>NZ_CP183987.1:4800000-6869375 GCF_049913245.1 Pseudoduganella sp. R-32 | reverse complement strand
GAATCTATCTATATGCAAAAAGTGTGGGAGGGCGTTCGTAATCGCCACACGTAACGCGCTATTCTAGCCGCTAAGTCGGAAGTTATCCACAGGTTAACCAGAAATTTTGCACAAGCGTGCTGGGGTTGGGTTTTTCGCAACCAAACTTATTCAAACCGGTAAACCGGTGCCTGACCCGCAGGGTCAGGCACCGATCCGCGGCTGCCGCAGGCAGTGTCAGACCCTGCGGGTCTGACACTGGTTTACCGGTTTAAGTGGTTGACAGTAAACCGAAAAATCCTGATAATTCTGGGTTCCCCGCCCGTAGTCCGTAATTTTTCAGATACGATGCGCGGATTTAGCGGGCAGTGAGATTGGCGCAGTGCGCGAAATGTCATTGGCACCAACATTTTTAGGGACACCTTTCCCGTCCCGATTTTGTATTTTTAAGCGAGACCAACATGAAACGTACTTACCAACCTTCCGTTGTGCGTCGCAAGCGCACCCACGGCTTCCGCGCCCGTATGGCTACCCGTGGTGGCCGTCAAGTCCTGAACGCACGTCGTGCAAAAGGCCGCAAGCGTCTGGCTGTAGTTTAAGCACGCTTGTTAGCTGATCGCGTGGAAAGCTGTCCTAACAGCTCGACAGGCGAAGGCAGACACGACTTCGCTCGCGCTCGGCGCATCATAAAAACGGATGAATTTTCATCCGTTTTTAGTTTGCGGCCAACGCAGAAGAGCGCGCACTTCGTGCTCTATACCCGCCAGAACCAGCTGCCGAATGCGCGGCTGGGCATTGTCGTTGCCAAACGCTTTGCACCGCGCGCGGTTACCCGCAACACCATCAAGCGCGTCACGCGCGAACTGTTCCGCGTGTCCAGCCTGCCTTCCATTGATTGCGTGGTGCGCCTGTCGCGCCCCGTCAATAGCAAGGACGGTCCGGCCACCACGGCCAAGCTGAAGGCCGAACTGCGCCAGGAACTGACGCGCCTCTTTGCATCTGCCAACAAGGCCAGGCCGGCAAAATGAAAACGCTGCTGACCATCCTGCTGCGCTTTTACCAATGGGTCATCCGTCCGCTGATGGGTGCACCGAGTTGCCGTTTTTACCCTAGCTGCTCCAACTATGCGCTCGAAGCTGTGCGCGAGCATGGTGCGGCTCATGGCAGTTACCTGGCGTTTCGCCGGGTTTGCCGCTGCCATCCCTGGAACGCGGGCGGGGTCGATCCCGTGCCGCCCAAGCACTTCAACCACTCCTGAAGAACCGAATGGATATCAATAAACGCTCAATCCTGTGGATCGTCTTCGCGGTCTCGCTGGTTATCCTGTGGAATAACTGGATGATCTCGACCGGCAAGCCGTCCATGTTTGCTCCGGCTCCTGCCAAGCCAGCCGCCGTAGCTTCGGCCTCCGCGACTGCCGCGGGCACGCCTGCTTCTGCTGCCGCTGCCGCCGGCGCTGCTGCTGCGGTGAATGGCACTGCGGTTGCTGCTCCGATCAAGACCGAAGTGGTGACCATCACCACCGACGTGATGCGCGTCGATATCGACACCCTGGGCGGCACCATCAAGCGCCTGGAACTGCTGAAGCACAAGGGCAGCGCCGATCCGGGCTGGCTGGGCGGCTGCTGGGGCCTGTTCGAGTTCTGCAAACCTAAGGGTGGCAACAACACCGAAGTGCTGTTCAGCGAGAACGGCAAGCATATCTACCTGGGCGAAACCGGCCTGGTGAACGCGCCTAACCTGCCTAACCACCAGACTCCATTCGTGGCCCAGCCGGGCGCGCGCGTGCTGAACGACGCCAACCAGGTCAAACTGGTGCTGGAAGCGGAGCAGGGCGGTGTCAAGCTGGTCAAGACCTTCACCTTCAAGAAGGGCGACTACGTAGTGGACGTGCAGCATACCGTCACCAATACCGGCGCCGCGCCGGTGAGCCCTCAGCTCTACCTGCAGCTGAAGCATGACGGCACGCCACCGGAAGGGTCGGGCTTCATGAACCCATCGTTCATCGCCCCGACCATGTACACCTCGGAGAGCCACTATAAGAAGTACGAGTTCAAGCAGATCGAGAAAGATGCCAAGTCGCTGGCGGAAGATCCCAAGTTCAAGCCTGGCCACGTGACCGAGGCAAAGGACGGCTGGGTCGCTATTGCGCAGCACTTCTTCGTGTCCGCTTTCGTGCCGCAGGATAAGCTGGAGCGCACTATCTTCACCAAGAAAGAAGGCGACAACCTGTACTCCATCGGCGTCGTGCAGCCGCTGGGCACCCTGGCGCCTGGCGCGTCGGTGACCAACAATGCCCGCCTGTACTCCGGCCCGCAAGACACCGACACCCTGAAGCAAGTGACCGAAGGCCTGGACCTGGTCAAGGACTACGGCTGGCTGGCCATCGTGGCGCGCCCGATGTGGGCGGCAATGGCTGCCATCCACTCCGTGGTTGGCAACTGGGGCTGGACCATCATCGCCTTCACCGTGGCGATCAAGCTGCTGTTCTTCCCGCTGTCCGCCGCTTCCTTCCGCTCGATGGCGAAGATGAAGACCGTGACGCCGAAGATGACCGCCATCCGCGAGCGCTACAAAGGCGATCCGCAGAAGATGAACCAGGCCATGATGGAGCTGTACAAGACCGAGAAGATCAATCCTCTCGGCGGTTGCCTGCCGATCCTGGTGCAGATGCCGGTGTTTATCGCCCTGTACTGGGTGCTGAACGCGTCGGTTGAAATGCGCGGCGCTCCATGGGCGCTGTGGATCACCGACCTGACCCAGCACGACCCATGGGCGATCCTGCCGATCCTGTACGCGATTTCGATGTACATCACCACCCGCCTGAACCCGCAGCCTGCGGATCCGGTGCAGGCGAAGATGATGATGTTCATGCCGATTGCCTTCTCGGTCATGTTCTTCTTCTTCCCGTCCGGCCTGGTGCTGTACTGGGTGGTGAACAACCTGCTGTCGATTGCGCAGCAGTGGGTGATTACCAAAAAGCTTGAAGTTGGCGTCGCCAAGTAAGTAATGAAAAGCCCGCGCCAGACGCGGGCTTTTTTTAACCGGTAAACCGCCGAAACCCCAGGCCGTGGAGCAGACAGTGTCAGACCCTGCGGGTCTGACACAGGTTTACCGGTTTTAGAGAATAAAATCACCAAATGAACCTAGACTCCTCCCCCATCGCAGCAATCGCCACAGCCCCCGGCCGCGGCGGCATCGGCGTCGTGCGCGCATCCGGCAAGAACCTGCAGTCGCTGGCAAAAGCCCTGTTCAAGGACGCAGACCTCAAGCCCCGCCACGCCACCTACATCCCCTTCACGCAAGCCGACGGCACCGTGATCGACCAAGGCATCGCAATCTGGTTCAAAGCCCCGCACTCCTACACCGGCGAAGACGTCATCGAACTGCAAGGGCACGGCGGCCCGATCGTCCTGCAAATGCTGCTGCAGCGCGTGCTGGAAGCCGGCGCCGAACAAGGCCTGCGCCTGGCCGAACCCGGCGAATTCACCCGCCGCGCCTACCTGAACGACAAGCTGGACCTGGCCCAGGCCGAAGCCGTCGCCGACCTGATCGACGCCTCCACCGAAGCCGCCGCCAAATCCGCCAGCGCAAGCCTGAGCGGCGCCTTCTCGCAGACCATCCACGCCCTGGTAGAACGCGTCACCCACCTGCGCATGCTGGTGGAAGCCACGCTCGACTTCCCGGAAGAAGAAATCGACTTCCTCGAAAAGTCCGATGCACGCGGCCAACTGAAAGGCATCGTCGAAGCCCTCGACCAGGTGTTCAAGCAAGCCTCGCAAGGCGCGCTGCTGCGTGAAGGCCTGAACGTGGTGCTGGTCGGCCAGCCGAACGTGGGCAAGTCCTCACTCCTGAACGCACTGGCCGGCGCCGAAGTCGCCATCGTCACGCCGATCGCCGGCACCACGCGCGACAAGGTCAGCGAGACCATCCAGATCGAAGGCATCCCGCTCAACATCATCGACACCGCTGGTATCCGCGGCCACGATGAAACGGTGGACGTGGTGGAGCGCATCGGCATCGAACGCACCTGGGGCGAAGTGGGCAAGGCCGACGTCATCCTGCACCTGCTGGACGCCGACCACGGCCCGACCCGCCATGACGAAACCATCGTCGCGAACTTCCCGCCAGGCGTGCCGGTGCTGCGCATCTGGAACAAGATCGACCTGTCGGGCCACAAGCCATCGGTCGACCAGATGGCCGATGCAACGCACATCTACCTCTCCGCCAACGAGAAGACCGGCATCGACCTGCTGCGCGCAGAATTGCTGCGCATCGCCGGCTGGCAGCAGACCGGCGAGTCGCTCTATCTCGCGCGCGAACGCCACCTGATCGCCTTGCGCAACGCGTCCCGCCACCTCGACTATGCCGGCCAGCACGCGGCGCAAACCGACCAGTCGCTGGACCTGTTCGCGGAAGAACTGCGTCTCGCGCAAGTGCAGCTTTCCACCATCACCGGCGAGTTCTCGTCGGACGACCTGCTGGGCGTGATCTTCTCCCGCTTCTGCATCGGCAAATGAAGCACCGCTAATTGGCGGGACGGGAGAAGATGTTGACGAGATTGCCGTCAGGGTCGCGTAGCAGCAAGGAGCGGTTCCCCCACGGCATTCTCGTTGTCGGCATGACGACATCAACGCCATTGCCGGCTACCCGCTCGAACACTGCATCCACGTCGCTGACTTCAAACTCCAGGATCGCTGATTGATTGGCTGCCGCTTTTGCCGCTCCCGCATTGAACAGGGCGATCAGCCGTTCTGAAGAAAGGGCTAGCGCGGCCCCGTTGAAGTGGATTTCTGCAAAACCCTCTGCGGGACGGTTTGCCGCGATGCCGGAAAGGTGCTGGTAAAACGCGATCATGCTGTCGAGATCCTGCGTCACCACGCGTACCGATGCGAATTTCATTCTGAGCTCCTGATTTGAAAGAGGGCCCAGTTTAAGTTCCTATCCTGCCAGATTCTGGCAGTATTGATTCGGCGGCTTCCCGATGCGCCTTGCGCCATTCGCGCAGCAGGGCGGCGCGTCGCTTCGGATAGCGTTCATGCGTTTCCCCTGTTGCCAGAATCCGGTCTGCACGGAAGTTGCGGAAGCCGTTTCTCAGCTCGCACCAGCACATCAGCACCCTGGCCTGGTCAAAATAGACCAAGGCAAAAGGCCATACCACGCGTTGCGTCCGGATGCCGCTGCCATCCACGTAAGTGATCAGCAGCTTCTGCTCGGAGCGCACGGCATTGCGCAGCATGTCGGGAGACGGCGGGTTGCCTGGCCTGCGCAATGGGGCGCCAACCAGCAGCGCCGACTCATCCAACTCGCGTCGCAACTCTGCAGGCAACACGGCTGAAACCTTGGCCAACACATTCATGGCTCCCTCGACCAGCGTCGGGTCGCAACGATCCGCGACCCAGCGCATGCCCAGCACCAGGGCATCCAGCTCTTCCGAGCCAAACATCAAGGGCGGCAGCATAAAGCCGGGCTTCATGACGTAGCCGATACGCGGTTCGCCTTCAATCATGGCCCCTTGGGCCTGCAGGCTGGCGATATCGCGATACAAGGTGCGGATGCTGATGCCAAGTTCATTGGCCAGGACCTGGCCGCTGACCGGGCGGCGGTAGCGCCGCAGGACTTGCAAGAGATTGAGCAGGCGTTCGGAACGTGACATGGGTTTGGCAGTTGCAGTGAAAGCGGGATGCAAAGATAAGGCATCTTCGCGGCTTCCGCATCATTGTGATGTCACGGAACAAAGTCCTATCGCGCCGGCGCATCCCATTGGAATATTTATGTTTCTTTTGGTGCGCTGGCGCACGTTGCGTCCCCTATGCCACTGATTTAATCCTGCTATTATTTTGTTGAGGCAGGTCATGCTCCTGTCCGCGCAAAGCAGTAACCTTGGTTCCAGGGCTTGTCAGTAAAGGGGAATATCGTGGAGACGCAACAGGAAATCCCACCCGCACAAAGTGTCGCAACGGCCGAGCGTCCAAGCGGCGTGCGCCAATCGCTGCCTCCCAAAGGCTCCTGCTGGTACTGCGAAAAACCCTTGGATGCAGTGCGCCGGTTCTGCGGCAAGGAGTGCGCGGATTCCTTCGATGAAGAGGCGCACTTCTCAGGTTGAAAGCGGCTAGAGTTCCATCTCCAGCACGTCCAGCGCAGTCTCGAAATCGAATGCATGCGTAGCCGCCGCAATCATCTGGAAGGTCGGCACGCCCAGGGCAGTTGCCAGGATCGTCGCCGATTTCTCCACCAGGTCGATGGCCGCGCCATCACCTTCACGCAACAGACCCACCAGTTCTTCGATCAGTGCGCGCAATTGCGCGGGATCGACTGCGGGCGTTTCGCTCGATGCGGCTTTGTCGCCATGCTCGCGTAAGAGATCGTCGATGCTGCCGCAAGTTTCGCGCAACAGCACCTCGAGTTGCGCTACCAGGGCGGCCGGGTCGGCGCCGTCGGCGATCGCGTTTTCCACCAGCACCGCCTGGTCGTGCACCAGCTGCGCGCCAATCAGGCCGGCGGAACCTTTCAGGGAGTGCGCTGCCAGTTGCGCCTTGGCGTCCAGCTGCTGCGCAAGCAGCGATTGGATACGTTCACAGGAATCGCGATAGTCCTGCAGGAAGCGGCGCAGGATTTGAAGATACAGCGCACGCTCGCCCATCAGGCGGTCCAGTCCCTCCTCGATGTCGAGGCGCTGGCGTATTGGTGAGCTGGAAAGAAGCTTGTTCATCAGGACAGAATTTAGCACTCTGTCCTGATGTGGGCTAGGGGCGGGACTCTATTTTGTCGTAAATGACCAGTTTTTCGTCACGGCGACGCCGTCGACCGTGCCAACGAAGCTGACGTCATACGTCGTGTTGGACAGCAGCGTTGTCAGCGGAACAATGGCGGCGGACTGTTTCCGCGTGTGTTCCGAATCCGTCGCGTTCGTCAACAGGCGCGTGGCGAGCGGCGAACCTCCGCGCGGGCGGATGGTAAAGTTTGCCGCAGTCACCTTGATGCCATCGGTGGTGGTGATATCCGAGTGAATGCTGACCGGGTAGCCGACACGATTCAGGTTCGGCACCGGATCGGGCGATTCGGTATCGCTGTCGAACGAGGTCGGGACAGAAACCTGGCCATTCTTCGGATAGGTAACCGTGTTGCCTTTACCCAGACCGGCGCCAAAGCCGTTGTGGGTCGCCATGTCAGAGGTGAAGTAGGTGTAGCCGCTGCCCGAGGTCGAGGCGCCAGTACCCATCTCGCGGAACTGGGGTTCGAAGATCACGAAGCGGTGATAGATCGCGGCGATCAATTCTTCCGCGTGGTAGAAGCCAGAGCGGTCGCTGGCAGCGGAAATCACTTCGCCATAGGCATAGTTGTTATCGCCCAGGATGTAGCCTGCGCTGGCCAGGCGGTCCGGCAACGTCGCACCGGTAAAGCCTGGGTTGCCAGGCACCTCGTCGTGCGACACGATGTTATTCAGGCGCAGGTAGTTCGAGTGCGCCAGGGCAGCCTTGTTCAGGAATTCATTACACGACAGCATATCCAGGCCAATGTCGGCGCGGCGGTAATTGAACCAGTTGAAGCCGTCGATGGCCGTATCGCCCGTAGCGCCCGGCAGGCCGGTCGGCGAAACAACGCACGATGTGGTTGGCGGATTGGTCACCGGCGGGTTCAGTACCGGCGGCGCGGAACTGTCGCCACCGCCGCCGCCACCGCAAGCTGTAAGCAAGGCTGCGACCAGCAGGGCTATCGGCTTCTGGTGCCACTTTATGAGGGTATTCATAGTGAACTCCTTTATGGCGCGATTCTATGCCAATTTCAGGCAATATGTGTTTCTTTTGTAAATCCTCGAGCAGGGTAAAATAGCCTTTCTTTTTTGATCATCATTGCCTTAATTTGAATACTCAACGACATCAGCGACTCCAACGCGCCAAATTTGCCTTACCAAGCACGGTAACGCTGCTCTCGATCGCCTGCGGCTTTGCCAGCATTGTGATCTCCGTCGACAACGCCCACCTCGGGCTGGCGCAGGACTACCGCCTGGCCGCCGCTTTGCTGGTGCTGGCCGGGATCTTCGACGCGCTGGATGGCTTCGTGGCGCGCGCCACCGGTACCGGTTCCGACTTCGGCGTGCAGCTCGACTCGATTGCCGACGTGATGAACTTTGGCTGCGCACCTGCGGTGCTGTTGTACTGCTATGGCTTCGTGCAAATGGGGCCGGCGGATCCGACCCTGCTGCGGATTGGCGGGATTGCGGCGTTCTTCTTCGTGGCTTGCGGTGCGCTGCGGCTGGCGCGCTTCAATGTGAATGTGGGGCGGACCGATCCGAAGTACTTCGTGGGGATGCCGATTACCGCGGGCGCGGCTTGCGTGGCGTCGGTGGTGGTGGCGTGGCCGGAGTTTCCGGATTCGAGCCTTGAGGGGTATTTCGTCGTAGCCCTGTTGTTTGTGGTGGGCAGCCTGATGGTGTCGACCATTCGCTTCCCTAGCTCGAAGCAGAAGAAGTCCACCGCGGCGCTGGTGCTGCTGGCGGTGAATGTGGGGCTGCTGGTCTGGCTGCGGGCTTATTACTTTGTGCTGTTCTTTGTGGTGTACATTGCGTTCACCGTGGGGCTGAACCTGGCCTGGCGTGCTGGATGGCGTGGGATTGCGCCGCCGCAGGTTTTTCCGGATGACTGACCAAAACCGGTAATTCGGTGTCAGACCCGCAGGGTCTGACACCTGTCCAGCGGCAGCCGCGTATCGGTGCCTGACCCTGCGGGTCAGGCACCGGGGTACCGGTTTTTCAGGCCACCTCATGCCCCCGCGCCGCGCGCAGGATCTCAAACCACTGCGGCCTGCTAAGAGAAAACTGCGTGGCCTCCACCGCCACCTGGATCGATTCAATGCGGCCGGAGCCAGTCAAAGGCACCGGCCTGCAAGGCAGCTGCATAATCCACGCAAACACCACGCTCGCAAACGGACGATTCAATTCATCCGCCACTTCCTTGATCTTCAAGCGCAGCCGCTCGCCCTGCTCGTCGCCAGCGGTGAACAAGCGTCCGCCGCCCAAAGGCGACCAGATCATCGGCTGCACGCCCAGGTCCTGCAGCCCATCGAAAGTCTCATCAAACATCGGCTCCAGGTGCAGCGGAGAAAACTCCACCTGGTTGGTCGCCAGCGGCACCCGCTTGTTCAGCGTCTCGAACTGATGCCGCGAAAAGTTCGACACCCCGAACTCCCGCACCTTCCCCTCAGACCGCAAGCGCTGGAACGTATTTGCCACCTCATCGAAGTCCATCAAGGGATCAGGACGATGAATCAGCAGCAAATCCAGGTAATCCGTGCGCAGCTCCTTCAGCGAATTCTCCACCGACGCCACGATATGCGCGGAGCTGGTGTCGTAATGCTGGATGGTATGCGTCGGCCGGCGGCCGGAAACCAGCTTGATGCCGCACTTGCTCACAATCTGTATCTGCTCGCGCAGCGCAGGCTTCAACGCCAGCGCTTCGCCGAACAGGCCTTCCACGCCATAGCCGCCGTAAATGTCGGCATGGTCGAAGGAAGTCACGCCCAGCGCGATGCACTGCTCGATGAAGGACAGCCGCTGCTGCGGCGTCATGTCCCATTCGGTCATGCGCCACATGCCCGCGACGATGCGGGAAAGGCCCAGTTTCGCCATTACTTCATCCACAGGCGCACGGAATCCCATGCGCGGCCGAAGATCGAAGCCTGGTCAACCGTTTCCAGCGCCACTACCGGCAGTTCCAGCAGCGGTTTGCCATCCACCATCATCTTCAGCGTGCCGACGCGGGTATTGGCCGCGATAGGCGCCACCAACGGGTCCTTGCGTTCCAGCAGGGGCTTCATCTTGGCTGCTACGCCTTTCGGCACGGTCACCAGCACGTCGTTGGTGAAGCCGATCTTCACGGTCGCCTGCGAACCTTTCCAGATTTCCGGGGTATAGACGGCCTGGCCCTTGGAATACAGCTTCACGGTGTCGAAGTTCTGGAAGCCCCAGTTCAGCAGCTTCTGGCTTTCCGCGGTACGGGTACCGTCGGAATTGGTGCCCATCACCACCGAGATCAGGCGGCGCTCCAGGTTGCCGGCCGGGCGCTTGGCCGAAGCCACCATGCAGTAGCCGGCCGATTCGGTATGGCCGGTCTTCATGCCGTCGACGGTCGGGTCGAGCCACAGCAGGCGGTTGCGGTTCTGCTGGGTGATCTTGTTGTAGGTGAAGCTCTTCACCGAATCGATCTTGTAGAACTCAGGGTAATCCTGGATCACGTGGCGCGCCAATACGGACAGGTCGCGCGCGGTGGTGTAGTTCTCCGGCGACGGCAGGCCGTGCGCGTTGGCGAAGTGGGAATTGGCCATGCCCATGCGCTGCGCTTCACGGTTCATCAGGGTGACGAAGGTCGATTCGTCGCCGGCTACGGCTTCCGCCAGTGCCACGGCGGCGTCATTGCCGGATTGGACCATCAGGCCGTACAGCAGGTCGTTGATCGAGACCGGGGTGGCCGGGTCGATGAACATCTTCGACGAGCTGGAGTCCACTTTCCAAGCCTTGACCGACACGTTCACCTTCTGGTCCAGGGTCAGCTTCTTGTCCTTGAGGGCCTGGAAGGTCAGGTAGGCGGTCATGATCTTGGTCAGGGACGCCGGTTCCACGCGCGAATCGGGGTCCTGGGCGGCGATCACCTGGCCGCTGGAAGAATCCAGCAGCAGCCAGGATTTGGCGGCGATGGTCGGCGGCGGCAGCGTTTGCGCCACCGCGGAAGTCATGAGCAGCACACTGGTTGCCAGTGCAGCGATGATCTTTTTCATTGGTGCTTGTTCTTACGAGTAGGGGTTGCGGGGGAAATCATTGTGCTTTCGATCCCCACAAGGCGATCACCCAGTTCTTGATGTGACCGAGCTTGCGGTGGAAGAAATGGTCGGCGCCGGGAATCACGATCACAGGAATGTCCTGCGGGCGTGCGTAATCCAGCACGTCGATCAACGGGATGGTTTCATCGTTCTCGCCGTGGATCAGGATGGTGTCTGCCGGTACGTCGGCAATCTGCCATTTGGCAGCGGCGGTGCCGACCAGCACCAGGCGTTCCGCCGGGGTGCCGGCAGCGGCCAGGCGCTGCGCCAGGTGCGATTGCACGAAAGTGCCGAACGAGAAGCCCGACAGCGACACCGGCAGGCCGGGAAAGCGCTGCACCATGTGCTGGTACAGGATCATCATGTCGTCGGTTTCGCCGTGGCCGTGGTCATGCACGCCTTCAGAGGCGCCTACGCCGCGGAAGTTGATGCGTGCGGCCACATAGCCCAGCGCCACGAAGGTGCGCGCCAGGGTCTGTGCCACCTTGTTTTCCATGGTGCCGCCGTACAGCGGGTGCGGGTGGGCCACCAGGGCGATGCCTTTCGGTGTGCCTGCCGGCATGTCGATCAGGCCTTCCATCAGGCCGGCGCCGCCCTGCAGCGAAAACTTCTCGGAATTCTTGTTCATCATTTGATTTTCAGGCGCTCTACTTCTTTGCCGTTGACCAGGTGGCTGTCGACGATTTCGTCGATGTCGGCAGTGTCAACGTAGGTGTACCAGGTGCCTTCGGGGTAGACCACGGCGACCGGGCCGTGTTCGCAGCGGTCCAGGCAACCGGCGGAATTGATGCGCACCTTGCCTTCGCCGTTCAGGTTGAGTTCCTTGCAGCGTTTCTTGGCGTGCTTTTGTGCGGCTTCGGCGCCGCGCGGGCCGCAACTTTCGCGGCCGTCATCACGGTGGTTCGTACAGAAGAACACGTGATGCTTGTAGTATTGGTTGTCGCTCATCTGAAGCCTTTCTTAATGCAGGCGCTTATTTTACCGGGGTTTCCCGGGTTTCCTTGTTCAGCTTGTGCGATGGGAGGCAAAGGTACCAGAGGGCTGCCAATGGCCACGCCAGCGACAGGAACTGGGCCGCGCCGTAGAAGTTGAGGAATTTCGCCCGCACCCAGGTCTGCAGCGTTTCGCTGAAGTAGGGATTGGTCGGGGTCGTATTGACGATCAGGAGGCTGAGCAGCAGCGTCGCCACCGCCAGCCGGCGCTGCGCCACGTGGGGCGCGAAAATCAGCCCGCCCAGCATGATCACGCCGATCAGGAAGCCGCCCTGCGCGCCCGGCGTGACCCATACGAAGGCCGAGTCGGGGCCGAGCTGCAGCGCGGTCGAGAGTGATTTCACCAGCACGGCGGCGACCACCAGCAGGGCCACCAGCGGCGCGCGCGGGGCCGGCTTGCGCAGGATGCACAGCAGGGTCAGGGCGGCGCCCACCATGCCGCAGGCGGTAACGATGGTCTCGGACAGCCAGTACTGCTCCACCGTCAGCGTCACGTCCGGCCGCACCATGGCAGCCAGGTCGATCTCCATGTCCAGCAATTCGCTGAGCCACTCGGACAGGATCGGCAGCAGCTGGCCCAGGCCGAACAGGAAGCCCTGCGGGTAGATCTGGGTCAGCGGCCATAGCGCCACCAGCACCAGGCCCTGGCTGGCGTGCTGGGCGAACCAGCGCTGGCGCAGCTTGTAGGCATTGCTGGTGTCCATCAGCTTGTGCGCGGTCAGCGCGCCGATGAAGGCGCCGATGATCGAACCCGCGCTGTTGGTGTAGAAGTCCAGGTTGGAGGAAACGCGGGTCGGCAGGTAGGTCTGCACCGCTTCCATCGTGCCGGAGACCAGCATGCCGGCAATGCTGGCCAGCAGGAAGGCCCAGAAGCCGGTGATCCTGGGCCGCATCGCATAGACCAGCAGCATGCCGAAAGGGACGTAGCCGATTACGTTGATGCCGGCATCAAAGCCCGTCCAGTAGCGCGGCAGCGACGTCCACTCAAGGAAGATCAGCGGCGACAGCCCCTGGTTCTGCCAGCCGGAGAAGGGGAACCAGCTCGCATACACGATCAGCACCGCATAGGCAAGCAGGGTGGCGCGTGCCACCGGTGAGCCGGTACGCAGCGGCGGCTTGGGGGCCGGCGCAGGCGTCGGCGCGGGGGCTGGGGCGGGCGCTTCTTCGCTCATGGTTTACTTGGGCATGCTTGCCAGCCAGGCCAGGATGTCGGCTGCGATGCCGTCGGTGCTTTCGGCCAGTGCGCTGGCGCCGCCTGCCGCGTCGGCGCTCGGGGCCTGCGCAGTGCGGCTGAAGGTGCGCTGGTCGACCAGCTTGTGGTTGCGGAATACCGAGGCGCGCAGGGTGATGCTGGCGCTGCTCCGGGTGGCGCTGTCGAAGTTCTGCGAGAACTCGTCTGCCTCGAGGCGCAGCAGGGGCAGGCCGCCGGCCGCGTCGGTGGTCGACACGACCTTGACGCCGGCTTGTGCGATGCGGGCTTTCAGGCGCTGCGACAGCAGCTGCAGCGGCGTCACCGACCAGTTGTTGTAGGCATAAGGGCGCGACTGGCGGGCGTCGGCATACATCAGGCGGTAGAACATGCGCTGCGTGTCGAGCGAAGCCGGCCCGCTCACGTCCGATACGACCAGGGCCGGAATTCCAGCTGCCGGGCCGGCGGCGCCATTGCTGCCATTGGTGCCATTGGTGCCGTCGATGCCGCTGCTGCCTGCGGTGGCGGATGCCAGGCTGGCTGCCGGCAACGGTGCGCCCATCGGCCCGAAGTCGTAGGAGGTCGGCTGCGGGCCCTTGCTGGCGCAGCCAGCCAGCGCGGCGGCAGCTGCAACGGCGATCAGGAGTTTGTTTTTCTTCATTGCTGGTCCTTGTTTGCCTTTATTTTCCCGTCGGGTCAAAGCCAGGTTCGCCCGGTCCCGGCGGCGTGCCGGGCGCGCCGAACAGGATACTCGATGGGCGATCGCTAATATTATTCATGGTGCGGCGAATGGCGCGCATGGAAGACTTGGTCTCGTCGGCCAGCCCGGTCACGCCCGGCAGGGTTTCCAGTTCAACCCCGCTGGCCACCGCCTCGACGGAAGTCGTCGCGCGATCGACGGAGGCGGTAATGCGCTGCACGGCGCCGTCCGGCCCCTGCAGCGTGCGCGCCACCTTGCTCGCCTCATTGGCCAGCGTATCCACCGACTGCAAGGCGCGGTCGCCGTGCTCCACCAGCGCAGGGATCTTCTGCACGGCCGGATCCAGCTTCGCTGCCAGGTCCTTGTAAGAGTTGGCTGCCTCGCTCACGTCGCTGAAGGCGGCCAGCATCGTCTTCTGGTTATCTGGGCTGAGCAGGGTATCCAGTTTTTTGCCTACTTCTTCCGCCTTTTCCAGGATTGCCGTGCCGCGCTTTTCAAGCTGGTCGAACAGGCCTGGCTGCAGCGGGATGTGGCTCGGGTTCTGCTTGCTGGTCGCCAGCGCCGGAGAGCCGACAGATTCGTCGTCCAGCTGGATATAGGCAATGCCGGTCACGCCCTGGTAGCCCAGCGTCGCATACGTGGTCTTGGTAATCGGCGTTGCCGGGTCGATGCTCAGGTGGATCAGGATCTGGCCGGCCAGCTTGGGGTCGAAATCGATGTCGTCCACCTTGCCGATTTCGAGCCCGCGATAGCGCACCGCCGCCTGCGGGTTCAGGCCGGGCACCGACTGCGTGGTCGCAATCAGGTAAGGGTCATACTTTACCCGGTCGCGATTGAACCAGATGCCGAACAGGATCGCCGCAATCAGCAGCGAGATCGTGAAGATACCTGTCATCAAAGCGTGTGATCTGTTTTCCATGCCTTGCTCCTTATTCCAGGGCCTCCAGCGCGCGCTTGCCGCGGTCGCCCAGGAAGAATTCCTTGATAAACGGGTGATCGGTCTTGATCACCTCGCGGGTCGGCCCGATCGCCAACACATGTTTTTCCGCCAGCACCGCAATGCGCGTGGACAGCGCGAACAGCGTATCCAGGTCGTGCGTCACCATCACCACGGTCAGGCGCAGCTCGCGGTGCAGGGACTTGATCAGCGACACGAAGCTCTCCGACAGGTCCGGGTCCAGGCCGGCGGTAGGCTCGTCCAGGAACAGCAGCTTCGGCTCCAGCGCCAGGGCGCGCGCCAGCGCCACGCGCTTGATCATGCCGCCCGAAAGGTCGCTCGGCATCTTGTTCGCATGTTCCGGCCCCAGGCCCACCATATTCATTTTCAGCAGCACCGCATCGCGGATCAGGTGGGGGGGCAGGGTGCCGAGTTCCATCATCGGCTGCGCCACGTTCTCGAACACCGTCAAGGCGGAGTACAGCGCGCCCTGCTGGAACAGCATGCCCCAGTGGTTGCGCAGTTCCTGCAGGTGGCCCTGGGACGCGACCGTGATGTCCTCGCCGAAGACGCGCACGCAACCCCTGGTTGGGCGTTCCAGTCCCAGCATCTGCCGCAGCAGCACGGTCTTGCCGGTGCCTGATCCGCCCACGATCGACAGGATTTCGCCATTCTCGATGGTCAGGTTCAGGTCATTGTGGATGACCGTGCGGCCGAATTTGGTCTGCAGGTTGGTGATCTCCACCGCAGGCACGCTGCCATCGAGCGTCAGCTTGCTCTCGCTCTCGGGGCAGCCGCAGTTTTCCTCTTCTTGTTGTGGCAGGTCGTTCATCAGTAACCCACTCCATTGAAGACGATCGCAAATACCGCGTTCGCCAGGATGACCACCGTAATCGCCGTGACCACCGAAGTGGTGGTGCCGCGGCCAAGGCTTTCCGTATTTGGCTCGATGCGCAGGCCAAAGTGGCAGGACACCATCGCAATCAGCATGCCGAACACCGCACCCTTGAACAGGCCGATGTAATAGTTCGCCAGCGGCACGACCTGCGGCAGCTTCATGATGAAGTAGCGGATCGACAGGTTCAGCTCCACTTTCGCGGCAATCATGCCGCCGATGAGCGCCGCCGCGTCGGTCCAGATCACCAGCAGCGGCATGGAGATCGCCAGCGCAAGCACTTTGGGCATGATCAGGCGGTAGCCGTGCGAAATGCCCATGACGAGCATCGCATCCAGTTCTTCCGTCACGCGCATCACGCCCAGTTGCGCCGTGATGGCTGATCCGGAGCGGCCCGCCACCAGGATCGCCGCCATCAATGGGCCCAGTTCGCGCACGATCGACATGCCGAGCAGGTTGACCAGGTAAATGTCGCCGCCAAAATTACGGAGCTGCTGCGCCGACAGGTAAGACAGCACCACGCCGATCAGGAAGCCGACCAGCGCGGTAATGCCCAGCGCCTGGAAACCGGCGTGGAAAATATTGGCCGAAATTTCGCGCCATGGCCCGCGCATCGGTTGCGTGGCAAAGCGCCCCACGTCCTGCACCACCGAGCCAATCAGCTGCACGAAGCCCCGCATATGTTCGAGGAAGTGCAGGACGCCAAAGCCCAGCGTGGTCACCCAGCCGAAGCGCTCCTTGCGCGGGCGCGGCATTTCCAGCTTGCCGGCGGTCTCGATGCGCTTGAAGATTTCTTCCTGGCCGTTGACCAGCTTCAGCTTGGCCGGGCGTTTGTAGTCCCAGGCGCTCCACAGCAGTTGCGCGCCGACGTGGTCCAGCATTTCAACACCGCTCAAGTCCCACTCGACTGCGTGGATGTCTTTCACATGATCCAGGCAGCCGGATATCGCCTTCATTACCCGCTTGCTGGCGAGTGCACTGACTTGCCAGGTTCCCCCGGCTGAAACCGTGCGCCCGTCTGGGCTGATAGATAACGTTGGCTCTTGAGCAATAGGCATGCCACCAGTGTAAAAGAGTTTCGCCTGTCGCGCCACTCAGCGCGGGTCACGCTGCCAGGTGCCGCACCTGCCGTGCCGGCGCAGCGCTTGCAGGCGCCGTCGACTTCTGTTTCACCCCGTGTCCGTCGCGTGCCAGCAGTTCAGCTACCGCTGCGGCGTCCATGCCGGCAACCCCAAGCCAGCGCCCGACCATCACTGCCAGCCGGTCCAGCGCAATCCTGTGCGTCGCGTCCGTGTTGGCATAAAGCCAATCAGAAAACGCCATAAACGATTTAAACGGAGTGTCACCCAGCAGCACAGGCACGGCATGCGTGAAGCGTCCCGAATTCGCTACAAGATCCCAGTAGCGCGCGAACCGCACCAGGCGCTGCATGGTCGAAAAATCAATATCGCGGTTGGCCAGGATCGTATATGGCGGGTAGGGGTCGTACACCATCCCGAATTCCTGCGTATGGCGGATGATCGGCGTGCCGCGCAGCCGTTTGAGGATGCCGAACTGGATTTCATGCGGGCCCAAGGCCCACAGCTTGTCGAAGCCTTCCGCGAAGCTCTCGACGGTTTCGCCCGGCAGGCCGGCAATCAGGTCGACGTGCATGTGCACGTCCGAATGCTCGCAAAGCCAGCGGATATTGTCGGCGGCCTTTGCGTTGTCCTGCTTGCGCGAGATGTTCGCCTGCACCACAGGGTTGAAACTTTGGATGCCGATTTCGAATTGCAGCGTCCCGGGTGGGAACTTCGCGATGCCTTCCTTCAGCGCATCCGGCAAATGATCCGGCACCAGCTCGAAGTGGGCATATACGGGATCGTCTGGCGCGGCGGCCAGCTTATCCAGGAAGAACTGCATGATCTTCAGGCTGGTCTTGATATTCAGGTTGAAGGTGCGGTCTACGAACTTGAAGGTGCGGGCGCCGCGGGCGTGCAGCGCCTCCATCTCTGCCAGGAATGTCTCGATATTGAATGGCCACGCGGTCTTGTCCAGCGACGACAGGCAGAACTCGCACTTGAACGGACAGCCGCGCGAGGCTTCTACATATAAGGTGCGGTGCGCGATGTCTTCATCCGAGTAGATCGAATATGGCAGCTTGATCTCCGCCATGGGCGGCTGCACGCCTGCGTGCACCTTCATCAAGGGCTTCGGGCCGTTCAGGATTTCGCCGCACAATTTAGGGAAGGTCACGTCGCCCCAGCCGGTAACGACGTAGTCGGCCAGGCGCGCGATTTCCTGTTCGCCGGTCTCATAAGAGACTTCCGGTCCACCGAGAACAATGACCAGGTGTGGCGCCACGCGCTTCAGCGTCGCAACGAGGCGGCAGGTCTCTTCGATGTTCCATATATAGACGCCGAAACCGACGATCTTCGGCTGCGCCGCCAGAATGCGCTCCACCATCTCGGTCGTCTTCGCGCCGATCACGAATTCCTGGATGCGCGTCTGCGCCTGCAACTCTCCCATATTGGCGAGCAGGTAGCGCAGCCCGAGCGAGGCGTGGGTGTAGCGCGCGTTGAGGGTGGAAAGCAGGATAGTCATGACAGCAGCGAAACCGATTTGCGAAACCTGACATTTTACCCTTGCGCGGACGCCGCCGGTCGGCTATAGTTCTGTCCCTCGCAACGCAGCGCAGTCAAACGACAACGCAGCGAAGCGAAAAAGAAGGGGTTGACGAGTTGCACGCTGTACCGCATAATCTCGCTTCTCTGCTGCTGACGAACACAACGCTTCGTCGAACAAACAAGGCAGCGATCTTTAAAAATCAACAGTCGATAAGTGTGGGCGTTTGACGATATGCCCGGACCTTCGGGTCCGATGCTCAAAATATACGTTATAACGCTCGCACAAAATTAAACGTAAATCTCTTTATGAGATTTCGTCAGTATTTTGAGTGAGTGACCTGCCGCAGAAATGCGGCAAAAACAGAGATTGAACTGAAGAGTTTGATCCTGGCTCAGATTGAACGCTGGCGGCATGCTTTACACATGCAAGTCGAACGGCAGCGCGGGCTTCGGCCTGGCGGCGAGTGGCGAACGGGTGAGTAATATATCGGAACGTACCCAAGAGTGGGGGATAACGTAGCGAAAGTTACGCTAATACCGCATACGATCTAAGGATGAAAGCAGGGGACCGCAAGGCCTTGTGCTCCTGGAGCGGCCGATATCTGATTAGCTAGTTGGTGAGGTAAAGGCTCACCAAGGCAACGATCAGTAGCTGGTCTGAGAGGACGACCAGCCACACTGGAACTGAGACACGGTCCAGACTCCTACGGGAGGCAGCAGTGGGGAATTTTGGACAATGGGGGCAACCCTGATCCAGCAATGCCGCGTGAGTGAAGAAGGCCTTCGGGTTGTAAAGCTCTTTTGTCAGGGAAGAAAAGGTCGTGGCTAATACCCACGACTGCTGACGGTACCTGAAGAATAAGCACCGGCTAACTACGTGCCAGCAGCCGCGGTAATACGTAGGGTGCAAGCGTTAATCGGAATTACTGGGCGTAAAGCGTGCGCAGGCGGTTTCGTAAGTCTGTCGTGAAATCCCCGGGCTTAACCTGGGAATGGCGATGGAGACTGCGAGGCTAGAGTTTGGCAGAGGGGGGTAGAATTCCACGTGTAGCAGTGAAATGCGTAGAGATGTGGAGGAACACCGATGGCGAAGGCAGCCCCCTGGGTCAAAACTGACGCTCATGCACGAAAGCGTGGGGAGCAAACAGGATTAGATACCCTGGTAGTCCACGCCCTAAACGATGTCTACTAGTTGTTGGGTCTTAATTGACTTAGTAACGCAGCTAACGCGTGAAGTAGACCGCCTGGGGAGTACGGTCGCAAGATTAAAACTCAAAGGAATTGACGGGGACCCGCACAAGCGGTGGATGATGTGGATTAATTCGATGCAACGCGAAAAACCTTACCTACCCTTGACATGGCAGGAGTCCCGGAGAGATCTGGGAGTGCTCGAAAGAGAACCTGCACACAGGTGCTGCATGGCTGTCGTCAGCTCGTGTCGTGAGATGTTGGGTTAAGTCCCGCAACGAGCGCAACCCTTGTCATTAGTTGCTACGCAAGAGCACTCTAATGAGACTGCCGGTGACAAACCGGAGGAAGGTGGGGATGACGTCAAGTCCTCATGGCCCTTATGGGTAGGGCTTCACACGTCATACAATGGTACATACAGAGGGCCGCCAACCCGCGAGGGGGAGCTAATCCCAGAAAGTGTATCGTAGTCCGGATTGTAGTCTGCAACTCGACTACATGAAGTTGGAATCGCTAGTAATCGCGGATCAGCATGTCGCGGTGAATACGTTCCCGGGTCTTGTACACACCGCCCGTCACACCATGGGAGCGGGTTTTACCAGAAGTAGGTAGCTTAACCGCAAGGAGGGCGCTTACCACGGTAGGATTCGTGACTGGGGTGAAGTCGTAACAAGGTAGCCGTATCGGAAGGTGCGGCTGGATCACCTCCTTTCTAGAGTCGGCATCAGACTCAAACGTTCACACTTATCGGCTGTTGTTAGGTACTGGTCAAACGTAAGCCTTCGGGTTTAGGTTTGAGTAGTAACGTTCTTTAACAATCTGGAAGAAGTAAAAGTTTTATTAAGCGATATCGAAAGATATTACTTAGGGTAGTAGTAAAACTCATCAAACACAGTAGTAAGTGCTTGAACTTATAGCCGTCAAGGTTATAGGGACAAGTGACTAAGTGCACATGGCGGATGCCTTGGCGATTACAGGCGATGAAGGACGTAGAAGTCTGCGATAAGCTTCGGGGAGCTGACAAACAAGCTTTGATCCGAAGATTTCCGAATGGGGAAACCCGGCCTTATAGGTCATCACTCACTGAATACATAGGTGTGTGAAGCGAACGCGGCGAACTGAAACATCTAAGTAGCTGCAGGAAAAGAAATCAACCGAGATTCCCAAAGTAGTGGCGAGCGAAATGGGAAGAGCCTGTACGTGATAGTCGTTCTGATAGTGGAATCCTCTGGAAATAGGAGCCATAGCGGGTGATAGCCCCGTACACGAAATCAGAGCGGTGGTACTAAGCGTACGACAAGTAGGGCGGGACACGAGAAATCCTGTCTGAACATGGGGGGACCATCCTCCAAGGCTAAATACTCGTAATCGACCGATAGTGAACCAGTACCGTGAGGGAAAGGCGAAAAGAACCCCGGGAGGGGAGTGAAATAGATCCTGAAACCGTGTGCATACAAACAGTCGGAGCCTCGTAAGGGGTGACGGCGTACCTTTTGTATAATGGGTCAGCGACTTACATTCAGTGGCGAGGTTAACCAGATAGGGGAGCCGTAGAGAAATCGAGTCCGAACAGGGCGCCAGTCGCTGGGTGTAGACCCGAAACCAAGTGATCTATCCATGGCCAGGTTGAAGGTGCGGTAACACGCACTGGAGGACCGAACCCACTAATGTTGAAAAATTAGGGGATGAGCTGTGGATAGGGGTGAAAGGCTAAACAAACTTGGAAATAGCTGGTTCTCTCCGAAAACTATTTAGGTAGTGCCTCAAGTATCACCGACGGGGGTAGAGCACTGTTATGGCTAGGGGGTCATCGCGACTTACCAAACCATTGCAAACTCCGAATACCGTTGAGTGCGAGCTTGGGAGACAGACATCGGGTGCTAACGTCCGGTGTCAAGAGGGAAACAACCCAGACCGCCAGCTAAGGTCCCAAAGATTGGCTAAGTGGAAAACGAAGTGGGAAGGCTAAAACAGTCAGGATGTTGGCTTAGAAGCAGCCATCATTTAAAGAAAGCGTAATAGCTCACTGATCGAGTCGTCCTGCGCGGAAGATGTAACGGGGCTAAGCCAGTCACCGAAGCTGCGGATATCCGCAAGGATATGGTAGGAGAGCGTTCTGTAAGCCTGCGAAGGTGTCTTGTAAAGGATGCTGGAGGTATCAGAAGTGCGAATGCTGACATGAGTAGCGATAATGCGGGTGAAAAGCCCGCACGCCGTAAGCCCAAGGTTTCCTGTTCAACGTTCATCGGAGCAGGGTGAGTCGGCCCCTAAGGCGAGGCAGAGATGCGTAGCTGATGGGAAGCAGGTTAATATTCCTGCACCGTCGTATGATGCGATGGGGGGACGGATCGCGGAAGGTTGTCTGCCTGTTGGAATAGGCAGTTCCTGGTTCATAGAAGGCGCTTAGGCAAATCCGGGCGCGTAATTCAAGGGACTGGGACGAGCGAGCTTGCTCGCGAAGCAATCGGAAGTGGTTCCAAGAAAAGCCTCTAAGCTTCAGTCATACGAGACCGTACCGCAAACCGACACAGGTGGGCGAGATGAGTATTCTAAGGCGCTTGAGAGAACTCGGGAGAAGGAACTCGGCAAATTGGTACCGTAACTTCGGGATAAGGTACGCCTCGGTAGCTTGACCACTTTACTGTGGAAGGGCGAAAAGGTTGCAATAAACTGGTGGCTGCGACTGTTTAATAAAAACACAGCACTCTGCAAACACGAAAGTGGACGTATAGGGTGTGACGCCTGCCCGGTGCTGGAAGATTAAATGATGGGGTGCAAGCTCTTGATTGAAGTCCCAGTAAACGGCGGCCGTAACTATAACGGTCCTAAGGTAGCGAAATTCCTTGTCGGGTAAGTTCCGACCTGCACGAATGGCGTAACGATGGCCACACTGTCTCCTCCCGAGACTCAGCGAAGTTGAAGTGTTTGTGATGATGCAATCTACCCGCGGCTAGACGGAAAGACCCCATGAACCTTTACTGTAGCTTTGCATTGGACTTTGAACCAATCTGTGTAGGATAGGTGGGAGGCTTTGAAGTAGGGACGCCAGTTCCTATGGAGCCATCCTTGAAATACCACCCTGGTTTGTTTGAGGTTCTAACCTTGGTCCGTGATCCGGATCGGGGACAGTGCATGGTAGGCAGTTTGACTGGGGCGGTCTCCTCCCAAACGGTAACGGAGGAGTTCGAAGGTACGCTAGGTACGGTCGGACATCGTGCTAATAGTGCAATGGCATAAGCGTGCTTAACTGCGAGACCGACAAGTCGAGCAGGTACGAAAGTAGGACATAGTGATCCGGTGGTTCTGTATGGAAGGGCCATCGCTCAACGGATAAAAGGTACTCTGGGGATAACAGGCTGATTCCTCCCAAGAGTTCATATCGACGGGGGAGTTTGGCACCTCGATGTCGGCTCATCACATCCTGGGGCTGTAGCCGGTCCCAAGGGTATGGCTGTTCGCCATTTAAAGTGGTACGTGAGCTGGGTTTAAAACGTCGTGAGACAGTTTGGTCCCTATCTGCCGTGGGCGTTGGAAATTTGAAGGGGGCTGCTCCTAGTACGAGAGGACCGGAGTGGACGAACCTCTGGTGTACCGGTTGTCACGCCAGTGGCATTGCCGGGTAGCTAAGTTCGGAAGAGATAACCGCTGAAAGCATCTAAGCGGGAAACTTGCCTTAAGATGAGATTTCCCGGAGCCTTGAGCTCCTTGAAGGGTCGTTCGAGACCAGGACGTTGATAGGTCAGGTGTGGAAGTGCAGTAATGCATTAAGCTAACTGATACTAATTGCCCGTACGGCTTGTCCCTATAACCTTGACGGTTATGTAGCACTTACCGTGTTTGAGAACACTACCCCAACTTTACTTCTTCCCAGATTGCGCAGCGCGCCAGGCGCGCTGCACACAAGTCATGCTTGATGACCATAGCCAGTCGGTCCCACCCCTTCCCATCCCGAACAGGACCGTGAAACGACTTGGCGCCGATGATAGTGCTGCAACCAGTGTGAAAGTAGGTTATCGTCAAGCTAATAATTCCTGGTGACGCGCCAAGCGCGAACCAAGTACCGGTCAGTCTGATGACCATAGCAAGTCAGTCCCACCCCTTCCCATCCCGAACAGGACCGTGAAATGACTCTGCGCCGATGATAGTGCTGCAACCAGTGTGAAAGTAGGTTATCGTCAGACTAAGTAACAAGCCAAAAAGGCCCGCTGAATAGCGGGCCTTTTTGCTTTTGTGTCATCGGCAGGTCACTTCCTCTCGTTAAGCTGCGCCTTTTAAACTCCAGAGGCCAGCATGAAATCCCTGTCGCTCCTTCCCCTTGCTATCGCACTTGCCGCCTGCGGCGGCGGCGGCAGCAATGAACCCGTCAAACTCTCGGTCAACGGTGCCTTCGTCGACGGCGCCGTGGAAGGCGCGGATTACGTGGCCGGCACGGCTGCCAAGGCTGCAACCGGCGCCAAAGGCGAGTTCACCTGCAAGGAAGGCGACACCGTCAGCTTCAGCGTAGGCGGCCTTGCCTTGGGCAGCGCTGCATGCGCGCCCATCATCACCCCGCTGCAACTGGCCGGCGCGTCCGACGTCAAGGATGCGAAGGTCGTGAACCGCCTGCTGGCACTGCAGCTGCTGGATGAAGACAATGATCCCTCGAATGGCATCAAGATCACGGCCGAAGTGAAGGCTGCGCTGGCCGGCAAGTCGGCCGATTTCGGCGCCGCGGCAGCAGACTTCAACAAGACCATGGCTGCCAACCTGGTTGCCGCCGGCACTGCGTATGCTGCGCGCGGCGTCGATGACGAGCGTCGCCAACTGGTGCGCGAACACTTCGAAGACACGCTGGCATCCAAGGTCGGCACGCCGGTGCAGGAAACCTTTACCCAGGCGGGTGCCACGGTCACCGTAACGCGCTACCAGGTCCAGGCTGCGAACAGCTTCTACATTCCATACGAAGGCAGCAATGCCAAGGTGAAGGCCGATTTCCCATTGGGCTTCCTGCCGTCCTACGGTTCTGCACTGGCCTTCAAAGGCACGACCGCCAACGGTGACCTGGAATTCTATGGCCTGACCGACCGCGGTCCGAATGGCGATGGTCCGAACGTCCCTAATCCAGGCGGCAGCGGCACCATGGGCGCCAAGATCTTCCCTTCGCCAAGCTTCACGCCATCGATCGGCGTCATCACGGTCGGCAAGGGCGGCGCGGTGCTGAACTCCACGCTGCCGATCAAGGTCTCCGCAAATACCAACAGCTCCGGCCTGGCCATCCCGGCCGGCACGCTGGGCAACTCCGCTGAAGTGCCGGTCTTCGATGCGATGAAATACGATGCCACGACCAAGGCGGTGTACAACGTGAATGGTCTCGATACCGAAGCCATCGCCTTCGACAAGAAGCGCAATGCGTTGTGGGTGTCCGATGAATACGGTCCCTTCATCTTGAAGATCGATGCCGCGAGCGGCGTGATCCAGTCGCGCTATGCTCCAGGCAGCGGCCTGCCTGCGATCCTTGCCAAGCGCCGCGCCAACCGCGGCATGGAGGGCATGGCGCTCGACACTGCGACCGACAAGCTGCACGGCTTCCTGCAAAGTCCCCTGGCCGACGGCAGCGCGTTGTACTCGGCGACCGGCAAGAACGAACAGGTGGAACGCTTTGCACGCTTCACCCGTTGGATCGAATTTGATCCAGTTACCGGCACCACGGGCCGCATGTTTGCCTATCCATTGAACGGCGCCGATTACGCGGATGGCCGCACAGGCAACGCGAAGCTGGGCGATATGGTCGCACTGGGCAACGGCAAGTTCATCGTGATCGAGCAAGGCGCCGCACCGGGCGCCAAGGTGTTCAACAAACTGATGCTGGTGGAAATCGGCAGCGCGACCGACATCAACGCCGCGGCGTTCAACCCGGCCACATCCGACCTGGAAAAGAGCTCGATGGGTGCCGTGGCGGTCAACGGAGCCGACTGGTCCAAGGTGGTCACGCTGAAGAAGACTTTGCTGCTGGACCTGAATGCCATCGGCTGGCTGGCGGAAAAGGCGGAAGGCCTGACCATCGTTGACGGCAACACGTTGGCACTGGCAAACGATAATGACTTCGGCCTCAAGACCAAGATCTTCACGCCATCCGGCGACGCTGTTGCGGATGCCGACGTCACCAAGTGCAATGTCGATGCGAACGGCACCATCATCACGAGCAATGCAGCCGGCTGCAACGCGGCCAATACGATCCGTGTTGCGCGCGGCGATGACCGCGAGCGTCCAAGCCGCTTGTGGTTGATTAAGTTCTCGAAGGCACTTAACACTTACTGATGTTCGTGCGCCGCCTCCCTTCCGGCAGCAGCATAATGCCGGCAGGGAGGTGCGCGATGATTGAACTGGACGGTTCGACGGGCGAAGGTGGTGGGCAGATCCTGCGCACGTCGCTGACTCTGTCGATGATCACCGGCCAGGCTTTCCGCATCCGGAATATCCGCGCCAATCGCCAGCCACCCGGCTTGCGGCGCCAGCACCTGTCGGCGGTACGCGCAGCAGCTATCGCCTGCGCAGCGACTGTCACCCACGCCGAAGTCGGCTCAACGTCATTGGAATTCACGCCCGGACGTGTGACCGGGGGCGTATACGACTTCGATATCGGCACTGCCGGCAGCACAACGCTGGTGCTGCAAACCCTGATTCCTGCCTTGCTGTTCGCTGAACAGCCGACCGTCGTGACGGTCACGGGAGGCACGCATAATCCCAAGGCGCCGCCAGCCGAATTCCTGCAACGAGCCTACTGCCGCGTGCTCGCGGCCATGGGGGCGGACGTCGAGATTGATATTGAACGTTATGGCTTCTATCCGGCTGGCGGAGGCGGTATCTCGGCCAATGTCTGGCCCTGCAAGCAGTTGCGTCGGCTCGACCTCCTCGACCGGGGCGGCTTGCTGCAAGCCTACGCGCAGGCGATTGCGGCGCGCCTGCCGGCTCAGGTGGCGCAACGCCAATACGCGACCGTGCGTAACCTGCTGGGGTGGGAAGGCGAACAACTGCGCGAAGTGCTGTCGCCGTCGTCGGCTAGCCCAGGCAACGCAATCATGCTGACGATTGAGAGCGAGACCGTGACGGAAGTGTTCTCAGCGATCGGGGATCGCGGTGTCCGCGCCGAGGCAGTCGCACGCGAGGCGGCGCTGGAGGCGTGGCGTTACCTTGCCTCGGGAGCTGCTGTGGGGGAGCATCTGGGCGACCAGGTAATGCTGCCGATGGCGTTGGCAGGCGGAGGCGCCTACACGCTGGACCACGTGTCTCAGCACGCCATCACCAATGCGGAAGTCATTACGCATTTCCTGCCGGTGACGATAGGTTTCGAGCAGGGCGAACGCTTCAACACCTGCCACGTGCGCGCGAAGGTCTAGCTGACCTGTTCCCACGCAAGGCCAAAGCGGGCCAGGTACTTTTTCAGGCGGTCCGCGTCGTTCGGTTTTGCCTTGCCGAGGCGCGAGGCCGCGAACAGCTTGCGGCCGGCGTCGGACATGGTCTTCGACTGGCGGCAAATGGCGATCACGGATTCAAGCTGCATGCGGTCGAACAGGTCGATCTGCTCGAGCGCAACTTGGCCGAACAATCCGTCGAGCGTGACAACGGCCTTCACGCCTTCTGCCAGCGGCTGCCATTGGCGCTGCAGGCGGGCTACTTCCGCTGCGACGATCGGCGCCGTGATGCGTCCTGCATCGGCCAGCGTTGCCATGCGGGTGACGCTGGCCGACAGGTCGCGGAAGTTGCCGTTCCATAGCGCTTCCGGCGATGCCGCAAAACGCATGTACTGTTGGCGCGCTTCCGTATTGAAGCGCACCATCGAACCGTTCTCTGCGCCGAACTGCGCCAGCAGGTAGTCCAGATTGGGCCCGATGTCTTCCGGCCGGTCGCCCAGGCCGGGCAGGGAATAGGTCCACAGGTTGATCCGGGCGAACAGGTCTTCGCGGAAGCGGCCGGCGGCCACTTCGCGCGCCAAGTCGCGGTTGGTGCCGGCGATCAGCTGGAAATCGCTGCGTACTTCATGGTCGCCGCCCATTGGCAGGAAGCGCTTCTCCTCGACTGCCTTCAGCAGCATGGCCTGTTCGTCCAGTCCCAACTCGCCGATCTCGTCGAGGAACAGCAAGCCTTTGTGTGCAGTGCGCAGCAAGCCTGGGCGGTCCGATGCAGCGCCGGTGAAGGCGCCCTTCACGTGGCCGAAAAGGGTTGAGCCGGCGCCGTCCCCGTGCAGGGTGGCGCAGTTGATCTCGACGAAGGTGCCATCGACCTGGTGGCGTGCCTTCTTCAACTCATACACGCGCCGCGCCAGGAAAGACTTGCCGGCGCCGGTTGGCCCCATCAGCAGCATTGGCGCGCGCGAACGTGCCGCCACATGTTCGATCTCATCGATCAGGAGGTTGAAATGGGGGTTGCGGGTGGCGATGCCGGATTTCAGGAATTCCACGCCTTCGCGCTGCGCGTTGGAGAAGCGCTGCGCGATCTGGTCGTAGCGCGACAGGTCCAGGTCGATCAGGACGTAGTCGCCGGTTTTGCCGGGAACTGCACGTCGTGGCGGCGAAGTTTGCAGCAGGCGGCCGGGGAAATAGCGCGCTTCCGTCATCAGGAACAGGCAGATCTGCGCGACGTGGGTGCCGGTCGTGATGTGCACCCAGTATTCCTCGTTCTCGGTATCGAAGCGGTAATTGCGGGCGAAGTCGAAGAGCTGGCTGTATACGTCTTCGAAATCCCACCAGTCATTGATGGGCAGTGTGTGCCGCTGCACGACTGTCTCCGGCGATATGGCGTGCATGTCTTCCTCGATCTGCCGCGCCAGGGTGGTGTGGTGGGCGCTGGCCAACAGCTCGAAGCGGTCGACCACCAGGTCTTCGTGCTGCAGGAGGGAGATGCTCGGACGCCATTTCTCCCAGCGCGCCGGCGTGCGCGGGCCGCCGTCCAGTTGCGAACCGAGGAAACCCAGGATGACGATCTTCTTTTTCATTACGTATAAATATTTATCTTTACAGATAATTTACCACAATCATTGATTTCCATGAATCGATATTTATCAATGACTTAGCAAGCTGGCACACCCTTTGCAGTAGAAGAGATACGCAAAGACGAAAGGAGATCAAAATGGCGGAATCAAATATCAAGGCTTGGACCATCAGTGCTGGCGCAGTCGGCAGGAAACCCGTAAAACGCAGCTACGGCGGCGTGCACGCGGCGATGAATATTTCCACCAGCCGCCGCCACACCACCCTCAGCTGGCATGCCGAGCCGCTCCCCGGCAAAGGCCGCACGGTGTGGAATGGCGTGGTCTCCACCCTTGTCGGCGCAGATTAATCGTTAGAAGATGAGAATTATGATGAAAGATAAAGAATTCGAAGTGATGGAAGTGTCGGGTGGTAGCCCGGTGAAGATGTGGACCAAGGGCGTGCCGGTTGATTCGGGAGCCCGCGAGCAATTGGCCAATACCGCCAAGATGCCCTTCATCTACAAGCATATTGCGGTGATGCCGGACGTCCACCTGGGTAAAGGTTCGACCATCGGTAGCGTGATCCCGACCCTCGGTGCGATCATTCCGGCGGCAGTCGGCGTGGATATCGGTTGCGGGATGATGGCCGCCAAGACCACGCTGAATGCGCGTGACCTGCCGGATAACCTGGGTCCCCTGCGTAGCGCGATCGAAAAAGCGATCCCGCACGGCTTGACCCCGAAGTTCCGCGGCCGCGACCGCGGTTCGTGGGAAAACCCGCCTTCGGCCGTGGACGTCGCCTGGGGGCAGTTGAAGGATGAATTCGACGTGATCTGCGAGAAGACGCCGAAGCTGAAAAACACCAACAACTACCGCCACCTGGGAACCCTGGGTTCGGGTAACCACTTCGTTGAAGTGTGCCTGGATGAAGAAGGTTCGGTGTGGTTCATGCTGCACTCCGGTTCGCGCGGCGTGGGTAATGCCATCGGCTCCCACTTCATCGAGTTGGCGCAGCAGGATATGCGTACCCATATCGCCAACCTGCCGGACAAGGACCTGGCCTACCTGGAAGAAGGTACCCAGCACTATGACGACTACGTTGAGGCGGTGGGTTGGGCGCAGAAGTTCGCCCGCATGAACCGTGAAGTGATGATGCAGAACCTGATCGCCTCCGTGCGTACCGTCATCACCAAGCCGTTCCAGACGCACGTGGAAGCAGTGAACTGCCACCACAACTATGTGCAGAAAGAGCGCCACTTCGGTAAGGACGTGCTGGTGACCCGTAAGGGTGCAGTGTCTGCACGCGAAGGTGAACTGGGGATCATTCCGGGTTCGATGGGGGCGAAGAGCTTCATCGTGCGCGGTAAAGGCAACCCGGAGAGCTTCAACAGCTGCAGCCACGGCGCCGGACGCACCATGAGCCGTAACGAGGCGAAGCGCCGCTTCTCGCTGGAAGACCAGGTGAAGGCGACCGAAGGTGTCGAATGCCGTAAGGACGAAGGCGTGATCGACGAAATCCCGATGGCCTACAAGGACATCGAGGCCGTCATGAAGGCGCAGGAAGAGCTGGTTGAAGTCGTGCATACCCTGAAGCAGGTGGTGTGCGTCAAAGGGTAAGAACAAGGATAAGAACAAGAATGATTGAAATTGATGGATCCCAAGGGGAGGGCGGTGGACAGGTGCTGCGCACCGCGCTGACGCTCTCGATGATTACCGGCCAGCCGTTCCGTATCTCGAACATCCGCGCCAACCGCTCGAAACCGGGCTTGATGCGTCAGCACCTTGCTTCGGTCAAGGCGGCCGCGGAAATCTCCGGCGCGAAAGTCGAGGGCGACGCCCTTGGCTCGACCAGCCTGTCGTTCGTGCCTGGTGCGATCAAGGCCGGTGTGTATGAATTCCAGATCGGTACAGCCGGCAGTTCCACGCTGGTATTGCAAACCGTGGTGCCGGCGCTGTTGTATGCGCCGGGTGAGTCCGTAGTACGCGTCAGCGGTGGCACCCATAACTCCAAGGCGCCGCCCGCCGAATTCCTGCAGCGCGCCTATGGCCGCGCCATGGCCGATATGGGCGCGCAGCTTGAATTCCACCTGGAGCGCACGGGCTTTTATCCCGCAGGCGGCGGCGCAGTACGGGCGACCGTGAAACCGCTGGCAGCCTGGCGTCGCCTGGCATTGGATGCGCGCGGCGAACGGCGCGAAGCCTACGCAGAGAGCCTGGTTGCTGCCGTGCCGGGTGGCGTTGCGAAGCGCGAACTGGATTGCGTGGCCAGCGCGATGGGGTGGTCCGGCGACCAGTTGCGTTTCAAGACGCTGCCGGACAACTGGGGTCCAGGCAACGCGCTGCTGATCACGCTGGACCACGAGCACGTAACGGAAGTCTTCGTCGCCTTCGGCGAAAAAGCCCGGCGCGCTGAAGAAGTGGCGCGCGACGCCGTGGCACAGGCGCGCCGCTTCATCGCATCGGGCGCTGCGGTCAGCGAACATCTGGCTGACCAGTTGCTGGTTCCGATGGCGCTGGCCGGCGGCGGCAGCTTCACCATGGACGTGCTGTCGCAGCACACCCGCACCAACGCGGAAGTGATCGCGCGCTTCCTGCCGGTGTCGATCACGTTCGAGAAGCGCGATGCGTGCAGCTATTGCGAAGTCAAACGTGGATAAGCTGGTTCCGCACCCGCGATTTCGCGGGCTGCCGCCTCGCCCGCAACTCCAGCTCACGGAGCAGGAGGTCCGGCAGTCATACTGGCGCTACGGGAATGCCCATATCTTTCCGCAGACAGCTCTGCGCGCGGATTTGAGCGTTCAGCGCTACGCGGTCTTTCCGAGGCCCTATTACGTGGACATGTTGAAGACTTGCGTCGATTGCGCGCGCGCCTTCATCTTTTATGCGCGGGAACAGCGTTACTGGTATGAGACGCTGGGTTTCTATATCGATGTCGACTGCGTGCGTTGCGTCGAGTGTCGCCACAAGCAGCACGCGGCGAAGCGCCATATGGATCGCTACGCGGAGCTGCAAGCGCGCGACGCGCCGTCACGCAAGGAGATGATGTATTTCGTGGATGACTGCATCTTCTTGTTCCAGCAAGGGAAACTGAAAAACCTGTCCCATCTGGGAAGGATAAAAAAACGCTGCCTTGCGGCAGATTCCTGAGTACGACGGTACCCAGGCGCTCCAGCGATTGCTGCAATCTGCCCGCACGATTGCGAATTTAACTAGCTAATTTGATTACTCCATGGCAAAATTCGGCGTCGTTGTATTTAATATAACTTTGCCGGACCCGCCATGAACAAAAAGACTTTGGCCAAGATCGCCGCGGCAGTTGCAGTCGTTGCCGGCGGCGTTTTCGCCTACCGGGCTTTTGGCTGGGGCGCCATGACTGGCCCTGTCAACAGCCTGAAGATCGACCTATCCAAGCCGGATGCCCTGGTCGTCACCAAAAGCCTTTCCAGCCTGCCGCGTGATCTGCTGACCGTGCCGCTGGCGCGCGACGTGCTGCGCGAAGACTTCCTGTTCTATTACGAGCAGACCGAAGACCGCCTGGGCTTGAAGGGCAGCCTGCGCCGCATCGCCTACGAGCATGAGCTGGGATGGGGCGACCAGTTGATCCGCATGGTGCTGGACGAGCCGGCGGAAGTGGCCATGTGGCGCGATGCCGATGGCTCCCTCAAACACTATGTGATCTCCGTCTCGCGGGGCAAGCTGGCGCGCGTGCTGGAAGAAGCGGGCAAGGTGGCGCTGAAGGATACCCAGCTCACTGTCGCCGGCGAATTGCGCGTCGATGGCGACAAGGTGCCGGTGTACGCGTTGAACTATGCCTACCAGCGCAACCTGCTGTTCGCAGCCCACGGCGACCGCATGGTGATCCTGTCCCACCCCGGCATGCTGTACGGCGCCGACCGCAAGGTGAGCGACGATAAGGCGCAGACCACGGTCGCCAAGCTGCTGGGGAAGGATTCCGCGCAGCAGAAGGTCTTCCACGACCAGTTCCACTTCGAGAAAGCCGCACAGGACGGCCATAGCATCGCCATCAAGGCAGATTTCCTGTCCTTCGGCTACCAGCCTTTCTTCGCTGGCCTGGAAGCGCTGCGCTTCGATTTCAGCAAGGGCGCTTGGCGCTCGCAAGTGCTGCTTGATGCGGCCAAGCTGCCAAAAGAGGGCTATGACAGCAGCGCCCTGTGGAGCGCGCTGCCGTACAACCCAAGCAGCTGCTTCACGCTGCCGGTGGATTGGAACAGCCTGCAGCCGGTGCTGAAAAGCATCAGCGGCAAGACCAGCCAGCCGGTGCTGCCGCTGGCGACCGAGTTGAGTGGCCCGGCTGCCGCCTGCTGGTATGGCAACTCCCGCCTGCATACGCCGGTATTCGTGGCCAACCGCGCCGGCGGCAACGAGGCGCTGTTCGAAAGCCTGTTCCAGACGGCGATCCGCGACGGCAAGGGCGTCGAGAAGCAGCAAGGCAAGAAGGGTGAATTGCGCTGGAGCGGCGCGGTTTCCACCGCGCAGGGCGACACCACGCCAACGCTGGCGATCAGCGGCAAGACCGTGGTTTTCTCGGCTGACGCCAAGCTGGTCGACCAGGTATTGGCTGTGAAGCGCAAGGAAATGCCTGCCGCCTCGGACCTGCTGCCGGATGCCAAGCATACCGTGGGCCTGATCGCACCGGCTTCGGTGGCGAAGCTGATCGAAGAAGAGAGCTTCAATACCCTGCCAAGCCAGCGCGAGCCGGTCCTGCGCGGCGCAGTCGACGCGCACCTGGTGCCGCGCCTGCAGGCGCTGAAGAAGTATCCGCCTTACCGCATGGTTCTCAAGTCCGTGCCAAGCAAAGGCGTTGCGTGGCAGCCGTTGGAATGGCAGGCAGCGGGCAAATGAAGCGTCGCAGTACGCTACGCCTGCTGGCCGCGTGCGCCGCTGCTGTAGCGGCGCCACGGGTGCTGGCGCTGACCAGTGCCAATGATGCGCAGGTACGCCTGTCGCAGGCACAGTCGCGCGCCTTCCAGGCGTGGATGCTGCGCATCATCAGCGCCCAGGTCGAACAAGGGCCTTCGCCGCGCTGGCACCACCGCGATTGCGCAGGCCTGGTGCGCTTTGCCGTCAACGAAGCCTTGTCCGTGCACGACGCCAGGTGGATGCGTGCCAACGGCATCGCCAGCGACCGGCGCCTGCCGCCGGAACTGGACCTGACGCCGCAACAGGCAGCCCTGCGCAACCGCTGGGTGCAAGGCGAGGGCAAGGTAGGCCACTTCGTCACGGCGCTGGCGCTGGTACAGCACAACAGCCGCTTTGTGGCGCGGGAAATCAGCCAGGCGCTTCCCGGCGACCTGCTGTTCTACGACCAGGGCGACGAACAACATTTGATGGTGTGGATGGGGGCGCATATCGCTTACCACACTGGCACCGTCACCCCGACAGATAACGGTCTCCGTACCGTCGATATTCAACAACTAACGACATGGAAGGACACGCGGTGGCAACCAGCGGTCAACAATCCCAACTTCGCCGGCGTGTTCCGGCTGTCATTTCTGTCCTGAAGCTGTGCCTCGCAGGCCTGCTGGCGCTGACCGCGCTGGCCGGCGCGTCGGCACAGGAGGCGCCGTCCAGCGGTTATACGCTGTTCAAGGGCGAGCCGTTCTTCCTGCTGTCCGATGCCAGCTATGGCAGCACGGACGAGGCGCGCGTGCGCCTGGAAGTGCCCGGCCGCGACTTCGGCCGCTCGCAGCTTGAACAGTATTCCGGTGCGGACATCGTGGTGTACCGCGTGCCGCAGCCGCTCGAATTCCTGAAGAAGCAGCGCAACTTGCACCGGGTGCAGGTGGACGGCAATTACCAGGGCGAGGGCCTGGCCAATGCCCTGAGCTTCCTGTGGGACAGCTGGTGGAAGCAATCGCGCCTGGCATGGCGCCGGATCTTCTCGTCCGAAGCCCGCCACGCGGTCACCAGCAACCAGCCCAAGCTGGCGACCAACGGCGAAGCGATGAAGCGCGCCACCGTATTCGCCAACAACCCGCAGTACAAGCCGATCAAAGGCTTCGAGATGGTGGACAGCTTCCGCTATCCGATCTGGCAGGCGAAGGCAATCGAGCCGCCGAAGGGCGTCAAGATGGACGGCTCCAGCAGCGAATTCATTGCCGGCAATAGCGGCAATGTCATGATCCCGGTCGGCAAGCGCAAGCCGGGCCTGTACCTGGTGGAAGCCATCATCGGCGAGCACCGTGCGACCACGCTGGTATTCGTGTCCGACACCATGGCGGTGACCAAGGTGTCATCCGGCCAGATGCTGGTATGGGCTGCGCGCCGCGACAACAGCGCCGCCGTGGCCGATGCCAACGTGATGTGGACCGACGGCACCGGCGTTCTGCAATCCGGCACGACCGCCAGGGACGGCGTGGTGTCGATGGAGCGCAGCAGCCCTGAGCACACCTATGTGATCGGCGAAGACCGCAGTGGCGGCGTGTTCGTGTCGGAAAACTTCTACTACGACAGCGAGATCTATAACACCAAGATGTATGCGGTGACGGATCGTCCCCTGTACCGTCCTGGCGATGAAGTGAACGTCAAGTTCCTCGGCCGCGAATTCAAGTCGGCGCGCCTGTCGCAGGCTGCCGCTGCGGCGCCGATCGGCCTGACCGTGTTCGATCCGAACGGCACGCCGGTGCTGACGCAAACCCTGCAACTGTCGCCGGAAACTGGCACGGAAACCCGTTTCCGCCTGCCGGAGCAGGCCACCGCTGGCGGCTATGAGCTGCGTTTCAGCTACAAGGATGGCCTGTACGGTGCTGCGTTCCGCGTGGCGGAATACGTCAAGCCTCACTTCGAGATCAACGTCCAGCCGGCCAAGCCGGAATTCAAGACCGGCGAAAAAGTCAGCGGCACGATCTCTCTGCGCTACCCGGACGGCAAGCCTGTAAAGAACGCCAAGCTGTCGCTGTCCCTGCGCGGCCAGCAAAACACCATGGTGGAGGGCGAATTGCGCTACAGCGGCATGTTCCCGGTGCAGCTGAAGACTGAGGAAGCGGAGACCGACCGCAGCGGCGACTACTCGTTCACGCTGCCGCCGGCCGCCGATCCGTCGCGCTATGTGCTGACCGTGATGGCGACCGACGGCGCGGCCTACCGCGTCAAGGCGACGCGCGAGCTGATGATCGAACGCTCCATCAGCAGCTACCAATTGAAGGCTGCACGCTCCTTCTCCGAACCGGGCCAACAGGTGCACTTCGACCTGGTGGCGGACGGCCAGGGCGCGGCGCGCCCGGTGCGGTGGGAGATGGTGCAGCTCGAGAAACAGGAAAAGACCGAAGGGAAATTCGATCCTGCCGCCAAGGGCTGGGACGTGAACTTCGCCAAGCCAGGCTCCTACCAGCTCTCGCTGCGCGACGAGCGCGGCAACCTGCTGGCGGGCGCCAGCCACTGGGTCAGCGGCGAAGGCTTGCAGGCGGCACCGGGCAGCATCGAGATCGTGATGGACAAAGTGCGCTATCGTCCAGGCGAAACTGCCGAAGCGCTGGTAACCTTCTCCGACCCGGTCGACCAGGCCCTGCTGACCATGGAACGCGACAAGGTGGAGCAATACGGTTTGATGAGCGGCAGCGCCGACTGGTACCAGGCCAAGCGCGTGGCGAAGAACCAGTGGCGAGTACGCATCCCGGTCAAGGAGGAGCACGGTCCGAACATGACCTTCTCAGTGGCGTACACCCGCAATGGCGACTTTGTGTTCCAGAACGCCGGCTTGCAGGTGATTGAGCCGCGCATTGCGCTGACCTTCAAGACCGACAAGGAGGTCTACCAGCCGGGCGAAAAAGTCACGCTCGACGTGACGGCACAGCTGGACGGCAAGCCGCTGTCCACCCTGGTGGCGCTGGGCGTGGTGGATGAAATGATCTACGTGCTGCAGCCGGAAATCGCCCCCGATATCGCGGACTTCTTCTACCACCCTCGCCGCAATAACGTGCGCACCACGGCCAGCCTGTCCTTCATCAGCTACGACATGGCGCAAGCCCGTCGCGAGAACGTACCGGCACGCCACAACTACAACGAACGTGGCGTGAAAGTGCTGGAACGCCCGCGCCGCGACAATATCGATACCGCGTTCTGGGCGCCGTCGCTGAAGACCGATGCGGACGGGAAGGCGCGCGTCACCTTCACCATGCCGGATGCGCTGACCCGTTGGCGCATCACTGGCCGTGCCATGGATGCTCAGGGCCGCGTCGGCCAGCGCACCGGCTACCTGCGCTCGGACAAATCGTTCTACGCCAAGTGGACGTCGCCGGACTGGCTGCGCACCGGCGACGCGCCGCGCGCTTCCGTCGCCATCTTCAACCAGACCAGCGATACGAAATCCCTGGAGGTGACGCTGTCCGGCGGTCCGCAGCCTAAAGTGGAGAAGCTGTCGGCCAAGCCGGGCGTGAACTACGTCGAATTCCCGGTTGCCGTCGGCACCGCGCCGCTGCGCCTGGAGGTGAAGCAGGACGGCAAGCTGGTTGATGCGCTGGACACCAAGGTGCAGGAGCAGCCTGCCGCCTGGACCAGCCCGCGCAGCATGAGCGTCGCGCTGACCGGCACCGACAACGCGCTGAAACTGCCGGCCGATGCACGCAATATCCGCGTCTCCTTCGCGCAAGGCGCTGCGAGCCACTTCGCCCGCATTGCCGATGACCTGATCGACTACCCGTATGGCTGCGTGGAGCAGACGGCCAGCCGCCTGATCCCGCTGACCATGGCAACGCAAAGCATGCCGGCGGACGCCGGCCTGGTACGCGAGCGCTTGATGGCCATCATGCAGGCGCAGCGCCTGCGACTGGTATCCATGGCCGGTCCGAACGCCGTCTTCAGCTGGTGGGGCCCGGCAACCCAAGGCGACGCGCTGATGACGTCCTACGCTTACTACGCCGACTGGTATGCCTCGCGCGCTCTGCGCCTGGAGCTGCCGGGCGAGCACTGGAACAACCTGGTCAGCGTCTACAGCGAGCATGGCAAGAACAACGCGCCGCTGGAGCGCGCCATGAGCCTGTGGATGATGCATGAAATGGGTTTGCCGACGAAGACTCTGGCGGAAAGCCTGGTAGCGGATGCGTCGAGCCTGGAAGTCGGCGCTACGCCGCGCAAGCAAGGCGTCACCAGCAGCGTGCTGCTGGCTGATGGCCAGGATAGCGTGACCCGTTCCATGGCGATCGGGCTGACGTCCGTCGTCGCAGCGCAGAACGGCATTGCCCTGCCGACGCAGTTGCAGCAGCAATTGCCGCAGGCATGGGCAGCACTGCGCGTCTCGCCGGCGCCGGTGGCCCAGGCCCTGCTGATGCTGGCTGGTGAGCTGCCGGCAACGCAGGCCGACGCAGTGCTGTCGGCCGTGCGTGCCGACATGCCGACCATGGACCGTGCCCTGACCCTGGTCTGGGTGCAGAAGAAACTGGGTGGATCGCCTGCCGCAAGGCCGCCTGTGGCGGCGCTGGAAGGCGCATGGCAGCAGATGGACAGCCGCAGCGGCCAGCCGGTATGGCGCTGGACCGATGCGAAGGCCCTGCCGGAGCAACTGAAGCTGGCGCAGGCCGCGCCGGCCGGTACCGTCGCGATCGTGCAATATGACAGCCGCGCCGTCGAAGCGCATTCGCTGGATGTCGGCATCGAGCGCCGCATCCTGCGCATGAAAGCCGGCTCCAAGGGCTACACCATGGAACTGGTCAAGCCGGGTGAAGCGCTGCGCACGGACGAACTCTACATGGACGAGATCAAGCTCAAAGCCGGCAGCGCGACGCACCGCTTTGGCTTGCTGGAGGTGGCCCTGCCACCGGGCGCGATGGTCGAATCGACCACCTGGGGCATGAAGCTGGCAGGCGACGAGCCTGTGCAACTGGAACGTGCACGCCACGTCGAGCGCCGCGACGGCTATGCCGTGCCGATCGAGCCGCTGAGCGGCGAAGTGGTCGTGCGCCACCTGCTGCGCTTCGGCCAGAAGGGCAGCTACACCCTGCCGCCGAGCCGCTTCCATCGCATGTACCAGCCGGAGCAAAAAGCCTTTGAAGGCGGCGGCAAGACCACGCGTACGCTGAAAGTCGAGTAATGCTGCCACGCCTGCTGCCCGCCTTGCTGTTGGCCTGCGCTGCGCCTGTCGCGGCGGCGGCCTCGCTCGACCTGGCATGGTGGCGCGACGGCAAGGTACAGGCAGTGCAGCTGCAGCAGCGCAGCGCATCGGCGGCGCAAGCGATGGCCGCCAGCGCCGAGATCCCGCTTGGCAGCCTGTGGAAGCTGTTTGTCTACGTGTACGCGGTGGACAGCAAGCTGCCCACTCCAGACTACAACTGCGGCGGCCGCAAGCAGGAGGAAGTATATTGCTGCGAAGCCGGCGGCAGCATCGGCCGGGACGCCGCGCTGGCCCAATCCTGCGGCCTGTTCTTCGCGCCGGAACGCCTTGGAATCGCACAGCGTCCGTGGCAGGAATACTGGACGCGCCGGCTTGGCAGCGCGCCCGCCGGTGAATTCGCCTGGCTGGCCGATCCAGCTCGCCTGGAGCCGGCCCGCCTTGTGACGCTCGGCAGCCTGTTGCGCGTGCTGGGCAGCATTCCGCCCGCGAGCCGCACGGAAGCGGAAGCAGCCCTGCTGCGTGTGGTGCTGGACGGCCGCGGCGCTGGCAGCGTGCGCTGGTTCGGCAGCCAGCTGCGCGTGAAGACCTACTCATGGCATCACCCCAAGCGCGCGGATGCAAGGCTGGGCGGTGCGGCCGGTTGGCTTGCCGACGGCACGCCGGTATGGTTTGGCGGCAGCGACAGCAGCACCGGCATCTTCCAGAAATGGGCGCCGCAAATTGCCGCAGCCTTGCCGCCCATGCAGGCAGCGGAAGACAGCGGCTGCGTCGTGGTCGACTATTTCGCTCGTTACCCGGTGCGTTCCGTGCGCACAGCGGAAGGCCTGGCGGCGCCCGGTGCGCTGAATGGCCGCTACGTGGTGCAGTTTGAAAACGGCAAGAGCCTGCCGATCCGCAGCAGCGGTGAGCTGACGCTGGCTACCGGTGCGAACGGCAAGTCGCAGATTCGCGGCCGCATGGGCGTGAACGAATACGTTGCGCGCGTGATCGACCGCGAGGCCGGCACCACCGAGCCGGAAGCTGCGCGTGCCTTCGCGATCGCGGCCCGGACTTACCTGCAGCAGAACGCGCGTCGCGCTGAGTCCTGCCAGTACATTACAGACAGCAGCGCCACCCAGCGCGTCAGTCCCAATCCGGCTAGCGCCGCCGCACTGGAAGTGGCGCGCTGGACGGACCAGCTGGTGCTCGATGGCGCGCAGGTGCAGTACCACAGCACCAAAGGCAGTGCCAACGTCCTGGCCTGGAGCGACGCGCAGGCGCAGGCGCGCGCCGGCAAAGGTTTCGATGACATCCTGGCCGCAGCCTACCCCCACACAACCCTCGCCATTGCGGGAAATACCGGAACCACCTGTGCCCGGCTCGCAAAGAACGAGCAGTGGCTGGCCTATGCGCTGCCGCGCTGGGAGCGCATGCTGCGCCGCGAGGATGGCTACGAAGCGCCGGCGCAACTGCCAGCCGTGTGCGCACTGACGGCCGGTTCGCCGTATTCCGAACAGTCGCGCAACCGCATCTTCATGCGGCCGCTGGCGACGCGCGAAGACCGCATCACGCTGGCGCACGAATACCTGCACATCGGGCTGCGCCGCCACCCGCGCGGGCAGGACGAAGACTACGTGGAGCGCCTGGCGCGCCGCCTGAATGACCTCTCACAGGAGGCTATGTGAAAACACGCATCCAATTAAGTTCCGCACTGATGCTGGCGCTGGCCGCCGCGCCTTTGCTGGCGCAGGACAAGACGCTGACGGGACCCGTCGGTGGCTGGAATCGTGCCGGCATGACCGACAAATCCGGCGAGCTCGCCGTCAGCTATCCATATTCGCTGATCGACCGCGGAGCGCAGAAAAACCGCACCATGATTCGCGGCCAGTTGGCCAAGATCAGCACCAAGCGACCCTTCCACCAGCTGATCGTGAACGGCAACCCGACGCCGCTGTATACGGACGACGAAGGCCGCTATGCGCGCGGCTATGCGTTTGGTTCCGGTTCCAACAGCGTCGAAATCCGTTCGCCGGACGGCAAGTCCCTGAAGCGCATGCAGTTCTACGAGGCGGACACCAGCCGTCCGCAGCCGCGCTTGCGCATCATCGGCGCCTGGGACGATAACCAGGCCGAGATCGACCTGCACATCATTACGCCGGATGGCCAGCACGCCTTCTTTGCGCACCCATTCCTCACCAATGGCGGAGGATTGGATGCGGACAGCGTGGACGGGCCCGGTCCGGAAATGTTCACCATGACCTCGCCGCTGCACGGTACCTACCAGGTGTGGGTGAATTACTGGGGCAATTTCGGCAGCTCGGGCTACCACTTTGACGAAGCTACGCGCCAGCGCCCCATCATCACGACGCGCATCACCCTGGTATTCAACGAAAACACCGCTAGCGAGAAGCGGCAGGATTTCGTTGTCCCCCTGCGCAAAATCGGCGACCTGACCCTTGTTAAATCCTTTGTATATTGAGCACATGAAGAAACTCTGCCTCCCGCTGTTGCTGTTGCCCGCCTGCGCCATGGCGCAAGTGAGCATTGAATCGCCCAAGAGCGGCTGGCGCCATTCGGGCGGCAGCGAGGAGCAGTACACCCAGACCGTAAATTACCCGGCATCGGTCGTGAACATGCAGCCAGGGCAGGCCGAAACGGCGCAGATCCGCGGCAAGATCGCGGGCGCCGGCCGGAACAAGCCGGCCAAGCTGATTGTCAACGGCGTCGCCATGCCGGTCGAGTTGCAGGAAGATGGCAGCTTTGCGCGTCCCTACATCTTCGGCCCCGGCTCGAACGGCGTCGAGGTGCGTTCGCCGGACGGCAAGAGCCGCGCGCGCAGCCAGTTCTACGACAGCTACAGCGGCAAGACCAAGTCGCGCCTGCGGGTTGTGCTGTCCTGGGACAGTCCGGGCACCGATGTCGACCTGCACGTGATCACGCCGAGTGGCGGCCACTCCTGGTTTGGCCAGCGCATGCTGCCCGACGGCAGCGGGCTGGATGTCGACGTCACCGGCGGCTATGGCCCGGAGATCTATTCCAGCCCGGCGCCGGCCAAGGGCAACTACCACGTCTATGTGAATTATTTCGGCGGCAACTCCGAGAAGCAGGTCATCACCGTGGCCACCGTCTCGATCATCACCAATGAGAACACGCCGAGCGAAAAGCAGCAGACCTTCATGGTGCCGCTGCGTGCCGCGGGCGAACTGACCCTGGTGAAGTCCTTCGTCTATCCCTGATGTGACACCTGGCCTGTGACAGGTGTTCCAAACTGGAGCAGCTGTCCTGCCCCACAAGGCGGAAAATCATGGCACGCCGTTTGCTCCTGCATGGGTATTACAACCACACCATGCAGGAGACATCCATGAAACGCCTGATCCTTGCCGTTGCCGCAGCGGCCGCAGTTACCACCTCATTGTTCGCCGTCGCACACGGAAATGTGACGCCGCAGGGCGTCGACACGACCGGCCTGCCAGTCCTCGGCGATAAATGGCGCGATGAAAACCCTTACAAAGACAACAAGCTGGCGCTGAAGATCGGCTCTTCCGCCTATAACCAGAACTGCGCCCGCTGCCACGGCCTGGAAGCAGTTTCCGGCGGCATTGCCCCCGACCTGCGCATGCTGGACCGCGATTGCGTCGGCATGCGCAACGAGACCAAGAAGCAGGCGTGCTACAAAGAGATCGACCGTTACTTCCTGACCTCGATCCGCGGCGGCAAGGTACGTAACGGCGCCGTGTACATGCCGCCGTTCGAAGGGGTCTTCAACCAGGAAGCCATGTGGGCCATCAAGACCTACCTGGAAACCCGTCGCGTTACCAACTGACGCGAGGCCGCCATGCTTATCCTGCGCCTGCGCGGCCTCCGCGCTATGCTGCTGATCTGCTGCGCCTTGCTGGTGGCTGCACTGCCGGTACATGCTGAAACCGGCATCCTGAAGGTCGCCGTCTACCAGGAGTTCGCCCCGTTCTCCGACAAAGGCCATGGCGTCGATGTCGACCTGGCTGCGGCCCTGGCCCGCAAGCTGTCGCTGAAACTGAGCCTGCTGCCTTTCCCTGCGGGTGAAAACCTGAACGACGACTTGCGTAATATGGTATGGAAGGGGCACTACCTGGGCTACGGCCCGGCGGACGTCATGCTGCACGTACCGGTGGACCGCGCGCTGATGGCGTCCAACGACAAGGTGGAGATCTTCGCGCCCTACCACGTGGAGGCAGTGCGCCTGGTGCGCAGTGCACGCAGCATTCCCGTGTTCGATGGCATGGCTTCCCTCGCGGGCAAGCGCATTGGGGTGGAGCAGGTTTCCCTGGCGGGCATGGTGATGCTGGGGGAGGGGAATGGGCGTTTCCGCGACCAGGTGCATCTGTTCCACACGGCGGCCGAGGCTCTGCAAAAGCTCAAGGCCGGTGAGTTGGATGCGGTGCTGGCGACGCGCTCGGAGATCGAATCCGAATTGCGAGGCGACCCTGCTTTCCCGGTGGAGCAGGTCAGTTTCCAGCGCCTGCCGCGCGCCGGGTGGGCGGTTGGCATGGCGGTGCGCAAGGACAATACTGAGGCGGCGCGCAAACTGCAGGCGGCCTTGAATGAACTGGCTGCCAGCGGTGAGCTGAAGGAGATCTTTGCGCGCCATGGCGTGCAACTGGCAAAGCCATGAAGCGCAGCGCCTTGGGCGGGCTGCTGGCGCTCCTTGCGGCGGCAGCGCGTGGCGAGGAAGGCGGTGCGGGCGGCGGAATTCCGTCGGTGGAGATCGTCGGCATTGCACCTGTTGCCGCCCTCGTCACCGACCGCCGTCTGCTGCCGTATGCCGTGCAGCTTGGCGCAGTACCGCTGCAGGGCGAGACCCTGGCGGAAACCATGGCGCGCACGCTAGCGGGCGTCAACCTGAATGAGGTTTCCGGCAGTCCCTACCAGCATGACGTGACGTATCGGGGCTTCCGGGCGTCGCCGCTGCTTGGCACTGCGCAGGGATTGTCGGTCTATCTCGACGGCGTGCGGGTGAACGAGCCGTTCGGCGATGTCGTGAATTGGGACATGCTGCCGGAAGCCGCCATCGGGAAAGTGCTGCTGGCGCCGGGATCGAACCCGCTGTATGGACTGAATACGCTGGGCGGGGCGCTGGTGCTGGTGACGCGCAATGGACGGGATGATCCGGGCGGCAGCATCAGCGTCACTGGCGCCAGCTATGGACGTCGGCAAGTGGAGCTGTCGCACGGAGCGCATAGCGATGGCGGATGGCACAGCTATGTGGCGGCCACCTTGTTCCACGACCGCGGCTGGCGGGCCGACTCGCGGGGGCAGTTGGCCAGGCTGTTCGCCAAGGCAGGGCGCAGCGCGGGGCCTTTCGAATGGGACATATCGGTATTGGCAGGCGGCAGTCGGCTGGTGGGGAACGGCCTGCTGCCGGACGGCTTGTACCAAGCCGACCGGCGGGCGGTGTACACCAGTCCTGACCGCAGCCGCAACCAGTTGCGCCAGGTGCAGGCCAGCCTGCTCAGGCATCTCGATGGGGGAGCGCAGCTATCCTTGTCCGCTTACGCCCGCAGTAGCCGGCGCGATGGCGTGAACGGCGATGTCGGCGACGACGCAGAAGACGGCAGTAGCGGCGATCCGGTACCCGCCAGCTTCAACACGGCCGTGACACGGCAGCGCAGCCAGGGCGCAAATGCGAGCTGGCAGCGTACACTCGGTGCGCACCGGCTGGCGCTTGGGACGACGTTTGACCGCAGCAGCGTATCCTTCGCGCAGTTCAGCCAGGCCGGGGAGTTCAGCGCACGGCGCGAAGTGCTGGCGCTGCCCGGCAGCGAGCCGGAACTGGAAGCAGCTGTCGATGGTATGGCACGCAGCGCTTCCCTGTTCTCCAGCGATACCTGGACGCTTGGCAGTGACTGGTCCCTGACCGCCTCCGCGCGTTACGCCTGGTCGCGCCTGTCAAACACCCTCCGGCACGATGACGGCGCGGGGCAGCACGAACGCTTCACCTACCGTAAGCTGAATCCAGCGCTCGGCGTGACCTACCAGGCGGCCCCGAAGCTCACGCTGTTCGCCAATGCCTCCCAAAGCAACCGCGTACCGACCGTGATCGAACTGGGATGCGCGGACCCCGAGCAACCCTGCCGCTTGCCAGTCGGCCTGCAATCGGACCCATACCTGAAGCAGGTCGTTTCACGTACCGTGGAAGCTGGCGCTCGCTGGAAGCAGGATGGTCAGCAAGCTTCGCTGGCCATCTATCGCACGCAAAACAGGGACGACATCCTGTTCCGCACAGCCGGCGTCTCCCAGCACGGCTACTTTGCCAACTTTCCCCGCACACGGCATCAAGGGGCAGACATCACGGCCAGCTTGCGCGCCGCCAGTGTGCAGTTGACGATTGTCTACAGCTTCCTCGATGCCGTGTACGGCGCAGATGGCAGCCTGTTCACCGGTAGCCGCGACGTGACGGTACGGAAAGGCACACGGATGGCAGGCCTGCCGCGCCACACTTTCAAGCTTGGCGCAGATTGGCACGTGTCGGAGGCACTGTCATTGAGCGCTACCCTGCACGCCGCCTCCAGCATGGCCATCCTTGGCAACGAAGATGGCGCGCGGCCGGGCTGGCGCGTTGGCGGCCATACCCTGCTTGGCTTGCAAGCCAGCTACCGTCCGAATGAAAAATGGGAATGGCAGGTGCGTATCAATAACGCCACCAATCGCCGATATGAAACCTTCGGCGCGATGGCTGCCGACTTCTTCTCCACAGGCCAGGCGCAAGAGGCCCGCTTCGTGGCGCCCGGCGCACCACGCACGGTGACAGCCGGGCTGCGCATCAATTACTAGAACTGGTACTGGGCGCTGACGCCCATCACCCAGTTGCGTCCGGGAGCGGCTTCGTAATAGCGCTTGTTGCTGTCGCCGACAATCACCGAACCGATGTAACGGCGATCGGCCAGGTTGTTCAGGCGCGCAAATTCGCTGATGCGCCATCCGCCTGTCGACTGCTTTGCGACCACACGCGCATTCAGGATGCTGTAGCCAGGCGCTGGCTTGTCGGCATTCGCATCTTCGGCATACACGCTCGCCACCGAAAGTGATTCCAACGCTGCAGTGAAGTGCTCGCCGCTGGACTTCCATGCCAGTTCGGCAAACAGGCTGGCGCGCGGCACGCCAGGCAAACGGGCGCCTTCACGCACGCTGCCAAAGGGCTTTTCGTAAGTCGCCTTCAGCAAGGTGGCTGCCACGCGCCCGCTGAAGCCAGCCCCCAGCTTGCTGTCCAACGATACTTCGGCGCCCTGGCGCAGGGTTTCGCTGGCGTTGCGGTAGCTGGTGCGGCCGCCACTCGAAGCATCGACCACCAGTTCATCGTGCGTGCGCACCTGGAACAATGCGGCATCGATTCGGGTGTCGCCGGCACGTGCCTTGATGCCTGCTTCGATGTGTGTGCTGCGCGCTGGCCGCAACTGGAAGTTGAAACCGGCACCGGTGCCGGAATAGAACAGCTCATTCAAGGTTGGCGCCTCGAAGCCGCGCGCCGCCGTCGCATACAGGTTCACCGCCGGCGACAGCTTGTACAAAACTCCCAGCAGGGGCGTAGTCCGGCTGTAGCGCAGGGCGCCGCTGTCATTGCCATTGCCCAGGAAATGGTCGTCCACTGATACTCGCATGCGGCTGTGGCGCAGGCCCGCGGTGAACTGCCAGCGTTCGCCCTGCCATTCCGTTTGCAGGTAGGGATCGGTGTTCGACACCACGTCGTTCTCGTCGCGCCGCAGCTTGCCCTGCACGCCGAACGTATTGCCGATGAAATTCTCATACCCCTTGCGGTCATCGCTCGATCGGCCGTACTCGACGCCCACCGTGGTCGTCAGCCTGCCGCCGGCAAGTTCGCGCATGTCCTGCCAGTTGATGTCGGTGCCGTAGAAATCGCGGTCGAAGTCGACCACTCCGCCCGAATGGCTGGCCGGCGCCTGGAAGCCTTTGGAAAACGCCTGGAACTGCGTCACGCGGCGATTGCCGCCCCACAGGCCGACGTGCAGCCGGCCTGACTCGAAGCGCTGGTCCCAGCTGGCGCCTCCCTGCTGGTGGTCAATGCTCTTGCGGGTGTTATAGCGCTCCGCCAGCGTGCGCTTGGGTACTTGCGTGTCGGTGGCATCGATTTCGCCGGCACGCGGGTCGCGTTGCCAAGTGGCCCAGGTTACGCCCAGCGGGTCTTGCGTGTCCTCCTGGCGCAGACCGTTGGCGACCAGCACCAGCTTCGCACCGGGTAGCGGCTGCATGGTCAGCTTGGCCATCGCCTGGTCGCGGCGGGCGGCGCTGTGGTCGCGGTAACCATCGGTATCGAAGCGCGAGGCATCCAGCACATAGCCTATGCCGGCAGCGCTTCCTTGCGCATTCAGGTCGGTCTTGCGCAGGCCGTCGCTGCCAGCGGCAAAGCTGGCTTCCACCGTCGGCGCACCTTCGCCGTCGCGGGTAAAGAGCTGGATCACGCCGCCGGCATGGTTGCCGTAGATGGCGGAGTAGGGGCCGCGCAGCACCTCGATGCGCTCTGCCATGTCCAGGTTGAAGGTAGCGGCCTGGCCTTGGCCGTCCGGCATGCTGGCCGGGATGCCATCTGTGATCAGGCGCACGCCGCGCACGCCGAAAGCCGACCGGGCGCCAAACCCGCGCGAAGAAACCTGCAAGTCCTGTGCGTAGTTCTGCCGGTTCTGCACCACCACGCCTGGAACGGCGGCCAGGGACTCCGAGGCATTCACGCGCAACTGTCCGTCACGGATGTGCTGTGCATCGAGCACGTTGATCGCGGCCGGCAGGTCGAAGCTGGAATGCTCGACGCGGCTGCCGCTGATGACGACAACGTCGGCGATCGCAGCGCCTTCCGGCGTGGCTTCGGCCGACGCAGCATGCGCCAGCATGGGGGAAAACAGGCTGGCCAGCAGGGCGGCGATGGCGTTCAAGCGAATGGGGTTCATGTTCAGTCTCCTCGGATCGGTTCAGCGTGCCCGCTGCGCGGGTCTCCCGATCACATAAGCAATATGCCTGCCAAGCCAACGACAGGCCGCACGTTTGCTGGCATATCGCTTGCATAACTAACGGGCACACACCATACCAAAGGAGACATCATGAAGGCAAACCCGGTCGCAGCATTGTGTGCTGCAGGCGCCGCCAGCCTCGCTTTTGCCGCGCCATTCGCCTATGTGCCGAACGAGAAGTCCGGCACCATCAGCGTCATCGATACCGCAACCGATAGCGTGGTACGCCAGTTGAATGCCGGAAAACGGCCGCGCGGCATCGGCATTGATCCGGGCGGGCGCCAGCTTTTTGTCAGCGATGCCTCCAGCGGCAGCCTGCTGGCCATCGACAGCATGGCGGGCAGCAGCGTAACGCTGGCGCTGGGGCGCTCGCCGGAGGGCGTCAGCGTCTCGCCGGACGGCAAGCTGGTGGCGGTAGCCGTGGAAGAGGGCAATAGCGTGGCGCTGTTCGATGCCGTCACCCACGCGCGGCTGGCGGATATCCCGGTGCAAGGCCGCAATCCGGAGCACGCAGTCTTCAGCCCGGACAGCCGCTACCTCTATGTCAGCGCCGAGGAGGCGGAGCAGGTCGACGTGATTGACGTGGCGCAGCGCCGCCAGTCCGGCTCCGTCGCGGTAGGCCTGCGCCCGCGCGGGATCGGCTTCGCGCCCGATTCCAGCCGGGTGTACGTCGCGTGCGAGATGGCGAATGCAGTGTACGTGATCGACCCGGCCACGCTGCGCACGCTGGCCACCATTCCCGCCGGACGCAATGCAAACGGCATCGCCGTCCACCCGGACGGGCGTAGCGTGTACGTCTCCAACGGGATGGACGGCAGCGTGATGCGAATCGATACCGCCCGCAATGAAGTGACCGCCACGATTGCAGTCGGCAAGCGTCCCTGGAATATGGCGATCACTCCGGACGGCAGCAAGCTCTATGTCGCCAACGGCCGCTCCAACAAAGTCTCGGTGATCGATACCGCTACCGCACGCAAGGTGGCTGATATCCCGGTCGGCGAACTGCCCTGGGGCGTGGTGATCCGTTGATTTGCGCAACAGTTGTTCAAGTTTGGAACAGTTGTTGTTGCGCGGTGCTTCGGCCAAGGAGCAAAAGCCGCTGGCACGGCAATTGCGAATAAGGCAGTACCCACAACCACTCAATATAGAGGACGACATGAATCTCGCCGACATCAGCAAACTGGGCGTCGCCAATCCCTTCAAGACCCGTTACGATAACTTCATCGGCGGCAAATTCGTCCCGCCGGTCAAAGGCGAGTACTTCGCCAATATCACGCCGATCACCGGCCTGCCTTTCTGCGAGATCGCACGCTCCACCGCCGAGGATGTCGAGCTGGCGCTGGACGCCGCGCACGCAGCCAAGGCTGCATGGGGCAAGACTTCGCCGACCGAGCGTGCAAATATCCTGAACAAGATGGCTGACCGCATGGAGCAGAACCTGCAGCTCATCGCGACCGCTGAAACCATCGACAACGGCAAGCCGATCCGCGAAACGATGGCGGCAGACATTCCGCTGGCGATCGACCATTTCCGCTACTTCGCCGGCTGCATCCGCGCCCAGGAGGGTACGGTGGCGCAGGTCGACTCCGAAACCTATGCATATCACTTCCATGAACCGCTCGGCGTGGTCGGCCAGATCATTCCATGGAACTTCCCGATCCTGATGGCGGTATGGAAGTTGGCCCCTGCGCTGGCCGCCGGCAACTGTGTCGTGCTCAAGCCAGCCGAGCAAACCCCGGCCTCCATCATGGTGTTGCTGGAGCTGATCGGCGACCTGCTGCCGGCTGGCGTGCTGAATGTGGTGAACGGCTTCGGCCTGGAAGCGGGCAAGCCGCTGGCTTCGAGCAAGCGTATCGCCAAGGTGGCCTTCACCGGCGAAACCGGCACCGGCCGCCTGATCATGGGCTATGCGGCGCAGAACCTGATCCCGGTCACTCTGGAACTGGGCGGCAAGTCGCCCAACATTTTCTTCGAAGACGTGATGTCGGCTGACGATGCCTTCTTCGACAAATGCCTGGAAGGCTTTGCCATGTTTGCGCTGAACCAGGGCGAAGTCTGCACCTGTCCATCGCGCGTGCTGATCCAGGAATCGATCTACGAACGCTTCATCGAGCGTGCGCTGAGACGCGTGGCAGCGATCAAGCAAGGCAACCCGCTGGACCACGGCACCATGATCGGCGCCCAGGCTTCGCAGGAGCAGCTTGAAAAGATCCTGTCATATATGGACGTCGGCCGACAGGAAGGCGCGCAACTGCTGGCGGGCGGCGAGCGCCAGGTGCTGGCCGGCGACCTGGAAGGCGGCTACTACGTGCGTCCAACCGTATTCAAAGGCGACAACACCATGCGCATCTTCCAGGAAGAGATCTTCGGCCCGGTGGTATCGGTCACTACCTTCAAGGACGAAGACGAAGCGCTGGCGATTGCCAACGACACCCTGTACGGACTGGGCGCTGGTGTCTGGAGCCGCGACGGCAGCCGCGCCTTCCGCATGGGCCGCGCCATCCAGGCCGGCCGCGTCTGGACCAACTGCTACCACCTTTATCCGGCCCACGCTGCGTTCGGCGGCTACAAGCAGTCGGGCATTGGCCGCGAGACCCACAAGATGATGCTCGACCACTACCAGCAGACCAAGAACCTGCTGGTCAGCTACAACCCTAACGCGCTGGGCTTCTTCTGAGGCAGGAAAGGCGGGGCGAAGCATGGACAACGCAATTGCCAGGGTCACAGCGACCGCACCGGCGCTGGAATTCATCGACCAACTGCACCAGCAGCACGGCCCGATCATGTTTTTCCAGTCGGGCGGCTGCTGCGACGGCAGCGTGCCGATGTGCTATCCGGCGGGTGAGTTCGACGTCAGCGAGACCGACGTCTACCTCGGCAGCCTGGGCGGCGCGCCTTTCTATATTGGGCTTGAACAGTACGGGTACTGGGAACACACCCAACTGATCGTGGACGTGGTGGCCGGCATCGGAGGCATGTTCTCGCTCGATAACGGCACCGGCAAACGTTTCCTGCTTCGTTCGCGCCTGTTCACCGGCGAGGAATGCACGGCACTCGGGAAAATAGACCATAAAAAAGGAGACAGGACGTGAAATACATCACCATCGGAATGCTGCTGGGGGCGGCGACGCTGGCGCAGGCTGCCAGCGTGACCACGACAATGCTGGATAACGCTGCGAAGGACACCAGCAGCGTGCTTTCCTCCGGCATGGATTCGGAAGGGCAGCGCTACTCGCTGCTCAAGCAGATCAACACGCAGAATGTCAGCCGTCTTGTGCCGGCGTGGTCGTTCTCGTTCGGCGGCGAAAAGCAGCGCGGCCAGGAATCGCAGCCGCTGATCTACAACGGCAAGATGTTTGTGACCGCGTCGTACTCGCGCATCTTCGCCATCGACCTCAGGACCGGCAGCAAGCTGTGGAAGTACGAGCATCGCCTGCCGGACGCCATCATGCCTTGCTGTGACGTGGTCAATCGCGGCGCGGCGCTGTATGACAACCTGGTGATCTTCGGCACGCTGGATGCGCAGCTGGTCGCACTGGACCAGGAAACCGGCAAAGTAGTCTGGAAGGAGAAGGTGGACGACTACGCGGCAGGCTACTCGATGACTGCCGCACCGCTGGTCGCCAATGGCGTGCTGTTGACAGGCGTTTCCGGCGGCGAGTTCGGCATCGTCGGCCGTGTGGAGGGCCGTGACCCGAAGACTGGCGAACTGCTGTGGATGCGCCCGACGGTCGAGGGCCATATGGGCTACAAGTACGACAGCGAAGGCAAGGCAACGGAGACCGGCGTCACCGGCTCGGTCAACAAGTCGTGGCCTGGCGAATTGTGGAAAACCGGCGGCGCTTCGACCTGGCTGGGCGGCACCTACGACCCGAAGACAGGCCTGGCTTACTTTGGCACCGGTAATCCGGCGCCATGGAACAGCCACCTGCGCCCCGGTGACAATCTGTATTCCTCGTCCACCGTGGCACTTGACCCGAAGACAGGCGCCATCAAATGGGCTTACCAGAATACGCCGAACGACGCCTGGGACTTCGACGGCGCCAACGAGTTCGTCACTTTCGACATGGACGGCAAGCGTTATGGCGGCAAGGCCGACCGCAACGGCTTCTTCTATGTGATCGATGCCAACGACGGCAGGCTGCAGAACGCCTTCCCCTTCGTCCGCAAGATCACCTGGGCCAGTGGCATTGACCTGAAGACCGGCCGTCCGAACTACATCGTTGAAGGCCGTCCAGGCGACCCGACCAAGGGCGAAGAGGGCAAAAAGGGCGCTTCGGTCTTCGCTGCGCCGGCCTTCCTTGGCGCGAAAAACCAGCAGCCGATGGCCTACAGCCCGCAGACCAAGTTGTTCTACGTTCCGGCAAACGAATGGGGCATGGATATCTGGAATGAGCCGATCAGCTACAAGAAAGGCGGTGCTTACCTCGGCGCTGGCTTCACCATCAAGCCGCTGTTCGACGACTACATCGGCGCCTTGCGCGCGATCGATCCGAAAACCGGCAAGATCAAGTGGGAAGTGAAGAACAACGCTCCATTGTGGGGCGGTGCGATGGCGACTGCTGGCGGCCTGGTGTTCTATGGCACGCCGGAAGGCTACCTGAAGGCGCTTGACGCGCAGACCGGCAAGGAACTGTGGAAGTTCCAGACCGGCTCCGGCGTGGTGGCGCCGCCAATTACCTGGCAGGACGGCGGCACGCAATATGTGGCCGTGGTTTCCGGCTGGGGCGGTGCGGTGCCGCTGTGGGGCGGCGAAGTGGCGAAGAAAGTCAATCTGCTTGAACAGGGTGGCTCGGTGTGGGTCTTCAAGCTGGCGCCGAAGTAGACGATCTCCATGTGTTGCATTCGCGGCCTGCGGGCCGCTTTTTTTTTGAACAGCGCTGATCCGATATGGCGCATCGCGGACTGGGGACCGCCTTGCGCCCCGGTGCGCGGCACCGGCACGCAAATTGCCCTGTCCCTTGTGCAGCATCCATCAATCAAACCGAGGAGACAACAATGAAGAAGATCGTGCTTGCCGCCACTGCCGGCGCAATGCTGGCCCCAGCAGCCTACGCCGTCGACATCAAGGCCGGTGACTGGAACGTAAACGTTGGGGGCATCGTCAACGCCTATTACACCTATGTATCGTGCAGCGGGGACGTCGTAGGCGGGCTGGCGCTGGCTGCAGAAGGTATCGGCTGCGGCGGCGAGGACCGCCGTACTACGATCGGCAACGGCCTGTTGCCAAACGGGCTGGTAACTTCAGCTACCACCAGGCAGTCCGGCTTCGACATCAAAGCGCATATTGGCATCTATCACGCTACTGCGACCGACAGCGCCATCGCGCAGAATAGTGAAGTCGACGTGCGCCAGGCCTATTTCAGCTTCGGCAACGCGGACGTGGGGACCTTCAAGCTGGGGCGGGACAACGGCATCTTCGGCGCCAATGCCATCTTCGGTGACATGACGCTGATCGGCGCCGGGGCGCCCGTGCAGGCCACGCAGCGTGGCCGCGTCGCCCTGGGCCACATCGGCGCTGGCTATGCCTACGTTGGATATTACGGGCAGATGGCATACAGCTCGCCCAAGCTGTCCGGGTTCAGCGTGGATGCCGGCGTGTTCAATCCGGTAGCCGATTCGCCCATTGTATCGACGGCCCAGTACACCACCCGCTCCAATCCGCAGGTACAGGCGCAGCTCACATACTCGGACGGACCATTTAAAGCCTGGCTTGGCGCGAAATCGCAGAAGTTCGAGGGTGTGGCCTTGAGCGTGCCGGACTTCACCATGTCCGGATGGGAGGCTGGAGTTTCGCTGCAGCATGGCGCCTTTGGCCTGCTGGCTAATTACCAGGGAGGCAAAGGACTTGGCGTGCTGTCGGATGCGGACCAGGGCAATGTACGCAGCAAGCACTGTCTGCTGCAAGGAACTTTCAAGGCCAGCGAAAAACTGAAGCTTGGCCTGGGTTATGGCATCAGCAAAAACGACGACGATACGGCCGGCACGAATGGCCTGAAATCGAACGCCAACCTCACTGCCGGCGCCTATTACGCGTTGACCGGCGCCATCACGCTGGTCGGCGAAGTAGGGCAGACACGCTCGAAATCCTTCACGGGCGCCGAGGCCAAGATGAATGGCGCCTCCTTTGGCGGCATCCTCTTCTTCTAAGGCGCTACTTGAGATGGGGCAGCTTGCGATAGATCGTGTTGCGCGAAACGCCCAGGGCGCGGGCGGTGGCGGAGACATTGCCGCCGTGCGCTTCGAGCGTACACACGATCAGGGTCTGCTCCATGTCTTCCAGCCGAGCGCCGGTGCAGGGCATTGTTGCGGCAGTCGCAGCGACGCTCGAAACGGCGGCGGACGGCGCGGGGCTGCCATCGGTGGCGGCGTCCGCCTGTGCCTCACGCATGTCGTCCAGGAAGTCGTCCGGCATATGCTGCATGCTGATCTCGCTCTCGTCGCCGGCCATCACCACGCCGGTGCGCAGCAGGTTGGTGAGCTGGCGGAAATTACCGGGCCATTTGTGACGCAAGAAGAGCTGCATCAATTCGGATGAAACCGTATAGCGTCTGCCGCCGCTATCGGTCGTCAGGATCTTGTTGACCACGGTTTCCAGGTCGGTGCGTTCGCGCAGCGGCGGCAATTTCACAACCAGCCCGTTCAGGCGGTAATACAGGTCTTCGCGGAACAGGCCCTTGGCCATGCGGTCGCGCAGGTTGTGGTTGGTGGCGCAGATTACTTCCACATTTACCGGAATCGATTTGTCGCTGCCCAGCGGCGTGACCATCCGTTCCTGCAGCACGCGCAGTAGGCGGGCTTGCAATGGGAAGGGCATGTCGCCAATTTCGTCGAGGAATAGGGTGCCGCCATTCGCCTGCAGGATCTTGCCGACTGCGCCCTTCTTGCGCGCACCGGTGAACGCCCCGTCCTCATAGCCAAACAGTTCCGACTCGATCAGGGTCTCTGGAATCGAGGCGCAGTTGACCGGCACGAATGGCCCTTGGGCGCGCGGCGAGTCGTTGTGAATGGCTTGCGCCAGCAATTCCTTGCCGGTGCCAGTCTCCCCCATAATCATGATCGGGATGTCTTTGCCCAGCACGCGGGTGACCTTGTCGATGACCGCCTCAAGCTGCTGGTCGCCGGTGCGCAGGTAGCGCAGGCCGGACAGGCGGCGCGCCGTGTGGGCCGGATTGGTCTGCGCCGGGTGGCTTTCCTCGCGCGCCGAAATGATCGGGTGCTGGAAGTGGTTGTTGGCCAACCGAAGCTGGGCGCGGCCGAACACGCGCACGCCACTATGCAGGCACAGGTCCAGCAGTCCCGGCGCCGCAGTGCGGTAATGGTCGAACAGCGCCGACACCGGAAGGCCGAACAGGGAGCTGAAAGTATGGGACTGCAGCGCCGCGAACGACAGGCCAAGCTGGAACAGGCCGGCGCGGTTGGCTGCGATGAAGCGGCCGCCGGGGGTAAATGAGGCGATGCCCTCCATCAGGGTGCCTATAAATTCAGCACGGGCGTGGAAGTGCAGGGTAATGACGTCTTCGAAAGCGGCGGCAAACAGCTGGTTCTCCACCATCAGGGCCGACATCCGTACCAGGGCCATGGTGTGCTTATGGAAGGAGCGCTGGTCGCCCGAGACATCGAGCACGCCAATCACATTGCCGGCATGGTCGGTAATTGGTGCCGCGGAACAGGTCAGGAAGTGGTTGGCTTGCAGGAAATGTTGATCAGCATGCACCAGGGCCGGCTTGGCTTCGGCGATGGCGGTGCCGATCGCATTGGTGCCTTTACATTGCTCGGACCAGGTGGCGCCGGCCTGCAAGGCGACCCGATTGGCCTTCTCCAAAAAGTCCTCGTCGCCAAGGGAGTGTAGGATCACACCTTTGGCGTCCGTCAGGATCACCATATTGTGAGTGTTCACGATCTGCTGGTAGAGCGTTTCCATTGCCGGCACGGCATGCGTGTGCAACAAGCGGTTCTGCTCAATGATATTGGATAGGGAGCAGCGGTCGATGGGGCCCAGGTCTACGTCGCTGCACGGATCGAGGCCATAAGTGCGTGAGCGCAGGTGCGCAGTCTCGATGATTGCGTTGTTCACATTTGGAACAGTTTCCTGTTGCATGTCTCCCCCAGCAGCCTTTGCGGCTTTCTTTAATGTAGCACCTGTGTCAAAACTGAACAAAAGCAGATTGCCAGACGCGTTGCATTGTTAAGCAAGCAAACAAGATGCCAGATACCCCTTGCGCTCTGGGAGCCGGTCGGCTATAGTTCTGTCCCTCGCAACGCAGCGCAGTCAAACGACAACGCAGCGAAGCGAAAAAGAAGGGGTTGACGAGTTGCACGCTGTACCGCATAATCTCGCTTCTCTGCTGCTGACGAACACAACGCTTCGTCGAACAAACAGGCAGCGATCTTTAAAAATCAACAGTCGATAAGTGTGGGCGTTTGACGATATGCCCGGGCCTTCGGGCTCGATGCTCAAAATATACGTTATAACGCTCGCACAAAATTAAACGTAAATCTCTTTATGAGATTTCGTCAGTATTTTGAGTGAGTGACCTGCCGCAGAAATGCGGCAAAAACAGAGATTGAACTGAAGAGTTTGATCCTGGCTCAGATTGAACGCTGGCGGCATGCTTTACACATGCAAGTCGAACGGCAGCGCGGGCTTCGGCCTGGCGGCGAGTGGCGAACGGGTGAGTAATATATCGGAACGTACCCAAGAGTGGGGGATAACGTAGCGAAAGTTACGCTAATACCGCATACGATCTAAGGATGAAAGCAGGGGACCGCAAGGCCTTGTGCTCCTGGAGCGGCCGATATCTGATTAGCTAGTTGGTGAGGTAAAGGCTCACCAAGGCAACGATCAGTAGCTGGTCTGAGAGGACGACCAGCCACACTGGAACTGAGACACGGTCCAGACTCCTACGGGAGGCAGCAGTGGGGAATTTTGGACAATGGGGGCAACCCTGATCCAGCAATGCCGCGTGAGTGAAGAAGGCCTTCGGGTTGTAAAGCTCTTTTGTCAGGGAAGAAAAGGTCGTGGCTAATATCCACGACTGCTGACGGTACCTGAAGAATAAGCACCGGCTAACTACGTGCCAGCAGCCGCGGTAATACGTAGGGTGCAAGCGTTAATCGGAATTACTGGGCGTAAAGCGTGCGCAGGCGGTTTCGTAAGTCTGTCGTGAAATCCCCGGGCTTAACCTGGGAATGGCGATGGAGACTGCGAGGCTAGAGTTTGGCAGAGGGGGGTAGAATTCCACGTGTAGCAGTGAAATGCGTAGAGATGTGGAGGAACACCGATGGCGAAGGCAGCCCCCTGGGTCAAAACTGACGCTCATGCACGAAAGCGTGGGGAGCAAACAGGATTAGATACCCTGGTAGTCCACGCCCTAAACGATGTCTACTAGTTGTTGGGTCTTAATTGACTTAGTAACGCAGCTAACGCGTGAAGTAGACCGCCTGGGGAGTACGGTCGCAAGATTAAAACTCAAAGGAATTGACGGGGACCCGCACAAGCGGTGGATGATGTGGATTAATTCGATGCAACGCGAAAAACCTTACCTACCCTTGACATGGCAGGAATCCCGGAGAGATCTGGGAGTGCTCGAAAGAGAACCTGCACACAGGTGCTGCATGGCTGTCGTCAGCTCGTGTCGTGAGATGTTGGGTTAAGTCCCGCAACGAGCGCAACCCTTGTCATTAGTTGCTACGCAAGAGCACTCTAATGAGACTGCCGGTGACAAACCGGAGGAAGGTGGGGATGACGTCAAGTCCTCATGGCCCTTATGGGTAGGGCTTCACACGTCATACAATGGTACATACAGAGGGCCGCCAACCCGCGAGGGGGAGCTAATCCCAGAAAGTGTATCGTAGTCCGGATTGTAGTCTGCAACTCGACTACATGAAGTTGGAATCGCTAGTAATCGCGGATCAGCATGTCGCGGTGAATACGTTCCCGGGTCTTGTACACACCGCCCGTCACACCATGGGAGCGGGTTTTACCAGAAGTAGGTAGCTTAACCGCAAGGAGGGCGCTTACCACGGTAGGATTCGTGACTGGGGTGAAGTCGTAACAAGGTAGCCGTATCGGAAGGTGCGGCTGGATCACCTCCTTTCTAGAGTCGGCATCAGACTCAAACGTTCACACTTATCGGCTGTTGTTAGGTACTGGTCAAACGTAAGCCTTCGGGTTTAGGTTTGAGTAGTAACGTTCTTTAACAATCTGGAAGAAGTAAAAGTTTTATTAAGCGATATCGAAAGATATTACTTAGGGTAGTAGTAAAACTCATCAAACACAGTAGTAAGTGCTTGAACTTATAGCCGTCAAGGTTATAGGGACAAGTGACTAAGTGCACATGGCGGATGCCTTGGCGATTACAGGCGATGAAGGACGTAGAAGTCTGCGATAAGCTTCGGGGAGCTGACAAACAAGCTTTGATCCGAAGATTTCCGAATGGGGAAACCCGGCCTTATAGGTCATCACTCACTGAATACATAGGTGTGTGAAGCGAACGCGGCGAACTGAAACATCTAAGTAGCTGCAGGAAAAGAAATCAACCGAGATTCCCAAAGTAGTGGCGAGCGAAATGGGAAGAGCCTGTACGTGATAGTCGTTCTGATAGTGGAATCCTCTGGAAATAGGAGCCATAGCGGGTGATAGCCCCGTACACGAAATCAGAGCGGTGGTACTAAGCGTACGACAAGTAGGGCGGGACACGAGAAATCCTGTCTGAACATGGGGGGACCATCCTCCAAGGCTAAATACTCGTAATCGACCGATAGTGAACCAGTACCGTGAGGGAAAGGCGAAAAGAACCCCGGGAGGGGAGTGAAATAGATCCTGAAACCGTGTGCATACAAACAGTCGGAGCCTCGTAAGGGGTGACGGCGTACCTTTTGTATAATGGGTCAGCGACTTACATTCAGTGGCGAGGTTAACCAGATAGGGGAGCCGTAGAGAAATCGAGTCCGAACAGGGCGCCAGTCGCTGGGTGTAGACCCGAAACCAAGTGATCTATCCATGGCCAGGTTGAAGGTGCGGTAACACGCACTGGAGGACCGAACCCACTAATGTTGAAAAATTAGGGGATGAGCTGTGGATAGGGGTGAAAGGCTAAACAAACTTGGAAATAGCTGGTTCTCTCCGAAAACTATTTAGGTAGTGCCTCAAGTATCACCGACGGGGGTAGAGCACTGTTATGGCTAGGGGGTCATCGCGACTTACCAAACCATTGCAAACTCCGAATACCGTTGAGTGCGAGCTTGGGAGACAGACATCGGGTGCTAACGTCCGGTGTCAAGAGGGAAACAACCCAGACCGCCAGCTAAGGTCCCAAAGATTGGCTAAGTGGAAAACGAAGTGGGAAGGCTAAAACAGTCAGGATGTTGGCTTAGAAGCAGCCATCATTTAAAGAAAGCGTAATAGCTCACTGATCGAGTCGTCCTGCGCGGAAGATGTAACGGGGCTAAGCCAGTCACCGAAGCTGCGGATATCCGCAAGGATATGGTAGGAGAGCGTTCTGTAAGCCTGCGAAGGTGTCTTGTAAAGGATGCTGGAGGTATCAGAAGTGCGAATGCTGACATGAGTAGCGATAATGCGGGTGAAAAGCCCGCACGCCGTAAGCCCAAGGTTTCCTGTTCAACGTTCATCGGAGCAGGGTGAGTCGGCCCCTAAGGCGAGGCAGAGATGCGTAGCTGATGGGAAGCAGGTTAATATTCCTGCACCGTCGTATGATGCGATGGGGGGACGGATCGCGGAAGGTTGTCTGCCTGTTGGAATAGGCAGTTCCTGGTTCATAGAAGGCGCTTAGGCAAATCCGGGCGCGTAATTCAAGGGACTGGGACGAGCGAGCTTGCTCGCGAAGCAATCGGAAGTGGTTCCAAGAAAAGCCTCTAAGCTTCAGTCATACGAGACCGTACCGCAAACCGACACAGGTGGGCGAGATGAGTATTCTAAGGCGCTTGAGAGAACTCGGGAGAAGGAACTCGGCAAATTGGTACCGTAACTTCGGGATAAGGTACGCCTCGGTAGCTTGACCACTTTACTGTGGAAGGGCGAAAAGGTTGCAATAAACTGGTGGCTGCGACTGTTTAATAAAAACACAGCACTCTGCAAACACGAAAGTGGACGTATAGGGTGTGACGCCTGCCCGGTGCTGGAAGATTAAATGATGGGGTGCAAGCTCTTGATTGAAGTCCCAGTAAACGGCGGCCGTAACTATAACGGTCCTAAGGTAGCGAAATTCCTTGTCGGGTAAGTTCCGACCTGCACGAATGGCGTAACGATGGCCACACTGTCTCCTCCCGAGACTCAGCGAAGTTGAAGTGTTTGTGATGATGCAATCTACCCGCGGCTAGACGGAAAGACCCCATGAACCTTTACTGTAGCTTTGCATTGGACTTTGAACCAATCTGTGTAGGATAGGTGGGAGGCTTTGAAGTAGGGACGCCAGTTCCTATGGAGCCATCCTTGAAATACCACCCTGGTTTGTTTGAGGTTCTAACCTTGGTCCGTGATCCGGATCGGGGACAGTGCATGGTAGGCAGTTTGACTGGGGCGGTCTCCTCCCAAACGGTAACGGAGGAGTTCGAAGGTACGCTAGGTACGGTCGGACATCGTGCTAATAGTGCAATGGCATAAGCGTGCTTAACTGCGAGACCGACAAGTCGAGCAGGTACGAAAGTAGGACATAGTGATCCGGTGGTTCTGTATGGAAGGGCCATCGCTCAACGGATAAAAGGTACTCTGGGGATAACAGGCTGATTCCTCCCAAGAGTTCATATCGACGGGGGAGTTTGGCACCTCGATGTCGGCTCATCACATCCTGGGGCTGTAGCCGGTCCCAAGGGTATGGCTGTTCGCCATTTAAAGTGGTACGTGAGCTGGGTTTAAAACGTCGTGAGACAGTTTGGTCCCTATCTGCCGTGGGCGTTGGAAATTTGAAGGGGGCTGCTCCTAGTACGAGAGGACCGGAGTGGACGAACCTCTGGTGTACCGGTTGTCACGCCAGTGGCATTGCCGGGTAGCTAAGTTCGGAAGAGATAACCGCTGAAAGCATCTAAGCGGGAAACTTGCCTTAAGATGAGATTTCCCGGAGCCTTGAGCTCCTTGAAGGGTCGTTCGAGACCAGGACGTTGATAGGTCAGGTGTGGAAGTGCAGTAATGCATTAAGCTAACTGATACTAATTGCCCGTACGGCTTGTCCCTATAACCTTGACGGTTATGTAGCACTTACCGTGTTTGAGAACACTACCCCAACTTTACTTCTTCCACGATTGTTGACAAGTCATGCCTGATGACCATAGCAAGTCGGTCCCACCCCTTCCCATCCCGAACAGGACCGTGAAACGACTCTGCGCCGATGATAGTGCTGCAACCAGTGTGAAAGTAGGTTATCGTCAGGCTCTTATTAGAAAAGCCCGCCAGGCATGAATGCCGGCGGGCTTTTTGTTTTGCGCGTCCGATGGGTTACTGGTTGGACCAGTCAGGCCGCCTCCAGCTTGCCCGCCACGTAGTCGATATGCGCTTGCATCGCGGTGCGCGCCGCCTCGGGCTTGCGCGCGCAAATGGCCTGGCAGATTGCGCGGTGCTGCTGCAATAGCTGGCCGGATACCTCGTCATCCAGTGCCCGCAAATTGGAGCCATTCAGCGTAATGTGTTCGCGCAGTATTCCCAGCACGCTGGCATGCAGGTGCAGGAACATGCTGTTGTGAGATGCCAGTGCGATGGCCTCATGCAGTTCCGCGTCGAGTGCCGCTTCCTTCGCGGCGTGATCGTCCTGGCGCGCTTGCTCAAGTCCCGCCAGCAGGGCGCGAATGCCGGCATACTCTTCATCAGTACCGCGCAGCGCGGCGTAATAGGCCGTGGCGCCTTCCAGCACACGGCGAAATTCCAGCACCTCACTCAATAGCACCGGATGATCGACGACCAGTTGCGCCCACGGCGATGCGCTGCCGGTGCGTAGTTGATCGCCCACGAACATGCCCGCGCCAGGGCGGCTGCGCAGCAGGCCTCGTGCCACCATTCTTTGCAGCGCCTCGCGGATCGTATTGCGCGACACTGAGAACTGCTCGGCGAGCACGCGCTCGGACGGCAGCTTTGCGTTGGCGGGATAGCGGCCATCCAGCAGCGCCACTTCCAGTTGGCGTTGAACCTCTTCTACCAGCCCGCTTGTTTTCATCTTGGCGATCTCCTTTTGCGGCCCATGGTCCAACCAGTTTGCGGCGCCGCCGGCATGCGGGAATTATGGGACCTGTCGACGGAATAAGCAAAACAGAGGAGACGCGCCATGAGGCCCCGACACTACCCATCGCTGGCAAGCCAGCGCCATCAACATGTGTACCTGTTCGGTACCTGCGTGATCGACTTGTTCATGCCGGAAGCGGGACTCGATGCGGTACGCCTGCTCGAGCAGCAAGGCGTGACCGTGCACTTCCCGCGCGGCCAGAGCTGCTGCGGCCAGCCTGCCTACAGCAGCGGCAACCCTGAGCAGGCGCAAGCCGTGGCGCGCGCGCAGCTGGATTTGTTCCCGCAGCCATGGCCTGTCGTCGTGCCGTCCGGCTCTTGCGCGGGCATGATGCGACATCACTGGCCCGAACTGTTCAAAGATGATCCGGAGGCTGCCGCCAAGGCACGCGAGCTTGCAGGTCGGATCTACGAACTGAGCGAATTCCTGCTGCATGTACTGCACGTCGACTTCCAGGCTGCGCCTGCGCAGGGCGATGAAAAGGTGGTGCTGCACACCTCTTGCGGCGCCCGGCGCGAAATGGGCACCAGGGAGCATGGCGTGGCATTGCTCGACTCCTTGCCTGGCGTGACACGCGTGGAGCATCAGCGCGAATCGGAGTGCTGCGGCTTTGGCGGCACCTTCTCGCTCAAGCATCCCGACATTTCCGGCGCGATGGTCGCCGACAAGATCGCTGCGGCCTGCGCGACAGGCTGCACGCGCCTGGTTTCTGCCGACTGCGGCTGCCTGCTGAATATCGGTCATGCAGCGCAGCACCAGGGAGCGCCGCTCAAAGTGGAGCATATGGCCAGCTTCCTGTGGCGCCGCCTGAACGGTCATGCCGCCGCGCCGGAGCAGGATGGAGGTGCGCAATGAGCAGCATGGGTAGCCGCGAGCGCATCCTGGGCGCCTTGCGCATTGCCGCGCCGGCCGCGACGCCGGACAGCCGCGACGTGGAGTCGCGCATCAGCCAGCATCATGCACATGGCGCCCTGCGCGCAGCCTCGCCGAAGCAGCGAGCGGACGTCATGGAGCGCGTCATGACTTCGGTGCGCACGGAAGTCTGGCGCAGCAGCGCCGCGAAATGGCCCGCACTGTTGGTCGGCAAGCTTGGGCGGGCCGGCGTGCAGCGCTTGCTGCTCGACCATGCCACAGCCGAAGGCACGGCGCTTGCCGCCGCACTGCCAGCCGGCATGCAGGCTCTCTCGTTCGCGCAGCCGCTGGAAGCGTGGAAGGATTCATTGTTCTCCTCGGTGGATGCAGGCTTTACCGTGGCGCGTTCCGGAATCGCCACCACCGGCACGCTGGTGCTGGCGCCCGATGCGGGCACGCCGCGTACCGTATCGCTTGTGCCGCCGCTGCACGTGGCGCTGGTGTATGCGAGCACGCTGCATGCCGACCTGCATGCGGCCGTGCACGCCGAGCGCTGGTGCGCAGGCATGCCGACCAACCTGGTGCTGGTATCGGGCCCTTCAAAAACTTCGGATATCCAGCAAACCCTGGCCTACGGCGCGCACGGGCCAGCCGCACTGTGGGTGGTGATCGTTGATGACGACAGGGAGGTGCAGGCATGAACGCGCGGCCAATGCACTTTGTTTCGCCTGCCGACTTTCGCGAGCGGGTCAGCGGAGCCTTGCAGGACCAGGCCCTGCGCTCCAGCATGCGCGGCGCGATGGATTTCCTGCAGGCCAAGCGCAGCAACCAATTCCCCGACACTGGCGAACTGGAACAGCTGCGCGACCTGGGCGAAGCGATACGCCAGCATGCGCTGGCCAACCTGCCGGACCTGCTGGTGCAGTTCGAATCCAGCCTGCAGGCGTTAGGCGTGGACGTGCACTGGGCCGCCACGGCGGACGAAGCCAACGCCATCATCCATGAAATCGCACAGCGCCACGGTGCCCGCAGTATCGTCAAGGGCAAGTCGATGGCCAGCGAAGAGGTGGAGCTGAACCACTATATGGCTGAACGCGGCATCGGCTGTATCGAATCCGACATGGGCGAATACATCGTGCAGTTGGCGCAGGAGAAGCCCTCGCATATCGTCATGCCGGCCCTGCACAAGACGCGCGCCGAGATTGGCGCCCTGTTCGAACGCCACCTGCCCGGCACGCCCTATACCGAAGATGTTGACACGCTGATCCTGGCAGGCCGGCGCAGCCTGCGCCAGAAATTCGCCGATGCGGATATCGGCCTGTCCGGCGTCAACTTTGCGGCAGCCGATACCGGCACCCTGTGGCTGGTGGAGAACGAGGGCAACGGCCGCTTGTCGACCACGGTGCCGGATGTGCATATCGCCCTGATGGGCATGGAGAAGGTGGTGGCGAGGCTGGAGCATATTGTGCCGCTGGCGAGCCTGCTGACACGCTCGGCCACCGGCCAGGCCATTACCACCTATTTCAACCTGATCACCGGTCCGCGCCGCGCCGGCGAACTGGATGGTCCGCGCGAAATGCATGTGGTCCTGCTCGATAACGGCCGCACACAGGCCTATGCCGACCAGCAGTTGCGCGCCACCTTGCAGTGCATCCGCTGCGGCGCTTGCATGAACCACTGCCCGGTATATGAGCGGGTGGGCGGACATGCATACGGCACCACGTATCCGGGGCCGATCGGCAAGATCATCTCCCCGCATCTGCTGGGACTGGAAGAGACGGCCGACCTGGTGACAGCTTCCAGCCTGTGCGGCGCCTGTGCCGAAGTATGTCCGGTGCGCATTCCGATTCCGTCGCTGCTGGTGCGGCTGCGCACCGAGGCGAATCGCGATCCTGCGCAGCAGGTCGAGCATCCCCTGCGCGGCCAGGGGGCCAGCTTCAGCCGCGGTGACCGGCTGGTGTGGCGCTTCTGGAGCGGCGCCTTCGCGCGCCCCTCGGCCTATCGCTGGTTCCGTTGGCTGGCGACCCGGCTGCGAGACTTCGCTCCGTCCTCCCAACTGGGGTGGACGCGCCACCGTGCACCGCTGGTGCCCGCTCGGCGCAGCCTGTCCGACCTGCTGCGGGAAAGGGGACAGGCGGAATAAGGATTGTTGCACCCATTACGGCGCCTGGCGCCGGCATAAGAAAAATTTCAAACCATTGGAGGAGAGTCAAATGCAAACCTGGAACCAGATCTACGCCCCGTTGGGCGGCCTGGCGCTGTCGGCCCTGGTCGCCGCCATTCCCATTCTCTTTTTCTTTGTCGCGCTGGCAGTCTGGCGCCTCAAAGGCCATGTCGCCGCCGCCGTGACACTGGCATTGTCGCTTGCGGTCGCGATTTTCTGTTATGGCATGCCGGTGCCGCAGGCGCTGGCTGCTGCGGGCTACGGCTTTGCTTACGGAATGTGGCCCATCGCATGGATCATTATCAGCGCGGTGTTCCTGTACAAGGTGGTTGAGCGTACCGGCCAGCTCGAAATCATCCGCGCGTCGGTGGTATCGATTACGGACGACCAGCGCCTGCAGATGCTGCTGATCGGCTTTTCCTTCGGCGCCTTCCTGGAAGGGGCGGCAGGCTTTGGCGCACCTGTGGCGATCACTTCCGCGCTGCTGGTTGGCCTGGGCTTCAATCCGCTGTACGCGGCCGGCCTGTGCCTGATTGCCAATACCGCGCCGGTAGCCTTTGGCGCCATGGGCATTCCCATTATCGTTGCGGGGCAGGTCACCGGCCTCGACGCGATGAACATCGGCGCCATGGCCGGCCGCCAGCTGCCGCTGCTGTCGCTGCTGGTGCCTTTCTGGCTGGTGTTCATGATGGACGGCAAGCGCGGCATCAAGGAGGCCTGGCCCGCAGCGCTGGTGGCCGGCGGCAGTTTCGCCGTCACGCAGTACATCACCTCCAACTATATAGGCCCGGAACTGCCGGACATCACCTCCGCCCTGGTCAGCCTGGGCGCCCTGACCGGCTTCCTGAAGGTATGGCAGCCCGCCAGCGCCAAGGCCGGGGCACGCAATACCATTTCGATGGGCGGCGGCACGGCGGCCATGTCGCCGTTCGGCGGTGCTGCGGCAGCGGGCACGCAGCCGCGCAGCCGCAGCCAATCGCCATACACCACCGCGCAAACGGTGCGTGCCTGGGCGCCATTCGGCCTGCTGACCGCCGTGGTGACGGTGTGGAGCCTGCCGCAGTTCAAGGCGCTGTTCGCTGCCAAAGGCGCATTGGCCGGCACAGTGCTGAAATTTCACGTCCCATACCTGGACATGATGGTGGTCAAGATGGCGCCGATCGTCGCAGCGCCCAAGGCATATGAGGCGGTCTTCAAGCTGGACCTGGTCTCGGCCGTCGGCACGGCGATCCTGGTTTCGACATTGCTGTCGATGGTCTTGCTGCGCTTTAGCCTGGGCAACGGCTTGCGGGCCTTGCGTGACACCGTCCTTGAACTGCGCCGCCCCGTGCTGTCGATCGGGCTAGTACTGGCGTTTGCGTTCGTCGCCAACTACTCGGGCATGTCCTCCACGCTGGCATTGGTGCTGGCCGGGACCGGCGCGGCCTTCCCGTTCTTCTCGCCTTTCCTCGGCTGGCTCGGCGTGTTCCTGACCGGCTCCGATACCTCGTCGAATGCCTTGTTCTGCTCCCTGCAGAACACCACCGCGCACCAGGTTGGCGTATCCGATACCTTGCTGGTGGCCGCGAATACCACCGGTGGCGTGACCGGCAAGATGATTTCGCCGCAGTCGATTGCCGTTGCCTGCGCAGCCACGGGCCTGGTCGGGCGGGAGTCCGAATTGTTCCGCTTCACGCTCAAACACAGCCTGCTGTTTGCCGCCATCGTGGGCCTGATGACGGTCTTGCAGGCCTATGTGTTCCCCGGAATGGTGCCGCACTGACGCGGGCCGCAAACTGGTCCAGGCCTGTCTTGCGAATGAAGGCAAGGCAGGCCATTTTCTTTCGAAAGTCTCAAATACGACATACAACAGAAGGTTGTCTCAATTTTGTGCAAACGTTGACTAGCTCCATGCAACCTAGCTAGTGTTGGTATTCGAGCCGGAGAAACCGGACGACAAAACACAAGACAATCACGGGACTAATGGAGCAAAAATGAAGATTCGCAAGACCCTGATCGCGGCAGCGATCACCCTTGTAGCAGCACAGGCTGGCGCCGCCAGCATGATGGCCAGCCCAGTCGCATTCTCCGCCCAGGAAAAGGCACGCCTGCTGGCAACCCTGAACGGCGAGCGCGGCAAGTTCGGCCTGGATACTGACCACGGCTACAGCATCGCCTCCCAGCATCCGGGCGCTTCAGGCCAGGCGATCAGCCGCATGAGCCATACCTACAAGGGCGTGCGCATTTTCGAATCCGAGTCCGTGATCGTGACCGACAAGGCCGGCAGTATCGTTGGCGAATCGGTGACCGACCGCCGCGCCAGCCTGTCTGCCAAGCGCTTCGACGTGAAGCCAACCCTGTCGGGCAGCGCCGCCATTTCCAAGGCAATGGCAACCCTGCCGGCAGCCGCCAGCCACATCGACCCGCCGTCCGCTGAACTGATCATCTTCCCCGTCATGAAGACCGTGCGCGTTGCCGGCGCCGAAACCAAGGCCGAAGCCGACCTGAATGCACTGGACGTGAAAGACGTGGTGGGCAGCTACCAGCTCGCCTACCTGGTGAAGACCCGCATGACCAAGGGACAGGAAGCCGTTTTCCACAATACCATCGTGAACGCCAGGGACGGCAGCCTGCTGGACCAGTGGAGCATGGTGCAGAGCGTGGTCGGCACCGGCCATAGCCAGTACAACGGCGACGTGCCGATCCAGACCACCCTGTCCGGTACCACCTACCAGATGCTCGATTCCACCCGCGGCGTCGGCGGCCAGTTCGGCGGTGCTGCAATCACCAATGCCAACCACGCTTCGACTTCCAACCCGACTCCGGGCGTGATCTACACCAACAGCACCAACGTCTGGGGCGATGGCCAGAACTACATTTCCGGCGGCAGCACCACCAACGCCAACGGCCAGACCGCTGCCGTCAATGCGCTGTGGGGCTTGCAGAACACCTACGACACCATGAGCAATGTGCTGGGCTGGAAGTCGCTGGACGGTAACAACACCGCAACCTACATCGCCGTACACGTGGGCACCGCTTACGACAACGCCTTCTACACCGATTCCTGCAAGTGCATGTACATCGGCGACGGTTCCAGCTTCTACAGCCTTGGTTCGATCGACGTGATCGGCCACGAAATGGGCCACGGCGTGACCGCTGCAACGTCCAACCTGACCTACCGCGGCGAGTCCGGCGGCCTGAACGAATCTTCGTCCGACATCAACGGCGAAGCGGTGGAAGCCTACGCACGCAACGGCGGCACCGGCAGCGTTGTCAACGCCGGCAACGACTGGATGATGGGCAAGGAAATCTCGAAGACCGGTACCCCGCTGCGCTGGCTGTACAAGCCAAGCAAGGACGGCAAGAGCCCGAATGCATGGAGCACTTCCCTGAAGCGCCTGGACCCGCACTACAGCAGCGGCCCTAACAACCGCATGTTCTACTTCCTGGCCATGGGTTCGAGCTCGGTGTCCACCAGCGACTACTACTCCCAGTACCTGACCCAGGCCCCGAAGAACATGACCGGCATCGGCATCGACAAGGCATATCGCATCTGGTTCAAGGCCAACACCACCAAGCTGACTTCCGGCTCGACCTATGCTGACGCACGTGCAGCAGTCGTGGCAGCAGCGCAGGAACTGTATGGCGTTGGCAGCGTTGAGGCCAAGGCGGCCATGCGCGCTTACGCCGCGATCAACGTGGGTGCAGACGTCGCTGAATAAGCTGCGCGTCCCTGCATGAGAACCGCCAGGGTGACCTGGCGGTTTTTTTTTCGGCTTAAGCGTGCCGCAGCACGACCGTCGCAATCACCGCTACGAACATGGTGAAGAAATAGCGCGGCCAGCCGGCACTGAAATTTCGCCATGCCAGCACTGCAAGTACCACGGCGGCGACGAATGGAATCGGCGTGCGGAAGTTCAGGCACAAGGTCGTGGCGAAGTAGAGCTGGATGAGGATAGCCACCCATGGACGTCCGGTGAACATCCCGCGGCTTTCGCGCGTAGGAGGCTGCGGCGTGGTAGCCGGCCTTGCCGCCGGCCTCGAAGGAGAGCCTGTGGGCGCAGCAGGCTTTTGCCTTGCAGCGGCTTTTGCCTGCGTCAACTGCTCCTGCGTTTTCTCCAGCACGGGCGCAGCCGGTATTGCCGCTTGCCAGAAGCCGGCCCACGGTTCCTTGCCTTGCGCCGACAAAGCGCGGAAGCCGCTGCTGCGGCGGGCGACAGGTGCGCTTGCTGCCGGCGCTTGCGCAGTCCATTTCGCGCGGGCTGCCCGCACCTGTTGCAGTAACGGTGCCCCTTTCTCGGCGTCGACCATCTTGATGAACTGCGCGTAACCTTCGAGCGCATCGATCACGTTTTCATTGCCGTTCCATTGTTTGCCGGCCGGGCCGTCTTTTTCGACCTGGAACAGGGTCGCGCGGAAGCGGCGCAAGGTATCGCGGTCGAGGGACAGCTTCTTGTTGACCACGATGCCGGTCACGCTCTGGCAATGCGCATCGCTCATGACATGCTGCTTGTCCGGGTGAGGCGTGAAGCCTTCGTCGGCAATGATCTGCTTGACGCGCCATAGCAGCTTGCCGGCCAGCTTGCGCGCGGCGGCATCGCCGGAGAAGGTCAGGTCGTCGGCATAGCGGGTGTAGGTGAAGCCAAGCTTTGCGGCGCAGCTTTGCACGCGAGCGTCGAGACGCCGGCACAGGATGTTGGTCAGCGCCGGGCTGCTCGGAGCGCCCTGGGGCAGGGCGCGCTCGCCGGTGGCGACAAAGAATCTTTCGCCGTCCACGCTGACTTCTTCAACGGGCGTCTCCGTGCAAACCAGCCCGAGCGTGGTGGCCAGTTGTTCGCTGTAGCCCAGCTCCCTGAACACGCCCTTGATGCGCGGCAGGCTGATGGACGGGAAAAAATTCTTCAGGTCCAGGTTGATGACCACGGACTTGCCCACGTGGGGGTGGGCATTGCTGACAATCGAACGGCCTGGGATGAACCCATGCGCGGCAGGGTGCAGCGGCACCTTGGCCAGGATGTTGTCCAGCACCCAATACTGCAGGCGCTTCACGCGCGGCAGCGGCGCAGAGATGATGCGTTCGCCGCCGGTTTTCTTCGGCATGGCGAAGCGGCGATAGTGGCTGATGCGCGATACGCGGCGCTCGAAACTCAGGAAGCGCAGCTCGGGCAGCGTGATGCCCATGGCGGTTGCGAGTTCGCTCGCGTTGTTCATTGCAGGCAGCGACCAGCGCGCCAGTTTTTCGGCATTGCTCTCGGCGTGATTCAGGCCGGCGGAAACGCCTTCGCCCAGGTAGAGCAGTTCGGTGGACTGGCGCTGATGCCAGGCCGTCGCGCGTTCAAAACGTTCGCGCGCACGCTTCTGGCGGGTCTCTTCCCGCCGTTGCCGCGCTTTGGCCATGCGCTCCTTGCGCATCGCCTTGAGAGCCTGTTCCGGGTCCTGGATGGTGCGCAGTTCCTGGCCAAGGCGGTGCAGGGCGCTGCTGAGTTCAGCTTCACGCTTGACGACTTCTTCCAGTTCGGTAGGCTCGCCGGTATTGGCAGGCCAGAAGCCGAGGCGCTGCATCTCGCCCAGCACGACTTCCTGGCGCGAGCTGTTACGCAGGCGCTCCATCAATTCTGCGCGCGTGGTGACTGGGCTGGATTCGGTGGCGCTCATTGCATGGCCTCCTGGCGAGGCGAGCGCGAAAGATGCAGACACGGCGGGATTGTCATCGAAGAGCCTTTAAGACTGGGGCGCTCCACTCGATGCCATACGACACCGGTGCTGCGAATGGACTGCAGGGCAGTCACACCGTCTTGCGGCACCGGTGTCAGTATGGCACTGTGAAGAGCGTGCCAGTGGCGCATGGGAAGAGCTGAATACGTGAACGGCGATCCACCGTTCGGGTTGCAAGAGCCATCCCGCCGTGTTTGCTGGAACGAGTATATCAGTTCATTTGCTTTTTTCATATCGATCGTCATCCTCAAGCCGCCTGCTGCCGCGACATGCGCAGCGCGAGCATGTGCGCGCAAGGACCTTTGTGCATGCGGTTGAACGTGAAGAAGTTGCATTGGCAGGCGCCATCGACGATGCGTTCGTCGGCATCCAGCCGCAGCATGACCTGGTACTGGCGGTCGCCTTGCTTTGCCTGTGCGCTCAGGCGGATGCTGCCGTCTGCAACCGCTTCCACGGCGTGTCCGTTCATTGCATGGAGGGCGACCAGCTTCCGGGCTTCCTCCTCCTCGGGGCTGGCGAAACGCAGCGTGTCCAGCGGCAGCGGCTCGCGCGCCAGTTCGCGCAGGCGGTAGACTTCATTCACCAGGTCGTAGATCACGCGGCCGGCCTGGGTGTACAGGGTCAGCGCGCGTTCGACCAGCATGCGATCGAGGCCGGTGTCGAGCGACAACTGGGCGCTGGTGGCGAACCAGCGCTTGCCCAGCGCGGCAAAGACTTTTTTCTTGCTGTCGTTGTCGATCTCGCCGCGCGGCGCGAGCAAATCGAACTGGCCGGCATGCGACCAGTCGTTGGCGGTCCAGCCGGAAAGCCCAAGCGTGAACTGCATGCCGGGCATGTTGGCGATCCAGAAGCTTGGCAGGCCGCTGCCCATCAGGTGCACAGTGAAGCTCTGGGCGACGGGAATCAGGCGCTCAAGCAGCATCAGGCGGCGGCGGCCCCAGACGCGAACTTCTTCCGCCACGTTGCCCTGATAGATGGAGCGGCGGCAAACCACTTCCTCGTTCCAAGGTTCGAACACCGCGCGCACCGGTTCTCCCGGCGCCAGCACGAAACGGATCGAGCGCGGGCCGACGCGCTCCTTCTTGCGCCGCATCTGCAGGCAGAAGTTGTGCACGTCCATCGGGTGCAGGTCCAGCCGGCGCGCCACCATGTTCATTGCGCTGCTGACCTGCAGGAAGCCTCGCACCCAGGTGTCGGGCACGTCGATCTTCTCTTCGATGAATTCGGGATCGTCGGCGGTCTTGACCTGGAAGCCGCCCGGATCGATCGACAGCCTGGTGCTCTTGTAGTCGCGGATCTTCTGGAATTCGCCGTACAGGCTTTCCGAGTAGTCGATGTTGGTGGTGCCGCAGGCGAAGTCGCCGATGTGGTCGAACACATTATGGCTGCAACTGAGCGAAGCGTAGCTCGATTCGTCGCGGCTGAAACACTCGAAGAATACGCGGTCCGGATGCACGGTAATGACCGGGTCGAGCGCGATCCACAGTTCGCGGTTAGTCTGGTACAGGTAGTTGTAGTACCTCGCTTGCGCATCGTAGAAGGGCTTCATCAGCTTCGACTTGCGCTCGCGCAGCGCACGCATTTCAGCTTGCAGCGGCTGCAACTGCTCTTTCAGCTCGCTGCCGCGGGCCTGGAACTGCGCCAGCATCATGCCTTCGTTTTGCGCTACCCATTCCTTGTAGGCTGTCTTGTCCTTGGGCTGGTAGCGCTGGTCGGCTACCACGACATCGTGCAGGGCGGAGATCGCCTCGCGGAAAGGAATGTGCTTGTTGATGTCGGCGACGAAGTGGGTCGGCGCGCGCAGGGTATCCGGCACGAAGCGCATATCGGTCGACGCGGCGCTGTTGCTGACGTAGGTCTCGCCGTAGTAGCGGTACTGGAATCTCATGTCTTGCTTCCCCGGCCGGCGATGGCTGCTGGCGTGTGGATCGTGATGGCTGCCGGCAGCCCGGGATAACGCTGCTGGATGGCGCGCAGGCCTTCGATGTATTGCGCCTTGTCGGCGATGGCGACTGTCAGCACCTGGCGTGCAAATACCCTGGCCACAAAGGCGGCGATTTCCTCCGACAGTTCGGCCTGCGCGCGCAGGAACGCCTGCACGCGGCTTTTCACGACGCGGCCGCGATTCACTTGCGACAGCACGCTGAGGAAGTAAGGTTCCATGCGCTGCAGCTTGTGCACGTCGCCGGCGCAGGCGCTTTCCAGCCAGGAGCTGACGAACAGCTGCATATTGGCGGAAGGGTGCTGGCTCAGCTTATCCAGCAGCTCGGTCACGTCGCCGACGTCGAAATGCCTGGTGATCATGGCGCGGCCGAAGCGTTGCGCCGCCGGGTCCTGGTGGTCGCACAGGTTTACCAGCAGCAGCGGCGTCCAGTCGTCGCGGGTGCAGGCCTCGGTAAAGAAGGCCGAGGCGAACTCGCGGCTGTCGTCGAAGCGGCTGTCGAAAATGCGCAGCGCCGCCTCCATCTGGCTGCGTACGCGCTGAGGAGCGGAACGATAAGCCTGGAAAGCCCATTGCCGCACGCTGGCCGTGGGGTTGCGCCCGAAAGCGGCCCAGGCCGCGACGTCAAACTGTTCGGGGCGGAAGCCGGGCAGCAGGCGCGCACCGAGCAGCTGGGCGCCTTTGCTGCGCGCAGCCAGCAGGCGCGCCAGCAAGGCGGTATCGGCCAGTTGTTCCTCATCCTTCAAGGGACCGGTGACCCAGGCCACCAGGTCGGCATGCATGCCTTCGCCGGTTTCGCTGCGGAACAGCGCGTCGAGCAGGCCGGCCAGCAGCGCCTGGCGGAAGCCGGCATCGGCGACGCTCAGGCGCTGGATGACCGGATCGACGCCGCGCCGTACGCTTGCCTCGGCGCTGGTGGCAAAGGCGATGATCAGCTCCGACTGCGCGCATAGCACCTGGTCCGGCAGCGTGCCGAACAGGCGTACCGCTGCGCCGCGCACTTCGGCATCTTCATCCTTCAGCAGCATGGCCAGCCTGGAGCCGGGCAGCATGCCGGTGGGCGCGGGATGCAAGATCAGCCATTGGCAGGCCAGGAGCCGCACCGCAGCCAGCGCGTGGCCAAGCAGTTGCAGCAGGCGTTCGTACGGTGCGCCTGCCGCGGCATCGCGCAGCGGATTCTCGATCAGCCAATGCAGGTCGGCTCCAATCGGCGGCACGGCGTTGCGCGCATCGTCGATGTCGGCGCAGTTGTCCAGCCAGTCAAGCAGTTGCATGACAATGGCCGGAGCCTGGCCTGGCAAGGTCGCAGCGACCTGGCACAACATGCGGCCCTGGCGGCGTACCGCCTCCAGCGGAGCGCAGGCGATGGTCGCGACCAGCAGCGGGTCGGCAGCGTAGTTCAGCGGGTCGCGCACGATGCAGTCCAGCGCGTATTGGGTCGCTTCCGGCAAGGTGCACTGGATCAGGAGCAGCAGCCACTCGGTTGGCGGAATGCCCGGTTCGAAGCGCTGGCGCGCCACCTGGAAGGCAAAGCGTGCCGTCGACAGGTAGGGGCTGCGCAACAGCTCGCGGATCACGTCCGGCTCCAGGGCGGCGCAGAAGGCCTTGTTGTCGGCCAGCGCGCGCGCCGCGAATTCGTGCACGCCGGCGCAGCGGCTTTGCTGCATCAGCGAGAGCAGGGCCTGCGGCTGCGCATCCCACAGCTCGGGGAAGGCTTCCTGGCGCCTGTCGTCGGGCTGGATCGGGTGCGGCTGGTACCAGCTCGTGCCCGGGCGGTTGCTAAGCCAATGGCCGCGCGCGCGCAGCATGCGGTTGAAGACCATCCAGTAGCTGTAGCTGTCGTAGAAACGGCCACCGCGGGCGCTTGCCTGGCCGGCGTCGCTGTCATCCATCGCAGCCAGGACCCCGAGCGCCATGCGGACGTAGGCCGCGTCGCCGTCCTCCGCAAGCCGGCGCAATGTGCGCCAGCCGCGGCGGCGCAGGTAGTCGCGCGTGCGCAGGCCGTAAGCCACTTTGCTGTCGGGACGCGAGGCTTCCTCCGCGTACTTGACGTAGGCGCGGCGCACATAAATCCACTGGCTGCTGCTGGTATGGGTATCGGTGTCAAAGCGCTGCTGGATCAGGCCCCACAGCTCGGCATCGCCGGCCATCTCGGCTGCCTTGTAGATATGGCGCACGGCGCGGAAAGTCCCGGCGCGCAGGCGCATCCGCTTCAGGTGGGTGCGCAGCAGGCGGCGCGCCATCGGCTGGCTGAGGGCCACCTGGTGCAACTGCTCCAGCCAGTCCGACTTCGACAGGCCTTGCCACTCGTCGTCGCCGGCGGCAATCGACAGAAATTTTTCTTCATCCTGCTGGTCCCAGGCGTTGCGCAGGACTGCCGGCCAGTCGGCCAGCAAGCGGGCCGCGTGCGCCTGCAGTGCGGCGCCGTCGGCCAGCATCAGCCAGGCTTGCAGGGCGATGCGGCGCACGGCATCGCTGCGGCCGCGCGCGTGCAGCTCCTGCATGGCGACGGCGGCTCCGGCATCGCCGCAGCGGCCGATCGCCCAGGCCAGGCAGTAATCCTGCATGACGTCGCCGCGCGCTATCAGGTCGACCATGGCGGGGACGGCGCCGCGCAGGCGGCGTTCGCCGATGCGCCAGATGACCCGGTTGCGGTGGTGCTGGTCCAGCTTTTTCCAGTTTCCCGCTTGCAGTTGCTGCAGCAGCGCGACGGCGGCAGGATCGGATGGCGTTTGCGCCGGGGCTGGAGCGGATACCGCGCTTTGCGGCAGGGCCGGTTCGGGCGCGGTTGCCGGGTCGACGAAACCTTGCGCAGCGCGTTCGATCAGCGCCAGCTCAAACAGGGTTTCGGCGGCTTGCCAGTCGACCGGCTGCGGAGTGCGCGTGCTTTCGCGCCACTCTTCGCCGGTGCGGCCCTGGCGCAGGTTGACCAGGTAGCGGCCAGGAGATCCTGCCACTGCGCCCGCCACTTCGCAGAGCTCAATCTCGCAATGGATGGTGGCGTCTTTTTGCCTGCGAACCAGGCTGCTTTTCCGAATCAGCTTCACTGTAGTGCGGGCCTTGACTTGAAATCCGGTTACTCAACAGGACGATGTTAGCCAATCTTGCAAGTGTTTGCAAATAAAGCAATTCCTACGCCGTCTTGAGCAGCGCTTCCAGCAGCGGTTCGCAGGCGGCAGCCAGCCGATCCAGGCTAGCTTCGCGCAAGGCGTTGGTATCGACGGTGTGTTGCGTTGCCAGGCCGGCCCAGTGCAGCAAGGCGCGGCCGGCTTGCGGGTGGTCGAACAGCCCGTGCAGGTAGGTGCCGAGCACCTGGGCGTCGGACGAGACGGCGCCTTCCGGCCGGCCGTCGATAAAGAAGGCTGGTTGCGCCATTGCGGGGCCGTGCGACACGCCCATGTGGATCTCGTAGCCGCTGACCGGCGCAGCGTTGAAGGCGCATTGGCCGGAGACTTGCGCCAGGCGTTTGTGGCGCGTGAGCTCCGTTCGCATGTCCAGCAAGCCCAGGCCGGTCTCGCTGCCGGCCCGGCCTTCCACGCCGTGCGGATCGTCCACCTGGGTGCCCAGCATCTGGAAGCCGCCGCAAATGCCGATCACCTTGCCGCCATAGCGCAGGTGGCGTGCGATCGCCTGCGGCCAGCCGCCTTCCTTCAGCGCGGCCAGGTCGTCGCGCGTGTTCTTGCTTCCCGGGAGGATGAGCAGGTCGGCAGGCGGGATTGCTTCGCCCTTGCGTACAAAGCGCAGGTCGACGCCGGGGTGGGCGCGCAGCGCATCGAAGTCGGTATGGTTGCTCATGCGCGGCAGGCTTGGCACCACCACGCGGAAGGCGCCGCGCTCGGCCTGCACGGCCTGCACCGCGTCTTCGGCATCCAGGTACAGGCCATGCAGGTAGGGCAGCACTGCCAGCACCGGCTTGCCGGTTTGTTGTTCCAGCCAGTCCAGGCCGGGCTCCAGCAGCTTGATGTCGCCGCGGAAGCGGTTGATGACGAAGCCGATGATGCGACGGCGTTCGCTCTCCGACAGGCAGGACAGGGTGCCCACAATGTGGGCGAACACGCCGCCGCGGTCGATGTCGGCGCACAGGATGACGGGGCAGTCGACGGCTTCCGCGAAGCCCATGTTGGCGATATCGCGGTCGCGCAGGTTGATTTCCGCCGGGCTGCCGGCGCCTTCCACCACCACGGTCTCATACTGTGCCGACAACCGCTGGTGGGATTCCAGGACGGCCGCCATGGCGACGGTCTTGTACTGGTGGTAGTCGCGCGCATTCATGTCGCCGCGCACCTTGCCGTGGATGATGACCTGGGCGCCGATATCGCTGCTTGGCTTGAGCAGCACGGGATTCATGTCGGTGTGCGACGGAATGCCGGCGGCAATCGCCTGCAGCGCCTGGGCGCGTCCGATTTCGCCGCCGTCGACGGTGACCGCGCTATTGAGCGCCATGTTCTGCGGCTTGAAGGGCGCGACGCGCACGCCGCGCTGTTTCAGCAGGCGGCACAGGGCCGCGACAATGGTGCTCTTGCCGGCGTCGGACGTGGTGCCCTGGACCATCAGGGTACGGTAAGGGAAGCTCATTTTGCAGGACGGTGCTTGCGCGCTTCATCCAGCTTTTCGCACAGCACTGCGGTGCCGGCGATCATGCGCGGACCGGCGCGATTGAGCAGGCTGCCGTCGATCGTGAACAGGTTGTCCTGCCTGGTCGCCTTGAGCGTCTTGTAAGGGCGCCACAGGCCGACCCCGCCATAGTCCTTTTCCGCCGTGGCGAAGACTGCTTCGGGATCGGCTTCCAGCACGGCCTCCACGCTGACTACCGGCGCCGTGACCTTCTGGTCGGCGAAGATGTTCTGGCCGCCGCATGCTTTCAGTGCGTCGCTGACGATGTGTTCGCCGTTCAGTGTGTAGAGCGGCTTGTCCCATACCTGGTAGAAGGTGCGCACCGGCGGACGCGCCGCATATTGCGCGCGCAGGGCAGCCAGCTTCTGGCGCAGTTCCTTCGCTGCCGCGTTGGCGGCGGGCTCGGTGCCAAGCAGCCTGCCCATCTTTTCCAGGTTGTCGGCGATCTGGTCCAGTTTTTTCGGCTCGCTGTGGAACATCGGGATGCCGAGCTGGCGCAGCTGGTCGATCTGGCGCTCGGAGGTGCCGTGGCGCCAGACCACCAGCAGGTCCGGCTTCATCGCCAGCAGGCGCTCCATGTCGACCTGGCGATTGTCGCCGACGCGGGGAATCTGCTTGGCGGCTTCGGGATAGTCGCTGTAGCTGACCGCACCCACGATTTTTTCGGCGCCGCCGGCTGCGAATAGCAGTTCCGTGACGTGCGGCGCCAGTGCGACGACGCGCTGCGCCGGCTTTTGCAGGGTGACCGGCTTGCCGTCATCGTCGTTGACGGTGATGGCGGCGTGCGCCTGCAGTTGGGCGGCGCACAGTGCGGAGATCAGCAGGTAACTTTTCATCGGTTCGTCCATTCGTTCAATGCCAGTTCAAGGCGCTGCCAGCCTGCCTCGTCGGGCGGCAGGCCGAGGCGGATGCCGCGCGCCGCTTCGCGGAACAGGCGTACCCAGATGCCGCGGCGCGCCATGTGGTCGTGGAATTCTTCGGCAAGCGGTTCAGGCCACCATTGAAACAGCGAGGTGCCGTTGCTGGCGATGCCGTGGCTGGCCAGCAGCGCGCGCAGCCGGGTGCCGGCAGCGTGCAGCTTTTCCTGCGCGGCGCCCTGCCATGCGCTGTCCTCCAGCGCGGCGCGCGCGACTTGCTGCGCCGGTCCGCTGACTGCCCAGGGGCCGAGCATGTCGGCCAGCGGCGCGAGGATGTCGTCGCGCGCCGCGACGAAGCCGAGGCGCAAGCCTGCCAGGCCGAAGAACTTGCCGACGGAGCGTAGCACGACCAGGCCAGCGGCCTGCGTGGCGTCGGCAAGGCTGTGGGCGCCATCGGTGTCGGCGAAGGCCTCGTCGACGACCAGCCAGCCGCCGCGAGTTGCCAGCGCTTCCGCCCACCGGAGCAGGGTTGCGCGCGGTACGAAGGCGCCGGTAGGGTTGTTCGGGTTGCAGACCACCACAACGTCGGCCGTGGCCACGGCGGCGTCAAGTTCGCTGTAAGGAACTGGGCTGGTGCGGTGGCCATGCTGCGACCAATGATGCAGGTGCTCGGCATAGCTTGGGCTGGCGACCACCACGCGCGATGGCGCGCGCAGGCGGGGCAGGGCCTGGATTGCCGCCTGTGTTCCCGCGACTGCCAGCATGCGCGGTGCGCGGTAGTAGCATTGCGCGGCATGCAGCAGGGCCGGGTCGTGCTCGGGCAGTCGATGCCAGGCGTCGGAGGCCAAGGCTGGCGCTGGATAGCCGCCCGGATTCAGGCCGGTCGACAAGTCCAGCCAGTCGTTGCGGCCGTAGCGTTGCGCTGCTTCGCGCAGCTTGCCGCCGTGTTCAAGCATGATGTACTCCATAGGCGATGGCGAGCATGACGGCAATCCATAGCCCGCTTGCGTTGCGCACCAGGCGCCAGGCGCGCGTAATGTCGGCGGCAGACGCTTCGGCGCCCTCGCCGAGCGGCGGGCGCTGTTCGGTCTGGCCGCCATAGCTTGCTGCCCCGCCCAGTTGCAGGCCGAGCGCGCCGGCTCCAGTAGACATGACCGGCCCCGCGTTGGGACTGCTCCAGGCGGGAGCCTGCTTGCGCCAGCAGGCCAATGCGCGGCGCGTGCTTCCGGCGCCGGGCGCCAGCAGGGCGTAGCTCATGGCGGTCAGGCGCGCCGGCAGATAGTTGAGCGCATCGTCGATGCGGGCCGCGCTGCGGCCGAACAGGTTGAAACGTTCAGTGCGATAGCCCCACATGGCGTCGAGCGTGTTTGCGAGGCGGAACAGCAGGGCGCCGGGCCCGCCGGCGATGGCGAACCAGAACAGGGTGCCGAAGACGGCGTCATTGCCGTTCTCCAGCGTTGATTCGGTGGCGGCCTTGGCGAGTTCGGAAACGGTGGCCTGTTCGGTGTCGCGGCTGACGATGCGGGCGGTCAGGGCGCGGGCGGCCGGCAGGTCCTTGGATTGCAGGGCCCGGCCGATCGGGATCATGTGGTCGCGCAGGCTGCGCAGGCCAAGGCAGAAGTACAGCAGGGTGGCGTGCAGGGCCGCCTGTGCTGCGGCGGGCAGCGGCTGTGCGAAGGTCCATGCTGCCAGCATGGTGAGAGGCACTACGGCGAGCGCCCAGGCAAGTGCGCCGAGTGCGAAGCGGGCAACGGGTGCAGCCGGGGCGGCGGCGCTGGAACGGTTCAGGCGCGCTTCGATTGCGTTGGCCAGGCGGCCGAAGCCGACCAGCGGATGCAGGCGCGAGACTTCGCCGAGGATGGCGTCGAGCAGCACGCCAGCCAGCAGTGCGGCAGCGAATGTGGTCCAGTCCAGGCCAGCCAGCAGCATCAGGCGCCTTTCAGCATCAGCGGCAGGCCCGCCGCGACAAAGACGACCCGGTCGCAGACGGCGGCAACCGACTGGTTCAGGCGGCCGGCTTCGTCGGCATAGCTGCGCGAGACGGCGCCCCAGGGCACGATGCCCATGCCGACTTCATTCGACACCAGCACGACCTCGCCGCGCTCGACCGCCAGCTCGCCGAGCAGGGCCGCGCGCTGTTCGTGGAAGCACGCCGGAAGCTCGATCGTGCCGACTTCCGGGTATTGCGTGCCGTCGCTGAACATCAGATTGGACAGCCACAACGTCAGGCAATCGACCAGCACCAGGCGGTGCGCCGCCCGCCATTCGGCCAGGGCGGCTGCAAGCGCGACTGGCTCTTCGACGGTGCGCCAGTGTTGGGGCCGCTGCGCGCGATGTTGGGCGATACGGGCCGACATTTCGGCATCGCCCGCTGCGGCTGTGGCGATGTAGACCACCTCCTTGCCGGAAGCCGCCGCAAGCTGCTCGGCGTGGACGCTCTTGCCGGAACGGGCGCCGCCAAAGACCAGTGTGCGTGTCATGCAGCGCTCCGCAAGAACAAGGCCGCCACCGCGGCGGGGTTGGACGGGAAATAGCCGTGGAAGTAGGACGCTTGCAGCGAACCCACGCGGTAAACGGCTTCGCCCGCGGCGCCGCTTGGATGCTTTTGCGTCGTCGCGGCGGCGGGCACCGAGGTCTCCAGACGCGAGTAATGGAAGGTATGGCCGCGCAGCGGGCCCTGCGCGGTAGGCATCGCTTGCGCTCCCAGGCCGGCAAGGCGGGCCTGCATGGCGACCTTGCCGAGCAACAGGCCGGCCATCGGCCACTCCTTGCCTTCCTTGTCCTGCAGCGAGTCCGCGAGCGCCATCATGCCGCCACACTCGGCGACGATGGGCAGGCCGTCGGCATGCGCGGCGCGCAGCGATGCCTGCCAGCGCTGTCCGGTGGAGAGCGCTGCGGCGTGCAGTTCGGGATAGCCGCCAGGCAGGTAAACGGCCGTGGCTTCGCGCGGCACCGGCTCGTCGGCCAGCGGCGAAAAGTAGTCGAGCTGCGCGCCGAGTGCTTCCAGCGTCGACAGGTTGGCCGGGTAGAGGAACATGAAGGCCGCGTCGCGTGCGATGGCAATGCGGGAGCCTTCAAGAGGCCGTCCTGGCGCGCCGTTGCCGGCAGCAGCGTCTGCGCCAGCCGCAATCGACATGATTGGCAAGGCGTCCCAGGCTGCGAGATCGAGCGTCAGCTGGCCGGCCAGCGTGTCGAGCAATGCATCGAGGCCGGCGACTTCGTCCGGCAATACAAGACCCAGATGCCGCTCGGGCAGCGATGCGGCCTGCTTGGGCAGGGTGCCCAGCAGTGGGATGTCGCGCAGGGAGGCCGCGACCATGGCCGCGTGTCCGGCGCTGGCGATGCGGTTCGCCACCACGCCAGCCATGGCCACCGGCCCATAATCGCGCAAGCCGTGCACCAACGCCCCGGCTGTTTGCGCCATGGCCCCGGCATCGATCACGGCCAATACCGGCAAGCCGAATTCGCGCGACAGGTCGGCGGCGGAAGGCGTGCCATCGTAAAGGCCCATTACACCTTCGACCAGGATCGCATCGGCCTGCTCCGCCGCCTCGGCCAGCAGGGCGCGGCAGCGTTCAGCGCCCACCATCCACAGGTCGAGCGATTCGACCGGCGAGCCGCAAGCGCGCGCCAGCACCATCGGGTCGATGAAATCCGGTCCGCACTTGAAGACCCGCACGCGGCGCCCGGCGCTCGCCAGCTTGCGCGCCAGCGCTGCCGTGACAGTGGTCTTGCCCTGGCCGGATGCGGCGGCTGCAATGAGGACGGCGCGGGCTACCATTCCGTGCCCGGCTGCGCTGCGATGCCGGCCTTGAACGCGTGCTTGACCACGGTCATTTCAGTGACGGTATCCGCGACGTCGATCAGTTCCTGCGGCGCGGCGCGGCCGGTAACCACCGCATGCTGCATCTCCGGACGATCCAGCAGGTCGGCAATCACGTCGTGCACGTCCAGGTAGCGGTACTTCAGGGCGATGTTCAGTTCATCCAGCACCACCATGCCGTAGGATGGATCGCGCAGGAAGGCGCGCGCCTGCTGCCAGGCCTGCTGCGCCTTTTCAATATCGCGCTCGCGGTTCTGCGTTTCCCAGGTATAGCCTTCGCCCATGGCGTGGAAGCTGCACTCTTCAGGGAAACGGCGCAGGAACTGTTCTTCGCCGGTCGACATGGCGCCCTTGATGAACTGCACCACGCCCACTTTCATGCCGTGCCCCATGGCACGCATCGCCATGCCGAAGCCGCTCGAGCTCTTGCCCTTGCCATTGCCGGTGTTGACGATCAGGACGCCGATGTTCTTGTCGGCTGCCGCGATCTTGGCGTCGATAATGGCCTTCTTGCGCGCCATGCGGTCGCGGTGGCGGTCGTTGATATCGCTCATTGGGGGCTCCCGGGAATGAAGATGGTGCGTTCGCCGTGGCGGACGGTTTCGATTGGATGGTCGAGGTATTCGCTGAGGACAGCGGGCTGCATCACTTCCTCGACCGGGCCCGCCAGCCAGCGCCCGTCGCCCATCAGCAGCAGTGCGTGGGAAGAGACGCTGTGCGCCAGCGTCAGGTCATGGCCAACCATCACCACGGTCTTGCGCTGCTCCCGGCAAAGCCTGGACAGCAGCGACATCACGCTGACCTGGTGCGCAAGGTCCAGCGCGTTGGCCGGTTCGTCGAGCAGCAGCAGCGGCGTATCCTGCGCCAGCATGGCGGCGATGGCCACGCGCTGGCGCTCACCGCCGGACAGCGTGCGCACGTCGCGTGCCGCCAGGTGGTCGACTTCCATTGCGGCCAGGGCGGCAATGGCGGCCTGGTGGTCGTCGCTGTTTTCCCAATACCGGTTGTCGTGGTAGGGATGGCGCGCCGACAGCACGGTTTCGATCACGGAGTACGAGAAGGCATCGCTGCGGGCCTGCGCCAGGAAGGCGCGCTTGAGCGCCAGTTCCTGCAGCGGCCATTCGCCAAGTGCGCGGCGGTCGATACTGACATGGCCGGCTTCCGGCTGGCGCAGTCCGGCCAGGGTGCGCAGCAAGGTGCTCTTGCCGGCGCCGTTGCGGCCGATCACGCTCCAGCATTCGCCGTCGCCGACCTGCCAGTCCAGCCTGTCGACCAGGGTGCGCTTGCCCATGGCAAGGCGTAGTTGATGGGTGCCGATCATCTTATTTCCTCAGCCGGTGCAGTTGGTACAGGAAGACCGGCGTGCCCACCAGCGCAGTGACCACGCCCGCAGGCAGTTGCTGCGGCGCGATGATGGTACGCGCCACAGTATCGGCCAGCACCAGGTAGGCGCCGCCGACCAGCGCGGCGCTTGGCACCAGCAGGCGATGGTCGGGGCCGAAGGCGAACCGGCAAGCGTGCGGCACGATCAGGCCGACGAAGCCGATGCTGCCCGCCGTTGTTACAGCACTGGCGGTCAGCAGGCCGGAACAGAAGAACAGGCCCTTGCGCAGCGCGCTCACGCGGATGCCCAGGGTGGCTGCCGCTTCCGCATGCAGCGCCATCACGTTCAGCGAACGTGCAGCGCGCAGGGCGAACGCCATCCCGCCGGCCAGCACAATCCACGGCAGCCAGCGGATCGGGGAACCGGACAGGTCGCCGATCAGCCAGAAAACCATGGTGCGCAGGCGGCTTTCCGGCGCAATCGACAGCATCAGGGTGACCAGGGCGATGCAGCCCGAAGACAGGATCACCCCGGTCAATAGCAGCAGGGCAGTGCCGCCTTCCGCGGCGGTGCCGCCGCGCAGGTCGCGCCGCGCCAGGAAGTACAGCATCATCGATACCACGACCGCGCCGGCGAAGGAGGCGGCATCCACCATCCACGCCGCGCACATGAACAGCAATGCCGCCAGTGCGCCAACCGATGCGCCGGACGAAATGCCCAGCACATAAGGGTCGGCCAGCGGATTGCGCAGCAAGGCCTGCATCATCACGCCGGCCAGCGACAAGGAAGCGCCGGTGACAAACGCCGTCGCCGCGCGTTCGGCGCGCAGGCCCAGCAAGTGGCCAGGCAATGAGGTCGGTTGCCCGCTGATGAACTCCCGCAGCGCGCCAGGCATGTCGGCCAGCGGGATGCTGACCGAACCGATCATGCCGGCGGCAACCAGGCTGGCCAGCGATAACAGCACCAGCAGGATGATGACGGTGACGGCGCGCATGCGCAGGTTGGCGGAAAGTGGATGCATAGCGGGCAGCTTATCTCATTTATTTGTAGCTGAAGCGCAGGCCGGCATACACGGTGGAACCGGCGGTGGCGTAATTGCGCGCCAGTTCATAGTGTTTGCCGGCCACGTTGTTCCAGCGCAGGGTGGCAGTCCAGGAACGGTCGAATTCCCAGGCCGCATACAGGTTCAGCAAGCCGTAGCCGCCCAGGCGGTTGCGGTTGGCCGTATCGTCGAAACGGTAGCCGGAAAGCTGCCACTCGGCGCCGGTACTCAGGCTGCCCGCAGTATATTCCAGCGCTAGGTTGCCGTGGCGCTTGGCGCGGCGCACCAGCAGCTTGCCGCTGATGTCGTCCTGCGGGTTCTGCAGGTCGGCGCTCGCGGACAGCGTGAAATTGCTGCCCAGCTGCTGGCGTGCCGACAGGGAGATGCCTTCCAGCGTGGCCTGGTTGACGTTGTAGGCGCAGCCAAGGCGGAAGCCGGGCAGCGGACAAGGGGCGATGTTCACCAGCAGGTCGGTCAGCTTGTTGCGGTATGCCACGGCGCCCAGCGCTGTGCCGCCCTGTTCGAAGTGGACGCCTATTTCGCGGTTGCGGCCTTCTTCCGGGCGATTGGCCGGCAGGCCGTAGCCGGGGTAGTACAGCTCATTGAACGTCGGCGCGCGGAAGCTGGTGCCGTAGCTGGCGTTGACGCGCAGGCCCGGCGTGATGCGGTAGCCGTAGCCCAGCGAGCCGGTACTCTTCGAACCATACTGCGAGCTGTCGTCGTTGCGGGCGGCGGCGGCCAGCAGGTGGTCGCCGCGCTTCATGTTGTAGCTGGCGGCCCAGGAAGTGGTGCTGCGCTCACGCACCAGGGCGGCGGTGTTGGATTCGATTTCTTCCTTGCGGTGTTCGGCCAGCAGCTGCAGGCTGTCGGTGCCCAGCGCGATATCGTTCTGCCAACTGAACTGGGTCTGCTTGGTATCGATCTGGCTGGCGGTGGCGGCAAAGCTGCCGGACTTGTCGCGCGATTGCGCGGCTTGCGTCGTCATCTGCCAGGCGTCGCTCAGGCGGTTGCGCGAGTAAAGCGCGGCGGTGTCGAGCTTCTGCGTGCTCCAGGCGCGCACCTTGGTGCCGCTATCGTAATCCGCTTCCTGGTCGCTATGCAGGAACTGCACGCCCAGCTCGTGGCCGGGCGCGACCTGCCAGGCCAGTTGGCCGTTGGCGTGCTTGCGGTCGTAGCCGTCGTCATCGCTGTTGTAGCTGGAGCTGGCCGGCAGCGTGGCGGAGAAGCCGCCGGAGCGTTCCTTGCCCGCGCTGAGGGCATAGTTGAAGGCGCCGGCGCTGCCGGCAATGCCTGCGGTGCCGGATCGGGTGCCGTAAGTGCCTGCCAATACGCCGGCATCGATCGCCGGGCTGCCCTGGCCATTCTTCGTGAAGATCTGCACCACGCCGCCGATGGCATCGGCGCCGTACAGGGTGCTCAACGGGCCGTACACGACTTCGATATGGTCGACGGCGGACAGCGGAATGGCATTCCAGGCGGCCGCGCCGCTGCTGGCGGAGCCGATGCGTACGCCGTCGATCAGGACGATGACCTGGTTGCCGTTGGAGCCGCGCAGGAACACGCTGGCATTGGTGCCCGGTCCGCCGTTGCGGCTCACTTCGATGCCGCGCTGGCGCTGCAGCAGTTCGGTGATGGAGCCGGCGCCGCTGCGCGCGATTTCCTCTGGGCCGATGCTGAGCGTGTCGCTGATGATGTCGCGTGCTGCTTGCGGCGTGCGGGTGGCGGTGATCAGCACGGAATTCAGTACGGCAGCCTGGGTTTGTGCTTCGACGGCAGGTGCGGCAACGGCCAGTGCCAGCGACGCGATGGCCGCTTGCCGGGTAAGGGGAAAGGACATGACAACTTTCGTAACGAGCCGCCGGCCCACGTCCCCGTAAGCCGGCATGAACAGGAACGGGCGCAGGGCGCGTTCCCACCTGGTCTGGCCGGTATCCGGGCTGGCAAGTCTGGCGGCCTGGCCTTCCCATGCTTGCGCACAGTGGCCGGGAGGTCGCTGCCGCACATTGAAGGCGGCACTTGCTTACCGTTGCGGGGGCAGCACACGTTGGCTGTCAGGGACAGCGCCGTGTTTCCCGTTTAACTGCATTCGAGAATTCGATTGCGGGCACCAAAACCCCGCCATTATACGGACTTGGCTGGCCAGGACAAGCGAAGGATCCCGCAATACTTGATGTGGTTTGGCCTGGCGGCCGCCTGCTGCAAGGGCTCACCGGCGGCGATGGCCGCCATCAGGCGCATGGTGCCGGCGTGGCAGACGACAATGGCGTCGTGCTGCAACTCATCGAGGAAGGACTGCACGCGGCGCGCCACCTCGCGCACGGTTTCTCCGCCGCCAGGGCGGTAATCGAGCAGGTCGGCGGCCCAGGCATCGACCTCGGCGCGCGCGACGTCGGGCCAGCTGCACAGCTCCCAGGCGCCGAAATCCATTTCCACCAGGCGCGGGTCGGACGTGAAGGCGCCCAGCAGGGAGGCCAGGGCCGTGCAGCGCCGCAGGGGGCTGGAGTACAGGCGGTAGCCGCGGGTGAGGGCGCTGGCCAGTTGCGGCGCCAGGGCGGCGTGGCCGGCGGCCAGGGCGTCCGCTGCTGCCGGAATGTCGCTGCTGCCGTAGCACAGGCCGGGCGCGACATCGGGCTGCGGATGGCGGACGAGGATCAGTTCCACATGCAGGCCAGTGCCGCGACGTAGAACACGGCTTCGGTCAATTGCTGGACAGCGCCAAGGCAGTCGCCAGTATAGCCGCCCAGGCGTTGCCGGAACTTGCGCGCCAGCCAGAGCGTCGCCAGCAGCATGCCGGCCAGGCCGGCGCCCAATGCAGCCGGCGGCAGCCAGCCCACGACCAGCGCGCCCGCCGCGGGCAGCGCGGCCGTCAGCGTCGCGATGGCGAACTCGCCGCCGCGCATTTCCTGCGCCAGCGGCTTGGCCTTGCCCTCCGCGCGCGCATACTCCATGCGCCAGATCAGCGAACAGGCCATGAGGCGCGACAGCGGATGGGCCGCCAGCAGGGCACCAAGCACCGCCAGCTTCGGCATGCTGGCCAGCGCCGCCACCTTGGTTGCCAGCATCAGGCCGATGCCGATGGCTCCATACGCGCCGATGCGCGAATCCTTCATGATCTCCAGCACGCGCTCGCGCGTGTGACCGCCGCCCAGGCCATCGCAGCTATCGGCAAAACCGTCCTCGTGGAAGGCTCCGGTGGCATAGATGCCGGCGGCCGTGGAAAGCAGCACGGCAAGCAGCGGCGGCAGCACCAGCGCCGCCGCCGCGTACACTCCGCCCGCAATCGCCGCCACCACCAGTCCCACGGCAGGGAAGTAGCGCGAGGCATGGTGCAGCCAGGCCGGCTCGAAACCGACCCAGCGAGGAATAGGCAGGCGCGTGAAGAATTGCAGTGCGATGAAGAACAGGCGCAACTGCTGCATGGGCGCTTACTCGGACTTCTCGCTGACCTGGGCCGACTCGAAAGTCGCCATCTGGTTCAGGAAGTTGACGGCGGCATGCAGCAGCGGCACGGCCAGCGCGGCGCCTGTGCCTTCGCCCAGGCGCAAACCGAGGTTCAGCAGCGGGCGGCCGCCAAGGAAGTCCAGCATGCGCTTGTGGCCATTCTCGTCGGAGCAATGCGAGAACACGCAGTAATCCAGCACCGCCGGCTGCACGCGCGACGCGACCAGCAGGGCGCTGGTGACGATAAAGCCGTCAACCAGCAGCACCATGCGCCGTTCGGCTGCCTTCAGCATGGCGCCGACCATCATCGCAATTTCCAGGCCGCCGAAAGCAGCCAGCGCCTGCAGCCCGCCCTGCGCATCGGCGTGCAGGGCCATGGCGGCTTCGATCACGTGCTGCTTGTGCAGCACGCCTTCCGGCGCCAGGCCGGTGCCGGCACCAACGCAATCGGCGACCGGAGTGCCGGTCAGGCGATGCATCAGCGCGGCGGCGGAGGTGGTATTGCCGATCCCCATTTCGCCGAAGCCCAGCACATTGCCCGGCAGCTCGGCCACCAGGTCCATGCCGCACTCGATCGCCTCCATGCACTGCTGCACCGACATGGCCGGCTGTTGCGCAAAATTGGCGGTACCTGGGGCGATCTTGCGGTTAACCAGGCCTTCGCGCGTCCCGAAATCATGCTTGACGCCCGCATCCACCACTTTCAGCGCGCAGCCGTTCTGGCGCGCGAAGACATTGATGGCGGCGCCGCCGGCAAGGAAGTTCTCCACCATCTGCCAGGTCACATCCTGCGGGAAGGCGGAAATCCCTTCCGCCACCACCCCATGGTCGCCCGCGAACACCAGGATGGCAGGCTCGCGCAGCTGCGGGCTGGTGGTCTGCTGGATCATGCCGACCTTGTGTGCCAGCGCCTCCAGCGCTCCCAGGCTGCCCAGTGGCTTGGTCTTGTTGTTGATGGCGCTATCCAGCCGGGCCGCGAGCGCTTCGTCTTTGAGTGGGGTGATGTGTGGGATGGTCATCGCGGAATTATAATGCCCGTATGCGCATACTTATCATTGAAGACAATAAGGATATTGTCGCCAACCTGTACGGCTTCCTTGAGCCCAAGGGCTACGTACTGGATACGGCAGCCAATGGCTACGGTGGGCTGGCGCTGGCAACCGAGCATGAATACGACGCCGTGGTGCTGGACGTGATGTTGCCCGGCCTGAACGGCATGGAGCTGTGTCGCAAGCTGCGCGGCGAGCTTGGAAAGGCCACGCCGGTGTTGATGCTGACCGCGCGCGACACGCTGGAAGACAAGGTCGCAGGCTTCGAGAGCGGCGCCGACGACTACCTGGTCAAGCCTTTTTCACTGGTGGAGCTGGAAATCCGGCTGCGCGCCCTGGTGCGGCGCGCCCGCGGCGTGCAGGCAGCGGCGCCGGTGCTGCAGTTCGGCGACCTGACTTTCGATACTGTCAATTACGAGGTGCGCCGCGCCGGACGCCCGTTGGGGCTGACCCGCACCGGCTATACCATCCTCAAAAGCCTGATGAAGGAAGCACCGCGCGTCGTTACGCGGGATGCGCTGGAACATGAGGTGTGGGGCGACGAGCGTCCCGACAGCGACGCGTTGCGCACCCACATCCATGCGCTGCGCCAGGCGCTGGACAAACCTTATCCTTTTGCCATGCTGCGCACGATCCCGGGCATCGGCTACAAGCTGGTGAACGCAGATGAAGAAAACTGATTCGCTGCGCCGACGCATCGTCGGCGCCTACATGACCTTCGCGGTCGCAGTCTCCGCCGTGTTTGCCGTTATTGCCGCCCTGGCAGTGGAAGGCATCGAGGAAAAACTGGTCGACGAGCGCCTGGAAGAAGTGGCGTTATGGGCCGCCCCGCGCCATACCGGCGGCATGCCGGTGCAGATGCCGGCCGGCCTGACCTTCCACCACGGCGCCGACATCCCGCGCTCGCTGCGCGGGCTGCCGCATGGCGTGCGCGAGATCACAGTCGATGGAACCGACCTGCACGTGCTGGCCGGGAACGATGGCCATGGGGAATTCGTCGTGGTGGATCACGATAGCGAATATGAAACGATCGAGATCGTGGTCTATTCGATGTTCGCTGCAGGCTTCCTCACTTTTGTCATCTGTTCGCTGGTGCTGGCGCGCTTCCTCGCCAACCGTATTGTCACGCCGATGACGCTGCTCTCGCAGGCGGTCGAACAGCGCCAGGAAGAATTGCCCTGCCTTGAGCGCAACGACGAACTGGGCGTGCTGGCGCGCGCCTTTGCCGGCCGCACCGGAGAGCTCAAGCAATTCCTTGACCGTGAACGCTTCTTCACCGGGGACGTAAGCCACGAATTGCGCACGCCCCTGACCGTGATCAGCGGCGCGGCGGAAGTGCTGATCGCGCGTACCGAGGGCGAGCCTGGCTTGCAAGCGCCGGCCGAACGGATCTACCGCGCCGCGCGCGAAGCCAGCGACGTGGCCAGCGTGCTGCTTCGCCTGGCCCGTTCGCCGCAAGGCCTGGAAGCGCCGCCGCAGTCGGTTGCCGAGCTGGCGGAATACGAAGCCACGCGTTGCCAGCCCCTGGTGGCCGGCAAGCCGGTCACCTTGCGCTATCTGGATGGAGCCGACTTCACCGTCCACGGCTCGCGCGAGCTGCTGCAGGCCGCGATCGGAAACCTGCTGCGCAACGCATGCGCCTACACGGAGCGGGGCGAAGTCGTGCTGCGCCTGGAGCAGCGTTCGATCGTGGTGGAAGACACCGGGCCAGGCCTGCCTGCGGCAGCGCTGGCGCGCCTGCGCGGCGAATCGGGCCCGGAAGGCGATGGCGCCTCGTCCGGCACCGGCCTCGGCCTGGGGCTGGTGCAGCGCATCTGTGTGTATCTTGGCGCCGAGTTGCATGTCCAGCAACGCGAGGGCGGCGGTACCCGTTTCTCCATCGGCTTCCCAGCTGATTTAACGCAATCTTAACGCCGCCTTGACGTAGCCTTTACCTACTGCAAGCTATCGTGCGAGGATGAAATTTCCTCGCATTCATTCCGCCTTTCTTCCCCTTGCCACAGCTTCCTTCCTGGTCCTGATCTATAACATCAGCTTCTGGAAGGGCTTCGTGTCGGCTACGGGCGGGTTCCAGCTCGCCAACCTGCTGGTCTATCTTGGATCCGCGCTGCTGCTGGTGCTGGTGTTCAACGGGGTGCTGGCGCTGGTGAATTTCCGCGGCCTGTTCAAGCCTGTTGTGATCGCGCTATTGCTGCTGTCCTCATTGACGGCCTATTTCATGTCCCAGTACGGCATCGTGGTCGATGCCTCCATGGTGCAGAACGTGGTGGAAACCGATGTGCGCGAAGCCGGCGAATTGTTTAGCTGGAAACTGGTGCAATCGGTGCTGCTGCTGGGCGTGATCCCGTCGTGGCTGATCTGGCGGCTGCCGGTGCGCTATGGTTCCCTGCGTCGCGAGGTGCTGGTCAATACTGGGCTGGTGGCCGGTTCGCTGCTGCTTGCTGCCGGCTTGTTGATCGTGCTGTTCAAAACCCTGGCGCCGGCCATTCGCGAACACCGCGAACTGCGCTTCATGCTGACGCCTACCAATGTGTTCCAGGCTACGAACAGCTACCTCAAACGCAAATGGGCGACGGCGACCGTGATTGCGCCCCTCGGCACGGATGCCGCCAGAGGCAGCTTGTGGGCCGCGGCGGGCACCAGCCAGCGTACGGTGACCATCATCGTGGTCGGCGAGACTGCGCGCGCCATGAATTTTTCCTTGAACGGCTATGGGCGCGAAACCAACCCGCGCCTGGCGCAAGTGCAGTCGCTGGTCAACTTCACGAATGTGAGCTCGTGCGGTACTGCCACGGCGGTCTCGGTCCCCTGTGTGTTTTCCGACCTCACGCGCGAGGATTATTCGGAAGACAAGGCGCGCAGCAAGGAAGGCCTGCTGGACGTGCTGCAGCACGCCGGGCTCGAGGTGATCTGGCGCGACAATAATTCCGGTTGCAAGGGAGTGTGCGACCGTGTGCGCTTTGAAGACATGTCCAAGCCTGTCGCCGGCAATGCGCTGTGCAATTCCGAAGAGTGCTACGACGAACACCTGCTCGAAGGACTGCCGGAGCTGATCCGCGACGCCAGGAGGGACCTGGTCATCGTGCTGCACCAGAAGGGTAGCCATGGCCCTGCGTACTGGAAGCGCTACCCGCCCGAATTCAAGAAGTTCGGCCCGGTATGCCAGACCAATGAACTGGAGCAGTGCACATGCGAACAAATCACGGCAGCCTACGACAACACCATCCTGTACACCGATTACTTCCTCGACAAGACCATCAAGGTGCTGAAAGAGTCGGGGGTACCGGCTTCCATGCTGTATTTCTCCGACCATGGCGAATCGCTGGGTGAGAAGAATATGTACCTGCATGGTGCTCCGTACATCTTTTCGCCGGAGGAACAGCGCAAGGTGCCGATGATGCTGTGGCTGTCGGACGGTTTCAGCCAGCGCTTCCACCTTGACCGCAACTGCCTGGCCGCGCGCAGCAGCCAGCCGTTCTCGCACGATAACGTATTCCATTCCACGCTCGGCATGCTGAATGTGAATACCGCTGTTTACAACCCCAAGTTAGACATGTTCCATGCGTGTATCAATGATGCTTAAGAAATCCTGGGGATTGCTGGCGCTGGCCGCGTCGGCCGTCCTGATCCTGCTGCTCGGCCAGTTCACGGACGTTGACTTGCGCCTGGCAGACCTGGTGTACGACCGCGCGCGTGGCGTCTTCCCTTTGCAGCACACCTGGTTTACCGAGCAATTCAACCATGTCATCCTCAAGGCCCTGCTGTCATGCATGGCCGGCGGCGCCGTGGTGCTGGCACTGTGGGACATCTGGCGTCCGCAGCTGCATTGGGTTCCTGCACAGCGCCTGGGCGTAAGGGTTCTAGGCATGTCGGCCATCAGTGTACCGGTCGTGGTGAGCCTGCTGAAGCGGGCCAGCACCTCGCATTGCCCGTGGGACCTGGAACGCTATGGCGGCCACGCGCCTTATATCCGCTTGCTCGAACTGATGCCGGCCGGTGTCGAAGCGGGCCACTGCCTGCCGGGCGGGCACGCGTCCAGCGCCTTGTGGCTGATTGCATTGTCGGCCTTCTGGTGGCCGGATCAGCCGCGCAAGGCCTTTGGCGTGGGCGCCTTGACGATGGCGTTTGCATTAGGGGTCGGCTTTGTGCAGCAACTGCGCGGTGCCCACTTCCTTACGCATACATTGTGGTCGGCCTGGATCGCTTGCGCAGTCGTGATGGCGAACTATTTACTTGCAAAACACCAGGCGTTTGGTTATAGTTCTGTCCCTCGCAACGCAGCACTGACAAATCAGTAAAGCGAAACGAGAAAAAGAAGGGGTTGACGAGTTGCACGCTGTACCGCATAATCTCGCTTCTCTGCTGCTGACAAACACAACGCTTTGTCAACGATAAGGCAGCGATCTTTAAAAATCAACAGTCGATAAGTGTGGGCGTTTGACGATATGCCCGGACCTTCGGGTCCGATGCTCAAAATATACGTTATAACGCTCGCACAAAATTAAACGTAAATCTCTTTATGAGATTTCGTCAGTATTTTGAGTGAGTGACCTGCCGCAGAAATGCGGCAAAAACAGAGATTGAACTGAAGAGTTTGATCCTGGCTCAGATTGAACGCTGGCGGCATGCTTTACACATGCAAGTCGAACGGCAGCGCGGGCTTCGGCCTGGCGGCGAGTGGCGAACGGGTGAGTAATATATCGGAACGTACCCAAGAGTGGGGGATAACGTAGCGAAAGTTACGCTAATACCGCATACGATCCAAGGATGAAAGCAGGGGATCGCAAGACCTTGTGCTCCTGGAGCGGCCGATATCTGATTAGCTAGTTGGTGAGGTAAAGGCTCACCAAGGCAACGATCAGTAGCTGGTCTGAGAGGACGACCAGCCACACTGGAACTGAGACACGGTCCAGACTCCTACGGGAGGCAGCAGTGGGGAATTTTGGACAATGGGGGCAACCCTGATCCAGCAATGCCGCGTGAGTGAAGAAGGCCTTCGGGTTGTAAAGCTCTTTTGTCAGGGAAGAAAAGGTCGTGGCTAATACCCACGACTGCTGACGGTACCTGAAGAATAAGCACCGGCTAACTACGTGCCAGCAGCCGCGGTAATACGTAGGGTGCAAGCGTTAATCGGAATTACTGGGCGTAAAGCGTGCGCAGGCGGTTTCGTAAGTCTGTCGTGAAATCCCCGGGCTTAACCTGGGAATGGCGATGGAGACTGCGAGGCTAGAGTTTGGCAGAGGGGGGTAGAATTCCACGTGTAGCAGTGAAATGCGTAGAGATGTGGAGGAACACCGATGGCGAAGGCAGCCCCCTGGGTCAAAACTGACGCTCATGCACGAAAGCGTGGGGAGCAAACAGGATTAGATACCCTGGTAGTCCACGCCCTAAACGATGTCTACTAGTTGTTGGGTCTTAATTGACTTAGTAACGCAGCTAACGCGTGAAGTAGACCGCCTGGGGAGTACGGTCGCAAGATTAAAACTCAAAGGAATTGACGGGGACCCGCACAAGCGGTGGATGATGTGGATTAATTCGATGCAACGCGAAAAACCTTACCTACCCTTGACATGGCAGGAATCCCGGAGAGATCCGGGAGTGCTCGAAAGAGAACCTGCACACAGGTGCTGCATGGCTGTCGTCAGCTCGTGTCGTGAGATGTTGGGTTAAGTCCCGCAACGAGCGCAACCCTTGTCATTAGTTGCTACGCAAGAGCACTCTAATGAGACTGCCGGTGACAAACCGGAGGAAGGTGGGGATGACGTCAAGTCCTCATGGCCCTTATGGGTAGGGCTTCACACGTCATACAATGGTACATACAGAGGGCCGCCAACCCGCGAGGGGGAGCTAATCCCAGAAAGTGTATCGTAGTCCGGATTGTAGTCTGCAACTCGACTACATGAAGTTGGAATCGCTAGTAATCGCGGATCAGCATGTCGCGGTGAATACGTTCCCGGGTCTTGTACACACCGCCCGTCACACCATGGGAGCGGGTTTTACCAGAAGTAGGTAGCTTAACCGTAAGGAGGGCGCTTACCACGGTAGGATTCGTGACTGGGGTGAAGTCGTAACAAGGTAGCCGTATCGGAAGGTGCGGCTGGATCACCTCCTTTCTAGAGTCGGCATCAGACTCAAACGTTCACACTTATCGACTGTTGTAATACGAAGAACAGCAATGTTGGGGCTGTAGCTCAGCTGGTTAGAGCACCGTGTTGATAACGCGGGGGTCGTTGGTTCGAGCCCAACCAGCCCTACCAAACCAATGGGGGATTAGCTCAGCTGGGAGAGCACCTGCTTTGCAAGCAGGGGGTCGTCGGTTCGATCCCGTCATCCTCCACCAAGTTTTCAAACGTAAGCGTAGCCGCTTAGGTTTGAACGCTTAAATGTTCATCGTTCTTTAACAATCTGGAAGAAGTAAAAGTTTTATTAAGCGATATCGAAAGATATTACTTAGGGTAGTAGTAAAACTCATCAAACACAGTAGTAAGTGCTTGAACCTGTAGCCGTCAAGGTTATAGGGACAAGTGAATAAGTGCACATGGCGGATGCCTTGGCGATTACAGGCGATGAAGGACGTAGAAGTCTGCGATAAGCTTCGGGGAGCTGACAAACAAGCTTTGATCCGAAGATTTCCGAATGGGGAAACCCGGCCTTATAGGTCATCACTCACTGAATACATAGGTGTGTGAAGCGAACGCGGCGAACTGAAACATCTAAGTAGCTGCAGGAAAAGAAATCAACCGAGATTCCCAAAGTAGTGGCGAGCGAAATGGGAAGAGCCTGTACGTGATAGTCGTTTGGATAATGGAACAGATTGGAAACTCTGGCCATAGCGGGTGATAGCCCCGTACATGAAATCCAAGCGGTGGTACTAAGCGTACGACAAGTAGGGCGGGACACGAGAAATCCTGTCTGAACATGGGGGGACCATCCTCCAAGGCTAAATACTCGTAATCGACCGATAGTGAACCAGTACCGTGAGGGAAAGGCGAAAAGAACCCCGGGAGGGGAGTGAAATAGATCCTGAAACCGTGTGCATACAAACAGTCGGAGCCTCGTAAGGGGTGACGGCGTACCTTTTGTATAATGGGTCAGCGACTTACATTCAGTGGCGAGGTTAACCAGATAGGGGAGCCGTAGAGAAATCGAGTCCGAACAGGGCGCCAGTCGCTGGGTGTAGACCCGAAACCAAGTGATCTATCCATGGCCAGGTTGAAGGTGCGGTAACACGCACTGGAGGACCGAACCCACTAATGTTGAAAAATTAGGGGATGAGCTGTGGATAGGGGTGAAAGGCTAAACAAACTTGGAAATAGCTGGTTCTCTCCGAAAACTATTTAGGTAGTGCCTCAAGTATCACCGACGGGGGTAGAGCACTGTTATGGCTAGGGGGTCATCGCGACTTACCAAACCATTGCAAACTCCGAATACCGTTGAGTGCGAGCTTGGGAGACAGACATCGGGTGCTAACGTCCGGTGTCAAGAGGGAAACAACCCAGACCGCCAGCTAAGGTCCCAAAGATTGGCTAAGTGGAAAACGAAGTGGGAAGGCTAAAACAGTCAGGATGTTGGCTTAGAAGCAGCCATCATTTAAAGAAAGCGTAATAGCTCACTGATCGAGTCGTCCTGCGCGGAAGATGTAACGGGGCTAAGCCAGTCACCGAAGCTGCGGATATCCGCAAGGATATGGTAGGAGAGCGTTCTGTAAGCCTGCGAAGGTGTCTTGTAAAGGATGCTGGAGGTATCAGAAGTGCGAATGCTGACATGAGTAGCGATAATGCGGGTGAAAAGCCCGCACGCCGTAAGCCCAAGGTTTCCTGTTCAACGTTCATCGGAGCAGGGTGAGTCGGCCCCTAAGGCGAGGCAGAGATGCGTAGCTGATGGGAAGCAGGTTAATATTCCTGCACCGTCGTATGATGCGATGGGGGGACGGATCGCGGAAGGTTGTCTGCCTGTTGGAATAGGCAGTTCCTGGTTCATAGAAGGCGCTTAGGCAAATCCGGGCGCGTAATTCAAGGGACTGGGACGAGTGAGCTTGCTCACGAAGCAATCGGAAGTGGTTCCAAGAAAAGCCTCTAAGCTTCAGTCATACGAGACCGTACCGCAAACCGACACAGGTGGGCGAGATGAGTATTCTAAGGCGCTTGAGAGAACTCGGGAGAAGGAACTCGGCAAATTGGTACCGTAACTTCGGGATAAGGTACGCCTCGGTAGCTTGACCACTTTACTGTGGAAGGGCGAAAAGGTTGCAATAAACTGGTGGCTGCGACTGTTTAATAAAAACACAGCACTCTGCAAACACGAAAGTGGACGTATAGGGTGTGACGCCTGCCCGGTGCTGGAAGATTAAATGATGGGGTGCAAGCTCTTGATTGAAGTCCCAGTAAACGGCGGCCGTAACTATAACGGTCCTAAGGTAGCGAAATTCCTTGTCGGGTAAGTTCCGACCTGCACGAATGGCGTAACGATGGCCACACTGTCTCCTCCCGAGACTCAGCGAAGTTGAAGTGTTTGTGATGATGCAATCTACCCGCGGCTAGACGGAAAGACCCCATGAACCTTTACTGTAGCTTTGCATTGGACTTTGAACCAATCTGTGTAGGATAGGTGGGAGGCTTTGAAGTAGGGACGCCAGTTCCTATGGAGCCATCCTTGAAATACCACCCTGGTTTGTTTGAGGTTCTAACCTTGGTCCGTGATCCGGATCGGGGACAGTGCATGGTAGGCAGTTTGACTGGGGCGGTCTCCTCCCAAACGGTAACGGAGGAGTTCGAAGGTACGCTAGGTACGGTCGGACATCGTGCTAATAGTGCAATGGCATAAGCGTGCTTAACTGCGAGACCGACAAGTCGAGCAGGTACGAAAGTAGGACATAGTGATCCGGTGGTTCTGTATGGAAGGGCCATCGCTCAACGGATAAAAGGTACTCTGGGGATAACAGGCTGATTCCTCCCAAGAGTTCATATCGACGGGGGAGTTTGGCACCTCGATGTCGGCTCATCACATCCTGGGGCTGTAGCCGGTCCCAAGGGTATGGCTGTTCGCCATTTAAAGTGGTACGTGAGCTGGGTTTAAAACGTCGTGAGACAGTTTGGTCCCTATCTGCCGTGGGCGTTGGAAATTTGAAGGGGGCTGCTCCTAGTACGAGAGGACCGGAGTGGACGAACCTCTGGTGTACCGGTTGTCACGCCAGTGGCATTGCCGGGTAGCTAAGTTCGGAAGAGATAACCGCTGAAAGCATCTAAGCGGGAAACTTGCCTTAAGATGAGATTTCCCGGAGCCTTGAGCTCCTTGAAGGGTCGTTCGAGACCAGGACGTTGATAGGTCAGGTGTGGAAGTGCAGTAATGCATTAAGCTAACTGATACTAATTGCCCGTACGGCTTGTCCCTATAACCTTGACGGTTATGTAGCACTTACACAGTGTTTGAGAACACTACCCCCACTTTTACTTCTTCCCGATTGTTGACAAGTCATGCCTGATGACCATAGCAAGTCGGTCCCACCCCTTCCCATCCCGAACAGGACCGTGAAACGACTCTGCGCCGATGATAGTGCTGCAACCAGTGTGAAAGTAGGTTATCGTCAGGCTCTTATTAGAAGAGGCCCGCTAAGCATAAGCTAGCGGGCCTTTTTGCTTTCGAAAGTTGTATCCGAGACAAGCAACAAAAATATGTCTCAATTTGTAGAAATTTTGACTCAGCCTCCAGGCCCCGATAGTGTTAGATTCCCATCAACACCCTACCTCATCGGGACATTTGGAGACAAAAATGGAATTTCGCAAAAGCCTGATCGCAGCCGCGATCGCCATGGTTGCTGCACAAGCCAGCGCCGCCCCAAGCATGATGGCCAGCCCTGTTGCCTTCTCCGCCCAGGAGAAAGCACGCCTGGTCTCCACCCTGAACGGTGAGCGGGGCAAATATGGCCTGGATGCCGATCACGGCTACGCCATCGCCAGCCAGCACCCTGGCGAGCAGGGCAGGGCAATCAGCCGCATCAACCACACCTACAAGGGCGTGCGCATCTTTGAATCCGAAACCGTTGTGGTCACCGACCAGGGCGGCAATATCGTCAGCGAATCGGTCGGCGAACGCCGCCAGGGCCTGTCGGGTAAGCGTTTCGATGTAAAGCCTTCCATCAGCAGTAAAGCCGCGATCGCCAAGGCCAGCCGCAGCGTGTCGGCCTTCGGCGCGGAGATCGATCCGCCATCCGCCGAGCTGGTTATTTTCCCGCTGATGAAGACCGTGCGCGCCCCAGGCGCCGAGAACAAGGCTGAGGCTGACCTGAACGCGGTTGACGTGCAGGACGTCGTTGCCGGCTATGAGCTGGCCTATATTGTGAAGACCCGCAAGCACGGCGCCTTCCATGACACCGTCGTCAGCGCACGCGATGGCCGTATCCTCGATCAGTGGAGCGCAATGCAGAACGTGGTCGGCACCGGTCACAGTCAGTACAACGGCGACGTGCCGATCAACACCACCCTGTCCGGCGGCGTGTACAAGATGATCGACGGCAGCCGCGGCACCGGCGGTACCTTCGGCGCCATGGCGATCACCAACGCCAATCACGGCACCAGCGCCGGCGCGGTGTACACCAACGCCACCAATATCTGGGGCGACGGCAAGCAGTACATTTCCGGCGGCAGCACCACCAACGCCAACGGCCAGACCGCTGCGGTGAATGCACTGTGGGGCCTGATGAATACCTACGACATGCACAAGAATGTGCTGAACTGGTCTTCGCTCGACGGTAACAATACCGCGACCTATATCGCGGTGCACGTCAACACCGCCTACGACAACGCCTACTACTCCGACAGCTGCAAGTGCATGTTCATCGGCGACGGCGGATCCTATTTCAATAACCTGGGTTCGATCGACGTGATCGGCCACGAAATGGGCCACGGCATCACCGCCGCCACCTCCAACCTGACCTACCGCGGCGAATCCGGCGGCTTGAACGAGTCCTCGTCCGACATTTCGGGCGAAGCGGTGGAAGCCTACGCCCGCGCCGGCGGCACCGGTACTTCGCTGCCTGTCCCATCGGGCAACGACTGGGTGATGGGCAAGGAAATTTCCAAGAACGGCCAGCCGCTGCGCTGGCTGTACAAGCCAAGCAAGGATGGCAAGTCGCCTGATGCGTGGAAGTCCACCATCAAGCGCCTGGATGTGCACTACAGCAGCGGCCCGAACAACCGCATGTTCTACTTCCTGGCCATGGGTTCGAGCTCCAATTCGAGCAGCGACTACTACTCCCAATACCTGACCCAGCAGCCTAAGAACATGACCGGTATCGGCATCGACAAGGCTTACCGCATTTGGTTCCGCGCGAACACCACCAAGTTCACGTCGTCGACCAACTACGCGGACGCTCGTTTGAAAGTGCTGGCAGCAGCGCAGGAACTATACGGCGCCAATAGCGCCGAAGCGAAAGCAGTCCAGCGCGCCTACGCTGCCATTAACGTGGGCGCCGACGTGGCAGAATAAGCCGCGCAGCGATGCACAGGAACCGCCGGGGCAACCTGGCGGTTTTTTTTTGCGCGTCGTGACAATGTGTGATTGTGCATCGTCCACTTGTTGGCAAAATGCAAGTCATGAATGGAATCTTCAATGCGCAGCTTGGATACGCAATGGCTGCCCTGTATGTGCTGCTGGGTATCGTTTCAACGGGTGTGGGTTTGGCGCTTGGCTCGCGTACCAGCCAGTTGCGTGACCAGGTGAATGCCTGGTGGTTCATCTTCCCCATTGTCAGCTGCGGCCTGATCCTCTATCCGGTTGGGGCGCCGTTGCTTGCACTCGTCATTTGCGGCCTGGCTGCGCGGGAGCTTGCACCATATTGCGGGCAGGCGTCCGGCCGCTTCCGGACCGCTGCCATCGCCAGCCTGTTCATGGCCGCATGCGCGGGCACTTACGCGCCGGCTTTCCTGCCCATGGCATTCGCCCTGGCCGCTGGCGCCGCTGCTGTGTACCTGTTGCACTCCCGCGAACTGGCTGCCCTGCCCTGGCTGCTGTTTGCGCTGACCTGTTTCGGCATCAGCTTCGTCCCCGCCTTTGTCCAGCTGCCTTTCGGGCCGAGGGAAAACCTGTCCTGGCTGTTCTACCTGTTTATCGTGACGGCCTTGAATGACATCGCCCAGTTCACCAGTGGCAAGCTGTTCGGCAAGCAGAAAATCGTGCCACTGATTAGCCCGCAGAAAACCTGGCAGGGCTTGCTGGGCGGCGTCGTGGTTTCCGTCTTGCTGTCGCTCGCCATGGGCGCCTACTTCGGCCTGGGCCGGCCAGCCTGGATGGCGGCGATCGCGGTGCTGTTGTCCCTTGGCGGCTTTGCCGGCGACGTGATGTTCTCCGCAGCGAAACGCAAGCTTGGCATCAAGGACTTTTCAAACCTGATTCCCGGCCACGGCGGAATGCTGGACCGCGCCGATAGCCTGGTGGTGACGGCGCCACTGCTTTACCTGCTGCTCAATTATCGATAAGGAAAAAAGAATGAAGATTGAACGAGGCCTTGCCTGGAGTGAGAGCCAGTCCGGATTTGAAGCGGCCGACGGCACGCGCCTGTTCTACCGTAGCTGGATGCCGCTGGCGCCGCGTAGCGGAGCGCCACGTGCGCTGGTATTCCTGCATCGCGGGCATGAACATTCCGGCCGTATCGGCACGCTGGTCGAGCAATTCGGCTTCCACGGCGACTGGGCTTTTGCTTACGATGCGCGCGGACACGGTTATTCGCCGGGTGAGCGCGGCTCCGCGCCAAGTTTCGCCACCATGGTGGAAGACCTGGATACCTTCGTGCGCCATCTCTGCAGCAAGCATGGCTTTGCGATCGAGGATGTGCTGGTCATCGCCAACAGCGTTGGCGCTGTCGTGGCGGCGACCTGGCTGCATGACTATGCTCCGCGCGTGCGCGGCCTGGTCATGGCTGCCGCGGCCTTTGCGATCAAGCTGTATGTGCCGCTGGCAAAGCCGGGCCTGCGCTTTGCGCGGCGCTTCAAGCCGGAGCTGTTCGTGACCAGCTATATTCGTTCGACCATGCTGACGCATTCGGCGGAGCAGGCGCGCGCCTATGAACAAGACCCGCTGATCGCCAAGAGCATCTCGGCCCAGATCCTGCTGGAGCTTGCCGATACGGCGCAACGCATCGTGCACGATGCCGCCGCCATCGACACGCCGGTGCTGATGCTGGCCGCCGACCAGGACTATGTCGTGCATGAAGCGCCGCAGAAGTTGTTCTTCGAGCGCCTGTCTTCGCAAATGAAGCGTTATGTCAGGCTACAGCGCTGCCGCCACGCCATCTTCTACGAGGAAGACACTTCCGTTGCGATGCAGGCAAGCCGCAGCTTTATCGACGAATGTTACGCATCGCAGCCGGCATCGCCGGTGCGTTTCGCGGCTGCCGACCGGGAAGGACAAGGTGCGCAGCACTACGCCGCGCTGCAGGACAACCGGACCGGCAATGCGCTGACGCGCGCCTGGTTCGGCTTGCAGCGCAATATGCTGAAGCTCATGGGCCCGCTGAGCGATGGCATGAAGATCGGCCTGCGCCACGGTTTTGATTCGGGCGAATCGCTGGACTATGTCTATCGCAACCAGGCGGACGGCAAGCTTGGCTTCGGCGGCATCATGGACCGCGGCTACCTGGATGCCGTGGGATGGCGCGGCATCCGCCTGCGCAAGGTGCAGATGCAGCAGATGCTGGCGCAGCAGATCGCGGCCCACCAGGGCCCTGGTCCGGTGCGCATCCTCGACATCGCCGCAGGTTCCGCGCGCTACGTGCTGGAGACCGTCAAGCGCTTCCAGGACCGCGAGATCGAAGTCACGCTGTGCGACTACGAACAGCACAACCTGGACCAGGCCAGGAAGCTGGCGGAAAAGCTGCAGGTCAGCGCCCGCATCGAATACTGCCGCCGCGATGCCTTCAGCGCCGACAGCTACCAGGGCCAGGAAGGCCGCTACGACATCGCCGTGGTATCGGGCCTCTACGAGCTGTTCAGCGACAACACGATGGTGCTGCAGTCGCTGCGTGGCGTCTCGGCCAGCTTGCGTGAAGGCGGCAGCTTGCTGTACACCGGCCAGCCATGGCACCCGCAGCTGGACATGATCGCCTACACGCTGACCAACCACCGCGGCGAGCCGTGGCGTATGCGCCCGCGTGCGCAGGCCGAGATGGACGGCCTGGTCGCGCTGGCCGGTTGCCGCAAGCTGCGAACAATGATCGGGCTGGAAGGTATCTTTACTGTTTCACTTGCGGAGAAAGGCGCAGCGCCTGGCGCAGGCGGTTAAATACCGTCACCAGCGACAGCAACAGCACCACCGCAAGCAAGGCGTTGTGCCAGACCGGCGCAACGCCTGCCCAGACCAGCAGGCCGAGCAGGGCGAAGGCAAAGGCGCGGTCGCTCTTGCCCATCGGGCCGTCGAAACGGCGCGCGACGCCGATGCTGCTGGCCAGTACGCCAGCGAATTCGGCCAGCAGTGCAAACACCACGACCAGCACCAGCAGGTGCGTGAAGACGCCCGCCAGCAAGGCCGCTGGCAGGTACAGCGCAACGTCGGACACCTGGTCGCACAACTCGTTCAGCAAAGCGCCCAGGGCTGTCTTGTTGCCGGTCGCGTTGGCCAGCATGCCATCGATGGCATTCAGCGCCATGCGCAACAGCAGGAAGAAGGGCAGGCCGAGCCAAAGGCCAAGGCATTGCGGCGCCAATGCGAGCGCCGCGCCGTAGCCTACCGACAGCACCATGGCTGCCAGGGTGACCTGGTTCGGCGTAATGCCGAGCCGGGTGAGCAGGTTGAGGAATGGACGCAGCAGTTGCTGGAAACGCGGTTTAAGCTGGTAGATCGAAATGCTCATGAAGTGTAGGAGTTAAGGTAGATGCGGGCGATGAAAAGGCTGCGGCTGTAACCCATCGCGCAGTGCAGGTAGACCGGGCGGCCCTGGCTGCGTTCGGTGTCGATAGCGGCAAGGATGGTACGAACCTGCTGGCGGCTTGGGGCCTGCAGGTCCATCAGGGGAAGGTGCCGGTAACGGCCGCGCCGCAGCAGTTCGGTTTCGCTGAGTTCTGCGCTCAGGTCGATGATGCTGCAGCCCGGCGGCAGTTGCTGCGCTTCGCTGGCGCTCAGGCGGCGGCCTACCCACAGGCCATCGGTCGCCTGCGCGAAAGGCGGCTTGCCATGCTGGCGCCAGCGCACCAGCAGCCAGGTGACGGCGTAGCCGGCAAGGTAGGGCCAGAACAGCAGCCAGATCCAGGGTGGATGCCGGCCCTGGTTCTTGCGCAGGAAGGCCGCGTTGCGGCGGACGTATGCCAGGGCCACCAGCAGCAGGCTGGCGGCCAGATAGAGCCAGAGCCACGCGAGCGCGAACAGGCTGGCGGCCAGTAGCGCCAGTCCTGCCATGATGGCGTAGTAGAACGCGACGCTTTGGCGGGCGGTGGCGCCGGCGCGCACTGCGTGACAGGCGGCGGCCGCCAGGGCGATGCCGCCGGCGATATCGGCCACGGCATGCTGCCAGGTCAGCAGCGTGCTGGCGCCAACCAGCAGCAGCCAGCACGCCAGCACAATGCGCCAGGTCCGGCTGGCAATGGCTGGCCGCAGCGCGAGCCACAGCAGGATGCAGTAGGTGATGTGCAGGGACGGGAACTGGTTGTAGGGCCGGTCCGAGGCGTCAAGCAAGCCATAGGCCAGCTGCAGGAACGCGTGCTCGGGCAGCACCCTGGCGGCGGGGAAGCGGGCAGGAAAAATCGCGAACACGAGGCTGGCGGCGACGGTGGCGAGCATCAGGCGGCGGCTATAAACACGCAGCGCGTCTCCTTTGCGGACCTTGAAGAAGGCCCAGGCCAGCAAGGGCCCCGAACTGGCATAGGGAATGATCATCCACGGCAGGAACGGGATGGCTTGCTCGAACGGAAGCGCCAGCGTGCGCTGGACCTGCGCCGTTTCGGCAGCAAGGTTCGTGAGCGTGTAGCAAAGCCCGAATAGCAGGGCGTTGATGATCAGGTGCAGGAGTTGCATTCATGGCATTATGTCACGTGATATGAGTGAAGATCAAAAGTACGAGCGCTGCATGGTGATGGCGGGAGGAGGATTTCGCTTCGGCTATTACCTTGGCATGCACGCTGCGGCCGAAGACAGCGGCATGGCGCCCGACATCATCCTCGCCAGTTGCGGAGGTTCGCTGGCGGCAGCCATCATCCATGCCCTGCCGGATGCCGCGCAGCGCAAGCAGTGGCTTGCCTCTCCCGAGATGTACCAGTTCCTGTGCCGCATGCGCGCAGCGCCGCACGTGCGTGCGCTGCCGGTGCTGGGAGCGGCCCTGCTGCGCGGCCTGTCGCGCGGGCGGGCCAGCCGTGTGCCCGACGTGTTCGACGATTACATGTTCGAGCTGCCGGCAGCGCTGCCGTTGCCGGCGGCGCGCCCGCAGTCCCCGGCACTTGCCATCGTCGCAGCGAAACTGCTGTTCGGCCGGGAGCAGGCGGGCCAGGCGCGCGGCGACCGCGCCCTGTTCGCGGAAGTCCTGCTAGGCCCCGACCGCGCCTGCAGCCTGCTGCAAGGATGGCAGGCGCCGGCCAGTTCGCCCGCATGGAGCTGCGGCGCGGTCGCGCCCGGGCTGCTGCTGGACAGCGCCATGCCGGTTGCCGACGCCGTGCGCAGCTCGATCACGGACATGCTCTATTTCGCCTGCCACCAGCATGGCGGCGAACACTATATGGGCGGCGTGATCGACCTGTTCCCGATCGAGATCGCGCATGGCCTGGCACGGCACGTGACGATGGAAGCCAAGCCGCCGTTCGGCCAGGCGCTGGCAATTCCGGCGCTGCGCAAGGTTCTCGGCATCGATGGCAACGCGCGGCTGAAGCACGTGCACGCGCAGCATGCCCATGCCTGGGTCGACACCAGCGACATATCGAGCGCGCTGCGCGGCTGCGGCATGCGAAAGCGCATCGACTGGCTGGGCAACCGCATCAGGCTGGTGATGCCGCCCAGCCTGGCGGAGTATGCGAACGACGTCGAGGCGCAATGGCAGTACGGTTACCAGCGCGGCATGGAAGCGTATGCCAGTCCGGGGCTGCGCCTGCGCCACGCAACGAGGTTCAACAGGGGAAGACAATGAGGGTAATGATCATCGGCGGAACCAGCGGCATCGGGCTGGCCCTGGCCGGGCACTATGCGCAGCAGGGCGCCGAGCTGGCCTTGTGCGGGCGCGATCCGTCGCGCCTGGACGGGCATCCCATCGCCGCGCAAGCCGGCTTGCGGCGCTATGGCTTCGACATCGGCGACCGCCAGGCAGTGTTCGATGCGGTCGGCGATTTCGCGCAAGGAGGGCTGGACCTGCTGATCGTCACCGCAGGACAGTATGCCGATGCCGCGGCGCTGGCGCAGGACCGCATGCGCAGCCTGCCTGTGGTGCGCACCAATGTCTCCGGCCTATGCCATGCTTTCGATGCGGGAGCGCAGGCCATGCTGCACAGTGGATGCGGCCAGATGGTGGTGGTGGCGTCGATTGCCGGGCTGCTGCACGAATATCCGAACGGCTCGCTGTACAGCGCGAGCAAGCGCGCCGCGATTGCCATCAGCGATTCCTATCGCAAGGCGCTGGCGCCGCACGGCATCGATGTGACGGCAGTGGTTCCGGGTTATGTCGATACGCAGAAGCTGAGGGACCTGAATGGCGGAAGCGCGCAGCGCAAGCCTTTCCTGCAGACCGAAGAAGAGGCCGTGCGCCGCATTACCCGCGCCATCGCGGGCAGGCAGGCGCGCTGCATCTTCCCCTGGCAGCTGCACGCGATGGTGCGCGTGTTTAACCTGCTGCCAAAGGGCGTGCAGCGCTACCGCAAGAAGTGAATCAGTAGTGGTACGCTGCTTTCAGCATGATGACGTCGACGCCGCTGTTGGGCTTCTTGATGCCGCCATTCGAGAAGTGCTGCGCCTTGAGGGCGATTTCCCACTTGTTGTCGAAGACATAGCCGACGGCGATATGGTCGCCGAACTGGAAGGCGGTCGACAGGCCGTCATCGTTGTTCTTGTAGGTCTTGGAAAGCAGGTGCGCGCCGATGCCGCCTTCCACGTAAAAGCCCTTCTTGCTGGTATTCTCGTAGCGGAGGACCGGGGTGAAGCCGACGTCGAAGAGGTTCTCCTTGTCGCCGTGAACGTTGAGCCATTGGCGGGCCTGCCAGAAGCCGATGCTGGCGTCCCAGTAGCCGGTGACGTGGGTGCCGTTGGAATTGAACCAGCTCCATTCAGGGTTGAAGTCCTGCGTGGCGCCCAGGCGCACCATGCGGATTTTGGAAGCGGAGCCGGCCTCCACGTAGGCGGAATTGGTGTCGAAGGCGAAAGCGGATTGCGCTACAAATGCAGCGGCAGCAATAGCGAACAGTTTTTTGATTTGCATGTTTTTCTCTCTAGTCCTTGCCGCAGTCTTCATATTTGCTGAGGCAATGCCGGCAATTTTACTTTCGTTCTGAATTTTTTTCAGGCGACCCCTTAATTGTTAGAATCACTGCAATATTGGCATATCTGGAGCTTATTGTGACGCATCATCTGCGAATTGCATTTCTTGGCATCGGCTTGATGGGCGAGCCGATGGTCCTGCGCCTGCTGGCGGCAGGTTTCAAGGTCACGGCCTGGAACCGTACAGCGGGCAAGGCCGGCGTGCTGGCGGCCGCCGGCGCGGACCCGGACGACGTGCTGCCGCATGCGGTGGCCGATGCGGCGGTGGTGGTATCGATGCTGTCGGCGGGCGATGCAGTCGGCGGCGTGATCGATGCTGCGCTCGATGCGCTGCGTCCCGGCACGCTGTGGATCGACATGAGCTCGACGCGGCAGGACGAGGCACAGGCATTCCACGCGCTGCTGACGGGGCGCGGGCATCGCTTCATCGATGCTCCGGTGTCGGGCGGTGTCGGCGGCGCGCAAGCGGGTTCGCTGGCCATCATGGCGGGCGGCAGTGCGGCCGATTTCGAAGCGGCGCGGCCGGTGCTGGAAGCGATGGGCAAGCCCAAGCTGGTTGGTCCGGCCGGCAGCGGGCAGGTGGCAAAGCTGTGCAACCAGTTGATCGTCGGCGGTACCATCAACATCGTGGCGGAGGCCTTGCTGCTTGCGCTGGCGGCAGGCGCCGATCCGGTGGCGGTACGCGAGGCGATCCGCGGCGGCTTTGCGGAAAGCCGCGTGCTGGAAGTGCACGGCCAGCGCATGCTGGAGCGGAATTTCCTGCCGGGCGGGCAGGTGCTGACGCAGTTGAAGGACCAGCATAATATCCTCGCTGCCGCTGCAGCGGCGGGCGTGGCGCTGCCCGTCACCAGCCTGGTGACGGAGCGCTATGAGTCGATCAAGGATGTCTATCCGCGCGCCGATCATTCCGCCGCGCTGCTGGCGCTGGAGCGGCTGAACGAAGGCGTGCGGCTCGGCGCGCAGGCCGACAAGCTTCCTTAACGGGCTTGCGGCAGTGCCGCTTCTGCGAGATGCACCCAGAAGCTGGCGCCGATCGGCAGCAGGCGGTCGTTGAAGTCGTAGCTGGCGTTGTGCAGCACGCAGGGGCCGAGGCCGTGGCCGCCGTCGCGGTGCTCGCCTTCGCCGTTGCCGATGAAGATGTAGCAGCCGGGCTTCTCCTGCAGGAAGAAGGCAAAGTCCTCGGCGCCCATGGTCGGTTCGACGTTGGCGTCCACCATCGATTCGCCGACCACCGACTTCATGACGTCCAGCGCGAAGCGGGTTTCCCTGGCGTGATTCACGAGTGGCGGATAGTTGCGGCGGAAGGTGAACTCCACTTCCGCGTCGAAGGCGGCGGCAATGCCTTCCGCCAGCGACTGCATGCGCTTTTCCACCATGTCCAGCACCTCGGTGGTGAAGGTGCGCACGGTGCCGACCAGCCTGGCATCGTCGGGGATCACATTGGTGGCGCTGCCGGCGTGGATCTGCGTGATCGACAGCACGGCCGTATCCAATGGGCTCTTGTTGCGCGTGACGATGGTCTGCCACGCCTGTGCAATCTGCACCGCGATCATGATCGGGTCGATGCCCTTGTGCGGCTGCGCCGCGTGGGCACCCTTGCCGCGCACGGTCACATGGAATTCATTGGAAGAGGCCATCATCGGCCCTTCACAGGCGCCCAGCGCGCCTTGCGCCATGCCGGGCCAGTTGTGCATGCCGTAGATCGCATCCATCGGGAAGCGCTCGAACAGGCCATCCTTGATCATTTCACGCGCGCCGGCGCCGCCTTCTTCGGCCGGCTGGAACACCAGGTAAACGGTGCCGTCGAAATTGCGGTGCCTGGCAAGGTGGTGGGCCGCGCCGAGCAGCATGGCGGTGTGGCCGTCATGGCCGCAAGCGTGCATCTTGCCAGGGTGCTTCGAGGCGTGGGCGAAGGTGTTGATTTCCTGCATCGGCAGGGCGTCCATGTCCGCGCGCAGGCCAATGGCGCGTTCGGAGGTGCCGTTACGGATGATGCCAACCACGCCGGTCTTGCCCAGGCCGCGCTCGAAGGGGATGCCCCATTCGGTCAGCCTGGCGCAAACGACATCGGCGGTACGTTCTTCTTCATAGCAGAGTTCCGGGTGGGCATGCAGGTCGCGTCGGATCTGCTGCAACTCGGACTGAAACGCGATAATCGGGTCGATCAGTTTCATTGTTGTTCTCCATCGGTCTTGCCATTCTAGCCTCCCGGTGCGGTTTTCCGGAATCGTTTACGATACTGTTTTCAGCCGTCGCTAACCCAGATCAAGATGTCAACCACACAAGTCCGCGCCACCTGCCCGCACGATTGCCCCGATACCTGCGCCCTGCTCGTCACCGTCGAAGATGGCGTGGCGACCGAGGTGAAAGGCGATCCGGATCACCCGACGACCGCCGGGGTGCTGTGCACCAAGGTTTCCCGCTATACCGAACGAACCTATTCGCCGGACCGCCTGCTGTACCCGATGCGGCGCGTCGGCAGGAAGGGCGAGGGCAAGTTTGAACGCATCAGCTGGGAGCAGGCACTGGACGAGATCACAGCACGCCTGAAACCGCTGGCTGCGGCCGAGCCGGAAGCCATCCTGCCCTACAGCTACGCGGGCACCATGGGCCTGGTGCAGGGCGAATCGATGTCGTCCCGCTTCTTCCACAAGATCGGCGCCTCGCTGCTGGACCGGACCATCTGCGCCACGGCTGGCGCCACCGGTTACAAATACACGGTCGGCGCCTCGATCGGCACCGATATCGAGCAATTCCAGCGTGCCAGGCTGCTCATCATCTGGGGCGGCAACCCGATTGCATCCAACCTGCATTTCTGGACCCGTGCCCAGGAAGCCAAGCGCAACGGCGCCAGGCTGATTGCCATCGACCCCTACCGCTCCTTGACGGCGGAGAAATGCCACCAGCACATCGCGCTGCTGCCCGGCACGGATGCGGCGCTGGCGCTGGGCCTGATGCACATCCTGGTGCGCGAGGACCTGCTGGACCATGAATACATTGCCGACTACACCATCGGCTTCGAAGAGCTGCGCCAGCGCGTGGCGGAATGGACGCCGGAGCGCGTGGCGGCCACCTGCGGCATTACCGTCGAGGAAGTGGAAGGCCTGGCGCGCGAATATGGGGAAACCGCCAAGCGCGGCGAGCCGGTCGCCATCCGCATGAATTACGGCGTGCAGCGCGTGCATGGCGGCGGCATGGCGGTGCGCAATATTGCCTGTTTGCCTGCCCTGGTGGGCGCCTGGCGCCACGCGGCGGGCGGCGTGCAGTTGTCGGCATCCGGCACCTTCAGGAAAAACCTGGCGGCGCTCCAGCGCCCGGACTTGCTGGCGAAACAGCCGCGCACCATCAATATGACGACCATCGGCGACGACCTGCTGCGTCCGGCGTCGCCCGAGTTTGGCCCGCAGGTCAAGGCGGTCATCGTGTACAACTCGAACCCGCTGGCGGTGGCGCCTGATTCGTCCAAGGTGCAGGCGGGTTTTGCGCGTGAAGACCTGTTCACCGTGGTGCTGGAACATTTCCAGACCGACACCGCCGACTATGCCGACATCGTGCTGCCAGCCACCACGCAGCTCGAGCATACCGATGCTCACGGCGCCTACGGCCACCTGTACATGATGGCCAATAACCCGGCTATCGCGCCAATGGGCGAAGCCAAGCCGAACACCGAGATCTTCCGCCTGCTGGCGGCACGCATGGGCTTTGACGACCCTTGTTTCCGCGACAGCGATGACGCGCTGGCATCGGTGGCATTCGTGCAATTCGACTGGGAGTCACTCAAGCAGAAGGGCTGGCAGAAACTGGAAGTTCCCGATGCCCCCTTTGCATGCGGCAATTTCCCCACACCTTCCGGAAAATGTGAGTTCTACTCAGAAAGCATGAAGAAGGATGGCCTGGACCCGCTGCCAACCTATATCGCGAACTACGAATCTGCAGCATCTGCCCCCGATCTGGCGGCAAAATACCCGCTTGCGATGATATCTCCGCCAGCGCGCAACTTCCTGAACTCGACCTTTGTCAACGTGCAAAGCTTGCGTGCCACGGAGGGCGAGCCGCAGCTCGACATCAGTCCTGACGATGCGGCAACACGTGGCATCAACCACGGCGATATGGTGCGCATCTTCAATGATCGCGGTTCCTTCGTGTGCAAGGCCCGCGTGACGCCGAAGGCCCGCAAAGGCCTTGTGGTAGGGCTGTCGATCTGGTGGAAGAAGCTGGCCGGCGATGGCAAGAACGCCAATGAGGTCACCAGCCAACGGCTGACTGACATGGGTCGCGCGCCGACTTTTTACGATACACTGGTCCAAGTCGAGAAAGCCGCCTGAGAATGATTTATGCGCACGTTAGCACACCTGAAACTGCGCGCCAGATACCTGGCGACGGCGGGTCTGTGCGCCGGCCTCCTGGCGGGTTGTGCGCAATTCAAGTACTACTTCCAGGCTGCCCAGGGCCAGTACGCGCTCTGGTCTGACGCCCGTCCGGTCGACGACTGGATCGGCGACCCGTCCACCGATCCCAAGCTCAAAGCCCGCCTCGAGAAGGCCAAGCTGATCCGCAAATTCGCGGTCAAGGAGCTTGGGCTGCCCGACAACGCCAGCTACAAGAATTACGCCCCCCTGAACCGGCAGTATGTGTTGTGGAATGTGGTCGCCACGCCCGAACTGTCGCTGCGCCCGGTGCAATGGTGCTTCCCGATCGCAGGCTGCGTCAGCTACCGCGGGTACTACGACAAGGCCGATGCCGAGGCGTATGCCGAAGAGCTGCGCAAGGAAGGCAACGACGTGCAGGTCGGCGGCGTGCCCGCTTATTCCACGCTGGGCTGGCTCAGCGACCCGCTGCTGTCGACCTTCATCAACCACTCCGATGCCGAGCTGGCGCGCCTGATCTTCCACGAGCTGGCGCACCAGGTGGTGTACGTGCAGGGCGATTCCAAATTCAACGAAGCCTTTGCCTCGGCGGTGGAAGAGGCTGGCGTCAACCACTGGCTCGAGCTGTATGGCAACGATGCGATGCGCGAAGCCTATGCCCGCTACAACGTGCGGCGCCAGGACTTCATGGACCTGCTGGTGAAGCATCGCCAGATGCTGGCAGACAATTATGCGAGCAAGGCCAGCGCCAGGAAGAAGCGCGAGGAAAAGGTGCGCATCTTTGCCGCCTTGCAGGAAGAGTACAAAGTCCTCAAGGCCAACTGGGGTGGCTACAACGGCTATGACCGATTCTTTGCGGAACCGTTGAATAATGCCCATTTGGCATCTGTTGCAACCTATAATGATTTGCTGCCAGGTTTCCGCGCTTTGCTGGTGAAAGAAAAAGCATTCCCACAGTTTTATGCTGCGGTGCGGAGCATGAGCAACCTGCCATCCGTGGAACGGCATGACAGGCTGCACGAACTGGCGCGCTCTATGGCGCAAGCCAATGAGACTACGACGGCCGCCGCTGCCAAGGAACCGGGCGCCGTCAATTGACGCACAATCTATGCTGCTTTGCAGCACGGAGGCCCGCTAGAGTACCCGTTCCAAACCCGGAAAATAGCTTGCCCTGTGTCATGCTGCACGATAGCATCTAGAGTGCGGGAAAGCACGGCCGTTCTATTTTCGCAAATAAAACATATAAAACTGAGACAAAGAGGCACAGGATGGAAAAAATCTGGTTGAAGTCGTATCCCCCCGGCGTCCCGAGCGAAATCGACGCCACGCAATACCGCTCCCTGGTTCACCTGCTTGAAGAATCGTTCCAGAAGTACGCGTCGCGCAATGCCTTCGTGTGCATGGACAAATTCATCACCTATGCCGACCTTGACCAGCATTCCAGGCGCCTGGGCGCGTGGCTGCAAAGCCGCGGCATGAAAAAGGGCGCGCGCGTGGCCGTCATGATGCCGAACGTGCTGCAATACCCGATTGCCATCGCCGCCATCCTGCGCGCCGGCTACACCGTCGTCAACGTCAACCCGCTGTACACGCCGCGCGAGCTGGAGCACCAGCTCAACGACTCGGGCGCGGAAGCCATCATCATCCTCGAGAATTTCGCGACCACCCTGGAACAGGTCCTGCCGCGCACCCAGGTCAAGCACATCATCGTCGCCAACATGGGCGAGATGCTGGGCGGCCTGAAAGGCATGATCGTCAACTTCGTGGTGCGCAACGTGAAGAAGCTGGTGCCGCCGTTCTCGCTGCCGAACGCGGTGCGCTTCAAGGACGCGCTGGGCCACGCACGCAGCATGAAGCTGACGCCCGTCGAATTGCGCCATGAAGACATCGCCTTCCTGCAGTACACCGGCGGCACCACCGGCGTGTCCAAGGGCGCGACCCTGACCCACCGCAATATCATCGCCAACCTGCTGCAGATGCAGGCCTGGTCGGCGCCGAAGCTGGCCGACCTGCCGCCGGACGAGCGCACCATCATTTGCGCGCTGCCGCTGTACCACATCTTCGCGCTGACCGTGTGCGCCATGTGGGGCATCCGCGAGGGCGGCCTGAATGTGCTGATCCCGAACCCGCGCGATATCGGCGGCTTTATCAAGGAGCTGGCCAAGTACCGCTTCAACATGCTGCCGGCAGTGAACACGCTGTACAACGCGCTGCTGAACCATCCCGACTTCACGAAGCTGGACTTCTCCGGCCTGAAGGTCGCCAACGGCGGCGGCATGGCGGTGCAGAAGGCCGTGGCCGACCGCTGGCTCAAGATAACCGGCGTCACCATCGTGGAAGGCTACGGCTTGTCCGAGACCGCGCCGGTGGCAACTGCCAACCGCTTCGACAGCACCGAATTCTCCGGCATGATCGGCTTGCCGATTCCTTCCACCGAAGTGGCAATCCTGGACGATGCAGGCAGCGAAGTGCCGCTTGGCACGCCGGGCGAAATCGCGATCCGCGGCCCGCAGGTGATGGCCGGCTACTGGAACCGCCCGGAGGAAACCGCCAAGGTCATGACGGCCGACGGCTACTTCAAATCCGGCGACGTGGGCGTGATGGACGAGCGCGGCTACGTCAAGATCGTGGACCGCAAGAAGGACATGATCCTGGTCTCCGGCTTCAATGTCTATCCGAATGAAATCGAAGACGTGGTGGCGGCCCATCCGGGCGTGCTGGAATGCGCCTGCATCGGCGTGCCGGACGAGCATTCCGGCGAAGCGGTAAAAGTGTTCGTGGTGAAGAAAGACCCGAACCTGACCGTGGAAGCGCTGATGGAGCACTGCAAGCAAAACCTGACCGGCTACAAGAAGCCGAAATATATCGAGTTCCGCACCGAGCTCCCTAAAACCAACGTTGGCAAGATCCTGCGCCGCATGCTGCGCGACGAGAAGCCTGCGGACGACAAGAAGGCCGCGTAAGCGGCAAGGCACACGAAAGGCAACATGATGGAAAAAATCTGGCTGAAGTCTTACCCTGAAGGCGTTCCTGCGGAGATCGATATTTCGCAATACCGCTCCGTGACCCACCTGATGGAGGAATCGTTCCAGAAGTACGCAAGCCGCAACGCATACGTCTGCATGGACAAGTTCCTGACTTACTCCGAGGTGGACCAGCTGTCGAAGCAATTCGGCGCCTGGCTCCAGTCCAAGGGCCTGAAGCCGGGTGCGCGCGTCGCTATCATGCTGCCTAACGTGTTGCAGTATCCGGTCGCGCTGGCGGGCATCATCCGCGCCGGCTACGTGGTGGTCAACGTCAACCCCCTGTACACCCCGCGCGAACTGCAGCACCAGCTGAACGACTCCGGCGCCGAAGCCGTGATCGTGCTGGAAAACTTTGCCAACACCGTGCAGCAGGTAGTGGCGTCGACCCCGGTCAAGCATGTGATCGTGGCGTCGATGGGCGACCTGCTGGGCGGCCTGAAGGGCATGATCGTCAACTTCGTGGTGCGCAATGTGAAGAAGATGGTGCCGGCCTGGAACATCCCCGGCCACGTCAGCTTCAAGCAGGTGCTGTCCGAAGGCTCGCGCCTGACCCTCAAGCCGGCCGACCAGAAGCCTGACGATATCGCCTTCCTGCAGTACACCGGCGGCACGACCGGCGTGTCGAAAGGCGCCGTGCTGCTGCACCGTAACGTGGTGGCCAACATGCTGCAGAACGAAGCCTGGCTGCAGATGGCGCCCAGCGAAAAGCAGATGGTGTTCGTCGCTGCGCTGCCGCTGTACCACATCTATTCGCTGACCATTTCCTGCTTCATGGGCTGGAAGCTGGGCGGCATGAACATCCTGGTCCCGAACCCGCGCGATATCCCTGGCTTCGTGAAAGAGCTGGCCAAGTACCCTGTGACCGTGTTCCCGGCCGTGAATACGCTGTACAACGCGCTGCTGAACAATCCTGATTTCTCCAAGCTGGACTTCTCCAGCTACAAGATCTGCAACGGCGGCGGCATGGCCGTGCAGCAGTCGGTGGCTGACCGCTGGCTGAAAGTGACCGGCACCCCGATCATCGAAGGCTACGGCCTGTCGGAGACCTCGCCGGTGGCTACCGCCAACCGCGTCGACATCAAGGAATTCACCGGCACCATCGGCGTGCCGATTCCATCGACCGAACTGGCGATCCTGGACGACGACGGCAAGGAAGTGCCGCTCGGTTCCGCCGGCGAAATCGCGATCCGCGGCCCGCAGGTCATGGCGGGCTACTGGAACCGTCCTGACGAAACCGCGAAATCGATCACCCCGGAAGGCTTCTTCAAGACCGGCGACGTCGGCATCATGGACGAAAAAGGCTTCGTGCGCATCGTCGACCGCAAGAAGGACATGATCCTGGTGTCTGGCTTCAATGTGTACCCGAACGAAGTGGAAGGCGTGGTGGCTGCGCACCCGGGCGTGCTGGAAGTGGCTTGCGTTGGCGTACCCGATGCGAACTCCGGCGAAGCGGTGAAATTGTTCGTCGTCCGCAAGGACCCGAACCTGACGGCGGAAGCGCTGCTCGAGTTCTGCAAACACGAGTTGACCGCTTATAAGAAGCCGAAGTACATTGAGTTCCGTGATGAACTGCCGAAGACCAACGTCGGCAAGATCCTGCGCCGCCAACTGCGCGACGAAAAGAAAGCAGCATAAGCCGGCAAGTTTGATCTGGCGCAGAATATGGCTCCGGACCGGCTGTAGAGTGGAACGTACCACCTTGGCAGCCACCGGAAACCATATGGGCCTTCTTTACAATTTCGCACTCACCCTCAGCACCGAAGGCCGCCGCGCGCTGCGACAGCGCGAAGGCCTGCGCGGCTACTACGAAGTCTCCCGTCCCGGCATGACGCCCGACCAGGTCGAAGCAGCGTTCGACCTGTCGGTGCGCAGCGCAGAACGCGCCGTGCAGCGCCAGGTCAGCCATCACCCCCTCACGCAGGCGCAGTTCGATGCGCTGGTCAGCTATACGCACAATCTCGGCGCTGGCGGCGCGATGCTGGTGCTGCGCCGCATCGATTGCGGCGACCTTGATGGCGCGGCAGAGGCCATGCTGCGCAATATCAGCGCGCCTGTCGAAGGCCGCCTGGTGCCGCATGCCGGGCTGGCGGCACGGCGCAAGGAAGAAAGCGCACCTTTCCGCGCCTAGCTCTCCCTGCGCGGGCCGGGCTTGCCGTCTGCCACCGAGAACGACGCCAGCGTGGACAGCGCGCTGTTCGCGTCGCGCACATTGTCCAGGCCCTGCAACAGCACCGCGGCACGCTCGGGGCGCAAGTCCAGCAGCATGAAGCCGCGCTTGTCGCTGCGGCCGAAATGCATGTCGCGGTTCATGTCGACGTATTGCTGGGTGCGCGCCTGGGGGCGCGAACTGGAGGTGACGGAAGTGCCGCAGAATTCCGTTGCGACCACCGCATTGCCGGGGCCGGCCGCGCGCGCGGGATCGCGCCGCAAATCGGCGGCAAAGAAAGTATGCACGTCGCCCGACAGCACCAGCGGGTTGCGCGCGCTGCGCACGGATTCAAGCAGGCGGCCGCGGGCCGCGGCGTAACCGTCCCAGCCATCGGTCCAGAAGCGGCCGTCGCTGTCGCTGGCCAGGGGAAGCTGCGACATCTGCGCCATCAGGGTTTGCTGCGCGAGGATATTCCAGCGCGCCCTTGATTCCTTCAGCCCTTGTGCCAGCCATTGTTCCTGCTCGCTGCCCAGCATGCTGCGGCGCGGGTCGGCCAGGGCGGCGCAGGCGCGGCGGTAGACCGAGCTGGAACCGCCGCGCCCCGTCGGCTGGCAGGCATGGATTGAACGGTACTGGCGCGTGTCGAGCACGTGGAAGCGCGCCAGTTGCCCCCAGTCGTAGCGCTGGTAGATGCGCTGGGCGCGCAGCGGCTGGTGTTCGAAGTAGGCCTGGTAGGCAGCGGCGCGGCGCTGCACGAAGTCCGGCGACAGCAATTCATCGCGCGTCGGGCTGTAATCGTTGGCCACTTCGTGGTCGTCCCAGGTCAGCAGCCAGGGCGCGGCATGGTGTGCGGCCTGAAGGTCGGGATCGCTCTTGTACTGCGCATAGCGCGCGCGATATTCGTCCAGCGTGAAGCTCTCGTTGCGGCGCAGGACCGTGGCCGGGTGCTGCAGGCTGTAAGGCCCCCATTCATAGATGTAATCGCCGAGGAAGGCCACCAGGTCCGGCGCCGCTTGCGCGATGTGGCGGTGCGCGGCGTAATGGCCGAATTCCCAATGCTGGCAGGAGGCGACTGCCAGCTTCAATGCCGCCGGCATGCTGCCGGGCGCCGGCGCGGTGCGAGTGCGGCCGACCGGGCTGACGGCATCGCCGAGCATGAAACGGTACCAGTACCAGCGGTCCGGCTCCAGCCCACGCACGTCGACGTTGACGCTGTGCGCCAGCGCAGGCGCGGCAACGGCCGCGCCTTTCGCTGCGATGCGGGTGAAGCCTTCATCGTGCGCCACTTCCCAGCGCACCTGCTGGGCGATCGGCGGCATCGAAGCCGCGTTCAGCGGATCGGGCAGCAGCCGGGTCCAGAGGATGACGGAGTCGGGCAAGGGGGCGCCGGAGGCGACGCCCAGCGTGAAAGGGTAGGCGCCATTGGCGGCGCTGCGTGCTTGCGCGGGGAGATGGGGCGCCAGCACTGCCAGCGTGGCGACGCGGGCCGCAGCCTGGAGCAGGAGGCGGCGCTTGTCGTGCATCGGATTACAGCAGCGTTTCCAGCGGCGGCACCGGGCGCGGCTTGCGGTCAGGGCCGGTGGCGACGTAGGTCAGCGTGGCTTCGGTGACCTTGACGATATTGGCCTGCAGGCGGTTGCGCTCCGCATAGACTTCCACGTTGACGGTAATCGACGTGTTGCCGACCTTGACGATGTCGGCGTAGAAGGTCAGCAGGTCGCCGACGAAGACCGGATGCTTGAACAGGAAGGAATTCACGGCGATGGTGGCGACGCGTCCGTTGGCGCGGCGGGTGGCAGGCAGGGAGCCGGCAATGTCGACTTGCGCCATGATCCAGCCGCCGAATACGTCGCCATACACGTTGGCGTCGGACGGCGAGGGCATCACGCGCAGTTCAGGCATTTTTCCAGGAGGAAGGCCGCGGGAGGTTTGTTCTTGGGAGGTCATCGCAAATTCTCATGAAGGACTACAATTGATGGGATTTTAAACCAGCCAGCCCACGCACGTATGCGACGCTATTCGAATACCCCACCACCTCCGCCGGGCAAGTCCAGCAGCAATGCGCGCGGCGACATTGCCACTCTGAAAACATTGCTGCCCTATCTTTGGGTGTACAAATGGCGCGTGCTGGCCGCCCTGCTGGCGCTGGTGGGCGCCAAGGCCGCCAACGTCGGCGTCCCGGTCGTGCTGAAGAAGCTGGTCGACGACATGACCATCAAGCCGGGCGACCCGCACGCCTTGCTGGTGCTGCCGCTGGCAACGCTGGTGGCTTACGGCCTGCTGCGCCTGTCCACCACCATGTTCACCGAGCTGCGCGAGTTCCTGTTCGCGCGCGTGACGCAGCGCGCCGTGCGCACCATTGCGCTGAAGGTATTCCGCCACCTGCATTCGCTGTCGCTGCGCTTCCACCTCAACCGCCAGACGGGAGGCATGACGCGCGATATCGAGCGCGGCACGCGCGGCGTCAGCTCGCTGATTTCGTACACGCTGTTCAACATCCTGCCGACGCTGGTCGAGATCACGCTGGTGCTGGGCTACCTGGTCACGCATTACGACATCTGGTTCTCGGTGATCACCTTCTCGGCGCTGGCGATCTACATCACCTTTACCATCGTGGTGACGAACTGGCGCACGCACTTCCGCCGCACCATGAACGACCTCGATTCGAAGGCCAACACCAAGGCCATCGACTCGCTGCTGAACTACGAGACAGTCAAGTACTTCGGCAACGAGGACTACGAGGCCAATCGCTACGACGAGGGCTTGCAGCGCTACGAGAAGGCGGCGGTGAAATCGCAGACTTCGCTGTCCTTGCTGAACACCGGACAGTCGGCCATCATCGCGATTGCGGTCACGCTGATCCTGTGGCGCGCGACGCAGGGCGTCATCGACGGCACGATGACGCTGGGCGACTTGGTGCTGGTGAATGCCTTCATGATCCAGCTCTACATCCCGCTCAATTTCCTCGGCGTGATCTACCGCGAGATCAAGCAAAGCCTGGCCGACATGGAGCGCCTGTTCTCGCTGCTGAACGAGAACCGCGAAGTGGATGACGCCGCGCACGCCAGGCCGCTGCAGCCGCAGGGTGCCGAGGTACGCTTCAACCATGTGGACTTCAGCTACGATCCGAAGCGCCAGATCCTGTTCGACGTCGACTTCACCATCCCGGCCGGCACCACGACAGCCGTGGTAGGCCACAGCGGCTCGGGCAAGTCGACCTTATCGCGCCTGCTGTACCGCTTCTATGAAGTAAATAGCGGCAGCATCACCATCGACGGCCAGGATTTGCGCGACATCACGCAGCACTCGCTGCGCCATGCGATCGGTATCGTCCCGCAGGATACGGTGCTGTTCAACGACACCATCGAATACAACATCGCCTACGGCCGGCCCGGCGCCAGCAAGGACGAGATCATCGCCGCGGCACGCGCGGCATCGATCCACGACTTCATCGCCAGCCTGCCGGACGGCTACGACACCATGGTCGGCGAGCGGGGCCTCAAACTGTCCGGCGGCGAGAAGCAGCGCGTGGCGATTGCCCGCACGCTGTTGAAGGATCCTGCCATCCTGATCTTCGACGAAGCCACCTCCGCGCTGGACTCCAGGGCTGAACAGGCGATCCAGGCGCAGTTGAAGGAGATTGCGAAGAGCCGCACGACGATGGTGATTGCCCACCGCCTGTCGACCATCGCCGACGCCCAGCAGATCCTGGTGCTCGATCACGGCAGGATCGTGGAGCGCGGCACGCACGCGGCACTGTTAGCGCGCGAAGGCCTGTATGCCCAGATGTGGGAACGCCAGCAAGCGCGCGGCGAGCAGGAACAGGTTTCGCCGTCTAGCGGCGAATTGGTCAACTGACAGGAGGACGGGGATGGCGGTGAAGAAGGTTCTGGCAGTAGCCATTGCGGCAATTGGAGTCCTGGCTGTTGCGGTCGGCGTCAACACGGCGCGCAGCGGCAGCAAGCAACTGGTGGTGGAGAAAGCGCCAGTCCTGGCGATCGACGAAGCGGCAGCGGCGCAGCGCCTGGGTGAAGCCCTGCGCTTCGTCACCATTTCCGACTACAAGGATGCCGACGCCAACGCCGCCGAATTCGACAAGCTGCACGCCCACCTGCAAGCCAGCTTCCCGCGCCTGCACGCCGCGCTGAAGCGCGAGAACGTCAACGGCAAAGCCTTGCTCTACACCTGGCAGGGCAGCGATGCCAAGGCCGCGCCGGTGATGTGGATGGCGCACCAGGACGTCGTGCCGATCGCGCCCGGCACGGAAAAGAACTGGGAACAGCAACCATTCGCCGGCGTGGTGCGTGATGGCTTCATCTGGGGCCGTGGCTCGTGGGACGACAAAGGCAACCTCTACGCCCAGATGGAAGCCATCGAAATGTTGTTGGCCGCCGGCTTCCAGCCGCGCCGCACCATCTACCTGGCCTACGGCGCCGACGAGGAAGTCGGCGGCAAGCGCGGTGCGGCAAAGATCGCCGAGCTGCTGAAGTCGCGCGGCGTCAAGCTCGATTACGTCCTGGACGAGGGCCTGATGATCGTGCACGGCATGGTGCCCGGCCTGCAGCCAGGTGCCGCCATGGTTGGCGTAGCGGAAAAGGGATATGCCAGCTACAAGCTGGAACTGGAGACGGCGCCAGGCCATTCCTCGATGCCGCCGCAGGACACCGCCATCGGCATGATGAGCAAGGCGCTGGTTGCGCTGGAAGCGAATCCGATGCCGGTGCGCATGGCCGGCCTGCCGCAGCAAAGCTTCGAGATGATGGCGCCTGAAATGACCGGCATGAACCGCGTGGCGCTGTCGAACTTCTGGCTGTTCAAGCCGATGCTGGAACGGATGCTGGCCAAGTCCCCGAGCACGAATGCGCTGATCCGCACGACCACCGCGCTGACCATCGTCAACGCCGGCGTGAAGGACAACGTCTTGCCGGGCACCGCCAGCGCCACCGTCAACTTCCGCCTGCTGCCGGGTGATACGCTGGCGGGCGTTGAGCAGCACATGCGCCAGGTGATTGGCAACGACAAGGTCCGCATTACGCCGGACGGCGACTTCAATACCGAAGCCTCGCGTGTGGCGCGCCAGGACGGCGCAGCCTTTACGGCGGTGAATCGCACCATCCGCCAGGTCTTCCCTGATGTCGTGGTCGCGCCGGGCCTGATGATTGGCGCCACTGACTCGCGTTACTTCGATGGCATGAGCGACAGCGTGCTGAAGTTCGGCCCCGTGCGCGCCCAGCCGGAAGACCTGCCGCGCTTCCACGGCACCAATGAGCGCATGTCGGTGAAAGGCTTTGCGGACATGATCCGTTTCTACCACCAGCTTTTAAAAAACAGCGCTTAGCGTTTCATCAATAGGCTGATGAAAGTAACGATCATCGCTGAATTGCTCAGGAAAATGACGACGAGCATACCGAAGAGCCACCGGAACTGCTCCTCCTGCCGCTTTTGCGTGAAGTCGTTTCGATTGATGATGTGAATCGTAAGCCTTTGTTCAGCAGCCTGGATTTCGTTGCGGACGCGCAACTCCGACTGGGCAACGCTGTTGTCAATGTATTGCTTCAAGGAGACGAACTCGTGATGCTGCACATCCACTTTCTTCTCCAGTACAGTGACCCTGGATTCCAGATCGTCACCTGATGGTTTCGGAGTAGGTGCGTTCATTTTAGGCTCCTTTGGCGTGGGATGACTGCTTTGATCACGCTGTTGACCTGGAGTTCCCGCAAGTGAAAAAAAATGCCGCCCAGGTGGGCGGCATTTTCATTGGGGCGCAGATGCCTTACGGCAGCGGGCGGTCAGACAGTTCGCGGTCGTCGGTGGTGGTCAGCTCACCTTCCCATTTCGCCACGACAGCAGTAGCGATGGAGTTGCCGATCACGTTGGTGGCGGAACGCGCCATGTCCAGGAAATGGTCGATACCGAGCAGCAGGACCAGGCCCGCTTCAGGGATCTTGAATTGCGTCAGGGTGGCGGCGATCACTACCAGCGACGCGCGCGGCACGCCGGCCATGCCTTTGGAAGTCAGCATCAGCACGGCCATCATGGTGATCTGGGTGCCCAGGTCCATATTGATGCCGTAAGCCTGCGCGATGAACACCGTCGCGAAGGTGCAGTACATCATCGAGCCATCCAGGTTGAAGGAGTAGCCGATCGGCAGCACGAACGCGGCGATGCGGTTACGCACGCCAAAGCGCTCCAGGCCTTCCAGGGTTTTCGGGAAGGCGGCTTCGGAAGAGGCAGTGGAGAAGGCCAGCAGGGTCGGCTCCTTGACTTCCGATAGCAGCTTCAGCACGCGCTTGCCCAGGAACAGGAAACCGGCAAAAATCAGGATCGCCCACAGTACGCCGATAGAGAGGTAGAACTCCGCCATGAATACGCCGTAGGTCTGCAGCACGCCGACGCCGCTCTTGGCGATGGTGCCGGCAACGGCGGCGAACACGGCGAATGGTGCGAACTGCATCACGTAGCCGGTCACCTTCAGCATGATGTGCGCGATGCCGTCGACGGCGTCGATCAGCGGTTCGGCTTTCTTGCCCACGGCGGCGGCCGCGGTACCGAAGAACAGCGAGAACACCACGATCTGCAGGATCTCGTTCTTGGCCATGCCGTCAATGATCGAGGATGGCACCAGGTGGGTGATGAACTCTTTCAGCGACAGGCTGGAAGTCTGCAGCGTAGCGGCAGCGAGACCACCATCGGCCGGAATGTGGCCCAGCAGGGCGTCGCCTGGACGGAACAGGTTGACCATGATCAGGCCCAGCGTCAGCGACAGCACGGACGCAATGAAGAACCAGCCCAGGGTCTTGATGCCGACGCGGCCTACTTCCTTGGTGTCGCCCATTTTCGCGATGCCGACCATCAGGGTCGAGAACACCAGCGGCGCGATGATCATCTTGATCAGGCGCAGGAACAGGGTGGTGATGAGGGTCATGTACTCCGCAAAGCCGGCCGCTTGTGGCGCCGCTTGCGAGACATTGATGGCGTAGCCGGTGAGGATACCCAACGCCAGGCCGACGAGGATATAGGTGGTCAGGCGGTTTTTGTTGGCCATAAGCAAGATTCCTGAAGTAGGGCGGATTTGCCGTTAGAATGAATAGCTATTTGATGAGCTATTAAGCAAGTCCCGAAGTATCCTTGCGGTTCTAGGCCACTGTCAAGCAAGAATAAAACTGCTGAAACCGGAAAAAGATGATCGCAATTAAAGACTTAAGTAAATGGTTTGGCAACTTTCAGGTGCTCACGGACTGCAGTACCGAAGTGGCCAAAGGCGACGTCATGGTGATCTGCGGACCGTCCGGCTCGGGCAAATCGACCCTGATCAAGACGGTCAACGGGCTGGAACCGTTCCAGAAGGGTGAAATTATTGTCGATGGCACCTCGGTCGGCGCCAAAGGCACCGATTTATCGGCCCTGCGTGCCCGGATCGGCATGGTATTCCAGAATTTCGAGCTGTTTCCGCACCTTTCCGTGCGCGACAACCTGACCCTGGGCCAGGTAAAGGTGCTGGGCCGCTCCAAGGACGAAGCCAACGAAAAAGGCCTGAAGTATCTCGACCGCGTCGGCCTGCTGGCGCACCAGGACAAATTCCCCAACCAGCTCTCGGGCGGCCAGCAGCAGCGCGTGGCTATCGCCCGCGCCTTGGCGATGGACCCGATCGCCATGCTGTTCGACGAGCCGACGTCCGCCCTGGACCCGGAAATGATCAACGAGGTGCTGGACGTGATGGTCGGGCTGGCGCAGGACGGCATGACCATGATGGTGGTGACCCACGAAATGGGCTTCGCCCGCAAGGTGGCCAACCGCGTGGTCTTCATGGACAAGGGCCGCATCCTGGAAGACTGCAGCAAGGACGAATTCTTCGGCGCCCCGCGATCCGAGCGCGCACGGGACTTTTTAGCGCGTATCATCCACTAACAGGGCGGGTCATCGTCCCCGCCAGCGGAGGACACCATGACCTTTCTGCGCCTGCTTCCCCTTTTCTGCCTGGCCGCCGCGGCCAGCGCCCAGGAGCCCACCGGCACCCTCGCCAAGATCAAACGCACCGGCCAGGTGGTGTTGGGCGTACGCGACGGCTCCATCCCTTTTTCTTATCTCGATGACAAGCAGCAGTACCAGGGCTATTCCGTGGACCTGTGCCTGAAAGTCGTCGAACACCTGAAAACGCAGCTCGCGATGCCGGGGCTGAAGGTGGCCTATAACCCGGTCACCTCCGCCAACCGCATTCCGCTGATGGCCAATGGGACCATCGACCTCGAATGCGGCTCCACCACCAATAATGCGGAGCGCCAGCAGCAGGTGGCGTTCGCGCCGACCATGTTCGTGATCTCCAGCCGGCTGCTGGCCAAGAAATCGGCCAATATCCAGTCGATGGACGACATGAAGGGCAGGGTGCTGGTCGCTACTGCCGGCACCACCACGTTGAAGCAGATGACGATCATGAATAACGAGCGCAAGCTCGGCATGAAGATCCTGATCGGCAAGGACCATCCGGAATCGTTCCTGATGCTGGAGACGGGCCGCGCCGAAGCCGAGGCCAATGACGACATCCTGCTGGCAGCGCAGGTGGCGACCTCCAAGGCGCCGGTCGATTTCGCCGTCAGCAAGGAGGCGATGTCGATTGAACCCTACGGCATCATGATGCGCAAGAACGACATGCCGTTCAAGAAGTCGGTGGACGAGGCCTTGCGCAAGGTTTACCAGTCCGCCGAGATCCAGCGCATCTACAACAAGTGGTTCATGAGCCCGATCCCGCCGCGCGGCGTGAACCTGAACTTCCCCATGCCGGCCACGCTGAAGGCGGTACTGGCCAAGCCGACCGATTCGCCGGACCCCGCTGCATACAGATAGCATGCATTACAACTGGAACTGGCACATCTTCTGGGAACTGTCCCCGGACGGTGTGCACAGTTATTGGGATACCTTGTGGTCCGGCCTGGCGTGGACGCTGGCCACCTCGCTGGCAGGTTGGGTGATCGCACTGGCGCTGGGCGTGGCGGTCGGTACGCTGCGCACCGCGCCCAATCGCTGGCTGCGCCGCTTCGCCATCTGCTGGGTGGAAGTGTTCCGCAATATTCCGCTGCTGGTGCAGATGTTCCTGTGGTTCTTCGTGCTGCCCGAGCTGCTGCCGCGTGCCGCCGGCGACTGGCTCAAGGCCCTGCCCAACGCGCCCTTCGTCACGGCCGTGCTATGCCTTGGCTTCTTCACGTCCGCCCGCGTTGCGGTGCAGGTGGCGGCCGGCATCAACGCGCTGGCCGGCGGGCAGCGTCTGGCGGCACTTGCACTGGGGCTGTCGCGCGTGCAGGCCTATGAATTCGTGCTGCTGCCGCTTGCCTTGCGCATCGTGCTGCCGCCGCTGGCCAGCGAGTTCCTCAACATCATAAAGAACAGCTCCGTTGCGCTCACCATCGGCTTGATGGAACTGACTGCCAGCGCACGTTCGATGCAGGAATTCTCCTTCCAGTTCTTCGAAGCGTTCGCCGCCGCCACCGTGATCTACGTGATCGCCAACATCATCGTCGTAGCCGGCATGGCCGTGCTCGAGCGGCGCCTTGCGCTGCCAGGCACGATCGGCGGCGAAGCGCGGAGGGCCGCGTGATGTTTTCGAACTTTGACTTCAGCGTGATCGCCAATTCATGGATCTACCTGTTCCAGGTCGGCATGGTGTTCACGCTCAAGCTGACCGTGCTGGCCATGCTGGGCGGCGTGGCGCTGGGTACCTTGCTGGCGATGGCGCGCCTGTCGTCGCTGCACGTGCTGTCATTGGCCGCGGCGGGCTATGTGAACCTGGTGCGTGCAGTGCCGCTGGTGCTGGTGATCTTCTGGTTCTACTTCCTGGTGCCTTATATCGCCGCTTGGATCATCGGCGCGTCGGAGCCGGTCAAGGTAGGGACCTTCCTGTCAGCGCTGATTACCTTCACCCTGTTCCAGGCTGCCTATTATTGCGAGATCATGCGCGGCGGCATACAGGCAATTCCGAAAGGACAGGTCCAGGCGGCGCAGGCGCTGGGAATGAACTACTGGCAAACCATGTGGAAAGTCGTGTTGCCCCAGGCTTTCCGCAATATGCTGCCGGTATTGCTGACGCAGACGATCGTCCTGTTCCAGGATGTGTCGCTGGTCTACGTGCTTTCCATCCCTGACTTCGTCGGCGCAGCCAGCAAGATCGCCCAGCGCGACGGACGCCTGGTCGAGATGTACATCTTCGTAGCGCTGGTGTATTTCGTCCTGTGCACGCTGATGTCCTGGCTGGTACGCCGCATGCAGCGCCGCATCGCCATTATCCGGTGACCGTGCACCGGCTGTCTGGGGGAGGTGCTGAAATCGCTGTTTTAGGTGCTGAAAACTGCTGAAAATGGCTTGCTCAGCACGCCAAAATGGGCAATTTCGGCACTTCCCACAGACGGGGTGCGCAAGCCACACCGAAAGCCCTGCCGGTTTTGGCCTTTCGCAATGTTTCGGCATGTAGCAGGGATGTAGCGCTTTGTTTTCTAGGCTAGTGTGTGCGTTGCCCGCTGTGTACCATGTGGTGCATGAAGACGACGAAACTTTCGGTTGGTGCCTTGCTGGTGCTGGGGGCGCTCGGCAGCGCGCAAGCTGCGGGACGCGTGGTTGCAGATGCGGCCTTGACGCAGGCGGTGATTGTCGACGTGGCATCCGGCCAACTGGTGCGGGGCAAGGCCGTGCTGCTGAAAGGTGGCGACATCATCGCCGTTGTCGGCAACGCAAAGTTGAAAGACTACTCGCCCAGGCGCACGGTCAAACTGCCTGGCAAGTACCTGATGCCGGGCTTGTGGGATACCCACGTGCACTTCGGCGGCGGTTCCGCCCTGATCGAAGAAAACAGGCAGCTGCTGGGCCTCTACCTTGCTCACGGCATCACCACCGTGCGCGATTGCGCCGGCGACCTGTCCGACACAGTGCTCGATTGGCGCGACCTGATCAACCAGGGCCAGCTGGTGGGGCCGACCATCCTTGCCTCCGGCCCCAAGCTGGAAGGCTACAAGCCGCTGTGGAAAGGCACCATTGAAGTCGGCACGCCGGAGGAAGTCAGCAAGGCGCTCGACTACCTGCAATCGCGCAGCGTGGACTTCGTGAAGATCACCGAGAACACCATGAAGCCGGAGATCTTCCTGGAAGCGGTGCGCCAGGCCAAGGCACGCGGCATGCAAACCTCCGGCCACCTGCCGGTGCAGCTTACGCTGGACCAGGTGATGCAGGCTGGCCTGGGCAGCATCGAACATCAATCCTATGCGCTGCGCGGCTCAACGCCGCGTGAAGCCGAACTGACGGCGCAAGTTGCTGAGGGCAAGATCACTGGCCGCGAAGCGATGCGCGCCAGCCTGGAAAGTTTTGACGAAGCGACCGCACGCGCTACCTTCCGCCGCATGGCGGCAGCCGGCATGTCGATCACGCCGACCCTGGTAGGCTCGCAAGTGACCGCCTACCTGGACCAGGACAACCACGCCAGCGACCCCTACCTGAAATACATCGGCCAGGGCCTGCGCAAGACGTACGAGTGGCGCGTGCAGCGCGCGGCAAAGGACGATGCGGCCGCTATCGCCTACCGTCATGCCGCCTACGAGAAGGCAGCCTCGCTGCTGCCGCTGATGCAGCAGGAAGGCGTCAACATCATCGCCGGCACCGATGCGGGCTTCCTGAATTCTTTCGATTATCCGGGCCGGGGCCTGCACGATGAACTGGGCATCTTCGTCAAATACGGCCTGACGCCGCAGCAGGCGCTGCAAGCGTCAGTGATCAACGGCCCGCGCTTCCTCGGAAAGCAGGAGCGCTACGGCGCCGTGGACAAAGGCAAGGCAGCCGACCTGCTCGTGCTGGACGCCAATCCGCTGCAGGACATCGCCAACATCCGCAAGGTGCGCATGGTAGTCAGCCGCGGCAAGGTCTACGACCGCCGCCAGCTGGATGCGATGCTGGAATCCGCGCGCCGCTACGCGGACCAGCATCCGGCGCCGCCCAGCGCTTAAGCGGCGCCGCGCCGCGCTTTCTCGATCTTGGCGATGTCGATTTTCTTCATGTCCATCATCGCATCGAAAGCGCGTTTGGCAGCCGCGCGGTCCGGATCGGAAATTGCCTCCATCAGGGCGCGCGGCGTGATCTGCCAGGACAGGCCCCAGCGATCCTTGCACCAGCCGCAGGCGCTCTCCTGGCCGCCGTTGCTGACGATGGCGTTCCACAGGCGGTCGGTTTCCGCCTGGTCGTCCGTCGCAATCTGGAATGAAAAGGCTTCGCTGTGCTTGAAAAGGGGACCGCCATTCAGGCCGATGCAGGGAATGCCGGCGACCGTGAACTCGACCACGAGGACGTCGCCCAGCTTGCCGTCCGGGTAGTCGCCCGGCGCCCGGTTGATGGCGCCGACGGCACTTTCCGGGAAGGTTTTTGCGTAGAAGGTGGCGGCATCCAGTGCGTCGCCGTTATACCAAAGACAGACTGTATTCTTGCTAGCCATCGCTTGCCTCCTCAAGGGATTGCGGGGGGAAGCGCCAATATCGCACATTCTCGCGGCAGGTGGGGTTCAACAGGTAAAATGGCGGGATTCGTTTTAAAAGAAAGCCTTGCCGCCATGAGTGACTTCGAGATCCCGCACAGCATCACCATCACCCGCCCAGACGACTGGCACCTTCACCTGCGTGACGGCGCCACCATGGCCAGCGTCCTGCCGGACACCGCGCGCCAGTTCGGCCGCGCGATCGTGATGCCAAATTTGAAACCTCCTGTCACCACCGTGGCGCAGGCCGCCGCCTACCGCGACCGCATCCTGGCCGCCCTGCCGCAGGGCATGGACTTCGAGCCGCTGATGACGCTCTACCTGACCGACAACACCTCGCCGGACGAAATCGTCCGCGCCGCCGACAGCGGCTTCGTGCACGCGGTCAAGCTGTACCCGGCCGGCGCCACCACCAATTCCGACGCCGGCGTGACCGACCTGGCCAAGTGCTACAAGGTGCTGGAAACCATGCAGGAGGTAGGCATGCCTTTCCTGGTGCACGGCGAAGTGACCGACCAGGACATCGACCTGTTCGACCGTGAAGCCGTCTTCATCGAGCGCGTGATGCGCCCGCTGCGCAAGGACCTGCCGGCCCTGAACATCGTGTTCGAGCACATCACCACCAAGGATGCGGCGCAATACGTGGCCGAAGCGGAAGGCCCGATCGCCGCCACCATCACCGCCCATCACCTGCTGTACAACCGCAACGAGATCTTCAAGGGCGGCATTCGCCCGCATTACTACTGCCTGCCTGTGCTGAAGCGCGAAGAACACCGCCTGGCCCTGGTGACCGCGGCGACCAGCGGCGACGAGCGTTTCTTCCTCGGCACCGACTCCGCGCCGCACGCGCAAGGCGCCAAGGAAGCGGCCTGCGGCTGCGCCGGCTGCTACACCGCGCTGCACGCGATGGAGCTGTACACCGAAGCCTTCGCCCGCGCCGGCGCGCTGGACAAGCTGGAAGCCTTCGCTTCCCTGAACGGTCCGGCCTTCTACGGCCTGGCGCCGAACAAGGGCACCATCACCCTGAAGCGCGAGCAGTGGACGCTACCGGCCGACCTGCCTTTCGGCGATTCGAAACTGATCCCGCTGAACGCCGGCGAAACGATCAACTGGAAAATGGCCTAAGTGTTCCAGGAGATCGACTGGTCCCGCGCCTGGTACGCCTCGGTGCGGGATGCCGCTTCCCGCATCGACCTCTCCCTGCCCAGCGTCGTCCAGCCTTTCTGCGAACAAGCGGCCGCCCTGGCGCTGGTCAACCACGCAGGCCGGCCGCTGCGCTTCGTGCCGCAGGCTTCACTGCCGGAAGGCACCGCCTACGAAGAATTCATCGGCGCCACCGGCCAGGTGCCGACCCGCGACAACCTGCACGATTTCTTCAACGGCCTGGTGTGGCTGACATTCCCCCGCATCAAACGCCAGCTCAACGCCCTGCAGGCTGCGCAGATTGCGCAGGATGGCGTGGGCAAATCGCGCGGCCCCGCGCGCGATGCTGCTACTATTTATGACGAAAACTCGGCGCTGCTGGTTGTGCGCGACGATGTCGAAGGCGCGGCCCTGGTGGACGCCTTGCGCAACCACCGCTGGCGCGAAGCCTTCGTGGAACGCTCTGCCATGTTCGGCCGCGACGCGGAAGCCTGGCTGTTCGGCCACGCGCTGATGGAGAAGCTGGTGGCGCCCTACAAGGCGATCACCGCCCACACCCGCGTGGTGCTGGCCGGCGACGGCTACTGGGCGCTGGACGAAGCCGGCCGCCGCGCATGGCTGGACCGCGACGAGGCCGCGCGCCTGGCCGGCGAGGGACTGGGCAAGGGCGGCTTCACGCCGTTGCCGGTGCTGGGCATTCCCGGCTGGTGGCCGCAGCAGGACGACGCTTTTTACGCAGACGACACGGTATTCCGTCCAAAGCGGAAGCCCGCTTGAAAGGAGCTTTTGAATGGACAAGATTATCCGCTGGGGCATCCTCGGCACCGGCAAGATCGCCAAGGCTTTCGCCACGGCGCTGCGCGACGTCCCCGATATCGAACTGGCGGCCGTTGCCTCGCGCAGCGTAGATAGCGCTACCGAATTCGCCAGGGAATATGGCGCAACACGGGCCCACGGCGACTACCAGGCGCTGGCCGACGACCCCGGCGTGGACGTGATCTACATCGCCACCCCGCACGCCATGCACCACGAGAACGCCATCATGTGCCTGAAGGGCGGCAAGGCGCTGCTGGTGGAAAAGGCCTTCACCCTGAATCGCCGCGAGGCCCGGGAAATCGTGGACCTGGCGCGCGAACGCAAGCTGTTCGTGATGGAAGCCATGTGGACCCGCTTCCAGCCCGCCATCCTGGAAGCCAAGCGCATGATCGACATGGGCGAAATCGGCAATGTGCGCAACCTGCAGGCGGACCTGGGCTTCGCGGCCGACGCCGGTCCTGAACATCGCCTGTTCAACCCTGCGCTGGGCGGCGGCGCGCTGCTCGACCTGGGCATCTACCCGCTGTCGATGGCCGCCTTCTTCCTCGGCCCGGTCAAGGCGGCGCGCGGCTTTGGCGAACTGGCGCCGAACGGCGTCGACGTGCAGGCCAATTTCGTGCTGAACCACGTGGACGGCTCGCTTTCCGCCTGTAGCTGCAGCCTGAACACCCGCACCCCGGCCACCTTGAGCGTGTGCGGCGACAAGGGCTTCCTGCGCCTGCACGGCCGCTTCCACCACGCCGAACGCTTCACCATCGCCATGAACGATGGCAGCGAGCGCGAATTCCACTTCCCGCGCATCGGCAACGGCTATGCCCACGAGGCGATGGAAGTCGGGCGCTGCCTGCGCGAAGGCCTGCTGGAGAGCCCGGAAATGCCGCTCGATGAAACCGTCGAGCTGATGGGCATGCTCGATGCGCTGCGGGCCCAGCTGGGCGTGCGCTATAACGTGGATTGAAGCGGGGAATTGAAGCTCGATTGTCGCCCGCGCCACACGCGACAACTCTTTACAAAAAACCATTGGCCCTTTCATTTATCATAAAGTTATTATCGTATTTTTAACTTTGGTGGGAGGGTGGTATGCATCAAGCAATCCTGAAGCTGGCGGGCGGGGCAGCGCTGGCATTGGCATCCAGCGCCGCTTCGGCACAATGGGTCACTACTGATCTTCAAGTAACGGGCGTGATCCAGGAAGTGCCCGGACCGTCGGCCCGTTGCCCCTCCCAGTTCGGCGGCACCATCACCGGCCACGGCAGCAGTACGTTGCTGGGCCGTGTCGCCTTCGTCGCCAACGATTGCATCACGCAGGACGGCGCCATCTACAACTTCAGCCGCGGCCGTTTCATCATCATGACGCTGTCGGGCGACCAGATCTACGCCAACTACAGCGGCCAGTTCGTGCCGACCGGCCAGGGCACCAATTACGTCTTCAGCGGCGCCACCTTCCAGATCGTCGGCGGCACCGGCCAGTACATATTCGCCAGCGGCGGCGGCCAGTTGCAGGGCACCGAAGACATGATGACCGGCGCCGGCACGATCACCATGAGCGGCCGCGTGAGCTACTGGAAGCGTTAGAGCGTTTTGGCGGGCCGCCAGCAGGATTCGGCGGCATCCTTTACACTGGCTTTCTTTGCCAGCCAGGATGCACGCCATGCCAAGCAACGACCGCCAACTCAATCTCAAGACGATCCTGCTCACTACCGGCGTCGTGCTGACGCTGTCGATGGGCGTGCGCCATGGCTTCGGCTTCTGGATGCAGCCGATTTCGCAGGCCAATGGCTGGAGCCGCGAAACCTATTCGCTGGCGCTGGCGCTGCAAAACCTGCTATGGGGCGCCTTCGGTCCCTTCGCCGGCATGGTGGCGGACCGCTGGGGCACCCCGCGCGTAGTGATCGCCGGCGCCATCTCCTATATGGCTGGCTTGCTGTGGATGGCCACGGTGACCCAGCCGACGCTGTTCATCATCGGCTCCGGCGTATTCATCGGCCTTGGCCTGGCGTGTACCGCCTTCGGCGCGGTGAGCGGCATCATCGGCCGGGCCGCGCCGGTGGAAAAGCGCTCCTGGGCCTTCGGCGTCTCGGGTGCGGCCAGCTCCTTCGGCCAGTTCCTGATGATGCCCGTCGAGCAGCAGCTGATCTCCACCATTGGCTGGCAGCATGCCTTCTACGCACTGGCGGGCGTGGTGTTCCTGTTGATGATCCCCATGACGAGTTTCATGCGCGAGCCGAAGCATGAAGTGGCAAGCGGCGCCGCCCACCAGAGCGTGGGCGAGGCAATGCGCGAAGCGATGGGCAACCGTTCCTTCCTGCTGCTGGTGGCGGGCTATTTCGTGTGCGGCTTCCAGCTGGTCTTTGTCGGCGCCCACCTGCCGGCCTACCTGAAGGACAAGGGCATTGCGACGCCGGGCGTGGCGGTGACGGCCCTGGCGCTGATTGGCCTGTTCAATATTTTCGGCTCGTTCACCGCCGGCCAGCTGGGCGGGCGCATGCCCAAACGCTACCTGCTTTCCTCGATCTATTTCGCGCGCTCGGCGGTGATTGGCCTGTTCCTGCTGGCGCCCCTGTCGCAAGGGTCGGTCTACCTGTTCGCCGCAGCCATCGGCTTCCTGTGGCTGGCCACGGTGCCGCTTACCAACGGCATCATCGCCGGCGTGTTCGGCTTGAAGCATATGTCGATGCTGGCGGGCGTGGTGTTCCTGTCGCACCAGGTGGGCAGCTTCATTGGCGTGTGGCTGGGCGGCTACCTGTTCGACAGGCTTGGCAGCTATGACGTGGTGTGGGGCATTACCCTCGGCCTGGGCATCTTTGCTGGCCTGGCCAACCTGCCAATCGACGAGCGCCCGCTGCTGCGCAGCGAACCTGGCCTGAAGGCGGCTTGAGGTGAAACAGCGGCTGATCCGTATCGGCCTGTGGGCGCTCGGCGCAGCCGTGCTGGCGCTGGCGTTCATGGCTTACCTGCGGCCGGCCTTCATGCTCGACCTGGCCAACCGCATTTACCTCTGTCTCTGAATCGAAGAGCGCTAGGCTGGCTTAAGCGTGCCGGCGCGATTTGCTGCTCTTCTGGGCGACCTGGGTTTTCTTTTTCGACGTTTTCTCGCCGGCGTCGCGCGCGGCTTTGCCCTTCTTGCCCTTGCCCGCCTTGTGCGGCGCCGGCGGGACTTCTTCGACACCGGTGCGCTTGGCGTTCATGGCGGACGGCAGGGCGTTGTCTTCCAGGTTGGCCAGCATGAAGCGATTCGGGTCGATGCGGGTGCCGTCCTGGTACGCTTCCAGGTGCAGGTGAGGACCGGTGGCGTGGCCGGTGGCGCCGGACAGTCCGATCAATTCTCCGGCAGCCACGGTGTCGCCTACGCTCACATTGCGCTTGTTCAGGTGGGCGTACAGCGAGCGCAGTCCGCCTTCATGTTCGATCACCACCACGTTGCCGTATTTGCGGTCGCCCAGGTAGCCCATGCCGGATGCCACCACGGTGCCGTCGTTGGTTGCCATCACCGGCGTATTGTGCGGCACGGAGAAGTCGATGCCGCCATGCGCGCGGCGTCCGCGCGCTGCGCCGAAGAAGCTGCTGACGCGGCCCCCTTCCAGCGGCAGGCGCCATTGCTGCAGCAGCGACTCTTTCGGCTCTTTCTCCACCTGCGGCAGCGGAATGTCCAATGGCTCAGGCATTGCGGCGGCGGGTTGCACGATGTTGGCGGCGGCCAGCATGGCCATCAGGAGGATGTTGGTGATCTTTGGCATAGCGGGCGAGTTTCGCATAACAGCGTGCTTTCTGGCAAATTCGTAAGTAACAGACAATATTTCTTTCGTTAGTTGAGGTTCTGCTTGTAGTTCAGCCGCAAGGTCGTGCCGCCGCGCGTGCTGATCGTGGTCTGGCGCCAGGCAAGGCCTTCGTAACGGTCGCTGCTGGCGCGGTCGGGATGCAGCGCGTCGGACAGGGCCAGGCGGAGTTCCTGGCGCGGCGACAGTTTCCAGCTGGCGCGCAGGTCCAGCTTGCGCTGCCAGGGGGCGCTGGACACGAAGCTGGCCGAATCGCGGCTTGGGCCGCCGGCTTCGCAGGAGAACTCGGCATCGAGCGTGAGCGCGGCGTGACGGTAGCTGAGGGCGGCGCTGCCGCTCAGCGGGGTTTGTGCCGCGAGCCGATTGTCGGGACCGGGCACGCTGTCGAGGCGCGAGCGGTTGAAGCTGGCATTGGCGCGCATGGTGAGCGAAGCCGTCAGCGGGCTGCGCAACTCCAGCGTGAGGCCGTGCACGCGCGCGCCGCCATGGTTGGCCGGCATGCTGACCCAGCGGTCGCCGTCGCGGTACAGCGTGGGCAGGATCACGTTGTCGATATCGCGCGCGTAGATGCTGGCGCTGAGCAGGCTGTCCTTGGCGAAGTAGTAGTCGATGCCGGCATCGAGGCCCCAGGCCAGTTCGGGGCGCAAGGAGGGATTGCCCTGGGTGTCGGGATTGGTCGGGCTGTTGTTATTGTCCGAGGTGAAGCGGCGCGGGATCAGGTCGAGCATATTGGGCGCCTTGTAGCTGCGGCTGGCGCCGGCGCGCAACTGGCTGTCGCCGGGAAGCTTGCGCATCCATTCCAGCACGGGACTGACGACGGTGCTGCGCTGGCGCACCGGCGCCGTGTTGCGGTCGTGGGCTTCGGTGTGCATGGTTTCCCAGCGCAGGCCGGCAGACCAGGAGTCGGCATCGCGCTTCCATTCATCCTGCGCGAAAGCCGCCAGGCGCCCGATGCGGCCATCGTAGCGGTCGTCGCGCAGGAAGTTGAGCGCGCCGGCATGGTTGTATTCATGCTCGATGCGTGTCTGCATGCGATCGAGAGCGGAGCCGTCCCAGCCTGCCACCAGCGCATGCCCGTTGCCGAGTGGGTGGGAATACTTGCCGCCGTAGTTAAAGCCGTGTTCACGGATGTCGCCGTCAACATGGCGCACGGTCGGGCCAGGGCCGGCCAGCGGCAAGCCGACGAAATCGAAATCGGTATCGCGCGGCGCGGTGTTGCCGCCTATCTTGAGCTCCCATTGCGCACCGCTGGCCAGGCTGCGTTGCCATGTCAGCTCGCTGCGCAGGAAATGGCCGCGCATGCGGAAGCGGCTGTGCACCTGCGCAAAGTCGCCCGATGCGCCGAGCTGCACCGCCTCTTGCGAGTGGTAGCCGATGTCGCGGCGGTTCACGGTGGCGATGGTTTGCAGGGCGAAGCTGTCGCCACCGGCGCTGGTCCAGCCCAGGCGCGGACTGAGGTTGAGCGAGTCGCCGACGTTGTTCTCGTGTGAACGGATGGTGCGCAGCATGCCGGGTGCGCTGTCGGTGATGCTGCGCTCGGCAGGCGTGCTGCTGCGCGACAGTACGGCGCTGACGTTATGCGACCAGCCATCCGCCTTGCCGGTGGATTGCACGGCGAGGCGCGGCGACCATGCGCCGTGCAGGCTGTCCATCCCGAGCTGTATTTCCCGGTTGCCGCGGCTGACGGATTTGCGCAGCACGATGTTGATGGTGCCGGCGATGCCTTGCGTGCCCAGCACGGCGGACGCGGTGCGCAGCACTTCGACCCGCTCGATCACTTCCGGCGGCAGGCTGTCAAGCGAGAAACCATTGGGCGCGGGCTGGCCGTTCAGCAGGATTTGCGTATAGCCCTTGCCAAGGCCGCGCATGCGAATGCCGGCGCTGTCGCCGATGGTAATGCCGGGCAGGCGGCGCAAGGCGTCGGCCACGGTGCGGTCGCCATGCGCGGCCAGCTCCTCGCGGCTCAGGACGACGGTGCTGGCCGTGTCTTCCTTGCGCTGGTCGAGCTTTGCGCTTTTGATCTCGATGACCTGTTGTGCGGATGCGGCCTGGCTTGCCAGCGCGGCGGCAAGCATGAAAATCTTATACATCGCGTTTCCTTGGGACGAGCGCCGCCACTGCCGGGCAGCGCGCGGCATGTGCTCAGTGGCGGCGGGGTGGATTAGCTGGCGCGGCTTGCCTTCAGGCGCCGCAGCGCGGTCCTGGTGGCGTTGCCTTCGAGCTTGCCTAGCACGGCTTGCGGGTCGATGTTATCGCCATCGAGGCTGACTTCCATATGCAGGTGAGGACCGGTGGCTTTGCCGCTGGCGCCGGAAGTGCCGATTTGCTGGCCGGCGGCGACGCGTTCGCCCAGCCTGACCATGCGCTTGTCCATGTGGGCGTACAAGGACCGCAGGCCGTTCGCGTGTTCGATGACGATCAGTTCGCCCCACTTGTCCTCGCCCGCGTAGTGATTGGTCGAGGCGATGACCACGCCCTCGGCGGGCGCCACGATTCGGGTGCCGGTCGGGACTGCGAAATCCATGCCTCTGTGCAGCCGGCCCGTGGGAGCGTGCAGGATGCCGAAGAACGCGCTGACACGCATGCTTTCCATGGGGGCTTGCCAATGCGGCAGGCTGGCAGGCTGCGCAGCTGCGGCAGGCGCTGGCTGGGCAGCCGGGACGGCATCGTCGAGGCGCCACGCCAGCGCCGGCTGCAGCAATACGCTGGCGGCCAACACTGCAGGCAGGACGGCGTAGCTCAGGGCGGAGTTGACGGTGCGCGGCATGGCGGGCACGCCGTCGCGGATCATGCGGATGCGGGCGGCGACGGCATCGACCGTGCGGCTACCGAAGGCCAGGGCAGTACCGTGGTCGGGCAAGGATTGCGCGCGCATTTGCGTCACCAGGGCTGCGGCGTAGTGACGGCGCTGTGCGGGAGGAAGACCCTGCAGCACATTGCGGTCGCAACCCAGTTCCTGCGCCCAGGCCAGCCGCTTGCCAAGCCGGGCCACAATCGGGTTGAACCACTGGATCGCTTGCAGCAGGAAGCTGGCGTGCATCCAAAGCGGGTCGCGGCGGGCGAGGTGGGTGAGTTCGTGTTCTATCACCAGGCGTTGTTGTGCCGGATCGAAGTCGCGCAGGTGGCGCGGCAGCAGCAGGACTGGGCGCGCCAGGCCCGCCAGCATGGGGGCGATCGGGGCGTCGATTTCGCGCACTTCCGGCAGGTCGCGGTGCAGGGATTCAAAGCCTGCATGGGCAGCAAGGGCTGAACGGTCAAGACGCGTCGATGCGGCCAACAGCGCGTCCAGGTGACGCTTGGCGCGCAGCCATTTTGCTGCTGTTGCTGCGAGTCCGGCGGTGTACAGGGCCAGCCAGGAATAGCCGAGCCAGAGCAGGGCGGGGGACGGCGCGATCAATGCGGCATCGCCGTCGTCGAAGCCGGCATCGTTGCCGGCTGCGCCCTGGTCGGTGGCCAGCACGCCGGCAGGGCCGTGGCCGGGACCGGGATTGGCGGCGGCGCGCACTCCGGGCAGCTCGATGGCGGGGACCATGCTCGGCCGGGCGGCCGAGGGAAGCAGGCCGAGCGCCAGGGTGCCGGCGATGGCGGCGACGGCCAGCAGCCACGGCGTGCGCCTCGCCTCAAGTCCGGGCCAGGCGCGCGCGGCGGCATGCAGCAACAGCCAGGCGCCGGCGCCAGCTAGCAGGCTAACGATGCTCGCCTGCAGGAATACCAGGGCGAACATCGTTTACTCCTTGTCTTCCGGCCATTCGCTGAGCAGTTGCTCCAGCTCTTTCAACTCATGCTGGTTGACCAGCTTGGAGCCGGTAAACATGTTCACCGGCAGCGGCGCGTTCATTTCCATCACGCGATGGCTGAAATCGTGGGCAAATTCAGCCAGCGTTTCAACCTTTTCGGCCACTGGCGCGTATACGTTCATGCCATGGGCGGAATGCTGGCTGATCATGCCTTTCTCCAGCATGCGTTCCAGGGTCTTGCGGGTGGAAGAGAAGGACCAGGCCAGTTCTTCCTCCACGCGGTCATGGATTTCACGGGCGCTGAGCGGATGCTGTTTCCAAAGTGCCTTGAGCAGCGTTAATTCGGTAATGGATGGAATGGCCATGGGAGCTCCTTGTGACGTATGACGGCATTCTGCGACATGTGTCGCGCGAAGGCAAGGAGTTTATGCGACACGTGTCACATAATGTATCATTGCGTATATGAAAAAGATTGCAACAATTATCACAGTGCTTGCCGCCACTACTGCTTGCAGTGGCAAACGGCTGACCGAGGCCGAAGTGCTCACGGTGATGGGAAACGTGGAAACTTCGGTCCAGCGCCACGATTCCGACCGCCTGATGGCCAATTTCGCGCCCAACGCGATGATCATGGTCTCCATGCCGGGCCGGGGCGGCGGCCTTTCGCGCATGAGCGTGGACGAGTACAAGGCCATGCTGGAAGGCTTGTGGAAAGTTCAGCTGCAGTCGACTTATGAGGTCAGCAAGCGCGAAGTATCGTTGGCCGCCAATGGCCACAGCGCCACCGCGCGCGACGTCGCGAAAGAAGTCGTGCTGCTGCCGGGAGAGCGCATGGAGTCGCTCAGCAAGCAGAAGGCCGAGATCGCGCTGGTCGACGGCGTGCCCCGCATCATCTCCCTGACCGCGGAAGTTGAATCCCTGGTCGCCACGCCGACCGGCAGGAACTGAATGGAAGCCCATGGATAAGCAAGTCATTTGTCCGAAGTGCGATCATGTGCGTCCCCAGGACGCGACCAATCCGGAGTGGCAGTGCCCTGCTTGCGGGGTTTGCTATTCCAAGGCAGTCAGTCCGGCGCAAGCGATGCCGGATCCGGGCCTGCGCGAGCGCATGCGGGCAGCGCCGGAACCCGTCCCGGTCAAGCACAGCTGGAACATTGGCCTGGTGGCCAAAGTGGCCGTCCTGGTTGCGCTGGGATGGGGCTTGAACACAGCGGTCAAGCATCGCCAGCAAGCTGCCGAGACGGAAGAAGTACAAGTCCTCGAGGACGAACAGCAAGCAGGCTCCGGCGAAGCGGCCGCGAATGCAGTGCTGCAGGTATCCGGCGCCGACGTCAGCATGTTGAAGGACATAGGCAGCAAACTGGAAAGGTCCTGCGCGCGGAATAAGTACGGCCTGTCCGAAGCCGAATGCATCGACCGGATCCGCAAGCGCGGCGACCTTTGCGCGAACCAGACGGCAGCGCGATTCCCAGGGCAGATCGGCAATACCGATCGCATGCAGGCTGTCGTGCAGGTCTACGTCGGCTGCATTTTCGAACGCTGACCCGGCCAGTTGCGGCGCCCGGCAAGCAGCGGCAACAGCAGCAGGCCCGCCGCCAGCATGACGTAGGGTTGTGGTTCCGGTACCGGCGAAACCGCCAGCAAGGTTTGCGGCGTCGTCATCCAACCGCTCTCCTCATAGTGCTGCTGCGCACGGGTGATGAAGGCCACGCCGCTGCCGGTGTCGTATCGCACTTCCGACCAGTACCAGTCCGAGCCACCGTAGTCCGTGTACGAAATATGGTTGGCGCGGAATGACAGGTCGCCGTTGAAAGCATAGGAGAATGCGCTGACGCCGCACGGCGAAGGTGCCGTGGTAGTGCAGCCAAGCAGTTCGCGGCCGTCTACCTTGAAGGTCGTCAGCTCGGATGCCTCCAGGATTGCATTGCCGTTTGCATCGACGCCCTCGAATGAACCGTGGACCAAAGTGTCGATGAAGCGGTTTTGCATATAGTCGTAAAATCCGCCCCAGGTAAAGTCCCAGCGGTCCGGCTCGGCCTGCACTAATGTCGTTGATGCGGCCAGCAGGATGCCGCAGATCGATTTCATCAGCATATTCACTCCTCGCTTGAAGCGCGTGGAGAATTTATCAGCAGGCCCAGGTGCCGGGCGCACGTTTCGTCAGACTTTCAGGAATTCTTCCCTGCCGCCCAGCCAGCGTTCCAGGTGGGCTTCCACCGTGGCCTTGTTGGCGGGCGTCGCCTCATGCAGCAGGGCGTGCGCCACGTCGCGCGCCTGGTCGACCAGCCAGCCGTCGGTCTCCAGGTCGGCGAAGCGCAGCATGGCCTGGCCGGATTGGCGCGAGCCCAGGAATTCGCCGGGGCCGCGGATTTCCAGGTCGCGGCGCGCGATCTCAAAGCCATCGGTGGTTTCGCGCATCGTCATCAGGCGCTGCTTGGCGATCGGGCCGAGCGGGCTTTGGTAAAGCAGCAGGCAGACCGACGCTGCCGAACCTCGGCCCACGCGGCCGCGCAGCTGGTGCAGTTGCGAGAGGCCGAAGCGTTCGGCGTGCTCGATCACCATCAGGGAGGAATTCGGCACGTCGACGCCGACCTCGATCACGGTCGTCGCGACCAGGACATGGATGTCGCCGGCGGCGAATGCGTCCATCACCTCCGCCTTTTCAGCTGGCTTCAAGCGGCCGTGCACCAGGCCGACGCGCAGGTCGGGCAGGGCGGCTGCGAGGGTCTCGTAGGTTTCGGTTGCCGTCTGGAGCTGCAGCGCTTCCGATTCTTCGATCAGCGGGCAGACCCAGTAAGCCTGGCGGCCTTCCAGCGCGGCGGCATGCACGCGGGCGATCACCTCATCGCGCCGGTTCTGGTCGACCACGGCGGTGACGATCGGAGTGCGGCCGGGCGGCAGCTCATCGATTACCGATACCTCGAGATCGGCATAGTAGGTCATGGCCAGCGTGCGCGGGATCGGCGTAGCGGACATCATCAACTGGTGCGGCACGTTGTCGCCATTGCCCTTGTTGCGCAGGGTCAGACGCTGGCCGACGCCAAAGCGGTGCTGCTCGTCCACGATCACCAGGCCGAGTTTTGCGAACTGCACCGTGTCCTGGATGATGGCATGCGTGCCGATCACCAGTTGCGCCTCGCCCGATTCCACCAGCGCGTAAGCGACTTCCTTTTCTTTCTTTTTCAGGCTGCCGGTCAGCCATGCGACTTTCACGCCCAGCGGTTCCAGCCACGCGGCAATCTTGCGGAAATGCTGGTCGGCCAGGATCTCGGTCGGCGCCATCAGGGCGGCCTGGTAGCCGCTGTCGATCGCCTGCGCCGCGGACAGCGCGGCCACGATGGTCTTGCCGCTGCCGACGTCGCCCTGCAGCAGGCGCTGCATCGGGTAGGGCTGCTTGATGTCGGCGCGGATTTCCTTCAGCACGCGCTGCTGGGCTTTCGTCAGCTTGAACGGCAGCGAGGCTTCAAACGCCGACGACAGCGAGCCGGCCTTGCCCAGTACCGCGGCGCCCTTGGCGCGGCGTGCGCGCTGCGCGCGTTTCAGTGAGAGCTGCTGTGCCAGTAGTTCGTCGAACTTCACGCGCGTCCAGGCCGGGTGGCTGCGATCGATCAGGGCATTCTCATCGATCTCGGCCGGCGGGTAATGCAAGGTGCGCACGGCCGACTCGAGCGGATGCAGGCGCATGGCCTTGAGGATTTCCGGCGGCAGGGTGTCGGTCCAGTCCACGCGCTTCATCGCGTCTGCAATCGCGCGGCGCAGCACCAGTTGCGACAGGCCTTCGCCGGAAGGGTAGACCGGTGTCAGGGAAGTCGGCAGCGGCGCGCCCTCGTTCACGATCTTGTAGGCCGGGTGCACCATCTCGGCGCCGAAGAAGCCATGCCGCACTTCACCGCGCGCCCGCACGCGGGTGCCTTCCGCCAACTGCTTGACCTGGCTGCCGTAGAAGTTCATGAAGCGCAGCTGGATATCGCCCGTCTCGTCCGCGATATGGACCAGCAGCTGGCGGCGCGGCTTGTAGGCGATTTCGTTCGACGTGACAACGCCTTCCACCTGCGCTACCTCGCCGCCGCGCATGCAGGCTTCGCGGATCGTCAGGACTTCCGTCTCATCTTCGTAGCGCATGGGCAGGTGCAGCACCAGGTCCATGTCCGTGCGCAGGCCTAGCTTGGCAAGCTTGCTCTCGGCGGTGGCGGCTGGTTTTTTTTTGGCAGGCGGCTTCGTTTCCGGCATTTTTGCGTGAATTTTGGGCAGGTGTCGTAAAATAGAGGGTTGCCCAACAGTTTTAGTAGTCCGTCAATGTACTCGTTATCCGACTTCGATTTTAACTTGCCGCCAGAGCGAATTGCGCAATTTCCTCTGCCGGACCGCAGCGCGTCGCGCCTCCTGCACGTGGACGGCAAGATCCTGCACGACCGCCAGTTCACCGACATCGTCGACCAGCTCCAGGCTGGTGACCTGCTGGTGATGAACAACACCCGCGTGCTGAAGGCCCGTTTCTTCGGCGTCAAGGACAGCGGCGGCAAGGTGGAGGCGCTGGTTGAGCGCGTGCTGGACACCCGCACCGTGCTGGCCCAGGTGCGCGCCTCGAAGTCGCCCGGTCCCGGCGTGAAGATCCGTCTGGCCGATGCCTTCGATGTCACCGTCGGTGAGCGTGCCGGCGAGTTCTATACCCTGCATTTCGAAGCAGATGTGTTCGACCTGATCGAGCAATATGGCCGCCTGCCGCTGCCGCCCTACATCGAACACGCGCCGGGCGAAGTGGACGAAACGCGCTACCAGACGGTGTTCAACAAGGTGCCGGGTGCCGTGGCGGCGCCGACCGCCGGCCTGCATTTCGATGAAGCGCTGCTCGACAAGCTGCGTGCCAAGGGCATGAAATTCGCCTACGTCACCCTGCACGTGGGCGCCGGGACCTTCCAGCCGGTACGCACCGAAAACCTGGCCGAGCACAAGATGCATACCGAGTGGTACACCATGCCGCAGGAAACCGTGGACGCCGTGCGTGAAGCGCGCGCCGCCGGCCGCGACGTGGTGGCGGTGGGCACGACCTCGCTGCGCGCGCTGGAGTCGGCCTCCCAAGGCGGCAGCCTGGAAGCGGGCAGCGGCGACACCAGCCTGTTCATCACCCCGGGCTACCAATTCAAGACGGTGACGCGGCTGATCACCAACTTCCACCTGCCGAAATCGACCCTGCTGATGCTGGTCAGCGCTTTCGCAGGCTTTACCGAGATCCGCCATGCCTACCAGCACGCGATCGCGAACGAATACCGCTTCTTCAGCTATGGCGACGCCATGCTGCTGACGACGCACAACAGAGCATAAGGAATACCGATGCTGGAATTTAAACTCATCAAAAAAGACACCACCGGCAAGACCCACGCCCGCCGCGGCACGGTCAAGCTCAATCACGGCGAGGTGCAGACCCCGATCTTCATGCCGGTCGGTACCTACGGCTCCGTCAAGGCCATGTCGCCGCTGGAGCTGAAGGAAATCGGCGCCCAGATCATCCTCGGCAACACCTTTCACCTGTGGCTGCGCCCCGGTAACGACGTGATGTCCAAGTTCGGCGGCCTGCACGGCTTCATGGGCTGGGACAAGCCGATCCTGACCGACTCCGGCGGCTTCCAGGTGTTCTCCCTGGGCGAAATGCGCAAGATCACCGAGGAAGGCGTGACCTTCAATTCGCCGATCAACGGCGACAAGCTGTTCCTGTCGCCGGAAATCTCGATGCAGATCCAGCGCGTGCTGAATTCCGACATCGTGATGCAGTTCGACGAATGCACCCCGTACGAAATCGATGGCCGTCCTGCCACGCTGGAAGAAGCGGCGAAGTCGATGCGCATGTCCCTGCGCTGGGCCCAACGCTCGATGAATGAGTTCAAGGCTGGCGAGAACCCGAACGCACTGTTTGGCATCGTCCAGGGCGGCATGTACGAAAACCTGCGCGACGAATCGCTGGCAGGCCTCCAGGAAATCGACTTCCCGGGCCTGGCCATCGGCGGCTTGTCCGTCGGCGAGCCAAAAGAAGACATGATGCGCATCCTGCAGCACGTCGGCCCGCGCCTGCCTGAGAACAAGCCGCACTACCTGATGGGCGTCGGCACCCCGGAGGACCTGGTGAACGGCGTGGCCAACGGCGTCGACATGTTCGACTGCGTGATGCCGACCCGGAATGCCCGCAACGGCTGGATCTTCACCCGCTTCGGCGACGTCAAGATCAAGAATGCCCGTTATAAGGATGACAAGGAACCGCTCGACCCGACCTGCTCCTGCTACACCTGCCGCAACTTCAGCCGGGCCTACCTGCACCACCTGCACCGTGCGCAGGAGATCCTGGGCGCGCGCCTGAACACCATCCACAACCTGCATTATTACCTGGACATCATGCAGCAGATGCGCGACGCGCTCGACGCCGACCGTTTCCCGGACTGGGTGCAGCAATTCCACGCAGATCGCGCGCGTGGTATTTAAAAAACGGCAAGCCGCCCTTATGTAGGTCGGCAGCGTGGCGGGTGCTAGAATACACCGCTTGATTTTTACCCAATAAGTTTTACCTAACTAGAATCTGGAGTCCCCGTGTTCATTTCCAACGCATACGCCCAAACCGCAGCCGACGCCGGCGCCATGGGCAGCCTGACCACCTTCGCACCACTGATCCTGATGTTTGTGGTGATGTACTTCCTGATGATTCGGCCGCAGCAGAAGCGCGCGAAAGAGCAGAAAGCCATGATGGAAGCCCTCGCCAAGGGCGACGAAGTGGTGACCATCGGCGGCATCATGGGCAAAGTGACCAAGGTGAACGACCAGAACGTGGCTATCGAAGTGTCGCAGGGCACCGAAGTCTGGGTGCAGAAGCACGCCATCTCCTCCCAGTTGCCGAAAGGCACCCTGAAGAGCCTGTGATAACCGGCGCGGGCGGCCAGTGCCGCCCGTTTTGTTATAGCAATGCTGAAGACTATGAATCGTTATCCAATCTGGAAATACATCCTTATCGTCGTGGTGGTGCTGCTTGGCGCCCTGTACACGGCGCCTAACTACTTCGGCCAGACACCTGCACTGCAGATCACCAGCGCCAAGGCCACCGTCAAGGTCACCAATGCCCTGGCGACCCAGGTGGACACGCTCCTGAAACAAGCCAACGTCAAGAATGACGGCGTAGCGCTGGACGGCGCCGGCATGCACACCTACGTGCGCGCGCGCTTCTCCGACACGGACGCCCAGTTCAAAGGCCGGCTGGCACTTGAAAAAGGCCTGAACCCGGACCCGAACGACCCGACCTATATCGTCACCGTCAACCTGGTGTCGAATACCCCGGACTGGATGCGCGCTGTAGGCGCACTGCCAATGTACCTGGGCCTGGACCTGCGCGGCGGCGTGCACTTCCTGATGCAGGTTGACACCAAGGCTGCGGTCACCAAGCGTATCCAGGGTACCCAGGCTGCCATCAAGAACCAGCTGCGCGAGAAGAACGTGCGCCACGCAGGCATCGATCGCGTGAACGACACCATCATCGTCAAGTTCCGCGACGACGCACTGCGCCAGCAGGCCAAGGGCATCATCAAGGACCAGCAGCCGGATATGGACGTGGTTGACGCCACCGAAGGCGACGAACTGCGCCTGGTCGTGACCCTGAAGCCGGCCGCCCTGAAAGCCACCCTGGACAACGGCGTGCAGCAGAATATTGCCACCCTGGGCAAGCGCGTGAATGAACTGGGCGTGTCCGAGCCGGTGATCCAGCAGCAAGGCCCTGACCGCATCGTGGTGCAGCTGCCAGGCGTGCAGGATGCCGCGCACGCGAAAGACATCATCGGCCGTACCGCAACCCTGGAAGTACGCATGGTCGACGAAACCGTCACCCCTGGCACTGAGCTGAACGCTGCCATTCCGTACAACTCGGAGCTGTTCACCGTCGGCAAAGGCGTGCCTGTCGTGCTGTCCAAGGACGTGGTGCTGACCGGCGATTACATCTCCAGCGCAACCGCCACTTTCGACCAGAACCAGCAGCCTGCCGTCAGCATCGACCTGAACGGCGACGGTGGCCGCAAGATGCGCGACGCAACCCGCGACCGCGTCGGCAAGAAGATGGCCATCGTGCTGTTCGAGAAGAAGAAGGCCGAAGTGCTGTCCGTGGCGACCATCCAGAGCGAACTGGGTAGCCGCTTCCAGATCACCGGCATGGGCAGCGCGGAGAACTCCGCCGAACTGGCGCTGCTGCTGCGCGCCGGCGCCCTGTACGCTCCGATGGAAGTGATCGAGCAGCGTACCGTGGGTCCTGCACTGGGCGCTGAAAACATCGCCAAGGGCTTCCACTCCACGATGTACGGCTTTGCCGCCATCGCGGCCTTCATGATCATCTACTACATGATGTTCGGCGCCTTCAGCGTGCTGGCGCTGGCAGTGAACCTGCTGCTGCTGATCGCTGTGCTGTCCCGCCTGCAAGCCACGCTGACCCTGCCGGGTATCGCGGCGATCGCGCTGGCGCTGGGCATGGCAATTGACGCCAACGTGCTGATCAACGAACGTATCCGCGAAGAGCTGCGCAATGGCGCCAACCCGCAGTCGGCGATTGCCGCCGGCTTCGAGCACGCCTGGCACACCATCCTGGACTCCAACGTGACCACCCTGATCGTTGGTATCGCGCTGCTGGTGTTCGGTTCCGGTGCGGTGCGCGGCTTCGCCGTGGTGCACAGCCTGGGTATCCTGACCTCGATGTTCTCCGCAGTCTTCGTTTCGCGCGGCGTGGTGAACCTGTGGTACGGCCGTAAGAAGAAACTGCAGTCGCTGTCGATCGGCACCGTCTGGAAACCTGCGAACTAAGGAATAGAGATGGAATTTTTCCGCATCCGTAAAGACATCCCGTTCATGCGCCACGCGTTGGTCTTCAACGTGATTTCGGCGCTGACCTTCGTGGCAGCAGTGTTCTTCCTGGCTACCAAGGGCCTGCACTTCTCGGTGGAGTTCACCGGCGGCACCGTGATGGAAGTGAAGTACGCGCAGGCAGCCAACCTGGAAAAGGTGCGCGAGACCCTGAATGGCCTGGGCTACCATCCTGAGGTGTCGAGCATCGACACGGCGCGCGACGCCTTGATCCGCCTGCCGAACGTTGCAGGCACCACCGCTGCCGATACCGCTGCCAAGGTGTTCGGCGAGCTGTGCAAGGCCGAGCAGGGCAGCGTCAAGTCGGTCGACAAGGTGACCGACAAGGGCGCCCATGAAATGAAGAGCGCCTGTATCCATGCCGACGGTTCCGAAGGCGTGTCGCTGCAGAAGGTTGAATTCGTCGGCCCGCAGGTCGGCGATGAGCTGGCGCAGAACGGCCTGAACGCCCTGATCATGGTGGTGGTTGGCGTGATGATCTACCTGGCCATCCGCTTCGAATGGAAATTCGCAGTGGCCGCCATCGTCGCGAACTTGCACGACGTGGTGATCATCCTGGGCTTCTTCGCCTTCTTCCAGTGGGAATTCTCGCTGACCGTGCTGGCCGCCGTGCTGGCGGTGCTGGGTTACTCCGTCAACGAATCGGTGGTTATCTTCGACCGGATTCGCGAGAACTTCCGCAAGCAGCGCAAGATGTCCGTGCATGAAGTGATCGACAACGCAATCACTTCCACCATCTCGCGTACCATCATCACCCACGGTTGCACCCAGATGATGGTGCTGTCGATGCTGTTCCTGGGCGGCCCGACCCTGCACTACTTCGCGATTGCGCTGACCATCGGTATCTGCTTCGGTATTTACTCTTCCGTGTTCGTTGCTGCTGCCGTGGCCATGTGGCTGGGCGTGAAGCGCGAAGACCTGATCAAGCCGATCAAGGAAAAAGACGAGACCGACGGCGCAGTGGTTTAAACAACCGCGCTCGAAAAAAAAGCAGCCGTGAGGCTGCTTTTTTTATTTGCACTGATGTCGTTATGCGCTCTCGCGTGCCATCAGTGTGAAGCCAAGGTCGATGCGGCGCGCCGGCACGTCGTTGCCACGGATGGTCGCCAGCAGCAGGTTGGCGGCCTCAAAACCCGTCTGGTAGCGCGGCGTGCCGACCGTGGTGACCGAAGGCTTCATCCAGGCAGAAGCCGGCAGGTCGTTGAAGCCGCAGATCGCCAGCTGCTCCGGCACCTTGATGCCGCGCCGCTGGCACTGGAAGATGGCGCCGTGCGCCAGGTCGTCGTTGCAGCAGAAGATCGCGTCCAGGCCCGGCATATTGGCCAGCATGCGGCCCAGCAGCTCAGCGCCCAGGGCGATGGTGGACGGGTCCGGGCACATCAGCTCCAGCATCGGGTCGGCCAGGCCGGCTTCCTCCATGGCCTTGCGGTAGCCATCGCCGCGCTTCAGGGTACGTTCGTCGAGCTGGGCGGCCATGTAGCCGATGCGCTTGCGGCCCTTCTCGATCAGGTAGCGCGTGATGGTGTAGCCGGCATCCTCCTGCGAGAAGCCGACCGACATTGCGCCCGGTTCCGAGGACAGGTCCATCATCGACACCACAGGCACGCGCGAAGTGGCCAGCATCTGCTGCACGCGCGGGCTGTGCGTCAGTCCGCACAGCAGGATACCGTCCGGGTTCGACTGCATATAAGTCGCCAGCAGCTTCTCTTCTTCCGCATCCGAATAGCGCGTGTTACCGATCAGGATCTGATAGTTGCACGGGTCAAGCGCATCCTGCACGCCCGCCAGCACCGCGGTGAACACCGTGTTTGCCAGCGATGGCACCAGCACCACGATGACCCTCGACTGCGCCGAGGCCAGGGCGCGTGCTGCGCGGTTCGGAACATAGCCGAGATCTTGCACCGCCTTCTCCACGCGCTCGCGCAGGACAGAGGACACCAGCTCCGGTTGATTGATGGCGCGCGACGCCGTCATGGGGGCGACGCCGGCGAGGGCGGCGACATCCGACAGGGTGACTTTGCCGAGTGCGCGGCTTTTGGTGGCAGGGTTCTTGGTAGGGAGGTTCTTGCTCATTCCCAGATTATAACTATGTTAAGCTGCACGCCTCGTAAAATGGGGAGCAGCAATGAGCCGTACCGGCCGCCTGTTCCAGCTCATGGATGCCATGCGCGGCAGCCGCCGTCCGGTGACTGCGGCCGCACTGGCGGAAAAGCTGGGTGTATCCGAACGCACGATTTACCGCGACATGCAAACCCTGGCCGAACTCGGCGCGCCGGTGGAAGGCTCGGCCGGCCTTGGCTATCTGCTGCGCAGCGGCTTCTTCCTGCCGCCGCTGATGTTCGACACGGACGAACTGGAAGCGCTGGTGCTGGGCGCGCGCTGGGTGCGCCGCCAGGGCGACCCGGCGCTGGCGCAAGCCGCAGCCAACGCGCTGGCCAAGATCGCCACCGCCACGCCGAAAGACCTGCGCGACGACATGGCCGACACCAGCCTGTGGGTGCCGCTGATGCGCGACACGCCGGAGCACGATGAATTCGTGCAGCCCGCGCGCGAAGCAATCCGTCGCCATCACAAGATGCGCATCCAATACAAGGACGAAAACGGTGCTTCGTCCGAGCGCACGGTGTGGCCATTTGCGCTGGCTTTTTTCGAAGGACGCCGCATCCTTGCCGCCTGGTGCGAGATGCGCAAGGCCAACCGCCACTTCCGCATCGACCGCATCGCGCACGCCGAAGCACTTGCAGAACGCTACCCTGCACCGCGCCACGAATTGCTCAAAGTCTGGCGCGAAGAAAACGCGATTAAGGACGACTCCTGACAGGAACTGTCAGGGGACCTTGGTTACGATAGGCGCATTCGATCAAACCACCAAGGAGATTAGCGATGCGCCTCTATCACAACCCACTGTCCTCCAACGCCCGCCGTGTATTGCTGGCGGCTAGCCAGCTCGGCATCAAGCTGGAGGAAGTCTTCATCGACCTGGCCAGCGAAGCCGACCGCAAGCGCCTGAGCGAGGTGAACATCTGCGGCAAAGTGCCGGTGCTGGAAGACGATGGCTTCCTGCTGTGGGAATCCTGCGCCATCATGCAGTACCTGGCTGACAAGGCCGGCGCCAACGACGTCTATCCGCGCGACCTGAAAGAGCGCGCCGACGTCAACCGCTGGATGTTCTTCGCCGCCCAGCACTTTGCACCGGCGATTGGCATCCTGACCTGGGAGTACCTGTGGAAGAAGTTCGTCACCGGCCAGGACCCTGATCCGGTCGAGATCAAGAAAGGCGAAACCTTCGTGCACCAGCACGCGGCAGTGCTCGACAAGCACCTGGCCACACGCCAGTGGCTGAGCGGCGGCAAGCTCACGCTGGCCGACTTCGCCGTTGCAGCGCCCATGATGTATGTGAGCCGCGCCAAAATTCCAGTCGAGCAATACCAGCATTTGCTGGCCTGGTTCGAACGGGTGCAGCAACTGCCTGCATGGCAGCAGACCGAGACCCCATGGCCTTTTTAAGGCTTGTGTGAGTTGACGCACAGAGTGCGGCCAGTCCCGAACATAAGATGGAACCGTCTCTTTCAGGACATCCCTAGTTTTGGACTTGGCCCACTCTTTGGAGTGGGCATTTTTTTCTGAGAGAGACCTCATGCAGAACCTCCCCGTACTGAATTCCACCATCGCTTATCGCGAGCTCGGCAAACGCAGCCAGCACGCCGTGATCTTCTTGCACGGCAACCCGACGCACTCCTTCATCTGGCGCGACATCATGCCGCACGTGGCCGTCAAAGCCTGGTGCCTGGCGCCCGACCTGATCGGCTTCGGCGCTTCCGGCAAGCCCGATATCGCCTACACCTTCCTCGAACACGCGGCCTACCTCGAGGCCTTCCTGCAGCAGATGGAGATCGAGGAGTTCACGCTGGTCGGCCAGGACTGGGGCGGCGCGCTGGCCATCCACCTGGCGGCGCGCTACCCGGCCAAGGTACGCGGCGTGGCCCTGATGGAGTTCGTGCGTCCCAGCCCGACATGGGAAGACTTCCACCCGCTCGAACAGGCGCGCGAGCGCTTCAAGCTGATGCGCGCACCGGGCAGCGGCGAAGAGTTCGTGCTGCAGCAGAACCTCTTCATCGAGCAGATGCTGCCGAAAGGCGCGCTGCGCCCGCTGACGGCGGAAGAGATGGATGCCTACCGCGCGCCATTCCCGACGCCCGCATCGCGCAAGCCGATGCTGGCTTTCCCGCGCATGATGCCGATTGCCGGGGAGCCGGCCGATGTGTACCAGCTGATCGAACGCAACGAAGCAATCATGGCCACGGCTCAATATCCGAAGCTGATCCTGTTCAGCCCGAACGGCGTGCTGACGCCACGTCCGGTCGCCGAGCGCTACGCCGAGAAGTTTGCAAACTGCAAGCTGGTTGAACTCGGCGAAGGCACGCACAACATCCAGGAAGACCACCCCGAAGCCATCGGCCGCGCCATCGCCGCGTGGCTGCCTTGATGAAAGTCGGGGTCAGGTCTGGCAATCCGCCAAAATGGCGGATTGCCAGACCTGACCCCGACTTTCAAACCGGGAGCAATGTAAGGTTCCAACAGTTCGCGCGCACGGGTTCATCCGTGCTTGCCCTTGCCTGGCAGACTCGATAGCATGGCAAGCATCAGACAAGGGGACAGGTATGCGAACATCTGCACTTCCCACGCCAGAACAAGTCGACCGCTGGCAAGCCACGCGTCAAAAGGCCTTCAAGGCTGTACCGGAGGGCGGGCGCACCATCACTTATCTTGGCAAGAAATTCCACGTCTATCCGAATACTTTCTGGCCCTTCCTCGATAGCCAGCCGCTGGTGCGCAATTTCCGCATCAAGCCGGGGGAGAGCGTACTCGATGTGGGCACCGGCTCGGGCGTGATTGCGATCTTCGCCTGCTACCAGGGCGCGTCGCGCGTGCTGGCGCTGGACGTCAATCCGGCTGCCATCCGAAGCGCGCGCCACAACCTGAAGGCGCACGGATTCGAGGGGGTGATGGAGGTGCGCCGTTCCGACCTGTTCGAGAATGTGGGCGATGAACAGTTCGACGTCATCACCGCCAACCTGCCGTTCCGCGACAAGCCGGCGCCCGACGTGGTGGCGCGCTCGCAGTGGGATACCGATTTCCGCACCAATACCCAGTTCTTCGAACAGGCGGCGCGCTACCTGAAGCCGGGCGGGCGCATCTACTTCGCGCACTCGAATTTCGGCGCGGTGGACGAGGTGCGGCGGCTGGCGAAACAGGCCGGCTTCAGCATCCGGCTGATGGCGCGCAGCGCGGCCGAACGCGACCAGGAGCGCCAGTTCTTTGCTTTCCTGATCAAGCCGGTGGCAAGGCATGGACGGGCTGATTGACACCATCCGCCAGTTGCGGGCAGTGCCGCATGCGCCTTGGCGTGCGCAGGTAAGGCGTGTCGCCGTCATCCTCACCAGTTCGCGTTCCGGGTCGACGCTGTTCAAGGCGGTGCTGGCGCGCCATCCCGGCATCGCCAGCCTTGACGGCGAAGCGGAGCCCTTCCTTGCCTTGAGCGGCGACGGCTTCGGCTACGATCCAGCATGCACCAGCGATGCCATCGCACGCCTGCGCAATCCCGATGCGCTGGCCGACGAGATCTTCGACAGCCTGACCGTGCCCGAAGGCGGCATGGCGCCGTTGCCGGAGTTGAAAGCGCGCTGGCGCAAGCGCCTGCTGCTGCAGTTCCCTGCGCTGTTCGCGCAACCGCTGGCCTTTGCCCAGATGGAGCGTGCCCTCGACGAGGCGCTGCTGCCCAGCCAGGGCGCCGACGCGCCCGGCGAGCACGAATTGCAGCATGCCGTGCTGGGCGCCGTGTTCTGGCGCGAACCGTGGCGGCGCGATTACTACGACGGCGGTCGCGGACCGGGCGAACGGCGGCCATTCAACGAGGCCGCCAAGATCGAAGAGCCGCCCTTTGTTTCGCCCGCCATGCGTGCCCGGCATTTCACCGAAGATGATGCCGCCAGCAAGGTATTGCTGTTCAAGACCCCTTCCGACGCTTATCGCCACGGCTTCTATGAACAACTGTTCCCGCATGCGCAGGTGCGCTATGTGCACCTGGTCCGCAGCGTTGCCGCCTGCGTCAACGGCTTGATCGACGGCTGGCTGTCGCCGCTCGGCTTCCATGCGCACGACATGCAAAAGCACGGCGTGACGCTGGCCATCCACGGCTATTCCGAACAGTGCGAGGGCGGCCAGCGCTGGTGGAAATTCGACCTGCCGCCGAACTGGCGCAGTTTTATCAATGCGCCGCTGGAGGAGGTGTGCCTGAACCAGTGGCTGTCCTGCCACCGCCATATTGTCGATAGCGGCGTGGCGGCGCTGCCGGTGCGCTTCGAATCCTTCCTGTACGACCCTGCGGGCGTGCTGGAGCGGACTTGCGAATGGCTTGGCCTGCCTCCGATGCCGCAGCCGCCCGAGCTGCCGGTGACGATGGCGACCGAAGCCCCCGCGCCCGGCCGCTGGCGCAAGCGCAGCAGCCAGTTGCTGCCTTTGGCGCGGCGCGCGGAAGTGGCCGACATGATGCACGCGCTGGGCTACGGCGCGGCGCCGGAGCAGTGGCAATGATCCGCCGCCTGCTGGTGCCTTACTTGATGGGCAAGCGGCGCGACGGCCTGCAGCGCGTGCAGTTGCTCGACTCGCAGCCCTGGGCCGTGCTGCAGTCGCCGCAATCGACGGCCACCGAACTGGTGGACAAGGATGAACAGATGCGCAGCATGGGCCGCGTGTATGCCGTGCTGGCCGAACAGGTCGCCGCGGCGGCCGCGGCCGGCGACCTGCCGGTCAGCATTTCCGGCGACTGCGTCTCGACCATGGGCGTGATGGCAGGCTTGCAGCGTGTCGGCCGCGAACCGCAACGCATGCTGTGGCTGGACGCGCACGGCGACTTCCACACCTGGGCCACCACGCACACCCAATACCTGGGCGGCATGCCGCTGGCCATGCTGGTCGGCCGCCAGGACCGGCGCCAGAACCGTCGCGACAGCATCACCGCGTTGCGCGAAGCGGTGGGCATGCGTCCCTACCCGGAAGAGCTGGTGCTGCTGTCCGATGCGCGCGACCTTGACCCTGGCGAAGACGTGGCATTGGAGCGATCGGCGATCGTGCGTTGCACCCTGGACCAGGTGCTGGGCAAGCTGTCGACGCACGAGACCCTCTACGTGCATTTCGATACCGACGTGCTGGACGAAGCCCAGCGCATGCCAGCGCTCAAATACCATGTACCGGCGGGACCGCGCGTGGAAGAGATGGCGGAGCTGTTCCGCAGCCTGCGCGACTACCCCTTGGTGGCCGTGTCGGTATCGGCCTGGCACGCGGAACTGGACGCGGGCGACCAGGCTGCCCGCATCTGCCTGGAGCTGCTGGACGAGCTGCTGCCCGGCGCGCGCAGCACGCCGCGCGAGCGCAACCCGGCCAGTACCAGCTCGACGCAATCGGCCAGGGGCGCGCGCGCGGTATCGAGCGACAGTTCGGGCGCCAGCGGCGCTTCGTAAGGGGCGGACACGCCGGTGAACTGTTTCACCTCTCCGGCTCGTGCGCGGCGGTACAGTCCTTTGACATCGCGCTGTTCGCAGACTTCCAGCGGGCATTTGCACCATGCTTCGATGAAGTCGTCTCCGGCCTGCATGGCGCGCACGCGGGCGCGGTCGGCGCGCAGCGGCGAAATGAAGGCCGCCAGCACGATGATGCCGGATTCGGCGAACAGGCGGGCGGTTTCGCCGGCTCGGCGCAGGTTCTCGCTGCGGTCTTCGGGAGAAAAGCCAAGGTCGGCGCACAAGCCCTGGCGCAGGCTGTCGCCATCCAGCAGCACGACCTGGCAGCCGGCATGGAACAGGCGCTGTTCGACGGCGCGGGCCAGTGTTGTCTTGCCGGCGCCGGACAGGCCGGTGAACCAGACTACCGCGCCGCGATGGCCATGCATTTCTTCGCGCTCGCGGCGCGATATGATCAAGGAGTCCATGATGCGACTATATACGCGATGCAGGAGGGCAGCATGCGCACCGTGCTGATCGTAGGTGCAGGCTTTTCCGGTGTAGCGTGCGCGATACAGATGCTGCGCCTCGCGGGACGCCAGCCTTTGCGCCTGCTGTTGTTGAACCGCAGCGGACGGCTGGCGCGCGGCATGGCATACGGGACGCAAAGCCAGCAGCATTTGCTCAACGTGGTGGCGGCAAAAATGAGCGTGCTGCCCGATGATCCGGAACACTTCCTGCGCTATGCGGCGCTGCGCGACAGCCGCGTGACCGGGAGTTCCTACGTCGCCCGCAGCGTGTACGGCGACTATCTGGAATGGGCACTGCGCCAGGCGCAAGACCAGGCGCCACGCCACGCCAGCCTCGATTGCATCAGCGGCAGCGTATGCCGCTTGCAAACCGAAACTGGCGGCAGGCTGGAAGCGATGCTGGAAGACGGCCGCCGGATCGAGGCGGACCGGGTGGTGCTGGCCTTCGGACACCTTCCCGCGCCACCGCCGGAAATGGCGCACGGCACGCTGGCCGACAGTGCGCATTACGTGCCGGATCCATGGCGCGCAGACCTGTTGTCCACCGTTGGCGTTCACGACCCGGTGCTGCTGCTGGGCAGCGGCCTGACGGCGGTCGATATCGCGCTGCAGCTCCTGCGCCGCAATCCCTCGCAGTGCGTGCATGCGCTGTCGCGCCATGGCCTGCTGCCGCAGCCCAGCAAGCCGCCTTGCGGCCACCTGGCAGGCAGCCCGCTGCTGCGCGACGAAGCGCCAACCGTTCGCGCGGCCTTGCACGCTTTCATGCGGCAGGTGGAGCGCCTTGAAGCGGCGGGCCTGGACTGGCACGATGCGCTGGCAGCCTTGCGCCACCAGTCCGCGGGCATCTGGCAAGCCTGGCCCGCGGTCGAGCGGCGCCGCTTCCTGCGCCATGTGCGGCCGTATTGGGACGTGCACCGGCACCAGTTGCCGCCAATGGTGCAGCAGGAGTTGGCGGCGGCGCTGGAGCGCTGCGCGCTGCGCGTGTCGGCTGGACGCATCATGGGCATCCGCGACGAGGCGGAACTGGCGGTCCTGGCGGTGCAGCCGCGCGGCAGCGAAGCAGTCGTCGAACTGCGCGCCGCCCGCATCATCAACTGTACCGGCAGCTGCGCCAGCCCGCGCCGCGCATCGATGCCTCTGGTGCGACAGCTCCTGGCCGATGGCCTGATGCAGGCCGACGCGCTGGGACTCGGCGTGGAAACCGGCGCCGGCTGCACCGTGCTTGGCGCAGACGGCAAACCGACGCCAGGCCTGTATTACATCGGCCCCTGGCTGCGGGCCGGCTACTGGGAGGCGACTGCGGTGCCTGAACTGCGTCAATTCGCCGCCACGATCGCCCGCGCCTGCATGTAAAATTGGCAATCCTCAACAGTGTTGGAGAACGACGATGCGCGCGGTTTTGCTGATTGCTGGTTTATTGCTGTCTGGCGCCGTGTTTGCGCAAGATGCACCGTCAGGCGATTCCGCCAAAACCGCCGCCAGCGAATGGCTGGCGCTGACCGATGCCGGCAGCTACGGTGCGAGCTGGGACAAGGCAGCCCCGGCATTCAAAGGCGCGATCAGCAAGCCGGGCTGGGAGCAGGCGCTGCGCAATGTGCGCATGCCCTTGGGAACAGTAAAGTCGCGCCGCCTGGCCAGTGCCCAGTTCACGCACAGCTTGCCGGGCGCCCCGGCAGGCGACTACTTCGTCCTGCAGTTCGCCACCCAATTCGAGAACAAGGCCAGCGCCGTGGAAACCGTGACCCCGATGAAAGGGCCGGACGGCAACTGGCGCGTCTCCGGTTACTTTATAAAATAAATGGGGACGTACCCCTTTTAAAGGGCACGTCTCAGTGAAGCAGGGCGGAGGTAAGGGATTTCACTTCTTCCGCCGACTCTTCCATGATGCTGGCCAGCGTGCCGTCGCCGACGGCGAAGTCGATGGTGCTGGCGGCTGCCACCGAGGTTGCACCCGGGCGGGCGTGCAGCGGCGAGGCGATCGGGGACAAGTCGTTGGCCAACAGCAGCGTGTCGCCCAGGTTTTCGGGTGGCAGGGCGCGCATGCCTTCCCACATGGCTTCCACGGCCTTCATCACGTTCTCGGGAATCATCAGCTTTTGCAGGACGCCGCGGCCGATCGGCACTTCGCCGTAGGTGGTCCATTCTTCCGGATCGCCTTCCATCGCTTCCGGATAGGCTTCGGCTTGCGACAGCATGTAGAAGCCGCCCACCTCGTGCACGATGCCGGCAAACATGGCGGTATCGGGATCGACGTGGGACACGCGCCGCGCAATCACCTGCGCCAGCGCCGCCACGTGGGCGGTGTGCTCCCACAGCTGGTTGGCCTTGGCCTTGAGCAGGGGATTGCGGATCTTGGTGCCGAGCTGGCGCACGATCACCGAGGTTACCAGCGACTGCAGGGTGCGCACCCCAAGGCGCTGCACAGCCGTCTTCACGCTGGAAATCTCCATGCCGGAGCGGTTGTAGGCCACCGAGTTGGCAATGGCCACCGTGCGGGCCGCCAGCAGCGGGTCGGCCTGCACCAGCTTGGCTGCCAGGTCGATATGGCAATTGTCATCGTTCAGCGCGCGCTGAAGCTTGATCGACGCGTCGATATTGGTGGGGAATGTAAGCTCACCGCGGCCGGCTTGGGCTGCAATTGCTTTGAAGGCTTCCAGTCTGTCCATGCGAAAATTATATGCAGAAATTGCCCTTTGGAACTAGGACAGGGTGGTTATTTTGATGAAAAAACCGGCTATACGCCCAGCTTAGCCTTCGCCGAAGATGGCGTCGCACCCTTCCACGGTGCCTTCGACATCCCCCAGTTCGTCGACCAGTTCCAGGTCTTCGAGTTCTTCCACTGCATTGGTAAAGCTGTTGTGCTTGGTGGCGCCGATCAGGCGGTAGATCTCGCCGTCTTCATTGCGGATGCCAATCAGTAGTTTTTCCTTGCGCACCAGGTCGGCACTGGTGTTTTCCAGCAGCAGGTTGCCGGTGATTTGCTTGTCGAATTTGGCTGGCTTGATGCCGTCCAGCAGGGTGGTCTTTAACATTCTTCTCGTTCTTTATAGTGGTGTACCGGCACTGATTGTGGCCTTCAGCCCGGCCAGGGTGCGTTCCAGGGCGTCATAATCGGCGTCGCTATAGTCCGAAAACAACTGTACGCCTTTAGCGACGATAACAGGAAACACTTCGGCAAAGAGCTGCTCGCCCGCCGGGGTCAGGCGCACGAAAAAGGAGCGCTTGTCGTCGGCATTGCGTTCCCGTTCGACCAGGCCCTTCTGTTCCAGGCGTTCGATGACGCCGGTCAGGGTGCCCTTGGTGATCAGGGTGCGTTCGCCCAGCTCCTTGTAGCTCATGCCTGGGGTGTTGCCCAGTGTGGCAATGATATCGAATTGCGCGTGGGTGAGGCCAAGTTGGCGAACGTGTTCGCCGGACCACCTCTCAAACCCTTGCATGCATTCGGCCAGCAGCCGGATGCTTTTCAAATATCGTTCGCCCATGACACCGGATTATAGCGCCCGCCAGCCTCGGCCTCCATCGGTTACTATATGCAAACTCATAACAAGATGTACTAAACGCCATGCCCCTGCACGCACGCGGTATCCTTGCCCTGCTGGTGGTGACCATTGTCTGGGGCACCACCTTCCCGGCCATGAAGGATATGACCGACAACCTGTCGGCCAACTGGATCGTGTTGTCGCGCTTCGCGATTGCCGGTGTGCTGTTGTCCCCCTTCCTGCTGCGCGCCAAATGGCGTGACCTGCACTATGGCTTCCTGGCCGGCGTGCTGCTGTTCTTCTGTTACCTGACCCAGGTCGAAGGCCTGAGCCTGACTTCTTCCAACCGCAACGCCTTCATTTGCGGCCTGAACGTGCTGGTGGTGCCGCTGCTGGGTATTGCCATGGGCAAGTGGCCGGACAAGCGCATCGTGCTGGCCCTGGTCCTGGCGGTGGGCGGCCTGTTCGCCCTCTGCTGGGAGGGCAGCTTCAGCTGGAGCCGCGGCGACTCGCTGGCACTGGCGGCGGCCTTCCTGTTCGGCCTCTACATCAAGGTCATGGAGCAGTTCTCGCGCAAGGTGGACCGCCTGATGACGCTCACCGTGGCCCAGATCTGGACCGTGGCCCTGTTTGCCGGGCTGTGGATACTGCTGCGTGAAGTGCCGCGCGGGGTGATCGACGTGCCGCATGATGCGCAGGACTACTACACCTACATCTGGCAAGGCCTGGCGACCTATAAATGGAACCTGGCCTATCTTGGCGTGATCGCCACGGCGGCCATCATTTCCCTGCAAACGTGGGGGCAGAGCCACGCCACCGCCAACGAGGCAGCAGTGATCTATGCCTTCGAACCCGCCAGCGCTGCCATCTTCGGCTACTTCTGGCTGAGCGAGACGATGGGCGTGATGCAGCTGCTGGGGGCGGTACTGTTGATCTCCGGTATGATTGTCAGCCAATGGAATACCCCTGAGCGCCCGGCGTCGGCGCTTGTCCCTGAATAGAAGATGTCATTTGCCCAACTTAGTCGCCTGACCCGGGAGCAGCCGCTGCGCATGCTGCTGGTGAATGCAGGCGAACCGGACAGCCTGGCCTGGTCCGGATTGGCGCAGCCCTTGCGGCTGGCCCAGCGCCTTCTGAAGGGCGGCTTCCAGCTCGACGTGATGACGCCGTCCCAGCTGGCCGCTGCATCCGGCCTGGCCGGCGACTGGCAACTGGCCCTGCTGGTCGCGGACGAGGGGGCGGCTCGCCCGGCCGATGCCGAACTGCGCGCGGTGATCGAGTGTTGCCGCGAGGCGGAATATTGGGGCGGGGTCGGCGCCGGCGTGTTGTGGCTGGCCCAGACTGGAGCGGCGGGCGGCGCACGCATTGCCCTGCCATGGGCGCTATATGCGGAAACCGAGGATGTCACCGAGCGCGCCATACTTACACCGAACTTGTTCGAGATCGATGGGCGGCTGATTTCCTGCTGCGGCGGGGCGGCTTCGCTCGACTTTTCCCTGACCCTGATCGAGGCGCTGTTCGGCGCCAATGTGCAGGCCGAGATCAAGGAAGCCTTATGCATCGACCGCGTGCGTTCGTCGGAAGAGCGGCAGCGGGTGGCCCTGCAGGCGCGTTTCGGGGCCCTGCAGCCCAAGCTGTCGGAGGCGGTGACCCTGATGGAGGCGAATATCGAAGAGCCGCTGTCGACAGACGATATCGCCGGTCTGGTGGGCTTGTCGCGGCGCCAGCTTGAGCGTTTGTTCAAGCAGTACCTGGGCTCGCTGCCCTCGCGCTACTACTTGGAGCTGCGCCTGCAACGGGCACGGCAATTACTTTTAGAAACAAATCATTCCATAGTGCAGGTCGGCCTGATGTGCGGATTCTCGTCGGGGTCGCACTTTTCGACCGCTTTTGGCACCTTATTTGGCAACACGCCACGCGAAGAGCGACAGCGCAAATTGCAAGGTTAAAGTCGGGGTCAGGTCTGGCAATCCGCCACTTTTTCCGCATTGCGGAAAAAGTGGCGGATTGCCAGACCTGACCCCGACTTTCAAGCTGCTTGGACAATTTTGAAAATCCTTGTCGCAGATTCAAAAGAGTTTTAGCATCCCCGCTTTTACAATGCAGTACACCTTACCATTGATGGGGATTTGCCATGAACGCCAAGCTTGACTCGACTGTTACCACCCGCCCTGTAACCCGCGCCACTTTTGACGAGGTAATCGTCCCGACTTACGCACCTGCCCAGATGGTGCCAGTGCGAGCAGCGGGCCTGGACCTGTGGGACCAGAACGGCAAGCATTACCTGGACTTCACCTCCGGCATCGCCGTCGCCTCCCTGGGCCACTGCAACCCGGTCGTGGTGGAAGCCCTGACCCGCCAAGCCAACACCCTGTGGCACCTGGGCAATGGCTACACCAATGAGCCGGTGCTGCGCCTGGCCCTGGCCCTGACCGAAGCCACCTTCGCCGACCGCGCCTTCTTCTGCAACTCCGGCGCCGAAGCCAACGAAGCGGCCCTGAAGCTGGCCCGTAAAGTTGCCCACGCCAAGTTCGGCGACAAGAAGCCGCGCATCGTGTCCTGCCTGAACTCCTTCCACGGCCGTACCCTGTTTACCGTGTCCGTCGGCGGCCAGGCCAAGTACACCGAAGGTTTCGAGCCGCTGCCGCCATCGATCGACCACATCCCTTACAACGATATCGAAGCGGCCAAGGCTGCCATCGGCGACGACGTGTGCGCCGTGATCGTTGAGCCGGTGCAGGGCGAGGGCGGCGTGATGCCGGGCAATCCAGAATACCTGAAGACCCTGCGCGAGCTGTGCGACAAGCACAACGCCGTGCTGATCTTCGACGAAGTGCAGTGCGGCATGGGCCGTACCGGTTCCCTGTTCGCTTACCAGGGCTACGGCGTTACCCCGGACATCCTGACCTCGGCCAAGGCGCTGGGCAACGGCTACCCGATCGGCGCCATGCTGACCACCGACGAACTGGCCAAGCACCTGGCAGTGGGCACCCACGGCACTACCTACGGCGGCAACCCGCTGGCTGCCACCGTGGCGCTGACCGTGCTGGAAACCATCAACCAGCCAGCCTTCCTGGCCCGCGTGAAAGAGGCTTCCGAGAAGCTGATCGGCAAGCTGGAAGGCCTGGTGCGCGATTTCCCTCAGGTGTTCTCCGCCGTGCGCGGCGCCGGGCTGCTGCTGGGCCTGGTTGTGGCCGAGCCGTTCAAGGGCCGTTCCAAGGATATCCAGCGTGCTGCTGAAGCACAGGGCCTGATGATCCTGATCGCCGGTACCGACGTGGTGCGTCTGGCCCCGGCGCTGGTGGTGTCGGATGCGCAGATCGATGAGGCAGATCGCATTATTCGCCTGGCGGTTGCTGAGCTGACCAAGGCCTGAAACCGGTAACCCGGTGTCTGACCCGCAGGGTCAGACACCCATAGTGTCAGACCCCGTGGGTCTGACACAGGTTTACCGGTTTTGCTGTTTTAGAGAAGAATAAAAGAGGAGCACCCATGTACGTAGTCCGTCCGGTAGAAACCGCCGACATCGCCGCCCTCGAATCACTGGCCGCGGTCAGCATGCCGGGTGTCCATACCCTGCCGAAGACGCGTGAAAAGATCGAGCAGGCAGTCGAGCGTTCCATCGCTTCCTTCTCCGCCCACGTCGACATCCCGAGCGAAGAGTCCTACATGTTCGTGATGGAGTCGCTGGCCGACAGGAAGATCGTCGGCACCGCCGCCATCCACGCCTCCGCAGGCTCGAACGGCACCTACTTCTCCTTCCGCAACGACGTTATCCAGCAAGTCTCGCGCGACCTGAACATCAGCCACAGCGTGCACGCCTTGACGCTGTGCTCCGAGCTGACCGCCTACTCGCAGCTGTCCGGCTTTTACGTCGACGCCAGCGTGGCGCAGCGTCCGGAAGCGGCCCTGCTGTCGCGTTCCCGCCTGCTGTACGCAGTGCAGGCGCCGCACCGTTTCGGCGACCGCTTTTTCGTGCCGCTGGCCGGCCTGACCGATGAAAACGGCGGCTCGCCATTCTGGGATGCGCTGGGCCGCAAGTTCTTCAAAATGGACTTCCTGGATGCCGAACGCGTGATCGGTGGCGCCCGCAACCGCACCCTGATCGTGGAGCTGATGCCGCACTACCCGGTCTACGTGCCGCTGCTGCCGGGCGATGCGCAAGCCGTGATGGGCCAGATCCATCCGAGCGGCGAACTGGCATTCAATTTGCTGACTTCCGAAGGTTTCGAAGCCGACGAGTACATCGACATCTTTGACGGTGGTCCGATCCTGCAGGCGCACAAGCATGCGCTGCGTACCTTCACCACCTCGCTGCCGCGCCGCGTGGCCAGCGCCGAAGGCACGCAAGCCAGCGACGCGGTGGCGGCTTACGCCGTGTCCACCGGCCCTGACCAGCGCTTCCGCGCGGTGACCATCAACTGCGCACCGCTGGAGAATACCGATACCGTCTGCCTGTCGAAGAACGCCCAGGACATCTTGCGCGTGGAAGAGGGCGACACCGTGACCTGCGTCCGCATTTAATAACGAGAAAACCTATGCTAGTTGTACGCGCAATTAAAGCGAGTGACCTGGACGGATTGTTCAACCTGGCCAGCCAGGTGGGCACCGGCATGACCACCCTCAAGCCGGACATGAAGATGATGGGCGACCGCGTCGCCGTGGCGGTGGCGTCCTTCGCCGAAACCATCCCGCCGGAAGAACGCGACTACATGTTCGTAATGGAAGACACCGATACCGGCCGCCTGGCCGGCGTGTGCGCCATCAAGGGCGCGGTCGGCCTGACCGAGCCTTTCTACAACTACCGCATTGGCACCCTGGTGCACTCCAGCCGCGAGCTGAACGTGTTCACCCGCATGGACACGCTGTACCTGTCGAACGACCTGACCGGCTGCTCCGAGCTGTGCTCCCTGTTCCTGCACCCGGACTACCGCCAGGGCAATAACGGCAAGCTGCTGTCGAAGAGCCGTTTCCTGTTCATCGCCCAGTTCCCGCACCTGTTCGAGCAGAAGATTATCGCCGAGATGCGCGGCTACCAGGCGGAAGACGGCAGCTCGCCTTTCTACGAAGGCCTGGGCCGCTACTTCTTCAAGATGGACTTCCACCATGTGGACGACCTGACCGCGCTGGGCAAGAAGTCCTTCATCGCCGAGCTGATGCCGCGCCAGCCGCTGTACGTCGACTACCTGCCGAAAGATGCGCAGGAAGCGATCGGCAAGGTGCACCAGGCTACCGCGCCGGCGCGCCGCCTGCTGGAGCAGGAAGGCCTGCACTACGAAGGCTATGTCGACATCTTCGACGCCGGCCCGGTGCTGCAAGCTCGCGTCTCCGAACTGCGCGCGATGCGCGACAGCGAACTGGCATCCGTCACGCGCGATACCGATACCGCGCATGCCTGCGCGCTGCACACCACCGAACCCTACCTGGTGTCGAACACCGTCATGCAGGACTTCCGCATGATCCTGACCGACGCCAATCCATCCGACGGCGGCATTGACCTGTCGTCCGAAGAACAAGCGCTGCTGCATTGCCATGCCGGCGACACCGTGCGCACCCTGTCTCTCAACGTGAGGAAGAACCAGAATGTCTGAACTGAGCAATTTCATCAACGGCCAATGGAAAGCTGGCCACGGCGAGACCATCGTGACCACCAACCCGGCCACCGGCAAGCATATCTACTCGTCGAACGAGTCGACTGCCGATGACGTGGCGGAAGCTGCGCATGCTGCGCGCGCCGCCTTTGAAGCCTGGGCCTACCGCCCGCTGGAAGAGCGCATCGCCATCGTCACCAAATTCCGCGACCTGCTGAAGGAAAACGCGGAAGACCTGGCGCAGACCATTTCCGAAGAAGTCGGCAAGCCGCTGTGGGAAGCGCGCACCGAAGTGACCACCATGGCCAACAAGGTGGACATCTCGATCACTTCCTACGGCAACCGCACCGGCGAATCGCGCAACAAGGTTGCCGATGGCGAAGCTGTGCTGCGCCACCGTCCGCACGGCGTGTTCGGCGTGTTCGGTCCTTACAACTTCCCGGGCCACCTGCCGAACGGCCACATCGTGCCTGCGCTGATCGCCGGTAACACCGTGGTGTTCAAGCCGAGCGAGTACGCACCGCGCACCGCCATCAAGACCGTCGCGCTGTGGGAAAAGGCCGGCGTGCCTGCGGGCGTGATCAACCTGGTCAACGGCGGCCGTGAAACCGGCATCGCGCTGGGCCAGAATGCGGAGATCGACGGCGTGCTGTTCACCGGCTCCAGCCAGACCGGCGCGGCGCTGCACAAGCAGTTCGGCGGCCAGCCGGGCAAGCTGCTGGCGCTGGAGATGGGCGGCAACAATCCTCTGATCGTTTGGAACCCGACGGACATCGATGCTGCCGTATTCATGGCGATTTCGTCTTCCTTCATCTCCGCCGGCCAGCGCTGCACCTGCGCGCGCCGCGTGATCGTGCAGAAGGGCGAGCAGGGCGATGCCTTCGTCAAGCGTTTCGTCGAAGTGGCGTCGAAGCTGGGCGTAGGCGCTCCGGCTGCCGAACCGGCGCCGTTCATGGGTCCTGTGGTTTCCGCCGCCGTGGCAGAAAAACTGGTGCAGGCACAGGCCGACATGGTGGCCAAGGGCGGCAAGATGCTGCTGGAAATGCGCCAGCTGGAACCGGGCACCGGCTTCGTTTCCGCCGGCATCGTGGACACCACCGACGCGCAAGGCATTCCTGACGAAGAATGGTTCGGTCCACTGGCGCAGATCATCCGCGTCGACGATTTCGACGCCGCGATCCGCGCCGCCAACAACACCGGTTACGGCCTGGCCGCGGCCCTGCTGTCGACCGACGAATCGCTGTGGCAGAAGTTCCAGGTCCGCGCCCGCGCCGGCATCGTGAACTGGAACCGCCCGACCACCGGCGCGGCCAGCTCGGCGCCGTTCGGCGGCGTCGGCAAGTCCGGCAACCATCGTCCTAGCGCATACTATGCGGCGGACTACTGCGCCTACCCGGTCGCTTCGATCGAGAACGGCGCCCTTGAAATGCCTGCCAAGCTGTCGCCTGGCATGAACTTCTGAGGATGGCCATGCCTACTGCACGCGAATACAACTTCGACGGCCTGGTTGGCCCGTCGCACAACTACGCCGGCCTGTCGTTCGGTAACGTCGCCTCGTTCAACAACGTCAAGAGCGCGTCCAATCCGAAGCAGGCTGCCCTGCAGGGCCTGGCCAAAATGCGCGAGCTGGCCAGGCGCGGTTTCGCGCAGGCGCTGCTGCCGCCGCAAGACCGTCCGAATTTCCGCCTGCTGCGCAGCCTGGGCTACGCCGGCACCGATGCCGAAGTGATCGCACAGGCGTACAACGACTCGCCGGTGGTGCTGGCGTGCGCCTACTCGGCTTCGCCGATGTGGACTGCCAATGCCGCCACCGTCAGCCCGTCGGCCGACACGCGCGATGGCCGTGTGCACTTCACCGCTGCAAACCTGAACAACAAGCTGCACCGCGCGTTCGAGCACGTGCAGTCGGTTCGCGCCCTGCGCGCCATCTTCAAGGACGAACGCTTCTTCGCCGTGCACGACGCACTGCCTGGCACGCCGGCCTTCGGCGATGAAGGCGCGGCCAACCATACCCGCCTTTGCGACCAGCATGGCAATCCGGCTGTGGAGCTGTTCGTGTACGGCCGTGTGGAATTCGATCCGAGCGCGCCGGCGCCGAAGAAATTCCCGGCCCGCCATACGCTGGAAGCATCGAAGGCCGTGGCCCGCCTGCACGGCCTCGATCCGGCGCGCTGCGTGTTCGTTCAGCAAAATCCGGACGTGATCGACCAGGGCGTGTTCCACAACGACGTGATCGCGGTGGGCAATGGCAATGTGCTGTTCTATCACGAGCAGGCTTTCGCCGACGAGCAGGGAGCGCTGGCTGCGATCCGCGCCGCCATGCAGGGCGTGGGCGCCGAGCTGGTGGCGATCCGCGTTCCGACGGCCGAAGTGTCGGTGGCCGATGCGGTTTCTTCCTACCTGTTCAACACGCAGCTGCTGTCCAAGCCTGACGGCAAGATGGCCTTGGTCACGCCGCATGAGTGCCAGGAAATTCCGGCCGTGGCGGCCTTCCTGGAAAAGCTGGTCGCTTCCGGCGGCCCGGTCGATGAGCTGATCCACTTCGACCTGCGCCAGTCGATGCGCAACGGCGGTGGGCCGGCTTGCCTGCGCCTGCGCGTGGCGTTGACCGAGGCAGAGGCAGCGGCCATGCACCAGGGTGTGGTGATGACCGAAACGCTGTACCATAGCCTGGTCGCGTGGGTAGAGAAGCACTACCGCGACCATCTGGAACCGAAAGATTTGGCAGATCCGCAATTGGCTGTAGAAGTGCACACCGCATTGAAAGAGCTGGAACAGATCCTGGGCTTACCCGGCCTGTACGATCTGTAAAAACCGGTAAACCAGTGCCTGACCCGCAGGGTCAGGCACTGTCTGCGCAAAGGCCGTCGTGCAAACAGCGCCAACGGCTTGCGAGCTACCGGTTTTAAGAAAGAAGATACCCACAACGTATTTGGAGAAGCAGATGAAACAAATGCCACAAGAGTTGCGCAAGCAAACGCTCGAACTGGTCAAGGCCAGCGGCCCGATCGCCCAACTGATCGAAGCCTGGCTCGGCTCCCTGGACGACGAAGACCTGGCCGACCTGTCCCCCGGCAGCCTGGCCCCGGTCCTTGTGGAAGGTTTCACCCAGCTTGCCAAGCGCACCGCTTCCGGCTGCCAGATCGCCAAGCTCCAATACGAAGAAGCGCGCGGCGGCCACGCCACCGCGCTGCTGATCGTCAACGACGACATGCCATACCTGGTCGACTCCATCGTGATCGCCATGCGCAAGCTGCGCGTCGGCTCCAACGGCGTGCTGAACGCCGTGCTGCCGGTGCGCCGCAGCGCCGACGGCAGCGTGGAAGCCGTCGGCCAGAAAGGCGACAAGCTGGAATCGATGGTCCTGTGCCTGCTGTCCGAAAAGCTGGAAGACGGCGCACTGAAAGAACTGACCGACCGCATCGAGATGGTGGCGCGCGACGCCGCCGTCGTGAAGCGCGACCTGGCTGCAATGAAGGACCGCCTCACCGCCGTCTCTACCGACTCGGCCGGCCACGGCGAAGAAGGCCAGGAAGTCGCAGCTTTCCTGCAGTGGGCGCGCGACGAAGGCTTCGAAGTGCACGGCTATGCCTACTACCAGGTCAAGCCGGGCGCACGCGAACTGGAACGCGACATCCCTAGCCGCATCGGCGTGCTGCAGGACACCGCGCACCCGATCTACGGCACCTGCCTGGCCAATATCCCCGGCGACTTCGACACCCTGTCCAAGCGCGCCCACACCCTGTCGATCGTGAAGGCCGACGTGGGCGGCACGCTGCACCGCGACCAGTCGCTGGACTTCATCGGCGTGCGCCACACCGACGGCAAGGGCGCCATCCTGGGCGAGCATTGCTTCGTCGGCCTGTTCACCCGCGCCGCCAACCTGACCCCGCTGGCCCGCCTGCCATTCGCGCGCGGCCGCATCGCGCAAGTGCTGAAGATCGCCGGCGTGCGCGAAACCGGTTTCCGCGCCGAGAAATTCATCGAGATCCTGGAATCGCTGCCGCGCACCGAAGCGCTGGAAGCGGAACCGGAATGGCTGGCCGAAGTCTGCGGCGCCGTGGTGTCGCTGTACAAGCAGCCGCGTGCCAAGGTATTCGCCCGCCGCGACGTCTACGCCCGCCACCTGAACGTACTGGTCTACCTGCCACGCGAACGCTATTCGGCCTCCGTGGCGCACGCGCTGGCGCGCGCCCTGCAGGAAAGCTCCGGCGCCACCCATGTCAGCTCGCAAACCCTGGTGTCGGACGGTCCGCTGGCCCGCCTCTACCTGATTGCCCACGCAGCGCGCTATCCGCTGGACCTGGAAAGCGATATCCAGCGTCCGCTGCTGACGGTGCTGGACGGTTGGCATGACCAGTTCTCCGAGCTGGCCGACAAGGTCGGCGAGGAGCCGCTGCGCAACAGCCTGCGCAAGCTGTGCTCCACCCTGCCGGTCGACTATGTGGCCGCAACGCCGCCGACCGTTGCCTTCCACGACCTGGACAAGATCCTGCGCAATGGCGTGGACGAGCGCGTCGCCGTGCGCGTCGAACTGCCATCCGAAGGCAACGCCGCCACCACCATCCGCCTGTACTCGGTGGACGGCGTACCGGCCCTGTCCTCGATCCTGCCAGCGCTGCACAACGCCGGCGTGGCGATCGAGCGTGAATCGGCGCATACCATCCGCACCGCGGACGGCAAGAAGCACTACGTGACCAGCCTGGCTGTCGATGCGCAAAGCGCGCTCGAACTGTCCCGCCCTGGCGTGGTGCAGGTGGCGGAAGACCTGTTCAACGCCCTGTTCAACAACGAAGCCGAAGACGGCCGCCTGAATGGCCTGGTTGTCGAAGGCGGCCTGCGCCTGCGCGAAGTGCAGCTGGTGCGCGCTTACATGAGCTACTGGCGCCAGGCCGGCACCCAGTTCACCGTGCGCTACATGGCGGAGATCCTGCGCCGCCATCCAGCGCTGGTGAAGGAGCTGGTCGACGCATGGAAAGAGCGCTTCGATCCGGCCCTGCCGGAAGCGACCCGCACCGCAGCCAAGGACAAGCTGCTGGCCATCAAGGGCCGCTTGTCCTCGATCAACCACGCCGACTCCGAAGTGATTTTCGCGGCCATGATCGACCTGATGCTGGCAACCCTGCGCACCAACTATTTCCAGAATGCTGGACAGGGCGACAAGATCATCTTCAAGTTCGACACCAGCAGCCTGCACCTGGTGCCGGAACCGCGTCCGTTCCGCGAGATCTATGTGTTCTCGCGCCGCTTCGAAGGCGTGCACCTGCGTGGCGGCCCGGTCGCCCGCGGCGGCCTGCGCTGGTCTGACCGCATGGAAGACTACCGCACCGAGGTGCTGGGCCTGGTGAAGGCGCAGATGGTGAAGAACGCCGTGATCGTTCCTGCCGGCGCCAAGGGCGGCTTCGTCTGCAAGCAGATGCCGAAAGACGCGCCGCGCGACGTGGTGGCAGCGGAAGGCGAAGCAGTCTACCGCCTGTTCATCGCCAGCCTGCTGGAAATGACCGACAACCGCGTGCTGGGCAAGATCGTTCCGCCTGAGGACACCGTCCGCTACGACAACGACGACCCATACCTGGTGGTGGCTGCCGACAAGGGCACCGCGACCTTCTCCGACATCGCCAACAGCATCGCGGTGAAGCGCGGCTTCTGGCTGGGTGACGCCTTCGCATCGGGCGGCTCCAACGGCTATGACCACAAGAAGATGGGCATTACCGCCAAGGGCGCGTTCGAAGCGGTCAAGCGCCACTTCTACGAGATGGGCCACGACATGAACACCACCCCGTTCACCGTGGTGGGCGTGGGCGACATGTCGGGCGACGTGTTCGGCAACGGCGTGCTGCTGTCGCACCAGATCAAGCTGCTGGCGGCCTTCGACCACCGCCACATCTTCCTCGACCCGAACCCGGATACCGCGAAATCCTTCGCCGAACGCCAGCGCATGTTCGCGCTGCCGCGCTCCTCGTGGGAGGACTACAACAAGGACCTGATCTCGAAAGGTGGCGGCGTGTTCCCGCGTACCGCCCGTACCATCGAGCTCTCGGCTGAAGTGCGCGCCGCGCTGGACATCCAGGAAACCTCGCTGACGCCGGAAGAACTGATGCACCGCATCCTGCTGGCCCCAGTGGACCTGTTCTACAACGGCGGTATCGGCACCTACATCAAGTCCTCGAGTGAAACCCACGCGCAGGTGAAAGACCGCGCCAACGACAACATCCGTGTCAGCGGCAATGCGCTGCGCTGCAAGGTCGTGGCGGAAGGCGGCAACCTGGGCGCGACCCAGGCCGGCCGTATCGAATTCGCCTTGGCCGGCGGCCGCATCTTCACCGATGCGATCGACAACTCGGCTGGCGTGGATTGCTCCGACCACGAAGTGAACTGCAAGATGTGGCTGGACGTGGAAGTCAACGCCGGCCAGACCACCGAGGCAGACCGCAACCAGCTTCTGAACGACATGACCATGGAAGTGGAACGCCTGGTCCTGCGCGACAACACTCAGCAAACCCGTCTGCTGGTGCGCGAATTCCAGGCCCAGTCGGAAGCCCATGTGCAGGACGGCTATGCCGACCTGATCGCCGACCTGGAAGAAGAAGGCGCGCTGTCGCGCGAACTGGAGCACCTGCCAAGCGTGGCCGAACTGGCGCGTCGCAAGGCCGATGGCCGCGGCCTGACCACGCCGGAGCTGGCGGTGGTGATCGCCAACGTGAAGAACCGCTACAAGCGCCTGCTGTCGGCTATGCCGCTGACGGACGAAAGCTGGGCGGAGAAGGTGCTGCGTCCCTACTTCCCTGAGCAACTGGTGGCGACCCGTCCACCGCTGAACCATCCGCTGTCCAATGCCATCCTGGCGACCGTGCTGGCGAATGAAGTGGTGAACCGTTGCGGCCCATTGATGATGCGCGACCTGGCCGCTGCCAACAACTGCAGCGAGCAGGACGTGATCCTGGCGTGGGGCCAGGCATGGTCCGCGCTGGACCTGGCGCCGGTCTTCGACGATCTGGATGCCGATGCATTGAATGTGCCGCGCAACGTGGCGATGCGCGTCGATGCGCGCACCCGCGCCATGTTGAAGGCGGTGATGGAAGGCGTGTTGGGCGTGCCGAAGGATCAACTGCGCGGTGCCGGTATCGCCGAGCTGACCAAGCTGTTCGCCGATCCTTCCACCGTGCGCAAGATGGCGGCCGACGTGCAGTCGGAAGCGGCTACCCACAGCGGGCTGCGCGCTGAATTCGTGCAGGCGTGGAATGCGGTCGATGCGCTGGAAGGCGTGGCGGCGTTCGTGTTCGCGGCGCTGTCGGTCAAGCGTCCTGCGGGCATGGACTTGCCGGGCTTCCTGGCGGTTGGCATGGCGCTGCGTTCGCAGGCCGGTATCGATACGCTGGAGCGCGGGCTGAAACTGCCTGCTGTGTCGAAGTCGCAGGAACACCTGCGCAGCTACGCGCAGCAGGCCTTGCGCCGTACGCAGCAGAAATTGCTGTCGCAGGTGCTGGCTCGTGCGACCAACGGGCATGACGCGGTCGAAGCGGTCGAGCTGGTGACCTGCACCTTGGGCCTTTCGGGCTACGCGGCGTCGGCGGACCTGGAACAGGCAATGCTGGACGTGTGGGCGTTGTCGGAAGCGGTCAACGCGGTCGGCATGGCGGCCTGAAACCGGTAAACCGGCGGGGACTGGCCCTGGGTCCAGCCCCCGTCCCTCAATGCAAGTATGCGGCCGCCGCGTATAAGTGTCAGACCCTGCGGGTCTGACACTGGTTTACCGGTTTTAGCGGAGCAGAAAGTAAACAGCAACAAAAGAATGGCAGATAACCAAACCTTACCCCCCGCAGTCCGCGCCCTCGCTGAAGCAGACTTCAGCGCGGTTGCACGCAGTTTCGAACAGGCCGGCTTCGCGGTCGCCCAACCCGCCGACGGCATCCTCACCATCCGCAGCAAGCAGCAAGGCCGTCCAGCGATCCTGGTCTCGGTCGGCGTGCATGGCGACGAAACCGGCCCGATCGAACTGGTAGCCTACCTGCTCGACGCCCTCGCGCAAGAACCCCAAGCGCTGCAAGTCGACCTGATGCTCTGCGTCGGCAACATCGGCGCCATCCGCCAGGCCAAGCGCTTCATCGACGCTGACCTGAACCGCATGTTCCGCGCCGAACGCGGCACCCTGGCCGGCACTGCCGAAGCCGCACGTGCCGACGTCATGATCGCCGCCACCACCGAATTCTTCGAAAGCGCCGGCAAACAGCGCTGGCACCTCGACCTGCACACGGCCATCCGCCCGAGCGTCTACCCAACCTTCGCCATCGTCCCCGACCTGATTGCGGACGACGCCAAGCAGCAGCTGGTCGGCTGGCTGGGCGAAGCTGCCATCGGCGCCATCATCATGAACCCGTCGTCGGCAGGCACCTACAGCTACTACAGCGCCGAGCACCACGCCGCCGCCGGCACCACGATTGAGCTGGGCCGCATTGGCACCTTGGGCCAGAACGACCTCACGCAGTTCGAAGACGCCAAGCTGGCCCTGGACCGCCTGCTGCGCGGCAAGGCGCCGCTGCAAGCCGCCAGCGAACCGCACGTCTTCAAGGTGGCCCAGAACATCATCAAGCTGAGCGACAACTTCAAGATGGCCTTCGGCAAGGAGACGCAGAATTTCACCGCGCTGAAGAAGGGCGATGAAATTGCCCGCGACGGCGATACCGTCTACACCGTGCAGCACGACGAAGAGCTGGTGGTATTCCCCAACCCCGACGTCCGCGTCGGCCTGCGGGCCGGAATGATGGTCACGCGCGTGAATTGATGGATTGCGCTACACTTTCCGGACACTCAACGGAAAGGAGTAGCGCATGTCGCTGTCCATGTATAAAGTTTCCGCGCCCGTTTTCGTGCGCGGCCTGAACGTGATGGCAAGCCTGCTGCGCAAGGCGCAAGCCCACGCGGAGGAAACCGGCAAAGTCCCGGAAACGCTATTGTCGGCCCGGCTGGCCGACGACATGCTGCCGCTGGCCGCCCAGGTGCAGCGCGCCAGCGATACCAGCAAACTCTCCATCGAACGCCTGAGCGGCATCGCCGCACCGAAATTCCCCGACAACGAAGCCAGCTTTGAGCAGCTGCAGCAGCGCATCGCGAACACGATCGCTTACATTGAAAGCGTGGGGGAGGAGCATTTCGCAAACAGCGAAACGCGCGAGGTGGCACTGAGTTTCGGCAGCTTCAGGCCAACCTTTACTGGCGAGAGCTATCTGCTGACTTTCGCGCTGCCGAATTTCTACTTCCATGTCGTGACGCTGCACGACATCTTGCGGAACCAGGGCGTCAAGATCGGCAAGATCGATTACCTGGGGCCTTACGAAGGTTAGATGCTGACGTGCAGGGCGTAGGTTGCAGCCATGGTCAGCAGGAGCACGCTCACTGAAATCGCCTTCATCGGATTGAAGCGGGTCGAAACGGTCGGGATTTTTCGGTACATGGCAGGCTCCTTCTCAGTAGCGGTTTTGCATGCTTCGCAGCTTATCAATGCATGCCGCGCCGAGCTAGGCGCAAGCCTGTATCAATAGTAAGCACTTGTAACTTTATGAGCCATCTGTTTTCCCCTTATGCCCTGGGCCCGCTGGACCTGGCGAATCGCATCGCCATCGCGCCCATGTGCCAATACTCCGCCAACGACGGCCTTGCGACCGATTGGCACATGATCCACTACGGCCACCTGGCGCTGTCCGGCGCCGGCCTGCTGATCCTGGAAGCGACAGCCATCTCGCCGGAAGGCCGCATCTCGCCGGCCGACCTGGGGCTCTGGTCGGACGAGCACCAGCGCGCGCTTGCGCCCATCGTGCAGGCGATTCGCCGCCATTCGCCGATCAAACTGGCCGTGCAGCTTGCGCATGCGGGCCGCAAGGCCTCCAGTGCGCCGCCGTTCGAAGGCGGGCAGGCCCTGGCGCCGGGGCAGGGCGGCGGCTGGCAGACGGTTGCGCCTTCCGCGCTGCCGCATGCGGCTGCTGATCCTGCGCCGCTGGCACTCGATGAAGCGGGCCTGGCCAAGGTCAAGGCCGATTTCGTGAGTTCCGCGCTGCGCGTGCATGCCCTCGGCATCGAAGCGATCGAGCTGCACGGCGCCCACGGCTACCTGCTGCACCAGTTCCTGTCGCCGCTGGCCAACCAGCGCAGCGACCAGTTCGGCGGTTCGCTGGAAAACCGCATGCGCTTCCCGCTGGAGGTGTTCGACGCCGTGCGCGACGCCCTGCCGCGCGAAGTGGCGATCGGCATGCGCGTTTCGGCCTCGGACTGGGTCGAAGGCGGTTGGGACATCGAACAGTGCGTAGCGCTGGCGCATCAATTGAAACGGCGCGGCGCCGACTTTATCCACGTCTCCAGCGGCGGCGTTTCGCCGTTGCAGCAGATCCCCCTCGGTCCCGGCTACCAGGTTCATTTTGCGCTGCGCATCAAGGCTGAAACGGGCATGCCAACCATTGGCGTGGGCCTGATCACCGAGCCGTTGCACGCTGAAGCGATCATCGCCAACAACCAGGCCGACATGGTGGGCTTGGCGCGCGCCATGCTGTACAACCCGCGCTGGCCATGGCATGCGGCGGCGGCCCTGGGCGCCCAGGTTGCTGCACCGCCGCAGTACTGGCGCTCCCAGCCCCGGGAATTGACAAACCTGTTCGGCGAAACGCGCCTCGGGCAGCGTTAAAACACGTGGCTCCGTGGGGCGCCCGCCACGGTTGCCATTCCGGCATCAAAATCCTTTAGGTACAGCAACTGCGAGGTCTTATAATCGTGGGGTTTTTTTGTCCTGAAGGATATGCCTGTGAATCAATCGCTGGTCCAGAAGCTGACCCGTACCAAGCCGGCCCCGGCGGAGTCGGATGCCGGCACGAGCCTGCACGGGGAGGGCCTTAGCCGCTCCATCGGGCTGTTTTCGCTGACGATGATTGGCGTCGGCGCCACGATCGGCACCGGTATTTTCTTCACCATGGTCGAAGCGGTGCCGAAAGCTGGCCCCTCCGTCGTGCTGTCCTTCCTGCTGGCCGCGCTGACCGCAGGCCTGACCGCCCTGTGCTACGCCGAGCTGTCCTTCCGCGTGCCTGCAGCCGGTTCCGCCTACTCATTCGCCTACCGCACGCTGGGCGAGTTCATGGCCTTCATCGTCGCCTTTTGCCTATTGCTCGAATACGGGCTTGCCGCCAGTGCAACGGCGATTGGCTGGTCCGACTACCTGAACAATTTCCTGGTCAACGCCTTCCATTGGCAGATCCCGGAAAACCTGCGCTCGCCGATGATCGTCTCGACCCCGAACGGAACGGTGTGGCATATGGATCACTTCAACCTGCCGCCAGTGATCCTGGTGGCGCTGTGCTGCTTCCTGCTGGTGCGCGGCGCCAAGGAATCGGCTACCGCCAACGCCATCATGGTGATGATCAAGCTGGCGATCCTGATCTTCTTCTGTGCCGTCGCCTTTACCGGCTTCGACACCAATAACTTCACGCCATTCCTGAAGCCGACGCCAGGCGAATGGCTGCCGGGCGCCAGCGGCATTGCCGCCGCAGCAGGAACCGTGTTCTTCTCCTTTATCGGCCTGGACACCATCGCAACCGCCGGCGAGGAAGTGCGCAACCCGAAGCGCAACGTCCCGATCGGCATCATTGCCGCGCTGCTGCTGGTGACCGTGTTCTACATGCTGGTCGCCATGGCCGCCATGGGCGCGCAGCCGGCCCATATGTTCGAAGGCCAGGCCGCCGGCCTGTCCGTGATCCTGCAGAACGTGACCGGCAAGGCCTGGCCTGCGCTGATCCTGTCGGCCGGCGCCGTGATCTCGGTCTTCTCCGTGACCCTGGTAACGATCTACGGCCAGACCCGTATCCTGTATGCGATCGCCAAGGATGGCCTGGTGCCAAAGGCATTCCAAAGCGTGAATCCAAAGTCCCATTCGCCTGTTGCCAATACGCTGATCGTCAGCGTGGTGGTTGGCATTGTCGCCGGCCTCGTCGATTCCACCTTCCTGTGGGACATGGTATCGATGGGCACCCTGACTGCCTTTATCGTGGTATCGATTGCGGTGCCGGTGCTGCGTTCGCAGGAGCGCGCAGCTGGCACATACAAGAAGGGCGGTTTCCGCGTTCCTTTCGGCCCGTATTTCGTGCCGGGCCTGAGCATCGTCGCCTGCGGCTACCTGATGATCAACCTGTCGCACGCCACCAAGATGATTTTCACTATCTGGATGGTCGTTGCGGTGCTAACCTACTTCATCTACGGAATCCGGAACTCCAGGCTTAACAAGGTATAAACAATGCAGGTCAAAGCAATCGCCCACACAGCATTCCTGGCTACGGCCATAATCTCTGGGGCGGTTGCCCAGGCGGGGTCTCCGGGCTCCGCCATCCGCGACTACCGCTCGGTTGCGATTTCCCCAGCCGGCGACCGCGTCGTGTCGCTGGAATCCATCGACACCGGCAATGGCAAGCGCCCGCACCCCACCGTGGTCGTTCGCAATGCCGCGACCGGCGCCATCGCCGCCGAATTCGATCCTTGCTCCACATGCAGTTATGACAAGCCGTCCTGGTCGCCGGACGGCAAGGCGCTGGCCTTTGTCGCCAGCGACAAGCGCGCTTCTTCGGCGTGGCTGTACATCGCAACCGGCGGCAAGGCGCGAGCACTGGCCACCGTGCAAGGTGTCGCCAGTACCGCGCGCTGGTCTCCGGACGGACGTACGCTATCGCTGCTGGCCACCATCGGCGCGAAAAAGGAAACCGGCGCGACGGCTGCCGGCGCGCGCCTGGTAGGAGAGATCGGCGCAGAGGAAGATGCGCAGCGCATCGCCACCATTCCGGCCGCTGGCGGCACGCTCAAGCTGGTGTCGCCTGCCGATACCTTCATCTACGAATACGACTGGACGCCGGACGGCAAGGGTTTCATTGCCAGCAGCGCCAAAGGCAATGGAGACAACAACTGGTGGATGGCCAAGCTTTCCCAAATTGATGCCGCCAGCGGCGCACTGCGCATCGTGGCCAGCCCTGCCACGCAGCTGAACATGCCGCGGGTCTCGCCCGATGGCCGCACCGTGGCCTTCATTGGCGGCTTGATGAGCGACTTCGGCTCTGTGGGCGGCGACGTCTACACGGTGCCGCTGGCGGGCGGCGAGCCGGTCAACCTGACGCCTGGCTTCAAAGGCACCTTCAATACGCTCGCATGGCGCGGCAAGGACTTGCTGGCCAATGCCCTGATGGGCGAGAAGTCGACCGTGCTGTCCCTGGATCCGCAGGGCCATAGCACGATCCTGCGCTCCGTCGCCGCGTCGACCGGCGCAGGCGACGGACGCATGTCGTTCAGCGACGACGGCAGCAAGGCCGCCGCACTGCAGGAAGACTTCGAGCACGCACCCGCCATCGTGGCCGGCCCGGTTGGCGCCATGCGCGCGATCACCGACGACAATGCCCACCTGGCACCGCAAGTCGCGGTACAGAATATCAGTTGGAAGAGCGAAGGCTTTAACGTACAGGGCTGGCTGATCGGTCCCCGCACCCTGGTGCCGGGAAAGAAATATCCAATGATCGTGCAGGTGCACGGCGGTCCTGCTGCCGCGGCATCGCCGCGCTACATATCGCCGGGCGAGCAGGGCAACCCGCTGCTGCGCGAACTGGTGGAAAAGGGCTATTTCGTCTTCCTGCCCAATCCGCGCGGCAGCTTCGGGCAGGGCCAGGACTTCGCCCGCGCCAATCGCCGCGACTTTGGCGGCGGCGACCTGCGCGACATCCTGGCCGGCATCGACGCCGCGGCGGATGCGGCACCGGTCGATGCCAATCGCTTGGGGCTCATGGGCCACTCCTACGGCGGCTTCATGACCATGTGGGGAGTGACGCATTCGCAGCGTTTCAAGGCCGCCGTTGCCGGCGCCGGCATCGCGAACTGGATCTCCTACTACGGCCAGAACGGCATCGACCAGTGGATGATTCCATTCTTCGGAGCTTCCGCTTACGACGACCCGGCGATCTACCGCCAATTGTCGCCGATCGAGTCGATCAAGGTGGCGCGCACCCCAACGCTGGTGTACGTCGGAGAACGCGATGTCGAATGTCCGCCCGTGCAGTCGATGGAGTTCTGGCACGGCCTGAAGGCGATGGGCGTGCCGACCTCGCTGGTGATCTACGAGGGCGAAGGCCACAGCATCCGCGAGCCGGAGCACCAGCAGGACCTGCGCAAGCGCACCATCGAATGGTTTGGACGTTACCTGGGCGAGTAAGCGAGCGATGCGATTGCGGTACAAGATGATGACGGCCCTGCTGGCGACAGGGCTTGGTTCTGTGGCCCTGGTGGGCGCGGTCGCCTACGTCAGCGTAAACTACAAGGTCGACTCGCTGCGCCGGCAGCAGGCGGCAGAGCATTTCCATACCTACATGACGGCCTACCTGGCCGAGTATGGCGACTGGCAGACCGCCATCGCAACGGAATCCTTCGACCGCTTCGTGCGGCGCCAGGAAGGCGAGCGGCGTGGCGGCGCCGAGCTGCCCAGCGAAATGCTGGAGCGCATGCCGCCGCGCATCAACAACCAGGCGCGATATGCGCCGCCGCCGCAGGCCGGCATCTATGTGCCGCGCGAAGGCGGCGGACCACCGCCGGATCCGAACTTGCCTGCCGCGCGCCGCAGCAGCGGCACCCCCGCACCGGATGGAGGCTTCCCGCCGCCTGATTATCGCGGTGCGCCGCCAGATCCCACCTTGCCCGCTGTCCGGCGCCCGCCGCGCGATGGCTTTGGTCCTATGCCGGAAGCGCGAGAGCAGCACCCGCCGGGCGAGATTCCCGGTCCGCCGCCGCGCCGCGACGGACCGCCTCCGTTCCGCTTCATCCTGACCGATGCTGGCTACCGTGTGCTGCTTGGCGGCGGGCAGCTCCACTATGGCGAAGCACTGCCCGAAAACCTGCGTTCTTCGGCGCGTGCCATCGTGGTAAAGAACCAGACCGTCGCCTACATGTCCTCGGAGGGCACGCTGGCACCGACGCCGCAGGAACAGAAATACCTGGATGCCCTGTACAACTCGCTGTTGTGGGGCATTGCCGCCGCGGCAGGCCTGGCAACGCTGCTCGGCGTGCTGCTGAGCCGCGGCCTGTCGCGCAGCCTGAGCGGCCTTACCAGGGCCGCCAAGCGCATGCAGAAAGGCGAGCTGCGGCAGGAGGTGCCGGTGCAGGGCAAGGACGAAGTAGCCGCACTGGCAACTGCCTTCAACGCCATGAGCGCGCAACTGGCGCACAGCCACGAAGAGCTCAATACCTCGCACGCCACTATCCTCGAACAGGCGGAGCAGCTGCGCGAACTCAGTATCCGCGACGCCCTGACGCAACTCTATAACCGCCGTCACTTCGACGAGCAGGCCAACACCCTGTTCAACCAGGCGGTGCGGCACAAGCGCCCGCTGGCGCTGGTCATCTGCGATATCGACCACTTCAAGAAGATCAACGACACTTATTCGCATGCCACCGGCGACACTGTGCTGCGCCACGTCGGCAGCATCTTGCGCAAGCATATGCGCCTGTCGGACCTGGTTGCGCGCTACGGCGGCGAGGAGTTCGTCATGGCCTTCCCCGAAACCGGAGGACCGCAAGCTGTTGCCTTATGCGACAAGCTGCGTGCGCTGATTGAGGGCTTCCCATGGCATGAAGTACATCCGGACCTGAAGGTGACCATGAGCATGGGCGTCTACGCCGACATCGCGGCCGGCAGCGCCGAGACCATGCTGCAAAAGGCTGATGCGCTGCTTTACCGCGCAAAGGAATCGGGCCGCAACCGGGTCTGCCACGCTTGAAGCCAGGTGGTATCCTTGCCCTTTCATCAATGCATAGGACACGAACCAGTGCGTATCGTCTCAAGCTTCGTTCTCGCCGCAGCAATCAGCCAGCATGCCGTCGCAGCGCCTGACGTCATTCCGGTCGAACTGATTAACGGACTTCCATTCATCAACGTCGCGGTCGGGGCTGCGTCGACCCGTGCCATGTTCGATTCCGGCGGCAAGCTTGGCATATCGCTGCCTGCCGCGGTCATCGAGAAGGCGGGCACGGTCAAGGTCCTCGACGAGAAGAAGAAGTTCAAGGACATTCACGGCAACGTTTATGAGGTGCCGCGCCTCCTGGCTGAAAAAGTCATTGTTGGTTCGACCCTGCTCGCTCCGGTGGCCGGCCAGGCCCACACGACATGGGGCGGCGCTCCGGAAGGACCCGAAGCTGAACTGACACGGGCGCGTGAAGGCGGTGCGATCGGCCTTGAGGCATTCGCCAATTTCCCGCTGCTGTTCGATTACAAGAGGCGGACCATGTCGATCCTCGATGCCGAACAGGCGGCCCTGCTCGGGACGCCGGAGTGGCGCTCGCTTGATCTGCGATACGGCGGAGAAGGTCCGGTGGTAACCCTGGTCGCGGGCGGCAAACAGCTCAAGTTCGTGCTGGATACCGGCGCGCAGGTCAACCTTGTCAAGCGCGGCCTGGCTTGCAACACGGCTCAGGCTTGCGAGTTGCGCGACATCAGCGGATCGCTGATGCTGGATATGAAGGTCTATCACACCAACCTCGATGGCGCACCGTTTGACGGAATCCTGGGCGCGCCCTTTTTCCGCGGTCATCGCGTTGTGTTTGATGTGAAAGGCGGGAAGTTGTACGTCGCACCGAACAAGGCTTGAATGGAAACCGAATGAAAATTGTCCATCCTGCGGCGCTCGTCCTGGCGCTCGCCTTGATGCAGTCCCATGCGGCGGAGCCGGTGGCAAACTCGGCATCGATTCGCCAGGAGCATGGCGACAACGTGGCGGTCATCCGCGCGAGACCGGGAGCGCAGTCATGAACGGCGAAACGGTGGAGCTGAAGGACCGTATCGTCTACGTCAACGGACGCTCGTTCGGCACTGTTCCCCGCGACTGTGAGATCAAATACGTCGTGTCCGGTGAGAAGCGGACCCTGTATGTCGACGGCAAGATCCGCGAACGGCTAGCGGGCAAATAAGTCGCCGGCAGAAAAGATGCGGTTCATCTCTTTGGCCGGAATGGCCTCTTCTGCATAGCTGAAAGTGCCGGAAGACTGCACTTCGGTTGCCGCGCGCAGCAAGGCGCCATAAGCTGCGCGGGCCAGCGAACCGCCCAAGCTCACGCGGGCCACGCCAAGCTCGCGCAGTTCGTCAACAGTGAGCTGGACACCCTGGAATCCCATGATCACGTTCAGCGGCCGGTCAACTGAGGACACGATGGCACGGATATCGTCTTTCGACTGGATGCCAGGCGCGAACAGCACGTCCGCGCCCGCTTCCTGGTAGGCCTGCAGGCGCTGGATCGTGTCCCTGAGGTCCGGGCGCCCGTATAGGTAGTTTTCCGCGCGAGCCGTCAGCATGAATTTGAAGCCGAGCGACCGGGCTGCCTGTGCCGCTGCGCGAATCCTTTCGGCAGCCAGGCCGATATCGTAGACCGGCTGGCCGGCATTGCCGCTGGCATCCTCGATGGAACCGCCGACCACACCCGCCCTGGCAGCTTCGATGATGGCCCGGGCTGCCGCTTCCGGTGCGTCTCCGAAGCCGTTCTGCAGGTCCGCAGAGACTGGAAGGTCGGTGGCGGCGGCCAGCTCGGCCAAGTGCGGCATCATGGCCTGCGCGTCGACACTCAGGTCGCTGCGCCCTTGGGAAAAAGCGTAGCCGGCGCCGGTGGAGGCCAGCGCCCTGAAGCCGAGATGCTGCAGCAATCGCGCCGAGCCGCAATCCCACGGGTTGGGAATGACAAAACAGGCGCCGTTCCTATGCAGTGCTTCGAACTCCTTCGATTTCTCAAGCTGGCTTTTCATGATGTCCTCAAATTGGCGGAAGCCCGTGCATGGCGCGGGCCTTGTTGCATTCAGGGGTGTATTCGGTGAAGTCGCGGCAGGTGGAGGAGCGTTCGGCGTAGATGCTGCAGCCGACAGCCTTGCCCACCTCCCCTTCAAGCGCGATGCAGCGCACCGGCCTGGATTCCGTGCCGCGCATGGCGGCACGGTGAGGCGTGATGGGTACCGTCAGGTGTGCGGGAACAGCTTCGCCCCAGTAGAACGAAACCCTGAAACTGGCGCAGCATGCGCCGCAGCTTTGGCAGTGCGACATCCCATTCCTCAATCACCGTTTGCAACGTTGCGAACAATCGCTTCACTATGAACGATGATTTTATCCGCATCTGCCTGGAGCAGGCGGATGCGTCGCTGCACCAGCGGCCAGCCGGACCAGGCGACTTCCGGCTCGGCAAGCGGCTCGCGGCGCAGCGGTGCTGCCGGAGGCGTGGCGCCGGTATGGCGCGACAGTGCCACCGTCAGCGTGCGGCATACGGAGGCGTGGCTGGCATCCAGCATGGCATTTACCGCATCGCTCGGGATGTCGCGCACGTGGCGGCGCAGGATCGCGCGCAGGGCGGCAACGTGCGCCACCAGCAAGTAGTTCTGCACGATGAACAGGTTGATGTCCTCCGCCGCGCGCTGCTTGCTTTCCGGCTCATCCAGCATGCGCACCAGCGCGGCGCTCAGCGCGGCCAGCGAATCCATCAGCCGCTTGCGCTGGATGCGATAAATGAAGTCGTTGCGGTACTTCCCTTGCAGCAGGTCGAAGCTGGCTTCCATATAGCTCAGGTTCACCGACAGCACTTGCCTGATCAGGTGCGGCAGCGATTGGTATTCCCAGTTCGCGAGCACGAAGCTGAAGGCAGTCGCGATCGCGGCGCCGACGAAGGTGTCCACCAGGCGCTCGGAGATCAGGTTGCTGCTTGGCGCGACCAGGTACATCCACAGCAGGATCATCACCGACACTGCAATCGCCGCGTAGCGGTAGCGCAGGTAGATGAAGGTCGGGGTGGCGATGCAGGACAGCACCAGCACCGTCAGGATTGCCGCCGGGTGGTCCATGAACTTCAGCACCACGGCCGTGATGATGCAGCCGATGATGGTGCCGACAATGCGGTCCGAGCGGCGCTGCTTGGTCATGCTGAAGCTGGGCTTCAGGATGATAACGATGGTCAGCACGATCCAGTAGCTGTGTGCCTTGTACGGCAGCATCGCGCCGATCGCCAGCCCGGCGGCAATCGCCATCGATACCCGCAAGGCGAAACGGAAGATCGGCGAATCCATGCGGAAGTGCGACAGCATGAGCTGCAGTTCGTACTTCTGCTGCGACAGGAAGGGCTGCATGTCCATGTCGCGCCAGAACGGCGTGTCTTCGTAGACCTTCTGGCTCGACACGTGCAGCTCGCCGATCATGCGGATGATGGCGGTGATCTTGTTGCGCTGCGCGCGCAGCACGGTGACCGCTTCACGCCGCGGCTTGCCGGCATCCAGGTCGTCCTGCAGGCCGGCGATCTGCTGCTCGAGCGCCGCCAGTTCGGGCGTGTAGTCGACTTCCGGGTAGGAAGCGCGCTTGCGGGTCACGGCATACGCGACGGATTCGATATCGCGCGCCGCCTTGTACGCCAGGCCGTGCAGGGTGCGCAGCGCGGGCGAGTCGAGCAGGTGGGTACGCAGCGCCGCATAATCGGTGTGCGTGGCGAGCACCTGCTCGTACAGGTCCAGCATGCAGACGTGGATCTGCACCACCACCGCATCCTTGCGGTTGTTGTGCGCGCGCAGGATCAGGTCGCGCGAGGCCTGCTGGCGGTCGGCCAGCAAGGCCTGGTGGCGCACCAGCTTGTTGAACTGCTCGGTGAGGTTGTAGCGCGTGTCGTAGAAGTCGGCCTTGATGTCGATATAGGCCGCCAGCTCAAACAGCGCCTCCGCCAGCACCTGCTGCTTGATGCGGTGGCGCAGCACCCAGGCAATGCCCATGGCATACGCCAGGTAAGCCAGTGCGCCAAGCATGAACAGGCCGGCGTGCGCGAACGACTGCGCCGGCGTCAGCACATGCTCGGTCGACATGGTCATGATGAACAGCGTCGCCAGTTGCAGCGGCATCGACTTCTTGCCATACACGACCATCATGCTGGCGAAGAAGCTCACCGCCACCAGCATCGGCATCAGCAGCCAGTAATAAGGCCCGCACAGGCTGATCAGCAGGGTGACGGCGGTGCATAGCAGCACCGATGCCATCATCTCGTTGAATTTGTGGCGCAGCGGGCTTGGCATGTCCATCAACGCAGTGCACAGCGCGCCAATGCCGATCGACATCGCGGTATGCGTGTCGGTCAGCCACATGGCCAGCGCAATAACGCCCACCAGGCCGGCGCCGAAGCGCAGGCCCAAGTGGAAGTAGTGACTGTAGAAGAAGGTGCGGGGGTCTAGTGCGTAGTGCATGGTCCCCGTCTTACACAATCGACAGGACAGGGTAGCGGCGCCATTCCGGCTCGCGCTGTCGCTGGCAGTTGTGGAAGATGAAGTGCAGCACTGCGTCCTTGTCCTTCACCAGCGCCGGGTTGGCGGCTTTCCAGTTCTCGAACTTGGCTTTGGTTTCCGGTTCGGCAGCCAGGATGTCGGCGGCCAGGTCTTCAAACACGTAGTCGGAGATGTTCTCCTTGCGCTCCAGGACGGAGTTGAATAAGCCCCAGCGGAAGAAGGAATCGTGGCCTTGCGGTTCCAGGGTCTCGACGGCGTAGCGCGCGTTGTCCTGGTCCAGCGAGATGTACCAGTCGCCGGCCCTCAGCTCGAACGTGCCCTCGCGCTTTTCGACTTCCACTTCGTCGTGGAACATGTGGCCTTCGTAGGCGGTCGGGCGCGATGTCACGCTGTTGATGTGGTAGTACTGGGCCTGCACCGTGGTCGGCGCTTCGATGCGTGTCATCTGCACGCCGTTCCACTGCAGGCGCTCGACCGCTTCGCGCCATTGCTGCGGCACGACGTAGGCCTTCGGCGCCCTGATCACTGCATCGGCGGGGAAGCGGTTGAACCACTTGATGTCGCGCGCCCATGGCTTGCTGCGGTCGTAGGACAGGCGGATGTAGTCGCCCAGCCTGGACGGGCTGCGCTGCGCCTCGTAGCCCTTGAAGTGGAAGGTGCCTGGATTCTCTTCGTCCATGCGCCAGGTGACGGCCCATTCCTTTTGCTTGCGCTGCGCGGCCTTGGTGGCCGCGCGCAAGGCCTTGATCTGTTCGCCGTGCTTGACGGTGAAGTTGCGCACGGTGTCGACCAGGGCGCGCATCGACTCGTAGCGGTCGGCGTAAGGCTTCAGCATATGCGTCTCCGGCATGAAGCCGATGATGTTATGCAGGGCGGTGAAGCCGGTCGAGAAGCGTGCGGTTTCCAAGAAGTCGGCGATGCCGTCATCCGGGGTTTCCACCACAGGGTTCACGTAAGGGCAGGTCGGCCACCCGGCGGCGGCCATGTCCTCATAGATCTGCGGCAGCATGGTGTCGCGCAGGAAGGCACCCAGTTCACCACCCAGCTTGTCGCATTGGGTGTGGATCAGGGTCATGGTGTAGCTGTAGTCGGCGCCGTTGGAAGTGTGGGTGTCGACCATCACGTCCGGGTCCCAGGCGGTGATCAGCTGGTTGAAGAACTTCGCGTTCAGCGTGTCGCATTTGACGAAGTCGCGGTTCAGGTCCAGGTGGCGGCTGTTGCCGCGGAAGCCGAACATCTCCGGGCCGTCCTGGTTGGCGCGCGAGGTGTTCTGGCGATTCAGGCAGCCGTCCACGTTATAGACTGGGACGAACAGCAGCACGGTCTTGCCCAGGCTTGCCAGCAGCTCCGGCTTGAAGCACAGGTCGCGCACGGTCGCCATGCAGGAGTCGATGCCTTCCGGCTCGCCAGGATGGATGCCGTTGTTGTTGAAGAAGACCGTACGGCCTTCACGCTTGATCGTTTCGCGGTCGAAAACGCCGTCGGCGCTGACCACGCCCACATGCAGGGGGATGCCGCCGTCCGACTCGGCTGCCTGTTCAAATTTCAGGATATTCGGGAAGCGGCGTGCCAGTTCTTCGTAGAAGGCGATGCACTCGGTCCAGAGGGTAGTCTGGTTCTTATTGCCTTTTTCGTAAGGCGTGAGCATTTCTTGCATGGTCTGGATCTCAGGTTTCTGCATGTGGGGGATCAGCGATTTTACCATTTGGCCCCGGGTTCAGCCCTTGCGGCCATTAGCCTCCACCCATTTCGCGAAAGCGGCGGCCCAGCCGGCCAGCACTTCCCTGGTCTTGTCGTTATTGACCTTGCCGTCTTCGCCGAGCAGGTTCTGGCCGGTGCCAATGTAGACCTCCGGGCCGGCCATGACGGGCGCGTTCAGCGTCACCATGGACTGGCGCACCTGCATATTGGCCGCAAAACCACCCACCGCTCCGATGGAGGCGGAAATCACGCCTACCGGATTGGCAGCCCAGATGCTCTTGCCCCATGGACGCGAGCCGACGTCGATGGCGTTCTTCAGGGCGCCGGGCGTGCCGCGGTTGTATTCCGGCGTCGCGAAGACCACGCCGTCCACATTGCGCAGTTTGTCGCGGAAGGCAGTCCAGGCGGCAGGCGGAGTGTTGGCGTCGTCCAGGTCCTGGTTGTACAGCGGCAGGTCGCCGATGTCGACGAACTCGAATTGCAGCTCGGCCGGCGCCACTTCCACCAGCGCGTTGGCGAATTTGCGGTTCAGCGAATCCTTGCGCAGGCTGCCGACGATGAGGGCGATTTTCTTGGTCATGGTGTGGCTCCTTGTAAAACAGACAATGTACATCAAGCGGGGAAAACATGCGCGTCCTGTCGCAGCGCGTCATACAGGAACTGGCTGAGGGCCTTGATGCGCGCCACGTTGCGCAAGTCGCGGTGGCTCAGCACCCAGAGCTGGGTATGGAAGCGCGGGTCGGGCGGGGCCAACTGCTCCAGCGCGCGCTCGCGGTCGGCCAGCATGCACAGCAGGGGCGCCACGCCCATGCCGTTGCGCGCGGCGTCGACCATGGTCACCAGGCTGTCGGTGCGCACCGCCACTTGCGATGGCGGCACGCGCTCGGCCAGCCATTGGGCCGCCGCCAGGTGGGACAGGCTGTCGTCCGGCGCCACCCAACGGTGCGCCGCCCAGTCGTCGCGTGCGATGCCCTCGCGATCGGCGCGGCGCAGGTAGGCGTGGGAGGCATACAGCGCCGTCGCCAGGGCACCCACCTTGCGTCCGACCAGGTTGGCCGGCGGCGTGTTCGACGGACGCAGCGCCATGTCGGCTTCGCGCTGGGTGAGGTTAAGGAAGCTGTTGTTGACAACCAGTTGCAGCTGCACCGCAGGGTGGGCTTCCTGGAAGCGGTGCAGGTAAGGCATCAGCAGGCCATGCGCCAGCGTGTCGGTGGTGGTCAGGCGGATGGCGCCGCGCAGTTCTTCATCCAGGCCGCCCACTTCGCGCTGGGCGCTGCCGATTTCCTCCTCGATGGGGCCAAGGCGGCCGCGCAGGGTCTCGCCAGCGCCGGTCATCACATAGCCGGACTGCAGGCGTTCGAACAGGCGCACGCCGAGCGACTGCTCCAGGCTATCGATCCGGCGCAGCACGGTGGAATGGTTGACGCCTAGCTCACGGGCTGCGGCCGAGATGGAACCGCCGCGCGCGACGGCAGCGAAGTAGCGCAAGTCCTCCCAGTCAAGTTTCTGCATATTTGCTTAACCGTTCTGCTGTTTTAGGGAATTTTAATGCGTTTTTGCGGGGCATACACTGGGCTCCATCAAAACACGAAAGGAGCCGACCATGCTAACCCTGTACACCGCCGACACGCCCAACGGGCAAAAGATCACCATCGCGCTGGAAGAACTGGGCCTGCCGCACAAGGTACACCATGTGAACCTGTCCGCGGGCGAGCAACACCAGCCGCCGTTCAGTGCCATGAGCCCGAACCACAAGATTCCGCTGCTGGTGGACGACACCACGCCGGTCTTCGAATCGGGCGCGATCCTGATCCACTTGGCCGACAAGGCCGGCAAGCTGCTGCCGGCCTCCGGCGTGGAGCGCAGCGTGGCGCTGCAATGGCTGTTCCTGCAGGTGGGACATATCGGGCCGATGCTAGGGCAGTTGTGGTTCTTCCGCCATGGCGTTGCCAAGGGAAGTCCGCGCAACGAGCAGGCGCTGGAACGCTACGGCCGCGAGACCTTGCGCTTGCTGGGTGTGTTCGAAGAACGCCTGCACGACAAGGCCTTCCTGGCGGGCGACGAATACACGATTGCCGATATTGCCAGCTTCCCGTGGATACGCTCGCACCACGAGCTGGGCGTCACGCTGGCTGATTTCCCGGCGGTGGCGGATTGGGTCGAGCGCATAGGCGCGCGTCCGGCCGTGCAGCGCGGCCTGGCCGCAGCAAAGCCATGATTGCCGCGTGGGGCCTGTTGCTGGCAGCGGCGCTAGTGGACATCGCCATGGCCGTAGCGCTCAAGCACGCCGAAGGCTGGACCCGGCTCTGGCCCAGCCTCTTCGGCCTGGCGTTCGCCAACGGCGCGATCGTGCTGCTGGCGATGGCCCTGCGCCAACTGCCGGTCGGCACAGCGTTTGCGGTCTTTACGGGAATTGGAGCGGCAGGCGCCGCCCTGGTAGGAATCGTCGCATACGGCGAAAGTGCCACACCGTTGCGGCTGTTGCTAATCGCCGCCATCATCGCCAGCATCGCCGGCCTCAAGCTCACAAACGGCTGAGCCCGTGTCACACCATGGGGTCACACCCCGAGAGTGACACGGGCTCAGCCGTGTAATGCTTGTGTTCGTGTCACACTTGGGGTGTGACCCCAAGGTGTGACACGAGCTGGGCCGTGGATTACTCGGCGTTCATTTCCTTCAGCAGGTTGTCGGCCTTGTCGATGTACTTCATGTTCCACAGCATGTAGCGCAGGTCGACCTGGATGTCGCGGGTCTTGGCTTTGTTGAAGTCCCAGTCCGAGATGATCGAGTCGAGCGTGCCGTCGAACGCCAGGCCTACCAGCTCGGCTTTCGAGTTCAGCGCGGCGGAACCGGAGTTGCCGCCGGTGATGTCCAGCGTGGCCAGGAAGTTCACCGGCACCGACTTCAGCTTGGGATCGACGTATTTGCCGAACTGCTTCTTGTTGATCGCGTCGAGCTGCGCTTGCGGGGCGTTGAACTCGCCTTCGCCGGTGGCCTTGGCTTTCACGCCTGCCACGGTGGTGAAGGCGGACCAGCCGGTGGTGCCGTCAGCGCCTTCCGCGCGGCTGGCGATCTTGCCGAACGTCACCCGCAGGGTGCTGTTCGCGTCAGGATATACCGCCTGGCCTTTCGAATTCATGAAGGCGATCTTGGCCTTCATGTAGTTCGCGTAGGACTGCTGGATCTTGCCGGCCAGTTCTTCGTTGGCGGCTTCCTGCTTCATGCCTTCGTCGTACAGTGCCACGGCTGCCTTGATGAAGGCGTCGTCGCTGGCCTTGAAGTCTTCCGGCTTCTTGCCCAGCCAGGAGGCGCGGAACTCGCCGTCTTCCAGCTTGGAGCCGGCGTACAGCTTGTCCAGCGCGGCCGACAGTTCGGCTTCGCTCATGCCGGCCTTGATGCCCAGCACGGCGTCGAATACAGCGTTGTGTTCGGCCGCCGGCTGTGCGTTGTATTGCTTCAGGTTGTTCAGCACGATCGCCTTGTCGACCTTGGCCACATACGTCTTGTTGGCGCCTTTGACGGATTGCTCGATGCGCTTGACGTCGCGTTCCTGGTAGCCGGCTTTGCGGTCGGCGTTAGGCTTGGTGCTTTCGTTGGCCAGGCGGTACATCGCGCGCGCCACGGTCAGCATGGCTGGCGAGGAGCGGTCGTAGAAGAAGTCGCGCTTGTTCTCGGCGTCGCGCTGGGCGATCAGCTTTTCCACGGCTTCCAGGTCGGCGCCGAAGCTTGCCTTGCGCTTGGCGTCGGCGTTCACCCATGCCTTCAGTGCTGCATGTTCGGCGGTCTTGCGCTCGAGGACATCGCTGCCTTCGTAGCTGTTCAACATGCCCTTGCGGTTCTTGTAGTAGTTGTTGATGTTGGCGACGCGGCCGGCCACCTTCAGGGCCGCATCGCGGTCGCCCTTGGTTTCGCGGTCGATGATGGCCAGGGTCTCATTCGAGTTCTGGATGAAGGCCGGGTATTCGAAGCCGAAGGTGTTCGACACTTCGGACGGCAGGCGGTGGCGGTTGGTGCGACCAGGGTAGCCCAGCACCATCACGAAGTCGCCTTCCTTCACGCCTTCTTTCGCCAGCTTCAGGAACGACTTGGGCTCGTAAGGCACGTTGTCCTTGGAGTAGTCGGCGGCCTTGCCGTCTTTGCTCACGTAGGCGCGGTAGAAGCCGTAGTCGCCGGTGTGGCGCGGCCACATCCAGTTGTCGGTGTCACCGCCGAATTTGCCGACGCCGGCTGCCGGTGCGTGCACCAGGCGCACGTCGCGGATTTCCAGCTGCTTGATCTGGTAGAACTCCAGGCCGCCGTAGAAGGACGACACCGTGCAGCGGTGGCCTTCATCCTTTTCGCATTCCGCTACCAGGGCCTTCTGGTTCTTCTCGATCGCGTCCACGCGCGCCTTGCCCTGCAGCTTGGCCACTTCCGGGGTGATGACCTTGTCGGTGACGTTCAGCACTTCCTTGGTCACGAACACGCGGCTGCCCGGCGCGGCCGGCAGTTCCTGGTCGAGGCTGTGCGCCACGAAGCCGTTGGCCAGCAGGTCGCGTTCCTTGGTGGAGTTGACCGCCACGCTGTTGTACACGCAGTGGTGGTTGGTCACGACCAGGCCCTGCGGCGACACGAAGGACGCGGAGCAGCCGCCCAGGCTGACGATGGCGTTCATCGGGAACTCGGTCAGCTTGGTCAGCGAGGCTGGGTCCAGCTTCAGGCCGGCGGCTTTCAGTTGCTTGGCTACTTGTGGCAGTTGCTGCGGCATCCACATGCCTTCGTCTGCGAAGGCTGCGGAGGTGGTGCTCAGGACGGCGAGCGCGAGGAGTGATTTTTTCATGGATCGTGAATTGGTTGTTGTGGCAGCCTTTTTTGCAGGCGCCCTAGAGTATCGGCACGGCGGCGCCTGGCGTCAACACCAAAAAAACGGCCCAAAACTGAAGAAAATTTGCCGGGATGTTGAATTGTTGCACTGCGGCATTGGTTGTGTCAGCGCAAGTGGAGGTAGAGTTCGGTGGCCAGCGTCGAGAGCCAGGAGGTAAGGATCAGGATCGTCAGGCGGTCGAACTTGCGATCCATTCGCGCGATCAGCTCATCGTGGCGCCGCCGCCCTTCCGCATTCAGGGCATCGCTGCGTGCTAGCTGATGTTCAAATTTCGCTTCGCCCTGCGCGTGCTCGGCATCCATCCGGGCTAACTGGCGCTCGTATTTCGCGTCGGCCTGCACTTGCGCAGCATCCATCCGCTTCAGGATGTCTCGAAATTGCTCCCGAGTAAGTTCTGTCCATCAAGCGCTTTTTCGACATTGCTGATACGGTCATGCTCCGTCGGTCCCTGTGCCATCGCAGCCTCCCTTGCTATTGGTGCTGCGTGGGACGCCAGATACCACGGGAAGTTCCGCAAAGGCGAAAAAAAAGCCAGCGCCGCAGCGCTGGCCTGTGAGGAATCTTTACGCCCTATCTGACCCGTCCGCGGAAGACCAGGTTCACGATCGCCAGCAGGATCACCGCCCCGAGGAACGAGACCGCCAGCGACAGTACGCTGAAATCGTCCGTATTGATGGTGCCTGTTCCGAATAGCGGCGACAACAGCCAGCCGCCCAGGAGAGCGCCGACGATACCGACCACCACGTTGAGGAACATGCCCTGTTGCGCGTCCGTTTTCATGACCAGGCTGGCCAGCCAGCCCAGGATGCCGCCAATCACAATCCAGATAATGAAGTTCATATCCGCCCCCCTTATTGTTGATGATTCCAGTGTAGGACATGCGCGGACGGATATTCCGTGCGCGAACGTACAGATATGCAGGGCGCTGCGGCCTATCGTGTCCGGGACTCATGCAAAAAAGGGGGAATTCCCATGAACACTGCAGACAAGCAATCCCGCATGGTGACCGGCCTGTTTCGTGACCGCAACAGCGCCGAGCGTGCCTGGCAGCACGCCACCTCCCGCGGTTACGGCAAGGACGACATCAACGTCGTCATGAGCGACGATACCCGCCAGCGCTATTTCAGCGGCGAGCCGGGTACGGAGCTGGGTTCGAAAGCAGGGGAAGGCGCCGGCATTGGCGCCAGCGTTGGCGGTGCGATCGGCGCCGCCCTCGCTGCCGTGGCGGCCATGGGCACCACTCTGGTGCTGCCCGGCCTTGGCGTCGTGGTGGCTGGTCCGCTGGCAGCCGCGCTGGCAGGCGCCGGCGCTGGCGGCGTGGCCGGCGGCTTGGTGGGCGCCCTGATCGGCGCCGGCATCCCTGAAGAACGCATCAAGCACTATGAAGAAGGCATCCGCTCCGGCGGCATCCTGATGGGCGTGCATACGCGCGATTCGGTCGACGCGGCCGATATTGAAAGCGCGTGGAAAGAGAGTGAAGGCGAGCACGTGGTGGGCGTCGGCGTCGGCACCACCGGCGGCGCGCTGGCTGGCGCTGCTGCCGGCTCACCTGCGGGCCTGCCGGGCATGGTGGCCGGCGCCGTAATCGGCGGCGTAGCGGGCGCCTTTGTCGGCAAGGGGACGGCGGAAATCGTCAACCCGAAAGCGGAGGACGATGAGGATGACCACAACCTCGCCACCGGCGTCGGTGCGGGCGGCGGAGCGGCAGCCGGCATTGCAGCCGGTGCGGCGGCCGGGCCGGTCGGCATGGCTGCGGGCGGCGCCATCGGCGCGCTGGCTGGCGGCATGGCAGGCCAGGGCATCGGCACCCTGCTCAACCCGAGCGAAGAACGGGTCTACTGGCAGGACCACTACCGCAACGAAGCCTACTTCAACCCGACCTTCGACTACGACGATTACGAGCCAGCCTACATGCTCGGCTACACCGCACGCCAACGCTATCGCGGCACGTGGGAGGAGCTGAAAGACCAGCTGGAACGTGACTGGGAAACGGTGAAGGGCAAATCGCGCATGGCATGGGAACACGCCAGGGATGCGGTGCGCGCGGCCTACGAGCGGGAACTCCCGTAACGGCCGCGTTCGTGTCACACCATGGGGTCAGGCTCTCGGGTGTGACACGGGCTGGAGTATTAGTCGGCCTTGATGGCTTCGACCTGGATTGCCAGCTTCACTTCGGGAGCGAAGGCTGGGGTGGCGTAGTTCAGGCCGAAGTCGGTGCGCTTGAATTCAGCCGAGGCGTCGGCGCCGCAGACTTCGCGCTTGTAGCGCGGGTGCATGATGCACTTGAACTTGTTGACCTTCAGGGTCACCGGCTTGGTCACGCCCAGCATGGTCAGTTCGCCTTCCACGGCTACCAGCTGGTCGCCTTCGAATTTGAAGTTCTTGCCCTTGTAGGTCACGGTCGGGAATTTCTCGACGTTGAACATGTCAGGCGACTTGGCGTGGGTGTTCATCTTGTCCATGCCGAAATCGATCGAGGCCGCGTCAATGGTGATGTCCATGCTGCCGGTCTTGGCGGCGAGGTCCATCTGGATGGTGCCGCTGGTCTTGTCGAACTTGCCGCGCCATACCGACAGGCCCATGTGGTCGGCTTCAAAGCTTGGGAAGGTATGGGTCGGGTCGATGTTGTAGGTCGCGGCGTTGGCGGCAACAGCGGATACGGCCAGCAGGGCGGCGGTCAGGAACTTCAGTTTCATGGTGTCTCCAGGGGGTTATTGAGCAACTACGTGGAACTTGATGGTCACTTCGTCAGCAACCATGCCGGTGTCTTTCCATTCGCCTTCACCAACGTTGAAGGCCAGGCGCTTGATCGGCAGCGCGCCGTCGAACACTTGCTTGCCGCCGTCGGCTTTGACAGTGATCGGGAAGGTGACGTCGGCGGCCTTGCCCTTGATGGTCAGCTTGCCGCTGACATTCAGCTTGCCCGGGCCGGCGCTTTTGATTGCGGTCGAGACAAAGGTGGCTTTAGGGAACTGGGCCGAGTTGAACCAGTCTTTCTTGGCCACTTCGGCGTTCATCTCGGCTTCGCCCAGGTCCAGGCTGGCGGTTTCGATTTCGACCGTGGCCTTGGAAGTGTCCGGCGCGGCAGCGTTGTAGTCGATGACAATATTGTGCTTCTTGAACTTCGATTCGATCGGCACGTTCATTTGCTTGAACACGGCCGATACGCTGCTCTTGGCAGGATCGGCTTTCAGGACTGCGGCGCTGGCTGCAGCCGCCACGGCCAGCAGGGCGGCCAGTAATACGCTTTTCTTCATGGGTGTGGCTCCAGGTTATGGCAGCATGCGCTTGAGCAGGCCGTCCTTGTCGATGAATTGGTGTTTCAGCGCTGCGCCGATATGGCCGATGACGACGGCGGCAAGCAGCATGTTCAGCCAGTAATGTACCGGTTTCAGGATTGCCTTGAGGGCCGGGCTGGCTTCAAACAGCGATGGGATCTTGAACAGGCCGAGGTAGACCACCGGCACACCGGCGGCCGTGGTGTACAGGTAGCCGGAAATCGGCACGGCGAACATCAGGAAGTAGAGGAACCAGTGGCCGGCTTCGGCGGCCTTCACCTGGCTCTGGCTCATGGAGCGGGGGAAGGCGGGTGGTTGCTGCTTCAGGCGCCACAGCAGGCGGCCGGCAGCCAGGGCGAGCACGGTAATGCCCATCCATTTGTGCCAGGAATAGTATTTGAGCTTGGTCGGGGTCAGGCCGGGGATGTCGGTCATCACCAGGCCGAGAATGAACGCGGCTACGATCAGCAGGGCGATCAGCCAGTGCAGCGCGATAGCAGTTCGTGTGTAGCGTTCCATTGTGACCCTTGGTAGATAGTACGTGTTAGGACTAATATACCAGAGGGTAACTTAACTTGCTTACAGCTTCCTTAAAACCGGAAAGTCTGGGTCTGACCCGCAGGGTCAGACCCAGACTGCGCAACGGCCGCGGGATTGGTTCTGGGCCTTTGACTTTTTGAGAAGGTCAAGAGCCTGGAACCAACCCCGTTGGCCGTGAGGTCATTCTGGGTCTGACCCTGTGGGTCAGACCCGGGTTTACCGGTTTTAAATGGCCTTAGCCAAGGAAGCAGCAATACCGGTGTAATTCGCCGGCGTCATCGCCAGCAGATGATCCTTGGCATCCTGGGGAATCGCCAGGCCGCCAATGAACTCACGCAGCGCTTCCCTGGTAATGCCCTTGCCGCGAGTCAGTTCCTTCAGCTGCTCATACGGATTCTCGATGCCATAACGGCGCATCACAGTCTGCACCGGCTCCGCCAGCACTTCCCACGACGCATCCAGGTCGGCTTCCAGGCGGGCAGGATTCACTTCCAGCTTGTTCAGGCCGCGCAGGCACGAGTCATAAGCCAGCAGGGTGTAGCCGAAACCGACACCGATATTACGCAGCACGGTCGAATCGGTCAGGTCACGCTGCATGCGCGACACCGGCAGCTTCTCAGACAGGTGCTTCAGAACAGCGTTAGCCAGGCCCAGGTTGCCTTCCGAGTTTTCGAAGTCGATCGGGTTGACCTTGTGCGGCATGGTGGAGGAACCGATTTCACCGGCCTTCAGCTTCTGCTTGAAGTAGCCCAGCGACACATACGTCCAGATATCACGGTTCAGGTCCAGCAGGATGGTGTTGGCGCGGGCGAAGGCGTCGAACAGCTCGGCCATGTAGTCGTGCGGCTCGATCTGGATGGTGTACGGGTTGAACACCAGGCCCAGGCGCTGCTCGATCACGTTCCTGGAGAACGCCGGCCAGTCGAACGATGGGTAGGCAGACAGGTGGGCGTTGTAGTTGCCGACGGCGCCGTTCATCTTGCCCAGGATTTCCACCTTGGCGATGCGCTCGATGGCGCGCTGCAGGCGGGCGATCACGTTGGCGAATTCCTTGCCCAGGGTGGTCGGGCTGGCGGTCTGGCCGTGGGTGCGGCTCAGCATCGGCAGCTCGGCGTTGGCGTGGGCGATTTCCTTCAGGCGGGCCACCAGGCCGTTCAGGGCCGGCACCATCACGCCGTCGCGGGCGGCTTTCAGCATCATGCCGTGCGAGGTGTTGTTGATGTCTTCCGAGGTGCAGGCAAAGTGAATGAACTCGGAGGCGGCCACCAGCTCAGGCACGTCCTTTACTTTTTCCTTCAGCCAGTACTCCACCGCCTTCACGTCATGGTTGGTGACGGCTTCGATTTCCTTGATGCGGGCGGCATCGGCTTCGGTGAACTCGGCAGCCAGCTTGTCCAGCAGGGCGGTGCCGGCCGCGGAAAACGGCTTGATTTCGGCGAAACCGGCCAGCGACAGCGCTTGCAGCCACGCGATTTCGACCTTCACACGGTGGTGCATGAAGCCGGATTCGGACAGGATCGGGCGCAGCTTGTCGGTTTTCGAAGCATAACGGCCGTCCAGCGGGGACAGGGCCGACAGGGTGGAGTAAGGAGTTGTCATGATAATGCAGGGAAGGGAGGCGGGAAAAAACAGGATTTTACCATTGGCCGGTCGTCGTCCTCCCGCCACTACGCTGCGCCTGCTATCGGGGCGCGATGCTATACTGTTGTCTAATTCTCCACTTTCAGCACCTATGAAACTAATCGGTTCTCTCGCCAGCCCTTATGTACGCAAGGTTCGTGTCGTCCTGGCGGAAAAAAAACTCGACTATCAACTGGAACTGGAAAACGTCTGGGCGCCCGACACCACCATCCAGAAACTGAATCCTCTCGGCAAAGTGCCTTGCCTGATCATGGAAGACGGCTACGCGATGCAGGATTCGCGCGTGATCGTCGAGTACCTGGATTCCGTGTCGCCGGTGTCGAAGCTGCTGCCACCGAATGGCCGCGAGCGCGCCAACATCAAGTGCTGGGAAGCGCTGGCAGACGGGGTGCTGGATGCCGCGGTGCTGATGCGCCTCGAGCGCAACCAGCGCCCGCCCGAACAGCAGAGCGAAACCTGGATTGCGCGCCAGATGCAAAAGGTGGAACTGGGCCTGGCGTCGATGTCCGAGCGCCTGGATGACGATCCTTGGTGTGCCGGCAACCATTATTCGCTGGCCGACGTTGCCGTGGGCTGCTGCCTGGGCTGGCTGAGCTTCCGTTTCCCGGATATCGACTGGCGCGGCAAGCATCCTAACCTGGGCCGCCTGTACGACAAGCTGTCCGAGCGCCAATCCTTCAAAGACACCGTCCCGCAGGCGTAAGCGCCGCCCCGCATGGCAGCCAAGCCACCGTCCCAGGAACGCCTGCAGATGGCGGACATCGCCCGCCTGGCGGGGGTGTCCACCTCCACCGTGTCGCGTGCTCTGGCCGGCAGCAAGCTGGTTAACGAGGAGACGCGCACCCGCATCATGGAGCTGGCGCGTTCGCTCAAGTACACCATCAACGTCGGCGCACAGAACCTGCGCCTGAAACAGAACCGCTCGGTGGCCGTGGTGGTGCCATCCGATGCCAAGGTGCACCAGAGCCTTTCCGATCCCTTCTTCCTGTCGATGATCGGCTCCCTGGCCGATGCGCTGACGGAGCAGGGTTTCGACATGCTGCTGTCGCGCGTGGATGCGGAGCAGCTCGACTCCGCCGCCACGCCGTTCGATACGGGCCGCGTGATCGGCATCATCCTGATCGGCCAGTGGGGCCACCACGACCAGTTGAACGAAATGGCGGCGCGCCATGTGCCGCTGGTGGTGTGGGGGGCGCAGATGCCGCAGCAGCTGTATTGCACCGTCGGCGGCGATAACCTGAGCGGCGGCCGCCTGGCTGCCGAGCATTTGCTGGCCGAGGGCCGGCGCCGCATTGCCTTCTTCGGCGATACGCGCCTGCCGGAAGTCGAGCAGCGCTACCGCGGCTATTGCGCGGCCTTGCAGGCGGCCGGCATCGCGCTCGATCCCGAGCTGTGCGTGGGGGCTTCCTTCCTGCCGGAAGGCGGGCGCGAGGCGGTGGCGGAACTGGCGCGGCGCGGCGTGCAGTACGACGCGGTGTTTGCCTGTTCCGACTTGCTGGGCATGATGACCATTAACGCCTTGCGCGAGCAGGGCCGCTCGGTGCCGGGCGATGTGGCTGTCGTCGGCTATGACGATATCGAGCTCTCTTCCTACTTCCATCCTCCCCTGACCTCGGTGCGCCAGCCCGTGCGCGACGCGGGGCGCGCCATGGTGGCAGCCCTGCTGGCACAGACCGAGGGCCAGGCGGCCCGCTCGATTGAACTTCCCACTTCCTTGATCCAGCGCGCCAGCTCGCGCTGATTGCAACCGTTTGCATTGCGCACGGCACTAGCGCACGAGCGTTCTGCAAATAATTTTTGCAATCGATTGCAATTTGCAAAAAGCTGATGAATAATGAGGCATCTGCAGATAAACAGACGCGGCCAGATGGCCGATGAATAAGCCCGATCAACGGAGGAGACAATGGTTTTACGTACAGCCCAGCGTGGCTGCATGGCTGCTGCCATCGCTGCTGCATTCGCCCACCCCGCCTATTCCCAGGAAGCTGCGCCGCAGCCAGCCCACGCCGACGACCAGGCGCCAGCGCCAGTGTCTGCTGCCGCGGCGCCAGCCGATGGCTTGAAGCTGGAGCGCGTGGTGGTCACCGGCACCGCCAGCCGCAGTTCCAAGATGCGCTCCAGTATCTCGGTCAGTACCATGGAGTCGGAAGCGATTTCCCTGTCCGCCCCGACCAGCGCCGCTGAAGTGCTGCGCTCCGTGCCCGGCGTACGCGCCGAGTCCTCAGGCGGCGAGGGCAATGCCAACATCACCGTGCGCGGCGTGCCGATTTCTGCCGGCGGTGCGCGCTATGTGCAGATGCAGGAAGACGGCCTGCCCGTGCTGCAGTCGGGCGACTTCAACTTCATCACGCCGGACAGCTTTGTGAAGATCGACGGTTCGCTGGACCACCTGGAAGTGGTGCGCGGCGGCTCGGCCTCGACCCTGGCCACCAACTCGCCGGGCGGCATCATCAACTTCATCAGCAAGACCGGCGAACAGCAGGGCGGCAATATCGGCATCCAGCGCGGCCTGGGCTACGACGAAACGCGCTACGACTTCGACTACGGCGGCCGCCTGGCGGAAAAGACCCGCTTCTTCATCGGCGGCCATTACCGCACCGGCGAAGGCCAGCGCAATACCGGCATGAACACGGAAGAGGGTGGGCAGATCCGCGGCAACATCACGCAGGAACTGTCGAACGGCTGGATCAGGCTATCCTTCAAGCACCTGGACGACAAGGCCCCGACCGCGCTGCCGGTGCCGGTGCGCGTCACCAATGGCCGCATCAGCGAAATCCCCGGCATCGATCCGCGCGACACCACGTTCTATTCGCCTTACTGGACGCGCGATATCTCGCTGACCAAGGAAAACGGCAAGGCATCGAGCAATGTCAACGACGGCCTGCGCGTCAAGAGCGACAGCTTCGGCATTGCCGCTTCCTTCGACCTTGGCAACGGCATTACCTTGAGCGACAGCTTCCGCAAGTCGAACAACAGCGGCCGCTTCCTCGGCGTATTCCCGGCAAATAACGGCGTGGCCGGCAATTACGTGATCGCCACCGGCCCGGACAAGGGAAAGGCCTATAACGGCATGGCCTTCTCCGCCGTGGTATTCAACACCTCGATCGACAACGCCGACAATACCCTGAACGACCTGAAACTGGCCAAGACCTTTACCATCAACGGCGGCAAGCTGACCGCCACGGGCGGCCTGTACACCTCGCTGCAGAAACTGGGCCTGACCTGGAACTTCAACGAATACCTGATGCAGCTTACCGGCGACAACCCCGCGCTGCTGCAGACCGCATCGGCCACGCCCGGCTATGTCGGACCGGCCTTTGGCGGCTGCTGCATGCGCGCGGTAGACATGGAATACAAGCTGCTCTCGCCCTACTTGAACGTGGGATGGGAAAAGGGCCCGCTGAACTTTGACGCCAGCGTGCGCCAGGATCGCCAGCGCGCCAACGGCACGGCCAATATCGCCACCAATGGCCTGGTCTACGAACCGGCCAACGAACAACTGGTCGACTACAAGATTCATCACACCTCGTATTCGGTGGGCGGCAACTACCAGCTCAATCGCGACCTGGCGCTGTTTGCCCGTGTCAGCGACGGCGTAGCCTTCAATGCGGACCGCATCTTGTTCGGCACGCCGCTCGATGGCAGTGCGCCGATCAGCATCAACACTGTGCGCCAGGTGGAGGGCGGGGTGAAATGGCGTTCCGGCAGCACCAGTGCGTTCCTGACGCTGTTCCGGGCCAAGACCGACGAATCGAACTTCGAAGCGACGACGCAGATCAGCACCGCCAACCGCTACGACGCCAAGGGCGCCGAGCTGGAAGCGGCATGGAGCTTGGGCGACTTCCGCATCAACGGCGGCTTGACCTGGACCGATGCCGAGATCGTCGGCGCTGCGGCTGGCCAGGAATCCACCATTGGACATACGCCGCGCCGCCAGGCGCGCATCACCTACCAGATTGCGCCTAGCTACAACGCCGGCCCGCTGACTGTGGGCGGCAGCCTGGTGGGTACTGGCCGCTCGTGGGCGGACGATGCCAACACCATCGACATGCCGGCCTTCCGCACCGTGAACCTGTTCGCACGCTACCAGTTCAACTCGCAACTGAGCCTGTCGCTGAGCGTCAATAACCTGTTCAACAAGATCGGCTACACCGAGGTTGAGGGCGACGGCCATGCCGCGCGTTCGATCGGCGGCCGCGCCGTGAAGATGGGCCTGAGCTACTCCTTCTGACCTGGAAACCGTCATGCCGATGTCTTCATCCTCCCACCATCTGTTCGAAGTCTTGCCGGAGGGGCGCCGTGCGCGAGCCGTGCGCCGCTATGCGGAGCATGCGCCGGCACTGCACAGTTGCCTGCATGCGCTGTATGGGCGCACTCCGGGCTTCGAGCTGTGGTATGGCCGCCTGCTGTCTACCGTAGCGGAGCTGCTTGCCGCACGCAGCCCGGCGCTGGCGGCGCTTGACGCCGAACGCGCTGCACAGCCGGGCTGGTTCCTCGGGCAGCAGATGCTGGGCTATTGCGCCTACGTCGACCGCCTCGGCGGCGACCTGCGCGGCGTCGCAAGGCGCATTCCGCACCTGCAGGAACTGGGCGTGCGCTACCTGCACCTGCTGCCTTTCCTGAAGATGCGCAAAGGCGAGAATGACGGCGGCTTTGCGGTAGCCAGTTTCGAAGAAGTGGAGCCGCGCTTCGGCAACAATGCCGACCTCGAGGCGCTGACGGAAAACCTGCGCGCAGCAGGCATCAGCCTGTGCTCGGATTTCATCCTGAACCATGTGGCGGACGACCATCCGTGGGCGCTGGGAGCCCGCGCCGGGGACCAGCGCCTGCGCGGCTACTTCCACCTGTTCCCGGACCGCGTGCTGCCCGACCGTTACGAAAAGACGCTGGGCCAGGTCTTCCCTCAGGCGGCGCCCGGCAATTTCACCGAAGTGCCGGCAGCGGGCGGCTGGGCATGGACCACCTTCTATCCCTATCAGTGGGACTTGAACTGGTCCAACCCGGAAGTATTCGCCGAGATGGCCTCGACGCTGCTGCGCCTGGCCAACCGGGGGATCGAAGTATTCCGCCTCGATTCCACGGCGTTCCTGTGGAAACGGGAAGGCACCAATTGCATGAACCAGCCGGAGGCGCACCTGATCCTGCAGGCCCTGCGTGCCCTGGCCTCCATCGCCGCGCCGGGTGTGCTGTTGAAAGCGGAGGCGATCGTGCCGATGCGCGAGCTGCCGGCCTACTTCGGCCAGGCTGCGCAACCGGAATGCCATATCGCTTACCACAGCAGCCTGATGGCGGCGGCCTGGGGCTCGCTGGCGGAGCAGGACGCGGCACTGGTGCGCAAGGTGGCCGAAGACACGCCGCCGCTGCCGCCGCACGCAAGCTGGCTCAGTTACGTGCGCTGCCATGACGATATCGGCTGGAACGTCCTGCGTGCGGAAGCCTCGGGGACGGGCGATCCGCAAGCGCGCCTTGCCGCGATCTCGCGCTTCTTCGCGGGTGACGGCGGCAGCTACGCACGGGGCGAAGCTTTCCAGAGCAGCGATCCGAACGCCGCGCACGGCAGCAACGGCATGGCGGCCAGCCTGGTCGGTCTCGAAGGCGCAGATGGCGCGGAGGCCGAAGGGCTGGCCATGCGGCGCCTGATGCTCCTGCACGGCCTGGCGTTAAGCTTTGGTGCGCTGCCGGTGCTGTACATGGGCGACGAGTTGGGGCAGGCCAACGATTACAGTTTCCGCCAGCGCCCCGACCGGGCGATGGATAGCCGCTGGCTGCAGCGTCCCGCCCTCGACGAAGAGCGCCTGGCGCAACGCCACGACATCAGCACGCAAGCGGGCCGCGTCTACGGGGCCTTGCGCGGCCTGGTCGCGGCCCGCCAGCGCATCCCAGCACTGGCGGCAGGCGAGCCGCGCTCGCTGCTTGCGTCGGTGTCGGCGGTGCTGGCGCTGCAGCGCGGCCATGCCTTCCTCGCGCTATACAACTTCTCGGGCAAGCCGCAGCAGTTCGCGCTGCAAGGCCAATGGACCGACGCCATCGAGCGCGGCACGCTGTCCGGGAAGATCACATTGGCGCCATGGGCCATGTGTTGGCTCGAGCGCGATCACTGAAAAAACATGATGGAGACAGCCATGTGTGTGGCAATGTTCGGCGAAGCCCTCGTCGATGATTTCGGCAGCGAGCAGGTAGTCGGCGGCGCGCCTTTCAACGCGGCGCGCAACCTGGCAGCCCTGGGCACGCCGGCCCTGATGATCACCCGCATCGGCCAGGACGCCAACGGCGCCGCCGTGCGCGCAGAGTTCGAGCGCTACGGCATGCCGCAATGGGGCTTGCAGACCGACCCCGCCTGGCCGACCGGCCGCGTCGTGGTGGAGCGCGGCCTGCAAGGCCACGCCTTCCACATCCTGCCCGGCCAGGCCTATGACCATATCGATGCCGCCTCGGCACGCGCCGCGTTCGAGCCGGCCAGGCCGCAGGTGCTGTACTTCGGCACCCTGGCCCAGCGCCACCTGACTTCGCGCACGGCGCTGATCGAACTGCTGGAAGCCAGCCAGGCGACCCGCTACCTCGACCTGAACCTGCGCGAAGGCCAGTACACGGAGCGCAGCGTCTACGAATCGCTGCGCCACGCCGACATCCTGAAAGTCAACGAAGACGAACTGGCGGCCCTGCTGGCCTGGTATGCGCCGGACGGTCCGCGCCTGGTAAAGGCGCATGATCCGGAGTTGCCGCCGGCGTGCTCCCTGCTGATCGAGAAATTCAGCCTGCAGGCAATGGTCGTCACGTTAGGACCGCGCGGCGCGATGTATATTGGCGCAGACGGCCGGGTGATCCGCGAGCATGGCAACGAAGAGCCGTACAAGCTGGTCGACACGGTGGGCGCTGGCGATGCTTTCTCCGCCGTCTTCCTGCACGGCCATGTGCAAGGCTGGGACTTGGCGCTGACCATGGCGCGCGCCAACGCCTTCGCCGGCGCCGTATGCAGCCTGTCCGGCGCAGTACCGCAGGACCTGGCGTTTTACGAACCATGGACCCAGCGCTGGCAAGCCGCAGCGGAAGGAGCCACGCGATGACGCAGCATAAACCGCATCTGTCGTTCCGGCAGATCGTCAACATGAACATCGGCTTCTTCGGCATCCAGTTCAGCTTTGGGCTGCAGCAGAGCAGCATGAGCCCGATTTACAAATACCTGGGCGCCGATGAAGCCAGCCTGCCTTACCTGTGGCTGGCCGGTCCCGTCACCGGACTGCTGGTGCAACCCGTCATCGGCGCCCTGAGCGACCGCACCGTTTCGCGCTGGGGACGCCGCACGCCGTACTTCCTGATCGGCGCCCTGATTTGCAGCCTGGGCCTGCTGGCCATGCCTTTCAGCCCTGTGCTGTGGATGGCCGCCGGCCTGCTGTGGATACTCGATGCGGCCAACAACGTGACGATGGAGCCGTACCGCGCCTTCGTCAGCGATCGCCTGGCCGTGCGCCAGCATTCGCTCGGCTTCCTGACCCAGAGCGCGTTCACGGGACTGGGACAGACGCTGGCCTACCTCACGCCCTCGATCCTGGTTTACCTCGGCATCAGCCGCGACGCAGTCAACAGCCACCACATTCCCTACACGGTGATCGGCGCCTTCCTGCTGGGGGCTGTTTTCTCGATCGCCTCGGTGTTGTGGAGCTGCTGGACCACGCCGGAATTGCCGCTGTCGCCGCAAGAAGAAGCGGAACTGCGTGCGAAACCCACCGGCTGGCGCCACACCCTGCAGGAAATCGCCGAGGCGCTGCGCGACATGCCGCCCACCATGAAGCAACTGGCCGTGGTCAAGCTGTTCCAGTGGTACGCCATGTTCTGCTACTGGCAGTACATCATGCTGGCGCTGGCGTCTTCGATCTACAAGACTTCCGACCCCGCTTCGGCCGGTTTCCGCGAAGCGGGCTTGCTGAACGGGCAGGTGGGCGCTTTCTACAACTTCGTCGCCTTCCTTGCTGCCTTTGCACTGGTACCGTTCACGCGCCGCTTCGGCCCGAAAATCACGCACAGCATCTGCCTGGCGGCTGCCGGCATCGGCATGCTCAGCATTCCGCTGATCCGCGAACCGCTGCAATTGCTGTGGCCCATGCTGGGCATCGGGCTGGCCTGGGCCAGCATCATGGGCAATCCCTACGTGATGCTGGCAGGCAGCATACCGCCCGAACGCACCGGCGTGTACATGGGCATCTTCAATATGTTCATCGTGATTCCGATGATCATCCAGATTTTCACCTTGCCACTGTATTACCGCAGCTTGCTGCACGGCGACCCTGCCAACGTGGTGCGCCTGGCCGGTGCGCTGCTGCTATGCGCAGCCGTGGCCGTACTGTTCGTCAAGCTGCGCGCCGCACGACCGCGGTCCGACACTGCTCCGCGCCAGGAGGCTGTTTTGCTAAAATAGCCCGAGCCGATCAACGTGGGGAGGGCAGCGATGTCAGAGCGAGTACTGGTTTTTGGCGAAGCCCTGCTGGACGACTTTGGCGACCAGCAGATCGTCGGCGGCGCCCCCTTCAACGTGGCGCGCAACCTGGCTGCGCTGGGCCTGCCCGCACTGATGGTAACGCGCGTCGGCAACGACCGTTACGGCGACCAGGTGCGCGAGGCGTTTGCAGGCTTCGGCATGAGCACGGAGGGCTTGCAGCATGGCCCGCAGCCGACCGGCCGCGTGCTCGTGGAGCGCGATGGCAATGGCGGCCACCGCTTCCACATCCTGGCCGAACAGGCTTATGACCATATCGAAGCGGCAGCCGCGGTAGACGTGATGCGCGCCTTCTCTCCCGACACCGTGTATTTCGGGACCCTGGCCCAGCGCGAGCCGGCTTCGCGCGCTGCGCTCAACGCGGTGCTGGACGGCGCCAGCGAGGCTGAACATTTCCTTGACCTGAACTTGCGCGACGGGGTGGATGAAGCAGTGGTGTTCGCCGCGCTGCAGCGGGCCGATATCGTCAAGGTCAATGAGGATGAATTGCAGGCATTGTTCTCCTGGTACTGTCACACCTGTCCTGACACGGTGGACATGGACTGCGCCGCCGTCGAAGCGGAGGTCCGTGCCATGATGCACAACTTCTCCATCCAGGGGGTGCTGGTCACGCTGGGCGAGCGCGGCGCCATGTATTTCGGCGCTGATGGTTCGCGCGTGGTCGACCACCGCACCAGCAAACCGGCCCGGTTCGTCGACTCGGTGGGAGCGGGCGATGCGTTTGCCGCCGTGTTGCTGGCCGGACGTGCGCGCGGCTGGGAGATGCCGTTGATCCTGGAGCGCGCCAATGCCTTTGCCGGCGCCGTGTGCGGCATTGCGGGCGCGGTATCGCCGGATCCGGCGTTCTACGCGCCCTGGCGCACAGCCTGGGGCCTGGCTTAAGCCGCTGCCACCTTGCGGCGGGTCTGGATCATCTTCCAGCCGTTGCCGGACGGGTCGCGGAAGCCCGCATCCACCGTGCCGTAGCGTTCCACCGGCTCCTGGTTGAATTCCACGCCTTGCTGGTGCAGCTTGTCGTAGGCGGCGAAACAATCGTCCACTTCCAGCACCATCGGCGGCATGGCGCCCTTGGCCACCAGTGCGTTCAGCGCCTGCGCGGTTGCCGCATCATGGACGGGCGGACCCGGCACGTAGAGGCCGAGCTGGAACGATGGCTGGTCTGGGTGCTGCACGGTCAGCCAGCGGTAGTCGCCGTTGCGCACGTCGGTATGGACCTTGAAGCCGAGCTTGTCGACATAGAAAGCCAGCGCTTCATCCTGGTCGCGAACATACAGGCCGACGGTTTGAATACCTTGAGTCATGGGGTGGTCTCCTTTAAGTGAGACTCCATTGTAGGGACGCTCTCCTGGCGCCGCTTCTCCGAAACTGCCATTGTGAGGTCCGGCCGGTGCGCGGCGCTGAGTACGCAGGCCGGCACCCGTCCGGCCTGCTCAGCCTCGAGGCGTACCTGTTCCCGGATGTCGCCCGGGTTCTTGCCGGTGATGTCGCGGAAGGTGCGGCCGAAGGTGCCGATGCTGTTCCAGCCGGTCGAGTAGGCGATTTCGGTGATGGGCAGGTCGGTTTCGCGCAGCAGCGTCACGGCGCGCTCGATGCGGCGCGTCAGCAGGTAGCGGTGGGGAGGGAGGCCGAACGCCTCCTTGAAGGAGCGGGCGAAGTGAGTTGCAGAAACGCAGCTCACTTCCGCCAGGCGGCTTACCGGCCATTCCTCTTGCGAGGCGGCGTCCATCTTGTCTTTGGCGCGCAGCAGGCGCCGCAAGAGTTCCGGACTTTGTCCGGGCATTACTCGGCTTCCGACATCTGCGATTGCAGATAGTTCTGGATGCCGATCTTGCCGATCAGGTCGATCTGGGTTTCCAGCCATTCGATGTGCTCCTCGGTATCCTTGAGGATATCCAGCAGCAGGTCGCGCGACACGTAATCGCCGACTTTCTCGGATTGCGCAATGCCTTCCTTGATGGTCACATGCGCACCTTTTTCCAGCTTCAGGTCGGCAGCCAGCATTTCTTCGGTGTTCTCGCCGATCAGCAGCTTGTGCAGCGCTTGCAGGTTCGGCAGGCCGTCCAGCATCAGGATGCGGTCGATCAGGCGGTCGGCATGCTTCATCTCGCCGATCGACTCGTCGTACTCTTTCTTGCCCAGCTTGTCGAAGCCCCAGTGACGGTACATGCGCGCATGCAGGAAGTACTGGTTAATCGCTGTCAGCTCGTTGGTCAGCTGCGCATTGAGCAGACGGATAACGTCTTTGTCGCCCTTCATGGGGTTTCCTTCTTGTTTGGTTGGGAATAATGGCATTTTGCCACGAAGCAGGGCTCCCACCTAGTCATGAGGGCAACATAGGATTGCTAACGACATTGCTAATGTAAATGAAAACAATTATCATTTGCGTTTTATCCCAACAATTCAGAGTTGTCCATGTCTTACATTAAGAGCCGCAAGCACGCGCCAGCTACGCTCGCCGCCATCGCCGCCACCCTGGTGATGCCTGTAGCGCAAGCCGAGACCAACACCGCTGCACCAGAGCAGAAAATGCAGGAAGTGGTCGTTACCGGCCAGAATGGCAGCGATTTCCAGGTTAAGAAATCGGCATCCGACAAATTCACCGCCCCGCTGCTGGATACCCCGAAATCGGTGACCGTGATCCCGACCGAGGTGATTTCCCAGACCGGCGCCACCTCCCTGACCGATGCGCTGCGCACCGTGCCGGGCATCACCGTCGGCGCTGCCGAAGGCGGCCAGCCAGTGGGCGACAACCTGTTCATCCGCGGCTACAACGCACAGACCGACACCTATATCGACGGCATCCGCGACAGCGGCTCCCAGTCGCGCGAAATCTTCGCGCTGGAGCAGATCGAAGTCGTGAAAGGCCCGAATTCCGCTTACGGCGGCCGCTCGTCCGCTGGCGGCGGCATCAATATGGTTTCCAAGACCGCCAAGGCGGAAACCTTCAGTAACGCCAGCGTTGGCCTGGGTACCGCGAAATATCGCCGTGTGACCGCCGACGTGAACCGCATGATCGGCGATAACGCCGCCGTGCGCCTGAACCTGATGGGCCATGAAAACCACGTTGCTGGCCATCACGACGAGATTTACAGCGACCGCTGGGGCTTTGCGCCAAGCGTGGCCTTCGGCCTGACCGGTCCGACCAAAGTCAACCTGAGCTACTACCATTACAAGTCGAGCGAGCTGCCGGACGCCGGCGTGCCATTCGACAATCCGTTCACCACCGGCGCGAACGTGGCCAAGAACGGCGTCGGCAAGCCAGTCAACGTGCCAAGCGAGACCTTTTACGGCCTGGTCGACCGCGACTTCCGCGACACCAAGTCCGACATCGGCACCATCGACATCAAGCACGAATTCAGCAGCGGCCTGGCCTTCCGCAACGTGACCCGTTACGGCAAGACCGGCAATGAATACGTCTACACCCTGCCGGACGACTCCAAGGGCAACGTGGTGCTGTATGGCACCGTATGGCGCCGCCACAACAGCCGCAATGCGGAAACCGAGTCGCTGGCCAATGCGTCCAGCCTGACCGGCTCCCTGATTGCAGCAGGCGTCAAGCACAGCTTCACCGCCGGCGTGGAAGTGAGCCGCGAAGTGACCGAGCGCGCGACCTACAACTTCACCCCGGGCACCAACAACCCGCTGACCAAGACCACCACCTGCCCTACCGCAGGCGCGGAAACCTTGTACAACTGCACAACCTTGTCCAACCCGAACCCGTACGATCCATGGACCGTCGGCCAGGTACGCAGCGTGGCGCCGAACGACACCAAGGTGCACACCAACACCCGCTCGGCCTACGGCTTCGACACCATCGAGTTCAACCCGCAGTGGTTGCTGAACGTAGGTGTGCGCTGGGACGAGTTCCGCACCGGCCTGCACACCAACGCCAACACCGCCGCCACCCCGGTTGTGGCTGCGATTGACGCGGAAAACAAGTCCAGCTTCGCCAACTACCAGGCGGGCCTGGTGTACAAGCCAGCAGCCAACAGCAGCATCTACGTGTCGTACGGCACCTCGTCCACTCCTCCGGGCAACGACGGCGGCGATGGCGTGGACGCGCTGTCCACCTCGGTACAGAACCTGAAGCCGCAGGACAGCAAGAACTTCGAACTGGGCACCAAGTGGGAAATTCTGGCACGCAAGCTGTCCGTCAGCGGCGCCATCTTCTCCAGCAAGATGAACAACGCCCGCGTGACCAACGTGGATGGCACCACCCAGAACGTCGGCAAGAAATCCGTCAAGGGCTTTGAGCTGGGCGTGAGCGGCGCACTGACCAGCAACTGGCAGGTCTTCGGCGGCTACACCTGGCTCGATTCCGAAGTTGAGGACAACGGCTTTGTTAACGTCGGCACCACCGCCAAGCCGGTGTATGCTGCATCCCCGTTCAACGGCAACGCCTTCCCGGCAACGCCAAAGCAGAGCGCTTCGCTGTGGACTTCGTACACGATCATGCAAGGCCTGGTCATTGGCGGCGGCGTGAATGCAGTGTCGAAGGTATGGAGCAACGTCAACAACACCAAGTTCGTGCCGGGCTACACCCGCTACGACGCGATGGCGAGCTATGATGTGAACAAGAACATCAGCCTGCAGTTGAACATCCAGAACCTGACGGACAAGCTGTATTACGACAAGGTCGGCTCCAACCATTATGCCGGTGTTGGCGTGGGCCGTACCGCAATCCTGACTGCGAACTTCCGCTACTGATCATGATGCTGCATATCCCCGGCGTGCTGACGCCGGAGCAAGTCAAACTCTTCCGCCAACGCCTGGCGGCCGCCGAATGGATCGACGGCCGCGCCAGCGTGGGATCGCAGGGGGCGCAAGTCAAGCGCAACCGCCAGATCGCGGAAGGGACGCCGCTGGCGCTGGAACTCGGGGATATCATCATCAAGGCGCTGGCGAAAAACCCGCTGTTCTATTCGGCGGCGCTGCCGCTGAAGATTTTGCCGCCGTATTTCAATAGCTATGCGGGCGGTGAGACTTACGGCCTGCATATCGATGGCGCGATCCGGCATATGGCGGGCTCGTCGGACGTGATGCGTTCGGACGTTTCCACTACCGTGTTCCTGTCCGATCCCGAAGAGTATGAAGGCGGCGAGCTGACTGTGATGGACAGCTACGGTGCACACGAGGTCAAGCTGCCAGCGGGCGATGCGATCATCTATCCGGCCAGCAGCGTGCATCGCGTGAATCCGGTGACTGCCGGCGAGCGCGTGGCGTCTTTCCTGTGGACGCAGTCGATGGTGCGCGACGACTGGAAGCGCGCCATGCTGTTCGAGCTGGACCAGAATATCCAGAAGCTGCGCGCTTCGCATGGCGATGACGAGGCCACTGTCGGCCTGGCGGGCCATTATCACAATCTGTTGCGGATGTGGGCTGACCTTTAAAACCGGTAAACCAGTGTCTGACCCGCAGGGTCAGACACTGAAACACAAACGCCGCGGACTTCGAGAGAAGCCGCGGCGTTTGCACATAGGTGTCAGACCCTGCGGGTCTGACATCGGTTTACCGGTTTTCAGGACATCTGGAAATTGATCGGCACAACCACATACACCGGCTGCGCCTTGCCATCTTCCACATAAGGCTTAAACAGCGCACGCATGACAGCAGCGCGGCCAGCCTCGTCCAGGTTGTTGAAGCCGGACGATTTCTGTACCGAGGCCTGCTCGGCATAACCCTTCTCATTGACCAGCACGCGCAAGGTCACCACGCCCTGTTCGCCCATGCGGCGCGACACCGACGGGTACACCGGCTGCGGCGCACGGATATACTCAACAGCGGAGATCACACGCGGGCCAGCCGGTGCGGCAGGTGCCGCCGGCGCCGCAGCAACCGGCGCCACCACGACCGGCGTTGCCGGTGCAGGCTCGGTCACGCGCGCCTGCGAAGGCGGCGGGGTGATGGTATTTTCAATCACGATCGGCAGCATCGGCAGCGGCGGTGGGGTGATCGAAGGCGCTTTCTGCGCGATTTCTACGGTCTTGGGCTGCGAAGCTGGCGGGGGAGGTGGCGGCGGCGCCACAAACGTGACATTCACCACTTCCGGGATACGGTCCACCAGGCGATGCATGGTGCCGTTAATAAAGGCATAACCGAGGACTGCATGCAAGGCGACGACCGCTGCGATCTTGGTCAGCTTGGCGCCGCCAACGCCGGCGCCGAAATCGCCGCCGGCCGGGAAAGTCATCGATTGCATGAAGCGCTCCTTACACGGTCAGTGATGGGCGCTTGAGCACAGTCTCCTGTATTCCGCTGCCCAGATGTTCGTCCAGCACTTCCACCGCATAGCTGAGGCAGTTGCCGCAGCAGGTGGCCACGCCGAGCGCTTCGCGCAACTCGTCCATGGAGCTGATACCCATATCTATGGCTTGACGGATTTCTCGATCAGAGATGTTGTTGCAGACACAAACGATCATTTCAGAGATTACCTTCTGGCTAAGATTGTGATTCCGTTATTGAGAATCATTATCATTACGGTTCCCATTCTACCCGAACAGGGCTACAATGCAAGCGAAATTGAAAACCATTCTCATTTATAATGGCGAGGTTGTATTTCGCCCTGGAAAGTTCACCATGACCCTTGCTCCTACCCTGATCAAGCTTGATTCCCTGCCGGTGGGGCAGAGCGGAACGGTGATCCATATCGCTCCGGGCAATCCTGAAGATACCGAGGACGGCGCTGACCTGGCGCGCCGCCTGATGGAGCTGGGCTTCGTGCCCGGTGAGCGCATCCGCATGCTCAAGCGTGGCCTGCCAGGCGGCGAACCCCTCGCCATCAAAGTCGGCAATGCCACGTTTGCCCTGCGCCGCTTCGAGGCCGCGCTGATCTCGATCCAACCGGAATAAATCAATGGGTGCAGTAGAAAAGGCCGCGCAAGCCATCGCGCAGCAGCCAATGGTCGCCCTGCTGGGCAACCCGAATTGCGGCAAGACCGCGCTGTTCAACCGTTTGACCGGCGCGCGCCAGAAGGTCGCCAACTATGCCGGCGTGACCATCGAGCGCAAGGAAGGCCAGTTCACTTCCAGTGCCGGCAACCAGTACCGCCTGCTCGACCTGCCGGGCGCCTACAGCCTGTCGGCCCATACTCCTGATGAAATGATCACGCGCGACGTGGTGGCCGGCCTGCGCGAAGGCGAGCGTTCGCCCGACGTCGTGGTGTGCGTGGTCGATGCCACGAACCTGCGCCTGAACCTGCGCCTGGTCCTCGAAATCAAGCGCCTCGGCCTGCCGATGGTGCTGTGCCTGAACATGGTCGACGTCGCGAAGAAACGCGGCATCGTGGTCGATGCGGGCAAGCTGTCGCAGGAACTGGGCATGCCGGTGGTGGAAACCGTGGCCGTGAAGAGCGGCGGCGAGAAAGCCTTGGTCGATGCACTGGACGGCCTGTGGCCGTTCTATGAAAGCGTCGCCAACCCGCTGTCCGCCATCGATGCCGTGAGCGTTGAGGAAACCCAGCGCGAAGTGCGCCGCATCCTGTCGGTCGCCGTCAAGGATGCCGACGACCGCGGCAACCGCTCCGAAAAGATCGACCACTTCGTGCTGCACCCGTTCATGGGGCCGATCATCCTGGCGGTCCTGATGTTCTGCGTATTCCAGGCCGTGTTCAGCTGGGCTGAAGTTCCGATGGACATGATCAGCGGCGGCGTCGAGCACCTCGGCGTGCTGGTCAAAGCGCATATGGCCGACGGCGTGCTGCGCTCCCTGCTGGTGGACGGTGTGCTGGGCGGCGTTGGCGCCGTGCTGGTCTTCCTGCCGCAGATCCTGATCCTGTTCTTTTTCATCCTGGTGCTGGAAGACTGCGGCTACCTGCCGCGCGCCGCCTTCCTGCTGGACCGCCTGATGGGTGGCGTCGGTCTCTCCGGCCGCGCCTTCATCCCGCTGCTGTCGTCGTTTGCCTGCGCCATTCCCGGCATCATGGCAGCGCGTACCATCCAGAACCCGCGCGACCGCATCGTGACCATCATGATTGCGCCACTGATGACCTGCTCGGCGCGCCTGCCGGTGTATGCACTGGTGATCGCCGCTTTCATCCCGGACCGCGAAGTGTGGGGCATGTTCAACCTGCAAGGCCTGGTGCTGTTCTGCCTCTACTTTGCCGGCATCATCTCCGCCATGGCAGTGGCCTGGGTCATGAAGCGCTCCATGAAAGCCAAGCGCAACCAGCCGCTCATGCTGGAGCTGCCGGCCTACCACTGGCCGCACATGCGCAACCTGGCCATCGGCCTGTACGAGCGCGCCAAGATCTTCCTGATGCGCGTCGGTACCACCATCCTGACCTTGATGGTGCTGTTGTGGGCCTTGTCCAGCTTCCCGGGCGCACCGGAAGGCGCGACCCATCCGCCGATCTACTACAGCGTGGCCGGCATGCTGGGCCGCGCACTGGAATTCATCTTCGCGCCGATCGGCTTCAACTGGCAGATCTGCATTGCGCTGGTGCCGGGCATGGCGGCGCGTGAAGTGGCGGTCGGCGCGCTGGGCACCGTTTATGCGCTGTCGCAGACCGGCGACGAGCTGGCCAATTCCCTGGCGCCGGTGATCCAGGCCAGCTGGGGCCTGCCGACCGCGCTGGCGCTGTTGGCCTGGTACGTCTTTGCGCCGCAATGCCTGTCCACGCTGACCGTGGTGCGCCGCGAAACCAATTCGATGAAGTATCCGCTGATGATGGCGGGTTACATGTTCGTGCTGGCGTACACCGCCACATTCATCACTTACCGCGTCGCCCTGGCGCTGGGAGGCTGAACCATGTGGCAGGAAATCGTCGTCGGCATCATCGTGGCAGCTGCCGCGCTGCACGCGGCGCGGAAATACCTGCCGTCCGCCTGGCGCCAGCAGATCGTCCATGCCCTGTCGCGCCGTGGCTTGCCGCAGGAAAAGCTGGCGCGCTTCTTCAATACCGAATCGAGCTGCGGCAGCGGCTGCGGCTCCTGCGGCGGTTGTGGCGATTCGCCCGCGTCTTCAGCCCCTCCTGCCGACGGCGGGCCGGTGCATCGCGTGATCAAGTTGCACGTCCAGCGCTGAATAACTATCTGTCCTGCGATCCGTTCCGGGGCGCAGGGCCGGCTTAATCCTCGTCGAAAGTGTGCAGCGCGGCAGAGACCAGCAAGCCCGCAATGCCCAGCAAGCCGAATGCGTAAGTGAGCATGGGTTTGGCGTGGCGCAATTCCAGCGCAACTGAACCGAGGACGAGGCTGATGCCAATGAGCGCCAGCACGGCGCTGATGGCGGCGGAGCGCTTGAGTGCCGGCCGGCAGCCATGAGCGGCATACCATTGGGCGATGAGCCAGTTGGGCAGGCATGACAGGCCGACGAACAGAGCTACCAACTCGAGAGCTACTAGATGATCCATAGCATGTTGTCAGGACTGAAAGATTTACGATAGCAGTTCCCTCGCGCTGCGGGCAAGTGAAAACTTGATCTAGGGCATATCGCCGCCTCAAACGTGTACCTACAATGCGACTTATTGAGGTTGCATTGTGGGAGCCATCGTGGGCTGGAGCAGGAGACAGATTGCCGGGATTGTCAGGATCGCGCTGTTTGCGATGCTGATGGCCGTCTCCGCGCCAACGCTGTCCACTTTTCTGGCGGCGGCCTGCGGCGATAACAGCGTCGCGCATTGCCACGCCCAGCCAAAAGCCCACCACGTCGTCCAGAAATGCGGCTACTGCATGGTGCAGGCCGACTTGCCCGCCGTGCCGCCGCGTGCCGGCCCGGCCTTGGCACTCGTGGCGGCATCGCGCATTGAACCGGCGTTGCTGGCTGCGGCCGCGTTGCCGCAGCAAGTCTCCCTTGCGCCGCCGTCGCGCGCCCCGCCTTCCGCTTGAATCTTCGCAGCAGTACTCCCCGGCTTTGCATTGCACGCGCCCTTTGGCTGCGCGGTCGCAAGGCCTTCGCTCGCAAGAACAAGAAAGGAAGCATCATGAACACCCGCCTCATTCCCCTGGCCGCCGCGCTGCTGGCCGTCTTTTCGGCCCCGGCATTTGCCGATCATGAAGGGGAATCGCCGCTGAAGATGGTTGGCACCGTCGTCATTGCCGGCAGCCATCCGACTTCTCTGCCGACCCAGATTCCGACCACGATCGAAGGCGTCACCCGTGCGCAGATTGAAGAGCAGGTCAACGCCAGCGATGCGGAAGACGCGCTGAAATACCTGCCAAGCCTGCTGGTGCGCAAGCGCTATATCGGCGACTACAACCATGCCGTGCTGTCCACCCGCGCTTCCGGCACCGGCAACAGCGCGCGCTCGGCGGTGTATGCGGATGGCGTGCTGCTGTCGAATTACCTGGGCAACGGCGCCACCTTCGCGCCGCGCTGGGGTATGGTGGCGCCGGAAGAAATCGAACGTGTCGACGTCCTGTATGGCCCGTTCTCGGCAGCCTATGGCGGCAACTCGGTCGGCGCCGTGGTGGATTACGTGACGCGCATGCCGAAACAGTTCGAAGCGCATGCGCGCGTCGCCTATGTGCGCCAGCCGTTTGAGCTGCACAACACGAACATGACTTCGACTGCACGCCAGTCCAGCATGTCGCTTGGCGACCGCCACGGCGCCTGGTCCTGGTTTGTCAGCGTGAACCGCACCGACAGCGATGGCCAGCCGCAGACCTACACCACGCGTGCGATCGCGAGCGGCACGGCGGCTGGAACGGGTGTTCAGGTCACCGGCGCCGTAGTGGACAAGGACCGCAGCAACCGCGACATCTACATCCTCGGCACCGCGACCCAGTACAGCACGGTGCAGGATCACGCCAAGTTCAAAGTGGCATACGATTTCTCGCCGACCGTGCGCGCCAGCTACTCCCTGGGCTGGTGGCAGAACGATTCGAGCGGCTCGCCCGATACCTACCTGCGGGATACGACAGGCAAGCCGGTGTTCAGCGGGCCGGTCTCGATCAATGGCCGCAGCTTCACGCTGGCTGCTTCCGACTTCAATTCGACGAAGGAAGAGTTGCGCCACCTGATGCACGGCTTGACGGTAAAGAGCAATACCAAAGGCGTGTTCGACTGGGAAGTGGCGGCCAGCCTGTATGACTACAGCCGCGACATCCTGCGCGCACCGACCACGGCGCGCCCGGCTGCCGCAAGCGGCGGCGCCGGCCGCATCGTCGACCAGGGCGGCACCGGCTGGAATACCTTGTCCCTGAAAGGTGTGTATCGCCCGGACGGCATGCGCGGCAGCCACATCTTCGATTTTGGCTTCCAGCGCGCCGCCTACAAGCTATCGACAATCGAGCGCGCCACCAGCGACTGGCTGAACGGCGAGCCGGGCGCGCGCAATCAGGCTTTCTCCGGCCGCACCAGCATCGACAGCCTGTACTTGCAGGACACCTGGAAGTTGTCGCCAGACTGGAAGACCGTGCTCGGTGCGCGCTTCGAGCATTGGGAGGGCCGTGATGGAGAAACCGCCAACGCGACCACCGTGGTGCGCCATGCCAAACGCAGCGACAACTTTATCTCGCCCAAGGTGGCGCTGGCCTTCCAGGCCAACGAGGACTGGACGTTGAAAGCTTCCACCGGACGCGCGATCCGCATGCCGACCGTGTCCGAGCTGTACCAGGGCGGCATCAACAACACTGGCACCCTGATCAACAACGATCCGGACCTGAAGGCCGAGCGCTCCTGGACTACGGAGCTGAGCGCCGAGCGTCTGGTCGGCAATTCCGCCTTGCGCATCACGGCCTTCTTCGAGCGCAACCGCGACGCGCTGTATTCGCAAACCAATGTGCTGGTGACGCCGAACGTGACCAATGTGCAGAACGTCGACCTGATCCGCACCCATGGCCTGGAGACTGCCTGGTCCAACGAAAACGTGCTGGTCGAAGGACTCGACATGCAGGCCAGCCTGACCTGGACCGATTCGAAGATCAAGCGCAACGAGAAGTTCCCGGCCAGCGTCGGCAAATGGCAGCCGCGCATTCCCGAATGGCGTGCCAGTGCAGTGGCAACCTACCGCGTGAACGACAAGCTGAGCGCCACGCTGGCAGCCCGCTACAGCGGCAAGCAATACTCGACGCTGGACAACACCGACATCAACGGCTTTGCCTACCAGGGCGCCAGCAAATACTTCACGGTCGACGCGCGCCTGCGCTACCGCATCGACAAGCACTGGAGCGCCGCCTTCGGCATCGACAACGCCAACAACTACAAGTACTGGAACTTCCACCCTTACCCACAACGCTCTTACTCTGCGGAGGTGAAATTTGATTGGTAATGCGCTCGAGCTGGGCCAGTTTGAACTGTGGTGCCAGCCCCAGGTTGCCGCGCGTGACGGCAGCATCGGCAGCGTGCTGGCGGCCGTCCATTGGCGCCGCCCCGGCAGCGGCGTCCTGCACTACTGCGATTTTGCCGGCGAGTTGTCGGCTTCGGGACTGGAACGGGTCTTCCTGCTGCACATGGTGTGCGATGCGCTGGCTGCGTTAAGGATGTGGGAGGCGGAAGGCTTCAAGCTGGACATGGTGTTGTGCCTGCCGCCGCTGGCATTCAGCAAGGATACGCCGGACGCCATCGCGCTTGCGGCCGATATCCAGGGGCTGATGCTGCAGGCAGGCATTGCGCAACACCGGCTCGAACTGCGCGATGAAGGTCATGCAGGCTGCTGTGAGGTGTCCAACCTGCTGGACTGGCTGCAAGTGCGGGAAGAAGGGTGCACGCAGGCTTCCGGCGACTTCATTGCGGCGCCGCAGCCGATGCAGGTATTGCCGGCTGCACTGCGCCGCTGGCAAGCCAGTTACTCGGTGATGAGCGCCGCCGACGCCTTCAGCTGAAATGCACCTGGCCGAAGAAGCCGTATTGCAGGCTTTGCGCAATACGGCTGGCGACGATGCGGAATTCTTCCGCCACGGCTGGCTCGAACAGGCGGTCCACCGTCGACTGGAACAGCGCAAGCCAGCGCTGGAAGTGCTGCGGCTGTACGCCCGGCAGCGCCATGTGCTTGCCGTAGACATTGCCCTGGAAGCTCTTGGTGCCCAGCATGGTAGTGCTCCAGAACTCCACCATGCGCGCCAGGTGCGGCTCCCAGTCGTCGATGGCAGCATTGAACACCGGGCCCAGTTCCGGATCGGCGCGCACGCCGTCGTAGAACTCGTGGACCAGTGTCGCGATGGATTCCTGGGTCAGTGGTAAAGTCATGGCTCCATTTTAACCTTGCGGAGCGCCCATGATCATCGTTCACCACCTCAATAACTCTCGTTCCCAGCGCGTGTTGTGGTTGCTGGAAGAGCTGGGGCTGGCCTATGAGATCAAGCATTACCAGCGTGACCCGAAGACCATGCTGGCACCGCCGGAGCTGACCAGGGTGCACCCGCTGGGCAAGTCGCCCGTCATCGAACATGAAGGCAATATCGTCGCGGAGTCGGGCGCCATTCTCGAGTACCTGGTGGAGAAGCACGGCAATGACCGGCTGGTGCCGCCGGCCGGCACGCCGGACAAGCTGCGCTGGCGCTACTTCATGCATTACGCCGAAGGCTCGCTGATGTCGCCGCTGCTGATGAAGCTCGTGTTCGACAAGGTTGAATCCTCGCCGGCGCCATTCTTCGTCAAGCCGATCAAGCGCGCCATCGCGCAGAAGGTGATGTCGAGCTTCGTGCAGCCCAATATCGACCGCCACCTGGCCTTCCTGGAGTCCGAACTCGCCAACCGCGACTGGTTCGCTGGCAACGAGTTCAGCGCTGCCGATATCCAGATGAGCTTCCCCCTTGAAGCGGCCGCCTCGCGCGCCGGCCTTGGCGCCAACTACCCGCGCCTGCAAGCCTTCCTGCAGCGCATCCACGCCCGCCCGGCCTACCAGCGTGCCCTAGAGCGCGGCGGCCCGTACGAACTGTTGCGCTAAGGCTTAGTGTAAAAATAGTCTAACTTAGTTGTGAAATTGCACTAAGTGGCTTATGATGTTCCTGCTTGATCAAAAAAAAACCAATAACAATAAAGGGATGCGGTCGAGCACGTGGTCTTTGCGGTGCTTGACCGGAAGGGGGCAGCGGTTGCCGCCTTTGAAGCGGAGTTCACTGGAGAAGAAATTAAATGAGGAATGTCGTCGAGCTGTGCGAGCATGTTCGCAATCATGGGCAACCCAGGATGGTTCTGTTCTGGGGGCATCAACCATCACAGAATGGTTCGATCACGAAGACTTGCTTCAGCCAATGGTTCGAAGCGGAGTTTGTTATCGATGGCACACGGTACCCGACAGCCGAACATTTCATGATGGCGGAAAAGGCCCGCTTGTTCAGTGACGCAGTTGCGCTGGATCGTATCCTGCAGGCTCGCAACCCGGCAGTCGCCAAAGCCGCCGGCCGCGAAGTACAAGGGTTCGATGAAGAAATCTGGGCCGCGAACCGTTGGGATATCGTGGTCCAGGCCAACTATGCAAAGTTCGCGCAGAACGCCCCGTTGCGCGGCTTCCTGCTCGCCACTGGCGAACAAGTCCTGGTGGAAGCAAGTCCCGTTGATTTCGTCTGGGGTACAGGCTTTGCTGCAGATTCGCCGTATGCAGAGAACCCATCCGAATGGACGGGAATGAATCTGCTCGGGTTTGCCTTGATGGAAGTGCGATCGCGTCTCAGCGAGTGAAACGGCTGGTGAAACTGATTAAAGGGGAGCGTTCTTACCAGATTGTGGCGATGTTCGGATAACCTTGCATTTCTCGATCTGCCGTCACGATGGAGGCATCGTATCGTAGGGCAGTTGCAATGATGATGCGATCAGCAGGGTCACGCGGAGAATAGTTGGGTAAATGAACTGCGTCAATGGCGATCGCGCTGTCAACGGGATAAAGCGAAAAACTGGCAAGCGTGCTACGCCAGCAATCCATTGGTGATTCCGCAATGCAGCGCTAAACGTCCTTTCCAAAGCAAGAGTGCAACTTCCCAGCTAGTGATAGTAGAAACCAGCACTCTGCTTTGCGCCTGTCCAAGTTCAATTGCCGTCGCGGCGTGGTTCGAAAGACGCGAATCTCTCTCATACCACCAGATTAGCGTGTGCGTATCGAGCAATATCATTTGCTCGTCTCTGGCTCAGCTTCCCAGGCGGGCGATAACACGTCTCCGTAACTCATTGTCATTTCACGCAATCGATCAATTGCGGTCGGATCGGGAACTGGGAACGGGGTGACCTGCGCAATCAATTCCCCCTGATCTGAAATCAGGAAATTTTCCTCCTTCGCCCGAGCCTGTTCCAACCATTTGATCGGGTCACGTGCGAACTCTTCCATTGAAACAGTTGGCTCCATCTCAGCCTCCATTCGCAATCTTGATTCATCATCTTAATCCTGATGCAGGTGGAGGCAATTTGAGGGAACGCAGAACAGGGTCAGAGCTGTGTTGCGCCATTGTCGATCAGTCTGCTTGAAGGGATCTGTAGCTGTGCTGACTTTGCACGCGGCGATACGGAACAGCAAGTAGCTGTGCGGTAAAATGCCGGCTATGACAGGAAGATTGCTGGCCATTGACGGTTTGAATATTGTGCGGCGTGTGTATGAGGCAAGTCCGGAGCCGGACTCGGACCTCAAAGCCGAGATCGCCATGCGCCATGCGTTCAACGCTTTCCAGCGCCTGGTCAACGGCCACGAACCGACCCATATCCTGCCAGCCTTCGATTACGGCGGTCCCACCTGGCGCCATAGCCTGTACAAGGGCTACCGAGAAGGCCGCCAGCCGATGCCGGAAGTACTGCGCGAGGCGCTGCCCGAGTTCTATATGCAGCTGACCAGGATCGGCATGTGCCCGATCGCCATCCCCGAAGTGGAGGCCGACGACGTGATCGGCACCGTGGTCACGCGCTGGCTCAGCGAGAACCGCGGCGAGGCGGTGGTGGCCACCACCGATAAGGACCTGCATTGCCTGATCGCCGAAGGCGCCCGCATCTGGGACCACTTCAAGTCCGAATGGCACGACCGCACCTGGGTCGAGCAGAAGTGGGGCGTCACGCCCGGCATGCTGCCCGACCTGCTGGCGCTGATGGGCGACGAGACCGACTCCATCCCCGGCGTCTCCAATGTGGGCGTGAAGACCGCCGCCAAACTGTTGCGAACTTACGGCACTCTGGACGCAATCATGGCCGGCGCAGGCATCCTGAAGGACAAAGTCGGCGAAAGCCTACGAAAAGAGCGCGAGATGTTGTATCTTTCTCGTCAATTGGTACAACTGAAAACGGACGTCCGGATCGGCGTGAGCTGGAATATGCTGGCCTGGGACCACCGTTAAACCTCCTGATGTTAAAAGCGGTTCTTATCGACAGCAGTGCCATTGCCCGCGGCCTGCTCAACACGGTGCTGATCGACGGCGGCTACGACGTGGTCGGCCAGGCGCACACCTGCGTGGCGGGCAATGTGCTGCTGATCAAGCACCAGCCCCAGATCATCTGCATCTCGCGCGACTGCATCGAGGCCGACGAGCCGTCCATGCTGGCCATGCGCAAGGATTGGCCGAAAGCCATGATCTTCATGGTGTCGTCGGAATTCGACCAGGCGACGATCCAGAAGGCCCATGCAATGGGCATCAACGGCTATATCGTGAAGCCGTTCAATGGCGGTACGGTATTGAAGACCATCCGCAACACCATTATCGCAACGGTGAAGCGGCAGCAGAAGGCGCAGGCCGACGCGCAGGGCGCCGCCCCGGCCGGGGGATCAGACGAAGTTTGAGCCGTCGATGATGCCGCCGCCCAGGCAGACGTCGCCGTCGTACAGCACGGCCGACTGGCCCGGGGTGACTGCCCACTGGGCATCCATGAATTTCAGCGCGAATTCGCTGTCGCCGTTGGCGGCAACGTCGCACGGCACGTCGGCCTGGCGGTAGCGGGTCTTGGCGCTGATGCGGCCTGCCTCCGGCGCCACGCCGGCAACCCAGCTTGCCTGGCCGGCATGCAGCGCTTCCGACAGCAGCCACGGGTGGTCATGGCCCTGCACTACCCACAGCGTATTGTTTTCAACGTCCTTGCGCGCCACATACCAGGCGTCGGAGGAACCGTCCGCGTTCTGGTAAGTCTTCACGCCGCCGATGCCGATGCCCTTGCGCTGGCCCAGGGTGTAGAAGGACAGGCCGACGTGCTCGCCCACCACCTTGCCGTCCGGCGTCTTGATCGGACCAGCCTTGTAGGACAGGTAGCGGTTCAGGAATTCGCGGAACGGACGCTCGCCGATGAAGCAGATGCCGGTGGAATCCTTCTTGGCTGCGTTCGGCAGCTGCAGCTTCTCTGCGATCTTGCGCACTTCGGTTTTCGGGATTTCGCCCAGCGGGAACAGGGTCTTCGACAACTGCGCCTGGTTCAGGCGGTGCAGGAAGTAGCTCTGGTCCTTGGTGTGGTCGACGGCTTTCAGCAGTTCATGGCGGCCGGTGGCGGTGTTGTGGCGCACGCGCGCATAGTGGCCGGTGGCGATCAGGTCCGCGCCCAGGTGCATGGCGTGGTCGAGGAAGGCCTTGAACTTGATCTCCGCATTGCACAAAACGTCCGGGTTCGGGGTGCGGCCGGCCTGGTATTCGCGCAGGAACTCGGCAAACACGCGGTCTTTGTATTCGGCGGCAAAGTTGACGGCTTCGATGTCCACGCCCACCACATCGGCCACGCTGGCCGCGTCGATCCAGTCCTGGCGCGAGGAACAGTATTCGGAATCGTCGTCGTCTTCCCAGTTCTTCATGAACAGGCCGACAACTTCATAGCCTTGTTCTTTCAGTAACCAAGCGGAAACGGAGGAATCAACGCCACCGGACATGCCGATGACTACTTTTTTCTTGCTCATGATGCGGTCCAATTGAGCCATGGGAGCGGCGCGCCCCAGGCAGGGTGTTGCAAATTATCCAAACTAGAAGAAACCTTCAGACTTCTTCGAATACCGACACGTGGGTGTGCAGGATCTCCAGCGGAGCGCGCTTGCCCGCCAGGTATTCGTCCACGCAAGTCAGCAGCAGGGGGCTGCGGTGGCGTTCGCGGCAGGCCGCGATTTCATCGCGCGTCATCCAATGCGTGCGCAGGATGCCCTCATCGAGTGGGCGATCCGGATAGTAAGCGCCAACCTCGCCGCAGAAGGCAAAGCGCAGGAACGTCACCAGCTGGCCGGTACGCGCCGAGCGGTAGCGCGACATATACATGCCTACCAGGGCGGTCGGGGTGAAATCGTAAGCGGTTTCTTCCAGCGTTTCGCGGATGACAGCCTGTTCCAGCGACTCCAGGGGATCGAGGTGGCCGGCGGGCTGGTTCAGGCGAATGCCGTCACTGGTTTCTTCCTCGATCAGGAGAAACTTCCCGTCGCGCTCGATGACGGCGGCGACTGTGACATTCGGTTTCCAGGTGCGCGGCATGTTAGTCCATCCTCAGAAGACCCGACATTGTAGCCTGATCTTGCCTCTTCGTTGTGACCACGGCGTGAAATGCTTGTGCATTGCAACAATTCGGCATAGGTAATGTTGGCCGTAGAACATTTCATGTTAGATTTTAGTCAGTTTTTCCCACTATTTGGAGGCATTATGAAGATTGGCGTACCGGCCGAGTCAAGGCCGGGGGAGACCAGGGTGGCGGCAACGCCCGAGACGGTCAAGAAACTAGCAGTCAAGCACCAGGTGATCGTGCAGGCGGGAGCCGGCATTCCAGCCTCGGTGACGGATGAAGCATATGCCGCTGCCGGCGCCACCATTGGCACCGCGGCAGAGGCACTGGGTGCGGAAATGGTACTGAAGGTACGCGCCCCGAACGCCGAGGAGCGCAGCCTGATGAAACCGGGCGCCGTGCTGGTCGGCATGCTGAATCCTTTTGACGGGGAAAACATTGCGGCCATGGCGGCTTCCGGCCTGTCCGCGTTTGCATTGGAAGCTGTGCCGCGTATCACGCGCGCGCAGTCGATGGACGTGCTGTCCTCCCAGGCCAATATCGCGGGCTACAAGGCCGTGATGGTTGGCGCGAATACCTACCAGCGTTTCATGCCCATGCTGATGACCGCAGCGGGTACCGTGAAAGCTGCCCGTGTGCTGATCATGGGCGTCGGCGTGGCCGGCCTGCAAGCGATTGCGACCGCCAAGCGCCTGGGCGCCGTGATCGAGGCGTCCGACGTGCGTCCGCCAGTGAAAGAACAGGTGGAGTCGCTCGGCGCAAAATTCATCGACGTGCCTTACCTGACCGACGAAGAGCGCGAGATCGCGCAGGGCGTAGGCGGCTATGCGCGCCCGATGCCGCCTGAATGGATGAAACGCCAGGCGGAGCTGGTGCATGAACGCGCCAAGCAGGCTGACATCGTCATTACCACGGCACTGATTCCGGGCCGCCCGGCGCCGGTGCTGATCTCCGAAGAAACCGTGAAGGCCATGAAGCCCGGGTCCGTCATCGTCGACCTGGCGGTGGAGCAGGGCGGCAATTGCCCCTTGTCCGAACTGGGCAAGACGGTGGTCAAGCATGGCGTGTACATCGTGGGCGAGCCGAACCTGGCCTGCCACGTGGCGGCGGACGCCTCCGCCCTGTATGCGCGCAATGTGCTGGACTTCCTCAAGCTGGTCTTCGACAAGGAGGACAGGCTGGTCATCGACCGTGAGGATGAAATCATCAAAGCAACGCTGGTCTGCCATGGCGGCGAGCAGTTGCGGAAATAGGAGAGACGAATGGAAGTCAGTCACACCATCATCAACCTGATCATCTTCGTGCTGGCCGTGTACGTGGGCTATCACGTGGTCTGGAACGTCACGCCGGCGCTGCATACGCCGCTGATGGCGGTAACGAATGCAGTATCGGCCATCATCATCGTGGGCGCCATGCTGGCGGCTGCGCTGACCGAGGGCCTGGTTGGGCAAATCATGGGCACCATCGCCGTGGCGCTGGCCGCGGTCAATGTGTTCGGCGGATTCCTGGTCACCCAGCGCATGCTGGAGATGTTCAAGAAGAAGGAGAAGAAAGCGGTGCCTGCGGCCGGTGCTGCAGCGGCGGCCGAGAAGGAGGCCAAGGCATGAGCTTCATCACCATGAACCTTGTCACGATGATGTACCTGATCGCGTCTGTCTGCTTCATCCAGGCGCTGAAAGGGTTGTCGTCGCCGGCGTCGGCACGCAAGGGCAATGCCTTCGGCATGGCCGGCATGGCGATTGCCGCCGTGACCACCATCGCGCTGATCCTGCGCCTCAAGCACGACGCTGCTGCGGCAGCGGAAAGCGCGGAGGCGGTTGCGGCCCTGGCGCGCTCGATGGGTCTGGACGTGCATGCCCGTAGCGGGTCGGGCAGCCTGGGCCTCGGCCTGGTGGCGCTGGGCGTGCTGGTCGGGGGCGGCATTGGAGCGGTCCTGGCCAAGCGCGTCGAAATGACCAAGATGCCCGAGCTGGTGGCGGCAATGCACTCGCTGATCGGCATGGCGGCGGTCTGCATCGCCATCGCAGCCGTGGCCGAGCCGCATGCCTTCGGCATCGCAGCACGCGGCCAGGCACTGCCGGTCGGTAACCGCATCGAGCTGTTCATCGGCACCTTTGTCGGGGCGATTACCTTCAGCGGCTCGGTGATCGCTTTCGGCAAGCTGGCCGGCAAGTACAAGTTCCGCCTGTTCCAGGGCGCACCTGTCGTATTCAGCGGCCAGCACATGCTGAACCTGGTGCTGGCGCTGGTGATGATTGGCCTGGGCCTGGTATTCGTGTTCAGCGGCGGCAGCGAGCCGGCCTGGGGCCCATTCCTGGTCATGACTGCGATTGCTTTCGTGCTGGGCGTGCTGATCATTATCCCGATCGGCGGCGCCGACATGCCGGTGGTGGTGTCGATGCTGAACTCCTACTCGGGCTGGGCGGCGGCAGGCATTGGCTTCTCGCTCAACAACTCGATGCTGATCATCGCCGGTTCGCTGGTGGGTTCCTCTGGCGCGATCCTGTCCTACATCATGTGCAAGGCCATGAATCGTTCGTTCTTCAACGTGATCCTGGGCGGCTTCGGCGGCGACACCTCCGCTGCGGCGGCAGGCGGCGCGCAAGCGCAGCGCAATGTGAAGTCGGGTTCGTCGGATGACGCCGTGTTCCTGATGCAGAACGCCGAAACCGTGATCATCGTTCCTGGATATGGCCTGGCGGTGGCACGCGCCCAGCACGCGCTGAAGGAACTGGTCGAAAAACTTGGCCACCACGGCGTGACGGTGAAGTATGCGATCCACCCGGTCGCCGGCCGCATGCCGGGCCATATGAACGTGCTGCTGGCGGAAGCCGAAGTGCCTTATGACCAGGTATTCGAGATGGAAGACATCAACAGCGAGTTCGCGCAGGCAGACGTGGTACTGGTGCTGGGCGCGAACGACGTGGTGAACCCGGCGGCGAAAGACCCCAAGTCCCCGATTGCCGGCATGCCCATTCTCGAGGCCTACAAGGCCAAGACCATCATCGTTAACAAGCGCTCGATGGCGTCCGGCTATGCAGGCCTGGACAACGAGCTGTTCTACATGGACAAGACCATGATGGTATTTGGCGACGCCAAGAAAGTGCTGGAAGACATGGTGAAGGCCGTCGAATAAGGCCTGCACTCACAGCCGAGTCCGTGTCACACCCTGGGGTCACACCCCTAGTGTGACACGGGCCCAAGTGTTACCAAGGATGAGCTCGTGGCACAGTTGGGGTGTGACCCCAAGGTGTGACACGGGCTCTTCTGTTTTAGTGGGTGGGTTTGGCGCGCTGGCGCTGGAATTCGCTGATCTGGGCGGCGTAGCGTTGCTGGGAGGCCGGGGTGTGCCAGCTGTTCTGCGCTTTGATCATGGCGGCGGCGCCTTCGGGGGTGCCGACGATCTGGTCGATGCGTTTCGCTGCCGCCATGCCCCAGGCGTTGCGCGGGCAGGCGATGCCGCCCAGCATGGGTTTGTTGTTTTGCGCGATCGGTACCGTTTTCAGCGCGCCGATCTCAGGCTCGGCTTTGCTGGCGTATTGCAGCGCGTAGTCGTAGTCGAGGGTGTAGTCGGCGCGGCCGTGCACCACCAGCTTCAGCACATTGCGGCCGTAATCGCCGACCGAGGTGGTCTCCAGCCTTGAATTGGCGGGGCGCCCGGCCAGCAATTCGTCCACTGCTGCGCCGTAGCTGCGGCGTTCCACCACGATGCCGCGCAAGACGGGATCGGACAATAATTTCTGCAGGTCGGCTTCGCCATGGGCGTTCAGCGGCAGGCGCGGCAGGGTGCTGGCCTGCGCCACCAGCTGCAGCGGCGGCACCAGGTTGGTGTTGACGAAGTAGGCCAGCTTGTCCCTTTCGGCATTGCGCAAGGCGGCCACCACGCAGGCTTGCTCGCCGCGCTCGATCATCAGCCAGGTGCGTTTGGGATTGGCGTAGATGAAGCGGTGCTCGGCTTCGGGCCAGCGGGCGCTGATGTATAGCGCGATCTGGTCGGCGATGCCGGTGGTGGGCTTGCCGTCCACCGGCATCGAGGCAGGCGGCACGTCGGGCATCAGCCAGGACATCCTGTCGCGTGCCTGCACGCCTGGCACCAGCAGGGCGGCGAGCAGCGCGAAGGCAGGGCGGCGCATGGTGTTTCCCTTAGCGGCGGCCGTACATCATCAATTCGGCCAGCACGGCGCGCGCTGGGGCTGCGAGGTCGATGGCGGCCAGGCCGAGGCCGAGCAGGGGCTGCAGCAGCGATTCGTTGGCGAAGACGCGGGCCATCGTGTCAGTCAGGCGCACAGTCAGTTTGCGGTCGCGGCGGCGCTGGGCGGCGTATTCTTCCAATGCCTGTGGGGTGGCGCCGCGTGCCAGTGCGCGTGCCAGTTCGGTGGCGTCGCGCAGGCCGAGGTTGAGGCCCTGGCCGGCTACCGGGTGCAGGGTCTGCGCGGCATTGCCGATGGCGACGCTGCGCGCGCTGCCGGTGACGCCTGCGTTCAGGCCGAGCGGGAAGGCCAGGCGGCGCGTGGCGTGCGTGAACTTGCCCAGGCGCTCGCCGAAGGTCTCTCCCAGCTTGGCAAGGAAGGCGGCATCGTCCAGTGCGAGGATGGCTTGCGCGCTGGCGGGGCGCGCGCACCAGACCAGCGAGTAGCCGTCGTCCTGGGGCAGCAGGGCTAGCGGGCCTTCGCTGGTAAAGCGTTCGTAAGCGCGGTGCGCCAGCGGGGCGCTGGTGTTGACCTGGGCGATGATGGCGGTCTGCCGGTAGTCGCGCGTTTCGGCCTTGTCGGCCTGCTCGCCGAACAATCCGCCCTCGGCTTGCACTACCACGGCGGCGCGCAGCACGCGCGGGCTTTGGCCTTCGCTTTCAAGGTGCAGCGTGGCGCTGTCGGCGGCTTCGACGCTGCCGCTGACGCGCACCGGGCGCAAGGCGGCGATGCCGAGGCGCTGGCAGACGTTGCCCAGTGCTTCGACGATGGCGCCATAGCGCGTGACGTAGCCCAGCGCGGGCAGCCTGTGTTCGTCGCGCGTGATCATGCTGCGGCCGAACTGGCCGCGCCGCGAAACGTGAATCTCGTGAATCGCGGTGGCGTGGATCGGCCAGGCACCGACCTGCTCGAGGATCTGGCGGCTGCCGTAGGACAGGGCCAGGGTGCGCGGGTCCTGCATGGCTTGTTCGAGCGGCTTGGCGTCCACCAGCACGATGCGGGCGGCGTCGACGCCGCGTTTTACCAGCATTGCTGCCAGGGCCATGCCGGCCGGGCCGGCGCCGCAAATGGCGATATCGTAATCAGTCATTTCATCAAAGCTTCAATCTCGGCCACTGTCTTGGGCGCGCCGCCCGTCAACAGCTGGAAGCCGCCATCGGTGACGATCACGTCGTCTTCGATGCGGATGCCGATGTTCCAGTACTTTTCCGGCACGTCTTCGGCCGGGCGCACGTAGATGCCAGGTTCCACCGTCATCGCCATGCCGGCTTGCAGCAGGCGCGAAGGCTTGTCTTCGCGACTTACGTCGCGGTACAGGCCGACGTCATGCACGTCCATGCCGATCCAGTGGCCGGTGCCGTGCATGTAGAACTGCGTGTATTTTTTCTCGGCCAGCACTTCGTCCAGCGTGCCTTGCAGCAGGCCGCAGTCCAGCATGCCCTGCGCCAGCACTTGCACGGCGGCGTCGTGGGCGTCGTGGTATTTGCGGCCGGGCCTAATGGCGGCGAAGGCGGCTTGTTGCGCGGCCAGCACCAGCTCGTACAGCTCGCGCTGGGCGGGGCTAAAGCGGCCGTTGACCGGAAAGGTGCGGGTAATGTCGGAGGCGTAGCCATCGAGTTCGCAGCCGGCGTCGATCAGCACCAGGTCGCCGTCCTGGGTGCGGCGGTTGTTGGCGTTGTAGTGCAGGACGCAGGCGTTGGGACCGGAGGCCACGATCGGCGTGTAAGCGGGGAACTGGGCGCCATGGCGGCGGAACTCGTGCAGCAGTTCGGCTTCCAGTTCGTATTCGAAGGCGCCAGCGCCATGGGCGCCGGCAAAGCGCATGGCTCGGGCGTGGGCGCCTGCCGAGATCTCGCCGGCGCGCAGCATGATGGCACGCTCGTGTTCGTCCTTGAACAGCCGCATTTCATCGACCAGGGAAGGCAGGTCGCGCAGCGCGGGCGGCGCGGTGGTGCCGCTGCGCGACAGCCTGCGCACGCCGTCGAACCAGCGTCGCTGCTGCTCTTCGCCGCCGCGTGCCAGCGAGGCGTACAGGGCGCTGGCGTTGGACAGGTGTCGCACCATGTGCTCGTCCAGCGCGCCGACCGGGTGGGCGGCGTCGAAGCCGAACGCCTCGCGTGCGGCCTCGGGGCCGTAGCGGTAGCCGTCCCAGATTTCGGATTCGAGGTGCTTTTCGCGGCAGAACAATATCGATTGCGCGGCGGCGTTGCCGCGCGGCGCCACCAGCACCAGCACAGCTTCCGGCTCGGTGAAGCCGGTCAGGTAGTAGAAGGAGCTGTCGTGGCGGTAGGGGTATTCGGTGTCGGCATTGCGCGTCGCTTCGGGCGCGGTGCCGATGACTGCCACGCTGCCCGCTTCCATCTGGGCCAGCAGGCGCGCGCGGCGGTCGGAGTAGGGTTTCATGCGTTCAGTTCTTCCAGTTGGCGCACGGTGCCGACGTTGACCCATTCATCCTGGTAGATCTCGCCGCCGATGCGGCCCTGGTCGGCGTATTCGAACAGCAGCTTGCCCAGGCCGGCCTTCTGGCCCGGCGTGATACCGGCGAACATCTCGGGACGGTACACGCCGATATTGGCGAAGTTCCACTTCGGCGAGCCCTGGCCGGAAACGGTGTACAGGTTCAGGGCGAAGTCGCCTTCCGGGTTGTGCCACGGGTTGGGCGTCAGCCAGATCCAGGCGATGTCGCGCACGTGGGCGGGGTACGGGTCGCCGCGGTGGTCCTTGTCCTTCAGCACGTCCAGCGCTTCGGAAAAGTCGAAGTGCGGGCAGTAGATATCGCCCGACAGCACCAGGAAGGGCTGGTCGCCCAGCAGGTGCAGGGCATTGGCGATGCCGCCTGCCGTTTCCAGCGCTTCCGCTTCCGGCGAATACTGGATCTGGGCGCCGAACTGCGAGCCGTCGCCCAGCGCTTGCTCGATCATGTGGCCGAGGTGGGCGTGGTTGATGACGATCTCCGTGATCCCGGCGCGCACCAGGTTCAGGATATGCCAGACGATCAGCGGCCGGCCGCGCACTTTCAGCAGCGGCTTGGGGCAGGTGTCGGTCAGGGGCCGCATGCGTTCGCCGCGGCCGGCGGCGAGGATCATGGCTTTCATGCGTCGCCCCTCAGAAGGTGTAGCCGACTTGCGGCGCGGTGCCTTCCAGCGAGTCGAGCAGCTTGATCAGCGGCTTCAGTTCGCGGTAGCGGTTGGCGGTCTTGCGCACGTATTCCATCACGGTCGGCAGGTCGCCCAGGTAGTGCGGCTTGCCGTCGCGGTAGTTCAGGCGGCAGAAAATGCCGAGGATCTTCAGGTGGCGCTGCAAGGCCATGTATTCGAAGTCCTTGTAGAAATCGTCAAAGTCCTTCTTCACCGGCAGGCCGGCGCTGCGCGCGTGCTGCCAGTAGCGGATCAGCCAGTCGAGCACCAGTTCCTCGTCCCACGACACGTAGGCGTCGCGCAGCAGCGAGGCGGCGTCGTAGGTGATCGGGCCCCACACAGCGTCCTGGAAGTCGAGGATGCCGGGGTTGCCCTCGTCCATCCACATCAGGTTGCGCGAGTGGTAGTCGCGGTGCATATAGACCTGGGTCTGCGCCAGGCAGTTGGCCAGGATCGCCTCGAATACCTTGTCCAGTTCCTGCTGCTGCTTTTCGCTCAGGGTGGCGGCCAGGTGCTTGCCGATATACCACTCGGGGAAGATATTCAATTCTCGCAGCATGAAGGCGCGGTCGAATTCCGGCAGCACGCCGGGCTGGCTCGCCTGCTGGATCTTGACCAGCGACGACAGCGCTTCGGCATACAGGGTGGCGGCCGAATCGTGGTTCAGCGCCTGCAGGTAGGTGGTGGTGCCCAGATCGGACAGCAGCAGGAAGCCCTGCGCGACGTTCTCGGCGGCGATTTTCGGCACCGACACGCCGGCAGCTTCCAGCAAGCCCTGGACCTTCACGTAAGCCGGCACGTTTTCGCGCTGCGGCGGGGCGTCCATGGCGACCAGGGTGGCGCCGTGCGCGGCACGGTGCGCCGGCAGCACGTCAACGCGGAAATAGCGGCGGAAGCTGGCATCCTCGGAGGCAGGGCGCGCCGAAGCGGCGTCCACCAGGCCGGTGCCTTGCAGCCATTCGGTAAGCTCGGCAAGGCGTGGATCGGCGGCTGGGGATGGTGAATTAGACAATAAAGACATTAAAGCAGCCTGCGAAATCCAGTGAGTGGTAAAGATTCCCATATAATAAGGGATTCACATTAAAAAATCGCCTTTATGGTGTTTCACGCGTCCCCCCCATGACCCGGTTCCTGGCACCCCCCAACCCAAAGCGCTGGGCGTTCGCCTTGACCGCCATTGCCGCCGCCACCGCGGCGATGTCCGCCCATGCGCAGTCGCATCCAGCGGCCAAACGCCCGCCGCATGTGGAAGACAAGAATGCCCCGACCACCATACGCGCCGAAGACATGGCCGGCCGCCCCGAACGCGACTTGCGCCTGCTGCGCGACGTGGAAGTTGTGCACGACAAGACGCGCGTGACCGCCGACTCGGCCAGCTTCCAGCAGGTGGAGCAGGAGCTTGAGGCCAAGGGCAATGTGCGCCTGTGGCGCTTCGGCGACTATTACACGGCCGATGAACTGAAACTGAACCTGGAAACCGCGCGCGGCTATGCGCTGCAGCCGACCTACCAGCTGGAAGCCAATAACGCCCAAGGCAAGGCGCAGCGCATCAACTTCCTGAACGACGACGAAGCCCAGGTGGTGGATGGCACCTACAGCACCTGCCAGGGCCCGAACCCGGACTGGTATGTGAAGGCGCGTTCGCTGAACCTGGACCAGGGGCGCGACGTCGGCACCGCCGGCGCCACCCTGATCTATTTCAAGGACGTGCCGATTCTGGGGACGCCGGCCATGTCGTTCTCGCTCTCGGGCGCGCGCCGCTCCGGCTGGCTGCCGCCGACCCCGTCGTACTCCTCGCGCGGCGGGGCCGAGCTGGTGCTGCCGTATTACTTCAATATCGCGCCCAACCGCGACCTGACGCTGTACCCGCGCTATATCGCGCGCCGCGGCCTGCAACTGGGCGCGGTGGCCCGCTACATGGGCGAGACCGACGGTGGCAACTACTACGAGGGCAGGACCCTGCTCGAGTACCTGCCCAACGACAAGGAAGCCAACCGCGACCGCTGGCAGCTGCATACGGTGCACACCCAGCACCTGACCGAGGACTGGACCTATGGCTGGAACCTGCGCGCCGCTTCGGACAACAACTACCCGAGCGACTTTTCCAAGACTGTGGCCTCCTCGTCCGAGCGCCAGCTACTCAAGGAACTGCGCACCGACTACGGCGGCGAATACTGGAGCCTGACAGCGCGCGCGCAGAAATACCATGTGCTGCAGGATCCGGGTTATCCCGCGGACCCATCGCTGTTCGTCTCGCGTCCCTACGACCGCCTGCCGGCCATCAACCTGCACGCGGCGCGTTACGACGTCGGCGGCTTCGACTGGCAGCTCGATTCCGAGCTGACCCGCTTCTGGCACCCGGACATGATCAAGGGCAACCGCCTGGTGGCGGTGCCGCAGGTCAGCTACCCGATCATCGGCGCTTCCTATTTCGTGACGCCGAAAGTGATGCTGAACGCCAGCGCCTACCAGCTTGACGCCTTCGGCAGCGACCCGTCGCGCTCGCTGCAGCGCGCGGTGCCGACCTTCTCGCTCGACTCGGGCCTGATCTTCGAGCGCGATACCAAGTTTGCCGGCAAGAAGCTGACGCAGACCCTGGAGCCGCGCCTGTTCTACGTCTACACGCCGTACCGCAAGCAGGACCAGTACCCGAACTTCGACACCGCGCCGGCCACCTTCAACTTCTCGCAGATCTTCAGCGAGAACCGCTTTGTCGGTTCCGACCGCATCGGCGACGCCAACCAGGTGACGGCGGCAGTCGTGTCGCGCTTCCTGGAGTCGTCCGGCGCCGAGCGCCTGCGCCTGGCGTTCGGCCAGCGCTTCTACTTCGCCGACCAGCGCGTGCAGATCGACAATTCAACGCCGGTCAACAGCACCCGTTCCGACATGCTGCTGGCGGCCACCGGCCGCATCTCCAATTCCTGGGGCATCGACAGCCTGGTGCAGTACAACCCGAGCACCAGCAAGGTCACCACCTCGAATATGTCGCTGCAGTACCAGCCGGGCACCTACAAGGTGCTCAACGCCGGCTACCGCTATGTGCGCGACAGCTTCAAGAATGCCGACCTGTCGACCCAGTGGCCGATCTCGGACAAGTGGTTCGGCGTCGGCCGCGTGTCATACTCGCTGCGCGAGCACAAGATGCTGGAAAGCGTGGTGGGGCTGGAATACAACTGCGATTGCTGGGTATTCCGCATGGGCGCGCAGCGCTTCGTCACCACGGCCAAGAAGACCTCGACCCAGTTCTTCTTCCAGCTGGAGTTGAACGGCTTGTCCAAGCTCGGTTTCGGCAACCCGCTGGAGGTGCTGAAGAACAGCATTCCTGGCTATCGCCGCGTCAATGAAGGCCGTTAAGCTTTCGATTTCATCCACACTGATACATGAGCGTTTCAGATATGCACCCGATCAAATTAGCTGTTGCCCTGCTGTGTGCTTCCCTTGCCGTCCCGGCCCTGGCGCAGGACGCCAAGCCTGCCAAGCCGGCAGTGCCGGCAGCCGCTGCTGCCAAGGCGGCGCCATCGAAGGGCTTCACGCCGCCGGGCCAGTCGGCCAACGCGCCGATCGACGCCATCGCCGTCATCGTCAACGATGAAGTGATCACCCAGCGTGAACTGAACGAACGCGCGGCCACCATCGTGGCGCGCATGCAGCAGCAGAAGCTGGCCGTGCCTGACCAGGCCGAACTGCGCAAGCAGGTGCTCGAGCGCATGATCGTGGAGCGCGCCCAGCTGCAGCTGGCCAAGGAAATGGGGGTGCGGGTGGACGACAATATGCTCGACCGCGCCATTGCCCGCATCGCCGAGCAGCAAAAGATGACGGTGCAGCAGCTGCGCAACCAGATGGAGAAGGAGGGCACCACCTTCGCCTCCTTCCGCGAAGAGATCCGCGAAGAGATCATCATGCAGCGCCTGCGCGAGTATGAGGTCGACAACAAGATCACCATCGGCGAAGCGGAAGTGGACAGCTTCATCGCTGCCGAGAAAGCGGCGGCGTCCGAGCAGTTCGAGCTGAACATCTCGCAGATCATGGTGCGCATCCCGGAAAATGCTTCGCCCGAAGTGCTGGGCCAGCGCCAGAAGCGCGCCGAAGAAGTGCTGCGCCAGCTGCGCACCGGCGCCGACTTCGCCAAGATGGCCGCCACCTATTCCGACGCGTCCGACGCGCTGCAGGGCGGCGCCGTGGGCTGGCGCCCGGGCAGCGCGCTGCCGCCGATCTTCGCCGAGGCGCTGAACAAGCTGAAGCCGGGCCAGAACACCCCGATCATCAAGAGCGCAGCCGGCTTCCACATCCTGAAGCTGGTCGACAAGCGCAGCATGGCCGAAGCGGCTGCCCAGGAAACCGTGCAGCAGACCCATGCCCGCCACATCCTGCTGAAAGTCACGCCGACCATGAGCGCGGCCGACGCCAAGCGCAAGCTGCTGGAACTGAAGGAGCGCCTGGACAACAAGGCGGCCAAGTTCGAGGAGCTGGCGCGCCTGTTCTCCAACGACAGCACCGCCAGCAAGGGCGGCGACCTCGGTTGGCTGTACCCTGGCGACACCGTGCCCGAATTCGAGCAGGCCATGAACGGCCTGAAACTGGGCCAGGTGTCCGAACCGGTCGAATCGTCCTTCGGCTACCACCTGATCGAGGTGCTGGAGCGCAAGACCGACGACGTCTCGAAAGAGAAGCAGCGCGCCGCGGCCCGCAACGCCCTGCGCGAGCGCAAGCTGGTGGAAGCGGTGGAAGACTGGCAGCGCCAGGTGCGCGACCGCGCCTACGTCGAGTTCCGCGACGAATCGTTGAAATAAGCAGGCGGGGGACACCATGAGCGCCAACCTGCAAGCACGTCGCCCAGGTGTGCGCCCCGGGGTTCGTCCGGTGATTGCCATCACCACCGGCGAGCCGGCCGGCATCGGGCCGGAAATCGCCATCCGCGCCGCCTGGGCCATGCGGCACCAGGTCAATGCGGTGCTGGTGGGCGACGCCGCCTTCCTGGCCATGACCGCCTCGGCCATCGATCCCGAGATCCGCATCAGCGCCGTCACCACCATGGCGGCGCGCAATGCCGGCCTGCCGCACTTCGGCGCGGACCGCCTGTGCGCGCTGGACATCCCGCTCGGCGCCCATGTGCAGCCGGGCGTCTTGGACAAGGAAAACGGCCGCTACGTGCTGGCCACGCTGGACGCCGCCATCGAAGGCATCCGCGCCGGCTGGTTCGAAGCCGTGGCCACCGCCCCGGTGCAGAAATCCACCATCAACGACGCCGGCGTGCCCTTTTCCGGCCACACCGAATACTTTGCCGAGCAGACCGGCACCGCGCGCGTGGTGATGATGCTGGCCGGCCAGCCGCGTGCAGCCGCCCGCGCAGAAGATGCACCGCCCTTGCGCGTGGCGCTGGCAACCACCCACTTGCCGCTGAAGGAGGTCAGCGCCGCGCTCACGCAAGAGAGCCTGGCGCAAACGCTGGACATCATCCAGGCCGACCTGCGCGGCAAGTTCGGCATCGCCGCGCCGCGCATCCTGGTGGCGGGCCTGAACCCGCATGCCGGCGAAAACGGCTACCTGGGGCGCGAGGAGATCGATACCATCACCCCGGCGCTGGACGCTGCGCGCGCGCGCGGCATCGATGCGCGCGGCCCGTACCCGGCCGACACCCTGTTCCAGCCCAAGTATCTGAAAGACGCCGACTGCGTGCTGGCCATGTACCACGACCAGGGCTTGCCGGTGCTGAAGTACGCCACCTTCGGCCACGGCATCAACATCACGCTCGGCCTGCCGCTGATCCGCACCTCGGTCGACCACGGCACTGCGCTCGACCTGGCCGCGCAAGGCCTGGGCCGCGCCGACTGCTCCAGCATGCAGGCCGCACTGGAGGCGGCGCTGCAGATGGCGCAGGCCAGCCAATAAGCAGAAAGAACAACCATGAAACACATTGCCCGCAAACGCTTCGGCCAGAACTTCCTGCAGGACGACCGCGTCCTCGGCGACATCATCGATTCCATTGCGCCGGCCGCCGGCGACACCATGGTGGAAATCGGCCCCGGACTGGCCGCCATGACCGACCTGCTGCTCAAGTCCCTGCCGCACATGCACGTGGTGGAACTGGACCGCGACCTGGTGGCGCGCCTGGAAAAGCGCTACCCACGCGAAAAACTGACCATCCACGCCGGCGACGCGCTGAAGTTCGACTTTGGCTACATCCCGGTGCCGGAAGGGAAAAAGCTGCGCGTGGTGGGCAACCTGCCGTACAACATCTCTTCGCCGCTGCTGTTCCACCTGGCCGAATTCGCCCCCATCGTGCAGGACCAGCATTTCATGCTGCAAAAGGAAGTGGTGGAGCGCATGGTGGCCGAACCCGGCACCAAGGCCTACAGCCGGCTGTCGGTGATGCTGCAATGGCGCTACCGCATGGCCCTGCTGTTCATCGTGCCGCCGGACGCCTTCGACCCGCCGCCGAAAGTCGATTCGGCCATCGTGCGCATGATCCCGATCGAGCAGCCGCTGGCCTGCGACCCGGCACGGCTGGAAGCGGTGGTGCAGAAAGCCTTCTCGCAGCGCCGGAAAGTAATCCGCAACTGCGTGGCTGGCATGTTCACGCCGGAGCAGCTGGAAGCGGCCGGCATCAACCCGCAAGACCGCCCGGAAATGGTGCCGGTGGAAGCCTACGTCGCGCTGGCCAACCTGCCTGTCTGATTGAAAGTCGGGGTCAGGTCTGGCAATCCGCCACAAATTTCGCTATGCGAAATTTGTGGCGGATTGCCAGACCTGACCCCGACTTTCATGTGGCGATCAGTTCCAGCACCTGGTCTGCCACGCGCTCCCAGGTGAACGATTTGGCGTACTCGAGGCTGCCGGCGCTGGCGCTGAGCCAGTAGGCGGGCTGCTCGAATTTCTGGATTTCCCGGGTCCAGGCGGCGGCATCGAGGTGGGCGGCGTAGCGCGGGTGTTCCCCGGCCCAGGCCTTGATGCTGTCGAGCCCGTGGGTCAGGACGGGAATCCCGGCTGCCATCGCTTCCAGGATGGTCAGGCCAAAGCTTTCGTGGTCGGTCGGGTGCAGCAGCAGGAAGGCCTGGCGCAGGATGCCGATCACTTCTTCCTGGCGCTTTCTGCCGTGGAAAGTCATGCTTGGCTCGTTGCCGTACTTGGCCAGCAGGCTGTCCAGCAGCGGGCCGTCGCCGACGATGTCGAGGTGGTAGCCTTGCCGGGCCAGGCCGCTTTGCATGAAAAAGTCCGCCAGCCAGTCCACGTTCTTGCTGCCATCCAGGCGGCCGATGTACAGCAGGCGCTTGCCGGCCGGGTAGGCCGGTGGGCTGGGCGGGAAGAAGGCGCCGTCCACGCCCAGCGGCAGCGACTGGATCTCCAGGCCCCATTTCCGTCGGGTCTTTTCCGCTGCGCGGTATCCGAGGTAAAACACGTCCTTGGCCGGCACGCGCTTGAAGAAGCCGCGCAGCGATACGCCCGGCAGGAAATGGCGGCAACGCTGGCGCAGCGCCGGGTAGCGCTTCGACAAGAGGTAGGCATCGGCTTCGTAGAAGGTCACGATGTAGTCGTAGCGCGACAGGTCCATGCCGCTTTGCCCGAGCGAGCGGAAAAAGCTGTAGCTCTCGATCTTGAACGGACTGGTCATGAGCAGCTTGCTGAGCACTCGGTTCAGCTTGCTGTCGCGGGCGATGAACGGCAGGGTAAGCAGCTTGACGCCTTCCAGGTCGACCAGGCGCTTGCGGCCTGCGCCGGGCTCGCCGCTGAGCAGGGTGATCTGCGCCTTGTGCTTGAGGCGCTGGCAGAACTGGCTGACCACCGTTTCGGTGCCGCCAATATAGCCGGCAACGGTGGGGCAAATGAACAGCAGGTGTAGTTTTTCTTGTTTCAAGCGGTGCTTGCCTTCTACTTGGGGACGCTCTCGAAAAGTAGCCGACTATAGCTTACCAGCGGCGCAGCCAGCAAGGCTGACCCGGCGAGGGCAAGGTGGTCGGCGCCGGAACAAAAAAAAGCCCGCTCAGGGAGCGGGCTGAATCCATTTCTGTTAAGAAGTGGAGGAGACAGGTGTAATTATGCTGCGTCGCGGCATATTGTTCCAATTTATTTTTGGAATTCCAGTCATTCCACTTGCTTATATCACGCCGGGTTGCAGACCACTTGCACGTTGTTGCGGGGCTCGTCGCCCATTACGCCGCTACCGTTGAGGACTTCGCACTTCAGGCCGGGCGGCTGGGTCAGGACGCTGATGCCGTAGGCGGTGCCGACCGGGAGCAGGTTGGGCAGGGCGAAGGTGGTGGCGCCCTTGGCGACCACAATGCTCGAACTACCGTTGACCAGCGTCAAGTCGCCAGTGGTCAAGCGTTCCACGGTGCCGGTGACGGCGTAGGCGTTCTGGACGCAACTGATCTGGATGTTGATCGAGGTGGTGTGGCCAGCCGAACCGACATTGGTGCCGCCCAGGAAGTCACAGGTCATGTGCGCCGGCTGCTGCACGATCTCGACCTTGTATTCGGTGCCGTAGCTGATGCTGTTGGGGAAGCTGAAGGTGGTGGCGCCAGCTGGCACTTCGACGGTGTCGCCGGCAGCGGTTTTCAGCTTCAGGCCACTGTTGTTCAGGCCGGAAATGGTGCCGCCAATGGTGAAACTGGCTTTGCCGCCGCAGGCTGCCAGGGCGACGGCCAGCAGGGCCGCGACAAGGAATTTTGCTTTCATCTGGACTCTTTCTTAGTTGCAGGTAACAGTCACGATCAAGTTGAAATTGATATCCTTACTTGGCTCGATTTTGCCGGTACCGTTGCCGTTGGTGCCACCGGCGACCGTGCATTTCTGGCTGGGGTTGGTCGGTTGGTTCAGCACGGTGACCCCATACACGCTGCCGTTGCCGATCGGGGTGGCGAACTGCCAGCTGCCGTTGGCGGCCACGTTCACGGTCTGGGCCCCGTTGGCCAGCACCAGGCCGCTGCCGGCCAGGCCGCTGACCGTGCCGCCCAGCGGGTACGGGTCGGGGGTGCAGGTCACGACGGTCTGGTTGTAGGTGTAGTAGTTGATCTTGCCGGTGTTGTTGGCCAGCTTGCAGCTGACGTTGGCCGGCACGCTCTTGATGCTCACATTGAACTGGGAGTCCGGAGCCATCAGCGTCTTGAAGGAATAACTGCCGTTGCCAGCGGTGGTGATGGTCAGGTCGTCGCCGCCATTGTTCTGCAGCACCAGGTCGCCGCGGTCCAGTCCGAGGACCTGGACTACCAGGGCGATGCTGCCATTGCCCTTGCCGCCGCAGGCGGCCAGTCCGGCGACGCACAGCAGCGCGGCGGCGGCAGACAGATACTTACTCTTCATTCCACTTTCTCCAGTCGGTTGCGCGCGTCGCGCGGTCAAATCGGCGCCTATTTTAGTGCATTTGCACCATCCATAGCCGATTTGGCCAGCTTTTCCCTTGTAACAGCTTGCAACCGCGGCGCGGTACAATGCGCCCATGAAGCCGAAAGCCATCCTGTTCGACCTGGACGACACCCTGTGGCCGATCGCGCCCGTCATCGCTGAAGCGGAGCTGACGCTGCACGCCTGGCTGGCGGCTCATGCGCCCAGGGTGGCGGCGCAATGGTCGATCGATGCCTTGCGCGCGCACCGTGCCGAACTGGCGGCGGCCCAGCCGGAACTGCTGATCGACCTGGGCCAGCTGCGCCGCGCCAGCTTGCACGCGGCCTTTGCCGCGGCCGGCGAGGACGCGGCCCATGTCGAGGGCGCGATGGCGCACTTCTTTGCCGCGCGCAATGCAGTCACGCCGTATGACGATGTACTGCCGGGCTTGCTCAAGCTGCGCCAGCATGTGCAGCTGGGCACGATTTCCAATGGCAATGCCGACCTGGAAGTGATCGGCCTGGCCCACCATTTCGAGGTATCGCTGGCGGCGGCTCGTTTCGGCGCGGCCAAGCCGGCGCCGGACATCTTCCGCGCGGCCTGCCAGGCGCTGGGCGTGGCGCCGCACGATGCGGTGTACGTGGGCGACGACCTGGCGCTGGACGTGGCGGGGGCGCAGGCGGCCGGCTTGCGCGCGGTGTGGATGAACCGGCACGGCGCCGGCCTGCCGGACGGTGCGCCGCAGCCGGACGCGATTTGCGCCACGCTCGATGAATTGCTTGCGTGGCTGGAACAACAGTTGGCAGAATAGGCCTATGCATCTCGATATCCGTGCCCAAACCCTGCTCAAAGCCCTGGTTGAGCGTTACATCGCCGACGGCCAGCCGGTGGGCTCGCGCGCCCTGTCCAAGATCTCCGGGCTGGAGCTGTCGCCGGCCACCATCCGCAACATCATGGCCGACCTGGAAGAGCAGGGCTATGTGGCCAGCCCGCATACTTCGGCGGGACGGGTGCCGACCCCGCGCGGCTACCGCATCTTTGTCGACACCCTGCTGACGGTGCAGCACATCGATGAAAGCGCGGTGCAGGCCAGCCTGCGCGCGGCCTCGCCGCAGCCGCAAAAGCTGATTGCCAATGCGGCCCAGATGCTGTCGTCGCTGACCCAGTTTGCCGGCGTGGTGCTGGCGCCGCGCCACGAGTCGGTGTTCCAGCAGATCGAATTCCTGCGCCTGGGCGAAAAGCGGGTGCTGCTGGTGATTGTTTCACCCGGCGGCGACGTGCAAAACCGCATCCTGCTGACCGACGTCGATTACACGCCGGCCCAGTTGCAGCAGTCGGCCAATTTCATCAACCAGCACTATTCCGGGCTGTCGTTCGAGGACGTGCGCGGGCGCCTGCAGCATGAGCTGCGCCAGTTGCGCGACGATATGGGGCGCCTGATGCAGGCGGCGGTGGAGGCGGGCAGCGAGGCCATGGCCGAATCGGAAGACATGGTGATCGCCGGCGAGCGCAACCTGCTGTCGGTGGCCGACCTGTCCTCGAACATGAGCTCGCTGCGCGCGATGTTCGACCTGTTCGAGCAAAAGACCGGGCTGATGCAGCTATTGGACGTGTCGTCCAAGGCCTCCGGCGTGCAGATCTTCATCGGCGGCGAATCGCAGCTGGTGCCGATGGATGAAATGAGCGTGGTCACCGCGCCCTATGAGGCCAACGGCAAGATCGTGGGGACGCTGGGGGTGATCGGGCCGACCCGCATGGCGTACGAGCGAGTGATCCCGATTGTCGATATCACGTCGCGGCTGCTGTCGAACGCGCTGAGCAACCACTGAAAAATCAATGCTTGTGCGGGCAGTTGACCTTGGTGCAGCTGCCGTAGATGGCCAGCGCGTGTTCGGCGATCTTGAAGCCGCGCTCGGCGGCGATGCTTTGCTGGCGCTTTTCAATCTCTTCGTCGACGAATTCTTCCACCCGGCCGCAATCGAGGCAGACCAGGTGGTCGTGGTGCGAGCCTTCGTTGAGCTCGAAAATCGCCTTGCCGCTTTCGAAATGGTTGCGGTTGAGCAAGCCGGCCTGTTCGAACTGGGTCAGCACGCGGTACACCGTGGCCAGGCCGACGTCCATGTTTTCGGCCAGCAGCAGCTTGTACACGTCTTCCGCCGTCAGGTGGCGCACGGGGCTGCTCTGGAAAATATCGAGGATCTTCAGGCGCGGCAGGGTAGCCTTCAGGCCGGAGGCCTTCAGGTCGGTAGGGCTGTTACTCATGTTTGCTAACGTCAGTTGCGGGAAGTGCTTTATGATATAGCGTTTTAGGCACTTCTGCTCACGGAATTGAGGTATGCATAATATGCGTTTGACCCCGCTGTCTTTGTTGCAACGTAGCACTCCGCTGCTGGCTGCCGCCCTGTTGGCTGCCTGCGCCAGCAAGCCAGCCACCGTGGCCCCGGTGGAAGCCTCGCAGGGGGCCCAGACCACCCAGATCACCAAGACGCAGAAATTCCTGTGGTTCTTCTCGCCCTACCGCCCCGATATCCAGCAGGGCAATTTCGTGTCGAAGGAGATGCTGGCCCAGCTCAAGAACGGCATGACGAAGGACCAGGTCAAGTTCCTGCTCGGCACGCCGCTGATGGCCGATGCCTTCCACGGCAAGCGCTGGGACTACCCGTTCCGCCTGGCCAAGGGCAATGGCGAGCTGACCACCAGCACGGTGGTGGTGTTCTTCGACCAGGAGGACAAGGTGGCCAGCTTCGAGGGCGGCGACCTGCCGACCGAACAGGAATACATCGCGCGCATCGCCGGCCCGATCAAGGAATTCAAGAAGTCCGAGGATGCCAAGGGCAACCTGGCGCCGGGCAAGGCGCCGCTGCCGGGCGGCCAGGAATCGGGCACCAAGCAATAACCGAGGAAACAGCGAGATGACGCAACTGAATATCGCCATCGCCGGCGCCAGCGGCCGCATGGGCCATATGTTGATCGAGGCGGTGCAGAAGGCGCCCGAGGCACGCCTGTCCGGCGCGCTGGACCGCGAAGGCGCGCCGGCCCTGGGCAGCGATGCCGCTGCCTTTACCGGCCAGCCGGCCGGCGTGGCCATCACCGCCGACCTGGCCGCCGGTCTGGCCGGCGCCGACGTGCTGATCGACTTCACCCGCCCGGAAGGGACCCTGGCCCACCTGGCCTACTGCGCCGAGCATGGCGTGAAGATGGTGATCGGCACCACCGGCTTCGATGAAGCGGGCAAGGCGGCCATCGCGGCAGCGGCGCAAAAGACCGCGATCGTGTTCGCGCCGAACATGAGCGTGGGCGTCAACGTGACGCTGAAGCTGCTGGAGTTCGCCGCCAAGCAGTTCGACCTGGGCTACGACATCGAGATCATCGAGGCGCACCACCGCCACAAGGTCGATGCGCCGTCCGGCACCGCGCTGAAAATGGGCGAGGTGATTGCCGATGCGCTGGGGCGCGACCTGAAGGAGTGCGGCGTGTTCGCGCGCGAAGGCGTGACCGGCCCGCGCGATCCGTCCTCGATCGGCTTTGCCACCGTGCGCGGCGGCGACATCATCGGCGACCATACCGTGATGTTTGCCACCGAGGGCGAGCGCATTGAAATCAGCCACAAGTCCTCTTCGCGCCAGCACTACGCCAACGGCTCGCTGCGCGCGGCACAATGGCTGGCCGACAAGAAGACCGGCTTGTACGATATGTACGACGTGCTGGGCCTGAACGGCTGATCGGCTGATGGAGCACTTTACCTTCGCCAGCTACTGGCAGCGCGGCGACGCAATCAGCCATGCCGTGGCCTACCTGCTGCTGGCGATGTCGCTGGCCTCCTGGTTCTTCATCCTGTGGAAGGGCTGGGCTTCGTGGCGCATCCGGCGCGCGGCGCCGGTGGTGCAGGCGTTCTGGGACGCGCCCTCAGTGGCCGATGGCGTGGCGCTGATGGTGGCGCGCGACCAGGAGCGAATCTTTGCGGCTGTGGCGCAGGCCGGGGCGCACCAGCTGGCGCATGCCAAGGGCGGCAGCATCGCCGCCGAAATGGGGCGCTCGGAGCAGGTCACGCGCGTGCTGCGCGATGCGATCCATGTCTCGACCACGCGGCTGGAATCGGGCCTGACCTTGCTGGCGTCGATCGCGTCGACCGCGCCGTTTGTCGGCTTGCTGGGCACCGTGTGGGGCATCTACCATGCGCTGGCGGCGGTGTCGGCGCAGGGCACGGTGCAGATCGACAAGGTGGCCGGTCCGGTGGGCGAGGCGCTGATCATGACCGGCGTCGGCCTGACCGTGGCGATTCCGGCGGTGCTGGCGTATAACGGCTTTAACCGCATCAACCGCATCACGCTGTCCGAGCTCGACGCCTTCGCGCACGACTTGCACGCTTACCTGGCCAGGGATTGAACTGATGGCATTCGGCTCCTTCAACCATCACCGGCAGAAGGAATCCATGGCGGACATTAACGTCACGCCGATGGTGGACGTGATGCTGGTGCTGCTGGTGATCTTCATCATCAGCGCGCCGATGTTTACCAATGCAGTTCAGCTGGAACTGCCCAAGGCGCAGGCCAAGGCGCTGCAGCAGGAGGCCGATACCGTGACCCTGGCCATCGATGCCGCCGGCACGGTTTACTGGAATAACGATGCCTTGCAGCCGGGCGAGCTTGAGGAGCGCCTGGCCGAGGCGGCGGGCTTGCCGCAGCAGCCGGAGTTGCAGCTGCGGGCGGACAAGGATACCCGCTATGAAGTGGTGGCGCAGGTGATGGCGGCGGCGCAGTCGCATGGCCTGACCCGTCTTGGTTTCGTCACCGATCCGAAGGAAAAGAAATAATGGCTGTTGCTACGTTAAACGGGGCCGTAATCGGCGATGAGGCGGCTTTTCATGCTGCCTGCCAGGCGGAACTCGGGTTCCCGTCGGGGTATGGCGCGACGATTGATGCCTGGGTCGATTGCCTGTCCTATCTGCGCGATGAGGACAATATGACGCGCTTCCGGCTCAAGCCCAATGAGGTGCTGGAGATTGTTATTACCGATGCGAGGAAGATGCCGGCGGATTTGCTGGAAGAGATCAGCTATTGCGTCGGCGGGATCAATGAGCGCTATGAGGATTATGGCGAGAAGCCGGCGTTGAAACTGACTTTGCGCTAGAACCGGTAAACCGGTGTCTGATCCGCAGGGTCAGACACCGGGTACGCGGCCGCCGCAGGCCAGGTGTCTGACCCTGCGGGTCAGACATCGAATTACCGGTTTTGCTCGCCGGGCGCCAGCGTCAACACGTCGAAGCCGGTCTCGGTCACCGCCACCATATGCTCCCACTGCGCCGACAGCGACCTGTCGGCCGTGACCACGGTCCAGCCGTCCGGCAGTGCGCGCGTGGCGTGCTTGCCTGCATTGATCATCGGTTCGATGGTAAACACCATGCCCGGCTCCAGCAGCAGCCCGGTGCCCGGGCGGCCGTAATGCAGCACCTGCGGGTCTTCGTGATACACCATGCCGATGCCGTGGCCGCAATAGTCGCGCACCACGCTGTAGCCGGCCGCTTCGGCCAGCTTCTGGATCGCGTGCCCGACGTCGCCCAGGCGGTTGCCCGGCTTGACCGCGCGAATGCCGGCCCACATCGCGTCATACGTCAGTTCGCACAGCTTCTGCGCCGCTTTCGACGGCGTGCCGACGTAGTACATGCGGCTGGTGTCGCCGAACCATTCGTCCTTGATGACGGCCACGTCGATGTTGATGATGTCGCCATCCTTCAGCACCTTCTTCGGGGTCGGGATGCCGTGGCATACCACCTCGTTGACCGAGGTGCAGACGGTGCCGGTGAAGCCGCCGTAGCCGACGTTGGCCGGGATGACTTTCTGGGTGTTGACGATGTAGTCGTTGCACAGCTGGTCCAGCTGGGCGGTCGAGACGCCCGGCTTGACGTGCGGTGCGATGAAGGTCAGCACGTCGGCCGCCAGTTGGCCGGCCACGCGGGCCAGCTCGACCTGGTCGGGCGTCTTGATCAGGATGGATTTGTTATTGCGTTTGCGCATAGGGGGTGCATGGTATCACGCGACCTTGGCCCTGTCGAAATGCGGGTTCTCAATCAGGCCGAGGACATTGCCGAACGGGTCGGCCGGCTCGGCCACCTTGATGCCTTCGCCCACTTCCTGGATTTCTGAGTGAGTGCTTGCTCCCAGTGCGATGATGCGCTGGACTTCTTTGGCAATGTCTTCCACGCCCCAGTAGACCTGGCTGCCGGCCTTGCCGGGTTCGCCGTCCGGCAGCAGGCCCAGCTCGAAGCCGCCAATTTCAAAGCCGACGTAGAAGGGCTGGTCGAAGTAGGGCTCCTTCTGGAATACCTTGCTGTACCAGGCTTTGCCGGCTGCCAGGTCGGGGGTGGGGTAAATCGCGGTGCGCAGGCCTTTGATCATGGTGTTCTCCTCCAGTGGGTGGTTGATGGCCGCATCTTGCCATGCCGGCCGCGGCTGCGATTGGAAAAATGGAAACTAGTCGCGCTTGTTGGCCTGTTCTTTCTGCGCATTTGCCGCACGATAGGCAGCGCGGCGCGCTTCGGCTTCCTGTGCGTAGCGCAGGCGCAGGGCCAGCGTCCATTCGCGCGAGCCGGGCATCTGGATGTAAATGGCATCCCATGCGCTACGCGTTGAGCCCAGCGACACTTGTACGAATTGGTTGGGTGACATGGTCCTGCCTTGGTGGACCAGGTCGTCACCGACGATGACGGCATAGCGGGTCACAGCGTAATTGGAGGTCCTTAGCCGCGTGCCTTCTGGCAGGAACAGTGATTTCCAGCGATAGCCTCGCTGTGAGGCAGGCTTGGCCAACTCGCGCTGGCGTTCCAGCCAGTCCCGAATGGCGAGATCGGCGACGATGGCGGGGGCAACTTCGCTGTGTTCGCCCTGGTATTCCAGGAAGGCGCGCAGCGTGGGCGCGGAAAGCGCTATACAGAGGGTCGGTAACACGTTCGTCTCCTTCGCGAGAACCTTAGATTTTTGCCCTCAATTGGTCTGACCAAAGTTAGATTTTGGTAGATTTTTGAGAGCGCGAAACTTTAGACAAGCGAAACGCCGAAAGTTCCGGAAAAATCTACCGAAATCTCACTTTGGTCAGACCAATTTGGCCCGAAAATCTAAGGTTCTCGCGACAGGGCGCGAAGGCCTACGGATTACCTAAATGGGCGTCTGGCGAGGCGCCGGTGAAGTCCTGGAAATCGCGGATCAGGTGGGATTGGTCGAAATAGCCGCTGTCGAGGGCCAGGGTGGCCCAGTCGTGGCCATGCCGTCCAGGCTCGGCTGCAAGGGCGGCAGTGCGGGCGGCCCGGAAGCGGCAGATGCGGGCGAAGAGTTTGGGCGACAGGCCGACATGGTCGCGGAACTGGTTGGCGAGGTACTGGCGCGAAACGCCCAGCGCCGCTGCCAGCGATTCGACGCGCAAGGCGCCGCCGCTGGCTTCAAGCTGCGCCACGGCATGCAGGGCGAGCACTTGGCCGGCTGGCGCGGCAGCTGCCACGCGCGAGGCAAGGGCGCTGGCGGCGCGGGCGCCGGCCGGGGCAAGCGAAAGGCGGGCGTAAAGCGCTTCCGTCAGCAGCGCCAAGCGTTCCGCATCGCTGCGCGCGACCGACCAAAGCTTGTCGCCGAACCGGTCCGCCGCCGAGCGGCCCCAAAGCTGGTCCAGGCCGGCGCGCTGGTCGATGAGGCTCGCCAGCGGCACCGGCCCCACGAACAGGCTGGCTGCGCCCGGGCGGAAGCGCACCGCTACCGTGCGCACGCGGCGCGCCGCCGGCACATCGAACCACGTGCTCATCATGCCGACGAAGAAGGCATTGCCGCTGTCCTGCCACAGGATATCGGTGCAATTGTCCGGCAAAACGCGGTGCGCGACGGGCAAAAGCGCCGGGTCGGCAGGCGCGGCAGGGGCTTCGGACAGCCACAGGCAGTCGACCAGCCCGGCCAGCCCCGGCGGGGGCGGAAATTCTTGATATCTCATTCTGACGCGCCGCACCAATGCATTGTTATAATGAAGGGTTCATATCCACCAATTTTAGTGCGCTCCATCATGCAAGAAAAATATAGTCCAGCAGAAGTCGAAAAAGCCGCCCAATCGCACTGGAAGGCGATCGACGCCTACAAAGCCGTCGAAAACGACCCGCGTTTCCCAAAAGGCAAGTATTACGCTTGCTCGATGCTGCCTTACCCATCGGGCAAGCTGCACATGGGCCACGTGCGCAACTATACGATCAATGACGTGATGTACCGCTACTTGCGGATGAACGGCTACAACGTGCTGATGCCGATGGGCTGGGACGCCTTCGGCATGCCGGCCGAAAATGCGGCCATGGCCAACAATGTGCCGCCAGCCAAGTGGACCTATTCCAATATCGACCACATGAAAGAGCAGATGCAGTCGATGGGCCTGGCGATCGACTGGTCGCGCGAGATGGCTGCCTGCAAGCCCGAGTACTACAAGTGGAACCAGTGGATGTTCCTGAAGATGCTGGAAAAAGGCATCATCTACCAGAAGACCGGCACCGTGAACTGGGACCCGGTCGACCAGACCGTGCTGGCCAACGAGCAGGTGGTCGACGGCAAGGGCTGGCGTTCGGGCGCGCTGATCGAAAAGCGCGAAATCCCGATGTACTACGTGCGCATCACCGACTATGCCGACGAGCTGCTGGACTACGTCGACAACAAGCTGCCAGGCTGGCCTGAGCGCGTGCGCATCATGCAGTCGAACTGGATCGGCAAGTCGACCGGCGTGCGCTTCGCCTTCCCGCACAACATCGCCGGCGGCGACGGCCAGTTGATCAACGACGGCAAGCTGTTCGTGTTCACCACCCGCCCTGACACCATCATGGGCGTGACCTTCTGCGCCGTGGCCGCCGAGCACCCGTTGGCCGCCCACGCCGCGCAAAACAAGCCGGAACTGCAAGCCTTCATCGCCGAATGCAAGATGGGCTCCGTGATCGAAGCCGACATGGCAACGATGGAGAAGAAGGGCATGCCGACAGGCCTGTTCGTGACCCACCCGATCACCGGCGAGCAGGTGGAAGTCTGGATCGGCAACTACGTCCTGATGACCTACGGCGACGGCGCCGTGATGGGCGTGCCGGCGCACGACGAGCGCGATTTCGCCTTCGCCAAAAAATACAATCTGCCAATCAAGCAGGTGATCGCCGCTGAAGGCCAGTCGTATTCCGACGACGCCTGGCAGGAATGGTACGGCGACAAAGCCGTCTCCGTGGTCACCAACTCCGGCAAATACGACGGCCTGCGCTACAGCGAAGCGCTGGAAGCCATCGCCGCCGACCTGGCCGCCAAGGGCCTGGGCGAGAAGAAGACCACCTTCCGCCTGCGCGACTGGGGCATTTCGCGCCAGCGCTACTGGGGCACCCCGATCCCGATGATCCACTGCGAGTCCTGCGGCTCGGTGCCGGTGCCTGAGAAGGACCTGCCGGTGGTGCTGCCGGAAGACTGCGTGCCGGACGGCACCGGCAACCCGCTGAACAAGCATGAAGCCTTCCTCAAGTGCGACTGCCCGAAATGCGGCAAGCCTGCGCGCCGCGAGACCGACACCATGGACACCTTCGTCGACTCGTGCTGGTACTACATGCGCTATACCTCGCCGGGTTCCGACAAGGCGATGATCGACGCGCGCAACGACTACTGGATGCCGATGGACCAGTACATCGGCGGCATCGAGCACGCCGTGCTGCACCTGCTGTACGCGCGCTTCTGGACCAAGGTGATGCGCGACTTCGGCCTGGTCAAGTTCGACGAGCCGTTCACCAACCTGCTGACGCAAGGCATGGTGCTGAACGAGACCTACTACCGCGAAGAAGCCTCCGGCAAGAAGCACTGGTTCAACCCGGACGACGTGACGCTGACCACCGACGACCGCGGCCGTCCTGTATCGGCTGTGCTGAAGGCCGACGGCCAGCCGGTCAGCCTGGGCGGCATCGAGAAGATGTCCAAGTCCAAGAACAACGGCATCGACCCGCAGGTACAGATCGAGCAGTACGGCGCCGACACCGCGCGCCTGTTCACCATGTTCGCTTCGCCGCCTGAGCAGACCCTGGAATGGTCCGGTTCCGGCGTGGAAGGCGCCAACCGCTACCTGAAGCGCGTGTGGAACTTCGGCTTCGCCCAGCGCGACGCGATCCGCGCCGCCGGTTCGCCGCTGGCTGCCGCTGCCGCCACCGACGACGGCAAGGCGCTGCGCCGCGAAGTGCACAAGGTGCTGCAGCAGGCCGACTACGACATCAAGCGCATCCAGTACAACACCGTGGTGTCGGCCTGCATGAAGATGCTGAATACCCTGGAATCGGCCAAGGGCGTCGAGCCGGCCGTGCTGGCCGAAGGCTACGCCATCTTCCTGCGCCTCTTGAACCCAGTGGCGCCGCACATCACCCACGTGCTGTGGCAGGAAATGGGCTATGGTAAAAACCATGGCGACATCCTGGACGCGCAATGGCCGCAGGTCGACCCGGCCGCGCTGGAGCAGTCCGAAATCGAGCTGATGATCCAGGTGAACGGCAAGCTGCGCGGCAGCGTGAAAGTGCCGAAGGCCGCCGACAAGGCCGCCATCGAAGCCGCCGCGCTGGCCGAGGAAAGCGTGCAGAAATTCCTGGAAGGCGCGCCGAAGAAGGTCATCGTGGTACCGGGCAAATTGGTCAATATCGTGGTGTAAGGCAAAGATGACGACGACTCTGAACTCCCGCGGCGCCCTGCGCCGCTCCATGCTGGCGCTGGCCGCGCTGGGCATGGCTGCCGTGGCCACCGGCTGCGGCTTCCACCTGCGCGGCGCCGGCGGCACGTACACGCTGCCGTTCAACGCCATGTATGTGGGCTTGCCGGAGTCGTCGCCGCTGGCGATTGAGCTCAAGCGCAATATCCGCGTCAACGGCCACACCACCGTGGTGTCGAGCAAGGCCGAGGCGGACGGCGTGATCGAAGTGCTGACCAATCCGGAAAAAACCCGCACCAAGTCGATCCTGTCCTTGAACAGCAATGGCCGTGTGCGCGAATACCTGCTCAGCTATAACATCCTGTTCCGCGTGACCGACAAGGCCGGCAACGAACTGCTGGCGCCGACCAATATCGTGCTGGGCCGCCCGATCACCTTCAGCGAAACCCAGCTGCTGGCGAAAGAGCAGGAAGAAGCCTTGCTGTACAAGGACATGCAGGCCGACCTGGTGCAGCAGATGATGCGACGCATGGCCGCCATCAAGCTCGGCAGCCCGGCGCCGGCGCCCACCCCGTCCGGCGTGCTGCCGGGCGTGCTGTCGGCGCCCGACGTCACCGCCCCTACCGCGCCGGCCGCGCCGCCGGTCCGCTAAAGGCGCGCCATGCAGTTGCGCGCCGACGCCCTCGACCAGCACGTCGCCAGGACGCTGGCCCCGCTGTACGTGATCACCAGCGACGAGCACTTGCTGGCGCTGGAAGCGGCCGACAAGATCCGCCGCGCCGCGCGCGCGCAAGGGTATTCCGAGCGCGACGTGCTGACCGTCGAGCGCAATTTCAAGTGGGGCGAGCTGTTGGCCGCCAACCAGGCCATGAGCCTGTTTGGCGACAAGAAGCTGATCGAACTGCGCATCCCGACCGGCAAGCCGGGCAAGGACGGCGGCGCCGCCCTGCAGGCTTACGCGAAAGACTTGTCGCCCGACAACCTCACGCTGATCACCCTGCCCAAGCTGGACTGGCAGACGCAGAAGGCGGCGTGGGTGGCGGCCTTGCAGCAGGCCGCCGTGTACATCGACATCCCGAACATCGAGCGCAATGCGCTGCCGGGATGGATTGCGAACCGCCTTGCCGCACAAGGGCAGAGCGCGGAGCGCGCCAGCCTGGACTTCATCGCCGACCGCGTTGAAGGCAACCTGCTGGCGGCACACCAGGAAATCCAGAAACTCGGTTTGCTGCACGAGCCGGGCAAGCTGGCCCACGAGCAGGTGCAGGACGCCGTGCTCAATGTGGCGCGCTACGACGTGTTCAAGCTGTCCGAAGCCATGCTCTCCGGCGACACCGCGCGCCTGATCCGCATGCTGGAAGGCCTGAAAGGCGAAGGCGAAGCGCTGCCGCTGGTGTTGTGGGCCGTCTCCGAAGAAATCCGCACGCTGCTAAAATTAAAGGCAGGCATGGCCCAGGGCCGTCCGCTGCCGGCGCTCCTGAAGGAATACCGCATCTGGGGCCCGCGCGAACGGCTGATGGAGCCGGCGCTGCGCCGCATCTCGCTGCCCACGCTGGAGGCGGCGATGCAGCAGGCCGCCCAGGTCGACCGCATGGTCAAGGGCCTGCGCGCCAAGGCGTTCGCCGGCGACCAGTGGGATGCCATGCTGCAATTGGCTTTGCGCGTCGCAAGAGGATAACGAATTAGGATGAATGCGATGGACATCAAGCAGTACATGCAAGATATCGGGCGCCGCGCCCGCGCCGCCTCGCGCGGCATGGCGCGCGCCGACAGCGCCACGCGCAACCGCGCGTTGCAACTGATCGCCGAGGCCATCGAGCGCGAGGCGCCGGCCCTGCGCGCCGCCAACGAGCAGGACCTGGCCGCCGCGCGCGCCGCTGGCCTGGCGCCGGCCATGCTGGACCGCCTGGCGCTGAGCGACAAGGCCATTGCCACCATGGTGGAAGGCCTGCGCCAGATCGTCTCGCTGCCCGACCCGGTGGGCGAAATCTCGAACGTGAAAATCCGCCCGTCCGGCATCCAGGTGGGCCAGATGCGCGTGCCGCTGGGCGTGATCGGCATCATCTACGAAGCGCGTCCCAACGTGACGGTGGACGCGGCCGGCCTGTGCATCAAGAGCGGCAACGCCACCATCCTGCGCGGCGGCTCGGAAGCGATCCACTGCAACCGCGCCCTGGCCAAGCTGGTCGCCGAAGGCCTGCAAGGCGCCGGCCTGCCCGCTGACGGAGTGCAGGTGGTCGACACCACCGACCGCGCCGCCGTCGGCGCCCTGATCACCATGCCGCAGTACGTCGACGTCATCGTGCCGCGCGGCGGCAAGGGCCTGATCGCGCGCCTGATGGAAGAAGCCACGGTGCCGATGATCAAGCACCTGGACGGCATCTGCCACGTCTACATCGACGCCAGGGCCGACATGGCCAAGGCGCTCGACATCGGCTTCAACGCGAAATGCCACCGCTACGGCACCTGCAACACGATGGAAACGCTGCTGGTGGCGCGCGCCATCGCCGCCGAGGTGCTGCCGCAGCTGGCCGCGCGCTACGCCACCGAGCAGGTCGAGCTGCGCGCCGACGCGGAAAGCCACGCCATCCTGGCCGCTGCCGGCTACCCGCGCCTGGCGCACGCCAGCGAAGAAGACTGGGCCACCGAATACCTGGCGCCGATCCTGGCGGTGCGCGTGGTGGACGGGCTGGACGCCGCCATCGAGCATTGCAACACCTGGTCCTCCAAGCACACCGAAGCCATCGTCACCGAGGACTACTCGGCCGCGATGCGCTTCCTGCGTGAAGTCGATTCCTCGTCGGTGATGATCAACGCCTCGACCCGTTTTGCCGACGGCTTCGAATACGGCCTGGGCGCCGAGATCGGCATTTCCAACGACAAGCTGCACGCGCGCGGCCCGGTCGGCCTGGAAGGCCTGACTTCCCTCAAATACGTGGTGTTCGGCCACGGCGAAACTAGAAAATAAATATGCTCTGGATCAAAGCGCTGCATATCGTCTTCATCGTGTCCTGGATGTCCGGGCTGTTCTACCTGCCGCGCATTTTCGTCAACCTGGCGATGGAAACGCCGGGCCCGGCATCCGAACGCCTGCTGACGATGGCGCGCAAGCTGTACCGCTTCACCACCATGCTGGCGCTGCCGGCGGTGGTGTTCGGCATCTGGCTGGTGGTGCTGCAGTACGGCGCGAAGATGCCGGGCTGGCTGCACGCCAAGTTGTTCTTCGTGTTCCTGCTGCTGGGCTACCACCACGCCTGCGGCGCGCTGCTGAAGAAGTTTGAACGCGGCGCCAATGTGCGCGGCCATGTGTTTTACCGGTGGTTCAATGAAGTGCCGGTGCTGATGCTCTTGGCGATTGTCATCCTGGTGGTCGTCAAGCCTTTCTAAAACCGGCAAACCGGTGTCTGACCCGCAGGGTCAGACACCAGGCCCGGGACAGCCGCGTAACGGTGTCTGACCCTGCGGGTCAGACACCGATGTACCGGTTTTGATTTTTACAACGGATAAAGGGTCCCCCAACATGCCATCCTATTTCTGCCCATGCCCGCGCGGCCTGGAAGCCGCCTTGGCGGAAGAACTGACCGAAATCGCGGCCATGAGCCCGACCATGAAGGTCCACAACCAGGTCCCCGGCGGCGTACACGCCTCCGGCGACCTGTACGACGCCTACCGCATCAACCTGCACTCGCGCATCGCCTCGCGCGTCCTGATGCGCATGGGCGTGTGCCACTACCAGAACGAAAACGACATCTACGACCTGGTGCTGGGCCAGCCGTGGGAAGAATGGTTCGGCATCCACCACACCATCCGCGTCGACGTCACCGCCATCAAGTCGCCGCTGAAGTCGCTGGAATTCACCACGCTGAAGATCAAGGACGCCGTGTGCGACCGCTTCCGCGACATGTACGGCAAGCGCCCCTCGGTCAACACGCGCGAGCCCGACATGCGCATCTTCGGCTTCCTCGACCAGCGCCAGTTCATGGTCTACCTCGACACCTCCGGCGAAGCGCTGTTCAAGCGCGGCTGGCGCACCGAGACCGGCGACGCCCCGCTGCGCGAAAACCTGGCCGCCGGCCTGCTGCGCGTGTCCGGCTGGAAGCCGGGCGTGCCGCTGTTCGACCCGATGTGCGGCTCCGGCACCATCCTGTGCGAAGCCGCCCAGATGGTGCAAGGGATCCCGCCCGGCGCCCGCCGCCGCTTCGCCTTCGAAAAATTCCACGACTTCGACCCCGAGCCGTGGCAGAAGATGAAGACCGACTTCAAGCCCAACCCGCTGCCGGCCGAACCGACCATTTTCGGCTCCGACATTTCCGGCGACATGGTGGCGATGGCGCGCCACAACCTGAAGAGCGCCGGCATCCTGTTCGACGTGCCGCTCAAGCAGATCGAAGCGCAGCAGGTGCAGGCACCGACCAAGGAGCCCGGCATCCTCTTGACCAACCCGCCGTACGGCGAGCGGATCGGCGTGCGCGGCGACGCCAGCCTGGAAGAAGACGAGCTGGCGAAAAGCTTCTACAGCGCGTTTTCCACCACCCTCAAGCAGCGCTTCTCCGGCTGGACCGCCTACCTGTTCACCGCCGACCTGGGCCTGCCGAAGATGCTGCGCCTGAAAGAATCGCGCAAGACGCCGTTCTTCAACGGCGCGCTGGAATGCCGCCTGTTCCGCTTCGACATGGTGGCCGGCTTCAACCGCAAGCCGGCTAGCGAGTAAAAAGTCGGGGTCAGGTCTGGCAATCGGACACGGGCTCGGCTGCTTAAGTCGGGGTCAGGTCTGACAAACGAACATTTTGCGGGTACAGTGTGGGGCTTGGCGGCCCGAGCCCCGGGCCGCAATATGTCCGTTTGACAGACCTGACCCCTTGCATACGCCGCCGACCGACGAAACGTCTTTTATTCCCGAGCCGGAGGCGCCGCAGCGTAAGCCGCTGGGACCGGGCGCGCTGGCAGCGGTGCTGGCCAGCCTGTCGATGCTGGGCCCGTTCTCGATTGACGCCTATCTTCCCGCCTTCCCCAACATCCAGGCCACGCTGCATGCGACGCCGATCGAAGTCCAGCAATCGCTGACGGCTTACATGCTGGCCTTTGCCGGCATGGTGCTGTGGCATGGCGCGCTGTCGGACGCGTTCGGGCGCCGCAACGTGATCCTGGTGTCGCTGGTGGCCTTCCTGCTCGGCACCGTGGGCTGCGCCGCCGCCCACTCGGTGCAGTACCTGTGGTTCTTCCGCGTGCTGCAGGGCGTGTCGGCCGGCGCCGGGGTGGTGGTCGGCCGCGCCATCATCCGCGACCTGTACGCCGATGCCGCCGCCGCGCGCCTGCTGTCGCTGGTGACCATGATCTTCTCCATCGCGCCGGCCGTGGCGCCGGTGCTGGGCGGCTTCATCGTCAAATATTCGGACTGGCGCACCATCTTCCTGGCGCTGGCCGGCTACACGGTGCTGCTGTTCATCGTCTGCTACCGGCGCCTGCCCGACACCCTGCCGCGCGACAAGCGGCAGCCGTTCAACCCGCGCTACCTGTGGCGCAACTACAAGTCCATCCTGGCTTCGCCGCTATTCCATTTGAAGTCCGGGGTGGTGGCGTTCAACTTCGCCGGCCTGTTCCTGTACATCACGGCCGCACCGGTGGCGCTGCCGGCCCACCTGCACCTGGGCCCGGAGCAGTTTGCCTGGCTGTTCGTGCCAGCCGTATCCGGCATCTTCCTCGGCGCGCTGGCGGCCAACCGTATCGCAGGCAAGACCAGCTTCGCGCGCCAGATCGGCATGGGCTTCTGCTTCCTGATCACGGCCGCCACCGTCAACGTCGGCTACCACCTGCTGGCCGGGCCGGCGCTGCCGTGGAGCGTGCTGCCGCTGTTCTTCTACACCTTTGGCATGTCGATGGCGGCGCCGGCCGCCACCCTGCTGGCGCTCGACCTGTTCCCCCACATCCGTGGCACGGTGGCCTCGGTGCAATCGTTCGCCACCACCCTGCTGGGGGCGCTGGTGGCCGGTGTGCTGGCGCCGCTGGCTTCGCATTCCTTCCTGTGGCTGGCCGGCGGCCAGCTGGCGCTGACGCTGACGGCACTCGGTCTGTGGTTGACGGCGCGCGCACTCCGGCGCAAGATAGTGCCTATTTGAAAATATTGTTGGTACAAAGTAAATGACTACCAATAGTGTAGTTCTTGCTACACAAATGCATTTTATTGCCGTCAGAAATTTGTATTGCCGCCAAGTTATAGTATATTTATGCCAATTTGCGTAGTGGATTGCAAGCCGGAATACAGCCGCTAAGACCCCATGCAACATCCCGACCAAGACATCCGCAATCGCTTGCTGATCGCGCGGCTGCCCGCCATGCCGCAGATCCTGATCAAGCTGATTGAACTCCTGCAAGCCGACGATGCCGGCATGCCGGAGCTGGCCGCGCTGATCGCCAAGGATGCCGGGATGGCCAGCAAGATCCTGGCCGTGGCCAACAGCTCGGCCTACCAGCGCCACCAGCGCACGGTGGGCCTGGAGCAGGCCCTGGTCTCGCTGGGCACCGACACCATCAAGACGCTGGTGATTTCCGAATCGGTGTTCCAGACCTTCAACAGTTTCCCGCACAGCGGCAGCACCGACTTGCGCGCCTTCTGGAAAGGCTCGCTGACCACGGCCGTCATCGCGCGCGATATCGCGCGCGCGCTCGACTACCCGCACGTGGAGGAAGCCTACCTGGCCGGCCTGCTGCACAATGTCGGCCGCCTGGCACTGCTGGCCACCGCGCCCAAGGAATACGCCTACAACTTCACCGCGCGCGATGACGAGGACTTGTGCGCGGTGGAACTGCGCACGCTGGAAATCACCCACGCCGAAGCCGGCGCCTGGCTGATCGAGCGCTGGAACCTCGACTCCTTCCTGGCCGATTCCGTGCTGTACCACCACGAGCCGGTGCTGCGCCTGGAAGCGGCGCATCCCCTGATCCGCATCGTGCGCCTGGCGCACCAGTTGTGCTACCACGCCGACGCGTCGCAGGGCGCCGCCGACGCGGCCGCCCTGTGCGGCATCGAGGAAGACAAGCTGGACGCCTTCGTCAAGTCGGCCGCGCGGCAAGTGGCGCGCGCCGCCGAAGCGCTGGGCATCGACCTGGCCGGCGCCGACGACGTGCCGGCGCCGCCCGCCGCGCCGCCCGCGCCGGTCGACCCGGTGCAGGCGCGCCTGTCGGAAGAAGTGCGCAACATGGTGCTGGTGCAGGAAATGGGCCAGAGCTTCGCGCGCCAGCAGGGCGAGGCCGGCATGCTGGACGCGATGACGCGCTCGGCGCGCATCCTGTTTGACCTGGAGACCACGGTGATGCTGCTGGAAAGCCCGACCGGCCACGCGCTGCAGGGCGCCGGCAGCGGCGAAGCGCAGCAGCGCCTGGCCGAGTTTGCCGTGCCGCTCAACAAGCCAGGCTTGCTGTCCGATGCCGCCAACGGCCGCCAGCTGGCGTTTGCCGCCCGTATTGGCAGTGGCAGGGGCGCCGGCGCCGGCCTGGGCATCGCGGAAGAACAGCTGTTCCGCATCATCGGCAGCGAAGCGCTGGTGTGCCTGCCGCTGGTGGCCGGCCAGCGCTGTCTGGGCATGATCGTCGGCGGCCTGCCGGCCTGGCATTTGCCGCTGCTGCAAAAGAAGGAGCGCTTCCTGCAAGCCTTCGGCAGCCAGGCGGCCAATGCGCTGGAAACGGCCCTGTCCGAACGCGGCCACGTCCGCCGCCAGGTGGCGCACGTGGCCGAGGAATACAAGGAGGCGTCACGGCGCGTGGTGCACGAGGTGAACAACCCGCTGTCGATCATCAAGAACTACCTGTCGGTGCTGGACGCCAAGCTGGCGCGGCGCGAGCCGGTGGTGTCCGAGATGTCGATCCTGAACGAGGAGATCGACCGCGTCGGCCACCTGATCAACGGCCTGGCCGACCTGCAGCCCTCCGATGGCGGCTGCGTCGCCAATGTGGCGCGCGTGGTGGAAGACGTGCTGCGCCTGTTCCGCGCCACCGACTTCCTGCCCGCCTCGGTGCAGGTGATCACGCGCATGCAGGACGGCCCGCAGGAAGTCGACGGCGACGCCGACCTGCTCAAGCAGATCCTGGTCAACCTGGTCAAGAACGCGATCGAGGCCCAGCCCAACGGCGGCCGCATCGAGCTGGCCAACCGCGGCCTGGTCAACCGCGAACGCCGCCTCTACGTCGAGCTGGTGGTGGCCGACGCCGGCCCGGGCCTGGCGCAGGACGTGCTGGCCAACCTGTTTACCGCAGTGAAGAGCAGCAAGGAAGGCAAGCATCACGGCCTGGGCCTGTCGATCGTGCACAACCTGGTCAAGAAGATGAACGGCATGATCAGTTGCCGCAGCGGCGCCAACGGCACCTCGTTTGAACTCCTGCTGCCGGCCCGCGGCAGCACCAGCCAGCTCGCCCCGGTGCAGGCGCGCGGCGCGGTGGATTCCGTATAAGGCCCGCATGAACACGATGATCCCGACGCCCCCGCCGCCGGAATTCCAGCCACGCCTGCTGCTGGTCGACGACGAACCGCGCCTGCTGTCTTCCCTGTACGAGCTGCTGCGCGTGCAGGACAGCTACCAGCTGGTGACCGCCAGCACCGGCGCCGAAGCGCTGGCCCACCTGAGCCGCCAGCAATTCGACCTGCTGCTGCTGGACCTGCGCCTGCCCGACATGAGCGGCCACGACATCATGGACTTCGTGAACGCGCGCGAGATCGACTGCGACGTGATCGTCATGAGCGGCGAGGCCGGCATCGAGGCCGCCATCGGCGCCTTGAAGCGCGGCGCCTACGACTACCTGCGCAAGCCGTACAACCCGCCCGAGCTGCTCAAGACGGTGGAGAACGCGCTGCAAAAGCGCCGCCTGGCGGTGGAGAACACGCGCATCGGCCAGCGCCTGGAAAACTCGGAAAAGATGTACCGCTACCTGGTGGACAGCTCGCCCGACATCATCTACACCCTGAACCACGAGGGCTGCTTCACCTTCGTCAACGACCGCGCCTACCAGTTGCTGGGCTACTCGCGCGAAGAGCTGATCGGCAGCCACTACTCGGTGCTGGTGCACGAGGAAGACCAGGAGCGCGCCCGCTACGTGTTCAACGAGCGCCGCGTCGACGAACGCGCCTCGCGCAACGTCGAGCTGCGCCTCAAGTGCAACAACAGCGCCGCCGGCGACCGCACCTTCAGCAACACCCTGATGACGATTTCGCTCAACGCGATCGGCATGCACGTGCCGGGCGAGGAAGTGGCGCGGCACGAGTTCTTCGGCACCTACGGCGTGGCGCGCGACATCACCGACCGCAAGCGGGCCGAGGAGATGATCTCCTACCAGGCCTACCACGACATCCTGACCGACCTGCCCAACCGCATCCTGTTCAAGGACCGCCTCGGGCTGGCCGTGATCCAGGCCAAGCGCAAGCTCACCGAGCTGGCCGTGATGTTCATCGACCTTGACCGCTTCAAGCTGGTCAACGACACGCTGGGCCACGTCAAAGGCGACGAGCTGCTGCAGCAGGCCGCGCGGCGCCTGAAGGAATGCCTGCGCAAGGGCGACACGCTGGCGCGCCATTCCGGCGACGAATTCACCATCGTGCTGCCCGAGCTGCGCGACCGCGCCGACGCCAGGGCCATTGCCGACAAGTTCCAGGAAGTGCTGCAGGCGCCGTTCGACCTGGACGGCCACGTGGTGCACATCTCGGCCTCGATCGGCATCGCGGTCTACCCGAACGACGGCGATTCGATCGAAGAGCTGCTGCGCCACGCCGACATCGCCATGTACCAGGTCAAGGCGCAGGGCAAGAACGGCCACAGCTTCTACCACGCCTCGATGCAGGACATGTCGCACCAGAAGATCGCGCTGGAGCAGTCGCTGCGCAAGGCGCTCGAGAACAACGAGCTGGAAATGTACTACCAGCCGCAGGTCGACATGGCCAGCGGCCGCATCATCGGCGCCGAAGGCCTGATGCGCTGGAACCACCCGACGCGCGGCCTGCTGTCGGCCGGCGAGTTCCTGCCGTTTGCCGAAGAAAACGGCCTGATGCTGCCGATCTCGGACTGGATGATCGGTGCCCTGTGCCGCGACCTGCTGCTGTGGAACGCGGCCGGCGCCGACAATATCCGCCTGTCGCTGAACCTGTCGCCGCAATACCTCGACCGCGGCGACTTCTTCGAAAAGATGCGCAATGCGCTGCTGCGCTACCAGATCTCGCCCTCGCAGATCGAAGTGGAGATCACCGAGAACATCTGCATCCGCAATCCGCAATACGCCATCGAGCAGTTGAACAAGCTGTGCCAGCTCGGCGTATCGGTGGCCATCGACGATTTCGGCACCGGCTACTCCTCGCTGTCCTACCTGCACCGCTTCCCGATCCACACCATCAAGATCGACCAGAGCTTCGTCAAGGAGATCCACGACGAGCACGGGCACTACCCGGTGATCCTGGCCATCATCTCGATTGCGCGCGGCCTGGGCCTGCACCTGGTGGCCGAAGGCGTGGAGACCGAAGTGCAGGCGCGCTACCTGGCCGCCAACGGCTGCGCCACCATGCAGGGCTACCTGTATTACCGCCCGATCGCGCTGACGGCCTTCATGGAAGTGCTGGCGGCGCAGAACCAGGCCGACGCTCCCGCCATCGCCCTGCCGGCCGGCTTGCGCCTGGCGAGCCAGGCCTAGGCATCCATGCAGCGGCCCGCAACGATTGAAGCAGGAGGCGCCGGCGCGGCGGCAAGCGAAGCGCATTACGTCGCCGAATTCCTGCGCGTGCGCCAGCTGGCCGAACGCGGCGTGGCCAATGCCCAGCATAGCCTGGGCTTCATGTACTTCAACGGCCAGGGCGTGGCGCAAAGCCACGAGCTGGCGCTGGCCTGGTACCGCCAGGCCGCCAACGCAGGCCTGGAGCACGCGCAATACAACCTGGGCGTGATGTTCCAGAAGGGGCAGGGCGTGGACGCCGATTTCGCCGAGGCAGCGCACTGGTACCAGCTGGCCGCCGAGCAGGGCTACGCCGCCGCGCAGTACAACCTGGGCTGGCTGTACGCCAAGGGTCAGGGCGTGCCGCACGATACCGAGAAGGCGCGCTATTGGTTCGCCAAGGCCGCCGACCAGGGCGATCCCGGCGCGCAGAACAACCTCGGCATGATGTACGACAGCGGCCGCGGCGTGCCGCAGGACTTCGCGCAAGCGATCATGTGGTACCGCAAGGCCGCCGACCAGGGCTACGCCCGCGCCCAGTTCAACCTCGGCCTGCGCTACGACAACGGGCAGGGCGTGGCGCAGGACGGCAAGCAGGCGCTGGGCTGGTTCCGCAAGGCCGCCGAGCAAGGCTACGCCGCCGCCCAGTTCAACCTCGCGCTGCGCTACGACAAGGGACAGGACGTGGCGGCCGACGCCGCGCGCGCCATCAAGTGGTACACCCTGGCGGCGCAGCAGGACCACGTCAGTTCGCAGTTCAACCTGGGCCTGATCTACGACAACGGCAACGGCGTGCCGCGCGACGAAGCGCTGGCGCTGAAGTGGTACCGCCGCGCCGCGGAACTGGGCCACGCCGGCGCGCAGAACAACCTGGGCCAGCGCTACGAGCAAGGCCAGGGCGTGGCGCAGGACCACCGCGCAGCCGCGCACTGGTACCGCAAGGCAGCCGAAGCCGGCCATCCTGCCGCGCAATACCATCTTGCGCAGCTGTACGAACAAGGCCAGGGCGTGCCGCGCGACCAGCAGGAAGCCATCTTCTGGTACCGCAAGGCCGCCGGCCAGGGCCACCTGCGCGCGCAGTTCGACCTCGGCCTGCGCCATGAAACGGGGCAGGGCGTGCCGCAAGACGCGCGCCAGGCGCTGGCCTGGTTCCGTCGCGCCGCCGAACGGGATTACGTCGCGGCGCAATTCATGCTGGGCCAGGTCCACGACCGCGACGACGGCCCGGCGCCCGACCTGGCGCAGGCGAATGCCTGGTACCGCAAGGCCGCCGGGCAAGGCCACACGCTGGCCTGCTTCACGCTCGGCCTGCGCTACGACAACGGCCAAGGCCTGCCGCGCGACTTCACGCAAGCGCTGTCCTGGTACCTGGCTGCCGCACGCCAGGGCCACGGCCGCGCCCAGCTCAATGCCGGCCTGATGTTCCTGGCCGGCCAGGGCACGCCAGCCGACGCCGAGCAAGCCTGGCGCTGGCTGTCGCTGGCCGAACGCAACGGCCAGCCCGCCGCCGCGCGCCACCTCGCCAGCGCCGCCGCCCGTCTTGCACCGCACCAGCTAAGCGCATTGCGCGCCGCCCCCCAAACCCTTTCAGGGTAATTAGCGGCGACGCTGGGGCGGACGCGGGCCGGACGTGCCGCGCTGCTCGATGTGACGGAAGACGATGCGGCCTTTGTTCAGGTCATATGGAGACAACTCCAGCGTTACCCTGTCGCCAGCGATGATACGGATGAAGTTCTTCTTCATGCGGCCGCCGGTGTAGGCAATCAGCTTGTGGCCGTTGTCCAGGTCCACGCGGAAGCGTTGCTCCGGCAGGATCTCGGTGACCACGCCATTCATTTCGATGAGTTCTTCTTTTGCCATGCTGCTTTCCTTTGCGATTGGGGAGCGAGGTGCGAAAAAAAAGCCCGCGTAGTTGCGGGCTTCGTTTCAATGTAATGCCAATATTTCAATCGCTGCTACAGCCCGTGCTATCTGCACGGTGCGAAGCGGTCAGCCAATGCTATCTGCAAGGTGCCGGCCTGTGACCAATGTTTGGTGCTACAGGGTGAAGCTCTCGAGTGCTTCACCGCGGAGCGCAGTATAACACAGGTTTTGTGCGGTGCACAAATTATTTCATTGCCGGCCCGGTCAGCGATAGCGGGAAGGATCGAACGGGTAGCTGTAAATGTTTTCGATGAATCGTTCGCCTTCCTTGGCCTGGCGCGCCAGGTACAGGCGCTTGCCGTGCGCGAAGGGCGTAAATTCGGCCTGCGCCGTATTGTATGGGGCGCCGATATTTTTCGGCGTGCTCCAGCCGTCCTTGCCGTTGAAGCTGATGTAGAGGTCCATGTCGCCCGCGCCGCCCGGGACGTCGGAGAAGTACAGCAGGTAGCTCTGGTCGGCGGCAATGTACGGATTCGATTCGCGCCATGGGCCGGTATTGACCGGTTCGGGCATGCGCTCCGGCGCGACGTACCTGCCTTCGACGCGGCGCGAGCGCCACAGGTCCGATTTGCTTTCGGCGCCATTCTTCATGAAGTAGATGGTGCCGTCGGCGGCAATCGAGCCTGAGGACTCGGATTCATCGCTGTTGATGTCGTGGCCGAGATGGACCAGCGGCCCCCAGCGGCCATCCTGCAGCGCCACCGAGTAGATGTCGAAGCCTTTGCGGGCAGGCTTGTCCGGCACCGGGCGGTTGGACTGGAAGATGATCGACTTGCCGTCGGGAGCAAAGGCCGGATCGATGTCGCGCGAGCCATCGGTGGCGGAGAACGGCACCGGTGCCGGCTTCTGCCACTTGCCATCGACCTTGTGCGATTCCACGATCACCAGCCTGGTTCGGGCGCCGCCTGACTGCACCCACAGCGCGTGCTGGCCATCGGGCGACAGCGTGAAGCCGAATACGCCGTTGTCCGACACCAGGCCTGGCTCGAACATGCCATCATTGGGCGAAGCGGCAATCGCAGTTGCTAGCAGCAGGGCGGAAATATTCATCAATGTGATTCCAGGATATCAAGTTTGCCGCCGCGCGACCGCAACAGCGGCGTGACCCGGACAGCGACAGCGCCGGGGGGCTCAATTGCAGCGCCATGGTGACGCAATTGCCCCAGGCGTGCAACGCCTTTCAACGCGCGAAATGCGCTTCGATCTCTTCCAGCGTCTTGCCTTTCGTCTCCGGCAGCAGGAAGGCGGCGGCCAGGAAGTACACCACCGTGCATCCAGCCCAGAAGAAGAACATCGCCGCGTAGCCATGCCGGCCAACGGTCGGCAGGAACACGGCCGCAATAGTAGTGGAGACGAACTGGTTGACCAGCAGCGCGATGCTCATGCCGTTGGAGCGGATGCGGGTTGGCATCAGCTCCGATAGCGCGAGCCAGACGCAGACGCCGGGGCCGACGGCAAAGCTGGCCACGAACAGGCAGATTGCCAGCGTCACTTGCCAGCCGTGTGTCGCCGAAGGCAGGGCGCCGAGCTGTGCCTGCTGTATTTTCAGCGGCGCGCTGCGCCCTTCTGCCGGGTCGGCAAAGGGATTCAGGTGCAGGCGGCGGAAGAAGGCGCCGATCACGCTGTCCGCCTGCACGGTGTCGTCGCGCGACAGCACCATTGGCGCCAGTGCCGGGTCGTCGCTGCGCCGCGTCTGCACGTTGGTGAACGGGCCGTAGGAGTAGGACACGGTAAGCAGCTGCGGCGCGGCATCGGCATCGGCACCGGGCTGGGCGCCAAGCGCCTTCAGGGTCCTTGCGTCGAGGCGCAGCGACAGCGTATCGCCCCTGGCCAGCGCTGCCACGATGGCGCTCACGTCGCGCTGCCCGCTCTCCGCACTGCGGAACAGCAGGCCAGCGGCCAACAGGGCGACCACGATGCCGCCGCTGCCCAGCATCAGCAGGAATTTGCGGCCCTTGCGGTCGACCAGCAGCACGGCCACCACGGTCATGACGGCGTTCAGCAGCTTGAGGCCGACGTCGGCCATGTTGGCGGTGGCGCCGGGCAGGCCGGCCTGGTTCAGGATGTTGACGACGTAGGCCAGCACGGAATTGATGCCGGTCGCCTGCGTGCAGGCCAGCACCAGGCAGGCCAGCAGGAAAGGCAGGGCGTAGCGGCGGCTCAGCAGGGGATCGTCGGCGGCCGTGGCAGCGGCGCCGCCACGGCCGGCAACCACGCCGCGCGCGGCGGCGATGTCGCCCGCGGTGGGCTCGCCGGCGCCGGCAGCGGCAGCGCCACGCCTGGCCAGGCCGGCGGCAGCTTGCATGTCGCGCAGTTCGGCATCGGCTTCGGCGGCGGCACGGGTGCGCAGCAGGGCGGTGCGGGCTTGTTCGCTGCGGCCGCGCTGCACCAGCCAGCGCGGCGATTCAGCCAGCAAGGCGCTGCCGAAAGTGAATACCAGGCCCGGCGCAAGGCACATCCAGAAGATGCTGCGCCAGGCGTGATCCTTGGCGTCGAAGACTGCGGCGGCACGCGCGGTTTCCGCCAAGGCTTGCGCGGCTTGCGTCGCGCCTTCGACATGCCGCGCCTGCACCAGGCCGATCAAGGCTGCCGCCACCAGGCCGATGGTGAGCAGGAGCTGGAACAGGGCGGCGCCGCGGCCGCGCTGCTCGGCGCGCAGGCATTCGGCCAGGTACAAAGGCACGACTACGCCGATCAAGCCGCCGCTGATCCCTTGCAGCAGGCGCCCCAGCAACAGTGGGGTATAGCCGTCCGACAGCGCGATCAGGGGAATGCTGATGGTGAACAGGGCGCCGGCCAGCACCATCGCCCAGCGGCGTCCGATGGCGTCGGCAATGGCGCCGGCAAACAGCGAAGACAGCACGGAACCGAGCAGCACCGCAGCAACGATGAAGCTCAGTTGCTGGGCGCTCAGCTTCCACGCGACGGAGGCGGTCGACTCAAGGTAAGGCAGGGCGCCGGCAATGATGCCGACATCGATCCCGTAAAGCAGGCCGCCCATCCCGGCGATAAACAGTAAATAGCGCATGGATAAGGCCTGCATTGGATCTCCTGTATGGTTATGAGAGCGGGATGGCCTCGCCTTCAACGAAGACGGCCACGGGGTGTAAGGACTGGTCCAGCACGACGATGTCGGCCCAGGCCCCCGGCGCCAGGCGGCCGCGCTGCGACTCGCCCAGGTAATCGGCAGGGAAGAGCGACAAGCGCTGCGAAGCTTCCGCCACGTCCATGCCCAGGCTGACGAAGTTGCGCAAGGCCTGGTCCATGGTCAGCACGGAGCCGGCCAGCGAACCGGTGGCAAGGCGCACGCAGCCCATGCACTTGAACACGCGCTGGGTGCCGAGCGCGTACTCGCCGTCCGGCATGCCGGTGGCGGAGGTGGCGTCGGTTACGCCGTACAGGCGCGGAATGGCGCGCAGCGCGGCGCGCATGGCGCCCGGATGCACGTGCAGCAGGTCGGGAATGATCTCGGCATATTCCGCATGCGCCATGGCCACGTCCACCATGCCCGGCTCCTTGTGGCTCATGCCGGTCATGCCGTTGAACAGGTGGGTGAAGCCGGCGGCGCCGGCGCGCATGGCAGCCACGCCGTCGTCGTAGCTGCCGGCGCTGTGGCCGATCTGGACGCGGATGCCCATGTTCTTCAGGTGCGGGATCAGTTCCAGGTGGCCCGTCACTTCGGGCGCCATGGTCAGCACGCGGATCGGCGCGATGGCGTGGTAGCTCTCCACCAGTGCGCGGCTGCCGGTCACCACGTCGGGCGGCTGGGCGCCGAGGCGGCGGCGGTTCAGGAACGGGCCTTCCAGGTGCACGCCCAGCATGCGCGCGCCGTGTTGCGGGCGTTGCGCGATGACGCCGGCCAGGCCTTGCAGTGCGTGGCGGATCGAATCCTCCCTGGCGGTCAAGGTGGTGCCGAGCAGCGCGGTGGTGCCGTGCCGCGCGTGGCTGCGCGCTACCACGCTGCCGGCTGCGCCGCCTTCCATGATGTCGACGCCGGCGGCGCCGTGCACGTGCAGGTCAACAAAGCCGGGGAGGATGGTCAGGCCTGCGCCGGGGGGGCCTTCGGTGATGCTGGTGATGCGCTGATCGAAGGCGATGCTGCCGTTGATCCAGCCGTCGGGAGTGAGGATGCGACCTTGCAGCATCTTTACTCCGCGACGATCACTTCGATGCCGCGCTTCTCCAGCCCATCGCGGTATTCGGCGCTGATGCTGGCGTCGGTGACGACGGTGTGCACGCGGTCCAGTTGCACGATGCGGTGCAGCGAGACGCGGCCGAACTTGGAAGCGTCGGTCAGCACGATGACTTTCTTGGCGCGCTCCACCATCTTGTGGTTCAGGTTTGCTTCCGCTTCGTGGTGGGTGGTGATGCCGAACTGCAGGTCGAAGCCGTCGACGCCGAGGAACAGCTTGTCGAAGTTGTAGGCCGACAGGCAGGCTTCGGCCTGGGCGCCCTGCAGCGACAGCGATTGCTTGCGCAGGCGGCCGCCGGTCAGGATCAGGTCCACGCCCGGCGCGTCGGCCAGCTCCCACGCGATGTTCAGGCCGTTGGTCAGCACCGTCACGTCGCTGGCGTCGCGCAGCTGGCGCGCCAGCGAGATGGTGGTGGTGCCGGAGTCGATGATCACGTTGTCACCCGGCTGCACCATGCGTGCGGCCAGCAGGCCGATTTGCTCTTTCTGCGCCTGGTTCAGCGAATCCTTCTGGCGGATGGTGTGCTCGGTCGGCGGCGTGCGCGCCAGCAGGGCGCCGCCGTGGCTGCGCTGCACCAGGCCCTGGGATTCCAGCACACTGAGGTCGCTGCGGATGGTGACGGCGGAGACGCCTAGCTTGTCCACCAGGTCGGTGACCTGGACCGAACCATGTTGTACGATCGCCTGCAGGATGGTTTCGCGGCGTTGGCTGGTATTTCGCATGTCTTCTGTCGCTGGCTGTCAAAACGTCGAGCTTAACAGATGGCGGCAGCCCTGTGCCCGGCAGCGGCGTTGGCGCTGCAGGCGCGCGCATATTGCGCCAGCACGCGGCCGACCTTGTGTTCCAGCAGGGATTGCGGCGCGGCCGCCAGTTCTCCCTGCAGCACGGCGGGCACTTGCTCCGGCAGGTACTGGCTCAGCAAAGGCAGCGGGATGCTGCGGCCGGCCAGGTTGGCCAGGAGCTGGCTGACGGCGGCGGCCACTGCCGGTTCGCCCCAGTAATAGCGGCAGCGGTCGGACAGGCCGTAGCGGCGCATCAGGCGCTGTTCCTCGGCGCTGCCCAGGTAATGCTTTTGCCAGTGCTGCGGCTTGGCCAGCATGGCCTCGTCCAGCACGTCCATCAGGCGCGAGGCCTGCTCCCTGCCCAGCAGGGCTTCCTCGATCAGGCACAGCGCCAGGAAGCCTTCGCGCAGGGCGAAGGTGGCGGCCGGGCCGACCTTGAGTATGGCGTAGTGGTCGCGCACCATCTCGTGCAGGCCCGCTTCGCGCTGGTAGTCGGTGGAATGCGCTTCGAACACCAGGCCGGGCTGGCTGGCGGCGAAGGCGGACAATCCGGCCGCCGCAACCGCGTCGTAGTGCTGCACATTGGCCTGGTCGAAATCGACGCCCGGCTGCACCACCATGGCGATCACGCGCTGCCATGCAGCGTGCAGGCCGGCTTTGGCGAAGGCGCGGCGGTGCACCTCGAGCGTGCGCTGCGCCGCCTGCGGCGCGGTGACGGCAAGCGCCTGTTCCAGCGATGCCTCGCCGCCCGGCACAGGCACTTCAGTGCCGATCACATACACCGGCGGCGGCAGGCCGGCGCGGGCCGCCGACTGCTCGGCGATGACGGCCAGGCGGACCGCGCGGGCGGCCACGGTTTCGTCGCTCAGCACCGGCTCGTCGTCGGCGCAGCGCATGCTGCAATCGAGGTGGATCTTGTGGAAGCCGGCCGACACGTAGGCGTCGATCAGCACGTCGGCATGCGCCATGGCGCTGGCCGCGTCCTGCGACTGCCAGGCGTTGGGGCCGAGGTGGTCGCCGCCCAGTACCAGGCGGTCGGCCGGGAAGCCCTGCTCCTGCGCCAGGCGATGCACATAGTCGCGGAATTGCGCCGGCTGCATGCCGGTGTAGCCGCCGAACTGGTCCACCTGGTTGGAGGTGGCTTCCACCAGCAGCAGCGTGCCGTATTGCGCGGCCACCTGCATGGCGGCGCGCAGCACGGCGGGGTGGCTGCAGCAGACGCTGTACAGGCCGACGGCGTTGCCGGCGCGGTGCGCCTCGACGATTTGCAGGACTGGGGAAAGCTGGGCAGGCTGTTTCATCGTCGTCTTAGTTCGTTTGTTGGCGCGCCAGCAGGGCGGCGCCGCGTGCACCGCCGGCATCGCCGAAGCGCGGCGCCAGCACTGGCGGAGTTTGCACGCCGCGGAACAGGTGGCGGCGCATGGCGGCCGGCAGTTGCTGGTACAGGTGCGACAGCTTGGATAGTCCGCCGCCCAGCACGATGGCGTGCGGGTCGTAGGCCAGCACCAGGCCGGCCATGGCGTGGCCCAGCAGGTCGAGGTGGATCGCCAGCGCTTGCGCGGCCAGGGCGTCGCCGTTGTTGGCGCGGCCCACGATCGCCAGCGGCTGTGCGCCGTCGCCGCCGAGGTGGGCGTGCAGCTGCGACAGGCCGGGACCGGAGACGTAGCGCTCGAGGCAGCCCTGCTTGCCGCAGGGGCAGTCCAGCACCGGCAGCTTGTAGAGGGCCAGCAGCGGCGCGGGAATCGTCCAGTGGCCCCACTCGCCGGCAATGGCGTTGAAGCCGCGTTGCAGGCGGCCGTCGACGCAGTAGCCGCCGCCGGCGCCGGTGCCGATGATGGCGCCAAACATGGTGGGCAGGCCTGCTGCAGCGCCGCCTTGCGCTTCCGACAGGGCGAAGCATTGGCAGTCGTTGCCGATGACGACGGGACGCGCCAGCGCTTCCTGCAGCGCGGCGGCGACCAGGCGCCCGTTCAGGGCCGGCACGTTGGAGCTGAGCTGGCGGCCGGTGGCGCTGTCGATCACGCCGGGCAGGCCGATGCCGACCGCGGCAGCCGGAGCCTGCGGGCCAAGCGCTGCGTCGCCGCGCGCCGCCAGGCCGCCGATCGCGGCGACGAATTCATTGAAGTCGGTGCCCGGCGTCGCGACGCGCTCGCGGAACACTTCCCGCAGTTCGCCGCCGGCATCGATCCACGACACCAGTTCGATCTTGGTGCCGCCGATATCGATGCCGTGATAGCCGGTTTGCTCAGAACTGGTCATGGCGGTAGATGGTGACGCCTTGCACCACGCGGTTGACGGTGCCGTCGGCGAAGGGATTGTCGGGTGCCAGGCCCAGCGTGGCCGACTGGTGCAGGGCGTATTGCTGCGCCATCAGCAGCCACAGTGGCGCCAGCCAGGCGTCCGGCAAGGCGGGCGCTGCGACCGTGACGTCGGATTCGCTGCCGACGGTGATCACCGAACCTGCCACGCCTTCGCGGCGCAGCTCTTGCAGCAGGTCTTCCTCATACCGGCGCGCCAGCGCTTTGCCGCTGCGGAACAGCACAACCAATGATTGCTTGTTCAGCGCCGACTTCGGGCCGTGGCGGAAACCGAGCGCGGTGTTCGACATGGCCAGCACGCGGCCGCCCGTCAGTTCCAGTATTTTCAGCGCGGATTCCTTGGCAAGTGCTTCCAGCGGACCGCTGCCCAGGTAGACCACGCGCTGTACCGGCTGCGCGGCCAGCGTGGCCACCGGCGCTGCCCAGTCGCGCAATGCGGTGTCGCCGGCCTGCGCCAGCGCTGCCAGGTGCTCCTGCCATTCGCCCTTGCCCAGCACGCACAGGGCGGCCAGCAGCATGCAGGTGAAGCTGCTGGTCATGGCGAAACCACGGTCGCAGCTGGCGGCAGGCATCAGCAGGTTGAAGGCGCGCGCGTCGGTATCGCCCTTGCGTGCCAGCTGGCCTTGCGCATTGCAGGTGATGTTCAGGAAGCGTGCGTCGGCTACCAGCTCGCGCACCAGGTCGACCGCGGCCAGGCTTTCCGGGCTGCTGCCGCTGCGGGCGAAGGACACCAGCAGGGTTGGCGCGTCCGGGTCGAGGTAGAGCTCCGGGTGGGTCAGCAGGCTGGTGGTGGCCACGGCGCGCACCTGCGCTGGCCAGGCCGCGTTCAGTTCATCGGCAACGATCTCGCCGACATAAGAGGAGCTGCCGGCGCCAGTCAGGATCACGCGCTGCTGCGGATCGTGCAGGCAGCCGCCGACGAAAGCGGCAACGTCGGCCGCGCGGCTTTGCAGGCTGCTGCGCAGTTCGCGCCACAGAGCCGGCTGCTGCGTAATCTCTTCGGCGGTATCGAGGCCGCGGATATCGCGCCAGGATTGCGGGTCACGCTGGAGGAGGGTAGTCATCGAAAAAAGAAAAGTTATTCGTTGGCTGAAAGCATAAATAGTATATTTCGAAAAGTCAAATGCGAAAGACAAACGAAAGATCTGGCCGGATGAACAGTGTGCCGGAACGGTGGTGAAGCGTTCATAATTCAGCATGCTACGTTGCGTGATAGCTACTATTCGAAAGATATTGCGCTGATTTGCTGGGTCAAACGAAAGTAAATTGCGTGAAAAATGGGTGCGATAGCGCAGTTTCCTTTCTTTTTGTTGACCTTTTTTGCTTTTATTCCTAAAGTAGGACCGTCAAAACGAAAAATATTGCACCTTAGGCAGGCTTATGAAGAGACTCACCCGCACTGCAATTGCCGCTGCCGCGATGGCGCTGGCCACTGGCGCCGCCCTGGCTGCCCCGCTCGGAAAACTGCGCAGCATTGCTGCCGCGCCGGCCGCTGCCGCGGAAGGCCTGTCCTGGGACCTCGCGACCGAGTCCGGCGCCATCGTGCGCGTCAGCCTGCTGCAGGACGACGTGCTGCGCATCTGGGCTGGCCCCAAAGGCAAACTGACCGATGCCGGGGACAAGGCGGCCGCCATCGTGATCGGCAAGCCGGCCGCGCATATTGAGCATAGCGTAAGCGAACAGCCCGACCACATTTTGCTGCGCACTGCGAAACTGGCCTTGCGCATCGACCGCAACCCCTTGCGTTTCAGCCTGTTCCGCGCTGGTGAAACGCAGCCGCTGTGGCGCGAAGTACAGCCGCTGGAGCTGGGGGACAGGACCAGCGTGCAGACCCTGTCCAGCGACAAGGCGGAACGCTTCTTTGGCGGCGGCCAGCAGAATGGCCGCTTCGAGTTCAAGGGGCGCCAGCTTGCCGTATCCTATTCGGGCGGATGGGAAGAGGGCGACCGCCCAAGCCCGGCGCCATTTCTCATGAGTTCGCGCGGCTGGGGCATGCTGCGCAACACCTGGTCCGACGGCAGCTATGATTTGCGCCAGCAGGACGTCGTCGCCTTGCAGCACGCAGAACCGCGCTTCGATGCCTACTACTTCGTCGGCAAGGATGTGCGCGACGTGCTGGCGCGCTACACCGAGTGGACCGGCCGCGCGCGCATGCTGCCGCGCTGGGCGCTGGAATACGGCGATGCCGATTGCTACAACGACGGCGACAACGTGAAGAAGCCGGGCACTGTGCCGAAAGGCTGGAGCGATGGCCCAAGCGGCAAGACGCCGGACGTTGTCGATTCGGTGGCGCGGAGATACCGTGAGAACGATATGCCGGGCGGCTGGATCCTGCCCAACGACGGCTACGGTTGCGGCTACACCAGCCTGCCGGAAACCGTGCAGGGCCTGGCGAAATACGGCTTTCGCACCGGCCTGTGGACCGAGAACGGCGTCGACAAGATCAAGTGGGAAGTAGGCGCCGCCGGCAGCCGGGTGCAGAAGCTGGACGTGGCCTGGACCGGCAAGGGCTACCAGTTCTCGCTGGATGCCAACAAGTCGGCCTACGACGGCATCCTGGACAATTCCGACAGCCGCCCTTTCATCTGGACCGTGATGGGATGGGCCGGTACGCAGCGCTATGCGGTGGCATGGACTGGCGACCAGAGTGCAAGCTGGGACTACATTCGCTGGCACGTGCCGACGCTGGTGGGCTCCGGCCTGTCCGGCCAGGCGTATGCGACCGGCGACGTGGATGCGATCTTTGGCGGCAGCCCCGAAACCTATACCCGCGACCTGCAGTGGAAGGCATTCACGCCGGTGCTGATGGGGATGTCGGGCTGGTCCGCCAACGCGCGCAAGCATCCATGGTGGTTCGACGAGCCTTACCGCAGCATCAACCGCCGCTACCTGAAACTCAAGCTGCGCCTGACGCCTTACATGTACACGCTGGCGCACGAAGCGGAACAGACCGGCGCGCCGCTGGTGCGCGGCCTGATGTGGGACTACCCATCCGACCCTGCCGCCTTCACCGAAGCGTACAAGTACCAGTTCCTGCTGGGCCGCGAGGTGCTGGTAGCGCCCGTGTTTCGCAGCCAGGCGGTGTCGCAAGGCTGGCGCAAGGCGATCCACCTGCCGCAGGGAACGTGGTTCGAGTACTGGGACGGGCGCCAGGCAACGGCCGGCGCCGCGGGGCGCGACATCGACCTGCAGGTCACGCTCGACAAGCTGCCGCTCTTCGTTCGCGCCGGCGCCATCCTGCCGATGTATCCGGAAGTCCTGTACGACGGCGAAAAACCGAAGGACGTGCTGACGCTGGACCTGTATCCGCACGGCGAATCCTCGTTCACGCTGTACGAGGACGACGGCAACACGCGCCAGTACCAGAAGGGTGCATTCAGCCGGCAGGTCCTGCGCATGCGTGAATCCGGCGGCGCCGTGAGTGTCGACATCGCCCCGGTGGAAGGCAGCTACGCGGGCCAGGAGGCACGCCGAAGCTACGTCCTGCGCATGCTGACGCGCCAGCGCCCGGCGGCGGTCGCCACTGCAAGCCGCACCCTGCCCGCATGCGCGGACCGCGCCGCCTATGACGCTGCCGCGGAAGGCTGGTATTACGACCCGCAGGAGCGCACCGGCACGCTGTACGTAAAGACTGCGAAGCAGGACATCCGCCAGCCGCTGCAAATCAGCGTCCAGGGCGCGCAAGCACTGGCCGCACAGGACGGAAGCTTCCCGCCAGCTCCTGAACTGGGCCGCGCCTTGCCGCCGGACGCCTTGCTGGTGGTGAACCGCCCCGCAGAGGAGCCTGGACACCCGCTTGAAAACGCCTTCGATGACCAAGAGGCCGCCTGGTTCCGAACCACCCGCAACCAGTCGATCCGCACCGGCGCCCACGAATGGACCATCGGCTTCACCGAGCGCCGCCTGGTCGACGGCATCGAGATCGCGCCGCGCAACGACGAGCACTGGAAGCACGGCCAGGTGCGGGACTATGAAATCTACATCGCCGACACGAACGGCGAATGGGGCAAGCCGAACTTCACCGGCCGCCTGAAGCTGCAGAAGGAAACGCAGACCATCAGCTTCCCGGCCACAGCTGGCCGCCTGCTGCGCTTCCGCGTGCTCAGCACGCAGAACCCGGAAGGAGAAGGCGCGGCTTCCACCGACCCGATGGTGACGGCCGCCGTCCAAGCGCCGGCCAAGGCAATCAACGCCATGCAGCCGGCCGAAGTGGGGCCGATCGCGTTGTCCAGCTTCCGCATCCTCGAACATCGTGCGAAGGAAGGCACGGAGCAGCAAAGCTTCCTGTCGGACCTGCCATTGCCGAAAGGCGTCGGACGCGATCGTCCTGCCGGCAAGGGAAAGGACATGCGCATGAACGGCCTGTGGTTCCGCAAGGGACTGGGCGTCGGCCCCGCCAGCCGCATCGACCTGCAGCTGGAAGGCAGCTGGAACCTCCTGCGCGCCGACCTGGGCGTGGACGACAGCTGCCGTAGCGCCGGCGGCCTGCAATTCCAGGTCTGGAGCAGCGAGCGCCTGCTGTACGACAGCGGCCTGGTGACGGCGCCTGCCGTCGTCAAGCCGGAAATCGATGTACGCGGGTTGCGGCAACTCAGCCTGCGGACCCTGGGTGCGCGCGGCGCCCAGCCAGCCCAGGTTTGCGGCAACTGGGCCAATGCCGTACTGCTGGGCACAGAAGGCGCCACCGCCAAGACGCGCTGACCGCACATTTTTCGTCACCAAGAACGAACCCCTCTTCGGACCGGGGAGGGCGTTTTGCAAACTAAAAAAAGGAGATGCAAGTGGAACTGAAGAAATTGATCGCTGCGCTGGCAGCCATTGGATGTGCTGGCGGGGCCTTGGCAGACGGGGCGGATGACAAGAAGGACGAGAAAGGCGAGAAGATCCACCGCGTCGAAGTGACCGGCTCGAGCCTGAAGCGCATCAACGCCGAAACCGCATCGCCGGTGCAGGTCATCGACGCCAAGCAGATCGAAAACATGGGCGCCCGCACCCTGATGCAGGTGCTGGACAACCTGCCAGCCGCGCGCCCGGCCCAGCAAGACTTCCGTTCCATGTTCACCGGCTCCGACGGCGCCTCGCAAGCGAACCTGCGTGGCCTCGGCGCGCAAGGAACCCTGGTGCTGCTGAACGGCCGCCGCCTGTCCTTCTACGGCGCACCGGCCGGCTTCCAGACCATGTTCGTCAATATCGACTCGATTCCCGCTGCGGCGATCGAGCGCATGGAAATCCTGACTGATGGTGCGTCTGCGGTGTACGGCTCGGACGCGGTGGCCGGCGTGATCAACGTCATCACCAAGAAGAACTACCAGGGACTGGAAGCGAAGGTCAGCACCGACCATTCGCAGGAGGTGTCGGCCTACGGCGAGCACCAGGCCAGCCTGGTGTACGGGAAGGGCGACTTCGGCAGCGACGGCTACAACTTCATGGCGTCCCTGAACGTGTACAAGCGCGACCGCATCGCGCTGGCCGATACCTACGACAAGCGCCCGGACTACTACTACGTCAACAACCCGAACTTCATTTCGAACTTCCGCGTCGGCGTCGGCAGTGAACCGGGCCAGCCTAACCCGGGCACCTTCTTCGTATTCGATCCGGCCAGGAACAATGCCCGCACCCAGCGTGCGGTGACCGGCTGTTCCACCATGATCACCGAAGCATCCGGTACACGCTGCGTGTGGAACAACCTGCCGTACTCCATCGATACCGGCCCGACTTCCGACCGCGCAACCGGCTTCCTGTCCGGCCGCAAGAAGCTTGGCGAAGACCTGGAATTCTTTGCCGAAGCAGCCTTTACCCACATCAAGCTGCGCGGCGAGAACGGCCCGCGCAGCTTCAACAGCGGCACCACCAACAACTGGTTCTCCCGCAATACCGGCACCACCTTGAACACCTTCAGCTACCCTTACCTTGGCCCCAACAACGTCTACCTGAAAGGCAAGCTCGATGCCGACATGGCCGCCAAGATGGGCGGCGCGGCGGGCCTGAACTACGTCCTGCAGGATGCGGCTGGCCACTTCGGCCAGAAGAACCTGGACGACAACTACCGCGTGCTGGCCGGCCTGAAGGGGCACCTGGCCGGCAGCTGGGACTTCGAAACCGCACTGGGTGTCGCAGGCAGCCATTCCACCCTGTACCAGACCATCAACGTGAATACCAAAGGCTTCGAGAAAGCCTTCGGTCCCTTCACCAAGGACCCGGTCACCGGCCGCACCTATATCGCTGACAACCCGGCCTACAAGTTCGGCGAAATCAGCGAAGCCAATGCGGCCCTGATCCGCGAAGCGTATCCGACCTTCGACATCCAGTCCTGGACGAAGCTGATTACCTTCGACGCCAAGGTGGAAGGCACGCTGTTCAAGCTGGGCGAACGCGAAGTGCGCGCTGCCTTCGGCACCAACCTGATGCGCGAAAGCTTCGATACTCCCGGCAATCCGGATGCCGCCAATGGCCTGATCACGCAGCAGGGCGGTTCCTGGTTCGACGGCAAGCGCACCGTCAGCGCGCTGTTCGGCGAAGTGGTGGTTCCGGTCACCGACACGCTGGAAGTCAACGCCGCGGCGCGCCTGGACAAATACCCGCACTTCTCCGCCAACCTTGCGCCGAAGGTCGGCGTGCAATGGCGCGCGCGTCCTGAAATCATGGTGCGCGGCACCTACTCGGAAGGCTTCCGTGCCCCCAACCTGGCAGAATCGGGCAGCGGCGGCGTGTTCGCGCAGGTGGGCGGCATCCGCGACACCGTGCGCTGCGACGAAACCAACGCCATCGCCAAGCTGCTGCAGATGTCTGTCACCGCGACCGACCGCGACCTGGGCAAGACCCTGCTCAATTCCAACTGCTCGACCACCGTGGGCGGCCTGACCCCGCCGAACCCGAACCTGACGCCGGAGAAAGCCAAGATCTCGACCCTTGGCCTGGTGCTCCAGCCGGCCAAGGACGTCAGCATTTCACTGGACTACTGGTTCGTCTACCGCCGCAACGAAATCGTGCGCCAGGACTTCAACCAGCTGTTCACCGCGCTGGTCGACCAGTACGGCCCAAGCCTGGCCGGCACCGACAAGGCAATCCGCAACGAGCTTTCCGATGCCGACCGCGCCAATATGGCAGCCGTGGCCGCCATGTGCGCCAATCCCGCCAATGCCGCTGCCTGCACCGGCCCGCTGCCGAAGTACTCGGTGGGCAACCTGGGTGGCCTGATCAATTCCTACTCGAACCGCGGCCGCACCCTGCTGGACGGCTTAGACATCGATGCGCGTGCCCGCTTCTCGCTGGGCGAATACGGCAAGCTGGGTACCGGCGCCGCATTCACCATCCGCAAGCGCGAAACCTACAACTACGAAGACGGCAGCGGCTTCTCCGGCAACTACGTCGGTTACTACGATTCGCCGCGCCTGCGCGCCACCTTCAACGCCGACTGGACCTACCAGAACCTGGTCACCAGCCTGTTCGTGAACTACACCGGCAAGGCCAAATGGGCATTTGGCGCATACGACACCGACAACGCACCGGAGAATTGCACCGCCGGCGGCGTCGCATTGCCGGATGACCTGTGCGGCGGCCAGCCTTCGTACTACACCGTCAACCTTGGCTTCAACTGGAAGCCGGTCAAGAACCTGGACCTGGGCCTGAACATCAAGAACGTCACCAACAAGAGGCCGTACTACGACCCGAACGGATGGGAAGGATACAACCACCAGCAAAACCTGTTCGGCCGCGTCTTCTCGCTCTCGGCCAACTACAAGTTCTGGTAACCTGCGACCCAACCAAAGAGGTAACGACTAGATGGACAAGCAATTCAATCGACGACACTTCCTCACCGCTGGCGCCGCGCTGGCGGGCAGCCTGCTGCTGCCTTCCGCCTTTGCGGCGGGCAGCCGCGAAAAGCTCCGGCTCGGCATGATCGGCACCGGCATGCGCGGCCAGGTGCTGCTGCGCGAACTGATACGCCGCGACGACGTGGAAGTCGCTGCGCTGTGCGATATCGAGCCGATCATGCTGGGCAAGGCCATGGCGAAGTTCGAGAAGGCCGGCAAGGCCAAGCCGCGCACCTTCGGCGAGGATGGCGACAAGCACGCCTACCGCCGCATGCTGGACGCGAAACAGCTCGATGGCGTCATCATTGCCACGCCTTGGGAATGGCATGCGCAAATGGCGATCGACGCCATGCAAGCCAGAGTGCCTGTCGGCTGCGAGGTAGTAGCAGGCGTGACGCTGAAGGATCACTGGGACGTGCTGGACACCCAGCTCAAGACCGGCACGCCGTATATGCTGCTGGAAAACGTGTGCTACCGCCGCGACGTGATGGCGGTGCTGCAGATGGTGCGCTCCGGCCTGTTCGGCGAACTGGTGCACCTGCAGGGCGGCTACCAGCACGACCTGCGCGCCGTGAAGTTCAACAACGGCGACCCGGCCAAGCCATACGGCAGCGGCATCGAGTTCGGCGCCAAGGGCTGGTCGGAAGCGAAGTGGCGCACCGAGCACTCCGTGCAGCGCAATGGCGAGCTGTATCCAAGCCATGGCATCGGGCCGTGCGCGATGTACACCAATATCAACCGCGGCAACCGCTTCACCCGCATCAACACCTTCGCCACCAAGGCGCGCGGCCTGCACGACTACATCGTCAAGCAGGGCGGCGCCGATCATCCGAGCGGCAAGGTGAAGTTCAGCCTGGGCGACGTGGTGACCACCACGCTGTCCTGCGAGAACGGCGAGACCATCATCCTGCAGCACGACACTTCGCTGCCGCGTCCTTACTCGCTGGGCTTCCGCGTGCAGGGCACCAATGGCTTGTGGATGGACGTGAACCATTCCATCCACATCGAAGGCAAGAGCAAGCCGCACCAGTGGGACGACTTCCAGGCCTACCAGGACCAGTACGACCACCCGTTGTGGCGCAAATACGCAGGCGACGCAGCGGGCGCGGGGCACGGCGGCATGGACTACTTCGTGATCCACGCTTTCGTGGCAGCGCTGAAGGCGCGTGCGCCGATGCCGATCGATATCTACGACGCGGTGACGTGGAGCGCCATCACGCCACTGTCCGAGCAATCGATTGCGCAGAACTTCCAGACGCTGGACTTCCCTGACTTCACACGAGGCCAGTGGAGCAAGCGCAAGCCGATCTTCGCTTTCGACGATCGCTACTGACATCGCTGAGGTAATATTGCCGTTCTCTTAACCATTTTAGAAAGCGTAAGAGGATGACAAGGAAAGTACTCACCGCTGTGGCATTGAGCCTGCTGGCGGCAAGCGCCTGGGCGCAGGAAGAGGCCCCGGCGCCAGAAGGCGATACGATTGTGATCACGGGCCAGCGCCCCGGCCCGGGCCTGTGGAAGGTCAGTAAAGGCGAACACGTGATGTACGTTTTCGGCGATTATGCACCGCTGCCGATCAAGATGGACTGGCGCTCCCACGAAGTGGAAGCCATCATCGCCAAGTCCCAGGAATACCTGCCCAAGCCGTCGTTTGGCATTTCCGTCGGCTGGTGGGGCGGCATCAAGATGCTGCCATTTGCCATCGGAATCAAGAATAACCCGGACGGCGGCAAGCTGATCGACGTGCTGCCAGCCGATACTTACGACCGCTGGCAAGCGCTCAAGACAAAATACATCGGCAAGAACGACAGCATCGAGCGGGAACGCCCGATGTTCGTTGCCGACACGCTGTACCAGCAAGGGCTGGAAAAGAACGGCCTGACCATGCGCACCGACGTCTATTCGAAGCTCGACAAGCTGGTGAAGCAGTACAAGGTGAAGGTCACGTCCAGTAACGTCCAGACCGAACTCGAAAGCCCGACCGAGGCCCTGCGCGCATTCAAGAATTCACCGGGAACGGACGTGCTTTGCTTTGCCAGGACCGTGGAGCGCCTCGAGTCCGATCTCGATGCGATGCGCGCGCGCGCCAATGCATGGGCGGTCGGCGACATGTCGAAGATCTCTTCCCTGAGCTTTGCCGACCGCGAAGCCGCATGCACCGACGCAGTGCTGAACAACGACGCGTTCAAGTCGAACGAGAAGCTGAAGCAGGTGAAGGAAACGATGCAGAAGAACTGGCTGGCCAACGCCGAGCGCGCACTGGCGGCCAATGATTCGACCTTCGCTGTGCTGCCGCTGGTGCGCCTGCTCGATCCGAAAGGCCCCTTGGCCGAGCTGCAGGCCAAGGGCTACAAGGTGGAGGCGCCCGAGTAAGCGCCCCCGCCTCACGCAAGCCTGGCGCGCTTTGCGCCGGCACCGGCTTGCGGCGGCAGCTTGAACACTTCCAGTGCCTTGGCGACGGCCTGCGCCTGCAGGTCCAGCACGCCGGTGGCGGCGGAAGCTTCCTCCACCATCTGGCTGTTCTGGCGCGTCACTTCGTCAAGCTGCACGATGGCGTCTTTCACCTGGTTGACGCCGTCGCTCTGTTCGCGCGTCGCGCCGCGGATATCGCCCATGATGGAGGCCACGCGGCCGATCGAGGATATCACCGCATCCATGTCCTTGCCGGCCGCGGTGGCCACGTTGGCGCCGCCTTCGATCTTGCCGGCAGAGGCATCGATCAGTACTTTGATGTCCTTGGCCGCCGCCGCGCTGCGCTGCGCCAGGCTGCGCACTTCGCTTGCTACCACCGCGAAACCGCGGCCGCTTTCGCCGGCGCGCGCCGCTTCGACCGCTGCATTGAGGGCCAGGATATTGGTCTGGAAAGCGATGCCGTCGATCAGGCCGATGATGTCGACGATCTTGTGCGAGGACTGCCGGATCTCGTCCATCGCCGTCACCACCTGCGCCACGGCGACGCCGGTGCGTTCGGCCAGCGCAGTCGCTTCGGTCGCCACGCCATTGGCGATATTCACGTTGTCGGCTGTCTGGCTCACGGTGCCGGTAATGAGCCCCATATGCGCCGTGGTCTGTTCCAGGTTTGCCGCCTGCGCTTCGGTGCGCGCTGCCAGGTCGACGTTGGCGCTGCGCACCTGCGTCGTGGTGCTGCGGGTCAGTGCGAAATTGCCGCGGATGTCGCCCAGTATCGACGCCAGGTTCAGGTTCAGCTGGCGTACGAAGGCCTGCAGTTGGCCCAATTCATCGTGGCGGTCGACCGCCATGCGTGTGGTCAGGTCGCCGCCGGCCAGGATGCGGGTGGCGTTGATGCAGGCCTGGACCGGCGCCACGATGGCGCGGTGCAGGTTGTACCAGCCGTACAGCGCCAGCGCCGCCAGCAGCAACGCCTGCACGTGCAGCGCGGAGTCGGAGTAGGGCAGCACGGCATGCAGCGCCATCGCCAGCGCCAGCAGCGCCATGCTGCCGAAGCACAGCGCCATGCGCTGCGACAGGGAGATGTCGCGCAGCGCATTGGCGATCTTCCTGCGACCGCGCGGTGCGGCGGCGCCGCGTGCGATGCGCACGCCATCCGGATTCGGGCCCTTGACGGTGCGGTACAAAGCCTCGGCATCCTTGACCTGCTGCGGCTTCGGCTTGGTGCAGACCGACATGAAGCCGGTCGTGCGGTTCTTCTCGATCACGGGGGTAACGTTGGCGATGCACCAGAAGTAGCCGCCATTCCTGCGGCGGTATTTGACCAGGCCGCGCCATGGTTCGCCCGACATGGTGGTGCGCAGCATGTCCTCGTCGATTTGCGCCGGCATGTCCGGGTGATAGAAGGCCTTTTGCGGGCGTCCGATCAGGTCCTCGCCGGCGTAGTCGCCGACAGCGATGAACGTCGAATTGGTGTAGGTCAGGCGGCCCTGCAGGTCGGTGGTGATGACGATGGGCTTGCCGTCTTCAAGCAGGGTTTCGTGTTCGGCTGCGGTGAGTGTGCTGCGCATTTTTGACACTTTGTTTCAGTTGGGAAAGATCGCAGAGCATACTAGCAGATCGACGAATGGCCGCGCCGAAAGCGTGGCCATTTCGTGGTTTTTCCGCCAAAACAGTTGTCACGCAGTTAAGCTGGCAATTCCATCGCAAAGCCGACGCCAAAGCGGTTCCAGGCGTTGATGGCGCCGATGACGAAGGTCAGTTCCGACAGCTCCTGTTCGCTGAACTGGGCAGCGACCTCGCCGTACACCTCGTCCGGTGCGCCGTTTTTGGACAGCTCGGTCAGCGTTTCGGTCCACAGCAGCGCGGCGCGTTCGCGCTCGTCGAAGAACGGCGTTTCGCGCCAGGCTGGCAGCGCCAGCAGGCGGCGCACGTCTTCGCCGTGCTTCAGTGCGTCCTTGCTGTGCATGTCGATGCAATAGGCGCAGCCATTGATCTGCGAAGCGCGGATCTTGACCAGCTCGCGCAGCGAGAGCGGCAGCAGCGATTCGGCGATGGCGCGCTCGAGGCCCATCATGGCCTTCATGGCGGTCGGGGCGGCGGCGTAGTAGTTGATGCGTTTCATGATATCTCCTGAGAAGCGATGAATCCACTTTAGTCCGGACGAGATTGCGGATAAACTGGTCTTTATCGTTTTGAATATACGGAAAGTCGAACAATCATGGCTTTTGACCGTCTTGAGGCCATGCGCGCCTTCTGCCGCATCGTCGAGGTAGGGAGTTTCGTCGGCGCGGCCGAAGCACTGGGCGTGCCGAAGACCACCATCTCCGGCCAGATCCAGGGGCTGGAGGCGCACCTGGGCATGAAGCTGCTGCACCGGACCACCCGCCGCGTGTCGCCCACCACCGACGGCGCGGCCTATTACGAAGGCGCCCGCGCGCTGCTCGACGACCTGGATGAACTGGAGTCCTCGCGCCACGATGCGCGCGGCCGGGTGCGGGTTGAAATGCCGTCGCCGGTCGGCACGGGCCTGATCATCCCGGCCTTGCCGGATTTCGCGGCGCGCTATCCGGATGTGCGGCTCGATATCGGCTGCGGCGAGCGCGTGGTGGACCTGGTGCAGGAGGGAATCGATTGCGCCTTGCGCGGCGGCCCGGTGGCGGACCAGGATCTGGTGGCAAGGCCGGTGGGGAATATGCGCTTTTGCCTGTGCGCTGCGCCCTCCTACCTGGCGTCGGCCCCGAGGCTGGCGGCAGTGGAGGAGCTGCCAGCGCACCGCTACCTTGGCTTCGTGTTTGCAGCGACAGGCCGCCAGCACGTCCAGTCGCTGCAGCGCGGCGACCAGCGCTACGTGATCGAGCAGCTACCTGCCATGCGCTTCAATAGCGCCGCTGCTTACGTCGCGGCGGGCGTGGCGGGTCTCGGCATCCTCAATATCCCGCGTGCGGAAGCGGCGCTGCATTTGCGCAGCGGCGCGCTGGTGGAAGTACTGGCGGACTGGCACCTGGGCAGCATGCCGATCAGTCTTGTCTACCCGTATGCACGCAGGCTGTCATCGCGCGTGCGCGCCTTTACCGACTGGGCCACCGCCTTGATGGCGAGCGACCCTTTGTGGCGCTAAGGCTTGGCGACCCTGGCGCCAACCAGCTTCGCGACGCCGGCCAGCGTGGTCTGCGCAGCGTTCAGGCCAAGCAGGAAGTCCTTGTCCGAATAGTTCGAATACAGGTCGGTCGGCTGGTGCCAGTGCGGGTTCCAGCCGGCGCCGATCTGCTGCCCGCGCTCGTTCTCGCGCAGCGAGATAGAGGGCACCAGGTCCATGAAGGGTGTGGAGTCGGTGTTGGTCATGTGGAAGCCGACCGCAGCCGGATAGTTGGTCGCGTACTTGTCGTTCGCCGCGCGGAAGTCCCATGCCAGCCTGGCCGAAGCTTCGGCCTGTTTCGAGTTGGACTGGAACTCGATATTCACGTCCGCCTCCGCGCGCTGCTCTTTCGGCAGCACGTAGACCGGATGGCCTTTCGCGTCCAGCACCGGCCTGCCGGCGTCATCGAGCTTGGGGACCGGCATGCCGTGGTCGAACAGCATCATGTCGTGCTGGATCATGCCCAGCCAGCGCGGTTCAGGGTATTTGCCCGAGCCTTTCGGCGACTCGATGCCTTGCAGGTTCTTGCGCTGCTCGACGTAGGCGGCTGCGCCGTTCAAGCCGGTTTCCTCGTTGTTCCACAGGGCGAAGCGGATCGAGCGCTCGGTTTCCACGCCCGGCGCATTGAAGATGCGCGCCAGCTCCATCACCAGCGCTGTGCCGGAACCGTCGTCGTTGGCAGCCTCGCCAAAGCCGATGCCGTCCATGTGCGCGCTGACGATCATCATTTCGTCGGGACGGGTCTTGCCGATCTTGGTGCAGTAGACGTTCTCGCGCAGCGAGGTGCCTTGCGGCGTCTGTTCGGCGTTGAGTGCGCGCAGCCGTTCATCGGGCTGCTTCATCGGATCGGTGTTCACGCCGGTGGGCGCGCGGTTGCCGAACAGCGTGCTGCCGCCCTGGCCGGGTGGTCCGCCCGCGCCGCCTCCCGCCGCCACCGCCGGCTTGCCGCGCACGGCCGGTTCGGTGAACTGGTACTGCAGGCGCTCCACGTTGGAGCAGCCATACGCTTTCAACTGCGCTTCGATCCAGTCCAGCGCCTGGCGGTTGCGTTCCGTGCCCTGGCGCCGGTCGCCGAACCTGGTCAGGCTTTTGATGGTGGCCTTGTACTTTTCGAGTTCGAGCTGGTTCACCAGCGTGGAGATCGGATCGGCTGCAGCTGGCGTTTGTGCGTGGGCGGCATTTGCCGCGAAGGCCAGTGCGATGCTGAGGGCGACGGTTGCTTTCATTGGGAGCTATCCGGTGATGTGGTCCAGGCATTTTGCACCTTCCGCGCTGGCCGCTGCGTGAATTTTCAATGGCGTGACGCCATAACCGTGATACCAAAAGGGGTATTGCGGATGTAAAAGATACGATTGGTGGTCGTGCGAACCAATGACTACGATGGTCTGGCAGTAAAAAAAAACTCCAAGGAGACCATCTATGAAGAGAATTCTGTCATGTTTCGCCATGCTGATCGGCATGGTGCTTTCCGCGCACGCAGCCACGCCGATCACGATCAATACCAGCGTGCAGTACAAGATCAAGAACGTCAACAGCGGCCTGGTATTGGGCATTGACGGCGCCAGCCAGGCTGCCGGCTCCAAGGTGATCCAGTGGTCCGACAACGGTACCGCCGACCACCTGTGGCACTTCATGCCGATGGGGAATGGGCGCTACAACATCGAGAACATGTTGACGCACCAGGTGCTGGGCGTCACCAACGCTTCGACCGCCGACGGCGCGCAGGTCGTCCAGTGGGCCGACAACGGCACTTCGGACCACTTATGGGTGGTCACGCAAGCGGCCAGCGGCAACTTCCTGATCCAGAACGTCAACAGCGGCAAGTACCTGGAGGTGTATATGGCGAGTACCGCCAACACCGCCACCATCGACCAATGGGGCCTGACCGGCTGCACCTGCCAGGAATGGCAGCTGGTGAACACCGGGGCCAGCCCGTACCCTGCGCCGCGCGCCGTCACCGGCAACGGCATCTTCGTGCACGACCCCTACATGCTGCGCGACGGCAGCGGAAAGTACTGGCTGTATGGTTCGCACCAGACGCTGGCCACATCGACCGACGGCGTGAACTTCACCAATTACACCAGCTGCACGACGGCCCAGATGGGCGGCTATGCGCCGAACTGCCCTGCCATCGGGCCGGACTTCAGTTCCTGGAGCGGCCTGCAGACGCCGAAGGGATGGAACAATGGCGCCAACACCGACGTCTGGGCGCCTAGCCTGATGGTGGCGAACGGCACCTATTACCAGTACTACTCGATCCCCTACCTGCCAAGTACCGGCGCGGAAGCGGTGATCGGCGTCGCCACCAGCTCGTCGCCGCAGGGGCCATGGACCGACAAGGGTTTCGTCACCAAGTCCTGGAACAGCACTACCACCTCGCCGCCGCCAGGCTTCTGGGCGACCACCGACAATGCGATCGATCCGGCGCCGTTCCGCGACGCCAGCGGCAACTGGTGGATGGCCTGGGGCTCCTGGACCGACGGCACGCACCTGGTGCAGCTCGACCCGGCCAACGGCTTGATCAAGGCCAACGCCCCGGTGTACACAGTGGCCAGGCGCGGCAACCCGTCGGCCGGCGAAGAAGGCCCGTTCATCTACTACTACAACGGCTATTACTATTACTTCGCGCCGATCAACGAATGCTGCAAAGGCTCGACCAGCACCTACCGCACCATCGTCGGCCGCTCCACCAGCGTGACCGGGCCCTATGTGGACCGCGGCGGCGTGGCGCTGACCGCAGGCGGCGGCACCATCCTGCTCAGCACCCACGGCAATATCATCGGCCCGGGCGGCGGCAGCGTGTTCACCGATCCTGGCAACAATAACAAGCCCACCTACGTTTACCATTACTACGACGGCAACAATGGCGGGCGGGCGACGCTGGGCATCAATACGCTTGGCTTTACCGCCGACGGCTGGCCGTTCATCCAGTAGGGCCACCGTTACAGTCTTGCCAACCGCAGCCAAAGCCACATAGAATGCGGGGCACGCGGGTGTAGTTCAATGGTAGAACGGCAGCTTCCCAAGCTTCATACGAGGGTTCGATTCCCTTCACCCGCTCCAGAATACGCAATGGCGCCCTCGAGGCGCCATTTTTATTGCTGTAATAGCAACATTCATCTGCATAAATGTGTATTAGAAAAAAAATATTGCAGAAAACGCTAAATTCTTGCCGGAAACGCTGGATATATTGTTTGAAGGGCATGTTGAGGAGGACTCCATGCCCGCTTTTACCAACAAACAATTTATTCGGACGAGAAATTCATGGTAGCGATTGTCAGCGGTGGTGCACTGGGCCTGCAAAGCGGTTCCCGTTTCGTGTTGGGTGGAGACCGGGGAACGGTCGGTAATGCGGCCTTGGGGCGTAATGGCGACCAGGCCTATCTGAACGCCGCCAACGGCAACCTGGTCATCCAGTCGCGCGACGAGTTCCTGGCTGCCAACGGCATCGACACCGCGCTCCTGCGCACGTATAACAGCCAGGGCATCTATACCGACCGCCTGGGCGTCTTCGGCGACGGCGATAACGGCGACAACTTCCGCCTGGGCGTCTACAAGCGCGTCGCCTTCGTCAGCGGCAAGGTGAACACGGCCGGCAGTATCGCCAGCCGCACCGAGGAAGACGGCAGCACCGCCACCTATACCTATGACGCGGCGCGCGGCTGCTATGTCACCACCGACGGCGCCGGCGCCCACGACACGCTGACCTATACCCCGGCCAACGGCAGCGTGCCGTCGAGCTGGACCTGGCGCGACGGCGATAGCCAGGCCAGCGAGACCTACAACACCTCGGGGCTGATCACCTCGGCCACCGACGTGGACGGCAACACCACCACCTTCACCTATGCCGGCCGCCTGATGCAGAGCGTGACCATGGCTTCGGGCGATGTGCTCTACCTCGATTACAGCGACAACAACCTGGTCGGCCTGCGCACCGTCAGCGGCGGCGTCACCCGCAGCCGCACCCGTTACACCTACGACAGCAGCAAGCGCCTGACCAGCGTGGAGGTGGACCTGTCGCCGGACGATAACAGCAAGACCGACGGCAACACCTACACCACCCGTTACACCTACGACGGCACCAGCCGCCGCATTGCCACCCTGACCCAGAGCGACGGCACGGTGCAATCGTTCACCTACGTGCAGGTGGGCACGGACTTCCGCGTCGCCAGCATGACCGACGGCCTGGGACGCGTCACCCGCCTGAGCTACGACGTTGCCAACGGCCGCACCGACATGACCGATCCGCTGGGCTTTGTCACCAGCTTCTTCTACGACGCCAAGAACCAGCTGACCCAGGTGCTCAGCCCTGCGGTCAATGGCATTCGCGTGCGCACCAGCTACGCCTATGACGCCAGCGGCAACGTCACCAGCGTCACCGACGGCAACGGCAATGCCGTGACCATGACCTACGATGGCAACGGCAACCAGCTCACCCAGCAGGATGCGCTGGGCAACGTGGTGGCACGCAGCTACAACAGCGCCAACCACGTGGTGAGCGAGTCGGTGCGCATGGGCAATGGCGGCGCCCTGGTCACCCGCTACGTCTACGACAGCAAGAACCACCTGCGCTTCCGCATCAACCCGGCCGGCGACGTGGTGGAATACCGCTACGACGCCAAGGGCCAGCGCGTGGCGCAGATCGCCTACAACGGCGGCACCTACAACACCTCCGCCCTGGCGGAAGGGGCGGCGCCAGGCGAAGCCCAGATGACTGCCTGGGCTGCGGCGCAGGACAAGACCCTCAGTGCGCGCAGCGATTTCGCCTACGACTTCCGCGGCCTGGTGAGCGCCAGCACCACCTATGCCGAAGTGGATGGCGCCGGCAACGGCGTGGCCGATGGCGCCAACACCATCAACTATGTATACGATGCCTCCGGCCTGCTGCTCAAGACCATCAATGCCGGCGCCACCACCAGCTACGCCTACGATGGCCTGAACCGCCTGCTGGCCAGCACCGACGCGCTGGGCCAGCAATCGCTGGTGCAGTACGACGACGCGCACAACCGCACCGTGTCGACCCTGGCCAACGGCCTGGCCACCACCTCCACCTACGACGCCGCCGGTGAACTGGTGAGCGTGATCCAGAGCGACAGCGCCAACGGCGCCGAGCTGGGCACCGTGCGCAACTTCTACGATGCCGACGGCCGCCTGTTCTGCACCCAGGACGCGACCGGCGTGCGCACCACGTTCCTGTACGACGAGATGGGCCGCCGCAACGGCATGATCGACGGCTTCGGCGCCTTGACCGAAAGCGTGTACGACGGCGCCGGCAACCTGGTGCGCACCATCCGCTACGCCAACCTGGTGGACAGCAGCAAGCTGGTGGATGCCGCCGGCGCGCCGCAAGCCGCGACCCTGGCGGCGCTGCGTCCGCTGGCCAGCGCCGCCGACCGCCGCGTCGACCAGGTCTACGACAAGGACAACCGCCTGGTCTACACGGTGGATGAAGCGGGCTTCGTCACCCAGCAGTTCTTCGACGCCGCCAACCGCGTCACCGACCTGGTGCGCTACAACAACGCCATCAGCCGCGCCGCGCTGCCGGCCAATCCGCAGCTGGCCGATATCCAGGTGGTGTCGTCCACCGAGGACCGCCACAGCCGCAACTTCTTCGATGCCGACAGCCGCCTGGTGGGCCAGCTCGATGCCCAGGGCATCCTGACCGAGCAGAAATACGACGCCATCGGCCAGCTGGTGGAGACCGTGCGCTATGCCACCCTGACCGATGCCGCCCTGCGCAGCAACGGCTCGCTGGAACAATTGCGTCCACAGGCTTCCGCCGCCGACATCAGCGTGCACCAGTTCTTCAATGCGCGCGGCCAGCAGACCGGCGCCATCGACGGCGAAGGCTACCTGAGCACCTTCAGCTATGACGCTGCCGGCAACCGCAGCGCCGTCAAGCGCTTCGCCAACCCGGTCAACTACATGCCGGGCGCGCGCTTGGCGCAGATGCTGCCGCAAGCCAGCGCGGCCGACCAGCAGGCGACTTTCAGCTACAACAAGCTGAACCAGCTCGTATCGAGCACCGACGCCGCCGGCGTGCGCAGCGATTTCGCCTACGACAAGGTGGGCAAGCTGGTATCGACCGTGCAGGCGGCCGGCAGTGCCGACCAGCGCACGGCCCTGGTGCGCTACGACGTGCAGGGCCGCCTGGTGGCCGAACTGTCCGGCCAGGGCGCCAGCCTGCTCAACGGCGACGCCGTGCACGACACCGGCATCTGGGCCGGCTACGCCAAGCGCTACGGCTATGACGCCGTCGGCCGCATGGTCAGCAGCACCGACGCCCTTGGTGCGTCCACGCTGTACTTCTACGACGGCGCCGGCCGCCGCACCCATAGCGTCAACGCGCTGGGCGAGGTAAGCGGCATCCGCTACGACGCCTTCGGCCAGGCCACCGACACCATCAGCTACGCCAACCGCATCGATACCGCCGGCCTGGCCGGCGGCAGCAACGCCCCGGTCCTGGCCGCGCTGGCGGTGGCGGCCGACCCGCTGCGCGACAGCCTGCTGCACACCGATTACGATGTGCGCGGCCAGGCCACCCGCCTGGTCGACGCGCTGGGCAATGCCACCGTGCGCAGCTACGACGCCTTCGGCCAGTTGAGCAAGGAAATGCGCCCGATCAGCGCGGCTGTGCAGGAACTGGTGCGCTATACCTACGACAAGCGCGGCCTGCAGACGTCCATCCTGCGCGACGCCGACGGCATTGCCGCCCTGCGCAGCACTGAATACGACGCCTTTGGCCGCGCCGTGGCGCAGACCGACGCCAACGGCCAGGTCACCCGCAGCACGTTTGACCGCAACGGCCGCGTGGTGGCCAGCTATGACGCCATGGGCCAGGTGCGTTCCACAAGCTACGACGCTTTCGACCGCGTGCTGACCCAGACCGATGCGCGCGGCAATGTGACCCGCTATGCCTACGACACGGCGCTGCACAAGACCACCGTCACTTCGCCGCTTGGCATCGTGACCACCATCACGCGCAACGCGCAAGGGCAAGTGATCGCCCTTGCCGACGGCAATGGCAACACCACCAGCTACAGCTACGACGCCGACGGCCGCCTGCTGGCCACCACCGATGCCAACGGCAAGGCCGAGCATAATGAATACGACGCCGCCGGCCATCTGGTCGCCACCGTCGACCGCAACGGCGTCGCCACGCGCTACACCTACGATGCCGCCGACCGCCGCCTGAGCCAGGTGGTCGATGCGGGCGGCCTGGCGCTGACCACCACCTGGACCTACGACGCCAAGGGCGAAGTGGTGTCGCAGCGCGACCCGAACGGCGTGCTGACCGTCACCAGCTACGACCAGAAAGGCCAGGCTACCCGCGTGGTGGTCGATCCGGCCGGCCTGAACCTGCACACCAGCTATACCTACGACGCGCAGGGCCACACCCTGACCGTCAGCCGCGGCGCCAACGGCGTCGACAGCGCCAGCGTACGCTACGACTACGACAAGCTGGGCCGCCGCGTGGCCGAAGTGGTCGACCCGGCCGGCCTGGCCGTCACCACCCGCTTTGCCTACGACGCTGAAGGCAACCGTGTCAGCATGACCGACCCGGACGGCCACGTCACCCAGTTCCATTACGACGCCGACGACCGCCTGCTGGAATCGGTGGATGCGCTGGGCCATGTGCAGAAATTCGAGTATGACGCTGACGGCAACCGTACCCGCACCGTCGACGCCAACGGCCATGCCACCAGCTTCGTCTACGACGCCGGCAACCGCCTGCTGTCGCAGACCGACGCCATGGGCGGCGTGACTGCCTACACGTACGACGCCAACGGCAACCGCCTTTCCAGCACCGATGCACTGGGCCGCACCAGCCGCTTCGAATACGACAAGCTGAACCGCCTGGCCAGCCAGATCGACGCGCTGGGCCAGCAAACCACCTACGCCTACGACGCGAACGGCCAGCGCCTCAGCGTGACCGATGCCAAGGGCGGCGTGAGCCGCGCCGAATACGACGCGGCTGGCCGCCTTGCCGCCAGCATCGATGCGCTGGGCAACCGCACCAGCTATGCGTACGATGCCAACGGCAACCGCATCGCCACCACGGATGCCAACGGCCACATCGTAGTCTTCCACTACGATGGCGCCAACCGCATGGACCAGCAGGTCGACGCGGCCGGCACCACGCGCTTCAGCTATGATGCGCGCGGCAACCGCACCGGCCTGACCGATGCCAATGGCAACACCACCACCTTCGCCTACGACGGCGCGGACCGCCTGGTGCGCGTGACCGACGCGCAAGGCGGTACCACCGTCTACGCCTACGACGCGGCGGGCAACCGCACGTCCGTGGTAGACGCCAACGGCCACGCCACGCGCTTCAGCTACGACGCGGCCAACCGCCTGGTGCAGACCACCGACGCTCTGGGACAAGTCACCCGCAAAGAATACGACGCAGTGGGCAACCTGCTGCGCAGCACCGACGCCGCCGGCAATGCCACCACCTACGTGCTCGACGCATTGGACCGCGTGGTAAGCCGCACCGATGCCATGGGCTTTGTCACCGCCTACCAGTACGACGCGGTCGGCAACCGCACCGCGCTGACCGATGCCGCTGGCAACACCAGCCGCTTCGAATACGACGCCGGCAACCGCCTGACCCGCAGCGTGGACGCGCTCGGCCTGGTCACCAGCCACGAGTACGACCAACTGAACCGCCGGGTACGCAGCATCGATCCGGCCGGCCACGACAGCAAGTTCGAATACGACGCAAACGGCCGCCTGACCGCGACCATCGACGCCTTGGGCGCCCGTACCTCCTACGAATACGACGCTGTGGGCAATCGCACGGCAGCTTTCGATGCGCTGGGCAACGCTACCCGCTTTGAGTACGACAGCAGCAATCGCCTGGTGGTGCACACCAACGCGATGGGCCAGAGCACGCGCTACAGCTACGACGCGGTGGGCAACCGCTTGGCCAGCGTCGATGCCAATGGCCATGCCACCAGCTACCGCTATGACGCGTTGAACCGCAAGGTCGAAGAGACCAACGCCGCGGGCGACTCGGTCCAGCATGTCTATGACGCCGTGGGCAACCTGACCATGACCCGCGATGGCAACGGCCACCAGCGCTTCAACCATTACGATGCACTGAACCGCCTGACTGCAGCAGGCGATGCGCTGGGCGCCATTACCCGCTTCGATTACGACGCCGTGGGCAACCGCACCGTCGTCACCGATGCACTGGGCAACGCAACGCGCTTTGCCTACGACGCCAACGGCCGACTGGTCAACCAGACTGACGCGCTCGGCAACATCACCCGCCACGATTACGACCGCCTGGGCAACCGGGTGGCCACCACCGACGCGCTGGGCCGCGGCACCCTGTTCGCCTATGACGCCAACAGCCGCCTGCTTTCCGTCACCGCCCCCGGCAACGAGGTGACCGCCTTCAGCTACGATGCGGCTGGCAACCGCACGGCAACGACCGACGCCAACGGCAACCAGACAGTGTTTGCATACGACGCCGTCAACCGCCTGGTGTCCAGCACCGATGCCCTGGGCCACCGGACCACGCACGCCTACGACGCCGTCGGCCAGCGCCTGTCCACCACCGATGCCAACGGCCATACTGTCTCCTTCAGCTACGACGCCGTCGGCCGCCTGGCCGCCACCGCGGACGCCTTGGGCAACCGTGTGGAGCACCGTTACGACCAGGCCGGCAATCGTGTTGCCACCGTCAACGCCAACGGCCATGTCACCAGCTATGGCTATGACGCGGCCGATCGCCTGGTTTCCGAGACCGATGCGCTGGGCAACCGGGCCGAGTACCATTACGACAACGCCGGCAACCGCGTGGGGGCAATCGATGCCAACGGCCATGCGACCGGCTTCGAGTTCGACGCCAACAACCGCCTGGTGCGCCAGACGGACGGCACCGGACGCTCGACCAGCTTCGCCTATGATGCCGTCGGCTCCATGGTGGAAAGCACGGACGGCAACGGCAATGCCACCCGCTTCAGCTACGACGCCAACGGCCGCCTGTCCGTACGTACCGATGCGCTGGGCGGCATGACTCGCTTCGCCTACGATGCGGTGGGCAACCGCATCGCCAGCATCGACGCCAACGACCATGCCACCAGCTACGTGTACGACCTCGCAAACCGCCTGGTGAAACAGATCGACGGGCTGGGGAACGCCACCAGCTACGAATACGACAAGGTCGGCAATCGCCTGGCCACCACTGACGCCAACGGCGCCACCAGCCGCGCCGCGTATGACGCCGCTTACCGCCTGGTCAGCGAGACCGATGCGCTGGGTGCGGTCACCACGCACAGCTACGATGCCGTCGGCAACCGTATCCACAGCACCGACGCGCTGGGCAATGCCACGGCCTTCGATTACGACGCGGCCGACCGCCTGCAAAGCATCACCGACGCCCTGGGCGGCGTCACCCGCCACAGCTATGATGCCGCCGGCCAGCGTGTATCGACCACCGATGCCGCCGGCAGCACCACGTCCTTCAGCTACGATGCAGCAGGCCGCCTGGTAGCGCAGACCGATGCCATGGGCGGCAAGAAAGCGTTCGCCTACGACGCCGCCGGCAACCGCATCCAGGTCGTCGACGAGAATGGCAACAGCACCAGCTTTGCCTATGATGCCGCCAACCGCCTCAATGAGCAGCGTGACGCCCTGGGACATACCGTGCGCTTCATGTACGATGGCGCCGGCAACCGCATCGTCATGATCGACGGCAATGGCCACGACACCCGCTTCGGTTACGATGCGCTGAACCGCGTGGCAAGCGTGACCGACGCGCTGAACAATACCAGCAGCTTCGAGTACGACAAGGTGGGCAACCGCATCGCCAGCATCGATGCCAACGGCCACGCCACCCGCTACGAATTCGACGCGGCCGATCGCATGGTGGGCCAGACCGACCCGCTGGGCAACCGTACCGGCTATGCCTACGACGCCGTGGGCAACCGCGTCGGCACCACCGACGCCAACGGCTTCACTGTGCGCGCGGCATACGACGCGCTGCACCGCGTGATCGAGACGATCGACGCCCTGGGCGGGACCGACAAGCTGCGCTACGACGCGGTCGGCAACCTGCTGGAGACCGTCGACGCCGCCGGCAACCCGACCCGCTTCGAATACGACGCCCTGCACCGCCAGGTAGCGGCCATCGACGCCCTGGGCGGCATGACGCGCGCCACGTACGACGCGGTCGGCAACCGCACCAGCACTACCGACGCCCTGGGCCGCGTGACCCGCTTCGCCTATGACAAGCTGCAGCGCCAGGTCGGCATCACCGATGCGCTGGGCGGCGTGACGGCGGTCGCCTTCGACGCTGCCGGCAACCGCATCGCGCGCACCGACGCCAACGGCAATACCACCCGCTTTACCTACGACCAGGCCAACCGCCTGGTGTCGCTGCAGGACGCGCTGGGCGTGGAAACCGCCTATGCCTACGATGCGGCCGGCAACCAGGTGAGCGTCACCGATGGCAATGGCCACATGGTCGAGTCCATCTTCGACGCCGCCAACCGCCTGGTCCAGGTGAAGAATGCGCTGGGCGAGATGAACAGTTACGGCTACGACAAGGTCGGCAACCGCGTCGCCGTCACGGACGGCAACGGCCACACCAGCACCGCCGCTTACGACGCCAACAATCGCCTGGTGCGCCAGGCCGACGCGCTTGGCAACGCGACGCAGCACGAATACGATGCCGTCGGCAACCAGGTGCGCGTGGTCGACGCCAACGGCAATGCCAATGCCTTCAGCTACGACGCCAATCGCCGCCTGTTGAAACAGACCGACGCGCTGGGCAATGCCACATCCTTCGCCTACGACGTGCTGGGCAACCGCACCTCGGTGGTCGACGCGCTGGGCCGCGTCACGAGCTTCCATTACGACGCATTGAGCCGCATGGTCAAGCAGACCGATGCCCTGGGCCACGACAGCAGTGTCAGCTACGACGCCGTCGGCAACCGCCTGAGCGCAACCGACGCCAACGGCAACACCACCAGCTTCGCCTACGATGCGCTGAACCGCCTGGCCGTCACCACCGATGCGCTGGGCAACCAGACCGGGTTCGCCTACGACCATGTGGGCAACCGCACCGGCGTCACCGACGCACGCGGAAACACCACCGCCTTCGAGTATGACGCCAACGGCCGCCTGGTGCAGGTGACCGACGCCCTGGGCGGCAAGACCCGCCATGCCTACGACCGCGCCGGCAATCGCCTGAGCGTGACCGATGCGCGCGGCAACGTCACCGCCAGCGAGTATGACGCAGCCAACCGCGTGGTGCGCGCGACCGACGCGTTGGGTGGCGTGACCCGCCACAGCTACGACGGAGCCGGCAACCTGGTCGGCAGCATCGACGCCAACGGCGCCAGCACCTCGGCGCAGTACGATGCCGCCAACCGCCTGGTAGTGCAGGTCGACGCGCTGGGCGCGGAAACGCGCTTCGCCTACGATGCCGTGGGCAACCGCGTCTCGGTCATCGACGCCATCGGCGCCGAGAACAAGTTCGCCTATGACGCCAACAACCGCCTGCAGGAGCACACCGACGCGCTGGGCGCGATCGAGAGCTACACCTACGATGCCGTCGGCAACCGCCTGTCGGTCGTGGACCGCAACGGCAACGACAACACCTTCGAATACGACGAGCTGAATCGCCTGGTGGCGCATGCCGACGCCTTGGGCAACGCCAACATCTTCGAGTACGACAATGTCGGCAACCAGTTGCTCGAGCGCGACCGCAACGGCAACGCCACCAGGCGCGCGTTCAACGCGCTGAACCAGCTGGTCTCGGTGACCGATCCGCTGGACGGCGTCACCGCCTACGGCTACGACCAGGTCGGCAATCGCACCTCGGTGGTCGACGCCAACGGCGGCGTAACCGCCTTCGCATACGACGCGCTGAACCGCGTCTCCCTGGTGACCGACCCGCTGGGCTACGAAACCCGCCGCTTCTACGACGCCGTGGGCAACGTGGTGAACCTGACCGACGCCAATGGCCATGCCACCCTGTCGCAGTACGACGCCGGCAACCGCCTGGTCGTCAAGACCGACGCCATGGGCAATGCCAGCCGCTACGCCTACGACGCCGTGGGCCGCCTGCTGGAACAGACCGACGGCAACGACCATACCCGCCGCTACGCATATGACCTGGCTGGCCGCATGGTGAGCAGCACCGACGCGCTGGGCAACACCACCACCATGAGCTACGACGCGGTCGGCAACCAGGTTGCCGTGACCGACGCCAATGGCCACACCAAGCGCAGCAAGTACGATGCCGAACATCGCCTGGTGCGCCAGCAGGATGCGCTGGACAACGGCTTTGATTACGCCTATGACGCAGTGGGCAACCTGCTGGCGCAGACCGACGCCAACGGCAACGTCACGCGCCGCGCCTACGACGCCAACAACCGCCTGCTGCAAGTGATCGACGCCCTGGACGGCGTGACCGCATACGAATACGACAAGGTCGGCAACCGCATCGCGCTCGAGGACGCCAACGGCAACACGACCCGTTACAGTTTCGACGCCAAGAACCGCATGACGTCCAGCCTGAATGCGCTGGGCTTCAGCAACAGCTGGCAATACGACAAGGTGGACAACCGCGTTTCCTCCACCGATGCCAACGGCCACACCACCAGCTACGTCTACGACAAGGACAACCGCCTGACCGGGCTGACCGATCCGCTGGGCTACACCGAAGCCTACGTCTACGACGGCGTCGGCAACCGCACCGGCTTCACCGACAAGAACGGCCACGCCACCAGCTACAGCTACGACGCCGCCGACCGCTTGGTGCAAAGCAAGGATGCCCTCGGCTACACCGAACTGTTCGAGTACGATGGCGCCGGCAACCGCCTGGCCTTTACCGACAAGAACGGCGCCCGTAGCACCTTCAGCTACGACGCTGCCGACCGCCTGCTGGAAGCAAAAGACGCGCTGGGCCACCGCGAGCAGTTCGAGTACGACGCGGTTGGCAATATGCTGGCCCGGAGCGACAAGAACGGCGCCCGCACCACCTTCGGCTACGACGCCGCCAACCGCAAGGTCACGATGGCCGATGCGCTGGGCAAGCAGGAAAGCTATGCCTACGATGCGATGGGCAACTTGCTGAGCACGGTCGACCGCAACGGGCACACCACGCAGCAGGCCTACGACAAGCTGAACCGCGTGGCCAGCCGTACCGACGCGCTGGGCAAGCAGGAAAGCTACGCCTACGACGCAGTCGGCAACCGCCTCTCGGCCACCGACCGCAACGGCCACACCCGCCAGTTCAGCTATGACGCCGGCAACCGCCTGATCGGCAGCCGCGATGCACTGGGCCATCTCGAAGTGTATTCCTACGACGGCGTGGGCAACCGCATCCAGCTGACCGACCGCCACGGCAACAGCACTTACTTCGAATACGACGCCGACGACCGCCTGATCGCGATCCGCAACAGCGTGACCAGCGCCGCCGGCGACATCAAGTGGGTGGTCGATCCCGATATCGAACCGCCGACCGAACCGGAAGAGCCGGAGTTCCCGGAAGAACCGGGCGAACCGGAAGAGCCGCCTCCTGGCGGCTGGCCTCCAATGCTCCGCATGAACAGCCTCGCTGTCTCCAGCGGCGACGATTCCGGCTATGGCTACGGCTATGGCTACGGTTACGGCAGCGGCCATTTCACCGGCTACCAGGACCCTTACACGGTAGAACTGGTGACCCGCTTTGAATATGACGGCGTGGGCAACCGCGTCGCAATGATCGACCGGAACGAAAACCGCACGGAATACAGCTACGACCAGATCAACCGCCTGACCGTCACCAAGGACGCGCTGGGCGGGGAGACCGTCAACGCCTACGACGGCGTGAACCGCACTTCGGTCACCGACGCCAACGGCAACCAGACCAGCTACAGCTACGACGCGGCCGGCCGCATGATTGCAGCGACCGACGCGCTGGGCAAGGCGGAGCAGTACGCCTACGACGACGCCGGCAACCGCACCTCCGTGACCGACCGCAACGGCCACACCACCAGTTTCGCTTACGATGCGGACGGCCGCCTGCTGTCCGTCACCAATGCGCTGGGCGACATGGAGCAATACCAGTACGACGCCGTCGGCAACCGCATTGCCCTGGTCGACCGCAACGGCAAGGCCACCACCTACGCCTACGACGCCAACGACCAGTTGGTCGCCGTCACCAATGCACTGGGCAAGACCGAAAGCTATGCCTACGACGCTGTGGGCAACCGCCTGTCCGTGACCGACCGCAATGGCGGCGTTACCGCCTACGCCTACGACGAGGAAAACCGCGTCGTGACCGTCACCGACGCGCTGGGCAACGTCACCGCCAACGCGTACGACGCCAACGGCAACCTGGTGCGCAGCACCAATGCCAAGGGCCATGCCACCGAATACGAATTCGACCAGCTGAACCGCCTGGTCAAGACCATCTTCGACCGTTTCGACGAGCACTACTGGAACCAGGGCTACGAGCAGACCTACCAGCGCGTGGTATCGACCCGCTACGTGTATGACGGCGTCGGCAACCGCATCACCATGGTCGATGCGGAACAGAACAGCACCAACTACGAGTACGACAAGGTGTACCGACTGACCACGGTCACCGATGCGCTGGGCAACAGCACCAGCTACCAGTATGACGCAGTGGGCAACCGCACCTCGCTGGTCGACGGCAACGGCAACGAAACCCGCTTCAGCTACGACGCCGTCAACCAGCTGGTTGGCACCGTGGACGGCAATGGCAATGCCGACAGCACGACCTACGACGCCGCCGGCAACCGCATCGCCTACACCGACCGCAACGGCCACACCACGCGCTACGAGTTCGACGATGCCGGCCGCCAGCTGCGCACCATCGATGCGCTGGGCAATGTGTCGAGCAGCAGCTATGACGCGGTCGGCAACCGCCTGAGCAACACGGACCGCAACGGCCATGTGACCAAGTACGAATACGATGCACTGGGCCAGCTGCTGCGCCAGACCGACCCGATGGGCGCCACCCAGTCCTTCACCTGGGATGCCGTCGGCAACAAGACGTCGGCCACCAACCAGCTTGGCAGCGTGACCCGCTTCGCCTATGACCTGAACAACCGCCTGGTTGAGCAGACCGATGCGCTGGGCAACAAGGAGAGCTACACCTACGACGTGCTGGGCAACCGCACCAGCACCACGGACCGCAACGGCAACAAGACCAGCTTCGACTACGATGTGCTGAACCGCATGGTCAAGCAGGTCGATGCGCTGGGCAACGCGACCACCCACGCCTACGACACCGTGGGCAACCGCGTCAGCACCACCGATGCGCTGGGGTTCACCACCAGGTACGTCTACGATGCGGTGTACAACCTGGTCGACACGATCGACGCGCTGGACGGTCACACCCGCCAGGAATACGACGCGGTCTACAACCTGACCGCGCGCATCGACGCCAACGGCCACCGCACCCAGTTCCTGTACGACGCCGTCAACCGCCAGGTGGAGAAGGTAGACCCGATGGGCTACTCCACCAAACTCGAGTTCGACGCCGAAGGCAACCGCATTGCGCGCACCGACGGCAACGGCCACACCACGACCTACGAGTACGACGCCGTCAACCGCGTGGTGAAAACCACCGATCCGAAAGGCTATGCGGACAAGGTGGAGTATGACGCCGCCGGCAACCGCACGCGCTACACCGACCGCAACGGGGGCGTCACCACCTTCGAATACGATGCCAGCGACCGCCTGCTGCTGTCCGCCGACCCGCTGGGCCATACGGTGTCCAGCAGCTACGACGCGGCCGGCAACATGCTGCAAACGGTGGACCGCAACGGCAATGTGACCAGGTTCAGCTACGACGCGCTGAGCCAGCTGCTGTCGACCACCGACGCCCTGGGCCATACCGAGAGCTACACCTACGACGCCAACGGCAACCGCACCAGCATCACCGACAAGAACGGCAACGCCACCGAATACCACTTCGATGCGCTGAACCGCGTCGCAACGCTGGTCGACGCGCTGGGCAACAAGGAGAGCTACGCCTACGACGAAGTGGGCAACCGCATCAGCGTGGAGGACAAGAACGGCAACGTATCGGAGTTCCATTACGATGCGCTGCACCGGATGATCCGGGAATACGACGCCAACCGTAATACGACTTACTACTATTACGACGCAGTCGGCAACCGCATCGAGAAGGACGATCCGCTCGGCTACGAGACGTTCTATCACTACGACGCCAACGACCGCCTGGTACGCGAAGAGCACATGATGCATACCCCCGGCTGGGGCGAATCCCTGACGCTGACCAGGGCCGGCGGCGAGGCGATGCTGGTTCCTGGCGCACTGTCCTACGGCGGTGATTGGGAAGAGCCGCACTACGGGCCGCGCCATGTGACCGACTACGGCTACGACGGCGTGGGCAACATCATCTTCGAAGACCGCTACTACGAGCAGATCTGGGGCGGCGAAGAGGGTGGCGGCGTCGACGACATGGAGCTGCACTTCACCATCAACCGCACGTTCGACGAGTGCGACCGCGTGGCGAGCGAATCGCATGGCGGCCTGGCGCCGACCGAATACGAATACGATGCGAACGGCAACATGACCGCTTCCATCGATCCGAACGGCAATGAGACCAGCTTCGCCTATGATGCCGCGAACCGCCGCATCAGCCAGACCTCGGCGCTGGGCAATGTCACGACCTATGCCTACGACGCCAATGCCAACCTGGTCAGCACCACCGATCCGCGCGGCGCGACCACGCTGCAGCGCTGGGACGCACTGAACCGCCTGGTCGGCACTACCGACGCCCTGGGCGGTGTCACCTCGTCCACCTATGACGCGGTTGGCAATGTGCTGAGCCAGACCGACGCAGCCGGCGGCATCACCCAGTACGCCTACGACAAGCTGTATCGCATGGTAGCGAGCACCGACGCGCTGGGTGCCGCCACCACCTTCACCTATGACGCCGTCGGCAACCAGCTGAGCCGCACGCGCCCGAACGGCGCGGTGACCACCTATGCCTACGATGCGATCAACCAGCTGCTGCTGGCCACCGATGCCCTGGGCGGCGAGACGCGCTACGAGTACGACGCCGGCGGCAACCGCACCCGGGTCGAAGATGCGAACGGCCATGTCCGCGAGTACGAATACGATCCGCTGCACCGCATGACCCGCTCGACGCTGCTGCGCGACAACGGCAACTGGGACTACTGGGAGGAACGCGAGCGTTATACCTATAACGCAATCCACCAGGCCAATCTCTATCGCAACTACGACGAAGCCGAGAACAAGGACGGCGGCTACGCCCATGACGCGGCAGGCCGCCTGGTCGGCTACCGCAACGAAGACTGGAGGCGGGTCGAATACCGTTACGACGACGCCGGCAACCGCACCATGGTCACGGATGCGCGCGGCCGCATGACGTCGTACAGCTACGACAAGGAGAACCGCCGCATCGGCAGCACCGACCCGATGGGCTTTGCCACCAGCAGCGAATACGACGCGAACGGCAACATGGTCGCCTCGACCGACGCGCGCGGCAATACCACGCGCTACACCTACGACCTGTTGAACCGCCTGGTCAGCAGCACCGACGCCCTGGGCGGCGTGACGCAGTACCGCTATGACGCCAAGGGCAACCGCATCGGCACCACCGATGCGCTGGGCCGCACCACGGCCAGCGTGTACGACGCCGACAACCGCCTGGTGGAGCAAACCGATGCACGCGGCACGGTGACCCGCTACGCCTACGACGTCAACGGCAACCGTACCAGCACCACCGACGGCGCCGGCAACAGCACTGCCTATGCCTACGATGTACTGGACCGCCTGGTCAAGACCACCGATGCCCTGGGCGGCGCCACCACCTACGGTTACGACAAGGTCGGCAACCTGACCAGCACGACCGACGCCAACGGCCATACCTCGACCAATGCTTACGATGCGGCCGATGACCGCATCAGCCATACCGACGCGCTGGGCAATGTCACCAGGTTCGACGTGCGCGAACACCACCAGGTGTCGCGCGTCACGGATGCCCTCGACAACTGGAAGAGCACCTGGTATGACCAGGTCGGCCGGGTGAGCGGGCACGACAGCACCGATGGCCTGAGCGACAATCTCACGCGCGACAGTAACGGCAACGTGCTGATGCGCACGGACGCGCTGCAGAACGCCACGCGCTACTTCTACGACGACAACAACCGCCTGACGGACAGCGTGTCGGCGCTGGGCTACCTGACCCACTACGAATACGACGAAAACGGCAACATGGTGCGCCAGACCCGCTATGCCAACAAGGTCGACGGCCAGCTGCCGGACCCATGGTGGGGCGACCGCGACAGCTTCCGCATCGACCTGCCGCTGGCCGACGATGCGCACGACCAGGTCACGGCCTACGAATACGACGCGCTGAACCGCCTGGTGCGCAGCGTCGACAGCCTGGGCGGCATTTCGACCCGCGAGTACGACGCGGTCGGCAACCTGGTGCGCGAAGTCAATGCACAGGGCAATGCCGTCAGCTACACCTACGACGAAGGCCACCTGCTGCTGTCCTCAACCGACGTGCTGGGCCAGACCAGCAGCTACAGCTATGACGTGCTGGGTCAGCGCGTTGCCGTGACCGACGTGCTGGGCGGCGTCACCAGGAGCGCCTACGACGCCCTGGGTCGTGTGACGTCCACCACCGATGCCCTGGGCGGCATCAGCGGCAACACCTACGACGCAGTGGGCAACCGCCTGAGCGTTACCGACGCCAACGGCCATACCACCAGCTATGAGTATGATGCCAACAACCGCCAGGTGCTCAGCCGCAGCGCGGAAGGCAACGTCCAGCGCAGCGAATACGACGCGGTCGGCAACCTGGTCAAGGTCACCGATGCCCTGGGCAATGCCACGACCTACCAGTACGACGGCGAACACCGCCTGCTGATGGTCACCGACGCGCTGGGCAACAAGATCCAGCACGCCTACGACAAGAATGGCGACCGCCGCTATACCTATGACGGCACCGGCTCCTACTTCGGCCAGAGCGTCGACGCCGACCGCCGCCTGGTCGAGACCGACTTCCGCGAAGGCAACGAGCGCCAGCAGTCCTATGAGCTCGATGCCTTCGGCAACCGGATCGTCGTCCGCGACGGCAATGGCAACCCTTGCACCTATGCCTACGACAAAGGCAATCGCGTCATCAGCAAGACCGACGCGCTGGGCAATGTCACCACTTACGAGTACGACATCCTGGGCAACCGCACCGCCATGGTCGACGCCAACGGCGCGCGCACCGAGTACAGCTACGATGCCGCCGGCCGCCTGCTGAAGGAGACCGACGCCATGGGCGGCGTGACCACCCACGTCTACGATGCCGCCGGCCAGGAAACCAGCAGCACCGACGCGCTGGGCTTCAGCACGCGCTGGAGCTACGACCTGCTGGGCCGCCTGCTGAAGGAAACCAATGCCCTGGGCGGCGAGACCAGCTACGAGTACGATGCGGTCGGCAACCGCCTGGCGGCGCAGGATGCCGCCGGCGGCCGCACCTTGTTCGCCTACGACGGCGACAACCGCCTGGTCAAGCAGACCGACGCCATGGGCGCTGCTGTGTCGTACGCGTACGATGTGGCCGGCAACCGTGTCGCCATCACCGATGCCCGCGGCAACGTGACGACGCTGGCCTACGATGCCGACAACCGCGTCAGCACCAAGACCGACGCCCTGGGCAATGTGACCAGGTACGGCTACGACGCCAACGGCAGTTGCACCAGCGTCCAGGATGCCCGCGGCAACACGACGAAGTATGGCTACGACAAGTTGAACCGCCGCGTCAGTGTCATCGACGCGCTGGGCAACTACACCGAAACGAGTTACGACGGTGTTGGCAACCTGAGCCAGGTCCGCGATGCCAACCAGAAGTACACGAGCTACTACTACAACCAGGCCGGCGCGCTGGTGCGCACCAAGGACGTTCTCGGCAACGAGGAAAGCTATACGGTGGACGCGGTGGGCAACCGCCTCAGCCGCACCGACGCCAACGGCAACACGACCAGCTACAGCTACGACGCGCTGCGCCGCCAGACCAGCGTCACCGACGCGCTGGGCGGCGTGACCCGCTTCGCGTACGACGCCCTGGGCCACGTGACCAGCCAGACCGACGCCAACGGCAACGTCACGCGCTACAGCTACGACGGCCTGGGCCGTGTCGTGGGCGAGACCGATGCACTGGGCGGCAAGCGCAGCTACGCATACGATGCGCTGGGCAACCTGGTCAAGGAAACCGATGCTGCCGGCAACGCCACCAGCCATACCTATGACGCCGACAACCGCCTGCTGAGCACGACCGACGTGATGGGCGGCGTGACCCGCTACGAGTACGACCAGAACGGCAACCGCCTGCGCACGGTCGACGCGGCCGGCTTCGCAACGCTGGCCAGCTACGATGCGCTGAACCGCCAGGACAGCAGCACCGACGCCTTGGGCAATGTAACCCGCTTCAGCTACGACGGCGTGGGCAACCGCGTCGGCGTGACCGATGCCAACGGCCACACCACCAGCTACGCCTACGACGCCGACAACCGCGTGGCCAGCGTCACCGATGCCCTGGGCCACACCACCTGGTTCACGTACGACAAGCTGGGCAACCGTGCTTCCATGAGGAATACGCGCGGCTTCACCACCTATTACTACTACGACGGCCTCGGCCGTCTCACCCAGCAGGACAGCAGCGGCCACTCCCAGCGCTGGACCTACGACAAGGTCGGCAACACGCTGACGCACGCGGACGGCATCGGTACCTGGAACTACAGCTACGACGCGCTGAACCGCCTGGCCACCAGCACCGATCCGCTGTCCAACGTCACCAGCTACGGCTACGACGCGGTCGGCAACCAGACTTCGGTCACCGACGCCAACGGCCATACCAGCACCGCCACCTTTGACGGCCTGCGCCGCCAGCTGTCCAGCACCAACGCCCTGGGCCAGGCCACCAGCTACGAGTACGACGTGCTGGGCCGCCGCACCGCCACGGTCGACGCGCTGGGCCGCCGCACCGGCTACGCCTACAATGCGCGCGGCGACCTGCTGCAGCAGACCGACGCGCTGGGCCAAAAGACCAGCTTCAGCTACGATGCGGTGGGCAACCGCCTGACCGCCACCAGCACCGCCGGCGCCACCACCGTCTTCGAATACGACGGCAACCGCCGCCTGGTGCTGCAGAAGGACGCCGACGGCGTGCGCACCACCCATGCCTACGATGCGGTGGGCAACGAGACCGAGCGCGTGCTCGGCGCCGGCACCGCGCTGGCTGTGAAGACCAGCTGGACCTACGACGAAAACAACCGCCGTACCAGCGAGACCGACGCGCTCGGCGGCACCACGCGCTATGAGTTCGACGAGGTCGGCAATGTCAGCAAGAAGACCGATGCGCTCGGCCTGGAACGCAACTACGAATACGATTACGCCAACCGCCTGAAGCGCGAGTACGTGATCTGGACCCAGTCCGTCAATTACACTTATGACGCCGCGGGCAACCTGACCGACAAGTCGGATGAACTCGGCAAGCACAACCAGTACCGCTACGATGCCGACGGCCGCCTGGTGGAACACACCGACGCCAATGGTTTCGCCACCAGCTACGGCTACGACGCGGTCGGCAACCAGATCAGCGTGGCGCGCGGCGGCTTCACCACCACCAGCGCCTACGACGCGGCCAACCGCGTGGTGTCGACGGTGGACGGCAACGGCTGGCGCACCGATTTCGTCAACGACGCGGTCGGCAACGTGCTGGAGCAGCACCAGCAGATCGACTTGGCCGGCACCACGGCCAAGACCAGCTATTACTACGATGCGCTGAACCGGCAAGTGGCCGAGCGCAGCGCTGCCGGCCAACTGAGCACGCAGCGTTACGACGCGGCCGGCAACGTGGTGTCCTCGACGCGCTACGGCCAGGCCGTAGCGCTGCCGGCCAACGGCGCGCTGCCGCAAGCGGCGGCGGGCGACGCGGGCCGCACCACGTCCGCTTCGTTCGACATCATGGGCCGCATGCTGTCCAGCACTGGCGTCGATGGCAGCGTGACCAGTTTCGCCTATGACCTGCTGGGCCACCGCGTCCAGGTGGCGGAATTCGCCGGAACGGCGAACGAGCGCGCCACCAGCTACAGCTACGACCTGCTGGGCCGCAAGACCTCCGAAACCGACGCGATCGGCAAGCGCACCGAGTTCACCTACGACAGCATGGGCAACCTGCTGAGCGCCAGCGAAGGCGCCGGCACGCCGGAGGTGCGCGTCACGCGCTACGAGTACGACTTCATGCACCGCCTGGCGCTGGAGGTCAATCCTTTGGGCCAGCGCACGCAGCGCGGCTATGATGCGGTCGGCAACCTGGTGGTGGAAAGCACCGTGTCGGACGACCTGACGCAGGCGCGGACCAGGCACTTCCAGTACGACGGCAACCGCCAGCTGATCAGGACCTCCAACGACGGCTTCCGCGATGAGTCGACGACCATGGAGTACGATGCCTTCGGCAACCGTAACAGGATCACTACCAGCAACGCCGGCCAGTCGCACAGCACGCAGTACCACTACGATGCGGACAAGCGCGTCGACAGCAGCACCGACGGCAGCGGCAACGTCACGCAGTTCCGCTACGACGGCGCCGGCAACCTGGTGGAGACGGTGGAAGCGGCCGGTGTCGCCGGCAGCGAACGCCATACCCGCTACGCCTACGACCTGGACGGCCGCCTGACCAGCGTCACCGACCCGATGGGCTTCACCACCAGCTACCAGCTGGACGGCTACGGCAACCGCGTGCGCATCACCGACGCCGAAGGCCGCAGCACCGTGCAGACCTTCGACGTCAAGGATCGCCTGCTGACCGCGCTCGACGCGGCCGGCGCGCTGACCACCCAGGCCTGGAACATCGACGGCAAGCTGACCTCCAGCACGCTGTCGCGTGCCGATGGCAGCGACGCGCGCAGCACCCGCAGCCAGTACGACATCATGGGCCGCCTGGTGTCCAGCACCGACCAGTTGGGCTATACCGCCACGGCCAGCTACGACCTGTTCGGCAACCGCATTGCCGCCGTCAGCGGCCAATACCTGCTGCAGCCTGGCGATGCCGGCTACGACGCAGCGCTGGCGGCACATGCCCGTCCGGCCGAAGTCAAGCTGGCCTACGACGCGCTGAACCGCGTGGTGGCGGCGACCGACGCCATGGGCATGGTGACCACCACGGCCTACGACCATTTCGGCAACCGCCGCGCTGTCACGGCGGGCGCCGGCACTGCTGCCGCGCGCACCACGCTTTACAGCTACGATTCCGAAGGCCGCCTGCGCCGCACCGAATCGCCGGAAGGCGCCGTGGTGACCTACGAGTATGGCAGCGCCCAGCTGGACAAGCCAACCCAGGAAACCCACGAAAACCGCTTCGGCGCCGCGACCACCAAGCTGTATGCCTACGACGGCAACGGCCGCGTCATCAGCGAAACGGAAGGCGGCGTCACCACCAGCCATACCTACGATGCAGCGGGCAACGAAGCCGCCACCAGCGCCGGCGGCGCCGGCGTGCGCCATGAGTTCGACCTGGACGGCCGCGAAACGGCCCTCATTGACGGCGAAGGCAACCGCACCGAGTACACCTATGACAAGGTGGGCAACCGCATCAGCGCCAAGGATGGCCTGGGCAACGTCACCACCAACTGGTACGACCAGGGCAACCGCCTGGTGGCCACGGTCGACGCCATGGGCTACCTGAGCAAGATCACCTACGACCTCGCGGGCAACCGCCTGGCGGTGACCCAGTTCGCCAACGCCTGGCACGGCGCCCTCGATCCGGCCCAGCCGCCGGCCGTGGCGGCCAGCGCCATGGACCGCGTGCAGCTGGCCGAGTACGACCTGGCGAACCGCCAGACCCTGCTGGCCACGCCGGACGGTTTCCGCACCAGCTACGTGCTGGATGCCGCGGGCAACCGCCTGCAGCAGGTGGAGCATGCCGGCACTGCTTCGGCGCGCACCACCGACTACGCCTACGACAAGGGCAACCGCCTGCTGCGCCAGGCCGGCTTCGACGGCGGCGTGACCACCTATGCCTACGACATCGTGGGCAACCAGGTGCAGCAGTCGCTGGCCTATGCCGGCGAGCCGGTGCGCGTGACCAATTACGGCTACGACCTGGACAACCGCCGCACCAGCACCGTGTTCGACCCGAACGGCCTGCGCGTGGCCCAGTCCAGCAAGTACGACGACCTGGGCAACGTGATCGAAACCACCGACGGCGAAGGCCGCCGCAGCAGCTACGAGTACAACGGCAATGGCCGCCTGGCCTTCGTGCGCGACGGCATGGGCGGAGTCGTGCAGTCCTATACCTACGACGCGGCCGGCAACGTGGCCACCGAATCGGGCAAGGAAGGCCTCAAGACCTACACCTATGACCGCAACAACCGCCGCATCACTGCAACCGTGGCGGCGACCCAGCAGTTCTCCATCGCCAACGGCAGCAGCTTCGGCACCGCACAGTCCACCGTGCGCTACGACTCGCTGGGCAACGTGGTACAGGTGACGGATGCCAACGGCCTGCCGACCACCAGCTATTACGACGCCAAGGGCCGCATGGTGGCCCAGATCGACGGCGACAACGTGCTGCATGAATTCGAGTACGACGGCTTCGGCAACCAGGTTGCCGAGCGCCTGTACATGACGCGCCTGGCCGCCGCCGCCCACAACCCGGCGCAGCGTCCGGCCGCGCCGGCAGGCGAAGTGCGCCTCTACAAGTACGAGCACGACATCAACGGCCGCGTACTGCGCACCGTCTACCCGCAGGTCAGCCTGGGCAGCCTGTCCAACACGGCCGGCAACGACCCGACCGTGAATACGGCCATGGTGACGCCGGAAGAACATAACGCCTATGACGCCTGGGGCAACCTGGTGCAGAACGACGGCATCGACGGCGGCCACACCTTCAGCTACCGCGACGCGCTGGGCCGCCTGACGGCGCAAGTCGACTCCATGGGCTACCTGACCCAGTTCGACTACGACAAGAGCGGCAACGTGCTGCAGAAGCGCGTCTACGCCACCCCGCTGGCGACGGCGGGCCTGAGCGCCGCCAGCGTCCCGGCGGCGCCGGCCGGCAAGGTGGCCGTGACCAGCTACAAATACGACCTGGCCAACCGCCTGCTCGAACAGCGCGATCCGGCCGTGGAAGTGACCGACCCGGCCACCAACACCGTGTCGCTGCAGGCGCGCGTGACCAGCTACACCTATGACAAGGCCGGCAATGTGCTGGCCAAGACCATGGCAGCCGGCACGGCGCAGCAAGCGGTCGAGTACTACTACTACGACAGCCGCAACCGCATGATCGGCAGCATCGACAGCCATCGCGGCCTGTCGCTGTTCAACTACGACGCCCAGGGCCGCATGACGCGCAGCGTGCACTTCGCGCGCCCTGTGGCGGACGGCGTCAACGCCAGCGCCCTGGCCAACAACTACGGCGCCCTGCTGGGCGTGGTCTCCAGCGACCCGGCCGACCAGGCTTCGCTGTATTCCTACGATGCGCGCGGCCGCCTGGCGACCCAGGACGACGCCCTGGGCGGCGTCTCGGTCAGCGCCACCGGCGACACGCTGAACGTGGGCTACAACGGCTATACCCGCCGCAGCTACCAGTACGATGCAGTGGGCAACCGCAGCTGGGTGCAGGACCAGGACGGCTTCGCCGTCAAGAGCGCCTTCGACGGCATGGGCCGCACCGTGCAGGTGCAGCAGCCGGACGGCAGCGGCAGCCGCCAGTTCTACGATGCCGCCGGCAATGTGGTGTTCCGCTACACCGGCGAAATGAAGAACCAGGCGATTCCGGCCAGCGACATCAAGCTCAGCGTCGATGGCAACGACCTGGCGCTGGACTACAACACCGGCGCCAGCGGCATGGCGTCCTACGTGGTGTGGGACACCGTCTCGCACGCCGATGCGGCCAGCTACGCCAACCGCACCGAGACCAGCACCAACCTGCAAGCGGGCTCCGGCCACGCCGCGCTGCCACGCCCGGCAGCGGGCACCACGCTGTACTACCGCGTCGTCACGCAGGACGTGGCGGGCAACTGCGTGTACACCGGCGAGAGCAAGGTGGTGATGCCGCCTGCCGTGGACGACGTGCAGGTCAGCCGTCCTGATGCCAATACCATGCGCGTGCGCGTCAAGTTCGGCGCCGGCAGCCAGTCGCCGACCCTGTTCTACGGCCCGCATGGCGGCGCCAACACGGCCAGCCCGATGGTGCTGGCTGGCGACGGCTATTACGAAACCACCCTGCCGGTCAACGGCGACCCTGGCCAGCTGGGCTTCCGCCTGCAATGGCAGGATGCCGCCGGCGTGCAGTTCAGCACCGGCGAGAAATCCTTCCAGGCGCCGGGCCAGCGCGTGGGCACCAGCACTTCGCTGAACGAATCCGTGCAGCCGGGCGGCGTGATGCTGAACATGGGCCTGTCAGTCAACGGCGGCGGCCTGGCGTTCAACCTGTACGTGGCCAAGTGGCGCGTGCAGGGCAGCGACCGTCCGTTCTCGCAGAACGGTTCCACCAACGGCGCGATGGCCATTGGCGCCGATGCGCCGCTGGCCGTGGGCCAGGCTTACGAGATCGAGATCACCGGCATTACCGCCGACGGCCGCGAGGTCGTGCTCGAGCACCTGGTCTACACCCCGACCGGCGAAGCGGGCAAGTCCAGCCAGTACAACGCCTCCACCTGGGAGGCGCCGGCGGCCGGCACCGACCAGCTGGTCATCGTGCAGGGCCAGCCGGTCGTGGCGGAGCGCTACGCAGGCCGCATGCTGGTGCACACCAGCGGCAGCCCAAGCGGCGCCACCGCGGTCTACTACGCCAACCGCGTGCTGGCCAGCCACACCACCTCCACCACTTCCAGCGAATGGAAGGAATGGGTGGTCTCGGCCGACGCGCAAGGCAAGGACACCAGCCATTGGGAACAACGCGGCTACAACCTGGCCTTCAACACCACGCTGCATCCGAGCGAAGCAGCGCTGGTGACGGGCGGCCTGCACCTGTCGTGGCGCAGCACCGGCAGCGGCAACGGCGTGGCCTTCGACAACGACGAGTTGATGCAGGACCTGGGCAACGGCCAGTACAACCACACCGTGGCGAAGATTCCGCTGCCGGCCAAGTCGCTGGACTACAAGGTCTGGTACCTGGACGCGCAAGGCCGCGAAGTGATCGTCGACTGGAACCGTGCGGCGGACGACGCCAACACCCTGCATAGCGGCGAGTCCTACATCGTCCTGGCGGGCGAAGACGGCGGCAGCATCAGCGGCGCCACCATGAGCGCCGGCACCTACGTCGGCCCATTGAGCAATGCCGACTTCCTGCAGGGCATGCAGCTGGCCAGCGAGGAAACCGGCCTGGCCGGCGGCGCGCTCGATGCGGTGGCCAGCGACAGCGGCTACTTCAGCGAAACGCGCTACAACGCGCTCAATGCCAAGATCGCCTCGACCGAGAACGATGGCATCTGGCGCGAGTACGACGTCGATGCCGCCGGCCATGCGGTTGCCACCCATACCCTGGGCAAGAAGGGCAACGTCAACGGGACCGTGTCGTACTCGCAGTACGACCTGCGCGGCAACGAGCTGACCAAGTGGGATGTCGCCTTCGTGGTATCCGGCGAGGGCAGCGCACGCCGTCCGGTCACCCGTTCCAGCTACGATTTCCTGAACAACCTGGTGTCGCGCACCGATGCTGCAGGCAATACCAGCACCCGCGAATACGACGTGCAGGGCACCCTGCTGCGCCAGACCGACGCGCTGGGCCACAGCAAGTCCTTCAGCTACGACAACCTGGGCCGCGAAATTGCGGTCACCGATGAACGCGGCTTCACCAGCACGTCGCGCTATGACAGCCATGGCAACCGTGTCGAGCAGACCGACGGCGGCGGCGTGGTGACCAGGTACGGCTACGATGCACTGGGCCGCATCACGTCCCTGACCGACGGCGTGGGCCAGACCACGCCTATCGTCTACGACGCGCAGGGCCGCGTGGTGCGCCAGGGCTTCAACCAGTTCGGCTACGACGGCCGCGGCAACCGCACCGCCTCGTACGACTTGAACAACCCGTCCGGCCACCGCATCGAGATGCGTTACGACGGCCTGGGCCGCGTGCAGTCCGTGACCCAATGGCGCCGTGTCAACGGCAGCTCGGTGGACATCGCCACCACCAGCTACCGCAGCTACGACGTATTCGGCAACCTGATCGCGGAAACCGACGGCAACGGCAAGACCAAGCAAAGCCAGTTCGGCGGCTTTGCCCAGCTGCGCCGCGCGATCGACGAAGACGGCCGCGTCACCAGCTACACCTACGACGACTTCGGCCGCGAAACTTCGCAGACCAGCGTCAGCGGCAAGAATATCCGCCGCGCCTACGACGAGGCCGGCCACCTGGTCGAGATCCTCGACCTGGCCACCGGCGTGCGCACCACTTACGGCTACGACATCATGGGCCAGCGCGTGAAAGAGGAGACCACCGGCGTGGTCGACTTCGAAAGCGCCACCCATAACCGCATGCTGGCCTACCGCTTCGATGAACTGGGCCGCATGACGTACTGGAAGGACAGCGTCACCGGCCTGGAAGAAACCATCAGCTACGACGAAGTGGGCAACCAGGTGCGGGTGCAAGGCAATGGCGGCGGCACCAGCGTCGACCATGGCACCGACTTCGATGGTGCAGGCCGCGTCATCGCGCTGCGCAACAGCAATGCCGTGGTGGGCCATTACACCTACGACGCCGCAGGCCGCCGCAGCACCTACACGGCCGGCGGTGTGGTGACCACCTACACCTACGACGACCATAACCGTCCTGCCACGGCGCTCAGCGTCAAGCAGCCCGATGCCTACGCCGTGAGCGAAAGCGACCTGCGCTTCACCGATCACGAAGACGACATGGGCAATCCGGTCTACACCAGCGTGACGGTACGCGAGGCGCTGCAGGCGATTGCCATCGTCCAGTACCGCGATGCGAACCGCTGGGCCAAGATCGCGCAGGACAACGGCATTGTCGATTTCGATGCCGATGCCTTTGCGACCCTGAGCGGCCGTACCCTGCAGCTGTCGCGCGACGAAGAGCTGATCTGGCAATACGACGTTGCAGGCAACAACACGCTGTTCATCGAGAAGCGCGATGGCGTGACCTGGTCCACTGCGACCAAGACCTACGACCAGTCGAACGGCAACCTGACCAGCAACACCAACACGCTCAAGAAGCTCGACTTTGATCCGAACGCGCTGCCGATCACCGGCCACCTGTTCGACCTGCGCCGCATGAGCGCAGCGGAAGCCATCCACAAGGGCTACAGCCCGGCCGGATGGGTCAAGACCGAGAGCGAAAGCCAGGAACTCTCGCAGCAGTACAACGCGGCGGGAAAGGTCAGCAAGACCACCATGCGCACGGTGACGCCGAAGTCGACCAAGACTTACCAGTACACCTACGACTACTACGGCGATGGCCGCGAGCGGTCGATCCGCGCCTTCGGCGATGCCAGCGGCAACGCGACCTTCACCTACAACGCCAACGACAAGCTGGTGATGATGAACCAGGGCCGCGGCGATGGCCAGGACCGTGACGAGATCTCCCGTTACGTCTACGACAACGACGACCACATCGTCGCCAAGTGGCACGACAACGGCAAGGACGGCGCGCGCGACCGCATCGACTATGTCTACGCCCAGGGCAATCCGGTGGCCGAAACCGGCACCGCGATCCAGGGCGGCGCGTACACCGCGATCGATACCAAGAACTACGCCCTGTTCGAGAACTACGGCAAGGACTTCCCGGGCGGCGCGACCTCCAGCTACACCGTCAAGGGCGGCGAAACGCTGCAGGGCATTGCCAACACCTTGTGGGGCAACCCAGGCCAGTGGTACGTGCTGGCCGAGGCCAACGGCCTGTCCGGCACCGAGGAGCTGAAGGCTGGCCAAGTGCTGGTGGTGCCGTCCAACGGCAAGTCCGAGCCGATCACCTCGCAGACCCACAAGACCTACAACGAGAACGAGATCGTCGGCAGCAAGCTGCCGAACCTGAAGTCGCCACCGCCGAAAGGCAAGAAGTGCGGCGGCTTCCTGCAGATCCTGGTGATCATCGTTGCCATCGTGGTGACGATCTACACCGCGGGTGCGGCAGCTGGCCTGATGGGCGCGTCGCTGTCGGCGACTGCCAGCGCAACCACCTTCAGCGCCGGCCTGGCCGTGCTGGGCGGTGCTGGCGGCATGGCCGGCCTGGGCGCGGCCATGATCGGTGGCGCCATCGGCTCTATCGTCAGCCAGGGCGTTGGCATGGCGGTCGGCATTCAGGAACACTTCAGCTGGAAGAGCGTGGCCATGAGCGCTATCGGCTCCGGCGTGGCAGCCGGCATCGGCGGCACAGGCGTGTTCAACCTGACGCCGTCCACCGCGATCAATACCGGCCTGACGGCAATGGCATCGAACGTGGCAACGCAGGGCATCAGCATCGCCTTCGGCCAGCAGAAGAACTTCAACTGGCGCTCGGTGGCTGCATCCGGCGTCGCAGCGGCCGCCAGCTCGGCGGTCGGCGACCTGCTGAAGAACGTTGATATCGCCGGCAGCGATGCCGCCAACGAGTTCCTGCGTAAGACTGCCAAGTCTGTGACATCCAGCGTGACCACCCAACTGGTCGAAACCGGCAAGGTTGACTGGCGTTCGGTGGCAATCACCGAGGTGGGCAACTACATCAATTCGAAGGTCAACGAGAAATGGAGTACCGGCCTGTCGAATGTGCTGGCCGAGTCCGTAGTGGGCGCCGGCCTGGCAAGGCTGCGCCATCAGGATCCGCTGGCTGGCGCCATCGGCGGCGCGGTGGGCAGCATCGTCGGCCAGATGTCGCGCAGCGCATTTGCTGCGGTGGGCATCAACGCCGAAGAGGTTACGGCCGAGGGACAATTCGCCAGCTCGCGCGGCGTGGTCAATGCAGACGGCAAGATCGCAGGCACCGACATCAAGTTGCCTTGGGAGGTCGCCGGCCCAGACGGCCAACGCCTGGACAGCAACAACCTCCACAACAGCATTTTCACCGGCCAGGGCTTCAGCAGCAGCAACATCCTGGAGAACATTGTTACAGCAGTCGGTTCCGGCCTGGGCAGCGCGTTCGCGCAATGGGCGGGTCGCGATACCCGCGCAGCAGCCTCCGCAGGTGGTGGTGCGGCATCGCGCGCCTACCAGACGGACATCAAGGAGGGGACTGCAGCTGCGTTTGATAAGCTAGTCGCGGCTGACAAAGCGAAGAAAGATGCGGCGACGCAAGCGGCGAAACCTGCCAAACCGACGGTCTATAACAATCAGGCGGCCCTGTACGGTCCTACCCAGGAAGAGTTGGAGCTCGGTCAGTTGGGCTTGGCTGGGCTGCCTGGCTATATGAAGCCCGGCGCCGGTCTCAATGGCGTCCCGGCTGCGGACGTGGTAACACCTGGCGTGGATCAGCAGGCGCCACAGGGCCCAGACGCGGAAGGCACGCCACAAGCGGCAGCGCAAGAAGTCGACAAGAGCAAGATGGGCGATGATGCTTTGAAAAAAGCGCTCTCGCTTCGAAAAGAGCATCCGAACTGGACACCTGCACAAGTTGCCGAAGCAGCAAATGCATGGGGCAGGGAGGTCCTCAAACGAGAAGACGACCTGTTCACGGTGCACAAGGTTGAGCGCGGCGACACGGCGCTCGGCTTGGCTGGCGAAGCTTATGGCAAGGAAAATACCCGTGCCGGTTACGCCCTCGATACCGTGCTGAACGGTGCCCGCGGCAAGCAGGCCTGGGAGCTGAAGGAAGGCAAGGACACGCTGATGATGGCGCGTGATGTTGCGGAATCGCTGTTTAGCGATGAAGACACTCGCAAGCAATTTAGCCGCTATGCCGGCCAGATGATCGCCGGCGAAAGTGCAATTCGCATTCAAGCCCAGATCCTGGCCGAGGAGAAGCGACAGCGTGACCTGAACGCAACGAAAACCCAGCAAGTGCAGCAGGCAGCCCCTGCTCAGCAAGCGCAGTCTCAGGCTCCGGTCGCACAGCCGCGCGCCGAAATCCGGGCAGACTACAGCGCTGCCGATGCCACGGCTGTCGAGCATAACGCGGCCGTGAACGGCGCGCTGCGCGAGCAGGACAATGCCACTAACTTCGGCTCCTACCTGTATTACGGCCTGAAAGCGAAGGTAGTCGATGCGGCCTACACCGTCAAAGGCACCGCGCAGACGGCGTATGCCGACGGCGCGCAGAAAGTGGAGGTGGCGAAACGATATGTCGGCGATACGGCCACGCTGGCCGCCGCCAACTATGTCGACGTCGCTTCCAAAGTGGTACATGCAGGTGAAACCGCAGTCGCAGCATGGAACGGCGAGAAAGCCGAACGTCGCGGCAGCGCCATGCTGGACCAGTTTGTCGATACGTTGCTGGTGAAATCTGGCAACGATCGTAGCGTCCTGTTGACGAATGCCGCACCGCAAATACTTGAGGCCGGCTTGACCAAGGTGCAGGAAGGCCTGGACTACTCGATCAAGAGCAGCACCCGCGCCGCTCTGGATGTCACGCGGGCGATCGATGCGGTGACCGGCAGCGACCTCTCGAGCAGCATGAAGCAGGTGGCTGATTATGCGGAAAAATCGAAGAGCCCAGTGGCCGACCTGATGCAAAACCTCAGCGATGCGAGGGATGCAGGCGTCAAACAGTTGTACACATGGGCTGATCAGGCGGGCGACAAGTCGCCTTTGCTGGGTACTGCGATCTACACGTTAGCCAAGGTGACTGACGTGGCAAGCGACGCCACGATCGGCAGTGCACGCCTGGCCGTCGATGGCGATTACCGCCATGAGAAAGTGGAGCAGTTCGAGAAGCTGGAAGCGGTGCAGTCCACGACGCACCTGTTTGTTCAGGGCGTGCGTACTGCGGTGAACAATGCAGCCAGCGGCGCGATGGTCCTGGCCGGCGGCGTCGTTGCCGCAACCGGCAATACGGAGATGGCCGACAACATCTTCGGCGCAGCCACCGATTTGCGCAATGACGAGCGGTTCCAGCCGATCCGCCAGGATAGTTACGCAAAAGGAGTTCATATGGCCGGCAGTATTGCGGTCACCGTGGCGACGATTCCGACAGGTATTGGAGGCATCGGCTTTGGTGCCCTGCAGTCAGTCAATTCCGCCAGCACCAAGATCGAGCATGGCGCGTCGACTGAAAGCGCCCTGGCTAGCGTCGGTATCGATCTGGCTGCCATCGCTATTGGTGGTGGCTTGAACGCCACGGCTGCCGGCAGGATGGCGCGGCAAGGTGCTCCGCTCGGCGGCGCCATTGGCCGCGCAGAACAGGCCATTGGCCGCCTGATGGAGGGCGAAGGCCGACTTGCCAGCTCGCTGAATGCTCTCTCCGGGGATAAAGTCCAGGCCCTGGCAGGACTGGGGGTGGATGTAGCCGCTATGGGAGCGAAGGATGAACTGACGGCAAACGACGTGGCGGCCAGTGCGGGCTTCAATGCCCTGGGAACCATCTTGGCTGGTCGCCGCGGGCTGCATGTACCGGAAGGTCCTGCACCACGGACCGCGCATGCGGATGCTGCGCCGGATGTCTATGTAGGACGTTCGCAATCGGCGGAGGCAGATATTCCTGTCGGCTCTGCGCCACGTATAGAGCCGACGATGCCATCCCGCGTTTCGTCCGACGATTTGTTGTCGGCGTTGCCTCAGCGTCAATTGATCGAACGTCAGGCCGGTATCGCAGGACGTCGTGAGGCAGTCGCTGTTCAGGAGTCGGTGAAATTGTCTGGTTCGAGCAGTGAGTCGTTGCCACGTGTAGCGGAGCATGGTGCTTCAGTGAACAACATGGCTAAGCACGAAGCAGAAATTGTACGCCGCACGACCGCCGAAACGGTGAATGCCGAGATGGAAGCGGCGGGCATGCAGCCGGCGTGGATGAAGGGCACAGAAGTAGTCGAGCGAATCGATCCGGCCGGTACCCAGTACCGCCAGGTTGTAAGCCAGGGTCAAGCCGATGCATTGCAACGTGGCGTGCCGGCTGCGGGCAAGTGGGCCACCCGCGATCCAATTCCAAGTCAAGAATTTGCGCGTAACGACTTGGCTATTCTTAAACAGTTCAAGGACGATGTGTCTATTGAAATGACCTACGAGTCGACACAGCCCCATCACGTCCGCGACGGTGTAGTGGGGCCACTCGAAAGAGCGCCTGGTGGTGCTGGACAGGTTCAGTTCTTGGGAGAGAAGAATTTCAAAGTACTTAGTTCGCGTGAGTTGCCAGTGCACTCGCCAGTGGAACCTCCGCGGTCCGGTGCTGGCAACAGGGAAATGGATCTATTGGCGCAAGGACATGGCGACGATACTTTCGTTGGTCCTCGCAAGACTGCATTTACGGAGGACGAGATAGCGTATTACCGCAAAAAGTCACCCAACGATGCGGGACGCGATTATGTAAATACAGGAACCGGGCCGAAAGTTGATCCGGTTTATGGTTACCCAGTAACTCGCTTCCAGGCCGACCATATCATTGCATTCGACAGTATTATTCGTAGGCCGGGATTGTCAGAACTGCCGCCTGCACAGGTTCTTGAGGTTATTAACCTTAAAGAGAACTTGATGGGACTTGGAGCGTCGACCAATACGTCGAAGCAGGATAAGACTTGGGGTGAGTGGCCAGGGCATTCGAGGCTGGGGCCGGTTCCTGACGACGTCCGAAGTGCGATGTTGGCGCGGGAAGCCGCGGCTAGCACAGCAATTGACGACGCTATCTCGTCTCGCCTTGCGGCATACCGGGGAACTGTCGGCCCCGATCTGACAGCACAAGCTGGAGGCCGGCCTGGTACGCACTTTGAACGCACGGAAGGCCTCGGGAGCCATGCTTCGATCGCAGATCTGCGCGCCTCTGGTGCCCTGCCGGGAACAGAAGGCGTAATTGTTACCGATCGCACGGTTCGCTTTGGCGATATTTATGAACTGGGCACGTTAGGTGGCCGCAAGGTAGAATTCTCCCTGACGACGGAGCGCGTAGACGGAAAGCTAGTTAAGAAACTGTATAGCGGTGATGCTTGGACTAGCGCCGTGCCGCGTGATTCGCGTTTAATTGGCCATGTCCACCCGAATGAAACACCGACCCAGCAATGGCCGTCAACGCAAGACATGAATACTGTTAATGCTCGTTATTTCAGGGAAGTTGAGGTCGAACCTACTGCGCGACCAACACCGTCGCGCATTTTCTGGGGACCGGGCGATACGGACAACACGATTTTCTACCCAGGTTACGGCAAAGATCCGCATTCTGGCAAAGGAGGCTAACTATGGAACATCAGACGCCGTTACCTAACGTCGATGATTATCTTTTCGGACGTGGACTTACGCTCGCGGACTATTACATTGAACAGACCCCCGTGTCTGAAATGCTTTGTTATCGAGACGCAAACGGACGTGATTTCGATCTGCAGATTAATGATGCGCAACTCGCCGCAGCGGTGTTGACACGACTGAAGGGCCTGGGCGTGCGAATCGTAAGGCTGGGTGGTGTTGAATCAATTAAAACTACTGGTGCCGGCGCACGCCAGCAATTTGAATCGCGAACAGCAGCAGAAATCACGCAGGCTTACATCGGCCAGCAGCCCTTTGCTGTGAAGGCGGCGCCTTCGTTAAAGGGGCAGGTCGCCTGGTTAATCTCGTTGTTTCAAGACATGCACGCGCAAGGTCGACCGATAGTGGCGGGTCAACGCATTCAGTTGGGATTCTCCATGCTTACGGTTGGCCAGTCTCCGGACGGCACGCTAACGTTATGGGAACCTGACTTTGAGCGCAACCCTTTCGTGGATTTGCGTGAAGGTGTGGACGTGACTTTGGCATTGTTGTCTCAGCAAACCGGATTTATACGGCGCGCCAATTGTGCTTCGGCAGAGATTTCGTTCCAGGACAAGATCGTGCTGGCTCGCGGAGCGCTTCAGGCGCCATCCATTTATTTGGAAAGAAGTGCTCCGAATCCGGAAAAGCATGATTCTGGATGGTTTATAGGCATTCGTAATAGCAATGCTGAATTTGAATTGGAGGCGATTTACGCGTTCCAGCTAATTCAACTTCGTCCGGCTTTGTTGGAGGTGCTGGCACTTCCTGCTGGCTTCATGGTTTTTATTGAAGGCAACCAGATCATGGATGTCGCCAATGAACACAATCAAGCGATTGAGATTTTGCCGGCTCCCATTGCAGCCGGCGTTTCCAAGTGAGGTAGTGTGAGCGTGGATCTGATTGACGCATTTATCGAACTCCGCCAGGACGGCAAAGAGATCGTTCCAGGAATGACCTTCCAGACGCTCAGCCAACTCGGCTGGGCACCGAGCAAAATTGTTAGGGTGTCTTGGCTGGCTGGCCAAAGGCAGTTAGCGCTGGATTACCCAGATGGCGTATTGGCCAAAGTTTTGCCAGGCAGGGGGCATGTCGCGGTAATTCCACAGATTGGTGGTGCCGCTGGTTCTCCAAAACTGACTGTCATGGATGCGCAAGGACGGGAATGTTATGTTTTGGGAAGCGCTCAGGAAATCGCTGGCGTTATGAGGTACGGCAGCTTCCTTTGGTTTGAACCCTCTGATACGGATCCGGAACATCGATTCGGAGTTGTGTTTGAGACGGCTGATCAGCAGTTCCTGCTTGAGCTAGAGATAAATAGCGGAGCGGTCAAAGTGGTGCGAGAACTACGTTGATGCTTGGTCAGCGATATGTGTAATCGAAAGGCGCTGATATGAATTGACCAGTTGTTGCGCGCCGCGCTTTCATCGTATCGTGAACCAAATTATCGTCGAGCGATTTTGGCAAGATTGGCGGCGTTTTACCACGTTGACGTCGTAGCATTTTCCCTGGCCGGCCACGCTTGGATCGTATCGCCTGCCGCTTTGGCGTCGTAGCGTCAGTGAAAAAGTATGGGGACGCGAAGTCCCTCTGGCGCTACGACGTACGCGGCTGGCCGCCCTCATCTTCGATGTGTTCCCGCTGCGTGATGAAGTCGGGAAGATGCCCTACGCCTTGCCCCCGCCGCGCGCTTGCTGCTGCTTGAGCAGTGCTTCGTGCGAACGCCAATGCGGTTGCTGCAGCGCCATGTTGACATGGGTGACGGTGCAGATACGCTGACTATTCCGGCAAGCCTCCACCAGACTGGCATAACACAGGTTGCGCGCCAATCGCAGATTGCCTGTAAGCGCTCAACGCGACCACATATGAAAGTTGGCAAGGCCTGGTCAAACTTCGGTTTTCACTTTGGAGAACCGGATGGCAAATCAAGAACGAGAGCAGCGGTGGTTGGAGCGTATCGCGTTATGGCGTGAGAGCGGCATGTCGCAGCGGGCCTTTGCGCAGAAGCATGGCTACCCTATCCGCCAAGTCGGCTACTGGGTTCGGCGTTTGAGTCGTAGCGAGCCAGCGGTAGCGGCCTTGGTGCCTGTTGTGATTAAGGCGGAAGTTAGCGCACCGGCATTGATCTTGCGCGGACCGCATAGCTGGTCCGTCGAGTTCCAGCAGGCGCCTCGGCAGCTTGGGTGGCCGATCTGCTGCGCGGTCTGTAATGCAGCTGCAGGCAACGACAGTTTGGCTTGCAACCCAGCCAGTAGACATTCGCGCTGGGGGCGATCGCCTGTCACTGCATGTGCAGCAAGCGCTGGGCCGCCCACCATGCGATGGCACAGCCTACGTGTTCAGCAACCGGCGCCACACTCGCCTGAAGGTCGTGTGCTGGGACGGCAATGGCGTGTGGATGTGCGTGCGCCGCCTGCATCGCGGCCAGTGTTGCGCGCCGCGCTTTCATCGTATCGCGAGCCAAATTATCGTCGAGCGATTTCGGCGAGATTGGCGGCGTTTTTCCACTTTGACGTCGTAGAATTTTCCCTGCCTGGCCACGCTTAGATCGTATCGTCTGCCGTTTTGGTGTCGTAGCTGCGCTGAAAAAAAAAGGGGACCCGAAGTTCCCCGCGCTACGATATGCGCGGCTGGCCCCCATCATCTTCAATGGATTCCCGCTGCGTGATGGCGCCGGCAGGATGCGCTACGCTTTCTCCCCGCTGCGCGCTTGCTGCTGCTTGAGTAACGCTTCGTGCGAGCGCCAGTGCGGTTGCTGCAGCGCTGCGTTGACGTGGGTGACTGTGCAAATACGCTGTCGATCCATGCAAGCGGCCACCAGGCTGGCGTAGCACAGATTGCGTGCCAACCTCAGGTTGCCTTGTACTGCGCGCAATACGACGTTCAGCGCCGCCTCGTCGAAGGTGTTGGCGCCCAGTCCGACCGCCGCCAGTTCGGCCACGATGAACGCGGCCAGCTGTTCGTCATTGAGCGGCAGCAGCTGCTTTGAATAACTGATGCGGCTCTTGATGTCTTCGTTGCACATCAGCGAGAGACGATGCAGCAGCTCCGGCTGGCCAAGCAACACCAGGTTATGCTTGCTCGGGAATCGCTCGAACAACAGGCGCAGCTTGCGCAAAATAAGCACATCGAGCAAGTGCGCATCGTCGATCACGAGGTACAGGTTCTTCTGCGATTGTACATGGCGCCAGGCCGCCTGCACCAGCTCCTTTTCAATGTCCTTGGGCGCGGCTTTGATCTGCAGCGATTCACCCAACTGCTTGAGGATCGGAAGATAGGTATGCATGGTTTGGGTGAAGCTGGCCACCACGCAATCACGTGCCTTGCCTAGTTGTTCCAGGTGCTGGCGGATAACGGATTTGCCGACGCCGGGATCGCCGACTACGACGCAGAAGCCGCCATGCTGGGCATGGATCTGCACCATCTCCAGCGCTTCGCTTTGTTGCGGCAGCAGGGGCGGATCCTTGCGGTAGAAGGGTTCCTGCGTCAGGCCGAATGTGGACTTGATCATGTGCGCTCTCCCGTTGCCGCCGGCATGCGAAGGCGTGCATTGGCGTGCAGGTCGAGCGCATTGGCTTGGCCCATGCGCTGGCCGGCGAAGTAGACGATGAAGCTGTCGCGCCGCTGGCGGTCATAACGCACTTGCACCGCCTTGCCACGCAGGTCGACCGGGCATTCGTAGCGTTGCGAATTGATCGAGAAGACATTGGTCTTGCTGACCTTGCGTTCCTCTTCGACATAAAACACCTCGGCCGAAAAGGCGTCGTCGGCCAGGAAGGTGATGCGGTTGCGGTCCAGGTTGAAACGGTCGACGGGCGCCATCTGGATGCCGCTGTGGAATTGCGCGTTGTATTCCTGCTCCACCCACTGGTGAGTCAGGCGGTTAAGTTCTTCCAGCGAAGCGAAGTGGGTATGCAAAGTCAGGAAGCGGTCGCGAAAACCCCGGAAGAAACGTTCGATCTTGCCCTTGGCGGCGCCGTCGCGGATGGGCGCGTGCGACAGGTGGATGTCGAGCCGCAGGCAGGCTTGGGCGATTTCGCGGGCGCTGTAGTTGCTGCCGTTATCGAAGTAGAGGCGCTGCGGCTTGCCGCGCTTGTACAAGGCAGAACGGAAGGCCTGCACCATATTCTCCGTATTGTCGCGGTAAAAGAACTCGGCGTGCGTAATGACGCGCGAGGCGTCGTCGAGGAAGGCGATCAGGAAGGTTTTTTTCCACTGGCCGTCGGCCTGTTTGATGCTGGGGCCGTGCAGCGTGTCGGCTTGCCACAACTCATTGGCGAACTGCATGGCGAAGGAGAGGCGCTGCTTGTGCATGGTTGGTTCATCGAGCAGCTGGTTTTTGCGCAGCATGCGGTAAAAGGTGGTGGGCGCCAGCTGCGAGCGCGTGAACAGGTTGCGCTGCAGGAGCACGCGGTATAGCACGCTCTTGGGCAGAAAAACGGCGGTATCGTTGGCCGGCCGGATGGGCTTGATTGCCGGCGAAGGTGCGGAAGCCGCCGCAGCGGCAAACGCCCTGCGCTCGGCGGTTGGGGAGGCTGGCGCGGCTGATGCTGTTGTTGCAGGACGTGGCGCGGTTGGCAATGCCAACGGTGCGCGCGCCGCTGCGGGCGAAGTCGCAGGTGAGACCGGGGCTGTACGCACAGCTGCATCGGAAGCCAGGTCGGGCGCCGTAGGTGAGGCCGCCACAACCCGTGGGCGCCTCAACGGCGAGCCGAATCCGGCAACCGCGATCACTGGCGATGCCAGCGCCGCAAGCCGCGCAAACATTGCGGACCGCGCAGCACCACGCAATCCGTGGGAGCAGACTGAGGTGACAGGAGGGAAGGTCGCCGAGGCTGTACCGGGACGCGCCGCGTCGGAGATGCCAAAGGTAGCCAATGGCAGTGGCGTGGCGGCGGATGCGCCTGCTGTAGTGCGCAATGCCCTGGGTGAAGTTCGTGCAGGCTCCAATGCGGCAAAGGTAGAGCGTGAGGTGCCGCGCGCCGAGCAAGGCCCCGCTCCACGCGCACCAGAGCCGTATCGTCCGCCAGTGCAGGAGCCGACGCCGGCATCTGCGCCAAGCACGCCGGCACCGCGCGGTGCTGAGGTGCATGCGCCACAAGCGCCGCAGGCTCCACGTTCAACTCCGACGGCAGGCAATGCGCCGCAGAAGTTCGAGCTGTCCATGAAGGAGCACAACCGCGCACTGCAGGATGCCGGCCTGAATCGGGCAGAACGCCGAGCTGTCATGAACGGTGAAGCTTCCGCCGCCGAACTTGGTGGAGTCTCGAAAACCGGCCGGCCGGTGATGGTCAATGGCGTGGACGTGCGTAACCTGCGCCGTGCCTGCTTCGTGGCCGGTACGCCTGTGGAAACCCGCGACGGGTTGCGCGCGATCGACCGCCTGGCCATTGGCGACCAAGTTCTGTCGCGTCACGAGGAGACGGGTGAGATTGCCTATCGTACCGTGGTCCGTACGATCGTCATCGAGGACAAGCAGATTTATCGTCTGGTCGTAGCGGACGAGGCAGGCAACCGCGAAACGATCCGCACCACCGATGAACACCCGTTCTGGATCGCAGGCCACGGCTGGGTACGTGCAGCCGATCTGCGTGAAGGCGATCCATTGCTGACGCCGTCCGGCGAACATCGCGTGGTGGTGTCGCTGGTGGAAGAAGAAGGGCTGGAAACCGTCCACAACATTGAAGTTGACGAGTTCCACACCTACTTCGTTGGTGAGTTGCGCATCTTCGTTCACAATGCCGACTGCGGTGAAGTGGAAATTGTGCAGAACACACGACGCCGTGTAGCCGCGGAAGGTCCGACACGTCCGGTTGTGCCTGGGGATGCAGCGCGAGTAGTCTTCGATCCAATGGGCGGCGACAAATTCCGCGCATTGCAGACTGCCGCGGAACGTCGAGAGTTCTTGACAGAGTACGCACGGCAGATCCGAGGTCAGGAAGATGCTTTGAATAGCTTGACAGTTGATCAATTCATGAAAGCACGAGATTCCTTCGATAAGCTGGGACGCAATCCGAATGCGAAACGGGCGCAGAAACAGTTCACGAAAGATTTTGAGCGGGAGGTTAAGCAAAGTATTGCTGAGCGTATGAGGCGCGAAAATCCGCAACTCAGCGATGATGCGATAGACAAAATGGCGGCGCAACAGGCAACGGCAGCTCGTAAAGGCCTCGCAGCATTACATGAGCCGGATAACGTCGCAGGAGGTTATACTTCGGCCGACCCAACTCGTATGGGAAATGCTAATGTCAACTCGTCGATCGGTCCTTCTTGGAACAGCCGCGTTGAAGCTTTGGATTCTTGGGCTGCCAAGGCAAAAGAGGCCGGCTATGGCGGTCACCAAATGAACGTACGCCTGTTCCTAGAAACAGGGCTGATTAATAATGGCCGAATTTAAAGGATGCAAATGAAAAGAGAATATTCCGCTTTCTTGGCGGCCTCCGGCCGCGGAGCGCAATATGCGACTGTTCCTGACCAGATATTGGAGAAGTACCGTGGGATATTGCCAGATTCGTTGCTTGAAATTTGGCAAAGCCAAGGCTGGTGCTCGTATGGCGGAGGTATGTTCTGGACTGTCAATCCAGAAGAATATGGGTGGTTAGTCGATGGCTGGATAAAGCCGCTGAACGAGCTGCCTGAGGACCGCTATTTCATAATTGCGCGTTCGGCTTTCGGCGAGTTCTTTTGCGCGCGGGAGAATGGTCCGCGAGTAATCACGATATGTTGCCCAATTGCCGCCGTGATGGCCCGTAGCTCGGCACTTGCCTCAGGCAACATGGAGGATGCAATTGACATGTTTTTCGGTGGGATGCGTCTGGAAGACTTTGATTTCGATGACGACGACGATAATCCAATGTTTGAAGCTGCTCGGGACGCGCTTGGAGTACTGGGACCAGACGAGGTATACGGCTTTGTGCCGGTACTTCCTCTGGGCGGCGAAGCAAATGTTGCGAACTTGCAGAAGTTGAAGCTTGGAGTTCATATTGACATTATCAAACAGTTTGCAGGCGTACAATTGATGACGGACTAAGCTAAGGAGAGTTGAGAATCTCGACTAGGATGCAAACGGATTTGACAGTTGGAAGAAGTGTAAAGCGCGAAGTCCTTTGTTCCGAACACCGGGTCTGCGGACGCTGAGTTGTGCTGTCTGCTGTCCACGATCGCAGACAAGTACCTGCGTCTGCGCCAGGGAGCAATCGGCGCAGCAAGCTCAACTTTCAACGGCGACTTCACAATAGCGGTTGCTCATGCGGCGCAAGTCGTGCTTGCTGCACCATTTGCGGATATTGAGGCTCAATCTGTTCAATGTGATGGCGGCGAGTCAGCCGTCTTCCGCACCTCTGCCTATCAGCGCGGGCCTGCTGTCGACCTCATAATCATCTGCTGGTCAACGGTATCTATCCCACTGCCCAGTCGTACAACTCCAGGTTTGCCGAGGGCGAGCGGCCCTTCGCCTTGCGGCCAGCGATGCGCACGATGTTTCTGTGCCATCAAGTGCTATTACATGCAGGAGGATAGCTTGAGCAAAATCCGCTTGGTTCAGAACGTGTGCACATGCCGAGCTTTTATCCCCTGCGCCTGACTGCGACCATTGAACTTCCGAAAATTCTAGCAGCGAGCAGATGAAGGAATGGAAGATGAAACAGTATGAAAAGGTATTGGGCGGGCTTGGCATGCCGGAGGAATTGATTGCGCTAGCAACGGGCAGGCTCCAACTGCCTAATGGAATAAACGAACAGCCTGCACGGTGCTACGGCTTTCCGCCGGCACTCATTCCGTTTTGGAGTGCGCCAGATGCGATGATTTACACGGGCTACTGGAGTCACTGGTTCGCTGATCGTGACGCCAGCTTTGTCAAGATGTACGTCAAGTTGGGCTACGTGGTATCTGAAATAGCGCGGACCTGCGAACAGTTCAAAGCATACGAAGTCTTGAATGAGCTTGTATTCGCGGATGAATCCACCCCGGAAGTTGCCGACTTTGCAGCCAAACTAGGGGTTGATTTAGGCCAGATTGAACAATTTGCCGAAACTCATGGCGACGACCCAACACAGTTATATTTGCTGCCAGAATTTGCAGTACGCACGCCACTGGAAAGCTGTTCTGGGTCGAAAGGTTATGACGGTGGTTTTCCAACCGTTAGCAACGCCAATGGTTCTGCTAATAAACAGGCGTCCTCTTTTGAGTTAAATGAAACCACCGCGCGTGCGTTTCTGGCCAGTCCTGATTGTCCCCCATGGTTGAAGACTACGGACAAACAGCACTTATTCCAGACCTATTTGAGTGCGGGAGACCTGACATCGGCGTGGTTCACGTTAAATTCAAGCGGCTGGAACTTTGCCGCTGCTCGGGCCGCATTGACGAAATTGGCGCACCACTCGGAAGTCGACAATTTTCACGCAATGGTCGAGGCATGGCTGTCCTTGCCGCACGAACAATATGGCGTTGGCTATTAGTAGTGGACAAAAATGGTACTTGGAAGCTCGTGACGATTGAGAGTACAGGAGGAAAATTGTGGCATTTCAGGCTGACCCGGAACTGTTGAACCAGACGGTGCAGGCGCTCGCCGATAGCGCGCCGCCGGATTGGAGAGTGATTACTTTCTATTTTGAGTTCTTAGAGGATGAGCAACTCGGGCTGAGAAATAAGTGCACTGCGAGGGCGTTGGGCGGCGAAAATTTCGATATCCACCTGGATAGCTACGACCTCGGCAACACGATTCAGACATACGATACGGTCAAGGCCCTATATCAAGAGGCTGTCCAGCATGGCGAGAAATGGACGGGCGTACGCTTGACAGTCCTGTGGAACGGGCGCTTCAGGTTCCGCTTCTTTTATGGTCAAACACCTCTTCTGGGCGGCGACCGTGAAACGGTGCTGCAGATTATGTCCGAAGGCTTGAACGAATTATGCAAGCCTGACATCGGACGAATTGTGAATCCAGAAATGACTCCAACAGTCGACGAAATTTACCAGCAGATCAAATCTCATCATCTGTTCAAGGTAATCCGTGGCGAGGAAGGCGTGTTTCGCACGCCGTCCTACATTAATGCCGACTTGCTGCCGACCGATCACAACGAGTTGCTGGTCAAGGCGATTTATCCGATCGCCGAGAAGTACAACGTCAAGTTTGCAGAGCGCGAACTTGACTTGGCCTTGCGCGTCGCCGCAAGTGATGCGCTGGGCGTTTTCTGCGCCATCCAGTGCTACTACATGCAAGTGGTGAACGAGGAAGACGGCTTAAGCAATATTCGGTTGAACCGGGCGGATTTGCCGCAGTATTTGACGGCGCGCTATTTCGCTTTGGTGGAAGACCTCAAGAAATTGAACCTGAGCGGCAATGATGCGCCCGATTATGCGCAAAAGAGTGCCCTGAGCTACCTGAGGATCCTGGTGGAGCAGTATGGCGTGAAGGCCACCGCATAGGCGTTAGCGCAAGTGAGCACAGCCAGCGCAGGGGAGCGGCACCTTGCGCTCTTCGAGGATGCTGCGCAGCGCGGCGATTGACTCGAAGCGGCTGGCGTCCTTGATGAAGCAGCATGGCATCTCGCCGCCGCTCAGGTCGTAGTAGCGCATGCCGTCATTCTCCAGAAGGTGGCAACGGTACTCGGTCGGTTGGCGGTGCAGCTGGATGCGCTGTGGGTAACGGCGGCTGTAGTCGTCCTTGCCCTGCAGCGGCTGAATCATGTGGCGCAAGCCGCGCTTGCGGCACCATTCGCGCACTGGCTGAACCGAGGCGGAAACGGCGACGGAGAAGATCGTGATGTCGAGTCTGCCGCGCAGGTTCTCGACAAACTCGATGACGCGTTCCAGGTTGTGGCGGCCGATGCTGGCCGCTTCGCAGGCATCCAGCGTGTCTATGCTGACGCCGATCTGGCGGAAGTCGGCCAGGAAGTGTTCGGGATATTTGTACGTGCCGTTGGTGATGGTGAACGGCTCGGCGCCGATGGTGCGCGCGTAGGCGGCCATGGCGAAGAAGTCGCGGTTCAGCGTTGGTTCGCCTTCGCCCTGCAGCGACAGGCGGCGTGGCACGCCGTAGCGCGCGACGTGCCTGTCGACGATGGCGCGGAAACGTTCCAGCGGCATGTCGCCTTGCGCCATGTCGCGTCCTGCGCAGTAAAAGCAGTCGAAGTTGCAGCGTGTGCTGACTTCGACTTGCACATCCATCATTGCTGGGCCGTGGCGTCCAGCGATTGCAGCAATTCCCTGCCGCGCTCGGCGTACAGGTTGCTGGAGGCGGCCGACTGCAGCAACACGTCCAGGTGGCGGCGCGCGTCTTGCGCCTTGCCCTGGCGCGCCTGGTGCAAGGCGCTGAAGTACAGGGCCGGCGGGTGCACCGGGTCGCGTTCCAGGATGGCATCCCACAGCACTTGCGCCTGTTCGGCCTGGCCGTCGTTGAAGTAGGCCATCGCCAGCTGGAACTGCTCGGTCGGCGCGTCCGGGTGCAGTGCCAGGTAGTGCTGGAACAGCTCCTGGGCGCGGCGCGGCAGGCCCAGCTGGGCGTATAGGCGGGCCGTCATGGCAATCGCTTCCGGTTCGGGGGCGTTGCCGGCCAGGACCAGCTTCAACTTTTCCAGTGCGAGGTCGAGCCGGTTGCTGTCGATGTGATGGCGGGCCAGGGCGACCAGTTCATCGGGCGCAAATACGGACAAATTGTTGCTGGACGTCATAGTGGCGAAAGAAAAGTTAAGTAATTTGAATGTCAACATGCTACCATACAATGTTTAATGTATTGCAGCATCTATTTCTAAAAAGGAAAAAGTATGTTCAGCAGCTGGAAGCGCTGCGGCTTGCTGGCCGTGGCTTTATTGATGTCGGCGTCTGCGCAAGCGGGCTTGTTGACGTTCGAAGACCAGGACCCTGGCGACTGGGTGGCGCCGCTGGAGGCGGGCTATGGCGGCTTTGAATGGGGCAATGACCCCGCCGTTGTTTTCAAGGACTACATCCAGTCCCGCGGCTACCAATTGGGCACGGTGGGCAATGTTGGCTTGATCGGCTGGGACGGCATTATTTCGTTCTCGCGTGCGACCAAGTTCAATTTCGACCGCGCTGCCATCACGGCCGCCTGGAGCATGGATGAGGATGTCCTGGTGCAAGGCTGGCGCAATGGCCAGCTGCTGTACACCAAGACCCTGCAGACCTCCTTCAACGGACCTTACTACTTCGATTTCGGCTTCAAGGGCGTGGACGCGGTGAGCTTCCTGGGCACCGGTGGTATCGATGCCGGCTCGCAGGACGGCGCCGGCCCGCAACTGGTGCTTGACCAGATCCAGTGGAGCGTCGACCAGGTCGACCCGCCTGGCGATGTGCCGGAGCCGGCGACGTTGCCGCTGATGGCCGGCGGTCTCGGCCTGCTGGCCCTGGCACGCCGCCGGCGTTCCTGATCAGTGCGTGCTGCGGCCGGTATAGGCCGACAGCATCACGTGCTGGCTGCTGTCGGTGCCGGCGCTTTGCTGGCGCTGTTCTTCCGGCAGCTTGTTGACGTCGTCGATGATGCGCTGCATGTCGGCGTTCAGGGCCGGGTTGTCCAGGTTCAGTTCAATGCCGCGTTGCAGGTAGCGCAGCGCATCGGCAAATTCATCCGCCAGCAGGTGGCGCAGGCCGCGGCCAAAGTGGAACAGGCATTTGCCTTCGTCCAGGTCGTCCAGCGCCACCAGCACGTCGTTGGCGCGCGGGCCGTCGCCTGACGACAGGTACAGCAGGCCCAGCTGGAAGCGCGCGATGGCCAGTTCCGGATTGGCGGCAATGGCCGCTTCCATCGCGGTTGCGGCGCGGTCATACATGCGCAGCGAGGCGTAGCTGGCGCCCAGCATCAGCAGCGCTTCGGCGCTGGCATCGGGGCGGCTGCCCGCTTCTTTCAGGTAAGCCAGCGAGGTGGCGGAATCGCCGTTACGGTCGGCTTCCAGCGACAGCTGGAGCAGCTCGGCCTGGTCAAGCATGGCGAGGGTGGGGTTGCTCATTTTCGTAATCCGTTCTCAGTGTTTCGGCGCGCGTTGCGCCACAAAAGTGGTCAGGTATTCCTGCAGGCTCGGGGCATCCGCCGTCGGGCGCTGTTGCAGTGCGCGCGAGATCAGGCGGTCGGCCAGCTGGCCGTGGCCGTCCAGCTTGAGCAGGGCGGCCTTGGCGTAGACGGCGCCGAAGTTGGCCGGGTCCAGGCGGTTGGCCACGGTCACGGCCTGGCGCGCCTCATCCAGGCGGTTCAGGTGCACCAGCGCGGCAGCCAGGCCGCCGTGGGCTTCGGCGAAACCACGGTCGGCTTCCACGGCGCGGCGGAAACTCTGTTCCGCTTCGGCGTGGCGGCCGGTGGTCAGCTGGGCCCAGCCCAGCGCGACGATGGTGCCGGAATGCTCGGGCATGCAGGCTTCGGCCCTGGCCAGCGAGGCCAGCGCATCGTCCTGCTCTTCGGTGTAGAGCTGGCTCAGGCCCTTGCCCAGCCAGGCGCGCCCGTTGTCCGGGCGCTGCGCCAGCACGGTGTCGAAGCTGGTGCGCGCGGTGGCGATGTCCTGGTCTTCCAGCGCCAGCGAACCGCGCACGGCGTTGGCTTCCACGCTGTCGGGCTGGACGGCCAGGGCCGCCTCGGCGGCGGCGCGCGCCTGTTCGCGGTCGCCCTGGTCGAAATAGAGCAGGGAAAGATAGGCCTGGCTGTCGGGCGATTCGGTCTGGGCATGCCATTGCCGGGCCGCTTGCAGCGCTTCATCCATCTGGCCGGTGTGGTGCAGGCAATTGGCGAGGTAGCGCGCATTGGCCGGCACATCCAGGCCGCCCGCTGCGGCGGCGCTGAACTGCTGCGCCGCTTCCTCGAAGCGATCCTGGTAGAACAGGGCGATACCCAGGTTGTGCTGCAGCGCCGGCGCTTGTTCGCCCTCTGCCAGCAAGCCTTCGAACAGGACGCCCGCTTCGCTGAAGCGGTGCTGCGACAGGTAGACGGCGGCGGTGCGCGCGGTGGCGGCCGAGGCATCCGGCAGCAGGGCGGCGGCACGGCCATAGCTGGCCAGGGCGGCATCGAACTGGCCTGCCTGGTGCTGCAGGTCGCCCAGGTCGAGCAGCAGGCTGGTGTTGTCCGGATCGGCTTGCAGGAACGTGGTGAAGCGCTGGATCTTGGCGGTGAGGTCTGTTGCGGTCGACATGGTAAAGCTTGGCAAATTTAGCAATGCAAGATCATCCTACAATATGATGAACGTGTAAACAACGCAATATTTCTTTCAAAGATGAATGCAAACATCCTGTTCGCGTGGGAATTGGGCGAACACCTGGGCCATGTCTCGAAATTCCTGCCGCTGGCGCTGGCCTTGCGCGAACGCGGTTACCGTCCCGTGTTTGCGGTGCGCGACACCCATTCGGCTGAAGTGGTGCTGGGGCCGCACGGCATGCCTTGGCTGCAGGCGCCGGTGGCAATCGGCCAGGGCGCCGCCGCCGGGCCGGCCCTGAACTATGCCGACATCCTGCTGCGCTGCGGCTACGCCAGCCCGGTGCGCCTGGCGGGCATGCTGCGCGCCTGGCAACAGATCTTCGAATTGGTGCAGCCGGCGCTGACGGTGTTCGACCACAGCCCGACGGCGCTGCTGGCCAGCCGCGGGCGCGCCATGCGGCGCGTGCTGCTGTCGCCCGGCTTTTTCCTGCCGCCGCGGCAGACGCCGTTCCCGCCCATCCTGCCGCAGGCGGTGGCGCAGGAAAATTTGCTGGCGTGCGACACGGCGGCACTGGCGGCGATCCAGGCGGCACAGGAGCGCATCGGCATGGCGCCGCTGGCGACGCTTCCTGAACTGTTCGACGCCGACTTGCGCTTGCTCGATACTTATCCCGAGCTGGACCATTTCGGCGCCCGGCCGGAAGAGGAATACTGCGGCGGCTTCTATCTCGATGAGGCCGGGGTGCCGGCCAGCTGGCCCGACACCGGGCGGCCGCGCGTGTTCGCCTACCTGCGCCCGGGGCAGCGCGGCGTGGACCGCCTGCTCAGCCAGTTGCGCATGGCGCCTTGCGAGGCGCTGATCTACGCGCCGGGGCTGACAGCGCAGCAGGCGGCGCGCTTTGCCAACAGCAATATGCGCTTCACGCAAGAGCTGACGCAGTTGCGCAGCCTGGCCGGGCAGTGCGACCTGGCCATCCTGTATGCCAGCCATGCCACGATCTGCGCCTGCCTGGCGGCCGGGGTGCCGATGCTGCTGCTGCCGCAGCAGCCGGAGCAAGCCATGCTGGCGCGCCGCGTGGCTGAACTGGGCGTGGCCCGCGTCTACCAGGACGATGCGGCGCCGCTGGCCCAGGTAGAGGACGCCCTGGCCGATGCCGGCATGCGCGCGGCGGCCAAAGCGTGGCGTGGCAGCCACACAGCGATGGCAGCGCCGGCGCTGGCCGATCGTCTCTCGGCACTGCTACAAAACCCCTCAAATTAGTGACACTTTATAAGTTTCCATAAATAAAAACTCTACCATTTTCTGCAATTAGCATTTGCATCATGATAGTATTGCCGACTTTCAATTGTTATATTGTTAGTTGCCGAGGTAACAGTGGACGTAAATGCAATTGCCGGCCTGGGCCTGCAGAACGATGTCCGGCAAATGGAGAGCATCAGCCAGAACCTGGCCAACGCCGTGACGCCTGGTTACAAGAAGCAGCTGGCGCTGGGCACCACCTTCCAGGCTCAACTGAGCCAGGCAGCACTGGCGCAGCCATTGCCGCTGACCCTGCCGTCCCTGCAAAGCAGTGTCATTGATGCCGGCGCCGGGCGCCTGCGCGCCACCGGCGACGCCCATGACGTCGCGGTCGAGGGCACCGATTTCCTGGAGCTGGCCACGCCGGACGGCGCGGCCTACACCCGCCAGGGCAAGCTGCGCGTCGACGTCGATGGCCGCCTGGTCGGCGACCAGGGCCACCCGGTGGTCAGCAGCGCCGGTCCGCTCACCCTCAGCAACGCCCCCTTCACCATCGACGGCAACGGCGACGTGCAACAGGACGGCCGCGTGGTCGGCCGCCTGAAGCGGGTGCGCTTCGAGCAGGCTGGCCGCCTGCAGCCGCTGGGCGGCGGCATGTATGCGCTGGGCGGCGCCACGGTGGCCGACCCGAACAGCAGCGCGCCGGTCAAGCAGGGCTTCCAGGAAGCGTCCAACGTCGACACCACCACCGAGATGGTGCGCATGAGCATGACGGTGCGCCATTTCGAAGCCCTGGCGCGCGTAGTGCAGGGCTATGACGACAACCTGGAAAAGACCATCCGCAAGCTGGGAGATTTTTAAGCCATGAACGATTCGATGTACATCGCCGCCACCGGCATGCAGATGCAGCAGGCCAGCGTGGACACCATTGCCAACAACCTGGCCAACGTCGGCACGCCCGGCTTCAAGCGCTCGCGCGTGAGCTTCCAGGACCTGGTCTACCGCGACATGGGCGGTGCCCGCGCCGCCGCCAGCCAGGCCACCCAGGGCGCTGCGCCTTCGCTGTGGCAGGGCAGCGGGGTCGGCATGGCCGGCATCGTCAAGGCCTTTGCCGGCGGCGAGCTGAAACAGACCGGCCAGGCCCTCGATTTCGCCGTGCGCGGCGACGGCTTCTTCGAAGTGACGGCAGCCGACGGCACGCCGGCCTTTACCCGCGGCGGCAGCCTGGTGGTCGACAAGGAAGGCTACCTGGCCACCAGCGACGGTTACCAGCTGCGCCCGGCCATCCAGGTCGGCAACGACGCCAGCGAGCTGTCGGTGTCGGCCGCCGGCGTGGTGACGGCCAAGCTGGCCGGCCAGAGTTCGCCCAGCGAACTGGGCCGCATTGAACTGGCGCGCTTTGCCGACACCAGCGGCCTGCAGGCCATGGGCGGCAATATGTACCGGCCCAGCGCGGCTTCCGGCGACGCCATCTACGGCGCGGCCGGGGAAGGCGGCATGGGCACGGTGGCGCAGGGCTGGCTGGAAGGCTCCAACGTCAACCTGGTGGATGAAATGGTCAGCCTGATGGTGGCGCAGCGCGCCTACGAAAGCAGCGTCAAGGTGATCCAGGCGTCGGACGAGATGCTGGCCATGAGCAACAACCTGCGCAAATAAGCCATGCGTGCGCTGCTGTGTGCGGCCGCCCTCGCGTGGCTGCCGGCGGCGCAAGGCGCCGAATTGGCGCTGCGGGAAACGGTGATGGCCATGCAGCCGCGCCTGCACCTGGCCGATGTGGCCGAAGTCAGCGGCGAAGGCGCCGCGGCGCTGGCTAGCCTGGACCTGGGCAGCGCACCGCGCATCGGCTATGTGGCGCGCTGGACGCGCGCGCAATTGCAGGAACTGGTGCTGCGCCGGACCGGGCGCAGCGTGGAAGTGACAGGAGCGCAGCAGGTGCAGGTGCGCATGGCGTCGCGGCTGGTGGCTTCGGCCGAACAGCTGGCGCTGGCGACGCAGGCGGTGCAGGCCGCGTTCGGCGCCAACGGCAGCTTGCAGGCGACGCCGCTGCGCGTGCCGGCTGAAGTGGAAGCACCGCAGGACGCGCGCCTGGCCGTGCGGCCGCTGGCGGGACGCACGCTGGCGCCGCGCTTTGAAGTGTGGCTGGACGTGCTGTGGCAGGACGCGGTGTACCGCTCGCTGCGGGTGGAACTGGCCCTGGAGCTGCCGCGCCAGCTGTATGTCGCGCGGCGCGACCTGGCTGCCGGCGAGGTGCTAGTGGCCGCCGATTTTGAAGCCCGCCCCGGCAACGCGGCACTGGCGGGCGGCCTGGCGGCGGACAGCTTGCCCAACGGCGCCCGTCTGCGCCAGCCGCTGCGCGCGGGGCAGGCGCTGGCGGCGAGCCAGCTGGCGCCGGCCGGTTTCATGCGCCGCGGCGAACGGGCCGTGCTGCGCTGGCAGAGCGGCGCGCTGCAGCTGGAGCGCGAAGGCATCGCCCTGGGCGATGCGGCGCCGGGCGAGCCGGTGCAATTGAGGATGTCGGGCGGGGCCGTGTTGGCCGGCCGCCTGCAACAGGATGGAACGGTCCAGGCGGACCTGCAGTGAAGGAGAACATGTTGCGTGCAGTCTTAAAAGGGTTGATCTGGCTGGCCATGGCCGCCAGCCTGCCGGCCATGGCCGACAGCCTGTATCGCCCGCAAAACTACCAGCCCTTGACCTCGGACCTGCGTCCGCGCAAGGTGGGCGACCTGATCACGGTCATGGTCTATGAAAATTCCAGCGCCACCAGCAGCGCCGGCACCAATGCCGGCCGCAGCGCCCAGGTCGGGCTGGACGTGCGCACGCCGAACGGCCTGACGCACGGCGCCGCCATCCGCAGCCAGAACGACAGCGACGGCCATGGCACCACCCAGCGCGCCGGGCGCGTGCTGGCCCAGATCACGGTCGGCATCCGCGAGATCGCCGCCAACGGCGACTTGCTGGTGCAGGGCACGCAGCAGGTCGACATCAATAACGAGCGCCAGACCATCACGCTGGAGGGCCGGGTGCGCCAGCAGGACGTGTCCGACACCAATGTGGTGCTGTCGACCCGCGTGGCGGAAGCGCGCATCAGCTACGCCGGCCAGGGCGATATCTCCGAGCGCCAGCGCCCGGCCTGGTGGCAGCGCCTGTTGACCCTGTTCGGAGTGTGACGTGAAGAAGTGGAGCTGGATCCTGCTGCCGCTGGCAGCACTGGCGCTGAGCCTGCCGGCCGGCGCGCAACAGGTGCGTATCAAGGACCTGGGCAAGATGGAAGGCTGGCGCGAGAACCCGCTGTCCGGCTACGGCCTGGTGACCGGCCTGGCCGGCACCGGCGACTCGCCGCGCAACAAGGCCACCCGCCAGTCGATCGCCAATATGCTGGCGCGCTTCGACCTGCAAGTGGCGGCCGACGACGTGCAGAGCCGCAACGTGGCGGCCGTGATGGTGACGGCCTCGCTGTCGCCGTTCGGCCGTCCCGGCGACGCGCTGGACGTCACCGTCACCTCGCTGGGCGATGCGCGCAGCCTGGTGGGCGGCACCCTGATGCTGGCGCCGCTGAAAGGCGCCGACGGCCAGCTGTATGCGCTGGCGCAGGGCGCGCTGTCGGTGGGCGGCTACAAGTACGACATGAACGGCAATGTGATCCAGAAGAACCATCCGACGGTCGCTTCCATTCCCGGCGGCGCCACCATCGAGGCCGGCGTGCGCAGCACCATGCTGAGCGAGCGCAATACGGTGACCTTCGTGCTGGCCGAATCGGACTACACCACCGCCACCCGCGTGGCCGACGCCATCAATGCGCGCCTGGGCGCCGGCCTGGCGCAGGCCCAGGATGCCGCCGGCGTCGAAGTCAACGTGCCGCCCAGCCGCCGTACGCGCCTGGCCGATTTCCTGGCGGCGCTGGAAAACGTGACGGTGGAACCGGACCGCCGCGCGCGCGTGGTGATCAACGAACGCACCGGCACCCTGGTGGCCGGCGGCGACGTGCGCATCGACAAGGTGGCCGTCTCGCAGGGCGAGCTGAAGGTGTCGATCGTGACCGACAACACGGTGTCGCAGCCGCTGCTGGTGAGCCGCACCGGGCCGGACGTGCAGACGGTGGCCGTCAGCAACAGCCGCGTCGACGTGAAGGAGCAGGGCGGCACCGGCTACCTGGCGCCGCGCGCCACCACGGTGGCCGAGCTGGTGGACGCGCTGGCGCGCATGCACACCAATACCCGCGACATCATTTCCATCCTGCGCGCGGTGAAGGCCGCCGGCGCGCTGCACGCCGACCTGGTCGTGCAATAAACCCGAGGAAGCCCATGGTACCGATGATTGAAGAAAGCACCACCCGCCTGCTCGGCATGGCCCTGGACGCGGCCGTGATGCGCCAGCAGGCGATCGCGCAGAACATCGCCAACGCCAACACGCCGGGCTACCAGCGCATCGGCGTCAGCTTCGAAAGCCGCGTGGCCGGCCTGATGGACGCTGCCGGCCAGGTGCGCGCGCCGTCGCTGTCCGAACTGGCCGCCTACCGTCCGCGCTTGGAAACGCTGGCGCCCAGCAATGCCAACCAGGAAGTGGCGCTGGACATGGAACTGGCGCAGCTGTCGCAGACCACGCTGCAGCACCAGGCCTTGCTGAAGGCCTTGAACAAACACCTGTCCGTGCTGGGCACGGCCATCAACGAAGGGAAACGCTAATGAGCTACCAGGCGGCATTTCAAATCAGCGCCACCGGCATGGCAGTGGAAAAGCTGCGGCTGGACCTGACCGCGGCCAACCTGGCCAACATGAACCAGGCCGCGCCGTCGGCGGCGGCAGCCTACCAGCCGCTGCGCCTGGTGAGCCAGGCGCGCCCGCTGGCCTTTGCCCAGCAGTTCGCCCTGGCCGGCGGCGGCGCCGAAGTCAAGGCCGTGGTGCCGCAGGCCGTGGCGCCGCGCCTGGTGTACGAACCGGGCCATCCCTATGCCGATGCCAAGGGCATGGTGGCCTATCCGGGCGTCGACCATACGGCGGAAATGTTGAACGTCAACCTGGCGCTGCGCAGCTACGAAGCCAACCTGGCGGCCTTCACCGCCGCCCGCACCATGGCCGCGCGCACGCTGGAAATCGGGGGCAACCAATGAGCATCGAAGCGATCGGCGCGATCGGCGCCGTGGATGCGGTCGAACCTGCGGCCCTGGGCGTGCCTGCCGCGCCGGTGGCGGCGCCCGGTTTCGCCGACTGGATCGCGCGTGAAGTGGGCCAGGTCGACGCCACGCTGGCGACGTCGGAAAACGACCTGCGCAGGCTGGCCACCGGCCAGGTGCAGAACCTGCACGAAGTGATGATCCACATGGAAGAAGCCAAGCTGTCCTTCCAGTTGCTGGCACAAGTACGTAACCGCTTGCTGGATGCATACCAGGAAGTGATGCGGATGCAAGTCTAGGAGTCGTAAGTGAATGGAATGATGGAAAGCTGGCGCGGCCTGGGCCGCGGCGCGCGTAACGGCATCGCGGCGGGCCTGCTGCTGATCGTGGCGGTCATGGGCGGCCTGGCGTGGTGGATCTACCGCGCCGACTACCAGGTGCTGTTTGCCGACCTGTCGCCGGCCGATGCGGCGGCAATGACTGCGGAACTGGACAAGTCGAAAACCCCGTACCAGCTGGGCGGGGAGGGCCGCACCATCCTGGTGCCGCAGGACATGGTGTACAAGACCCGCCTCAAGCTGATGGGCAAGGAAGTGCCGCTGCACGGCGCGGTCGGCTTCGAAGTGTTCAACAATGCCGATTTCGGCATGACCGACTTCGTGCAGAAGGTGAACTACCAGCGCGCCATCCAGGGCGAGCTGCAGCGCACCATCCTGGCCATCGACGAGGTGCAGACGGCGCGCGTGCACCTGGCGGTGCCGGAGCAGGGCCTGTTCAAGCGCCAGGCGGCCAAGGCCAAGGCTTCGGTCACGGTCACCATGAAGCAGGGCCATACCCTGGGCGCCGAGCAGGTGCTGGGCATCCAGCGCCTGGTGGCGGCCTCGGTGCCGGAACTGACCGCGGCCGACGTGACGGTGCTGGACCAGCATGGCGTGGCGCTGACGCGCGCCGGCGGCAGCGACGCGGCGGAAGCGGCGGCCAGCGGCCAGCTGGACGCCAAGCGCGGCGGCGAAGACTACCTGCTGAAGAAGGTCAACCGCGTGCTGGACCAGACCTTTGGCGCCGGCACGGCTGTCGCGAGCATCGACCTCTCGCTGAACATGGACCAGAGCCGCGTCACGCTGGAGCAGGTGCTGCCGGCGCAGGCCGTGGTGCGCGAGCGCAAGGTGGTCAGCGACGCCAGCGGCGGCCAGAACGACGCCGTGGCGCGCAATCCGGGCAGCAGCACCACCGAAGCCGACTACCAGGTGGGCCGCCGCACCGAGCAGCTGAACGTGGCCAGCGGCGCGGTCAAGCGCATGACGGTGGCGGTACTGGTGCGCCAGTCGCTGAACGAAGACCAGATCGAAAAACTCAAGGAAGTGGTGGCATCGGCCGTCGGCCTGAACCAGGAACGGGGCGATGCCCTGGTGCTGTATTCGATGCAGCAGTTCGGCAGCCTGCCGGACAGCTTGCCGACCCCGATCGCCGGCCATGCCGATGCCAGCCCGGCCGACGCTACGCCGGCAGCAGCCGCCGGCAAGGCAGCGGCGCCGGCCGGCCGCAACCTGGTGTGGATGCTGGCAGCCCTGCTGCTGGGCGCGGCCGTGCCGGCCTCCGTCCTGCTGCTGGCCCGCCGCCGCGATGCCGATGCCGCGCCGCTGGATGATGCCGCGCGCGAGCGCCTGGTGCTGGATATCCGCAGCTGGATCGCGGCGCCTGCCGCCGGCGAGCGCTTGCCGACGGAGCAGCCATGAACGGTCACAAGCAGGCCGCCGCCGCGCTGCATGGCCTGAGCACGGCCGACCAGGACAAGGTGCTGGCTGAACTGCCGCCAGCCGACCAGGACATCCTGCGCGGCTACCTGGCCGAATTGAGCGCGCTCGGTTTCGCGCGCGCCCCGGCTGTTGCCGCTGCCGCGCGGCCGGCCGCCAGCGTGCTGCGCAACGCCAGCGCCGAAGCGCTGTTTGCCGTGCTGGCGCAGGAGCCGGCCGGCCTGGTGGCGCAATTCCTGGCGCTGGAAGCCTGGCCCGCCGGCGCAGCCCTGCTGGCGCTGTTCCCGGGGCCGCAGCGCGAGCGCATCGCTGCCGCGCAGGCGGCGCAGGGGCCGGTGGCGCCTGCCGTTGCCCGTACCCTGGTGGAGCTGGTAGCCGGCCGCCTGCCGGCCGCCGCAGCGGCGCCGGGCTGGCGCGCGGCCCTGGCAAAGGTATTCCGATGGACCCGATAATCCGCGCCGCCGCCGTTGCCGCCCGCCCGCGCCGCCTGCGCGCGCCCGGCGCGCCGCACCTGGTGGCGCCAGCCGCCGACCCGCATGGCGCCGAGCCGCACGGCGCCGCAACCGGCGGCCACGCTGCGCCCGTCGCGCAAGAGCGCAGCCCGGCCGCATCGCCGGCAGCCGCCGCGCCGCAAGAACAGCGTCCCGCCAGCTCGCCGGCACCAGCGGCCAGCCCGGCTGCTGCCGTGCAGCCGGACGCCGTGCTGGCGCAAGCCATCGCCGCGGAAAGCGCACGCCTGCGCGCCGCATTGCAGGCCGAGCAGCAAGCCTGGATCGCCGCCGCCGAACAGGCCCAGCGCGACTGGCTGGCGCAGGCCGAAGCCCAGCGCAGCGCCTGGCGCGAACAGGCCGAACAGGAATTGCGCGCCGCCTATGGCGAAGCCGAACGGCGCGGCCTGGAAGACGGCGCCGCCCAGGCGCAGCGCGTGGCCGAAGACCTGGTGCAAGCGCAGGTGGCGCGCCTGCAGGCCGCCGCCGGCGCACTGCTGCAAGCCCAGGGCACGCTGGCGCCTTCGCTGCAGGAAGACGCCGTGGAACTGGCCTTCACCATCGTTTGCCGCGTGCTGGGCGAGCAGGCTGCCACGCGCGCCGGCATCCACGCCATGCTGCAGGTGCAGCTGGCCGCGCTGCGCGAACGGCGCGACCTGACGGTGCGCCTGCATCCGGCCGACTGCGCCCTGATGGCGGCCGCTGAAGTGGACGGCGGCGCCGCGCTGCGCTACGTGCCGGACGCCGGCATCGAGCTGGGCGGCTGCCTGATCGACAGCCCGGCCGGCACCCTCGACGCGCGCCTCGAATACCAGCTTGGCCAGTTGCGCCAGGCGCTGGCAGCGGCCCGCGCAGGAGAAGCCTGATGCGCGAGTACCTGGACGCCGCCCGCAATGTGCCGCTGACGTCACGTCTCGGCACGGTGGCTGCCATTGCCGGCTACAGCCTGGAAGCGCTCGGCCCCGACGTCACCATCGGCGAAGTGTGCGAGATCACGCCGCAGGATGCGCCGCCGCTGGCGGCCGAAGCGGTCGGCCTGCAGCGCGGCCGCGTGGTGCTGATGCCCTACGGCGCGCTGCGCGGCGTGGGTATCGGCGACACCGTGCGCGCCACCGGCGTGCAGGCTGGCATGCCGGTCGGCCCGGCGCTCTTGGGGCGCGTGATCGATGCCTTCGGCCAGCCGCTGGACGGCGGCGCCGTGCCGCAGGCCACGGAGCAGCGTCCGCTGCAGGCCCCGCCCATGAATCCCTTGAGCCGGCCGCGCATCGACAAGGTGCTGGAAACCGGGGTGCGCGCCATCGACGGCCTGCTGCCGCTGGGACGCGGCCAGCGCATCGGCATCTTTGCCGGCAGCGGCGTCGGCAAGAGCACCTTGCTGGGCATGCTGGCGCGCGACGTGCAGGCCGACATCAACGTGATCGCCCTGATCGGCGAACGCGGGCGCGAAGTGCGTGAATTCGTGGAAAAGCACCTGGGCCCCGAAGGCCTGAAAAAGAGCGTGGTGCTGGTGGCCACCTCCGACCAGCCGGCGCTGGCGCGCACCCGCGCCGCCCAGGCCGCAACGGTGGTGGCCGAGTACTTCCGCGACCAGGGCAAGCAGGTGCTCCTGATGATGGATTCGATCACGCGCTTTGCCATGGCGCGGCGCGAGATCGGCCTGGCGGCGGGCGAGCCGCCCACCGCGCGCGGCTACACGCCGTCGGTGTTTGCCGACATCCCGGCGCTGTGCGAGCGCTGCGGCACCGCTGCCAGCGGCGGTTCGATCACCGCGCTGTACACCGTGCTGGTGGAGGGCGACGATTTCAACGAGCCGATCTCCGACATCGTGCGCGCCACGCTGGACGGCCACGTGATGCTGTCGCGCGAGCTGGCGCACGAAGGCCATTTCCCGGCCATCGACGTGCTGCAAAGCACCAGCCGCCTGGCCGGCGACCTGGCCACGCGCGAGGAGCTGGCCCTGATGGGCAGCGTGGTCGAACAGTTGGCCACCTACCAGCGCAACCGCCAGATGGTGGACATGGGCGCCTACCGCGCCGGCAGCAATGCCGCCATCGACCGCGCGCTGCACGCCTACCCGGCGCTGCGTACGGTGCTGTGCCAGAGCGTGCACGAATCGAGCCCGCGCGCCGATGCGCTGGCGCGGCTGCGGCGCGCCATCGGAGCGGCGCCATGAGCGGGCGCGGACGCTTCCGTTATCCGCTGGAGCCGGCGCGCCTGCTGCGCGAATGGGCGCTGGACGAGGCGCGCCAGGCGCTGGCGGAACAGAATGCGCTGCTGGCCGAAGCCGAGGCGGTGGCCGGCGGCGCCCAGGCGCGCCTGGCCGACGGCTGTGCGCAATGGGCGGCCATCAGCGGCTCGGGCCAGTTGCTGGCGGCGCAGCAATGCCTGCAACACGGGCGCTACCTGGCGTCGCTGGCGCAGTCGGCGCAAGCGGCCAGCCGTGCGCTGGCCGAGCGGCAGGATGCGCATGCCGAACAGGTGGCGCAGCTGGCGGGCGCGCGGCGCGCGCTGGACGGCCTGGAAAAGCACCGCAGCGAACTGCGGCGCGAATTCGTGCGCGCACGGCTGCAGGCGCAGGCGCGCGAGACCGACGATTTGTGGGGCGTATTGCAGGCGGGGAGGGACGGCGATGGCAATTGAGCTGGAAACGGCGGCGGCTGGAGGCGTGCCGCAGCGCATGAACCGGCAAAACGCGCAGGCGCGCCAGGAACGCTGGCTGGCGCAATTGCAGGATGCGCTGTTTGCAGGCGGCGGCGCGCATGCGCCGGGCCAGCATGGCGGCAATGCGCCGCAAGAGAGCACGCAGGGCCAGCACCAGGCACAGCGCGGCGAACCGGCAGAGCAAGCTGAAAATCCGGCATCCGGCCGCAAGGCAGGGCAGGCCGCTATGCGCCAGGCGGGCGGCAGCGCGGCGCCGGCGGCTGGCGTGCCGATGGACGGCGGGCCAGCCGGCGCCGCGCCCGTCGGGCATGCAGCCGTTGCCGGCATGGCGGCAGTGGGCGCCAGGCCAGGCAGCGCGGGCGCTGCGGCCCCGGCGGCTGGCGTGGCTGCCGCAGCGCTGCCGGGCCTGGCCGCCGCGCGCGCCGGGTTCGGCTTCGCAGCCGGCGCGCTGGCGCAGGACGGCAACGGCGCAGCGGAACAGCCGCAGGGCGCGGCCGAAGCGCAGCCGGAGCCGGGACAGCCGGCCGCCGCGCCGCAGGAAGATTACGCGCCGCGCCTGCTGCGCCTGGCGGCGCAGGGCCAGGGCATGCAAGCCTGGCTGCGCGATGCCAGCCTGCAGCCGGGCCAGGTAGCGGCCGTGGCGGCAGCCCTGGCCGGCGAACTGGCAGCCCAGGGCCAGCCCCTGGCCGCCCTCAGCATCAACGGCAAGCGCCTGCCGGACGGCGCCCTGCGCGCCGCCAGCGACCACGCGCGCCGCAACGCATTCAACGCATATACCGCCGCGGCGCAGCTGCCGCCGGTCCACAACGGGAAAGGATAGGACATGACCATCAGTAGCGCATCGGCCGTCAGCAGCAGCGCGCGCGGCACCTCCAATTCGGCCAACGTCAGCATCGAGGACTTCCTGAAGATCCTGACCGCCCAGCTGAACAACCAGGACCCGCTGAAGCCGGTCGACAACCAGGAATTCGTGGCGCAGATCGCCCAGTTCGCCAACCTGGAACAGACCCGCCAGCTCAACGAAAAGCTGGACGGCATGCTGTCCAACCAGGCTTCGACCCAGGCCCTGGGCCTGCTGGGCAAGACGGTCGACATCAACGTCAACGGCGCGCCATTTACCGGCACCGTGTCGGCGCTGTCGCTGGCCAGCGGCCAGCCGCTGATGACCGTCACTGCCGGCGCCCGCTCGCAGTCCAATATCAACCTGTCGCAGATCATCAATATCCGCTAAGGGGGCAGCATGTTCGAATCGATCACTATCGGCACTTCCGCCTTGCTGGGCCACGAAAAAGGCTTGCGCACGGTCGGCAACAACCTGGCCAACGTCAACACGGCCGGCTTCAAGTCCTCGCAGCTGGGCTTCACGGCCCTGTTCGACCAGCAGGCCGGCGGCGGCCAGGGCGCTGCCGGCAGCAACGCCGGCAGCGGCGGCAGCGGCATGGCGGTCGGCGGCACGGTGGTCAACTTCCAGGCCGGCCAGGACCAGTCGACCGGCAACCCGACCGACCTGCGCATCAACGGCAACGGCTTCTTCGTCATCAAGCGCGACAACGAATACCTGTACACCCGCGCCGGCGACTTCTCGTTCAACGACAAAGGCGCGCTGGTCAACTCGGCCGGCGACGCGGTGCAGGCCATGGGCGAGGGCGGGACGCTGTCCGACCTGGTGCTGGACAAGCAGCTGCGCAGCCCGGCCAAGGCCACCACCACCCTCAAGTTCGCCGGCGCGATCCCGTCGCCGGCAGCCGGCAGCACGGCGGCGCTGGCCGATGTCACCGTGCCCAGCATCACCGCGGTGGACGCCAACGGCACCAGCCATAGCCTGAGCATGAAAATCCACCACAACGGCAACAGCGAGTATGCGCTGACCATCAGCGAAGGCGCCACCACGGTGGGCACCGGCACGCTGAAGTTTGCCGGCGCCTACCCGGTGCCGGGCTTTAATGCGGTGACGGTGGACTGGACCCCGGCCGGCCTGACGGCCACCAGCCTGAAGTTCGACTTCGCCAGCGACGTGATGGCGCAGCCCGGCGCTTCCACCATCGCCTTCGCCAGCCAGGACGGCTACGCGGCCGGTTCCAAGTCGGACCAGACCATCGGCAGCGACGGGCTGGTGACCATCAAGTACAGCAATGGCCAGACCAGCACCGGGCCGCGCCTGGCGCTGGCCGACTTCGACAGCGTGCGCGACCTGAGCGAAGCGGGCGGCAGCGCCTTCCGCCGCAACGCCGACGTGGTGGCCAGCTATGGCTATGCCGGCAGCGCCACCTTCGGCAAGCTGCAGGCCGGCCACCGCGAAGGTTCCAACGTCGACCTGGCCGAGGAATTTTCCAACCTGATCCTGATGCAGCGCGGCTACCAGGCCGCCTCGCACGTGGTCAGCACGGCCAACGAAATGATCCAGCAACTGTTTGAAATGAAGCGCTGATGCACACCAGGCCTTACATCTTATTGAGCGACAGCCGCCTGGCGGCGTTGCGCGCAGCGCTGGAAGCGGCGCTGCGTCCATGGCAGCAGGCCTGGGGCCTGGCGCCCGAGCGCATCGAGTGCGTGGCGCTGCGGGCCGGCGCTGCCGCGCTGTGGACGCCGCGCGCCGCCTTCGAAGGCGCTGGCGGCGCCAGGGCCTGGCTGGCCTGGCCGGATGAACTGGGCGGCGCGCTGGAGCGCGCGCTGTGCGGCGCGGCGCCGGGCACCGGCCTGGCGCAGGCGCTGGCCGGGCGCGCACAGGAAGCGCTGCTGCAGGCGCTGGGGACGGCGCTGCCGGCAGGCCAGCGCGTCGGCGCGCTGGCGCCCGCGCGCGAACTGTATGCGGCCGGCTCCGGCGCGGCCCTGGTGCAGCTGCACTTCGGCCGCCAGGCGCTGGCCATCCTGCTCGACCATGCCGCCGTGGCTGCCCTGGCCCCGGCCGCTCCGGCAGCCCTGGCGCCGCTGGCGCCCTGCGAGCTGCAGGCGGCAGTCGGCGCTGCCACGCTGGCGCTGCCGGTGCAGCTGGGCAGCATTGAGCTCGACCTGGCCGACCTGATGGCGGTGCGCGTGGGCGACGTGATCCGCCTTGGCCGCAGCGCCGAGCAGCCGCTGCCCGTGCTGGCCCCGGATGGCGCCAGCACCCTGTTCCACGCCCACCTCGGCAAGGTGGGCCAGGCCCTCGCGGTGCAAGCCGCGCCGGCCCCTGTTTAATTTTGTAAGGAAGATCGTAATGAGCAGTCATGCAAGCGGCCAGGCCGCATCCGTTGAACTGGCCGAGCGCGTCGAGCTGGCCGAACTGCGCGGCCATGGCGGCGGCGCCCCGCTGGCCCTGGGCCAGGGCGCTTTGCTGCAAGGGGTGCAGGTCGGCCTGACAGTGCAGGTCGGGCAGGCCCAGGCCAGCCTGGCGCAGCTGATGGAGCTGCAGGCCGGCGCCGTGTTCACGCTGGACCGCGCGGTCGATGCGCCGCTCGACCTGGTGGTCAACGGCCAGGTGGTGGGGCGCGGCGAACTGGTGGTGGTGGGCGACCAGTTCGGCGTGCGGGTAACGGAAGTGGCGCCGCGCAGCCATGGCTGAAGCAGTTGCCGCAACGGCCAGCGCCGTCGTCAGCGCGCCGGCCATCCCCTTCAAGCAGGACACGCCGCTGGGCGCCGCGCCGGTCGGCGGCGGCGCCGTGGCGGTGCTGCTGCTGTCGCTGCTGGTGATCGTTGCCGTGCTGTTCCTGCGGCGCCGCCTGCCGCAGGCGGGCGGCGGCAGCGGCGGCCGCCTGCTGCGCGTGCTGGAACGCCAGCCGCTGGGCCCGCGCGCCCAGCTGGTGGTGGTGGAATTCGAGGGCCAGCGCCTGCTGCTGGCGCATACCGAACACGGCGTGGCGCAGGTGGCAGCGGCTGCCGCGCCGGCAGCCGTAGCGCCGGTGGCGCCATGATGCGCCGCCTGTGCCAGGCCGGCGCCGTACTGGCGCTGCTGCTGTGGGTGGGCGTGGCCTGGGCCGCGCCGGACAGCGCACCGGCCATCCAGCTTAACCTGGGCGGGGCCAGCCGCGCCGACACTTCGGCGGCGGTACGCATCCTGCTCGGCCTGACCGTGCTGTCGCTGGCGCCGGCCATCCTGATGTCGATGACTTCCTTCATCCGCATCGTGATCGTGCTGTCGATGCTGCGCCATGCGCTGGGCATGCAGGAGACGCCGCCCAATGCCGTCATCATCAGCCTGTCGCTGTTCCTGACCATGTTCACCATGGCGCCGGCGCTGCAGCAGGCCAATACCCAGGCCCTGCAGCCCTATGTGGCGGGCAAGCTCACTGCTGAAAAGGCCATCCCCAAGGCGCTGGCGCCGCTGCGCGAGTTCATGGTGCGCCAGACGCGCGAAGCGGACCTGGCGCTGATGGTGGAATTGGCGCACGCCGAACGCCCGGCCAGCATGGAAGACATCAGCATGCTGCAGCTGATTCCTGCCTTCATGCTGTCCGAGCTGCGCGCTGCCTTCCAGATCGGCTTCGTGATCTTCCTGCCTTTCCTGCTGGTGGACCTGGTGGTGTCGTCGGCGCTGATGGCGCTGGGCATGATGATGGTGCCGCCGGCCTCGATCTCGCTGCCGGTGAAGATCCTGCTGTTCGTGCTGATGGACGGCTGGAACCTGGTGGTGCGCGCCCTGCTGGGTACTTTCGTCTGAGGGCAATGCCGGTGTCGGAGGACGTCCTTGAAACGGTATGGCAGCGCTTTCACGGGGGCGAGGCCGAGGCGCGCGCCGCGCTGGCGCAAGCCTACGATGCGTATGCACGCATGCACGCGGCGCGCATGTACGCGCGCCGCGTGCAGGACGACCTGGAGTTCGACGACTACCTGCAGTACGCCCGGGTCGGCCTGCTGGAAGCGATCGACCGCTACCAGGACAGCCGCGGCGCCAAGTTCGAGACGTTTGCCTCGTCGCGGGTCAGCGGTGCCATCCTGAACGGCATCGATTCGGCCAGCGACCTGCGCGAGCAGGTGGCCGCGCGCAAGCGCATCGTGTCGCAGCGGGTGGGCGCGCTGGCGGACGGGCAGGACGCCGATGTCTTCGGCCAGCTGGCCGAACTGGCCATCGGGCTGGCGGTCGGCTTCCTGCTGGAGGAAACCGGCCTGTATGCCGCCGGCGAAAGGGAGTATGCCGACAACAGTTATCATGGCGTCGAGCTGCGCCAGCTGCGCAATACCCTGATGGCGGCGCTGGAGCAGCTGCCGCCGCTGCAGCGCCGCATCGTGCATGCGCACTACCTGCAGCAGCAGCCGTTCGGCGAGATTGCGCAGGACTGCGAGCTGTCGGCCGGGCGCGTGACCCAATTACACAAAGAGGCAATGACGGCGCTGCGCCGTCAATTGCGCGGACGCGGGCTGGACGTCAGCCTGTAGGGAGAGCATGGAATGGTGACATCGGTAAGCGGCGTGACGGCCCTGGTGCGGATGATCCGCAGCCAGCTGGCGCCGCATGGCGCGGCCGCCGGCCGGCGCGCCCCCAGTGCGGACGGGCGCGCGGCGGCAACGCCGGACGGCACGCTGGCGCGCCTGGTGGAACAGCGGGTGCGCGCCATCGGCCGCGACGACCCGCAGCGCGGGCGCAAGGCCTTGCGCGTGTTCCTGGAAGCGGTGCTGCTGGACGAGCTGGGCCAGCACCTGCTGGCCGATCCGCGTTTTTTCCGCATGGTCGACGAGGTGCAGGAAGCGCTGGAGCAGGATGATTCCTGCCAACCCCTGCTGGAACAGGCGATGGCGCAGCTGCTGGCGACGGGAGGTCAGGATGGGCAGTGACATGGCCCTGCGCATGCTGTCCGAGCTGCTGTGGACCGGCTTGCTGATCGCGGCGCCGCTGCTGGCCGTGACCTTGCTGGTGGGCTTGCTGGTCAGCGTGCTGCAGGTGGTGACGCAGATCCAGGAAGCCTCGCTCAGTTTCGTGCCCAAGCTGGTGGCGGCCGTGGTGGTGCTGGTGGTGTGCGGGCCGTGGATGCTGAAGCGCCTGGTGGCCTTCGGCGCCGGCCTGATCGCGTCGATACCGCAGCAATTCTAAGGCGAGCGATGCAGATCAACGTCGATGCGGCATGGGCCCTGGCAGTGTTTTACGTGTGGCTGCGCCTGGGCTGCGTGTTCCTGCTGGCGCCGGTACCCATGGTGCAGGGCACGCCGGTGGTGGTGCGCGTGCTGTTTACGCTGGCGCTGGCGGCGCTGCTGGTGTCCGGCGGCGGCGTGCGGCCGGCGCTGGCCAGCTTCGGCCCGGGCCAGGTGCTGTTGGGAGCGATCGGCGAAGTGGTGGTCGGCATCACGCTGGCCTTCGGCGTGTTTGCCGCCTTCGGCGCGTTTGCCATGGCCGGCAAGATCCTCGACGTGCAGAGCGGTTTCGGCCTGGGCGTAGTGTATGACCCGGTGACGCGCTCGGGCGCGCCGATGTTTGCCACCATCCTCAACATGACCGGGGTGGCGCTGTTCTTCGCCCTTGACGGCCACCATGCGCTGCTGCGCGGCCTGGCCTTCTCGCTGCAGCGGGCGGCGCCGGGCGCCGGGCTGGAACTGTCGGCCGATGCGGCCGTGGCGCAGTTCGGGCTGGTGTTCTCCTACGGCATCGCGCTGGTGATTCCGGTCATCCTGTGCCTGCTGCTGCTGGAGCTGGCGCTGGCCGTGGCCTCGCGCACGCTGCCGCAGATGAACGTGTTCGTGGTCAGCATCCCGCTCAAGCTGGTGGCGGCGCTGACCATCTTTGCCGTCAGCGCACCGACGCTGGGGCCGGCCATGCAGCGCGTCTACCGCTCCATCTTCACCTACTGGGAAAGCGTGCTGCGCTGATGGCGGAACAGGATAGCGACCGTTCGGAACAGGCCACGCCGCACCGGCTGGAGGACGCGCGCAAAAAGGGCCAGGTGGCGAAGAGCGTGGACTTCCTGTCGTGCGCGGCCATTGCCGTGCTGACGGTGGTGGTGCAGGCTAGCGGCTGGGACGGCCTGGGCAAGCTGCTCAGCATGGCGCAGCGCACCCTGGCGCGGGCGCCGGGGCTGGAGTGGAGCGTGGCCAACCTGGCGGCCTGGTGCGGCCAGCTGCTGTTGGCGGTGCTGCTGTTGCTGGCGCCCCTGCTGATGGCGCTGGTGATTGCCGCGCTGCTGACCAACCTGGCGCAGACCGGCCCGATATTCAGCGTGCACCCGGTCAAGCCGGACTTCAAGCGCCTCAACCCGGTCGATGGTTTCAAGCGCATCTTTTCGATGCGCACCCTGTTCGAGGCCGGCAAGAGCATCGTCAAGCTGGTGGTGCTGGCCGGGGTGGCGTGGGCCGCCGTGAGCGCGGCGCTGCCGGGCCTGATGGCCTTGCCGACGGCGGCGCCGGCCGCCTATCCGCGCATCCTGCTCGAGCTGGTGGGCGGCCTGCTGGGCAAGCTGGCGTTGGCGCTGCTGTTGATTGCGCTGGCCGACATGGGCTTTGTGCGCTGGGATTACGCCAAGCGCATGCGCATGAGCAAGCGCGACATCAAGGACGAGCACAAGAACCGCGAAGGCGATCCGCGCATCCGCGCCCGCATCCGCGAACTGCGCAAGGACATGCTCAAGCGCAGCCAGTCGATGCGGCGCATGGCCAGCGCCGACGTGCTGGTCACCAACCCGACCCGCCTGGCCGTGGCGCTGCGCTACGAGCATGGCAGCGCGGCCGCGCCCAAGGTGGTGGCCAAGGGCGCCGGCGACCTGGCGGCGCGCATGCGCGCACTGGCCGGGCGCAAGAATATCCCGATCGTGCAGAACAAGCCGCTGGCGCGCACCTTGTTCCGCGAAGTCGATTACGACGGCTACGTGCCGGAAAAGCTGTATCCGCAGCTTGCAAAAATCATGGTCTGGGTCTACGCCATGCGCGAGGCCCGCCGTCAGTCTGGAAGGAAGAATTGATGTTACGTCGTTATTTTGGCGAGAACGCCGACCTGGTCATGGTGCTGCTGGTGGTCGGCATCCTGTGCGTGCTGTTCGTGCCGATCCCGTCGGCCATGCTGGATTTCCTGATCCTGTGCAATATCAGCTTCGCCCTGACCATCCTGCTGCTGACCTTCTATATCCCGCGGCCGGTGGAGTTTTCCACTTTTCCCTCGCTGCTGCTGATCGCCACCCTGTTCCGGCTGTCGCTCAACGTGGCGGCCACCCGCCTGATCCTCAGCGATGCCGACGCCGGACGCGTGATCGGCGCCATCGGCTCCTATGTGGTGGGCGGCAACTACGTGATCGGCATGATCGTGTTCCTGATCCTGGTGGTGGTGCAGTACGTGGTGGTGACCAGCGGCGCGCAGCGCGTGTCCGAAGTGGCGGCCCGCTTCACGCTGGACAGCATGCCGGGCCAGCAGATGAGCATTGACGCCGACCTGAACATGGGCTTCATCGACCAGGAAGAAGCCAAGCGCCGCCGCAAGCTGCTGGAAAAGGAATCGGGTTTCTACGGCGCGATGGACGGCGCCAGCAAATTCGTCAAGGGCGATGCCATTGCCGGCATCCTGATCATGCTGATCAACATCGTCGGCGGCCTGGTGATCGGCATCATGCAGATGGGCATGCGCTGGGACCAGGCGCTGCACACCTTTACCCTGCTGACCGTGGGCGACGGCATCGTGACCCAGGTGCCGGCGCTGGTGATTTCGGTGGGCACCGGCATCATCGTGACGCGCTCCGCCTCGGACGGCAACCTGAGCAGCCAGGTGCTGCGCCAGCTGACCTCCTTCCCCAAGACCCTGTTCATCGTGGCCGGCGCCATGGCGGCGCTGTTCTTCCTGCCGGGCATTCCGCCGCTGCCGGTACTGGTGGTGGGCGGCACGCTGTTCGGCGTCGGTCTGCTGCTGCGCCGCAAGGTCGGCGGCAAGCCGGAAGACGACCAGGACGCCGACGCCAAGGATGGCGAGGAAGACACCTACGACCTGCTGAAAGTGGAACCGATCGAAGTGCTGATGGGGGCGACCCTGCTGCCGCTGGTGAACGGCGAGCAAAGCCTGCTGACCGAACGGATTGCCGCGCTGCGCAAGCAGTTCGCGCTGGAATCCGGCATGGTGCTGCCGCGCGTGCGCTTCCGCGACGCGCCGCAACTGGCCGCCACCGCCTACGAGCTGCGCGTGTTCGGCGCGCTGGCCGGCAAGGGCGACATCATGCTCGACCACACGCTGGCCATCCACAGCGGCGGCGAGCAGCGGGCGCTGAAAGGGATCGAGACGCGCGAGCCGACCTACGGCTTGCCGGCAATCTGGATCGCCGACAGCGAAAAGGAACTGGCGCGCTCGGCGCGCTACACCCTGGTCGACCCGGGCACGGTGTTCATCACCCACCTGTCGGAAGTGCTGAAGCAGCAGTCGGCCATGCTGCTGACGCGCGGCGAGACCGACAAGCTGCTGCAGCGCATCCGCGACAGCCAGCCCGGGCTGGTGGAAGAGCTGGTGCCGACCGTGGTCTCGGTCAGCGACATCCAGAAGATCCTGCAGAACCTGCTGCGCGAGAAAGTCTCGGTGCGCCACCTGGAAGCGATCCTGGAAACCCTGGCCGACGCCGGCCGCAACAGCAAGGACCTGGGCTACCTGACCGAAGTGGTGCGCCAGAAGCTGGGCACGGCCATCTGCCAGGACCTGCTGGGCGATCACAGCGCCCTGCACGTGCTGACCCTGGACCCGGCCATCGAACAGGTGCTGATGCAAAGCGTGCGCCAGGCCGACGGCGGCGGCATCGTGGTCGAGCCCAAGTTCGCCGACCAGCTGCTGGCCCGCCTGGCCAGCCAGGCCGACCGCATGATGAAGGCGAATATGCTGCCGGTGCTGCTGTGCGCGCCGGACTTGCGGCGCCATGTGCGCGCCCTGAGCGAGCGCGTGCTGCCGCACCTGCGGGTGCTGTCGATGGCGGAAGTACCCAACAGTGTCAACCTGAAGGCGTACACTACGGTCAGTCTGTAACTTCTGGAGAAATAACCATGACAACGATGAATCGTATCGCCGCCACGCTGGCCGGCCTGGTGCTGGCCGCCGGCGCACTGGCCAATCCCTTGGACGCCTTGACCGAGAAGGAGGCTGGCGGCGGCCTGAAAGCCGCGCTGGAAGCCGGTTCGGTGGCCGCCGTGGGCAAGCTTGGCGTCGAGGGCGGGTTCATGAACAACGATGCGGTGCGCATCAAGCTGCCGCGCGTGCTGGAAAAAGCCCGTCCTATCCTGGAAATGACCGGCCGCGGCGAACAGCTCGATGAGCTGGAAACCGCGATGAACCGCGCTGCCGAGCAAGCCGTGCCGCTGGCCAAGCCGCTGCTGGTGAATGCGGTCAAGTCGATGACGCTGAGCGACGCCAAGGCGATCCTGACCGGCGGCGACACCTCGGTCACCGATTTCTTCAAGGAGAAAACCGCAGCGCCGCTGGCGGTGAAATTCAAGCCGATCGTGAAGGGCGTGACTGACCGGTCCAAGCTGTCCGGCCAGTTCAACAGCGCGATGGCGCAGGCGACCAAGTTCGGCCTGGCCACTGAAGAGCAGGCGACGGTGGAAAGCTACGTCACCCAGCGCGCGCTCGATGGCCTGTTCCTGATGATCGGGGAAGAAGAGAAGAAGATCCGCGAGAACCCGATCTCCTACGGCAGCAAGGCGATTTCCAAAGTCTTCGGCCTGCTCAAATAAGCGTCCGGCCGCGCGGGTTGCGCGCTTGCGCGGCTGAGTTCAGGATTTCAAGCTGTCCTGACTTGAAGGTTTGCTGGTGCTCGCCGTCGGCATCGTGCCAGCGGCACAGCACATCCTCGTCATCGTTCCGGCCCGTGCGGCCCGGCGTGGTGCGAATCACCAGCATCTTATGGTGCCAGCCGATCGGCCGCACCGCATCTCCCGCCTTTGCCCGTTCGCGTTCCATGGCTGCCTCCTGCAAGCTGCTGCAGCCATGATACGCCTGTCGGGCAAGGCGGGGCGCCCGGTCAGGAACCTACCAGTTGTACCGCATCCACATACAGGCGGTCGGTACTCAGGTTATTGGATTTGGTGATGCGCGCCGCCTTGGCCTTGTAGGTCGTCTTTTCGATCGGCTGCACAAACCAGGTGCGGGTGCCGCGCCGGTCGACCTTCACGGTGTTGATGCCGCTCCATACAGTATTCCATTTGCCGTCGGTGTCCTGCAGCTCAACCTTGGTGATGCCTTCCAGGCCGTAGCCATCGCTGATCGCTACGCGCAGTTGGGTGGCATTGACCGGATTCTGGAAGCCGACTTCGAGCGAATCGAAACCAACATCGCTGCCCTTGGTTGCAAAATTCTTGCCGTCGACCTTGCCGGTTGCGTTGGCCGGCTCGTAGCTGCTGCCGCCGTATTCGGACGTCGCGCTGGCGGTGCTGGCCCACTGCGCGTTGGTGTCGTTGATGTAGCCGTCTTCCATATTGGAGTAATCGAGCTTGGCCTGGCGCTTGGCCATTTCCTTCTGCTCGGTGCTCATGTTCTCCATGTCCATCTGCGGAGTTGCCAGGGGGGCATTGCCGGTGGCCGCGGTGCTGGCGGCAGGGGCGGCAGGCGCCGCAGGGGCTGGAGCCGGCGCGGCTGGTGCAGCGGCGGGCGCTGGGGTCGCTTCAGAGGTCGGTGCCGGCGCAGGCGCCTTCTTGGCGCAGGCTGCGAGCAGCAGGGCGGGTAACAGCAAGGCGTATTTTGTCTTCATGACGGCTCCCTTATTGATTATCAAAACAGCAAGCCGCCGATGATGTCACAAACCCGCGCTGCATTCAATCGTGCGCGGGGTTTAGTAAGTTACTAAGTGATATTTACGCAACATTCACGTCGAGCAGCACGGTATAGGCCAGGCGCTTGCCTTCGTACATCTGGCCGCCGCGGATCACGGCGTCGGTCGAGGTGAGCTGGCCGCTGATTTCCTGGCGCGCCAGCATGGCGCGGAAGGCCACGGCGTCTTTCGGCGCCAGGTAGCCGACCATCTCGCTGTTGAGGAAGACGGCGACCGCCTTGTCTTCGTAGGGGTTGTTGTCGTCCGCCAGCAGCAGCGCCTTGTGGCGGGCGTCGGCCGCGGCCTCGCCATGCTCGCCGGCCAGGGCGCGGATGGTGTCGGAATAGCGCGACTCGCCCAGCACTTCGAGCTGGTAGCGGCCTTCGTCGCTCCAGTGGTGCACCGGCTCGCCCTGCGGCAGCGGCGTGTAGGAGCCGCCCACCGGCTTGCCCGTTGGCGCAGGGGCGGCTTTCGGGCCGCCTTTCAGCAGGAAGTACAGCGTTACCAGTGCCAGGACGATGATCAGGATGTTCAGTGCGAGGGCCATTACTTGGGCTTCCTTAGGGACAAGACCCGCTATTATCGCAGGCCGGGCGGCAAAACCGGAATGGTATAATCGCCCCTTTTCCTTGCACGTTTAGCCATGTCTTCCGAATCCACGCCAAAGGGCAAAATGCTCTACGACCCGACCGAACACCGCATCCGCAGCTTCGTCACGCGCGCGGGACGCCTGTCTTCGGCACAAGAGCGTGCGCTGAGCGATCTCGGTCCGCAATTCATGGTCGAGCACAAGAAAGAAGCGCTGGACTTCGAGAAGACTTTCGGCCGCAAGGCGCCGCTGATCCTGGAGATCGGCTTCGGCATGGGCGGCACCACCGCCCACATCGCCAAGCTGATGCCGGAGAAGGATTTCATCGGCGTGGAAGTGCACACCCCGGGCGTGGGCAGCCTGCTCAAGCTGATCGGCGAGGAAGGCCTGACCAACCTGCGCGTGATCCAGCACGATGCGGTGGAAGTATTGCGCGACATGATCCCGGCCGGTTCGCTGGCGGGCGTGCATATCTACTTCCCTGACCCATGGCACAAGGCGCGCCACAACAAGCGCCGCCTGATCCAGGCCCCATTCGTGAAAACCCTGTGCGAGCACCTGGCGCCGGGCGGCTATATCCACCTGGCGACCGACTGGGAAGATTACGCGGTGCAGATGCTGGAAGTGCTGAGCGCCGAGCCGGCGCTGCAGAACACCGCTGAAGGCTACGCGCCGCAGCCGGCCTACCGCCCGCTGACCAAGTTCGAAAACCGCGGCCTGAAACTGGGCCACGGCGTCTGGGACCTGGTATTCACCAAGAAATGATCTAGGCTGCCGCCGGCGCCTGTGCTTTGGCACGCGCCGGCATAAAGGCCAGCAAATTCCCCCCGATGACCAGCAGCAGCCCGGCCAGGGCCATGCTGCTCCACTGGTATCCCTCGAAGACGGTGGACACCGTCAGCGCCACCACGGGGAACAGCACCGTGCAGTAAGCCGCGCGGTCCGGACCGATTCTCCCCACCAGCAGCAGGTAAGCCGTGAAGGCAATCACCGATCCCGGCACGGCCAGGTAGAGCAATGCGCCGACATAGCGCGGGCTTGGGTCGAAGTTGAACGGCATGCCGAGCGCCAGCGCGCCAAGCGTCAGGATGGCGGCGCCGCACAGCATGGCCCAGGTGTTGGTCAGCCAGGGCTGCATGCCCAGCGCCTGCATGCGGCTCGAGAGCAGGTTGCCGGTCGAGAAGCACAGCGTGCCAAGCAGGGCCAGTCCCAGGCCGGCCAGCATGCCGGCATCGTTCCAGTGCCCCTGCATGGAAGGCAGGAACAGCAGCACGATGCCTGCCAGTCCCAGCACCGCGCCGCCCATGACTTGCGGCCGGATCGGCCGCTTCATGAAGAGACGGCCATTGATCGCATTCCAGATCGGCGCGGTCGAAAACACCACCGCCACCAGGCCGCTCGGCACCCACATCGTGGCGTAGTAAAAGCACAGGAAGTTACAGCAGAACAGCGCAAGCCCCTGCGCGAGCAGGTAGCGCCAGGCGGAACGCGGCGGCAGGACTTGCTGCCTGCGCGCGAGCAGGATCAGCATCAGCACCAGCGCCGCGATCCAGAAACGATAGGCGATCGACACCGGCGCTGCGACGACGCCGAGCTGGAATTTGATCGCGATCCAGGTGGTGCCCCAGATGAGCACCGTGGTGAGGTAGAGGGCAGTATTCATCGTCCTGCCAGTGTGCCGCTTGCCGCGCACCGGCAGTTGTCTGAACTTGCTGTTTGTTCCGGCTAAGACTTGGCCGTGGGCCAAAGGACGGCCTGGGCCACGATGACCGTCTCGCCGTTAAAGGTCAAGGAAGGCGAACCGTAAAGTTGATAGCCCAGTGCGAGCGCTTCGCTGACTCGCCGGCAAAACTTCGAATCGTCGGGGCCAGTCAGGACTCGGTAAATTGGCAGGTCGTCTGGAGGTGTATTCATGGGGCAGGCACTTCACTAGGCGGTAACAGTTCTGGTGCCAAGTATTATGAACCAGCGCGCGGAATGCCGCACGCTGGCTGGTTCTTCCTGCCTACTTCGAAGTGCGGCGGCGCGAAACGCCCAGTGCGGACAAGCCGAGGCCAAGCAGCATCAGCGTGCCCGGCACGGGCACTTGTTGCACGGGCGTGGTGTCGACGTTGATCTCGGAAAAGCCAAAGCCTTGCGTCCCGCCGTCCTGGTCGATATTGAAAACGACCGAGGTCACGTTGCCCATGCCGGCGATGGCCAGGGTACCGGTGCCGGACAAGGTTTGCGTCGCGCCGTTGGAACCGCTCACCGTGATCGACGACGCGCCATCGGCATAGGCGGCGATATTGATGTTGACCAGGTTGAAGCTGGCCCCGAAGAAGTCGATGACCCAACTCACGTCGTCGGCGTTCTGGAAGCCGTTGTGGATGCCGATATCGCCGATAAACAAGGGATCGAAATGGTCGCCGGCACGCACCGTGCGGAGGCGAAAGCCGTCTTCCGTATAAGTGTCGACAACAGCCGAGCCATTGTTGTTGGCGAAGGCGCCGCTGGTCAGGTCAAGCTGGATCGGCGCTGCTTGTGCTGCGGAGATAGCGAGTGACAGGGCTGCCAGGCAAGCGAACTTCTTCATCGATAATTCCTTTCAAAACAGTAGGAAAGTTGACAGCATTGCTTCAAATGCAATAAGCAATTTTTATACCCTGCGCCAGCAAGTAACTGATTCTTATCGATAAGTGGTTTCACGGCTGGTCGACGCTGTAAATTTTCCCGACACTAGCGGCGGCGAGCCCAGGGTCCCCTTGTCTGATCTTGCGCAAATCGGAGGGGCGGCCGGCTGGACCGGAATGGCCGTGCTAGACTTTTCGGCGTGAAGCCACTGACTGGACAACTTGAGGATGCCGCTCCGCGCAAGCGCGTGGGGGCGGCGGCGCGCGCGGCGCTGGCGGGCAAGCCGGGCGATGCGATGTCGCACGCCGTGTTCCGCACCATGTCCGGCACCGATGCCACGCTGGAGCGTTTTGCCTGGCTGGGCGACGGGCTGGCGGCTGCGGTCTGGCATCGCAGCACGCCGGAGGCTTTCACCGAGTATCGCCAGCCCGGCCACCATACCTTGTCGTGCTACCTGGGCGGCGGCTACGAAGTCGAACGCGAAGGCTTGCCGGGGCAGTACGGCGCGCCACAGCGCCTGTGCTCCCTGCCGGACTGGCACGAATCGGAATGGGTGGTGCGCGGCCAGTTGCGCATGCTGCACGTGTACTTCATGCCCGAGCATTTCACGCAGCGCGCCGTGGCGGAGCTGGATCGCGAGCCGCGCGAACTCACCTTGCAGGACAAGACCTATTTCGAGAACCGGCGCCTGGTGCAGCTATGCGGCGACTTGCTGCAGCAGCCGTGGGACGACGCCGACCAGCTGCTGCGCGCCAATGAAATCACGCACGAGGCCTTGAGCGAGCTGCTGCAATCGCAATCGATGACCAGGCCCGGCCTGCGCTTGCGCGGAGGACTGGCGCCGCTGGTGCGCCGCCGCCTGCACGAATACATCGAAACCCACCTCGACCAGAACATCACCCTCGGCATGCTGGCGCAACTGGCGTGCATGTCGGAATTCCACCTGGCCCGCATGTTCCGCATCAGCTTCGGCATGCCGCCGTCGGCCTGGATTGCAGCACGCCGCATCGAGCGTGCGCGCGGCCTGTTGCGCGCAGGGCGCCTGCCGCTGCAGCAAGTCGCCGAAGCGTGCGGCTACGCCGACCTTAGCCATTTCAGCCACCGTTTCAGCGAAGCCGTCGGGGCGCCGCCCGGCCGCTACCGCCAGCTTGTGAGCGGACTCAAGTCCTGACCCTATCGCTGTGCCGCGCACGATTAGAAGCTCAGCGCGCGCCGCTGACGGGGCAAGTCCACCATTGGCTCCTGTGCCTTGGCTGGAGGATGCCATGAAACCGGTTGCCCGATTGTGCGGTCTTGTCCTTGCCTAGCCATTACTCGCTGCTGCCCAGGCGCCGCGGCAGCGGACTGGAATGCCTGACGGACAGCAGCGAAGAAGCGATCCTCACCGATATGAATGACGCTGGCCAGCTGGTGGGATCATCCGGCGCCCAACCGATGATCTGGCAATCGGGACGGCAGCCCATCACATTCGACGCGGGCGTTCATGGCGGAACGGCGGTTTCCATCAATAACAAGGGCACGATTGTCGCGATGGCACGTGCAGTGGATGGTGAAAATGGTGACCAGGAGCAGGTTGTCGGCCTCTCGCGCGCAGGGGATCATGCCGGAGTCTGGCAGGACGGCGCTTATCACGATCTGCCCGATGCGGGCTATTCGTGGGCGCGCGACATCAACGACAAGGGCTGGGTGGCCGGCGGCAGCGGCAGCGATATTACCGAGGCCCATGGCGCGATCTGGAAAGGCGAAGTGCTGGAGACCTACGGCCCCGGCTACGCCACCGCCATCAACAACGCAGGCGTGGCCTTCGGTTATTGGGAAGGCACGCAGCACGGCATGCTGTTTTCCGGCGGGCAGACATACGACCTGAACACCCTGTGGGACAGAAGCGGCTGGGACGGCTGGAGCCTTCGTTATACGGAAGATATCAACGATGCGGGCGAGATCGTGGCGATTGCCAGCAATGCGGCAACCTTCGCGCAGCAAGCGGCGCTGCTGTCGCCGGTGCCGGAGTTGGCGCCGGTCCTGATGCTGCTGGCCGGCCTGCTGCTGCTTGGCAGCTTGCATCGCGCTATGGCGCGCAACGCTATCGCGCCGTCGCGCACGATTTGAGCCGGCGCGCGCGCAGCCTGCCGCGTTGGCGCAGCATTGGCTCCTGTTTACCCACAGGAGATTGCCATGCCAAGATTCCTTCGTTTGTTCTTGTCCGTGCTGGCGTTGCTGGCATGGTCCGCACACGTGCAGGGTGCACCCGCCTATCGTGCCTTCAGGTTCGATGGCCAGTTCACGCCGCAGATACTGAACGACTTGGGCCAGGTCGCCGGCGTCGGCCAGGACGGCAGGCCGGTCATCTGGAATCCCGATGGCTCGGTGCAGCAACTGGCTGGCAGTGTCAGCCAGCTCACCATCACCGGCTTCAATAACCAGGGCACGGTTGTCGGCAATGCGGTCATTCCGGGCTACAGCCTGCCGCAACCGGTCGCATGGCGCGACGGCGGGGCAGTGGAGCGCCTGCCATTCAAGGGTTTGGGCGGTTTCACGGCGGGCGTCAATAATCGCGGCGACATTATCGGCTACATGGCCGGCGCATCCGGTACGGGCTCGGGGCAGGTCGGCTTCGTCCAGTGGGGCGACGGCAGTACGCCTCAACTGTTCGACAACTACCTGCCGCAGATGATCAACGACCACGGCCTGGTTATTGGCCAGCTTGGCGGCGATTGGGGGCTCCGGGGCTGGCAGGATGGGGTGTTCGCGCAAGAGCCCTATAGCGGCCTGTTTGTCCGTGCGCTCAACAACGAAGGGGGCCTGGCGGGCATGCACGACAATTACCACGCCTTCTCGCTGATCGACAGGGAGGGACAGCGCGACATCCGTGACCTGTGGTCCGGTTTTGCCCATGCCCTCAACGATACCGGCAGCGTCGTCGGCGAAACCGAGCTCAGCTTGCATGCCATGCTGTGGTTTGAAGACCGGGCGTATAACCTGGATCATTTGTGGAACGAAGCCGCGTATTCGGGCTGGACCTTGCTCAACGCGTGGGACATCAACAACGACGGGGCGATACTTGCCAGTGCCCTCGGCCCCCAGGGTGGCACCGCCACATTCCTGCTGTCGCCGGTGCCGGAGCCGCAAATCGCTACGCTGCTGCTGGCCGGGCTCGCGCTGCTGGCACTGCGCTGGCTGGCGCAAAGAAAGCTGGCGGCGCGCCTGGCGTCTTCTTCCTTGCTGGCGCTGCTTGCATGCAGCGCGTATGCGCAGGAAGCGCCGGCCTATCGGGCATTCAGGTTTGACGGCCAGTTTGCGCCGAAGTTCCTGAACGATGCCGGGCAGGTCGCGGGCCTCGGCCCGGACGGCAAACCGCTGATCTGGAACCGCGACGGTTCGCTGGTGCATTTGCCTAGTGTCGCCGGAGAACTGACACTCACCGGCTTCAATAACCAGGGAACGGTTATCGGGAACATTACAATCCCGGGCTTCACGCAGTCGCAGCCGGTCAGGTGGCGCAATGGCGGCGAAATGGAACTGCTGCAATTCGCGGGAATGGGCGGTTATGCTGCCGGCATCAACAACCGCGGCGATGTTGTCGGCTACCGCCTGCCGGGAACTTCCGGACCGATCGGCTTTATCCAATGGGGCGATGGCAGCGCACCGCAAGTGTTTGACGACTACGCCCCCTATTTGATCAACGATCTCGGCTACGTTATTGGAGGCCACACCGGCGAGTTTGGCGCCAGGAGCTGGTACAACGGCAACTTCGGCGATCATCACCTGGCTTATGACTTTTACCTCCTTGCCGTCAACAGCAAAGGACGGGTCGCCGGCTACCAGGAAAACGCCAGCGCATTCACCATGCTCGAACATGGCAGCAAATGGGATTATCAGGAACTGTGGTCCGATTATGCGTACGACATCAACGACGCGGGCAGCGTGGTAGGCGAAACCGATTACAGGCGCGCCATGCTTTGGTACCGGGACCGGCCCTACGTGCTGGACCATCTTTGGAACGAGACAGAGTACGCGGGATGGTTCCTGCAAGGCGCCTGGGACATCAATGCCAGCGGCCAGATCCTTGCCAGGGGCGTCAATGAGTGGGATACGCGAGGGACGTTCCTGCTGTCGCCGGTGCCGGAACCGACGCAAGGGGCGTTGCTGCTGGCAGGGCTGGCGCTGCTGGGAAGCCTGCGCCTCAAGCCAGGTCGGCGAGCAGCCTGACGATCTCGTCGCCGTAGGAAACCAGCTTCTTCTCGCCCACGCCGGAGATGCCGCGCATCTCGCCCAGCGTGGCAGGACGGACCTTGGCGATCTCGCGCAGGGTGGCGTCGTTGAAGATCACATAAGCCGGCACGCCATGTTCGCGTGCCGCGCCCATGCGCCACGAACGCAGGCGGTCGAAGAGGCGCTGCTCGTCGCCATCGAGGCTGGTTTCCTCGTAGCCCTTGGGGGCCGAGCTGCGTTTCTGCTTGACCGGCTTCTGGTACTGGCGCAGCTGCACTTTCTGGCCGCCTTTCAGCACCGGGCGCGCGGCATCGGTCAGCTTGAGCGAGCTGAATTGCTCGTGGTCGACGGTCACCAGGCCCAAAGCGATCACCTGGCGCAGGATGGCGCGCCACTCCTGTTCGCTGCGGTCGGCGCCGATGCCGAATACGGACAGCTTGTCGTGGTGCCAGGTCTGGATGCGTTCCGACTCGGCGCCGCGCAGCACGTCGATCACGTGGCCGGCGGCGAAGCGCTGGTCGCAGCGGTAGATCGCTGACAGCAGCTTCTGCACCGGCACCGTGCCATCGAAGGATACCGGCGGAATCAGGCAGGTGTCACAATTGCCGCAAGGCGTGGCCGGCTCGCCGAAGTATTCCAGCAGGCGCACGCGGCGGCAGCTCAGTGTCTCGCACAGGCCCAGCATGGAATCAAGCTTGGTCGACAGGACGCGCTTGAAATTCTCGTCGGCTTCCGACTCGTCGATCATGCGCCGCTGCAGCACCACGTCCTGCAGGCCGTAGGACATCCAGGCGCTGGCTGGCATGCCGTCGCGGCCGGCGCGGCCGGTTTCCTGGTAATAGCCTTCGATCGATTTCGGCAGGTCGAGGTGGCAGACGAAACGCACGTCCGGCTTGTCGATGCCCATGCCGAAGGCGATGGTGGCCACCATCACGATGTTCTCTTCGCGCAGGAAGCGCGCCTGGTTCCCGGCGCGCACCGTGTGCTCCATGCCGGCGTGGTAGGCCAGGGCGCGCACGCCGTGTTCGTTGAGGAACTCCGCCGTCTCCTCCACCTTCTTGCGCGACAGGCAGTAGACGATGCCGCAATCGCCGGCATGTTCGGCGGTGATGAAGTCCAGCAGCTGCTTGCGGCCGTTGGTCTTTTCAACGATCTGGTAGCGGATGTTCGGGCGGTCGAAAGACGACACGAATTGCGCCGCTTCGGTCAGCGCCAGGCGGTGGATGATTTCGGCGCGCGTCTGCTGGTCGGCGGTCGCAGTCAGCGCAATGCGCGGCACGTTCGGGAACTGCTCGTGCAGCACCGACAGCTTGATGTATTCAGGACGGAAGTCGTGGCCCCATTGCGAAACGCAGTGCGCCTCGTCAATGGCGAACAGGGCGATCTGCGAATCCTGCAGCAGGTCGAAGCAGCGCTGGGTCAGCAGCCGTTCCGGCGCCACGTACAGCAGGTCGATCTGGCTGGTGCGCACCAGGCGTTCGATGCGCGCCGCTTCCTCATACGTCTGGGTGGAGTTCAGGAAGGCCGCGCGCACGCCCACCTCGGCCAGCGCGTCGACCTGGTCCTGCATCAGCGCGATCAGCGGCGACACCACCACGCCCACGCCTTCGCGCAGCATGGCCGGGATCTGGTAGCACAGCGACTTGCCGCCGCCGGTCGGCATCAGCACCAGGGCATCGCCGCCATTGCCGACATGCTCGACAATCTGCCCCTGCTGGCCGCGGAAGGCTGGGTAGCCGAAGACGGTCTGGAGCAGGTGCAGGGCGCGCTGGCTGGTGTCCTGGTCGGTCATGCTCTTATTCGGCCCAGGTGATGACGCCGGTATAGGCGGAAACAATCACCACGATGCCGAACACGATGCGGTACCAGGCGAAAGGGGTGAAGGTATGGCTGCTAATGTAGCGCAGCAGCCAGCGGATGCAGGCAAACGCCGACACGAAAGCCACCACGGCGCCGATGCTGAATAGCGGCAGGTCGCCGGCAGTCAGTTGGTCGCGCGCTTTCCACAGCGAGTAAAATGTCGCGGCCAGCAGGGTGGGGATCGCGAGGTAGAAGGAGAACTCGGTGGCCACCTTGCGCGACAGGCCGAACATCATGCCGCCAATGATGGTGGCGCCGGAGCGGCTGGTGCCGGGAATCAGGGCGAAGACCTGGGCGAAGCCGACCTTCAGCGCATCCAGTGTCGTCATGTCGTCCACCGACTGCACGCGCACGGCGACCGGGTTGTCCCTGGCGCGGCGCTCGACCCACAGGATGACCAGGCCGCCGATGATGAAGGCCAGCGCCACCGGCAGTGGCGCGAACAGCACCGCCTTGATCTTGTGTTCGAACAGGAAGCCCAGCCCCGCGGCCGGAAGGAAGCCGACTGCCACATTGAGCGCAAAGCGGCGCGCGCGCGCTTCGCGGAACATGCCGAACAACACTTCGCCTATCTTTTTGTGGAACTCCCAGATAACGGCAACCATGGCGCCGCCCTGGATGGCAATCTCGAACACTTTGGCCTTCTCGCCGGTGAAATTCAGCAGGCTGCCCGCCAGCACGAGGTGGCCGGTGGAAGAAATCGGCAGGAATTCGGTAAATCCTTCGACCAGACCCATGATCAGAGCCTTCAGCGCGAGAACGATATCCATTGTGATTTTGGTAAGTGTGTCGGTAGGCGAACGCGGGCGGGATGCTGCGCGGGCACGAAGCTTACCATGAGCGCGGCCCACCGATGCACTTGAGTCAAGGGTAGCGCCCTTGCCAAGGCGCCGGTTTGCGCTGCGTCAGGAGTGAACGCGTACCAGGCGGCTGCTGGCGGCGACCAGCAACAAGGCGCCGCCGAGGACGGCAAACGCCAGCTCCAGGCTGGTCAGGTGGGCCATGAAGCCGATCAGGGCTGGGCCGGCCAGGACGCCGGCGTAGCCGATGGTGGTGATGGCGGCGATCGCCAGGCTGGCGGGCATGGTGCGCTGGTTGCCGGCGGCAGTGAACAGGATGGGCACGATATTCGAAGCGCCCAGGCCGACCAGCACGAAGCCGGCCAGGGCCGCGGCCGGCGAAGGCGAGGCGACTGCCGTGAAGAAGCCGGCGGCGGCGCACAGGCCGCCCGCCAGCAGCACGCGGCGCCCGCCGAAACGGCGCACCACGCGGTCGCCCGTCAGGCGGCCGACGGTCATGGCGACGGCAAAGGCGGCATAACCGAGGCCGGCGCGGCCTTCCTGCAGGCCGCGTTCGGCGGTCAGGAACACGGCGCTCCAGTCCAGCATCGCGCCTTCGGCCAGGAAGACGATGAAGCACAGGACGCCGATAAAGATCACGGCGCCGTGCGGCATGACGAAGGTTGGCGTACTGCCGTCGCGCGCTTCCGGCTCGTGCAGCAAGTCGGGACTGGCGCGCCACAGCAGGATGGCGCTCACGGCGACGATAGCCAGGCACGCGCCCAGCGGGCCGCTGCCAAGCCACAGCAACAGGGCCATGCCGCCGGCGCCGGCGAAGCCGCCAAGGCTGAACATGCCGTGGAAACCGGACATCAGCGCGCCGCCGCTGGCCTTTTCGACAATCACCGCCTGCACGTTCATCGCCACGTCCATGGTGCCGAGCGAGGCGCCGAACACAAACAGCGCCAGGCCAAGCAGCAGCGGGGTTGGCGCCAGCGCCAGGGCCGGCAGCGACAGGCAGACCACCAGCGCCGACCACAGCACCACCTTGCGGCAGCCAAAGCGCGCCGCCAGCGCGCCGGTCAGCGGCATCGCCAGCAGCGAGCCCAGGCCGAGGCAAAGCAGCAGCAACCCAAGCGGGCCTTCCGCCAGTTGCAGGCGCTCCTTCGCGTACGGCACCAGCGGCGCCCAGGCAGACATGGCAAGGCCCGCAGTCAGGAAAGCCAGGCGGGTGGACAGGCGGTGGCGGTGGTCGATGGTTTGGTTCATGGCTGAAGATTCTAGCATGGAACCGTTTCCATTATGGTCCTTGAGCGTTGGCAGTCGATTATGATGTGCACTGCTCTTATCGCAAGGAACGAGGTATGGATCGGTTTCTGTGGACGCCTGGGAACGGGATTGACACGCTGGCCTTAGGCCGCTTGCGGGCGCATTTTCCAAAGCCGGCCGCTCCGATGGGCGAGGCCTGGTTCATGGGGGCCGAAAGGCGAATGTTCAGTGACTTGCTGGGAAACCTGGACGAGATTGCAGTGCGCGAACTGCAGGAATGTTTTGCTGAAATCGCCAGCGGTACCCGGTCATTCGGTCCGATGGAGGAATGGAAAACCTGGTACCACTACCTGCTTGCGGCGCTCCTGCCGCGCAGCCATGAGGCATGTTTTTCCTACCTGCTGGAATCGTTGATGACTGGGTTTATGGCCATTTACCCGAACGGCGTCTCTCGGGAGCCATACGAAGGCTTTCGGGAAGATGTGCTGCTAACCCTGGGACGGTGCATGATGGATGGCATGTGCTGGAACGGCACCGACATCGCTATCGGGAATATTCTGCGTCAATCAAACGACAACCCGAACCGTGTCTGGCTCTGGTGGGATGCCAGTGGAGATTTCTCCGCTTCGATGTTCTTCTGCCTGAAATATCTGCCTGAGTCTTTAGTCGAGCCTTGGCTGCGTTCCGTGTTCGATATCCCCTCACCGCACTGGCGCGCGCAGGTCGTCGTCTGGCTGGTTGGTGCGCATGGGATCCTGAACGACACAATGCGGTGGCCATCTGAATTTTCGCTGGAAGCCCGACCATACATCGGTTGGGAATGGAGTCATTGTCTCGAGGCCCGGCTGACGGTTGTAGACGACAGCGGCGCGCCGCCGGTAGCGGCGCTTGTCCCTGAGGCTGCCCGAACGGCAACGCTGGACGTGGTTCGATCGTACTTCAGCGAAGATCGATTCCTGGAATGGGTCACTTGCATTGCGACTGTTCCATATCTGGAAGCGGAACTGGCTGAAATTCCTTCGACATTCGCAACGCTCTACGTTCGCTAGCGGCTCACGGACAGGTTTCGCGTTCCAGCACCGCGAGCCACGTCATCGCCTGTTCCCGACTCTCGCCGCACATTTCGGCCGAAGGCTGCAGGCCGCCGCAGAAGGCCGGGCGTTCCGGCTTGCCGAAGATCTTGCAACGGTTATCGTCGCCCAATTGGACGCAGCGCACCCCGGCCGGTTTGCCGTTCGGCATTCCGGGAATCGGGGACGTAATCGAGGGCGCCGTGCAGCAGGCGCCACAGGCTGGGCGGCATTGGAAACTCATGGTGGGCCAGTATTTTACAGCTTCGGCCAACCCAGCCAGCGCATGGCCTGCTCGCGCGACTCGCCGCACACTGCTTCGTCGGCCCTGAATTCCACGCACACGAGGGGGCGTTCGGGCAAGCCATACAGCTTGCAGCGCATGTGTGAATCGAGCTGGATGCAGGGCACGCCTGCCGGTTTGCCTTCAGGCATGCCGGGAATCGGGCTGGAGATCGCGGGCGCCGTACAGCAGGCGCCGCATTGTGGACGGCACGGGATCGGGGTGCGGTTCACAGCCGTGCGGGCGGCTTTGCCTTGCTAATGGATAACGTGGTGCGTGCGGCCGCCGAAGGCCTTGAGGGCGTCGGACAGCGACACTTCAATCTGTCCCAGGTGGGCGTCAGCCAGCACCCAGGGCTCGCCGTCCGCGGCATGGCGCTTGGCCACTTCACGTTCGACCATGGCCGCCATGCGCTCATGCAGCACTTGCTGGTAGCGCGGCGAATCCGGATTCCCAGCCTGGGCACGGGCATACATATCGGCCCCTTCCCAGAGTTCCTGGATGCGCTCATCCGCAAGTCCGGAGGCGGCTGCCAGGACTTGTAATGTTGTCTTGTTATGCATTTTTACTCTCCCAGACACGTTCTTTGACGCGTACTTAGCAGTAAATACCTAATTCTCACGAATTACCAATCATTTCTAAGAAGTGGATCTTTATAACAACAGTCGTTGCTCTTCTGGCTAGATTGTTGGCCAAGTGCAGTCTGTTAGAATGACGCACGTTATGTGATTGGTGCCTTCCTGCAAGCCTGCCGGGAGGTGAAACGGGAAGCCGGTGCCGCGCGGGATAGCCATCTTGCGCCAGTCCGGCGCAGCCCCCGCTGCTGTAAGCCGGACGAAGCTGACCAACGCCACTGTGCATCGCACGGGAAGGCCAGGCCAGCGGAGGAAGAAGGCGAGCCAGAAGACCGGCCGGTCACTTTTGATTGTGCGAAGCCCGGGGTGTGGTTTTGCGTGCTCGGAATCCTGCTGTGCCTACCACTACCTTTGCCCGGACCATTACGGTCCTGCTATGTGCGTTCGCTTGCGCGCGTGCCAACGCCGCCGTGCTGTTTGCCATCGTGACCGAACGCGCTGCGCCTGTCGCCATCGAGGCGGCCCATCGCCACCTGGCCGGCCATCCCCAGGACCGTATCGTGTTGCGCACGCCCGCGCAATGGATGGCGGCCGACGACAAGCAAGCCGCCCAGTGGCTGGCGCAGGCGGACAGCATCCTGGCCGTATCGCTGTTCGGCGACCCGGCCCGGCGCCTGAAGGAATTCTTGCCGCGCCATGCCCGCCCGCAGGCCAGCGTGCTGGCCATGAATGGCGAGGCCACGCTTAGCCTGCTGTCGCGCGGACGGCAGGGCAGCTTGCAGGGCTTTTCGCCTGAAACGCTGCGCCAGCTCTCGACCGAGCAGCCGCCGGAAGCGGCACTGCAGGCAGCCAGGGCGCGACCGGCGGCAGGCCAGTGGCTGGCTGCGCGCCAGGTCTGGCAGGCCGGTGGCCGCGACAACACGGCAGCGCTGCTTGCGCACCTGCTCGACCCCTCGCGCGCCCTGGCCGAGCCGCAGCCGGAACCGACGCTGCGCCTGCGCGCCGGCCAGCGCGAACTGCACGACGCGGCGGCATGGGGCAGGGCGGCGCAGCTAGGCCTGCAGGCGCGTCCTACCGTGGTAGTGCTGGACCTGTCGAACATGGATGGCACGGTGCCCGATGCCGTCTGCAAGCAAGTCGAACGCATTGGCCAGCAATGCGTGCAGGTGCTGCCGCGCTGGGGCGGCGCCTCGCGCGAGGCGCTTGAGCGCTTGCCGGAACTGATTGCGCCTGCCGTGCCGGCCGCCATGGTGGTGCTGCAGGACTTTGTGGTGGGCGCCGCCGAAGGGCGCGAAGCCGTCAGCGAGGCATTCAAGAAGCTCGATATCCCGCTGTTCAAGGCGATCCGGCTGTCCGACCGCACCGCCATGCAATGGCGCTTGTCGCCGGACGGCTTGCCGCCTGATTCGGTGCAGTACCGCGTGGCGCTACCCGAGCTGCAGGGCATCGGCCAGCCCATCGTGGTGGCGGCACTGGGCGAGCCGCAGCGCGACAAGCTGACCGGCATCGAGAATCGCCCGCCGGTAGTACTGGCGGCGGAAGCGGAGCGCCTGGCTGCGCGCGTCGAGCGCTGGCTGGCCTTGCGCGCCAAATCCAACCGCGACAAGCGCGTGGCGCTGGTGTACTACAATCACCCGCCGGGCCGCCAGAACATCGGCGCCGACAACCTTGATGTGCCGGCTTCGCTGTTCGACATGCTGCACGCCCTGAAGGACGCCGGCTACACGGTCGGCGAATTGCCGGCCACGCCGGAAGCGCTGCTTGACCGCATCATGGCGCACGGCGTCAACCTGCCTGAGGACCGCGGCGCCTTGCGTGAACTGGCGGGCTCCGTGAACAGCGTCAGCGCCGCCGATTATGCGAAGTGGTTCGCGACGCTGTCGCCGCGCGTGCAGGGAGAAATGACCAGCGGCCTGCTGGGCCGCTTGCACGCCGACGTGCTGGAAGCGGAAGCTGCCGGCGAACGGGCACTCGGCCGCAAGCAGGCGGAAGTCGTGATCAAGGAACTGCAGCACCTGGTGGAGGGCGCCGATCATCCGCAGCGCGAGGCGGCGATCCGCGACCTGGCTGCGCTGTCCGATGGCTATGCGGGCTGCCTGCAGGCGAAGGCGCCGCGCCGCTGCGCTGCGCTGGAGCCGCTGCGACGCCGGGTCGCGTCCTACGGCATCGAGGGCTTGAAGGGCTGGGGGCCTGCACCGGGCAAGATCATGGTCGACAGCGGCAAGCTGCTGGTGCCGGGCATCCAGTTCGGCAACGTGTTCATCGGACCACAGCCGCCGCGCGGCTGGGAAGTGGACGAAGAGCTGCTGCATGCGAATACCAGCGTGCCGCCCCCGCACCAGTACCTGGCCTTCTACCACTGGCTGCGCGACCGCTTCAAGGCCGATGCGCTGGTGCATATCGGCCGCCACTCGACCTATGAGTTCTTGCCGGGGAAGGCGGTCGGACTTTCGGCCGACGACTTTCCCAGCCTGATCGCGGGCGACCTGCCCGGCATCTATCCCTATATCGTGGACGGCGTCGGCGAAGGCACGCAGGCCAAGCGGCGCGGCCTGGCGGTGATGGTTGACCACCTGACGCCGCCGCTGGCGTCCACGCCGCTGTACGACGAACTGCTGTCGCTGCGCCAGATTGTGGAGAGCTACGAGGCAGCCAGCTCCGACACGCTGAAGGCCAAGGCGGCGCAGCTGATGCGCGAGCGCGTTGTGGCCCTGAACCTGAAGGCGGAACTGGAAGCGTCGATGGCCGACGTGCTGGCCGTGCGCGGCATCGGCTTCGACGCGGCCGACGACGACCTGCTGGCGCACGAAGTGGGCCACTACCTGACAAAGCTGCAGGAAAAGTTCATGCCGCACGGCCTGCACATCTTCGGGCGTCCGTGGAAGCGGGACTCCATCGACCTGATGCTGGAATCGATGAAGAAGGGCGGCATCGACGATCCTGAGGTTGCGCGCAAGCTGGCTGCGTCGCCGCTCAATGAAATGCGCGCGCTGCTGGCGGGCCTGGATGGCCGCTTCATCGAACCGGGCAAGGGCAACGATCCCCTGCGCTCGCCGGAAGCGCTGCCGACCGGCCGCAATTTCCATGCGGTCGATGGCGATATCCTGCCGACCAGAATCGGCTACCAGATGGGCTCCAGCCTGGCGGCCAAGGCTGCGGCGCGTGAGCATTCCGATGCGGGCAGCGAAGGCATCCTGCTGTGGGCATCCGATGCGGTGCGCGATGAAGGCGTGATGGTGGCGTTCGCGCTGGCGATGATGGGCGCCGAGCCGGTATGGAATGCGCGCGGCATCGTCAACGATGTGCGGCTGGTGCCGGGCGCAGTGCGGCGCGATGCGCTGGTGACCACGTCCGGCCTGTTTCGCGACCTGTACCCGAACCTGATTCGCCTGATCGACCGCGCCGGTCGAATGTCATTGGCCGCCTCCGCTGCGGGCATCGCCGAGCAGGAGCCTGCATTGCGCGAGGCACTGGAAGCTGCGCTGGCGCCGCTGGGCAGCAGCGCAGGCGCCGGCAGCGGCAGCACCGGCGCCAGTGCCAGCGCTGCATGGGGCCGCGAGCCGACAGCGAACAACCGCGTGGCGCGTGAATGGCTGGTGCGCGTGCGCGCGCTGCAAGCGGGCGGCATGCCGCTGGCCGATGCCGGCCGCGCCGCCGCCCAGCGCATCTTCGGTGACGCTCCTGGCGCTTACGGCGCCGGCGTCAACCGCCTAACCGAGCGTTCCGGCGCCTGGCGCGAGCGCGACGAGATCGGCAAGGCTTACCGCAACCGCATGGGGCACGCCTACGGCCTCGATGCGAGCGGCGAGGCAAACCATGCCGCCTTTGACGTGGCGTTGGACGGCATCACGCGCACCTACCACGGCCGCGCCAGCAACCTGTACGGCCTGCTCGATAACAATGACGCCTTCGATTACCTGGGCGGCCTGTCGCTGGCCGTCGAGAGCCGCACCGGCCGCGTGCCGGAAGCGCTGATCCTGCAGCACGCACAGCCGGGGCGCGCCGACGTTGAGCCGCTGGCTTCCGCCATGCTGGGCGAACTGCGCGGCCGCTTCCTCAACCCGGCGTGGATCAAGCCCCTGATGGGGCATGGTTATGCCGGCGCCCGCACCATGGGGCAGGAGTTCCTGGAGAACCTGTGGGGCTGGCAGGTCACGCGGCCGGACCTGGTGAAGAACTGGGCCTGGGATGAAGTGAAGTCGGTCTACTTCGACGATGCGCATAAGCTCGGCCTGCCGCAATTCCTCGGCCAGCGCCACAACGCGCACGCCAAGGCGCATATGCTGGCAATCTTCATGGTGGCGGCCGAGAAGGGTTACTGGAAAACCGACGATGCCACCGTCAAGAAAATGGGCGGCGAACTGGCCCGCCTGGTTGCCAGCAACGGCTTGCCGGGCAGCGGCCACACTGCACCTGACCACCCGATGTGGCAATGGCTGTCGCCGCAGCTCGATCCGGCCGACGCGCAAGCTTTGGCCAGCACCCTCGCCAAGGCGCGCGGCGATGCGCTGGCTGCCGAGGCGTACGCCACTGCCGTTCCGGCCGGCGCCAACGCTGCCGCCGGCGCGCAACCCGGCTCTGCGCCAGCCATCGCCGCTGCCTCGCAAGCGGAAGCCGCGTCCGAGGCAGCTGCGCGCAACAGCGCTGCGCCCGACGCAGCCCGCCCGGCGCAGCAACGGCGCACCACGCACGACGCCGCCGAAATGGGCGCCGTTGCGCGCGCAAACGCCCAGTCGGCGCAGCCGCGTGCCTACGAGTTGCGCGATCTTGCCGAACCCACGCAATCCCCCGCCGAGCGCGCCATGCACCTGCTTGCCCTGTTGGCCGCCCTGGCCGCCGGCCTGGCCCTGTTTGCGCTGGGCGTACATCGCGGCATCCAGACACCCATCCTCAAAGGAGCACATCAATGATCGACAACCAAACCTACGCCTGGCTGCACGACGGCGTCAGCTACCTCCTCGCGCCGGCGCTGCTGGCCCTCCTCGTCGCGTGCGCCATTGCGGTAGTGGAAGCAGGCATCGCCGCCGGCGAACGTTTCAGCGGATTGAAAAAGCTCCGCGCAGCCGGCAACGCCGCCCACATCCAGGCCCTTGCCCGCCATCGCCTTGAGCGCGCCGACCTGCTGGCCCGCATCCCCCCGATGCTGGGCCTGATGGCCACCATCATCCCCCTTGGCCCAGGCCTGGCAGCCCTTGGACAGGGCAACCCCGCACAACTAGCCAGCGCCGTCACCGTCGCATTCGACGCCACGGTTCTCGGACTGGTTGCCGGCATTGCCGGCCTGGTGATCGGCAAGCTGCGCCGCCGCTGGTACGAAGAAACGCTCGACGCCATGGAGCACGCGGCATGAGGGACCAGCCCCAAGCTCCCGGCAATGCCGCCGTCCCGGCCCGCAAGCGCCTGCGCCTGTACCGCCACCTGGACTCCCGCTTCGACGACAGCGACGAAGACCCGCGCGCGAGCCTGGTCAACCTGGTCGACGTGATGCTGGTGTTCGCCTGCGGCCTGATCGCAGCCATCGCCGGCAGCCAGGGCGCGCTCCAGCACAAGCCGGTGGAGAAGGGCCGTCAGATCGAGCGCCCCGCCGACGGCGTGACGCAAGCCGGCAGCGGCTACGACCGCGTCGGCGAAGTATTCCGCGACCCAAAGACCGGCCAACTGGTGCTGATCGAGCCCGCAAAGACCGAAGCGGCTCCACGCCCTTAAGCGTAGGTGAGGATGTCCTTCTGCACGCGTTCCAGGTGCTGGCGCACATAAAAGCGCGCCGCCTCCTGGTTGCCGCTGGCGATGGCTTCGTAGATTAGGCGGTGTTCGTAGACGTACAGGCGGGCGCGGGCCGGATCGTGGATGCCGGTATCGCGCAGTTGGCGCCATAGCGGCTCATCGACCGCGCCCGCGACGACGCCGGCGATGGCGATCATGACCGGGTTGCCGCTCATCGCGGCAATGCGCTGGTGGAACTGGCGGTCGAGTTCATTCCATTGCTGGCGCGCCCCGGCATCGGCCCAGTCGCTGATGGCCTCCATCTGGTCCAGCAAAGCTTCCATTTCCCGATCGCGCTTGCCCACTGCCGCCGCGAATTCGGCGATCAGCGGTTCGATGGCCAGGCGCGCGGCCAAGGTTGCGCTTGGGCTGGTATCGGCCGCCAGCGGCGCGCCTGCCGCGCGGATCGCGTCCAGCGCACCCGGCTGCACATAGGTGCCGGAATTGGGCCGGGTTTCGAGGATGCCGCGGTTGACCAGCGCCGCAATCGCCTCGCGCACCGTGGCGCGGCCAACGCCCAGCGCTAGCGAAAGGCTGCGTTCCGCCGGCAGGCGCGTACCCGTTGCATATTCCCCGGCCAGCACCATGCCCTGGAGGCGGTCGGCGACGATCTCGTACAGTTGCGGCGCCTGCAGGGCGGAAGCGAGTTTGTTCATTTTGGTCTTTTTAATAATCCAATGTGGTTATAATCTGAACCAATTTTACCAAGCCTGCTGCCAACCATGCTGACCTTTTCCCGTACGATCCACACTATCGACGCCCACACCGGCGGCGAACCGCTGCGCATCCTGATGAATGGCTTGCCCGCCATTCCCGGCGCGACCATCCTCGAGAAAAGGGCGTGGTTGAAGGAGCACCGCGACGATCTGCGGCGCTTCCTGATGAATGAACCGCGCGGCCATGCCGACATGTACGGCGCCTACCTGCTGCCGCCTGTCACGGCAGACGCGGATTTCGGCGTCATCTTCATCCACAACGAAGGCTATAGCGATATGTGCGGCCACGGCATCATCGCCCTTGGCAAGGTGCTGGTGGAAATGGGGCACGTCGAGCGCCAAAGCCCGGTCACCCGCATTGGTTTCGACACGCCGGCCGGCTTCATCGAAGCGCGCGTGGCATGGGACGGCCAGCGGGCAGGGGAGGTGACCTTCAGGAATGTGCCGGCCTTCATCCTGGCGCGCGACCTCGAAGTGGAAACGCCGGGCTTCGGCCGCATCGCCGGCGACATCGTGTTCGGCGGCGCTTTCTACTACTACATCAACGGCGCGCAAGCGGGCCTGGAAGTGCGGCCGGAACAGGTGCGCGCGCTGATCCAGCTCGGCGCGGAAACCAAGGCGGCCGTCATCGCCAGGGCGCGCATTCGCCATCCCCTCGAGCCGGGCCTGGACCAGCTGTACGGCACCATCATCGACGGCGCGCCGAACCGTCCCGGCGTGGACCAGTCGAACGTCTGCATCTTTGCCGACCGCGAGGTGGACCGCTCGCCCACTGGCACCGGCACCTCCGGCCGCGCGGCTCAGTTGTTCCTGCGCGGCCAACTGCCGCTGGGACAGCCCTATGTGAACGGCAGCATCGTCGGCAGCGCCTTCACCGTGCGCGTAACCGAAAAAGTGAAAGTGGGCGAGTTCGACGGCGCTATTACCGAAGTCACAGGCAGCGCCCATATCAGTGGCTTCAACCAATGGGTGCTGGAAGACGCCGACCCGTTCCCGACCGGTTTCTTCTTCCGCTGACGCCATGCAGATTTTCGATCCCGCGCAAACCGCCCAGGCTTTGCCCTACGACCGCCTGGTCGACGCACTGGCCCAGGCCGCCAGGGAACTGGCCGCAGGCATCATCAAGGCACCGGAACGATTGGCGGTCGGGATCGATGCGGACAGCACGCTGCTCTGCATGCCTGCCGTTGCCCCCGATCTTGGCGTCACCAAGCTGGTTACCGTCCATACCGATAATGCGCGGCACGGATTGCCGGCGATCCAGGGCGAAGTGGTGGTGTTCGATTCCGCGACTGGAAAGCGCCTGGCGCTCCTCGACGGCCCAACGGTCACGCAGCGCCGCACTGCGGCCATGTCCCTGCTTGGCATCCGCACGCTGGCGCCGCGCAAGCCCGTAACGGTGCTGCTGATCGGCACCGGCGCGCAGGCAGCGGCACACGCCGAGGCACTGGCCGACTACTTCGGCGTGGCAGAACTGCATGTCGCCGGCAGCAGCATGGCGAAAGCGATGCAGTTTGCCGCCGTGCTGCGCGCCCGCCATCCCGGCGTGAACATCGTGCCGGTCGGCGAGGGCGAGTTGGCGCAGCATGCCGCAGCGGCCGACGTGGTCATTGCACTGACCACCTCGCGGCAACCGGTCGTTCCCGCTGCGTTACCGCCCCATACACTTGCTATCGGCGTAGGCGCATTTCGCCCTGGCATGGCTGAACTGCCGCCTGAATTGCTGCATGCCCGCCAGGTTGTGGTGGACGACCTGGCCGGTGCGCGGCACGAAGCCGGCGACCTGCTGCAAGCGGCCATCGCCTGGGATCGGGTGCTGCCGATTGCCGATATCCTCGCCGGCGCCGCGCCGCACGGGCCGCTGGCTCCGGTCTTTAAAACGGTCGGCCAGGCCGCTTGGGATCTGGCGGCAGCACGGGTAGTATGTGCGATTTGATAACAAGGCACAGGAATGGGTTTTTTGCAGTCCTTCACAAGTAGCTCCCGCCGCCTCATTGTTACGTCAGCAGTCATCTGCGCGGGGATATTGATGTTGACCGTATTGCTCTGCCAGCCCATGGTGGCCTCGGTGCCATCCACGCCTCCCTCTGTCGATCCTGCCCGGCTCGAGGCACACGTGAAAAAACTGAGCGTCGATTTTTACCCGCGCTCTTTCGATCACGCCGCAAACCTGGAACGTACCGCGTCCTACATCGAAGAGCAATTCAAGGAAGCTGGTGCGCAGGTATCTATCCAGGACGTGATCGTCGACAAAGCACGGTACAAGAACGTCGTCGCCCGCTTTGGTCCCGAGCGCGGGCGCCTGCTGGTGATTGGCGCGCACTACGACAGCCACGGCGGCACACCGGGCGCCGACGACAATGCCAGTGGCATCGCTGGCTTGCTGGAACTGGCGCACTTGCTGGGGAAATCCGCACCAGGCCGCCCGGTCGAACTGGTGGCATATACCCTGGAAGAGCCGCCACACTTCCGCTCGCCCCACATGGGTAGCGTGTGGCATGCCCGCGCGCTGAAAGCAGAGGGGCGTGATGTGGAGTTGATGCTCTCGCTGGAGATGATCGGTTACTTTAGCGACAGTCCGGGAAGCCAGGCGTACCCGCTGTCCGCGATGAAGCTTGCCTATCCGGATCGCGGCCATTTCATCGCCCTGGTGGGACAATTCGGCGACTTTGGCCTTAGCCGCTCAGTGAAGGCGGCAATGTCGGGAGCGTCGGACTTGCCGGTCTATTCGCTTAACGCGCCAGCCTTTGTGCAGGGCGTCGATTTTTCCGACCATCGCAGTTATTGGGCGCAAGGCTTCCCGGCGCTGATGGTGACCGACACGGCATTCATGCGCAATCGGAACTACCACCGCGCCGGCGATACGTTCGACAAGCTCGATTACAAGCGCATGGCGATGGTCGTGCAGTCGGTCTACGCGGTGTTTGGCCGGGACTAAAGAGTTACGCCGTACTTGGCGTAGATTCTGGCGATGGCGCCCGAGCGCTTCATTGCCAGGATGGCTTCATCCAGTTCCGGCAACAAGGCTTTCTTGTTGGGGTGGATGCGCATCGATACATCAAACGAGCCCAGAACGTCGCCGAGGACGAACTCCCGGTACTTGGGCACCAGGAGCATGTTGTATTGCGCGACCGCCTTGTTGATCAAGATCTGGTCCATCCGCCCGGCAGAGAGCATGGCCATGAGCTGCGCTTCGCTCACGGCGTCCGAGCGATGCACGAGGCCACTGTCAAACAGTTCGCGCAAGTCCGGGTAGGTGTAGCCCCTGACCAATCCGATCGTCCTGCCACTCAGGTCTCTTGGCGTGCTGATTCGAAAGTGCTTGCCCGGGGCGAACACGAGCACGTCAACCACCTTCCCGAACGGCACTGAAAACTGGCCAGGAACCCGTTGCTTCTTTACCCAGCCGGGGAAGACACCAGGTTCGAGGTCGATCTGCCCCAGGTCGAACTCTTGGGCAAGCCGCGCGTAGGGAAAGTACCGGATCTGGAAGCGATGGCCGGTAATTTTGCTCAGCTCGTCCAGGATTTCCTGATAAATGCCCGCCTGCTCGCTTTCGATCATCATCGGCGGGTAATTGTAGAAGCCGACCCTGAGCGTGTCGGCGTGCGCGTCCGCACACCAGGCGGCGAACACAAAGCATGTCGCGTAAAAAAGGCGTCCCATGGTTGTTCCCGGCAAGGCGGAGTGGGGTTTGCATTCACTATTACGCCGCTGTAAATCCAAGTCAAGCAGTGATCTCGGAAGCTTCATTCTTGACTACCGAAACGAGAGTGCGAAGTTCACGGCCCGCGGTTGCCGGCATCCGGTCATCCTCTTGGTGGACAATGACAGCGGCGTTGCGACAATCTACAGCATCCCCAAACAGATAACTAAGAGCAAGGTGACAGGGCATGAGCCCTCCGTTCATATCGCGGCCCATCTTTATTTGCCCGCGACGCTGGTTATCGCGGGCGCGGCGGAGTCACTGATCGGAATTTTTTACTGTTCGACCAATTCGATTGTCGTCCGTGGAAAGACGTTTGATCTTAAGCTTGATGAGGAGACTGAGAAGCACTACTGGAAAGTAGTTTTTTGCGCAAAAGGTTGTGAAGGCCCCGGCGGAAAAGATCGACTTTAAAAGGTTCAATCCGATACTATCAAATATCGTTTCAGTAATCGTTGCCCACGCGAAGAAATTCGTCGGGTCCTAATAAGATTCAAGAGAGAGGAAAAAATGGGAGTCTTCGATTTATTTTCAAAGCGACAAAAGCGTGCAAGGGGGGAAATTCCCGATGTGTATGTCTACGATGACTTACCACAACCGTTGCGTGTTCAGATCGTGCACATCGTGAGGGACGCGTTTGGAGTCGATAGCTATGGTTCGAACCATGTGGAGGAAGCCTATAAATTCGTTAAACAGACACTATGCCGTGAGTACGGGCAGTTCGAGCTCGTAAAAAATCCAAGATCAGATCAAGATTCGGTTTTCAATTTCTTTTTGCAGGAAGAATCGATTGAACGCTCTCTTGATGTGGTGGAATTATGCTTCAAATTTATCCACTTTCACATAGCTGAAGACCAAACATATAATTATCACACGATGCGCAAGGTCGCGCCGGGTGATGCAATTTCAGAATTGAATGCTCGTTTCAAGGAACACGGAGTTGGGTATCAATTCGAGTCCGGCGAGATTATTCGTGTTGACTCTCAATTCCTACATGCTGAGGCTGTTAAGCCAACGCTGGTGATTCTCAGGGATAAGAATTTTAAAGGGGCTAACGAAGAGTTCTTGAAAGCTCATGAACACTATCGACACGCACGCTATAAAGAGTGCCTTGTGGACGCGCTGAAAGCGTTCGAAAGCACTATGAAAACAATTTGCATTTTGCGCAAGTGGCCAACTCAGCCAACGGATACCGCGAAGAACTTGATCGCAACCTGTCTCAGCAATGGTTTGTTTCCAGCCTACTTCGATTCACAGTTCACTTCAATCCGTGGTCTTCTGGAAAGCGGCGTCCCAACCGTACGAAATAAAAACGGCGGCCACGGCCAAGGTGCTGCACCTATAGCCGTTCCTGAATACTTGGCTCGATATGCATTAAACCTCACGGCAACAACCATCCTTTTTATGGTCGAGGCGCATCAGACTACAAAGTAACATCTTCATGACCGAGAATGGAGCGTACTCGGTCGATCCCTTTCGTTGGGCCTAAACTCAAGTGTGATCTCGCGGGGCAGCAACTTATTGCCAACGCAAGTAGATGTGACGCCAGCGCAAGCGGATGCGTCGTCCAACGCTGAAACTTGACGCCGGCGGGCGCGGGAACTAAGATAACTGACTCATGAGTAAGTTACTGAAACGCAACTTTAAGTATGCAAGACCCGACTGATACCAAGCCCCGCTGGGAACGGCGCAAGGACGCGCGTCCGCAGGAATTGCTGGCCGCCGCGCTGGAGCTGTTCGTCGATCGCGGCTTTGCCGCCACCCGCCTGGAAGACGTGGCGCGCGCCGCCGGCGTCTCCAAGGGCACGCTCTATCTATATTTCGAGAACAAGCAGGAACTGTTCAAGGCCGTGGTGCGCGAGACCATCGTGCAGACTATCGGCCAGGCCGAAACCGATGCCGCCGCCGCCCGCGACATGCCCAGCGACGAGCTGCTGCGCCAGATGCTGCGCACCTGGTGGACCAAGGTCGGCGCCACCAAGGCCGCCGGGCTGGCCAAGCTGATGATGGCCGAATCGGGCAATTTCCCCGAACTGGCCCTGTTCTATAACGAAGAAGTCATCGAGCGCGGCAGCGCGCTGCTGACCCGCATCCTGGAACGCGGCGTGGCACGCGGCGAATTCCGGCCGCTCGACCCGGTCATGATGACCAACGTCCTGGTCGCCCCGGTGCTGACGCTGATGATGTGGAAGCACAGCTTCTTCCCCTGCGAAACCCACGAGGGCATCGATGCCGACGCTTTCATGGACACCTTCCTCGGCCTCGTGCAGCAGGGCCTGGCCCCGCAAAAACCAGCTTAAATTGCCGAATTTGGTCGTTCACCCCCCCAAATCTGCAGACTGTCGCAATTTCCCGCGGTCCGTTGTCTTAATCGTTAATATGCCCACCTGACCAGACAAACGATAAAATGACGGATTATTTATCCCTCACCGAGTCAACAAAGATGAATATCGAACAAGCCCGTTTCAATATGATCGAACAGCAAATCCGTCCTTGGGACGTGCTGGATACGGACATCCTCGATCTCTTGCTGGTCGTAAAACGCGAGAATTTCGTGCCAGAAGCCTACAAGAACCTGGCTTTTGTCGACACTTTCATTCCGCTGCCGGGTGGCGAGCAGATGCTGACCCCGAAGCTGGAAGCGCGCATCGTGCAAGACGCGCAAATCAAGAAACATGAAAACGTGCTGCTGGTTGGCGCGGGCACCGGCTACCTGGCCGCGCTGCTGGCGCACCGTGCCCGCCACGTGACCGCCGTCGAAATCGCGCCCGAACTGAAGGCGCTGGCGGAAAAGAACCTGGCGGCGAACGGCATCGCCAACGTGACCGTGGAACTGGGCAATGGCGCCCAGGGCTGGGCCAACGGCGCGCCGTTCGACGTGATCGTGTTCTCCGGCTCGCTGCCGGTACTGCCGGAAGCAGTGCTGCAGCAAGTGAAGGTGGGCGGCCGCATCGTGGCCATCATCGGCGATTCGCCCGTGATGTCCGCGCACCGCATCACCCGCACCGGCGACCACGGCTACGACACCGTCAAACTGTTTGAGACCGATGTCAAGCCGCTGGACCTGGCGGTGAAACCTTCGGCGTTCACTTTCTAAGGAACGCCAATGCAGCACTTGACCGCACCGGAACTGGCAGGCTGGCTCAATGACGAGAGCCGCGCCCAGCCTTTCCTGCTGGACGTGCGCGAGAACTGGGAGTTCGAGACCTGCCATATCGCAGGCTCGACCCTGATGCCGATGCAGACCATCCCGGCCCGCATCGACGATCTCGACGAGGATGCAGAGATTGTCTGCATCTGCCACCACGGGGCGCGCAGCCTCAAGGTGGCAGCCTTCCTCGAGCATCACGGTTTCAGCAAGGTAAGCAATCTGACAGGCGGGATCCACGCCTGGGCTGTGCAGGTAGACAGCTCAATGCCGCAGTACTAGGCACGAAAACTAATCCTTTTTGACGACTCCAACGGAGATGCAAATGCAGAAACCCCTCCTCGCCGTGCTGGTATCCAGCGCCCTGTTCTCGCTGAATGCACAGGCGGCCGACCTGGTCCAGGTGTACAAACAGGCGCTGTCGAATGACGCCACTTACGCCAGCGCCCGCGCCGCACTGGCGGCTGGCCAGGAACGCACGGTGCAGGGACGTTCGCAATTGCTTCCAACCATAGGCCTTAGCGGCACCGCCATGAAAAACGACGGTGACCAGACTGACCGTATCAAAGGCCTCTCGGGCGACACGGAAAACTACAGCCACACGATGCAGCTGCAACTGACCCAGCCCCTGTTCCGCTGGGCCAACTGGGAAAACTACCAGCAGAGCAAGCTGTCGGCCGCCGCCGCGGAAGCGGTGTTTGCACAAGCGCAGCAGGACGTGATCCTGCGCGTGTCGCAGGCCTACTTCGACGTGCTGACCGCGCAGGACAACCTGACCGCGACCCAGGCGCAGAAGGCCGCCACCACCGAACAGCTGGCATCGGCCAAGCGCAACTTCGAGGTGGGCACCCAGACCATCACCGACACGCACGAGGCGCAGGCCGCGTACGACCTGGTGGTGGCGCAGGAGTTCGCCGCCCAGAACGACCTGGAGGTGAAACGCACCGCGCTGCAGCAGATCATCGGCCAGGCGCCAGGTGCTCTGGCGCCGCTGCGCACCGGCGTCACGATCGCCAGCCCGCAGCCGGCAACGCTGGAGCCTTGGGTGGGGGCTGCCGAAGAGCAGAACTACGGCGTGACCGGCGCCAAGCTGAATGTGGAAATCGCCAAGCGTGAGATCAGCAAGCAGCGGGCGGGCCATATGCCGACCCTGGACCTCGTGGCGCAGAAGTCCCGCAATTCGGTCACCGGCGCATCGCTGGCCAACAACAACGCCATCGGCGTGACCTGGAACATCCCGATCTTCAACGGCTTCGCCGTGACCAGCAAGGTGCGTGAATCGATCGCCCTGGAAGACAAGGCCCGCAACGACCTGGAGGCATCGCGCCGCCAGGCTGCGCAGACCGCGCGCCAGGCCTTCCTCGGCGTGAACAGCGGCCTGGCCCAGGTCAAGGCGCTGGAGGCGGCGGAAGTGTCGTCCAAGTCCGCGCTGGAATCGAACAAGCTGGGTTACCAGGTGGGCGTGCGCATCAATATCGACGTGCTGAATGCGCAGCGCCAGCTGTACACCACGCAGAAGGACCTGTCGAAGGCGCGCTACGACACCATCATGAATGGCCTGCGCCTGAAGTCGGCGGCCGGCTCGCTCAAGGAAGAAGACCTGGAGCCGATCAACGCCCTGCTGCAGCACTAAGCCTTTGAACGGTTGCGGCGCCAGTCAAGGCGCCGCGGCCCGTTCCCTTCAGCGCAGGCCGGCGCCCTGGCCGTCGAAGCTGCGCTCGATCAGTTCAATCTTGTAGCCATCCGGGTCGGTGACGAAGGCGATCACGGTCGTGCCGCCCTTGACCGGGCCCGGCTCGCGCGTGACGTTGCCGCCGTTGGCGCGCACGGCCTCGCAGGCCGACACGATGTCGGTTGCGGAGATCGCGATATGGCCATAGGCATTGCCCATATCGTATTTTTCGACGCCGTAGTTGTACGTGAGCTCCAGTTCCGCATGCTCCGGGTTATGCCCGTAGCCGAGGAAGGCCAGCGTGTACTTGTATTCGGGATTGTCGCTGGTGCGCAAGAGTTTCATGCCCAGCACCTTGGTGTAGAAGTCGATGGAGCGCTGCAGGTCACCAACCCGCAGCATCGTGTGTAGGATACGCATGGGTTTATTGTATCAGCGCGCCGCCGGCGTCACACGCCACACCACGTTGCCCACGTCGTCCGCCACCAGCAAGGCGCCCGCCTTGTCCACCGCCACGCCCACCGGGCGGCCCTTGGCCTTGCCGTCGCGCGTCAGGAAGCCGGACAGGAAGTCCACCGGCGGCCCGGAAGGACGCCCCTCCGCGAACGGCACGAAAGCCACCTTGTAGCCGCTGAATTGCCTGCGGTTCCAGGAGCCGTGCTGGCCGATGAAGGCGCCGCCCTGCCAGCTGGCGGGGAACAGTTTCGCATCGTAGAAAGCGAGGCCGAGGGAGGCCGTGTGCCCGCCAAGCGCGTAGTCCGGCATGATTGCTTTCGCCACCAGGTCCGGGCGCGGCTCCTTGACGCGCGTGTCGACGCGCTGGCCGTAATAGCTGTAGGGCCAGCCGTAGAACGCGCCGTCCTTCACCGACGTCAGGTAGTCCGGCACCAGGTCCTCGCCCAGTTCATCGCGCTCGTTTACCACGGTCCACAGCGCCTTGGTCCTGGGCTCCCATGCCATGCCGTTGGCGTTGCGCAGCCCGGTTGCGAACAGGCGCGATTTGCCCGTGGCGCGCTCATATTCCCAGATGGCGGCGCGGCCTTCTTCCTTGTCCATGCCGTTCTCGGCGACGTTGCTGTTCGACCCGACGGTGACGTACAGGAAGCGGCCGTCGGGGCTGGCAGTGATGTTCTTGGTCCAGTGGTGGTTGAGCGGGCCGGCCGGCAGGTCGAGCACCTTGATGCCGGCGGCGCTGATCGAGGTCGCACCCTCGGCGTAGGGGAAGCGCACCACTGCATCGGTGTTGGCGACGTACAGGTCCTTATCGACCAGTACCATGCCGAAGGGCGAGTTGAGGTCCTTGATGAAGGTGGCGCGCGTCTTGGCCATGCCGCGTTCGTCGATATCGCGCAGCAGGGTAATGCGGTTGGCCGATGGCGTGACCGAGCCGGCCTTCTTCATCTCGTGCTTCATGATCGCACCCTTGATGCCCTTGCTGTCTTCCGGCTTGGGCGGGGCGGCCGTCTCGGCGACCAGCACGTCGCCGTTGGGCAGCACGTACAGCCAGCGCGGATGTTCGAGCTCTCGTGCATAGGCGCTGACGCTGAAGCCCGAGGCGGCCACCGGCTTGTCGTCATCCTTCCAGCGCTCGACTGGCGCGACATTGATGGTTGGGATCAGCTTCTTGTTTGGCTCCGGCAGGCTTGGGTTGGGCCCCCAGCCGGCGGGGTAAGTTTGCGCCAGGGCGGCGCTGGCGGCGATGCAGGCGGCGAGGGAAAGGATGGCGGTTCGCATGGTGGGCCTCAATCGCGCTTGGTGCCGGGCAGGGGATGGGCTTTCGATTCGTTGCCTGCCTGCGGCTTTTGCAGGCCCGGCTTGCCGTGCAGGTCCGTGTCGACCAGGCCCTGCTCGATATCCTCGGCCGCCTGGCGGATCACGCTGCGGGTCTTCTGCTGCGTTTCGCCCTGAGGCGATTCGTCGCGCTCGTGCGGCAGGCGCTTGCCGCCGCTGCTGTCCACGGGCGCCTGCGTATTGACCTTGCGGTCCTTGCTGTTCGGTTCCATGGTGTCGTCCTCCTCGCTTCATGGTAGCGAAGGCCAGCGGCGGTGGTCGCCAGCTTGAACAGAAGCAATTCCGCCGGTAGCATTGCAATATGGATATCGCCACCGACAATACTTGCCGCAACTGCGGCGCCACCACTTCCGGGAATTTCTGCCATATGTGCGGGCAGGAGACCCACCTGCATCCACCAAGCTTCAGTGAATTCATGCACGAGTTCATCGGCCATTACGTTGCGCTGGAGGGGCGCCTGTGGGGCACGATCTCGCGCCTGCTGTTTCGCCCGGGGCTGCTGACCGCCGAGTACCTGGCGGGCCGCCGCAAGCGTTATGTCGAGCCGCTGCGGCTCTACCTCTCGCTCAGCATCATCTTTTTCGCTGTGCTGAAGTTCAGCGATGCCGATGTGGCGACAGTCGATCCGCGTCCGACGCCGCCGGCCGTCAAGCAGCAGGCCGAACGCGCGATTGCCGAAGTAAAGGCGAACCAGGAAGATCATCCGCCGATCGTGAACGACAAGCTGGAACTGGCGCTGCAGCAAAAGTACCCTGCCATCTATCACGCCGTCGACCGCTTCGAGAAGATGGACGACCACCAGAAGAGCGCGGTGATGCAGGCTGGGTTCTACAAATACGCGCCGTATGCGATCTTCCTGCTGATGCCAATTTTTGCGCTATGGATGAAGGTGCTCTATCTCGGCACCGGCAAGAAGTACGGTGAGCACATGCTGTTCGCGCTGCACACCAATGCGTTTGCCTTCGTGATGCTCGGCGTGTTCATCTTCCTACCCGATGGCTTCCTGAAGTTTGTAGCGTTCTGCTGGGTAGCTGGCTACCTGCCGTGGGCCATGCAGCGCGTCTATCAAAAGGGCAAGTGGGGCACGTTCTGGCGCTGGGCACTGCTTGGCGTCTTGCACGGCATATCGCTGGCGATTGCCGTTCTGGGCGTGATGGCGCTGGGGATTATCTCTGCACATTAAGCCGGACGAAGGCCGCGATTTCGCGCGCGGCCTGCGCGGGCTCCGTTTGCAGCAGAAAGTGCGGCGCGTCGAGTTCGACCACCTTGGTTGACGGCTTTATTTTTGCGACCAGTTCCGCCGCAGTTCGCGGCACCAGCCGGTCGCGCGTCGCGCGCAAATAAAGGATAGGTGCATCACAGGCCGCCAGCCGGTCGCTGACATCGACCGCCAGCACCGCGCGCATGCGCGCCCGAAGCGCAGCGGAGCTCACAAGTTCCAATGCCGCTTTGAGCGGCGCCCGCATCTGCGCACCTGCCAGCCACCTTGCCGGCAGCGCTTTCAGCGGGATAACGTTGAGTAGCGCCTTCAACACTCCCAACCGTGGCCTCGGGTTGCGCGCAAAAGTGCAGCACAACGCCAATCCTTGCAACCGGCCCGGCGCCGATGCCGCAATGGAGATTGCAATCGGCCCCGAAAACGACTCGCCCAGAAGAACATACGGTCGGTCTAGTGGAATCGCCGCCCGGGCGAATGCCTCCAGCTCTTCGTACCCGCCGCAATGGTCGCCCGGATACCGCACCACGCGCATTTCGAATTCCCCGCCGAGTGCTGCGATGAATGGCGCGAAAAGCTCGCCCGTTCCGTCCATGCCGGGCAACATGACAATGGCGGGCTTTGTTTCTTTATTTGAGCGACCCACGGCGATACAGCCAGGCGCTATAGACAGTAATCACGACGGTTAGCGTGAAATCCGCCAGCGTCGTTGGGGTGTGCGCATCGGTGAACAGCCTGATGGCACTCCATGCGAGGTAAGCCCCGAACGCATAGGCGCCGGCTTTCCTCATGAAGAAGAGCAGCATGCCAGAGATGAAATGGAACAATGGGAAGAGGAATTTCGCCAGGAACGCAACCGGGGACAAGGCCCCGGCTGAAATGGCCAAATCGATTTGTCGCCAGCCGCTGGATACCAGGTAAATCAAGGCAGCAACCTGGAACGTGCACAAGGCCGCGATCAGGTACACAGGGATAGGACGCTTGTGCTGATCTCCAGCGCTCAAGTCCGAACGGGGCGACGCGTATAGGTTGTCGGTCACGTCTCGTTATTCCTGCCAGAAATCGAATTTGGTGCTGCGGGCGTTTTTGTTCTGGCGGCGCGTGCGTTCGGCGGCCTGGCGGGCTTCCGTCTCGGCACGCTGGCGCTGGCGGTCTTCTTCGGCGGCCTGCGCCTTGGCGGCGCGCTCGGCGTAGACCGTGTCGAGGCGGCGCTGCGATTCGAAGCGTTCGCTGATGTTCTGGAAGTGGATGGCTTGCTGGGCCAGCGCCACCACCCAGGCAATCGCCAGTGCCCATAGCACGAAAGTGTAGAACGATTGCCAAGATCCGAAAGAACCTTCCAGCAGCGGCCGGGCCTGACCCAGCGCACTCTGGCCGACAAACGCCAGCAGGCCCGCCATGACACCCAATACCACCGTCCCAAGCAACTGCCGCTTGGCCTGGAGGCGCATTTGGTCAAGTTCAAATTGAGCTTCTGATACGGAATCCATGGCGCGGCAAAAAAGGAGCAAATCTCGCAATAGCTTGAATTTTACCTCAACCTTGCCGCCTGGAAAGGCGCTGCTGGCCTGCATTTGAGGTGGATCAGCACGCGGGCTGCGGCCAGCATCGAAGTCACGAAAGTTTGCGCCTGGCGCGGTCAGTTCCTCACTCCGCAGCAGTCGGCTGCCACAATTCGACCTTATTCCCGTCCGGATCGATGAACCAGCCAAAGCGGCCGTAGTCGAAAGACTGGACATCGCCCACCAGCGTGCCGCCGCCATCGGCCACCTGTTTCAGCGCGCCATCCAGGTCATCCACGATGAAATTGATCATGAACTCGCGCTTGGACGGGGCGAAGTAGGAAGTGGTGCTCTTGAAAGGGCTGAATACGGTAGCGCCATTTGCTGGCATGGTGGCCGGCGCGAAGGAGGCATACTCCTTGGCCTCATCCGGCAAGCCAAGGCAGGCCTGGTACCAGGCCATCAGCGCTTGCGGGTCTTTGGATTTGAAGAAAATCCCGCCGATGCCCAATGCTTTTGCCATTCCAGTCTCCCTTGTTATATACTGTGCAAACATACAGTATTTATTAGCGTATCGGCCAGCGTCGCAATGCATGGCATGAGCAAGCATTATGGGTTACTCTGCTGCGTGTTGCCACCCCCATATTTTGACCGAGATTGATATGTCCGTTACGCATCCGATGTACAACACGATTGCCCTGGTTGTCCGCCCCAATACCACCGGCATCGAAGAGCCGGTGCGGGATGTGCTGGACTTCCTGAAGCAGGGCGGTTACAGCGTGGTGCTGGAGTCGGACACGGCAGAGCACCTCGCCATTTCGGACATCCCCTCGATGAGCGTGCAGGGCATTGGCGAGCGCGCCGATGCCGTGGTGGTGATGGGCGGCGACGGCACCATGCTGGGCATCGCACGCCAGCTCGCCTCCTACGACACCCCGCTGATCGGCATCAACCAGGGCCGCCTCGGCTTCATGACCGACATCCGCCAGGAAGACATGCTGCCGGTGCTGGGCCGCATCCTCGGCGGGACCCACAAGGCCGAGCGCCGCACCTTGCTCGAAGGCCGTGTCATGCGCGAAGGGAAGGCGATCTTCTTCGGCACCGCCGTCAACGACGTGGTGGTGTCGCGCGGTGCCGGCGCGGGCATGGTGGAGCTGAGCGTCGACGTCGACAACCAGTTCATGTACAACCAGCGCTCGGACGGCCTGATCATTTCCACGCCGACCGGCTCCACCGCCTATGCGCTGTCGGCGGGCGGCCCCCTGCTGCATCCGACACTGGGCGGCATCGTGATGGTGCCGATCGCACCGCACGCGCTGTCCAACCGCCCGATCGTGCTGCCCGATTCCAGTGAGATCGTGATCGAGATCAAGCGCGGCAAGGACATCACCGTGAACTTCGACATGCAGACCTTCGCCAGCCTGGCCAACGGCGACCAGATCCACATCCGCCTGTCGCCGCACACCATCACCTTCCTGCATCCGGAAGGCTGGAGCTACTACAACACCCTGCGCGAAAAGCTGCACTGGAACGAATACCCATCTACTGACGGCAAAATCTGATGCTTCGAACCCTGTCCATCCGCGATTTCGTTATTGTCGATTCGATTGAACTGGAATTTTCCCCTGGCTTCACAGTCTTCACCGGCGAAACCGGTGCCGGTAAATCCATCCTGATTGATGCACTGACGCTGGCGCTGGGTGGCCGGGGCGATGGCAGCATGGTGCGCGAAGGCGCGGCCAAGGCCGACATCACCGCCGATTTTGCGCTGACCGAGCAGGCGCAGGCCTGGCTGGCAGCGAACGAGTTTGCGGTGGAAGAGGGCGGGGCGTTGCTGCGCCGCGTGATCGACAATGCCGGCCGCTCGAAAGCCTTCATCAACGGCGTGGCCGCGACGGCGGGCCAGCTGCGCGAATTGGGCGACATGCTGGTGGACATCCACGGCCAGCACGCCCACCAGTCGCTGTTGAAAACCGATTCGCAGCGCGAGCTGCTGGATAACCAGTGCGGCGCCAATGTGCGCGACGTCACGGCGGCTTACCGTGCCTGGCGCGCTTTGTCGAAACAGCTGGAAGAATACGAGGCCAATGCGGCCAACCTGCAGTTCGAGCGTGAACGCCTGGAATGGCAGGTGACGGAGCTGGACAAGCTGGCACCGAAGAAGGGCGAGTGGACGGAAATCGGCAATGAGCATTCGCGCCTGTCGCACGCGGCCAGTTTGCTGGAAGGCGCGCAGGAAGCGCTTGGCGTGCTGTCCGAATCGGACGAGAACCCGGTGCTGTCGCAAGTCACGGCCATCGGCACACGTCTCGGCAAGCTGGTATCGGTTGATGCGGAGTTGCAGCCCGTGGTGGAAATGCTGGAGTCCGCGCGCATCCAGTTGCAAGAGTCGGTCTACGCCTTGAGCAACTACATGGACCGCGTGGAACTCGACCCGGAGCGTCTGCGCCAGGTCGACGCGCGCATGGAAGCGCTGCATTCGGCCTCGCGCAAGTTCCGCGTGCAGGCCGATGACTTGCCGGACGAACACGAACGCTTGTCGGAAAAGCTGGCGCAACTGGCCGATGCGGCCGACCTGGAAGGCTTGCGCAAGCAGGAAGAAAAGCTGAAAGCGTCCTATCTCGCGTTAGCCGCAGAGTTGTCGGCAACGCGCGCGGCAGCCGCGCAGGCGCTGGGCGCAGCCGTTACGCAAGGCATGCAGGAACTGAGCATGTCCGGTGGCCGCTTCGAGATTGCACTGCGCCCATGCGAGCCGACGGCGTACGGTGTTGAACAGGTGGAGTTCCTGGTCGCCGGTCATGCCGGCGTGGCGCCGCGTCCGCTGGCCAAGGTGGCATCGGGTGGCGAGTTGGCGCGTATCTCGCTGGCGATCTCGGTCATCACCTCGCACGCGACGACGGTGCCGACCCTGATCTTCGATGAGGTCGATAGCGGCATCGGCGGCGGCGTGGCCGAAGTCGTGGGCCGCTTGCTCAAGCGCCTCGGCCAGGAACGCCAAGTGTTGTGCGTGACGCACTTGCCGCAAGTCGCGAGCCAGGGCAATCAGCACTTCCAGGTCGCCAAGGGAACGTCGGACAATGGCCGCACAGCCTCGCGCATCGAAGTGCTCGACCAGAAGGCGCGCATCGAGGAAGTGGCGCGCATGCTGGGCGGCCTCGAAATCACCGCTACCACGCGCAAGCACGCCCGCGAGCTGCTGGCTTCTTAAATACGACATGTCCTCCTACAGCTGCGTAGTACCCGTGAATTGGAAACTGCTGTGGGAGGAGGTAATTCCCAGCTGGTTGTCCCTTCTATCCAATACAGCGACGCCGGCTGAGTTTTACGCGCGTTACGTGCCTGCCGGCGATATGTATGGGGATTTGCTCGAAGATCATTACTTTGCGCCCGCCAAGTACTTACGTCTGTTCGACACACCCCTGCATCCGCCGTACTGTCGCGCCAAGCTCCACGAGACTGCCGATTGTCGGGAGTATTGCCAAGCTCCGGATTCCATCTCATATCTGCTTGAAGTTGCGATCAAACAGTCTGCGTCAGTCAATTTAATTGGTGACGATCCGTATACAGGAAGTTATTTCGCGAGCACAGACGGCGGCTCCGTGAAAATTCAGGTCGCGGGAACGAAGAACCAGTACAGTTTCCTCGAAGCAGCCTTCGAAGTTAACTGGAATGCGGAGACGAAGCACTACGAATACTCGCGCCGCAGTAAAGGCACGTCCGCGCAACTCCAGGAACTTTTTGAGTCGCTGTTCCTTTTTCAGCGAGTCATTCCTGGGACTTGGTTTCCGTCCGAATCGCCGATTTGGCCAGGGTACGACGACCTTTCATTTGCTGGCTACCTTTCACCGATTGAGGTGGAGTGCCTGTGGACGGAAATGATGCATTGGGAAGGCTGTAGCACGGTTGAGTATGACCTGTACCCCTTATTCGTAGATCGCGTCAAGCGTGCGGCGACATCCGGGCTCGGACTGCTGACAATCCATGCGGGACTCTGAATCACCCTTGTCGAATTCACTTGCCGTCATTCGTCGTAGAGAGGTATCACCTTTTACCTCATCCAAATTTTCTTGGAGGCGCTATGAACAAATCGGTCATCTTTAACTTGCCAGTCAAGGACCTGGACAAATCCAGGGCCTTCTTTTTCGCCCTCGGTTTCAGTCTCAAGCCACAATTCAGCAACGAGAACGCGGCCTTTATTACCATCGTCGAGGGCGCGATTGATGTCATGCTGACGACAGAAGCGTTCTTCAAGTCGCTCATCAACAAGCCCGTTGTGCATGCCAAAGAAGCCAACGAGGTGGTGATTTGCCTAAATTGCGAGAACCGGGAAGAAGACGACAGCCTGATTGCCAAAGCCCTTGCCGCAGGTGCTCGCATACCACATCCGCCCGAGGACCATGGCTTCATGTACGACCAGGGCTTCGAGGATCTCGATGGCCATTTGTGGAACCTGGTCTGGATGGCGCCTCAGGAATAAGTCATTGACTTGTAGACTCCTTTAGACGCTTGGGGGAAAGTTTCAGACTGCTGTAGACAGCTTGCTTATTCATGGGCCCAGAGTTACCGGGTTTATAATGGCGCGCCCACGAATAACAAAAAGTACCCAAGATGCCGTTCGCCAAAGAACCCCAACTCGCACAAGGCACCGTGTCCAGGACCGCCGTGGTACTGGTCAACCTCGGTACTCCCGACGAACCGACACCTGGCGCGGTGCGCCGCTATCTGAAGGAATTCCTTTCCGACCCGCGTGTCGTTGAAATCCCGAAGGCGGTCTGGTGGTTCATCCTGAACGGCATCATCCTGCCTTTCCGCTCCAGGCAGTCAGCCGAAAAATATGCCTCGATCTGGACCAGCGACGGCTCGCCGCTGAAATACCACACGCAAGCACAAGCCAAGCTGCTGCGCGGCCTGCTCGGCGAGCGCGGCCACAATGACGTGACAGTGGCGATGGCCATGCGCTACGGCTCGCCATCCCTGCCTGAGGTGCTGGGCAAGCTGAAAGCCGACGGCCACGACCGCATCCTGATCCTGCCGGCCTACCCGCAATACTCCGGCACCACCACTGCCTCGGTCAGCGACGCCGTGTTCGACCACTATAAGAAGGTGCGCAATATTCCCGAGCTACGGTTCGTGCGCGACTACCACGACCACGACGGCTATATCGATGCGCTGAAAAAGACCGTGCTGGCGCATTGGGAAACCAATGGCCGCGGCGAAAAGCTCATCATGAGCTTCCACGGCGTGCCAAAACGCACCATCGACCTGGGCGACACCTACCAGCGCGAATGCATGGAAACCGCCCGCCTGCTGGCCGACAAGCTGCGCCTGAACGAAAACCAGTACCTGGTCACCTTTCAGTCCCGCTTCGGCAAGGCCGAATGGCTGCAGCCTTACACCGCGCCGACTGTGGCGCAATTGGCAAAAGACGGGGTGCGCAAGCTGGATGTAATTTGTCCAGGCTTTACCAGCGACTGCCTGGAAACCCTGGAAGAAATTGCAATGGAAGTGCGCCACGACTTCCTGTCCAATGGCGGCAAGGAGTTCAACTATATCCCTTGCCTGAACAGCCACCCCGCATGGATCGCTGCCCTGACTGAGGTTGCCGAGCAACACATGATCGGCTGGCCGACCATGTCGTCCATGCGCAAGCTGCGCCGCTAGCCAGTTGTTAGCACTTGCGGGTGGTGAGTGCTAACCTGCTAAAATAACTGGTTAGGGGAAGAGTTCGCTGAAGACGATCACCGCTGTAGCAAGGAAGCTCCACGCGATGATCGACGCTGTAATGAATGGCAACTTCATGATGCGCTCCGAGGGGACGCGGTGTCCAGGCACCGCATGGATTCATCTTAGTCAAAACCCTCGGTTTACGTATCTGCGAGCTTTGTAAAATTTGTAACTCTACTGTTACAACAACAGTCCCACCGGCGTGCGCCGGGCCTTTGCACTGGGGCGCAGAATACCCCTTGAAAAGATAGGGGCAAGCCCCATTTTTTGCACGTGCAACAAGCATTAGATGTCAGATAAACACGATTTTGTAGGAGTCTTTTAGATGCAAGACCAGGAAAACCAGCCAAGCCAGAACCCGGAAGTGGAACAGGCAGAAGAGCAAACGACTCCAGTTGAAGCCCCTGCGATGTCCGACCTGGAAGCGCAGCTGTCCGCGACCGAGGCGAAACTGGCCGAAATGCATGATGCCTTCATGCGTGCCAAGGCCGAAGGCGAAAACATTCGCCGCCGCGCCCAGGAAGACGTTGCCAAGGCCCACAAATTTGCTGTTGAAAGCTTCGCCGAAGCCATAGTGCCGGTGAAAGACAGCCTGGAAATGGCGCTCAAGGTCGAAAATCCGACCCTGGAATCGCTGAAAGAAGGCGTCGAAATGACCCTGAAGCAGCTGAATTCCGCCTTTGAGCGCAACCGCCTGATCGAAGTGATGCCTGCAGCTGGCGACAAGCTGGACCCGAACAAGCACCAGGCCGTCGCCATGGTGCCTGCCGAGCAGGAAGCGAACACCGTTGTCGCCGTGCTGCAAAAGGGTTACATGATTGCGGACCGTTTGCTGCGCCCCGCCATCGTGACGGCTGCCCAGCCAAAGTAAGCACTTGAAAAGAAACACAAATTCCACATATAAGAAGTAATCAAACTTAGTACACAAGGAAGAACAAATCATGGGCAAAATCATCGGTATTGACCTGGGCACCACCAATTCCTGCGTCGCCATCATGGAAAATGGCTCGCCGAAGGTCATCGAGAATGCAGAAGGCGCGCGTACCACCCCTTCGATCATCGCCTACCAAGACGACGGCGAAATCCTGGTTGGCGCACCTGCCAAGCGCCAGGCCGTCACCAACCCAAAAAACACCCTGTTCGCGGTGAAGCGCCTGATCGGCCGTAAGTTCCAGGAGAAGGAAGTCCAGAAGGACATCTCCCTGATGCCTTACGAAATCACCAAGGCCGACAACGGCGACGCCTGGATCGGCGTGCGCGACAAGAAACTGGCTCCTCCTCAGATTTCCGCAGAAGTGCTGCGCAAGATGAAGAAGACCGCTGAAGACTACCTGGGCGAAGAAGTGACCGAAGCGGTCATCACCGTGCCTGCCTACTTCAACGACTCGCAGCGCCAGGCAACCAAGGACGCCGGCCGTATCGCCGGCCTGGACGTCAAGCGTATCATCAACGAACCTACCGCAGCCGCACTGGCTTTCGGCCTGGACAAGACCGACAAGGGCGACCGCAAGATCGCCGTGTATGACCTGGGTGGCGGTACCTTCGACATCTCGATCATCGAAATCGCCGACGTGGACGGCGAGAAGCAGTTCGAAGTGCTGTCGACCAACGGCGACACCTTCCTGGGCGGCGAAGACTTCGACCAGCGCGTGATCGACTACATCATCGAAGAGTTCAAGAAGATCAACGGCCTGGACCTGAAGAAGGATCCAATCGCCCTGCAGCGTATCAAGGCATCGGCCGAGCGCGCGAAGATCGAACTGTCGTCCTCGCAGCAGACCGAAATCAACGAGCCTTACATCGCCATGGCGAACGGTGCCCCAGTCCACCTGAACCTGAAGATGACCCGCGCCAAGCTGGAGTCCCTGGTTGAGGAGCTGATCACCGCCACCATCGAGCCTTGCCGCACCGCGATCAAGGACGCCGGCGTGAAAGTGTCCGACATCGACGACATCATCCTGGTCGGCGGCATGACCCGTATGCCTAAGGTGCAGGAAAAAGTGAAAGAGTTCTTCGGCAAGGATCCACGCAAGGACGTGAACCCTGACGAAGCCGTGGCTGTTGGCGCCGCGATCCAGGGTGCAGTCCTGTCGGGCGACCGCAAGGACCTGCTGCTGCTGGACGTGACCCCGCTGTCCCTGGGTATCGAAACCCTGGGCGGCGTGATGACCAAGATGATCCACAAGAACACCACGATTCCTACCAAGTTCTCGCAAGTGTTCTCCACCGCCGACGACAACCAGCCGGCCGTGACCATCAAGGTGTACCAGGGCGAACGTGAAATCGCAGCGGGCAACAAGGGCCTGGGCGAATTCAACCTGGAAGGCATCCCGCCGGCAGCACGCGGCACCCCGCAGATCGAAGTGACCTTCGACATCGACGCCAACGGCATCCTGCACGTGGGCGCGAAAGACAAGGCCACCGGCAAGGAAAACAAGATCACCATCAAGGCGAACTCCGGCCTGTCCGAAGAGGAAATCCAGAAGATGGTGAAGGACGCGGAACTGAACGCGGAAGAAGACAAGAAGCTGAAGGAACTGGCCGAGTCCCGCAACCAGGCCGACGCGCTGGTGCACTCGACCAAGAAGTCCCTGACCGAGTACGGCGACAAGCTGGAAGCCGGCGAGAAAGAGAAGATCGAAGCTGCGATCACCGCCCTGGAAGCCACCATCAAGGATGGCGACAAGGCAGCGATCGACGCCAAGGTGGCAGCGCTGTCCGAAGCTTCGCAGAAGCTGGGCGAGAAAATGTACGCTGACATGCAGGCGCAGCAAGGCGCAGCCGGTGCCGAAGGCGCTGGTGCCGGTGCACAGGCTGAATCCAAGCCAGCCCAGGACGACGTGGTCGACGCTGACTTCAAGGAAGTCAAAGACAGCAAGTAAGCTTCAAATCCGGTCAACTCTATGACCTGCCGAGCCGAGCATCCAACAGGGGCTCGCTCGGCTTTTTCGCATAAATTGGTACACCATGGCAAAGCGTGATTTTTACGAGATCCTCGGGGTCGCTAAGAACTCGTCCGAAGACGAAATCAAGAAGGCCTATCGCAAACTCGCGATGAAATACCATCCGGACCGCAATCCGGATAACAAAGAGGCCGAAGAGAAGTTCAAGGAGGTCAAAGAGGCCTACGAGATGCTGACCAACCCTGAAAAGCGCGAAGCGTATGACCGTTACGGTCACGCCGGCGTTGACCCGAACATGGGTGCGGGCGGCGGCGGCGGCTTCGGCGGCTTTGGCGACGCCTTCGGCGACATCTTTGGCGATATTTTCGGCGGTGGCCGCAGCCGCCAGTCCGGCCCGCAGGTTTACCGCGGCGCCGACCTGCGCTACAACCTGGAAATCACCCTGGAGCAGGCCGCCCACGGTTTCGACACCACCATCCGCGTGCCGAGCTGGGACAAGTGCGACACCTGCCACGGTTCCGGCGCCAAGCCGGGCACCCAGCCGGTCACCTGCTCCACTTGCGGCGGCCACGGCCAGGTGCGCATGCAGCAGGGCTTCTTCAGCATCCAGCAGACCTGCCCGAAGTGCCACGGCACCGGCAAGATCATTCCTGAACCATGCCCATCGTGCTCCGGCGCGGGCCGCATCAAGCGCAACAAGACGCTGGAAGTGAAGATCCCGGTCGGTATCGACAACGGCATGCGCATCCGCTCCACCGGCAACGGCGAGCCGGGCACCAACGGCGGGCCGCCGGGCGACCTGTATGTGGAAATCCACATCAAGCCGCACCCGGTGTTCCAGCGCGAAGGCGACGACCTGCATTGCGAAATGCCGATCAGCTTCGCCAAGGCGGCGCTGGGCGGCGAAATCGAAGTGCCGACGCTCGATGGTAAAGTATCGTTCACCATTCCGGACGGCACCCAGTCCGGCAAGACCTTCCGCCTCAAGGGCAAGGGCATCAAGGGCGTGCGCTCCGGTTATCCGGGCGACCTGTTCTGCCATGTCGCCGTTGAGACCCCGGTCAAGCTGACCGACAAGCAGAAGGAACTGCTGCGCGAATTCGAGCGTTCCACCACCGAGGGTGGTGCGAAGCATAGCCCACAGACCAAGTCCTTCATGGACAAGGTCAAAGACTTCTTCGAGTGAGAGACATGAGCGACGACGTACTGAAGCACCTGCTGGAAAACAACCGCAAATGGGCCGAGGCCAAATTGGCCAAGGACCCGGACTACTTCCGCGACCTGTCGATGGTGGGACCGGAATACCTGTGGATCGGTTGCTCCGATTCGCGCGTACCGGCAAACGAACTGCTTGGCCTGCCCCCAGGCAAAGTGTTCGTACACCGTAATATCGCCAACGTGGTGGTGCACTCGGACCTGAATTCCCTGTCGGTGCTGCAGTTCTCGATCGAAGTGCTGAAGGTCAAGCACGTGATCATCGTGGGCCACTACGGCTGCAAGGGCGTGCACACCGCCCTGACCGGCGGCCGCGTGGGCCTGGTCGACAACTGGCTGCGCCATGTGCAAGACGTCGCCACTAAGCACGAACGCTACCTGGGCACCGCGCTGAACGATGTCAACAAGCAGAGCGAGCGCCTGTGCGAACTGAACGTGGTGGAACAGGTGGCGAACGTCTGCTCCACAACCATCGTGCAGGACGCCTGGGACCGCGGCCAGGAACTGACCGTGCACGGCTTTGTGTATGGCCTGAAGGACGGCCTGCTGAACGACCTGGGCATGAACATCAGCTCTCCGGCAGACCTGCAGCCTTCCATCGACGCCCGCCTGGCATCCTACGCCAAGCAGTAAACCTGTTAAAAAAGCATGTACACTCCTGTGCATGCTTAAAACCATCACTGCCTTCCTCGCTTCCCTTGGCGCCTCGCGCGCCAGGGCGGCGGGAAATTTCCATCCCCACTCCCAGCTCGCCGTGAAGGCGGGAGATGTGCTCGTCCAGCCGCTGCCGGATGGCCAGGGCTGGAGCTCGCTCAAGGTGTTCGCTGTCGACGGCGCCACCGCCCACTGCCTGACTTACGAAACGAGTATCGGCAAGCCTGCGCTGGCATCGCTGGCACAAGCCGCCGTGCGCATGGCGCATGCGCCGCGCGCCGCGGCTTCACTGGCGGAAGGATGGGAGCTGGCCGGCAACCAGCCCGCCACAGCGCGCGAATTGCAAGGCCTGAAGTATATGGACTTCGAACTCTATGTCCGCCTGACCGGGCAGGATGTCGACACGATCATGCGCACTGCCACCGAGCATTTCGAACGCGCCGGAATGCACGCCGCCGAAGGCCGCCGCATCGACGCCATCAACGAATATGGCAAGGCAATCGAACTGTATCCCGCCTACACCGACGCGCTGGGCAAGCGGGCCTTCGCCTTCATGGAATTGGGCCTGCACCAGCAAGCCTTGCGCGACCTGGACGAATCGATCTACCTCAATCCAGAAGGCATGGCAGCCTTCTTCGCCAAGGGGGAATGCTTGCTCAAACTGGGTCACCTTGACGAGGCCGAGGCCATCTTCACCGAAGGCCAGGAACTCTTCCCCGAGCACGCCTCCCAGTTCAACGAGTTCCTCAAGCGCACCCGCGCTTTTGCGCTGACTGGTCGTCCCGCCTAGTTGCCAATTCACGCTGGAATTCAAGGAAATCGTACGCCGCACGGCGCGTCGCTTCCAGCATCGGCAGGTGACCGACGCCCGCCATCATGGTCAGCCGGGCGTTCGGCATTAGTGCCTTTGTTGCGGCGGCGCCTTCGGGGCTGAGGATGCGGTCTTCGGTGCCCCACACGATCAGAGCAGGCGTTTCAATTGTGCCGCGCAACGTCGGCGAGTCGACCAGTTCGCGCATGATGGCGCAGTGCAGCCCGTAATCCGCCACAGCACGTCGCGCCAGCATGTGCTTCAGCGAGTAGGGGAAGAACGGCGGTTTGGCCATGCAGCTCGCCATCAGCGTGTCGAAGTCGCGCGGGCCGGACACCAGCAGCGGCATTGCGCCACTGGCCAGATAAGTTCGGAAAGTGGGGTTGTCGTACGCAGCTTCCGTACCGGCGGGCGCCAGCAGCCAGAGGCTCGCCACCTGCTCAGGGTAGCGCGCCGCGTATTCGGCGGCGATAAAGCCGCCCATCGAATTACCGCCCATGTGGAAGCGCTGCACGCCCAGTTCGGCCATGAAGGCGCGAAGATTCTCGACTTGCGTTGCCATGTCGTGCCTCGCGCCGGGATCGCGGCGCGCATCGCCGAAGCCCGGCAGGTCGGGAATGATGACGCGGTAGTGGGGAGCGAGGAAGCGCGCGATGCGGGTGAAGTTGTCCTTGTCGCCGGCAAAGCCGTGCACCAGCAGCAGTACTTCCGTGCCGGCGCGGCTGTCGAGGTAGGGCAGGGAAGCACGCCGCAGCGTGAGACCGGAACGCTTGCGCTCCAGTGCCAGCGAGGCCCGCGCCACGGGTCCTGGCAGCAGCCGGTCCGCCGCCGCCAGCGCCAGCACCGCGCCGCCTAACGCGTAAAAGAAGAACATCCCCGCCTCCGTATTGACTTGTTATTAATGCAAAATTATAGTCTGCCAAACCATCCAGGGGGGCGGCAATGGACTATGACGTTGTGATCGTGGGCAGCGGCTTTGGCGGCATATGCAGCGCAATCAAGCTGAAGGAAGCAGGCATCGACAACTTCGTCATGCTGGAAAAGGATGAAGTGTTCGGCGGCACCTGGCGCGTCAACACCTATCCCGGCGCAGCCTGCGATATTCCCAGCCACCTGTACTCGTTTTCCTTTGCGCAGAACGCGCACTGGAGCCGCCTGTTCCCGCGCCAGGACGAACTGCTCGAATACACCTTGCGCGTCGTGCGCGAATTCGACCTGGAGCGGCACCTGCGCCTCGGCACTGCGCTGCGTTCGGCGCAGTTCGATGAGGCCACGGGCACTTGGCGCATCGCCACCAGCAAAGGCGACATGACCGCCCGCACGGTGATCTTCGCCATCGGCCTGCTGGGACGCCCAAGCGTGCCGCACTTTCCAGGCATCGAGCGTTTCCGCGGCCAGGCCTTCCATTCCGCGCAATGGGACCACAGCATCGACTTGCGCGGCAAGCGCGTGGCCGTGATCGGCAGCGGCGCCAGCGCGGTGCAGTTCGTGCCGGAGATACAGCCGCTGGTGCGGCAGCTGGACCACTTCCAGCGTACGGCACACTGGGTGCTGCCGCGCCCCGACCGTGCCGTCACCCGCGTCGAGCGATGGCTGCTCGATCGCGTGCGCCCGCTGCAGCTGCTGTTCCGCGCCAAGCACTATGTGCAGTTCGAATCGCGTGTCGTGCTATTCATTTTCCTGCCCGCGCTGGCCAAGCTCATGCAATGGCAGGCCATGCGCCACCTGAAGCAGCAGGTTGCCGATCCGCAGCTGCGCGCCAAGCTGGCGCCGGAGTACACGCTGGGCTGCAAGCGCGTGCTGCTGACCAACGATTACTATCCCGCGCTGGCGCAGCCCAACGTCGCCGTGCTGAAAGACGGCATCCGCGAAGTGCGTGAGCACAGCATCGTCACCGGCAGCGGTGAGGAGCGCCCGGTCGATGTGATCATCTACGCCACCGGTTTCGACGTCGAACATGCCTACGGCCCGATCGAACTGCGCGGGCGCGGCGGCCGCAGTTTCGGCCAGGCGCTGGAGGATGGCGCAGGCGCTTACAAAGGCGCCACTGTGGCAGGGTTTCCGAACTTCTTCATGATCACCGGGCCGAATACCCTGCTGGGCCACAATTCAATGCTCTACATGATCGAATCCGGCGTGCGCTACGCCGTGGATGGCGTGCGGCGCGTGCTGCGCGATAGCCTGCACTCGGTCGAGGTGAAGCCGGAGGTGCAGGGCGCCTACAACCGCCGGCTGCAGCAAAAGCTCAAGGGCACCGTATGGCATACGGGCTGCAAGAGCTGGTACCTCGATTCGCGCGGTCGCAATCTGGTGATCTGGCCTGGCTTCACCTTCCATTACCGCCATATCACCAGGCGCTTCGATATCGGCAGCTACATCGTGCGCCGTTCGATGCGATAATCAGTCGGGTTGAAGCAGGCATGGACAAAATGGACGATGTAAGCAAACAGGCGCGCGCCACTGGCGGCGCCACCGTATATGACGTGGCACGCGCGGCCGGGGTGTCGGCCATGACGGTTTCGCGCGTCATCAACGGCAATTCCCATGTCAGCGAGGCCACGCGCGACAAGGTGCTGGCCGCCATCGCCTCGCTCAAATACCAGGTGAACCATGCGGCACGCGCGGCCCGCATCGGTGCGCTGCGCGTTGGCCTGCTGTACAGCAATCCCAGCGCCGCCTTCCTGAGCGCCCTGCTGGTCGGCGCGATGGACCAGTGCGGCCAGAATGGCGCCCAGTTGCTGCTGGAACGCTGCGACGGCCTGTCCAGCCAGCGCAAGGCTATCGAAAGGCTGATCGCCGAAGGCGCCGACGGCATCCTGGTGCCGCCGCCCCTGTGCGACGCCGAAGAGGCGCTGCGCCAGCTCGATGAAATCGGCATCCCGACGGTGGCAGTAGCCACTGCGCGCCCGCTGACCGGCGTGGCAGCGGTGCGCATCGACGACTACGAAGGCGCTCGCACCATGACGCGCTACCTGCTGTCGCTGGGCCACAAGAACATCGCCTTCATCAAGGGCGACCCTGAGCACACCCCGGCCCAACTGCGCTACCAGGCCTTCATGGACACAATGGAGGAAGCCGGCCTGGCGGTGCCGCCGCAGCGCGTGGCGCAGGGCCTGTTCACCTACCGCTCCGGCTTGACTGCGGCACGCAGCCTGCTGGCGCAGGAGCCGCGGCCGACAGCCATCTTCGCCAGCAACGACGACATGGCGGCCGCCGTGATCGCCGTGGCCCACGGCATGCACCTGCAGGTGCCGGAAGACCTGACGGTGTGCGGTTTCGACGATACGCCGGTGGCCACCACCGTCTGGCCGGAACTGACCACCATCCACCAGCCGATCGGCGACATGGCGCGCCTGGCGGTCGACCTGCTGGTCGACCAGGTGCGCAGCCGCCGCGCGGGCGAGTCGCGCCACGTGCCGCATCGCCTGCTGCCGTACACCCTCGTTACGCGCGAATCCTCGGCCGGCAGCCCGGCTCCTTACCAGTAAGGCCGCCAGTTGCGCTGCAGCCTGGTGAGCGCCTCCAGGTAGAAGTAATCGCCCCAGATGCAGCATTCGTCCACGCCGATGCCTTGCGGCTTGTGGTACACCGCATGCTGCAGCAGGCCGCTGCCCGGCGCCGTATCCCGGACCAGGTAGCTGGCCGACAGTTCCTGCACGATGCCGATGGCGGCGCGCCGGTAGGCCGGGCGCAGCGGGTCGTCGGCCGCCAGGCTCGCCTCCAGCTCCAGCAGGCCGCAGGCAGCGATGGCCGCAGCAGAACTGTCGCGCTCTTCGCTGCCGGAAGTGAATACCAGGTCCCAGTAGCAGATGCCGTCTGCGGGCAACCGGTTCAGGAAGTAGTTGGCCAGCACCTTGGCCAGGTCCAGCAGGCGCGCATTGCCGTTGTAGCGGTACACCAGCGGGAAGCCCGAGATGCCCCAGGCCTGCCCGCGCGCCCAGCACGAATCGTCGGCGAAGCCCTGATGGGTATTGCCCTGCAGCGGACGGCCGCTGGCGGGATCGAAGAAGAAGGTGTGGAAGGTGGAACCATCCGGCCGCACGATATGGCGCGCCGCTGCCTCGATATGGCTGTCGGCTGCGATGCGGAACGCCGCCTCGCCGCTATGCTCGCTGGCCCAGTACAGCAAGGGCAGGTTCAGGTTGCAGTCGATGATCATGCGGCCCTGCTGCGCCGGGTCGCACAGCTCGCCCCAGGCCTGGATGATGCCGGCGTGCGGCAGGTAGCGTTCCAGCAGCAGGCGTGCCGCACCCAGCGCCGCTTCCGCTGCCAGTGGGTCGCCGGTCACGCGATGCGAGGCCACGCAGGAAAGGCTGTACAGGAAGCCCAGGTCGTGGTGGCTGGTGTGCTGGCGCCCGGCTTGGCGCGCATGAAAACTGCGCACCTGGCGTTCGGCGCCGGCGCGGTAATGCGGTGCGCCGGTCAGCTCATAGGCCAGCCACAGCATGCCTGTCCAGAAGCCGTTGGTCCATTCGATATTGCCGATTGCCGGGTATTGCAGGCCGCTGCTCGATGGTGCGGGAAAGTTGTCGCCGAAGTGGCGCAGGTTGCGGTCGATGGACAGCAGGGCCTGGGCGGTGGCGCGCTGCAGCAGCACGCTGTCGATGCTGCCGTCCCAGTGCGGCGGCAGGCGTTCGACGTCCAGCGCTTCCAGGCGCGCGCTGTTCAGGGCTTGGGTCATGCGGTAACTCCTTGGGGCTTGTTGCGTGTGGCGATTTCCGGCGCAGTGGGCGACAGCAGCCATGCCGACAGCAGCAGGAACACCAGGCCCAAAGCTGCCATCAACAGGTAGGTGGCAGGGAAGCCGAGCAGGTCGTAGCCTTTGCCGGCGATCGGCGACAGGATCGCCAGGCCGAGCGAATGGCCGAAGCTGACGCCGACCATGTAGATGGTGGAGGCCAGGCGGTTGTCGAAGTGGCAGGCGATATAGCGGAACACCGACACCACCAGGATCGGCAGCTCCACTGAATGCAGCAGCTTCATCGCCGAGATGCTGAGCGGGCCGACCGCAAGGCCGGAGCCGGCAATGCGCACCAGCATGATGCCGCCGGCCAGCAGCAGGCCGCGCTTGGCGCCGATGCGCTTGACCAGCAGTGGCGACAGGAACAGGCCGCCGGCTTCGATGAAGATCTGCAGCGAATTGAGGTAGCCGAACATGGCGGCGCCGGTTTCCTTGTCGGCGAACAGGCTGGTGAAATAGCTGGGAAACTGCTGGTCGAATACCAGGTACAGGTTGGTGACACCGAGGATGAACACCATGAAGCGCCAGAACTGGCCGTTGCGCAGCAGGGCCAGCGCTTCCGCCAGATGCACCTTGTGCGCCGGCGCCTGCGCGTCCGTTGCGCCGGCGGCGGCATCTGTGCGCCAGAACAGGAGCAGGCCAAGCAGCAGCAGGCCGGCGGCCGAGGCCAGGAAGAAGTTGATGGCCGGGTCGACATTGAACAGGCGGCCGCTCACCAGGGCGGCGCTGGCAAAGCCCAGCGATCCGAACAGCCTTACGCGGCTGTATTCGAAGCCGTGGCGGCGGCCGATGCGGTCCACATACGATTCCAGCGCATAGCTGCCTGCGATGAAGGTTACGCCCAGGTAGGCACCGCCCAGCACCGCGCCGGCCACGATATTTGCCTTCAGCAGCGGGGCGTACACGAAGCTGAAGAACAGGCCGCAAAGGGTGACCAGGCCGGCCACCAGCCACAGAACGTGCTTGCGCATGCCGACCCGGTCGGAGACGAAGCCGTACACCGGCTGCGAGCACATGGCCGCGATGAAGTTGGCGGAAAAGACGATGCCCGCTTCGGTGCCGCTCAATTGCAGGCTGCTGCGCAGCCACAGGGCCAGAAGCGAGATAGCCATCGCCTGCGCAAAGAAGAAGATGAAGACAAAGCTGCACAGGAAGCGGAAATGCGACTGCTGGCTGTTCATGGTGTCATCCTGCCGGGGTAAAAGATTGGGTTGGCCGGTTCGGGGCGCCGGTTTCCTGCACCGCTGTCGCCGCCAGCAGGCCCGCCACCTGCTCCAGCGCGGGCGGCGTGGCGCCTGGCGCGGTGCAGGCTGCGGCGCCGGCAGCGACGGCGAAACGCAGGTGTTCGCCGCCATCGCGCTCGGGATGGCGCAGCAGGCTGTAGACCAGGGCCCCGATGCTTGCGTCGCCGGCGCCGACGGTGTCGGCCACAGTCACGGCGGGCGGCTTGGCATGCCAGCTACTGTCTTTCTTGAGCAGGGTGGCGCCTTGCGCACCCTGGGTGTACAGGATGGTGGCGCCGGGATTGAGCGTGCGCATGGCAGCCAGCGAGGCCGCGCTGTCGTTATGGCGGAACAGTCCGTGCAGGTCTTCGTCGGATACCTTGATCACGTCGGCCAGGGTGGTCATGCGGCGCAGCGTGGCGTCGTAGCGCTGGTCCATCAGGCTGCGGAAATTAGGGTCGTAGCTGATCGACACACCCTGCGCCTTCAGTTCGGCCGCCAGCGCCACCAGCTTGCCGGCCAGCGGTTCGCGCGCCAGGCTGATGCCGCCGAAATGCACCCAGCGTGCAGCGGCCTGCCATCCGGCCGGCAGTTGCGCCGCGTCGAAATGCAGGTCGGCGCTGTCGTCGCCTACGAAGAAATAGCGCGGCGGGTCCAGTTCGTGCACTACGGCCAGCAGCGGCGAGCGGTCCAGCTGCTGCAGGAAGCGGCGATCCAGGCCGGCCGCCTCACTGGCTGTGGCCAGCGCCGCGCCGAATACGTCGCGACTGACGGCACCGGCAAAGGCGCTGGGCATGCCGAGGCGGGCCACCACGCGCGCCACGTTCCAGGTCGAACCGCCCACCTGGCTGGTCCAACCGTGAGGGCCGCTGCGCAGCAGGTCGGTCAGCGCTTCGCCGGCGGCGACGAAGTGGGGCAGTGCGCTCATGGCGCCGCCTCCAGTGCGCCCAGCACTTCATAGCAGGCGCCCATGGTGTGGTAATCGGTCTTGCCGGCCGGGCTCTTTTCCGTGCTTTGCTTGACGTTGTCGCGGCTGAGCAAGCGGTACCACGCGCCGTGCTCGTGGTCGACCATGTGGCGCCAGCTGTAGTCCCAGATCCTGTCGTACCAGTCCCAGTAGCTGGTGTCGTCGGTCCGGGCGCCCAGCACTGCTGCTGCGGCCAGGCTTTCCGCCTGCACCCAAAAGTACTTGTCGCCGTCGCAGATTTCGCCATCCGGGCCGAAACCGTAGACGATGCCGCCATGCTGCGTGTCCCAGGCCCGCTCCAGCGCGACCTGGAACAATTGCCTGGCGCGCGGCAGCAGCCAGTCGCCTGGGCCGGCCAGTTGCGGCGCTTCGCGCTCCAGCAGCAACAACAGCTTGGCCCACTCGGTAAAGTGACCCGGCTGGTAGCCCCAGGGGCGGAAGATATTGCTCTTGTCGTGGCGGTTGTAGTCCCAGTCCACCGACCAGTCTTCGCGGTAGTGCTCCCAGATAAAGCCGCCGGCCAGGCCGGCCTGGCGCTGCGTGATATTGCGCGCCACGGTTTCGGCGCGGTGCAGGTAGCGCAGTTCGCCGGTGGCCGAATAAGCCGCCAGCAGCGCCTCGCACGCGTGCATATTGGCGTTCTGGCCGCGATACGGATCGAGCACCGACCAGTCGGCGCTGGCCTGGTCGGCGTACAGGCCGTGCTGCGGCTGCCAGAAGCGGCGCTCCATCAGCGCGAAAGTCTCTTCGATATGGGGCCGCGCTTCCGCCACGCCGGCCATGCTGGCATGGGCATAGGCCAGCAGCACGAAGGCCAGGCCGTAGCAATGGTTGTCGCTGTCGATGATGCGCTTGCGGCCATCCTGCCATTCCAGCTGCCAGGCATAGCCGCCGGTCTGCGGATCGCGCTGCACGTCGCGCAGGAAAGCCAGGCCATGGCGCAGCGCCTGCAGGTATGCGGGGTCGCCGAAGTGTCGGTAGGCCATGGCGTAGTTGAAGATGAAGCGGGTGCTGCTGACCAGGTGGCGCGTGCTGCGGTCGTACACCGTGCCGTCGTCGAGGAAGAAATGATAGAAGCCGCCGCTCGGATCGATGCAGCGCGGATGGTAGAAGCCCATGGTGTGGCGGATATGGGCCAGCAGCATTGGGCGCGAACGGAACGGCACGGGTTTATAAGGCATGGTGGTCGGCGTCTGGATGGGCCGCCTGCTGCCAGGCGGCGATACGGTAACGGGTGTGCCATGGCGTGGCGGGATCGAGCGCAATGCCGGTGCGGTCGGCCAGCGGATGGCCGGGCGGCGCCTTGGCTACGCGGCCCAGGTCGAACAGGCTGTTGACCGGTTCCGCGCCGAGCGCCAGATGGCGGCCCTGCCAGGGAAAACGCTGGCGCCCGCCGTTGCTGACCCACAGCATCAGGTCGGGCAATTGCGCGGTGTCCCACCACAGGCCGACGCAGGCATCGTAATCGAGGTAATGCAGGGCGAACGGCGGCGCGCCTTCCTTGGCGCTTTGCACGGCACGCGCCTGCAGCAATTCTTCAAACACGCCGTGTGCCGGCAATCGCGCCAGGTCGAGCGGGCCGTCGATGCCGGCCAGCGCCGACAGGTCCGCCGAACAGGTGTCGGGCTGCAGCCGCGTCACCGAATCGCTGGCTAGGGCGGGGTAGCTGTGGATGCCGTCGTGGCGGCCCAGCATGACGCGTACGCGCTGCGCCGCCGGCGGCAGTCTGAATGTGGGGTGCAGTCCGAGCGGCAGCCGGGCCGGGCGCCGCGCCCATACCGTCAGCCCGATATCGATGGCCGCCGCGTGCGGGTCGGCGCAGATTTCGCGCTCCACGCGCGCCACTGCGGCGCCGGGCGGAAAGTCGAGCGCCAGCCGTACCCGGCCGGCATCGGCATGCAGGCATTGCCAGCGGTGGTTGGCGGCATAGCCATGATGCCAGCTGTCGTCGGCCGGCTGCACCCGCCAGCCGGGCGGCAGCGCGGGCGGCTGGTCGGCGCGGCCGAAAGGAATGCAGGGCCATTCGCCGCGCAGGCGGCGCAGCACGCCGGGCAGGGCGCTGGCGCGCGTCAGCCCGGACCAGGGCGCCACGTGCATGACGTCCAGCTCGCGTTCATCGTCGAGGCGGAACTGCAGCGGCCCTAGCATGCCGCCCAGGGCCTGGATTTCGGCGCTGCCGTGGGCCCAGCACAGGCGCCACGGGCCGCGCGTGGTGCGCACGAAGTGGTCAGCGCTGGACATCCAGCCTCCCGCCGCGCACGGCCTCCACCTGCGCCACGCTGGCCAGGTTGAAGTCGCCCGCGATGCTGTGCTTGGCGACGGCCGCTGCCAGCGCGAATTCCAGCGCTTCGCTGTCGCTCCAGCCGCTGTGCAAACCATGCAGCATGCCTGCGGCAAATGCGTCGCCGCCGCCGATGCGGTCGACAATGCCGTGCATGGCGTAGCTGCCGGCCTGCAGCGCGCCCTGGCGCGTGTGCAGCGTGGCCGACAGGGTATGCTGGTCGACGCTGTCCTGCGCCCTTTGCGTGGCCGCCAGCCGCTGCAATTGCGGGAAGGCGGCGAAGCAGGCGGCAATGGCTTCCTCGGCGCATCCTTGCTGCGCCAGCCCAGGTTCGCCGAGCAGCAGGGCGATGTCGCGCGGCCCGGCAAACGCCAGGTCGGCTTGCGCCAGCAGGGTGCGCAGCACGCCGGCGCCGTCGCTGCCGCGCGCGGCCCACAACGAGGCGCGGTAATTGCCGTCGTAGGACACCTGCACGCCGCATGCGCGCGCCGCCGTCATCGCGTCCAGCACGGCTTGCGCCGCCTGTTCGCCGACGGCTGGCGAAACGCCCGACACGTGCAGCCAGGCCGCGCCATCAAGCAGCTCCGCCCAGTCGTAAGCCGCTGGATCGGCCAGCGCAAAAGCGGAGCCGGCGCGGTCGTACACGATTTCGGATGGGCGCATGACGGCGCCCGGCGTGAGGAAATACAGGCCCATGCGGCCCGGCTCGAAACGCAGCCCGTCCACCGCCACGCCGTGCATGCGCAACTGGTCGCGCGCGGCCCAGCCAAGTGCGTTGTCCGGCAGGGTGCTGGCCATGGCAGCCGGCTGGCCGAAGCGCGCCAGCGAGACGGCGACATTGGCTTCCGCCCCGCCTATGCAGGTGTCGAGTTGCGGCGTTTGCAGCAGCAGTTGTCCGGCCGGCGAGGACAGGCGCAGCAGCATTTCGCCAAAGCAGACGATGCGGCCCTTCATCGCGCCAGCCATCCGCCATCGACCGGCAATACGATGCCGTGCACGTAGTCGCTGGCGCGGCTGGCCAGGAATACGGCGGCGCCGGCCAGGTCGCCCGGCTGGCCCCAGCGGCCGGCCGGGATGCGCGCCAGGATCGCCGGCGCGCGCTGCGGGTCGTCGCGCAGCGGCGCGGTGTTATTGGTTTCAAAGTAGCCCGGCGCCAGCGCATTGACGTTGATGCCGCACGCCGCCCATTCGTTGGCCAGGGCGCGTGTCAGGCCGGCGATGGCGCTCTTGCTGGCGGCGTAGGCCGGCACCCGCAAGCCGCCCTGGAAGGACAGCATGGAGGCGATGTTGATGATCTTGCCGGAACCCTGGCCGGCCATATGGCGCGCCGCCGCCTGCGCCAGGAAGAAGGGCGCCTTGAGGTTGGTGTCGACCACGCGGTCCCAGTCCTCTTCGCTCACATCCAGGCTGTCGGCACGCTGGATGGTGCCGGCATTGTTGACCAGGATGTCGAGCCTGCCCTGCCAGGCATAGGCCGCATCGGCCACCTGCCGCATGGCGGCGCCATCGGCGGCAAAATCTGCCTGCAGGAACAGGAAGCGGCGGCCGGTTGCCGCCACGCGCGCCGCGGTATCGTCGGCGGCGCTGCGGCCGGCAGCCACGATGTCGGCGCCGGCGGCCGCCAGCGCCACGGCAATTGCCTGGCCCAGGCCCGTGTTGGCGCCGGTTACCAGCGCCACCTGGCCGCTCAGGTTGAACAGGTAAGGCATGGCGCGTCCTTTATTTCAATTGGCAGATATCGACTGCCTGCATGTCGGTGTAGTCGAGGTTCTCGCCGCCCATGGCCCAGATGAAGGCATAGTTCGAGGTGCCGGAACCCATATGGATCGACCATGGCGGCGACACTACGGCTTCCTCGTTGGCCACCACGATGTGGCGCGCGCTGTCCGGTTCGCCCATGAAGTGAAACACGCGTTCGGATGGCGGCAGGCCGAAATAGAAGTACACCTCGGAGCGGCGCTCATGCAGGTGGGGCGGCATGGTGTTCCACACGCTGCCGGTCTGCAGCACCGTCAGGCCAAGCAGTAGTTGGGCCGACTGGCAGACGCCGGGCACCACATACTGGTAAATGGTGCGCGCATTCGAAGTTTCCGGGCTGCCGCGTTCCAGCGGCACCGCCTGGGCGTGGGTGATCTTGGTGAGTTCGAAGCGCTGGTGGGCCGGCGTCGACACCAGGTAGAAGCGGGCCGGGTTGGCCGGATCGTCGGAAGCGAAACTGACGTCGCCTGCGCCCATCGGCACATACAGGCCGTCGCGCGGCGCCAGCGAAATGACCTGGCCGTCGACCGTGACGCGGCCGGCGCCGTCCGCCACGTTGATGATGCCCAGTTCGCGCCGCGCCAGGAAAGGCTGGCCTGCGGCGGCGGCAGGTTCGGTCTGGCGCGGCAGCGCCAGTTCGCTGTGCACCGGCGCCGCCCCGCCGATCACGAAGCGCTCGTGATGGCAGTAATTGAGCCGGAGCTGGCCTGGCTGGAACAAGCCGTCGACCAGGTAGCGCTCGCGCAACTGCTCGTTGCTGGCGCCGGCCATCATGTCAGGGTGGGTCGCGTGGTAGCACTTTTCGAACATTAACCGCCTCCATTTCTGTTATCGATAACAAGTATATGCGCTCCGGCGCGGCGGATTTATGCCAGATTCATATAGCTCTGATGCATTTTTTTATTGTTCCGGGTCTACTTCTTTCAGTAGCATGTAAAAAACGCGCCAAAAACCCAGCCATTGCATTCGTCAAAGCGCGTTATCGATAACACTAAACTTAGAATGACTAAGTCATCGGAGGAGACCAAGTGTTGACGTACCTGACCCGGCGCCTTGCCTGCGCCAGCCTTGCCCTGTTGTTGCCGGCCGCCGCCCTGGCTGCCGATCGCCTGCAGGTGTTCCCTTTCCCGCAGCCGCTGCGCTACTCGCACCATAACGACGATTTCACGGTGCGCGTGCGCACCCCGGGCGGCGTGTGGCAGGACCTGTATGAATACCGCGCCAAAGTGGACCTGGACAAGCAGCAGGACGCCTCCATGGTCTACTTCAATTTCGACGGCGCGGTGGAAGTGGCGGTGCAGAAGAACAACGGCAACTTTGCCAAAGTGGCCGTGCGGCCCGCAGGGCGCGGCATCAAGCCTGTGGTACGCGACGGCATTGCCTACTTCACCATGCAGCGGCCGGAAAACCTCAGCGTGGAATTCGACGACGACCGCCTGCACAACCTGCACGTCTTCACCCATGCCATCCGCAAGGACATGCCGGCGCAGCAGGCGGCCCTGGACAGCTACAGCATCACCCAGGGTAAGACGCCCGACTTCACCCAGCCGGTGGTAGTTTTCGGACCAGGTATCCACAGCGGCGAGTTTCGCCTGCGTTCCAACAGCACGGTCTATATCGACGGCTCCGCCTTCCTGAAAAGCCCCCTGCTCATCGATGGCGTGGAAAACGTAAAAGTGATCAGCGATGGCGTATTCGACGGCGTCGACATGGTCGCCATCCGTAACTCGAAAAACGTCAGCATCGACGGCCCGATCTTCATCAACCAGCCGCACGGCACCATGCGCTGCATCACCTCGCAGGACATCGAGGAAAAAAGCATCCGCAGCATCGGCGCCGGCCAATGGTCCGATGGCCTGGGACACTTCGCCTGCGAACGGGTGCGCATCTCCGACAGCTTCATCCGCACTTCGGACGACTGCATCACGCTGTATAACCACCGCTGGGACATCTGGGGCAATACACGCGACGTGACGGTGACCGATTCCACCCTGTGGGCCGACGTGGCCCACGCCGTGATGATCGGCATCCACGGCAATACGCCGACGCCTGCCCATCCCGAACCCGAAGTCCTGGAGCGCATCCGCTTCAGCAATATCGATATCCTCGAGCACGACGAGGATGAACCCGAGTACGAAGGCGCCATCGGCATCATGGCCGGCGACGACAACCTGGTGCGCGACGTGGTGTTCGAGGACATCCGCGTCGACCGCATCGAAGAAGGCAAGCTGTTCAACCTGCACATTGCCTATACACCCAAGTACAACACCAGTCCCGGGCGTGGCATCGAAAACGTCACGCTTCGCAATATCAGTTACACCGGCAAGGGCTCGCCCAGCGCGTCCGTCATCTACGGCTACGATCCCGGCCGCCAGGTGCGCAACATCGTCATCGACAACGTGACGGTAGCCGGCAAGCGTCTTACCGGCGCCGCTCCCAACTTGCTGGATATTGGCCCACACGCCAGCGGAGTGACCTTCCGCTGACAGTCTTCGAAATCAGTATTACAAAAATATATACCTGGAGGAGATGGAGAATGAATCAGCAGCAGATCAAGATGTCCCTCAAGCTGTCCGGCGTTGCGCTGGCAGTGATGCAAGCCTTCGCGCCGCAAGCCATGGCGCAGGAAAAGGCGTCCGATGAGAACACCGTGGTGGTGACCGGCATCCGTGCCAGCGCCCGCAGTTCCGTGGCAATCAAGCGCGATACGATGGAAGTGGTCGACTCGATCACTGCCGACGATATCGGCAAGCTGCCCGACCCGAACGTGGGCGAAACGCTGACCCGCATTCCCGGCGTGCAGGCTTACCGCTTTGGCGGCGAAGCTTCGGCCCCATTCGGCGGCTTCGGCTCCGGCGTGACCATCCGCGGCCTGGGCTACACCGCGTTCCAGACCAACGGCCGCTCGTACTTCAGCGCCGGCAGCCGCGAATACAACGTCGAAGCTGCGGTCCCTGCGATGGTGGCCGGCATCGACGTATACAAGAACCCTTCGGCGGAGCACATCGAAGGCGGCATTGGCGGCCTGGTGAACGTGCGTACCCGCAACCCGAGCGACTTCAAGAACCTGACCGTATCGCTGGGCGTGAATTACCGCGAAAACTCGCTGGCCAAGAAAGCCGATCCGGAACTCTTCGGCCTGATCGCCAACCGCTTCGACCTGGGCGGCGGCAGCCGCATCGGCGTGCTGGCAGCAGCGACCTACCAGAAAAGCACCACGCGCAATGACAACAACCCGGCCGGCGGCCGCGGCCCGAACCTGAAGCGCGCCATCCGCGCCGACAGCGCCGAATACGCCACCATGGCGGCTGCCAATACCGCGAATGCGACCAACCAGCCGATGTCGGCCTACGTCGGCCGCAACGACATCAGCTACCTGGCCAATGTACCGACCACCAGCGCCCAGACGCCGAACCTGGCGGGCCTGACCGCCGCCCAGCAAGACAGTGTGATGATCGCTCCGTGGGTGAACACCAACGTGTTCCAGGAAACCATCATGCGCGAGCGCAAAGGCCTGAACCTGGCGGCGGACTACCGCGTCAGCAACACCCTGCGTTTCTACACCGAGGCGAATTATTACTCCTTCCTGTACCACCAGAACTACCGCGGCCTGAACTCGAACGACGGCGCGAACGTGCAGAACCTGCAGACCACCCCGTTCAACTACGACGAGAACCTGGCTAACCGCAACAGCAACGGCGGCAGCAACGACACCATCGTCAACAAGCGCCTGCTGAGCGGCAGTTTCCTCAATTCGACCATGACCACCATCGGCGGCGACGAGCACACGCCGTGGGAAACCATGATCGGCGCCATCGGCGTCGAGTGGAGTCCGACCTCGCGCCTGTCGCTGAAGGCCGACGCCAACTACATCAGGTCCGACAAGAAGAGCGACAACCGCTCGATTCGACTGGACTCTGCGGCCGGCCTGCAATGGACCACCAACCGCGTCGCCGACGGCGCGCCGCATCCGTTGACGTTCACCGGCCCAAGCTTGAGCGATCCGCAGAACTTCGTGTTCAAGGATTACGGCAACGGCCAGAACTACCACAACAAGGATAACGGCTTCGCGGTCGCGCTGTCCGGTTCCTATGCCATGGACGGCATGTTCAACAAGCTGCGCTTCGGTGCGCGCCACGCCTACCAGCACGACTTCTTCCAGAACTACGGCTTCAGCAAGTTCCTGACCACTGACGGCAAGGACGTCAACGCCACTCGTTCCAATGCGCTGTCGGCCAGCACCCTGGCCGGCAACCTGGAGCAGGCGCCGACCAACTTCATGAACGGCCAAGCCGGCTACAGCGGCGGTTACCTGGTCTACACCCCGGACGCCCTGCTGGGCGACCAGGTGCGCACGGCATTCCCGAACGCCGGCATCCTGCCGCAGGATTCCTATGTTGAAAACCAGGGTGCGCGCAGCATCTTCGGCGAGCACGACTCGGCGGCCTACCTGGTTGGCGACTTCACCGCGTTCAACGACCGCATCAAGGGTAACGTCGGTGTGCGTCTGGTGCGCACCAACACCACGGCAACGGCCCGCGCCACCGATACCCGCACCGGCCAACTGGTGGACGTCGTGAAGAATTCCACCTACAACAATGTGCTGCCGACCTTTAACATGACCTACGACCTGGCGCAGGACACCCTGCTGCGCCTCGGCGCAGGCCGCGGCATGACCCGTCCGGGGCTGGGCGACCTGAATCCTGTGATCAGCGTCAACACCACCACCGGTACCGGCAGCATCGGCAATACGCAACTGAAGCCACTGGTGGCCGACAGCTTCGACATCTCGCTCGAACATTACTTCAACAAGACCAACTACGCCTCGCTTGCCCTGTTCGACAAGGAGATCAAGGACTTCCCGAACGGGATCAATTCCTGCGAAACCCTGAGCAACGCCCCGGCTTATTCCGGCGCCATCGCGAATGGCTGCTCGGACGGGCAGTACCTGGTGACCAAGAAGGTCAACTCCGAAAAAGGCTATGCACGCGGCTTGGAAGTGGCGGGCCAGTACTTCTTCGATTCCAGCTACGGCTTCCTGAACAACTTCGGCGTGTCCGGTTCCTACAGCTACGTCAAGACCTCCAACCCGGTCAACTTCGGCAGCGCCGCCGCGCCAAAGATCGTCGAAACCATGCAGCCGTTCGTCTCCAAGAACAATGTCAGCGTGTCCGGCATGTATGAGGACGACAAGTTGTCGGCCCGCCTGGTCTATACCTGGCGCTCGCCGTCGGTGCTGTTCAACGTCGACCCGTTCCCGATCTGGGCCCGCTACATCAAGTCCTACGGATTGCTGGATGGTTCGATCAGCTACCAGGTTGCGCCAAGCCTGACGTTGCGCTTCAACGCCTCGAACATCCTCAACAAGGCGGCTAACCGCGCCCTTGGCGAGCCAGGTTCGACCCAGGTGCCGATCGAGTACCAGCACTTCTACAACGGCCGCACCTTCAGCCTTGGCCTGAGCTACAAGTTCGGCGGCTAAGCTTTGTTTTCTCCGGTGCCATCCCAGCACCTTGATGCCGGACTTCGCCCTGAATGGCGTGGTCCGGCGTTTTTTAAAGGAAGCATGCAGTGAGTATTCGTTATATCTTCGCCGCCCTTGCCATGGCAGCCGCATTCGGCTGCGCAGCGGCCACCCCGGAATGGGAACAGCCAGGAGTAGTTGCGCTCAATCGCGAGCCGATGAAGGCGACGTTCTTCAATTTCGAGAGCGTGGAAAAGGCAGTGGCGGGCGATATGGCGGCATCGCAGTATTACCGTTCGCTGGACGGCACCTGGTCGTTCGCCTACACGCAGGGAACCGACAAGCGCCCGGTGGACTTTTACAAGCCCGGTTACGACATCAGCAGCTGGAAGACCATCCAGGTTCCGGGCATGATGCAGGCGCAAGGCTACGGCAAGCCCATTTTCACCAATATCAAATACCCTTTCCCGGCCAACCAGCCCTTCATTCCGCATGACCTGAACGAAGTAGGATCCTACCGGCGCGATTTCGAGGTGCCGGCAGGCTGGCAGGAACGCGACGTATTCCTGCACATCGGCGCCGCGGGTGCGGCTTATTACATCTGGATCAACGGCGAAAAAGTCGGCTACTCGGAAGACTCCAAGCTGCCGTCCGAATTCAACATCGGCAAATTCGTGCGCGCCGGCCGCAACACCATCGCGATCGAACTGTATCGCTGGGCAGACGGCTCCTACCTGGAGGACCAGGATTTCTGGCGGGTGTCCGGCATCGAACGCAGCGTCTACATCTATGCCGAGCCGAAGGCGCGCCTGCGCGATTTCACGGTCACTGCCGCACTGGACAAGGCCCACTACCGCGACGGCATCTTTGCGCTGGAAGCCGCCATGGCGGGCCTGCCTGCCGGCGGCAGCATCGTCGCCACCATTTATGATGGCGCCAGGAGCGTCTGGAGCGCGGCCGCCGCGATCACTGCCGGTCAGGTTCCTGCGCTGCGCGCCACGCTGCCCAACGTGAAAGCCTGGTCGGCCGAAACGCCAAACCTGTACCGCCTGCAGCTGGAATACCGCGATGCAGGCGGCAAGCTGTTGTCCGCCACTTCGCGCAAGATCGGCTTCCGCACGGTCGAAGTGGCGCAGAGCGAGGTCCGCGTGAACGGCAAGCGCGTGATGATCAAGGGCATGAACCGCCACGAGCACGACCCGGATACTTACCGCGTAATGTCGCTGGAATCGATGAGGCGCGACATGGAGCTGATGAAGCGCGCCAACATCAACGCCGTGCGCACCTCGCATTACCCGAACGACCCGCGCTGGTACGAACTGGCCGACGAATACGGCATGTACGTGATGGACGAAGCCAATATCGAGTCGCATGAATACATGCAGAAGGGTGACGCCGCAACCGATCCCGCGACGCGCGCCGCAACCCAGCTGGGCTACCTGGAAAGCTGGAAGGACGCCCACCTGGACCGCGTCTCGCGCATGGTCGAGCGTGACAAGAACCATCCATCGATCATCTTCTGGTCGCTCGGCAACGAGGCCGGCACCGGCATGAACTTCGAGCAGGCCGCCGCATGGATCCGCCAGCGCGATCCGAGCCGCCTGATAAGCTACCTGGGCCACGGCACCCTTGGCGAGGAGCACCTGCCGAACGCCTACGTCGACATCTACGCGCCGATGTACGACGATATCGACAAGATAGCCGGCTATGCGCGCGATCCACGCTACCTGCAGCCGATGATCCAATGCGAATATGCCCACGCCATGGGCAACTCGCTCGGCAACCTGGAAGACTACTGGAAGGTGATCCGCTCGTACCGCAAGCTGCAGGGCGGCTTCGTGTGGGACTGGGTCGACCAGGGCGTGCGCGCCAAGGATGCGCAAGGCCGCGAATACTGGGCCTCCGGCTTCGACCTCAATCCTGAACGCGGCGACAACAGCGTGGTAGGCGACGGCGTGGTCACGGCCGACCGCGCGCCGCAGCCCGAATACTACGAACTGCAGAAAGTGTATTCGCCCGTCGTCTTCGAAGGCGACCCGCGCAGCGGCAAGCTGTCGGTAGTGAACCGCTACGACTTTCGCGACCTGTCCGGCTTCGACTTCGACTGGATGTTGGCGCGCGACGGCGAGCAGATCGCCACAGGCAAGCTGGAAGGTGTGAATGCGCCCGCCGGCGCTACCCGCAGCTTCGCCTTCAAGCTGCCATCGGCCGCGCCGCAAGGAGGAGAGCTGGTCCTGACCCTGCGCGCAAAGGTGAGGGAAGGTGCGGTCCCGGGTGTCGAGGCAGGAACAATCCTCGGCTGGAGCCAGTTCATCGTTGCCTCCGCGCCGGCCGCCAAGGCGCCATCCGGCAAGTTTATCGCTCCGCAGCGCAGCGCCGGTTCGATTACCCTGGCTGCCGCCAATGCAAAGCTGGAGATCGACACCAGTACCGGCCTGGTAAACTACAGTGCCAACGGACAGCTGCTACTGAATGGCGGCATGCCGAACTTCTGGCGCGGCGCGACCGACAATGACGAAGGCACGGGTGCCGAACAGCGCCAGAAGATATGGCAGCATTTCACAGAGCAGCGCCAGGTTCGCGCGATCGAAGCGGGCCATGACTTCGTCAAGGTGCAATACGCTTTCGGCGCCGGCGCAGCGGAATGGGAAAGCACCTACCGCATGGCGCCGGACGGCAAGCTGCAGGTGGAAGCTGCCTTTACACCGCTGCGCGACGACCTGCCGGAACCAATGCGCATCGGCATGCGTTTCAACCATAGCGCAGCGCTGGACAATGTAACCTGGTATGGCCGCGGCCCGCGCGAATCCTACGCCGACCGCCTGACCGGCGCCGCTCTTGGCCGTTACAGCGGCAAGGTCGCCGACCAATACTATGCAGGCTATATGCGTCCGCAGGAAAGCGGCAACAAGACCGGCGTGCGCTGGCTCTCGCTGACCGATGCCGACGGTGCAGGCATCCGCGTAGCGGGCCCGGTACCGCTGTCGATGAACGCGTTAGCCTTCCCCTACGAAGACCTTTACCTGCGCCCGCGCGGCGAGCGCCATAACACCGACATCGCGCCGCATGGCGATGGCAGCTTGCTGGTGGACCTTGCGCAGGCAGGCGTGGGCGGCGATACCGGCTGGAGTCCGGATGGCTGGCCGCTGGCGCGCTATCGCATCAAACTGCAGCCGGCGCGCTACAGTTTCACCATTTCCCCCACTGCGGCCAAGCCGGTGGCGAAGGCCCTGGCGCCGGACTACAGCAACCCGATCCTGCACGCCGACTATTCCGACCCGGACGTGATCCGTGTCGGCGACACTTACTACATGACCGCGTCCAGTTTCAACAACGTCCCCGGTTTGCCGCTGCTGGAGTCGCGCGACATGGTGCATTGGCAGCTGGTCGGCCACGCACTGCCGCAACTGGTGCCGGCCGCGCAGTTCGAGCGTCCCGCGCACGGCAAGGGCGTGTGGGCACCGGCGTTGCGGCATCACGATGGCAAGTTCTGGATTTTCTATCCCGACCCGGACCAGGGCGTGTACGTGATGACAGCACCTGATTTCCGCGGCCCATGGAGTGCGCCTACGCTACTGTTACCCGGCAAAGGCATCATTGATCCAGCGCCATTCTGGGACGACGACGGCAGCGCATGGCTGATGCACGCCTGGGCGCGCAGCCGCGCCGGCATCAACAACCTGCTGACGCTGCGCCGCATGGCGCCCGACGCCAGTCGCCTGCTGGACGACAAAGGCAGCGTCGCCATCGACGGCAGCAAGTTCACCGGCTACCACACGCTGGAAGGGCCCAAGCTGTACAAGCACCTGGGCTACTACTATGTCTTCGCCCCGGCTGGCGGCGTTGGGCAGGGCTGGCAATCGGTGTTCCGCTCGCGCAGCATCGCAGGACCGTATGAAGCGAAGATCGTGCTGGCCCAAGGGCGCACGGCCGTCAACGGCCCGCACCAGGGGGCATGGGTGCAGGCGGCGGATGGCAGCGACTGGTTCTATCACTTCCAGGACAAGGGCGCCTATGGCCGCATCGTCCACCTGCAGCCGATGCGTTGGCAGGATGGTTGGCCGGTGATGGGCGAACAGCAGGATGGCAAAGGCATCGGCCAACCAGTCAGCAACTATCGCCAGCCGGTCGCCGGCGCATTCAATGCCGTGGCCCCGGCCACCAGCGACAATTTCGACGGCCCGCAACTCGGCCTGCAATGGCAATGGAATGCCAACTGGCGCAGCGAGTGGTATTCGCTCCAGGCCCGCCCCGGCCACTTGCGCCTGTTCTCCCAGTTCGACGCCCAGGCCCAGCAACAGGGAAGCCTGTGGAACCGCGCCTCCCTGTTGATGCAGAAGCTTCCGGCCGAGCGCTTCACCGCCACTGCCAGCCTTGACCTGTCCGGCATGGCCGACGGCGACAGCAGCGGTTTGCTGATGTACGGCCTCGATTACGCCTGGATCGGCGTGCAGCGCAGCGGCGGCGCCAACCGCCTTGTATTGAAAACCTGCTTGAAGGCGATGGCCGGCTGCCGCGACGAAGAGCAGGCGGGCATCGAAGTTCCTGCGCGCCGTGTCTACCTGCGCCTGCAGGTGACGGAAGGCGGCCGCACCGTTTTCAGCTACAGCCTGGACCAAAAGCGCTTCCAGGAAATCGGCATGCCATTCACCGCCACCGTGGGCCGCTGGGTCGGCGCCCGCATGGGCCTGTTCAGCGCAGCATCCAGCGCCCAGGGTGGCTACGTCGACATCGACGACTTTACTGTGTCTCTCTGACCGGCCGGGCACTCCCAGCCAGGCTAGTATTCGTGGCACGGGCGCCAGCCGCCCGTGCCATTTTTTTTCTTCCCTGCATCGTGCGCCGCTTTGCCGGGTGCGCCGTACAATGGCCGGATGAAAGCCAAGCCGGATGAGCAACGTCCCTCCACGCTGGATGAGTGCCGCCGCTGCGATTTATGGCGCAATGCCACGCAGCCTGTCGGCGGGCAGGGCGCGCGCCATGCAAAGCTGATGCTGGTCGGTGAGCAGCCGGGTGACCAGGAAGACCTGGCCGGCAAACCCTTCGTCGGCCCGGCAGGCGACCTGCTGGATGAGGCGCTGGAGGCAGCCGGCATCGACCGCCGCCAGGTTTACATCACCAACGCGGTCAAACACTTCAAATGGGAACCACGCGGCAAGCGCCGAATGCACAAGACGCCGGCGCAGAAGGAAGTCGCTGCTTGCCACTACTGGCTCGAAGCCGAACTGGAAAGCGTGGCGCCAGACATCATCGTCGCCCTTGGCGCTACTGCGCTGAAGTCTGTCCTGCAAAGCGGCAGCGTGGCGTTGAAAGACTATATGGGCCAGCCGGTAGAGCGGGGCGGCCGCTGGATCATCGCCACCTACCATCCCGCCTACGCGCTGCGCGTCCCCGGCAGCGAAGCCCGTGCCGCAGCGCGCCAGGCCATCATCGATGCACTGCTCGAAGCAAAGCGTCTGCTATAACCTAAGCTGAGAGCATCCGGCTCAGCGGAATCGTGGCTGCCGCCAGCAGCGTTTGCAGCGTAATCAGGGACGCCATCAGCCGCGCATCGCCGCCAAGTTGCCGCGCCATGATGTACGCGTTAGGGGCGGTCGGCAGCGCGCAGTAGAAGCAGGCCGCCAGCGATACGGGTTCGGACACGCCGAACGCCAGGCACACGCGCGATGCCACAAAGGGCAGCACCAGCAGCTTGAGAACGGAAGTAAAGGCCAGCGCCGCGGGCCGCAGGCCTTCCATGGAAAACACCAGGCCGCTCCCGACGCTGATCAGGCCAAGCGCGAGCGCCGACTTGCCGAGGATATCCAGTGTGTTCATCAACGGCGCCGGCAGGGCCAGCCCGCCAAGGCTGAAAACCATCCCCGCAAGTGTCGCCAGGATGATGGGATTGGTCGCCAGCGTCTTCGCCACTTTGCCCAGGTCCGCCTTGCTGCCGCTCCACCATGACAGGGCCAGGATCGAGACCACGTTCACCACCGGCAGGCATAAGGCCAGCGCCAGCATCACCAGCGCAGCTGTCTGCGGCTGGAAGAACAGGGCGGAGACCGCAATCCCGAAGTAGCTGTTCGGCCGCATCGCGCCCTGCACTACGGAGGAGCGGCTTGGGTCGGGCAACCCGCGCCAGAACAGCAGCACCAGCAGGGCGATGCCGACCACGATAAAGGTCGGCAGCAGCGTCGCCAGCGCCAGTTCCTCCACCATGCGGCCGTGGAAGTCGAGCCGCGCTATACCGGTGAACAGCAGGGCAGGGAAGGCGATGAAATACGAGAACTTCTCGACCGAGGGAAAGAAATCGTCCGGCATCCAGCGGGACTGGCGGATCGCCACTCCCAGCATGATCAGCAGGAAGACCGGGATGATCGAGCCAAGCATCTTAGCGGCCAGCCAGTTGGCGGTCGTGCAGGCGGGTCAGCGTCAGCAGGGCGGCGATGCCCCCGATCAGGGCCATGAACATGTCCGACTGCGTATCCCACGGGTCGCCCTGGGTGCCGAGGAATTCGTCCGCGCCCTGGCCCAGCGCCACGGCAGCGCCCCATTCGATCAGCTCATAGGTCGCGCTGATCGCCAGCACGATGGAGAGCACGATAAAGGCCAGCATCTTCCCGGCCGGGAGGTGGCGGCCGCGCAGCAGGATTTCGCGCGCCACCATGACCGGTACGAAGCCCTGCGCAAAATGCCCGATCTTGTCGTAAGGGTTGCGCGACAGCCCGAACCAGTGCTGCAGGTCGAAGCCGAACGGCACCCGCGCATAGGTGTAGGCGCCGCCCACCATCAGGATCACGCAATGCACCGCAATCAGCACATACAGCAGGTCCGTCAGGCGGTAGCTGCGGTAAGTCGCTGCCATCAGCGGCAAGGCCACCAGCGCCGGCGCCACTTCCATCCACCAGGTCGCACGGTCATAAGGACCGATGCCCGACCAGGCCAATACCAAAAGAACAATGGCGCCCAGCGCCAGGTGCAAGGGGGAGATTGTTTTGTTCATATGCGAATAGTAACTCGAAAGCTGGCCCGGTTCTTGCTCGATTAGTAGCATGAGCCGCCCGTTACGCATCGTTTTGATTCACCCGCCGCACGAAAGTGAGGCACGCGCGCACGCCCTGCAGGCCGGGCTGGCGGAGGCGGGGTACGACCTTATCGCCTCGCTGCCGGCCGATTTCCACCTGCCCGAACACATCGCCCGCCTGCAGCCCGACATGATCATCGTCGACGCCGAATCGGATGCGCGCGACGTGCTTGAGCACATCGTCATCGCCACCCGCGACGAGCGCCGCCCCATCGTCATGTTCACCGAAGACGACAAGGCCGATTCCATGGAAGCGGCAATGGCGGCGGGGGTTTCCGCCTATGTGGTGGCGGGTTTGCAGCCCGAGCGCATCAAGCCCGTGCTGGACGTGGCGCTGGTGCGCTTCAAGCGCGAACAGAAGCTGCTGGACGAGCTGGAAGGCACCCGTCTCAAGCTGGCCGAGCGCAAGCTTCTCGACCGCGCCAAGGGCATCCTGATGGCGCGCCAGGGCCTGACCGAAGACCAGGCTTTCCAGAAGCTGCGTAGCATGGCCATGAACAAGAACCTGAAGCTCGCCGAACTGGCGCAGCGCATCCTGGACGCGGAGGATTTGCTTGGCTGATGCACCGTGATGGTGCATTCCCGGCAGGAGTGAAGTATGCAGATTGAAAAAGACATCGTCAGGATTGGCTTCAACCCGCTGACCGATTGCGCGTCGCTGGTGATGGCGTCCGTGCTTGGGCTGGACCGCAAGCACGGCATCCGCATCGTATTGAGCAAGGAAACGTCGTGGGCCGGCGTGCGCGACAAGCTGCTGAGCGGCGAACTCGATGCCGCCCATGCGCTGTACGGGCTTGTCTATGCAACTCACCTCGGCGTGGGCTCGGTGCGGCGCGACATGGCAATCTTGATGAATTTGAATCGCAACGGCCAGGCCATTACCCTGTCGCGCCGCCTGGCGGAGGAGGGCGTGCGCGACGGCGCCGCCGTTGCCGCCCTGTCGCACGAGCGTGAGCTGCGCTGGGCCCAGACCTTCCCGACCGGCACCCACGCCATGTGGCTGTACTACTGGCTGGCGGCGCATGGCGTGCATCCTTTGCGGGAAGCGCGCGTGATCACGGTGCCGCCATCGCAGATGGCGACCAACCTGGCGGCAGGGCATATGGACGGCTTCTGCGCCGGCGAACCGTGGAACCACCGCGCCGTGATGGACGGCGTGGGCGTCACCATCGCCACCAGCCAGCAGATCTGGCCCGACCATCCGGAAAAAGTACTGGCTACTACCGCCGATTTTGTGCGCCGCCACCCCAATACCGCGCGTGCCCTGGTTGCCGCCGTGCTGGAGGCCAGCCGCTGGATCGACGCCAATTCCGCCAACCGCATGGCGATGGCCGAGATCATTTCCGCCATCCAGTACGTCAATACCGGCAAGGACGTGATCTGGCAGCGCATCCTCGGCCATTATGAAGACGGCATGGGACGCAGCTGGGAAGATGCGCACAGCATGCGCTTCCACCAGGAAGGCGCGGCCAATTTCCCTTACCTGTCGGACGGCATGTGGTTCATGACCCAGCAAAAGCGCTGGGGCTTGCTCAAGGCCTCGCCCGACTACCTCGGCGTGGCCCTCAAGGTCCATCAGACCGCCCTGTATAAAGAGGCGGCGGAAATAACGGAGACTCCGATCCCCGCCAGCACCTTGCGCAGCTCGGTGTTCATCGACGGGACCACCTGGGATGGCAAGGACCCCGAGCGCTACGCCGGCTCCTTCGACATCCACATGTAGCGAAGGAGAATCCATGCAGGAACCGGCCAAGCCCCTGTCGGGCGAAGTATTCGGCGCTTTGATCAACCTGTCCGGCCGTCGCCGCTTTACCTCCCAAAGGCTGGTGCTGTATGCCGTGCTGGCGGCCCAGGGCCAGCCTGGCGCCGCCGCAACGGCGCAGGATGCGCTGAACCTGTTCCGCGAAGCGCACCACGTTCTCCTGAACGGCAGCGACACGCTGCCCGGCATTTTCTGCCCCGAGCTGCAGGAAGCCTACTACGGCAAGCCCGATGGCGCACGCCAGATCAAGGAGTTCATCGACCTGGCCCAGCGCGCGCTCGACCGGGGACGCGTCGGTCCGGCGCTGGAGCAACTGGTGGAAACGGCCACGCCCGTGCTGGCGGTCCTGAACCAGATTACCGCTATCTATGAAGAGCAGTCCAAGCAGCATGCGGTGCTGATGAAGAAACAACTGCGCGGCGTGATTACCGATATCGAAACAATTGCCCGGCAGGCAAAAATGGTCACCTTCAATGCACGCGTGGTGGCGGCACGGGCAGGCCACGCCGGGCGCGAATTTGCCGTGGTGGCCGGCGTGCTCTCGAATATCACGACGGAAATCGACGACATGGTGAAGGCCGCCCTGCAAGCGGCCAGTGCCTGAGCCGCGTGCGCTATTGCGGTGCACCATAGTTGGGCGCGGTGCACCGCGAGATGGCGAAATCGGCCCTCGGCAGGGCCCATTGACGCGCTTTTCCCCCTGCAAGGAGCTGGCACAGGTCTTGCAAAGCAATAGGTAAAGGGTCGGTCTAACGGAGGATCGGCAAAACCGGACAACGGCGTCCGCGCAGCGCTACCTTCGACACGATTCGATCGGCAGCGGCTGTGCGGACGCCTTTTTGTTTTCAGGGATAACGACATGGCCAAAGCGACCAGCATCAAACTGTTTTCGTTCTCAACGCCGCAGATGCGTGCCTTCCACCTCACGTGGATGGCCTTCTTCGTCTGCTTCTTCGCGTGGTTCGCCTGCGCGCCGCTGATGCCGGTGATTAAAGGCGAGTTCGGCCTGACCCCGGCGCAGATCGCCAATATCAATATCGCGGCAGTGGCGATCACCATCGTCGTGCGCCTGATCATCGGCCCGCTGTGCGACCGCTACGGCCCGCGCAAGGCCTACACCGGCCTGCTGCTGCTGGGCGCCATCCCTGTGCTGGGCGTGGCCGCTGCGCAGACCTATGAGAGCTTCCTGTTCTTCCGCCTCCTGATCGGCGCGGTCGGCGCCAGCTTCGTCATCACCCAATATCACACCTCGGTCATGTTTGCGCCGAACGTGGTCGGCACCGCCAACGCGGCCGCAGCTGGCTGGGGCAACGCCGGCGGCGGCGTGGTGCAGTCCACCATGCCGATGATCATGGCCGCCATGGTCATGCTGGGCGTGAACGAAACCATGGGCTGGCGCGCTGCCCTGGTGGTGCCGGGCGTGCTGATGCTGGTCATGGCTTTTGTCTACTACCGCTTCACCCAGGACTGCCCGGAAGGCAACTACGCCGAGCTGCGCGCTGCCGGCGTCGAGCTGGAAGGCGGCAAGAAGGGCGGCTGGTCGAGCTTCAAGCTGGCTGCTGCCAACTACCGTGTGTGGCTGCTGTTCATCACCTACGGCGCCTGCTTCGGCGTGGAGATCTTCATCCACAACATCGCCGCCACTTATTACGTCGACACCTTCAAGCTCACGCTGCCGCAAGCCGGCCTGGCGGCTGGCAGCTTCGGCCTGCTGGCGCTGTTCGCCCGCGCCCTGGGCGGCTATGTCTCGGACAAGGCAGCCGCCCGCGGCAGCCTTAATAGCCGCGTCACCCTGCTGTTCGCCATGATGATCGGCGAAGGCATCGGCCTGATGTTCTTCGCCAAGGCGGACAGCGTGACCCTCGCCGTGATCGCCATGCTGGTATTCGGCCTGTTCACCCACATGGCCTGCGGCGCGACGTATGCGCTGGTGCCTTTCGTCGACAAGCGCGCCCTGGGCGGCGTGGCCGGCATCATCGGCGCCGGCGGCAACGTAGGCGCAGTGGCCGCAGGCTTCCTGCTGAAAGGCATCGGCAATACCCAGCAAACCCTGTGGATCCTGGGTGTGTTCGTCGCCGTCTCCGCCCTGTGCGCGCTGGCCGCACGTTTCAGCGAATCCACCGTAAAAGAAAACGCCATTGCAGGAGCAGCAGCATGAAGAAGATCGTCGTCATCGGCCACGGCATGGTTGGCCACCAGTTCCTGAAATCCCTGCCGGCAGGCAGCGCGCAAGTCACCATCCTGTGCGAAGAACCGCGCCCGGCATATGACCGCGTGCACCTGTCGGAATTCTTCAGCGGCAAGAGCGCCGACGAGCTGTCCCTGGTGGAGCCGGGCTTCTTCGACCGCGACGACATGGTCCTGAAGCTGAACGGCCGTGCCGTCGCGATCGACCGCGCCGCACGCACCGTCACCAGCAACAGCGGCGAAGTGCTGGCCTACGACAAGCTGGTGATCGCCACCGGTTCTTTCCCCTTCGTGCCGCCGCTGGAAGGCAAGGACCGCAAGGACTGCTTCGTCTACCGCACCATCGAAGACCTGGAAGCCATGCAGGAATGCGGCGCCCGCTCGAAAACCGGCGTGGTGATCGGCGGCGGCCTGCTCGGCCTGGAGTGCGCCAAGGCGCTGAAGGACATGGGCCTGGAAACCCACGTCGTTGAATTTGCCCCGCGCCTGATGGCAGTGCAGGTCGACGATGGCGGCGGCCGCGTGTTGCGCAAGAAGATCGAAGACCTGGGCGTGACCGTCCACACCGGCAAGAACACCACCGCCATCGTGGACGGCGAGGCCGGCACCCACCGCATGCAGTTCGCCGACGGCACTTCGCTGGACGCCGACATGATCGTGTTCTCCGCCGGTATTCGCCCGCGCGACTACCTGGCACGCGAATGCGGCCTGGAAGTCGGTCCGCGCGGCGGCATCGCCATCAACAACCACTGCCAGACCAGCGATCCGGATGTGTACGCGATCGGCGAGTGCGCACTGTGGAACGGCATGGTGTACGGCCTGGTGGCACCGGGCTACGACATGGCCCGCGTTACCGCGCGCCACATCAGCGGCGACACCGAAGCTGAATTCACCGGCGCCGACATGAGCACCAAGCTGAAGCTGATGGGCGTGGACGTGGCCAGCATCGGCGATCCGCACGCCAAGGCGGAAGGTGCGCGCAGCTACCAATTTACCGATGAACGCAAGCAGGTCTACAAGAAGATCGTGGTCTCCGACTGCGGCAAGTACCTGCTGGGTGGCGTGATGGTGGGCGATGCCGGCGAATACGGCACCCTGCTGCAAATGATGCTGAACAAGATCGAATTGCCGGAAGCGCCGGAATTCCTGATCCTGCCGCAATCCGACGGCGCCGCCAAGCCGGGCTTGGGCGTGGATGCCCTGCCGGCCGGCGCCCAGATCTGCTCCTGCAACGACGTGTCGAAAGGCGCGATCTGCGAGGCTGTTGCAGGCGGCGCCACCAGCATCGGCGCCATCAAGCAGTGCTGCAACGCCGGCACCTCCTGCGGCGGCTGCGTGCCCCTGGTGACGCAGATCATGAAGGCCGAGATGAAGAAGCTGGGCATGGACGTGAACAACCACGTCTGCGAACACTTCCCGCATTCGCGCCAGGAACTGTTCCACCTGATCCGCGTCGGCCAGATCAAGTCCTTCGAAGACCTGCTGGCACGCCACGGCAAGGGCATGGGCTGTGATGTCTGCAAGCCGCTGGCGGCGAGCATCTTCGCCACCTGCTGGAACGATTTCGTGCTGAAGAAAGAGCACGCCAGCCTGCAGGATTCGAACGACTACTTCCTGGGCAATATCCAGAAAGATGGCACCTATTCGGTGGTGCCGCGCATGCCGGGCGGCGAAGTGACGCCGGAAGGCCTGATCGCCGTTGGCCAGGTGGCCAAGAAGTACGGCCTGTACACCAAGATTACTGGCGGCCAGCGTGTTGACCTGTTCGGCGCCCGCGTCGACCAGTTGCCCGCGATCTGGGAAGAACTGATCGAAGCCGGCTTCGAAACGGGCCACGCCTACGGCAAGTCGCTGCGTACCGTGAAGTCCTGCGTCGGCTCCACTTGGTGCCGCTATGGCGTCGGTGATTCGGTCGGCCTGGCGATTGAGCTGGAGAACCGCTACAAAGGCCTGCGCACCCCGCACAAGATCAAGTTCGGCGTGTCCGGCTGCACCCGCGAGTGCGCCGAAGCGCAGGGCAAGGACGTCGGCATCATCGCCACCGAGAAGGGCTGGAACCTGTACGTGTGCGGCAACGGCGGCATGAAGCCGCGCCATGCCGAGCTGCTCGCTTCCGACCTGGACAAGGCAACCCTGGTGGCCTACGTCGACCGCTTCCTGATGTTGTACAGCCGTACCGCCGACCGCCTGCAGCGCACCAGCACCTGGCGCGAGAACCTGGAAGGCGGCCTGGATTACCTGAAGGACGTGATCATCAACGACAAGCTGGGCATCAACGCCGAAATGGAAGAAGACATGCAGCGCGTGGTCGATACCTACGCCTGCGAGTGGAAGGAAGCCGTCAACAATCCTGAAACGCGCGCCCGCTTCCGCCACTTCGTCAACAGCCCGGAAGCAGACAGCAACGTGGTCTTCATGGAAGAGCGCGGCCAGATCCGCCCCGCCACTGTGGAAGAACGCAAGCGCATCCCAATCAAAGCCATCGCATAAGGAGACTAGCCATGCATCGTGACCAATCCGCCTCCGCCTGGACCGCCATCTGCGACGTTGACCAGATCGTCCCGAACACCGGTGTCTGCGCCTTGCTGCAGGGCCAGCAGGTCGCCGTGTTCCACCTGAACGACGGCAGCGAGCCGCGCGTCTTCGCCATCGGCAACTACGATCCGAACTCGGACGCCTCCGTGCTGTCGCGCGGCCTGGTCGGCAACCTGGGCGAGCGCCTCGTCGTTGCCTCGCCGATCTACAAGCACCATTTCGACCTGCAGACCGGTGAATGCCTGGAAGCGCCGGAACACTCGGTGCCGACCTGGCCCGCACGCATCGAAGGCGGAAAGGTCTGGGTCGGGGCATGAAACCCGCGCTGGTTGTCATCGGCAACGGCATGGCCGGCATGCGCACGGTCGAGGAGCTGCTCAAGCTCGCGCCGGACATGTACGACATCACCGTCTTTGGCGCCGAACCGCACGGCAACTACAACCGCATCCTGTTGTCGCCGGTGCTGGCGGGCGAAAAGACGGTCGACGACATCATGCTGAACACCCGCGAGTGGTACGAACAGAACCGCATCACCCTGCACGCCGGCGACGCGGTCGAATTCATCGACCGCAAGCGCCGCCTGGTGCGCGCCCGTTCCGGCCTCGAGGTGCGCTATGACCGCCTGCTGATCGCGACCGGCTCGCGCCCGTTCATCATCCCGGTGCCGGGCCATGAGCTGCCTGGCGTGCTGGCCTTCCGAGACATCAACGACGTCGAACAGATGCTGGAGGCGGCGCGCAATCACCGTCACGCAGTCGTTATCGGTGGCGGCCTGCTCGGCCTGGAAGCAGCCAATGGCCTGCAGCGCCAGGGCATGCAGGTCACCGTCGTGCACGTGACTGACTCGCTGATGAACCAGCAACTGGACAAGCCTGCTGCACAACTGCTGCAAAAGGCGCTGGAAGCGAAGGGCCTGGCCTTCCGCATGGAAGCGCAGACCAGCGAAATCGTCGGCCCCGACCGCGTGACCGCCGTGCGCTTTGCCGACGGCAGCGAAATCCCGGCCGACCTGGTGGTGATGACCGCCGGCGTACGCCCGAATATCGAACTGGCCAAGCGCAGCGGCCTGCATTGCGAACGCGCCATTGTGGTGGACGATACGCTGCAAAGCTTCGATCCGCGCATTTACGCCGTGGGCGAATGCGTGCAGCACCGCCGCGCCACCTTCGGCCTGGTGGCGCCGATCTGGGAACAGGCGCGCGTCTGCGCCGCCCACCTGGCAGGCAATGGCCACCGCCGTTACGTGCAGCAGGTAACGCCGACCCGCCTGAAGGTGACCGGCGTCGACCTGTACTCGGTTGGCGACTTCATCGGCGGTGAAGGCAGCGAGGACCTGGTGCTGCGAGACCCGCGGCGCGGCGTCTACAAGCGCCTGGTGCTCGACGGCGGCCGCATCACCGGCGCCGTGCTGTATGGCGACGTGCAGGACGGCCCCTGGTACTTTGACCTGATCCAGAACCGCACCGACATTTCGTCGATGCGCAACCATCTTTTGTTTGGGCAGGCGCTTTGCGCGCAGGCTGCGTGAATTCATGATTAAGACGACGTGCGCCTATTGTGGTGTGGGTTGCGGTGTCACGGCGACGCCGCGTGCGGAAGGCGGGTTCGAGATTGCCGGCGATGCCGCGCATCCCGCCAACCAGGGGCGCTTGTGCGTGAAGGGCTCGGCGCTGGGTGAGACGATCGGCCTCGAAGGACGGCTGCTTTATCCGATGATGCGCGAGCGGGGCGGCGATGGCTCGCTGCAGCGCGTAGCCTGGGGGGAGGCGCTGGACCATGTGGCCGATAAATGGAGCGCCATCATCGACGAACACGGCCCTGATGCCGTGGCCTTCTACGTCTCCGGCCAGTTGCTGACCGAGGACTACTACGTCGCCAACAAGCTGATTAAAGGCTATATCGGCAGCGCCAACATCGATACCAATTCCCGCCTGTGCATGTCGTCCGCCGTGGCAGGCCACAAACGGGCCTTCGGCGAAGACGTGGTGCCGGTCAACTACGAGGACATCGACCACGCCGACATGGTGGTGCTGGTCGGCTCCAACCTGGCCTGGTGCCACCCGATCCTGTTCCAGCGCCTGACGCGCGCCAAGGAAGCGCGCCCGAATCTGAAGATCGTCGTGGTCGACCCGCGCCGCACCGCCACCTGCGAGCTGGCCGACCTGCACCTGCCAATCAAGCCGGGAACCGACGTCTGGCTCTTCAATGGCCTGCTGGGTTACCTGTCGCGCATCGGTGCCGTCGATCCGGAGTTCGTGGCCGCTCATACCAACGGCCTGGAAGACGCTTTGGCAGTGGCCACGCTGACGCCGGAAGAGGTCGCGCGCGCATGCCGCCTCAACCTGCAGGACCTGATGGAGTTCTACGAATCCTTCGCCGCGACGGCGAAAGTGATCACCGGCTTCTCGATGGGCGTCAACCAGTCCAGCGCCGGCACCGACAAGGTGAACAGCATCATCAACTGCCACCTGATCGGCGGCCGCATCGGCAAGCAGGGCATGGGCCCGTTCTCCATCACCGGCCAGCCCAACGCCATGGGCGGCCGCGAAGTGGGCGGCCTGGCCAATATGCTGGCAGCGCACATGGACCTGGACAACGCCGCGCACCGCGACGCCGTGCAGACATTCTGGGAATCGCCTCGCATTGCATCGAAGCCCGGCCTGAAGGCCGTCGACCTGTTCGAAGCCATTGAAGCCGGACGCGTGAAGGCGGTGTGGGTGATCGCCACCAACCCGGTGGTCAGCCTGCCAAACGCCGACCAGGTGCGCCGCGCGCTGGAGCGCTGCGAACTGGTTGTGGTGTCCGACGTGGTGCGAGATACCGACACCAATGCCTACGCCGACGTCCTGCTGCCCGCGTTGGCCTGGGGCGAAAAGGACGGCACGGTCACCAACTCCGAGCGCCGCATCTCGCGTCAGCGCGCCTTCCTGCTTGCGCCGGGCGAGGCGAGGGCGGACTGGCTGATCCTGTCGCAGTTCGCGCTGCGCATGGGCTACGATGGCTTTGGCTACTCCAGCGCCGCCGAGATCTTCACCGAACATGCTCGCCTGAGCGCCTGGCGCAATAGCGACAGCGAACTGCCGCGCGCCTTCAACATCGGCGGTCTTGCCACGCTGGGTGAAGCGGCCTACGATGCACTGCAGCCGACGCAATGGCCGGCGATTGCATCCACCGACGCACCGCCAGCCAGCCGCCCATTCGCGGATGGCCGCTTCTCGCACGCCGACGGCCGCGCGCGTTTCGTCGCCACAGTGCCGCGCGCACCGGCCAACCTGCCGGACGGCGAATTCCCGATCACCCTCAACACCGGCCGCGTGCGCGACCACTGGCACACAATGACCCGCACCGGCCGCGCACCGAAGCTGGCCGACCATATCCCGGAATCCTTCATCGACATGCACCCGCAGGATGCACTGCTGTGCGGTGTGAAGGAAGGCGAGCTGGCGCGCGTCACCAGCCAATGGGGTAGCATGATCGCCCGCGTCCAGCACGGCGGCGGCATTGCTCGCGGCAGCGTCTTCGTGCCGATTCACTGGAACAACCAGACCGCTTCCGACGCCCGCGTCGGAGCCGTGGTGAATCCTGTGGTCGACCCAGTCTCCGGCGAGCCGGAGTTCAAGCACACGCCCGTGATGGTCGACCGCTTCCCGGTCAAATGGCACGGCTTTATCCTGAGCCGCGAAGGGCTGGAGCTTGATGCACTGGCCTACTGGACCAAGGTGCAGGGCAAGGACTTCCAGCGCTACGAACTGGCCGGCCGCAATGCGATCGAAGATTTCGGCACCTGGGCGCGCCAGCTGCTCGGCATCCAGGACGACGATGCCGACTGGCTGGAATACGCCGACCGCACCTCCGGTGTATTCCGCGCCGTGCACCTGGTCGACGACCGCATTGCGCAGTGCATCTTCATCTCGGCCCGCCCGGACCTGCCGGCCCGCCAATGGCTGGCCAGCCTGTTCGACAAGGCGCAACTGGAACTGGCCGACCGCGCAGCGCTGCTGGCTGGCCGCCCGATTGCGGCAGGCGCCGACACTGGGCCAACGGTATGCTCCTGCTTCGGCGTCGGCCGCAATACGATCTGCAAAGCGATCCGCGAGCAGAACCTGACTACGCCGGCACAGATCACCGCCTGTGTGAAAGCCGGCGGGAATTGCGGTTCCTGCGTGCCGGAGCTGAAGAAACTGCTGAGCGAAGTACGCGTGGAGGAAACCGCGTAAAACCCGCCCGTGGTAGAGTTGTTATGGGAGCGCATCATGGCAATCCGTGACAACTTTACCTACACGGACATGGATGAGTGGCTCAACGATAAACGGGTCACCGAAATTGAATGTCTGGTGCCGGACCTGACCGGCGTCGCACGCGGCAAGATACTGCCGAGGGCTAAATTCACCGAAGTACGGGGCATGCGCATCCCGGAGGCCGTGCTCGGCATGACCGTCACCGGCAATTCGCCGCAAGACGATGCCGCCTACGACCGCGCCATCTCGCCCACCGACCGCGACATGGTGCTGAAGGCCGACCCCAGCACCATCACCATGGTGCCCTGGGCTGCCGACCCCACAGCACAAGTCATCCACGATTGCTACTTCGCCGATGGCCGCCTGGTCGACTTCGCGCCACGCTCCGTGCTGCGGCGCGTGCTCAAGCTGTACGAAGACAAGGGCTGGTGCCCCATCGTAGCGCCCGAGCTGGAGTTCTACCTGACCGACAAGAACTCCGACCCCGACCTGCCGCTAAAGGCGCCCATCGGCCGCAGCGGCCGCGCCGAAACCAGCCGTCAGGTCTACAGCATCGACGCGGTGAATGAATTCGACCCGCTGTTCGAAGACATCTACGACTACTGTGACATGATGGGACTCGACGTCGACACGCTGATCCATGAAATCGGCGCCGGCCAGATGGAAATCAACTTCCTGCACGGCGAACCGCTGGGCCTTGCCGACAATGTGTTTTATTTCAAGCGCACGCTGCGCGAAGCCGCCATCAAGCACCACATGTACGCCACCTTCATGGCCAAGCCCATGGCTGGCGAGCCCGGATCAGCGATGCACGTACACCAGAGCGTACTCGATGCACGCACGCGCAAGAACATCTTCAGCGACGCCGACGGCGCACCGTCGCAACTGTTCAAGTTCTACATCGGCGGCCTGCAGCGCTACATGCCCGCCGCGCTGGCGATCGCCGCGCCGTATGTGAATTCCTACCGCCGGCTTGTGCGGCACACGGCCGCACCGATCAATATCCAATGGGGCACCGACAACCGCACGGTAGGCTTCCGCGTGCCGGAATCGGGCGTGCAGGACCGGCGCATTGAAAACCGCATCATCGGCGCCGACGCCAATCCCTACCTCGCGCTGGCGGTCACGCTGGCCTGTGGCTACCTCGGCATGACCGAACGGATCGAACCCACCGCGCCAACGTCCGGCAGCGCTTATGATATGAAGTACGAACTGCCGCAAGGCTTGCCCGAAGCACTGCGCGCGCTACGGGCGGAAGAAAAGCTGCACCAGGTGTTGGGCGAGCGTTTCATCGACGTCTACGCCGCTGTGAAAGACCTCGAGCACCAGGAATTCATGCGCGTGATCAGCCCCTGGGAGCGCGAGCACCTCCTCCTGCACGTCTAGCAGCAAATCGCAAAGCCAAAAGAATCGCAGACAGTAGCCCTGGCGGGTCTGACCCTATGGGTCGGACCCTGGTTTACCGGTTTTCAAAGCATTGACCGCCTTCTAAAGCTAATGCTATATTCCGCCTTGTCGGAAAAGGCAGACTTGGTTTGGTAAGCCCAAGTCCTTTCGGTAACGAAAGCTCTGGTCTTTGGCCCTTGCATGAGATCCCCGCGACGAATATTTGACGCCACCTGGCGTCCAATTGTTCGTCCGTGCGGAGTCCAAGCTAGGAAACGCTCCGGTCGAACATCGACAAAGGAGCCTCGACATGCATACCCCCAAACTCAATTCCCACGACGTCCTGATTGCAGGCGCTGGTCCTGTTGGCCTGTTTCTCGCCTGCGAGTTGCGCATGGCCGGCAGCTCAGTGCTCATCCTGGAGCAGGCGCAAGAGCCATACAGCCCGCTGAAGGAACTCCCATTCGGGCTGCGTGGCCTTACCGTACCGACCATCGAAAGCCTGGACCGCCGCGACCTGCTGCGTCCAATCGAGGAGCGTGCAGTCAGCCGCGACGCGCCGGCCGCCGCGCACTGGTTGCAGCAGCCGCGCCGTCCCGCAGGTCACTTCGCCGGCATCCAATTTTTCCACGACCAGGTTGACAGCATGCAGTGGCAGTACCGTCTGCCGGGGCAGGTCAGCACTGTCGCTACAGACATGGCAAGTATCGAAGCGGTTCTCGCTGCGCGCGCGAACAAGCTGGGCGTCGAGATATTGCGAGGTTACGGCGTAGAAGATTTCAAGCAGTCCGAAGCTGGCGTAACTGTCTTCGCAGGAGGCCGCGAGTTTCGAGGGCAGTGGCTTGTCGGCTGCGACGGGGGCCGCAGCGCGGTGCGCAAGTTGGCGCGAATCGGGTTTAGCGGCACTGATCCTGAGTTCACAGGCTACTCGGCCAAGGTCACGCTTGCTGAACCGGGCATTCTCAAACCCGGCCGCCATTACACGGCGACAGGAATGTATGTCTACGCAGCACCCGGCACGCTCGGCATGGTCGACTTTGACGGAGGCGCTTTCCATCGCACCGTTCCAATCACGCGAGAGCATGTCGAGACTGTGCTACGCAAGGTTTCCGGCGCCGACGTCAGGGTAACGGAGCTCGAACTTGCCGCTACCTGGACCGACCGCGCTTACCAGGCAACGGAATACAAGAAAGACCGTGTGCTGTTGGCCGGCGACGCAGCGCACATACATTCGCCGCTTGGCGGGCAGGGGCTGAACCTCGGGCTTGGCGACGCAATGAACCTGGGCTGGAAGCTTGCAGCGACATTGCATGGAACCGCTCCAGCCGATCTGCTTGACAGTTACGAACGCGAACGGCATCCGGAAGGCGCACGAATCCTCGACTGGTCCCGTGCGCAGGTAGGATTGATGCGTCCTGGCCCGAGTTCGCGTGCGCTGGAAGCGATCATCCGCGACTTGATTCAGACGAATGATGGCGCGACCTATTTCGCCGGACGTGTTTGGGGCGTCGAAACCCGCTACGATCTCGGAGACGCTCACCCGCTGGCTGGCCGTAGCGCGCCAGATTTCGAGCTTGCCGACGGAACGAGGCTGAACATGCACCTTCGAAAAGGGCAGGGGGTTTTGCTCGACTTCGACGGGGACGACTCGCTCAAGGAGATTGCCGCTCGCTGGGGCGATAGCATTCGCTACGTCGCGAGTTCCGCAAAGGAGCGACTGGATTTAAGCGCGCTGTTGATACGTCCTGACGGTATCGTTGCCTGGGCCAGCGACTCCTCCAGCAAAAGAAGCAACGCTGCTGCCATTGCAGCCAGATGGTTTGGCAAACCATGAATATGATTCACCCATTTTCTTACAAGACCTGCGCAAACAATTTCAGACGAAGCTACCTGGATTAATGAACTTCCCCTTGAATGTCAGCTTCGATTCCTGGCCAGGCTAAGCTTGAACCTCACAGTAGCTGGACGAAATAGTTATGAGGTAGGTACAAATGAGCTTACTCATCCTTCTGAGCTTCGAAGGGTGAATGAAATTCAGCATCGAGTAACGGCCTGTCTGTCGCAACTTTTGAATGGCGATTGCCCTGACGGCTTCGTAGCCTCAATGGCGAGCCTGGTACTGGCAAGCCAGCACGTTGAATTGGATAGCCTGCTGCAATATAGCTGGGCTGAAGCAAAAAACCGATCGATCCCGATGGCGGCACATTGACGCTGGCCTGCACCTTCAACCACGTAATGTCCACGGGTAACGAAAGCACATCGGTGAAATCCGACAGGTAGACTGCGAAATAATTGCGAAAGTGTTACTGATTTGATGCAAGCGAGGACAACTTTGCGGTTATTGCGCTGGGGCGCGCTGACAGCCCCCAACCCATACCTGTCGAGGTCCACCAATGAACGTCTTGCATATCGTGCGGAAGGAATTGCTCGGTACCGCGCTTGCCGCTGCCTGCGGCATGGCGGCGGCCGATCCTAGTGTCGTCGCGGAGTCTCAAATCAGCAATCTGCAGTTTGGCGTGATCGACTTGACGCCGAGCGATGGCCAAGCGGCCGGCATTACCATCAATGGAGAGGAAGGCATGGTCAGCCGCTACCTTGTCGACCGCAGTCCCGGTGGGCTGGAACGCCATGACATCCGCTCAATCTCCAAGGGGATGAGCGAAACGGTCTTTTACACCTCTGGCCCGTCGTTCGCGGGATTCTCTTATGATCAGGTGGGCAGCATGAAAGCTGGCATCGCCGCGTATGACAACCTGGCCGTCGGGGGAGATACCGGTGCGTCCGTTTTCCGTAACTATACCGTTACTATCGCGCCGCACAGCGTGCTCACAGTACGCGGTGAAGCCTCCACCTCCATCGCCAGAACGGACGTGGGGACCTACGATTCCCTCGGTTACGTCTCTGCCGCCGCCCTGATCAAGACGTGGGAGGGAACTTTCACCGTGTTCCGCCACTTCGTGGATACCGCCCCTGACAGCGGCGGGGACAGTTGGTCCGAGAATTTTTTCCTGATGTATGCGAACCCCTCGGACGGCGACATGAAGGTGCTGGTCGATACCTACGTGGCCGCCGCGGGCATGATCGTTTCATCGATTCCTGAGCCTTCGGCTTATGCGATGTTTGCCGTGGGCTTGATGCTGTTGGGCGCACTGCGCCGACAATCGTGCTGACAAAGGGGGCTGCAATGAACCTCATTCCATCTTTCAGTAGATTCCTGGCCGGTGCAATGCTGGCTCTTGTCGCGGCCAGCGCCGCCGCCGACGCGGGTGTCACCGCTACCGCGCGCGTTACGAACCTGCAGTTCGGCGTCCTCGATCTTCAGCCGGACGACGGTGTCGCCGCAAGTTTCCGTCCGGACGGCCTTTCCGGGGATCTCACGGTCGCGCTGAACACCCAAACCGACAGCCGTCATGTCACCGGGACTGCGAACGATATTCTTGGTCTGGCGACAGCGCATTCGTCCGCGCAAGCCATGTATGGCATGACTGGATCCATCGGAGCCGTTTCGGATGCCCACAGCGATCTTGGCCCGGGCGGCAAGGCGAACGCATGGCTGGATCAGCGCTTTGGGTTCTTCCTTGCACCTAACGCGGCCTTGACCGTCGCTGGCACGGCCGAATACTCGGTCATCCGCCAGGACCCCGACTTTTCAGTCTCCTGGGGCAAGGCCGGCACGCTGATCGAAATGCGCTCCGCTGGACAGCCGGAGCTGTGGACGTACCTGACGCGGACCGTCGAGCTGGCGACAGGCGCAGGCAGCACCAATGTGGAGAATTTCTGGCTGGGCTTTGCCAATACCACGGACGACGAAATCTATGTAGACCTGTCATTCGAGTTCGCGGCACAGACCGCGGTTGGCACCATCCCGATTCCCGAGCCGTTCACCTATGCCATGCTGGCTGCAGGCCTGGCCCTGTTGGGCGTGGTGAAACAACGCAGCGTTCGCCGGGCAGGGTAGGCACGCTAGATGCCGCCCATGCAGATGTATTTGATGACGAGGTAGTCGTCGATGCCGTGCGTCGAGCCTTCGCGGCCAAGGCCCGATTGCTTGACGCCGCCGAATGGTGCGATTTCGGTCGAGATCAGGCCAGTATTCACGCCCACCATGCCACTCTCCAAGCCTTCGGCCACGCGCCAGATACGGCCGATATCGCGCGAGTAGAAGTATGCTGCAAGCCCGAACTCGGTGTCGTTGGCCAGCGCCACGGCTTCCTCGTCGGTTTTGAAGCGGAACAGCGGCGCCAGCGGGCCGAAGGTTTCTTCGCGCGCGACCAGCATGTCGGTATTCACGTCAGCCAGCACGGTTGGCTGGAAGAAGCTGTGGCCCAGGTCATGCCGTTTGCCGCCTAACAGCAAGCGTGCGCCTTTGCCAACGGCATCGGCGATATGCTCTTCCACCTTGACGACGGCTTTCTCCTCGATCAGCGGGCCTTGCGTCACGCCGTCATCGGCGCCGTTGCCGACTTTGAGTTTGCGTACCGCTTCCACCAGTTTCGATGCGAAGGAGTCGTACACGCCATCCTGCACGTAGATGCGGTTCGCGCATACGCAGGTTTGGCCGGCGTTGCGGTATTTGGATGCGATTGCACCTTCCACCGCGGCGTCCAGGTCGGCATCATCGAACACGATGAATGGTGCGTTGCCGCCAAGTTCCAGCGACAGCTTCTTGATCGTCGGTGCGCACTGTTCCATCAGCAGGCGGCCGACTGCCGTCGAACCGGTGAAACTCAATTTGCGCACGATGGGGTTGGAGGTCATCTCGCCACCGATCTCGCGCGATGCGCCGGTGATCACGCTGAACACGCCAGCCGGTACGCCGGCGCGTTCCGCCAGCACGGCCAATGCCAATGCGGAGAAGGGCGTGAGTTCCGCCGGCTTCACCACCATTGGGCAACCCGCGGCAAGTGCCGGTCCGGCTTTGCGCGTGATCATCGCGGCCGGGAAGTTCCACGGCGTGATCGCCGCACTGACGCCAATTGGCTCACGTGTAACCACTACGCGCTTGTCGGGCCATGGCGACGCCAGGGTTTCGCCGGCAATGCGCTTGGCCTCTTCGCCAAACCATTCGATGAAGGATGCCGCGTAGGCGATTTCGCCTTTGGATTCAGCCAGCGGCTTGCCTTGTTCCGCCGTCATCAGGGCTGCCAGGTCGTCGGCGTTGGCGAGGATCAGGTCATTCCATTTGCGCAGGATGGCGGCGCGCGCCTTGGCTGGCTTCTTGCGCCATTCAGGCCATGCGGCATTCGCGGCTTCGATAGCGCGGCGCGTTTCGGCAGCGCCCATTTTCGGCACGCTGCCAAGGGCTTCGCCGGTAGCGGGATTGGTGACGCTGATGGTTGCGCCCCCGTCGGCATCGCACCATTGGCCAGCGATAAAGCACTGTTGGCGCAGAAGGCTGGGATCTTTCAGGGTCAGCATGATTCACCTCCAAAGTAAAAAACCAGTATACCGGGTATCACGCTGCACGGTTGCCACATTCCAAAATTGGGAATAAGATCAAGCTGCACACTGATAGTTACCGAAAAAACTAAACATGCGCCGCCCCATCGTACTGGTCCCCGCCTGCAGCCAGAATAAAGGCTCCCATCCCAGCTACGCCGCTCAAAACAAATACGTTGATGCGGTGGCTGTGGGAGCGCGCTGCCAGCCGTTGTTGGTCCCTCCCTTGGGCGACAACACCGATATTGAAAGCCTGCTTGGCATTGCCAACGGCATCATGCTGACCGGCGCTGCCTCCAATTTGCAGGCAAGCCTGTATGGGCAGGAAACCCTTGACCCCTCGCTGCCGGAAGATCACGCGCGCGATGAGACCACCTTGCCCCTGATCCGCGCTGCGCTGATGCATGGCATTCCGATATTGGCGGTTTGCCGCGGCTTCCAGGAAGTGAATGTGGCGCTGGGCGGAACGCTGCATCAAGCCGTGCACACGGTGCCAGGCTACTTTGACCATCGCGAAGACAAGTCGCAATCGCTGGAGCAGCAATATGCGGCAGCCCACCGCGTCAGGCTCGAAAAGGGTGGCTTGCTGGCGCATATCCTCGATGGTGCTAGCGAAATACAAGTGAACTCGCTGCACGGGCAGGGCATTGATCGCCTGGCGGCTGGACTGCAAGTCGAAGCACGTTCGGATGATGGCTTGATCGAAGCTTATTCCATCGCGGCTTCTCCTTCGTTCGCGCTGGCGGTGCAATGGCACCCGGAATGGCGCATCGAAGAGAACCACGACTCCATGCGCATGTTCAGCGCATTCGGCCTCGCGTGCCGCGTGCACAGGGATCGCATTCCTTAGGTGGCTTTCCTTCAGTAGTGCTGTTTTCTAAACTACCTGAGAGGAAGCTATGGCAATCCGCGAAAATTTCAGTTACACCGACATGGACGAGTGGCTCAATGAAAAGCGAGTCACCGAGATCGAATGCCTGGTCCCTGACCTGACCGGCGTCGCACGCGGGAAGATTCTCCCGCGCGGCAAATTCACCCAGGAGCGCGGCATGCGCATTCCTGAGGCGGTGCTTGGCATGACCGTCACCGGCAATTATCCGACCGAGGATGATGCCTATGACCGTGCCATCTCCAGTACCGACCGCGACATGATCCTGAAGGCCGACCCTACCACCATCACCATGGTGCCGTGGGCGGTCGACCCGACGGCGCAAGTGATCCACGACTGCTATTTCAGCGATGGCCGCCTGGTCGACTTCGCCCCGCGCTCTGTGCTACGCCGCGTGCTGAAACTGTTCGAAGACCGGGGCTGGAAGCCTGTCGTTGCACCGGAACTGGAGTTCTACCTGACCGACAAGAACTCCGACCCCGACCTGCCGCTGAAGGCGCCGATCGGCCGCAGCGGCCGCGCCGAAACCAGCCGCCAGGTGTACAGCATCGACGCGGTGAACGAGTTCGATCCGCTGTTCGAGGACATCTACGATTACTGCGATCTGATGGGCCTTGACGTGGACACCCTGATTCACGAAATCGGCGCCGGCCAGATGGAGATCAACTTCCTGCACGGCGAGCCGCTTGGCCTGGCTGACAAGGTGTTCTTCTTCAAGCGTACCTTGCGCGAGGCGGCATTGAAGCATCATATGTACGCCACCTTCATGGCCAAGCCGATGGCAGGCGAGCCGGGATCGGCAATGCACATCCACCAGAGCGTGGTCGATGCGCGCAGCGGATGGAACATCTTCAGCAACCAGGATGGTTCACCATCGCAGCTGTTCAAGGCCTACATCGGCGGCCTGCAGCGCTATATGCCGAGCGCATTAGCCATCGTCGCGCCGTATGTGAATTCCTACCGCCGGCTGGTGCGCCACACGGCGGCGCCGATCAATATCCAGTGGGGCATGGATAATCGCACCGTCGGATTCCGGGTTCCGGAATCGGGCGTGCAAGACCGGCGCGTGGAGAACCGTATCATCGGCGCCGATGCAAATCCTTACCTGGCGCTGGCAGTGACGCTGGCCTGCGGCTACCTCGGGATGACCGAATCGCTCGAACCTACCGCGCCGACCACCGGCAGCGCCTACGAAATGAAATACGAGCTGCCGCAAGGCTTGCCGGAAGCGCTGAAGATACTGCGTGGCGAGGACAAGCTGCGCTTTGTGCTCGGCGAGCGCTTCATCGACGTGTATGCAGCCATCAAGGACCTTGAGCACCAGGAGTTCATGACCGTGATCAGCCCGTGGGAGCGCGAGCACCTGCTGCTGCATGTATGAGGAGGCGATCATGGACGATACCAAAACACTCCAGGCGCGTGATCACGCGCACTACATGCATCCCTTCACTGACCACAAGGCGCTTGGCGAGCGCGGCGTGCGCGTGATGGTACGCGGCGAAGGCATCTACCTCTGGGATTCTGAAGGCAAGAAGATTTTGGACGGCATGTCCGGGCTGTGGTGCGTGAATGTCGGCTACGGCCGGCACAGCATATCGAAGGCGGTGTTCGACCAGATGGAAACGCTGCCGTTCTATAACAGCTTCTTCAACACGACCAATGTGCCGGCCGTGACGCTGGCCGCCAAGCTGGCGGAGATTGCGCCACCCGGTTTCAAGCATGTGTTCTTCACGGGCTCGGGATCGGAGGCAAACGACACCAATGTGCGCATGGTGCGCCGCTATTGGGACTTGAAGGGTCAGCCACACCGCCACACCATCATCAGCCGCTTCAACGCCTACCATGGCAGCACCATGGCGGGCGCCTCTCTGGGCGGCATGGAAGGCATGCATGCGCAGGGCGGCTTGCCGATCCCCGGCATCGTGCACATCCGGCAGCCGAACTACCTTGAGTCGGGGCGTGGCATGTCGGAGGATGAATTCGGGATCGAGGCCGCATCGTGGCTGGAGCAGAAGATCCTCGACGTCGGCCCGGAAAAGGTGGCGGCCTTCATTGGCGAGCCGATCCAGGGAGCGGGCGGTGTGGTGATTCCGCCGCGCACCTACTGGCCGGAGATCCAGCGCATCTGCGACAAATACGGCATTCTCCTGATCGCAGATGAAGTGATCACCGGCTTTGGCCGCACCGGCCGCATGTTCGCTTGCGAGTACTTTGACTTCAAGCCGGACCTGATTACCTTCGCCAAGGGCGTCACTTCGGGCTATATCCCGCTCGGTGGCGTGCTGGTAGGCGAGCGCGTGGCGGAAGTGCTGATTGGCCAGGGCGGCGAGTTCGCGCACGGCTTTACTTACTCTGGCCACCCTGTCGCGTGTGCTGCGGCGCTTGAGACGATTCGCATCATCGAAGAAGAAAAGGTGGTGCAGCGCGTGGCCGAAGATACCGGTCCATATCTTGCGCAGCGTTTCGCCACGCTCGGCGACCATCCGCTGGTTGGCTATGCCAATAGCTGCGGCTTCGTCGCAGGCCTGAATCTCGTACGGCGCAAGGGACCCACAATCCACGGCCACGAGTATTTCGATCCGAAACTGGAAGTGGGCATGGTGTGCCGCGGCTATATGTTCAACAACGGCATGATCATGCGCGCCGTCGGCGACCGCATGATCATCGCGCCGCCGCTGGTCATGACGCGCGAGCAGATCGACGAGATGGTGGCGCTGATCCGGCGCTGCCTTGACGATACCTATGCGGACCTGCAGCAGAGAGGATGGATGTAGCCATGGCAAAAGAAGCGATCAACTGGCACGACCGGGCCAAGATGCTGGCCCTCGACGGTCGCGCCTTCATCAACGGCGAACGCACCTGGGCGCGCGGCGAGCGCAAGTTCGACAACCTTTCTCCAATCGACGGCCGCTACCTGTCGCAGACGGCGCGCTGCGATGCGGCCGACGTCGACCAGGCGGTTGCCGTGGCGCGCCGCGCCTTCGATAGCGGCCGCTGGGCCGGGCAGGCGCCGGCGCAGCGCAAGCGTGTTCTCATCAAGTTCGCAGACCTCATGATGCAGAACAAGGACGAACTGGCGCTGCTCGAAACACTCGATATGGGCAAGCCCATCAAGTACAGCCAGGTGGTCGATGTTTCGCTCGCGGCCAATTGCATCCGCTGGTACGGAGAAGCGATCGACAAGGTGTACGGCGAGATTGCGCCGACGCCGGGCAATGCGCTGGCCTTGATCACGCGCGAACCGGTCGGGGTGGTGGCGGCTATCGTGCCCTGGAATTACCCGCTCCTGATGGCAGCGTGGAAGATCGCGCCGGCGCTGGCGGCCGGCAACAGCGTGGTGCTCAAGCCGTCCGAGAAATCGCCGTTGTCGGCCTTGCGGCTGGCGGAGCTTGCGGTGGAGGCGGGAATTCCTCCAGGCGTGTTCAACGTGCTGCCTGGCTACGGTAACGAGGCTGGCGCCGCGCTGGCCATGCACATGGATGTAGACTGCATCGGCTTCACAGGTTCCACGCGCACGGGCAAGCAGATCATCCAGATGGCGGGGCAGTCAAATTTGAAGCGCGCGTGGACGGAGTTGGGCGGCAAGTCGGCCAATATCGTATGCGCCGATTGCCCTGACCTCGACGCTGCCGTCGCCGCCGCGGTGGGTTCGATCTACTTCAACCAGGGCGAAAGCTGCAACGCGCCTTCGCGCTTGTTCGTGGAAGAGTCGATCAAGGACAAGTTCCTTGAGAAGGCGCTGGCCATGGTGCCGTCTTACGCGCCGGGCGACCCGCTCGACGAAAAGACCGTGATGGGCGCAATTGTCGATGCAGTCCAGATGAAGACGGTGATGGGCTATATCGAAGCCGGCCGCGACGAAGGGGCGAAGCTTCTGGCTGGCGGTAATGCGGTGCGCAAGGAAACCGGCGGCTTCTATGTCGAACCGACGCTGTTTGACGGCGTGCAGAACACCATGAAAATTGCGCGGGAAGAAATTTTCGGCCCGGTTCTGTCGGTGCTGTCGTTCAAGGATCTCGATGAGGCGGTGAAGCAGGCCAACGATACGCCGTATGGGCTGCATGCTGCAGTGTGGACATCGGATATTTCGAAAGCGATCCGCACCTCGCGGGCGCTGAGGGCGGGCACCGTGCACGTCAACCAGTACGATGGCGACGACATCACGGTGCCGTTTGGCGGCTACAAGCAGTCAGGCAATGGACGCGACAAGTCGCTGCATGCCTTCGACAAGTACACCGAGTTGAAGACGACCTGGATCCAGGTTTAAGCGCCGCAGCACTTCTTGAATTTCTTGCCGCTGCCACAAGGGCAAGGGTCGTTGCGGCCGGCCTTGGCTACTTTAGTCTGCGGCGCGTGGAAGAATTCGTTGATCCTGATGACGGCCTGCGGCACCTTGGCGGCGTTCAGCGGCGCCTGGAACGGCACCAGCAGGGCGGGCTGCTGGGCGCGCAGCGGCGCCCAGGCATCAGCCGCCATGTTCACGCCGGCCACGAAGCCATCGCACCACGCTTCCGCCGTCCAGTTGCCGCCGCATTCGTAGATCGGCTCAAAGCTCTCCGGGTCTTTCTGCATCCACACGCGCATGTAGTCGTGGTGGCGCGCAGCCAGCGCGGCAGCTTCATCGTTGCCGGCCGCGCCGCCCCAGACTGCTGGCAACCACGTCTCCTGCGCCACCTCGGCCGGGCCGACCGCCAGCGCGGTCAGGAAGCCTTCCAGCTTGGCGACGTCCATGCTCCGCGGGCCGATTTCGGCCAGCAGCTCATCGAGCCGGTCGTACTCGTCGTCGTTCAGTGGGTTCAGAAGCAATGCTCCAGTGCCGGGAAGGTGCCGCCCTTGACGGCGTCAATGTAGGCCGACACGGCAGCCTGGATCGACACCTGGCCTTCCATGAAGTTCTTCACGAAGCGCGCCTTGCGGCCTGGGAACACGCCCAGCATGTCGTGCATGACCAGCACCTGGCCCGAGCAATCCGGACCTGCGCCAATGCCGATGGTCGGCATCGACAGCATGTCGGTCACTTCCTTGCCCAGCGCGGTAGGAATCGCTTCCAGCACCACCATGGCAGCGCCGGCGGCCTGCAGCTTGAGCGCATCCTGTTTCAGCAGTTCGGCGCTCTCGATGGTCTTGCCCTGCACCTTGTAGCCGCCCAGCGTGTGCACGGACTGCGGGGTCAGGCCCAGGTGGGCGCAGACCGGGATCGAGCGCTCCACCAGGAAGCGCACGGTTTCGGCAACCCAGGCGCCGCCTTCGATCTTCACCATGTGGGCGCCGGCCTGGATCAGTTGCACGGCGTTGTTGAACGCCTGCTCAGGGGTGGCGTAGGAGCCGAAAGGCATGTCGGCCAGGATCAGCGCGTTTTTCGCACCACGGGCTACGGCGGCGGTGTGGTAGGCGATTTCCTGCACGGTCACCGGCAGGGTGGACTGGTGGCCGTTGCATACCATGCCCAGCGAATCGCCGATCAGCAGCACTTCCACGCCGCAGCCGTCCATCAGGGAGGCGAAGCTGGCGTCGTAGCAGGTCAGCATGGTGATCTTTTCGCCGGCTGCCTTCAGGGCGTTAATCGAAGGGATCGTGACCGCCTTGGTAGGGACGGCACGCGCAGGCGCCGGGTAAGGGTTTTGCAGGTTGCCAGACATGGGATGTCCTTAAATTCGAAAAGCGCTATTGTACACAGCGGGCAAAACCGGTAAACCAGGGTCAGACCCGAAGGGTCTGACCCTCGACGGTCTTGAAGCCACGGGTTTGGTTCCGGCGCACAACCGAAACCCGCGGCAGTCGAGCAGACTGGGTCTGACCCTGCGGGTCGGACCCAGGTTTACCGGTTTAAAGCCGGATAATACCTTGGTCGGAAACCGAAGGCGCGAAGTCGCCCGCGCGCCCCAGTCCCGGCAGCACCACCTCGGGCGCCAGCTCCAGCAGCGGCATCAGCACAAACGCCCGCTGGTGCACGCGCGGATGGGGCACGGTAAGCGTCGGCGTCGCAATCTGTTCATCCCCGTACAGCAGCAGGTCCAGGTCCAGCGTGCGCGGGGCATTGAAGTAAGGCCGCTCGCGGCCGTGGGCCTGCTCGATGTCGAACAGGGCTTCCAGCAGCGCCTGCGCAGGCAGGGAGGTCTTCAGGCGGGCGACCGCGTTGATATAGTCGTCGCCCGAAGAATCGATGGGCGCCGTACGGTACAGCGAGGACACCGCCTCCAGCGTGGAACCCGGCACTTTGCGCAGGCGTTCGAAAGCATCCAGCACATTCGCGCGCGCATCGCCGAGATTGGCGCCAATGCCGATATACGCGGTAACAGGCATCAAGCTTCGCCGGCCGGGGCGTTGCCGCCACCGCCGCTGCGGCGGCCGCGGCGCGGACGACGGCGGCGCTTGCGTGTCGGCGCTTCGCCCTCAGGGCGCGGATTCAGGAAGTCATCGTCATCCGACTCGTCGCCTTCTTCGCCATCCGGATTGGCATCCACCGGCGCGTCGTCAAGCGCTGCGGCGCGACTGCGGCGTGCCGCGGGTTTCTTCTTCTTGCCACCGCCGGACGATGCGGTCGACACCAGTTCGGCGCGCATGGTTTCGTCGCCTTCATAGAAAGCCGTCCACCAGTCGCCCAGTTCGCGGTCAATCTCGCCCGAAGCGCAACGCAGCAGCAGGAAGTCGTAGCCGGCGCGGAAGCGCAGGTGTTCCAGCAGCTTGTAAGGATTCTTGCCATTGCGGCGCTCGAAGCGCGGCTGCATGGCCCAGATGTCGCGCATGTCGGAACCGATCTTGCGCTGGATCGCCAGCTTCTCGGTCTGCGACTCCAGCACTTCGTCGGCCGCCAGGTGCAGCGCAGGAATCGGGAATTCGCCCGCCGCCTGGTAGGCCTCCCATTTCTCCAGCACCTGGTGCCACAGCAGCGAAGCAAACAGGAAGCCCGGCGACACGGTCTTGCCGGCCATGACGCGCTTGTCGGTGGAGTCCAGCGCCAGCGTCACGAACTTGGTGCCCATCGGCTGTTCCAGCACCACATCCAGCATCGGCAGCAGGCCGTGATGCAGGCCTTCCTTGCGCAGCTGCTGCAGGCAGGCCAGGGCCTGGCCGGACGTGAGCAGCTTGAGCATCTCGTCGAACACGCGTGCCGCAGGCACATTGTCGATCAGCGGCGCCATCACCCCGATCGGCTCGGCGGTCGAACGCTCGATGGAGAATTTCAGCTTGGCCGCAAAGCGCACCACGCGCAGCATGCGCACCGGGTCTTCGCGGTAGCGCGCTTCCGGCTGGCCGATGATGCGCAGCGTCTTGCTGCGGATATCCTCGATGCCGCCGTGGTAGTCCAGCACTTCCTGCGTGGCAGGATTGTAGTACATGGCGTTGATGGTGAAGTCGCGGCGCTCCGCGTCCTCCGCCTGCGAGCCGAAGGTGTTGTCGCGCAGCACGCGGCCATGTTCGTCCTTCGGCGCATTGTCGGTGGTGGTGCCGCGGAAGGTGGTCACTTCCAGCAGGTCCTGGCCGAACATCACGTGCACGATCTGGAAGCGGCGGCCGATGATGAAGGCGCGGCGGAACAGGCGCTTCACCTGTTCGGGGGTGGCATTGGTCGCAACGTCGAAGTCTTTCGGCTTGACGCCCAGCAGCAGGTCGCGCACTGCGCCGCCGACCACGAAGGCTTCAAAGCCGGCTTCCTGCAGCGTGCTGGTGACGCGGATCGCGTTGTTCGACACCATGCGCGGGTCGATGCCATGGTCCTTCGGGCCCAGCACGAGCGGTTCGTTGCGGGGTCTCGCGTTCTTGACGCCCAGGATCTTGCGGATGAATTTCTTAATCATTGAACAGGTGAATTAGTGGCCAGCCTTGCGCGGTCGCGTGTTCGGACAGCTTGGCGTTCGGGTTGGTCGCAATCGGATGGCTGACGATCGACAGCAGCGGCAGGTCGTTATGGGAATCGCTGTAGAAGTGGACGCTGTCGAAGCTGTCCAGCGAGTGTCCCAATTTCTCCAGCCATGCCTTGGTGTGCACGATCTTGCCTTCGCCCTGGGTTGGCGTGCCGAGCAGCTTGCCGGTGATGCGGCCGGCGGCATCGCGCTCCGGCATCGCGGCAATCAGGTGCTCCACGCCGAAGGCCTTGGCGATCGGCGCCACCACGAAGTGGTTGGTCGCCGTCACGATCGCCACCAGGTCGCCGGCGTCGAGGTGCTTTTGCAGCAGCGCGCGGGCGGCAGGCAGGATGTTCGGCATCACCACTTCGGTCATGTACTGCTGCTGCAGTTCGGCCAGTTGCTCAGGCTCGAAGGAAGCCAGGGTTCCGAGCGAAAATTCCAGGTATTCCACCGGGTCCAGGGTGCCCGCTTGGTACTGTGCGAAGAACTCTTCGTTGCGGCGCTTGAATTCTACGGCGTCGACGGCGCCTACGCGGCACAGGAATTGGCCCCACTCGAAATCGGAATCGATCGGCAGCAGGGTATGGTCAAGGTCGAACAGGGCGAGTTTCATCATTCGTTCGCTTCCTCCTGCAGCCATTCGCGCAGCAGGGGCAGGGTGATCGGGCGTTTGGTTTCCAGGGAATACTGGTCGAGCGAGTCGAGCATCGAGGACAGCGATACCATGTCGCGCTGGAAGTGCGACAGCAGGTAAGGTAGCACACCGGGCGACAGGGTCAAACCGCGCGCTTCCGCCATCTGCGTCAGCGTTGCCAGTTTTTCCTCGTCGGTCAGGCCATGGATCTGGTACACCAGGCCCCAGCCCATGCGTGTGCGCAGGTCCTCGCGCACCGGCAGCACGGCCGGGGCGACCGAGCCCGCGCTCACCATGAAGGCGTTGTTGGCGCGGATCTCGTTGAACAGGGCAAAGGCATCGATCTGGGCCACCGGCGACAGCTTTTCGCAGTCGTCCAGCAGGTACAGGTCCACGTCCGGCGAATACAGGAACTCGGTTTCAATCGAAAACGGCGAAATATAGCGCGCACGGTCGCTCGAGGCGAGCGCCTTCAGCAGGTGCGACTTGCCTGCGCCAATTTCCCCCCACAGGTAGGCGAAATGCTCGCGGGAGCTGCGGTCGGCGAACTGGCGCATCAGCGCCGCCACCTCCGCATTGCGGCCCACCTCGAAGGATTCGAGGGTGCACACCGGCTCCGCACCCAGGTCAAGCACCAGCTGTTTCATTGGACTTGTCCCGGCTTTGTGGATTTTTTGCTAACGTAATCGATCTTCACACTACGCATTATAAAAGCTGCTGCGCAGGTAGTGGCGGCGCAAGTGCCTGAAACCCACCATCAAGAGGGCGGAAGCAGGCAAAGCGAGCAGTACGCCGACGAAGCCGAACAGCTGGCCGAAGGCCAACAAAGCGAAGATCACGGCCAGCGGATCGAGGCCGATGCGTTCGCCCACCAGCCGCGGCGTCAGGAAAAAACCTTCGATGACCTGGCCCAGGCCGTAGATGATGGCCACGGCCACCAGCCCGCTCCAGTCGGTAAATTGCAGCACCGCCGCCATCAGCGCCAGCAGCAGGCCCAGGCCGAAGCCGAGATAGGGGATAAAGACCAGCACGCCGGACAGGATGCCGACCGGCAGCGCAACGTCGAAACCCGCCACCGCCAGCGCAGTAGAGTAATAAACCGACAACACCAGCATCACCAGCAACTGGCCGCGCAGGTATTGCGCCAGCAAGGCATCCGACTCGCGCGCCATTTCCATGGTGGCGCCGATGTAGCGGCGCGGCACGGCAGCGGCAATGCGCGCCAGCAGCTGGTGCCAGTCCAGCAGCAGGTAGAACAGCACGACCGGGATCAGCACCAGCGTCGCCAGCCAGCCCAGCACGGCGCTGCCGCCGGTGCGCACGGAATTCAGCACGGCGGTCCAGATCTGGTTGCCGCTTTCCGCCATCTTTTCGGCCACCAGGGCCTTGATGCTGGCGCCATCGAGCGTGAATTCCACGCCCAGTTGCTGCAGGCGCGGCCCCAGCGTGTCATTCAGTTTTGCCAGCGAAGCGGGAATGGCCGCCTGCAGCAGCGGGATTTCCTTTTGCAGCACCGGCACCACGATCAGCAGCAGCGCCAGCACGGCGGCGCCAAACAGCGTGATAACGATGGATACTGCCAGTGCGCGCGGCATCTTCCAGCGCTTGAACAGGCGCAGGCGGCACAGTTTGTCGACTGCGGGATTCAGCGCATAGGCGAAAATGGCGGCGGCCAGGAAGGGCGTCAGTACCGGCCCCAGGACCCAGAGCAGGAAAAAGAAGGCGGCCCAGACCGATACCCAGAATAGCGTTTGTTTTTGTTCTGCCGAGAGGGGAAGAGGCATCTGCTGGGGCGTGGTCGGGACGAAGGAAGGGCTATTCTAACGCCTCTGCTGTTAAAAACACCATGCGCGGGGCCTACCAGTAGTTTAATATTTCCATAAATAAACTTTGAAGTGGAAGTCATGCTGTCTGTTCGTACCCAAGCCGCCATAGCGGCCCTGTCCCTGGCGTTCGCCGCGCATTCCCCTGCCATGGCAGCGGATGATGGCGAAAAATGCGAAGGCTTCAACCGCCTGCTGTGCCTGCCCATGGCCGCTGCAGCCAGCGTGGCAAACGCCGCCGCCAACGCCGCTGCCAACGTCGCCGAGGCGGTGAACTTCAAGAAGCCGTCCACCAAGGTCATCGACGCAACGGACGAGGGTGACCTGGACCGCATCAAGCGCTTCGACCCCAGGAAAGACCCCAGCTTTGCGCCGGAAAACATGCTGGGCGTGGCCGTCAATACCTACCTGACCAAGCCCGACCCGGCCAGGGACGCCAAGCGCTTCGCCGTCCTCGAATACCTGGCCGGGAAGGCCGACATCTCCGGCGAACTGGGTACCGTGCTGCTGCAGGAGACCGTGAGCCAGGCCTATTTCGCCCGCAATGCCCCGCAGGAAAGCTGGCCGCGCCGCCTGGCGCTGGCCCAACTGCTGATCGAGCACGGCGCCAGCGCCAAGGGCATCAACCTGTCCACCTGCGACCATTGCGAGACTGATAATGAATTCCTGGCGCTGCTGATCCAGGCCGGCGCCAACCCGAACGTCCAGTCCACGACTTATTCGGCCCTGCTCAACCGCTTCATCCGCAAGGACCAGTTTGACGCCGCCAAGCGCTTGGTCGCCCTGGGCGCCGATCCCAACGGCAGCACCTGGGGCAAGCGCAGCATGCTGGTGCGCCTGGTCAGCGAATGCGACAAGGACATGACGCGCAAGCTGGTTGCTCCCGAGCGCTTCGAAGCGGAGTGGCAGAAATGCGTGGCGGCGGTAACCGCCCGCGTCAGCTTCGCCATCGAACAAGGCGCCGACCCGAATGGCAAGGCCAGCCCGGACAACGAATGCCTGACGCCCTACGACGTCGCCCTGGAAAAGCAGAACGAGGAATTGGCTGCACGCCTGCTGAAGCTGGGTGCGCGCCCTGGATTTGGGGAAGTTTGCCGGTCCGGTGGCTGAAAACGGCCGATAACAAGAGAAAATGCGGGGGCAAAAATGCTAAAATAGCGGACTTGCCGTATTCGGCCACCGCTTTTCCATTCTTCCGCCTCAGTTGCGACAACACCATGAGCCAACCTTCGAATGTTTCCCTGTCCTACCGTGACGCAGGTGTCGATATCGACGCCGGCGACGCCCTAGTTGAAGCGATCAAGCCATTCGCCAAGCGCACCATGCGCGAAGGCGTGATGGGCGGCATCGGCGGCTTCGGCGCGCTGTTCGAGATCAGCAAGAAATACAAGGAGCCGGTGCTGGTTTCCGGCACCGACGGCGTCGGCACCAAGCTGAAACTGGCGTTCGAGCTGAACCGCCACGACACCGTGGGCATCGACCTGGTGGCCATGAGCGTGAACGACATCCTGGTGCAGGGCGCCGAGCCGCTGTTCTTCCTCGACTACTTCGCCTGCGGCAAGCTGAACGTGGCCACCGCCACCGACGTGATCAAGGGCATTGCCAAGGGCTGCGAGATCTCCGGCTGTGCCCTGATCGGCGGCGAAACCGCTGAAATGCCGTCCATGTACCCGGACGGCGAATACGACCTGGCCGGCTTCGCCGTCGGCGCGGTGGAAAAATCCAAACTGATCGACGGCAGCAAGATTCAGCCGGGCGACGTGGTGCTGGGCCTGGCCTCCTCGGGCGCCCACTCCAACGGTTACTCCCTGGTGCGCAAGATCATCGAAGTGGCCAAGCCGGACCTGGAAGCCGACTTCCACGGCCGCAAGCTGGCCGACGTGCTGATGGAGCCGACCCGCATCTACGTCAAGCCGCTGCTGGCGCTGATGGAATCGATGGAAGTCAAAGGCCTGGTGCACATTACCGGCGGCGGCCTGGTGGAAAACATCCCGCGCGTGCTGGCCGACAACCTGACTGCCGAACTGGATGGTTCTTCGTGGACCATGCCACCACTGTTCAAGTGGTTGCAGCAGCACGGCGGCGTGGCCGACGCCGAAATGCACCGCGTGTTCAACTGCGGCATCGGCATGACCGTCATCGTGTCCGCTGAAAACGCCGACGCAGCCGTCGCCCAGCTGACCGCAGCCGGCGAGACTGTATCCCGCATCGGCAAGATCCGCGCCCGCGCGGAAGGCGAACACCAGACCATCGTCGTCTAAGCGCCTGCCGCCCCAAGAACGGAGCCCTTCGCGGCTCCGTTTTTTTTGCCCCCGCCGTTCCGATTCAGCCATCTTATTGAAAATGATTCTCATTTGTATTATGATCGGCGAATTGCATTTTTATTCACTGCACACCACACAGCCAGCGGGCTTCCTTAAGTTGCGGAGAGCTGCCAGTCATTGAGGTTTTGCCAGGGAGCGCGATCCGGCATTCCCTTGGCATGGCACGCTTTCCAAGGAATCCCCTATGTGGACCAACTTCGCTGCCGCTGGAGCGGCGGTATGACTTCGCCCATCACCTGGGACTTGTTTGCGGACGCCCTGGCTTCGCAACACTATCTGGCCGCGCAACAGCGTGTGCTGCGCCAACTGATCGAGGCACTGCTGTTCGAGCAGGTGCTGGCTGCGGAAATCACGCAAGAGGATGACGGCGTGTGCTTCCACATTCCCGGCCGGACGGCGGCCGGCCAGCCGGTAGCCTATCGCTGCAAGGGCCGCGTCAGCGAGAGCTTCGGCCGCATCCGGGTGGATGGCGCCTCGCTCATGCGCAGCGCGCCCGATGGCGCGCGGCCCGTCGCATCGCTCCAGGAATTCGTGCTCGAAGCAGGCGCCTTGATCGATACCGACGAGAACCTGCTGCACCGCTTCCTGCATGAGCTGCAACAGACGCTGCAAAAAGACACGCTGGCACGCTACACGCGCCGGCAAGATGGCGAAGGGCGCGACCTGACCGCTTTGGAAGGCCAGTTGCAGGACGCGCACCCCTACCACCCCTGCTACAAGTCGCGCGTCGGCTTCGATCCGCTCGACAATGCCGCCTACGGGCCGGAGTTTGCCCCGGCGGTACGCTTGTCCTGGCTGGCGCTGCGGCGCGCCAAGGCCAACGTCGCCGCCTGCCGCGACATCGACTTGCCATCTTTCCTGCGCAGCGAAGCTGGCGAGGAGCAGTACGCGCGTTTCAGCGCCAGGCTGGCCGCCATGGGACTGGAGCCGGATGATTATTGGCTGTTGCCGGCGCACCCGTGGCATTGGCGCGAGAAGATCGCCAGCCAATTGTTCCCCTTGCTGCACAGCCGCGACCTGGTCTGGCTTGGCGAAGGCAGCGACGTGTACCGGCCGTTGCAATCGATCCGTTCGCTGGCCAATGCCACGCGTCCGCTGGCCGCCCATGTCAAACTGCCGATCGGTATCGTCAACACCTCGGCTGACCGCATCCTGTCCTGTCATAACGTGGAAAATGCGCCGCCGGTATCGGACTGGCTGAACGACATCCTGCAGCGCGACGCAGCGCTGCGCGCCACCGGACTGGTGTTCCTGCGCGAAGTGGCCGGCATCACTTATCGCGATGCCGGGCTGCCGCTGGCGCTGCAGGCAGCGCAATACGGCATGCTGGGCGCAGTCTGGCGCGAAAGTGCCGACCGTGCCTTGCAGGCTGGCGAAGCCGCCGCACCGTTTTCCGGCCTCTCGCAGTGTGAAGCGGATGGCCGCCCCTTCATCGCTCCGTGGGTCGAGCAGCATGGCCTGCTGCCGTGGCTGGATGCGCTGATGGAAGCCTCGCTGCCGCCGCTGATCCACCTGCTCTATGCGCAAGGCATCGGCATGGAGGCCCATGCGCAGAACATCGTGCTGATCCATCGCGCCGGCCTGCCCAACCGCATTGCGCTCAAGGATTTGCCGGGCGGCTTGCGCTTCGTGCGCCAATACCTGGCCGATCCCGGCATCTGCCCGCAGTTGCTGCCGACGCCATCGTTCCGCAAGCAGGTCAACGCCACCGCGGGAATGGAAAGCATGTCGCCGGAGGAGGTGCACGACTACTTCCACGACGCCGTATTCTTCATCAACTTCGGCGAACTGGCGATGTTCCTGCAGCAGCACTACGGCCTGGCGGAAGCCGATTTCTGGCGCCGCATCGCGGCCTGCATCGGCCGCTACCAGGCGCGCCATCCGGAACTTGTCGAACGCTTTGCGGCATTCGACCTGTTTGCTCCCGCCATCCGCATCGAGCAACTGGCCAAGCGCCGCCTGTTCGCGGAAACCGAAGCGCGCCTGCAAACCGTGCCCAATCCATTGCATCGATGGCGACCGAAGGCGAGCGCATGAGCACGCGCCGGATTGTCGCCGCCACGCTGGCGGGCCATTTCGCCGCCGCCTTTGCCGCGCTGGGCATGCCGCCGTTCTATGACCGCATCCTGCACGAGGCCTTGGGCAGCAATGCCGCATGGCTGGCCGGCTGGCTGTTCGTCATTCCGACGCTGGTGGCGGCGCTGTCCAATCCATGGTGGGGGCGCCTGGCCGACCGCTATGGCAAGAAGCGCTTGCTGTTGCGCGCCCATCTCGGGCTGGCGGTGAGCTTCTGGCTGACCAGCCTGGCCGGCAATGTCTGGCAGTTTGCCGCGGCGCTGATCCTGCAAGGCCTGTTGGGCGGCACCTTCGCCGCATCGAACGCCTACCTGGCCACGGTGGTGAGCGGCCATCGCCTGACCCGCTTGCTGACACTGATGCAAGGCTCGGCCCGCGCCGCCTTGTTTGCCGGGCCTGCCTTGATGGGAATGCTCTCCCATGGGGCCGAACCTTTGCTGATGTATCGCTACCTGGCGCTGCTGCCGCTCCTGTCTGCCCTGCTGGTCTGGCGCCTGCCGGCCGTCGCGGCCCCGCCGGCTGCGAGCGAGGCGCTGGCCACGGACGGCGATGGCAAGGCACTCGCCGGCGAAGCGATCCCGCCCGGCCAACTGTATGGCCTGCAATTCGCTTTCATTTTCGCGACGGTGATCACCTTTCCCTACTTCGTGCCGTATGCCGAGCAAACGCTGGCGAACTTGCCTGGGGCGGCGCCGGGGCTGCTGTTCGGACTGCCGCACCTGGTGTACTTGCTGTGCGCGCTGCCGTTGTCGCGCTTTTGCGGCCGCCGGCGCCTGCTTGCGACGCTGGCTGCCGCCCAGGCAGTGCTCATCGCGGCCTTGCTGGGACAGGCGGGCAGCCATTCTCTGGCAGCGCTGGCCGCATGGCGCCTCGTGATGGGCGTGGCGATGACGGCCAGCTATATCGCCTTGCACGGGATGGTGGCCGCGATCACCGACGCCGGCAACGCCGGCCGCCGTTTCGGCTCCCTTGAGGGCAGCACCAAATGGGGCGCGGTGGCAGCCGGCCTGGCTGCCGGCATCGCCGCCGAGCGCTGGGGATTGCAATCCCATTTCCTGCTTGGCGCGGCGGCGCTCGCGGCCAGTTGCATCTATCTCGTTGTACTCATGTTCCGCCTATACCGGGGCGATTTCAAACAGCCAGCGCACAGCACCGACTGATCGTGTAGCCAGCCATCACATGCTTGGAGAAATTTCATGTCGACATCAGCTTTGCACCGTAGTCCGAATATGTCGGCGGCGTACTGCGCCGCCAGCCAGCGCAGCCTGGAAACCCTGTTGAACTGCTATTGCCGCGAAGTGGCCATCCCGGAAGGACACGCCAGCATCGGCCCGCTGTTCGGCCAGAACGACTGGCCGCTCGCCCTGCGTTGCGCACTGGCCACCGGCCAGGCCCTGCACATCGTGCTGCCGCGTCTCGATAGCCGCGTCGTGGTCGCCGTGCAGGATGACTCGCCAACCGCCAACTATCGCTACCTGTCCGCGCTGTATTGCAAGAGCGCCGGCCAGCCATGGGCCTTGCTGGATTGGCGCATGCTGGCCGACCTGATCATCCGCGACCTCGCGGCAAAGACCGGCCAGCCCTACAACCACGAATTGCTGGCGCAGATCGAAGACAGCGTGCAGGTCACCACGGCCATCCTGGAAGCACCATGGCCAAACGCGATGCCGTCCGATCCGCTGGCGGCCTACCTGGATTCCGAACAGTCGCTGACCTACGGCCATCCCTTCCATCCCGCGCCCAAGAGCAGGCAAGGCTTCAGCGCAGAAGACCTGCGCCGCTATTCGCCGGAACTGCGCGGCGGCTTCCCTCTGCACTATTTTGCCGTGCAGCGCGACGCCGTGCTGCAGCAGTCGACCCTGGCGCAATCCTGCGGTGACATCCTGGCCGCCCAGGCGCCGCAAGGGGTGGTGGCCGGCGACGACTACCTGCTGGTTCCCGCCCACCCTTGGCAGGCGCGCTGGCTGCTGGAAAAGCCGCTGATCGCCGCCGCCATGCGCGACGGCCGTATCCGCCACCTGGGAGCGCAAGGCGAGCTGTATTACCCGACCTCCTCGGTACGCACCCTGTACCAGCCCGGCAACCCATATTTCTACAAATTCTCGCTGCATGTGCGCCTGACCAATTGCGTGCGCAAGAACGCGGTGTACGAGCTGGAAGGCGCGTTGCAAGTGAACCGCATCATGAGCGGCCTGATTCCGGAACTGAGGGAGCGCTTCCCCGGCGCCGCCATCATGCCGGAACCGGCCTTCCTCTCGGTCAACCTGCGCGACGGCGACGCCGATGCCAAGCGCGAAATCACGGAAGGCTTCGGCCTGATCTTGCGCGGCAATTTCGACCAGCACAACCTGCTGCCGGGCGCCGTGCCCCTGCTGGCCGGTGCCTTGTTCGGCAACCACGTACTGGGCGAGGCGCGCCTGTCGGCACTGCTGCGCCAGATCGCCGAGCGTGAGCGCATGGCGCCCGAGGCGGTGGCTGTCGAGTGGTTCTCGCGCTATGTGCAACAGATGATGTATCCGGTGCTGCATTGCTACTTCGCGCACGGCGTCGTGTTCGAGCCGCACCTGCAGAACGTGGTGATCGGCTTGGTCGGGGATTGGCCGGCGCAAGCCTTCCTGCGCGATTTCGAAGGCGTCAAGCTGGTGCAGGAAGAGTGGGGCGCCAGCCGCCTGTCCGGCGTCAGCCAGCGTGCGCAGGCAGCGCTGCAGTACGACCGCGAGCGCGGCTGGAAGCGCATCGCCTACTGCCTGTTCGTCAACAATTTTTGCGAAGCGATCCACCAGCTGGCAGCCGGCAATCCGGCCCTGCAGCAAAGGCTGTGGACGCAGGTACGCCATCACCTGCAGCAATACCAGCACCTGCACGGCACGACGGAATCCGCCGCGCGCATCGCTTCGGTACTCGATGGCGAACCGTTGCCGGCCAAGGGCAACCTGTGCAACCGCTTCCTCAAGCAGGCCGACCGCGCGGCCGACTACGCGCCCTTTGTCAATCCGCTGGCCGCCATCAAGGAGCAACTCGCATGAGGCTCGACTGGGACCGCGCGATCGCGGCGGCGAAGCAGGCGCACGCCGCCTTGGATGAACCGCTGTGCGCCTTCATCTACGACTTGCCGGCGCTGAAGCGCCACGCGGTGCATTTGCGCGAAGGATTGCCCGGCCAATGCGACTTCTTCTACGCGATCAAAGCCAATTCGGACGTTCCCCTGCTGCAAACGCTGGCGCCAACCGTCGATGGTTTTGAAGCCTCGTCCGGCGGTGAAATCGCCTGGCTGCGCCAGCATTTTCCGCAGGTGCCGGTGATCTTCAGCGGACCGGGAAAATTGGATAGCGAGCTGGCGCTGGCCTTGCAGCATGGCGCCACGGTGCACGTGGAAAGCCTGCATGAACTGGAACGCCTGGCGGTGCTGGCCCACGCCGGCGGCAAGCCGGCCTCGATCCTGCTGCGCGTCAATCCGCCGCTGGCCGAGCTGGCGACCACCACGCTGGTAATGGGCGGCAAGCCGACCCAGTTCGGCATCGCCATCGAGCACTTGCCGGCTTGCCTGGAACGGCTGCGGCAAGAGCCACTCCTGGAGTTGCGCGGCTTCCACTTCCACCTGCTGTCGCACCAGCTCGATGCGGACAAACACCTGCAATTGCTGTCAGCCTACCTGCGCCAGGCGCGCGAATGGTGCGAACAATACGGCTTGCGCATCGAGCATATCAACGTCGGTGGCGGTATCGGGGTCAATTACCGCGAACCGCAGCGCCAGTTCGACTGGCCGCGCTTCAGCGCCGGCCTGGCAAGCTTGCTGGCCGAAGAAGCACGCCAGCATGGCGATGACGTGCCGCGCCTGCGCTTTGAACTCGGGCGTTTCGTCAGCGCGTTTTGCGGCTACTACGCCACCGAGGTGCTGGACATCAAGGAGGCGGGAGAGCGCGTATTCGCCATCGTGCGCGGCGGCACGCATCACTTCCGTACCCCTTATGCACAGGGCCACAGCCATCCGTTCCGGGTAGTGCCGGTGGAGGATTGGAACCATCCCTATTCGCGTCCCGAATCCGTGCAGCGGTCGGTGACGGTCGCCGGCCAGTTATGCACGCCGAAAGACGTGCTGGCCAGCGACGCCATGCTCGATCGCCTGCGGGTCGGCGACCTGCTGCTGTTCCAGTATGCGGGCGCTTACGCCTGGCACATCTCGCACCACGATTTCCTGCGCCATCCGCATCCACAGCATATCTACCTGCAGGAAGATGCGTAGGCCTTAACGATTTTTTTAACGTCACATCCGAAGGAAAGTCATGCAACATCGTCGTATTCAACCCCATGTCCTGGCGCTGGCCGCCGCCGCACTGTGCTCGCAATTTGCCTATGCGGCGGACACCGAACTGCCGATGGTCACCGTGCAGACGGCAGCGGCGTCCGATCCGCTGCACGGCACCAGCAGCGCCACCAAGCTCGATGTGCCGCTGCGTGACGTGCCGCAGTCGGTGCAGTTCGTCGACAAAGAGCTGATCCGGGCGCAAGGGGCGGTGGATATGAAAGATGTGCTGCGCAACGTCAGCGGTGTTGCCCCGTCCCAGGGGGAAGGGCGGCGCGACCAGTTCTACATCCGGGGCTTCGACGCCACCCGCGACACCCTGCTTGACGGCATGCGCGACGACAGCCTGTATTTCCGCGACCTGGGCAATGTGGAACGGATCGAGGTGCTGAAGGGCCCGGCCGCGGTGCTGTACGGCCGTGGCTCGGCGGGCGGCGTGATCAACCGCGTCACCAAGAAGCCGGTGAAAACGCCGGTGCGCGAAGTGACGTTGAGCGGCGGCTCGGAGAACTTCCGCCGCATCGACCTGGACCTGGGCGGTGCTGCTGGCGAACAGGCAGCGTTCCGCCTGACCAGCGCCTACGAAGCGGGCGACAACTACCGCGACGTGGTCCATTCCGAGCGTGCAGTGCTGGCGCCATCCATCGCCTGGACGGCGGGGCGCGACACCAGCTTCCTGCTGCAAACCGAATTCCTTCACCAAAACCGTACCCCCGATCGTGGCATCCCTTCGCTGAACGGCGTGCCGGCCGATGTCCCGGTCGGCAACTTCTACGGCGAGCGCTATGACTACGCCAGGACGGATGCGCAAAATGCCCGCTTCAATGTCGAACATGCGGTCAACGACAAGCTGGTTCTGCGCAATAGCTTCCAGTATTCGAAGCTGAAGCTGGATGCGATCAATACCCGCACCCTGGGCCTGGCTGCAGCCAACACGCAAGTGCGTCGCCAGATCACCTACTTCCCTCAGGACCAGAGCAATTTCCTGAACCAGACCGAAGCGGCGTATCAGCTCGATGCCGGCGGCGTTCGTCATTCGCTGATGACCGGCGTTGAGCTGGGACACCAGAAGTCCGGCCGCCTGGTGCGTGCTGCCGCGACCACGCCGGTCAGCTTGCAGGCGCCACAGCAGCTCATGGCCATGCCGGACCTGGCCGCGTTGCCGGTCACGATCGACAACGACTTCAAGGCCGATACGGCCGCATGGTATGCACAGGACCAGGTCTCGTTTAACGAGCAGTGGAAGATGCTTGCCGGCGTGCGCTTCGACCGCTTCAAGCAGGAACAGGAGGACCGGCGCACCGGCTTGGTCCAGAGCCGCACCGACTCGGTGTGGAGCCCGCGCATCGGCGTGGTTTACCAGCCGGGCCAGGCGCACGCGCTGTACGCAAACCTGAGCCGCTCCTTCCTCCCGGTAGGGAATGACTTCTTCTACGGCGGCAAGGATTTTGCACAGATCAAGCCAGTTGAATCCTTGCAGAAGGAGATTGGCGACAAGAGCGAATGGTTCGATGGACGCCTGCAGTCGACCGTCGCCCTGTACGAGATCACGCAACGCAATGTGGCGACCAAAGACCCTTCAGATCCGGCAGGCGTGCGCCAGGTGCAGACCGGCGAACAGCAAAGCCGCGGGCTCGAAGTCGACTTGACGGGCAGCCTGGCGCAGGGCTGGAAAGTGTTTGCCAATGCCACCGTCAACCACGCCCGCATTACCCAGTCCAACAACTACAGGGTGGGCAATCGCCCCGCCAACATTCCCAAGCATGCGGCGGGCTTGTGGTCCAACTATGAGCTGGGCCACGGCTTTACCATCGGCGCCGGCGCCTTCTACGTGGGAGACCGTTTCGCCGTTGAGGACAATGCGGTGCGCTTGCCATCCTATGTGCGCTTCGATGCGATGCTTGGCTACAAAGGCAAGAACTGGGAAGCCGGGCTGAACCTGAACAACCTTGCCGACAAGGTGTATTACGAATCGGCCAACAACAACTTCCAGATCCAGCCAGGTGCGCCGCGTAGCGTCATGGCTTACGTGCGCGTGAAGATCTGAGCTATCGACGGGTGAACTCCATGACCCAGTTGGTCTGCCAGCTGGTGCCATCATCCCAGGAGTAGGCTTGCTCCCAGCGCGCCTGGCGCTCGCTGCTGCGGGTCCAGGTGAAGCGCACGCGGGCCGTGCGGCCTTTGTAGACTTCTTCGCCTTCGAAGCGTCCCACGCCATCGGCATCGAAACGGCCCACCGCCGGCGGCAGCAAGGTGCCGGTGGCGGGATCGAGCCCGCCGTCGCGGTTGGTCAGCCAGTAGATGCTCCAGCGCCCGGTCGTTGGATCGAATACGCGCAAGGTCATCGCCACGAAGCCGGGCCGCCAGTCGCCCAGCGGCCGGTACTCGTCGAAGTTGCCGATGCCGGCCGGCAGCGCGTGCACCAGGTTGCTGGCGCTGAAGGTTTCCCACGGGCTGTCCGGATTGGCGTAATCGGACTGGCGCCGGTTCTGCACCGTCCAGTCGCCGTGCAGGAAGTCGAAAGCATGCCGCGCCCGTTCGATTTCGGCGGCAGCAGGTGCACTTGCCGTCGCCGTGCCGCCGACCGCGCCAGCCGCGCCGCTTGCCGCCAGCGCCAGTGCCCCAATCAGTTTTTTCATGGTTGTCTCCTGTTTGAAAGAGCCACCATGCTAGGCCGCCAACAGGCGAGAACTTGCCCTATATGCCGGCAGTATCTGAATCCGATACCTCGGCGGAATTTCGGGGCTTGTGCAAAGCGCTGGCGCGATCATTTCGTCCTTGCCAAACGAAAGGACACGCCATGCTCACCACAATCTTCATTGTTTTCGCCGCCTGCTTTGTACTGGAGCGCCTGCGCCCCGGCTGGAAACTTCCCCGTATCCGCACCTGGCCCGTGCGCGTTCTTGCCATCAATGCCGTGCAGCTTGGCGTCGTGCTGCTGGCCGGCGTGAGCTGGGAACGCTGGACTTCGCAAGCCTCGCTGCTGCACTTGTCGGACCATGTCGGCCCGGTTGTCGGCGGCCTGCTGGCCTACTTCATCGCCACCTTTGTGTTCTACTGGTGGCATCGCGTGCGCCACGAATCGGATTTGCTGTGGCGCCTGTTCCACCAGATCCACCACAGCCCGCAGCGCATCGAAGTCATCACCTCGTTCTACAAGCATCCCGGCGAAATGATCGTCAACTCGATCATCGGCAGCCTGCTGGTCTATGCCTTCCTTGGCCTGTCTCCGGAATCCGGCGCGGTCTATACGCTGTGCACCGCGCTCGGCGAATTCTTCTACCACACCAGCGTTACCACGCCGCGCTGGGTCGGCTGGTTCTTCCAGCGTCCCGAGATGCACCGCATCCACCACCAGTACGGCCGCCACAAGAACAACTACGGAGACATCGTGTGGTGGGACATGCTGTTCGGAACCTACGAGAACCCGGAGAAGTTCGAAGCCACCTGCGGCTTCGATCCCGACAAGGAAGAACGCCTGGTGGACATGCTGGCCTACCGCGACGTCCACCAGGAGTGATCAACGCAGCGGCAGCGCGATCGGCCGCATTGGCGCCGCATCCGCACCGCGCAGCTTGAGCGAGGCGCCGATAAAGGCAAACTCATAGACCTTGTCGCGCGCCAGTTCTTCCAGGTTGACCAGCTCAATGATGGGCACCCCATGCTCGGCCAGCAGGTAGGTGTGGACCGGGATGTAGTTGTCCTTGGCCTCGGAAGGAAAGGCCTCGAAGCTCAGGTTGTCCGCCCCCACCACCATAGCGCCGTTCTGCTCCACCAGGAAGCGCGCCGCATCCAGGCCCATGCCGGGCGGGTTCTGCATGAAGGCCTGGGCCTTCTCGAACTGCTGCATGCGCCCGGTGCGGATCAGCACCACATCGCCTTTCTGCAGCGCCACCTTCTGTCGCGCCAGCGCTTCGGCCAGGTCCTTGCCAGTGACGCGGTAGTTATCCGGCAGCATGGAGACGCCCTTGGCCGCCGCCACGTCGATCAGCACGCCGCGCGCCACGATGGGCGGCAGCTTCTCCGCACCGGCCACTTTCCAGCCCCGGTCTCCCAGGTGTTCGGAAGCCTTGAAGCCATTCCAGATCTTGCCATTCAGGCCGAAGTGGTTGAGCGCATCGATATGGGTGCCCATGTGCGCATACATCGAGATGGCGCTGCCCGTGTAGCTGACGTGCTGGTTCATGGCTTTGCCGGTCTCCATCGGGTCCGACAGCACATTGCCGTGCGGCGTATGCGTCATCCACATCAGGTAAGGCGGGTCGCCGGCAGCCTGCCAGCTCGGCATGCCGACGAAATAGTCCACCGACAGGTCGTATGCGCGGCCTCCGCTGATGCGGGCCAGGATGGCCGCGCTGGAGGCTTGCGTGACCAGGTTCAGTCGCCCGATCTCATCTTGCGGCCCCCAGCGGCTGGTGCCCGGTTCGGCGGCCAGGGCATTGGCGGACAGCAGCAAGGCGGCGAGGGTAGTTGCGAGTCTCATCTTGGTTCCTTTGAAAGAAAGTTCAGTGAGGCCAGCATATTTGATTCTGCCGCTAAGATAATCAGGCGTTTTTGATAAAGACTTTTTACCAGGAGGATCGAATGGACAAGCTGGCGGCCATGCACGCCTTTCGCCGCGTGGTCGAGCGCGGCAGCTTCAGCAAGGCGGCCGAGGAACTGGGGCTGTCGCCGGCCGGCATCGGCAAGCAAGTGCGCTGGCTGGAGCAGGGCCTGCACGCAGCATTGCTATTGCGCACCACGCGCACCATGAGCCTGACCGATACCGGCCGCGCCTATTTCCAGGAATGCTGCCGCCTGCTCGACGAACTGGAGGAGCTTGAACGCAGCACCAGCGGCGAGCAGGCCGCCATGAAAGGGCGCGTGCGTATCAACGCCCCGATGTCGCTCAGCCTGGTGGTGCTGCCGCCGCTGCTGGCGCGTTTCATGGACCAGTATCCCGAGATCGACGTCGAGCTGACCATGGCGGACCGCTTGCTCGACGTAGTGGCGGAAGGCTTCGACCTGTCGCTGCGCGTGCGCACCACGCTGCCCGATTCCTCGCTGGTGGTACGTTCGGCCGGCAAGGTGGAGCAATGGCTATGCGCCTCCCCCAGCTACCTGCGAGAACACGGCGCGCCGCAGAAGCCGCACGACCTGCTTGCCCACCGCGCCCTGGCCTTCCGCCTGGCGGAAGCGCCCGGCCTGTGGCGGTTGGATGGCGAGGGAGGGACGGTCGAAATCGAGCCGCCGGTGCGCATGTGGCTGGACAACAGCCTGATGCTGGGACAGATGCTGGCGGCGGGGCAGGGCATCGGTTCGCTGCCATCCTTCATTGCCCGGCCGATGCTGGCCCACGGCGCGCTGGAACGCGTCCTGCCGGCCTGGCATTTGCAACCGCGCGTGGCCTACATCGTTTATCCCGGCAACCGCCACCTGCAGACCAAGGTGCGCGCCCTGTCCGACTTCCTGGCGGCGGAATTGCCGGCGATGTTCTAACGCTTGAGGATCTTCGGCACCGGCGCCGGGCGCAGGCGATAGGCGTCCGGCATGCCGGAGCCGAGCAGGGGACGCAGGTACATGCGGAAGGCATCGGTCACGCCGGTGCCTTTCTCGTCAATGAATTCGTCTTCCATGGTGCGCGTCTTGCCTGCCACCGCTTCCAGCGGCATCAGCTCATAGTCGACCGAATAGAAGCCGGTGCGCTTGATCGCCACCGAGCCGTTGCGGTCGCCCCACATGGCGAACTGCACGGCCTTCTCGCCCACTTCGCGCGCCTCGCGCTGGTCCACGTCGGACACGCAACCGATGAAGGAGCGCTGCAGGTAGCCGAAAGTATCGCCGCGCACGCGCTTGATGCCCAGCTTGTCCTTGATCTCGTCGCACAGCAGGTCGGCCAGCGCGCCGGTGCCGGACAGCTGCACGTTGCCATGCGCATCGCGCTCCACTTCCTTCGCCAGCAAGGTGGCGATCGGCGCGCCGGATGCATCGTGGATGCCCTCCGACACCGCCACCACGCAGCGCCCGTAGCGCGCGTAAGTGTCCTTGACGTCGGCCAGGAACTGCTCGATCGAGAATACGCGCTCCGGCAGGTAGATCAGGTGCGGCCCATCGTCCGGGAATTTCTTGCCCAGTGCGGAAGCTGCCGTCAGGAAGCCGGCATGGCGGCCCATGACCACGCCCACGTACACGCCCGGCAGCGAAGCGTTATCCAGGTTGGCGCCGGCAAAGGCCTGTGCCACAAAGCGCGCAGCGGAGGGGAAACCCGGCGTGTGGTCATTGCCCACCAGGTCGTTGTCGATGGTCTTGGGGATGTGGATGGCGCGCAGCGGATAGCCGGCAGCCTGCGCCTGCTCGGCCACGATGCGCACGGTATCCGAGGAATCGTTGCCGCCGATGTAGAAGAAGTGTTCGATCTCGTGCGCCTTCAGCACCTTGAAGATCTCTTCGCAGTACTTCAGGTCCGGCTTGTCGCGTGTGGAACCGAGGGCGGAGGAAGGGGTGGCGGCGACCAGTTCCAGGTTATGGCTGGTCTCCTGCGTCAGGTCGACGAAGTCCTCGTTGACGATGCCGCGCACGCCGTGCAGCGCACCGTAGATGCGCGTCACGTTGCGGAAGCGGCGCGCTTCGAGCACGACGCCGACCAGCGACTGGTTGATCACGGCGGTCGGACCGCCCCCTTGTGCGACCAGGATTTTGCCAGACGACATCGCGCTGCCTCCTTCGAAGTGAGTGACGGACGAGCCGCCAGCTTACTCCGTTTTTGCCCCCGCGCCGATATGCTTGTCGAGGAATTTCTCGACCCGGCCCCAGAAGTCGAGGCGGGTCTTCAGCGTATGCCAGCCGTGTTGCTCACCCACGTATTCAACGAATTCGGCATCGGCCTTGGCGTCTTCCAATGCGCTGCGCATCTTTTTGAAATGCACGAAGGGCACGCGGCGGTCGTCGCTGCCGTGTGCCATCAGCAGAGGTCGCTTGATGCGGGCCGCCTGCTTCAGCGGCGATGTGGCAACAAGCTGCGCGGCGTCCTTTTCCAGGTCACCCACCAGCACCGGCACGCCGTGCTTCTTGTAGTCGTCCGGCAGATCGGACAGCAGGGCCATACCGCCGTCATACAGCAGCGGAATGTCGGTGACAGCCAGGTAGGAAATCCCGCAGCGGTACAGTTCCGGATCGTTGACCAGTCCCATCAAGGTGGCATAGCCGCCATAGCTGCCGCCCATGATGCAGACGCGATCGGGGTCGGCAATGCCTTTTTCAACGGCCCACTTAACGCTGTCGGCAATATCATCCTGCATTTTCAGGCCCCATTGCTTGAAGCCTGCGGAGAACAGTTTGACGCCGTAACCTGTCGAGCCCCTGTATTCCGGTTCCAGCACGGCATAGCCGCGTGAAGCCAGGAACTGGGCGTCGGAATCCCAGCCCCATGCGGTGCCTCGCACATAAGGGCCGCCATGCACCATCACCACCATCGGCAGCTTGCTGCCGCCCTTGGCTGGCTTGGTCAGCCAGACCGGGATCTGCATGCCGTCGCGCGCCTTGACCTTGACCAGTTCCTGGCGTCCCATTTCAGCCGGATTGATGTCGGGGTGGCTGGCACCGATGACTTTCAACTGGCCGGTCTTACTGTTGAACAGCAGATAGGTGTGTGGCTGGCGATCGGAATAGCTCCTTACCAGCAGCCAAGGCACTTCCGGAGTTGCCGGCGGGGTGATGATATTGACCAGGTCCGGCAACCTCTTGTCCACTTCCGCCTGGGCCGCCTTCATACCGGCATCGAACCATATGCTGCTGCGCGCCTCGCCAAGGTAGTGGATGCCAAGCAGATGCTTGTTCGAATACACCATGCTGCCGCTGAAGTCGTAGTCGCTCAGCGAAACCAGAGGTTCCGGGTCGACCTTGCCGGAGGACAGGTCCAGGGTGTGCAGAGCCGCCTTGTCTCCTTTCAGGCGGGCCTTGACCAGCATCTGCTCGTCATTGACGAAGCCGACCGGCTCGATGCCGTCTTCCTCGCCGTAAGCTGTGAAGGTGGCCAGGACGCGCCATTCGCGGCTGGCAGGGTCACGGTAGTGGAAGGTTTGCTTGCCGTCCTTGAGCGACACCATGATGCTGGGCTCGCCCTTGTGATCCAGCATCCAGTACTTCGCAGCCGCCGGGCGGCTGACAGTAGTCGCTTGCCCGGTCGAAGTGTTCAACCTGATCAGGTCGGTGCGCTCAATGACATGGGAGCGTTCTTTCCATTCGGGGCGGCGGGCATAGATGAACTCCGAATCCTGCGCGCCCCGTTCACTCATCAGAAAAGTATTCCACGGTTCGACATGGCGCGTGATCAGACTGCCGATGACGTACGCGATCCTGTGTTCGGCCAGTTGGCGTTTGTCCGTGCCGTCACGGTTGACGGCCCATAGGCCAGGGGCAAATTCTGTTTCGCCAGCGGTCAGCTTGGAATCGTCCACGTTGTACACCAGGCGGTTGTCGTTGACCCAGCGGATGGCGGCGATATCGTAACCGGCAAGGCGCGTGCCGCCGACAACGGCTTGGGTTTCGCTGTCGATGACCACCATGCCGTCGCGCAGCGTGTTATCGCCGATACGAAGTGCTACATAGCGGCCGCTTGGCGAGATGGCGGCGTCCTTGAAATGGGCCGGTTCGAAGAATTGCTGCAGCGGCGGGGCCGCGTGCGCCAGGCCGCCGACGGTAGCCAGGGACAGAAGAAAATGCTTGATCATCATGCTTGCTGCCAATACTGTTGTGGGAAACGTATGTTACTGGAATGGCAAGCTTTGAAAACTAGCCAAATGTAACTTTCCCCTTGATCCGTGGCGGGCGAACCGGGTCCGCCACGGCTTGCCCTATCATTTCTGGCCGATATGCTTGTCGAGGAATTTCTCGACCCGGCCCCAAAAGTCGAGACGGGTCTTCAACGTGCTCCAGCCGTGGCCTTCGCCGATGTATTCAACGAATTCGGCATCGGCCTTGGCGTCTTGCAGCGCGTTGCGCAGTTTGCTGTAATGCGGGAAGGGGACGCGGCGATCATCCGTGCCGTGCGCCAGCAGCAGCGGGCGCTTGATGCGTGCCGCCTGCTTCAGCGGCGAAGTCGCAGTGAACTGCGCGGCGTCTTTTTCCAGGTCGCCCACCAGCACCGGCACGCCGTAGGTCTTGTAATCGGGCGGCAGGTCGGACAGGACGGCCATGCCGCTGTCGTACAGCAGGGGGATGTCGGTGACGGCCGCGTACGCGATGCCGCAGCGATAAACGCCTGGATCGTTGACCAGGCCCATCAGCGTGGCGTAACCGCCATAGCTGCCGCCCATGATGCACACGCGCTCAGGATCGGCGATGCCTTTGTCCACCGCCCACTTGACGCTGTCGGCAATATCGTCCTGCATTTTCAAGCCCCATTGCTTCCGGCCTGCATTGAACAACTTCAGGCCGTAGCCGGTGGAACCGCGGAATTCCGGCTCGAGCACGGCGTAACCGCGCGAGGCAAGGAACTGCCCATCGGCATCCCAGCCCCATTCACTGCCGCGCACATAAGGCCCGCCATGGACCAGCACCACCATCGGCAGCTTCTTGCCGCCCTTGGCCGGCAATGTCAGCCAGGCCGGGATCTCCAGCCCGTCGCGGGCGCGGTACTTGACGATGTCCTGGGCGCCCATTTCGGCGGCCTTGATGTCCGGGTGCGTGCCACCCAGGCCTTTGACTTCACGGGTGTTGCTGTTGTACAGGGAATAGAAGCGCGGCTGGCGATCCGAGTAGCTGGCTACCAGCGTCCAGGCGCTGTCCGGGTGCGTCGGCGGAGTGATGATGTTGACCAGGCCGGCCAATTGGCGGTCCACTTCTTTCTGCGCCGTTTGCAGCGCCGGGTCGAACCAGGCGCTGGAGCGGGCGTCGGCCAGGTAATGGATGCCGACCAGGCGCTGCTTGGAATACACCATGCGGCCGTTGAAGTCGAAGTCCGCCATCGCCACCAATGGCTCGGCATCGATCTTGCCCGTGCCGAGGTCCATCAGGTACAGCGCGGCCTTGTCGCCGTTCTTGCGGGTCCTGACCAGCAGGCGCTTGTCGTCATAGAAACCGATCGGCGACAGGCCTTGTGAGCTGCTGCCGTAGGTTGCCTGGGTCGCGACGTCGCGCCATTCGCCGCCAGCGTCGCGGTAATGGATGGTCTCATTGCCGTCTTTCGAAGACACCATGATCGTCGGCACGCCCTTGTGGTCCAGCATCCAGCCCTGCGATATGCCTGGATGGGACAGCACGCTGGATTGGCCGCTCGCGGTGTCGAGCTTGACCAGTTCGGTACGCTCGATGTCGTAGCCGGCCTTCGCCGTCCAGATCGGGCGCTCGACGTAGATGATGGTGGAATCCTGGGCGCCATCCTCATCCATCAGGTAAGTATTCCATGGCTCCAGCCGCGACTTGATATGCGAACCTGTGCTTTGATTGCCGCCGTGGTGTTCAGCCAGCTGGCGCGTTTCCTTGCCGTCGCGGCTCATGGCATAGAGTCCCGGGGCAACGCGACGGTCCCCCGGCGCCGCGTCTTTGTCCGTGACGGTATAGACCAGGCGCTCATCGTTGACCCAACGGATGTGGCCAACGTCGTATTCGGCCAGCCGTTTGGTGCTCACCACTTGCAAAGTGTCGGTATCGATCACAGCCAGCGAATCGCGGGTCTCGTTGCTGCCGACGCGCAGCGCCAGGTAGCGGCCGCTCGGCGAGAGCCGGGCTTCCTTGTAGCGCGCCGCTTCGAAGAAATGCTGGGCTGGCGGCGCAGCCTGGGCCAGTCCGGCCACGGTAGCCAGTCCGGCCAGGAAATACTTGATCATTGGAGAAGAATGCAGGGGTTGTCGGCGAAGGCTTCTAGTGGGGATACTGCTGCGGCAGCAGCATCTCCAGAGCGTGCGATGGGATATTCACAGGAAACGAATGTTACTCTATTGGCAATCATAACTACTAGCCAAATGTAACATTCGTTTATTCTGGCGTGCGGATGTGGCGCACAAGCGACAAGGTGCGCGCATCCGGCGCCGGCGTCAGCAGGCTGACTGCCACCAGCGCTGCCAGGCCGGCCGGCACGCCGAACACGCCGGCCGAATTGGCGGCAATGCCGAACCACTGCCCGCTGAGGCTGCCGCCCAGTACCGGGTTGGCATGCAGCATGTAGTACAGGCAGGTGAAGAAGCCTGCCACCATCGCGGCCATTGCGCCCTGATGGTTGGCGCGCTGCCAGAACACGCCGGCCACCAGGGCCGGGAACAGCGTCGATGCTGCCAGCGAGAAGGCGGCGCCCACCAGCGACAGGATGTCGCCCGGCTTGGTCGAGGCGGCATAGGCGGCAATGAAGGCCACAGCCAGCAACAGCAGCTTGGAAATCGTCACCCGCTTCTGGGTCGATGCCTGCGGGTCGACGATCTTGTAGTACACGTCATGCGAGAGCGCGTTCGAGATCGCCAGCAGCAGGCCGTCGGCGGTCGACAGCGCTGCCGCCAGCCCGCCTGCCGCCACCAGTCCCGACACCACATACGGCAAGCCGGCAATCTCGGGCGTGGCCAGCACCAGCACGTCGCTGTCGATCTGGATTTCCGCCAGCTGCACAATGCCGTCCAGGTTGATGTCGCTGATCGACAGCAGCGGGCTGGTCTTGTCCACATTGGCCCAGTAGGAGACCCAGGTCGGCAGGTGGGCGAAGTCGCTGCCCACCAGCGAGCTGTAGATGTCGTACTTGACCAGCACCGCCAACGCCGGGATGGTCAGGTACACCAGCAGGATGAAGAACAGGGTCCAGAACACCGACACCCGCGTCGCCTGCACCGAAGGCGTGGTGTAGGAGCGCATCAGGATATGCGGCAGGGCCGCCGTGCCCACCATCAGGCAGAACACCAGCGCCAGGAAGTTGTTGCGCTTCTGGTCCGACTGCTCGCGGTCGGCGCCGGGGAAGGGCTCGGCGTGCTTCACCAGTTCGCGTCCGCGCGCCAGGTTGTAGTTGCGCTGCGCGGTCCACACGACGGCCGCGTCTTCCACGGTTTTCGGATAGTTGGCCAGTGCCCGTTCTGCAGCGCGGATTTCCAGCAGCGAGCCATTGCGCTGCTTGACCATGTCCAGATTGTGCTGCGCTTCGAGCCGGCCCGAATCCCAGGAGGCCGGCAAGCCGTGCAGCCGCACGCCGAAATCTTCGGCGCGCTGCAGGAACACTTCGCGCACCTCGGCCTCTTTCTCGTCGCGCGCCAGCTGCGTCTCGCGTGCGCTGAGCTTGGGCAGCAGCTTGCCGTAGGCGACCTGCGGCACCGGATTGCCGCCGTGCTTGACCGCCAGCCACATGGCCGGCATCAGGAAGGCCACGAGGATAATAATGTACTGCGCCACCTGGGTCCAGGTAATGGCCCGCATGCCGCCCAGGAAGGAGCACACCAGAATCGACGCCAGGCCGAGGAAGATGCCGACCGAGAAATCGACGCCGGTAAAGCGCGAAGCGATCAGTCCCACCGCGTAGATCTGCGCCACCACGTAGGTGAAGGAAACGATGATGGTGGCGCCGACAGCCATCAGCCGCACGGCGCGGCCGTTGTAGCCGCCGCCGTAGCGCGCCGCGAAAAAGTCGGGAATCGTGTACTGGCCGAACTTGCGCAGGTAAGGCCCGATCAGCAGCGCCACCAGGCAGTAGCCGCCGGTCCAGCCCATGATGTAGGCCAGGCCGTCGAAGCCGTGCAGGTACAGGCCGCCCGCCAGCGAAATGAAGGACGCGGCCGAAATCCAGTCGGCCGCCGTGGCCATGCCGTTGAACAGCGAGGGCACGCGCCTTCCCGCCACGTAATACTCCGCCACGTTGGAAGTGCGGCTGATCACCCCGATCGCTGCGTACAGGATGATGGTGGCGAACATGAACAGGTAGCCGATCCACAGGCGCGGCATGCCTTCCTTTTCCAGCATCGCCAGCGCGAGCAGGAACATGGCGAAGCAGCCGGTAAAGATCGTGTAGTAGCGCTGCAGCTTGCGGAAGAAGGGCGTCCTCATGCCTGGCCCCCGCTTTCGCGCAACTGCTCGCTTCTGTAGCGCCGCTCCAGCGCGCGCATGCGCCAGGCGTAGAAGCCGATGATGCCAAGGTAGATCAGCGAAGCGCCTTGCGCCGCCAGGTAGAACGACAGCGGCCAGCCGAAGATCGACAGCCCGCTCAATTCGCGCGCGAAGAAAATGATGCAGAACGTGGTGAGGAGCCAGGTGGCCAGCAGCCAGCCGGTCATGCGGCGTACGCGGCGCCAGTGGCGCTCGAGCTTATCCAAAATGCGGTACCTCTTCTTCTTCGGGCGGCGTGTCCGGCACGCGCAGCGGGAACGTCACGCGGAACAGGCAGCCTGGGTATTTCGGGTCGGTGGTGCGCGGGTTGGCGAACAGGTCGACTTCCGCTTCGTGCTGCTGCGCCACTTCGCGCACGATCGGCAGGCCCAGCCCGGAGCCCTCGGTGTTGCTGCCCAGGATGCGGTAGAAGCGCTCGAACACATGGCCGCGCTCCGCTGCCGGGATGCCGGGGCCGTTGTCTTCCACTTCAAGCAGGGCATGCTTGCCTGTGCGGCGCACGCGCACCGTGACGGCGCTGCCGCGCGGCGTGTAGCGCAAGGCATTGTCGATCAGGTTGGACAGCATCTCGCGCAGCATCATCGCGTTGCCGGAAATCGGCACGTCCTCGGGCGGCGGTTCGTAGCCAAGGTCGATGCCGTAGTTGAAGGACGCCTGGACCCAGTCGTGCACCGTGCTGCGCGCCATTCCGCCCAGCTCCAGCGGCTCCATGGCGGTGCCGGCCTGCGGCTGGTTCTCGGCGCGCGCCAGTGCCAGCAGCTGGTTGACCAGGCGGGTGGCCGCCTGCGACGATTTGGCCAGCTGTTCCAGCGAACGGTGCACCTCGGCCTGGTCGGTCTGGCGCAGCGCCAGTTCCGATTGGGTGCGCATGCCGGCCAGCGGGGTTTTCATCTGGTGCGCAGCATCGGCGATGAAACGCTTTTGCGAATCGATCGACAGTTTGAGGCGCTCCAGCATTTCATTGAGCGACTTGACCAGCGGCGTGATTTCTTCCGGCACCTGGCGCGGCGGGATCGGGCTCAGGTCGTCCGACGGGCGGGCGCGGATGCGCTCCTGCAGTTCACGCAGCGGCAGCAGCCCGCGCGACAGTGCAAACCACACCAGGGCCAGCACGATTGGCAGGATGATGAACTGCGGCAGGATCACGCCCTTGATGATTTCATTGGCCAGCTTGGCGCGCTTTTCCAGCGTTTCGCCGACCTGCACCAGGGCCAGGCGCTGCGGCTGCGCCTTGTCTTCTTCCAGGTTGACCCAGGTCCAGGCGATGCGGATCGGCGTGCCGTGCAGGGTGGAGTTGCGGAACAGGACCGCGCCGGCGCGGATGTCCTGCAGCTCGGGATCCTGCTTCGGCGGCGGCGGCAGGTCGCGGTCGCCGTCGACGTGGGCGCCGGTCGGGCTGCTGACCTGGTAATAGATATTGTCCACGTCGTCGGCACGCAGGATGTCGCGCGCCGGGCCGGGCAGGCGGGGAATCACGCCGCCCACTTCGCGCACCTGCTGCGTGAGCACGGTGACGGTGTCTTCCAGCGCATGGTCGAAGGGCTGGTTGGCGATCGACTTCGCCACCAGGTAGGTGATGGCGATGCTCATTGGCCACAGCAGCAGCAGGGGAGCGAGCATCCAGTCGAGGATCTCGCCGAACAGCGAGTGCTGGATCTCGTTCTCTTCGGCGGCCGGGGCGTGGGCCCAGTCGGCGGCCTGCTGCTCGCCGTTCACGGTGCGGCCGGCGGTTGCGGCGGGTTGAATTTCTCCAGGCAGTAGCCGAGGCCGCGCACGGTGGCGATGCGGATGCCGCCCACTTCAATCTTCTTGCGCAGGCGGTGCACATAGACCTCGATGGCGTTGTTGCTGACCTCTTCGCCCCATTCGCACAGGTGGTCCACCAGCTGCTCTTTCGACACCAGGCGCCCGGTGCGCGCCAGCAGGATTTCCAGCAAGCCCAGTTCGCGCGCCGACAGGTCCAGCATCTGCTCGTTGATATAGGCGCTGCGCCCGACCTGGTCGTAGGTGAGGGGGCCGTGCTTGACGACGGTGGAGCCGCCGCCCTGGCCGCGCCGGGTCAGCGCCCGCACCCGCGCCTCCAGCTCGGACAGCGCGAACGGCTTGGCCATGTAATCGTCGGCGCCCAGGTCGAGGCCGTTGACCCTCTGCTCGACCGAGTCGGCGGCGGTCAGGATCAGCACCGGCAGCAGCGAGCCGCGCGTGCGCAGGCGGCGCAGCACTTCCAGCCCGGACATCTTGGGCAGGCCCAGGTCCAGGATCAGCAGGTCGAATTCCTGGGTGGACAGGGCGGTGTCCGCCTCCTGCCCGTTTTTTACGCAGTCGATCGCATAGCCGGACTGGCGCAGGGAGCGCGTCAGGCCGTCCGCGAGGACGCTGTCATCTTCGGCTAATAGGATACGCATAAGGACACTGTACTCCAGCCGTTTGACTTTTCGCAAAGTTTGCAAAAAGGGGCTTGTCAAAAGCACTGTAATTTTATACAGTACCACCTGTACAACGTAGTGACTCAATTCATTTAGCCCGCGAAAGAACATCATGGACGACAAAAAAGGCGCAGTACCTGCATCGGAAAAAGCCAAGGCCCTGGCGGCCGCACTGGCCCAGATTGAAAAGCAGTTTGGCAAAGGCTCCGTGATGCGCATGGACGCATCCGCCCCGATCGAGGAAGTGCAGACTGTCTCCACCGGCTCCCTGGGCCTGGATATCGCGCTGGGCGTAGGCGGCCTGCCACGCGGCCGTGTGGTGGAAATCTACGGTCCTGAATCTTCCGGTAAAACCACCCTGACCCTGCAAGCCATCGCTGAAATGCAGAAAATGGGCGGCACCTGCGCCTTCATCGACGCGGAACACGCGCTGGACGTGGTGTATGCCCAAAAACTGGGCGTCAACCTGCACGAGCTGCTGATCTCCCAGCCGGATACCGGCGAACAGGCCCTGGAAATCTGCGACGCGCTGGTGCGCTCCGGTTCCGTGGACCTGATCGTGGTCGACTCGGTTGCCGCGCTGACCCCGAAAGCCGAAATCGAAGGCGATATGGGCGATTCCCTGCCGGGCCTGCAGGCGCGACTGATGTCCCAGGCGCTGCGCAAGCTGACCGGCACCATCAACCGCACCAACACCCTGGTAATCTTCATTAACCAGATCCGCATGAAGATCGGCGTGATGTTCGGCTCGCCGGAAACCACCACCGGCGGCAATGCCCTGAAGTTTTACGCCTCCGTGCGCCTCGACATCCGCCGTACCGGCTCGATCAAGTCGGGCGACGAGGTGATCGGTAACGAGACCAAGGTCAAGGTGGTCAAGAACAAGATTGCGCCGCCGTTCAAGGAAGCCCACTTCGACATCCTGTATGGCGAAGGCACTTCGCGCGAAGGCGAGATCATCGACCTGGGCGTGGAAGCCAAGATCGTCGAGAAGTCGGGTTCCTGGTACAGCTACGGCGGCGAGCGTATCGGCCAGGGCAAGGACAATGCCCGTTCCTTCCTCAAGGAGCGTCCGGCACTGGCGCGTGAAATCGAGAACAAGGTGCGTGCGGCACTGGGCGTGCGTGAGCTGCCGGCCGTTTCCGATGATGGCGAAGAAGCGCCGAAGCTGCGCGCGGTCGACTAAAACCGGTAAGGCAGCCGGATGGCCGTCCCGTCTGACCCGCAGGGTCAGACACTGGTATGCCGGAGCCACAGGCCGTAGATCAGAAGGTGTCTGACCCTGCGGGTCAGACATCGGTTTACCGGTTTAACAGATGCCCCTCCCCAAACCCACCCTAAAAGCCCGTGCTCTCCGCCTGCTCAGCCAGCGCGAGCACAGCCGCCTCGAGCTCGCCCGCAAGCTGCAGCGCCACGCGGAAGAGGGCGACGACGTCGAAGCCCTCCTGAATTTCCTCGAGCAAAACAAATGGCTCTCGGAAGAGCGCTTCTCCGAAAACCTGGTGCACCGCCGCGCCGCCCGCTACGGCAACAGCCGCATCGTGGCCGAGCTGCAGCACCACGGCATCGGCGGCGACATGCTGGCCGAAGTCAAGGAAAGCCTGAAAGAAGACGAAGTCGAGCGCTGCTGCGAAGTCTGGCGCCGCAAATTCGGCGAAGTGGCCGAAGATCCCGAAGGCCGACAGAAGCAATTGCGCTTCCTCATGTCGCGCGGCTTCTCACAAAAGGCCATCCGCACCGCCATGAAGGGCACCATGCCCGACGAGGACTTTTAAATTGGCCTCGGAAGGTATGCTACACTTCGAGAGTTTTATGCAGCACCGCGGGTGCGGTGGTTGTCCGTAGAAGCTGCGGCGTACTGATTAGCTGCTTATAATTTTGGCCACTTTTGAGTGGCATCGGTCTTATGTCCTTGTCAAATCCTGTCTCCCGACGAGCGCTGCGGCACACGCGCGCCATAGACATCCAGGCGTATTCACGCGAGGATGGCCTGTGGGATCTTGACGCCCATATCACGGACATCAAATCCTTCGACACCATGCTGGCATCGGGCCCGCGCAAGGGCAACGAAGCCCTGCACGACCTGTGGCTGCGCGTGACCGTCGATAAGCAGCTGACCATCGTCGATGCCGAAGCAAGTTCGGACGCTGTTCCCTATCCTGGCCATTGCAACACGATCGGCCCCGCCTACAAAGCCTTGATCGGCCTGAACCTGATGAAGGGTTTTCGCCATGCAGTCAAGGAAAGGCTGGCCGGCGTACAAGGCTGTACCCACCTGACAGAATTGGCCCTGGTGCTGCCGACGGCAGCCGTGCAAGCCTTTGCCAACGATGTCTGGCCAGTGAACGAGCGCTCCAGCACTGCGACAGAAAAACCGTTCCAACTTGACAAGTGCCACGCCCTCAAGACCGATGGCGGGGCAGTTGCCGAGTTCTACCCACGCTGGTACGTCAACAAGACGGAAGCAGCCTAGGTGCTGTACAAAATACATCTAACCAACAAACAGGTATTCGAAAGAAGGGAAAGCCAGCATGAAAATCCATGAGTATCAAGGCAAAGAAATCCTCCGAAAGTTCGGAGTGACCGTACCGCGCGGTATTCCGTGCATGTCCGTGGAAGAGGCAGTGAAAGCTGCTGAAACCCTGGGCGGCCCAGTGTGGGTCGTGAAGGCACAGATCCATGCAGGTGGCCGTGGTAAAGGCGGCGGCGTGAAAGTTGCCAAGACCATGGAACAGGTGAAAGAGTACGCCGACCAGATCATGGGCATGCAGCTGGTGACCCACCAGACCGGCCCTGAAGGCCAGAAAGTCCGCCGCCTGCTGATCGAAGAAGGCGCCGACATCAAGAAGGAACTGTACGTTTCCCTGGTGACCGACCGCGTCACCCAGCGCGTAGTCCTGATGGCTTCCTCCGAAGGCGGCATGGACATCGAAGAAGTCGCTGAATCGCACCCGGAAAAAATCCACTCGATCGCGATCGATCCAGCCGTTGGCCTGACCGACGCTGAAGCCGCCGGCATCGCCGCCAAGATCGGCGTGCCGGAAGGCTCGATCGCCGACGCGGTGACCAACCTGCAAGGCCTGTACAAAGCCTACTGGGAAACCGATGCTTCCCTGGCTGAAATCAACCCGCTGATCCTGACCGGTTCCGGCAAGGTCATCGCCCTGGACGCCAAGTTCAACTTCGACTCCAACGCCCTGTTCCGCCACCCGGAAATCGTTGCTTACCGCGACCTGGACGAAGAAGATCCAGCCGAAGTCGAAGCTTCGAAATTCGACCTGGCCTACATCTCCCTGGACGGCAACATCGGCTGCCTGGTGAACGGCGCCGGCCTGGCCATGGCAACCATGGACACCATCAAGCTGTTCGGCGGCGAGCCAGCCAACTTCCTGGACGTGGGCGGCGGCGCAACGGCCGAGAAAGTCACCGAAGCGTTCAAGATCATGCTGAAGAACCCAGGCCTGAAAGCCATCCTGGTGAACATCTTCGGCGGCATCATGCGCTGCGACGTGATCGCCGAAGGCGTGATCACCGCATCCAAAGCCGTGTCCCTGCAAGTACCGCTGGTCGTCCGCATGAAGGGCACCAACGAAGACCTGGGCAAGAAGATGCTGGCCGACTCCGGCCTGCCAATCATCTCCGCTGACACCATGGAAGATGCAGCCAAGAGCGTTGTTGCTGCCGCTGCCGGTAAATAATTAAGGAATCACTATGTCTATCCTGATCAATAAAGACACCAAAGTCATCACCCAGGGCATCACCGGCAAGACCGGCCAGTTCCACACCCGCATGTGCCGCGACTACGCGAACGGCCGAGAAGCTTTCGTTGCTGGCGTGAACCCTAAGAAAGCCGGCGAAGATTTCGAAGGCATCCCAATCTACGCATCCGTCAAGGAAGCAGCTTCGGAAACCGGCGCAACCGTTTCCGTGATCTACGTTCCACCAGCAGGCGCAGCCGCTGCCATCTGGGAAGCCGTAGAAGCTGAACTGGACCTGGCCATCTGCATTACCGAAGGCATCCCAGTCCGCGACATGATGGAAGTGAAAGACCGCATGGCTAAAGCAGGTTCCAAGACCCTGCTGTTGGGCCCTAACTGCCCAGGCCTGATCACCCCTGACGAAATCAAGATCGGCATCATGCCTGGCCACATCCACAAGAAAGGCCGTATCGGCGTGGTTTCGCGCTCCGGCACCCTGACCTATGAAGCAGTCGGCCAGCTGACCGCACTGGGCCTGGGCCAGTCTTCCGCCGTGGGTATCGGCGGCGACCCGATCAACGGCCTGAAGCACATCGACGTGATGCGCATGTTCAACGACGATCCTGACACCGACGCTGTGATCATGATCGGCGAAATCGGCGGTCCGGACGAAGCCAACGCAGCCCGTTGGATCAAGGACAACATGAAGAAGCCAGTGGTTGGCTTCATCGCCGGTGTGACCGCTCCTCCAGGCAAGCGCATGGGCCACGCCGGCGCGCTGATCTCCGGCGGCGCCGACACTGCACAAGCCAAACTGGAAATCATGGAAGCCTGCGGCATCAAGGTTACCAAGAATCCTTCCGAAATGGCTCGTCTGTTGAAGGCAATGCTGTAATAGTAGCTGTATGATAACGGGGAGCTTCGGCTCCCCGTTTTTGTTTACCCGGAGGATATCGATTTGGCAAAACTACTCGTGATGCGAGAAGGTGTTATCGAGCAGACAGTGCAGCTCACCAAGGAGCGCATGACCGTCGGCCGCCATAAGCATAACGACATTGTCCTGAATCACCCCGCAGTCAGTGGTGAGCATGCCCTCGTCACCACCATCCTGGACGATTCCTTCCTGGAAGACCTGCAAAGCACAAATGGTACATTTGTGAACGGCCACCGCATCGGCAAGCACTTCCTGCAGAACAAGGATGTGATCAAGATGGCCAAGTACCACCTCGAATTCGTCAGCGACGGCATCCGCCCCCTGGCCGCCGCAGCAGCGACCATCCCGGCCATGCCGGTTCCGCCATCGGCCCCGGCCGTCGCGCCGAACACCCAGTTCGCCGAACTGCCGCTCGCCCATATCGAAGTCCTGAACGGCAGCAACGCCGGCAAGACCCTGAGCCTGACCAAGGCCGTCACCAGCCTGGGCCGGCCAGGCGTGCAAGTGGTGGTCATCACTCGCGCCCTGGAAGGCTATTCCGTCGCCCACGTGGAAGGCGACAAATCGCCCCTGCTGAACGGCGACCCGATGCCGCGCCAGCCGCACCCATTGAAGGGTGGCGAGATCCTCGACCTCAGCGGCATCCTGATGGCATTCCGCCTCAGCTGACGTTCAAAGTTGAAGTGGTCCCCTGGACCGGTCAGACGATTTTTTGACGGTCGGCCAGCATGGCCTCGTAAGTCAGGTTTTGCAGCAGGGTGAAGTGTGCCGGATCGAGTCCGATGAATTGCACGCCATAGCTGAACACATCCTTCCCGTCTCCCTTCTGCGACTGCGCGACCGTGGCGTTGCGCACCAGCGCCGGGGTATTGATGCGCACTTGCCGGTCGTCCGGCGGCGCCAGCAGGGTAAAGTCCAGCTGCACCGTCTCGCCCTCGCGGCTCAAGGGCTGGGCCGATTCGATCAGCGCGCCGGACACGCTCAGGTTCACCAGGAAGACGGAAGCATGGTGGCCGTCATCGCGCGACATCTTGGCCGGGATTTCGACCTTCACCCGCATTGCCGCGCGCAGGCTGGTGCCCTGGATTTCGCTGGGGAAGGCCACGTGCGCATACATCAGCGGCCGCAGGAAGACGCGCTGCACGACAGTCGAGAAGGAGCAGACATTCACACCCGAGAACACCCGCACCGTCAGCTTGTCGCCCTCGGTAACGGCGATCGGCCCGTTGTTCTCCATCGGGATCTTGACGATCATGTACTCGTCACGCACCCAGCCAATGACGGTCGAGAAATGCTGCATGGGCCGCAGCGTGCGATGGGTGATCAACTGGATGCGCCCGCCAACCTGCAGGTTCATCTGTTCAAACGCATATTCCTGCAATTTGTTTTCGCCCGCCATCTTCGTTATTGTCTATTTATGAGCAATTGCCCATTGTACAATAGGGCCGCGCATCAACTATTGCTTTGTCGATAGGACAGTCCAGTCCAGGCCGACCAGGTGATACGGGTCGGGCTGCATCTTGTTGCAACCGCCGCTGCAAGTCTCCTTCGCGCCGAAGCGCCAGCCGCCGTTTTCGCGGTCGAGGATTTCCTTGTCCACCAGTTCCAGCGTTTCATGGTAGCGCCGCGCCATGTCCGGCCGCTGCGCCACGGCCAGGAAAGCCTTCATGCCTTCCGCCTGCTGCCACCAGTACTTGCTGCGGTCCACCTGCCCGCTGGGCGACATGCGGTTGAAGACGCCGCCATCCTGTTCGTCATAGCCTTTCGCCACGGCGAACTTCAGCAGGCGGTCTGCCACGCCCGAATAGATAGGCGGCAGGCCGCGCGCCTCGGCGCTGCGCAGCAGGTGGCTCCATTCGAACTGGTGGCCAAGGTCGGTAAAGCCGTCGCCGTCGGTGAGCGGTTTCCACTGTTCGTCATACCACTCGGGGATATAGGCGCCGCCGTCGGGCAAGCCAACCATGAGCTGGTTCAGCACGAAGTCGCCCAGCTCGCGCGCATCGGCCACCACCTGCTGGTCGCCGGTCGCATCGATCAGGGCCAGCAGGGCTTCGAACATATGCATCAGGGGATTCTGCGAGTGCCTGCCTTCCTGCTTCGGCGCAAAATCGCGCGGCGCGGAACCGCGCAAGCCACCGCCTGGTTCACGCAAGTTGCGGCGGATGTCCTGCCACGCGGCCAGCGCCGCCGCCTTGTATTTCGGCTCGCCCGTCACCCTCGCAGCGTGTGCCAGCGCCAGCAGGGCAAACGCGTGGCCGTAGGTGTTCTTGCTCATGCTGGCCGGCTTGCCCCCGGCATCGAGCACCTGGAAAAAGCCTCCGTGCAGCGGGTCGTGGAAAGACGACAGCAGGAAGTCGGTGCCGCGCCGCGCCACTTCCAGGTAGCGCGCATCGCCGGTAGATTCATAGCCGACCAGCATGGTGTACACCAGCCGGCTGTGCAGGGTCAGGTCGCCGCTGATCTTGCTCGGCGGCTGCCAGTTGCGATCGAACTGCCCTTGCAGCAGGCCGGAAGGCGTGGGCGCCACTGCCAGCCAGCGTGACAGGTGGGCGTTGAGGTCCTTGCGGTGCCACTCAGCGTTCGCCACCTCGGCCATCGCAGCGCGGCTGCCATGCCCGGCTTCATTGCTTTCGCATGCTGCGAGCAGGGCAAGAAATGATGCGACGGCCGCGCGGCGCAGCATCAGGCTTTCCAGTCGCCGGACTTGCCGCCCGCTTTCTCGGTGACGCGGATATCGGTCATCACCATGCCGCGGTCGACGGCCTTGCACATGTCGTAGACGGTGAGCAGGCCGACCTGCACCGCAGTCAGCGCTTCCATTTCCACCCCGGTCTTGCCGTAGGTTTCGACCTGGGCGCGGCAATGGACGGTGTTGCTGGGTTCATCAGTGGTAAAGTCCACTGCAACGCGGGTCAGGGCCAGGGGATGGCACAGGGGGACCAGGTCGGCCGTGCGCTTGGACGCCATGATAGCGGCAATGCGGGCAATACCGAGTACGTCCCCTTTCTTGGCGGTTCCCGATAGAATGAGCGCCAGCGTTTCCGGCTTCATGCGGATACTGCCGGTGGCGACGGCAATGCGGTGGGTTTCGGCCTTGGCGCCGACATCGACCATATGGGCCCGGCCGGCAGCGTCAAAATGAGTAAGGTGTTCGGTCATCGCGTAGCTCTCTTGTTGAACGGGTATGATAGCACTGTGAATGCACTACATTTTCGCCGTCCCTTGCTGGCGGCACTGGTTTCCGGCCTGCTGATCGCCGCTCCGGCGGGGCAGGCGCAGCAGGCGGAATTGCCCACGCTGGGCGATGCGTCGCGCGAGGACATGTCGCCGGTGATGGAGAAGCGCCTGGGCGAGGAGATCATGCAAAGCCTGCGCTTCGAGCGCGACTACCTGGATGACCCGCCCATCATCGAGTACCTGAATAATTTCGGCACCAGGCTGGTGGATGCACGCCCGGGAGCGCGCGGCGACGCCAACCTCGAGTACTATTTCTTCGCGATCCGCGACAAAAACCTGAACGCCTTCGCCATGCCGGGCGGTTATATCGGCGTGCACTCGGCGCTGTTGCTGGCGGCGCAAAACGAATCCGAGCTGGCCTCGGTACTGTCGCACGAAATCGGCCACGTGGCGCAGCGCCATATCGCGCGCCAGCTTGGGGCGCAGAAGAACGACGCCCTGATTCCCCTGGCGGCGATGCTGCTGGCTGCGCTGGCCGCCAAGTCCAGTTCCGATGCGGCAATCGGCGTCTTCATGGGCGGGCAGGGCCTGGCGATCCAGCGCCAGCTGAACTTCGGCCGAGATGCGGAGCGCGAGGCGGACCGCGTCGGCTTCCAGATCATGAATGCGGCAGGTTATGACGCCAGCGGCATGGTGTCCTTCTTCCAGCGCATGCAAAACAGCACGCGCATGTATAGCGACCTGATGCCGCCCTGGCTGTTGACCCACCCGCTGACCACCGAACGGATCGCCGATATCCAGGCCCGCATCCGCGAGCAGAAATTCAGCCAGCGCGTGGACGGCATGGACTTCCACCTGATCCGCGCCCGTGCCCGGGTGCTGCAGGACGAAAGCAGCAAGGGCCTGTCCGACACGGAAGCGGTATTCAAGAACCAGATCCAGCTGCCGGGCCGGCAGAACGTGGCCGCCGGCCAATACGGCATGGCCATGGTATCGCTCAAGCGCTCCGAATTCGCTGCCGCGCAGGAATGGCTCGACAAGGCGCGCGCCACCATCGACAAGCCGCCGGTTGCCGGCGCGTTCAGCACGCCGATCCCGCGCGGCACCACCGATTCGGCGCTGGCCTATTTGTCGCTGGAGATCAAGCTGGCGCAGGAGAACAAGCCGGAAGTGATTGCAGCGGCCATCGAGGAGGCGAAGCAGGCGCAGGGCCGCTACCCGCTGTCGCGCGGCCTGGTATGGCAGTATGCCGACGCCCTGATCAAGGGCGGCAAATACGACGAGGCCACGCGCTTCCTGCGCGACCAGCTGCAGATGTATCGCCGCGAGCCGGAACTGCACGACTACATGGCGCAGGCCTATGCCAAGCAGGGCAAGATCGCCCTGCAGCATATCTCGCTGGCGGAATCGTACGTGCTGCTGGGCGGCGTGCTGGCGGCGCTGGACCAGCTGGCGCTGGCCCGCAAGGCGCCCGACGCGACCTACTACGACCAGTCGGTGATCGACGCCCGCGAACGCGAGCTGCAAGCCAAGCGCAAGGAAATGCTGGGCGATAAGAAGAAAGACAAGGACTGAGCGCTTAGCACCCGCACGGCGGGTCGTCCTGGTCGATTTCCAGCAGGTGCCAGGCGCCGCCCACGTTGATGAAGATGAATTTCGCGTGGTATTCGCTGCCCTCGGGGCCATCGCCTGCGCCAAACTGCGTATTGATTGCATCCCAGACGGCGATGTCATTGACGCCGTCGCGATCCAGGTCGATGTAGGTAGCGGTCGCCCGGCGGTAAATTGGCTCCCCATCCCCGGTTTTCGGCGGGGATAGCAGCTGCGCCTTGGCGGTGATGCGGGCTTTCCTGATGTCCAGCGGCAGCAATGTGCGCAATACGGGAAGCTGCCCGGAATCCAGCGGCAGAATGTGGTGTGTTCCTGCGCAAACCGCCTGGTCTCCGTTCGCAATGTCCTCGAATGCTGCGTCGCTTGGCAGGCTGGCGGCGTCGCCCTTGTCGCTGATCACCAAAGCGTACACGGGCTTTTCCAGGCGCTGCGTCACCTTGCCGATATCCCACACGCCGTTACGCATTGGGCCGCTGTTGCTGTCGCCGACCCAATCCGACGCACTCTCCACCTTCAGTTTCCAACGAATGGAGAACTGGGCGCTAAGCGTTTCCGGCGTCGCCTTTGGACTGGCAGCATCGTTCAGGGACTTGAAGTAGGAAGGCTTTACCGCTACCAGCTTGATCTGCCGGTAAAGCCATTGGTTCAGCGGATCCAGGCCAGCCAGGCCAGGATAATTCTCCCAGGCTGGCGCAGGCCTCCATAGTCCGCGTGGCGCGATGACGCCCTGTGCGAGCATGGACTTCATCGCTTCCAGCTCCGGTATCGCGTAGCGCGACAGCGCCGGTGGATTTTCCCAACTGCCGCTGGCGAGGAATTGCTCTTCCCGCGCCTTTTGCTTCTCAGGCAGCATTTCCGCCTCAAAATTCGCCGCCGCGCCAACCAGGTGCTCAAAGGTAGGCTCGATCCAGAATGTACGTGCAGCTGATTGGCCAACGACCTCCGCCAGCGAGGTGGGTTTCGCTCGCAGCAGCTTGCAGGCCACGTATCCCTTTTTCTGCGCGCCCCAGGAGATCTCGCAAAATTCGTCCAGCTGCGCGAGCAAGGCCACCGGCGTGTTGATCACCAGATGGTCGAGTACGGGCGCATTCCTGTTGGCGGCCTCGCGCACATTGACATATGACCCGCCGATCCAGTTCGAGACCGGTTCGGCCAAAGCCTGGGCGCTTGAAAATGCCAGGGTGACTGCGGTCGCGCAAGCCCTTAAACGTTTCGTACCTGGCATCGTCAAGCTTGCGGCAGGCGCTGGAAGTGGAAGGCGGCCGGCACACTGTCGCGCGCGATGGCCGCCAGCGGCACGGCGCGCCCGCCGACGCGCAAGGTGAGTGGCGACAGGCTGGCAGGATCGCTGGCTGCGGCATCCAGCCAGGCCAGCAGGGCGTTGTCACCCACTGGACGGCCATTCAACTCCAGTTGCGGCAGCACTTGCGCGAAATCGCGGTCGTCGAGCTGGGCCAGCACATCGCCGCTGCGCAGCAGCAGTTCGCCGGCTTCGGTCAGCCAGGCCGCATCGACTTCACCCAGCGGCGCGCCGGTATGCAGCGCGAAGCCGTGGAGCGGATCGGTGCGCGCGATGAAAGGCGTGGCTTCCAGGTTCAGGTACACGCGCTGCGGCCCGTTCTGGAAGTACCAGCGGCCCAGTTCATCGCACTGGTAATTGCGTGTGATGAAGCCCACCAGTGCCGGGTTGGTCAGCTTGTCGCCGGCCTCGTTGAAATGCTGCGCGCGCTCGTCGCGCATGCGCCAGTTGCCGCGCGCATCGAGCGCCAGCCAGCCGTAGCAGTGCGGCACATTGGGCCACTTGGCCATCGCCTGTTTGACTATTTCATCCATGGTTCAAGCCTCGGCCATTTCAGTGGCCTCGATGGCGGTCAGGAATTTCAGCATGCGTAGCGGCAGCCAGTCCAGGCTGCCCGGCAAGCGCCCGGTGGCAAAGCCCACATGGCCGCCTTCATCCGGATAATCCAGCACCACCTGGTGCGAAGCCTTGCGCGGCAGGTATTCGCCCGGCATGAAGGGATCATTCTTCGCATTCAGCACCAGGGTCGGCACCGTGATATCGGTCAGCACATGCTTGGCGCTGGCGCGGTCCCAGTAGTCGTCCGCATCGCGGTAGCCATGCAGCGGTGCCGTGACCACGTTGTCGAAGGCGTGCAAGTCCTGCGCCGCCATCAGTGCATCAAGGTCGAACAGGCCGGGGAACTGCTGCAGCTTGGCCACGCATTTCGGTTTCAGCGTTTGCAGGAACATGCGCGTGTACAGGCGGCTCAGGCCGCGCGACAGGGCATTGCCGCCCTGCGCCAGGTCGAGCGGCGCCGACACTGCGCAGGCCGCGTCGACAAACTCGGCCTGGTGCTGCGATTCGCCCAGCCAGCGCAGCAGCACATTGCCGCCCAGCGACACGCCGCATGCGTAGAATTTGCCGCTCGCGTGCGGGTGCAGGCGGCGAATGATCCAGTCCAGTTCGCCGGAATCGCCGGAATGGTAGAAGCGCGGCGCCAGGTTCGGCTCGCCGGAGCACCCGCGAAAATGCGGTACGGCGCCCGACCAGCCGCGGCGCGTGATCTCCGCCATCAGGGCGCGCGAGTAATGGCTGTCGGAAGATCCTTCCAGCCCATGGAACAGCACCACGAATGGCTTGCCCGGCTGGCCGTCGACGAAATCGACATCGATGAAATCCGCATCCGGCGTATGCCACCGTTCGCGGCGGAAACGGACGTCGGGCTTGGCTATGCAGGTAGCCGGATAAATGGTCTGCAAGTGGCCGCTCGGCAGCCAGAATGGGGCGATGTAGTTCATGGCGCGGCTGGGACCGGCCCAGCGGGCCCGGTCCCCCTTTTTTTAGTGCAGTATTTGAGCGCGCGGATCGACGGGAACAGGTCCCGGCGCTACAGACACATGATGCAACACAATGCGCCAACCCTTCGGTGTCTTAACGTACACATTGGTCGCAATCAGGTGCGCCGGCTCGCCGCTTGCCGCTGTGACGCCCTCAACCACAGTATGCACCGAACTCATCAGGTTGTGTGTCTCATGCAGCTGGGATGGGCGAATTTGCAACCCGCCATGTTCCAACAGTGCACTCCAGGAATCGCGGATGGCGCGGTGCCCGATCAGGCGCGGGCCGCCGGGATGGATGCAGACGATTTCCTCATCGTCCGCCCACAGCGCCATCAAGGCTTCCAGGTCGGCCCGGTTCAAGGCATCGTAAAAGGCCGCTTCGACTTCTGCCGCACTGCCATTCTGGTGTTTACGCGCTGCCATCCGGGCTCCGGGGAAGGGTGATTAATGGTGGCCGGCGTCGGCGCCTGGTTTCAGCTTGTACTGGGTGCCGCAGTACGGGCATTTTGCTTCGCCATGTTTGAAGTCCAGGAACACGCGCGGGTGTGAAGACCACAGCGGCATGGCTGGATTCGGGCAGTAGGCCGGCAAGTCTTTGCCATCGAGTTCTACTGGCTGGGTGGCGTTGCTCATTTTATAACACTCCGCGAGATCAAAAACCACGATTTTAATGCATCCCGGCAGCGAGAAGCATTCATCGGTAGAATGTCGGCTTTCCCCTGCGCTTGCCAATGAGTTCTCCAGATAGCCTGCCCGACGTCGCGGCCCACCACGAGCCCTCCTGGCGCGCGGGGCTGAAAGACGGGACCCCGACATTGTTCGGCATCGCCGCCTGGGGCCTCGTGGTAGGCGTGGCCATGGTCAAGTCCGGGCTGACCGTGGCGCAGGCGCTGGGCATGACCCTGGTGGTGTTTGCCGGTTCCGCGCAACTCGCCTCGCTGCCCCTGATTGCAGCCGCCGCACCGATCTGGGTGATCTTCCTGACCGCGCTGGTGGTCAACCTGCGCTTCGTGATCTTCGCCGCCCTGCTCGCGCCGCACTTCGCCAGGCTGCCGCTGTGGCGCCGCTTCCTGCTTGGCTACGGCGCCGGCGACATGACCACCGCCATGTTCCTGCAGCGCTATCCGACTGAAAAGCCCGCAATGGGCAAAGTGTCATACCTGCGCGGCCTGCTATACCCAAACTTTGTCGCATGGCAGGCCGGCTCCATCGCCGGCATTTTCCTTGGCAGCGCCGTGCCGGCCGAATGGGGGCTGGGCTTTGCTGGCACGCTGGCGATTGTCTGCATAACCGTGCCGATGGTAGCGACCCGGCCCGCACTGTGCGGCGCGCTGGCCGCTGGCGTGACCGCGGTGCTGGCGCATGGCTTCCCCTACAAGCTGGGTTTGCTGGCAGCCGTGCTGGTCGGCATGGTAACTGCAATGGTGGTGGAAGGAATGATCGAACGACGAAAGGCCGCCGATGACTGATATTGAAATCTGGCTGACGATTGCCGCGCTTGCCTGCGCCACCGCGATCACCCGTTCCTCGTTCTGGGTGATTGGCGAGCACGTCTCAATCCCCACCCGCGTGCAGGAGATGCTGCGCTATGCGCCGTCCTGCGCGCTGGCCGCCATCATCGGCCCCGACCTGCTGCTCGGCTCGCAGGGCACGGTCGAGTTCAGCATCCATAACTGCAAGCTGCTGGCCGGTGCAGCCGCCATCGCCTACTACTTCGCTCGCCGCAACATGCTGGAGACCATTGTGTTTGGCATGGCGTGCTTTACCGCATTGCGCCTGCTGTTGCCTTAAATTCGGGGTCAGGTCTGTCATTTGGACATCCGCTACGCACCATTGATCAATCTCAAAGATAACCTGTCCATTTTATGGGAGGGCACATGGCAGAAATAGACCACATGATCTTGCGCGTCAGCAATTCAATGCAGTCAATCCGCTTTTATGCGGATGTGCTTGGACTCAAACACGAAGGCAGGGTAGGGCCGTTCGAAGTGGTGCGCGTCAATGAGGGCTTCACGCTGGATCTGCTGGCGGAGCCGCCCACCATGCATCTGCACCTGGCCTTCCGCGTCGATCCCGAACATTTCGAACGAGTGATGGCGCAATTGCGTGAACGCCGCATCCCATTCGGCGGCAATCATATGGACCGCAACTGCAGCCAGCCCCAGCCACAATACGGCGCACGCGGGCTGGCGCTGGCTTGCTATTTCGAGGATCCAGACGGGCACAACCTGGAAATTCGCTGCTAGGCCTTCCACAGCTTGCGTGCTTCTTCCGCAATGATGTCAGGGAATTCTTCCTGGAAGAACAGCTTTCCTTCCGGGATGGCGCGGATGCCTTGCGAATGCGGGAAGAGCTGGTCGAGGTAGTGCGCATCGGCCATCGTGAAAATGGTATCGCTGGCGCCCCACACCATGCGCACCGGCACAGTGCTGCGCCGCAGTTGGGCCTCGATGCCGGCGAGCGGGTTGGGCGACAGGGCGTTGTGGAACTCGTGGTATTGCGCGCGCCGCAGTGGTGAACTCACCAGTGGCGCTGCATAGTACTCGATGATTTCATCCGTCAGCTGCGCGGGGTTGTGGAAGACGGCGGCGCCAAACGTGGCGCGGGCCATGGACTGGTCGGTCAGCCACTTGGCGGTTTCGTCGGCCAGCGTGCCCTGGCGGGCCATTTCCAGCACGGGCGCGATCTCGGCGGGCGGACTATGCGGCTCGATGTCGCAATTGGTCAGCATCAGGCTGCGCACGCGCTGCGGGTAGCGCAGCAGGAACAGTTGCGCTACGGCGCCGCCGCTGTCGCTGGCGACGATATCCACGGTGCGGGTGTCTAGCTGGTCGAGCAGGGCCGCGAGCATCTCGGCCTGGGCGGATGCGGCCAGCGACTGGCCAGAGGGGATCTCCGAATACCCGAGGCCCATGAAGTCGGGCGCTATGCAGCGTCGGTATGCCGACAGGCGCTCCAGTGCGCCACGCCACTGGAAGCTGTTCAGCGGGGCGCCGTGCAGGAACAGCGCTGCTGCCGGGCCGGTTCCGCGCTCCGCGTAGGCGATACGGCCGAAGGGCAGTTTTGCGAAACGGCGCGCAGCACGGAATTTGGCGACCTCGGTGGTGGCGGCGGCAATGGATAGTTGTGGCGCCGCGCTGGCGGCGAGGGCGGTGGCGGTCAGGGATAAAAAGTCACGGCGTTTCACTTGCGGTCTCCATGCGGTAGCTGAGTGGTGAAATCGATGCTATCGGCAAGCCTGGGAGGCTGCGCGCATAAACAGCCGCTGGCGAGCACAGTCGGCTGATTTTTTATTGCTTCATCGCTGGAAATGGCGCACTCTCCCATTTCCTGCGTGAGAGGAAGCAATGACGACCAGGCCTTCGTGTTACCCAGTGCGGGACGAGGTACCGCTACTGGATGTGTTGACTTCGCCAGTTCCGCATGGCCGCTTCGACTCGCCGGTCGATGGCCGTCATGTGTTGTGCCTGCACCTTGGCGCTCCGGTGCCGGTCAGCTACCGCGCTGGCCGGTACGAGCGGCTGGGGACTCGGCTGCACGGCCAGTTCTGCGTGGTGCCCGCCGGCTCCAGCACACGCTGGACGCTGACTGCACCCGCCACATCATTGTTGTTGCGCCTGAATCCATCCCTGCTGCAGGACACGGCGGAACATATGCGCCTGAATGCCGGGCTGGCGCCAGCCATCCACATCCGCGACCCGCAAATCGAACGCATTGGCTGGATGATGCAAACGGAAGAGCAAAAGGGACATCCCTGCGGCCGTATCTTCGCTGACAGCCTGGCCAGTGCGCTGGCGGCACGGCTGCTGGCGCTGCAGACGCTGGCCTCCCGCCGCCCATCCGCAGCGCCGCCCCGAGCCTTGCCTGCCTGGCAGTTGCGCGCCATCCAGGACTATATCGAAGCCAACCTTGACCACGACCTGAGACTGGCCGAGCTGGCTGTCGTGGCCGGCTTCAGTGTTTCTCACTTCAAGGAACTGTTCCGCCAGGCAGCCGGCATGCCCGTGCATCGTTACGTCCTGGTCCGCCGCGCCGAGCGCGCCCGCCAGCTCCTGCAGGAAGGCAAAAAGACAAATACCGAGATCGCACTGGAAGCGGGTTTCGCGCACCCCAGCCATATGGTCCGCAGCGTTCGCCAGGTCCTGGGCCTGACACCTGCACGATTGCGCGCCGATGGCTTGAGGAAGATCAAAAGTGTGGCTTTGGTGTCCAAATGACAGACCTGACCCCGAATTTTGTTTTCTTGTTGGCAACTAAATATCGGCCTTGCCCGAGCTTAACAAGCGGCTAAGGGGCCCCGGCTTAAGGTAAAATAGCGCTCTTTCCAACTGTGACCCCTGAGTAACCATGCTGAAATTCAACCGCCTGGAAGACCTCGTAGCGCAGAACGCGCTGCAGGGCAAGCGCGTCTTTATCCGTGCAGATCTGAACGTGCCGCAGGATGATGCGGGCAATATCACCGAAGATACACGCATTCGTGCTTCGATTCCGGCGATTAAGGCGGCCCTGGGCGCTGGCGCCAAGGTCATGGTTACCTCCCACCTGGGCCGTCCAACCGAAGGCGAATTCAAGCCGGAAGACAGCCTGGCGCCAATCGCCAAGCGCATGTCCGAACTGCTGGGCCAGCCGGTCGAGCTGAAGCAGGACTGGGTCGATGGCGTGGAAGTGGCTGCCGGCCAGGTTGTGCTGCTGGAAAACTGCCGCGTCAACAAGGGCGAAAAGAAGAATTCCGATGAGCTGGCCCAGAAAATGGCCAAGCTGTGCGACGTGTACGTGAACGATGCTTTCGGTACTGCGCACCGCGCTGAGGCGACCACCCACGGCATCGCCAAGTTCGCGCCGATCGCTTGCGCCGGCCCGCTGCTGGCTGCCGAGCTGGATGCGCTGGGCAAGGCCTTGGGCGCGCCGGCCCGTCCGCTGCTGGCCATCGTGGCCGGTTCCAAAGTGTCGACCAAACTGTCGATCCTGAAATCGCTGGCCGACAAAGTGGACAACCTGATCGTTGGCGGCGGCATCGCCAACACCTTCATGCTGGCTGCCGGCCTGAAGATCGGCAAGTCGCTGGCGGAAGCCGACCTGGTTGCTGAAGCCAAGGCCATCATCGACATCATGGCTGCTCGCGGCGCCCAGGTGCCTATCCCTGAAGACGTGGTGTGCGCGAAGGAATTCTCGCCAACCGCAGCGGCGACCGTGAAGGCCGTGGCTGATGTGGCCGACGACGACATGATCCTGGACATCGGTCCCAAGACCGCCGCCAAGCTGGCTGCCCAGATCGGCGAAGCCGGCACCATCGTCTGGAACGGCCCGGTCGGCGTGTTCGAGTTCGACCAGTTCGGCGAAGGCACCAAGACCCTGGCCATGGCGATCGCCAACTCCAGGGGCTTCTCGATCGCCGGCGGCGGCGACACCCTGGCGGCCATCGCCAAGTACCAGATCACCGACAAGATCGGCTATATCTCCACCGGCGGCGGCGCCTTCCTGGAATTCCTGGAAGGGAAGACCCTGCCGGCAGTGGAAATCCTGGCGCAACGCGCCCAGTAACACGGTAAAAGGCGCCCGCAAGGCGCCTTTTGAACTTTTTCAAGCTCACACGAAGGAAACCTTCATGGCACGTGGTACCAAGATCGTCGCAACTATCGGCCCAGCTTCGACCGACCTGAACATCCTGATCCAGATGATCAAGGCAGGGGTTGACGTGGTCCGCCTGAATTTCTCCCACGGCAAGGCGCAGGATCATATCGATCGCGCCAACCTGGTGCGTCAGGCGGCTGCGGAATGCGGCAAGGAAGTGGCGATCATGGCCGACATGCAGGGGCCGAAGATCCGTATCGGCAAGTTTGAGAACAACAAGATCGAGCTGGCCAAGGGCGACAAGTTCATCCTCGATGCCAAGTGGGGCGAGAACGGTGAACTGGGCAACCAGGAGCGCGTGGGCCTGGACTACAAGAGCCTGCCAACCGACGTGAAGCCTGCCGACGTGCTGCTGCTGAACGATGGCCTGATCGTGCTGACCGTGGACAAGATTGTCGGCAGCGAAATCTACACCACCGTGAAGATCGGCGGCGAGCTGTCCAACAACAAGGGCATCAACCGCCAGGGCGGCGGCCTGACCGCGCCGGCCCTGACCGCCAAGGACATGGAAGACATCAAGACTGCGATGTCGTTCCAGGCCGATTACCTGGCGATTTCCTTCCCGAAAAACGCCACCGATATGGAAATGGCGCGCCAGCTGGCCAATATCGCCGGCGAGCCGTTCGGCTTCAAGCCGATGATGATCGCCAAGATCGAGCGTGCTGAAGCTATCCCGGCGCTGCAGGAAATCCTGAACGCCTCCGACGGCATCATGGTGGCCCGCGGCGACCTGGCTGTCGAGGTAGGCAATGCGGCTGTGCCTGCGCTGCAGAAGCGCATGATCCGCATGGCGCGCGAATCGAACAAGATCGCCATCACTGCGACCCAGATGATGGAGTCGATGATCTTCAACGCGGTGCCGACCCGCGCCGAAGTGTCCGACGTGGCGAATGCCGTGCTGGACGGTACCGATGCCGTGATGACTTCGGCTGAGACTGCCTCCGGTAAATACCCGGTGGAAACTGTGGAAATGATGGCGGCCATCTGCACCGAAGCCGAGCAATCCGAATACAACAAACTCGATGCGGACTTCCTGAACGCGCGCTTCACCCGCATCGACCAGTCGATCGCCTATGGCGCCCTGTTCACCGCGCACCACCTGCGCGTGAAAGCGATTGTGGCCCTGACCGAATCCGGCTCCACCGCGCTGTGGATGAGCCGCCACAACATCGACACCCCGATTATTGCGCTCACGCCGAGCACCACCACCCAGCGCAAGCTGGCCTTGTACCGTAACGTTTGCACCCACCAACTGATGCAGGATGCGCCGACCGACGTCGTGTTGCGCGCTGCGGAAGACCTCCTGGTAAAACAGGGTATTGCCCAGAAGGGCGATATGATTGTGGTTACCTGGGGTGCGCCGATGGGCAAGGTGGGCGGCACGAACGCGCTGCGTATCGTGAAAGTAGGTGAGTTTACTCACCGCGCCGAATCTGCCCGCTGATCGGCTCGATAACGAACGCTAACGATTTCTTTATTGTTATTGGAGTATTACCATGTCCCTCGTATCCATGCGTCAACTGCTGGACCACGCTGCTGAAAACGGCTACGGCATCCCGGCTTTCAACGTCAACAACCTGGAACAAGTGCAGGCCATCATGGCTGCCGCCGACGCCGTCAACGCGCCGGTGATCATGCAAGCTTCGGCTGGCGCCCGTAAATACGCTGGCGAAGCCTTCCTGCGTCACCTGATCGACGCGGCAATCGAAGCTTACCCGCACATCCCTGTCGTCATGCACCAGGACCACGGCCAGTCGCCGGCAGTCTGCATGGCTGCGATCAAATCCGGTTTCTCGTCCGTGATGATGGATGGTTCCCTGATGGCTGACGGCAAGTCCGTGGCTTCCTACGAATACAACGTGGAAGTGTCGAAGGAAGTGGTGAAGTTCTCCCACTCCATCGGCGTGACCGTGGAAGCGGAACTGGGCGTGCTGGGCTCCCTGGAAACCATGAAGGGCGACAAGGAAGACGGCCACGGCGCGGAAGGCACCATGACCCGCGAACAGCTGCTGACCGACGTGGCGCAAGCTGCCGACTTCGTGCAGAAGACCCAGTGCGACGCGCTGGCAATCGCGATCGGCACCTCGCACGGCGCCTACAAGTTCACCCGCAAGCCAACCGGCGACATCCTGGCGATCGACCGCATCAAGGAAATCCACGCCCGCATCCCTAACACCCACCTGGTGATGCACGGTTCGTCCTCGGTGCCGCAGGAACTGCTGGCCATCATCCGCGAATTCGGCGGCGACATGAAGGAAACCTACGGCGTGCCAGTGGAAGAAATCCAGGAAGGCATCCGTCACGGCGTGCGCAAGATCAATATCGACACCGATATCCGCCTGGCCATGACCGCTGCCGTGCGCAAGTACATGTTCGAGAACCCATCGAAGTTCGACCCGCGCGACTTCCTGAAGCCAGCCCGTGCTGCTGCTGAAGAAGTGGTGAAGGCACGCTTCCTGTCGTTCGGCTGCGAAGGCCGCGCGTCGCTGATCAAGCCGATTTCGCTGGAGAAGATGGCTGAGCGTTACAAGGCCGGCGAGCTGGCCCAGATCGTCAAGTAATAAAACCGGTAAAGCGGTGTCTGACCCGCAGGGTCAGACACCAGGTCTGCCGGAGCCGCCGGCCGCGGCACAGACAGTGTCTGACCCTGCGGGTCGGACACTGGTTTACCGGTTCTAAAAATCTCAGATAGTCCCCGCCATGAACAGCCTGTACAAATCCTCCATCAAATCCCTCCCCCTGCTGGGCCACGGTAAAGTGCGCGACAACTACGCCGTCGGCACCGACAAGATCCTGATCGTCACCACCGACCGCCTGTCCGCGTTCGACGTCGTGATGAACGAACCGATCCCCGGCAAAGGCATGGTCCTGAACCAGATGTCCGATTTCTGGTTCGAGAAACTGGGCCACATCGTCCCCAACCACCTGACCGGCGTCACCCCGGAATCGGTCGTGGCACAGGACGAAGTAGAGCAGGTCAAAGGCCGCGCAGTCGTAGCGAAGCGCCTGCAGCCTATCCTGGTGGAAGCGGTGGTACGCGGTTACATCATCGGCTCCGGCTGGAAAGACTACCAGGCGACCGGCAGCATCTGCGGCATCAAGCTGCCGGAAGGCCTGCAGCAAGCCGACAAGCTGCCAGAACCAATCTTCACCCCGGCTGCCAAGGCAGACCTGGGCGAACACGATGAAAACATCTCCTTCGAAGAGATGGAAAAGAAAATCGGCGCCGAACTGGCCGCCAAGATCCGCGAAGTGGCGATCAAGCTGTACACCACCGCCGCCGACTACGCAGCAACCAAGGGCATCATCATCGCCGACACCAAGTTCGAGTTCGGGCTGGACGACAACGGTGTGCTGCACCTGATGGATGAAGTGCTGACCGCCGACTCCTCGCGCTTCTGGCCAGCCGACTCCTACCGTCCAGGCATTTCCCCACCGTCCTACGACAAGCAGTTCGTGCGCGACTACCTGGAAACCCTGAAGGACTGGCAAAAGACCCCGCCGGCGCCAGCCCTGCCGGCGGAAGTGATCGAAAAGACCCAGGCCAAGTACTTCGAAGCCATCGAACGCCTGACCGGCGAAAAGCTGAAGGTATAAGCCATGTCAGAGAATCAGCCAATGAGCAAACCGCTGGTCGGCATCATCATGGGCTCGTCCTCGGACTGGGACGTGATGAAGAATGCCGTCGACATGCTGAAGCAGTTCGGCGTGCCGTATGAAGCGCAGGTGATCTCCGCCCACCGCATGCCGGACGAGATGTACGCCTACGCCAAGAGCGCCCGTGCGCGCGGCCTGCGCGCCATCATCGCCGGCGCCGGCGGTGCGGCCCACCTGCCGGGCATGGTCGCTGCCATGACCATCGTGCCGGTGCTGGGCGTGCCCGTGCCGTCCAAGTACCTGCGCGGCGAAGACTCGCTGTTGGCCATCGTGCAGATGCCGAAGGGCGTGCCGGTGTCGACCTTTGCGATCGGCGAGGCCGGCGCTGCCAACGCGGGCCTGACCGCAGTGGCGATCATCGCCACCACCGACGACGCGCTGGCTGCCAGGCTGGAAGAGTTCCGCGCATCGCAAACCGAGGCCGCCAAGGCCATGACTTTGCCGTTGTAAGCGTATGAGTACCGATGTAAAAAATCCTCCAGCGTGGCTGGGTGTCATGGGCGGCGGCCAGCTTGGCCGCATGTTCGCGCACGCCGCGCAGAGCATGGGCTACAACGTGGCCGTGCTGGAACCGTCCGCCGACTGCCCTGCGGGGCAGGCGGCGAACCGCCTGATCAATGCCGGCTACAGCGATGCCGCCGGCCTCGATGCACTGGCTGCGCAATGCGTTGCCGTGACTACCGAGTTCGAAAACGTGCCGGCCGACAGCCTGTCGCGCCTGGCGCAATCGGTGTTCGTGGCGCCGAATGCGCATGGCGTGTCCGTGGCGCAGGACCGCATTGCGGAAAAGGCTTTCTTCGTCGCCAGCGCGGCCAAGTCGGGCGTGATGCCGGCTCCGCACAAGGTCATCGCCACCGATGCCGACATCGATGCGATTCCCGATGACCTGCTGCCGGGCATCCTGAAGACCGTTCGCATGGGCTACGACGGCAAGGGCCAGGTGCGCGTGAAGTCACGCGACGACGTGCGCGCCGCCTTCGAAGGCATGGGCCAGGTCACCTGCCTGCTGGAGAAGATGCTGCCGCTGGCGTATGAGGTTTCCGTGCTGACGGCGCGCGGCGCCGACGGCGCCTCCGTGGTCTACCCGATCGCCGAAAACGTGCACCGCGACGGCATCCTGTTCACCACGACCGTGCCGGGGCCGAACATCACCGCCGACTGCGCCGCCAAGGCACAGGCGGCGGCGACAGCCATCGTGGCCGAACTGGGCTACGTGGGCGTGCTGTGCATCGAGTTCTTCGTGCTGGCCGACGGCTCGCTGGTGGTCAATGAAATGGCGCCGCGCCCGCACAACAGCGGCCACTACACCATCGATGCCTGCGTCACCAGCCAGTTCGCCCAACAGGTGCGTGCCATGGCCGGCCTGCCGCTGGGCGATGTGCGCCAGCATTCGCCGGCGGTCATGCTGAACCTGCTGGGCGATATCTGGTACGAAGCCGAAGTTGTCGCCGATCCGGTGGAGAATACCGGGCTGCCATTGCCCGGCGCTGAAGCGCGCTTCAACCCGCTTGGCACGGTGCGCGAGCCGGCGTGGGACAAGGTGCTGGCGCTGCCAGGCGCCAATCTGCACCTGTACGGCAAGGAAGAACCGCGCCGTGCCCGCAAGATGGGCCACCTGACGTTCGTCGCGCCGACCCTGGCCGAAGCGCAGCAGCACCTCAACGCCGCCTGCGCCATCCTCGGGATCGAAGCATGACCGACGCCGCATCCCGCGACATCGCCGGCGCAGCAGCTGCGCTGGCGAATGGCGACCTGGTCGCATTCCCTACCGAGACCGTGTACGGCCTCGGTGCGGATGCGGAGAACCCGGCCGCTGTCGCAAAGATCTACGCTGCCAAAGGCCGCCCGCAGGACCATCCGGTGATCGTGCACGTCGCCCCCGGCGCCGACATCGATTACTGGACCACCGAAGTGCCCGACGAAGCACGCGCCCTGGTGCGCGCCTTCTGGCCCGGCCCGCTGACCCTGATCCTCAAGCGCAACGCGCATATTCCCGACGCCGTTTCCGGCGGCCAGGATACGGTCGGCATCCGCTGCCCGTCGCACCCGGTGGCGATGCAACTGCTGCAAGCATTCAAGGAAGGCAAGGGCGGAGTGGCCGCGCCATCGGCCAACAAGTTCGGCAATGTCAGCCCGACTACCGCCCAGCACGTGCATGACGAATTCGGCGACGACCCGCGCCTGGCGGCCATCCTTGATGGCGGATCGAGCCAGGTTGGCATCGAGTCCACTATCCTCGACATGTCGCGCCTGGCCAGCCATGGCCCGGTGCTGCTGCGACCCGGCCACATCACCGCGCAGCAGATTGCCGACGTGATCGGCACCATGCCGCGCCAGCCCGACCAGGCCGCGCCGCGTGCTTCCGGCACCCTGGAGTCGCATTACGCGCCGAAAGCGCCGGTGGCACTGTTGCCCACTGGCGACATCGAAAAAACCCTTGCGGAACTCAAGCTGCGAGGGCGGTGTGCCGCGCTGATCCACTACTCGCCGTTTGTGTTGTCTCAACCAAATGTGACGCTCCCTGCCGAGCCAAAGGGGTATGCTTATGGCGTGTATGCCGCGTTGCGCGCGATGGACCAGCAACAGGTTGAGCTGATCCTCGTGGAAGCACCGCCGACAGGCGATGCCTGGCTGGGCGTCAACGATCGCCTGCGCCGCGCCGCTTTCGGTTCGACCGGCATTATTGAGCGTTTCCTGAAGTCGTAAAACGCTTAGCGCTGCCCACTAACTGGCCTCGGCCTGATCGAGCCAATGATCGAGTCCCACAGGAAGACTGCTTCTTCGTCACTGATGGAGGGTTTGGTACCTCCTGTGGTGTTTCCCTTGACGCCGGTGTGCAATTCAATCTGAAGCACTGGCAGCAAAGGGTTCTTGGGCTCACCGTGGCTTTGGAAGGCGAATTCATGGCTTTCGCCTTCAAATTCTTGCGCGGGTTTATGGGCAAGCACTTCGAACCCTTCCCATCCCCCTATGTGACGGTAACCGCGTCGAAGGAATTTGATTCGTGAGTACCACTTTCCCATGCCGGACGCGAAGGCCGCTTGTTTGGCACGGTTCATCCTGGGTTCCAACGCATCCGACTCAATAAAGATTTCCTTCTTCGTCATTTCGATTGACATGTGGACGTCTTCGAATTGCTTCAGTCGAATGCCTAGCGTGACTTCTTCCAGCATATAGCGAGCAGGCTCGCGGAGGAAAGCTCCGTCCAGGCAAAGTCCTGGTTCGTTTGGAATTTCGTCGGAAGGACGAAAGCGCAAAGAGCGTGCGACCTCCATCAGTAAAGCTACCGCTTCAAGGTACGCATCACCTTCACCGTCAACTTCATACTCCTGCAAGAACAGGTCATTTCCAAGCCGGAGGAATGACTGGACGTTGTAATCGGCGAAGCTGCCGCGCCCTATGCCAATAACCATCTTGTGTTGCCCTCCTATGCCAGGCAGTACCTTGCCCAGCATTGACTCTTTTTTCTTCAATGGGCCTCGCGCGAACTCTCGGTTCTCCTCAATTTTTGCAAGCGCCCGCTTGACTTCGCTGTCCAGGCCTGCCCCTTCACCTTCAAGCCTCGATAAATGAAACGGGACGCGCGCCGGACCGTAAACAACTGCAGCACCTTTGGGCACATCTATCAGGAATCGTCCGGCGCAGATGGTGTTTGTCTCTGCGTTAGTCTCGACAAGTCTGTTCGAGGTTGAGTTCATTTTTTTGTTCCCCGTATGTGGATATTCGGCCCACGTGGAGTGGACTGGCAGGAGAAACAGAACTATTGCTAGTAGCATTGCCATGGACGTGATGAAGCTACGCAAGGCTTCCCCACTTCATTGTGGCGGCAATTTTTATGATGCTGAACATCGTCGAATGCAAGGCATCGTCATTGCTAAAGCTGGCCTGATGCTCATAACCGGTCTGGCGGAAGATCGCCTTGAACCGATTGCTTAAGAGTTGACGATCCGATGAACGGAGCGGGACTGTTTGATCGCCGGCTCCTTGTGAAGGCCCCAGTTCTGCGCTGATGCCATCAACTGGTACACCCTTGGATGTTTTCCCGGCCAACACCAACTTTCCCTGCCTGCTGTCGTTGGTGATGCGATAGTCTGTCCATGCAGCATCAACGTTCGTATCATTCAGGTTCCATACGATCCTGTCCCAGGATGGGCGTGCTGCGTCAGCACCATAATGCGCATAGCTTTGCTCGTGGAAGGTGTCAGCTAAGTCGAGATGGAACTTCCTGGCTTCACGGAGTAATTTCATAGTTCTCGCGATCCCGGCACTTTGACTTCCCGCTGGATTCAGCCATTCTTCTCGCAGTAAGCCGAACCATCGATTACGCAGGCAAGAGATCTCTTCATAGGGATCACCGTTTTTTGGAAATTGATCGACAAGAAGGCCATTGCGCCGAATTTCGAGCCAGCCATTCCCATAGGCGCAGTTGGGCAGCAGTTGAAGGCCTCCGGGGGCATTACCGAGAACTGCAGTGACTTCACTGCCGAAATTTCCGAGAAACTTTGGCGCTGGGTTCATCCCCATCTTGCCTTCTTCGAAGCCACAGCGCATGCGCCTGTATGCCGCCGGTGCCCCGAGTGCAGGCATAACGCCATGTACGATCCCGAGTATTTTGTCATTGATGTTGCCCATCTCCGGATGAATCAATGCACGGGCTAGTAAACCGCCCATGGAGTGGCTGCTGATGATGACCTTCTCACAAGCAAAGCCGCTTCTTTGGTAGTCAAGTATGAGGTTCTTGATTCTTCTCGAAACGATGCGTGCCGAGTCTTCGTTGGATTGCAGCCAGTTGTACCCCATGGCGTGGACGGGGAACAAGCAATCCTTTGTGGCAGCCTTGAATTCTTCTTCAGTCAACGGCGTGATCGCAGGATTCGCTACAGCTCCCCACTCAGCAGGATTGCGACCAATGATTTTTTTTCAATAGCTATCGGGGCCATGGCGGTTCAGATGCTGTTCGCATTGCTCAAGGATACGTCTGTAACTGTTGAAAAGTACTTCTCCCCATCCTCGCTCCCTTGCCTTTTCTTCTTTGGTCCGGCGCGGAGTGACGGAAGGCGGATCGTCCGAAAGCAACGGAGAGTCGATTTCGAAGCGCAGTGCGACTCTAACCTTGCTGTGATCCTGGCGTTGACCGGCATTTTCATGGGTATTTCCGGTTGGCGCCATTCCGCCATCGTAGCAATCCACCTCGGTTGTTTGGGGATCCAATTGCAGTTGGCGCCGAACTGGCGAGGCTTCGAGGAACTCTGTCACCTCATTCAGCTTGTCCGGGCGCCAGGCGACGTTATTGGATTTGTTCAAGCGCTGTTGACGCTCCGTGTTAATGCGCAAGTTCGAACCCATAATTCCCGGCAAGAAGAGAATTGGAACAACGCGCTTCGGCAGAACGTCCATGACCTGCGGCGTCTTGTCATCCTTCGGGGTGCAGAATCCCTGCGCTTTTCTGCCTCCTGAACTCATGTCAACGGATAGCTGGGTGGCCATGCTTGAGTCCTTGTCAAGCGATCAGAAAAGCCATGGTGGCACATTGGCTTGCACGGATCTTGATGCGCAATAAGGCGAACGTGCTTGGTCAGCTATGTTGTGAGCCAACGACAGAAATACCACTTGCGGATATTCGCCTGCATAGGCGTGATGCTTGTCGGTGGATGCTTGAGAGGGGAGCACATCCAATCGGCACGCTGTCCGGGTAGCTGGAGGAGTATGCTTACATCATACATACATACGTGCCGCGCTTTCAGGTTGGGCGGCATTCTCCTGCACATGCACGGAGGCCAATATGCGCCCTATTCGGAAAATTGCGACATACCTTTCCACTCTGGTTGCAGCCTTTCCTCCACCTTTTTGCGCCGCAGCAGAATCCTCCACCGTCTCGCGTACCCTGCTGGCCGTCCCTGAACGCGGCACCCTGATTTCCGGCCCCACCCTGTCCCGCATCGAAACCGGCGTGTTCAGCACTTCCAAGCGCATCGAGCCGGCCATGCTGGCCGAAGTGCTGGAGAAGGCCGGCAGTACCGTGGCCCAATTTGCCGGTACGCCGCGCTGCACTATCACCACCTACAGCCTGCGTTACAGCACCATCGGCGGCAGCGGCGAGCCGACGGACGCCAGCACCGCGCTGATCCTGCCGTCCGGCGAAGATCCCGCCTGCCAGGGGCCGCGGCCGGTGCTGTTGTACGCCCACGGCACCTCGACCGCCAAGGACCACAATATGGCGCGCCTGCGCGGCGAGGCCAAGCTGGTGGCGGCCTTGTTCACCGCACAAGGCTATATCGTCGTAGCGCCCAATTACGCCGGCTATGACGGGTCTTCACTGCCTTACCACCCCTACCTGAACGCCGAGCAGCAATCGGCCGACATGATTGACGCCATGCGCGCTGCCCGCAGTGCGATGGCGCAGCTCAAGGTCCAGGCAGCGCCGCAGCTGTTCCTGGCCGGTTACTCGCAGGGCGGCCACGTCACGCTCGCCACGCAGCGCGCCATGCAGCAAGGCAGTGAATTCAAGGTCACTGCCGCCGCAGGATTGTCCGGACCGTATGCCATGGCGCGCTTTTCCGACACGGTATTCAGCGGCCAGCCGAATGCCGGCATCACCATCTATTTGCCGCTGATTGCCACTTCCGCCCAGCGCGCCGGCGCGGCCATCTACAGCAAGCCGGAGGAGCTGTATGAGCTGCAATACGCCAGCGGCATCGAAACGCTGTTCCCTACCACGATGACGCGCAAGGAACTGCTCAAGCAGGGCAAGCTGCCCAAGGCCGCCCTCTTCGCGCGCGACTCGCTGCCGCAGGGCAGGGGGGCATCCGTCTACTTCAGCAATCCCCACCTGGTACGCACCAGCTACCGCGACGCCTACCTGCAAGACCTGGCCCAGCATCCCTGCGACGATGGCGACTGCACGCCCGCCAACAACCTGCGCAAATGGATGCTGAAAAACGACTTGCGCAACTACACGCCGCAAAGCCCGCTGTTGCTGTGCGGCGGCAGCAGGGACCCTTCAGTACCATTTTTCAATGCCACCGCTGCGGCGGAATATTTCAGCGAACATGGCGCGCCGCCGACCGTGGTCGATCTGGAAGAGCTGGGCGCACAGGACGAATTCAGGGATGCCCGCCGCAGCTTCGTGCTGATTAGCGAGGAGGCCATGAAGAGGGCGCAGGAAGACGCGCCGAAAAGCGGTCGCAGCGCCAACGAACTGCTGATGGACGCGTATCACGCCCGTCTGGCTGGCGCGCCCTGCCTGCTGGCCGCCCGCAGCTACTTCAATTCGTTGATGCGGCAGGATGCGCCAGCAGCGCCTTGACCAGCGCGTTGCGATCGAAAGGATCGTCGGCCAGCACGATGTCAGGCTGCAGCAGCGCCGGTTCGCGCTTGCCTGACGGGCGGTCGAGCACGAAGCGCGGCACCACGACTTCCAGCCCGGTGTTGGGCAGCACGTGCTGTTTCTGCGTGCCGCCGGTCTGGCGCACATAGGCATAGCCTGCGGCGCCGACCAGCCTGGCGAAGCCGTGGTCCTGCACCGTATTGCTGAACAGGATGGCGGACGAATAAGTCAGGTCGCCCACCAGCACGAATACCTTGCCGCTGAAATGCAGCGGATGCGCAGGCTCCGGCTGCACCCAGCTATCGACGTTGCCGCTGACGATGTCGCCCACTTTTTCGCCGGGGCCGGCGCGGCCTTCCAGCACTTTCTTCACGTAGCTGGAGCCGTTGCGGTAGGGCTTGTTCGCGATATAGCGCAGGATGCCGGTCTTCCACATATCGTCGTCGCCGCCGCCGTTTTCACGCACGTCGATCAACAGCGTCTGCGCGCCGGCATCGCGCAAGCTGGTAAAGGCGCGTTCCGTGAAATCGTAGAAGCGCTGCTTGTCCGGCCAGGCGAACTGGTTGACGGTCAGCAGTCCGACTCCGCTTGGCAGGATGCGGAACTGGAAAGTCTGCTCGAACGATTTTTCGCCTGCCACCGCAGCCGGCAGTACCGGGGCTGCAGGCACTTCCAGTACCTGCCCGCCGGCCTGCAGGGTAAAGCGCTCCGCTGCGCCATAGTTCTTCCAGTAGTACAGCCAGAAGCGCCGCTCCAGCAGTTTATTGCGAAAGGCCGGCGTATCGCCGTGCACCAGCGACCCCAGCTCGCGCAGGATGCGCGCCGCCGGCATGCCGTTGATATTGCCGATCTCGCGGCCTGCCAGCGCGGAGCTGCCGCCGCCCAGTGCAGCGACGATGCGCAAGCGCTGCTGGCCATCGATCATGACCTCGAACGGGAACAGCCTGCCGCCTGCCTGCAGGTGGGCCCGCGTTTCCGAGCGCCAGTCGGGGAACACCACGCCGAGATGTGCATCGTTGAAGACCGGGTTCATGGCTGCCAGCACGCGCCACGCCTCGTCGCGCGACAGGGGCTGGCCCAGCCTGCTGCGCGCCACCTCGAAGGCTTGCTCATAGGCTTGCTGCCCGGAGCGCAGTGCGGGCTCGGGGTGCGTGCTCTCGATGGCTTCGCGCACGAATTGCAGGTCCTGCTGCAACTGCGCAGGCGTGAAGCGCGCCGGGTCGGCGTGCAGTGGGGCGCAGCACAGCGCGCCGAGGGCAAGGAGGAGGGCAGGAATTTTCATTGCCGAAATTCTAATGAATGGAATAAAGTCTGTGCTTAAGATTTCTTGATTACATGATTAAGGTCAGCCTTAATGCTCTCCACTGACGACCTGAGTTTTTTCTGCGCCGTGGCCAGCCAGCCTTCGCTGTCGGCCACGGCGCGCCTGCTGGATGTGACGCCGTCTTCCGTCACCCAGCGTCTGCAAGCTATCGAAGACAAACTGCGGCTCAAGCTGGCCGACCGGCAGGGGCGGGGGATTGCGCTGACCGAGCAGGGGCAGCTGCTGGCCGAACGGGCGCAAACGATCCTGGCCGAGATGGACTCCTTGCAGCGCGCTCTGCACGAACAGCGCAATGAGCTGGCGGGGCGTCTGCGCGTGCTGGCGCCGATGGGCTTCGGCAGCGCGCACATCGCCCCGCTGGCGGCACGCTTCCGGGCGCAGCATCCGGCGCTGGCCTTCGAGCTGGAATTGTCGGACCGGCCGAACCTGCGCCTGCACGAGGGCTGGGACGTGGTGATCCACATCGGCGCGATGCGCGACTCCAGCCTGCGCCAGCAAGTGCTGGCGCGCAACCGGCGCTACCTGTGCGCGGCGCCGTCCTACCTCGCCCGGCACGGCAGCCCGCGCAGCCTGGAACAACTGGCCGGCCATGCCTGCCTGGCCTTGCGCGAGAATGAGGAAGACGCCACGCGCTGGAAGCTGATGCCGCCCGGCGCCAGCCAGTTCCGTACCTTGCGCATCGAACCCACGCTAGCTTGCAACGACGGCCGCGTCGTCAAGCAATGGGCGCTCGACGGCCACGGCATCATGCTGCGCTCGGAATGGGACGTTGCGGGTGAGCTGCGCAGCGGCGCCCTGTGCCGCGTATTGCCCGACCATGCATTGCCGGAGGCCGACATTGTCGCCCTGCTGCCGGCCAGCGTCCGCCAGCGCCCCCAGCGCACGCGCCTTTTCGTTGATTTCCTGAAGCAGCAATTCGCCCGTCCTGCCTGGCTGGAAGAACAGTGACTTGCAATGCTGATGCGTGGCTGCTACAGTCGCGCCCCTTGGTTGTGCACGGCTGTTGTTTTTACAAATTTCTACTTGTAACAAGCAAGTCCAAGCTGGCATATTAGTTCGGCAGCGAATAGCACGCGCGTTCGCAAAGCACATAAAAAAATCATCCCCTCTGGAGACACAATGCGTCATTTCAAACTTGCCATGACGGTCATGGCAGCGGCAGTTATTGCCGGTTGCGGCGGCAGCGACCCACGCCCAGGCGACCAAAGCCCTAAACTCAAATATTCTGCCCAGGTTTCTTTCGGCGACAGCCTGTCGGACGTGGGCACCTATAAGGTCGGCACCGTGCAAGCCATCGGCGGCGGCACCTTCACCATCAACGGTGACAACACCAAATCCAATCCGGCGCTGACCGGCAAGAACTGGACCGAGCTGATGGCCGCGCAAGTCGGCCTGCCTGCACCGTGCCCGGCCGTGACCGGCCTCGATGGCGATGCGGCCAAGGGCTTCAGCGTACCAGTGCAAGCCAAGGCAGGCTGCTATGGCTATGCGCAGGGCGGCGCTCGTGTGACCAATCCTGTCGGCCCCGGCAACAAACTGACCGGCAGCCCGCTCGGTGCGCTGACCGTGCCGATCGTCACCCAGGTCAAGAACCACCTGGCTGCCGTGGGCGGCAAATTCAAGGGCGATGAAATCGTCTACGTCATGGGCGGCAACAACGACGTGCTGATCGGCCTTGAACAACTGTCGGCTGGCGCTACCGCCGCCGGTACTGCAGCAGGCAACACCGTCTTTGCGACCAGCCTGGCCACCCAGCTGGCAGCCGGCGCCACCGATCCAGCCACTGCAGTGCAATCCATCTCGCTGGCCATCGCCACCGAAGCCGCACGCGCCGGCAGCACCAGCGCCAGCATCGTGCAGGCCGCTGTAACTGCCGCCTACTCGGCTGGCAATACTGCCGCCGTCTCGGCAAGCGTTTACGGCCCAATGGTCGTCAAGGCACAGGCTGATGCGACTGCCGCAGGCGCCAAGGCCGGTGCCGACTACGCCGCCGCGCAAGCGCCGATCCTGGTGCAGAACATCGCCAAGGCGGGCGCTGAACTGGTGGCACTGGTCAAGACCCAGATCGTGGCCAACGGCGCCAACTTCGTGGTGGTGAACAATATGCCGGACATCGCCAACACCCCGTCCGGCCTGGCGCAATCGGCCAGCACCCGTGCCCTGATCGACAGCATGGTCAAGGCCTTCAACGACACCTTGTCGGCCGGCCTGTCGGGCGACGCCAAGATCCTGCTGGTGGATACGTTCAGCGTCAGCCACGACCAGGCAACCAATCCGGCGCCGTATGGCCTGACCAACGTCACCGACACCGCCTGCGACCTGACGCCTGCCAAGAACCCGCTGGGCAATTCGCTGGGCTGCAACGCCAGCAACCTGAAGGCCGGCGACGTCAGCCACTATTCCTACGCCGACACCGTGCACCCGACCCCGTTCCTGCACCTGCTGCTGGCACGCTATGTTTCGGAAAAAATGGTAGCCAAGGGCTGGCTGTAATCAAAGGATAATGGAGACACAATGACACAACGCATCAACACCGCTGTAAAGCTGCTGGCCGTGATGGCCGCGCTGGGCGCAGCATCGGGCGCATCGGCGCAATCCAAGGGTGAATGGCTGGCAAAGGTCGGCGTCAACCGCATTTCGCCGGACGTCACTTCCGGCGACGTCACCGCACCTTCCAAGCCAGGCATCAAGGCCGAGGTGGGTTCCGACACCAAGCCGATCTTCAGCGTCGGCTACATGATCACCGATAACGTGAGCACTGAGCTGATGCTGGGCGTGCCGTACAAGCACACCCTGTACGGCGCCGGCTCGATCGAAGGCACCGGCAAGCTTGGTACCGCCGAAGCGCTGCCGCCGACCATCTTCCTGCAGTACCGCATGTTCGAGCCGAATGCGACGGTGCGTCCTTACGTTGGCCTTGGCTACACCTACGCCTACTTCCGCAAGGAGACTGGCTCCGCCCAGCTGACCGCCGTGCTGAACACCGGTGGCGAGCCTGCCACCTACTCGCTGGATGCAAAACACGCGGGCAGCCTGGTGCTCGGCGCCACCGCCAAGCTGGGCGAGCGTTATTACGCCGACGTGAACGTGGTCAAGACCAAGCTCAAGACCACCGCCCACTTCTCCACCGGGCAAACGCTGGACATCAAGCTGGACCCGCTGGCAGTCAGCCTGTCGGTTGGCTACCGCTTCTAAGCCCGGCATCCCCCCAAGCCGCCGCAAGGCGGCTTTTTTTTCGTCCCTGCGGCAAGCGGGGACGCAAAAATTGCACTATTATCATCGCGCATTTCGCAAATCCATTTGTCGAAAGGAACCCGCATGAAAACAGTCTGGCTGGGCTTTGCTGCCCTGTGTCTCAGTACAGCCGCCGTGGCGCAGAGTTGCGCCGAATCGCCGCCCTGCTTGCGCGCCCGCGCCGCCGTGGAAGACCTGACCCGCATTGTCGCGCCGGAAGGCGTGCAGGAAACCTACAAGACCCAAATCGGCGGCATCGACCAGTGGATCAATGTGCGCGGCCAGGACAAAGCCAACCCGATGATCCTGTTCGTGCACGGTGGTCCGGCGTCTCCCGCCATGCCGACGACCTGGCAATGGCAGCGCCCCATCGAGGAGTATTTCACCGTCGCGCACTACGACCAGCGTGCCGTCGGCAAGACCCTGCGTGCCAACGACAAGGATGCGGTGGCCGGCACCTTGCGCATCGACCGCTTCGTCGACGATGCGATCGAAGTGGCGGAGCACCTGCGCGCCAAGTACAAGAAGGACAAGCTGATCATCGTCGGCCATAGCTGGGGCACCGTGGTTTCCACGCGCGCCGTGCTGAAGCGGCCGGACCTGTTCCATGCCTACGTCGGCATCGGCCAGATCGCCAACATGCGCGAGAACGAACGGATCAGCTATGACTTCGGTATCGAGCAGGCCAGAAAGCACAACAACGCCGAAGCGCTGAAGGAAATGGAATCCATCGCGCCGTATCCCGGCAACGAGCCGATTACGCGCGAGCGCATCATCATTGCCCGCAAGTGGCCGCAGTATTACGGTGGCTTGAGCGCATACAAGAGCGATTCGGTGTATTACTTCCGTGCGCCGATGCTGTCGCCCGAGTACGACCAGGCCGATTGGGAGGCGATCGGCGAAGGCAGCCAGATGACGCTCGGCACCGTGCTGAAAGAGTGGACGGAGGTGGATTTTTCCACCATCAGGAAGTTCCCGATTCCGGTGGTGATGTTCCTCGGCCGGCATGACTACACCACGCCGACCGAGCCGGTGGTGAAATGGATGGCGCAGCTCAAGGCGCCGTACAAGCAAAGCGTCTGGTTCGAACATTCAGCCCACATGATGCCGTGGGAAGAACCGGGCAAGACGCTGGCCAGCCTGCTCACTTACGTGCGCCCGCTGGCGCTGAAGGAGGGCAAGCGCAGTACTAAGGGTTATACGGTCCCTTGACTTCGCCCCAGCCCCACTTCGGCATCGGCTGGTCGGCATCGACCGTCGCACCGGGCTGGGAGTTGATGACGGCCAGCCGCGATCCCCATTCCAGGTAGCCCACCAGGGCCGAGCGGAATTCAGGATCATCCGGCATCGACAGTTCATCGGCGGTCTCCAGCAGCAGCGCCACCCAGCGGCGGCGCTGTTCCTGCGATAAGTGGCGGTTGAGGTGTTGCCGGATCATGTGTGCGTGGCCGCCATGTGCTTCGGAATATGCTGTGGGGCCGCCCATCACTTCGCCGAGGAAGGCCGCGACGTGTGCGGGATGATGGTCGCCCATATGGGTAAAGACTGGGCCGAGTAGTGCATCGGCCTTGACGTGCTGGTAGAAACGAGTGGTCAAGCGGTTCAGCGCTTCGGTGCCGCCAACCCAATCGTACAAAGTTGGAACATGATCCTGGGGCATGGTGTCGGTCCTTTAGAGGAGGAGAGTAGCTTGCAATTTCGAACGATATGTTTTGCCGCATTGCTGCCGGCATTTTTCAGCCTCACCGGTTGTGCAGTGTATAGCGAAACTCGGCACAAGCAGGGCGAGGCCGTCAAGGAAGCCTGGAAGTCGGTCGACATCGGCGGCCAGCTTGGCGCCGCGCGTAAGGGGGAGGCAGCGCTGTTGGCCGAACAGCTCAGGACAGAAGAGGCGCTGCAGAAAGCGAGGCGCGATGCCCTGATTCGCTCCATGGTTTTTGAAGGCACTGTGGCAGCGCAATTGAAGGACCCGATCGAGAAGCAGTTGGTGGCGCTGGCCGGTTCGCCGCAAGTTGCTGTCGCCTGGACCGCCGCCCTGAAGAAGGAGGCGAGGGCCAAGAGCAACCTGCATGACGCTGAAATCGAATTCACGCGTGCAGGTGTCGAGATGCCTGCTTGCGGTGTTCTGACGAAGCAGTCGTTTGACGATTGGGCGCAGTCCCATGCTGGCGCGCCGGCATACTTGCGCGCAGCCTGGATGAGTGCCGTTGATGAATGCTCCGGTATCGGGATGACTGCCGGCTCCAGTTTCGAGTTCAGGGCTGGTGCATTGGCGATGACGCAGAAGTCGATTGCCGATGCCCGCGCTGCAATCGGCGGTGCAAAGGCAGCGAGCCTCGAGGCGCGTAACCAGGTTTCCCGGCTATCAAAGGAATATAGCGGTGAGCTGGAAAAGCTCGCTGCCGATCCTTCGCGCGCACAGGACAAATTGAAGTCCATCGCCAGGGAGCTTGGTGAAGCGCTGGCAAAGATCGAGAAGCTGCCGGACCCGGTCTCGCGCCAGTTCGTGTCGGAGCAAAAGGTGAAAGCGCTTGATACGGCTCTGGCTTCGTTGGCGGGAAACGTCGATGGCAAGGGCGAGAGCAGTGCGACCGGTGCTGCCTTGGCCAGCCTTGCTGAATGGTTCGACCAGTCGCGCGTGGCGCTTGCGGATACGAAAAAGCCGCGCCTGGCTGCTGCGCTCTTGCTGCGCAACCTCGAGCAGGCCAAAGCCGATGCCGCCGCCAAGGACGCCCAACTACAGGCAATGGAGTTGCAGTTGCTCGAGTCGAAAATGAACTGGCAACTCGAGCAGCTTCGCTCTCTGAGCTACGGTCATCAAGCCTTGCAGGCAGTGAGCGCAGAGATGGCCGCGATGCAGGTTCGGGCTGCGTTGGCGCCGGTCGAAACGGCGAAAGCCACTTCCGGGAAGGCCTTTGAAGACAAGACCAAGGTCTGGAAGAGTGCGGCCTCCTACCTCGATGCCAACGGGCGCCTGGCGGCGGAAGTGAACAAGACCGATATCCAGCGCAATGCGCTCGACCATGAGCGCGCCATCGCTTACGCGGAAGGGAACATCGCTCAGTGGAACGTGCTGATTTCGTCGACCGTCAACCAGCTCGCGGAATATGGGGATGCGGGTGTGCGCAAGGAAGACATTACAAGCCTGGTGAACTCGATTGCATTGCTGTTCATCGCGAAAGGAGTTCAGTAATGCGTATCCTCTTGATGACTGTAGCGCTGGCGCTGTGCGGATGTTCAACGCCAAAGCCGGCGATGGAGCAGGCACACCACGGCGTCGGCCTGATTGCCCAACTTGAATCCTCGTTGAGCGAATTCCGGCGTGTGGAGAAAAATTCCCTGGATGCCCGCGCCGAGTCCCTGCTCGCCCAGCGCAAGGCAATCGCCTTCATCGATCGCGAAAAGCAGCGCGACTTGCAGGCGCGTGTTGCGGCGGGCGACAAGCTGTCGGCAACGCTGATCGACAACCTGGTTGCAAATACTGAAGGGCTGGCCTTGATCCAGGCCGAATACTCGGATACCAACGCCAGGAACGAAGCAGCAGTTGCGGCCCTGTTGACGCCAATTCCAAACAGCCGCAGCGCTACCGGCACTGCCCAGGCAAGGCTGGCGGAAATGGGTGAGGAACTCGGCTGGGATATCCGGCGCAGCGAACTGCAGGCTTTCATCAAGGCTGTAAAGGACAGCATTGAAGACGGCAAAAAGAAAATTGAAGAAGCAGAAAAGAAAGCCAATGACTAATGGAGGCGAAGATGGCGTCACTCACCGAACAATACATGCTGGACTACTTCGACTCCCTGCGGCGGCTCAAAGCAAAGCAGAATGAATTCGAAGACGCTGCCTCCGACCCTGGCAGCACGGATGGCGCCCGTGCCGCAGCCGCGGCAGCCTATCTCGACATGGCCAATATGATTGCGCGCTTGCGCGAAGCGCATGAAGCGTTCATGCATCGCTTTGGCCCGGTGTCGACTGAATCGCCGACGCAGAAGATCGTGGATGAATCGAGCCGCCTGCACAAGGAGCTCGGCGAGATCATCGCCAAGGCGCAGGGACAAGTCGCGCTGATGCACGCGCTATCAGATTTCGTCGATCGTTGGCAGAAGCTGTCGACGGACGGCAAGAAGGGTGCTGCGAAAGGAAAAGCCACCGCAGCGGCCAATCTCAATTTCCTCACGCAGCCGGTCTAAGCATCAATAAAATGCCCCGCTCGCGGCGGGGCTGGCAGGAAACATTTGTCCACTCGGTTCCTGACCCCGGGTGGACATTTCTTGCTTTATTGGAAGGCCTGGATGCCAGTCATCGCGCGGCCGAGGATCAGGGCGTGGATGTCGTGCGTGCCTTCGTAGGTGTTGACCACTTCCAGGTTCACCATATGGCGGATGATGCCGAATTCATCGGAGATGCCATTACCGCCCAGCATATCGCGCGCTACGCGAGCGATGTCCAGCGACTTGCCGCAGGAGTTGCGCTTCATGATGGAGGTGATTTCGACGGCGGCAGTACCTTCGTCCTTCATGCGGCCCAGGCGCAGGCAGCCTTGCAGGCCGAGGGTGATTTCGGTCTGCATGTCGGCCAGCTTCTTCTGCACTAGCTGGTTCGCCGCCAGTGGACGGCCGAACTGCTTGCGGTCCAGCGTGTACTGGCGGGCGGTATGCCAGCAGGCTTCCGCCGCGCCCAGCGCGCCCCAGGCGATGCCGTAGCGGGCCGAATTCAGGCAGGTGAACGGGCCTTTCAGGCCGCGTACGTCCGGGAAGGCGTTTTCTTCAGGGCAGAACACTTCGTCCATCACGATTTCGCCGGTGATCGAAGCGCGCAGGCCGAACTTGCCGTGGATCGCAGGAGCCGACAGGCCTTTCATGCCTTTTTCCAGCACGAAGCCGCGGATCGCGCCTTCATCGTCCTTCGCCCACACCACGAATACGTCGGCTACCGGCGAGTTGGTGATCCACATCTTGGAGCCGGTCAGCGAGTAGCCGCCTGGCACCTTCTTGGCGCGGGTGATCATCGAGCCTGGATCGGAACCGTGGTTTGGCTCGGTCAGGCCGAAGCAGCCGATCCATTCGCCGGTGGCCAGCTTTGGCAGGTATTTCTGTTTCTGGGCTTCGGTGCCGAATTCATAGATCGGCACCATCACCAGCGAGGACTGCACCGACATCATCGAGCGGTAGCCGGAATCGACACGTTCCACTTCGCGCGCGATCAGGCCGTAAGCCACGTAGTTCAGGCCAGGGCCGCCGTATTGCTCAGGGATGGTCGGGCCCAGCAGGCCCAGTTCGCCCATTTCGCGGAAGATGGAAGTGTCCATCTGCTCGTGGCGGAAGGCTTCCAGGATGCGCGGCGCCAGCTTGTCCTGGCAGTAAGCCGCGGCGGCGTCGCGCACCATGCGCTCGTCGTCGGTCAGCTGGTCGTTCAGCAGCAGGGGATCGTCCCAGTGGAATGCGGCTTTGCTCATTATGCTTCCTGTCTCTCTTTGTTTAAAAAAAATCAATCATTTCAACAGGTCGCGGAACTTCCCGCCGTGGAAAACCAGCGGTGCGTTCCCGGCAAACTCGCAATGCTCAACCTCGCCCACGAAAATCACGTGGTCGCCCTCCGGGTAGCGGCTACGGTTGTGGCATTCAAACCACGCCGTGGCGCCCTTCAGGACCGGCTGGCCGGTGCGCGACAGCTCGAATTCGACCGTGCCGAACGGGTCTTCCGTACGGGTCGAAAACAGCTTGGCCAAATGGGCCTGGTCGGCGCTCAGCACATTGATCACATAGTGCGAGTTACCGCTGAATATGGGCAGGCTGTTGGCGCCGGTGCCCAGGCTCCACAGCACCAACGGCGGGTCGAGCGAGACGGAATTGAAGGAGCTGGCCGTCAAGCCACGGAAACTGCCATCAGCGAGCCGCGTGGTAATCACGGTCACACCCGTGGCAAATTGCGACAGTGCCTGGCGAAAATGCACACTGTCGAATTCGCGCGAGGTGGCGCGTGGGGAGCTGGTATTCATGCGGGACCTGTTTGTTTCAAAGAGATTATGCCAAAGAACGATAGTCTAACCTTTGGCGAAAGCGACGGGGATTTTAGCTAAGGCGGCACTTTTTGAGCAGTGCGCGCCGATTTGCGCTACAGTAATACTTCCGGTACGTGAGGAGGGCGATATGGCTGAAGTAGCAATCCTGGGCGGTGGATGTTTCTGGTGCACCGAGGCGGTGTACCTGGAGGCGAAAGGTGTCACCAAGGTCGAATCGGGATACATGGGCGGCGCGCAGCCGAATCCCACGTATGAACAGGTGTGTACCGGTGAAACCGGCCACGCCGAAGTGGTGCGGCTGGAATTCGACCCGGCCCAAGTCAGCTACCGCGACCTGCTGGTCATCTTCTTTACCATTCACGACCCGACTACCCTGAATCGCCAGGGCAATGACGTTGGTACCCAGTACCGCTCCGTGATCTTCTACGAAACTCCTGAGCAGGAAGCCACTGCGCGGCAGGTGATCGCCGAGATGGCCCATGTCTGGGACGCGCCGATCGTCACCGAACTGGCGCCGTCCGTGCTGTTCTACAAGGCCGAGGACTACCACCAGAACTACTTCGCCCAGCATCCGCTGCAAGGCTATTGTGCCTTCGTGGTGGCGCCCAAGGTGGCCAAGTTCCGTAAGATGTACGCCGAGAAGCTCAAGTAGCCAGCCGGCGTCCGCCCGGCACCGTCAGGCTCGCAGCGATTTCACTCGGCGCATATCTCGGGCTGAACTATGCTATGGCCATCATCAAACCCTTGGACGGTGGCTTGTACCCTCGCCGGGAGTAATGAACAGGACCTTGGCCTGGCGCGCGATGTTCGCCGTGTGCCAGGTGCCGCGTGGGACGATGAGGAATTGACCGGGCTGGTCTAACTCAACCTTGCGTTCGCCGCCATCCACTTCCAGCACGAATTGGATGGCGCCAGAAATCAGGGCGACAACTTCTTCGCCGGCCGGGTGCTGCTCCCAGCTTGCCCAGTCCTCGCTGAAGTCATAAGTCGATACCAGCCGCCCCGGCCCGAGGTGGGCGAATGCGCCCGAAGTCAGGTCTTGCCAGAACGATTCGTTGACTTCAAGTGGCACCGAAGTTCCATCAGGGCCAAGGTGCAGGTAAGTTTCGACGGTATTGAATGGTCCAACAGCAGTCTTCATGGCGGAAACTCCTTCAGCAAATCACATTCCCGAGATCGCCCCGCAATAGAGGGCAGTCCTGCAAACAATGAACTGCGCGATACAGAAACCTGCGGAACATGCGGCGAAGGTCGCGGCAAAAGCGCTGGCAGGCTTCAAGCCACGGCGCCGCGCGAGCACTGCAACAGCGACTGCCGCCAGCGCAAGGCCGGGCAGTGAGAACAAATGGCCGAGTCCAAGCAATCCCTCTGGTCGCGGCAGCGAGGCTTGCCATGCCCAGTAGCCGAGGAGGGTCACAGTCAAGGCAGTCGTAGCGCCCAAAGTAGACAAAGGAGGTGCTTTGCCAATCTGGATCAGGCCGATCACGCCGCCCCAGGCCAGCAGGTAATACCATGGACCCAGATAGGCTGGATCACCGAAGATGAAAACTGCCGTGAGCAGTACTGCTCCGAGGCCAAGGGCAAGTGCGATGTCCAGCGTGCGTGTCAATTTGAATCCGAATTCAGTAAGAGGGCGCGAACCTGTTTGTATTCCTCAACCCGCGCGAAGTCTTTCTCGGTCGGGTTGGCGATGCGGCTCAGGTCCATGTTTTCCGCATTGTCGGCGAGCTTGACGACGCGTGCAATCGGATTCAATGCTGCGCGTGCCGCGGCCTGCATCCTGGTTTCGCCGGGGCGCTTGGTAAGCGCCTCAATGGCTTCGACTACTTCAACTGGAAGGCCGGCCTCTGTCAACTGCGCCAATGTAACCGGCGTGTCTTCCACCACGTCATGCAGCACCGCTGCCATGCGCTCGTCATTGGTAGAGACGCGAAGCATTACCCGCAGTGGATGCAGGATGTAGGGCTGGCCGGCCTTGTCGGCCTGGCCGGCATGGGCTGCAGCTGCAATTTCGATGGCTCGCTCAAGGGTAGACATTGCGGCTCCTACTGCTATCTGAGGATGAAAAGGATGACGAGTCCCAACGTCAGAATGAACGGCGACACGAACAGCCAAAGTTCAAGCTTCCGCAGCGTCGACCTGGGCGATTCCTGGCGCCGGAACGATGCGATGTTGAGCACAGCACCCAGAATAACTGCCACGACGAGTGCGCACATCAGCGCCATCGCCTCGCCCAGGCCTTGTCCGACGCAAGACATGCTTGGACAGGCTTGTCCCCTGGGACGAAAATTGTCCCAAACAAGCGCGGCGATTACAAGGAAGATCGGGACATATGAGAGTGGGCGCAGATAGCGTACCACGCGAGGCTTCAACATAGGCTCAACCTCCAGCGCTCATTACGCGATTGAAGTAGACCGTTGGATGGCCGGCGCGAAGGCGGTACAACTGGGCCGGCCGGTTGCTGCCGTGGCGCTGCTTGCCTGGAATCTCTTCGAGGAAATCGCCCTCCTTGATCCGCTTGCGGAATGCGCTCTTCTCCACCGCGCGCCCCAGGATGGTTTCGTACACGCGCTGCAGGTCCGACAAGGTGAATTCGGGCGCCAGCAAATGCACGGGGATCGACGTGTACTCGACCTTGTTGCGCACGCGCTGCAGGGCCACGTCGAGGATCGTTGCGTGGTCGAACGCCAGCGCATCTTTCGCCGTCAAGCCATCCACCGGATGCCAACTGGCCGCGTCGCTGCCGGAACCATGGTGCAGCTCCACGCCGTCCGATCCGATCAAGGCGAAGTAGGCGAAGGTCGCGGACCAGCCGCGCGGATCGCGCGTAGCGCTGCCGAAGCCTTGCAGTTGTTCGAGGTAGGGCGCCTCGACGCCCGTCTTCTCGCGTAGCTTGCGCAGCGCCGTGGCATCAAGGTCGGCGTCGCGGTGAACGTCGATGAAGCCGCCAGGCAGCGCCCAGCGTCCCTTGTGCGGGTGTTCGCCTCGGCGTACCAGCAGGACGTGCAGCGCATTTTCTCGAATCGTGAGAATGACCAGGTCGACGCTGGTCAGCGGCACGTCGAAGTCATGAATATTGTACTTCCGCAGAAATTCCTGCTCAGTCTCGCGGTTGCTCATTGATGTCCTCGCTCATAGGCGGCCATTTTAATCCCCTTAGTGTCAAAAGAAAATAACTTAGTGTATTATTTGCACTAACAAAGAAAATAAGGCGACATCATGAAAGCAGAACAACTGGGTCTTGGCGTCTTCACGGTAAATCAATTCCTCGATGAAGCCGAATGTCAGCACTACATCGCAATGGGCGAGCAGATGGGCTACCAGCCCTCTGAAGTCAATCTCCCTATGGGATCGGTTCGGCGCACGGACATTCGCAACAACGACCGGGTGATCTTCGACGATCCATGCCTGGCCGAGTTGCTATTCACGCGTGCCGCGCCGTTGCTCCCAGCGACCATGGGTGAGTGGCGCCTGAGCGGCCTGAACGAACGTTTTCGTTTTTATCGGTACGGACGCGGTGAGTACTTCAAATGGCACAAGGATGGCTCGTTCGAGAAGTCGCCGGACGAGGTGAGCCTGCTCACGTTCCTGATCTACCTGAATGCCGGCTTCGAAGGCGGCGACACCCAGTTCAGGTGGGAGACCGTACGCCCGCAGGAAGGCATGCTGCTGGTCTTCCCGCACAATCAGTCACACCAAGGAGCAGAGATCAGCGCGGGCACCAAATACGTGTTGAGGTCTGACGTCATGTATGAAAGGACCAGCTAAATCGTCTTAGCCTTCATGCTGCTTGCGAAGAGCCTCGAGGAGTTGAGCCGACTCCTCCTGGCTTCCCAGCACCAGTGTGCGCACAAGGTCCTTTGGTCGAGGTACTGCTTCGAGCGGGATCCGTAAGCCCGCATAACTCGCGGCATCGGCAAGGGCATTGCGAATTGTGGCGCCACTGATCGCGCCATGGGATTGTTTGATTACCTCTGTGACAAAGCAGGTGTAGCTCTCGTCTTCGCTAACGTTTTGCTCCTGGTTCAGTTTGCCTTCACGATCTACGCGCAGGACTGTATGGGCCTGCATTCCATCCATGATGACGGTACGCGAGGGGCGTTCCTGCTTGTCGGCCAATTTCAACAAGGACAACAAACGAACGAACTGCTGCTCGGTGATGGCCCCGGCCTCCTGTTCCACCTGCGTCAACTGTGGCAGGGGCCAATCCTGAAGCCAGATTTGGGACAGCGCTGCGACCACGGAGACCGACACGTTTCCTGCCTTGCTCAGCACAGAAATGCAGACCTCTCGGTGGAAGGATGGCTTTAATAGGACGCGAACGCACTCATCGGATTCAGCAAGTTGCCAATCGTTCGCAAAGCCGCCCAGCCCAAGCGCGCGGCAGATATTTTCGGATGTGTAGTTAGCGGAAAGCATGAGCTTTTGTAAGCCGCCGTGCACTATCGTGATTGGCGCAGGTTGGACTTCAACATATTACAGAACAGCGCTCCTTGCTCAATTGCGTCGTCCAATGCCACGTGTGTGTGCGGCAGCTTGTCAAACCATTCCTTTGGCATGTTGCGTTTTGTGCTCTCGCGATATCCGGTCTTGAGGACCGCCATCGCATAAGTCTTCATGTCCAGGGCCGAATGGCTGAAAGGACTTTCGCCGACGAAACGCATGAGGTACCAGTAGACAAAGAGAAAATCGAAGCCTGCCGGATATGCCACGAATACCGGCTTGCCCTTGAGCCCTTTAATCCACTCCACGTAGGCGAGCATTGCAGTCATTGGAGGCTGCAGGTCCTTTCTGCAGGCCGCCCATGCGTCCGGCTGCGTTGCCCACCATTTTGCGGTTTCTGGGTGTGGCGCCGCGCCCTCCAATGTCTCAAGGTTGGCGGAGAAGGTCGATACGAGTTTCTTATCCGCAGTGTATGCAGCGGATCCGAAGCTGAGCATCGAGTGGGGGCCAGGAATCGGTCCGTCGGTTTCGACGTCAGTACTGATGTAAATTTCGTTCATTGCCATTGGCAGGGACTTCCTGCGGAATGTGAGTGCGTTGTGCTTTTTGTGCTGCGAAGAACTTTCGAACTGAAGGCGAGAGGCATACAACATACAGCGAGAAACTATGCGAGGCAAGCAGTGCCCACAAGACCCATGACTGCAGCGAAGCCGCTGCAACGGCGCCGTAGATTGTCGCGACAAGAAGCAGCACGCCGGTAACCACGCGCGCCCTCACGAAGCCCCTGTAAAGATAGGACAGCAAGACAAGCGTTAGCGTTAAGCGGATCGAAACAGGTAACGCGCGCTGAACGTTGCCGTGAAAAAGCTGGCCAAGCAGCAGCACGATGTCGAGGCCGTTCAACATTAGAAATATCGTCAGCAGCAACAACTGCCCTCGCTTTACTTCTCTCAAGTCGGGCTTTCCAGTGGTGGCACGGCGATTGTGCGTGCCTCGTCGTTTGGTCTGCAGGGGTCAAGCACGGTAGAGTCGCAGGAACTTGAACATCTTTGGCCATTCAGAGCGCGGCTTGAAAACGATGGCGACTTCCTGGTTGCCAAGGGCAGATTCGGTGAGGACAACGTGGTCCGGAACGAGCTTGGCGTTCTCGAACTCCTTTGGATTGGCTTTGCAGACGGCCTTGAAGAACGGACCAGAAAGCCACTCCTTCACTTCGGGAGAGTCTTGAAACTTCAGATAGCCCGCGAGTGATGCGTGCGCAACTGCCACCATGGCAAAGCCAAGCGGAATGTCGTCTCGAACAAGAATATACATCTTCATGTTGATCTTTCAGATAACGCGTTGCTCATCACGGCTTCAGCGCGCAGTAGGCATCGAGATTGGCTGAGGGCTCCGTCCCGTGTTGAAGTTCAATTGCGCGGTACATTCCGCTAGAGCCGAAGCCTATCCAGCGCTTGCTCAAGGATCAAAGTCTCGCTTCAATAGCAGCTGCGAAGGCTTCAACGGTTGGCGAAGGTCCATCGCCAAAGTTCTTGTGGCCTTCATTATCCCATTCGCAGAAGACGGTCCTGGTCGAGTCGTCCAGGTTCACGCCGTGCTCAAGGGTGAAATAGCGGAAGCCTCCTTTGCTTTCCGACGCCTCGTCTTTGGGGAAGTCGGTGAGGACAACTGCAACCATGTGGGCCTCTGCCGCCGCTATTGGAGCCGGCATCTTCAGCAGAACGGTTGGCGAATCCTGAATCCGGAAGGTGCTTACTGCCAACTGACGCGCGTCGAAGTCGGTGATTGGCCTGCCAACCTGCTTCGCAGTCATTTCCCACAGCCATCCGACGAAATGTTCCTGCTCGGGCGAAGCGACCAAAGCAAAAAAGCGCAACGGATCTTGTGAGCAAACTTCTCTCACCAGGATGTGGGCAAAGACGTAGTGATGCTCCCTGGGTTCGGCGGGAGTGGCTTTGGGTTTCTTGTTGCGGTTCCAGAACATTGATTCACGCTCAAATTAACTTTTTTGCAAATGGTAGCATGCCGCTTATGCACTGGTCACCTCGGCGTTTCCGGCGTGCTGTTCGGCAGGCCAGTAAGCAGGCGGAGGATGCCTGCGGGGAGCTCTGTTCAATCACTCCCCACAGGGCTGCGGTCTTTAATCGAAGCGGTCCAGGTTCATGACCTTGTTCCAGGCGGCCACGAAGTCCCTGACGAATTTTTCACGACTATCGTTTGCAGCATAGACTTCGGCCACAGCGCGCAGTTCCGAATTCGAACCGAACACCAGGTCCACCGGTGTCGCCTTCCATTTCAGTTCACCGCTACTGCGGTCGCGGCCCTCGTACAGGCCGTCCACGCCGGGCGCCTTGTTCCATTTGGTGTCCATGGCCAGCAGGTTGACGAAGAAGTCGTTGTTCAGGGTACCCGGCTTGCTGGTCAGCACTCCATTGGCCGAGTGGCCATAGTTTGCATCGAGGGCGCGCAGGCCGCCTATCAGCACCGTCATTTCAGGCACCGTCAGGTTGAGCAGGTTGGCTTTTTCTACCAGTGCTTCTGCGGGCGACAGCTTGCTCTCGCTGTCATAGTAGTTGCGGAAGCCATCGGCTTTCGGCTCCAGCACGGCGAAGGATTTGACATCGGTCTGCGCCTGGGTCACGTCGGCGCGGCCCGGCTTGAACGGGACTTGCACGGCATGGCCGCCCGCTTTCGCTGCCTTCTCGATTGCCGCATTGCCACCGAGGACAATCAGGTCGGCCAGCGAGACTTTCTTGCCGCCTTTCTGGGCCTTGTTGAAATCGGCCTGGATGGTTTCAAGCTTGGCCAGCACCTTGGCCAGTTGCTCAGGTTCGTTCACCGCCCAATCCTTCTGCGGCGCGAGACGGATGCGGGCGCTGTTGATGCCGCCCCGCTTGTCGCTGCCGCGGTAGCTGGCAGCGGCGGCCCACGCCGTCTTGACCAGATCCTGCGTGCTCAGGCCGGACGACAGGATTTTCTCCTTCAGCTGTGCCGCATCCTGGCTGCCGATGGCGGCATAGCTTGGCGCGGGAATCGGGTCTTGCCACAGGAAAGCCTGCTTCGGTACGTCGGCGCCAATGTAGCGGGCGCTTGGGCCCATGTCGCGGTGGGTCAGCTTGAACCATGCCCGGGCGAAGGCGTCGGCAAACAGCTTCGGATCTTGCTGGAAGCGTTTGGCGATCTTGCGGAACTCGGGGTCTTCCTTCAGCGACAAGTCGGTGGTGAACATGATCGGGGCGTGGCGCTTGCCGGCGATGTGTGCATCCGGCGTCAGGTTCGCTGCATCCGGCGTGCTTGGCACCCACTGCGTGGCGCCGGCGGGGCTCTTGCTTTGCACCCAGTCGAAGGCAAACAGGTTGTCCAGGTATTGCGTGGTGAATGCAATAGGGTTCGAGGTCCAGGAGCCTTCCAGTCCGCTGGTCACCGAATCCTCGGCATTACCCTTGCCGCATTTGTTCTGCCAGCCTAACCCTTGCTGCTCCAGCGCGGCGCCAGCAGGATCTGCGCCCACGCATTCTTCGGGCTTGTGCGCGCCATGCGCCTTGCCGAAGGTGTGGCCGCCGGCGATCAGGGCGACGATCTCCTCGTCGTCCATGGCCATGCGGCCGAAAGCCTGGCGAATATCGGCTGCGGCGGCGATCGGATCAGGCTTGCCTTCGGGGCCTTCAGGATTCACGTAGATCAGGCCCATCTGGGTGGCGGCCAGCGCGCCTTTCAGCTCACGCTTGCCGCTGAAGCGGTCGGCGCCCAGCCATTTGTTTTCGGCGCCCCAGAATACCTTGTCGGCTTCCCAGGCATCGGTGCGCCCACCGGCAAAACCGATGGTCTTGAAGCCCATGTTTTCCATCGCCACATTGCCGGCCAGGACCATCAGGTCGGCCCAGGAAATCTTGCGGCCGTATTTCTGTTTGACTGGCCACAGCAAGCGGCGCGCCTTGTCCAGGCTGACGTTGTCGGGCCAGCTATTCAGCGGTTCGAAGCGCTGCTGGCCGCTGGCCGCACCGCCGCGGCCATCGCCTACGCGATAGGTGCCGGCGCTGTGCCATGCCATGCGGATGAAGAATGGACCGTAGTTGCCGTAGTCTGCCGGCCACCAGGGCTGGGAATTGGTCAGGGCTGCGTTGATGTCTTTTTTGACTGCCTTCAGGTCGAGGCTCTGGAATTCTTTGGCGTAGTTGAAGTTTGCGCCGTAGGGATTGGATTCGGGGGAATGCTGGCGTAGCGGTTGGAGGTCCAGTTTCTCGGGCCACCAGTTCTGCCCGCCGGCTACCTTGTCGGCGGCGTAGGCGAGCTGCGGTTCGAAGAGTGGAAGAAGGCCTGCCAGCATGGCCAGCACGGCGAGTTTGCGATTGCTCATCACGGTTTCTCCTTGTTGTTGTCAGGGAAACCTTAGGCTAAAGCAAGAGTATTGATTGATCTAATTGATTGTTTACATGAAACCGATAGTGTAAACGCTATAGCGCGAGCCACATGTGAACTTTTGCCCGAAATCCCATCGCGGTTCGTATTGCCATCGGCTCGATCCCGAAGCTGCGGAAGCCTGCTGCCTCATAGAGGGCGATGGCGGGGGCGTTGCCCTCGGTGGCGGTCAGCGTCACGACTGCCACGCCAGGCCGCTGCCTGGCCTGGTTGAGCGCGATATCCACCAATTGGCGGCCGAGGCCCTTGCCGCGCCATACCTTTTCCACGTACATGCCAATCAAGTGAGCCTTGTGGCGGGTCTTCGGCCGGACTGAGAATTCCACAGCCACCACGCCGATCAGTTGTGCATCGTTGAACGCGCCAAAAGCAATGATGTCCTGGCCGGGGCCGCCGATGCGCTGCTCCCACCAGGACAAGGGCAAGCCAGCGCGTTCTTCCGGCGTAGCCGTGAAAGCATCCGGCTCTTGCTCATAGCCGTGCAACACAAGCGCGCGATATTGCGCCGCATGTTCGGCGCTTAAGGCTTGGACGTGTGGCGATATGTGGTGAGCGGTGGAGTTCATCGCGAGAAATGGGCAGCCAAAGTCGTATCCAGCTGTGCCAAAAAATTTGAACCATACTTCCCGGATTCCAAGCCAAGTCGCAATTGCGATGGAACATCAGGCGTATATTCCTCAGTCAGCGATGCCAACCCCATGGCAATGGCTGCCACGCTATCGACGTCGCCACCAAAATTCACGCAGTCGCGCATCAAGTCGGACATGCGCCTGTTCCTGAGCAATGCGGTACTCATAGCATGCACTGTCTGGATGGCGTCGCATTCGACGTTGCCGGCCCAATCTGTTCTCAACTCGAACCCAGTATCGGTTCGGATCATGCGTGGCAAGTCCTCGAGGGTGGCGCGTCCATGCACCAGATGATGCGCCATCAATGCCACAACTTGTGATGACAGAATACCGTCTGGCGTATCGTGAGTGACCACAGCTTGTTCGCGAGCTGTCGCCAATAGCAGATGCTTGTCTGGGATAAGCCCCAATGGGACCGAACGCATTGCAGCGCCATTGCGGGCACTATTTGGATGGATCTTTTTCCGCAATTCGATGCCGCTGCCACAGTCGTCCAGCAAGCTTTGCAGGCCTTTGGCGTAACCCATTCTGGGATCGCGCTTATAACAGCGAACAAACGCGTCGGCGAAAGCATCGCTGGTCCAGTCAGTGGATGCCAGCAGGACTTCCGCAACTGCCATGCTCATTTGCGTATCGTCGGTATAACGGCCAGGCGCCATCCCGCACTCGTGGGACACATAGGAAGCCAGATTATTGTGGCGCTCAATCTTCTCGCGGCTGCAGAATTCGAAACCTGCGCCATAGGCGTCACCAAAGGCAATTTCCAACAACACGATCACTCTCCCGAAACAAGGCCTTATGCTGCGATTTGGCGGAAAATTCTAGCACGCTGTCATGGCAATGGAATGTTGAGGCTGTGATCGGAAGGTTGCGGCGTGACGCCAAGGATCTTCAGTTGGGCCGGGTGGGGCGGGCACTTGCGTCACATCGGTTTCATTAGACGGACCAGCTTCCCTTGGTAGGCAGCTTCCGAAATTACCTTACTGATTTGCGGTCCCGCAGCTTGGCCCAACACCTCAATTTCGTTGAGATTTTCATCCACCACTACGGCGCGTATTTCACTGGTAAGCCGAGCGGACAACGCGAGCCAACTAGTCACTGGCCCACCATCACCGCAATTCAAACAACGAGTGAAATAGCTGCCACCTTGCACGAATGCTCCAAACTGGTTCGAGCGACAGCGGGGGCAAATGTAAGGAGTATCCATAAGTGATTGCGTATCTCGCTAGTAACTGGCAGCCGAAGCGCGCAGCGTGGAGGCAGGGCGTCGGCTTGAATGCATTGTTAAGTTGACCCCATGGGCGACCCAATTGCTCTCGCATACTCGCTAATGATTTTGGATCTATTGAGTAACTTTGCTGCCCGCATCTCAAGAGCCTGAAGGTGTTCGCTTGGATCGGTGCTGCCCACAACCAGTAGTGTTTCCTCATCAAATATTCCTGCGTCCCGACAGTCCTTCAGGGCCAGTACCAATGCATTGAATCTTTGATCTCTAGCGGAAGACCAAGCGGCATGTTCGATGGATGTTTGATTGGATAGGGTAGCCAAGCGTGAACTTATGGGAGAGAAAAGATCATCGTGCGCGGAATCAGGCCACTCGACAAAGATGAAACCAATGTCAGGGTAGGACAGCTCATTTTCCCGAACCCAGTCGACGGTACACGCGACATGGTAAAGAGTTCTTACATCGTCATCGGTCGCAAGTGCGAATCCAAATAGCGGGCCATCTGTCTTTAGCGTCGCGGCTGATCGACGAACTGCCAACGCTACCGACTTGCGAAGTTCTTCTTGGATGTCCATAAAGTTTAGTGCCGGCTTAACGCGTTAATGCAGGCGCGCCGTAGGCGTCGAAGTGAATCCCGCATAAAGTCGCGGTGCTTGCTCGGATCTGGTTTTTCTTTCCAGTGCCTTGCCATGGGCGCGTACAGATAAACCTAACAACGTGCATAAGACGTCATACTGGCATGTTCAAAATTACAATCATGACGTCTAATAGCGTAAGACGCAACTTCTTGTGCCGGTACACTTGTGAAAATGCTGCGATTAGTTTGCACAAACGGCGGTAGTTTATCGCGGAAAGGCCAAAGAGCAGGAATTGAACGAGTTACAGGGGAACCTGGCCAGCCAACCGAGTGCAACCGGCCAGCCGGGATCAGTGGTCGTCGTAGATGTAACGCCGCGACCAGGGAAACGAAGAAGGATGCCGCCCCGCCTTGCCGCACACGATCTGGTAAAGACTGATCCAGTCCTGGTCGAAGGCATAGGCGCAGCCGGCGAGGTAGACGTGCCAGATGCGGAAGCGCTTGTCGCCCGCCAGTTCGCGCACCTTCTCCTCGTGTTCTTCAAAGTTCTCGGTCCAGATGGCGCAGGTGCGGGCGTAGTGGCGACGCAGGTTTTCCACGTCGTAGGCCTCGAGCTGGCCTTGCTGCATGGCTTTCAGCACTTGGCCGATGTGGGCCAACTCGCCGTGCGGGAAGACATACTTCTCGATGAACTCGCCTCCGCCATACGGTGTCTCGCCGTTATCCGGATCGGTCGACGTAATCCCGTGGTTCATTACCAGCCCATCGTCGGCCAGCAGCCTGTTGATAATCCCGAAGTACTCCACAAGGTGTTTGATGCCCACGTGCTCGAACATGCCGACGCTGGTGATGCGGTCGAAGCTGCCTTGCACGTCGCGATAGTCCTGCAAGCGAATCTCGACCAGGTCCGACAGCCCGGCGGCGCGCACACGCTCCTGCGCCAGCGCATGCTGGTTTTCGCTCAGCGTGATGCCGGTGCAGCGCGCGCCGTACTTCTGGGCGGCGCGGATCACCAGTGCGCCCCAGCCGCATCCGATATCGAGCAGCGTCTGTCCCGGCTGCAGGCGGATCTTGGCCAGGATATGGTCGATCTTCTTGATCTGCGCGGTAGCCAGGTCCTCGTCGCCATTTTCGAAGTAGGCGCAGGAATACACCATGTTCGGATCGAGGAACTGCTGGTAGAACTCGTTGGAGACGTCGTAGTGGTAGCGGATCGCTTCCGCATCGCCCTTGCGGTTGTGGTGGAAGCTGCGCGCGATGCGAGCCAGGCTGCTGCTGTCATTCAGCGAGCTGCGGGCGAGGGCGTTGACCACCTTGATCATGTCGACGGCGCGTCCGGTCACTTCGATGGCGCCTTCGACATAGGCGGTGCCCAGGCTGGAGAGCGAGGGCTTGAGCAGGTAGCGCGCCGCGGCTGGGCTGGGGACGCGGATCGTCACGCGCGGCGCTTCTTGCGAGAAGTCGAAGCTGCGGCCATTCCACAGCTCGATCCTCAGGGGCAGGGCGACTTGCGGGGCAATGCTGCTGATCCAGCTGTTGATGCGGTTTTGTACAAACATGCGCCTGCCCCTTCCCTGTGAAAGGACGGATCAGGGCTGGATGCGTTCCTTTTTCCAGCTACCGTCCTGCAAGTCATAGACTATCCTGTCGTGGAAGCGCGAGGCGCGCCCTTGCCAGAACTCGACGCGGTCCGGGACCAGGCGGTAACCGCCCCAGTGCTCGGGCCGATGCGGCTGCCCGCCGCTGGCCGCCTCGACGGCGGCATAACTCTCTTCCATTGCTTCGCGGCTGGCGATCGGCCGGCTCTGCTGGGAAGCAATGGCCCCCAGCTGGCTCTTCACCGGGCGGCTGTAAAAGTACTTGTCGCTCTCTTCGGCGGAGGTTTTCTCGACCCGGCCTTCGATCCTGACCTGGCGTTCAAGCTCGGGCCAGAAGAACAGGATTGCCGCGTGCGGATTCTCCGCGAGCTGCTGGCCTTTCTGGCTCTGGTAATTGGTGTACCAGGTGAAGCCGCGCTCATCGTATTGCTTGATCAGCACGATGCGCGAACTCGGGCGGCCATTCTTGCCGACCGTGGCCACGCTCATGGCGTTGGGCTCGTTCACCTGCGCCTTCATGGCTTCATTGAACCACTTGGCAAACTGCGCAATCGGGTCGGCCAGGGTGTCGGCTTCCGACAGGCTGGCGCGGCCATAATCCATGCGCAGGTCCGCCAGGGCGATTCCGCCGGCGATGGCCGCCGGCAGGATGCCGCGGCGCTGCTGCATGGCCTCGCCCAGGATGGTCATCTGGGCGGGACTGAGTATCCGTTTGGCCATGGGCGCGATGTGCGCCTCTTCGGTTTCCATATGCGAGGTATAGGCTTGCACGAAGCGTTCTACGTCGGCGGCATTCAAGGCTGCGCTGGAACCGTTGGCAATCTTATCAAGTTGCGAATCGAGTATAGCCCAGTCCTGGTCCATCTGCTTGTGCTGAGCGAGGATCTGCGGGCCCAGCTCGGCCAGCAGGGCCGAATCGTCGCCTTGCGCCGCCGCCGTCAACAGGGGAAAGAGGTCGTTTTCCTCGTCGGCGTGGTGCAGGTGGGCAGCCTTGTTGAAGTACTTTTGCACGGCCTGGGCGGCCTGCTGGGCGGCGGCATCGGCGCCGTGCTGCGGCAGGTGGCTCAGCAGGTTTTGCAAGGTTTGCAATTGCTTGCGGATCTTGTCGTGGCAGTGTTTCAGGACAGCGATCGGCTGCTCATAGCCGGGGGCGGTATCGATCAAGGAGTTACTCATGGTGCAGGTCTGGTGAACTTGGCAAGAGAAAACATTGTAGCCCGGGTCCGGTAAAATGACGGGATGAATTCCCCGCAAATAGTTGATCCAGTTCTGGAAGATATCGATTTTGACCGCCGTTTTGGCGGCATCGCCCGCTTGTATGGCGAAAAAGCGCTCGCACGTTTCCGTGGCGCACATGTCTGCGTCATTGGCGTGGGCGGCGTGGGCTCGTGGATTGTGGAGGCGCTGGCGCGCTCTGCCATTGGCAAGCTGACCCTGATTGACCTCGACAATGTGGCCGAGTCGAATATCAATCGCCAGATCCAGGCCTTGTCCGGTACGATCGGGATGGCCAAGATCACCGCGCTGGCGGAGCGCATTGCCCAGATCAATCCATTCTGCGAAGTGGTGCAGGTGGAGGATTTCATCACGCCGGATAACCTGGATGAGATGGTGGGGGCGCAGCAATTCGACTATGTCGTGGATGCAATTGATTCGGCCAAATCGAAAACGGCGCTGATTCACTATTGCCGCAGCAAGCAGATTCCGCTGATCGTGATTGGCAGTGCGGGAGGACAGACCGATCCGACCCGGATCGAGGTGCGCGATTTGTCCAAGACTGAGCAGGAGCCCTTGCTGAAGAAGGTGCGGCGGCGTTTGCGCAGCCAGTACAACTATCCGCCGAATTCCAAGAACAAGCTGGGGGTCGATGCGGTGTTTTCGATGGAGCCTTTGAAGTTTCCTGAGACGGGGGAGGCTTGCACTGTCGATGGCGATGAGAAGGCGGCGAAGCCGGGACTGACGGGCATTAATTGCGCTGGCTTTGGCTCGGCGATGGTTGTGACCGCGACGTTTGGGATGGTGGCGGCGGGGCATTTGCTGCGCAAGTTGGCTGAGCAGGCTGAAACCGGTAAACCGGTGTCTGACCCGCAGGGTCAGACACCTGACTCGCGGCCGCAGCAGCCCGGTGTCTGACCCTGCGGGTCAGACATCGGTTTACCGGTTTTGGGCGAACGGCAAATACCGCCCATCCGGCATCGACTCCACCAGCGCCAGTCCCCGCACATCCCACGCCACCGGCACCCCGCTGAAATCCGCAGGAGCCTCCTTCGCCTCGCGCGCCAGCGTGATATGCGGCTTGAATTCCCCATGCGTCGCGGCGCTGAACCCCGCCGCCTCCAGCCGCGCCATCAGTTCCCCCTGTGCGGCCAGCAGCCCGGCAGGCACAGCACTCATCCCCGCCCAGGCAATTTGCGGCCGCTTGAAGTAGCCATAACAATCAACGGTCAACTGCAACGGCGGCACATGCGTTGCATGCAGGATGTCGAGCAAGACAGGCAAGGCTTCCGCCGGCTGCTGGCCAAGAAATGCCATGGTCAGGTGCAGTTTTTCGGGCGGAATCAGCCTCCCGTGCACCGGCTGTTGCAGGCGCAGCAAAGCCTGGCGAACATCCTCGTCCGGCCAGAGCGCAAAAAACAATTTGTGCACAGCTTGTTTTGCTATCATGGCAGCCGCTTTAAAACCACTTAACGAATATACATGAAACGCACTTCGATCCTGTTCGCATTCCTGTGCGCCGCCGGCCTGGCGCAGGCACAGCAGCCTACCCAAGAACCTGCCCCGGCGCAGCCAGCCGCGACGGCCGCACCAGCGGCGCAAGCCGAAGCCGCGGCGTCGGCCCAGCCAGGACCGGTCGTGCCGGGTTCGGCCCAGCCGGGTCCAGCCGCAGAGCAACTGATCGTCACCGATCACAAGATCGGCAAGGGCGCCGAAGCCAATGTCGGCAACACCGTTTTCATGCACTACACCGGCTGGCTGTATCGTCCGCTGGCCAAGAACCAGCGCGGCCGCCAGTTCGACAGCTCGATCCCGCGCGGCGAGCCGCTGGACTTCAAGCTGGGCACCGGCAAAGTGATCAAGGGCTGGGACCAGGGCATCGTCGGCATGAAGGTGGGCGGCAAGCGCACCCTGATCATCCCGGCGGAACTGGCTTATGGCTCGCGCTCCATGCCGGGCATTCCTGCCAACTCGGCCCTGATCTTCGACGTCGAGCTGGTGGACGTCAAATAACTCAGCGGTAGTCCTCGGCCGCCAGGCCGTACTTCTGCATCTTGTGGTACATGGTCTGTTTCGGCAGGCTCAGCGAGGTACAGGCGGTGGCGACGTTGCCGCCGGCCGCGCGCAGCGCCTGCTCGATCAGCATGCGCTCGAAAGCGCCGACCTGGTCCGCCAGCGAAGCAGGCGCTGCGCTCTCCGTCGAGGCCGACAACCCCAGCACGAAACGATCGGCCGCATTGCGCAGCTCGCGCACATTGCCGGGCCAGTCCTGCGCCATCAGCTGCTGCATCTGCGCGGGCGGTACGACCGGGCAGGGACGCTTGTAACGTGCTGCCGCATCCATCATGAAATGCTCGAACAACAGCGGAATGTCTTCGCGGCGCTCGCGCAGCGGCGGGATGTGCAGCACGATCAGGTTCAGGCGGTAATACAGGTCGCTGCGGAACTTGCCCTGGTCGGAAAACTCCTTCAGGTCTTCTTTTGAGGCGGCAATGACACGTATATCCAGCGCTACCGGGGCGTTCGATCCCAGGCGCTGGATCGAGCGCTCCTGCAGCACGCGCAGCAGCTTGACCTGCATCGCCAGCGGCAGGCTTTCAATTTCGTCCAGGAACAGCGTGCCGTGGTCGGCGTGCTCGATCTTGCCGACCTGGCGCTTGGCAGCGCCGGTGAAGGCGCCTTGCTCGTGGCCGAACAGTTCGCTCTCGAAAATCGTCTCGGGGATGGCGCCGCAGTTGACCGGCACGTAGTGATGCCTGCCGCGCTCGCTGAACTGGTGCAGGCAACGTGCCACCAGTTCCTTGCCGGTGCCGGTTTCGCCATAGATCAGCACATCGGCCGGCTGTCCGGCGACGTCCAGGATCACCTGGCGCAAGGCTTGCATGGCGGGCGTATTGCCCAGCAAGCAGGCCTCGATGCCTTCGCTATGCTCGAGCTTCTGGCGCAGCGCGCGAACTTCCAGCTGCAGGCGCCGCTTGTCGACGGCGCGGCGTACCACGTCGGCCAGTTGCTCCGAAGAGTAGGGCTTTTCCAGGAAGTCGTAAGCGCCGTCGTGCATGGCTTGCACCGCCATCGAAATGTCGCCATGGCCGGTGACCAGGATGACCGGCAGTTCGGGGTCGATGGCGCGCGCCGCTTCCAGCAATTCCAGCCCGCTCATGCCGGGCAGGCGTACATCGCTCACCAGTACCACCGGGCTGTTCGCTTGCAGCAGCTGGGCTGCCGGTTCGGCGCTTTCGAAGCTGCTCACCGAGAAATCGGCCAGCTCCAGTGCCTGTTCACTGCCAGCGCGTACGGTCGGGTCATCTTCGACCAGTAGCACTTGTATGTTGTTCATTACGTCTCCTGCGCTTCTTTTAATTCGATCACGAAGCAGGCGCCGGTACTGGCCTGTTCCGCTCTTAAGCTTCCGCCGAAATCGCGGATGATTTGTTCTGAAATTGCCAGCCCCAGTCCCAGGCCTTCGCCTTGCGGCTTGGAGGTGTAGAACGGCTCGAACAGCCGCTCGCGCGCTTCGTCGCTGAGACCCGGGCCGCTGTCGGCCACGCGGATCAGGACCCGGCCTGGCTTGCTGCTCACCTCCAGCACCAGCTCGCGCACCGCGCAGCCGGCCATCGAATCCAGGGCATTGGTCATCAGGTTGAGCAGCACCTGTTCCAGCCGGTTGCTGTCGCACAGCGCATAGATATCGGCCTTGTCGATGCGCAGCTGGAAGGTGACCTTGTCGAGCTGGATGCGGCGCTCCACCAGCACCAGGGCGTTCGAAATCGAGGTATGGATCGACACCGGGCCCAGTTCCGCATTCGACTTGCGGGCGAAGCCCTTCAGCTTGCCGGTGATGGTGCCCATGCGTGCCACCACCTGCGAAATGGTTTTCAGGTTGTTGCGCACATCGTCCATGCGGCCGCGCTCAAACAGCAGCACGGCGTTGTCGGACATAGTGCGCAGCGCGGTCAGCGGCTGGTTCAGCTCGTGCGTGATGCTGGCCGACATCTGCCCCAGCACCGCCAGCTTGCCCGCCTGGAACAGCTCGTTCTGCGTGATCTGCAGCTGCTGCTCGGCCTGGCGCCGCACATCGACTTCCTTGCTCAAGTCCTGCGTCATGCGCGCCAGGCTGGCGGTACGCTCGGCCACCATGCGTTCCAGCTCTTCCTTGGCGCGCAGGCGCTGGCGCCAGTACAGGAACAGCAGGATGAGGAAGCCATAGGCCAGCAGCGCGAACAGGAAGGCGAGGCTGGCATTGCCGCGCGCCGCGTTCAGGTCGGACATGTAGATGAAGGTCCAGTCGCGCGGCGCCAGGGAGCGTGTCTGCGCCAGCATCAGGGGCGTCGACGCTGCACCCGGTGCATTGCTGTTGCGGATCACGAGCAGGCGGTCGCCATTGGCCAGCGCTTCGTCATGCTTCAGCGTCAGCGGCGGCAGCGCTTGCGCGAAATACTGGCGCGTCTGTTCGAGTTCGGCGCGTACGTTTGCCGACAGGGGCCGCAGGGCCTTGAACTTCCACTCCGGGTCCGAGCTGAGGAAGATTACGCCATTCGGGTCCACCAGGGCCACCTTGTCGCTGCCCTGCGTCCAGCTGCGCTGCTGGTTCTCGATGCTGACCTTGATGGCCGCCACGCCCAGCATGCGGCCGTCCTTGTAGATGCCGTGGGCGTAGAAATAGCCCGGCTCCAGGCTGGTGGTGCCGACCCCGTAGAAGCCGCCAGGGCGGCCGCGCAGGGCATTGCGGATGTAGGGCCGGAAATTGACGTCGTCGCCGATGAAGCTGTCCTTCTGGCGCCAGTTGCTGGCGGCCTGGGTGCGGCCCTGCAGGTTGACGATGTAGATATTGCTGGACTCGGCCTTCTTGTTCAAGCCTTCCAGGTATTCGTTGACACTGTTGCGCACATCCTCGTCGCCGGGATGTTCCAGCAGCTGGACCACGTCCTTGTCCAGCTCCAGCATGCGCGGGATCAGGTCGTACTTGTCGAGCAGGTTTTCCAGGCTGGTGGCATACACCTCCAGCCTTTGCGCGCCCGCTTCACGCAGGCGCTCGGTCGTTGCGCTGTCGGCCCACCAGTAGGCCAGGTAGGGCAGGGCCAGGCCTGCCAGCAGCACCAGGCCCAGCAAAGTACGGACGTGTTGCGTCGGACGCGGTTGCGCCTGGGGCATTGCGGTGATGTTGGGCTGGACTGGCATTACAGCCAACTATAGCAAACCTCAGTTACAGTTGATGGCGCAACCCCAGGTTAAAGGCGCGCTGGCCCTTGCCGTCGTCGGTGGCGTTGCCGACGGTGAAAGGGGCGCCGTTGTGGCCATTGATGCGGCCGTAGGCGGCGTACAGGTCGGTACGCTTGGACAGGCCGTACAGGTAGGCGATGCCGTATTGGCGCGCATCCTGGTTGGCCGCGCTGCGGTCCATGTGCTGCACGACCGAGCCGGCAAAGCTGTGCGGGCCGAAGGTGGCGCACAGGCCCAGCACCACGTCGCGGCTGGATGCGCCGGGAACGCCGATGGTGCCGGCGGTGATGACGCTGGTGGCGCTGGTCACGGTGCCCGTTGGGCTGCTGGTGCCGTTCGACAGCGTGCTGCTGCCGCCGCCGCCCACGGTGCCCATGCCCCGGTTGAAGGCATAGCCCGCGTGCAGCTGGTAGTTGCCGACCTTATAGCGCGCCGCCAGCAGGGTGTTATAGGCATGCAGGCCGGCGCTGGCGCTCTCGCGGCGGAAGTGCGACAGCGACAGCGCCAGCGGGCCTTCGTCGTAATTCAGGGCGCCGCTCAGCGCGCGCTTGCGGGTATTGTCGTCGGCCACTTCGCCCGCGCTGTAAGCCAGCTCGGTCGAGAAGCCGGCCAGCTTGGGCGAGGCGTAGCGCAGCGAGTTGTCCATGCGGCGGTTCGGTACCATCAGGTTGGCAGCTTGGCCGGCCAGGCCGTCTGCGAAAGGATCGGCGATGTCGCGCAAGGCCTTGTAGTACGGCGAGTACTGGCGGCCGGCGCTGATGGTGCCCAGCGGGCTGGCCAGCGAGACGTAGGACTGGCGGCCGAAAGTCAGGCCGCCCTGGCCGGAAGCGCCGGTATCCATGGCGAAGCCGCTCTCGATGACGAAGCCGGCCGACAGGCCATTGCCCAGGTCTTCGGTGCCCTTGAATCCAATGCGCGAGCCGGAGGCGATGCCGCTGCTCACATTGGAGGTGTTGCCGGCGGCGCCGCCGCGTTCGAGCACGATGCCGGCATCGGCAACGCCATAGACTTGGACGGAAGGTTGCGCGTGCGCGCTGCAGCAGGCCAGGGCCAGCAGGGTGGTGGCAGTGTATTTCATTGGTGTTCTCCTGAGGTTGTTGTTCTTATGCGGCGCGAATGTAGCTGTGTTCGTCCGCTTGTTCTTCTTCGCCGAGCGCGCCTTCCCACTTCGCCACGACGGCGGTGGCGATGGCGTTGCCGACGGCGTTGGTGGCCGAGCGGCCCATGTCGAGGAACTGGTCCACGCCCATCAACAGCAGCAGGCCGGCTTCAGGGATGTGGAATTGGGTCAGGGTGGCGGCGATCACCACCAGCGAAGCACGCGGCACGCCGGCCATGCCTTTCGAGGTCAGCATCAACAGCAGCAGCATGGTGACCTGGGTGCCCAGCGACAGGTCGATGCCATAAGCCTGGGCGATGAACAGCACGGCGAAGGTGCAGTACATCATCGAGCCGTCCAGGTTGAAGGAATAACCCATTGGCAGCACGAAGCTGGAGATGCGGCGCTGCACGCCGAACTTGTCCAGCGCGACCAGCAGTTTGGGATAGGCCGCTTCCGAGCTGGCGGTGGAGAAGGCCAGCAGGAACGGTTCGCGGATCAGGCCGACCAAACGCAGGACGCGCGGGCCCAGCACGGCGAAGCCGGCGCCGATCAGCAGTGCCCACAGGCAGAACAGGCCGAAGTAGAAGCCGCCCATGAACTTGGCAAAGGTGGCAAGGATGCCGAGGCCATTGGTGGTGACCACCGAAGCCATGGCGGCAAACACCGCCAGCGGGGCCAGGCCCATGATGGTGCCGGTAATGCGCAACATCACCTGTGCCAACTCGTCGACCACGTCCAGCAGGCGCTTGCCGGATTCGCCCAGCGCGCCCAGCGCGGAGCCGAAAAAGATCGAGAACACCAGCACTTGCAGGATCTCGTTATTGGCCATGGCCTCGATCGGCGACTTCGGCACCACGTGGGTGATGAAATCCTTCAGCGTGAAGGCCGAGGTTTTCAGGCCCGTGCTCGCGTCGATGGCGGGCAGCGGCAGGCCCAGGTTGGTCCCGAGCTGCATCACATTCGACAGCAGCATGCCGAGCGCCAGGGAGACCAGCGAAGCGACGATGAACCAGGCGAAAGCCTTGGCGCCGATGCGGCCGGCGGCCTTGCCGTCGCTCAGGTTGGCGATGCCGACGGTCAGGGTCGAGAACACCAGCAGCGCAATGATCATCTTGATCAGGCGCAGGAAGATGTCGGTCACCAGCGAGATGTGGGCCGAAATGTCGGCGGTGAGTTTCTTGTCAGGGAATACCGTGTGACAGGCGTAGCCGACGGCGATGCCAAGCAGCATCGCGAACAGGATGTAGAGGGTAAGGGGGCGCTTCTTTTGCATTCCGGTCTCCGTTGTGTAGGTCCCCGCGTGTGTGGCGGGGTCCCGGGACAACAGCAAGCTGTGTGCCCGTTGGACGGATTCCGGTAAGTGCTTGATTTATAAGCCTGCCGGCATACTAATGATGCCAGCTGGCAATTTTACGGTCCCAGGACTTGGACGGCGTGGAGAGGCTGTGTATGACTTCTTGGCTTAATGCGCATGACCATGGTGGTGATCGTGATCGTGCTGGTGATCGTGGTCATGGTCGTGGTCATGCTTGTCCTCAAGCGCATGCCCCTGGCCTTGCAGGCAGCACTCATGCTGGGTGGTACCTTGCTCGGTTTGCAATGTCGTATGGTGGATGCCGAATTGCTCCTTCAACTGGCGCGCAATGTCGTCGATGGCCATATCGCCCGGGTAGCCGCCCGGCATGACAAGGTGGCAAGTCAGCGCCACATCGGTGGTGCTCATCGACCAGATATGCAGGTCGTGCACGCCGGTCACGCCAGGGCTGGCCAGCAGCAATTTTTCCACTTCGCCGGCATCCATGTTGCCGGGCACTGCGCCCAGCGTCATGTCCAGCGCCTCGCGCAGCAACGACCAGGTGCTCTTCATGATCAGCACCACGATCACCAGCGACACGGCAGGGTCGATCCACGCCCAGCCGGTGTACATGACCACCAGGCCCGCAATCAGCACGCCCAGCGAGATGGCGGCATCGGCCGCCAGGTGCAGGTAGGCGCCGCGGATATTCAGGTCGTCCTTGCTGCCTTTCATGAACAGCCAGGCCGAAATGCCGTTGACGGCAATACCGATGCCGGCCACCACGGACACGGTCAACCCCGCCACAGGCGTAGGCTCCATCAAGCGCTGGAAAGCCCCCCAGGCGATCGCGCCGGTGGCCGCCATCAGCAGCATGCCGTTGAACAGCGCAGCCAGGATGGAGCTGCTGCGCAGGCCATAGGTATAGCGGCCGGACGGCTCGCGCTTGGCCAGGATGGCCGCGCCCCAGGCAAGGATCAGGCTCAATACGTCCGACAGGTTATGGCCCGCGTCGGCCATCAGCGCCGTCGAATTGGCCAGGAAACCGTAGAAGAACTCGATGACAACGAACACCGCGTTGAGCGCGATCGCAATGGCAAAAGCGCGGCCGTGGCCTACTTCGCCGTGATGGTGGTGATGATGGCCGTGGTCGTGGCCATGTCCGTGATGATGATGGGCGCTCATTGTTCGTTACCGTTGGATGGTTCGGCGATATGTTCCAGCATATCGCGCAGGACGCCGCTGATATGGGCATCAGCGGTGGAATAGAAGACTTGTTTGCCCTGGCGCTCAGACTTGACGATACGCGCGGCGCGCAGCAGGCGCAGGTGGTGGCTGACCAGCGAAGAGCTCAGTTGCAGCGAACCCGCGATATCGCTGACTGCGATCGGCTGCTCCAGGCAAGCCAGCACAATGCGCAGCCGGGTCGAATCCCCCAGCAAATGGAACAGGTCCGCCAGCTCCGCGACGGAAGCATCGTTGTCAGAATAGATAGCCATAGCAAACAAATGAATAGGTATTCACATGTTAGCATGAAAGTCGGGGTCAGGTCTGGCAATCCGCCACCAATTTCGCATAGCGAAATTGGTGGCGGATTGCCAGACCTGACCCCGACTTTTATTTGGCTAGTTCTGCTTCGAAGGCGGTGCGGGTCTTGGCGTCGAGGGTTTGCAGGGCGCGCTCGAGCTTGGCGGGCGGGATGCCGGCCGGTTTGCTGAACATGGCCTGGCCGATCAACACCAGGGCGGCGGTCAGGACTGCTACCCCTGCGGCGGCTGCCAGCAGGCGCAGTTCGCGGCGCGAGAAGGGCTCGTGCGAGGTGGGGATGGGGCGGGCGCCAGGGGGCGGGACGTAGGCGGCGCCTGGCATTGCCGCTGGGGCATGCGCGCCGTCCAGGCGCGCCAGGTGGCGCTCGACCGCTTCTTCCAGTACCGCTTCGTTCAAGGCCACCAGGGCAAAGATCGGGTCGTCGACATCTACCTTGATGCCGGTCTTTTCGAACACGTGCAGGCGTAGTTTCTGCGGGTCGAGGGCCATTTACCAGTTCACCAGGTCGAGTTGTTCGAACAGGTCGCGGAACACGACCTTGATGCGCTGCTTTTCCATCACATTGAATTTGTCGCTGGCCTTCACTTCGTCCACCGTCAGGCGGCCGGTGTTCATCTTCTTCACGTCGGCGCCGAAGGTGTCCGCATTGCGCGCGCTCAGCACAATGCGGCCGCGCACGCGCTGCGAGTTGTCGGCGTAGGTCTGCGATTCGAGGAAGGATTTGCCGGACGCCGATTGCAGCAGGCCGAAATGCTCGTTCTCCCACAGCACCAGCGGCACCTGGGTCGACTTGGCCGTGGTGACGAAGCCCATCGCGGTATCGTGCAGCGTGTCGCCGCCGCCAACGATGGTGTGGATGTACACCTTGCGGCCCGATTCTTCCAGCAGGTTGAAGCAGTCGTTCTCAATCAGGTAGGCCATCAGCGGCGAGAACGTGTTGGCGCCGTTGTCGACCACGCAGTTGCCGTCTTCTTCCAGGATGTCGATCATCAGGGCGTCGAAGCGCTTGGGGTCGATGGTGCGCGATTCGGTCATCACCGGCACGTGCTTCACGTCCAGTGCCTTGTAGCGCGAGAAGGTGGTGTTTTCCTGGTCGGTGTCGTAGCAGCGCAGCGGGCCTTCGCTCTTGGCTTTCAGCCATTGCGCGAGGATGGTCGATACATACGTCTTGCCGATACCGCCCTTGCCCTGCAGGACGAAGTGAACCGTGTTTTGCATTGATGCTCCTGTTATCAGTGGCAGTTGGCCGTGCCGCTGTCACGGGCTTCCTGCTGCGGGCGTTCCGGCGCCGTCTTCGGCTGGACCGGCAGGAACTCCCATTCGTAGCTGTTTTCCTTCAATACCAGTTTCAGCACGCCGGTGCGCCAGTTGGAGCGCGCCTCGCTCTGCTCATTGAGCCAGAGGAAGGGCGTCAGCATGGCGCCGCCGGTGCCGACCACGAACTGGCGCACGCCGCGTGCCGGATCGGGCTGCGCGTCTGCATCCATCGGCGCCAGTCGCTCGTAGTCGTGGTCATGCCCGGACAGCACCAGTTCGACGCCTGCCGCATGCAGGGCGCGCCAGACGTCCTGCATCTTCCTGGTCGGGGTGTGCCCGCCAGAACTATACATGGGCGCGTGCCAGTAGGCGAGGGCGCAACGCGCCTTGCTGGCTGCCAGGTCGTCTTTGAGCCACAGGAGCTGGCGCTGGTGCTCGGCGGTTTTCAGGTCGCTGTTCAGGGAAATGAAGTGCCAGCCGCCCTTGTCGAAACTGTAATAACCGCGTCCGGCAGGACCGGCCAGTTCGCCGAAGTAGTCGAAATAGCCTGCTGCCTTGCCGCTGGTGTATTCGTGGTTGCCGGGAGTAGGCCGGGTGCGCGCCTTGAACTGGCCCCAGGTAGGGGCGTAGCAGTCGCTGAATTCGGCCGGGGCGCCATTCGGGTAAGTATGGTCGCCCAGGGTGAGGATCAGGGCCTCGGGGTCGCCCCTGGCGATGATGGCGGCGGTTCCGGCGGCGCCGGAGTCGGCGGCGCGGTTGTAGCGGCAGTCGGCGATGTCGCCGGCGGCGTACACCGTCAGGGGGCGTGCGGCATGCCCGGCGGCTGGAGCGGAGAGGGCGGCTGCGACGGCCAGCCAAGGTAGAATGCGTGTTTTCATTGGCACCATTTGAACAGGCATGCGAGTTTCACCATCCAGCGAGCAGGAAGCGATCCTGAAGTCCCGCGCCCGGACCTTGATGATCGAGGCCCGCGCAGGGACAGGCAAGACTACCACGCTGGCCATGCTGGCGGCACAGGAACCGGGCGTCGTGTTGGGCCTGTGTTTCTCGGAAGGGGCGCGCCAGCGCTTTTACGAGAAGCTGGCGCTGGAATGCCCGGAGCGCAAGGTGCAGGTGCTGACGGTGGAAGCGCTGGCGCGCTCGCAGCTCACGCGCATCGCGGAGCACGGCAACTGGCTGGACCTGCCCGAGCGCTGGTCCAGCCTGGAGCAGATGCGCCCCATGCTGGTGGCAGCCGCCAACACGGTCTGGCAGCGCCACGAGGGCCGCTATACGGAATTCGATTTCGATTTCGAGCGCAGCACCCAGCGCGTGGAAATGATGCTGCAATTGCTGGCGCAGATGAAGGCGACCCTGGCCACCTTGCGCTTCGAGGATGAGGTCTTCGACGACTTCACTTTCGACGAATTGTGCAATGAGTTCCAGCTGGAAGACCGCGAGATCGTGGAGATATTCCACGAGTTCGAGCGCCGCCGCCAGCCGCAGGCCGGGCATATCCTGTGGCAGGCGCCGGTCGATTACGCGACCGACCTGGTGTCCATCCTGCGCCGCTTTCAGGAAGCCGTGCACGACATGCCGCAGGCCGACTTGCTGCTGGTCGACGAATGGCACGACGTGAATGCCGCCGAATTCGAGTTGCTGCAACTGTTCCGCCGCAACGCGCGGCTGGTGGTGGTGGGCGACCGCCACCAGGTGATCAACGCCGAACGCGGCGCCGACCCGCGCTTTTCGGGCGGCGGCTTCGAGCTGGCCTTCCCGGACGCGGAACGCCTGCCGCTGTCGCAGTCGCGCCGCTGCGGCGTGTCGCTGAAAAAACTGCTGGAACGCGCCTTGCCGAAATGCGGCTTCGAATCGCACCCGGACACCTACTCGGAAGTGCGCCACGTCGAATATGAGCACGCCGATCCGCAAGCTTGCGCCCGGGCTGTCGTCGCCAAGGCGAAAGAGCTGGCGCTCGGCCCCGACCTGGCCATCATCCTGCGTGAAGTGGACCAGAGCGTGGAAATCGAAAACGCCTTGCTGGACGCCGGCCTGCCCTACAACTGCGACGGCTTCGCCTCCTACCTCAAGCGCCCCGAGATCATGGCCCTGCGCGCCCTGCTGCACGTGGCCAGCGGCGACTACAGCACGCTGAAGGCGGACAAGGAAAGCTGCGAGCTGATGGTCGACGGCCTGCAAACCTATTTCGCCGTGTCGGGCGATCGCCGCGACTACGAGGCCAGCCACGCCATGTACGGCTCTGGCGACGCCTACCAGCAGCAGAAGGACGCCGTGGTGCGCGACCCGGAAACCCTGGAATTCATGTTCAGCGGCCTGCTGTGCGCCGAACAGCCTTACGACAGCGGCGCCACGCGGCGCTGGAAGCAGCGCCTGGCCGCCGTGCTGGAGCAGTTGAAGGCGCAGGCCCCGACGGCCAGCGCTGCGCAATTGCTGGAACTGGCCAGCACGGGCCTCGACCTGCCGGCCGCTACCCGCCGCACTTTCGTCAAGCGCGCCCACGCCGACTCCGTGCTGCGCACCCTGCGCGCCTTCCTTGATTTTGCCCAGCGCCAGGGCGATGCCAAGGCGCCGGCCTTCCTCGAAGAACTGCGCCGCCGCCAGGTGGCAACGCGCGGCAAGCCTGCGGCACGCGGTACAGCGAGTAAGACGCTGGCGCTGGCCACGGTGCAGTCGGCAAAGGGAAGGGAGTGGCAGCAGGTGCTGCTGCCGTATATGGAAGAAGGCCAGTTCCCGCGCGCCACCCGTAATGGCGATGAATACGCCGAAGAACGGCGCTACCTGTACGTGGCGATCAGCCGCGCCATCGCCGGCCTGACCCTGTTCGAACCGGCTGCAGCGGAGCGCCGCAGCCGCTTGCTCAACTAGTTAATAAAGCGCAGCAGGCCTTTCAGCGAATGCTCGATGGTCTGCGCGCGCACCGCCTGGCGGTCGCCGGAGAACACCAGCCGTTCGGTGTGCACGGTATCGGCGTTGGCCCAGCCAAAACAGACCGTGCCGACCGGCTTGCCCGGCACCGCGCCGGTGGGGCCGGCAATGCCGGTGACCGATACCGCCACATGCGCATTGCTGGAGCCCAGCGCGCCTTGCGCCATGGCGGCTGCCACTTCTTCGCTGACGGAACCGAATTGCGCCATCATGGCGGCCGGTACTTCCAGCATTTCGGTCTTAGATGCGTTCGAATAGCAGACAAAGCCGCAATCGAACCAGCCGGTGGAGCCGGCAATGTCCGTGATTGCCGTGGAGATGCCGCCACCGGTGCACGATTCCGCGGTTGCCAACAGCAAGCCTTTGTCTTGCAAGGCCTTACCCACCTGGGCGGCCAGTTCGTTGATGTCTGTACTCACTTGTGGCTCCTTTAGCAAACAAAAGCGTTTGAACCCATTCTAGCGCGCTGCTGTGCAGATTGACCACGCTGCACCGCAATAATGTGGCGTCACGACTAACTTGCAAGCCGGGGAAGGCTTTTGTGGTGCGATAAACCAATAATTGCGCCGCTGTCGGGTACTCAGCGATAGAATGCCCCAAATCCCCTGTTCGCGAGGCACGGTGGTGAGGACTCTCCAAGGAAGATGTCCCGTTTTCTGGGTTGCGCTGCTATTGGCTGCGCTGCTGCCCCTGTGCGCCCATGCCCAATCCGGCTCCAGCCTGGAGCGCCAGGTCAAGGCTGCCTACCTGTACAAGTTTGCCGGCTTCGTTGAATGGCCCGAGGGCAGCTTTGCGCGCCCGGATGCGCCAATCGTGATCGGCGTTGCCGGCGCCGACCCGCTGGCCGAGCAACTGGAACAGACGGTTGCCGGCCATACGGCCAACGGCCGGCCGCTGCAGGTCAGGCGCATCAAGCGCGGCGACAGCCTGGCCGGCGTCCACATCCTGTTCATCCCGGCGCAGGAGAGGGCGCTGGCGCAGGAGCTGCTGGCCGCCAGCCGCGGCCAGCCGGTGCTGACCGTCACCGATGGCGACGAGACTTTCGGCATGGGCAGCATGATCAATTTCGTCATCGCCGACGAAAGGCTGCGTTTTGAAGTCTCCCTGAAACACGCGGCCGTAGCGCGCCTGAAGATCAGCGCGCGCATGCTGTCGGCCGCCCTTCGCGTGCAGCAGGTGGCGGGATGATGACGCGCCGCCGCTCCCTGCCGCAAAAGCTGCTTGGCGTGGTGATGCTGGTCACGCTGGCGGCCCTGCTGGTGTCGCTCGGCACCATCATCGCGTACGACTTGCGCGCCTACCACCAGTCCCTCAGTTCCGACATGACGACCCAGGCCGAGCTGCTTGGGCATATGAGCGCGCCGGCGCTGACGTTCGACGATCCGCGGCTGGCCAAGGAGAACCTGGCCCTGCTGCGCCTGCGGCCCAAGGTCAATGCCGGCGCCATCTACAACGCGCGCGGCCAGCTGTTCGCTACCTATGTGGCGCCGGGCATCGATATCAGCGTGCCGGCTGCGCCGCAGGCCGAGGGCGTGGCTTTCGAGGACGGCAAGATGATGCTGTTCCGCCGCATCCGCGACAACGGCGAATTGCTGGGCACCGTCTACCTGCAGTCGGACTATGAACTCCTGGGGCGCTTCGGCGACTACATGATGATTGCCATCGTCGCCACCTTCCTGGCGATGGGCATTGCCTACCTGCTGATGCGGCCCCTGAACAAGGTCGTCACGCAGCCGGTGCTGGCGATTGCCGACGTCGCGCGCGAGGTGATGGCGACCGGCGACTATTCGCGCCGTGCGCCGGGTACCAGCAACGACGAGGTGGCCGAGCTGGCCGATGCCTTCAACAAGATGCTGGGCGAGATCGAAAGCCGCACGCGCGAGCTGGAAACCTCGAACAGCGAAATCGCGCGCGAGGCGGAACAGCGCAGCAAGGCGCAGCAGGAAGTCATGCGCCTGAACGAGGAACTGGAGCAGCGCGTGCACGAACGCACCCTGCAGCTGGAGCAGGCCAACAGCGAGCTGGCCATGGCAATGCAGGAGGCAAAGAGCGCCAACCAGGCCAAGTCGGCCTTCCTCTCCTCCATGAGCCATGAACTGCGCACGCCGCTGAACGCCATCCTCGGCTTCGCGCAAATCCTGACCTCGGAAAAACTGCCTTCCACGCTGGTGCAGAAACGCGAATTTGCCAACCACATCCTGAAATCCGGACGCCACCTGCTGACCCTGATCAATGAGATCCTCGACCTGGCCAAGATCGAGTCGGGCGCCGTGGCGCTGTCGCTGGAACCGGTGGCGCTCAACGAAATCCTGCACGAGTGCGAAGGCATGGTGGCGCCGCTGGCAAGCGCGCGCGGCATCCGCCTGCTGTTCCCGGACGGCTGCACCTCCCATGTCACGGCCGACCGCACCCGCCTGAAGCAGATCGTGCTCAACCTGTTGTCCAACGCGATCAAGTACAACCGCGATGGCGGCGCCGTGGTGGTCGACTGCAGCCCGAGCGGCACCAGCCTGCTGCGGGTCTCGGTGCAGGATACCGGGATGGGGCTCAGGCCGGAGCAGGTCAAGCAGCTGTTCCAGCCCTTCAACCGCCTGGGCCAGGAAAGCGGGGCGGAGGAGGGCACCGGCATCGGCCTGGTGGTGACCAAGCGCCTGGTGGAGCTGATGGGCGGAACCATCGGCGTGACCAGCAGCCAGGGCGTGGGCAGCATGTTCTGGATCGAGCTGGAATCGACCGAGCCGACGCCGTCGCGCATCGACCCCAATGCCGAGCGGCCGCCCCAGCAACAGCGCCACGCGGAAGGCGAGCCGGCCATGATCCTGTATGTGGAAGACAACCCGGCCAACCTCAAGCTGGTGGAAGAGATCATCAGCTTCCGCCCCGACCTGAAACTGATTTCGGCGCCGGACGGCCACCTTGGCATCGAGCTGGCGCGCGCCCACCAGCCGGACATCATCCTGATGGACATCAACCTGCCGGGCCTGAACGGCATCGACGCCGTCAAGCTGCTGGCCAGCGATCCCCGCACCGCGCACATCCCCGTCATCGCCCTGACCGCCAATGCCATGCCGCGCGACGTGGAAAAAGGCCTGGCGGCAGGCTTCTTCCGCTACCTGATCAAGCCGATCAACATCGACGAGTTCACGGAAGCGATCAACAGCACCATGGCCTTCCTGGCACGCAGGGAGGAAGAAGGGAGTACGTCCAAGTGATCAGCCGCGACGATATCCTGAACGCCAAAGTCCTGATAGTGGACGACCAGCCGGTCAATGTGCAGTTGCTGGAATACCTGCTGCAGACCAGCGGCTACGTGAACGTCAGCTCCACCACCGACCCGCGCATGGTGGCGCCTTGGCACGAAGAGCACCGCTACGACCTGATCATCCTCGACCTGCACATGCCCGGCATGAGCGGCTTCGACGTGATGGAGGCGCTCAAGCCGCTGGAGCCGGAATACCTGCCGGTGCTGGTGGTGACGGCGCAGCCGGACCAGAAGCTGCCGGCGCTCGATGCCGGCGCGCGCGACTTCGTCAGCAAGCCTTTCGACCCGGTCGAGGTGCTCACGCGCATCAACAATATGCTGGAAGTGCGCCTGCTGCACCAGCAGGCGCGCGACTACAACGAGGTGCTGGAGCAGACCGTGCGCGCCCGCACGGCCGACCTGCAGCGCTTTCGCAGCGCGATGGACGCCACCGCCGACGCCATCTTCCTGATCGACACCAATACACTGGCGCTGGTGGACGTCAACGAAGGCGCCTGCCGCATGCTGGGCCATCCGCGCGCGCAACTGCTGTCGCTGGATCCGGCCCGCCTGGGCCTGGGCGGGCGCGAAGCACTGTCGGCGCAGGCCGAGCGCGCCGGCCAGGCGAAGGCGGCGCCGCACCGCGCGCCGGAGTTGATGGAAATCGAACTGCAGCGCGGCGATGGCGCCACGGTGCCCGTGGAAGTCTACTGGCTGCTGCAAAGCGAAGGAGAGTCGGCACACCGCACCCTGATCTGCGTGGCGCGCGACATCACCGAACGGCGCCTGGCCGAAGAGCGCCTGCGCCACATGGCGCATTACGATCGCCTGACCGGCCTGCCCAACCGCACCCTGTTCTTCCAGACCCTCGGCGAATCGATCGAGCTGGCGCAGGACAAGGAATGGCGCATCGTGGTGCTGTTCATCGGCCTGGACCGCTTCCGCAAGGTCAACGACTCGATGGGCGCCGCCATGGGCGACCAGTTGCTGCACGAATTTTCCAACCGCCTGGTGCAATGCGTGCGCTTGCGCGATACGGTGGGCCGCCTGGGCGGCGACGAGTTCGCGCTGATCCTGACCATGACGCGCGACCAGCAGGACGCGGTCCTGGTGGCAAACGAAGTGCGCGATGCCCTGCGCTCGCCCTTCGAGCTGGACGATCACCAGGCCACGCTGACCGCCTCCATCGGCATCGCCATGTACCCGGACGACGCCAACGATCCGGAGACGCTGGTCAAGTATGCCAACACCGCCATGGAGCGCGCCAAGGAGGCCGGCGGCGACGGCTACCGCTTTTTCACCGCCGGCATGAACGTGCAGGTGCTGGCGCGCCTCGACCTGGAGATGGCGCTGCGGCGCGCACTGGACAACAACGAACTGGAGCTGCACTACCAGCCCAAGGTCAACCTGACCGCGGGCCGCATCAGCGGCGCGGAGGCTCTGCTGCGCTGGAACCGGCCGGGCTATGGCCTGGTCTATCCGGCGGAATTCGTCGGCGTACTGGAAGAGACGGGCCTGATCGTGCGCGTCGGCAGCTGGATCATCGATGCCGCCTGCCGCCAGATCGCGACCTGGCTGCGCACGCCGGTTGGCGGCGTGCACGTGGCCGTGAACGTGGCCAGCCGCCAGTTCGTCGAGGGCGACCTGGAAAACGACGTGCGGCAGGCGCTGGAACGGCACAATGTGCCGCCCGAACTGCTGGAGCTGGAATTGACCGAAACGGCCTTGATGTCCAATGCCGAGCGCACCATCCAGGTGCTGACGGCGCTCAAGCAACTGGGCATCAAGGTGGCGATCGACGATTTCGGCACCGGCTATTCCTCGCTGGCCTACCTGCAGCGCTTCCCGATCGACAAGCTGAAGATCGACATCGCCTTCGTGCGCGATATCACGACCAATCCCAACGATGCCGCGATTGCGCTGGCCATCATCAGCATGGCGCACAGCCTCAAGCTGCGCGTGATTGCGGAAGGCGTGGAGACGCGGCCGCAGCTGGAATACCTGCGCCGCAACCGCTGCGACGAAATCCAGGGCTACTTCTTCAGCCGTCCGTTGGCCGCGCCGGAGATGGGCGCGCTGGCCGAATCGGGCAAGAGCCTGCCGCCCGACCCCAATGTGGCGGCCGAGCCGCCGCAAACCCTGCTGCTGGTGGACGACGACGTCAACGTGCTGTCCTCGCTGCACCGCCTGTTCCGCCGCGACGGCTACCGCATCCTGACGGCGGAGTCGCCGGCCGAAGGTTTCGACCTGCTGGCGCTGTATCCGGTGCAGGTGATCGTGTGCGACCAGCGCATGCCGATCCTGAGCGGCACCGAATTCCTGGCCAAGGTCAAGGAAATGTACCCGGACACGATCCGCATCATCCTGTCCGGCTACACCGGGCTGGAAGCGGTGCTCGACTCGATCAACCGCGGCGCGATCTACCGCTTCTACACCAAGCCGTGGGACGACACCCAGCTGCGCGACAATATCCGCCTGGCCTTCCACCACTACTGGCTGATGCACGGCAGCGGCCGCCGCGCCGGGGAACCGGGCGAAGACCATACCGCGCTCACCGGATAAAAAAATGCCGCCCACGATGGGGGCGGCTGGAAAACATTCACGGGAGTGGTATGAATGTGGAGACAGGCAGGATAATAGTCGCTGCTTGTGACCACTTCATGACATCATGTTGCTGCCATTGCTTGAGACACCTGCCAGCTTTGCGCACAGGGAGAGGCGACAGGCCGGTCAGCGCGGTGGCAGCTGGTAGCTGAAAGTGTAGCGGTGCTGGCCGCCGGTCACATCGATGGTCATCGTGCCTTGCAGGCCGGCCAGTTCGCCGGTGGCGGAGTCGGGGACGACGCTGACGTTCAGCGTCGGCGTGCCCTTGTTCATCAGGCCGGAGTGCTGCAGGAAGAAGCTGCCTTTGCGGCCCTCCAGCGTGGCGCTGACCTGTTCCAGCGCGACATAGCCGGCCGAGCCTTTCACGGCAGTCATGACGGCCAGCATCTCGCCCTTGCTGGTGCCATCGAGCGGACCGTGGAATGTCTTGGCAATGGCTTGCCGGCCCCAGGGCTGGCCTTCCACCGCCGGCTGCGGCGTGAGTTTGACGTCGAACGTGCCTTCGATTTGCATGGGCTTGTCTCCTGCATTGGCCGCAGCGGCGGCGAATGCGAATAGTAGGGGGATCAGTGTTTTCATGGCCGCCATTATGGTAGTCTCCATCGCCTGATGATTGGAAAAACGCGACAAATCGAAACTGAGCCGCGCGGCATCCTGGTGCCGCATATCAAGGTGGGCTCATTCTGCCATGAACGCATGGCGCCCAGCGCCGCGCTGGCGGAATGGGTCGAGCATTACTGGTTCGTCGGCTGGGACATGCAGGGCCATCCACCGCAGCAGCAGGAAACGCTGCCGCATCCCAATGTGCACCTGGTGATCGAGAATGATACGGACGGCGTGTACGGCGTGCATACGGCGCGCTACACCAAGCTGCTTGCGGGACAGGGCTTCGCGTTCGGCATCAAGTTCAGGCCGGGCGGTTTTCGTCCCTTCTTTGGCCGCGCAGTCGCGGAACTGTCCGACCGGCGTGTCGCGCTGGCGCAGCTGTTCGGCGCCGGCGGCGAACAGCTGACGCAGCAGCTGCGCGCCTGCGCAACGTCCGCCGATGCGGCGCCCTCTGCGATGGCTGCCCTGGCGGAAGCTTTTCTCCTGGCACGCCTGCCCCGGGCGGATGAAGACGCAGGCCGCGCCGCAGCGCTGGTGGCTGCCGTGGCAGGCAATCCGGCGCTGCTGACGGTGGACGCGTTGGCCGAACAGGCGGGCATCAACAAGCGCGCCCTGCAGCGCATGTTCCAGCAATACGTTGGCGTCGGGCCGAAATGGGTGATCAAGCGCTATCGCATGCACGAAGCCGTGGCCCGGCTGCAGGCCGGCACCGCCCCGGCGCTGGCCCAGCTCGCGCTCAGCCTGGGCTATTACGACCAGGCCCACTTCATCAAGGATTTTGCTGCGCTGGTGGGCAAGCCGCCGGGGGAATACTTGCGCCAACTGCCGCCGCCCGCAGCACGATAGTCCGGGCCAGCTTATCGCCGAGCCGCCTGCGGCGCTCGCCCAGGATGAACAGAGCATCGAGAATGAAGATCAGATGCGTGGCGTTGCGCAGTATTGAGCTGAGCAACGATATCGGGCCTTCGTCCGACGCGCGGACGACCCGCAGCCCCAGCAGGCGCTTGCCTGGGCTGAGGCCCGGGCCGGCATCGCGCAGCAGCAAATAGGTCCAGCTGAGGACTTCAAAACTGCTTGCCGGGAGGGCGGCAGTTTCCCCGTCGCGTGTCCCCAGCAGGCAGGCGGCCGCCAGCAGCCAGGCCGCGAAGTCGATGCCGAAGGCCAGCATGCGCTCGCCCAAGCTGGCCATGCGTTCGGACTCTGCGAAGGCGTCGGCATCACGGGCCGCCTGGTCGGCCAGTACCTGTTCGATCGTGGCGGGCGTGACGCCGCGCGCGGCCAGAAGCTGCATCACGACAGCTTTGGCGTCGTCGCGCAGGTCAAGGCGCAGGTGCCCCAGCAGCGCTTCGGTATCGAGGCGTTGGCAATGTTCGCGGAAGGTCATTGTTCAGGTGGAGAAGTGGTCGAAGCTGGACAGCTCGAGTGCCAACGGGGCGCCGGATGCATCGGTCCAGCGCAGGCCGGCAGCGTCCTCGATGCGGCCGATGCGGGTGACCGGGGTGCCGCATTCTGCGGCGGCGGCGAGGATCGCCTCGCGCCGCGATGCGGGCGCGGTGAAACAGATCTCGTAGTCGTCGCCACCGGCTGCGGTAAAGGCGCGGCGCAGCGCCTGCGGCTGGGTCGCCAGCACCGGGCCGGCCGGCAGCGCGTCGGCATTCAGGGTGGCGCCCACCCGCGACTTCTCGAGGATGTGGCCAAGGTCGCCCACCAGCCCGTCCGAGATATCGATGGCGGCATGGGCCAGGCTGCGCTCGGCCAGCAGCGCGCCCAGCGCCACGCGCGGCGTCGGCGTATGCATGCGCGTTCCGGCGGCTGCCAGCTGCTCGGCGGGAAGCGCCAGTTCACCCAGGTAGCCGGCCAGGGCCAGGCGCGCATCGCCCAGGGTGCCGGATACCCAAATGTCGTCGCCGGGACGGGCAGCGCTGCGACGCAGGGCGCGTCCCGGCGCCACTTCGCCAAACACGGTGATGCAGATATTCAGCGGCCCCTTGGTGGTGTCGCCGCCGATCAGTTCGCAGCCGTGCAGGTCGGCCAGCGCGAACAGGCCGCGCGAGAAACCTTCCAGCCAGGCGCGTTCGGCGGCCGGCAGGGCCAGGGCCAGGGTAAAAGCCACCGGACGGGCGCCCATCGCGGCCAGGTCGGACAGGTTGACGGCCAGGCTCTTGTGGCCAAGGCGCTGTGCATCTTCGCCGGCAAAGAAATGCCGGCCCTCGACCAGCATGTCGCAGGAAACGGCCGTCTGCATCCCCGGCGACGGCCCCAGCAAGGCGCAATCGTCGCCGATGCCAAGGGCTGCGCGTCCGGGCAAGGGACGGGCGAAGTATTGTTTGATCAGGTCGAATTCGGAAAGCATCCCGCCATTCTAGCGGGGTAGCCGGGCTTCGTCCTTAGTTTGGCTTGTCGCGCAGGTAAATCCAGGTGCCGCCCGAAGCCAGTGCCGCCATGGCAAGCAAGGCAACATAACTGGAATCTTGCGGGGTGAAGAAGAGGGCGACGGCAGTCGCAGGGAACAGGACGCCGGACAGACGGGACCAGGAATGCCAGATTGCATCACGCATGGTATTTTCCTTCCGTAAAGTGCCAGTAAATCCAGTCTATGCAGAAAAATGCTATATGTAAAGTTGCTTTCGCCGAAAATTGCAAGCAAATGCGATTTGGCGCAACTAGATTTTAAGGTCTCGTGCCGCAAGTCAGCATTGTCGCCGGGGCGACAGTTTATTAGCTTGATTGGGAGAAAAATCCCGGGCCGCAAGACGATTCTTAATCGGAAGGCAATGGAAACCGATGAAAATTCGGGATTGGTAAAAATACCTACGTTAGAGCAATCCCTCTATCTGCTAGAATCGGAAGCTTTCGGACATAGGATAGAAGGGGCAGTACAGCATGGATTCGGGATCTGACAAAAAAGAAGAACTTCGCCAACAACTGCGCGCCGCCGCACTCGAATACCACGAGTGCCCCAAGCCAGGCAAAATCAGCGTCTCCCCCACCAAGCAACTGACCAACCAGCGCGACCTGGCGCTGGCCTATTCGCCGGGCGTGGCTGCGCCATGCGAAGAAATCGTCATCGACCCGGCCAACTCCTATAAATACACCGCGCGCGGCAACCTGGTGGCCGTCATTTCCAACGGCACCGCCGTGCTGGGCCTGGGCAATATCGGCCCGCTGGCGTCCAAGCCGGTGATGGAAGGCAAGGGCGTGCTGTTCAAGAAGTTCGCCGGCATCGACGTGTTCGACATCGAAATCAACGAGTCCGACCCGGACAAGCTGGTCGACATCATCGCCTCGCTGGAACCGACCTTCGGCGGCATCAACCTGGAAGACATCAAGGCGCCGGAGTGCTTCTACATCGAGCGCAAGCTGCGCGAGAAGATGAAGATCCCGGTCTTCCATGACGACCAGCACGGCACCGCCATCATCGTCGGCGCCGCCATCCTGAATGGCCTGAAATACATCGGCAAGGACATCAAGAACGTCAAGCTGGTGGTGTCCGGCGCCGGCGCGGCGGCCCTGGCCTGCCTGGACCTGATCGTCGACCTCGGCTTCCCGATCGAAAACATCCTGGTCACCGACCTGGCCGGCGTGGTCTACAAGGGCCGCACCGAACTGATGGACCCGGACAAGGAACGCTTCGCACGCGACACCCCGCACCGCACCCTGGCCGACTGCATCGAAGGCGCCGACATCTTCCTCGGCCTGTCCGCCGGCGGCGTGCTGAAGCAGGACATGGTCAAGCAGATGGCGCCGAATCCGCTGATCCTGGCCCTGGCCAACCCGAATCCGGAAATCCTGCCGGAGGACGTGAAGGCGGTGCGCGGCGACGCCATCATCTGCACCGGCCGTTCGGACTACCCGAACCAGGTCAACAACGTGCTGTGCTTCCCGTACATCTTCCGCGGCGCGCTCGACAGCGGCGCCAGCACCATCACCCGCGAAATGGAAATCGCCGTGGTGCACGCGATTGCCGACCTGGCCCACGCCGAGCAGTCGGACATCGTCGCCACCACCTACGGCATCGCCAACCTGGCCTTCGGCCCGGAATACCTGATCCCGATGCCGTTCGACCCGCGCCTGCTGACCAAGATCGCGCCGGCCGTGGCCAAGGCGGCGGCCGATTCCGGCGTGGCCACCCGTCCGATCAAGGACCTGGAAGCCTACGCCGACAGCCTGCAGCAGTTCGTCTACCGTTCCGGCACCTTCATGAAGCCGGTGTTCGCGGTGGCCAAGCAGACCCCGGCCGACATGAAGCGCATCGTCTACGCCGAAGGCGAGGAAGAGCGCATCCTGCGCGCGGTGCAGGTGGTGGTCGACGAGAAACTGGCGCGCCCGATCCTGGTCGGCCGTCCCGCCGTGCTCGATGCGCGCGTGCAGAAATTCGGCCTGCGCCTGAAGCAGGGCGTCGACTACGACGTGATCAATCCGGACTTCGACGAGCGTTACCGCGACTACTGGAAGGCTTATTACGAGCTGACCGCGCGCAAGGGCGTGACGCAGGAATACGCCAAGCTGGAAATGCGCCGCCGCCATTCGCTGATCGGCGCCATGATGATCAAGAAGGGCGATGCCGACGGCATGATCTGCGGCACCTTCGGCACCACCCAGCTGCACCTGCACTACATCGACCAGGTGCTGGGCCGCCGCCCGGGCGCCTGCGTCTACGCGGCGATGAATATCCTGGTGCTGCAGGACCGCCAGCTGGCGCTGGTGGACACCCACGTCAACGAAAACCCGAACGCCAACGAACTGGCCGCCATCACCATCATGGCCTCGGAAGAGATGAAGCGCTTCGGCCTGGTGCCGCGCGCGGCGCTGCTGTCGCATTCGAACTTCGGCTCCTCCAACAGCGAATCGGCGCAGAAGATGCGCGCCGCGCTGGACCTGGTGCGCCAGCGCGCGCCGGACCTGGAAGTGGACGGCGAAATGCACGGCGACACAGCGCTCGATTCCAAGCTGCGCCACAAGCTCTTGCCCAACACCACCCTGAAGCAGGACGCCAACCTGCTGGTGATGCCGAACATCGACGCCGCCAACATCGCCTACAACCTGGTCAAGACCGCCGGCAACGGCATCGCGATCGGCCCGATCCTGCTCGGCTGCGCCGCGCCGGTGCACATCCTGACCCCGTCCGCCACCGTGCGCCGCATCGTCAACATGACGGCGCTGTGCGTGGTCGACGCGGTGTCGGAACGCGCTTAAGGAGGCCGGCCATGATGGTCGACCTGCTGCTCGCGGTAGTGCACCACCTGCTGGCCTTCGGCATCGCCGCGGCCATCACGGCCCAGCTGGTGCTGGTGCGGCCGGGCATGCAGCCGCCGGCCGTGCAGCTGGCGGCCAAGTACGACATCGCGCTCGGCATCATGTCGCTGTCGCTGGTGGCGATCGGCTTTGCGCGCGTGTTCTTCGGCGCCAAGGGGGCTGCGTTCTACCTCCACAACCACGTGTTCTGGACCAAGGTGGTGCTGTTTGCCGTCATCGGCCTGCTGTCGATCAAGCCGACCCGCGCCTTCCTGCGCTGGCGCAAGGCGCAGTCGGCCGACGCCGGCTTTGCACCGGAGGAGGTGGAAATCCGTGCGGTCCGCAAAACCCTGATGACCGAGATCCATCTCTTCGCCCTGCTGCCGATTGCCGCCGCCGCCATGGCGCGTGGCTACGGCTACGCCTGAACGCCGATACGCGGCAGTACCCTGGACCGGTCCGGCCCGGGCCGCAATACGTCCCGCTTGCGCGATATGGTGCCGCTGCCCGGCGATGGCCTGGCTGGCGCGCCTGGTGCTGCAGCAAAAAAGGAGGGAACAGCTGGAATCCGGGAAGCCTTGCGGATGCCACGGCGTGCGCCGAAGCGTATAGGGAAGCAGGCGTTAGTAAGAAGAGATGGTGCCCGAGGCCGGAATCGAACCGGCACGCCTTGCGGCGGCGGATTTTGAGTCCGCTGCGTCTACCAATTTCACCACTCGGGCCACTTAACGCGACACGCATTATTACCGATTTGCCACCGCGCGGCAACCCTGCAGCAAATATTTAAGCTATGGGCTGCGGTGTCCAAATGGAAAAAAATGAGCGCCCGGCCAGCTTTCCAAGGGAAACAGCGGGGCGTAGGATGGACCAAGTCGAAGAGACAGGGCGGTCGCCACAGGGGCCGCCGCAAGCTTGCTCCCACGGCGCCCAGCCTACCGGCCGCAGCGCAGGGCACCAGGTTTGGACTGCCGATGCGGGTGCACCCAGCCGCCACGGCCCCGGGCGTCCTCCCAGATTCGGGCCAGGGCGCGCCCCGGACTGCCATGTCGCACTGACGGCAAGTCCTCCAGGCCATGATTGCAGTTCGTCCGCGCAGCATGCGTTCTATTCCACGGGACGCGCGCCTGCCGATGTCGGTCGCTCGCCTTGTTGTGCAGCGCTTCCGCCCTGGCGGGGGACGATCAGCCGAAGACCGAGATGTTCGCGGTCGCGCCGGGTGCGCTGGTGACCGCTGCCGGGACGCGCGTCGAATTCAGCAGCGACGGCGCGGATGTCGCCATCCGCAACTTCGAGAAACTGTCGCTGGCTGCCGCCCCGGGCGAACGCAATATCACAGTCATCGCTTCGCGCTGACGCGGCTTACGCTGCCTGCTGCAGGGGCGCCGGATCGAGGCGCTCCTCCAGCAGCGCGAAGATGGCATCCTTCGACAGCACATAGCGCTCCATCAGGTCATCCTTGATGGATTCCATCACCGCGCGATAGTCGCGCATGGCGGCCAGTGTGGTGCTGTACAACTCGTCCGCCTTGGCTTCCACCTGCACCAGGGTGTGCTCGTCGCCGGTCTCGCCGCGCAACTGGCTGTAATCGAGCTTGGAGCGCGAATACATCGACAGGCGGTTGACCATCATGTTGAGCATCTTGGTGGCCTTCTCGATATCGTTCTGGCTGCCCACGGAAATGCCGCGCGCGCCGTAGAACAATTCTTCCGCCGCCACGCCGCCGTACAGCTGCATGACGTCGCGCTCCATCTCTTCCAGCGTGCGCAGCGACATGTCGTCGCCGGCCGACAGCACATAGCCCAGCGCGTTCATCTTCGACACCGCTTCGGTGGAAATCTTCAGCAGGTGCGATTTTTCCTTCACCTCGGCCAGCGGCATGCCGGCGCGCAGGTAAGGGTCGATCTGCATGAAGAAGTGGCCCAGCTCGTGCAGGGCGATGCGCTCGCGCTGGCGGGTCTTCTCGGCCGTGGTGGCGCGGTCGGTCAGGCCGATGGTGGCGCGTTCGAAGGCGCGGAACATCAGGTCGGTATTGATCACGCATTTTTCCTGGATCGAGATCATGGAGGCGCGGTCGACCACGGTTTCCAGCAGGGCCGGGCTGAGGTTGGCGGTGATTTCCGCCACCTGGTCCAGGTCCATGGCGTTCCAGTCCACCAGGCCATCTTGCTTGCGCTTCAGGAACGATTCCAGCAGCGCGCGGCGCTCGCCCTTGTTCGGCAGGCGGAAGTTGATCTTCACGCTGAAGCGGCGCAGCATGGCTTCATCCATCGCGGTCGAGGCATCGTCGAAGTTGGACGCCACGATCCAGATCACGCCCTGGCCCTGTTCGCTCTTCACGCCGTCCAGCAAGCCCAGCAGGGTATTCGCGGTATCGTCTTCCCATTTCTTCTCGCCGCGGCCGCGCGGCATGAACAGCGCCTGCGCCTCGTCCAGGAAGATGATGCAGTTGCCGCGCGCGCAAGCCTTCTTGTACAGCGCATTCAGGGCTTTCGAGCCGCCGCCGACGTAGCCCGATTCCAGCGCCGAACCGGAAGCCTGGATCAGCGGATAGCCCAGGCGCTTGGCCAGGTAGCCGGCCAGCTTGGTCTTGCCGGTGCCGGCCGGGCCGGTCAGCATCACGTTGAAGGGCTTGTCGATATTGTGCTGCTTGTAGACTTCGCGGTTGCGGATCATGTCTTCCAGGTGCAGCACTTCCTGCTTGATGTCTTCCATGCCGATCAGGTCGTCCATCGACCCCTTGAGCTGGTCGGGCGTGATCACCGACGCGTTCATGCCCATGCCCGGCACGCCCCACTTCAGCACGAACAGCACCAGGCCCACCACGAAGATGTCGAAAGCATGGCGCTTGAGGAAAGCTTGCACGCTGGCCCACTGGCCGCCGTCGTCCAGCAGCACACCCTTGTGGGCGGCCAGGTAGTCTTCTTTCGCAATGGCGTAAGGGATGTTATTGCGCAGCAGGACTTCGCGCTCCAGGCTCTGGTGCGAGGTGCTGGGCACCACCACCACGTGCAGGGTGGCGTCGCCCTTGAACTTGTAGACATAGCGCGGCGAATCGGCCAGCGGGCGGGCGATCAGCAGGTAGTCCAGCTTGTCGCGCTGGGCCACCAGGGCCGTGATTTCACCGATGTTCTGCGAGCGCAGCACCGGCGCGGCATCCTGCGCCACGTCGCCGCGCAGCAGCGCAAAGGCGAGGGCGGCGGTAGCCAGCAGCACCAGGGTGATGCGCACCAGGGGGTTCTTGAGGGCGAGTTGGAGCTTGTAGATATTGAACATAGGCCATTCAAACGCAAGGTTTTGTGGTGGGCCTATGGCCGGCGGCGTATGCCTCGGCTGGCCCCAGTGTTGTCAGGAATGCCGTACGGCAACATTCCACATATGGTGACTATAGCGCGTAATCCAAGCACGCGTTCGCCACGCCTCAAAAAAACTTTAGTTGCGCAACAGTAATAATCGACAAGTTATTTGCCGGCTTGCCACTGATCGTATTTCTTTTCCAATCTTGCAAACGTGCCGTCCTTGCGCATGGCATCCAGCGCTGCATTCATGCGGCCAATCATGGCGTCCGGCACGCTCGGGTTGCAAGCCAGGTAGACCTTCACGTGATGGAAAGTCAGGACCGGCACCAGCGCTTCCGGCGCGGCAAACTGCGCCAGGGCGCTGAGGTCGTTGTTGCGCACGCCGACCGCCCACAGGTCGATGCGGTCGAGCATGAGCTTCTTCGGGTTGGAAGCGTTGTCCGGCGCGCCATCGACTTCGAAGCCGCGGGCGCGCAGGAATTCGTCGCGCGCGTCGCCGTGATAGGTGCCGATGCGCAGCTTGCGCGCATCGTCCAGGCTGTGCACATCGTATTTGCGGCCGGCGCGCCCCATCAGCACCCATTCCGCTTCATCGGTGGGGCCGACCCATTTGAACTGTTTTTCGCGTTCCGGGGTGCGCGAAGTGGAATACACGCAGGTGTAGGGATCGCGCTGCGCCATGGTGAAGGCGCGCTTCCACGGCAGCACGTCGATGGTGTAGGCATAGCCGCTGCGGGCCAGCATTTCGCGGATTTTTTCGCCCTCGCGCCCGACCACTTGGTCGCCGACCTTCATGCTGGCCGGCGGCGAATGCTCGGCGGTGATCACGAGGGGCGGGGCTGCCAGCGCCGCGGCAGTTCCCATCAACATTGTCAGAATCGCCAGCCCTGATACCATGCCTACCTCTTTGCTATCCTCAACCACAGGATAGCAGGGAGGCGGGCCGGCGGACAATCAGTTGGCTTGAACCGTGCGGCGCTTGAACAGGCGGAAACGCTCGCTGCGGTCCGAGGCGCGGCGCCCTTCCCAGAGCTGTTCCCACTCGGCGCCCGGTTGTTGCTGGTAGGCACGAGATTTGATGCTATCTTGCAACAGCATCACTTCGCAGCGGCGCTGTTCGACGCCGTTGAACGGCATCTTGCCGAAGAAGGCGAAGGAGGCGCGCTGGGCCGGGGTGACGTTGCTCTGCACGCAATCGGTGCCGGGCGGCAGCACTGCCGCCGCCTCGCGCGCCACGCTGGCGTAGCTCTTGCTGTAGTTCACATGCGGCAGGAACAGCGTCATCAGCAGGATCCAGATCAGGATCAGGCCGCCGGACGACAGCACCACGGCGCGCCACAGCACGGCCGGGCGGCGCGACAGGCGCCAGTGCACCAGCACGAACCAGCCGGCGCTGGCGCACAGGCCGACCAGCAGCGACAGCCAGCTCACTTCCGGCGTGAAGCCCGGCAAGAGCTTGAGCACATTATGCGCCGGCTTGGCCGGCCAGCCGGTCAGCTGGGCGTAATAGAAAATCCACAGCACGGCGGCGCACAGGGTCAGCACCATTACGCTGAACCAGTCGATGGCGTTGATGGCGCCGCGCTTCATGGTCAGCAGGCCGAAGGCGGCCATGATGGCCAAGGGCGGCAGCAGCATCAGCAGGTGACCCTGCTCGGGGGCCGGGTTGATCAGCACCAGGAGGGTGGCTACCGTGACGAAGGTGGTCGGCACCACGATGTGCAGCAGGTTGCTCTGGCGCCGCCAGGCCCACACGGCCCAGGCGGCAAACGGCCAGGCCGGCCAGAAGAACCAGACCCCGACGCGCAAGAAGGTGCGCAAGCCTTCGAAGCCGGCCACCGTCAACTGGGCCTCGTTCCAGGCCATCCAGGCAGCCAGCGGCGCCTGGCCGTAAGGCCGGGTCAGCAGGGCGGGCACGGCCCACACGGCGGTCACGCCGGCAGCCACCGCCACGGCAAAGGCCAGGTCGCGCAGCGAACGGGCGGCCGGCATGGCCAGGAAGCGGGTGCAGGCAAACAGGGCGACCACCAGGGCGGCCGGCACCACCCAGCCGCGCGTCAGGGTCAGCAGGCCCAGCGCCAGGCCGGCCAGGGCGGCATTGCGCAGCGAAGGCAGTTCCATGTAGCGCACGCTGCGGTACAGGGTGAGCGCCAGCAGCGAGACCTGCAGCGGTTCGGCCGTGGTCTCGTGGCTGTGCACCAGCAAGCCCAGGCAGCCGAGGTAGATCAGCACGGCCGCATCGGCCAGGGTGCGGCCGAAATCGTTGGGCTCGGGCTGGCCGCCGAAGGCCAGGCGCAGCGGCTGCGCTTCCGGGCGCCGGCCCAGGTTGAAGGTGGCATACCAGACCGCCATCACGCCCAGCAAAAACACGCCCAGGGTGGCCACGCGCGCGCCCAGCACGTCGCCGATGGCCCAGCCGAACAGCTTGATGCCCAGCGCCCCGAGCCAGAACGCCAGCGGCCCTTCATCGGTCACCGACAGGCCGGCGATGTTCGGCCACAGCCAGTCTTGCCAGGCGCCATGCGCCATGGTCCACATCACGCCGAAGCTGGCCGCGTCATCGTTCTTCCATGGTTCACGCCCGATCAGGCCCGGCAGGATGTACAGCAAGCCCAGGGCGAAAAACGCCCAGCGGGGCAGGGTGCGGGTGGCGGCGGCGGGAAGACGGACTGGCTTCATCGGTCAGGGCTTATTCTTTGGAAAGCTGGAGTATGACGGGTAAAAAGAAAAAAGGCAGCCGCGGCTGCCTTTTTTTCGCTGCGACGGGGATTAGCCGTTTGCAACTGCGGTCTTGGAACCGACTTTGCCGAACTTCTGGCGGAACTTTTCCACGCGACCGGCGGTGTCGACGATCTTGTGCTGGCCGGTGAAGAATGGGTGCGATTCGGAGGAAACCTCGATCTTCACCAGTGGGTACTCTTTACCTTCGTGGGTCGCGGTGTCGCGGGTCTGGATGGTCGAGCGGGTGATGAACTTGAAGTCGCAGGACACGTCGTGGAACAGGACTTCGCGGTAATCTGGATGGGTATCAGCTTTCATGCTTTTCTCTCAATGTTGGTAGCCAAACAGCACTTCGTCGGTCCTTACTGCCTCTCGACCCGATTGCCGATCACTTGCCAGGGTTTAACGGAACTCGCGATTATACATCAAACCCGGTAAGGCGGGGTACGACCCAAGGGTCGGACCCCAGGTGTGCAAAAGCCGGGGATTAGGGTTGCCCCCGGCCGTGAGACCGTACGGGGTCTGACCCTGCGGGTCAGACCCCGGTTTACCGGTTTTGGTGGATCAGCCGCCGCGCCGCATCATCTCGAAGAACTCGCCATTGTTCTTGGTGGCGCGCATCTTGTCGAGAATGAACTCCATCGCCTCGATCTCGTCCATCGAGTACAACAGCTTGCGCAGGATCCAGATCTTCTGCAGCTGGTCGGCCTTGATCAGCAGTTCCTCGCGGCGGGTGCCCGACTTGTTCAGGTTGATGGCCGGGTAGACGCGCTTCTCGGCCAGGCGGCGCTCCAGGTGCACCTCCATATTGCCGGTGCCCTTGAATTCTTCGTAGATCACATCGTCCATGCGCGAACCGGTTTCGATCAGCGCGGTGGCGACGATGGTCAGCGAGCCGCCTTCTTCCACATTACGGGCGGCGCCGAAGAAGCGCTTCGGACGCTGCAGCGCATTGGCATCCACACCACCGGTCAGCACCTTGCCCGACGCCGGGATCACGGTGTTGTAGGCGCGCGCCAGGCGGGTGATCGAGTCCAGCAGGATCACCACGTCCTTCTTCATTTCCACCAGGCGCTTGGCTTTTTCCAGCACCATCTCGGCAACCTGCACGTGGCGGGTGGCCGGTTCGTCGAAGGTGGAAGCCACCACTTCGCCGCGCACCGAGCGCTGCATCTCGGTAACCTCTTCAGGACGTTCGTCGATCAGCAGCACGATCAGGGTCACGTCCGGGTGGTTGGTGGTGATGGCGTGCGCGATATGCTGCAGCATCACCGATTTACCGGATTTTGGCGAAGCCACCAAGAGGCCGCGCTGGCCTTTGCCGATCGGCGCCACCAGGTCGATGATGCGGCCGGTGATGTTCTCGGTGCCGGTCATGTCGCGCTCGAGGCGCAGCGGCACGTTCGGGTGCAGCGGGGTCAGGTTCTCAAACAGGATGCGGTGCTTGGACGCTTCCGGCGATTCGCCGTTGACCTTGTCCACCTTCACCAGGGCGAAGTAACGCTCGCCATCCTTCGGGGTACGCACCTCGCCCTCGATCGAATCGCCGGTGTGCAAGTTGAAGCGGCGGATCTGGGACGGGGAAATGTAAATATCGTCGGTCGACGCCATGTAGGAGGCGTCCGGCGAGCGCAGGAAGCCAAAGCCGTCAGGCAGGACTTCCAGGGCGCCGTCGCCGAAAATCTGTTCGCCGGCCTTGGCGCGTTTTTTCAGGATCGCGAACATCAGTTCCTGCTTGCGCAGGCGGGCCGCATTGTCGATATCGAGGCTGATTGCCATTTCCAGCAAAGCTGAAACGTGCATAGCCTTAAGTTCAGAAAGGTGCATAGCTGTTTGAGTGTCCCGTGACGGGAAAGTAAGGGTAGGGGAGGGAACTACGTGGGTTCTTTTAATTAAAGGGAAAGGTTTTTGGGCGCTTTCCCTGCCAATCAGGCGGGCTGCGGGCGCAGCACCGCCTATATTACATCAAATATTGCTGTCGATGAAAGAGGTCAGTTGACCTTTTGCCATGGCGCCGACTTTCTGCGCGGCTGGCACGCCATTCTTGAACAGGATCAGGGTCGGGATGCCGCGGATGCCGAACTTGCCCGGCACGGCCTGGTTGCTGTCCACGTCCAGCTTGGCGATGGTGAGCTTGCCGTCGTATTCCTTGGCCACTTCTTCCAGGATCGGCGCGATGCTCTTGCAAGGGCCGCACCATTCGGCCCAGAAGTCCACCAGCACAGGGCGGTCGGCCTTCAGCACGTCGGTGTCGAAGGAGGCATCGGTAATGTGTTTGATCAGGTCGCTCATGTTTTTCCTTAGTTGAGTGTTCGCCCGGGAATATCCCTTGCTGTTATCGCCCATCTGGCGACGAACTGCGCTAATTCAATACTGGGAAGTCAAGCGGGAATCAGGGCGGGAATGGCCCAAATAATAACCGATTTTTCCAGCCTGTGTACGCTGCTTGAAAGGCGAAAGTCGGGGTCAGGTCTGGCAATCCGCCAAAATGGCGGATTGCCAGACCTGACCCCGACTTTCATCCTGCACGGCGGGTGGCGGCCTGGGCCAGGAGCTCGGCCAGGGCGGCGGGGGTGGCGGGCTTGGCCAGCGTGCCGAGCAGGGCCAGGCCGTGGGCGCGCGCCAGCGTTTCGGCGGCCTGGCGGATGCCGGCGTCCATGCCGGACAAGAGGGCGACCGCGCCGCCGAAGTGGCTGTCGGCGGCCTTGCGCAGGAATTCTATGCCGTCCATCTCGGGCATCGACAGGTCGCACACCAGGAGGTCGGGGCGGTATTGCGGCAGCACCAGCAGGGCCTGGCGGGCGTCGCTTTCACTACGTACATTGAGCTGGCCGAGCTCTTCGAGCATGTCGGACAACATGCTCAGCATGAAGGGGTCGTCGTCGACCAGCAGGATGCGCAGCGGCGTGGTGGGGGTCTCAGTCATCGTCGGCAAAGGTGGTGTTGGTCATGATGTGCTCGCTCACCGCATGCAGCAGCGGCCACAGGCGGTCCAGCACGGCGCGCGCGGCGCCCGCTTCGGCTTCGGGCGCCAGCTGTTCCAGCTGCAGGCACAGCTCGGCCATGCCAAGCGCGCCCACGGCGCGCGCGCTGCTCTTGATGCGGTGGCCCAGCTCGCGCACTTTCTGCAGCTCGCCGGCGGCCAGCGCGTTTTCCATTTCGGTAAAGCCGGCTTCGGTGGTCTGCAGGAACTTGAAGGCGAACTTGCGGATCTTGTGCGGCTGGTAGCCCAGGAGCTGGGCCAGCACCGACAGGTCGATGATGGCCGGGTCGCCAGCCAGCGTGGGACGGAAGGCGGCGCGCCCGGCGCCGCGCGGCAGGGCGGCCTCGCTGGCGGCGGCGCCGGCGTCGCGCTCGGGCAGCCAGCTGGCGATCTTCTGGTACATCAGGGCCGGCTGGATCGGCTTGGCAATGAAGTCGTCCATGCCGGCCTGCAGGCAGCGCTCGCGGTCGTCCTTGGTGGCGGTGGCGGTCATGGCCAGCACGCGGGTGGCGGCCAGGGCCGGGTCGGCGCGGATGCGGCGCGTCGCTTCCAGCCCGTCCATCAGCGGCATCTGCACGTCCATCAGCACGCAGTCGAAGGCGGCCTGGTGCAAGAGGTCGAGCGCTTCGGCGCCGTTGTTGGCCAGGCACACCGAGGAGCCGGCTTCTTCCAGCATCTCGAGCGCGATCTGCTGGTTGAAGGTGTTGTCCTCGACCAGCAGGATGCGCGCGTCCTTCAGCGCCTGCATGGCGGCCGTGCTGCGCGCGCTGTCAAGCAGGGCGGCGGCGGCGGCGTTGACTTCGTTGATCACGTCCGGCAGGCCGCGCGGCGAGACGCCCAGGCGGGCGGTGAACCAGAAGGTGGCGCCGGCGCCGGGCGCGCTGTGCACGCCCACTTCGCCGCCCATCAGCTGCGCCAGCTGCTTGCAGATGGCCAGGCCCAGGCCGGTGCCGCCGTATTCGCGCGTGATGGCGCTGTCGGCTTGCTGGAAGGCCTGGAACAGCTTGCCCTGCTCGGCGTCCGACAGGCCGATGCCGTGGTCGCGCACCTCGAAGCGCAGCAGGCAGGCAATGTCGTCGGCCAAGAGCTGCTTGACGCTGACTTCGATGCTGCCCTGCTCGGAAAACTTGATGGCGTTGTTGACGTAGTTGATCAGGACCTGGCCCAGGCGCAGCGGGTCGCCGCGCAGCACCGGCGGCAGCGCCGGGTCGATGTCAAACGCCAGGCGCAGGCCGCGGCTGGCCGCCTTCGGCGCCACCACCGTGGTCAGGGTCTGGATCACGTGCTCGAGCGAGAAGTCGACGTCTTCGATTTCCAGCTTGCCTGCTTCGATCTTGGAGATGTCGAGGATGTCGTCGATGATGCGCAGCAGGTGCTCGCCGGCGAAGCGGATCTTTTCCAGGTAGTCGCGCTGGCGCGGCTCCAGTTCGGTCTTCAGCGCCAGGTAGGCCATGCCGATCACGCCGTTCATCGGGGTGCGGATCTCGTGGCTCATCTTGGCCAGGAACTGGCCTTTCGCGGCCGACGCTTCCTCGGCCTGCTGGCGCGCTTCGTCCAGCTGCGCGGTGCGCTGCGCCACCCGCTCTTCCAGGTGCTCGTTGAGTTCGCGCAGGGCGCGCTCGTTGGCCTTGCTGTCCGAGATGTCGATCGACATGCAGATCAGGTAGGCCGGCGCGCCGTGGGCGTCGTACACCGGCTTCTTGAAGGTGCGCAGCTGGCGCGTCTGGCCCAGGGCCGGGTTCCAGATGTTTTCCTCGAAGTCGATCAGGGCGCGCCCGGCAAACGCTTCCAGGTCGCGCGCGCGGAAGGCGGCCGCTTCTTCCGGCGCGTGGAACACGCTGTAGTCGCCGTTGTTCAATTCGTCGAAGGTGTAGCCGAACTGCTGCTCGCAGGCGCGGTTCATCAGCAGCATGCGGCTGTCCTTGTCCTTGATGAACAGGCCGATCGGCATCATCTGGATGATTTCCTGCAGCCGCTGCTCGCCCTGGCGCAGCGCGTCCTCGCTGCGCTTCCTGTAGGTGATGTCGGTCAGGCTGGCCACCAGCATGCTGCCCGGGCCGTGCTCGTCGCGCAGCGGCTCGACGTTGACCGACAGCCAGCAGGTGTCGCTGCCGGCGCCGGCGGCGGCCGGCACCCCCATCACCACGTCGCGCACCGGCTGGCCGCTGGAGAGCGCCTGCGCCACCGGGTGCTCGGGGGCGGAAAAGCGGCGGCCGTCCTCGTGCACGCCGTCCCACTGGCCGGCGCCGCGCGCGGCCGCGCGCCCCAGCATGCGGCTGGCGGCGGCATTGCATTCGACGATATTGCCGGCCGCGTCGAACACCAGCAGGCCGTTGGTGACGGCGTTGAACACCGAGGCCAGGCGCTGGTTGGAGTGGCGCAGCGCCAGCTCCGCCAGGCGCCGGTCGGAAATATCGGTGACCATGGTCAGCGTGCCGGCGTAGCTGCCGTTGTCGGCGTTGACGGTGGTGGTCGAGAGCAGGGCCCACAGCGAAGAGCCGTCCTGGCGGTAGAAGCGCCCTTCGGCCGGTTCTGCCGGCGTGGCGGCGGCGCCGCCTGGCTGGCGCTGCGCCTGCAGGGCCGGGCAGTCGGGGTCCATGAAGTCGGCCATCGGGCGCCCCAGCATGTGCTCGACTTCGTAGCCCAGCATGCGCGCCATGGTGGGGTTGACGAAGCTGGTCTGGTCGGCCGCGTCGCACATCCAGATGCCTTCGGCTGCGGTCTGCACGATCAGGCGGTAGCGCTCGGACGAGGCCTGCAGCGCTTCCTCGGCGCGCTGGCGCTGGGTCATGTCGCGCAGCGACACCACCACCAGGCCCTGGCCGGCCAGCTGGATCGGCGCCAGGTGCACCATGGCCGGGAAGTGGCTGCCGTCCAGGCGGCGCGCGGTCAGCACCCGGCCCGGCATGCGCGGGCGGGCAAACAGTTCGCGCGGGCGGCCCGGGGTGTCGCGCATCACGTCCGGGATCAGCAGTTCCATGCTGGCGCCGGCCAGCGTGCCGGCGTCGGCGGCAAACACCGCGTCGGCCGCCTCGTTGGCCTGGCGCACCCGCCCGCCGCGGTCGGCCACCAGCAGGGCGCCGGGCAGGGCGTCCAGCATGGCGGCCATGCGCGCCAGTTCGGCCGCGCTGCGGTCGGAAATGTCGCCCAGGGTGCCAGACATGCGCAAGGGCCGGCCGGCGGCGTCGCGCGCCAGCACCATGCCGCGCGCCAGCACCCAGGTGTAGCTGCCGTCGCGGCAGGCCATGCGAAATTCCATGGTGAACGGGGTGCGCCCGACGTCCGGCTGGTCCAGCGCGCCAATCTCGCCGGCGATGCGGGCGCGGTCGTCGGGGTGCACCAGCTGCAGCCACTGCTCGACATTGGCCGGGCGCAGCGCGCCCGGCGCATAGCCGAGGATTTCGCAGTAGCGCGGCGACAGGTGCAGCGCCGGGCGCTGCGGCTGCCAGTCCCAGGAACCTTCGCCGGCGCCTTCCAGCGCAAAGCTGGCAATGCGCTCGGCGTCGCCGACCCGCACTTCGGCGCCGCGCAGGGCGCGCGACACGCGCAGCAGGCGCCACAGGGCGGCGCCGGCCAAGAGGGCCAGCGCCACTCCCAGCGCGTAGTGCCAGGCCGGGGTGGCGGGGGCCTCGTGGTAGAGGAAGCCGTCCAGCTTGAAGTCGGCCGGCAGCAGGCCGGCGCCGGCGTAGCTGGCGGCAATGCCCTGCCAGCGCAGCGGGTTGCTGTAGCCCAGTTCGATCAGGTGCTGTTCCAGCAGCGGCGCCAGCTGGGCCGCTTCCCACAGCAGCTCTTCGCGCGCCTTGCGCTCGGGATAGCGGGCGCGGATCAGGTCGACAATCTCGTTCGGGTGCTCGAGCGCATAGCGCCAGCCTTTCAGCGTCGCTTCGCGCAGGGCGCGCGCGCGTGCCGGGTGTTCGCGCAGCTCGCTCTCGGTGGTGTACAGGTTGTCGCCGTAGAAGTCGATGCCGGCGCTGCGCGGGTGCAGGATCTCATAGCGCAGGCCGGCGCGCTCGAGCGCGTAGGGCGCCGAGCTCAGGTAGGCGGAAATGGCGTCGACCCGGCCCTCCAGCAAGTCTTGCGTGCCGTGGCTGCCGGGCACGATGGTGAGCTGGGCCAGCGGCACCTGCGCGTGCTGCAGGTAGACCCGCAATTCCTCGGTGTCGGGGCCGAGCGCGACGCGGCTGCCGGGCCAGGGGCGGCGCCGGCCCTGCTGGTCCAGGCGCACGGCCAGCACCGTGGCCGAATGCTGGAACACAGAGGCCAGCAGCACCACCGGGGCGCCGGCGGCGCGCCGCAGCAGCAGCGAGGCATTGCCCACGCCATACTGGGCGCCGCCGTCGAGCACGCTTTGCAGCGGGTCTTGCCCGGGCTGGGTTTCGCGCAAGGTCACGTCCAGCCCGGCGTCGCGGTAATAGCCCTTGGCCTGGGCCGCGTAATAGCCGGCAAAGGCGAACTGGTGGCGCCATTTGAGCTGGACGGTGACGGCCTCGGCGGCGCTGGCGGCCGGCGCCAGCGGCAGGGCGGCCAGCGCCAGCAGCCCGGCGCACAGCGGGGCGGCGAGGGCGCGCGCGCAGCGGCGGCGCGCGCGGGCGCGCACGCGGGCAAGGACAGGCGGGGCGGCTTTCTGGCTCGATGGCGACAAGGCTTCCCTTTCTGGCCAGCGCGGGGGCGCTGGCGTGCGGACAACTATAGCATTGCTCAGGCGGGGACGCTGCCGCCAAATTGGTAGCGATGGCCAGGATGCCACATGGTGGCCAGCGAGGCCACGCGGCCGGCCGACTGGGTCTGGCGCTTGAGCACCAGGCAAGGCTGGCGCCCATCCATCGCCAGCATCTCGGCGATTTCGCGCGGCGGCACCAGCGCTTCTATGCTGTAAGTGGCCGCCTGCAGCGGCGCCGCCCGCATCAGGTATTCATTGGGCGTGGTGTGGCTGAAGTCCTGCGTCATGTAGTCGGGGGCGCAAAGCGGGTTGACCCAGCGGTCTTCCACCTGGATCGGCACGCCGTTTTCAAAGTGCACGATGACGGAATGATACAGCTCTTGGCCCGGCGGCAAGTCGAAGGCCTTGCCCAGCAAGTCGCCGGCCTTGCCGCGCTCGAGCAGCTGCAAGGCGCTGCGGTGGGCGTGGCCGCGCGCCCTGACCTCGTCGGCAATGCTCTTGATTTCCAGCAGGGTGGCCTGGACTTTTTGCGGCGCGACATAGGTGCCGGCGCCCTGGCGGCGGGTCAGCACGCCTTCCGCGGTCAGTTCGCGCACGGCGCGGTTGACGGTCATGCGCGAGACGCCGAACTGCTTGACCAGGGCTTGCTCGGAAGGGATGACGGCGCCTTCCTTCCAGGCGCCGGCGGCAATTTGCGCCAGCAGGAAGTCCTTGATGCGTTGAAAGATGGGGGTGTCGTGTTGTTGGTGTTCTTCCAAGCCGTCCTCCGGATGAGTGCGCCGATTGTAGCATTCGGGAATTCAATAGCAAGCGGCGGAGTGCCGCCGGCCGGACGGCTGCCTACCATGGTGGCATACTACCGACTGGAGCTTGCGATGAACCCGATGAAGCCGATTTCCCGTTTCCTGACCGACAACGAGCGCTGGGCCGCCGTGCAGGCGCGCGACAGCGCGGCCGACGGCCAGTTCTACTATTCCGTGCGCACCACCGGCGTGTTCTGCCGCCCTTCCTGCGGCGCCCGGCCGGCCCTGCGCGAGAACGTGGCCTTCCATGCCTCCATCGCGGCGGCCGAGGCGGCCGGCTTCCGCCCCTGCAAGCGTTGCAAGCCGGACCAGCCGCCGCTGGCCGAGCGCCACGCGGCCATGGTGGCCGAGGTGTGCCGCCTGATCGATGCTTCGGAAGTGGCGCCCGACCTTGACGCGCTGGCTGCTGCCGGCGGCATGAGCCGCTTCCACTTCCACCGCGTGTTCAAGGCCCAGACCGGACTGACGCCGAAAGCCTATGCCGCGGCGGCGCGCGCGCGGCGCATGCAGCAGGGGCTGGCCGACCAGGCTTCCGTGACCGATGCCATCTACGCCGCCGGCTTCAATTCCAGCGGGCGCTTCTACGCCGCCACGCCAGGCGCGCTGGGCATGACGCCGTCGGCCTGGCGCGCGGGCGGGCGCGGGGCGGTGATCCGCTTTGCCATCGCCCAGTGCTCGCTGGGGGCGATCCTGGTGGCCAGCACCGAACGGGGCATCTGCTGCATCCTGCTGGGCGACGATCCGCAGGCGCTGGCGCACGACCTGCAGGACCGCTTCCCGCAGGCCGAGTTGCGCGGCGCGGAGGCAGATTACGAGCAGGTGGTGGCGCGTGTGATTGCCTTCGTCGAGGCGCCGCGGATCGGGCTCGACCTGCCGCTTGATGTGCGTGGCACGGCCTTCCAGCAGCGCGTCTGGCAAGCCTTGCGCGAAATTCCGGCCGGCGCGACGGTCAGCTATGCCGAACTGGCCGAGCGCGTGGGCGCGCCGAACGGGGCGCGGGCGGTGGCGGGCGCTTGCGCGGCCAACGCGATTGCGGTGGCGATTCCCTGCCACCGGGTGGTGCGCAACGATGGTTCGATCTCGGGCTATCGCTGGGGCGTGGAGCGCAAGGCGGCCTTGCTGGAACGCGAGGCGGAGGCGGCCACCGAGGCTGCGGCATGATGGGCGACCTGTTTGCGCCGCCGCTGGCTGCGGCGGCCGGGGCGCGCGCGGCTTTCGATTGGCCGCGCATTGCCGGCGACCTGGATGAATTCGGCTGTGCGCTGGTGCGGGGTGTCTTGTCGCCTGGCGAGTGCGCGGGGCTGGTGGCGGGCTATTGCCGGCCGGAGCTCTATCGCAGCCGGGTCGTCATGCAGCGGCATGGGTTCGGCAAGGGGGAATACCAGTATTTCCGCTATCCCTTACCTGATCTGGTCGCCGAGTTGCGCTCGTCCATGTATCCGCCGCTGGCATCCATCGCCAATCGCTGGTATGCGACGATGGGGCTGGAACCGCGCTTTCCTGCTGAACATGCGGACTTCGTCGCGCGCTGCCATGCGGCGGGGCAGCGCCGGCCGACGCCCTTATTGCTGCAGTACGGGGCGGGCGATTACAACTGCCTGCACCAGGACCTGTATGGCGAGCATGTGTTTCCGCTGCAGGCGGCCTTCCTGCTGTCGCAGCCGGGCCGCGATTTCGAGGGCGGTGAATTCGTGCTCACCGAACAGCGCCCGCGCATGCAGTCGCGCGTGGAAGTCGTGCCTTTGCAGCAGGGCGATTGCGTGATCTTTCCGGTCTTTCATCGGCCGGTGGCGGGCGCGCGCGGTACTTACCGCGTCAATATGCGGCATGGCGTCAGCCGCCTGCATGCAGGCCACCGGCATACGCTGGGCATCATTTTCCACGATGCCGAGTGAGGACATCCGGAACGGGTTCGCGATTCGGGTGCTAAAACAAATTGTCTGAAACCGTGTCTGAAACTGTCTGAAACCGTTCTGAAATTGTCTGAACTTAGGTTTCTCTCGCTTGTCAAAGACGTACTTGAATAAGCGGGGGGACATCATGGGCCGTAAACTTGTTTCTGTTCAAATCTCGAGTGAACTGTTCCTCGAACTGGCGAACTATCTCCAGGAGTTCGGTGACGAGCGCGATCCGGCCGAAGTAGTCGAGGGCGCTCTGGCTTCCTGGCTTGCGGTCGCTCGCGGCGAAACGAGCGCTGGCGATGGCCCAGCGCCAGGTTTCCAATGGAAGCAGCTGTTTCTGCCTGAAGGCACGGAACTGAAAATGCAATACCGTGGTCACTATGCATTTGCCAAGGTTGTCGGCGATGCGGTGTTATGCGATGGCAGGTCCATGAGTCCGAACCAATTTGCAGCCGAAGTGGCGGGCACGGCCCGCAACGCCTGGCGCGACCTATGGTTGCGTTTGCCGGGCCAGCGCTACTGGAAAAATGCGGCCTTTATTCGTAGTGAGCAACTGCGGGGCCCGCGCCCGGAACCGGTCGCGGCATTCCGGCCTCACGATGCGGTTGCCGCCCCAGCCGTCATGGCGCAAAGCCTGCGCAATGCCCTCGCCTTGATAGAGAAGGCAGCCAGCCGCCGCCAAGGCAAGTTGGAACGGCGGACTGACATCCTGCCTGACGATTAGGCATTTCAGACAATTTCAGAACGGTTTCAGACAGTTTCAGACACGGTTTCAGACAATTTGTTTTGACCCCTGCATCGAAAACCCTTTCCGAATGCGCTCAAGGCAGTTCGCCAGAGGAATGCGGATCGATCGAATACGGGTAATGCTCGTCGAGGAAACCCGGCTGCGCCCGCACGCGCTCTATCCAGGCGCAAACATGGGGAAACTGACGCAAAGGCAGGCCCGCTTCTTCGGCCCGGTGGGTATAGGCAAACAGCGAAATATCCGCAATGGTATAGGTGTCGCCAGTGATGAAAGGCCGCAGCGCCAGCTCGCGCTCAAGGATTTGCAGTGCGCGCAAGCCACCCGCTCGCCGCATCTCGACCAGCGCGGCAGGCCGGCGCGCCAGCTTGCCCGTCATGGTCCAATGGCGCAGGGAAGCGATACTCAGCACGTAGTCCTGTTCAAACGACATCCACTGCTGCACCTTGGCCGCCGCAAAAGCATCGGCAGGCAGGTAACGCGTGCCGGAAGCCAGATAGGTGAGGATGGCATTCGACTCCGCCAGCACCCGTCCATCATCGAGGCGCAAAGCAGGCACCGCACCGGTCGGATTAAGCGCAAGGTAGGAAGGATCCTGCCCGGCGCCTTCGAAGATGCTGACCATCTCGGTACGATAAGGCAAGCCAAGATGCGACAGCAGCAAGCGGACTTTGTAAGCGTTTTGTGAAGGCAGGTAATCGTAAAGCGTCAGCATGGCGGAACTCCAACAGGAAAAGCCACATTGGACCAGCAGCCGGCTCCCGCCACACCCCGAATCTTGCTCTTTAATGCAAGCGAGTCTGCGGGTACACTCTGCTACGGAAAAAAATCTTGCTTTCAAATTCGAAAGGACATGCCCATGCACTTCCGCCGCACCCTGCTGGCCGCCGCGCTGCTTGCCGCCACTGCCGCCAGCGCCGGCACCATGATCGACAACGCCAACGGCTACACGCTGAACGCAAAAGGCAAGCTGGTGCGGTTCCAGGCGCTGGCCTTCGACGACAGCGGCAAGCTGGTGGCGGTCGGCAGTAAGCACGAAGTAGCGGCGAAGGCCAAGGGTTTCAAGCGCATCGACCTGCAAGGCAAGACCGTGCTGCCAGGCCTGATCGACGCCCATGGCCACGTGTTCGGCCTGGGTGAAGTCGCCACCAGTGCCGACTTGTACAGCCCCCCTTCGCTGCAGGCTGCGCAAGCTTCCGTCGCCAGGTTCGCGCAAGCGAACCCGCAGCGCAAATGGGTGATCGGCAAGGGCTGGAACCAGGAGACCTGGAAGCTGGGCCGCTTCCCGAATGTCGCCGAACTCGATGCAGTGGTCAGCGACCGTCCCGCCGCCATGGAACGTATCGACGGCCACGCCATGTGGGTCAACAGCAAAGCGCTGGAAGCGGCCGGCATTACGAAAGACACGAAAGATCCCGAAGGCGGCAAGATCGAGCGCGACGCCAACGGCAATGCCAGCGGCATCCTGGTCGACACGGCGATGGAATTCGTCTACAAGGTGCTGCCGAAACCAAGCGAGGCCGAAGCGCGCGCCATGCTCGATGGCGCGCTGGGCATCCTCTCCAGCGTTGGCCTGACCAGCGTGCACGATGCCGGCATCGACGCGGGCGCCGACCGCCTGTTCCGCGAGTACGCCGACCAGGGCAAGCTGACCACCCGCGTGTACGCCATGATCGGCGACGTCGGCCCCGACTTCGAGCAACTGTCGAAGAAAGGCCCGCTGCCTTCATACGCCGACGGCCATTACGCGCTGGCAGCCGTCAAGCTGTATTCGGACGGTGCGCTGGGCAGCCGCGGCGCAGCCCTGGTCCATCCCTACAGCGACGCACCGCACACGCGCGGCCTGCTGTTCAACAGCAACGCCGCCATCCGCGCCAAGATGGAAAAAGCGATGAAGGCAGGCTACCAGGTCAATGTGCACGCCATCGGCGACGCCGGCAACAAGCAGATCCTCGACAGCTTCGAGCAACTGGGCAAGCAGTACCCGCTGGCGGCCAAACGGCACCGCATCGAGCACGCGCAGGTGGTGCAGCCGGCCGACATCCCGCGCTTCAAGCAGCTGGCCATCGTGCCGTCGATGCAGCCGACCCACGCCACCTCCGACCAGAACATGGCGGAGCAGCGCGTCGGTCCTGAGCGCATCAAGGGCGCCTATGCCTGGCGCACCTTCCTCAAGCAGGGCAGCCGCATCGCCTGCGGTTCCGATTTCCCGATCGAGTCGCCCAATCCGCTGCAAGGCATCCACGCTGCCGTCACGCGCCAGGACATGCAAGGCATGCCGAACGGCGGCTGGCACAAGGAGCAGGCCATGACGCTGGCCGAAGCCTTGCGCTGCTTCACGCTGGACGCGGCCTGGGCGGCGCACCAGGAGCAGTCGGTCGGTTCGCTGGAGCGGGGCAAGTGGGCCGACTTCATCGTCACCGACCGCGACCTGTTCCAGGTGCCGGCCGAAGACATCGGCAAGGTCGGCGTGCTGCAAACCTGGGTCGGCGGCAAGCAGGTGTTCCGCAAGTAAGCGCGCCGGCCGCGCTCAGCTCGTGCGGACGTAGTCGGCGAGCCTGGCGATCCAGAACAGCAGCACAAGCAGTACCAGCAGCACCTTGGTGAACGACAGGCCGGTGTACCAGCGTTGGCGCGGCTGCCAGGCATCGCGCGCGGCGGCCGGCCTGGCCCTGGCTGTTGCGGGCGCGGCCGCCGGCGGCGCATTGCGGCAGTAGTCCGTCCACCACTGGACGGCAGCGGCGTTGAATTCGTAGTCCGCCAGGAACGGGGTTTTCGCCAGGTGCCGCAATACTTCCTGCATGCCCTCCACGTGGCTGCGGTGGCGGGCAAACGTGGTGAAGCGCGCCTCGTCGACCGGACCGGACACCAGCAGCAAGGCCCGCACCATCGGGTCTTCCTGCGACCACTGGTCGAACTGGCGCCGCCATTTGCGCGCGGCGTAGCGATTGAGCAGGCGCTGGATGGCCGCCTGGTCGGGCAAGTCCTCGCCCCCGCGCGAAGTCCAGGCCAGGGCGCCGGAGAAGGCCGGCACCAGCTGCCAGCGCTGTTCGAAATCTTCTTCCAGCGCGCGCACGATGGCCGTTTCCAGGCCCGCGCGGAAAGCGCCGTTGCCCCAGCCCGGCTGCCGGTAGCGGCGCGCCAGTTCGGCCCCGCGCTGCTCCGCCGGCAAGTGCTCCAGCGCCTGGCACAGCATGGCCGCTGCCGCCTGCGGCGCCGGCGGTTGGGGGCCGGGGCGCAGTTGCGGGCGCGCCGTGGCATACGATTGGGGACGCGGGCCGGGCAGCCAGCGCTGGCTGTGCTGCTGCGCCAGCGCGGCCTCGCTCTCCGGCTCCAGGTCGAGCACCAGCGGCTGCGCCAGCGGCGCGTCCAGCGGCAGTTCGGGCAGGGCCGGCAGGCTGGAGAACGGCGTGCGGGCCGCTGCCGGCGGCTGGCGCCGCGGCCGCGGCGGCGGCAGGGGCGGCACCAGTGGCACTGGGGCCGCGCCGATGCTATCGAATGCCAGCAGTGCCGGAAAATCGCCGCCCGCCTGCTCCTGCTCCTGCTCCTGCTCCTGCGGCGTGGCCAGCGCCTGCTCGTACGCTTCGCGCAAGGACTGGAAGCCGGCCAGGTCTTGCTCCGGGTCGATCTGCTTGAGGCGGGCCGCGTAAGCCAGCTTGATGGCGCGCGTGTCGCTGGTCGGCGCAATGCCGAGGGTGTGCCAGATGGTCATGGTGAGCTTGCCTTATACCGGCCAGCCATTGCGGCGGGCATGGGCTTGGACTTCGACCGTCCAGAAACGCTCCGGCAGCACGGTCACGATGCCGGGATAAGCGTCGTGGATCAGCAGCGGCACCAGGCCGCTTTGCAGGTAGCCGCCAGGCAGGTGCTTGCGGTCGAAAAAGATGGTGGTCAGGCGCAAGTCCGAGCTTGACAGGCGCAAGGGCAGCGGCAGGCCGAAGCTGCGCGTCCTCTCGTGCATCAGGTGGTCGGACAGGAAGGCCAGCCGGTGGTCCAGCGGGCGCGTGCCCTTGTAGTCGTAAATAGTGCTGGCAATCGGCCCCAGCTCTGCGCCGGTCGGGATGCCGCGCAGGTCGTACAGCACCTCGCCCGGGCAGTTGGCGTCGCCTTCCCGCCACATCAGGCTGTTGGCCTGGGTGATCTGGCCCCATACCAGGCGGCCGCCGAGGAACAGGGCGCCGACGTTCTGGAACCACAGCTCGATGCTGTCGCCGTCGACCCAGGACGGGCGCTCCGGCACCAGGTAGTCGGGATCGCTGCTGCGCGCCAGGTCGATGCGGCGCTGCACATGCTCCATATCGTCCTGCAGGCGCGGCGCGCGCGAGGCGGCGGCCATGCGCCCCAGCTCTTTGACCGTGGCGCGGAACTGGGCCCCGCTGCATGGCCCGAACAGGCGGTCCAGCAGCATGTGCAGCGGGAAGTAGACCTCGCTCTTGTTGAGCAGTCCGGCCAGCGCCAGGCGCGGCTGGCCGACGGCGTCGACCGCGATCGCGTGGGCCTGCTGCAACTGCCGCGCCGTGAACCAGTCGATGCGCGCGCCCGACTCCTGCGCCACCACGGTGCCGATGTAGAACGCCAGCACGTGCAGGAAATTGCGGTTGGCCGGATGCGCCAGGAATTGCGCTTCGCTGACCTCCAGCCTGGGCTGCAGTTGCTCCAGCAGGTTGTCGATGCGCAGCAGGCTGGCCGCCGACAGGTCCAGCCCGAGCTGGTACAGCGCCTTGCGGTAGGCGATGCCGTGTTCGAAGGGGTAGCGTTCCACCAGCGCGTCGAGGTGGCGGCTGGCCAGCGCATTGCTGTCGGCGGCCGGGTCGTCGGCGCGCAGCGCAGGGCAGAGGGCATCGACCGCGCGCCGGGTCGCTTCGAACGCTTCCAGCGACGGCGCTGCCAGACGGTCGTATTCGCGCGCCTGCTCCCATGCGCGGCCGTGGGGGCTCTTGCGCAGGGCGCGCGTAAAGCGCGGCAGCAGGTCGTCGGCCAGTTGACGCAGGCCTGGCGGGCAGCGCTGCAGCTGGATCATGCCCGGAATGCAGCGCCGCTGGGGGTTGGTGGTATAGGGCAGGGCCAGCACCAGGCCGTGCAGCAGCCCGCTGGCGGCGCCGAATTCCACGAACAGGGCGCGCTCGGACGGGCAATCGTCGAAGCGCGCATTCATCTCGAACAGCAGCACCTGGCTGGTGGCGCCGGCGCCGTGCAGCTGGGCGCGCACTTCGGCCAGCGCCCCGCGCGGCTGCGTGCTGCGCGCCTGGCCAACGTGGTCGCGCTGGTATAGCGTGAAGGGCACGGGCTGGCCGGCCAGGATCAGCTGGTAGGCCTGCGCCGCAGCTTCACCCGCCAGGTCGATCAAAGGGAAGTCGGGGTGGTCGAGAAGCATGGCGCCGGGCGAGAATTGTAAACGTGAAAGAAAAGTAGTGTACTTACTAACTATTGACTCTGCAAGCCGCTAAAAATCAGTTGACTGGCTTGTATATACAACTTAGAGTGGCGCCATCAACCATTCAAGGAGCCGCCATGCCTACCAGCCTTGCCAACGATCCCCGCTACGACGCCACCCGCGACATCCGCGCCCCGCGCGGCCCGGAAATGACTTGCAAAACCTGGGGCGCGGAAGCGGCCTACCGCATGCTGCAGAACAACCTGGACAAGGAAGTGGCGGAGAACCCGCAACACCTGGTGGTGTACGGCGGCATCGGCCGCGCGGCCCGCAACTGGGCGTGCTTCGACCAGATCCTCGCTTCCCTGAAAAAGCTGGAAGCCAATGAAACCCTCTTGATCCAGTCCGGCAAGCCGGTCGGCGTGTTCCAGACCCACGAAGACGCGCCGCGCGTGCTGCTGGCCAATTCCAACCTGGTGCCGAAATGGGCCAACTGGGAGCATTTCAACGAGCTCGACCGCCAGGGCCTGTTCATGTACGGCCAGATGACGGCCGGTTCCTGGATCTATATCGGCACCCAGGGCATCGTGCAGGGCACCTACGAAACCTTCGCCGAAGCGGGCCGCCAGCACTTCGGCGGCGACCTGAAAGGGCGCTGGGTGCTGACCGCCGGCCTGGGCGGCATGGGCGGCGCGCAGCCGCTGGCCGCCACCTTTGCCGGCGCCGTCTCGCTCAACATCGAATGCCAGCAGTCCTCCATCGATTTCCGCCTGCGCACCCGCTACCTGGACAAGCAGGCCGCCAGCATCGATGCAGCGATCGAGATGATCAAGCAGCACCAGGCCAACGGCGACGCCATTTCCATCGGCCTCTTGGGCAACGCCGCCGACGTGCTGCCGGAACTGGTGCGCCGCGCCAAGGCCGGCGGCCTGGTGCCGGACCTGGTGACCGACCAGACTTCGGCCCACGACCTGGTCAACGGCTACCTGCCGCAAGGCTGGAGCGTCGCGCAGTGGAAGGCGGCCCAGGCCGACGCCGCGCAGCATGCGCGCCTGGTCGACGCCGCCGCCGCTTCCTGCGCCGTGCACGTGCAGGCCATGCTGGACTTCCAGGCGCTGGGCGCCAAGGTGGTCGACTACGGCAACAACATCCGCCAGGTGGCGCTGGACAAGGGCGTCAGGAACGCCTTCGACTTCCCCGGCTTCGTGCCGGCCTACATCCGCCCGCAGTTCTGCGAAGGGCGCGGCCCGTTCCGCTGGGTGGCCCTGTCCGGAGATCCGGAAGACATCTACAAGACCGACGCCAAGATCAAGGAACTGTTCCCGCACCACGCCAACGTGCACCGCTGGCTGGACATGGCGCGCGAGCGCATCGCCTTCCAGGGCCTGCCGGCGCGCATCTGCTGGCTGGGCCTGGGCGAGCGCCACATCGCCGGCCTGGCTTTCAATGAAATGGTGAAGAACGGCGAACTGAAGGCGCCGATCGTGATCGGCCGCGACCACCTCGACACCGGCTCGGTCGCCTCGCCCAACCGCGAAACCGAAGGCATGCGCGACGGCACCGATGCCGTGTCCGACTGGCCGCTCTTGAACGCCATGCTCAACACTGCCGGCGGCGCCACCTGGGTCTCGCTGCACCACGGCGGCGGCGTCGGCATGGGCTACTCGCAGCACTCCGGCGTGGTGATCGTGGCCGACGGCACGGAAGCCGCCGCCAAGCGCCTGGGCCGCGTGCTGGTCAACGACTGCGGCTCGGGCGTGATGCGCCACGCCGACGCCGGCTACGAGTCCGCCATCGCATGCGCCAAGCGTAATAAACTGAACCTGCCGATGATCAAGTAAGACCGGTAAGGCACCTTGCCACGCGACCGCCGCGTATCGGGTGTCTGACCCTGCGGGTCAGACACCGGTTTACCGGTTGAAGAGCAAACGAACACGAGACACAAAACCATGACCCACCTGACCCTGAATCCCGGCAAACTGACCCTGTCCGACCTGCGCACCGTCTGGAGCGCCCCCACCCCGATCACCCTGGCAAAAGAAGCCTACAGCGCCATCGACGCCTCCTGCAAAGCCGTACAGGACATCGTCGCGAAAGGCGACGCCGCCTACGGCATCAACACCGGCTTCGGCCTCTTGGCCAAGACCCGCATACCGGACGACAAGCTGGAACAGCTGCAGCGCAACCTGATCCTGTCGCACTCGGTCGGCACCGGCGAGCTGATGTCCGACGAAGTGGTGCGCCTCTTGATGCTGACCAAGATCAGCAGCCTGTCGCGCGGCTTCTCCGGCATCCGCCCGATCGTGATCGACACCCTGATCGCCCTGTACAACAAGGGCATCATGCCCGCCATCCCGGCCAAGGGCTCGGTCGGCGCCTCCGGCGACCTGGCCCCGCTGTCGCACATGACCCTGGCCATCCTCGGCGTGGGCGAAGTGCGCGTGAAGGGCGAGCTGGTGCAGGCGGCCGACGCCTTGAAAGCCGCCGGCATCGCCCCCGTGGTCTTGGCCGCGAAAGAAGGCCTGGCCCTGATCAACGGCACCCAGGCCTCCACCGCGCTGGCGCTGCACGGCCTGTTCATGGCCGAACGCCTGCTCGAAGCGGGCATGGTGACCGGCTCCATGTCGCTGGACGCCGCCAAGGGTTCCGACTCCCCGTTCGACGCCCGCATCCACGAAGTGCGCGGCCAGCCGGGCCAGATCGCCGCCGCCGGCATCTACCGCGAGCTGGTCTCCGGCAGCGCCATCCGCGCCTCGCACCTGGTGGGCGACGAGCGCGTGCAGGACCCGTACTGCCTGCGCTGCCAGCCGCAAGTGATGGGCGCCTGCTGGGACCTGATCGCCAACGCCGGCCGCACCCTCCTGATCGAAGCCAATGCCGTGACCGACAACCCGCTGATTTTCCAGAACGACGACGGCCCGGTAGTGGTCTCGGGCGGCAACTTCCACGCCGAACCGGTGGCCTTCGCCGCCGACACGCTGGCGCTGGCCATCGCGGAAATCGGCTCGATTTCCGAGCGCCGCGTCTCGCTGCTGATCGACGCCACCCTGTCCGGCCTGCCGCCGTTCCTGGTGCGCGACCCGGGCGTGAACTCCGGCTTCATGATCGCCCACGTGACCGCCGCCGCGCTGGCCTCGGAAAACAAGTCGATCGCGCATCCGGCCTCGGTCGACACCATCCCGACTTCCGCCAACCAGGAAGACCACGTGTCGATGGCCACCTACGGCGCGCGCCGCCTGCACGATATGGCGCACAATACCGCGACCATCCTCGGCATCGAGCTGCTGGCTGCGGCGCAGGGCATCGACTTCCACCGTCCGCTGAAAACCTCGGCGCAACTGGAACATGTACACGCCCAGCTGCGTTCCAAGGTACCATTCTTCGACGCCGACCGCTTCTTCGCGCCGGACATCGAGGCAGCCAAGCAGATGGTGGTGAACGGCGACCTGAGCGCAACTTGCAAGAGCCTGTTCAGCGCCCTGCATCCGTAAGGAGGTTCCATGGATTACCGCTTCCAAGCAGGCAGTATTCCCTTGCTGGTGTCGATGCCCCACGTGGGCACCGACATCCCTGACGATATCGCCGCGGCGATGACGCCAGCGGCGAGCGGCAAGGCCGACACCGACTGGCACCTGGTGCAGCTGTACGACTTCCTGGGCGCGCTGGGCGCGTCCACCCTGTCGGCGCGCTGGTCGCGCTATGTGATCGACCTGAACCGCCCGCCGGAAAACACCAACCTGTATCCCGGCCAGGACACCACCGGCCTGTGCCCGGTCGACACCTTCCACCGCGAGCCGCTCTACCTGGAAGGCCAGCAGCCGTCGCCGGCCGAGGTCGAGCGCCGCCTGGCCGCCTACTGGCAGCCTTACCACACCCAGTTGCGCGAAGAACTCGAGCGCTTGTTGGCGATGCACGGCAAGGTGGTGCTGTGGGACGCCCACTCGATCGCTTCCGTGGTGCCGCGCTTCTTCGAAGGCAAGCTGCCGGACCTGAATTTCGGCAGCGCCGACGGCGCCAGCTGCGATGCCGCCATGACCGAAGCCATCGCCGGCGTGGCGCGCCGCGACGAGCGCTTTACCGTGGCCGTCAACGGCCGCTTCAAGGGCGGCCACATCACCCGCTGTTACGGCAAGCCGGAGCAGGGCGTGCACGCGATCCAGCTCGAGATGTGCCAGTCCACCTATATGGACGAAGAGGCGCCGTTCGGCTACCGCGCCGACCGTGCTGCCGAGATCGAGCCGCTGCTGCGCCGGCTGGTGCAAACCGCCGCGGACTGGGTGCGCGGGGTGCGCCCATGAAAGCCCTGTTCGCGCACCACGCGCTGCTGGCCGACGGCTGGCGCAAGAACGTCCTGCTGCAGTGGGACGAGCGCGGCAATTTCACCGCCGTGCAGCCCGACGCCGTGGCGGCGCCCGGCATCCCGGGCGCGCGCCTGGTCATGCCGGGCATGGTCAACCTGCACTCGCACGCCTTCCAGCGAGCGCTGGGCGGCCTGACCGAAGTCGCGGGCGATGCGCAGGACAGCTTCTGGACCTGGCGCGACCTGATGTACCGCTTCGCGCGCAACATCACGCCGGAGCAGATGGAGGCCATCGCCGCCCAGCTGTACTCCGAATGCCTGCGCCACGGCTATACCTCGATGTGCGAATTCCACTACGTGCAGCGCGCGCCGGACGGCAGCCTGTACCCGCAGGCGTCGGAAACGGCGCAGCGCGTGATTGCCGCCGCGCGCCAGGCCGGCATCGGCATCACCATGCTGCCGGTGCTGTATTCGTATGCCGGCTTCGGCGAACAGCCCCTGAAGCCGGAGCAGGCGCGCTTCCGCACCGATGCGCGCGACGTGCTGAAGATCATCGGCGAGCTGGAGCCGCTGCGCGACGCGCAGGTGGAAGTGGGCGTGGCGCCGCATTCGCTGCGCGCCGCCTCGGTGGCGCAGATCCGCGAAGTGCTGGACCACCTGCCGAAGGCGCGCCCGGTGCACATCCACATCGCCGAGCAGCAGGGCGAGGTGCAGCAGTCGCTGGACTACACGGGCAAGCGCCCGGTGCAGTACCTGGTCGACAACCTGGCGGTCGACGCGCGCTGGTGCCTGGTGCACGCCACCCACCTGAGCGACGACGAAGTGACGGCCATCGCGCAAAGCGGCGCCGTGGCGGGCCTCTGCCCGACCACGGAAGCCAACCTGGGCGACGGCCTGTTCCCGCTTGAAAGCTTCCTGGCACAGGGTGGCCGTTTCGGCGTCGGCAGCGACAGCCACGTCTCGCAAAGCGCGGTGGAAGAACTGCGCTGGCTCGAATACGGCCAGCGCCTGGCGCAGCAGCGCCGCAATATCGCGGTGTCCGGAAGCGAGCGCCGCGTCGGCGACTTCCTGTGGCAAGCTGCCTTGCGCGGCGGGGCCCAGGCGGCGGGCCGCCCGGTGGGCGCGCTCTCGGCCGGCAAGCGTGCCGACCTGATAGTGTTGGACGACGACCACCCGAATCTTGACGGAATCGACGCCGCCGACATTCTGGGATGCTTGGTTTTCAGCGGAAATGATAATCTTGTCAGGGATGTGATGGTTGGCGGCCACTGGGTGGTGCGCAACCGGGAGCACGTGGCGCAACCGGCCATCACCACGCGCTTCAAAAAGACGCTGGCCGAACTGCGCGAGCTACGAGCATGACTCAAATCATCCAGTATGCAAGCCTGCACGCCACGCCCTGGAAAAACGGCGGCGGCAGCACCACGGAACTGTGCGTGATGCCGCCGGGCGCCGGCTTCGACGAGTTCGAATGGCGCCTGTCGCTGGCCACCATCGCGCAGAGCGGACCGTTCTCCGTGTTTCCCGGCATCGACCGCACCCTGACCCTGGTCGAGGGCGGCGGCGTGGTGCTGGACGTGGGCAACGAGCGGCGCGTGGCGCTGTCCGAGCGCGAGCCGGTGATCGCCTTCCCGGGCGAGAACGCCGTCACTGCCACCGTGGAAGGCGCGCCGACCACCGATTTCAACGTCATGACGCGGCGCTCGATCTGCAACCACCAGCTGGAACGGCGCACCATCCGCGACTTCTCCACGCTGGAGCGGCGCAGCCCGACCACCGTGGTGTTCCTGGCCGAAGGAGAGAGCCTGAACCTGGCCAGCACCAGCGAGCGCATCTCGCTGGTGCGCTATGATGCGGTGGTGCTGGACAAGGATGACGTGTGGACGCTGGAGGCGGGCCACGCCACCGTGTTCATTGTCGATATTTTCCCGAACGAAGAGTAAAAACACATGGCAGTAGAGTGGGACCTGTTGATCACCAACGTGCACCTGGCCACCATGGCGGGCGAGGGCTATGGCGAAATCCGCGATGCCGCCATTGCGGTCGATAACGGCCGCATCGCCTGGATCGGCCGCCGCCAGGATGCGGCCGCGGCGGGCAGCGCGGAGCTGGAGCACGATGCCGGCGGCTGCTGGCTGACGCCTGGCCTGATCGACTGCCACACCCACATCGTCCACGCCGGCAACCGCAGCGACGAATTCGAGGCGCGCCTGAACGGCGCCAGCTACGAGGATATCGCCCGTGCCGGCGGCGGCATCATGTCCACCGTGCGCGCCACCCGCGCCGCTTCCGATGAAGAATTGCTGCGCCAGTCCCTGCCGCGCATCGCCGCGCTGCTGGCCGAAGGCGTGACCACGCTGGAAATCAAGTCCGGCTACGGCCTGGACCTCGCCTCCGAAAGCAAGATGCTGCGCGTGGCGCGCCGCGTGGAGCAGGTCATGCCGGTGTCGGTGCGCACCACCTTCCTCGGCGCGCACGCGCTGCCGCCCGAATTCAAGGACAGGCCCGACGACTACGTCGACGCCGTGATCGGCATGCTTCCCGCCCTGGCGGACGAAGGCCTGGCCGATGCGGTGGACGCCTTCTGCGAGCGCATCGGCTTCACTGCCGCCCAGACCGAGCGCATTTTCGCCGCCGCGCGCGAGCATGGCTTGCCGGTCAAGCTGCATGCCGAACAGTTGTCCGACCAGGGCGGGGCGGCCCTGGTGGCGCGCTTTGGCGGCCTGTCGGCGGACCACCTGGAGCACCTGTCGGCTGCCGGCATCGCCGCCATGGAAGCCGCCGGCACCGTGGCCGTGCTGCTGCCGGGCGCCTACTACTTCCTGCGTGACACGACGCCGCCGCCGGTCGCCGCCTTGCGCGCTGCCGGCGTACCGATGGCAGTCGCGACCGACAACAATCCCGGCACCTCGCCGATGACGTCCCTGCTGCTGGCAATGAATATGGTGTGCACGCTGTGGCGCCTGACGCCGCTCGAAGCGCTGGCCGGCTGCACCATCCATGCCGCCCGCGCGCTGGGCCTGGATGGCGAGGTCGGCACACTGGAAGTGGGCAAGCGCGCCGACTTCGCGCTGTGGCAGATCGCCCGCCCGGCCGACTTGTGCTACGCCTTCGGTTTCAACCCCTGCGTCGCCGTGGTCAACCGAGGCGTCTGGCGCGACCCCGTGGTCGGCATTCCAGCCATCGCTGCCGCCGCAGGCGCCTGACCTTGCTGCGCCGCGCCGCCACAGTCCTGCCGGCCCTGGCGACCGCCGCCCTCGTTGCCTGCAGCGCAGCGGGCGCCGCGAACACCGGCGCCGCCGACGCCACCGGCGCCACGCTGCGCATCGGCTCCAAGCGCTTCACCGAGTCCTACATCCTTGGCGAGTTGCTGGCGCAAACCGCTGCGGCGCAGGCGCGGGTCGAGCACAGGCAAGGCCTTGGCAACACAGCGATCGTGCTGGCCGCGCTGAAGTCCGGCAGCATCGACGTCTATCCCGAGTACACCGGCACGATCAGCCTGGAAATCCTGAAACACACTCAGCCCGCCACGCTGGAGCAGATGCAGCGCGAACTGGCCGCGCAAGGCCTGGGCGTGGCCATCCCGCTTGGCTTCAACAACACATACGCCCTGGCGGTGCGCGGCGACGCGGGCAGCCCGCGCAAACTGAGCGAACTGGCAGCACGGCGCGGCCTGCGTTACGGCCTGTCGCATGAATTCATCGGCCGCGCAGACGGCTGGCCGGGTCTCGCCAGGCAGTACGGCATTGGCGCCGCGCCGCGCGGGCTTGACCACGGCATCGCCTATGAAGCGCTGGCGCAGAAGCAAGTCGACGTCATCGACATCTACTCCACCGATGCCAAGATCAGCCAATACGGCCTGCGCGTGCTGGAGGACGACCGCGGCTACTTCCCGCGCTACGACGCCGTCCTGCTGTACCGCCTCGACGCTGCCCAGCGCTTCCCTGCCGCCTGGAAGGCATTGCGCGCGCTCGAAGGCCGCATCAGCGCCACCGACATGATCGCCATGAACGCCGCCGCCGAACTGCACGGCCAGCCGTTCGCCGCCATCGCCAGCGACTGGCTCGGGCGCCACCCGGCCTCCATTAGCGCGGCCGGCGCATCGCACGCCGCCGCGGCCCCGGCCCCGGGCGCGCCAGCCAGCGTCCCGACACTCTGGCGACGCCTTTTTGCTGACGATTTCTGGCCCCTGACCCGCCAGCACATCCTCCTGGTCGCACTGTCGGTCGCAATGGCCAGCGCCATCGGCATCCCGCTTGGCATCCTCGCCGCCTACCGCCCAAGGCTGCGCGAACCAGTGATGGCCGTCGCAGGAACCCTGCAAACCATCCCTTCGCTGGCCCTGCTGGCCATGCTGATTCCGCTGCTGGGCACCATCGGCACCATGCCAGCCCTGTGTGCGCTGTTCGTCTACGCGCTGCTGCCGATCATCCGCAACACCTGCACCGGCATCAGCGGCGTACCGCAAGGCCTGAAGCAAGCCGCCGCAGCGCTAGGCCTGCGCAGCACGCAGCGCCTGAAAGAAGTCGAACTCCCGCTGGCTGCGCCAGTCATCCTGGCCGGCGTGAAAACCGCAGCCGTGATGAGCGTGGGCACCGCCACCATTGCCGCCTTCATCGGCGCGGGCGGCTACGGCGAACGCATCACCACCGGCCTGGCCCTGAACGACAACACCCTGATGCTGGCCGGCGCGCTGCCGGCAGCCCTCCTGGCCCTGCTCACGCAGGGGCTGTTCGAATGGATGGAAAGGGGATTCAAAGCATCAGCAGCCGCGCGCGCACCTGCTCGGCTTCGTGCGTGAGTACTTGCTCTGCTAATGCATCATTGGCCCGCTGCGCCGCCAGCACCTGCAATTCCCGCGTGTAGCGGTCCAGCAAAAGGCGCAGATAAACCCGATAAACAGCTTTGAACATCGTCAGTCTCCACCGAGGCGGGACTATCCATTCTGGGAGTTTCTCCGAAGAATGTATTGAGCTAGATCAAATGTAAGCCAGGTAAGAATTTGTAAGTGACGAGGCACGGTCGGGGCAGGGCGACTATATTGAAACCGTCGATTCATCTCCCCTCCCAACTGACACCTGGGTTTAGTATCCCTCGCCCGACCACACACGAGCCGCGAGGGATTTTTTTTGTCTCAGGCCTTGGCCAGCGATTGCAGCGCCGGCCCGGTAACGCGGCAAACGCGCCAGTCTGGCAGCACGTCGGCGCCCATCTGTTCGTAGAACTTGATTGCATTGACATTCCAGTCCAGTACCGACCATTCAAAGCGTCCGCACTGGCGCTCGACCGCGATCCGTGCCAGCGCCGCCAGCATCTGCTTGCCATAGCCCGCGCCGCGGCGGTTCTGCTTCACGTACAGGTCTTCCAGGTACAGCCCCTTCTTGCACAGGAAGGTCGAGAAATTGTGGAAGAACAGGGCATAAGTCACCACTTCACCCGACTCCTCGCCGACGATGCCCTCCACGCCTGGCTTGGCGCCGAACATTTCCTCATGCAGCATGGCCTCGTCAGCCACCACCAGGTGTTCCAGTTTTTCGAAAACAGCCAGTTCGCGGATCATGGCCATGATGGACGCCACGTCTTCCGGACGGGCAGGGCGGATAGTCAAATTGCTCATGAAGCTTTCTTCAAAGGTTTAAGGTCAACAGGAATGCGGCTGGCCGGCATCGACGGCGCCTTGAGCGCCCAGGCCACGCTGGCGATACACACCACCATGCCCAGGACTTCCATCCAACCCGGCCGGTAATGTTCAAGGCGAATGCTCAGCAAGACGGAAATCACCGGCGTCACTACGCCGATATACACCGCCTTCTGCGTGCCGATGCGGTCGATCAGCGTGAAGTAGCAGGCGAACGCGATCACGGAACCCAGCAGCGACAGGTACAGCAAGCCGCCCCAGTATGAAGCCGTGGCCGGCATGACAAAGGCATCGCCGCGCACCAGCGCCCACAGGGCCACCAGCAGGGTGCCCCACAACATGCCCCAGGCCATGGTCAGCAGCACATTCGATTCATGCTGGCGCACCTTGACCACCAGCGTATTGCCGACCGAGCTCGCAATGGTCGCGCCCAGCGCCAGGGCCAGGCCCAGGATGAAATGCCCCTGGCCGCCCGCCATCACGTCGCGCAGCGACTCGGAAATCGCATGATAGAACAGCAGCACCACGCCCCCGACTGCCGCGCTGCCGGCAGCCCAGGTGCGCCAGGTCAGCGGCGTGCCAAAGGCAATGCGGTTCAGGATCGGATTCCAGAACACCATCAGCGCAAACAGCACCGCCACCAGCGCCGAAACGACGTACTGTTCCGCGTTATAGGTGCCGATATAGCTCAAGCCAAAGCTGCAGCAACCCTGCAGGATGGTCCAGCGCTGCGCCTTCCACGACAGCTTCAGCTTGTCGCCGCGCAGCAGGCACCAGGCGAACAGAACGCTCGAGGCCAGTGCAAAGCGGTAGACGATGGAAACGGCGGGAGCGATGTCGCCCAGTTGCAGGGTAATCGCGAAGAAGGTGGAACCCCAGATAAGGCAGGCGAGAATGAAGAGTATCGATGAAGGCATCCCGCCAGTATAAGTGTTTCTTCGAAGCGGCGCAGTGCGCCGGCCGGCGACGCGCAAGTCCCGGCCATGGCAGCGCCGCCCTGGTTTAGTAGGCGAGATTCAGGCGGCGATACAGCACGCCCAGGACGAACAGGGGCCCGATCAGCAGGAAGCGCAAGTCGTCGAAGAACGACGGTTTCTTGCCCTCGATCTTGTGGCCGATGAACTGGCCGATCCATGCCAGGACGAAGATCAAGCCGCTCAGTGGCAGGACCGCAGCCGGCGGCAGCGCGCTCAGCACCGCCAGCATGAAGCCCGCCATCAGCAGCATGCCGAGCGCGAAATTGCGCGACAACTTGAAGTAATACACCATCGATGCCGCCGCCAGCGCCACCGCCAGCAAGGGGTGAATGGACCAGATCAGTCCCAGCAGGCTGAAGACGATCAGCGGCACGCACACGCAGTGGATCGCTTCATTCGTGGGGTTCAGGTGACTCTCGCTGTACTTCAACAGCAGGGTGACGATGGCGCGCTGCTCGCTCATGGTTGCGGTCTCCAGTGTGGTTGTTTGTTTAGCACTACCGTTCGATTCTACACCTGAGGAATCGGCATTTGGTGTCGGATTTTTTTACACCTCTTGTTTCGCTTTCAACCTAACTTATTGATTGGAAACAAAACATGCACTCTGGCATCAATATTGCTTAATGAGCAGTTCTGTTTATTATTTACCACTATGGAGTAAGACTGATGTCGAAGAAACTGATCGCTGCAGCCCTGATCGCCGCCGCATCCAGCACCAGCGCTTTCGCCGGTGTAATCGCTAGCAACACCACTGCAATTACGACGACTGGCCAAAGCTATACCAGTGCATTCAACCTGAGCGGCCCTGCACAAAGCGACGTCATCCTGTCGATCACCGCCAAGGGCGACTACGGCACCAACTATGCCGGTTTCGACGAATACCTGAACTTCTTCCTCGATAATGTGCAACTGACCCACTGGAGCAGCACCAACGGCGGCCCTTCCAATGTCGTGACCAACGTGGCTGACTACGACTACACCATCACCGGCACCATCGCCCTGACCGCAGCACAGTGGGCGCAGTTTGCAGCCGACAATGTGCTGAATGTGCGCTGGCAAAACACTTCGATGGTGGACTCGTACGCGGTCGGCGGCGCCGACTTCGTGTCCTTCACCGTGGAAGGCCGTAACGCCGCTGCCGACGTCCCTGAGCCGGCTTCGCTGGCACTGTTCGGCCTGGGCCTGGGTGCTTTCGGCCTGGTACGCCGCCGCAAGGCCTGAAGCCTGGAAGCGGGCCCGGCCCGCTTGATAGAATGGCTGGCATGACGAACCTCGACACATGCCAGGATGCGCGCAAGCGCTGCTTTGACCCGGTGGTTGACCATCGCACCCGCTTGCTGGTGCTGGGCAGCCTGCCGGGCGATAAATCGCTGGCGGTGCAGGAGTATTACGGCAATCCTCAGAACAAGTTCTGGGAGCTGGTGGGGCAGGTGATCAACGTCGACCTGCGCGCTATGACCTACCACGCACGACTCGCAACGCTGCGCGAACACGGTATCGGCTTGTGGGACGTCGTCGCCGAAGCACATCGCCGAGGAAGCCTGGATAGCGCAATTCGCAACCGCAACGAGAATGACCTTCTCGGATTGCTCGGACGCTTCCCGACGATCAAAACGATCGCGTTCAACGGCGGCACGGCAGCGAAATTAGGCATCAAAGCGCTTGGTTCCCGAGCTGTTGCGTATCAAATCTTGACTTTGCCCTCGAGTAGCCCGGCCTACACTTTGCCTTACGCAGATAAAGCTAAACTGTGGATAGCATTACAGCCGATAATGAGACGGTTCGATGATTATTAGACGCAGGCCGCAATCGGCCATTACCAGACAGTGCGAGCTTAGGAAGAAACATGACAAGTAGGGGCGAAGTCTACTTCGCGATGTATGGTGGTGATTTCGATCCAGATGAGATCTCGGTCCATGTCGGTCTCTCGGCGACGTCAATTCGGCGAAAAGGGGAACGTCGACCTGAAGTGCCGCTTCCCAGAAACTCATCCTGGGAAGTTTCCGCAGGCCGAGTTGAAAGTGACGTGATTGACGTGTATGAGATGTCGGGCGCGCTTGTGGCTCAGCTGGCACCTTTTTCAGCCAAGATCATTGATGCGAAAACTACGTTCAATTTGCGATGCGTCTTTCAGGTTGTACTCTGGATTGACCAAAATGAAGAGGCTTCGATGCCTGCGATAGGTTTCGAATCGCCGGTCATCAACTTTATCCATGCCGTCGGCGCGGAAATTGATATCGACACTTATCGAAATTAGGCCGTCTCGAGAAGGCCGTCCTCGGCCAGAACCGGACTACCGCAGCAAATTGAATGAATAAATGGAATATGGAATTTTCTGAAAATGTTGAGCACTGGCTTGCGTCCGCGCTCGCTGTAGAAGTCCCTCAAACAGTAGTGGCGTACTCATTTAACCTCTTCGAACTAGCATCTGCAGAGTCAAAATACGGAATTGAACTAATCGGCGCCGAAGAGTTCGATGAAGATGACTGGGACTGGGCATGTGATGAGGCGTGGGTGGCCAGTCCTCGTTCTATTTCAATTCCTCGAGAATTCGCCGACGGGAGCTGGGAAGAGTGCCTACACGATACGAAGCAGTTGCTGGTCAAGCTGCTACGCAAGTCGTCGGGTGCTGCAGCAAAACTAAAGGAAGGAAAGGCCGTCGCTGTCGGGTTCATCGATGGCGACTTAGACCTAATTTGGCAGGGCTAAGCTGAAATCGGCCAACAGCTGCCGTTGCGCCCTCGGCTTCCCTCCCCAGTTGGTTGCAAATATGTCAAGATCGGTGCGTACCAGGTCGCTGCGACTTTTGTCGATTTTGTTAAACCTGTATGGAAATGCAGTAAATATTAAAGAAGCCCCGCCGTTGAAGGGCTTCTTTGGTCAAAAACAAGGGATGTTATATCGTAGACGCCCATGTTAACTCGGTATTTTGCGATCTATAACACGTTGGGCCTAAATGCGAACTTTTGGAAAACGCGAATGTCCCCGGTGTGGAACCGAAATGACGACATTTTGTCCGTCGGTTGAAACATTCTCTTCTATCGGAAATGATCTTGTGGGTAACCGGGACGCGCTCGAGAAGAAGATCGCTACTTTTGAAGATGTTGCTGTTGAAGTCGTTCGTGAGTACATGGATCATCGAATGTTTCCGAAATGCGAAGAAGTTTTTGGTATCTGCCCTCACTGTGGTGGGAAGCTCGCAACTCGGGCCGCTCAGCAATGTTTGAACTGTCATACCTCATGGCACTCCAGGTAATGCGCAACTGGCCCAACAATTCCGTCAACCGGACCTACGCATCGCTTCGCGCTGCTGCGGCCGGTTACGTCCAACGTTGATGCCGCAGGCAGAATCCGGCCAATAGCGGGCATCTGAGGCGTCTTGCCGCTGACATGACATGAGATTAAATGGAAAAAAGAGCAGTCGCAGATATCGTTGGCCCTTGGGTTGATCCGGACTTCAACTCAAGTCTCACAGAGCGTTGCCGCGACAATTGGTTGGTACCAGTTGGTGAAATTTCGAATTACGTGTTGGCTACCTTCATTCGTCAGCAAATCGCATTGGGGTTAGTAGTGCCCGAGGCCCAACGCCGGATTGCGTCGAGCTTCACGGACGAAACTGAAATTCTTGACGATGAGCTGGCGCTCGCCATTGCGGGAATTTTGCCCACTGATGAGCCTCGTTAACTTCGCCGTCCATGTGAACGAAAACGGCCATGAGCAGCCTCAAAAAAAAGTCTTATGAAATTGGTGAAATTATCCCGAAGGCAGTTGCTCGCTATGTTGCTGATATTGAGTGCTCAGCCAGTATATGCAATTCCGCCGCCACCGCTTGCACCTCCCGTACTGCGCAACGCCAAAATGACCGCTACGGTCCAGCTGGTCGAAGCTCATAATGGACAAGTGACCAAGATAACCAAACTCTGCAAGGTTAGCGGCAAAATTCCAGTCTATTCTGATACCGGTGGTGCCACCCGCTCAAATACTCGGGAGATATCCGGCTGCAATATGACTTGGAAAGGAAAGAATCAAAGCGTTTCTGTGCGCGGCGCACTTGCAATTTCCAAAGGCCCCATTACCTTTGCGATCGTGAGCGTGAGCGCAGTGCCTCCTGATGCCATGCCACTTTGCTCTATTTGTGGGCCACAACCCTCAGCGGACTCCACTGCAGAATTTAAGGTAAGTGGTATCCCAAAGTCATTGACGTTCAATGTGAATCCGAACCCCGTTTCGATGTTGAATGCCAAGCCGACTGTCTGGCTTGAAGCTGAAGTAGAGATTGCTAACTGATGGTCCGCTTCGGGGCGGAAGCAGTCGGCAGGCAAAGCCTAGCGAAAGACTATGCTTCTCCCGCAGAGATAGGCCGAACTGCTAGGCGCAATCCCATGGAGCTCAGAATGGCTCGCAAAGTCCTTAACGACGGGTTGCCATGTTCAGACAGCGTGCGGTACATCGTGTTTGGATTGGCGTCCGCCCGGCGAGCAATTTCCTGCACGCCGCCGAAGGCCGTGCTCAAATACCTAAGCGCCATCATCAGATCCACTTCATCACCGGTTGCGAGAACGTCGTTAAGATAGTCCGCGGCCAGAGTTGGATCCTTCCGAAACATCTCGACAGTGGTATCATCATGAGAGCGGTGGGATTTTGTCATTTCTGTTCTTCCAATCTCGTAGCATTTCTATTGCGGATGCAATATCTCGGTCTTGTGTTCGTTTGCTGCCGCCGCACGTCAAAAGGACGACCGCCTTGCCAACAAATGCAAAGTACACGCTGTATCCGGGACCGATATCGATTCGAAGCTCTTGAACTCCCTCGCGGAGCGACTGGTGGTCACCTGCTAAGCCAGCGGCCAATCGTGCCACTCGCCGAATGATTGCTAACTTTGCATTCCGATCACCCAGGGCATCCAGCGATTCTTGGAAGTAGTCCTTGCCACGAGCATCCAGATAATGAAGGATAGTGTACATTTTAGCTTATAAGCGAAACGTCGCAAGGGAACTGAGCAAACAAGCATTGCACGAGTACCTGAACATGGAATTGACCTATGTCGGAGTCTGAAGCGATTCATGTGGTGTCAAATTGACCAAAACATCAACAAATTCTCGGAGTTGCTCGGCGCAGTGATCGAGGCCGACTTGCGCTCCATGTCTTACGACGCCCACCTGGCTAACTTGCTCGAGCCTGGCATCGGCTTGTGGGACGTCGTTTCGGAGGCGCATCGCAAGGGAAGCCTCGACAGTCATCCGCAACCGTAACGGCAACGATCTGCTTGGCTTGCTTGAACGCTTCCCAAACATCAAGGCGATTGTGTTCAACTGTGGCACGGGTAAGTTGGGCGACAAAGTGCTGGGCATGCGAGGGGACTTGTACCAGGTCTTGACCCTGCCATCGAGACCCCGCTTATATTTTGTCGTATGCAGATAAAGTGAGGCAGTGGCTGGCCTTATGGCCCCTTGGCAGAATTGTAATCTCGGGCTGTTGCCAATGAAGCTGTTGGCTTGGATTAGGCGTCAGCGCCTTGACGCAAAGCTATCCCGCGACAATATGGAACTCTGTAGCGTTTGCAATCGGACGCACATAATTTCGCTCTCGCTTCAATTCCACGATGCCATAGTTGGACATGGTCTTTAAGGTCCGGAATAGCTTGCTAGGTTTGCGGCCGGTAGCCTCTGCCAACGCTGAAATAGATTCCGGCTTCATGTCCATGATGACATGTAGAAGGGCGCGGTTGTCATCACTCAGGACCTATGCGAGCGATTTCATCGACGCAAACCAAATATTCGGTTCAGTTGACTTGGAGGCGTAGTCGCCACGAGCGATCGCCAGCACGCGTTCGCGAATTCGCTCTTGAAGCATGATGCCAATAAAAATTGGTTTCATCATTTTTTACCGTCAGTCCATCGGGTCCAGCAGCGTGTCCATGGCAGGACGCCGCCTTCATTAGACCACTATATCATCTGATGATATTCATCAGTTGCAGGCGTTCTGTGACTGGGGATGCGCTACGCCAGGTGGACCGTGATGCCGCGCTGGCGGTAGGGCGACAGCGTTTCTTCCGGCACGCTGGCAACCGTTACCAGGGCAGATAGCTCGCTTAGCGGAATCACCTGGTATGGTGAGGCTGTCATCAGCTTCTCTGGCGAAGCGAGGACGATGGTTTCGGCGGCCGCTGCGCTCAGGGCTCGCTTGACGCCAGCCTCCTCGAAATCCCCGGTCGATAAGCCGGCCTCGGGGTGCACGCTGCAGACGCCCATGAAATACAGGTCGGCCCGGAATTGCCGGATCGCGTCGACAGTCGTGGCGCCTACGTTCACCACCGAATGCCTGAACAGGCGCCCGCCCAGCATGATCACCTCGATCGTCGGATGCGACACCAGTTCCAGCGCGATGGATGGGCTGTGCGTGACCACGGTAGCTTGCAGCCCAGGCGGAAGCTGGCGCACCAGTTGGGCCGAGGTCGTTCCGCCGTCGATGAACACGACTTGCCCCGGCTGCACCATGGCGGCGGCGGCGCGGCCGATCGCGCTCTTGTCGTCGGGTGCTATCTGTTGGCGGGCGGCGAAGTCACCCATCGCAGGCGACGCCGGCAAGGCGCCGCCGTGCACGCGCTGCAGGCGGCCTTCGCGCGCCAGTTCGCGCAAGTCGCGGCGGATGGTGTCTTCCGAAACGGCAAGGGCTTGGGCGGCGTCGGTGGCGACGATCTTGCCCTCGCGGTTCAGCATCTCCAGCAGGACGAGTTTGCGTTGGGAGGTCAGCATGCTTGCATGTTTTTAATTGATCTTGCATGATTATGCATGAATTGAAAACCGGGTGGAGAAAATCATGCACGAGTATGTCCGCATCAAGTCGGTCCAGCTGTTGTCGGATAACTGGTACGTCCTCAAGACCACCACCTTCGATCTGAAACGCCGCGACGGCCGCTGGCAGACCATGAGCAGGGAAACTTACGACCGCGGCAATGGCGCCGTTGCCCTGCTGTATAACCTGGAGCGCCGCACGGTGCTGTTGACGCGCCAGTTCCGCTTTCCCGCCTACGTCAACCAGCATGACGGCTACCTGATCGAAGCCCCGGCCGGCCTGCTGGATGAAGCGCATCCGGAACAGCGCATGCATGCCGAGCTGGAAGAGGAAACCGGCTACAAGGTGGACAAGCTGCGGCCGGTGTTCGATGTCTTCATGAGCCCCGGCTCCGTCACCGAGCGCCTGCACTTCTTCGTCGGCGAATATGACGCACAGTCGAAGATCGGCAGCGGCGGCGGGCTGGAGGACGAGGGCGAAGACATTGAGGTCCTCGAACTCGATGCCGACCAGGCGCTGGCAATGACGGCCAGCGGCGAGATCAAGGACGCCAAGACCGTCATGCTGCTGCAGTACCTACACCTGCACTTGCTGCCGCCGCGTAGCATGATGATCCTGGTCGCAGGTCCATACCGTTCGGGTACGGGCGACGATCCGGAGCGCATGGCAGCGAACATGGCCGCCATGGAGGCCTATGTTCTGCCGCTGTGTCGCAAGGGCCACACGCCGGTATTGGGCGAGTGGCTGGCGCTGCCTGTGCTGCATGCCGCTGGCTCGACATCCGTCGGCGATACTGTCTATAAAGAGATTTTCCATCCACATTGTGAGCGCTTACTTTCCCACTGCAACGCCATCTTGCGCATTGGCGGCGCCTCCGCCGGCGCGGATGCCATGGTGGCTGCGGCGCGCAAACTCGGCAAGCTGGTGTACCACGACCTGACGGAGATTCCGGAGGCACGATGAAAATTGGAATGCTGACTTGGGGCAGCCACGGTGATATCCGTCCCTTTCTTGCGCTTGCCGATGGCTTGCAGTCCGCCGGCCATGAAGTCCACCTGGTGATTACCAGCCTCGAAGCCGAAACGTACGACAAGGTGCGTTCCGCTGCCGGGGCGAAAATCACCGTCTTGACACCGCTCACCTTCAACGCCGAGCAGGCCGAAGCCGTCGGCCAGGCTGCCTATCGCATCCGTGATCCGCTGAAGCAGATGGCCGAGATCTTGCGCCTGGCGTTTGCGCCGGCGGAGGACGCCATGTTCGAGGCGGCCCGGCGCCTGTGCGCGGAGTCGGACCTGCTGGTTGGGCATTACTTCATGCACCCGTTGCAGGTTGCGGCGGAACATGCGGGGCTGCCCTACGTTAGCGTCCTGTTGTCGCATGGCGGCGTGCCAAGCGATCATGTCAATCCTCTTGGCTTGTCGATGGTCGGCAGGCACGGAAATCGCCTGTTATGGTGGCTGACCCGCACTCTCCTGAATCGCACTGTGCGCCACTACCCGGACCGGCTGCGCAAGCAATTGGGCATGGCGCCGATGCGCGACATCGTGTCGGACGTCTGGGTATCGCGCTACCTGGCGCTGGTGGCAGTCAGCCCGCAAATCTGTCCGCGTCAACCCGACTGGCCCGACTCGATCCAGGTCTGCGGTTTCCTTGACCGGCCGAACTGTGAACTGGAAGGAGTACTACCGCCTTCCTTGTCTGGCTTTCTTGCGGCTGGGGAGGCGCCGGTGTACATGACCTTTGGCAGCTGGATGCCCAAGGATCTCAAGGGGCAAACGGCGGCCCTGCGTTTGCTGACCGATGCTGCGCGCGAGGCAAACTGCCGTGCGATCATCCAGTGCAGCGACTGGAACGCATGCGGCTTCAGCTCTGACGACCGTATCTTGTACGTCGCGGCGGCGCCGCACCACCGGATTTTCCCCCATTGCATGGCGATTGTTCACCACGGAGGCGCCGGGACGACGCAGTCGGCTACGCTGGCGGGCAAGCCTTCGATCGTGGTCGCCAATCTCAGTGAGCAGGAGCATTGGGGCCGTGAGCTGAAACGCATCGGCGTCGCAGGCAAGACCGTCAAACGCCGCAATGCGACAGCAGCCGGCATCGCCGCGCAGATTCGCCATGTGCGCGAAAATCCTGAGATGGGCGAGCGGGCACGCCGGATTGGCGAAGCAATGCGGCAGGAGAATGGCGTCGCGGAAGCGGTGCGGCAAATCGAACTTCGCAGCCGACGCCTTGATTCGACTGCGCTGGCCGGAAAAAAGGCCAGCGAAAGCTGGCCCGGGGAGGAATATCAGCGGTAGAAGGCGTCTACCTTGCCTTTCAGCTTGATCAGCATCGGCTGGCCGCGGCGGTCCTTGGCCGTGGCGTGCTGGACTTTGATCCAGCCTTCGCTGATGCAGTATTCCTCAACGTCAAAGCGCTCTTTGTCGTTGAATTTGATGCCAATGTCGTGCTCGAACACGGCAGCTACGTGGTGCGGGCTGCGCGGGTCGATCGACAGGTGGTCCGGGAGTTCTGGGCGGGTAGTATCGTTCATGGGGCAGGATTATACCGGAAGCCGGACCGCGATTCGCGTTACACCGGCCAGGCGCGGTCGATGATGGCGGGCAGGGCGCGGGCGTCCGGCAGGGTGCCGTAGATGCGGCCGTGCGCGCTGTCGAAGCGGCTGACGATGAAGGCGTCGGCGATTGCGGCTGGGGCGCGTTCGCGCAGCAGCCGGGCCTGGATCAGCAGGACCAGCGCTTGCGCGTTGCGGCGGGCCGACGCCTCCTGCGAGGTACGGCCGTCGAGCAGGCCGGCCAGCATGGCGAAGTGGGGGCGCAGCACGGCGTCGGCGTGGCAGCCATCCTGCAGGTCGGCCAGCAGTGCGGCCATGGCTTCCGGCTCGCGGCCGATGGCGCGCAGCAGGTCGAGCGCCATCACGTTGCCGGAACCTTCCCAGATCGACAGTACCGGTGTTTCGCGGTACAGGCGCCCCATCGGCCCTTCGTCCATATAGCCGTTGCCGCCGAAGACTTCCATCGCTTCCGCCGACAGTTCGATCGAGCGCTTGGTGGTCCACAGCTTGCCTGCCGGGGTGACGATGCGCTGGTAGGCGCGCTCCAGCGGGCTGTCGTCGCGGTCGAAGGCTTCGGCCATGCGCATCATCAGCTGCGTGGCAGCCTCGCTTTCCAGCGCCATGTCTGCCAGCACGTTCTGCATCAGCGGCTGTTCGACCAGCCGCTTGCCGAAGGCGTGCCGCTGGCGCGAATGGTGGATGGCCTGCACCACGCATTGGCGCATCAGGCTCGCTGCCCCCATCACGCAGTTCAGCCGCGTGATATTGGCCATCTCGATGATGGTCGGGATGCCCCGTCCTTCCTTGCCCACCATGCGGCCCCAGGCGCCATGGAATTCCACTTCGCTGCTGGCATTCGAGCGGTTGCCGACCTTTTCCTTCAGGCGCTGCACCTGCACCGCATTCTTGCTGCCATCCGGCCGGTAGCGCGGCACGAAGAAGCAGGACAGGCCGCCTTCGGTGCGGGCCAGCACCAGGTGCGCATCGCACATTGGCGCGGAGAAGAACCATTTGTGTCCGGTCAGCTCGTAGCCGCCGGCAACGGCTTCGGCGCGCGTGGTATTGGTGCGCAGGTCCGAGCCGCCCTGTTTCTCCGTCATGCCCATGCCGACCAGGATCGAATCCTTTCCCTCGAGCGGGATGTCGCGCGGGTCGTAAGTGCGCGAGAACAGTTTCGGCGCCAGCGCTTCGAACAGTTCCGGCTCCTGGCGCAATACGGGCACGCAGGCCAGCGTCATCGAGTGTGGACATTGGCTGCCGGACTCGATCTGGTGGTGCATCGAGAAAGCGGCCGCGTAAGCCGCCCAGGCGCCGGGCCGCGGGTCCGAGAAGGGCTGGGTGATCATGCCTTGCTCGCGCGCCATGCGCATCATGCCGTGCCAGGCCGGATGGAACTCGATACGGTCGATGCGGCGGCCCTGCCGGTCGAAGGTTTGCAGTTCGGGTTTGAAATGGTTGGCGTCTTCGGCCATACGGATCGTGGCCGCGCTGCCCAGCAGCGCGCCATAGGCTTCCAGTTCGGCTTCATGGGCGCCGGCGCCGGCGCGGCAGATGCCTTCCTGCAGCGCGAGGTCGCTGGTGTACAGGTTATAGCCTTGCAATTCGTGGGTCAGGTTGTCCATTGCGGCGCAGCTCCTTGATTAATGTGCAAGAAAGTGTAATGCTCGGCGCTTTCCCGGGTGTTCGGATTCCGACCATGCATGCACCACTTCCCGTCGCGCCGAAGCGGCGAAAACCGACACAGTCGCGCGCCCGCGCCACGGCGCAGGCCATCGAGCAGGCTTTCGTGCAACTGCTCGTCGAGAAAGGCTATGCGCAGGTCAGCATCCGACAGGTGCTGGCGCTGGCTGGCGTTGGCGCCGGCAGCTTTTACGAGTACTTCGCCAGCAAGGAAGCGCTGGCCGCAGTCAGCATCCGCCAGCGGGTGCGGGCCATTGCCGATGCGTTGCAGCAGTCGGCGCAGGCGGCGGCCGGCCTGCCGCTGCCGGAACGGGTCGACGCGCTGCTGGACGCGCAATTACAGGCGCCGCTGGCGGAACCCGAACAGTGGGCGGCCTTGTTTCATCTGGAGCGCCAGATTTCAAAGCCGCAGGCGTTCCGTGAGCTTTACCGGGAGTTCGTAGCCACGTGGGAGCGCGGCCTGGGCGCGGGCGCCGACTGGCCGGCCGGCGCAACGTTGGAGGATGCCGCCTTTGCCGCGCATGCCATCGCTTACAGCCTGGTGTCGCAGACCTTGATGGCGCGCAGCGAGCGGCCCGATGCGGCTGCGCTGCGGGCCCTGGTGCGGCAGGCGGTGCATGGTTATCTGTCCGTGGTCGCGCCGCGCGCGTACCGGGGCTGTCTGGTGTTTTGAGAGGAGAAAGCATGGCAAGCAGGAGGCAGGTGTTGGGCGTGGCAGCGGGCGTGCTGGCGTCCGCGGTGGCGCGGGCGGGGGCGGCGGAAGCTGGGGCGGCTGGCGCCGCGCCTGCTGCACCGCTGGCGATTGGCGAAACGTTCACGATGGAGTCCAGAATCCTCGGCGAAATGCGCCGCATCAACGTCTACTCGGCGCGGGCCTGGAACGTGAAGCCGGATGCGCCGCTGCCGGTGCTGTTCATGCTGGACGGCGGCGTGGCGGAAGACTTCGTGCACACGGCAGGCCTGCTGCAAGTATCGGTGGCCAGCCTGGTGATGCGCTCCTTCATGCTGGTGGGGATCGAGAATACGCAGCGGCGCCGCGACATGACCGCTCCTACCGAAAACCCGGAAGACAGGAAGATTGCCCCCGTGGTCGGCGGCTCTGCCGCGTTCCGCCGCTTCATCCGCGAAGAACTGATGCCGCAGGTGACAGCACGCTACAACACCACTGGAGAGACCGCGCTGATAGGCGAATCGCTGGCTGGCATGTTCGTGCTGGAAACCTTCCTGCAGGCGCCGGAGATGTTCGACACCTTTATCGCCATTGACCCGACGCTATGGTGGAACAACCGCCAGATCCTGAAAACCGCCGCCGGCGCGCTGCGCGCCCGCAAGCGCCTGGACAAGACCCTGTTCATCGCCACCAGTGGCGAGAAAGGCCAGCCGGAATTGGCGAAACAGCTGGAGCAGGCGCTGGGCAGCGTGCAGCTCGACGGCCTGCACTGGCAAATGGCGCCAATGCTGGAAGAAACGCATATGACGATCGGCCATCCGGGCGCGATGCGCGCCTTCCGCTCGGTATTCAAGCCGGCTGCGTGAACTGCGCCTGCAGGAAGCAGGCGATCTTCTGCTGGGTAGTCGGCAGGTAAGGGATGTTCAGGTGATCGGAATCGGGAATGATTTCGTCGTGGTGCAGGCAGGCCAGCTTGCTGACCAGCTCATTGGTGTGCGAATGCGGCACGATATCGTCGCTTGCCGCGCGCAGCACGTAGGTCGGCGCCGCCAGTTGCGTCGCATGCTTGACCGATTCGAAGCGATGCTGCAGCAGCATCGACACCGGCAGCGCAGGGAATTTACGCTGCGCCAGCGCCAGGATGGAGTCGTACGGCGTGATCAGCACCGTGGCCTGCACCCGCCGCTGCATCGCCAGCTGCACTGCCACGCCGGAACCAAGGCTACGCCCCACCACCGCAATGCGGGTCGGGTCGACCTTGTGGTGCTTGCACAGCCAGTCGAGCTGCATGCAGGCGTCGGCAACCAGCATTTCTTCGCCGGGCTCGCCGTGCGAATCGCCATAGCCGCGGTAATTCAGGGTCAATACCGTCATGCCGGGGAACAGGTTGCCGGCATCGCGCACCAGCCAGGACACTTCTTCCGAGCGCCCGCCGAAATACACCACGGCAGGCCGCACGCCCGGCTCGCGCGGCGTCATCAGCCAGCCCGCCAGGCGCGTTCCGTCGTCGCCGCGCAACACGATTGCACGTGTGCGGTGGCCGCTGCTGCGCGGGCTTTGCACCTCGCGCTTGACGGTGGGATTGAACAGCAGCTTGCGCTGGCCGGCCATGAGGAGGGCCGTCAATCCGGCCCAGACAAAACCCACGGCGCCAGCGGCGGCGGCCACTTTGCGTGAATTGTTCATGTGTCTTAGTATGCTCCTAATGCTGAGCAAACTGCGTTAAGCAACGCACCGATGTCAGATTGCGGCAACACACTTGATAGGATGACCATGCCCACCATTGATCCGCGCGTCGACGAGTACATCGCCAAGTCGGCCGAATTCGCCCAGCCCATCCTGACCCACCTGCGGGAAGTGATCCACGCGGCTTGTCCCGAGGTGAAGGAAACCATCAAGTGGAGCATGCCGAACTTCGACTACCACGGAATCATCTGCAGCTTTGCCGCCTTCAAGCAGCATTGCGCCCTGAACTTCTGGAAGGCTGAATTGCTGATTGCGGCCGAGAATGACAAGGGCAAGGAAGCCATGGGCCAGTTTGGCCGCATTACCTCGATCAAGGACTTGCCGCCGAAGAAAGAGCTCACGGCCTACATCAAGAAGGCCATGAAGCTCAACGAACAGGGGACCAAGGTCGCGCGTCCGAAGGCAGCGCCGCGCGAACTGGTGGTGCCGGATTATTTCATCGCCGCGCTGGAAGCCAATCCGGCTGCATATGAGGTCTTTAACGAGTTTTCAACCAGCGCCAAGCGCGATTACTGCGACTGGCTGACCGAAGCAAAGACCGAGGCCACGCGCGACAAGCGCATGGCCCAGGCGGTCGAGTGGATTGCCGAGGGCAAGAAGCGGCATTGGAAGTACGAGAACTGCTAGGCACTGCTCAAGGCATCACCATCAGCTGCAGGCCCGACGCCGTGCCCGGCGCATGGTAGACGCGCTGGGTGGCCTTCACGAAGTCTTCCGGCTTCGCGTTCGGGATGTTGGCGAAGGTCTGCGGGTTCAGGTCGACCAGCGGGAACCAGCTGCTCTGCACATGCACCATGATGCGGTGGCCGCGGCGGAAAGTGTGCTGCACGTCGCCCAACTGGTAGCTGAGCGGCTCCACCTTGCCCGGCACGAAAGGCTCGGGCTTTTCGAAGCTGTTACGGAACTTGCCGCGAAGCGGATTGCCACGCACCAGTTGCTGGTAGCCGCCCATCTTCACTGACGGCGGCGCCACGTCCGTGTGCTTTTCTTCTTCCTTGTCCTGCGGATAGTCGTTCGGGTAGACGTCGATCAGCTTGACCACGAAATCGCTGTCGGTGCCGGTGGTGGAGACGAACAGTTTGGGCGTCACCGGGCCGGCGATGGTCACGTCTTCTTCCAGCACTTCGCTCTGGTACACCAGCACGTCGGGGCGCGTCGAAGCAAAGCGCTGGTCGGAAACCATGTACTCGCGTGGCACGCCGGTCGCCGGATAGCCGATATAAGGCACCGGCCTGCGCGGGTCGCTGATGTATTCGTCGAAGCCGCCGCCGGCAGCAGGCTGGGTCCAGCCAAGGGTGCCGTTCGGGCCCAGGTATAGCATCTTCGCCTTGGCCTGCACCGGCGGCCATGCGCTGTACTGGCGCCAGACGTTGGTACCGGTCTCGAAGGTGTTGACGGCGGCAATCGGCTGCGCCGGCTTGACGCCCTTCAACTGCTCCTCGAAGAAGGGGAACAAGAGCTTCTTGTTGAAATACTCGCTGGTCTTGCTGTCGAATTTCACGTGGCCCAGGCGCTTGCCTTCGCCGCTGGCCCAGCCGCCGTGCGACCATGGGCCGATTACCAGGCCGTTGTAGATGCCCGGGTTGTTCTTGCCGACGGCGCGGTAGATCGAGAACGGTCCTGCCGGGTCTTCCGCATCGAACCAGCCGCCGACGGTCATCACGGCGGCCTTGACGTTCTTCATGTGCGGCGCCAGGTTGCGCGACTTCCAGAATTCGTCGTAGGTGTCGTGGTCGATGGTCGGCTTCAGGTAGGCCAGCTGCTTGGGCTGCATGCCGGCCAGGATGTTCGACATGGTCAGGCGCTGCAGGAAGTAGTCGTAGCCGCTGGTGGTGCCGTAATCGAAATCGCTCCAGCTCTTGGGCAGGGGTGATGGGTTCTTTTCTTCCGTGAAGGCAGCGTAAAAGTCGAAGTTAGCCGCCAGCATGAAGGCGCCGCCATGGTAGGAATCGTCGCCCATGAACAGGTCGGTGACCGGCGCCTGCGGCGAGGCGGCCCGGATCGCCGGGTGCGAGTCGATGATGCTGGCTGCTGTGTAGAAGCCGGGATAGCTGATGCCGTAGATGCCGACCTTGCCGTTGTTGTTGGCCACATGCTTGAGCAGCCAGTCGACCGTGTCGTGCATGTCGCGGCTTTCATTGCCTTCGCCCGGCTCCAGCGCGGTCTTGGCATGCGGCGTCATTTCCTGCCACTTGCCTTCGGACATGTAGCGGCCGCGCACGTCCTGCTTGACGAAGATGTAGCCGGCGTCGCTGAAATCGGCCGACGGGCCGAGGCGGCGCGGGAAAAAGTCAGGTCCGTACTGGAGCTGGCCGTCGACATTCACGCCCGCGCTGTAGGGCGTGCGTTCGATCAGGAAGGGATAGGACTTGCCGGCATCCTTCGGCACGTAGACGGCTGTGAACAGGCGCACCCCGTCGCGCATGGGGATGCGGAATTCGTACTTGGTGTAGGAGGAACGCAGGTCCGGCTTTTCATCAGGCGCCGCGTGGGCGGCGCCTGCGAAGGCCAGTGCAAGGGAAAGGGCGAGGGGGCTGAGTTTGGAAAGCATGATTCCTTTATTATGCCGGTGCCAGGGCCCAACACGCTGCACGTGTCAGGAGCTGGCACCGGGACTTGAGATGCCAGTGCCAGGGCCCAACACGCTACGCGTATCGGGCGCTGGCACCGGGGTTACTTAGATTTCTCCCGGTCGAAGACGGGCTCGCGATTCGTACAGGCGCAGGGCGGCCAGTTTGCCGGCGTAGATGGCGGTGTCGCCGCGCGTGGTGCTGTTCATTACTGCCAGCGACATATGCTTGTCGGCTTCCTTCAGGTTGCCCAGTGCGAAAGATGCCTTGGCCAGCCAGAAGTGGAACTCGTGGTAATACGGAGCACGCTGTACTTCGCGCACGAACATCGAGCGCGCTTTCTGGTAGTCCCCTTCGGCCATTGCTTTCTGTCCGATGTGGAAGAAGTAGAAGGGCGGGTAGGGTTCCAGCCGTGCCAGCTCGGCCTTGTATTTGGCCGCTTCGTCCTTCTTGCCCAGCGCATTGGCGACTTCGGACAGGTTGAACAGGATCACCGTATTCAGAGGATCATGCTGGTGGGCGAAGCGCAGCGTCGTTTCGGCCATCTGCATGTCGCCGTGGCGCTGGTAGACGGTGGACAGGGTGTTGTACCCCATCAGGAAGTTGGGCTCGTATTCGATGGCGGCGCGGGCCCACCAGTAAGCCTCGTCCAGCTTGCCCTGTACCAGCGTCTCGGCGGCGCGGTTGTTCATGTACATGGCCACCACGGTGCGCTGCGAAATGATTTCGGTCGGCATCAGCTCGGCATCCGGCGGCGGCAGGAAGTCGATGACAATCGAGCGCATGGTATCGTAGGTACGCTCCGATACCGGATTTGGCTTGCTCAATACCAGGTTGACGTGGCCGCTGCTGAAGTACAGCGAACCGGAACGGCTCCAGGTGTCTTCACTGGTGATGCGCTGGAATTGCACCTCCAGCCCCAGTTCCTGGGCGAAGGCGGCCGTCATGATCACCAGCGACATGCAATTGCCGGCGCGCGCTGCAAAGGCCTCGGCGGCCGTGCGCGTTGTTTCGGAGTCGTATTCGAGGCGAAGCTGGTCGCGCTGGTACAGCGCTTCATACAGAGCCTGGTGCTTCGACTTGCCGCTTAGCGATGAACGCAGCCTATTCGCATAGGCCTTCATTTCCGGCGACAGTTCAAAGACTTGCTCCGGCGTGATCATGTCGGCCGGCTTGCGGAAGGCTGCGTCGGTGAAGAGCGCGCGTTCAGGCGTTGAAACTGCCGGCGGACCGCTTGCGCAGCCGGCCAGCAATGCAGCGAAAATCAATGTTGACAGTAGTTTCATGGTGGCGTCTCCTCACCTCTATGAAACAAGTATGTGCGCGTCTCAGGGGGCTGTCAATTCGACGGTAATGTCGTCGATCCCGAGGGTCGCCAGGGCGTCGCGCAGGTCGTCGATCTCCGCTTCCACCTCGTCGCCCACGTCCAGGCGGCGGTCTGCGTGCGCCAGCTCGCCGGCCGCGCCGATCAGTTGCACGCCGAGGGCCGCATCGTCCTCGGTCTCCACCAGCGTGATGATGGCGCGGGCCGGGCCCTGGCCGTCCAGCGCGGCGCCGAATTCGGCCATCATGGCCAGCATCCAGTGTTCGGATTTGCCTTGCTGCAGGGCGCCATGGAACAGGTCCTGGTAGAGGAAGTTCAGGCGCAGTTCGCCGGCGCGTCCGGCGCCGGCCAGGCAGCGCTGCACCAGCGGCGCGGCGGAAACGGTCCAGTCCTGGTAGCGCTGCATGCGCGCTTCGAACCAGGCGTCCTGCTTTTTGCCGGCTGCCGGCATGGCGTAGAACGGGTCGTCGGCACGCTTCAGGGCGAAGCCGAGCAGGAAGCGCAGCTCGACAGCTTCGTCGTCGGCGCCGAACGCGGCCGGCTGCCAGCCGGCGATGCTGCGCAGCAGGGCCGGGGCTTCGGCGACTTTCTTGTCCATCATGGCCGCTGCCGCTTCGTGCACCATGGCGTTCAGCTGGCTGGCGCTGATGCGTTCCATTTCGGCCAGGTCGTAGGCGTGCTGCACCAGCACCACCCTGGCTTTCGGGCTTTCCAGGCCGGCGCCGGTAAAGCTGTCCAGCAGGGCAGCATACGCCGCTTCGTCCAGGAAGCCTTCCGCTTCGCGCAAGCCACCCTGGCTGTGCACGAAGACGGGGATGGCAAAGGCGTTGATTTCCATTTCCGGACCATCGCCCTTGCGCAGCAGGACGGTGCCGGCGTCTTCTTCGATCGCCTCCTTCAGCGTGCGATAGGCAGCGACATCCTCGCCACGCGCCAGTTCGATGGCACCATACAGGATGGCGTCCTTGCCCTGGCGCAGGTAGCGCCGCACGGCGTGGCGCAGGTCATCTTCCTGTGCCAGCGCGAGGCTGAACAGTTCCTGGCTCAGGGTTTCATCTTTGTCGGCTGGAGGTGTATTGGGCTTGCGTGGTGCTGGGCGCTTGTTCTTTGTCTTTTGCATGCGGCTCAGTGTTCAATGTGGAAGGTTTCGTGCAATTCGTCCAGCAGGTCGGCTGTTTCGTCCTCGTTCATGCCGAGGTGGCGGCAGGCGGCCTCGCCGCCTTTTTCCCATTCCAGCGACGCGCTGTTGCCGTGATAGCGCTGGATGGCGCGTTCGGCCAGCACCGCGCCGGCGACCAGGGAGCGGATCGCGTCGTCGGTGGCGTCGTCGCACAGCACTTCGTAGTCGTGGTGGTGCAGGATGGCCCAGGACACGTCCGGCGACAGGCCCCAGTTGCGCGCCAGCAGGCAGCCGATGGCGGCGTGGTTGGTCGTGTGGCGGGCATCTTCGATCTCGGTGAACTTGCGGCTGGCGGCGCCGTTGCAGATGTCCAGCGTCTGCCCGTAGTCTTCAAAGCGCGCCATCAGGATCGGGATGCCGATGTCGCAGAACAGGCCGAAGGTATGGGCGATATCGGGCGGCGCCAGGCGCAGCTTGCGGGAAATGAAGACCAGGGCCTGGGCGCGGCAGGACGACACTTCCCAGAACTGGTTCAGGGCCGGGTTGTTGGCGCCGACCGCTTCGCGCGCCAGGATGCCGGTCAACATGGCAGCGCACTGGTTGATGCCGAGGAAGTTGATGGCTTGCTCGACCGACTTGGCCTTGCGCGTGGCGCCATAGAACGGCGAGTTGGCCAGTTTCAGCAGGGCGCCCGACATGCCGACGTCGTTGCCGATGATGCGGGCGATGGCGCGCGGCGACGGGTCGTCCTGCGCCAGTTCGCGCTGCAGGTCGACCAGCAGGCTGGGACGCGGCGGGATGCGGATGGAGCGCAACAGCGCGTCTTCTGCGGTCGTATTGTGGGCCGGGAGCCGGGCTGCTGCTGTTGTCATTTTGCTTCGAATGTTGTTCTGCTGGCGGGCCCCGTCATTATCGCCTGTTTTTTGCCTGCAACCCGGGGCACGAATGAGTTTTTTTTCATGCATAAATAACAGGATTGCTACAATCGATAGCATGTCTTCTCACATTTTGGCTGGTATTGATTTCAGCGCTCCCGCACAGCAAGTGGCGCGCCGCCTGATCGGCGTGACGGTGCTCGTCAATGGCGTTGGGGGACGTATTGTCGAGGTGGAGGCGTATGACCGGGAAGACCCGGCTTCGCACGCCTTTGTCGGCGAGACGGCGCGCAATTTCGCCATGTTCGGTCCGCCTGCCCATGCTTATGTCTACCTCTCGCATGGCATCCACTGGTGCATGAATTTTGTGTGCCGGGAAGAGGGGCACGGGGCCGGGGTGCTGATCCGGGCCATCGAGCCGCTGCAAGGCATCCAGCAGATGCAGGCACGGCGCGGCATGGACGACGTGCGGCTGCTGTGCTCCGGGCCGGGCCGGCTGGCGCAGGCGATGGGCGTGACGCGCGAGCTGAATGCCATGTCGCTTGGCGCGGCGCCGTTCGAACTGCTGCCGCGCAAGGGGCGGGTGCAGGTCGTGGTCGGGCCGCGCATCGGCATTTCAAAGGCGGTGGATGTTCCCTGGCGTTTCGGCTTGGCTGGTTCGCCGTTTGTCAGCCGCCCATTCCGCTAAGCCCTGCCGCGCGCGCATCGGGCTGCCTGCCGCGCGGCGCTCGCCGCCATGCGCTACGTCGCGCCAGTCGTCCAAGCCGATCGCCTCCGCCCCACCTGCACCGCCGCCACTGCCCGCTGCGGCGCCTTCGCTGCCGTGCGCTTCGCGCCAGCCGGGCGCCATCTCGTCGCCCAGTTCAAACACGGCGACCGCCTGCGCCAGCCCGGCCGCCTGCTCCTGCAGGCTGGCCGCCGCGGCAGCCGCCTGTTCGACCAGGGCCGCGTTCTGCTGGGTGACGTCATCAATCTGGCCGACCGCCTGGTTGACCTCGGTGATCCCGCGCGCCTGCTCGGCGCTGGCATCGCTGATGCGCTGGATAATGCTGCCGACCTGCCGTACCGAGGCCACGATATCCCCCATGCTGCCCCCGGCAACGCCCACCGATTCCGCGCCGCGGTCGATGGTCGCCACCGAAGCGTTGATCAGCGCCTTGATCTCGTGCGCGGCCGTGGCGCTGCGCTGCGCCAGCGTGCGCACCTCCGCCGCAACGACCGCAAACCCGCGTCCCTGCTCGCCAGCCCGCGCCGCCTCCACCGCAGCGTTCAGGGCCAGGATATTGGTCTGGAATGCAATGCCGTCGATCACGCCGATGATCTCGACAATCTTGCGGGAAGAGGAGCGAATCGCCTCCATGGTCTGCACAGCATCCGACACTGCCGCGCCGCCGCGCGCCGCCAGTTCGTTGGCATTGGCGGCCACCTGGCAAGCCTCGCGCGCATGGTCGGCATTGCTGCGCACCGCCGCCGCCAGGCTGTCGACGGCGCTGGCCGTCTCCTCCAGTGAGCTGGCCTGCAGCTCGGTGCGTGCCGACAGGTCCATATTCCCGGTCGCGATCTCGCGCGACGCCAGGTCGATCTGCTGCACCGCGCCGCGGATGGCGCGGATGGTGCCGTTCAGTTGCGCCACGCTTCCGTCCAGCGCCCGCGCCGTGTCGGCAATTTCATCGCGACCGCGCGCCGGCGGGCGCGCGACCAGCCGGCCCGACGCCAGGCTGCGCACGCCATCGCCGATGGAATGGATGTCCCGCAACAGCGCGCGCCGCACCAGCATCGACACCGCCAGCGATAGCGCCACCGACAGCAGCAGCAAGCCGGCCATCGCCATGCCCAGCAGGCGGAACTCCTGGCGCGCGCCGGCATAGGCAGCCTCGCTGAGGGCTTTTTCCAGCGCAGCCAGTTGCGACAGATGCAGGTCCAGCGCCGCAAACTGGCGCTCCGCCTTGGCCATGGCATTGGTCGCGATCGACTGGTCCACCTGCGCCAGTTCGATGGTCTCCTGCACCGCCTTGCGATAGCTCGCCAGTGCCTGCTGCGAGCCTGCCAGCAAGCCGCGCTCGTCGGGCGCCGCCTCGCGCCCCAGCTGCTCCAGCCGCGTGCCGACTGCAGCATGCCGGTTGCGCAGCTGCGCCGTCAGTGCGTCCAGCCGCGCCTGCGCAAAGCTGCCGTTGATCCAGGCCAGGAGCTGGTAGATATTGGCATGCGCCATGCGCGCCTCGCCCGCCACGTCGGCCACCGCCTGCAGCCGCGCCGCGCGCAGCTGCACCAGGTTTTCCATCGATGCGTTCTGCCTTACCATGCCGAACCAGGCGCATGCCGCTGTCGCCAGCAGCAGCGCCAGTACCACGCCCGGCGCCAACAACAGCTTGGGTCCAATCCGCAGTCGGTTCAGCATGGCCGCCTCCTACTTTTTGTAAATGCCTGCTTCCAGCACCGCATCGCCGACGCGCTGGATGTAGGTGGTCTTCGGCTCGATCTTGCCGGTGGTGGGGTTTTTGTACATGTAGTCGACCCAGCCCTTGCCCTTGCGGGCAGCCAGTTCGATGATCTCGCGCCGGTACTTCTTGCCGCTGGCATCGGGCACGTCGGTCAGGTCCTTGCCGACGATGGTGGGATTGACCGGGTGCGCCAGCACGATGCCCGACTGCAGGTCGCGGATATCGACGTACAGCGCGCCCTGGATGAATTCAGGATCCTTGGCGGAGATCTTCTCGATGAACTTGTCCTTGCCATGCTGCTTGATGAAGGCCGCGCCTTTTTCCACCATGGCGATGGCGTCCTTTTCGGTCGGCTCGCTGGCTTGGGGCGCCGCCATGGCGAGGAAGAGCAGTGGTGCTAGCAGGATGTGTTTCATGCCGGTCTCCTTGGCTGGGATGGAAGCCCAACTGTACGTCTGCACACCTGGTCGGCAATTGCGCAAACGCAAGCTCGTAGGATTTTTCCGGCTGGGCATTGAGCTACGGCAATAGGCCGTTTCTTAATCGGACCATCATGAAGTCCTAGCCCACCCACCCAGGAGTACGCCATGACCGCCGATGCCCTGCCCAAGTTCAAGCCATACACCCGCCAAACCATCCGCCAGGCGCCGCAGTGGGAACTGCTGACGCCCGAGCAGCAGGAAGCGGTGCAGGTCATCTCGCATGTGCTGCCGTTTCGCACCAACCAGTACGTGCTGGACCAGTTGATCGACTGGGACAATATCCCGGACGATCCGATCTACCGCCTGGTGTTCCCGCACCGCGACATGCTGCCCGCGCACGAATACTGGCAGCTGCGCGACCTGGTCCTGGTCAGGCAGGATGACGCAGCCGCGCAACAGCTGGTGCGGCAGATCCGCCTGCGCATGAACCCGCACCCGGCAGGGCAGATGACGCACAACGTGCCGCGCGTGAACGATGCCCCCTTGCGCGGCCTGCAGCACAAGTACAAGGAGACGGTGCTGTTCTTCCCCAGCGCGGGCCAGACCTGCCACGCCTACTGCACTTTCTGCTTCCGCTGGCCGCAGTTCGTCGGCATGGACGACATGAAGTTCGACGCGCGCGAAACCACGCAGCTGGTGGAGTACCTGAAGATGCACAAGGACGTGACGGACGTGCTGATCACGGGCGGCGATCCGATGATCATGAACACGCGCTCGATGGAGGAGATCATCGCCCCCCTGCTCGCGCCCGGCCTGGAGCATATCCAGAACATCCGCGTCGGCACCAAGTCCGTGTCGTACTGGCCGCAGCGCTATGTCAGCGACCGCGATGCCGACGACCTGCTGCGCCTGTTCGAGCGCGTTGTCGCAGCGGGCAAGAACATGGCGATCATGGGGCACTACAACCACGCGGTGGAGTTGCGGCAGGAAGTAGCGCAGCAGGCGGTCAAGAGGATTGTCGGCACCGGCGCCACCTTGCGCATGCAAGGGCCCTTGATCAGGCATATCAACGAAGACCCGGCCAGTTGGGCGGAGCTGTGGCGCACCGGCGTGAGGCTGGGAGCGATCCCGTATTACATGTTCGTCGAGCGCGATACGGGGCCGCGCGAGTATTTCCAGTTGCCGCTGGCGCGTGCGCACGAGGTGTTCCAGCAGGCTTACCAGATGGTGTCCGGACTGGCGCGCACGGTGCGCGGCCCCTCCATGAGTGCATTTCCCGGCAAGGTGGTGATCGACGGCGTGGCCCAGGTCGGCGGCGAGAAGGTGTTTGCCCTGCAGTTCCTGCAGGCGCGCAATGCGGACTGGGTACGCAAGCCCTTCTACGCCAAGTACGACCCGACCGCGACCTGGTTCGACCAGCTCCGGCCGGCGTTCGGACGCGACAAGTTCTTCTTCGAGGAGGGCGAGCAGGGAGCCGGGCATGTACCGGGTGTGGCAACGGTGCCGGTGCTGCCGCGCCGGGTGATTCCGCTGGTCGCATAGGAGCATGCGATGCGCGCGCCCGCCGCCACTCGCGATGCGCAAGCGGCAGCGCCGCTTCCCGGTGATTGGCGCAGGCGATGGGCGAGAGCGCCTGCGCGCTGGTGGTGCGGGCGCGAGCGGGTGCCGGGCACCTTGTCCGGTCCCGCCACGCTGTTCCTGGTGTTCATTCCCTTCGCGCTGGGACACTATATCTCCTGGCTGCTGCGCAGCGTGAACGCCATGCTGGCGCCGCAGCTCGTGGCGCAGGCAAACCTGACGCCGTCGCAGCTTGGCATGTTGACCAGTACCTACTTCCTCGCCTTCGCGTTCGCCCAGCTTCCGATCGGCATTGCGCTGGACCGCTACGGGCCGCGCCGCGTGCAGTTCGTGCTGCTGCTGATCGCAGCCATCGGCACGCTGGCTTTTGCGGGCGGCAGGGATTTCGCCGGCCTTGCGATTGCACGCGCGCTCATGGGGTTTGGACTGGCGGCCTGTTTCATGTCGGCCATCAAGGCGCTTAACACCTGGCTGCCGGCGCACAAGCTGCCTTCTGTGCAAGGCTACCTGATCGCTGCCGGCGGCCTGGGCGCGGCAACGGCCACTTTGCCCGTGCGCTTGGCCTTGCACCATATGAGCTGGCAATGGCTGATGATCGCGCTGGCCGGTGCCTGCATCGCGGTCGCTTTGTTGATCCTGTTTCTCGCTCCGACCCCGCCGGCCGCGCCACCGCGCCCGTTCACCCGCAGCGCACTGGTGGAAACCTTCACCCACCCGGTATTCCGCGAGACCGCGATGCTGGTGCTGCTGCCGCACACGGTCTTCTTTGGCGTGCAGGGATTGTGGATAGCGCGCTGGCTGGCCGATGTGCCCCGCTACGGCGAGCAAGCTATCGCCTGGCTGCTCTACCTTGGGATGGCGGCGGTGATCTTCGGCTCGATCGCGGTCGGCATGCTGACCGAATGGGCGGCAAAGCGAGGCTGGCGCACGCTCGATATTGCGGCTGCGGGAATACTGGTCTTCGTGCTGTTGCAATGTGCTTTCGCATCAGGCTGGCGCCCGGCGCAGCAGGTGCTGCCGGTGTTGTTCATGCTGGTCGGCTGCGTCACCGGAATGGAATATTCCATCGTGGCGCAAGCGATGCCGCCAGCATTGACGGGGCGCGCCTCGACCTGCCTCAACCTGCTGATCTTCATCGGCGCCTTCATCGTGCAGGCCGGCTTCGGCCAGGTGATCGGCTTGTGGCGGCCATCGCCGCTGGGGAATTACCCGGCCCTGGCCTATCAATGCGCTTTCGCTTTGCTGGTGCTGATCCAGTTGCCGGGCCTGTGCCGCTACCTGCTCCGACGCTTCCGGTAGAATGTCGCCTTCAACACGAAGGAAGATTTATGAAACTGGTTCGTTACGGCCGTATAGGCAAAGAAAAACCTGGCCTGATCGATGAATTCGGCAAACTGCGAGACCTGTCCGGCGAGATCAGCGATTTCGCCGGCGCCAACCTGTCCGACAAGGTACTGCGCAAGCTGGCCAGGATCGATCCCGAAACGCTGCCGGTGGTGCGCGGCAATCCGCGCTTTGGCGTGCCCGTTGCCAAAGTGGGCAAGTTCATCGGCGTTGGCTTGAACTACGCCGACCACGCGAAGGAAGCCGGCCTGCCGATTCCGAGCGAACCGATTATTTTCATGAAGGCGATTACCTGCCTGTCCGGCCCGGACGATCCGATCATGCTGCCGAAAGGTTCGAAGAAGACCGACTGGGAAGTGGAACTGGGCGTGGTGATCGGCACCCGTGCGCGCAATGTCAGCGAGGAAGACGCCGAGAAGCATATCGCCGGCTATTGCGTGGTGAATGACGTGTCCGAGCGCGAGTTCCAGCTCGAGAGCGGCGGCACCTGGGACAAGGGCAAAGGCTGCGATACCTTCGGCCCGGTCGGCCCGTGGCTGGTGACGCGCGATGAGGTGTGGGACCTGGACAAGCTGGACCTCTATCTCGAGGTGAACGACAAGCGCATGCAGACCGGCTGCACGGAGACCATGATTTTCAAGGTGCCGCAGCTGGTGGCCTATATCTCGCGCTTCATGACGCTGGAGCCGGGCGACATCATCGCGACCGGCACCCCGCCCGGCGTTGGGCTGGCGCGCAAGCGCTTCCTGAAGAAGGGCGACTTCGTGCGCCTTGGAATTGCAGGCCTTGGCGAGCAGCAGCAGGACGTCATCGGTTACCAGGAGTTCTAAAGACTTGGCCTGCGACGGCCGCGAATCGGTGTCTGACCCTGCGGGTCAGGCACCGTCTTGCGGGTTTTAAGCCGGCCGCACGCGAAGCAAGGCCCGCTCCAGCCCATCGCTCAAGCGCGCCACAATCTGCTGCAAATCCGCCTCTGTCGCAATGAACGGCGGCGCCAGCAGCACATGATCCCCCCGCCGGCCGTCGATGGTGCCCCCCATCGGATACACCATCAACCCGCACTCCATGCAGGCATCCTTCACCGCGGCATGCAGCCGCAAGTCCGGATCGAACGGCCGCTTGCCCTCCCGATCCTGCACCAGCTCCAGGGCCAGCAGCATGCCGCGCCCCCTGATGTCCCCCACGTTCGGATGCAACGAGAACGCATCGCGCAGCATGCGCTTGAACGACGCTCCGCGCACAGTCACCGCCCCCAGCAGCGAATCGCGCCGGATCACCTTCTGCACCGCCAGCGCCGCCGCTGCCGCCACCGGATGTCCCACATAAGTATGCCCATGCTGGAACACGCCGCTGCCTGAGCGAAGGCGCTGCACGATATGGTCACGCGCAACCACCGCACCGATCGGCTGGTAGCCCGCGCCCAGCCCCTTGCCCAGCGCCACGATATCGGGCACCACGCCTTCCTGCTCGATGGCATACAAGGTCCCGGTGCGTCCCATGCCGCACATGACTTCATCGGCGATCATCAGGATGCCATACTTGTCGCACAGCGCGCGCACGCCCTTGAAATAGCCCGGCGTCGGCGGCACCGCGCCGCTGGTTGCGCCCACCACCGTCTCCGCGCAGAAGCCGATTACGTGTTGCGGCCCCAGGTCGAGAATCTTGGCCTCCAGCTCCTGCAGCAGGTTGGCCGTGTACTCGTGCACATCCTGCCCGGCGCGGCGCTCGCGGTATTCAAAGCAGGGCGATACGCGCGCCACGTCCATCAGCATCGGCTCGAAATGGCGCCGGCGATACTCGTTGCCGCCCAGGGCCAGCGCGCCCAGCGTGTTGCCGTGATAGCTCTGGCGGCGGGCGATGAACACGCGCCGCTCCGTTTGGCCATGCTCGACGAAATACTGGCGCGCCAGTTTCAGCGCTGTCTCGATGGCTTCCGATCCGCCCGATACCAGATAGGCATAATTCAAGTCGCCGGGCGCATCCTGCGCCAGCCGCTCGCCCAGTTCTTCCGCCACCTCGGTAGTGAAGAAAGAGGTATGCGCATAGGCTGCCACCTTGAGCTGCGACTGCATGGCCGCCAGCACGTCCGGATGGCTATGCCCCAGCGAGGAGACAGCGGCGCCGCCGCTGGCATCGAGATAGGTCTTGCCCTCGCTGTCGCGCACTTGCATTCCGAAAGCGCAGACGGCTACGGGCGGCGTGCGGCGCAGGTCGCGGTGGATCAGGTGGGTCATGGCGGCTCCTCGCAGGATTGGTCGTCCAAGGACATTAGCGCGCGTGCCGCGGCCGTGTTTTGATTTTTCTCCTGTCCTGTGCGACCATTTGTGGCTATGAGTGAACGACTAGGACCTATTCCCCCATCGGAAATGACAGCCGAGCAGCGCGCCGCCGCGCAGGCAGTCATCGATGGCCCGCGCGGCGCGTTGTACGGCCCCTTCGTGCCGCTGCTGCACAGTCCCGAACTGATGGCTTGCACCCAGCGGCTCGGCGAGTACCTGCGCTACCGCAGCGCGATCGGCACCCGCCTGACCGAGCTGGCCATCCTGGTCACTTCGCGCCAGTGGGACCAGCAGGTGGAATGGGCGATCCACGCGCCGATTGCCGCGCAGGCAGGGATTCCGCAAGCCGTGATCAACGCCATCGCAGCACGCCAGGCGCCGGCCGGCTTGCAGCCGGACGAGCAGGCGGTCTATGATTTCTGCAACGAACTTCACAGCACCAGGCAAGTCAGCGACGCCACCTGGGCGGCGGCCATGCTGCAATTCGGCGAAAAGGGCGTGACGGACCTGATGGGTATCAACGGCTACTATACCTTGCTGGCCATGGTGATGAATGGCGCGCGCTCGGCAGCGCCGCCGTCGACCGCAACTCCCCTCGCAATATAGCCTTTGTGTGCGCGGGCTAACGGAAACCCGGCGCCTGGCGCGGCACCATCGATAGCGCTGCTTTTTCCGGGGAGCGAACGATGCCTGACCGCCGAAGTTTCCTGCAATCCGCGCTGGCCGTCGTCGGCGCCACACAAGTGCCGGCCGCGACGAGCGCAGCGCCGCCCACCGCCGCGGCGGCACCCGCTGCGCCACCGCGGCCGGTCCACCTGAACATCAATGGCCGAGATTACAGCCTTTCGCTTGAGCCGCGCGTGACGCTGCTCGATGCGTTGCGCGAGCATATCGGCCTGGCCGGCACCAAGAAGGGCTGCGACCGCGGCCAATGCGGCGCCTGCACGGTCCTGGTCGACGGCCGCCGCATTAACGCCTGCCTGACGCTGGCCGTCATGCATGAAGGTCAGCGCATCACCACGATCGAAGGGCTGGCGCAGGGCGACGCGCTGTCGCCGCTGCAGCAAGCGTTCCTCGAGCACGACGCCTTCCAGTGCGGCTACTGCACGCCGGGCCAGATTTGCTCCGCCACGGCCTTGCTGGAGGAGGTGCGCGCCGACGGGGCAGGTTTCACCGATGATGAAATCCGCGAGCGCATGAGCGGCAATATCTGCCGCTGCGGCGCCTATCCCAATATCGTCGCCGCCATCCGCGAGGTGGCGCTGCGGCGCAGCTGAGCGAGCGCGCCATGCAATCCATCTACTATGAACGTGCCCGCGATGCGGCGGACGCCTTGCGCCTGGCGCAGCAGGACGGTGCGCGCTTCATCGCCGGCGGAACCAACCTGCTGGACCTGATGAAGGGCGACGTCGAGCACCCGCTGCGGCTGGTCGACATCAGCCGCGCGGGCCTGGACCGGATCGAAGAATTGCCCGGCGGCGGCCTGCGCATCGGCGCCAGTGTCCGCAATGCCGATGCGGCACGCCATGCCGTGGTGCGCGAGCGCTATCCTTTGCTGGCGCAAGCCATGCTGTCCGGCGCCTCGGCGCAGTTGCGCAACATGGCAACCATGGGCGGCAACCTGATGCAGCGCACCCGCTGCCCATACTTTACCGATACGGCCTTTAGCCATTGCAATAAACGCCAGCCCGGCTCGGGCTGCGATGCCCGCGAAGGCTACCAGCGCATGCACGCGATCCTGGGCGCCAGCCCATCCTGCGTGGCAGTCAATCCTTCCGACATGAGCGTCGCGCTGGCGGCGCTGGATGCCGTGGTATTGTTGCGCGGCCCGCAAGGCGATCGCGAAGTCGCGCTGGGCGACTTCCACCGCTTGCCGGGCGATGCGCCGCAGCGGGACACGGTATTGCAGCCCGGCGAGTTGATCGTCGCCATCGACCTGCCGCCATCGCGCATGGCGCGCCACAGCCACTATCTCAAGCTGCGCGACCGGGCCAGTTATGCCTTTGCGCTGGTGTCGGTGGCGGTCGCGCTGGCGATGGAGGGCGGCACGGTGCGTGAAGCGCGCATTGCACTGGGCGGCGTGGCACACAAGCCATGGCGCCGCCCTGAAGCGGAAGCCCTGTTGCGGGACCGCCCGCTCGACGAGGCGCAGTGCCGCGCCGCCGCCCAGCGCCTGCTCGAAGGGGCGCAACCGCTGGAAGGCAACCGCTTCAAGGTTGACCTCGCGCAGCGCGCCATCGTGCGCGCGCTACGCATCGCAGGGGAGGGCGTATGAAACAGGTCGGACAAGCCATCCCGCGCACCGACGGGTGCCTGAAAGTCACGGGTGCCGCCCCCTTTTCTGCCGAGCATGCCCTGCCGCGCGTGGCGCACGCCGTGCTGGTGCTCAGCACCATCGCCAAGGGCCGCGTCAATGCGATCGATACGGCACGGGCAAGCGGCATGCGCGGCGTGCTGGCCGTCATGTCGCACAAGAATGCACCGCGCCTGCCGCGCGAAAAGCCGGGCGGCGAGGAGCAGAAACCACCGCCGCCCAAGCTGAACCTCCTGCAGGACGACGAGATCAGGTACAACGGCCAGCCGATTGCGGTGGTGGTAGCGGAAACGCTGGAGCAGGCGCAGGATGCGGCACGCGCGATCAAGGTGCGCTATGCGCCTCAGCCGGCGCTGCTGGACTTCCAGGCCGCCAAGCGCAAGCTGCGCAAGCCCAAGGAGCAGCCGGACCGGCCGATGCAGACGCAGCGGGGCAATGTGCAGGCCAGCCTGGCGCAAGCCGCCCAGCGCATCGACGTGCTGTACACGACGCCGGTCGAGAACCACAACCCGATGGAACCGCATGCCACCATCGCTGCCTGGGAGGGAGACCACCTCACGCTGTACGACGCCACGCAGTACGTTTCGGGCGTGAAAAAGAATTGCGCCCGTGCGCTCGGCATCCCGCCGGAAAAGGTGAGGGTGGTGTCGCCCTACGTTGGCGGCGGCTTTGGCTGCAAAGGCAATATGTGGTCGCACGTGGTGCTGGCCGCGATGGCCGCGCGCATGGTGGGACGCCCTGTCAAGCTTGCGCTGGAGCGGATACAGATGTTCGCACCGGTCGGGGCGCGGCCGATGACGGAACAGCGCTTGCGCATTGGCGCCGGCCCCGATGGCCGCCTGCTCGCGGTCATGCACGACACGATCTCGCACACGTCCGTGCAGGACGACTTTACGGAGCCATGCAGCTCGCCAACCCGCATCCTGTACGCCAGCGACAGCCTGCAAACCACGCAGCAACTGGCGACGCTGAACGTTGGCGTGCCGACCTATATGCGCGCGCCAGGCGAGGCGACGGGCAGCTTTGCCCTTGAATGCGCCATCGACGAAATGGCCTATGCGCTCAACATGGACCCGGTCGCGCTGCGGCTGCAGAACTACGCCGAGCAAGATCCGGAGAAGAACATTCCCTTCTCGGCCAAGCAGCTGCGCGAGTGCTACAAGGTGGCAGCGGAACGTTTCGGCTGGGCCAGGCGAACCTCCTCGCCGCGTTCGATGAAAGCCGGCCGCACGCTGGTCGGCTGGGGCATGGCCACGGCCACCTATCCGGCCAACCGCATGCCGGCCAAGGCCTGGGCCAGCATTGCGCCCGACGGTACGGCGCTGGTGCGCTGCGGCTCACAGGATATCGGTACCGGCACCTACACCATCATGACCCAGGTGGCGGCAGATGCGCTTGGCCTGCCGCTGGAAAAAGTGCGCTTCGAGCTGGGCGACACCGAGATGCCGGAGGCGCCGGTATCGGGCGGCTCGATGACGGCGGCCAGCATAGGTCCGGCCGTGCACCGCGCCTGCACGGCCGCACGCGACAAGCTGGTGACGATGGCGGTGGCCGACAAGGCATCGCCGCTGCATGGCTTCAATGCGGCCGAAGTGGAGACTGCAGACGGCTGGCTGCGGCTGCGCGCCACGCCGGAGCGCGGCGAACCGATGGCGGCAGTGATCGCGCGCAACGGCGGGCAAGCCGTTACCGGCGACGCGGAAGCCATGCCGGGCGAGGAAAAGAAGCAATATTCCATGCATTCCTTCGGCGCGGTGTTTGTTGAAGTACAGGTGGATCCTGACCTTGGCACAGTGCGCGTGCCGCGCATCGTGGCCTGCTACGACGTGGGCACTGTGCTGAATGCGAAGACCGCGCACAGCCAGTTCATCGGCGGCATCGTGTGGGGCCTGGGCATGGCCCTGATGGAAAAGACCGAGATGGACTGGCGCTACGGCCGTGCTGCCAATGCCAACCTGGCCGACTACCACGTGCCGGTGAACGCCGATGTGGGCGACATCGACGTGGTGGCGCTGCCGGGCAATGACACCCGCTTCAATGAACTGGGCGCGCGCGGCATCGGCGAGATCGGGATCGTCGGCGTGGCCGCTGCAGTGGCGAACGCGGTCTACCACGCCACCGGCAAGCGCGTGCGCGACCTGCCGATTACTCTCGACAAGCTGGTGTGATTTTCTGGTTCCGCCTGTTGTGACTGACTGTCGGGCGCCGCGCGTCGCGCACGGTTGGGGCTGTATTCTTGCAAGCGAAATATGGATGGTGCAATATAAATTCCATGCGCATAACATCCTGTTCTCTCCGATCAAGGGCGGTCGCCTGACCATGGTTTCTCCACCGATTCCGGATGACATCCGGCGTTACCTGGTGCAGTGCGTGCCGTCCGTACCCTATATCGAAGCGGTACTGCTGATGCGTGAAGGCAGGCATGCGTGGCAGCCGGATGCCCTTGCGCGCCGCCTTTACCTCAGCGAGGATGACACGCAGCGCCTGTTGGCCAGGATGCAGGCCGATGGCATCATTGCCGGCGATGCCGGCGGCCTGCGCTATAGCCCGGCCTCCGCGGACCTGGACGAACTGTGGACCAGGCTGGCGGTAGTGTACGCGCACCATTTGATCGAAGTCAGTACGCTCATTCATACCAAACCAGGCGGCAAAGCACAGATGCTGGCCGATGCGTTTGTCTGGCGAAAGGGTAAGTAGATGGCAAGTGTCATATACCTGATGTGTGCGGCGACCGCCCTGGCATGCGCCATCCTCGTGCTGCGGAGCTATCGGACGACACGGCATCGCCTGCTTTTCTGGAGCGGCCTGTGTTTTGGCGGTATGTTTCTTTCCAACGTGCTCCTGATCATTGACCGCCTGATCCTCCCGGACACCGATTTATCCACAGTACGCCTGGTGGCCGGCCTGGTCGCTTTGCTTCCGCTGCTGTATGGCCTGGTATGGGAGGGCGAGTGATGCAAATCAACTCCTGGCTGAATGGGGCAATCTTCATGGCGGCGATGGTGATCGCCCTGTTTTTTGTCCGCTACTGGCGGCAATCGCGCGACAGCCTCTTCATCTACTTTGCAATCGCATTTGTGCTCGAAGGCGTGCATCGGCTTTTGCAAGCCTGGCCGGCCGACGGCCCTGATGCGCCGCCATCCTATTTGTTGCGCCTGGTCGAGTACGGCTTGATCCTGGTGGCGATCGTCAGGAAGAACCGGCGCTCCGGGGAACCGTGAGTGGTGGGCCACGCCTGCAATCCTGGCAGGCGAACGACCGTGCCGTAAAAATAGTTTGCGCACTAATTATTTGTGCGCTATAGTTCTGCTCATGCGCTGAGCGCGCTAATCATTAATACACTACTTAATAGGAGTTTTGCCATGAAATCGTCCATCAAATCCGCCCTGTTTGCTGCTTCCCTGGTTGCCGGCGCTGCCCTGGTTCCTGCCCACGCTGCCGAAGACACCACCGTCGTGCTGGTACACGGCGCCTTCGCCGACGGCTCCGCCTGGAACAAGGTGATCCCGATCCTGCAGAAGCAGGGCGTGAAAGTGGTGTCGGTGCAGAACCCTCTGACCTCGCTGGCGGACGACGTGGCCTTTGCCCAGCGCGTGATCGATGTGCAGAGCGGCAAGGTGGTGCTGGTGGGCCATTCCTGGGGTGGCGCGGTGATCACCCAGGCCGGCGCCAGCGACAAAGTGAAATCCCTGGTCTACGTGGCTGCTTTCGCGCCGTCGGAGGGCGAAGTGGTGGGTGAACTGGGCAAGGATTTCCCGCTGCCACCTGGCATCGCATCGCTGAAGCCCGACAACAACGGCTTTATCTACCTGTCGGCCGAATCGATGGCAGTCAACTTCGCCCAGGACCTGACTCCTGCCGAGCATCGCCTGATGACCGCGACCCAGGGCCCGATCAAGGCCAGCGCCTTTGGCGACAAGGTGGACGTGGCTGCATGGAAGACCAAGCCCAGCTACTACATCGTCGCTTCCAAGGACCGCATGATCGATCCGGGCCTGCAGAAGTCCTTCGCTGCCAAGATCAACGCGACCACCACCACGCTGCCAAGCAGCCACGTGCCGATGGCGTCGCAACCGGAAGCTGTGGCCAAGGTGATCCTGGCCGCGGTCAAGCGTTAATCCCGACAAGGGGGCTGTGCTACAGTACGCGCCATGGAAAACCGCATGCCTCCTACGCTGGACCAGCACCTCTGCTTCAAGCTGTATTCGACTTCGCTGAAGATGACCCAGCTTTACAAGCCCATCCTCGCGCCGCTCAACCTGACCTATCCCCAATACCTGGTGATGGTCGTGCTGTGGGAGCAGGAGGGCTTGGGCATCAAGGGGCTGGCCGAGCGCCTGCAGCAGGACCCTGGCTCGATCACGCCACTGGTCAAACGCCTGGAGGCGGAAGGCTACGTTGCCCGCGGCCGCGATGCGAATGATGAACGCAACCTCGTGCTGACGTTGACCGACAAAGGCCGCAAGCTGCGCGCTACAGGGTTGAAGGTGAGCGAGCAGATCGCCGAAGCGTGCGCGATCACTGCCAGCGACGTGGAGCGTCTGGCGGCGGGCCTCGACAAGTTGAGCCGCAACCTTAGCTAGATGCGGTCGAGGTGACTCCGCCCTGAGAGCCCGACCTGTTCCTACAAAAATCCACGCAATCTCCTCGAATTTTAATTACATGAATGTCTAGATCTTGGTGCGCAACTAAAATTCCAGGGTAATTGGCTCAGGAACATGGGCTCGTACGCAAGAGAAGCTCACACCAGTGATTGACGAGCTCTTGGCGGACTTCAATTCACAGCCAACAAAGCCAGGCAGGTGATCCAGCCAGTCTGCGGTGATTCGGTCCCTCAAGGTTCGGCGGGTGAGATAGAGTTGTGGTTTGCATTTTTTGTAATTTATTATATGCAAGCAAATTCCTCAACCCGAATAGAAGGTCAGCGTCGTTTATGCATTTTCTCTCCAGGCAGTTGCTGAAGGTTTCCCTCTTGTCGCTCGCGATGGGCATGACTATCCCGGTGTGCCAGGCCGAGGGCCTGCGTGTTGGTGTTTACTCCGTGGATGTACAAACCGCGGGCAGCGGGCCGTACACGATTATTTTTGAAGCGGGATTTGCTGGTGACCTGAGTGTCTGGCGCAAGGTTGCGCCGGCGTTATCGAAGTCGGCCAAGGTCGTCACATATTCGCGCGCAGGCATCGGCAAGTCGGATGTTCGCCCGGAGCCGCGCACACTGGAGCAGAGTGGCGCTGAACTGGAGCAGATGATCAAGGCCGCCCAGCTCAAGCCGCCCTTCATCTTGGTTGGCCATTCGTATGGCGGGCTACTGGTGAGGCAGTTTGCTGCGCACCACCCAGCCGACGTTGCGGGTATGGTATTTGTCGACGCCAGCGCTGAAGGCTTGGACGCAGCACTTAAGAAAATTGATCCGGCCAAGTTTGCCCAAGACCAGAAGGCAATCGAGTCGTTCATACCCGCACCTTACAAGGCTGAATACAGACTGGTTCAGCAAATTTTTGATGCGGGCAGCTTGCCGCAGGGCGCGCCATTGCCCGATGTGCCAACCGTGGTGCTGACTTCCGCCAAGGTTTACGAACACCCCGAGTTCGTGCTGCATACGCAAGCGGGCATGTCAGCCTGGCGCACCTTGCACGACGAGTTTTTCAAGCAGTTCTCCAACGGCAGCCATATTGTCACGGCAAACAGCGGCCACTATATTCAGCTGGACGAGCCGGAGCTGGTGGTCAGTGCAGTCGAGCAAGTGATGGCTAGTGCCACCTCCCATGCACAACGCAAGGCCCGCCAGTTGGCGCGTGAAGGTGTGCTCAAGGCTGTCGACCAGGCAGCTCCACTGGTGCTGGCACGACGGGCGCGGGAAGCGGAGTCCTTGGTCGGCGCCCAGCTGAAAGCGAGCCAGCTTGGCGAAGCCGATATCAACACTCTGGCCTACTCTCTGCTCGGACAGCCGCAAAAGGTTCAGTTTGCGGCCATGCTGATGAAGTTCAACGTCGAGAATTTCCCTGAGTCGGCCAACGCGTATGACAGCTATGGCGAAGCATTGCTCGAAATGAAGCAGACGAAACTGGCCAAGGCCCAGTTCCAGCGTGCATTGGCGCTTGGGCGATCGCAAGGGATGGATGCTGGTGCGCTGGCCGGCTACGAGGCCAACCTGAAAAAGGCAGAGCAGGCGGACTGAGTGCCCGGCTCTAATTCACGTTCTGCCGGATCCAGTCCATCATGTCGAGCCAGATGCGCTGGATTTCCGCATCCATCGGCATGGCCTGGGCGTCTGGCTATTTAACCGTGTTCACGGGCATTTTGTTTGTGTTGGCCGCTGTTCGGCCTCGCCGTCGAAGTCCAACACGACGAAGGGCGCATGCAGGATACGATCAGGTCAGGCTGGAAACCGTTCGATGGTCTCGTGCACCCAGCGGCTTTCCGGCTCCGACAGTGGTGCCTTGCCGGAGAAGCGGCGTGGGTCGCTGCGAGTGACTTTGGCCCAGTAGCGAGGCGCTTCGTACTGCCAGCAGGGCGGGAGAATTGCGGTTCAGGTCTACGCCGTGTGCGTTCACGCTTGCGGTTTGGCGACCAGCGGGCCGTCGGGGTTCCGCAACGGCGAGATCGGCGCAGTTTTAGGCGAGCACCTTCTTCAGCCATGCCGAGACATGCACCAGCTCTTCGGCGCAGGCCGAGTGCTGCATCGGATAGTCATGCCATTCGACCTGGTAGCCCAGCTTTACCAGCAGCTCGCGCGATGCCACTGCGCGCTCGATCGGGATCACCGGGTCCATGCGGCCGTGCACCATGAAGACCGGCGTCTCCTGGTTGGCGGCGTGGCGCTCGGCGGCCACCTTGTCGGCCAGCGGCACGTAGCCGGAGAGGCACATCAGGCCCGCCAGCTTTTTCGGATAGCGCAGGCCTGCCTGCAAGGTCATCGCGCAGCCTTGCGAGAAGCCGCCCAGCACGATGCGGTTGGCCGCAACGCCGCGTGCGATTTCGCGTTCGATCAGCGCGTCGACCAGGATCTGCGACTCGCGCAAGCCCTTTTCATCTTCCTGGCGACCCAGGTCGGTATGCACGATGTCGTACCACGAGCGCATGACGTAGCCGCCGTTGATCGTCACCGGCATGGTGTTCGCATGCGGGAAGATGAAGCGGATGCCCGGCAGGCCGGCCAGGTTCAGCTCATTGACGATAGGCGCCCAGCCTTCGCCGCTGTCGCCCAGGCCGTGCATCCAGATCACGGAGACTTCAGGATTTGGCTTGGTGTCGATGACGATGGAGTCCAGCAGGTGGGTCATGCGTTGTCCTTCTTGCGAATGGCGGATTTGGGACGGAATGCCTTGCACACAGCATCGTTGGTTTCAGCGTAAGGGCCGCCGATCAGGTCGATGCAGTAAGGGACGGCTGCGAACACGCCGCCTACCAGTTGCTTGCCGTCGGCATCCTTCAGGCCTTCCAGCGTTTCCTTGATGGCTTTCGGCTGGCCCGGCAGGTTGATGACCAGGGCAGCGTGGTCGGCGGTTTCGCGGATCACGGCAACCTGGCGCGACAGGATGGCGGTCGGCACGAAGGCCAGGCTGACCTGGCGCATCTGTTCACCGAAGCCCGGCATTTCCTTGGTGCCAATCGCCAGCGTGGCTTCCGGCGTCACGTCGCGGCGCGCGGGGCCGGTGCCGCCGGTGGTCAGCACCAGGTGGCAGCGCACCTGGTCGACCAGCTCCACCAGGGTGGCTTCGATCTGCGCACGCTCATCGGGAATCAGGCGGGTTTCGAAGCGCAGCGGCGTGGCGATGGCGCTGCGCAGCCAATCTTCCAGCGCCGGGATGCCCTGGTCCTGGTAGACGCCGCCGCTGGCGCGGTCGGAGATCGACACCAGGCCAACGAGCAGGGTTTCGTCACTCATCTTCGTCGCCTTCGGGCGCATCGACGTCAACGTCCGGACCAGGCGATGGCTCGGAGGCGGCGGACTTCTTGTCCAGGTCCTTCAGGATCTGGAAGATTTCACGGTAGGCCTTGGGAGGCTTGTTCTCGGCCTGTTCCTTGCGGGCGTTGCGGATCAGGGTGCGCAGGTGCTGCACGTCCAGGTGCGGCGCTTCTTCCAGCAGGACGGTCAGGGCCTTGTCGTCGGCCAGCAGCTTGTCGCGGCGGCGTTCCAGCGCGTGCAGCGCGGCGGTATCGGCCTTGGAGGCGCCTTTCCAGCCTTCGATGGTGCGCTTGATGATCGCCACTTCCTCTTCGGACAGGGTGCGCATCTTCTTGCCGATGAATTGCATCTGGCGGCGGCGGCCTTCGTGATTCTTGATGTTTTGGCATTCCAGAATGACATCGCGCACGTCTTCCGGCATCGGCACCCGCTTGACGCGGTCGCGCGGGGCCTCCACCAGTTCCCGGCCCAGGTCTTGCAGGGCGTCGGACTGGCGTTTCATTTCGGTTTTGGATGGGCGTTCGTATTCTTGTTCGAACTCGCTGGACTGGAAGCCGCACGAGCCACGGTTTGGATTAGGCATGATAGGAGGGGCAGGGGCTGTCACACCCTACCTGTAAAAACGGTAAACGGCTGCTATGATAACTGTTTTAACGCCCAGCCCCCCAAAAAGACCCCATGAGCGAATCCGCCTTCTCCTATTCCCAGGACCAGTTGAAACAGCTTGCCCGCGACGTGTTGAAGTACGCGCGCGAGCAGGGCGGCACCGATGCTGCCGTCGAAATCAGCGAAGGCAGCGGTCTTTCGGTCTCGGTCCGCAAGAGCAAGATCGAAACCATCGAGCAGAATCGCGACAAGGGCATCGGCGTCACGGTCTTCATCGGCCAGAAACGCGGCAATGCCAGCACCTCCGATTTCTCCCCGGCTTCGCTGAAGGCGACCGTGGAAGCGGCCTACAACATCGCCCGCTTCACGGCGGAAGACGATTGCGCCGGCCTGGCGGAAGAAGAGCTGCTGGAGAAGAATCCGCAGGACCTGAAGCTGTTCTATCCATGGGCCATCTCCACGGAAGAAGCTGTGGAGCTGGCGCAGCGCGCCGAAGCGGCGGCCTTCGCGGTCGATCCGCGCGTGACCAATAGCGAAGGCGCCGGCGTGCACGTGCAGCAGTCGCACTTCGTGTCGGCCAACTCGCGCGGCTTCATCGGCGGCTATCCTTACTCGCGCCACACGCTGTCGGTGACCCCGATCGCCGGCAAGGGCGCCAAGATGCAGCGCGACGACTGGTACACCTCGGTGCGCGATCCGAAGAAAATGGCCAGCGCCGAAGCCGTCGGCCGCTATGCCGCAGAACGTTCGCTGGCGCGCCTGAATGCGCGCAAGCTGGCTACCCGCACCTGCCCGGTGCTGTTCGAGGCGCCGCTGGCCGCCGGCCTGCTGGGCGCCTTCGTCCAGGCCACTTCGGGCGGCGCCCTGTATCGCAAGTCCTCCTTCCTGGTCGACTCGCTGGGCAAGGACATCTTCCCGTCCCACATCCAGGTCAAGGAAGACCCGCACGTGGTGGGCGCCATCGGTTCCGCGCCGTTCGATGAGGAAGGCGTGCGCACCCACAAGCGCGACGTGGTAAAGAACGGCGTGCTGCAGGGCTATTTCCTGTCGACCTATTCGGCCCGCAAGCTGGGCATGAAAACCACCGGCAATGCCGGCGGCTCGCACAACCTGTCCATCACGTCCTCGCAGACGAAAAAGGACGACGACTTCGAAGGCATGCTGCGCAAGATGGGCACCGGCCTGCTGGTCACCGAGCTCATGGGGCAGGGCACCAACTATGTGACCGGCGACTACAGCCGCGGCGCTTCCGGTTACTGGGTGGAGAACGGCGTGATCCAGTACCCGGTGGAAGAGATCACCATCGCCGGCAATATGAAGGACATGTTCCAGGACATCGTCGGCATCGGCACCGATGTCCTGGTGCGTGGCACCAAGCAAACAGGCTCGATCCTGATCGAAAAGATGGTGGTTGCCGGGAACTAAATATTTCCATACACTGTCCCGAGATAAAACCCTCATAAGGAGACAGTACGTATGGAACGTCGTTCCTTTATCAAGAAGGCCGCAGCAGGTGCGGGCGCAGGAATTATCGCCGCACCGGCTATCGCCGCCGAACTGCCCGCCATCACCTGGCGCCTGGCATCCAGCTTCCCCAAATCCCTCGACACCATTTACGGCGCTGCCGACACCTTCACCAAGCGCGTGGCGCAGCTCACCGGCGGCAAATTCAATATCCGCGTGTTTGCGGCCGGCGAAGTGGTGCCAGGCCTGCAGGTGCTGGACGCGGTCCAGGCAGGCACGGTGGAATGCGGCCATAGCGCCTCGTACTACTACTACGGCAAGGACGCGACGTTCTCCTTCGACTGCGCGGTGCCGTTCGGCCTGACCTCGCGCCAGCAGACCGCCTGGTACGACCAGGGCGGCGGCAAGGAATTGCTGCGCGCCTTCTATAAGGACTACGGGGTGATGAACTTCATCGCCGGTAACTCGGGCACCCAGATGGGCGGCTGGTTCCGCAAGGAAGTCAAATCCGTGGCCGACCTGAAGGGCACCAAGATGCGCATCGCCGGCCTGGCCGGCAAGGTGATGGAGCGCCTGGGCGCCGTGCCGCAGCAGCTGGCCGGCGGCGACATTTACCCGGCGCTGGAAAAGGGCACCATCGATGCGGCGGAATGGGTCGGTCCATACGACGACGAAAAGCTGGGCTTCCACAAGGTGGCGCCGTATTACTACTACCCGGGCTGGTGGGAGCCGGGCGCTTCCTTCACCCTGTACGTGAACATCAAGGAATGGGAAAAGCTGCCGAAGGAGTACCAGGCCGCGATTGAAGCTTCCGCCTATGAGGCCCACGTGGTGATGCAGGCCGAGTACGACTTCAAGAACCCGACCGCGCTGGGCCGCCTGATGAAGAGCGGCGTCAAGCTGCGCAACTACTCCAACGACATCATGGAAGCGGCCTACAAGGCATCCAATGAGCTGATGGCGGAAGAAGCTTCGAAGAACGCCAAGTTCGCCAAGATCTACGAACCGTGGAAGCGCTTCCGCAACGACCAGAACCAGTGGGCCTCGGTGGCGGAATCGACCATGCAGAACTTCCTGATCAAGGCAGGCCGAGGAGGCAAGTAGTTCAAAAAAAATGCCGTTCAGCGCAGGCTGAACGGCATTTTTTCTTGCGTGCGCCGCGATTAGCGGCCTTCCATGGAGGCCAGTGCCAGCTTCAGTGCGGCTTCAGGCGCCTTGCCAGCGCGGACGAATTCATCTTTACGCGCCATGACCCAATCGTACAGCTCCTGTCGATACCATGGCGAGCCAGGATCGAGGGACTGATACCTGGACTGTGCGCGAGACAGCGCATCCGCATAGCCCTGCTCCGCGGCACTACGCTGCACCGCGGGCACCGGCGCAGGCGTTGTCGCCGCCGGCTGAGGCTGCGCGACAACTGGCGCCGTGGCCGCTACTGGCTGGACTGGGGCAGCTGCCGGCTTGATGGCTGCAACGGGCTTCACAGCGGCAACTGGCTGAACTGCATCGGCGCTTGGGGCGGGGGACGTCCGCGCAACCGGTGCCGGGGCCGCTGCGGTCGGCTGGGCGCGCGCGGCATTTGCCTCGACGCCCGGAGCGACGCCATTGCGGCCCGTGTATTTCGGGGAGCGAGGGCCGTAGAGAATGCCCTGCGAATTGCCTCCCGCCAGCAAGAGCGCATTGGTCTGGGCGGCAACCTCATGGCTGCGATTGGTCGAGGAGTTCATGATTTGCGTGACAACGGCCTTGATCAATAAGCCGGCAAGGCCGCCCCCGTTGTTGCCGCCACGGTTGCCATCGTCGACGACGGTCGCCTTGCCGTCCCACAGCAGCGCCCTGGTTTTCAAGTCCACCAGTTTGGCACTGGCAGAGACCGTGGTAACGCTGCTGAGAACATTGTAGGTGCTGCCGTATTTTTCCACCGTCATGTACAAGGCAGCATCGGCGCCGAAAATCTCCCGCAATTTTTCCGTGTCGACGTTGTGGATGTCAGCCGGGGTGGTCAAGCCGTTTTGCCTGAAGGTCTCGCTGACCAGGGAAACGGGCAAGACGTAATAGCCAGCTTCGGCCAACGGGTAGCTCACGCTCGAATACACGCTCTCGGTAGCCCCGACTTCCGGCGAATTATTCAGTGGCGGCAGCACCAGGATCGAACGCGGATTGCTCGCTTCGAATGCCTTGTAGTCGTAAGGCTTCACGGTGTGGGTCGCACAACCGACCATCAGGACGGCCGGCGCAAATACCGCGGCCAGTTTGAAAACTTTTTTCAACATCTTAATTGCTACCCTTGCTCATGGTTCCAAGCAGGCGATCCATGTAGGTTGTCGATTCCGGGAACAGCCTTTTTTCCTCCTGGAATTCAGCCGCAACCAGATCGCTTCGGCCGACCATCGAATACAGCATGCCAAGATGGGCGTGGAAGCCCGGCGGCGCCTTCCTGCCGGCGGCATTCATGCGCTGCAAGTCCTTCTCCAGCGCCGCGATTTGATCGTTCGGGCTCTCACCCTTCAAATGCTGGTACACCTGCGGCTGGTACGAGCCCCACTGGTAAAGATCAGGATTACTGGTGCGGCAGCCGGCGAGCACGCCGGCTGCGAGCATCATGATCGATGCTTTGACGAAGATATGTTTCATGCCCAGCCTGTCCTTATTTGGCGAGCGTCAGTGCGCCGCTTTCGACGCCGGCCACCAAGCGTTCCACCGCCTCGCGCATGGCCAGGTCGAGCACCTTGCCGTTCAGCGTGGCGTCATAGCTGGCGGTGCCGCCAAAGCCGAGCACTTCGCGGTTCGACAGGCTGAATTCGCCGGCGCCGCGCGCCGTATAAACGACTTCGGAGGTTTTGATGTTGACAACATTCAGCGTCACCTTGGCGTACGCTACCTGGGTCTTGCCGCGCCCGGCCAGGCCGAACAACTGCTTGTCGCCCACTTCCTTGCGGCCGAACTCCGTCACATCGCCGGTCACGACGAAGTCGGCGCCCTTGATGGACTGGCCTTCCCGTTTGAAGTCTGCTTCCTGCTTCAACTGCTCCAGGTTATCGCGGTCCAGCACGTTGAAGCGGTTGGTCTCCTGCAGGTGGGAGATCAGGATAGTCTTGGCCTGGCTGCCGAGGCGGTCAACGCCATCGGAAAAGATGCCGCGCTGGAAACTGGAGCGGTTGTCGAAGCGACCCACTGCGATCAGGCTGCGCGGGCCGGCGTAAGGGCGGCTGGCGCTTGCCACGGTTGCGACTTCGAGGCTGCGCGAACTTTCGGTTGCGCAGCCAAACAGGGCCGAGGTGAGGCATGCGCCGATCAGCAGCGTGCGGGTAGGGAATGCAGCCATATGAGCTCCATGATGATGGTCGCTTGCCATCCGGAATTGTTGACAGAACGACAGGTTTGTAAAGGCGGGAATTATACGTTACTTTCTTTGTAACAAACAAAATTGCTTATCAGCCATTACGCCTGTCCCAGGAGGCATGTACTGAAGGCGCGCGCCGCAGCGGTCATCCGGCGCTGCGGCGTGTAGATCAGTGAGAAGGGCCGGCTGCGGCCCTTCAGTTCCGGCAGTACTTCCACCAGCACCCCGCGTTCAAGCCGGTCCTGTGCAATGAAGCGGAAGGTCTGGCATATGCCCAGGCCTGCCTCCGCCAGCGATACCGTTCCCAACGCATCATCCGTCACTTCAAGCGCCGATGCCGGCGGCCAGTCCAGCTCTTCGCCATCGCGCAGGAATTGCCAGGGGAAGGAGCGCCCCGTGCTTGGCAGCTGGAATGTCAGGCACGCATGCCCTGCCAGCGCATCAAGGTCGCGCGGCATGCCTCGCCGCTTCGCATATGCGGGCGAACAGACCAGCACCAGCTGGGCATCCTCCAGCTTGCGGGCGATCATGCTGCTGTCCTTCAGCGTGCCCTGGCGGATGGCGAAATCGAAATTTTCCGCCGCCAGGTCGACGTTGCGGTTGGTGATGTTCAGCTCCACGCGTACCGATGGATAGCGCTCGGAGAATTGCTGCAGCAGGGCGGGCAGGCGGTAATGGCCGAACGTGGTCGGGGCGCTGATGCGGATGCGGCCGGTGACTTCGCGCCCTTCGGCCTGCACCGCGCGTTCGGCGTCGTCGATCAGGGACAGCGCGGCGCGCGTCTGCTCCAGGTACAGGCGGCCGGCGTCCGTCAGCCCGAGGCTGCGCGTGGTGCGGCGCAGGAGCTGGGTGCCGAGGCGCGCCTCCAGCCGGGCCAGTGCGCGGCTGACGACCGAGGGTGTGGTGGACATGGCGACGGCGGCCGCCGTCAGCGAACCGCGCTCCACGACGGTGACGAAGGTTTCGACGTCGCCCAGGTGGTCGTATTTTCGGCTCATTATTGCCTTTAAGGGAAAAATGGTTTGGTTTTAAGGTAGTTTATCGTTGTTGGAGGTTCGAATAAAGTAGCGCCATCAACTTCCACAAGGAGCAAACCATGATGAAGAAACTGACTGCGATCGCGCTCGCCGCTGCGGCAATGCACGCCAATGCCGGCAACGTGCTGGTCGTCCTGTCCGACGAGGCCACGCTGGACCTCAAAGCCGGCAAGACCTTCCAGACCGGCTTTTACCTCAATGAGCTGATGCAGCCGGTGAAGATGCTGCTGGACGCAGGCCACACGGTGACCTTCGCCACCCCGAACGGCAAGGCGCCGACGCTGGACCAGGGTTCGGTCAACGCCATGTTCTTCGGCGGCGACCAGGCGGCACTGGACGCGCACCGCAAGCTGCTGGAACAGCTGCGCCTGACCGACAGCGCCAATTCGCCAGTGGTCAGCCTGGCGCGCGTGGAGCAGCAGGGCTACGGCAAGTTCGATGCGGTCTACGTTCCTGGCGGCCACGCACCGATGCAGGATCTGCTGGCCAGTCCCGCGCTGGGCAAGGTGCTGGCTGCTTTCCACCAGGACGGCAAGCCGACCGCGCTGGTATGCCACGGTCCGATCGCACTGCTGTCGGCCATGCCTGATGCCAAGGGCTTCGCCATGAAGCTGGCGCAAGGCGCCACGCCCGCCCAGCCGAAATGGATCTACTCCGGCTACAAGGTCACTGTCTTCACCAACGATGAAGAGGAGGCGTCCAAGTCCCAACTGGGCGGCGGCGAAATGAAGTTCTACCCGCAAACCGCGCTGCAGAAGGCTGGCCTGCAGTTTTCCAAGGCTGCCAACTGGCAGGGCAATATGGTGACCGACCGCGAACTGATCACCGGCCAGAATCCTGCGTCGGCACCGCTGGTGGGCAAGGAATTGCTGGCACGCCTTCAAAAGTAATATGATGGGCGCATGAGCTATGCGCCCAATCCCGAAGGACTGCGCTCCGCCTTTGCCGCGGAGCGCTTTACGTTTGAAGAGACCACCATTCAGTTCACGCTGGCCGAAGCTGGCCGGCTGGCAGTCATCTCCGGCAAGATCGCCGCTGGCGACCCGCAGGCCGAAGCCGGGCTGCAGCCGTTTACGCAATGCGTGCCGAACGGCGAATATCCCGTCACGCTGGCGATGGCGGGGTGCGACAATGGCGAGGAGCGCATCGCCTATGCCCGTGTGCAGCTTGCCGACACGCCGGTCGCCCACTGGTACCCAGCGCTGGTCGCGACGCAGGACGCCCGCACGCTCAAGCCGGGTGAGATCTTCGGCTACAGCGTGGAATCGGGCAGCGCCTGTTTCATGGACCCGCAGGCCGGCCCGGATTGCGTCGTCTCTTTTCCAGCCGGCGCAGGCGCCGGCCCGTACGCCTCCTACTTCGGTTATGGCGCGGATGGCCGCGTGGCCAGCCTGGTGACCGACTTCGCGGTGCTTCCCAACGTGCATGACGCAGCGCCAACGGGTCGAAGCTGGTGGAAGCGCCTACTGATTTTCTGGAAGTGACAATCTGCCAGATTTATAGGCACTCCTGCCGGGTAAGATGGCGGCATGGATAACTTGTCGATCAATGAACGCGTCTTATGGAGCGGCGCCCCGCGACAGGGGTTGATGCTGCGCGCTTCCGATTTGCTGATGATTCCATTCAGCCTGATGTGGGGCGGCTTTGCCCTGTTCTGGGAATACTCCGTCTTCAATTCAGCTGCGCCCCTGTTGTTTCGCCTGTGGGGCATCCCCTTCGTGCTGGTCGGGCTTTACATGATTGCCGGCCGCTTTGTGGTCGAAGCGTGGCAACGCGCGTATACCGAGTACGCGGTTACCGATGAACGCATCATCATCCGCTCCGGCATTTTCAAGCGCAGGATGAAAAGCCTGAACTTGCGCGCAATGGGCGAGTTCTCGCTGACCGAAAACCGAAATGGCGAGGGCACCATTGCCTTCGGCATATCAGCTGCGGGAAATATGTTCAGCGGGCTGGCTTCCTGGCCTGGGGTTGAAGAGCTGCCGCGCTTCGACACGATCGCCGAAGCGCGCAAGGTCTACGAAATCATTCGCAGCGCGCACTCCGCGGCTCACCACACGCGACCATTCGGGCAACGTCTGGGTTGAGCAGGTAATTGGTGTGCGCGTGGTCGGGGCGCTCCAGCAGGCCAAGCCATGTCGGCGCATTTGATACCAGCACATTCACCACGTCCACTCCCAGCCCGGCATAGCGTTCGCGCTCCAGCGTATAGGACAGCAGGTCGTTGGGATCGCTGAACGCCACCAGGTTCAGTCTGCCCGTGCTGCTGCTGCGCGGCGCTGGACCCGCGCGGCGCTTCAGCAGGACGGCTCGCAGGCTGTCGGGCGGCTGCACCACGGTTGCCTCCAAGCCTGGCGTGGCGCCTGGCAGCTGCTGGTCGGCCAGCGCAAGCAGGGGAATCTGGTTGGCAGCCATCACCAGGTAGGCCATGCGGTCGATGGTGCTCTGGGCTGCGGCCTCCATGCGCAGCAGGGTATCGAACAGGATCTTGCTGCCAAGGCTGGACGACAGCACCAGCAACGGCGCGTCCGGCGCGGCATCCCTGGTCGCGTGCAGGATTGCTTGCGCCATGCGCTGCTGGATGGCGTCGCGCGCGACACCCTGGTAGATCAGGGCGTCCGGGATGCAATCGTCCAGCAGCTTGTCCTTGGCCTGTGCATTGAGCTTCGCGCGCGTGGCCGGCAGGCGCGTGCTGAGGTCATATTCAAGCTGGCGCTTGAGGGCCGTGGTCAGGGACGACCACACCAGGGCCTTGATGCGCAATTCGCCTTGCCGCAACGTGATGGTGCGCTCGACTATCTCTATGCCATCCGCGCTTGCGATAGCGCGCACCGCGCTGGACGGGCCTGGCGCCCTGGCTTTGAGTGCGCTGCCCAATTGCGCCACTGTTTCATCGGCCCAGCGCGCGTCATGGGTGCACATGCCATGCACCAGCAGCACGTCGACGCTATGCCCCGGCGCCGTGGCGGCAAAGTCGGCCAGGCCGGGAAAGGCGCCATCCGCCTGTGCCGGGCGATAGGGCATCGAGGTGCAGCCGGCGAGCAAGGCGCAAGCCAGCAAGGGAATAAATAGCTTCATGTTCGCCTCCATAAAGGCCCATGATCGGCGCAGATCGCGGCACGGCCTTTGCGCCGGCGCAAAACTGGCAACTTCCGGGGGCTGGGCCTAACATGAAGCATGACCAGCAAACGACAAAGCGAGCGCCTTCCCGCGCTGTATTTTGAGCCGGAGGCGCCGTCCCTCATCCCGCCGCACCTGCGCGCGCCCGGCCAGCCGGGCTATCCGCAGGCGCGTGAGCTTGAACGGCTGCGCCGCAAGCACGTGACGCGCGTGCGGAAACTCAGCCGAAAATAGTCACAGCTCAATCACCTGCGCGCCGCGGCTGTGCATGAACTGCTCAATGCCGTCCACCGTCACGGTCGTAATATGGCCTTGCATGCGCTGGCCCATCGGATGGTCGTCGAAGGCGACGTTGGCGCGGAACATGCGGCCGCCAAGCCGCGTCAGGGCGCCGATTTCCACCGGCTGCGGGCGGAAGCCGGCCTGGCCGAGCCACTGCTGCGCTTCAGCGCGTGTTTCGACGCGGCCGGCATCCGCACTGGCTGCCGCCAGCGTCTCCAGCGCCCATTGGTTGGAGTTCTGGTAGCGCGTCGACCAGGCGTAGGACAGCATGTTGTAGTGCGGCTGGTGCAGGCGTAGCGGCGTGCGCGAAGCCAGCACCTGCGCCAGCCGTTGCTGCACTTCCGGCGCAGGCAGCATCAGCTGCGCCTTGTACTCGTGCACCCCGGACAGGAAGAAGTTCCCCAGGCCATCGTTGAACAGGGCTGAATCGGCCGTGCCGCATTCGTTCAGCAACTGCACCACCACCCAGCGGCCTGCCGGATGATCTCGCCATGCCAGGCCGACGTGGGAATAATGCAAGCCATATTTGGACAGGTCCTGCCCGGCGCGTGCAATCACGGCCACTTGTGCGCCGCTGGCGTCAAGCGCCTGCATGCTGCGCTGGGCCAGGTCCAGGCCGCGTTTCACCTCTTCCACCGACATGGGCTTGTGTTCGCAGCTCTGGCCCGCGTGGGCCGCGCCGGCCATTGCACCGGCCAACGACACTGCAAGGATCAGGCGTCGCATGGCTTAGCTCACCTGGCTGTGATGCAGCAGTGCCTTGCCCGCCTCGTTCGGGATGAAGGCGATCACCTTGCCCGATACTACCAGCGCATGGCCGGCCGACATGGCCACAACGCTGATCGCGGTGCCGGCAACCATCGAGACGCCTTCCAGCGCCTTGCCGCTGAACTGCAAGGTAGCCTTGCTGCCGTCGCCTACCGCTTTGACCACGACCAACACGCTTTCGCCGACCGTCTCGACGGAATCGACTACCGGCGAGTTGCCGGTCATCATTGTCACCACGGATCCCGCCACGACAACCACGGCGGACAGGCCGCCGAGGCTCAGGGCTTGCGAACCATTCACCGCCTGGCTGCTGGCGCAAGCGACAGCAAGCAAGGCGGCGATCAGGGTGCGTTTCATTTTTTGCTCCACAGGTTAAAGGAGCGGCCATCTTGCTGCGTTGCCAGGGGCAGGGCAATTGCTTCGCGCACTGTAGCGCCGCGCCATGCTGGTGGTATCATATTGCGATACTTTATTGCGGGAAATTCAAGCATGTCCAACGTCATCCGCCTGGTCGACGCGCTTAAACGCCAGCTCAAGGCGCGCGGCATTACTTACGCCGCCCTGGGGCAGAAGATCGGTCTTTCCGAACCCAGCATCAAGCGCATGTTCGCGGCCCGCAATTTCACGCTCGACCGGCTGGAGCAGGTATTGGCTGTGCTGGAGATGGATTTTGCCGAACTGGCGCAAGCCAGCGCCGATACGCCGCATTTGATCTCGCAACTCACCTACGCGCAGGAGAAAGAAATCATCAGCGACACCAAGCTGCTGGTGGTGGCTGTGCTGGCGCTGAACCAGGTGCCGATCGAAGAAGTGGTGAAGAACTACAAGATCAGCGCCGCCGAAGCGACGGGCTGCCTGCTAAGGCTCGACAAGATCGGCTTCCTGATGCTCAAGCCGAACAACAAGGTGAAGCTGCTGGTGGCGCGCACTTTCAGCTGGCTGCCGAATGGCCCGATCCAGGGCTTTTTCCGCGACGAAGCGTACAGCGATTATTTCGATAGCCGCTTCGACGGCCATCATGAGGTGCAGCGGCTGGTGAGCGTGATGTTGTCGCAGCAATCGACACGCGCCTTGCTGGATCGCCTGAAGCAGGTGGCGGACGAATTCTCGCTGCAGCACCAGGATGATGCGCGGCTGCCGTGGGAACAGCGCCGCGCGGTGACCATCATGCTGGCAGCGCGCCCGTGGATACCGAAGGCATTCCGGGCGCTGCTGCGATAGTTTAGAAACGGCGCAGGGTGCGCAGGACAGGCTGCAGCACGTCCGCACCCAGCTTGGCGGAACGGGCGCCGTTCCAGCCAACCAGTTCATCCGGATCGTTGGCGTTGTCCTTGAATGGCAGTTCCAGGGTCAGCGACAGGCAGCCGAACAGGTGGGTGATGTGCGGCGAACCCATGGTCAACACTTCCGGGGTGTATGGCGAATCAGGATAGCCATGCTCGGACTGGAAGTCCGGCGACGCCAGCTTGAAGTCGGCGATGAACTTGTCCTGGGCGGCCTTCTGCTCCCTGGTGAAGTTCGGCAGGGCATCGCTGCCGGCCACGAAGACGTAAGGCAGGCCTTCGTCGCCGTGCACGTCCAGGAACAAGTCGCAGCCGATTTCCTTCATTTTCTCCTTGACCAAGAAGACTTCCGGCGAGCGCTCCATGGTCGGCTCGTTCCACTCGCGGTTCAGGTTCGCGCCGGCGGCGTTGGTGCGCAGGTTGCCGCGCACGGAGCCGTCCGGGTTCATGTTCGGCACGATGTAGAAGCAGGCATCCTGCAGGCATTGGCGGGCATATGGATTGGCGGCGTCGAGCAGGGCTTCGACCATGCCTTCCACGAACCATTCAGCCATGGTCTCGCCAGGGTGCTGGCGCGCGATGACCCACACCTTCTTTTCGGCTGCCTGGTCGCCGATCACCAGCATGTTCATGTCGCGGCCTTCCACGGTGCTGCCCAGGTCGACCAGTTCGGCCAGCGGGTGCAGTTGCGCGGAGTCCAGCAGGGACAGGTGGCGTTCCCACGAATACGGCTCGAAGTAAGCGTAGTAGATGGAATCGTGTTCCGGCGCGTGCTCGATGGTCATCACTTCGCCATCGAAGGAAGTCGGGATGCGGAACCAGTTGTCGCGGTCGTAGGACGCAACGGCGTTATAGCCCTTCCAGCCCTCGGCATAGGCAGCCTTGCCGGCATTCAGGAAACGGATGGTCAGCGGCACGGCCTGCGCGCCCTGCACACGGAAATAGAACCACTGGATGATGTCCGCATGCGAGTCCTTGCGGATATTGACATCGATATCGCCAGCGGAGGTAACGCTGACCACATCGATGGCGCCAGCGTCGAACTGGCTGCTGATCTTGATAGACATTGTGTGTCCTGTCGGAAAAATGAAGCGCCGTCGCGCGAAGCCCGACATGATACACCGAATGAAAGTCGGGGTCAGGTCTGGCAATCCGCCATTTTGGCGGATTGCCAGACCTGACCCCGACTTTCATCCTGTCAGCCAGGCCCCAGCCGCCAGGTCGTCCGGCAGCTTCATTCCCCAGCGCTGCTCGTATTGGGCCCTGCCCGGCAAACCAGGGGTAAGGACAACAGCAGGCTGGCAATCCCGATAGGCCGGACCATCCTACCTCCACGGTGATCAAGCTGATGATAGCAGGCCGCCGAAGCGCTGGTGGAAGCTGGTTTCGGGTTGCGGGGCGCTTGGATCTTCGCGTTGCAGGGCGGCGAGAATGTGCCTTTCGGCAGGGCCGGAAAGCTGGCGATAGAGCTGGCTGGCCAGTTCGTAGGCGCGGGCGCCGGGCCAGGGCTCGGGCAGCAGTTCGATTGGCAGTTGCGGGTCGTGCAGCTGTACGCGCCGGTAGGCGTGGATCAGCAAAGTGCGCAGCACGAAGGCTTGCTCGGGATCGATTTCGCCTGCCTCGGCCAGCAGGCCGGGCACGGTGCTGAAGTTGGCGACGAACTTCTCATAGCCGGCGGCCACTTCGCTCAGGTCCCAGCCTTCGGCCACCATCTCGCCCAGCGGCCGTGCGCGCAGGCCGGGCACTTCGCTGGCCTGTACCACATATACCTTCTGCAGCAGTCCAAGGCGCGACAGCAGGGCTTCCAGCGCCTCCACATCGCCGGCGGGATGGCCGGCGATGCCGGGCGCGATCACGCTGTAGCCTTCCCATAACAGCTCCTTGCGCAACTGGCTGCGCGCCGGGGCGTCGAGGCCATCGGCGGCCAGCACCAGGGTCCACTGGCCGTTCCAGTGCACATTCAGCGGCGCGTAGATGCGACGAAAGGCGCGGCTGAAGCGGCGCATGGCGTCGGGCGTGATGGCATAGCTGCTGCGGCGGCCGTCGCGCTGGGCGCCCAGCCAGCCTTCCTGCGCCAGGCGGAATACGGAGGTGCGCAGCAGGCGGTCGTTGACGCCGAAGGGAGCCAGCAGTTCGATCAAGCTGCCCGTCCACACCATGCCCCCGTGCGGGACGATGGCGTCGCCGAAGATGGTCATCACCAGCGATTTGGAGCGCGGCGGGTCGCTGGCCAGGAATTCTTCGATCCAGCCATTGATTTTCTGGTTTTTTTGCATAGACCGATTTTATACACTGTCATTGATCTAGATACAGAATTTTTAAATGACACACAAAATTCGTTTGCAAAGCAGTTTTTGTATCGTATTATGAAGCTATCCCGAACAAGGAGGCCCTCCTTATGTACGCACAAATGGTGGAAACTGGCCTGAAAAAGGTCCAGACCGCAGAAGATATGGACGCGCAGGAGCGCGAATTCCAGGCGCGCATCGACGCCGGCATCAAGATCGAGCCAAAGGACTGGATGCCGGAGGCTTACCGCAAGACCCTGATCCGCCAGATTTCCCAGCATGCCCACTCCGAAATTGTTGGACAGTTACCTGAGGGTAACTGGGTGACCCGTGCCCCGACCCTGAAACGCAAATCCATCCTGCTGGCCAAGATCCAGGACGAAGCCGGTCATGGCCTTTACCTGTACAGCGCCGCCGAAACCCTGGGCGTGTCGCGCGACGAATTGCTGGCGGCCCTGCACAGCGGCAAAGCCAAGTACTCGTCCATCTTCAATTACCCGACGCTGAGCTGGGCCGACATGGGCGCCATCGGCTGGCTGGTGGACGGCTCGGCCATCATCAACCAGATCCCGCTGTGCCGCTGCTCTTATGGCCCGTATTCGCGCGCCATGATCCGCGTCTGCAAGGAAGAGTCCTTCCACGCCCGCCAGGGCTACGACATCATGATGTCGCTGGCCAAAGGCACGCCGGAGCAGAAGGCGATGGCGCAGGATGCATTGAACCGCTGGTGGTGGCCGTCGCTGATGATGTTCGGCCCGTCCGACGCGGCCTCAGTCAACAGCGCGCAATCGAGCGCCTGGCGCATCAAGCTGTTCTCCAACGACGAACTGCGCCAGCGCATGGTCGACCAGACCGTGCCGCAAGCAGAATTCCTGGGCCTGACCATCCCCGACCCTGACCTGAAATGGAACGAGGAGCGCGGCTCCTACGACTTCGGCGAAATCGATTGGGAAGAATTCCACCAGGTCCTGAAGGGCAACGGCCCTTGCAACCGCGAGCGCCTGCGCACCCGCGTCAAGGCTTATGAAGACGGCGCATGGTTCCGCGACGCGCTGGTGGCGTACGCCGACAAACACAATAAGGAGCAGGCTGCGGCCTGAGAGGAGACAAGATGAGCAAAGAATGGCCACTGTGGGAAGTCTTCATTCGCAGCCAGCACGGCCTGGCGCACAAGCATGTGGGCAGCCTGCATGCTCCCGATGCGGAGATGGCAATCAACAACGCGCGCGACGTCTACACGCGCCGCAACGAAGGCGTGAGCATCTGGGTGGTGCGCGCTTCCGATATCGTTGCCAGCGCACCGGCCGACAAGGGCCCGCTGTTCGAGCCTTCCAACAGCAAGGTGTACCGCCACCCGACCTTCTTCCCGATGCCGGAAGAAGTGAAGAACCTGTAAGGCTTCCTGCTATGGATAACAAGGTCAATTACCTGCTGCGCCTGGGCGACAACGCCATGGTGCTGAGCCAGCGCCTGTGCGAATTGTGCGGCAAGGGCCCGGCGCTGGAAGAGGACATGGCGCTGTCGAACGTGTCGCTGGACCTGCTGGGCCAGACCCGCATGTGGTACACCTACGCCGCAGAACTGGAAGGCGCGGGCCGCGACGAGGACAAGCTGGCTTACCTGCGCGACGCGCATGACTACAAGAACGTGCTGCTGGTCGAGCAGCCGAACGGCAACTATGCACACACCCTGGTGCGCCAGTTCTTCTTCGATACCTGGCATTACTTCCTGATCGGCGCGCTGACCAAGAGCAGCGACCCGCGCATCGCGGAGATCGCCGAGAAGTCGCTGAAGGAAGTGACCTATCACCTGCGCCGCAGCGGCGACCTGATTGTGCGCCTGGGCGACGGCACCGACGTGTCGCACCAGTTCACGCAGACGGCGATTGACGAACTGTGGATGTACACCGGCGAGGTGTTCAACTACGACGCGGTGGATGAAGCCATGGTTGCGGAACGCGTTGCGCCCCCGGCTGCCATGCTGCGCGAGCAGTGGCTGTCGCACGTGTCGGATATCCTCGGAGAAGCGACGCTGGCCATGCCAGCGGCCGACGCCTGGATGCAGAAGGGCGGCAAGCAAGGCCGCCATACCGAACACCTGGGCTACCTGCTGGCGGAGATGCAGTTCCTGCAGCGCGCTTACCCGGGTTCGGAGTGGTGATGGACGCAGCGCGTGTCTGGACGCTGCTGGAGCAGGTCTCCGATCCGGAAATCCCTGTGATCTCCGTAGTGGACCTCGGCATCGTGCGTGATGTGCAGGTCACCGGGGCATCGTCCTGCGCGGTCACGATCACGCCGACTTACTCGGGCTGCCCGGCCATGCAAGTGATCGCCGACGCGGTGCAAGGCGCGTTGCACGATGCGGGCATCAGGCAGGTCGACATCATCACCCGCCTGTCGCCCGCCTGGACGACCGACTGGATGAGCGATTCGGGCAAGGCCAAGCTGAAAGGCTACGGCATCGCGCCGCCGGCACAGCGCGTGGTCGACATCAGCGGCCTGCGCGCCCCGCGCCCCTCCGCCGCGCCGTTGGATCCGCTGAAGGCCGGAGTTGCCCGCGGCGCGGTGTCGGCGCCGAAAGTCGTTTGCCCGCACTGCGGCTCCAGCCACACCGAAATCACCAGCCAGTTCGGCTCCACGCCCTGCAAGGCGCTGTACAAGTGCCTCGATTGCCGCGAGCCCTTTGACTACTTCAAGTGCCACTGACACCATGAGCAAATTCTATCCACTGTCCGTCGCCAAGGTGCAGCAGGAGACCCGCGACTGCATCGCCGTCACCTTCGCCGTGCCTGCCGAACTGCAGGAAAGCTTCAAATACCAGCAAGGCCAGCACCTGACCCTGCGCACGAACATCAATAACGAGGACGTGCGCCGCTCGTATTCGATCTGCTCCGCCGTGCAGGACGGCGCGCTGCGCGTGGCGATCAAGCGCACGCCGGGCGGCATGTTCTCGACCTGGGCCAACGAAGCGCTGAAGCCCGGTGCGACCATCGAAGTGATGCCGCCCATGGGCCACTTCAACGTGCCGCTGGATGCGGGGCAGAGCAGGAGTTACCTGGCTTTTGCGGCAGGCAGCGGCATTACGCCTATCCTGTCGATCATCAAAACTACCCTGATGACCGAGCCGACCAGCCGATTTACCCTGTTCTACGGCAATCGCGCTTCCTCGTCCGTGATCTTCAAGACGGAACTGATGGAGCTGAAGGATGCCTATCTTGAACGACTGAACATTGTCTATGTGATGTCGCGCGAGCAGCAGGATATTGAGCTGTTCAACGGCCGCATCACAAAGGAAAAAACCGAGCAGTTCCTGCAGCACTGGATCGACATCAAGGACTACGACACCGCCTTCATCTGCGGACCGGAAGACATGATGCTTGGTGTCTCCGCTGCCCTGCAGGAGGCTGGCATGCCAAAGTCGAACATCAAGATTGAGCTGTTCGCTGCAAGCATTCCAAAGCACCAGCACAAGCCGCGCGTGCAGGCCGATGCAGCACCGCACCTGACGGAAGTCACCGTGATCATGGACGGGAATGCGGCTTCGTTCACCATGGAGAAGGACAAGGAGTCGATCCTGGATGCCGGTTTGCGTGCGGGTCTCGATATGCGTTACTCCTGCAAAGGCGGCGTATGCTCTACCTGCCGCTGCAAGATGGTGGAAGGCAAAGTCGACATGGACGTCAACTACGCGCTGGAAGACTACGAGATTGCACGTGGCTTTGTATTGAGCTGCCAGGCGTTTCCGGTCACTGATAAAGTGATTATTGATTTCGATCAGGCTGAATAAAACCGGAGAACCGGTGTCAGACCCGCAGGGTCCGACACCCGGCCCGCGACCGCCGCGTATCAGTGTCTGACCCTGCGGGTCTGACACTGGTTTACCTGGTTTAAAAAGGAGACATGAATTGAGCTACGAGAACATCAAGTTTGAAATCGCAGAAGGCGTCGCCACCCTGACCCTGAACCGCCCTGATAAGCTGAACAGCTTCACCCAGGCCATGCACCTGGAAGTACGCGAAGCCCTGTCCCAGCTGCGCGCCGACAAATCCGTGCGCGTGCTGGTGCTGACCGGCGCCGGCCGCGGCTTCTGCGCCGGCCAGGACCTGGGCGACCGCGCAGTCGCACCAGGCGGCGCAGCAGTGGACCTCGGCGAATCCGTCGAAAAATTCTACGCCCCACTGGTGCTGGCGCTGCGCGAACTGCCGATGCCCGTCATCTGCGCCGTGAACGGCGTTGCTGCCGGTGCCGGCGCCAACCTGGCCCTGGCCTGCGACATCGTGCTGGCCGCCAAATCCGCCAGCTTCATCGAAGCCTTCTGCAAACTGGGCCTGATCCCGGACACCGGTGGCACCTGGCACCTGCCACGCCTGATCGGCCACGCCCGCGCCACCGGACTCGCCATGCTGGGCGAAAAGCTGTCCGCCGAACGCGCCGAGCAATGGGGCCTGATCTGGAAAGCGGTTCCCGACGAAGAACTGATGAGCGAAGCCATGGCCATGGCCAAGCACTTCGCTACCGCCCCGACCAAGGGACTGGCCTTCACCAAGCACGCGCTGCAAGCCAGCTACGGCAACACCCTGTCCGACCAGCTAAAGCTGGAAGGCGAAATGATGCGCGAGCTTGGCTACAGCCACGACTACCGCGAAGGCGTGGACGCCTTCATCAACAAGCGCACTCCAAACTTCAAGGGGGAATAAGCATGGCGGCTCTGGCGAAAGGCAGTGTCGTTGCCATCATCGGCAGCGGGGCAATGGGTTCCGGCATCGCGCAGGTCGCAGCGGCTTCCGGCTACACGGTCAAACTGTTCGACACCCGCGCGGAAGCGGTGGATAAGGCGATTGCCGATATCGGCAAGGTGTACGGCAAGCTGGTTGAAAAAGGCAAGATGTCCGGCGCCGATGCCGACGCCGCGCGCAGTCGCCTGCACGGCGTAGCCGGCCTGGCGGACGTCGCCGATGCAAAGCTGGTAGTGGAAGCCATTGTCGAAAACCTGGACGTCAAGCGCAGCCTGTTCGCCGACCTTGAAGGCATCGTTGCCGACGACGCCATCCTCGCCACCAATACTTCCTCGATTTCCGTCACCGCCATTGCCGCCAAGCTTCGCAAACCGCAGCGCCTGGTCGGCATGCACTTCTTTAACCCGGTGCCGCTGATGGCGCTGGTGGAAGTGATCAGCGGCCTGGCCACCGATGCCGCCGTGGCCGAAGCCGTGTACGACACCTCGATCGCCTTGGGCAAGAACCCGGTGCACGCTAAGTCTACGCCGGGCTTCATCGTCAACCGCGTTGCGCGCCCGTACTACGCCGAAGGCTGGCGCCTGCTGAACGAACAGGCCGCAGATGCCGCCACCATCGACGCGGTGATGCGCGAAGGAGGCGGTTTCCGCATGGGCCCCTTCGAGCTGATGGACCTGATCGGCCACGACGTGAACTACTCCGTCACCGAATCCGTATTCCGTGCCTACTACAACGACCCGCGCTTCACGCCGTCCGTGCTGCAGCAGGAAATGGTGAACGCGGGTTTCCTGGGGCGTAAGTCCGGCCGCGGCTTCTACGATTACAGCGAAGGCGCGGCAGCACCGCTGCCGCGCTCCGAAGCGCCGCAGCCGCTGCCGGAGTACATCGGCTACAGCTTCGAGCCGGGCGACCACACCGCGATCGCGACCACGCTCATCGAGCGCCTGAAGGCGCGCGGCGTTGCCGTCACCAAGCGCAATTCCGCCGAAGGTCACCGTTCGTCCGAAGCACCTGCCTTCCATACCAACGGCGCCGCCATCTACCTGACCGACGGCCGCACCGCCACCCAGCGCGCACGCGACGACAAGCATGACGACATGGTGGTGTACGACCTGGTATTCGACTTCAATGCTTCGCCGCGCATTGCCATCGCGTGCAGCGACCAGTGCAGCCCGCGCGCCATGGCATCGGCCATCGGCATGTTCCAGGCTGCCGGCTTCACCGTGACGCGACTGGATGACGTGCCAGGCCTGGCCGTGATGCGCACGGTCGCCATGCTGGCCAACGAAGCGGCCGACGCCGTCAACCAGGGGGTATGCAGCGCGCAGGCGGCCGACCTGGCGATGCAAAAGGGCGTCAACTATCCGCGCGGCCCGCTGGCCTGGGCGGACATGGTGGGCGTCAGGCACATCGTGACAGTGCTGGAGAACCTGGCAACCAGCTACGGGGAAGACCGCTACCGCGTGTCGCCGCTGCTGCGCCGCCGCGAACAGAGCGGAGCCAGGATCCATGCATGACCCAAAGATGCACCCGCAGGCCCTGGCCGAAGCGGCAGGCGCGGCGATGTTCGCGCGCGATGCCGCCAGCCAGGCCCTCGGCATGAAGTTGGTAGAAATCCGCCCCGGCTATGCGCGCATGACCATGCCGGTACGGAGCGATATGCTGAACGGGCACCAGACTTGCCACGGCGGCTTTATCTTTGCGTTGGCGGATAGTGCTTTCGCATTCGCGTGCAACAGCCATAACCACACGACGGTTGGCGCGGGCTGCACGATCGACTACCTCGCCCCCGGGCGGATGGATGACTTGCTGACGGCGGAGGCGGTTGAACGAACGCTGGTCGGCAAGACCGGCATCTACGATGTCACCGTCAGCAACCAGGAGGGCAAGATGATCGCCACTTTCCGCGGCAAATCGCACCGCGTCGCCGGAGAGGTGGTTCCAACCCATAGCTAGTTGATGGAGGTAGCACCGTGGTCCAACGCATTCCCGCCCCTTCCGACCTGGAGCCGATCGAGCGCGCCAGCCGTGACGAATTGCAGGCGCTCCAGCTGGAACGCCTGAAATGGTCGCTGATGCACGCTTACGAGAACGTGCCGCACTACCGCAAGGCCTTTGACGAGAAGGGTGTGCATCCGAACGACCTGAAGTCCCTGTCTGACCTGGCCAGGTTCCCGTTCACGGACAAGAAGACCCTGCGCGACAACTATCCCTTCGGACTGTTTGCCGTGCCGCGCGAAAAAGTCGTGCGCGTGCATGCCTCCAGCGGCACTACAGGCAAGCCAACCGTGGTGGGCTACACCCAGCGCGATATCGACATGTGGGCCGACGTGGTGGCCCGTTCCATCCGCGCAGCGGGCGGCCGCGCCGGCGACATGGTGCACATCTCCTACGGCTACGGCCTGTTCACCGGCGGCCTGGGCGCGCACTATGGCGCTGAACGCCTGGGCTGCACCGTGATTCCGATGTCCGGCGGACAGACCGAAAAGCAGGTACAGCTGATCCAGGACTTCAAGCCATCGATCATCATGGTCACGCCGTCCTACATGTTGAACATCGTCGAGGAATTCCAGCGCCAGGGACTGGACTGCGCCAAGTCCTCGCTGCAGGTGGGCATCTTCGGCGCCGAGCCTTGGACCAACGCCATGCGCGGAGAGATCGAACGGCGTGCCGGCATCGACGCGGTAGACATCTACGGCCTGTCGGAAGTGATCGGCCCAGGCGTCGCCAGCGAGTGCATCGAATCGAAAGACGGCCCGGTGATCTGGGAGGACCATTTCTACCCCGAGATCATCGACCCGGAGACAGGGGAAGTGCTGCCCGATGGCGAAGAGGGCGAACTGGTGTTCACTTCCCTGAGCAAGGAAGCCATGCCGGTGATCCGCTACCGCACGCGCGACCTCACGCGACTGCTGCCGCCGACTTCGCGCGCCATGCGCCGCATCGGCAAAATCACCGGCCGCTCGGACGACATGCTGATCATCCGCGGGGTGAACGTGTTCCCGACCCAGATCGAGGAGCAGATCTGCAAGCTGCCCAAGCTCGAACCGCAATACCAGCTGGTGGTAACCCGCGACGGCCACCTCGACAAGCTGGAAGTGCTGGTGGAGCTGCGCGCCGGACTGGCGCGCGCCGACGCAGGCGATGTCGCGCGCGAACTGGAACAGCGCATCAAGACCAATGTCGGCGTGAGCACCACCGTCACGCTGGTCGGCGTGGGCGGCATCGAACGCACCGCGACCGGCAAGGCCAAAAGAGTAATCGATAAACGACCCAAGGAATAATAATGACCGAAGCATTCATCTGCGACGCCGTTCGCACACCGTTCGGCCGCTACGGCGGCGCACTGGCAGGCGTGCGCGCCGACGACCTGGCTGCCATCCCGATCGCAGCGCTGATGGCGCGCAATCCTTCCGTCGACTGGAAACAGGTGGACGATGTCTATTACGGCTGCGCCAACGGCGCCGGCGAAGACAACCGCAACGTGGGCCGCATGGCCGGCTTGCTGGCCGGCCTGCCGGTGGAGGTGCCGGGCAACACCATCAACCGCCTGTGCGGTTCTTCGCTGGACGCAGTCGGCATCGCGGCCCGCGCCATCAAGTCGGGCGAGGCGCAACTGGTGATTGCGGGCGGCGTGGAAAGCATGACCCGCGCGCCTTTCGTCATGGGCAAGGCCGACAGCGCGTTCTCCCGCAGCGCGAAGATCGAAGACACCACCATCGGCTGGCGCTTCGTGAACCCGCTGATGAAGGCGCAGTACGGCATTGACTCGATGCCGGAGACCGCGGAAAACGTGGCCGAGCAATGGGCCGTGGCTCGCGCCGACCAGGACGCCTTTGCCATCCGCAGCCAGCAGCGCTGGGCAGCCGCCCATGCGGCCGGCTTCTTCAAGGGCGAGATCGTGCCGGTCACCATCCCGCAGAAGAAAGGCGAACCGAAGGTAGTGGACACCGACGAACACCCGCGTCCGGACACCACGATTGAAGCGCTGGCCAAGCTGAAAGGCGTGGTCAAGCCCGATGGTACGGTCACCGCCGGCAATGCCTCCGGCGTGAACGACGGCGCCTGCGCATTGCTGCTGGCATCCGCCGCTGCAGTCGACAAATTCGGTCTGAAGCCGCGCGCCAAGGTGCTGGGCATGGCGACCGCCGGCCTGGCGCCGCGCATCATGGGCTTCGGTCCATCGCCGGCCAGCAAGAAGCTGCTGGCGCAACTGGGCATGACCATCAAACAGATGGACGTGATCGAATTGAACGAAGCCTTTGCCGCGCAGGGCCTGGCAGTGACCCGCGACCTGGGACTGAAGGACGACGACGCCCGCGTCAACCCGAACGGCGGTGCGATTGCTATCGGCCACCCGCTGGGCGCCTCGGGTGCGCGCCTGGTGACCACCGCGCTGAACCAGCTCGAACGCACCGGCGGCCGCTACGCGCTGTGCACCATGTGCATCGGCGTAGGCCAGGGCATCGCGCTGGTGATCGAGCGAGTCTGACCATGCCTTGCTACGAGATCAATGGCGTGCGGCCTGTGGTCCATCCTACGGCCTATGTGCACCCGACCGCGGTGCTGATCGGCGACGTGATTGTCGGCCCGCGCTGCTACGTGGCGCCGCTGGCATCGCTGCGCGGCGATTTCGGGCGCCTGATCCTGGAAGAGGGCGCCAACGTGCAGGACACCTGCGTGATGCACGGCTTCCCCGGCGGCGACACGGTGGTCGAGCAGGATGGCCACATCGGCCACGGTGCAGTGCTGCACGGCTGCCGCATCGGCCGCAATGCCTTGGTGGGCATGAACGCGGTGGTGATGGATAACGCGGTGGTGGGCGCAGAGAGCATCGTCGGTGCAGCAGCCTTCGTCAAAGCCGGCATGGAAATCCCGCCGCGCAGCATGGTGGTCGGCGCGCCGGCCAAGATCCTGCGCCAGGTCAGCGACAGCGAGATCGCCTGGAAGACGCTGGGCACCGGCCAATATCATGAGCTGGCCGTGCGCTCGATGCAGACGATGGTGGAGTGCCAGCCCGACACCGAGGCAGCGCCGGGCCGCCAGCGCATGCAATGGGACACTTCGCTGCCTATGCACCTGCACAAGCAGGCATTCGACAATAAACAGTAATCGGAGACTACAAATGGTACACACCCTGCAAAGCTTCATCGGCGGCCGCTGGCAAGGCAAGGAAGCCGCGACCGCACTGCACAGCGCCCTGGACAACCGCGTCATCTACCACACCCACGCCGAGAAACTGGACTTCGCCGAAGCCGTGCACTACGGCCGCAAGACCGGCATCCCGGCCCTGATGAAGCTGGACTTCCAGACCCGCGCCCAGCGCCTGAAAGCCCTGGCGATGTACCTGATGGAGCGCAAGGAAGAACTGTATGCGATCTCGCACCTGACCGGCGCCACCCGCCCGGATAGCTGGGTCGACGTGGAAGGCGGCATCGGCACCCTGTTCGCCTACGCCAGCATGGGCAGCCGCGAGCTGCCTTCATCCAACGTGCTGCATGAAGGCCCGGCCATGGCGCTGGGCAAGCGCGGCGGCTTCTCCGGTACTCACATCCTGGTGCCGCGCGGCGGCATCGCGGTGCACATCAACGCCTTCAACTTCCCGATCTGGGGCTTGCTGGAAAAGTTCGCGCCTTCCTTCCTTGCCGCCATGCCGTGCATCGGCAAGCCTGCCAGCGCGACGTCCTACCTGACGGAAGCCCTGATCCGCATGATCAACGATTCCGGCCTGCTGCCGGAAGGCTCGCTGCAGCTGGTGATCGGCAGCACCGGCGACCTGCTGGACCGCCTGGGCGGTGCAGACGTGGTGACCTTCACCGGTTCCGCCGACACCGCGGCCAAGCTGCGCTCCAACCGCAACCTGATCGCCAACTCAGTCCCGTTCACGGCCGAAGCGGATTCGCTGAACTGCGCCATCCTGGCGCCCGACGTCACACCTGACGATCCCGAGTTCGACCTGTTCGTGAAAGAAGTTCAGCGTGAGATGACCACCAAGGCGGGGCAGAAATGTACCGCCGTGCGCCGCATCATCGTCCCGCGCCTGCATGCGGACGCGGTGGCGGAAAAACTGCGCGAACGCCTGGGCAAAGTCGTGGTGGGCGATCCTTCGGTGGAAGGCGTTCGCATGGGCGCACTGGCCTCGAAAGACCAGCAGCGCGACGTGGTCGAGCGAGTAGCCCAGCTGGCGCAAGGCAATGAAATCCTGTTCGGTGGCGCCGGATCGCTGAAGCTGGTGGGCGAAGGCGTCGAGAACGGCGCCTTCTTCTCGCCGACCCTGCTGCTGTGCCGTAACGCCCTGACCAACGATGCCGTGCACGACGTGGAAGCCTTCGGCCCGGTCAGCACCATGATGACCTACGACTCCATCGACGAGGCGCTGGAGCTGGCTGCGCGCGGCAAGGGTTCGCTGGTGTCGACCCTGGTGACCAAGGACCCGGCAACCGCTGCCTACGCCGTGCCGATCGCGGCTGCCTCGCATGGCCGCGTGCACGTGCTGGATCGGGAAGCTTCGGTGGATTCCACCGGTCACGGCTCGCCGCTGCCGCAACTGAAGCACGGCGGTCCTGGCCGCGCGGGCGGAGGAGAGGAACTGGGCGGGATCCGCGCGGTGCGTCATTTCCTGCAGCGCGCCGCGGTGCAAGGCTCGCCGACGATGCTGACTGCCATCACCGGCGAGTACGTGCGCGGTGGCGCGGTCAAGGAAGGTGACATCCATCCGTTCCGCAAGACCTTCGAAGACCTGGCAATCGGCGATTCGCTGCTAACCCATCGCCGCACCGTGAGCGAAGCCGACATCGTCAACTTCGGCGGCATTTCGGGCGACTACTTCTACATGCACTTCGACGAGATCGCCGCCAAGGACACCCAGTTCGGCAAGCGCATCGCCCACGGCTACTTCGTTCTGTCGGCGGCGGCGGGCCTGTTCGTGTCCCCTGCGCCAGGCCCGGTGCTGGCCAATTATGGCCTTGACAACCTGCGCTTCATCACTCCGGTAGCGATCGGCGACACCATCCGCGCCCGCCTGACCTGCAAGCGCAAGGTCGACCGCAACCGCACCGACGACAAAGGCCGTGGCCAGGGCGTGGTGGCGTGGGACGTGCAGGTGACCAACCAGAACGACGAACTGGTTGCCAGCTACGACATCCTGACTCTCGTATCCAAGCGCGCCTGACGTTCCAGCATATGCCAGCAAGCGGTGCCGCCGGCGGCGCCGCTTGCCACCATGTGCAGGGCGTAGTTCCAGGCCTGCATCACAGGGCCGTCGTCGCATGCATAAGCGTCGACCCCCAGCACGGTGCCGAAGACAGCAAGGGCCGTCACGACACCCGCTGAGGCGAAATAGCTCCAGCGGCGTGTTCCCAGCCGGTTGGCCACCTGGATGGTCAGTACGTACGGAAACAGGGCGCTGACAAAGGCGCAAAGCCAGGAGGTCCCGAAAAGCATGACGGCACCCACGATCTGGACGCCGACCTGCATGGTGAAGGTAAAGGTGCCGCATGCTGCTGCAGCAGTGACAGCGGCGAGGTATGCCACATTTGCGTGGCGAAAGGTGATTGTGTTTTTCATGTCCCGCACTGTAGCGGGCGAATGTGCGGCCAGTATGAACCTGCTGTGAAACGCAGCTACATCGTCATTATGTAGATCACGCCTGCAAACGCCAGAATGATCAGCGCCACGGCCGACCACTTCAACTTGTAATGACGTGCATGGCAGCGCTGGCAAACCCGCATTTTCGCACCGCCACCGCTTGCCAGCGGGAGCTCTTCATAGGTATTCCAGTTGATTTCAGCAGCGCAGAGCGCGCAGGTACCGCGCTCATTACGCCTTCCGCCGCGCCATTGCCGCAGCCGGTCGGTCACTAGCGCCGCCACCAGCAGCGCACTAAATAGCAGGAACAATATCTTCATTGTGCGCCGACTTTAGCATAAGCCAGCAAGCGCTGCCCGCTGCAAGTCCGGCGAGGAAAAGCATCGGGGCCAGCCGCACCAGATGACGCGCGGAATAGGCGCATGCCAGCAGCGGCAGGAATGCCATGGCGGTGAGGACTGCACCGCCGATGAAGAAGCATGGGCTGCGGATGCCGCGGCGCACGGCCAGCGTCATCGCACCTGCAAAAGGCAGGACCGAGGCGGCGAAAGCCATGATCCATGCCAGTACCAGTGTAGCGAGGGGAAAGCGGAAGGTTTTATCGCCGTTCACGACGAAGTCCCACAGCTCGTTGCCGAAGACGAAGGTGAGCGCGGCGCAGCTAACCGCAAGGAGGTGGGCGTACATGACGCGCTGCATCGAAGTAGAGATGTTCATGAGCGGTACTTTAGATGGCCTGTATGCGCTCAGAATGAAGCGATTATGAAATGCCACAAGCGGACATGGATTCGCTACACTGCGGGCTGCGCCGCTCTTAACTTCTTAAGGTAAGCATGAAATTCATATCGCTGGCGGCAATTGCCGCCATGGCCCTGCTGACGGGCTGCACTTCGGTATCCGGAACCAGGTTTGCGCAGCAGGAGGCTGGCATGCCCAAGCTGTCGCCCGGCCAGGGCCGCGTGTACTTCTATCGCGTTGACGCGCTCACAGGCGGCGGGATGACGGCCCCGGTCAAGCTGGATGGGATCGTGGTAGGCGACTCTCTTCCAGGCGGCTACTTCTATGTCGATGCAGCACCGGGCATGCACGAAGTATCCGCCGCTACCAGGGTTACCAGGAAGCTGAGTTTCGTTCTTGAACCTGGGGAGACCAGGTATGTGCGCACCAAGGCGCAGTTTGAGGAGAAGGTCGGCCGCGTGGTGCCGGAACTGGTCAGCGCCGAAGAAGCCCGCAGGGAACTGCCGTCCCTGAACTTCACCGGCGCGCCAAAGTCCAACTGATCAAGCCTGCAATCCGAATGGATCGTCGATGGAGTGAGATGGCTTTGTGAACCAGCGCGGGCCGTCCTCCGCCATGTAGAAGTGGTCTTCGTGGCGCACGCCAAATTCGCCTGGCACCACGATCATCGGCTCGTTCGAGAAGGTCATGCCGACGTCCAGCGGCGTCTTGTCGCCGCCGACCAGGTATGGCCATTCGTGGATGTCCAGGCCGATGCCGTGGCCGGTGCGGTGCGGCAGGCCTGGCAGCTTGTATTCCGGGCCGAAGCCGGCCGCCTGCAGTGAACGGCGCGCGGCCATGTCCACTTCCTCGCACGGCACGCCCAGCTGGGCTGCTTCAAACGCGGCCTGTTGCGCCGCTTTCTCCGCATTCCACACGGCGCGCTGGCGCTCGCTCGCTTCGCCGTACACATAGGTGCGGGTGATGTCGGAAATGTAGTTGTGCAGCTTGCAGCCGGTGTCGATCAGCACCGTGTCGCCCTGCTTCAGCGTCTGCACGTAAGAGACGCCGTGCGGGAAGGAGCTGGCCACGCCGAACAGCACGATCACGAAGTAGGATCCGGCCGGCGCGCCCACCTTGCGGTGCGCCTTGTCGATGAATTCCGCCACCTCGGTGGTGGTGATGCCTTCGCGCAGGATGCTGGCGGCGGCGATATGCACGGCCAGGGTCATGTCCTTGGCGCGCTGCATCAGGGCGATTTCCGCCTTCGACTTGCGGGTGCGGCAATGGGCAGTGACGGGGCGCGCGTTTTCCAGCGCATAGCCTTCGGCCAGGGGGCGGATGCCGTCGAAGATGAAGAAGGCGGCGCTTTCGTCGATGCCGACGCGCGGCGGCTGTGCGGCATTCGGCACAATGCCCATTTTCTTCAGGACCGCGATGAACAGCGCATATGGGCTTTCATGCTCATGCCAGCAGTTGACGGCGCCTTCCACCAGCATGAAGTCGTTCAGCGTATCTTCTTCGAAGGCGGGGGCGATGTATTCGACGGCGCCGCTGGCTGGCAGGATGGCGCCGACCATGCGTTCGCTCGGGTACCACTTGGTGCCGGTGAAGTAGAGCAGGTTGGAGCCTGCATTGATATAGATGGCGGCAATGCCTTGCTGGCGCATGTAGGCTTGCGCCTTGTCGATGCGTGCCAGGTGTTCATCCTTGCCGATCGGCGTGGCGCCCGCCGTCATGTCCGACAGGGATGCCAATGCCTCTTCGATAGTCTTGCCGCCGATACCAATGCCCATGCTGCCTCCTTAAAAACAAGGGAAACATCATAGCACCGCAAGGACGGAAAAAAGCCGGCTATGCAGCTATCGTATCGGGGGATGACGATAGCCGCATACCGGCCGGGATGACGAGTCTTACTGGACTTGCACGCTTACCTTGTCAACAACGAAGGAAGTCTGCAGCGAGTAGTCTTCCGTCATGTTGAAGTGGATACGCACGGTCTGGCCCTTGTACGGCAGCAGGTTGAAAGTGCGGATCTGGTAACCGCTGGCCGGCATGGTGTTGTTGTAGGTTGCCAGGGTGCCCAGGGTGGTGCCGGAGCTGTTCTTCACGGACACGACCATCTTGTCGTACACGGTGCTGCCCGACTCGTTGGTGTCGATATGCAGCGCGAACGACAGGGTGGCCGACGTTGCGGTGGCCGGGATGGTCACGGTCTGGTACAGGGTTTCGGTAGCGGTCGTGCCGTTACCGCCCAGCCATGCGAAGCGGCTGCCTTCGTAGGCCGTCTGGCCGCTGTAGTTGCCGATCACGCCGGTGCTGCCAGCCCATGGCGAAGTGCCGGACTCGAAGCCGCCGTTGACAATCAGTTCGCTCTGCGGCGGCGTGGTGCCCACGGTCAGGGTGGCGTTGTTCGAGGTGGCGGTTTTTGCTGGCGACGAGGAGTCGCTGACGATGGCCTTGAACACGGCGCCATTGTCCGCTGCCTGCGCGGTGAACGAGTAGGTCGCCGAAGTGGCGCCCGAGATCTGCGTGCCGTTGCGGTACCAGGCGTAGCTGTAAGGCGTTGTGCCGCCGCTGGCACCCACGGTGAAGGTTGCGGTGCCTCCGGGAGCGACCGTCACGTTGTTCGGCTGCGTGGTGATCGTTACCGTATTCGGATTGGCTTCGTCCACGTCGCTGCCGACGTTGATTGCAGCGTATGCGCGCTTGACCGCGATCGATTCCGGGCTGCCTACGCCGTACAGTTCTTCCGCGGCCTGCACCGTCTTGTTGCGCGCGTCGGCATAATTGGTCGACGAGGTGAACTTGGTGGTGTTGGCCTTGAACCAGATGCGGAACGCCTTGTCGTTGCCGATACCGGTCATGGCCAACGGCTGCTTGTTCAGGTAGGAGCTATACATCTCGCTCGAGGACGAGGAATTCGAGCCCTGGGACAGGAAATAGAACATGCGGTTGTTCGGACCCGAGGAGTAGTGCACGTCGATATTGCCCAGGGTGCTGCTCCAGGCATCGCGCGACGCGCCGTCTTTGGAAGGCTTCCACATCCAGCGCAGCGGCTGGCCGGACTTGCTGATCTCCTTGCCCATCATCCAGTCGTTGCCGGACGGGATGGTGCTGCCGGTGCCGCCAGCGCGGGCATAGGCCTCGACCATATCGCCGGTGATGTCGGAGTTCGATTCATTCAGGCCGCCGGACTCGCCTGAGTAGTTCAGGTTGGAAGTGGCATCGGTCACGCCGTGGCCCATTTCGTGGCCGATCACGTCGATTGAACCGAGGCTGTAGAAGCTGGAGCCGTCGCCGATGTACATGCACTTGCAGCTTGGGTCGAAGAAGGCGTTGTCGTAGTTGTTGTCGACGTGGACGGCGATGTAGGTCGCGGTGTTGTTGCCGTCCAGTGAAGACCAGCCGACCACGTTCTTCAGCGTGTCGTAGGTGTTCATCAGGCCCCACAGCGCGTTCACAGCGGCGGTCTGGCCGTTGGCGTTGGTGGTGCTGCCGCCGTTGTATTGCTGGCCGTCGCCCCAGGTGTTGGTGCTGTTGGTGTAGATGGAGCCTGGGCTTGGGTTGTTGGCTGACGAATGGTTGGCATTGGTGATGGCCATGCCGCCATAGGTGCCGCCGGTGCCGCGCGAGGAGTCCAGCATCTTGTAGGTGGACCCGGACAGGGTCGTGTTGATCGGCACGTCGCCGTTGTACTGGCTATGGCCGACGCCGACCACGGTCTGCAGCGCGTTCCACTGCTTGATCACGGCGCCGGTCTTGGCGCTGATCACGGTGTCGCGGAATACCGGACGGTTGTCCTTGTTCATGCGCGTCTTGACCAGGTAGGCCAGCTCGTAGTGGTCGACTACTTCTTCCACGTCCATCGCGTTCAGCGCGCTTTCGGCCTTGTTGGCGGCGGCGGCGGTGCGCTGGGTCTTGACCACCGGCCAGATCAGCAATTCTGCTTCCGGCTTGATGCGGTGCTGGGTGCCCGGTGTGCGCGATACGGCGATGCGGATCGCCTCGTCGGCGCCAAAGGCAGCAGTGGTGTCCGGCGCGCCCCTGCCAGAGGCCCTGGCGGCGCGCGAAGCGTCCAGGCCATTGCGGCGGTCGGATGCGGACTCGCTGACGATATTGCCGTTTTCATCGGTGACAACGACGGACTCGGAACCGAACACGCGCAGGCCCTGGAAGGTGTGGTCGGCGCGCACGATGCGCTGGCCATTGACACCCGGGTGCTGTTCGCGCAGCTTGTAGCCATGCTCGCTATCGAGGCCGGCTGCAGAGCGAAGTGAATCCAGGCGCGTCACCAGGTTCGCCTTGGCTTCAACGCTCAGCGGTTGAGCAGGAGAGGCCATCAGGGTATCTGGCAGGACGCCTGCGAATGCAGGGGCGAACGAGGCGGCAACGGCTGCGGCCAACAGGCTTTTGCGAAGTTTCATCGACTCTCCTTGGGAACTTGGGTTGGTGGGGAGAGATGACGTTATGCCTGTTTTTTGTGCAAGTCAACAAACTTGCGAAATGAGTCATTTTTACTTATTTTGTATATTTTTAGACAATAGATTACGGTTTTATAGTCACCAAAAGAAACGGGGGCGGCCTGGTGAGCCGCCCCCGCCTGACTGCCGGTTACCGCCTGTTACTTGACTTGCAGGCTGACCTTGTCAACCACGAAGGACGTCTGCAGCGACGAGTCTTCGGTCATGTTGAAGTGCAGGCGCACGGACTGGCCCTTGTACGGCAGCAGGTTGAAGCTGCGGACCTGGTAGCCGCTGGCGGCGTTGGCGTTGCTGTAGGTCGCCAGAGTGCCCAGGGTGGTGCCGGAAGAGTTCTTCACGGTCACGACCAGCTTGTCGTACGCGGTGCTGCCCGATTCCGCGGTGTCGATATGCAGCGCGAACGAGAAGTTCGCCGACGTCGCGGTCGATGGAATGGACACGGTCTGGTACAGGGTTTCGGTCGCGGTGGCGCCGTTACCGCCCAGCCATGCGAAGCGGGTGCCTTCGTACGCCGACTGGCCGCTGTAGTTGCCGATCACGCCGGTGCTGCCGGCCCACGGCGTAGTACCGGACTCGAAACCCCCGTTCACGACCAGCTCGGATTGCTGGGTGGTGCCCACGGTCAGGGTCGCGTTGTTCGAGGTCGCGGTCTTCACCGGCGACGACGAGTCGGTGACCACGGCATTGAACACGGCGCCGTTGTCGGCCGCCTGCGCGGTGAACGAGTAGGTAGCCGAAGTGGCGCCCGAGATCTGGGTGCCGTTGCGGTACCACTTGTAGCCGTAAGGCGAAGTGCCGCCAGTTGCGCCTACGGTGAAGCTGGCGGTGCCGCCTGCAGCCACGGTGATGTTGTTCGGCTGGGTGGAGATTGACACGCCGGTGCCGCCTGCTTCGTCGACGTCGGTGCCGACGTTGATCGCAGCGTATGCGCGCTTGACAGCGATCGATTCCTTGCTGCCTACGCCGTACAGTTCTTCCGCAGCCTGGATCACCTTGTTGCGCGCGTCGGCATAATTGGTCGACGCGGTGAACTTGGTGGTGTTGGCCTTGAACCAGATGCGGAACGCCTTGTCGTTTCCGATACCGGTCATGGCCAGCGGCTGCTTGGTCAGGTACGGGCTGTACATCTCGCTCGAGGACGAGGAGTTCGAGCCTTGCGACAGGAAGTAGAACATGCGGTTGTTCGGACCCGAGGAGTAGTGCACGTTCAGGTTGCCCAGGGTGCTGCTCCAGGCATCCTTCGACGAGCCATCCTTGGAAGGCTTCCACATCCAGCGCAGCGGCTGGCCGTTCCTGGCGATTTCCTTGCCCATCATCCAGTCGTTGCCGGACGGGATGGTGCTGCCGGTGCCGCCGTTGCGGGCATACGCTTCCACCATTTCGCCGGTGATGTCGGAGTTGGACTCGTTCAGGCCGCCGGATTCGCCGGAGTAGGTCAGGTTGGAGGTGGCGTCGGTCACGCCGTGGCCCATTTCGTGGCCGATCACGTCGATCGAACCGAGGCTGTAGAAGCTGGAGCCGTCGCCGATGTACATGCACTTGCAGTTCGGATCGAAGAAGGCGTTGTCGTAGTTGTTGTCGACGTGGACGGCGATGTAGGTCGCGGTGTTGTTGCCGTCCAGCGAGGACCAGCCCACCACGTTCTTCAGCGTGTCGTAGGTGTTCATCAGGCCCCACAGCGCATTCACTGCGGCGGTCTGGCCGTTGGCGTTGGTGGTGCTGCCGCCGCTGATGTACTGCTGGCCGTCGCCCCAGGTGTTGGTGCTGTTGGTGTAGATCGAGCCGGCCTGCGGGTTGGATTCTGGCGAGTGGTTGGCGTTGGTGATGGCCATGCCGCCGAAGGTGCCGCCTACGCCGCGGGTGGAGTCCAGCATCTTGTAGGTGGACCCGGACAGGGTCGTGTTGATCGGCACGTCGCCGTTGTACTGGCTATGGCCGACGCCGACCACGGTCTGCAGCGCATCCCACTGCTTGATCACGGCACCGGTGGCGGCGTTGATCACGGTATCGCGGAACACAGGACGGCCGTCCTTGTTCATGCGGGTCTTGACCAGGTAGGCCAGCTCGTAATGGTCGACCACGTCTTCCACGTCCATCGCGTTCAGCGCGCTTTCGGCCTTGTTGGCGGCGGCGGCGGTGCGCTGGGTCTTGACCACGGGCCAGATCAGCAGTTCGGCTTCCGGCTTGACGCGGTGCGTTTTGCCTGCGGTGCGCGAAACGGCGACGCGGATCGCTTCGTCGGCGCTGAAGGCTGGCGTGGTGTCAGGAGCGCCCTTGCCGGTGGCGCGCGCGGAGCGATGCGCGTCCAGGCCGTTGCGGCGGTCGGATGCGGACTCGCTGACGATGTCGCCGTTTTCGTCGGTGACGACAACGGACTCGGAACCGAACACGCGCAGCCCCTGGAAGGTGTGGTCGGCGCGCAGGATGCGCTGGCCGTTGGCGCCTGGGTGCTGTTCACGCATCTTGTAGCCATGCTCGCTGTCCAGGCCTGCGGCGGAACGGCGCTCGTCCAGGCGTGCAGCCAGGTTGGCCTTGGCTGCAAGGCTCATCGGCTGGGCCGGCGCGGCCATCATGGTTTCTGGCAGGACGCCTGCAAATGCGGGGGCGAAAGAGGCGGCTACAGCTGCAGCCAGCAGGCTTTTGCGAAGTTTCATCAGCTCTCCTTGTGAGCGTTGGGGTTTAGGGAGAGCGGGAAGTTATGCCTGTTCTTTATGCAAGTCAAAAAAGTTGCGAAATAAGTCGTTTCTACACTTTTTGTTCAGTTTTAGACATTTGATTACATTTGCGTGGTTGTTGAACTAGCTTGCCTCGCGACGAAATGGCGCACGATTGGCGCGATTTGTAGGGAAGTTACAACGAAATAGAGGTGTTTTTCTAGTTTCGTGTTGGACGCAACACAAATATGTATCAAATTGTCACACTCATGTTGCACTAGTTGAATTTTGCGTTTTACACTAGCCCGTCATTTGTTTGACGTACCACTTAGTGAGGGCGCATCACTCATGTTGTCTATATCTACCAAAGTCGAAAGGATCGTCACGGAGTCGCCCTTCCTGAGCGAAGGTCTGCGCCGTGGCCTGATCAACCTGTCGGAACTGGCGCGCCAGCTGCAGCCGCAGCTCCAGAACGACCTGTGGAAGCCCGTCGGCCAGGCGGCCGTGGTCATGGCCTTGCGCCGCGTGGCCGGGCGCCTGCCGGACAAGGATGCACAGGAACTGGTGCTGGCCCAGCAGTCCGGCCAGCTGACCGCACGCACCGACCTCGTCGAATTCACTTTCCGCCGCTCGGACCGCATCGATGAATGCCACCGCCAGCTGCTGGAGCGTTCGGGCACGGGCCACGGCCTGTACCTGACCGTCACCCGCGGCAGCGAGGAAGTGGTGGTGATCTGCAGCCGCCCGTTCATCGGCCTGGTCGAACAGATCTTCGCCGGCGAGCGCCTGCTGGCGCGGCTGGAGAACCTGAACGCCGTCACGCTGCAGCTGACCGCCGATTCCTGGCGCACGCCGGGCATCTATCACGCCATCCTGAAGAAGCTGGCGTGGGACAAGGTCAACCTGATCAACCTGATCTCGACCCACACCGAGCTCACCCTGCTGCTGGAGAAGGAACACACGGGCGCCGCCTTCAGCGTCCTCTCCAACATGATCGCGCACAAGCACTGATGTACACTTCCCTGTAAGGAGAACTTACAGGGAGTTCGCATGGGCTTGAAAGACACGCAGCGGGTAGTGCCGGCATTGCGGGTGGCGAGCTACGCCGCCAGCAAGCCTTTCTATGAGTCGCTTGGCTTTCGCGAGGAGTGGACCCACCACTTCGAGCCCGGCATGCCGACCTTTGCCTCGATGATGCTCGATGGCATGGAAATTTTCCTATCAGAACATTCGGGCGACTGCCAACCGGGCGGGCTGGTACACTTTTATGTTCCGGACGTCGACGCCTTGTACGACGACTTCCTGGAGTACGGCGTGAACGTCGAGCAAGCGCCGAACAATGACCTGGGAGCGGACCTGCGCGTGATGTCCGTTCTCGATCCAGATAACAACCGGCTCAAATTTTTGACCCAGACCCATTGGGAGTAAGCGCAATGAAGAAAGCGCTGTTGTTCGCAGTACTTGGCATGGCCGCCGCGTCGCAGGCCGGCGCGCAAGGGCTGTTCAAGTGTACGGTAGACGGCAAGGTGACCTACCAGTCCATGCCATGCGCCAAGGGCGGCGCCCCGCTCGATTACCCGCCGCCGCCGACGGCCGCCCAGGTAAAGGCGGCCCAGGCGCGCGCGCAGGAAGACCGCGAGCGTGTGGACGAACTTGTCGTGCGCAACCGCGAAGCGCGTGCCAGACAGGCCAAGGAGGAAGAGGAAGCGTCGAAGGAGGCCGCCGCCAGTGCGCCAGTGGCAAAGAGCAGCTGCGATTCGCTGCGTTCCCGCCGCGAAGAATTGTACGGCCGGCGCAATGAGAACCGCCGCAATTCCCAGCTCGATGCCATGGCCAAGACCCAGGACGACATCGACAAGCTGGAGGCCCAATACACCAAGGCCTCCTGCGGCCCGCTCGACTGAGGGGCCGCTGCGCCGCGCTGTCTTATTGCGGTGCGGCGGCGGCAGGGGACGTAGCGGCTCCCTGCTGCGGCGCGACCGGAACGGCCTGCAGCGACATTTCACGCAGCTTGCCCAGCACGGCCTTGTCCTTGACCAGCGTGACAGGGCTGATCTTGCCCATGTCCTGATTGACCAGGTAAGCGACCAGTGCCCCAGCGATCGCGCCGCCGGCGGCCGCTTGTCCGTAGCTGAGGCTGCTATGTTTGACGGCGGCACGGCCAGCCACCCCACCTGCGCCGCCAACGGCTGCCATCAGGCCGACGCTGATTTTTTTCGTGACCGGGTCCTTGGCATAGCCGACATCGGCGCAGCCGACGCCTGCGGCTGGCGCTTCGTGCGGCACGCCGTCCATTGAGGTGTACATGTAAATGTAAGGCATCTTCTGCGGATCGTTGGGGATGTAGAAGCCGCCATCGTTGTAGCCGCGCTTGGCGCCGGGATTCCCGGGCTGGAATATGGAAATGCCGCCTTGCGGAGCGCGGTAATAGGTGCCTTCCGCATCCTCTTTTTCCGAAACGTAGGGGCCGCGCTCAAGGCGGGTTTCGGTCACCAGCTTGAGGATGCCGGCTTCATCGACGGCGGTCATGGCCTCGGGCAGCTGGATGCAGGTGATGTTGGCCGGCGTTGCCAGCTGGTCCGGTGCGATCAGCGGGGCGTTGTTGGCGCAGCCGCCGAGCATTGCGCTGGCGGCCAATGGGAATAGCAGTTTCTTGTACATGATTATCCTGTGGTATTGACCCCGGAAACGGACCGGTCACCACAGGATAATTACTTCATGGCAATCTTGCAATAAAATAATCAGGTTTGCCCAGATTACTTTTTCTTTTCTTCCTCAGGCTGCGAGAAGTTCAGCTCCGGCTGCTGCTCGTCGTCCTGCTTTTGCGCAGGTAGCGATTCCGGAGCCGCCGGCTGCTCGATATGCAGGTCGCCCGACTCCACCTTGCCGCCCGTGCCCCGGTCGAGGAAGGCGGTGACGGTTTGCGGCAGCGCAGCCACCAGCAGCACCATCAGCATTTGCAGGCCGACCCATGGCAGGGCGCCCCAGTAGATATCCGAAGACTTCACTTCTTTCGGCGCCACGCCGCGCAGGTAGAACAGCGCGAAGCCGAAAGGCGGGTGCATGAAGGAGGTTTGCATGTTCACGCACAGCATCACGCCGAACCATACCAGCGCCGCCGATGCCGCCGCCTCCGGACTGCCCATCAGCGGCTCCAGTTGCGGCGCCAGCACCTTCTGCGCCACCGGCGCCAGCATCGGCACCACGATGAAGGCGATCTCGAAGAAGTCGAGGAAGAAGGCGAGGAAGAACACGAACAGGTTCACCACCAGCAGGAAGCCGATCCAGCCGCCCGGGATGCCGTTGAACAGGTGCTCCACCCACAGCCCGCCGTCCACGCCCTGGAACACCACGGAGAAGCAGGTGGAGCCGATCAGGATGAACACCACCATTGCCGTCAGGCGCATGGTGGACTGGTAGCTCAGGACGATCAGGTCGCGCAAGGACTTGATCTGGCTGGCGCGGATCACGATCCAGGCCACGCACACGTACAGCACGGCCAGCGCGCCCTGCACGACAGGCTTGGCGCCTTCCACAAAGGCGCCCAGCAATGCCGCGGCCGCCAGGGCCGCCATGCCGATGCGGAAGAAGATCTTGTCGCGACCGTTGAATTCCGGATGGCGCAGGGCTGCCAGGATCACCGCGCCCAGCGCACCCATGGCGCCCGATTCGGTCGGCGTCGCAACGCCCAGCATCATAGTGCCCAGCACCATGAAGATCAGCACAGCGGCCGGCACGATGCCTTGCAGGCATTGCTTCCACAGCGCCCAGCCGCGCGGGCCCAATTCGTTCTGCGGCGCCGGCGGCAGCCATTGCGGCTTCACGCGCGACAGGATGAAGGTGTACAGCGCGAACAGGCCGATCTGCACCAGCGAAGGGCCCCAGGCGCCAAGGTACATGCTGCCGACGTCGGCGGCAGCGGTCGGGGTCTTGAGCTGGTCGGCCAGCACCACCAGCACCAGCGACGGCGGCACCAGCTGGGTAATGGTGCCGGAAGCGGCCAGCACGCCGGTGGCGTAGCGCATGTGGTAACCGTAGCGCATCATCACCGGCAGCGAGATCATGGCCATGGCGATCACCTGCGCCGCCACGGTGCCGGTGATCGCGCCAAGGATGAAGCCGACGATGATCACCGAGTAGCCCAGGCCTCCGCGCACGCCGCCAAACAGGCGGCCCATGGAGTCGAGCATGTCCTCCGCCAGGCGGCACTTTTCCAGCACCGCGCCCATGAAGGTAAAGAAGGGGATCGCCAGCAGCAGGTCGTTGGCCAGCACGCTGCCGAAAATCCTTTGCGGCACTGCCTGCAGGAAGGGCACGCCGAAGAAACCCTGCGCAATCGCGATAAAGCCGAAGAACAGGCCCACCGCCAGCAGCGAGAACGCTACCGGGAAGCCGACCAGCATGAATACGACCAGGCCACCGAACATCAGCGGCGGCATCATCTCCAACGGAATCATTGCACTGGCCTTTCGTATTTGCTGTCCAGGTTGGCTTGGCCGGCGAGGTGGGCGATGCGCTTGATCAGTTCAGAAATGCCTTGCAGGGTGAGCAGGGCAAAGCCGACGGGCACCACGAATTTGATCGGCCAGCGCGCCAGGCCGCCGGCGTTGCTCGATTGTTCCATGATGGCCCAGGAAGGCAGGAACAATGATTCCCACGACAGCCAGGCAAACAGGATGCAGGCCGGGAACAGGAAGAAGATGATGCCGAAGACGTCGATCCAGAGTTGCTTGCGCTCGGAGACGTGGCCGTAGACCAGGTCGACGCGCACGTGCTCATTGCGCTGGAAGGTGTAGCTGGCGCCAAGCATGACGGCGGCGCCAAACAGGTACCACTGCATTTCGAGCAGGGCGTTGGAACTCCAGTCGAAGCCATAACGGATCATGGCGTTGCTGGCGCTGATGAAGCATGAGGCGAGGATCATCACATTGGCCAGCTGCCCGCAGCGGTAGCCAAGGCGGTCAAGCCAATGCGACAGGCGAAGAAACTCCTGCATTGCGTCTCCTGGTGATTGGATTATTTATTGCAAGGATATTAGCCGAGAATCACCCCGAATTGAATCGCTCCCCGGGGACGGTTGACGTTTCGCCACGAAAAAACTGGACAGGTGACAATTAAGCATTTAAGATATTCGTTAAATGCTTAATTAAATAAAAGTAGTACTCCGGCATTGGCTGGAGCGCCCGTCGGGTATAGACTAGAGGCCTCGCCGCGCAGTGCGGTGCCCCCTCAACAGAAAACCAGCATGTCGGACAAAGTATTTGAAGCATTGGCATCGACGCCACGTCGACTGATCCTCGCCTATCTCTCTGAGCAGGAGATGACGGCCGGGGAGGTGGCTGCCCGCTTTGAAATGAGTGCGCCTGCGGTTTCCCGTCATTTGTCCGTCCTCGAAGGTGCAGGCTTGGTCAGCAGCGAGCGTCGCGGCCAGTATGTGTATTACAAACTGATGTCCGACAACCTCGTCAATACGCTGACGCAGTTTGCCTTTGCGCTGTGCCCGGTCGCCGGGCCAATCAAGCGCGAAAGCAAGGCCAGGAAAAAGGCCGGCGAAGCGTAAATCGCCAGTACACGCAGACCGCAATGATGGCCTTTCATGGGCCAGGGTTTCTTGCACGCTTTTTTTGACTTAAAGGGGCAACGCATGGACGTTGGGGCATACCGCAACGGAGTCAAGGCCTACACGCCTTTCTTCCTTCACTGCTACGACCTGCTGGTGATCGGTATCTTTACCAGGTATTTCTGGAAGTGCGAGGGGCAGCGTTATATCGACATCTACCGCCGGCATGCCGGGCGCCGCCATGCCGACATCGGCGTGGGCACCGGATACTTCCTGGACCATGCCGGGCTTGACGAGGGAAGGCAGCAGATTGCCCTGATCGACCTGAATCCGAACTGCCTGCGCCACACGGCACAGCGCCTGCAGCGCTACGTCCCCGATTGTCATGTGCGCAACGCGTTCGAACCCATTGCCATCGGCGGCACGGTCGATTCAATCTGTATCGGCGGCCTGATTCACTGCGCGCCGGGGACGATGCGGGACAAGGGCCGCATTTTCGACGCCATTGCGCCGCTGTGCGCACCCGGGACGACGCTGTTCGGCTACACGCTGCTGGGCAAGGATGCGCCGATGTCCTGGTACGCCAGGGCCCTGATGGGCTTCATGAACTGGCTGAAAGTGGTGGACAACCGGGACGACTCGCTGGACGCCCTGCACGCCGAATTATCGCAACGATTCAGCCAGGTCGAAGTCTGGCTGGTTGGATGTAACGCTTTCTTCACTGCCAAAAACCATAAGGATGCTACAAGATGAACATCGCTCAAACGGAACGCATCATCGACGCCGACATCGCGGAAGTATGGGATAAAGTCTGCTTTTACGAGGAAGTGAAAGCCAGGCCGAACTGGTTCCTGCGCTGGACCTTGCCCCTGCCCGTGAGGACAGTCGGCGACCACAAAACGGTAGGCACCCTGTGCCGGTGCGAGTATGGGGACGGGCAGTACATCATGAAGCGCATCACGAAGTCGACGCATAACGCTGCGCTTGAATTCAGCGTGACCGAAGCCAGCGAACAGTTCCAGCGCCATCTCGCGCTGAAGGGCGGCAGCATCCATTTGACCCGCCTGTCCGGCAGCCAGACGCTGGTGAGCATGGCCACCAGCTACGAGCCCAAAGGATCGGAAAGCGCTTTGCGGCGCCTGCTCGTGGACCTCGTGATCCGCTCCATGCACCGCTTCGTCATGCGGGACATGGCGGACAGCATCCGCCACGCCCGCAAGGCTCAACCTGCCAACTGCTGACGCACGCGGGAAATCGCCGCGCGCACCTGGTTCGGCGCCGTGCCGCCAACGTGGTCGCGCGCCGCCACCGAGCCTTCCAGCGTCAGCACCGCAAATACATCCTCGCCCACCAGCGGCGAGAAGGCACGCAGCTGCTCCAGCGACATCTGTGCCAGGTCGATCTTCAGGTCGTCGCAGGCGCGCACCGCATGCGCCACTGCTTCGTGCGCATCGCGGAACGGCAAGCCCTTCTTCACCAGGTAGTCGGCCAGGTCGGTCGCAGTGGCGTAGCCCTGCAGCGCGGCCGAACGCATCGCCTCCGGCTTGACGGAGATGCCGCCCGCCATGTCGGCGAAGATGCGCAGGGTGTCGACCACGGTGTCGACGGTGTCGAACAGCGGCTCCTTGTCTTCCTGGTTGTCCTTGTTGTAAGCCAGCGGCTGGCCTTTCATCAGGGTCAGGAGGCCCATCAGGTGGCCGTACACGCGGCCGGTCTTGCCGCGCGCCAGTTCCGGCACGTCCGGGTTTTTCTTCTGCGGCATGATCGAGGAGCCGGTGCAGAAGCGGTCGGCGATGTCGATAAAGCCGACGCGCGGGCTCATCCAGATAATCAGTTCTTCCGACATGCGCGACACGTGCATCATGAGCAGCGAGGCGGCGGCGGTGAACTCGATCGCGAAGTCGCGGTCCGACACGGCATCCAGCGAGTTGTGGCACACATCGTCGAAGCCAAGGGTCCTGGCCACGCGCAGGCGGTCGATCGGGAAGGTGGTGCCGGCCAGTGCGGCGGCGCCCAGCGGCAGGCGGTTCACGCGCTTGCGGCAATCCTGCATGCGCTCGACGTCGCGGCCGAACATTTCAACGTAGGCCAGCATGTGGTGGCCGAAGGTGATCGGCTGCGCCACCTGCATATGGGTGAAGCCGGGCAGAATCACGTCCGCATTCTTCTCGGCCAGGTCGACCAGGGCGCCGCGCAACTGCTGCAGCAGGCCGGTGATGTCGTCGATCGCAGAGCGCACGTACAGGCGGATGTCGGTGGCCACCTGGTCGTTGCGGGAGCGGCCGGTGTGCAGGCGCTTGCCAGCGTCGCCAACCAGCTCGGTCAGGCGTTTTTCGATATTCAGGTGCACGTCTTCCAGGTCGAGCTGCCATTCGAACTGGCCGCCGTCGATCTCGGCGCTGACCTGGGCCAGGCCTTTCTGGATCGCAGCCAGGTCGGCGGCCGGGATGATGCCTTGGGCAGCCAGCATGTCGGCGTGCGCCAGGGAACCCTGGATGTCGGCCTTGGCCATGCGCTTGTCAAAAAACACCGAGGCGGTGTAACGTTTCACGAGGTCGGAAACAGGTTCGGAGAAGCGAGCGGACCAGGCTTCCGCCTTCTTGGAGAATTGATCTGTCATAGTGGCTTTGCGGTGAGATTTGCACGAGAAATTCAAACGATTATAAATTAGTAGGAGAGTCAATGAAGAAGTTAGCAAGTTTGCTACTGTTGGTGCTGGCCAGCGGTAGCGCCTTCGCGCAGGGTGCGCGTCCGTCCGACGTGGCATCCGTGGACGGCATCGTGGCCGCCCTGTACGACACCATTTCCGGCCCCGCCGGCAAGGCGCGCGACTGGGACCGCCTGCGTTCCCTGTTCCGCAACGATGGCCGCATGGTGGTGCACAGCACCGGCAAGGATGGGGCGCTGAATACCCGCGTACTGTCGCTGGAAGACTACATTACCCGCGTCACGCCGGTGTTTGCGAAGGAAGGCTTCTACGAATCCGAACTCGCGCGCAAGGGCGAGGAATATGGACAGATTGCCCAGGTCTTCAGTACCTATGAGGCGCGCCACGCGCCGGCGGACAAGCCTTTTGTGCGCGGCATCAATTCGATCCAGCTCGTCAATGACGGCAAGCGTTGGTGGATTTCGCAACTCCTGTGGCAGCCGGAGGGCGAAAAGACCCCGCTGCCGGAGCGCTACCTGAAGCCGCAATAAACAAAGTGTGCGCCGGCGCGCGATAAGGTTTTACTCCACCGTTGCGTCCGGCTACACTGTCGGAAAGGTATTACCCAGATGTCTAGCAGCGATGCCAGTGAGCAAGCAGAACAGGAGGCCATCGTGAAGCTGTACTCCCCCGCCGGCCTGGCCCGATTGGGCCTGGCCTTGCTAGCCGCCTGCGGCCTTCCTATCCACGCCCGCGAAGCGCCGCCCAAGAATCCCGTGCCGGCAACGACCGGGCGCACCAGCACCACGCCGCCGCCCGACGCGCCGTCCAGGCCTCCGGCGGCGCCGCCTTCGACTCCCGCCCCATTGCCCGATACGGTCGCCCCAGTGCGCATCGTGGCGGGCGCCAGCGCTACCGTCAGCGGCGGATCGGCTGCCATCGCACCTTCTCCCGTGGCGGCGCACCAGGGCTCGCTGGTCATCATCGGCGGCGGCCTGCGCGGCGACAATGCCGACGTGTGGCAGCGCGTGGTGAAACTGGCGGGCGGCAAGGGCTCGCGCATCGCCGTCTTCCCTTCTGCCGCGGGCAATCCGGAACGTTCGGCCCAGACCATCATCGGCTACCTGCGCAAGTGGGGGGCGGATGCCTTCCTGGTGCCGGTTGCGGTGCGCCTGGCTGGCAGCGATTACCGGAAGAACGCCGACGACGCAGCATTGGCGAAGAGGATCCGCGAATCGGACGGCGTATATTTTGCCGGCGGCGACCAGGGGCGCATTACCAAGGCGCTGTTGCGGGAGGACGGCACCCAGACCGCGGTGCTGGAGGCGGTGTGGGACGTGTACCGCCGCGGCGGCGTGATTGCCGGTTCCTCGGCCGGTGCGGCCATCATGAGCAGCACCATGTTCGCCAATCCGAAAGCCGTCCTGTCGATGCTGCAGACCGGCATTGCCGATGGGCGCGAGCTGGGACCGGGCCTTGGCTTCATCGGCGACGACGTGTTCGTGGACCAGCACTTGCTGGTGCGCGGCCGCTTTGCGCGCATGATCCCGGCCATGCTGGCCAAGGGGTACCAGATCGGCCTTGGCATCGATGAGGACAGCGCGATGGTGGTGAATGCCCAGCGCGAGGTGGAAATCATCGGCTACAAGGGGGCGCTGCTGATCGACCTGTCGCGCGCCGAGTGGGACAAGGAAGCGCCGCACTTCGGCGTGCGCAACGCCGTGATCAGCTATCTCGACCGGGGCGACAAATTCAATATCGGCACCCATATGTTTTTGCCGTCCAACGACAAGGCAGGCGGCCGCATCGACCCGACGCGCACCCTGGGCCGCGGGGCCGTGTTCAGCAATGACGTGCTGGGCAATAGCGCCGTGATCGACCTGATGGAACGGCTGATCGACAGCAACCAGGAAGAGGCGATCGGCATTGCCAGCGGTAACCCGCGTGCCAGCGGGACCGAGGTCGGCTTCGAGTTCCGTTTCACCAAGACGCCAGAGACGGTGGGCTATGTCTCCAGCGTGGCTGAGGCGTATTCGGTGCTGAATATCCGCCTCGATATCCGGCCTATCGAAATCACGCGGCCGCTATACAAATATAAATGACGATTTCCTGAATCCGGCGGCGGCGCAGCCGCGTATATGCCATGGCAACCAACCACAGAGGAGGAAACCATGGCACCCATCAAGCAAGCTGCTGTTCAGTTAGCCCTGCTGTCGGCCCTGGCGCCGGCGGCGCAGGCATCGAGCCACCGCGAAGCGCCATTCATTACGCGCGAACCCAAGGTCGACGGAACAGACTTCTACATGTTCCGCAGCTACGAGCCGGGGCGCGAGCAGTTCGTGACCCTGATCGCCAATTACGTGCCCTTGCAGGATGCGTATGGCGGACCGAATTTCTTCACCATGGATCCGGATGCGCTGTACGAGATCCACATCGATAACAATGGCGATGCGCGGGAAGACCTGACTTTCCAGTTCCGCTTCACCAATACTTTCAAGAATGCGGCGTTCACGGTGGGCGGCAAGAAAGTGCCGATTCCGCTGGTGATCAATGGCGGGCCGATTAACGAGGTGAATGCGGCCGGGCTGAACGTGCGCGAGACCTATACGGTGGGCGTGGTGCGCGGCGACCGGCGCGGCGTGCGCCAGGCGGTGCGCATGGCGGGCAACGGCGCCACGGTGTTCGACAAGCCAATCGATAATATCGGCAACAAGTCGATTCCCGATTATGCGGGGTATGCGGGCAAGCATGTCTACACCGTGAGTATTCCCGGCTGCGAGGTGCCGGCGCGCTTGTTTGTCGGGCAGCGCAAGGATTCGTTCGTGGTCAACCTGGGCGAAACCTTTGACCTGATCAACATCAAGGCGCCTGCGGTGGAATTCCTGGCCAATGCGGAGAAGAATGCGCGCGACGACCTGGACGACAAGAACGTGACATCCATCGAGATGGAAGTGGCGGCCCGTTGCCTGACTTCCGGCACGGAGGCGGTGATTGGCGGCTGGACCACGGCCAGCCTGCGCCAGGGACGTTTGATCAATCCGAACGGCGGCTCGAAGGAGGGCGGGGCATGGACGCAGGTGTCGCGGCTCGGCATGCCGCTGGTGAATGAGGTGGTGATCGGCTTGAAGGACAAGGACCGCTTCAACCACAGCAAGCCAGTGCAGGATGGGCAGTTTGCGGACTACGTCACCAATCCAACCCTGCCGGCACTGGTTGAAGTGCTGTTCGGCAGCGCGGGCGCCAAGGCGCCTGTCAATTTCCCGCGCAATGACCTGGTAACGGTGTTCCTTACCGGCGTGCCCGGGCTTAACCAGCCTGCGCGCGTGAAGGCATCGGAGATGCTGCGCCTGAATACTTCGATCGCCCCGGTTGAAAAGGGCGCGCAGAAACGGCTGGGCGTGATCGATGGCGATAACGCCGGCTTCCCCAACGGACGCCGGCCGGGCGACGACGTGGTCGATATCGCCTTGCGTGTCGTCATGGGCAAGCTGTGCACGCTGAACATCGGCTGCGCGCCCGGCGACGCGCCGGCGGGGGCTATTCGCTTCACCGATGGCGCTTTCCTGGACGACAGCTTCTTCAGCGCTGGCTTCCCCTACCTGAAGACGCCGATTCCCGGCTCGCCGCAGCAATAGGGGGCGCGATCATGAAACGCCTTTGTCTTGCCATGGCGGCCGTGCTGCTCGCCGGCTGCGGCGGCGGTGGTGGCGATGCCGCTTCGACGATGTCGATATCCGATCCGGTGCCGGCCCCGCCGCCGCCCGGCGACACCTTCACCTCCGCCCTCGTTGCGCTGGTCCGCAGCGCGCCTGAAACCACCGAGCCTGCCGATGTCGATGGCACGGCGCTGGGCCAGCCTGACGGCGGTGAGCCGGTCGCGCTGGAGTGAGGCCGGCATGAAGCCCGATACCTGCATCATCCGCGCTGCCGCTTCGGCCCTCGCCGCAGTTGCAGCCACGGCGCTCCCGCTGCCCGGCCTGGCCGCGCCGTTTGTGCCGCAATCCGGCGCCCAGGTGCTGGAGACGCTGCCGCGCTGGGGCGATGCCCCGGATGCGGCATTGCGCCGCCAGCGTGCGCAGATAGCCGCTGCGCCGCACGATCCTGTCCTTGCCGCAGAAGCCGCGCGGCAGTACATCGAGCGTGGCCGCGCGTCGGGCGATCCACGCTATTTCGGCTACGCGCAAGCGGTGCTGGCTCCCTGGTGGAAGTCTGCTGCGCCGCCGGTCCAGGTATTGCTGCTGCGCGCGACGCTGCTGCAATCCAGCCATCGCTTCGCCGAGTCGATCCGCGACCTGGGCGCCGTCACGCGCGCAGACCCGGCCAACCCCCAGGCCTGGCTGACGCTGGCGACAGTGCAGGTGGTGCGGGGCGAGTACGACGCGGCCGTTCGCAGCTGCGGACGGCTCTCGTCGCTGGCCAGCCAACTGGCCGGCATGGCCTGCCTTGCCAACGCCCGCGCCGCCAGCGGCCAGCTTGCAGCCAGCGAACACCTGCTGGCGCTGGCCATCGAACGCTCGGGCAGGGGCCAGGGCGCATCGTCCGCATCGGACGCCGGCTTGCGGCTCTGGGCATTGACGCTTTTCGGCGAACTGGCATATCGGCGCGCCGATGCCGTGCGCGCAGAAGAGCGTTTTCGCCTGGGGCTCGGCCTGGCGCCGGGCGATAGCTACTTACTTGGCGCTTATGCCGACCTTTTGCTGGACCAGGGACGCGGCGAGGAAGTGCAGGCGCTGCTGCGCAAGCACCTTCGCATCGATGGCCTGCTGCTGCGGCACACCATCGCCGCGTCGCGTTCCGCGCCGGCCGCGCCGGCCGTGACAAGCGCCGTTGCAGATTTGCAGGCGCGCTTCGATGCGGCTGCCCGCCGTGGCGACGCGATCCACCAGCGTGAACAGGCCCGTTTTGAGCTGCATTTGCGCCATGACGCGCGCGCTGCGCTGCAGCTGGCGCTGGCCAACTGGCAAGTGCAGAAAGAGCCTGCAGACCTGCGCATACTGCTGGAAGCGGCACTCGCGGCGCGCGATCCAGAGGCTGCCCGCCCGGCGCTGGCATGGCGTCGCCGGCATGGCCTTGAGGACAGCCTGGTCGCTTCGCTGGCACGGCAGCTGGAGGGAGGCGCACCATGATCGCCCGACAATTCCGCGCATGCAGGCTGGCCGGACTGATCTTCCTGACCTTACTGTTGGCCGCCGGCACGGCGCACGCCCACAAGCCAAGCGATAGCTACCTGGCGCTGCGCCTGGCGGCTGCCGTCCCGGCGGCGGCGCGCCAGCTGCGCCTTGTCGACGGCCGTTGGGACATTGCCTTGCGCGACCTCGATTTCGCCCTTGGGCTGGATGCCGATGGTGACGGCAAGCTGACGTGGGATGAAGTCCGGTCCCGCCATGCTGACATTGCCACCTATGCCATGCCGCGCCTCGGCCTGGCGCCGGGCTGCCGGCTACGCGTGACAGGCCAGCAAATCGACCTCCATACTGACGGCGCTTACTCCGTCCTGCTGCTGCAAGGCGAATGCGAAAGCGGCACCGCCTTCGCCATCAACTACCAGCTGTTCGCCGACCTGGATGCGCAGCATCGCGGCATGGCCAGCATTACGGTCGACGGCCGCACGCAATCGGCCGTGCTGGGCGGTGAGCGCACGGGGCTCGCAGCAGCCGAGGGCGGTGGCGGCGGCAACGCGTGGCAACAGGCCGGCAGCTACCTGCACCACGGCATCTGGCACATCTGGACCGGCTACGACCACATCCTGTTCCTGCTTTCCCTGTTGCTGCCGGCGGTGCTGGCAAAAGGCTGGCGGCCGGCTGGCGTGGATGTGCTGCGCGTCGTCACGGCCTTCACGCTCGCACACTCCATCACGCTTTCGCTCGCGGCGCTGCAAGTGGTCGCGCTGCCAAGCCGCCTGATCGAAACCGCCATCGCGGCCTCGGTCGCGGTCGCGGCGCTGAACAACATCTGGCCTCTGGTGCAAGGCAGGCGCTGGCTGGCCGCCTTCGCCTTCGGGCTGCTGCACGGCTTCGGTTTTGCGGGAGTGCTTGGCGACCTTGGCCTGCCGAAAGGCTCGGCGGTACTCGCGCTGGCAGCGTTCAACGCGGGCGTCGAACTGGGACAGCTGGCAATTGTGGCGGCCTTCCTGCCGCTCGCATTCGCCATGCGCCGCAGCTGGATCTACAAACAGTTGATGGTGAAGGCCGGCTCGGCCGGCATCGCCGTGCTGGCCATGTTGTGGATCGTCGAACGGGCTACTGTGTAATTACATGGCCCGTACCCACGGGCCTTTGTACAGCACAGGCCCGGTCGGCCCGTTCGGATCGGGTGATCCGCCGCGCGGCTCCAGCGAGATCGCCAGCATCACGACGTCGTCGCCGACAGCGCCCGACGCGAGCGAGAACGTTGCACGCCCATCGCTTCCCAGTACGCCCAGCGAACGTGGAGATCCTTTCTTCGGAATCGCCCACAATTGCAATGACCGGTCGACCGGCACCGGTGCGCCGCCGACGATATGGGCCTGCAGCAGGCGCTTGCTGGTGTCGGCCTTCACCAGCAGGGCAGGCTGCGCTTGCTGGTCGGTCAATGTCGCGATCAGGTCGTAGCTAGGCCCGCGTAACTGCTGCAAGCTGATCGCCACCACCAGCCCCGCCGCCACTGCGGCTGATGCCGTTCCGAGCCCGAAGCCGCGCCAGAAATGCCAGCTGCTGCGTTCCGGCTTCAGGTGCAGGCGCATTTCGATATTGCGCCAGAGCTGGGGCGATGGCTCGGCCGTGTGCACGAATTCATGCATCGGCAGCAGGCGGCGCTCCCATTCCTTGACCAGCATGCGCAGGGCGGCATCAGTGTACATCCAGCCTTCGAAGCGGCGGCGTGCACCGCCGCGCAAGGTGCCAAGCACGTATTCGGCGGCCAGCTTGTCGCGCAAGGCATCGTTGCCGCGGATCTTCATGGGGCTTCTCCTTGCGACAGGCAATGCTTGAGCTTTTCCATGCCGCGCCGGATCCATGTCTTGATCGTGCCGACCGGCAGCGACAGGCGCTGCGCCACTTCGGTGTGCGACAGGTCATGGAAGAAGGCGAGTCCGATCGCCAGCCGGTGCAGGCCTTCCAGCCGCGCCATGCAAGCAATGAGCGCACGGGCGTCGCTGCTCATTTCACTCGCCTCGGCGGGTGAGCTTGTGTACTCGTTGCGAAATGCTTCATGATCCAGTTCCACCGTATCGTCCGTGCGGCGCAGGATATCCAGCGCCTTGTTGCGGACTATGGCAGCCATCCACGTCAGCGGCGCTGCCAGGCCGGCCTGGTAGTGCGGCGCCGCGTGCCAGATCGACACGAAGCCTTCCTGCAGCGCTTCCTCGGCCAGTTCCCGCTTCTGCAATATACGCAGGGCAAAGCCAAACAGTTTCGGCGCGGCTGCATCGTACAGCGCGCGAAACGCCACGGCATCCTGGCGGCCGGCCGCTGCCAGCCATGTTCTTAGCTGTTCGGGTTCGATGGGCATGGGGCCATCTTATGCCGGGCTTACGGGGCGGTCTACTGTATTCCGCAAAGCAAAGCTACAATAACCGCCACCAAAACCACACTGGAGACTTCATGTCGTACCTGAACCGACTGCTGGCGGGAGCGGCGCTGAGCACCGCGGCCGGCCTTGCGCTGGCGGCGCAACCTGCGACCGTGCGCCTTGACTATATGCACACCGGTAACGCGCTAAACGAAAGTTATGCGATCGAACAAGTTGTGATTGAGCCGTTGCCATGGCCCGGCGATATGTCCAAGACAATCGATACCACTAACCGCGGCGTGAACAAGGTTGAAGTGGCGGACGCCAAGACCGGCCAGGTGCTGTACACCCGCACCTTCTCCACCATCTTTGTTGAGTGGAAGTCGACCGAGGAGGCGGCCAAGCTGACGCGCGGCTTCCATGAGTCGGTGCGCTTCCCCAAGCCTGACCGCCCGGTCAAGGTGCGCATCCTGAAGCGTGATGAGCGTAATGAATTCTCCGTGGTGTGGAGCGTGGACGTCGATACCGATGCGATGGATGTGGTGCGCAAGCAGGATGCGGCGCCCGCCAAGCCGATCCCGATCCGTGTCAACGGGCCGAGCGAGAAGAAGGTCGACTTGCTGATCCTGGGCGACGGCTACACCAAAGCCGACATGGCCAAATTCGAAGCCCGGGCACGCAAGCTGTCCGAATACCTGTTCACGGTATCGCCGTTCAAGGAGCGGGCCAAGGACTTCAACGTATGGGCGATGGCGGTGCCGACGCAGGAGAGCGGCGTGTCGCGTCCTTCCACCAACAGCCACCATGCATCGAAGCTGGGCACGCGCTACGACATCTTCGGCAGCGAACGTTATGTGCTGACCATCGACAACCGCGCGCTGCGCGAGATTGCGCAGCACGCGCCGTATGAGTTCATCGAGATCCTGGTCAACAACGATACTTACGGCGGTGGCGGCATCTACGGGCAATTCAGCACGGCCGCCGCGGATAACGATTGGGCGAACTATCTGTTCGTGCACGAATTCGGCCACCACTTCGCGGGCTTGGCGGATGAGTATTACACCTCGCCGGTGGCTTATGCCACGGGCGGAGTGCGCATGGAGCCATGGGAGCCGAACGTGACGGCCTTGCTGGATCCGGCCAATGTGAAGTGGAAGAAGTTTGTGACGCCGGGGACTGCGTTGCCGACTGCCTGGCCGAAGGCGGAGTACGAGGCGCATTCACGCGAGTACCAGAAGATTCGAGCGCAACTGCGCAAGGATAATCGTCCGGAAGCGGAGATGAGCAAGTGGTTCAAGGAGGATCTGGCCTGGACCAATGCGCTGTTCTCGAAAGCGCCGAACCGCAAGGCCGTGGGAGCGTTCGAAGGAGCGAACTACGAAGCGACGGGCTACTATCGTTCGCAGCAACAGTGCCTGATGTTTGACCGCAGCGAGGAGTTTTGCGCGGTGTGCAGCGATGCGGTGCAGGAGACAATTGACTTGTACGCCCCGCGCTAAACCGGTAAACCAGTGTCAGACCCATAGGGTCTGACACTTGGCCTGCGGCCGCCGCGTTACAGTGTCTGACCCTGCGGGTCAGACACTAGGTTGCCGGTTCAGGTGTTCGGCGCCAACCCAGTCGGCTTGATCCGCACCGGCATCGGCTTGCCCTTGCGCGCGCGCTTGCCGAAGTGCGGCGCCAGTGCCGTCGGCCCCATGCGGTCTTCCTTCGCCTTCGCAGCATTGCCAATCCCCTGCACGGTCACGCCCTTGTCGGTGATCGCGCAAGCAGCAACCAGCTTCTCCTTGTCGGCCAGATCCATCAGGATCACGCCGCGGCCGCCGTTGGACAGCACCTTCATCTCGTCCATGCCGAACACCAGCAGGTTCGATTTCTCGGAAATGACCGCCACCGCGCTCGCGCCATCGGCCACCACGGTCGGTGGCAGCGGCTTCGCGCCCTCATCCAGCGTAATGAACGACTTGCCGCCCTTCAGTCGCGACACCATATCGCCGGCCTTGGCGATAAAGCCATAGCCCGCATCGGACGCCAGCAGTAGCTGCTTGTCGCCATTGCCCGCGAAGTAGTGCAGCAGGCGGGCGCCGCCCGACAGGTCGACCAGCGTGGTAATCGGTACGCCGTCGCCGCGCGCATTAGGCAGGGCGGCCACGGGCACGGAATACACCTTGCCGTTGTCGCCGAAGCCCAGCAGGGTATCGACCGTACGGCACTCGAATGCGCCATACAGCGAATCGCCGGCCTTGAAGGTGAACTGCGCAGGATCGTGGCCGACGCCGGACCGTGCGCGCACCCAGCCTTTTTCGGAAATGATTACGGTGACCGGTTCGTCGGCCACCTTCTGTTCAACGACAGCCTTCTGCGCTTCCTCGATCAGGGTGCGGCGTGCGTCGCCGTAAGTCTTGGCGTCGCCGTCGATTTCCTTGATGACCAGGCGGCGCAGAGTGGACGGATTGTCCAGCACGTCCTGCAGGCCTTCGCGCTCCTTGCGCAGCTCGGCCAGTTCCTGTTCGATCTTGATCGCTTCCAGGCGTGCCAGTTGGCGCAAACGGATTTCCAGGATGTCTTCAGCCTGGCGGTCCGACAGCTTGAAGCGTTCGATCAGCGCCGCCTTCGGCTCGTCCGAATTGCGGATGATGGCGATGACCTCATCGATGTTCAGCAGGACGATCTGGCGGCCTTCCAGGATGTGGATGCGCTCATCGACCTTGTTCAGGCGGAACTGGGTGCGGCGGGTCACGGTGGCGAAGCGGAATTCAATCCACTCGCCCAGGATTTCGCTGATGCCTTTCTGGCGCGGGCGGCCATCGCCGCCGATCATCACCAGGTTCATCGACGCTGAAGTCTCCAGCGAGGTGTGCGCCAGCAGCATGTGCATGAACTCGGTCTGGTTCTGGTTCTTCGATTTAGGCTCGAACACCAGGCGCACAGCGGCCTCGCGGCCGGATTCGTCGCGCACCTTGTCCAGCTGGCCAAGCAGCAGGCCCTTCAGCGCAACCTGTTCCGGCGATAGGGCTTTCTTGCCCAGTTTGACCTTTGGATTGGTCAGCTCTTCGATTTCTTCCAGCACCTTCTGCGATGAAGTACCTGGGGGAAGTTCGTATACAACTGCCTGCCACTGGCCGCGCGCCAGTTCTTCGATCTTCCAGCGAGCGCGTACCTTCATCGAGCCGCGGCCGGACGCGTACATGTCGTCCAGTTGCGCGCGCGGAGTGATCAACTGGCCGCCGCCAGGGAAGTCCGGGCCCGGGATCAGTTCCATCAGTTCCGCGTGGCTGATCTTCGGATTGCGGATCATCGCCACGGCAGCTTTCGCCACCTCGGTCAGGTTGTGCGAAGGGATTTCGGTCGCCAGGCCCACAGCGATACCGGAGGCGCCGTTCAGCAGCACCATCGGCAGGCGCGCCGGCAGCAGGGCCGGTTCTTCGTACGAGCCGTCGTAGTTCGGGATGAAGTCCACGGTGCCCTGGTCGATTTCGTCCAGCAGCAGTCGCGAGATCGGGGGCAAGCGGGCTTCGGTGTATCGCATTGCCGCTGCGCCGTCGCCGTCGCGCGAGCCGAAGTTACCCTGGCCGTCGATCAGCGGATAGCGCAGCGAGAAATCCTGCGCCATGCGCACCAGCGCGTCGTACACCGACTGGTCGCCGTGCGGGTGCAATTTACCCAACACGTCGCCGACCACGGTGGCGGACTTGCGCGGCTTGGCGGTCGGGCCCAGGCCCAGTTCATTCATCGAGTACAGGATGCGGCGCTGCACCGGCTTCTGGCCGTCGCACACGTCCGGCAGGGCGCGGCCCTTGACCACGGAAATGGCGTAATCCAGGTAGGCGCGCTCGGCGAAGGTCGAAAGGGTCAGCGATTCGCCGCCGTCATCACCGCCGCTGCCGCCATTTGGCGGCAGTTCCGGGGTTGGTTCGTCAAAGAGATTTGCTTGAGTCATAGTTTTTACTTTCTAACTGGTAATTCGGCCGGGTGGCCGTCCCGTCTGACCCGCGGAGTCAGACACCAGGCCCGCACCGGTCGCGTACCAGTGTCTGACCCCGCGGGTCAGACACTGCTTTACCGGTTTTAGATATCCGCTTCCACTTCGTTGCCGTGTTCTTCAATCCACGCGCGGCGGGCGGCGGCTTCGCCTTTGCCCATCAGCATATTGAAGCGCGAGGAGGAGTAGCTGTGGTCGAAATCGCCCAGCGACACCGGCAGCAGGCGGCGGGTGTCCGGGTTCATGGTGGTTTCCCACAGCTGCTCGGCGTTCATCTCGCCCAGGCCCTTGAAGCGGGAGATGGTCCAGGAGCCTTCCTTCAAGCCGTCCTTGCGCAGCTTGTCTTCAATGGCCACCAGTTCGCCGTCGTCCAGCGCATACAGCTTCTGGATCGGCTTCTTGCCGCGCGCCGGTGCGTCAACGCGGTACAGCGGCGGACGCGCCACGCAGATGTGGCCCTTGTCGATCAGGGCAGGGAAGTGGCGGAAGAACAGGGTAAGCAGCAGCACCTGGATGTGGGAGCCGTCGACGTCCGCATCGGAGAGAATGCAGATTTTGCCGTAACGCAGGCCAGACAGGTCAGGCGAATCGCCATGATTGTGCGGATCGACGCCGATCGCCACCGCGATGTCGTGGATTTCGTTGTTGGCGTACAGGCGGTCGCGGTCAGTCTCCCAGGAGTTCAGCACCTTGCCCCGCAGCGGCAGGATGGCCTGGAACTCCTTGTCGCGGCCCATCTTGGCCGAACCGCCCGCCGAGTCGCCCTCGACCAGGAACAATTCGGTGCGGGTCATTTCGTCCGATTCGCAATCGGTCAGCTTGCCCGGCAATACAGCCACGCCTGACGACTTCTTCTTCTCGACCTTCTGCGCGGAGCGCAGGCGCGATTGGGCTTGCTTGATCACCAGCTCCGCCAGCTTCTTGCCGTAGTCGATGTGCTGGTTCAGCCACAGTTCCAGCGCGGGCTTGGAGAAGGTCGATACCAGGCGCACCGCATCGCGCGAGTTCAGGCGCTCCTTGATCTGGCCCTGGAATTGCGGGTCCAGCACCTTGGCCGACAGCACGAAGGAAGCGCGGGCAAACACGTCTTCCGGCAGCAGCTTCACGCCTTTCGGCAGCAGCGAGTGCAGCTCGACGAAGTTCTTCATTGCGCCGAACAGGCCTTCGCGCAGGCCCGATTCGTGGGTGCCGCCGTTCGGGGTCGGAATCAGGTTGACGTAGGATTCGCGCACCACGGCGCCTTCCTCGGTCCATGCCACCACCCAGGACGCGCCTTCGCCTTCGGCAAAGCCTTCCGCATCAGGGGTGGCGAACTGCTCGCCCTCGAACAGGGGGATCAGGGTTTCGCCGCCGGAGGTGGTTTGCGCCAGTTGCTCGTTCAGGTAGCCGCGCAGGCCGTCCTTGTACATCCAGGTCTGTTCGTCGCCGGTCTTGGCATTCTTCAGCGTGACCGATACGCCGGGCAGCAGCACGGCCTTGGAGCGCAGCAGGCGTTGCAGCTCGACCTGCGAGATCAGCGGCGAATCGAAATACTTCGCATCCGGCCAGGCGGTCACGCGGGTACCGGACTTCTTGCCATCCTTCGGCGCCGGCTGGGAGCTCAATGGCTCGACCAGGTCGCCGTGTTCGAAGGCGATCTGGTGGAAACCGTTGCCGGCGTCGTCTTTACGCCACACTGCAATTTCCAGGCGCTTGGACAGCGCGTTGGTGACGGATACGCCGACACCGTGCAAGCCACCCGAGAAGGCGTAAGCGCCGCCCGAGCCCTTGTCGAACTTGCCGCCCGCGTGCAGGCGGGTAAAGACGATTTCCACCGTCGGCACGTTTTCTTCAGGATGCAAGCCGACCGGAATACCACGGCCGTCGTCTTCGACGGTGATGGAACCGTCGGCATTCTGCGTCACGATGATGTTTTTGCAATGGCCGCCCAATGCTTCGTCCGAGGCATTGTCGATCACCTCCTGGATGATGTGCAGCGGGTTCTCGGTGCGGGTGTACATGCCCGGGCGCTGCTTGACGGGTTCCAGTCCTTTGAGGACGCGGATAGATGATTCGCTGTAGTCGGAAACTGGTTTTTTAGTGGCCATACGTGTTATTGGTAATGCAAAGTGCTGTGATTATATACAGTATTTTCCGGTTTGACGGATCGCATGCTTGCGCATTCTATCCGCTACGGCCGGTGGCGCAAGGGAATCGCAGCGTTAAAATGGGTTTTATGACTACAGATCGGCGCCCGTTCGCAGTCAGGCTGGTCGGCTTCCCCCAGGAAGCCGAGCGCGCGCTCGCGCTGGGACTGGCCAAGGCGCCCGCCGACGGACCGGCCTATCTCTGCCTGACCGAAGACAGCCTGCAGGACCCTGATATTTACCTGGCCAACGGCACGGAACTGAAAGCGCTGGCAGCCATCGCATCGTTGGCTGCAGGCGACATCCGGCCGGCGCTGGTGCTGGGAGCGACCGGCGTGCTCCTGCCATATCCGAACCTGCCGCTACCAGTGCAGTGGAGCGCCATGTATGCGGAACTGGGCCGCCTGCTCCAGCGCCGCGCCGACGTGCTGGCCGGCCTGTCGGCTTCCGTCGATTCGCTGGTACCCGAGCGTCGGCGCCGCGAGCGGCTCGACCTCGATCTGACCGATCCCGCTGTCTATGAAAAGATGCGCAAGCCGCGCCGCGAGGGCGCCGTGCTGTGCGTCGATGCCAACGCCAATTTCAGCGAGCAGCTGGGCCAGTCCCTGAAACAGTTCGGCACTGCGGTGCTGTGGGCGGTGGACGGTGTGGCAGCGCTGACGCATTGCCGCCAGCAGCCGGTGGCTGTGGTACTGATCGACTTCGCCGCCCCGATCATTGACCATTACCTGCTGTGCGCCCAACTGCGCAGCCTGGAGGCGCAACCCGAAGTGATCTTCCTGGTGCAGTCGGCCCACGACTACGACCTGACGCGCGGACGTGCCGCCGGCGCCGCCGGCATGCTGGACAAGCCGCTGGCTGAACACCAGGTGCAGGCGGTGCTGCGCAAATTCATGCGGCTGTAGGTATTTTTATGCGGCGTTGATTTGTCGCTGCCTTCTATTTAGACCGTTTTTACGCGCCGATCGATACGCTTTCGTCACCTTCTTTTTGACGAAAGCGAATGTATGAAGAACGCGTTATTCCTGGCGGCGGCGATGCTGTCCGCTCCTGCCTTTGCCAATGATCTGAGCTTCAACGCTGCGCTGGCCAGCGATTACCGCTATCGCGGGATCTCGCAATCGCGCCTGCAGCCCGCGTTGCAGGCCGGCGCCGATCTTGCCGACAGGGGGACAGGCTGGTACGCGGGCGCCTGGGCATCGGCCATCAACTGGACGCGCGATGCCGGTGGGGCCGGCCGCGTGGAGCTGGATATCTACGGCGGCAAGCGCGGCCAACTGACGGCAGATGTCAGCTACGACGCGGGCGTGCTGACCTATGTTTATAAGGGGCGCATCCCAGGCCTCGATAACCCTGACACGACGGAGATCCACGGCCAGCTTGGATACGGCCCGGCGACCTTGAAATACTCGCATTCCGTGACCAGCCTGTTCGGCTTCGCCGACAGCAAAAACTCCGGCTACCTGGACCTGGGCGCAAATGTCGATGCGGGCGCCGGCTACACCATCAACCTGCACGCTGGCCACCAGCGCGTGAAAAACAATGGCGTCGCCGACTACAGCGACTGGAAGCTGGGCGTGAGCAAAGACCTGGGCATCGCCAGCGTGCAGCTGGCTGCCGTCGGCACCAATGCCGGCAAGGCAGCCTACGCCTCGCCAGCCAACGGCAAGTTCCTGGGCAAGAGCGCCTTGCAGCTCACGGTCAGCCGGACCTTCTGATTTTTACACCTTGTTTACACCGCTTTGCCGAGTCTTTACACCGAATTTAGGCGTGTCTCGATAAGCTGGTTCGCATGCAAACAAGACCTTTCGGGGAACCTGATGGACATCGTTTTTATTGGCGCAATCGTCGCCTTTTTCGTGCTGGTTGTCGCCATGGCGGCCGGTTGCGACAAGCTGGGAGGGAAGCAATGAATATCTTTTATCTCATCGGCTCCGTCGCCACGGCCGGCTTGCTGGTCTACCTGCTGGCTGCCCTTCTGAAAGCGGAGGACCTGTAATATGACCCCCCAATCCTTCCTGCTGCTGGCCGTCTTCCTGCTGGTCCTGGTCGCCGCAGCGTGGCCGCTCGGCGCCTTGCTGGCTCGCGTGGCCGATGGCAGCAAAATCCCTGGCCTTGGCTGGCTGGCTGCAGTCGAAAGGCTGCTGTATCGTGCCGCTGGCGTGCCGGGCGACGAAGCGCAGCGAGGCATGGGCTGGAAGGCCTACGCCAAGGCACTTCTGGTCTTCAATCTCGTTGGCACCCTGTTTGTCTACGCTGTTCAGCGCTTGCAGGCCTGGCTGCCGCTTAACCCCCAGGGCCTGCCTGGCGTCAGTCCGGACTCCTCCTTCAATACCGCCGTCAGCTTTGTGGCCAACACCAACTGGCAAGGCTATGCGGGCGAACAGACCATGAGCTATTTGAGCCAGATGCTGGCGCTCGCCGGCCAGAACTTCTTCTCGGCGGCCACCGGCATTGCCGTGGCCTTTGCCCTGATCCGCGGTTTCGCCGCGCGCTCGGCAAAGTCGATCGGCAACTTCTGGGTCGACCTGACCCGCACCGTGCTGTACGTATTGCTGCCTTTGTCCTTTGTCTTTGCAGTATTCCTGGTCGGCCAGGGATCGATCCAGAACTTTTCCGCCTATAAGGAAGTGAACCTGGTGGAACCGGTGACTTATACCGTCCCGGGCGCCACGCCCGAGGCCCCTGCCCAAACCCAGAGCGTGGCCACGCAAACCATCGCGATGGGCCCAGTCGCTTCGCAGGAAGCGATCAAGATGCTGGGCACCAATGGCGGCGGCTTCTTCAACGCCAACTCGGCGCACCCGTATGAGAACCCGACGCCGCTGTCCAACTTCGCACAGATGCTCGCCATCTTCCTGATCCCCGCCGCGCTGTGCTTTACCTTTGGCCGCCTGGTGGGCGATCGCCGCCAGGGTTGGGCCGTGCTGGGCGCTATGACCATCATGTTCGTGGTCGCAGCTACCGGCATCACCGCTGCGGAGCAGGCCGCGCAACCGGCACTGCAAGCAATGGGCGTCGACCAGTCAGCCACGTCATTGCAGGCTGGCGGCAATATGGAAGGCAAGGAAACGCGTTTCGGCATCGCCGCCACAAGCCTGTTCGCCACCGTGACCACGGCTGCATCCTGCGGCGCCGTGAACGGCATGCACGATTCCTTCACGCCCTTGGGCGGTGCAGGGCCGATGCTGCTGATGCAGCTGGGGGAAGTGGTGTTCGGTGGCGTGGGCTCTGGCCTGTACGGCATGCTGGTCTTCGCCATCATGGCGGTGTTCATCGCCGGCCTGATGATCGGCCGCACCCCGGAATACCTGGGCAAGAAGATTCAGTCGTATGAAATGAAAATGACGTCGATCGCCATCCTGGTGACGCCGACCCTGGTGCTGGTGGGGACCGCCATCGCCGTCATGCTGGAAGCGGGCAAGGCCGGCGTTGCCAATCCGGGCGCGCATGGTTTCTCCGAGATCCTATATGCCTTCAGCTCGGCCGCCAACAATAACGGCAGCGCCTTCGCCGGGCTTTCCGCCAATACGCCGTTCTACAACATCATGCTGGCCGTCGCCATGTGGTTTGGCCGCTTCGCGATGATCGTGCCGGTGCTGGCGATAGCCGGCTCGCTGGCCTCCAAACAGCGGCTTCAGGCCAACGCCGGCACCATGCCGACCCATGGCCCGATGTTCGTAATGCTGCTGGTAGCCGTGGTGCTGCTGGTGGGCGTGTTGAATTACGTTCCTTCGCTGGCGCTTGGCCCGGTGATCGAACACCTGCAATTGTATAAATAAGGAGTGCACACCATGTCGCAATCCCAGGCGATTCCACTCGCCCAACCAGGCCAGCGCCTCAAGCTGCTCGATTCGCAACTGGTGGTTCTTGCCATCGCCGATGCGTTCCGCAAGCTGAGTCCCGCGGTCCAATTGCGCAGCCCCGTGATGTTTGTCGTCTATATCGGCAGCATCATTACCACGCTGCTTTACATCCAGGCGCTGAACGGCGTGGGCGAGGCCAGCTCCGGCTTTATCCTTGCCATAGCCGTGTGGCTGTGGTTCACCGTGTTGTTCGCAAATTTTGCTGAAGCGCTGGCCGAAGGCCGCAGCAAGGCGCAGGCGGCTTCGCTGCGCAGCCTGAAGCAGAGCGTGATGTCGAAGCGCCTCGCGGCGCCACAACATGGCACCGCCTGGTTGCCATGCCCGGCCACCGACCTGCGCAAGGGTAACTACGTGCTGGTGGAGGCCGGCGACATCATACCGATCGACGGCACCGTGATCGAAGGCGTGGCCTCGGTGGACGAAAGCGCCATTACCGGCGAGTCCGCGCCGGTCATCCGCGAATCGGGCGGCGACTTTTCTTCCGTTACCGGCGGCACCCGCGTGCTGTCCGACTGGCTGGTGGTACAGGTCACCGCCAACCCGGGCGAAACTTTCCTCGACCGCATGATCGCCATGGTGGAAGGCGCCAAGCGCAAGAAGACGCCGAACGAGATCGCGCTGACGATCCTGCTCGTGGCGCTGACCATCGTGTTCCTGATCGTGACCGCGACCTTGCTGCCGTTCTCGCTGTTCTCAGTGGCGGCCGCGCAGGCGGGTTCGCCGATCACCATTACGGTGCTGATTGCGCTGCTGGTGTGCCTGATCCCGACCACCATCGGGGGCTTGCTGTCGGCCATCGGCGTGGCAGGCATGAGCCGAATGATGCAGGCCAACGTGATAGCCACCTCCGGCCGCGCGGTGGAAGCAGCTGGCGATGTCGACGTGCTGTTGCTGGACAAGACCGGCACCATCACCCTGGGCAACCGCCAGGCGTCGGCCTTCTTCGCGGCACCGGGCGTCACCGAGCGCGAACTGGCCGATGTGGCGCAACTGGCCTCGCTGGCGGATGAAACGCCGGAAGGCCGCAGCATCGTGGTGCTGGCCAAGCAGAAGTTCAATATCCGCGAACGCGAACTGTCGCCGTTGCATGCCTCCTTCATTCCGTTCTCGGCCAACACCCGCATGAGCGGTGTCGACATGGAGGGACGTGAAGTGCGCAAGGGCTCCGCCGACGCAGTGCGCAAGCATGTGGAAGCGGCCGGCCAGCAATGGCCTGCCGAAGTGGGCCGCACTGTGGAGGATGTATCGCGCCGCGGCAGCACGCCGCTGGTGGTGGCCGACAATGGCCGCGTGGTGGGCGTGGTGGAACTCAAGGATATCGTCAAGGGCGGCATCAAGGAACGCTTCGCGGAGCTGCGCCGCATGGGCATCAAGACCGTGATGATCACCGGCGACAACAAGGTGACCGCCGCTGCGATTGCGGCAGAAGCCGGCGTCGACGACTTCCTGGCCGAGGCGACGCCTGAGGATAAGTTGAAACTTATCCGCAGCTACCAGTCCGACGGCCGCCTGGTCGCCATGACCGGCGACGGCACCAACGATGCGCCCGCGCTGGCCCAGGCCGACGTCGCCGTGGCCATGAGCTCCGGCACCCAGGCTGCCAAGGAGGCAGGCAATATGGTGGACCTGGATTCGAATCCGACCAAACTGCTGGAGATCGTGGAGATCGGCAAGCAGATGCTGATGACGCGCGGCTCGCTGACCACGTTCTCGATTTCGAACGATATTGCCAAATACTTCGCGATCATCCCCGCAGCCTTCGTCGGCACCTATCCGCAACTGAAGGCGCTGGACGTCATGCACCTGGCCAGCCCCAACTCCGCCATCATGTCCGCCGTGATCTTCAACGCGCTGATCATCGTGTTCCTGATTCCGCTGGCCCTGAAAGGCGTGCGCTATCGCGCCATCGGCGCCACCGCTCTGCTGCGCCGCAACCTGCTGGTGTATGGCGCCGGCGGCCTGGTCCTGCCGTTCATCGGCATCAAATTGATCGACATGCTGCTGGCAGCGTTCAACTTCGTTTAAGCTGGAGAACAAGATGATTTCGACTATTCGTCCCGCGCTGGTGTTGTTCGGCGCACTGACCCTGGCCTGCGGCGTGATCTATCCCCTTGCCGTCACAGGCGTTGCCTCGGCGGCTTTCCCGGCCCAGGCTGGCGGTTCCATCCTGGAAGTGGACGGCAAGCCAGTCGGCTCAAAGCTGATTGGCCAGCAATTCACCTCGGCGAAGTATTTCTGGGGCCGCCCGTCGGCCACCGGCCCGATGCCCTACAACGCCAACGGCTCCGGCGGCTCCAACCAGGGCCCGCTCAACCCCGCCTTCACCGATGCTGTGCGCTCCCGCATCGAAGCGCTCAAGGCTGCCGATCCGGGCAACACGGCGCCAATCCCTGTCGACCTGGTCACGGCCTCGGGAAGCGGGCTCGATCCGGAGATCAGCGTGGCCGCTGCTGAATACCAGCTTCGGCGCGTGGCGGACGAGCGACGCATCGCACCGGACAAGGTGCGGGCGCTGATCGCCGAGCATGCGTCGGGCAAGGTCATGGGCGTCTTCGGCGAGCCGCGCGTGAACGTCCTGGCGTTGAATCTGGCGCTGGACGAGAAAACGCCGCATACTCGCTGATATGATTCCACTCGACGACGACCGGCCAGATCCCGACGCGCTGCTGGCGCAAATGCAGCAGGAGCGCAAGGCGGCGCGGGGCAAGCTGCGCATCTACTTCGGCGCGTCGGCCGGCGTCGGCAAGACCTACGCCATGCTGTCGGCCGCCCGCAAGTTGCAGGCGGCCGGGCAGCTGGTGCTGGTCGGCGTCATCGAGACCCACGGCCGCAGCGAAACGGCGGCGCTGCTGGAAGGGCTGGACGTACTGCCGCTTCGGGCAATTGCCTATCGCGGCAAGATCCTGAACGAGTTCGATATCGATGCCGCCCTGGCGCGCCGCCCGCCGCTGGTCCTGATCGACGAACTGGCGCACTCCAACGCGCCGGGCTCGCGCCATCCCAAACGCTGGCAGGACGTGGAAGAACTGCTGGAAGCCGGCATTGATGTCTTCAGCACCGTCAACGTGCAGCACCTGGAAAGCCTGAACGACGTGGTGGGCGGCATCACCGGCATCCAGGTCAATGAAACCGTGCCCGATACCGTGTTCGACGCCGCCGACGAAGTGGTGCTGGTCGACATCCCGGCCGACGAACTGTTGACGCGCCTGAAAGGCGGCAAGGTCTACCAGGCGCAGCAGGCCGAACGGGCCGCGAAAAACTTCTTCCGCAAAGGGAACCTGATCGCGCTGCGTGAACTGGCCCTGCGCCGCACTGCCGACCGTATCGAAGACGATGTGCGCGCCTATCGTGTCGAGCAGTCGATCGACACCATCTGGAAAACCGGCGCATCGGTGCTGGCGCTGATCGGCCCGCGCCCAGGCTGCGAGCAAGTGGTGCGCAGCGCCGCACGCCTGGCGGGACAACTGGGCACGCAATGGCACGCCATCTACGTCGAGACGCCGGCCTTGCAACGCCTGCCGGCCGGGGAGCGTGAGCGCGTCCTGAAAATGCTCAAGCTGGCGCAGGACCTGGGCGCCACCACTGCCGTGCTGTCCGGCAGCGATATCGCCGCCACGGCTGCCGCGTACGCGCGCAGCCACAACCTGTCCAAGATTGCGATGGGGCGGGCGCACCGCAACTGGCCATGGCGCCGTTCGCATATCCGCAGCCTGGCGGCACATGCGCCCGACATCGACCTGATCGAAGTGTCCGGCAGCGAGGTCGAAGCGCATCCGGTGCAAGCCGCAGCCGGCACCGCCGCGCCGGACGACGCCGACGAAGATGCGCTGCGCTTCAGGCGGCGGGCGAAGGGCTTTGCGGTGGCTGGCCTCGCCAGCGTCGGCATGGCCATGCTGGCGACGCCGCTGCTGCCATACTTCGACCTGGCCAATATTGCCATGCTGTTCCTTTTGGTGGTGCTGCTGGTGGCAGTGCGCTACGGGCGCGGGCCATCCGTGCTGGCGACCTGCGTCAGCGTGGCGTGTTTCGACTTTTTCTTCGTGCCGCCACGCTTCAGTTTCGCGATCTCGGACCTGCAATACGCCATCACCTTTGCCGTGATGCTGGCGGTAGGCTTGATCACCGGCCACCTGACCGCGGGCTTGCGCTTCCAGGCCCGTGTGGCCTCCTATCGTGAAGCACGCGCCCGCGCCCTGTACGAATTCGCGCGCGAGCTGTCCGGGGCGCTGCAGACCGGGCAAGTGTTCGAGACCACGGCGCGCTTCGTACAATCGACTTTCAATGCCAAGGCAACGCTGCTGGTGCCTGATGCCGACGGAAGGCTGCACCTGCCGCCAGGCACCGCTCCGGTGCCTGCGCTTGACGAGGGCGTGGCGCAATGGGCGTTCGACCATGCCGAAAGCGCTGGCCTGTGCACGGACACGCTTCCGGCCAGCCCCTTGTTCTACATGCCGTTGGTAGCGCCCATGCGCACCCGTGGCGTGCTGGCCATTGAGCCGGCGCAGCGCCGCTGGCTACTGATTCCCGAACAGCGGCAGCACCTCGACACCTTCGCGGCGCTGGCCGCGATTGCACTGGAGCGGGTGCATTACGTCGAAGTGGCGCAGGAGGCGCTGGTCAATATGGAATCGGAACGGCTGCGCAATTCGCTGCTGGCAGCCTTGTCGCACGACCTGCGCACGCCGCTGACTTCACTGGTCGGCCTGTCCGAATCGCTGGCCGGTTCGCGCCCGGCGCTGTCGGCGCAGCAGCTGTCCCTCGCCAGCTCCCTGCATGCCGAAGCGCTGCGCATGAGCGCCCTGGTCGCCAACCTGCTCGACATGGCACGCATCGAAAGCGGCGAATTGAAATTCAACCTGCAATGGCAGCCGCTGGAAGAAGTAGTGGGCAGCGCCTTGCGTTCTAGCCGACTGCAGCTGACAGGGCACAAGGTCAGCACCCAGCTCTCGCTCGGCTTGCCCCTGTTGCGCTTCGACGCGGTGCTGATCGAACGCGTGCTGTGCAACCTGCTGGAAAACGCCGCCAAGTACACGCCGCCCAGCGCATCCATCGTGATCTACGCCGTGCAGCGCGGCGAATTCGTGCGGGTCATGGTGTACGATAACGGCCCGGGCCTGCCGCGTGGCCGCGAAGAAGCGATCTTTGAAAAATTCACCCGCGGCGAAAAAGAATCGGCCAAGCCGGGCGTCGGCCTTGGGCTGGCAATTTGCCGCGCCATTGTCGAAGCACATGGCGGCACGATAGCGGCGGACAAGTCTCCGCTCGGCGGCGCCGCCTTCGTCTTCACGCTGCCGGTCGGCACGCCGCCAGGGCTGCCTGAAATCGAGGAAGAATGAACACCCAACAATCCGAGATTGTCCCCACCGCCTTGCTGGTGGAAGACGAACCCCAGATCCGCCGCTTCGTGCGCGCCGCACTGGAGGAAGAAGGCTGGCACGTGCACGAATCGGCCAGCATGCAGCGTGGCCTGATCGACGCCGGAACGCGCCGGCCCGACCTGGTGATCCTCGACCTCGGCCTGCCAGATGGCGACGGCAACGACTTCATCGCCGACCTGCGCAAATGGTCGAATGTGCCGGTCATCGTGCTGTCGGCGCGCGTCAACGAAGCCGACAAGATCAAGGCGCTCGACGCCGGCGCCGACGATTACCTCAGCAAGCCATTCGGTACCGGCGAGCTGCTGGCCCGGGTGCGCGCCACCCTGCGCCGCCAGCGGCAACCGCAGGCCGACAGCGCCGGCCAGGTGCAATTTGGCGAAGTAGTGGTCGACTTGCCGAACCGCCGCGTCACCAAGCGCGGCGAGCACGTCCACCTGACGCCAACCGAATACCGCTTGCTGTCCGTGCTGGTCGCCAACGCCGGCCGCGTGATGACCGCGCCCCAGTTGCTGCGCGCCGTCTGGGGCCCCGCGCAATCGGACAACAGCCACTACCTGCGCATCTACATGGGCCACCTGCGCCACAAGCTGGAAGACGACCCCGCCCAGCCGCAATACCTGCTGACCGAAACCGCCGTCGGCTACCGCCTCCAATTAACTTGAAAGTCGGGGTCAGGTCTGGCAATCCGCCACAAATGTGGCGGATTGCCAGACCTGACCCCGACTTTTATTTCGAGAGCATGCGCATGGCCCGCTCGAGGCCTTCGATGGTGATGGGGAACATGCGGTTCTGCATGATCTGCTTGATGACGCTGATCGACTGGCGGTATTGCCACAGGCCTTCCGGCTCGGGGTTGAGCCAGATGAACTTCGGGAAGTGCGAGGTGAAGCGTCCGAGCCATTCGGCGCCGGCTTCCTCGTTGTTGTATTCGACCGAGCCGCCGGGCTGCAGCACTTCGTAGGGACTCATGGTGGCGTCGCCGACGAAGATCAGTTTGGTGTCGGGCGGGTATTTGCGCAGCACGTCCCAGGTGGCGAAGCGTTCGGCGTTGCGGCGGCGGTTGCTGCGCCACAGGTAGTCGTATACGCAGTTGTGGAAGTAGTAGAACTCCATGTTCTTGAACTCGGTCTTGGCGGCCGAGAACAGTTCTTCCGCGCGTTCGATGTGGTCGTCCATCGTGCCGCCGACGTCCATCAGCATCAGCACCTTGACGTTGTTCTTGCGCTCGGGCTGCATCTTGATGTCGAGGTAGCCGGCATTGTTGGCGGTGGCGCGGATGGTCTGGTCCAGCGCCAGTTCCTCGGCCGCGCCTTCGCGCGCGAACTTGCGCAGGCGGCGCAGGGCGACCTTGATGTTGCGCGTGCCCAGTTCGCGCTCGCCGTCGTAGTCCTTGTAGGTGCGCTGCTCCCACACTTTGACCGCGGTGCGGTTGCCACCCTTGCCGCCGATGCGGATGCCTTCGGGATTGGTGCCGCCATTGCCGAACGGGGAGGTGCCGCCGCTGCCGATCCATTTGTTGCCGCCTTCGTGGCGTTCCTTCTGCTCTTTCAGCAGTTCGTTGAGGCGGTCCATCAGCTTGTCGTAGCCGAATTTCTCCAGCGCGGCGATCTGCTCGGGCGTCAGCTCGCGCTTCATGCGCTGCAGCAGCCAGTCGAGCGGGATCTCCTTGGTGGTGTCGAAGACGGCGTTGATGCCTTTGAAATACTGGCCAAAAGCGCGGTCGAACTTGTCGTAGTTGGCCTCGTCCTTCACCAGGCACAGGCGGCTCATGTAGTAGAAGTCGTCCAGCGATGGCTCCAGCACCTGCTTTTGCATGGCTTCCAGCAGGGTGAGGAATTCCTTGATCGTGACCGGGATCCTGGCGTCTTTCAGCGTGAAGAAGAAGTCGATCAGCATGCCGTTTCCCTCCGCGCCAGCAGGTAGCGCAGTTGCGCCTTCACTTCCGGCCATTCGCCGCGCACGATGCTGTACATGACCGTGTCGCGCACGGTGCCGTCGCGGCGCACGGCGTGGTGGCGGATCACACCGTCCTTCTTTGCGCCGAGTCGTTCGATGGCGGCCTGCGAGGCATGGTTGAAGTTATCGGTGCGGAAGCCGACCACGGCGCAGCCCAGCGTTTCGAAGGCGTGCGTCAGCAGGAGCAGCTTGCAGGTGGTGTTCACATGCGTGCGCTGCACGCTGCGGCGGTACCAGGTGTAGCCGATTTCGGCGCGGTCGATGGCGGGCACGATGTCGTGGTAGCTGGTGGTGCCCAGCACCTGGCCGCTGGCCGCATCCACCACGGCGAAGGCCAGCCGGGAAGGGCGCATTTCCAGGGCGGTGGCGATGTAGGCTGCCACCTTGTGCGGTTCCGGCACGGAGGTGATGCGCAGCTTCCACAGCTCGCCGTCCTGCGCGGCTTCACGCAGGGCGTCGGCATGCTGCGGTCCGAGCGGCTCCAGGCGCAGGCCGTTGGCTTCCAGCGTGACCGGGGTTGGTGCGTCCATCAGCGGTTGGTCCTCGACATGAATACCAGGCGTTCGAACAGGTGCACGTCCTGTTCGTTTTTCAGCAGGGCGCCGTGCAGCGGCGGGACAGCCGCCTTCTGGTCCTTGCCGCGCAGGACTTCCGGCGGGATGTCTTCGGCCATCAGGAGCTTCAGCCAGTCGAGGAATTCGCTGGTCGATGGCTTCTTCTTCAGGCCCGGCACGTCGCGCACTTCGTAGAAAGTTTGCAGGGCGGTGGCCAGCAATTCCTGCTTCAGGTGAGGGTAGTGGACCTTGACGATGGCTTCCATCGTGTCCTTGTCCGGGAATTTGATGTAGTGGAAGAAGCAGCGGCGCAGGAAGGCGTCCGGCAGTTCCTTCTCGTTATTCGAGGTGATGATCACCAGCGGGCGGTGCCTGGCGGTGACCATCTCGCGCGTCTCGTAGACGTAGAACTCCATGCGGTCCAGTTCGCGCAGCAGGTCGTTCGGGAATTCGATGTCGGCCTTGTCGATCTCGTCGATCAGCAGCACCACCGGTTCCGGCGCGGTGAAGGCTTGCCACAGCACGCCCTTGACGATGTAGTTGTGGATGTCGCGCACGCGTTCATCGCCCAGTTGGGAATCGCGCAGGCGGGACACGGCGTCATATTCGTACAGCCCTTGCTGGGCCTTGGTGGTGGATTTGATATGCCACTGCATCAGCGGCATGTCGAGGGCGGCGGCGACTTCTTCGGCCAGCATGGTCTTGCCGGTGCCCGGCTCGCCCTTGATCAGCAAGGGACGCTGCAGGGTGAGGGCGGCGTTGACGGCCAGCTTCAGGTCATTGGTGGCGACGTAGTTGTCCGAGCCTTCAAAGCGTTGCGGTGCGTGCATAGAAAATTTCCAGTGAGTTGATCAATGGAAGTATATGCCAGAGCGGCCTGGCGCGGTGCCGCGGTCCTCGGATTTCAATTAACTTTTTTATATTATCCCGTTGCACTTTTATATTCTTATTTGATGCTATTGCGTTAATGCGTATTTATTGTTTTGCAAACTCGCGGTTGCTGCCGGGCGCACCGCCAAGCGTGCATTTGCCCGATGATTTCTGCCGATTCTGGCCAAAATGTCCGCCTTCTGTTGCTAATTACTCACTAATGAGGGTGCCCTCGAAAATTAGCCGGATATATCTCTTGCCTTTTGAGATATACTTCCCGCCATTTCCATATGGCAACATTTTTTCGACTGCTAATATTCTTCAGATAAAGGGCTGGTGTGAATAAGAACCTATTCCAATTAATTCCCCTGGTCGCCTTGTTGGCGGGCCTTGCTGGCTGCGGCGGCGGCTCCGACAGTGGCGCCAGCGGTGCGCCTGGCAGTGGCTCGACCGGTAGCGGCAATCCTGCAACGGGTGGCAGCCAGCCATCCACGCCTCCTTCCGGCGGCCAGACCAGCGGTCAAACCGGGGTCAGCGCAGCGTTGACGGCCGGTGATGCCCAGTACGCCACGACCGATGAAATCATGCAGGCGGCGCAGGCGCTGATATCAGGGCAGGCCGCCAAGTACGGTGAACTCAAGCAGGCCTTGTTCCAGCTCGGCGCGGATGGCAAGCGGACCAGTTCCAGCGTCGGGCTCATCGACTGGAACCCGACCCATGATTCGTCGGTTTTCGGCGTAGGCGACAACTCGCGCAACCACGTTATCCTGCCTTCCAACTGGAGCTATAGCGACAGCGCCGCCGGTAACGGTTCCGCCCTGGCGGTCGCCGGCGTTGCACCGGGCAGCAATGCGCGCTACGCCGCCTTTGGCGGCAATCCGCTGGGCGTGCCGGGCAACGCCAATATGGACCAGTTCATGGTCAACCTGGCGACCTGGTTGACCGCGCGCAGCAGCCTGGCCAACCTGAAGGTCGTTACCGCGCACCTGCCTGGTACCGAGACCTATTGGTTCCCTTACGAGAAGAAGGTGCGCGACTGGTTCTTTGCCAAGTCGCCGACGGCAACCGTCAACGGCCTGGCGGCTGGCGCTACGCAAAAAGACAATGTGTGCGACGGCGCTGCGCTGGCAGGCTGCCTGCAGAGCGCGGACCTGCTGGTGATTGGCCGCGAGCAGGGGCCGGGCGCCTATGATGGCGCGGCTGTGATGCAGGCAGTGGCCGACGCCCAGAAGCGCGGCATTCCGGTGCTGTACCTGCACCACTACCGCGACAGCGACGACCTGTCCGACCGCTTGCTGAATTACTTCGGTCTCAGCCAGCAAACCAATTACTGGAGCAAGCAAGGCCTGTTGTCCTTCGACCCGGCGGCCTTGCCGGCGAATTCGCCGCAACTGAGCAAGTTCCAGAACCTGCTCAACCGCCTGAACCAGAACAACTTCACCACCAGCTGGAGCGGTTGCACGAGCGGCGGCCGCATCGACTGCTCGGATGACGTTGCGTACATGGCGGAATTCGGCAATCCGGTCAAGGATGTGCAGGACGTGATCCGGGACCTGGACAACCCGCAGGCGCCATTGTTCGCCCAGACCGGCTACCAGCTGGAGAAGCTGCTGGTCCTGCTGGGCGACAAATACCGTGCGGCCCTGTCCTACCCGATGACCAGGACCGCCAACCGCCAGGACTTTTTCCGCGGCCTGTTCTCCGACATGACGGTGATGTACAACCGCAGCGTCACGACCGTCGCGAAGAACCTGGGCAATTTCTCGGACCTGTTCCCGGCGACCACGCCGACCGTGTCCAGCACCGTTACCACGGGCCTGCCGAGCAGCGGCACCAAGCAATACATGACCGGCCTGTACGTCATGCCGGGAACGAAGGTGACCCTGACCCGCACCGACAACGGCGGCAACACCGTACGCTTCGGCCTGAACATGCTGCGCGATACCACCTGGGTCTTCAACACCTATGACCGTCCGTCGCAAATCAGCTCGCCGCGTTTCGCGCTGGAGCCGAACAAGCCGGTCGTGATCAGCAGCCCTTACGGCGGTCCGCTGATCCTGTTCATCGATGCGCCGGTGGCCGGCGAACAGTCGGTCAGCGTGAAGGTCGATGGCGTGATTACGCATCCTATCCTGCGCAATGCCTACGACCCGGTGCAGGTGGCGGCCTTCCAGGATGCCGTCAACACGACGCCGACCGGCTGGGTGGTCTTTGCCACCGATACGCTGACCGTGCAGTCGCAGAAGGACAAGTTCAAGCGCACCATTTCCAACTACCAGGGCAATATGGTGCGGCTGGCGGACACCACCTTCAAGTACACCATCAAGGATACTTACGAGCTGGCCGGCTTCAACGCCTCCAGCGGCTTCCTGGGCCTGGCGCCAAGCGTCAAGGCCAAGTGCGACAGCCTGGGCTGGGACTGCACCGGCACCCAGCACCGCCGCGACACCATGCAAAACGTGATCGCCGATTCGCATGCCGCTTGCGGCAACGGCTGCTCCGGCAATCCTTATGACCAGGACTGGCCGTTCGAGCCGCTTGGCTGGGGCGAGTCGCACGAGATCGGGCATAACCTGCAGGTTTGGCGCATGAAGATTTACGGCGGCCAGTCGACGGAAGTGTCGAACAACATCTTCCCGGTGCATAAGATGATCAAGTTCAATCAATCGCCTGCAGGCATTGCCGCCCCGCTCAAGGCGCGCCCGGATACCGGCTTCGCCGCGTTCAGCGCCCTGAAGACGGCGCTGGCTGCCGCCGATCCGGCCAACGCCATGTTCAACAGCACCTGGTCCGACAGCAGCTACGCCGCCAACAACTCGGTACGCATCATGTTCTATCGCCAGCTGGTGGAATACGCACGCTATTACAACAGCAGCTTTGTCGACGGCTGGGAGCTGCCGACCCTGCAATACCTGCTGGACCGTAATATGAGCGCCAGTTCGGGCAACTGGGCCAGCGTGGCATCGGGCTATGGCTTCGGCACCTACGCCAGCTACCCTTCCAATATGGACGGCAACGACTTCATGCTGGTCTCGAGCTCCTTCCTGATTGGCCGCGACATGCGTCCGATGTTCAAGCTGTGGGGCATCACGGTCAGCGCAGCAGCGGAAGCCCAGGTGGCGGCATACAACCTGCCGGCAGCAGCGCAGCTGTTCTTCCCGATGAATGACTTGATCAGCTCGGGCAGCGGCGTGGGGCAGCCGGTCACCATGAGTGCAACTGCCAGCTATCCGGCCGGCTATTAAGGCCCAGCCAGGGCTTGCTGTTATGGCAAGCCCTGGCAAACCACAGTTTCAGGCTGTTGCTTGTTCCATCTTATGGACGATTGGCCAACTTCTAAGGTAAAATCGCAGGTTGAGGGCGCAAAGGAGCGGTTTTGTTGCGCAATGCAGTGTCCGATTTCAACTGACTAAAGCCCACACCTATGAAAAAAATCTTCGCACTCCTCGCGCTGACCGCAGTTGCGCAGGCAGCCGTCGCCGCGGACATCGTCGGCGACGCCAAGAACGCAAAAGGCAAGATCGAGATGTGCATCGGTTGCCATGCAATTCCAGGCTACAAAGCGACTTTCCCCGAAGTTTTCCAGGTGCCGATGATCGGCGGCCAATCTGCCAAGTACATTGAAAACGCGCTCAAGGGCTACCAGAAGGGTGAGCGCAAGCACCCGACCATGAAGGGTATCGCTGTCAGCCTGTCCGACCAGGACATCGCCGACATCGCCGCGTTCTACTCCCAGCAGAAATAAGGCCCTGAACCATGAAAAAACTGATTACCGCTCTGTTCTGCTCCGCAGTCTCGTTCAGCGCCCTGGCTGGCGGCAGCATCGAAAATGGCAAGGCCCTGACTGAAAAATACAGCTGCGCTGCCTGCCACGGCAAGGATTACAACTCCCCGATCGACCCGAGCTATCCAAAGCTGGCCGGCCAGCACAAGGATTACCTGCAGCATGCGCTGACCGCTTACAAGCGCGGCGACGCGCCGAACGGCCGCTCCAACGCGATCATGACCGGCCAGGTCAAGCCCCTGACCAACAAGGACATCCAGGACATCGCCGCCTACCTGCACTCGCTGCCAGGTTCGCTGGTCCTGATGCGCTGATTCAGCGCTGCTTGAAGAGAAGCCCGCCCTGTGCGGGCTTTTTGCATTTTTAAACCACGGTTGCCGGCGTTCGTCACAGCGCCGAGCCGCGCGCACTGGCCGCTGTTAAGCTTCCTCCAACATTTGGAGGAGACGATGGCTTACAAGCTGGATATCAATGGCGCGGCCCGCACGGCCGATGTCGAGGGCGATACGCCGCTGCTGTGGGTGCTGCGCGATACGCTGGGGCTGACCGGTACCAAGTACGGCTGCGGAGCGGGCGTTTGCGGCGCCTGCACCGTGCACATCGACGGTCAGGTGGTGCGAAGCTGCGTGATGCCGGTCAGCGCGGTCGGCAAGAGTAGGGTAAGGACGATCGAAGCCTTGTCGCCGGATCGTTCGCACGCCTTGCAGCAGGCCTGGATCGCGGAGCAGGTGCCGCAGTGCGGCTACTGCCAGTCGGGCATGCTGATGGCGGCGGCGGCGCTGCTCAAATCCCATCCCAGGCCGACCGATGCGCAGATTGCGGAAGCGATGACGAACCTGTGCCGCTGCGGCACGTATCCACGCGTGCGGCGCGCAATCAGGCGTGCGGCGGGGATGAAGGTGGAGGAGGTGGCATGAGCAACCGCCGCGACTTCCTGAAGACCTTGGCGGCCGGCGGCCTGCTGCTCGCCGTCGGCCCGGCCGTCGCTGCGGCGGCCGAGACGCCGCTTCCGCCGCCGGGCTGGGTGCGCATTGCGCCGGACGGCAGCGTCACCATCCTCTCCAACACCAGTGAAATAGGACAGGGCACCGGCACCGCCATCGCCCAGCTGCTGGCCGACGAAATGGACCTGGACTGGAAAACCGTGCGCATCGAAATGGCGCCGCTCGAAAAGCAGTTCATCAACGCCGGCTGGGGCGAATATGCGACCTATGGCAGCGGCGGCGTGGCGCGCCAGTTCACGCAACTGCGCAAGGCCGGCGCCCAGGCGCGCGCGATGCTGGTGAGTGCGGCTGCCGCGGAGTGGAAAGTCCCGTCCGAAGAATGCGACACTCAGCTTGGCGCCGTACTGCACAAGCCTAGCGGCCGCAAGCTGCCCTATGCCAGGCTGGTGCAGCTGGCGGCAGCCCAGCAGGTACCGGCCGATCCGCCCTTGATGCCGAAGCAGCGCTGGCGCTACATGGGCAAGGACGTGGCCCGGCTCGACCTGCCCGCCAAGACCGATGGCAGCGCGGTCTACGGCATCGACGTGAAAGTGCCCGGCATGCTGCATGCCGCGATCATGCAGTGCCCGCACTTCGGCGGCAAGCTGGCGGCGCTCGACCCGCAGCCGGCGCTGGCAAAGCGCGGCGTGAAGAAAGTGGTGCGCCTGCCCGATGCCGTGGCTGTCGTGGCCGACAGCTATTGGCGCGCGCAGCAAGCGCTCAATGCGCTCAAGCCGGAATGGAACCTCGCCGCTGCCAGCAAGCACTCCAGCGCCCCGTACCGCGATTTGCTGCGCGAGGCAGTGCAGAAAGAGGGCGACCTGGTCGTGCCGCGCAATGGCAAGGCCGAAGACATCGGCGCCGCGCACGACGCAGGCGTGGCCAGGTCCATCGCCTGGCTGGAACGGACCTACAGCGTGCCGCTGCTGGCGCATGCCACCATGGAGCCGATGAACGGCACCGCCAGCGTCAGGGACGGCAAGGCGGAACTGTGGCTGCCGACGCAAGCGCAGGACACGGCCCGCACCTATGTCTCGCAGGCGCTTGGCATCGCGCCGGAAGCGGTCACGATCCGCACGACGCTAAGCGGCGGAGGTTTCGGCCGCCGCATCGAGGCCGATTTCGCCGTGCAGGCAGCCCTGATCGCGAAGGAAGCCGGCGTGCCGGTCAAGCTGCTGTGGAGCCGCGAAGAAGACATGCGCCACGGCTACCACCGGCCGGCCGCCGTGCTGCGCCTGCGCGCCGGCTTCGACGCCGCCGGTGCGCTGGCCGCCGTGCGCATGGACAGCGCGAGCGACACCCTGTTCAACTACTCGCGATTCGGCGCGGACAGGCAGTACGCCAGGCCTTTCGACCGCAGCGCAGTCGGCGTGCTGATGACCCGCCACTACGGCTTGCCCGGCTTCGCTCACCGCACCAACACCATCGACGCCGGCGTGCCGCTTGGCTACTGGCGTTCGGTCGCCGCGTCGCAGAACGTCTTCGCCACCGAGTCCTTCGTGGACGACCTTGCCCTGCGCGCCAAGGAGGACCCGCTTGATTACCGGCGCAGCCTGATGAAGGCAGGCAGCCGCGAAAGCGCGGTGCTCGACCAGCTGGAAGCGCGTTCCGGCTGGCGCGGCGACAGGCTGCCCGGGCGCCACTGCGGCATGGCTTTCACCTGGGCCAACGGCACCTATATCGGCCAGGTGGTCGAACTGTCGGTCGACGCGGAATCACGGGTCAGGCTGCACCGCGTCACCACGGTGCTCGACTGCGGCATTGCGGTCAACCCGCGCAACATCCGCGGCCAAGTGGAGGGCGGCATCATCTTCGCCCTGAGCGCGGCCTTTTACGGCGAAATCACGGTCAGGGATGGCGCGGTGGAACAGTCGAACTTCAGCGATTACAAGCTGCTGTCCCTGGCTGAAACGCCGCAGATCGACGTCGTGGTCATCGACAGCAACGAGGCGCCCGGCGGTGTCGGCGAGGAAGCGGTCGGCCCGCTGGCGCCGGCCCTGGCAAATGCCCTGTTTGCCGCCACCGGCCGGCGCTACACCGATTTGCCTTTGATCAAGGCCGGGCTGCGGCTGCAATGATTGGATAGTTTCCATGTGGCATTCATGGTCTATGCTGAAGGAAAGCATGATGCTTGGAGGAAATCAACATGGAAACTTCGACAATCTACGTCAGCCATGCGCTGCCAGCGCGCGGCCTGTTGCGGCGCGTCGACAAGGCGCTGGGCCGGGTTGGCGGACTGCCGGCCAGCGCGCGCCAGGCCAGCCAGCATATGGTGGCGCTTGAGTTGCGCGACGACGTTTTCTGCTGGCCTTGCGTATTGCAGCGCATGGGCAGCCGCGCCGCGCTGGCGGGCCTTGCCTTGCGCCTGGCATCTGCCTTCGGCTCCAGCCACGCCATCGTGACGCCGCGCGCCGGGGCGGGCGCCGGCACGGCGTGGGATGATTTTGCGGCCGAGGCCACGCTGCCTGAGATGCTGGCGCACCTGGAAGCCTGCGCAGGCTCCTGCATCTACCTGCTGTCCGATGGCCACCTGGCCGCGGCGCCGGATGCCCGCCTGGCAGGCGGCTATTGCGTGTTCAGGAAGCCGGCATAAATATTTGCTGCACTGCGATTATTGGATAGTTTCCGCGAGGAACCTGTGGTCTATCATGGCCGTATCAAGAAATCGCGGAGGTGCCGAGAGATGGTGTACTTGCTTACTGCATTGCTGGCCGGGGTGGCAGTGCTGATGCTGTGCCTGATCGCCCGCCTGGGACGCAAGTCGCAAGCCCTGCTGGCTGCGACGCTGCCGTGGCTGATCAATGTCGGCCCGGCGCTGGCAGCCGGTTCCGACCACCTGGTGCGCTCGGTGATTTTCGCGGCAGTCGCCAGCCCGCTGGTGTTCGCCCTGATCTGGCATATGCCTATCGTCCGCGTGGACGAGGCGTGATCGCTTACTTTACCGCCTTCTGCCTGGCGGCCCTGGGGATCTGGCAGTCGCGGGCGGTAAGCCGGAAACGCGCTGTGCTGGGCCTGTTCGGAACGGCAGCGATCATGCTGCTGCTGGCCGCGGTGGTGTGGCAGCTGACGCGAACCATGTCCGACGTGCGCTACGCCTTGTTGCTGGCTGCGGGCTATGGCTTGGCGGGCGCCGCGCGCCTGCTCCTCAAATCCGGCGCTTGACCGCTTCCACGTAGGCCGCGCCGTCCGGCGGCACGCCGCGGCGCTGGGAATTCCAGATCATCTCTCCCAGGCACTCCATGATTTCGTGGTGCGCGGCGTGTTCGGTGCCCAGCTTGCGCGCCAGTCCAACAAAGGCTTCGCGAATGCCGCGCGGCTGGTCGATCGACAGCTGTTCGGTGATCGACAGGTGCATCGACAGGTGCAGGAAAGGGTTGGCTTCGCTGCCTTCGACCGAGTAGTCGCGGGCGATGGCCGCTTCCACATCCTTCAACTGGTCGTGGTACTCGGGGTGCGCCATGATCCAGTCGCGGGCGATCAGTTCGATCGGGTCCATGATTTCGTTGGCGTTGGCTTTGCGGTAGACGTCGCAGAAGAAGCGGCGAACGTCGTGGGAAGACGGGGTAAACATGCCGCCATTGTACCTTGCTGCGCCAGGGTGTATCCTGCGCCCCTTTCTTCGCTGCTTTTTTGATAATGCCGGGATTCCTGCCGTTTTTCTTTGTCGACCATGCGCTCTATGAAGGCGCGCCCAAGGTGCCGGCCGCCATCGTGCTGCCGGTGAAGGTCGAGGGCGTCGATTGCTATGCGCAGCTCGACACCGGTGTCGCGGGCGCCGTCGTCTGGCATAGCGAGGGCGGCGAGGGACGCAAGGAGGTGACGCTCGAACTTGCCGGCTTGCGTCGTGCGGTCGCCGCGAGCTCCGCCAGCCTTGCCTTGCTGGAGCAGGGGCGCTGCACCGAAGGCGTGATTGCCACCATCGGCAACGAATTCTTCGAACAGGGCACGCTGGAGCTCGACCTGGCCGGATCGCGCTACCGCTGGCAGCAGGGCGCGGCGCTGCAGCAGGCAGCGGACGCGCAAGCCATGCGCTACGCGCGTTGGGGCGGGGCGGGCGGCCAGCCCCTGGTGACGGTGCGCGTGGCCGGCGGCGAGCCGCAGGCTGCCCTTCTCGATACCGGCTCCGCGGCGTTTGGCCTGAACGGCCATTCGGCGCAGGCGATGGCCGCGCTGACCGGTGGCACTGCGCTGCGCGACGAGCGGCGCTTTTCTGCCAACGCGTGGGGCAGGCAGCTGCCTTGCGTGATGGGAACGGCGCCGCGCACCCTGGAGATCGGCGACAGCATCAAGCTGCCCGCCTTCCTGGCCGGCTATTGCGAGGGCCTGGGCTTCGAGCCTGGCGAACCTCTCGCCGGCGTGGTGGGCTTGCACCACTTGCTGGGCAAGCTGCTGGTGATCGACTATGTGTCGCAGCGCTGGGCCTTGCGCCAGCCATAAAAAAAGCTGCCCTCTCGGGCAGCTTCTTCATTCTTTCGTTACCAGTTCCGTTGGCGGCGGCGTCACCGCGGGCTGCTGCGGCTTGTCGCTGCTGCGCTGTCCACGCTGGCCATGCGGCTGGCGCAGGTAGCGCGAGGAATGGCGGCGGTCGCCATGCGCCGGCCAGGTCAGGAAGCGCGATAGCTCCTGCAAGGCGCGCTGGTAGACTTCGCGCTTGAATTCGATCACCACGTCCAGCGGAACCCAGTAATCATGCCAACGCCAGGCGTCGAACTCGGGATGGTCGGTCAGGCGCAGGTTCACGTCGTTGTCGCGCGCGCACATGCGCAACAGGAACCAGATCTGCTTCTGGCCACGGTAATGGCCGCGGATTTCCCGCTTGATGAAGTGATCAGGCACCTCGTAACGCAACCAGTCGCGCGTGCGGCCGATAATCTTGACGTGCTCCGGACGCAGGCCGATTTCCTCTTCGAGCTCGCGATACATTGCTTGCTCCGGCGTTTCACCGTACTTGATCCCGCCTTGCGGGAACTGCCACGAGTGCTCGCGCACCCGCTTGCCCCACCACACCTCGTTATGCGAGTTGAGCAGGATGATGCCGACGTTGGGGCGAAACCCTTCACGATCGAGCATATTGCACCTCAAACTTTCTGTGGCCGAGGCGTCCTCTTATATTTTTGACTACAAATCCAACTGCAATAGCGCTCTTTGTATAAAGTTTGGACGCATCGGGCCAGCTAATCCTTTAAAATTAGGTCGATTATAACTCTCTCTTTTTAAAAAGAATTCACCGATATGCGTGCATCTCGTTTTTTTATTTCAACCCTCAAGGAAGCTCCATCTGACGCGGAGATCGTCAGCCACCAGTTGATGATGCGCGCGGGCATGATCAAACGCCTCGGTTCCGGCATTTATACCTACATGCCGATGGGCCTGAAAGTGATCCGTAAAGTCGAAGCCATCGTTCGCGAAGAAATGAATAATGCCGGCGCTATTGAGCTGCTGATGCCTCTGGTGCAGCCGGCGGAACTGTGGCAGGAAACCGGGCGCTGGGACAAGATGGGTCCGGAGCTGCTGCGCGTCAAGGACCGCCACGGCCGCGACTTCGCGATCCAGCCGACTTCCGAGGAAGTGATCACCGACGTGGTGCGTAGCGAGATTAAATCCTACCGCCAGATTCCGTTGAATTTTTACCACATCCAGACCAAGTTCCGCGACGAACGCCGCCCGCGCTTTGGCCTGATGCGCGGCCGCGAATTCACCATGAAGGATGCTTATTCCTTCGACCGCGACCTGGAAGGCATGCAAAAGTCGTACAAGATCATGTTCGACGCCTACACCCGCATCTTCACCCGCTTCGGCCTGAAGTTCCGCGCGGTGGCGGCCGACAACGGCGCCATCGGCGGCACCGGTTCGCATGAATTCCACGTGATCGCCTCCACCGGCGAAGACGCCCTGGTGTACTGCCCGACCTCCGACTACGCGGCCAATATGGAAGCGGCGGAAGCGGTGGCCACCGGCACCCGCGCCGCCGCCGGCGCCGCCCTGGCCAAGACATCGACCCCGAAAGCTGCCAAATGCGAAGATGTGGCAAAGCTGCTGGGCATCGACCTGAAGCTGACCGTCAAGACCATCGCCCTGACCGCCGACAAGGAAGACGGCTCCAAGCAGCACTTCATGCTGCTGCTGCGCGGCGACCATGAGCTGAACGAGATCAAGGCCAGCAAGGTGCCCGGCCTGGCCCAGAACCGCTTCTCCACCGAAGCCGAAATCCTGGAAATCTACGGCTGCAAGCCTGGCTACCTGGGGCCGATCGGCGCCAAGGGCCCTGTGACCGTGGTGGCCGACCGCACCGTGGCGCTGATGTCCGACTTCGTGACCGGCGCCAATGAAGAGGATTACCACTACACCGGCGCCAACTGGGGCCGCGACGTGGCCGAACCTGCCATCGTGGCCGACCTGCGCAATGTGGTCGAAGGCGACGCTTCGCCGGACGGCAAGGGCGTGCTGGCGATCGAGCGCGGCATCGAAGTGGGCCACGTGTTCCAGCTCGGTACCGCTTACTCCGAATCGATGCAGGCGACCTTCCTGGACGAGAACCAGAAGCCTGCCCCGCTGCAGATGGGGTGCTACGGCATCGGCATCACCCGTATCCTGGGCGCCGCCATCGAGCAGAACTTCGACGACAAGGGCATCATCTGGCCGACTTCCCTGGCGCCGTTCGAACTGGTGCTGTGCCCGATGGGCATGGACCGCTCGGAGCTGGTCAAGGCAGAAACCGAGAAGCTGTACAACGCGGCCGTGGAAGCGGGCATCGACGTCATTCTGGATGACCGCGGCCAACGCCCAGGCGCCATGTTCGCCGACTGGGAACTGATCGGCGTGCCGCACCGCGTGGTGATCGGCGAGCGTGGCCTGAAGGAAGGCAACCTGGAATACCAGGGCCGCCGCGATACCGAAGCGACTGCCGTGCCGGTCGCCGATGCCCTGGCCTTCATCAAGGGCAAGATCCAGAAGTGATCGCCATGGCAAGGGATTTGCCAAAGCAGGGACGTGACCGCCGCCGCTGGTGGGCGCGTCCCCTGCGCTGGTGGCATACGCTGGCCTTCGCCACCGGCGTGCTGTGCGCGCCGTTCGGCTTTGCCGGCAACCAGAAAGAAGAGGCGCTGGCCGACAGCGTGCGGCTGGCGCTGTCCAACGCCATCATGGATGCCCGGCCGCCCAAGCCGGTGTTCCTCAACCCCACCGACCGCGCACAGTACGACAGCTGGTATGCGGCCATGTCGGATCGCCTGAAGCGCAAGCTGCCGGACGAATTCACGCGCCGCGAATTCCTCGAGACCGCGTGGTACGAGGCGCGCCGCGCCGGCCTGGACCCGGGCCTGGTGCTGGGACTGATCCAGGTTGAATCGGCCTACCGCAAATATGCGGTGTCGATCGTCGGCGCGCGCGGCTACATGCAGGTGATGCCGTTCTGGACCAATGTGATCGGCGACCGCGACCGCTCCAAGCTGTTCAATATGCAGACCAACCTGCGCTACGGCTGCTCGATCCTGCGCATGTATATCGACATGGAGCAGGGCAACCTCTACCTGGCCCTTGGCCGCTACAACGGCAGCCGCGGCCGGCCTGAGTATCCGAACGCGGTGCTGGCGGCGTGGAACAAATGGAAGCTGTAGCCGTCTTGCGCCGGCTTGGCATGCTGCTGGCGGCGGCAGCCTGCACGGCGCCGTCGCTGGCGCTGGCGTGCAAGAGCGATCCGCCCGGCGAGGAGGACAGCCTCACCATCTGCCAGGAAGACTATCCGGCCGATGCGCCGCGTTTCGAGGATTATCCCGCCAGGCCTTATACGGGCCCGGTTGCGGCCGTGCGCTGGCGGGCCGACCCGCAGGCGCGCCTGTACCGCACCATGTTGAAGAAGGCGGCGCAGGAGCAGCGCCCGGATTTCGCCGGCCATTTCATCGTGGCGCAATGGGGCTGCGGCAGCAGCTGCGTGATGAACAAGATCATCGATGCCCGCACCGGCAAGGTATTTCATCCGGCCGGTGTCGAAACCAATATCGTCATCAATATCGACGGTCCCTTGTTCGATAGCGGCGGCATGCTGCGCTATCGCGTCGACAGCCGCCTGTTCATCCTGATCGGCGAGCCTGAGGAAGACGAGAAACGGCGCGGCATTTCATTTTTCGAATGGACCGGAAGCCGCATGAAGCTGCTGCGCCACGTCAAAGTTCCGCGTGCGTGACATTCCGTGCATATGTGTGCGGGCGGCGGCGATTACACTTTGCGCCTCTCCAACACACGCAGGTGCGCAACCATGCAATTGAATAAGATCCTGATTTCCCTGGCCTGGCTGGCCTTTGCCGGCAATGCCGCGGCATTGTCCTGTGACGAGCAGCTTGGCAAGGCAAAGGCCGCCGAACTGGTCAAGCAATGCAAGAATGTCTCTCCCGCCACGCGTCCGCCATGCAATGCCGCAAACAGCTGCGAGATGATCACCGATGAAATCAAGCGAGGCTGCAAGATCCTGGGCGATGATGCGCCCGCGTATTGCCCGCCCGTCCCGACCGAACTCGTCAAGGGCAAACTGGTCGGCGGCGGCGGCCTCGATAACTATTCCTTGAAGATCCGCACGGAGAACGGCAAGGAGATCCAGGCCTATTGCACGACCCACTGCGGCGACTGGTTTACCGAGCCGGACAAGGACGACGTGGTGACCTTGAAACCGAGCTTGCGCGGCAAGCCGGTGAGCGCCCGCATCGCCACCGAACGCAATAATGGCCGCATCGCCGGGCCAGACGATGCCGACAGGCTGGTCTTCATCAAGAGTGCCGCCATCGGCGGCAATTAACGCGGCAGCAAGAGCGCGCTGGCGCTGACCATCGCGAATAGCAGGGCGCCCAGCGGCAGCAAGCCGTAATGCAGGAAGGGCGCCACCAGTTGCGTGGCGCCCGCAACGCAGGCAAAGGCCAGGAACATCAGCAGGCCCGCGCCCTTGCCGGCATCGTCCCCGGCCGCATGCAGCGCGCCGCCCATGGTGGCGGGGCCGCGCAGGCCAAGGCCGCCGCAGAACAGGGCCGCGAGCACGGCCAGCGCCACCAGGCCGCGCGTGCCGGCCAGGCCGGCCACGGCCATTCCCATCAAGCCCGCGCCTGCCAGGAATTGCAGCAGCGTCCCGCTGCGCACCAGCCATTGCTGGCCAAGCCGCTTCACCAGCCTTACCGCGGCCGAGGCGCCAAGCATGAAGGCCAGCACGCCGCAGATCTGCAAGATGGCGAAGGCTTCGATGCCCAGCCCGAGGGCATGCGTGACCAGCACCGGCGCGCTGGCGACATACATCAGCAGGGCGCCGAACATGAGGGCGTAGCTCAAGGCGTAGCGCAGGTAGCGGCGGTTGCGCAGCAGCGGGGCATAGCCGCGCTGGGCGGGCGTCGCGGCGGGATGCGCCGATGCCGGGGCCGGCGCGCGGCCGACAATGCGCGCGACCAGCGGCAGCAGCAGGAGCGACATGGCGGCGATCAGCCAGAACGTGGTGCGCCAGTCGGCGTACAGCACGATCGCGGCGCCGGCTACCGGCCCCACGGCGGGAATGGTCGATTCGGCCATGGCGACCATGGCCAGCGCCTTGACGGCGTTTGCTTCGTTGAAGCGGCGCCGTATCAGTGCGGGGACGGCAACGGTGGCCGCGCCTGCGCCCAGTCCTTGCAGCAGGCGGCCCGCCAGCATCCAGTCGATCCCCGGCGCCATGGCGCACACCAGGCTGCCGCCGCCAAGCAGGACGGTGCCCGCCATGATGGTGCGGCGGTCGCCGAAATGATCGGCGGCCCAGCCCCAGGCGAGCTGCGACAGGGCCAGCGCTGCCATGAACAGCGCCATGGTCGCCTGTGCGGAAGGGATCGAGGCGCCAAGCTCCGCGGCCATCACCGGAATGGCGGGCAGGTACAGGTCCGAGGCCAGCAGGCCCAGTGCGGTCAGGCTGGCGAGGGGGAGGGCAAGGCGGTGGAGTGCTTGCATGGCGGCCGGCTACTGCTCAACATGGGCGGAACGCCAGATGAAGAAGGGCAGCACGGCTGCTCCCGCAATCACCATCAGGGCGGCAGTGCCGAACGTGATGAGTGCCGTGTCTTCCACATTGCCCCTGGCCGTGCACTGGATGGCGGCGGCGACGGCATGGCTGGCAAACTGCAGCAGCGACAGTCCGGCGCGCGCCTGCTGGCCCGCCGCTTTCAGCGCTCCCGCAGCCAGCGGCATGGCGCAGGCCGAGAAGCCGCCGCAAAGCATCGCCCAGCAGCCGAGCAGGTAGTAGAAGGGATCGACCCCTTTCTCCAGTTCGTTCCAGGCCACGATGAAAGCGGCCATCATGATCATCATTGCGATGCCGCCTGTGACCCGTTGCCTCGTCGGCCCGTCCGGGCTGCTGTAAGACAGCAGCAACATGATTGAAGCGCCGGCGGCCTGCAGCAGTGCAATGTGGCCGGCGCCAAGCCCCAGGTCCATGGAGGCCATGACTGGCAGGGCAGCTGCGCCGGCCGCCAGGGCGCCGAAGCACATGGCATGGCAGGCGGCATAGCGCAGGTAGGCAAGGTTTCCCATCAACTCCCCGAACTGGAACCTGTCGCCGGCACTGATGCTGCCGGCCGGGGTGGACGCCAGCAGGACGAGCAACAGCAGGCCCGCCGCTGCCGCCAGCCAGAACGCTTGGCGCCAGCTGGCGCACAGCACGAACAGCGCCCCAACCGCCGGCGCCAGGATCGGAATGGCGCCATCGGCCAGCAGCCGCAGCCCGCGGCTTGAATGGGCCCGCATCAGCAGGGGCAGCAGGGCCGCCGCCGCACCCACGCCAAGGCCCTGCAGGATGCGCCCGGCCTGCAATTCCCACGGTGCCTGGGCCAGCGCGCACATGGCGCCGCCGGCGCCGAACAGCAAGGCGCCGGCAAGCAGTACTGTGCGCTTGCCCAGCGCATTGGCGGCCCAGGCCGACAGCAGGTGGGACGATGCCAGGGCCGCCATGTACACGGCCAGCAAGGACCGGGTGGCGGGAAGGGACAGGCCGAGCTCCTTGCCAAGCGCCGGCAAGGCGGGCAGCACGGCGTCGAAGGCCAGCGGGCCGAGGGCGGCCAGGCTGGCGAGCGACAGGGCAGTGTGAAGGCGTGGATGCATAAAAAATAAAAGCCCCGAGCGCGTGGCGTCGGGGCTCCTCGAATGGCTGCAACAGCCAGAAGCAGCTTATTTCAGGTGGTCGGAAATCAGCTTGGTCATTTCAAACATGGAAACCTGGGCTTTGCCGCCGAAGACAGCTTTCAGCTTGTCGTCCGCATTGATCATGCGGCGGTTTGCGGCGTCCTGCAGGTTCAGTTTCTTGATGTAGTCCCAGACTTTCTTGGTCACTTCGGTACGCGGCAGCGGTGCGGAACCGACTACGGCGGACAGTGCGCTCGATGGCGTCATCGCCTTCATGAAGGCTGCGTTAGGTTTACGTGCGGCTGGTGCGGCTGCTTTCTTTGCTGCTGGCTTGGCGGCTGCCTTGGCCGGAGCAGCTTTTTTTGCTGCTGGCTTGGCGGCGGCTTTCTTTGCTGCTGGTGCTGCTTTCTTGGCTGTTGCCATATTCGAGCCTCCTTAACAAACAAATGGATAATTGCGCAATACTATCGCACGGCTAATATTGGCGGGGGTTTGCAGCTTGTGCAAGTGTTTTTGTGGGTTTTTTAGGGGAAACAAGACTTAAACACAAAAAAAGCCGCCCGAAGGCGGCTTTTTGCGGCTTGGCGGGGCTTAGCGCATGCCCGGCATCATGCCTTTCATCGAGCGCATCATCTTCATCATGCCGCCGCCGGACAGTTTTTTCATCATGGTTTGCATCTGTTCGAACTGGGTCAGCATGCGGTTCACTTCCTGCACCTGGACGCCGGCACCGGCCGCGATACGGCGCTTGCGCGCCGCCTTGATCAACTCCGGCTTGGCGCGTTCCTGCGGCGTCATCGAGTCGATGATGCCGACCATGCGGCGCACCTGCTTTTCGGCCTGGTCCATGTTGGCGCCGGCCGCCGCTTGCTGGAACTGGGCCGGCAGCTTGTCGAGCAGGCCGGACATGCCGCCCATTTTCTTCATCTGCGCCAGTTGCGCCTTGAAGTCGTTCATGTCGAACTTGCCGCCCGACTTGACCTTGGCTGCCAGCTCGGCCGCCGCCTTGGCGTCGACGTTCTTCTGCGCTTCCTCGACCAGGGCCAGGATGTCGCCCATGCCCAGGATGCGGTTGGCCATGCGCTGCGGGTCGAACGCTTCCAGGCCGTCCAGTTTTTCCGACACGCCGGCGAACTTGATCGGCTTGCCGGTGATGTGGCGCACCGACAGCGCCGCACCGCCGCGCGAATCGCCATCGAGCTTGGTCAGCACCACGCCGGTCAGCGGCAGCGCATCGTTGAAGGCCTTGGCGGTGTTGATCGCATCCTGGCCCAGCATGGCGTCGACCACGAACAGGGTTTCGATCGGCTTGACCGCGCCGTGCACGGCGGCGATCTCTTTCATCATCTCTTCGTCGATACCGAGGCGGCCGGCGGTGTCGATGATCAGCACGTCATGGTGGTGCTTCCTGGCCCAGTCGAGGGCAGCCAGGGCGATGTCGACCGGCTTGTCCTGCGCGGTGGAAGGGAAGAAGTCGGCCCCGACCTGGCCGGTCACCGATTGCAGCTGGGCGATCGCGGCGGGACGGTAGACGTCGGCCGAAACGGTCAGCACCTTCTTTTTCTTCTGCTCTTTCAGGTACTTGGCCAGCTTGCCGACAGTGGTGGTCTTGCCTACGCCCTGCAAGCCCGCCATCAGGATGATGGCCGGCGGCTGCTGGGCGAACGAGAGCTGGGAGGCTTCGGCGCCCAGGTCGGCGCCCATCAGGGCGCCCAGTTCGCGCTGCACCACGCCGACCAGGGCCTGGCCCGGGGTCAGCGAGGAAATCACTTCTTCGCCGAGGGCTTTCTCCTTGACCTTGGCGATGAATTCGCGCACGGCCGGCAGGGCGACGTCGGCCTCCAGCAGCGCCATGCGCACTTCGCGCAGCATGTCGGCGGTGTTGGATTCGGTCAGGCGGGCCTCGCCGCGCATCGTCTTGACGACTTTGGCAAGGCGCGTAGTCAGGTTGTCTAGCATTGGTGGCCTACTAATTAATAGAGAGTGGCGCGATAAGCGGAAAATCCCGCCATTTTACCTTAGGAGCCGGCTTCGGCGGCAGCGTCCGGCGGTGACCCCGGGTCTCTCACGAAATGTCACTATCTTGCACAAATTTGCGAAATAAACAAAGTTTCTTCTTGACAAGACATGCGACCCACGTGCATCTTGTTCATAAATTAATTTTATGGATAAACCTTGTGCAGACGCTGGCCGTTCCAGACCTGATCAATCTATTCGCGCCCGGCCGGCGGCGCGCACTGCGCCATTGGCGCCTCGCTGCGCTGGCGGCAGCGGCCTGCGTCGCCCTGTACATCGGCTGGCAGCTGGCGCGTCCCGCCATCGTCGACCAATTGGCCGAGGCTTTCCCGCCAACGCTTGAAACCCGGCTGGGGCAGGACATGCTGCGCGAACTCGATAGGCAGGCGTTGCAGCCCAGCGAGCTGTCGGAAACGCACCGGGCCCGCATCAGCGGGGCCTTCGCCAGCCTGCAGGCGCCGCATGAGGGCGCGCCGCGCCACCGCCTGCTGTTTCGCAGCAGCCAACTGGGCGCCGCAGCCTTCACCCTGCCATCGGGCGACATCATCCTGACCGACAGCCTGGTGCTGGCGCTGCCCGACGATGGCGCGGTGCTGGCGGTACTGGCGCACGAGCTGGGCCACCAGCAGCAGCGCCACATGCTGCGCCGCCTGGTGCAGGAAGCCATGCTGCCGGCGGCAAGCGCGGTGGTGCTGGGCGACACCAACTGGCTGGTTTCCAGCATGGCGGCGCGGGCGCCGCACCTGGAGTGGCCGCAACAAGCTGAAATCGAAGCCGACAACTACGCCGCCGACCTGCTGGAGCATAACGGCCTGTCCTTGCGTCTCCTGACCGAAGTGCAGGAAGCGCTCAGCGGCGCGGCCGGCACCACGGGCACGCCCGGCATGCCCGGCGCCGAGCGCGCCTACCTCGCGATCCATCCCCCGTGCGCGGAACGCCTGGCGCAACAGCGCGAACGCAGCGCCCTTTAAGCGCCACTGCCTTCAATGTATGATGGGCGCGCGGCCGCGCAGGCCAAAATTCACTAAGGAGACCTGGATGAAACTGGAACGTATCGGCAAGGCCGCGGCCCTCGTGGCGCTGGCAAGTTTGGTGGCTGCTGGAAGCGCGCAGGCGCAGGAAGTTGTGCGGCTGGGGAACCTGAAGTTCGCCCACTACGGCGCCGTGTCGTACATCAAGGAGATCGCGCCGAAATGCGGCATCAAGGTCGAAGAGCGCGTGTTCGCCAAGGGCCTGGACGTGATGTCCGCCGTGCTGGCCGGCGAGCTTGACGTGGGCGCTACCGCTTCCGAGGCGGCCATCTCCGGCCGCGCCGGCGGCGCCCCGATCTACGTGGTGGCCGGTTTCGCCAAGGGCGGGGCGCGCCTGGTGGGCCGCAGCGACCTGAATCTCAAGTCGGTCAAGGACCTGAAGGGCAAGAAGGTCGGCGTGACGCGCGGCGGCATCCAGGAAGTGCTGCTGCTGGCAGAACTGCAGCAGGCCGGCCTGACGGTTTCCGAGCAGCCGGGCAAGGACGTGCAAACCGTGCTGCTGGCCTATGCGGACCTGAACCAGGCCCTGCTCGGCAAGCATATCGACGCCATGATGCAGTCGGAGCCGCAGTCGTCGCAGGCCATCAACAAAGGCTACGGCACCGAGATCCTCAAGCCTTACAACACCCCGATCGGCGAGCCGATCCGCACCATGGTGATGACCGAGAAGTTCTACAAGGAGCGCCGCCCGGTGGCGGAGAAGTTCATGCGCTGCTTCGTGGAGGCGACCAAGACCTTCATCGACCAGCCGGCCACCGCGGAAAAATATGTGCGCGACACCGTGTTCAAGGGCCAGATCACCAGCGACGATTTCCAGGACGCGATCGGCAATTCGCCGTATTCGTACGACGTGACGCCTGAGCACATCCAGGTCACCACCGACATCATGGTCAAGACCGGCGTGGGCAAGATGGCCAAGCCGCCGGTGGCCAAGGAATGGGTCAAGACTGACCTGCTGGACCAGGCCAAGAAATCGCTGGGCGTCAAATGAAGGTCGCATGGCGGGACGTCGCTGTCGGCCTGGTGGTGCCGGCAATGCTGGTGCTGGCCTGGCATCTCGTGACCTACCGCGGCTGGGTCAATCCGCAGGCGCTGCCGTCGCCGGAGGCGGTGGCGCGCAAATGGGTGGAGTACCTGCTGCCGCTGCAGCCTTATGACGGCAGCGGCAACTGGCTGGCCTGGGCCTTCTCCGGCGAATTGATCCACGATGCGATCGGCAGCATGTACCGCGTGCTGCTTGGTTTTGCCATCGGCGGCGGGCTGGCGCTGCCGCTGGGCCTGGCCATGGGCGCCAGCGCCCACGCCTACCGCCTGTTCAATGTGCTGGTGCAGATCATCCGCCCGGTGCCGCCGATCGCCTACATCCCGCTGTCGATGCTGTGGTTCGGGCTGGGCAACCCGCCGGCCATCTTCCTGATTTCGCTGGGCGCCTTCTTCCCGGTGCTGATCAACACCATCGCCGGCGTGCGCCAGGTGGACGGCATCTACCTGCGCGCCGCGCGCAACCTCGGCGCCTCCGGACCCACCATGTTCCTGCGCGTGATCCTGCCGGCCGCCGTGCCTTCCATCCTGGCCGGCGTGCGCATCGGCATCGGCACGGCATTCATCGTGGTGATCGTGGCGGAAATGGTGGCAGTGAACAACGGCCTTGGCTTCCGCATCAGCGAGGCGCGCGAGTACTTCTGGTCGGACAAGATCATCGCCGGCATGATCACCATCGGTTTGCTCGGCCTGGCCATCGACGTCGCCATGGACCGCCTGAACAACCACCTGCTGCGCTGGCACCGCGGCCTGGAGAGCTGAATGAGCGCTGCACATATTGAAGTCAAGGGCGTCACCAAGGTCTTCGGCACCTCGGTGGTGGCGCTGCAGGGCATCGACCTGGAGATCCCGCGCGGCCAGTTCGTCTGCCTGCTGGGGCCTTCCGGCTGCGGCAAGTCGACGCTGCTGAATGCCATCGCCGGCTTTTCCCCGCCCACCCGCGGCAGCATCGTCGCCGACGGCAAGCCGGTGGCCGGCCCGGGCCCGGAGCGCGGCATGGTGTTCCAGGAGTACGCGCTGTTCCCGTGGATGACGGTGGCCGACAACGTGGCCTTCGGGCTGGAGATCAAGGGCATGCCAAAGGAGCAGATCGCGTCCACCGTGGACAGGCTGCTCAAGACCCTGTCGCTGCAGGACTTCCGCCACCGCTTCCCGAAAGACCTGTCGGGCGGCATGCGGCAAAGGGTGGCGATCGCGCGCGTGCTGGCGCTCGATTCGCCGATCATGCTGATGGACGAGCCGTTCGGTGCGCTCGATGCGCTGACCCGGCGCGACCTGCAGGACGAGCTGCTGCGCATCTGGGACCAGCAGAAAAAGACCATCATCTTCGTCACCCACAGCATCGAGGAGGCGATCTACCTGGCCGACCGCATCGTGGTCATGACCTACCGCCCCGGCACGGTCAAGCGCGACATCCTGGTCGACATGCCGCGCCTGCGCGATCCGTCGTCGCCGGAATTCAATGCCCTGAAGCGCGAGCTGGGGCAATTGGTGATGGAAGAACAACAACGCCATCACAACGACGAGTTGCGCGCGGCGGCGGTTGATTAGCAGGGGTCTGGCACTGACATGTGACACGCGCAGCGTGTTGCATGTCAGTGCCTGACCCCATGGTGTTCAGGTGTTAAACTTACCGGATGCAAACTTACTTCCTGCTCGCAGCAACGCTGCTTTACCTGATTTGTGGTTTTCTCCCGTCGCGTAAATCCGTGCCTATCGCCGCGCTGACGGCCGGCGCCTGGCTGCTGCACGGGGCGGCGCTGTGGGTCGACGTGATGGTGCCAGGCTCGCTGCGCATCGGCTTTGCCACCATGCTGTCGTCCGCGCTATGGATTTCGGTCGGCGCCTACTGGCTGGAGAACCAGAATTACCCGCTGGATGGCCTGCGCCGCATCGTCATGCCGGTGGCTGCCCTGGCGGTGGCCCTGCAGGCCGGCTTTCCCGGCTCGCTGGTGCCGATGGCGGGCCGTTCCACCATGCTGGGTTGGCACATTGCCATCGCCACGCTGGCCTACAGCACGCTGACCATCGCCGCCTTCCATGCCGTGCTGATGGCGCTGCAGGAGTCGCGCCTGCATACGCGCAGCGACAGTCCCGGCTTTTTCGCCGCCGCGCTGGACCAGTTGCCGGCCCTGCTGACGATGGAAAAGCTGCTGTTCCGCCTGATCGCCTTCGGCTTCGTGCTGCTGAGCCTGACCGTCCTGTCGGGTATCGTCTTCAGCGAAGAATTGTTTGGGCGGGCGCTGAAGTGGGACCATAAATCGGTGTTCACCCTGCTGTCCTGGGTCCTGTTCGCAGCCTTGCTGGCCGGGCGTCATTTCCGCGGCTGGCGCGGCAAGACGGCCCTCAGCTTCACGCTGGCGGGTTTTGCGACCCTGCTGCTGGCCTATGTCGGCAGCCGTTTTGTCCTGGAAGTGGTTTTACATCGAGGTTTGGCATGACACGACTCCTGTTCTGGCTGGCGCTGATCTTCCTGGTCATCGCCGCCGTCCGCAGCAAGCTGCGCAAGATGAGCGGCCCGCCGCAGGGCGGTAGCTCGCCTGCGCCGCAACAGCCGCGCGCGGCCGAGCCGCAACAGGCCGAGAAGATGCTGCAATGCGCCCATTGCGGCGTGCATTTCCCTGCCTCCGAAAACGTGCCTGCCAACGGCCGTGACTACTGCTGCGCGGCGCACGCCCCGCATTAAGCCGCAGCGTGTTCGCCCGTCTCCATACCCTGTCGGCCGCCTCGCGCGACACCTTCTGGCGCTCGCTGAAGGCGCTGGGCGCGACCCGCATCGTCATTGCCCTGGTCTTGCTGCTGTACTTCAGCGCCGGCAAGCTGACGCTCCCGGAACTGTCGGTGCAGGTGTGCATCGCCTACCTGCTGCTGGCGGTGGGGATGCAGGTGCTGGCTATCCGCTGGCGCCGCCATTTCATGCTGCAGCTGATGTCGCAGGTGGCCTGCGACCTGACCTGCATCTCCTTGCTGTACCTTGCATCGGGCGGCCTGCGCTCCGGCCTGGCCATCCTGTACCTGTTCCCGCTGGCCGGCTGCGCCATCCTGGCGCCGCTGGTGCTGTCGCTGTTCAGTGCTTCGCTGGCCACGCTGTTCATGCTGGCCCATAGCGCCTACTTCGCCATTGCCGGGGAAGATTCATCGGTGCTGCAGGCCGGCTTGTACGGCGTTGCCTGGTTTGCCGTGACGCTGGTGGTGAACCGCATGGCGGCGCGCCTGATCGGCCAGGAAGAACTGGCGGCGCAGCGCGGCATTGAAATCGGCGTGCAGCAGGCCGTCAACCGCCTGGTGATCGCGCATTCGGCCGACGGCATCCTGGTGGTGGGAGCGGACGGCACCATCCATATGAGCAATCCGGCAGCGCAGCAGATGCTGGGCGGCGCCGCGCAGATGCTGGATGGCGCAGCCCTGCAGCCGATTGCGCTCGCTTACGAAACCTGGCGCAACGACCCGCATCAGGCCAGCGCCTTCATCACCGTCAAGCCGTTCGAGGACCCCCGGAAGGAAGACATGACGGCTGCCTGGAATTCGCGGCGCGACGTGGCGCTGCACCTGAAACTGCGTTTCGCCGCCGCCGATACCAACGGCCTGGACGTGGAGCGCAACGTGATCTTCCTGGAAGACGTGACCAGCATCGAGGAAAAGGCGCAGCAGCTCAAGCTGGCCTCGATGGGCCGCCTGACCGCCAGTATCGCGCACGAGGTGCGCAATCCGCTGTCGGCCATCGGCCACGCCAATTCGCTGCTGGAAGAGGATTTGCACGCGCCCGTGCACAAGCGCCTGCTGAAGATCATCGCCGACAATGTGGCACGCGTGAACCGCATGGTGGAAGACATCCTGCAACTGTCGCGCAAGGCGCAAAACCACCATGAGCCGATGGAGCTGGAAAGCTTCCTCAATGACTTGAAGGCGGAATTCGACGAAACCCATAAGCTGGACAGCAAGATCGTCTGCCTGGGCGGCATGCGCCAGGTGGTGGTGCGCTTCGATCCGCTGCACCTGCGCGAAGTGCTGATCAACCTGCTCAACAACGCGGTGCGCTACGCCAGCGGCACGCCGGCCAGCATCCGCGTCTTCATCGTGCAGGTGGCCGGCCGGCCGCTGGAACTGCACGTGCAGGACGATGGCCCCGGCATTTCGCCGCAGGTGCGGGCCCACCTGTTCGAGCCGTTTTATACTACGTCGAGCAAAGGCACGGGCCTGGGGCTGTATCTGGCGCGTGAATTGTGCTCGAATAACGAAGCCATGCTGGACTACGAACACCGCTTCGAAGCCAGCGTGACAGAGGGCGGTGCGCGCAAATCGAGCGGCCGTTTTGTGATTACATTTGCGAAAAACACATGACTTCTCCACGTGTCCTGGTCGTCGACGATGAAGCCGACCTGCGCGAACTACTGGAAATTACCCTGCTGAAGATGGGGCTGGACGTGGACAGCACCGAAACACTTCAGCAAGCACGCCAGCTGTTTGCCGAAAAAGACTTCCAACTGGTGCTGACCGACATGCGCTTGCCCGACGGCCTTGGGCTGGACCTGGTGCGCGAGGTGGCGGCCAGCGGCAAGAATATCCCGATTGCAGTCGTGACGGCCTTCGGCAGTGCCGAAAATGCCGTGGTGGCGCTGAAGGCGGGCGCCTTTGACTATGTGAGCAAGCCGGTGCAGCTGGAGCAGTTGCGCGTGCTGGTGCAGTCGGCGTTGAAGCTGAGCGACAGCGCCCCGGCTGCCGCCCGGGCGCGCGGACAGGCGCAAGGCAGGCTGCGCGGCAGTTCGGCTGCGATCCAGGCCCTGCGCGCCCAGATTGCCCGGCTGGCGCGCTCGATGGCGCCGATTGCCATCAGTGGCGAGTCGGGCAGCGGCAAGGAGCTGGCGGCGCGCGAAATCCACGCCCAGAGCTCGCGCGCGGACAAGCCGTTCATCGCCGTCAACTGCGGCGCCATCCCGGAAGCCCTGATGGAGGCCGAGTTCTTCGGCTACCGCAAGGGCGCGTTCACCGGCGCTTCCGACGAGCGCGACGGCTTCTTCCAGGCTGCCAACGGCGGTACCCTGATGCTGGACGAGGTGGCCGACCTGCCGCTGGCCATGCAGGTCAAGCTGCTGCGCGCGATCCAGGAACGGCGCGTGCGCAAGATCGGCGCCACGGCCGAGGAGCCGGTCGACGTGCGCATCATTTCAGCCACCCACAAGAATCTGGAAAAGCTGGTGGAGGACGGCCTGTTCCGGCAGGACTTGTTCTATCGCCTGAACGTGATCGAACTGCGCCTGGCGCCCTTGCGCGAGCGGCTTGACGACCTGGACGAACTGGTCGAAGCCATCCTGGCGCGGCTGGGGAGCTTTGAGCAAAAGGTGGTGCTGGCGCCCGGCGTGCTGGACGTCTTGAAAGGCTACTCCTTCCCGGGCAATGTGCGGGAGCTGGAGAATATCCTGGAACGCGCGCTGGCATTTTCCAATGATGGCGTGATCTCGGCGGAAGACCTGGCGCTGAAAGGCGGTTCGCTGCCGGCGCCAGTGCCAAGCCCTGCGCCCGTGGCCGCGCCAGCCGCTCCTGCCAGCCCGGAGCCCAGCCAGGCTGCCGCCCAGCCGGCCAGCCCGGCCGCCACGCCAGCGCCGGTGGCAAGCTTGCCGGCCGAAGCCCCTGCAGGGGCGGCCGCAGCAGGCGGCGCGCCGGCCATGCCGCAGCTGCCGGCGTTCAATGTCCAGGCAAGCAGCCTGCCGGCCTACCTGGAAGCGGTCGAGCGCGACATCATCACGCGTGTCCTGGCCCAGGCCAACTACAACCGCACCCAGGCCGCCCAGCTGCTGGGCATCAGCTACCGCCAGCTTCGCTACCAGATGCAGAAGCTGAACATCCAGGACCCAGGCTAGCAGTTCGCGGCGGCGGGGCGCCCGCCGCCCGATTGGTCTATAATCCCGGTCCGCCGCGAAAATCCCCTTGATTGATGTAGCGTTTTCGCCAACGCACAACCGTGTGCTGCGCCGCAACATTGCTTATTAAATCAGCACGCAAAAAACTGTGTTAGTGCTCGCTCACCGCCGATCGCCTGTAGCGATGGGGGATATCAAAAGTCAATAAGAAAACGTGGTCTAAACGAAAAAATTTCACCTTGTACGATCCGAATCACGTCACTACAATTAGTGGACAGAATTCGATGGTCCACTAGATATAGTGGCCATTAACAAATACTGAATACGCGGAGCATAAATGCAATCTACTCAAGATATTTCCACCACTCAGGCGCCTCAAGTGCCTGTTTCCGCTGGCGAAACCGCTGGCGGCGTCGCTGTTTCCGCTAGCCAAATGGCCGACTACCGCATCATCCGCCGCAACGGCGCCGTGGTCGCTTTCGAGCCATCCAAGATCGCCGTGGCAATGACCAAGGCCTTCCTGGCAGTAAACGGCGGCCAGGGTGCGGCTTCCGCCCGCATCCGCGAACTGGTGGAAGAATTGACCAAGAACGTGGTGAGCGCCCTGATGCGCCGCCAGCCAGCCGGCGGCACCTTCCATATCGAAGACGTGCAAGACCAGGTTGAACTGGCCCTGATGCGCTCCGGCGAACACGACGTGGCACGCTCCTACGTGCTGTACCGCGCCAAGCACATGGAAGAACGCCGCCTGAAGAAAGAGGCAGCCGGCGCCACCGCGACCGCTGAGCCGCAGATCAACGTCACCGAGAACGGCGTATCCCGTCCGCTGGTGATGCAGGAAGTGCGCGACCTGATCGGCGCCGCCTGCAAGGGCCTGGAAAAGCACGTCGATGCCGACGCCATCCTGGCCGAAACCGTGAAGAACCTGTACGACGGCGTGCCGGTCGAAGAACTGCACAAGTCCGCCATCTTGGCCGCCCGCGCGCTGATGGAAAAAGACCCGGCCTACTCCCAGGTGACCGCCCGCATCCTGCTGCACACCATCCGCAAGGAAGTGTTCGGCAAGGAAGTTCCGCAAGCCGGCGCCGCTGCCGCCTACATCGAATACTTCCCGCAGTACATCGCCAAGGGCATCGCCGCTGAACTGCTGAACGAAGAACTGGGCAAGTTCGACCTGGCCAAGCTGGCCAAGGCCCTGGTGGCCGACCGCGACCTGCAGTTCGGCTACATCGGCCTGCAAACCCTGTACGACCGCTACTTCCTGCACGTGCGCGATGTGCGCATCGAAATGCCGCAGGCCTTCTACATGCGCGTCGCCATGGGCCTGGCCCTGAACGAAACCGACCGCGAAGCGCGCGCCATCGAGTTCTACAACCTGCTGTCGACCTTCGACTTCATGTCGTCGACCCCGACCCTGTTCAACTCCGGCACCCAGCGTTCGCAGCTGTCCTCCTGCTACCTGACCACCGTGTCCGACGACCTGGAAGGCATCTACGACGCCATCAAGGAAAACGCACTGCTGGCCAAGTTCGCCGGCGGCCTGGGCAACGACTGGACCCCGGTGCGTGCACTGGGCGCCCACATCAAGGGCACCAACGGCAAGTCGCAAGGCGTGGTGCCGTTCCTGAAAGTGGTGAACGACACCGCCGTGGCAGTGAACCAGGGCGGCAAGCGCAAAGGCGCCGTCTGCGCCTACCTGGAAACCTGGCACATGGACATCGAGGAATTCCTCGACCTGCGCAAGAACACCGGCGACGACCGCCGCCGCACCCACGACATGAACACCGCGAACTGGATTCCGGACATGTTCATGAAGCGCGTGATGGAAAAGGGCACCTGGACCCTGTTCTCGCCATCCGACGTGCCTGACCTGCACGACAAGTTCGGCAAGGAATTCGAAGAAGCCTACCTGGGCTACGAAGCCAAGGCAGCCAACGGCGAACTGCGCCTGTTCAAGAAGATCGAAGCGCTGGACCTGTGGCGCAAGATGCTGTCCATGCTGTTCGAAACCGGCCACCCATGGATCACTTTCAAGGATCCGTGCAACATCCGTTCGCCGCAGCAGCACGTGGGCGTGGTGCACTCGTCGAACCTGTGCACAGAGATCACCCTGAACACCAATGACGACGAAATTGCCGTCTGCAACCTGGGTTCCGTCAACCTGCCGGCCCACATGAAAGAGGGCAAGATCGACCACGTCAAGCTGCAGAAGACCATCCGCACCGCGATGCGCATGCTGGACAACGTGATCGACATCAACTACTACGCAGTTGAGAAAGCACGCAACGCCAATATGCGCCACCGTCCGGTCGGCCTGGGCGTGATGGGCTTCCAGGACTGCCTGCACATGATGCGCGTGCCATACGCCTCGATGGAAGCGGTGAGCTTCGCCGATACCTCGATGGAAGCCGTGTGCTACTACGCCTACCTGGCTTCGACCGAGCTGGCGGAAGAGCGCGGCCGTTACGAGTCGTACGAAGGCTCCCTGTGGTCGCGTGGCATCCTGCCGCAAGACTCGGTGCGCCTGCTGGCGGAACAGCGCGGCGGCTACCTGGAACAGGACCTGTCGTCCGCGATGGACTGGACCCCGGTGCGTGAACGCATCGCCAAGTTCGGCATGCGCAACTCGAACTGCGTGGCGATCGCCCCGACCGCAACCATTTCGAACATCATCGGCGTGTCGGCTTGCATCGAACCGACCTTCCAGAACCTGTACGTGAAGTCCAACCTGTCCGGCGAATTCACCGAGATCAACGCCTACCTGGTGCGCGACCTGAAGGCACGCGACCTGTGGGACGAAGTGATGATCGCCGACCTGAAGTACTTCGACGGCTCGCTGAGCAAGATCGACCGCGCTCCGCAAGACCTGCGCGACATCTACGCCACCGCGTTCGAAGTGTCGCCAACCTGGCTGGTGGAAGCAGCATCGCGCCGCCAGAAGTGGATCGACCAGGCACAGTCGCTGAACATCTACATGGCAGGCGCTTCCGGCAAGAAACTGGACGAAACCTACAAGCTGGCCTGGCTGCGCGGCCTGAAGACCACCTACTACCTGCGCACCATTGCAGCGTCGCACATGGAGAAATCCACCACCCGCACCGGCGCCCTGAACGCCGTGTCCGCGAACGTGCCGGATGCCCCGGCGGCAGTGACTGCCGAGGTAACCGAAGGCGCCGCCTGCTACCTGCGTCCTGGTGACCCAGGTTTCGAGGAATGCGAAGCCTGCCAGTAATACAATAGTCATAGTTAGAACCGGTAAACCGGGGTCTGACCCGCTGGGTCAGACCCCGTCTGCACAAAGTCCTCGGCTGTAACAATACCGTCGGCGGTCGAGCAGAAGGTGTCTGACCCTATGGGTCAGACACCGGTTTACCGGTTAAAGAAGAGTAAATCTAAGAGGAAAAAAACAAATGCTATCCTGGGATGATGAAGCCGCGGCAGCACCGCGCCAAACCCCACCACTGGGCGCCACCGCCGAAGCCACCGCCGAGCAAGTCGCCCTGCGCGTCAACGCCGACGACAAGCGCGTCATCAACGGCCAGACCGACGTCAACCAGCTGGTCCCGTTCAAGTACAAATGGGCCTGGGACAAATACCTGGCCGGCTGCGCCAACCACTGGATGCCGCAGGAAGTGAACATGCAGCGCGACATCGAGCTGTGGAAGAACCCGAACGGCCTCTCCGAAGACGAGCGCCGCCTGGTCAAGCGCAACCTGGGCTTCTTCGTCACCGCCGACTCGCTGGCAGCCAACAACATCGTGCTGGGCACCTACCGCCACATCACCGCCCCTGAGTGCCGCCAGTACCTGCTGCGCCAGGCGTTCGAAGAGGCAATCCACACCCACGCCTACCAGTACATCGTCGAATCCCTCGGCCTGGACGAACAGGAAATCTTCAACGCCTACAACGAAGTAGCGTCGATCCGCGACAAGGACCAGTTCCTGATCCCGTTCATCAACGTGCTGACCGACCCGGCCTTCAAGACCGGTACCATCGAGACCGACCAGCAGCTGCTGAAGTCCCTGATCGTGTTCGCCTGCCTGATGGAAGGCCTGTTCTTCTACGTCGGCTTCACCCAGATCCTGGCGCTGGGCCGCCAGAACAAGATGACCGGCGCCGCCGAGCAATACCAGTACATCCTGCGCGACGAATCGATGCACTGCAACTTCGGCATTGACCTGATCAACACCATCAAGCTGGAAAACCCGCACCTGTGGACCCCGGCCTTCAAGGAAGAGATCAAGGGCCTGTTCCTGCAAGCCGTGGACCTGGAATACCGCTACGCGGAAGACACCATGCCACGCGGCGTGCTGGGCCTGAACGCAGCCATGTTCAAAGGCTACCTGCGCTTCATCGCCAATCGCCGCGCCACCCAGATCGGCCTGGAAACCCTGTTCGACCAGGACGAGAATCCATTCCCATGGATGTCGGAAATGATCGACCTGAAGAAAGAGCGCAACTTCTTCGAAACCCGCGTCACCGAGTACCAGACCGGCGGCGCGTTGAGCTGGGATTAAACCCTGCTACCTGGAAAGCCCGGCACTGCCGGGCTTTTTTGTATCTGAAGCCAGGAAATAAGATGTTCTCCTAAATAGAGGTATGCAATGACCAACGTTGTCTCTCCGAATCAGATCGCGGCAGGCCTTACTGAACACTGGTCGCCCCGCGTCGTGGCAGAACTGGACGACTCGTTCGTCAAAGTTGCCAAGGTACTTGGCTCGCTCACCTGGCACAGCCACGATAACGAGGACGAGCTTTTTTATATTCTCAAAGGCTCTTTAACTATCGAGATGGAAGACAGAACGGTGGTGCTCCGTGAAGGGGAGGCTTTCGTCGTTCCGAAAGGCGTCAGGCACAATCCCGTCGCTGTTGAGGAGTGCCATATCATGCTGATCGAACGAAAATCGACGCTTCATACCGGTACCGAAGTTACGACAAAAACGCGGAGCCTTGCCGACCAGTTGCGTCCGGTCTGAAAGAACGTGACAGACCGCACCTTGTCAATGTAAAAAATTCAATCGTGCATCAATGAAGTGTTAAATAAAATATAATTTCCACTCCGAATTTTCTTGATTTTCAGGAGTGCTCGCATGTCCCCACGCCTCGCCGGCCTTGAGATGGCCGGGCTCACCGAAGCCAATCGCCCGATCCGCCTGCGCCTGTTCCGCGGTGAGGGGACAGCCGACGACAAACTGCTGGTCAAGCACGTTAGCGGTGTGGAGAGCATCTGCGGCGGTATCGAATACAGCCTGCTCTGCGTTTCGTCTGAAGCCGGACTGCCGCTCAAGCAGTTTATGGCCAATCCGGTTGAACTGCAGTTCGTTACCGACAGCGGCGGCCTGCGCTCCGTATGCGGCATCGTCGCCTCGGCCATTGAAGGGCAGGGCGATGGCGGCCTGGCCACCTACCAGCTGATTGTGCGCGACGCGCTGTCGCTGCTCGACAAAACCAGCAATACGCGGGTGTTCCGCAACGCCAGCGAAATCGATATCACCAACACCATCTTGCGCGAATGGCGGGACTCCAATCCCGTCGTGGCACGCGCATTCCAGTTCGACCTGGGTCACCTGAAAACCTACCCGGCGCGCGAATTCACCATGCAGTACAACGAATCGAACGCCGCTTTCCTGCAGCGCCTCTGGAAGCGCCGCGGCATTGCGTGGTTCATCCGTCCCGGCGCATCGAGTGAACACGGCAGCGACGAAGCGCCGGCCCACACGCTGGTGCTGTTCGACGATGCCATGTCGCTGGAAGAGAACGCGGCCGGCACCATTCGCTACCACCGTGACGACGGTACCGAACAGCGCGACACCATCACGACATGGCACGCAGTGCGGCAACTGAGCGCCGGCAGCGTGAGCCGCCGCAGTTGGGATTACGCCCAGGCCTGGTCCATGGGCAGCCAGAACCTAAGCGAGGCTGACCAGGGCAAGCTTGGCAACCAGTTCGCCAGTGGCCTTGATGATTACCTGGTCGATGTGCCGCATGCGGGTGACAACGACGCCGATTACCGTAGCCTGGGCACCCTGCGCATGCAACGGCATGAATACGAGTCCAAGTTCTTCCAGGGCGAGGGCAGCGACCGCAATATGTGCGTCGGTCAGTGGAATCGTGTGAGCGGCCATCCGGAGCTGGAGTCACATTCGGAAGAGCAGCGTGAGTTTGTCATCACCGAACTGCGTGTGGAGGCTGAAAACAACCTGCCCAAAGCATTCGACGACCGCGTGCGCCGGCTGTTCGCGCTCAATCACTGGCGTACCGACAGCAATGGCATGGAGCAGGCCAGTGCCGAACGCGGCGTGCGCTACACCAATCGCTTTACTTGCGTGAGGCGCGGCATTCCCATCGTGCCGCGCTACGACCCACGCATCGACTTGCCGCGCACCGAGGCGCAGAGCGTGACGGTGGTCGGCCCCGTCAACGAAGAAATCCACTGCGATGCGCTGGGCCGCGTCAAGATCCGCTTTGCCGGCTGCCGCAACGAAGACCATGAGCACGCCAACGGCGCCGGCGCGTCCGACAGCGAGCGCGATTCGGCTTGGGTGCGCGTGGCCAGCGGCTGGGCCAGCGCCCAGTATGGCGCGATCTCCCTCCCGCGCGCCGGCGACGAAGTGATCTGCGTCTTCCTCGGCGGCGACCCGGACAAGCCACTGATCATCGGCCGCGTACATGGCGGCAAGACCAACCCGCCATCCTTCAGCCACCGTAGCCGCCTGCCTGGCGACAAATACCTGTCCGGCATCAAGAGCAAAGAGGTCAAGGCGCAGCGCTACAACCAACTGCGGATGGACGATACGCCCGGCCAGATCAGCGCCCAATTGGCCAGTGAACATGGACACAGCCAGTTGAACCTCGGTTACCTCACCCATCCGCGCTGCGACGGCGAAGCCGACCCGCGCGGTGAAGGCTTCGAGCTGGCCACCAACGACAGCGGCGCCATTCGTACCGCCAAGTCGCTCCTGATCTCCGCCTGGAAGCGGCTGGACGCCTGCGGCAACCAGCTAAGCAGCGACGAACACCTGGCCCTGATGCAGGACTGCCTCGACCTGTTCAAGTCCCTTGGCCAGTACGCCGCCGAACACCAAGGCCTTGCGCTGGATGCCGAGCCGCAAGCGGAACTCAAAGACCATGTGGACGCCGCCGCCGGCGGCAGCAATGCAGATCGCCAGCGCGACGGCGGCAAGCCGACGCTGAGCATGACGGCGCCGGCCGGAATCGCGCTCAGTACACCGAAAACGCTGGTCAGCTACGCCGGCGTGAACGTCGACACGGTGGCCCAGCAGCATATGCAGTTCACGAGCGGCCAACGCTTCAATCTCAATGCGGGGAAGGGCATTTCGCTGTTCTCGCACATGGACGGCATCACCCAGGTGGCGCACAAGGGCAAGTTCCTGCTCCAAAGCCAACTGGATGACATGCAGATCAATTCGGCCAAGGACATCAAGGTCACCGCTGCCAAGCGCCTGATCATCATGGCCGAAGAAGAAGTGACCTTGATGGTGAGTGGTGGCGCCTATTTGACGCTGAAAGGCGGCAATGCCGAAATCGGCGGTCCGGGACCACTCACCGTGAAAACGGATGGCCACCACTGGAACGGTCCCGCAAGCGCCGCGACCGAGCTGCCCAAGTTTGAATCGGGCGATTTTGGCCGCGTGCCACGCCTGCTGCGCGCCACCGACGGCAAGCCGGTGGAAGGCATGCAGCTGCACGTCGAGCGCGTCGGCGACAGCGCGATGAAGGGCGTCAGCGATGGTGCCGGTACCGGCGAAAAGATCGTCGCCGACCGCCTGCAGCAGATCAAGGCCATTTTCTATCGTCCGCGCAAATGAAGTGCACTCCCGTATCAGCCAGGAAATCGCATCAATGACGAAGCCATTAACTTTTGACGGTCCGGTTGAGGACCCGTGTAACCTGATCGTCGGCGCCAAGAGTGGCGTCTGCCTGGTCGACCCCAAACACCTCGACGTGATCGCCCAGATGCCGCTGCCGGGCATTACCATTTTCGTGCACGGAGTGAATTCCGATGGCGAGTGGTACACGCAGACGGAAGATGGCATCTGCAAAGGCCTGAACGACCGCCTCAAACGCAATGAGGGACAGATTGTTCATGCTACGCCGGAAGGCGGCCAGCTACGGCCAGCCAAATATATGGAGGAGTTGACGCCGGATGGGTTCATTAATCCCGAGCTGAACGAAAATTCTTTTGTTGATTGTGCGGGTAGTTTCTCTCCGGTGATTCACTTCCGCTGGGGGTATAAGGCTAGCAGCGAAGAACTGCAGAAGTTTGGCGATTCCATTTACCTCAATGAAAAGAACTATTGGGGAGGTGGGCCATTTGCCAACGGGTGCACATCGCTGCCCGACCTATGGGGAAGCGGCATCGACGACACTCTGTTTCTGTGGCTGCACATCCAACACATGAACCCGACCAATGATCGACTGGTGTATTCCTGCCCACCCCGGCCTTACTACGTGCTGGCCGCGTTGCGCCTGGCGAAGCTGGTCGAATCGATCCGTAAGAAGCAGGCCGATACCCCGATTACTATCGTCTGCCATAGCCAAGGCAATATGATCGGCATTGCGGCTGCATTTCTCGGTGATCGGCTCGATCCCGTCAGTGACGCGACCGGTAAAACTGGCAACTGCGTAGCAGATACCTACGTGCTGTGCAATCCGCCTTACAGCTTATTGCAAGAGAACGCTACCCAGACCTGGGCCGAGCGCGGGATGAAAGACGAAGAGGGGCGTAGGGGGCGTACAAGTGGCGAGGCCCGCTACAAGACGCTGGCCGCCTTCTTTGACATCATACGGAAGCAGGCGGCATACGAGCAACCAGCATCTGTCGTTGATGAACTCATGAAAAACGAAGCGCATGGTTTCGATGCGCGAAGCGACCGTAACAAGTATGGCTATGGCGACAAATTGACAACGTTTGGACGCGTAACCCTGTATTTCAATCCGCACGACCAAGTAATTTCATCCTCCACCATTCAAGGCATAGGCTGGCGTGGCCTGAGCCAGCAAGAGATCAATGCCACCAGCGGCCACGGTGTGTTCAGTCAAAGGGTGTTCGCGCAAGGATTCAAAGTTGGTGAGCAGGGGCAATACGACTTTGCACAGGCGATGAAAGACCGCGGCATTAAGGAGTTCTGGCACCCGCCTTCGCCGATAGCAAAATATTCCATTTCAAAAGGCCTTGCGGCCAACACGAATATTTTTGGCAAAGTGATGACGCTTGTAAGCGCTCCGTTGGTAGTGGTAGCAACATCGCTGGCTCGTACACGCATCAATGGCAGCCCGCCAGAAAACTGGAAGACGCCACTTACCGCACCAAACCTGCCAGATTCGTTCTTGCCAGTTGCGCTGCGTTTTGGCCAGCCGTGCGCCGACTTCGATCAGAGCTACGATGCTCCGGGCGACTCGCGCGACAAGAATCGTGAACGCAACGAAGGTGACGCTTATGCTGGCGACCGGACCATTCCGCGTGGTGGCTCAGAGGGTTCGACACGCAAGGGTACCGATACGGCAGAAGGTGATCAGTCTTCCGAGGCCGGCTTGCGTTATGAGCACCATGCCATGCTACGCATGCAGGCGAAACGGGAGGGCCTCTATAAAAATGGAGATCAAGTGATGGAAGAAGACGATCCAAGTACTGCCAGTGCAGAATACAATGCTTGGCGCACCAAGAAAATCAAAGAGAGCCTGGCTGATAACATCGACACACATGCGACAGACCATTCGACGATTATGACTAACGGCATGCATGCACAAAAGGCGCTTGCCTACGACGTGGCAGTTGGCGCTTGCTATATCAAAGCAGTAGATTTTACCGAGTTACGAAAGGCTGCAGACTGGCGATTCCTTCGTGGTCTTGATGACGATAATTCTAACAAGCGATTCAAGGAATATTTTGAATTAGGGAAGTTCAAGAAATTAGCTGTTCACACTTGGGCGGAAAACGATCCTGAAGGCAGCATGCCTATTAAGATCGTTAATCAACGAGGCTTCTTTGCCAAAGTACCCAAGGGGGCACAATGAAATTTCTGTCTGAGACGCGTACGCGCCGAGTCGCCTGTGCCTTATTCGCCTTTGTTCTTGCAGTCATTGCGGCCTTCGTAATTACGAGAGGAGCCGCTGAATCCTCGCCAAATTTGCTATCTGATGGTGACCTTATGAAACGTTTCTTGGTTTTTCCCGCCTTGTTTGGAGCTGGCGTACTGGCTTTGTTAAGCCTCGGCACACATGCAGCCGCCCAGCCGGTGCCCGCAGCGGCTGAGTCGGCGGTACCAAATTTAGTAAAGCCCTTTATGGCTCAAGTCGTTGGCCTTCAATGGCTTAACCCGCTGCAGAGGCGGGATTATCCGACCGAGTGGCAATTACTTTGGACCTTAGGGCTTGTGCAGCCTAACAAGGACGATGACATGGTTAAATTAAAGCCTGAGAAATTCTCGAAGGTTCAAGCGATAGGAATTATCGCCTCGGGCAATAATGGAAGGGAGTCATTCAAGGGATATCATCACAAGTACGTTGATGCCCTTACCGAGCTCTTTCACGACATCTATTTTTCCAGTCCAACGTATTTTTACAACGCCCATTCGCTCACAGACAAGAAGACATGGCGTGAGTTGGCTGGTATCCACGTCGAGTATGCGCTGCCAGAAGGTCGCTTGAATCCGATCGAGGCCGCAACATACACGCGGGAACGCATTATTGATACGTTTGACATTGGAAACCCGAACTTTCCCAAAGCATGGAACCGCGACACGCCACCTGACGTACGCGTAACGATGGGCGGCCCCAACGCCGGTTTCACTTCGCTGGCTGCAGGTCTCGACTACCTACAAGCACATCCAAACGAAACAGTCTGGGTGATGAACTGGGATGCCCCGAGCTTTCCGCCGAAAGACGAGCAGATAAACGAAAACATGGTGCTTTTGGTTCTTGCTGGCCCAGACTACAGCACTGAGCGCGCGCCACTGGCCTGGATCGGTTACCCTGCCACGCAAAAAGTGGCGGACTTTGAAGCGCAAAAAGGCCAGCCGCCGCGCCAGATCCAAGCTTGGAAGGCAGTAGTCGAAACCGCCGCTCGGAACGTCGGCAAGCAGGATAGCGATATCGGCTACGTTATTCATGACGCCAACAATACCCATTCCGCCTCATCCGAGCGTATCGGCGCACTGGCTCAAACCCTGACGACTGAACTGGTGGATTTCGATTTCACGAAGCAGACCTTCAATACTCCTGCGCTGCTGGGCGAAATGGGCGCCGGCACGGCGCTAACCAATGTCGCACTTGGTATTGCTTACGCCAATCATATTGGCAAGAACGTGCTGGTCGCTGGTACAACCAACGCGGAACAGCCGACAGCAGTCGTTGTAAGCCCGCCTGCCAAAGTGCGGCCAATCGATCTAAACGCTCCTTGGTTCCGGGCTCGGGGTGGCGGCAGCGCATTCCTGCCTTGGTGGGGACTGCGTCACGACGCCAAGCCTGGCTCGCAAGGCTATTCGCGATGAGTAAGGCCGTCACATGCGCGGCGTGATCCGCCTGAACGACCCCACCAGCCATGGTGGCATCGTCATCAGTGCATCACCTAATTCCAAGGTCCATGGAATCGCTGTCGCCCGCAAGGGTGACAGCTGTACCTGCCCAGTGCCTGGTCATGGCGTTTGCGTGATTGTTGAAGGTGACCCCAAAGTGCTGATCGACGGTGTGCCAGTGGCATTTGACGGTCATAAAACCAGCTGTGGCGCGACCCTTATCACCACTGCCCCGAAGAGCACCCGCGGATAACGTGGGCAGTGCATTGTCGCGGCAGATTTTGTGCGCGAAGTAGTTGCGGCAGGGGAGTATCGGTGGCAGTGCAGCCAAGGTGACTATCCAGTCGTCGCCCTTTTCCCAACAGATGCTGACTATGAATCGATTCTTACTTTTGCCTGCCCTCTTTAGCACGAGTGTCATGGCATTGCTTAACCTTGGCGCGTGCAGTACGACCCGGTCTGAGCCTGCCGCCGCGATGGGGGCGCTGCAGGAAGCCAAACCATTTCAGGCACAAGTCGTTGGGCTGCAATGGCTTAACCTGCTGCAACGGCGGGATTATCCGACCGAGTGGCAATTGCTTTGGACCTTGGGGCTTGTTCAGCCTAACAACGACGATGACATGGTTAAGTCAGATCCCAAGTCATTCTCGGAGCTCCGGGCGATAGGCATTATCGCGAGCGGTAATGATGGGGTGGAAACCTTCAATGGATTTCATCACAAGTACGTTGATTCACTGACGCTAAGATTTCACAAGAATTACTTTTCAAGTTCGACATATTTTTATAATGTCCACTCCTTAAAGGACAAGAAAACGTGGCGAGAATTGGCTGGCATTCACGTCGAGTATGCATTGCCCGAGGGGCGCCTGGATCCAATCGAGGCGGCAACCTACACACGAGAGCGCATCGTTGATACGTTTGATATTGGCAATCCTAACTTCCCCGCCGCATGGAGCCGGAGTACCCCGCCAGACGTACGTGTAACGATGGGCGGTGCCAATGCTGGATTCACATCGTTGGCCGCTGGTCTCGACTATTTGCAAGCGCACCCAAACGAAACGGTCTGGGTGATGAACTGGGACGCCCCGAGCTTCCCGCCAAAAGACGCGCAGATTAACGAGAATATGGTGCTGCTGGTGCTCGCTGGTCCGAACTACAAGACGGAGCGTGCACCGCTGGCTTGGATTGGCCATCCGGCCGCCACGAACGTGGTGGACTTCGAAGGCCAGGAAGGACAGCCGTCTCGCGAAGTCCAGGCTTGGAGGGCGACTATGGAAGCCGCGGCACGTAACGTTGGCAAGCTAAATGGCGACATTGGCTACGTCATTCATGATGCCAACAAGACTCACTCTGCTTCTTCTGAACGCATCAGCGCCTTGGCTCAAACACTCACCACTGAGTTGGTGGACTTCGATTTCAAGAAGCAGGCCTTCAATACTTCGGCCCTATTGGGCGAGATGGGGGCTGGCACGGCGCTGACCAACGTTGCACTTGGCATCGCCTACGCCAATCACCTGGGCAAGCACGTGCTGGTGGCAGGCACCACCGACGCCGAACAGCCAACGGCAGTCGTGGTGAGCCCACCCGCCAAGGTACGCCCGATCGATCCGAACGCGCCGTGGTTCCGAGCCCGCGGCGGGGGCAACGCATTCCTGCCTTGGTGGGGATTGCGCCACGATGCAGGACCGGAGCCGCAAGGCTATTCCGACTGAGGTGGGCAGGATGCGTAGGGAACAGTCAGCCGCGCACGGCTGAAATCATGTTTCTTTGGCTTTTGTATAATTGCGCTTCTACTAATATTGCAATGTTACAACATGGAAGAAGCCACTACCCCGGAACAACCAAAGCGCACCAGGAAACTGGGCCGCATCGCCATCTACATCTTTGCCGCAGTCGGGCTACTGTTCTCGGTGTTGATCGCCGTGATGGCGCTGCAATCCAAGCCGCAGGCGCCGCGCACCTTCGACGCGAACGAAGCCATCGACGGCGTCATGACGCGCAACTATGGCAAGTACTCGGAATCCCAGCAAGGCTGGCTGTATGTCGATGAAACGAGTCACGTCACTTACCTCGTGACCGTGGTGCAGCAAAAGAAAGTGGACGGCAAGGAGGGCGATGAGCTCTACCTGGTCACCAGCGGCCGTGCCATCGCAAACAAGGACGAGGACGATTCATTCTACGGCGTGTTCCAACTGCGCTACCGCGACGGCCAGCTGTATGAATACAGCGATCCGCGCCGCCCAAGCGATGTCGATCCGGTGACTCCGGAGCGCGTGCATTTCGAGGCCTTGAGTGCCGATGTATGGGGATGGGTGGTGAAGACCAGCTCCTATGAGTCCGGCGTGGGCGAACATTTCACCACTACCAGGAACGTGGTCCTGGCGCCGCGCAACGAACAGATCGCGGAGCTGGCCGAGTTCACTGCGGCATTCCAGGTTCTGGGCGGAGGCGATTGCAAGGAAACCGAAAGCCAGTACGCTGACTGGGAAAAAGCCCAGGCTGAAAAAAAGGCTGCTCCGGCCGAGGCTGACAGCGCGCAGGAAGCTTCGAACGAGGAGACGGCGGAGGAGTTCGAACTCGTTCCGCCGCGTTGCACCCAGCTGCAATGGTCTTATCGCACCGACCCGGTCAGCGATTCGACCTTTACCCCGCTGTACATCACACGCAAGGCGGGCATGCAGGGCGGTGCCCAGGTCCCGGCGAAAACCTGGAAGGTGATGTTCGATCCGAAGAGCTATACCTACCTGCTGCCGGAAGAGTTGAAGAACGTCGGCATGTGATGCTGCACAGGCCCTAGCGGAACTGGGCCAGGATGCGCGCGAGCGTGCCGTCCCTGGCTGCGGCAGCGATCGCACGGTTGGCTTCTCCCAGGCTGAGATGGCCCTTGCGCGAGACCGCGCAGCGGGTCGTGAAGCTCGCTGCGGTCAGGGGCGGGTGCAGGTTCAGTGGAAAGGCCCGCAGGCGCTGCCGGTATTCGAGGACAGCGCGCGCGATCAGCACATGGTGCACCCGGCCGCGCGCCAGCTTCTCGAGATTGGTCTCCATATTGGGCGAATCGTCCCGTACAAAGCCGGCGCCCAGGACCTTTTCGATTTCAGGATGCTGGTAGCCTAGGATGGTGCCGATGGCCTGTCCGCGCAGGTCGGCGATGGAATGCGGTTGCGGTTGGCGGGCGTCAGTAACCAGCACTTCCTCTGCCGTGAACACCGGCTCCGTCCATAGATAGTCCCCTTCGATCCATTCCGGCGTATAGCCGCACAGGATGTCGGCCTCGCCCTGCTGCAAGGCCCTGGCAATGCGCTTGCGCGGCAGCAGCAGGAAGCGCAGCTCGCGCCCTGTGCCGCGCGCCAGCGCCTCTCCCAGCATCTTGTGGACGCCGCCCGCCAGGCGCCCATTCTCAATGCGCGACATGGGCATGTCGGCCGCACGGTCGACCAGCACGACCAGTTCGCCGCCCCATGCATGTGGCGCGCACAGCAAGCAGACGAGGGCGAGCAGGTAAAACGTTTTCATACGCAGCGGTCGCAAGGACACTGATTGAGTTGTACTGCATTGTGTGCAATGCTTACTTCCTCCCCGCACTAAAGGCTGGGGTTTCCTGCTTCCAGCGTCGCACGTCCGCGGCGGAGAATGTTTAACGCAGCATCACGATCTCGTTCATGTATCACACCGCGTTCGCTGCATTCCCATTCTCTTATTCCAAGGCCTGCGATACCTTTCGGTCCCACCTTGGCGCTCGATCGTGGATCGGGGTTCCGCAATTCGAGCAGGTCTGGGTGGTAAAGCGTTCGTCCACTTTCACGTACCGGGGCATGGCGACATCCTTCAAGCCGAGGTCAATACCAACACCGTGGTCGAGCGGAAGACCTGGGGGGCTGCAAACTCGATCACAATATTGAGGAACTAATTGCCCCAGCTATCTTACGCAAAATAGCTGCCATCCTTGATTTTTCCCTTCGGGAAGCGGACGCGAGCAGAACACACGGAGCGTACTGATTGCAAAACGAAACGTGTTCCCTTCTCGATGCAGGTCGCTGTAACTCCAGCTCTTTGCTGCTGCCGGCGGTCAGCTTATTCAAATCGAAGCCAAGCTTGCCGCATCAGCAGCTGATTCTTCGACTTCACGCGGAAACGGAAGACATGCGTTGGCCAGGGGCTTGTGTGGTGCCAGCACCTGGCCGAGACGCTCAATGAGCTGATCGACCCGTGCATCGAATCGCCGGCACCAGGCATTGGGCCTGGCACGGGCTTTTGTTAGCGAATTTGGTGGACCAAATCGGCGTATGGGTTGCCGGCGCTTAAGGCAACCTCACGACCCCACCAATGTTGACGTCTGCAATTGAGCAAGCGGACCCCAAGCCCTTGAGTTGTTCCTGCAATGCCTTTGTCAGTTTCTCCTGCTGCATGGATGGCTGATCCATTTCGCCCCACCAGTCAGCATAGGGAATGAATCTTTCGCAACCACTGGCTGCAATGATTTCCGCGACACCTTTGGGCCCCAAGGTCACGCATTCTGAGCGAAGTTGCGAAAAATTGGCCATATCCTCGTTGCTCAAGCATGCCCAGTAACTGCCTGAGCCCGAACAATAGTGCGGAGTATGGGCAGTGAACCTTCCCAGATTGCAGGCAATGTGCCGGATTTTTCCGAACTTGGCCGCTATCGCCTCCGCCACATGAACCATCTTGTGTTCCACTTCATTGCCCGTATCAACGACCACCCAGGTCTTGTCGGTTGGGGTTGTGATCAAGTACGTATTGCCAATGTTGCGCAGTTCAGGATTGCGCACATATCCTGTCGAGCGTGGCTGCTCACCATAAAAGGGCAAAGCCGTGATTTTGATATCCCCGACGTTCAGCGGATTACTCCACCAATCGGCCTCAATGATGTTAATGAACCCCATCGCTTTGAGCGGTTCAACAAACGATGAAGTCAGAATGTTGGTGCGTCGGACTGTCGGGACGACAATCGGAATATCCCGTGGGAAGAAGGCCAGGGACGAGGGCTCAAAATGATCGCCGTGCGAATGCGAGATCAGAATTGCAGAGCACGTGCGCGAGGCGATCAACAGGCGCAAATCGCCGGTGCCAACGCCATAGCCGACGGTATGCAGCACTGGATCAATGAGCACCGATTGCCCTTGATGGACATAGAGCAGTGATGCGTGCTGCAGCCTGTATATGCCGTCCTGACTGAATGCCGCGGCAATCGTGTCGGCTTCGTCTGCCGCCTCACTGAAGCAACCTATCTCGTCGAGCCGCTTTATCAACTCATCCGATGGGGGGGCGTCAGTCTGGTCACCAGCTATCCATAATAGCGTGTCAGCCACCATCTTCACGCCTTCAGGGGTTCGCATTTTCATCAAATACTGTTCGGCAAACGAGTCTTCCCGCCTTTCATCTACCGAAACGATAAAGGTGTCCAATGGATAGCGCGGAGGGAACAGCAGGCTGTCACGCGGGGCAAACGATGCTGCGGGGGCAGCGGCGTCATATTCAAAAAAACGCTCGAAGTTCGGCAACTCTGCAGCGGCCAAAATTGCCTCGGATAATCCACCCTTTTCGTTAATAAGGTTTGCCATCGCCTGTACGACAACGCCCAGCTTTGAACTCACGTCCCCCTGTTCTTCATTAATAAGGCGAAAGGCGGTGTGTGGGGATAGATTTTTTCTTGCGTAATTCATTTAATTCCTTGTGTGAGCATTTTCCCTGTTTCAGCCGGGAGTGTCGCGGCAAACTCAAAATGTTATCAGGAAATTATAAAATTGAACACTGTCGGATGTCTTGCTGCAACACTAGATTGCTATTTGCAAGTTAATATTGATGGTGTTGACAAATTAAAAAAACGCGCTATCATGCTCAGCCTCAATAAGCCGCATCGCTTTCGTATGTTGTATGCCGAAAAAAGATACGGTTTAGCCAAGGCAAAGCAGGGCAACCCAGGCGCATTTCCATTGATTCAAAAAGGTTACCTGTGCAATTCCCTGCAAACTTGCAAATTCACATTGAAAAACTGCATGCCCAAGGCACTCCCTTTACCCAAATCGTCATGAATTTGGTGGTAACCGGGGGATATGCGGCGCATTTCGCGCAGCGCATTGTGGAAACCGTGCTCGATCATGGCGCCAACGACTTTCAGGCAGTCAGCGATGAAAGATTACATGGGCAGGCCCTGCCCGCCATAGACACCGGCAAGGGTGATCTGTTTGTCGAACTGCCAGATCGCCGGGTACGTATCGCAATGGAACAATTTGCGCCGCGTCTGGTATTGCTCGATGATTTCCTGTCTGAAGAGGAGTGCGACGCCCTGTGCGAGCTCGCCGATGACTCGCTTGAGGCGGCAATGGTGCTGCATGCTAATCACGAGCACGGCATCCAATTTGATGATTACCGCAAGTCGGACACATGCAGGCTGGATGCGGCGCGACAGCCACTGCCAATGGCAATAGAGAGGCGTATCGAAGCGCTGACAGGGTGGCCGCAGGCTTGGGGCGAGCCGCTGGAGATCCAACGCTATGGCGCGCACGGCAGCTTCAAGCCTCACTATGATTATTTCTTGGAAGGTAACGAATATTTTGAAAATTCGGTCCAGAATGGCGGGCAGCGCCTGGCGACCCTGATCGTTTACTTAAAACAGCCGGAGCGCGGTGGCGCCACATTTATGGCTAACTTGGGCGTGCGCGTGATGCCAAGAAAGGGCAGCGCGCTCTTCTTTTCTTATCCAACGCCAACCGTGCAATGCGGCACCCTGCATGCGGGCGACCCGGTGCAAAGCGGTGAAAAATGGATAATGACAAAATGGTTTCGCCAGTACGCTCATGAGTAATTGCCAGCCACGGGTGACAAAATAGGTTTGCCCCCAAAATATTGAAAGCGACATGGCGGCGCCTTATGTACGCCTATTGCGCATCGTGCAATGGGTGTGGCGCCATCCGCATATATTTTCGCCTGGAATTATTTAGTCTTTTGCTGCGATAAAATCATTCTCCCTGTATTTACTTTTTTTAAAATGATAATTATTATTCCTATCCCAGATTTATTTGGGGTAGGTTGCGATTATATCGGAGTGCCTGATAATTGACGGTGTAGACCGTGCGTTATGGCACTCTTATATCGCGGAGTATTAATTTATCATTTTTAAAATAATGGAAAAAATTGAGTTGAATAAGCGTACCTTGCGTACGTTAACCCTGAGTGAGCTGGAGCTTGTTGGAGGCGCAAGCGAAGACGGTGACGAGGATCCAGATGGTTCCAAACAAAAGCCAAAGCCAGACACCTTGCCAACGAATTGCCCGTGCCCGACTGAACTGTGCCCGGTGCCGTCCGACAGATGCCCTCCGGGCACCTCGAGGAACGTTCGTTGCTGTCCAAACACTGGTGACTAAAAAACGCTGAAAGATTGCCGGCTCCAGAACGCTTGGGCCGGCAATTTTCCATCTGGATGAGCCAGCTCCGCACCCTATTCTTTTCCTGTTGAAGTGACCAACATGTTTGCCGCGCACGATCAAACTGAACGCCAGAACCTGACGCAATTGATGGGCAACCCTAATTATCCATACTTGTCCGGTGGGCTGGCCGGCGGGCTGCTCATGCAAACCGAGCGCTACGCGGTCCACCCGACAGCCGAGCGGCGCGCGAGGCTGGAGCAGCTACTGCAAGCGCTAATCAATGCAATTCAAAAACACCCATTGGAGGTCAACCTGTGGTCCGGCCTGGTAGGCATCCTGTATGCGTTCGAATTCGTCCGCGCCAGCGCACCGGAAATACTACCAGCCGCAGTAGCAGATTTTGTTGACGAAATGGATGCCCAGCTCGGCGATTACATCAGGAGCCGGGCCACCACCTTACATTTCGATCTCATTTCTGGCGTCGCAGGTATTGGTGCATATGCACTGATGCGCACTAACCTTGAAGCTGCCCGTAACCTTTATGCAATCGTCGAGGCGAGCCTGGTGGCGATGTCTACAAGGACTACCGCAGGCCGTACCTGGCACACTCAACCCATACACCTAGGCCCGCTGGCCCCCGCGTCCGCGCGCGCGAATGGCCATACCGACCTGGGCATCGCTCACGGCTTGCCCGGCGTAGTGCTGCTGCTGGCAGGTGCTCACTATCACGGCCTGGGCACCAGCGCGACTCCTGGCTTGCTGCAGGAGGCAGTTGCTGCGCTGCTGGAGTATCAGTCGGACCCAGTGAAAGGCAGTCGCTACAGTTATTACACGAGCCAGAAGTTGTCGCAAGCCAGCCGTTTGGGCTGGTGCTATGGCGACCTGAGTGCAGGATTTGCATTGCACGGCGCCGCGACGGCCCTCGTGCAACCGGCCCTGGCCTCGCAAGCCCACGAAATTGTCCTGTCGCGCCTTGCGCAACCTGAGGCATCGTTCGGCTTCAGTGACAACACACTCTGCCACGGACATGGGGGAGCCCTACATATGGTACACAAACTGAATGCCGCCGCGCCGGCTCCGCGCTACGCCGAGTTCCTTCGCACGCGTCTGGACTTGCTAGGTGATGGCCGGGATCACTATGCCCTGCAGCCAGGCCTGCTTGAAGGCAGCTGCGGCGTATTGCTGGCAATGGAAGATCGACATTCGCGCGGGCGCCACCATTGGGATGTTTGCCTGACATTCGGTTTCTGATTAACGCTGGCCATATGCCCTGTACCGCAAACTTTGACACTCATGACCACTGATCTCCGCTTCACCCATCGCGATTTCTTTATTTTGCGCGCGCCATTTCTGCCTGCCAAAGTCTGGCTGGAATATCGGCACAATACTGCAGTTGGCGCTGCCGATCCAGCCGAGCTTCTTTGGACCAAGCGCATGGGCGCGGCGCGTGAACTGTTCGCTCGCGCCCCGGTAAGTGAAGCGATCTACTTGGCAAGCGGCGAGCTGCACCATCGGCTTCAGTCATCCGATTGGGATAGCGCGCGAGCGGACAGCCGCAAGCTTCTCCTGACGTTCGAGCGCTACCTGAACCGCATGTGCCTGCGGTCGACCCCTTTTGGGATGTTTTCCACCGTAGCCATCGGTCGCATCACTAGTGATGGCTATCATGGCCCCGCTCAGTTGGAAGGCGATGGCAGCGGCGTACGGCGCGCCCGCGTCGATGCCGGCTTTCTACAAATTCTTTGCGACCAGATGGTGATCCGGCACCGCGAACAACTTCCCTACCTCGCAAATCGCTCGGCATATGTCAGCGGCGAGTTCCTGAAATATACGGATTGGTCCAGCACCTCCACCGGCGGACGGAATTACCAACTGGCCCAGGTTGATCGGCACCCGGTAGTGGAAGCAATTTTGGCACTTTGCGACGCAGCCCCATTGCTGCCGCAACAGGTGTGCGAACGCGTCGCCGGCAAATTCCCGCAGGTGCCGAACGCAGTCCTTGAGGTCCTGATTGGCGACCTCATCGAAGCCCGGCTATTACTGCCAGCATTAACAATCGACCTGCTGGCCCCGGATCCTGCCCGTGCACTGGCAGCTGCACTGTTGGCTTCTCCCGCAAGCGCCGCTGGCCGAGCCTTGTTGCGGGCGGCGGACGAATTGGACGTTCTGACCGACGTCCAGGCCTTCCCCATGGCTCAATACCAGCGCATAGGAGCAGAATTGGCCGCACTTTGCGAACCAGCGCCGAAAGCACCGCAAGTAAGAGTCGATTGTTTCCGTCCGGATGCAGCGTTCAGTCTGTCCAGGCAGTATTGCGACGAGCTGCTGGCGGATTTAGGTCTGCTGATTTCTCGCTTCTGCGAAGAGGAAGCGTCCTTCAACAACTTGGCCCAGGCATTTTCGCACCGCTACGGCGAGAGCGTCGTGCCACTGACTGAACTGCTGGACGATGAAGAATTGTTTGGGGCCGGGAGCGATCCCTACAATTGCGACTTGCTACGAAAATTTGGCCTCACGAAGGGGAGTGGCCATAACGGCAATGCGCAAGACACTCTGCGTGAATTTGACAAGTTCTTGGTCGGGAAGTTGCTGGCCGCTCCCGTTGGCAGCAATACTGTATTGCGCATTACGCCGGAAGAAGTGCGGACATTCAAACGCCGCGGCAGGAAGTTCCCGGATAGCCTGTTTGCGATCATGACCGTGCTGCCCCCAACAGCCGAGGGTACGCGTACCTGGCTGCAGGGTATTTCCAATTCCAGCCTGGGGGCTTGGACCGGCCGCTTCGCTTATGGCGATCCGGCAATCGGCAATGCTCTGCGCGATATGGCAAGGACAACGGAGCAAAACGATCCCGAAGTCCTGCATGCGGAAATTTGTTACATGCCATATGGCAAACTCAACAATGTGATGTCTCGGGCCGACATCTGGCCCTACCGCATCAATCTGGTTGAAGGGGATCTGCGCGGTAGCGACAACGAAATTCCGTTGAACGACCTGCTTGTGACCGTGGTCGGCGGCGAGGTGCAGCTGTACTCGCGTCGGCACGGCAAACGGGTGATTCCGCATATGTCGTCCGCTCATAACAGCGAGCATTTTGGCAATGTCAAGGCCTACTCTCTCCTGCGTAGCCTTGAGTTGCATCCAGCGTATTTCGCGCATTTTGGATGGAGCAATTTCTTCAGGAGCTATCCTTATCTTCCACGTCTGGAATATGCCAATATTATCCTTGCGCCGGCCCGTTGGTTGATCCAAACCGGGGATTTCGTACCTGACAAGGCACTGTCCGAGCAGGAGAACAGGCGGGCGTTTGCAACTTACCTTGCACAACGCGGTCTCCCGGCACTGACCGAACTAAAAGAGTTCGACAACACGTTGCTGCTGGACCGCACCGATGAGTTGGATATGGAACAGCTCTATCGCATATACCGGAAGAGCCGCCGGCTCGTGCTGCGCGAAGTCGTTTCGCAGGCAGCGCCCGCGAACGGTGCGCCGCTGCTGACAAGGCACGAGGTGCTGCTGCCCTTTGGACCGGATGCCGTCCCAGCGGCAGTGTCACATGGTAAGGTACGAAAGCTGGATCAATGCGATCTGCCCCTCGTGGCCATGCACGAAGTTCTGTATGCCAAAATATATCTTGCTCCCACCGAGGTCGACGCGCTGCTGCTGGACGTGATCGAACCCTTGGTGCGCCGTCTGCGCGGCGCCGGACTGGCCAGCGACTGGTTCTTTATCCGCTACGCCGATCCGAACCATCACTTGCGGCTTCGATTCCTGAGCCCCGAGTTAGGACCGCTTGTGCGCGAAGTTACCAAAGTTCTCGATTCGCTGCATGAAAAGCAGCGCATTCGCCATTACCATTTCGCCCAGTATGAGCGCGAGTTGATCCGTTATGGCGGTGCACAACTGATGGGACTGAGCGAGCAACTGTTCTGCGCCGACAGCGATATTGCCATCGCTTTGCTGGGCATCGCCGGACAAGGAGAAGAAGAGCGCTGTCATGCTGCCGTCTGGTCCTGCAACACCCTGTTGGCCGACCTGGGCTACTCTATCGAGGCTCGTCACCGCATCGTAGCCACAATGGCAAACAAATACCGCGCCGAGTTCAGCGTGAGCTCCTATCAGCGCGATTTGCTGGGAAAAAATTTCCGCACGCATGCCAGCCAATTGAACTGCATCCTCGACGATACCGCCGACGCCAAGGGATGGGACGCGAATTATCGTTTGGCTGCCGCCAGCGGACTGGAACGACGTCGCGCGTTGTTGAGCACGGTGCAGCCGTTGGCAGATGAGATCGTGCAGAGCCATCTGCATATGTGCTGTATACGTTTGTTCAGCCAGCATCCGCGCTCGTATGAAGTCATCGCCTACGATGCACTGGAACGCATTTATCGCACGGCATTGGGCCGGCAACGCGCCAACACAAGGAAAGTCGCCGCATGAGTGAGCTTTTCAGGCGGGAAGCCTATGCCGCCCGCCGCCCAAAATGGCTTGGCGAAATTATCGTAATTCAACCGCCCTCGGCACGTCTCGTGTCCGCCTTGGTTGCCTGCGTGCTGGTGGGGCTGGTCTTGCTGCTCTCGCTGGGCACGTATACGCGCCGGACAACGGTGTCCGGCAAACTTGTCCCGGTTGGCGGTCTTATCCAGGTGGCGGCCAACCAGGCCGGCGTTGTGCTTGAGCGCCGCTTTGCCGAAGGAGATACCCTGCGGGCCGGGCAGATCATGTATGTCATCTCCAGCGAACGTCAAAATGGTGCACTGGCCCCTACACGCCAGACCGCTGCACACGAACTGCAGTCGCGGTCAGATTCGCTCCAGCACGAACTGAGTCTCAAGGCCGAGTATTTGCAGGATCAGGAGCGTCGCACGGTACTGCACTTGCGTACCCTGCGAGAGGAACTGGCAAAGCTGGATGAGCAACTTGCCAGCCAAAGCAAGCTGTTGACGCTGGAGCAGGGGAGCCACCAACGATTCCAGGACCTGCATGAGCGCGGCTATTTCTCCGACGAATCTTTCAAGCAAAAGCAGTCTGAACTGCTTGAGCACAGGAATCGCCTGGCTGCACTGCAACGCGAGCGTTTGGAAGTCGAGCGAAATATCAACGAACGACAAGATGACTTGGCCACAGCACGGCTGCGCCATGCCAGTGACGCGGAAGCGTTGCGCCGCCAGCTATCGTCGAACAAGCAGGAACTCAGTGAAAATGAATTGCAGCTCACCGAACTCATAGTCGCACCACGCGACGGCGTCGCCACGGCGATCCTGGCGGATACAGGCCAGGCCGTGGGGGCAGGCAGTACACTTGCAAGCTTGCTGCCGCAAGCTTCCCGGATGCAGGCGCGCTTGTACGCCCCTAGCAATGCCATCGGTTTCGTCCGTCCCAATGCGCGCGTGCTCCTGCGCTATGACGCCTATCCCTATCAGCACTTTGGTCAAGCTGGCGGCAACGTTGTTTCAGTCACTCAGGCCCCGGCCGTCGTCGGCACTGCGGTGAGCGCGGCAAACGGCGGCATTGGCACGCCTCAGTATGAAATCATCGTTGAACTGGACCAGCAGGATATTCAGGTCGCAGGCCAGATGCGCAAGCTTCCGGCCGGGATGAACTTGCAGGCCGACGTGTTGTCAGAAACGCGTAGTCTCTACCAATGGATGTTCATGCCATTCCGCGAGCTCAATGCACTGGTCGGCGCCACTAAGCCTTAAGCAGCTTCATCCTCCTCTTCGCTTCCGAAAAATCGCAAATAATGCAGTCCTTTGAAAAAATGCTATTCGCCCGTGGGCGAAACGTCCCACTGGTTCTTCAAATTGAGGCTGCGGAATGTGGACTGGCCTGTTTGACCATGGTGCTCTCCTATTACCAGCACCGCGTCGATTTGGCGGAAATGCGAGCACGTTTCGCCATCTCCTTAAAAGGAGCATCCCTTGGCCAACTGATTCATATTGCGGAAAAAATGGGGTTGGGGTCACGCCCATTGCGCCTGGAGCTGGAAGACATGGACCAGTTGCAGTTGCCGTGCATCCTGCACTGGAATTTCAATCACTTCGTGGTACTGACCAAGGTCGATCAGCGCGGCATTACAGTCCAGGATCCGTCGTTTGGCGAGCGAAAGCTGACCTTTGCCGAGGTGTCGCGATCATTTACCGGGGTCGCCCTGGAGCTTTGGCCCAAGCCGGAGTTCCAGCCACGAGTCGAAACGCCTCGGGTCCGGTTCCGTGAACTGATAGGCACGACGCGTGGATTCGGCCGTGCCGCTGGCCAAATCCTGCTCCTGGCCGCGGCCCTGGAAGTCTTATCGTTGATCAGCCCATTCTTTACGGGTTGGATTGTCGACTCGGTTATTCCATCCAACGACAAGCCGCTGCTCTACGTCCTCGTACCAGCTTTTGCATTGCTGTTGTTGCTGGAGACCGGTATCAGTACGGCGCGTAGCTGGATGCTGATCTATATGTCCACGTCGATCAGCCTGCAGTGGCGATCGAATATCTTCTCCCACCTGGTCCGGCTGCCCATGCCGTACTTTGAGAAGCGCACCCTGGGCGATGTCATTTCAAGGTTCGACGCTGTCAACCAGATTCAGCGCACGATCACTACCTCATTCCTGGAAGCGCTGCTTGATGGCACGATGGCATTGGTGACACTAATGCTGATGTGCTACTACAGTCCTGCCATGACTGCGGTCAGCATCGCCGTGGTTGCCTTATACGCACTGCTGCGGTGGGCATGGTATTACCCTACCCGTGCCGCCAGCGAGAGGGAAATTAACTGCGGTGCCAAGCAACACACACATTTCCTGGAAACGGTGCGGGGAGTCAAGGCGATCAAACTGTTTTCCAAGCAAGAACAGCGGCGCGCAGCCTGGCTGGCGCTGTCCTCCGACCAGATCAACGCCAATCTTCGGCTGCAAAAACTGAATCTGTATTTCCGTGTGGTGAATGGTCTTGGCTTTGGTCTCGAAAACCTGCTGCTGACTGGCCTCGGCGCGCTGTTCGTCATGGAGGGCCGTTTCAGCGTAGGCATTCTGCTCGCCTTCATGGCGTACAAGACGCAGTTTATCAATCGTACCGCCTCCCTTATCGATAAGACGATGGAATTCAAAATGCTTCAATTGCAGAGCGAACGGCTGGGCGATATTGTATTGACGGCACCCGAAGAAAATGGGCCCGAACATATGGCTGGCGCCACCGACCGCACGGCGCCATCGTTACGGGTGGCCGGCTTACGATTCCGGTATGGCGAACAGGAACCATGGGTGTTGAACGGCGTTAGCTTCGAATTGGCAGCAGGAGAGTCGCTGGCCATCGTCGGCGCATCGGGCTGCGGCAAGAGTACTCTGCTATCTGTCCTGTTGGGAATTCGTCCGCCCCACGAAGGAAGCATTACCATTGGCGGCACCGATATACGGCAGCTCGGCGTCAATGCATTTCGCTCGATGGTCGGTACCGTACTGCAGGATGACGTCCTGTTTGCTGGCTCGATTCAGGACAATATCAGTTTCTTTGACGCCGATGCCGATCCGCTATGGGTTGAGCAGTGTGCCGCGACCGCCTCCGTACTGGACGATATCCGGGCTATGCCGATGGGATTCAATACCTTGGTTGGCGATATGGGTACGGTGTTATCTGGCGGGCAGAAGCAGCGCATCCTTTTGGCGCGTGCCTTGTACAAGCGTCCTCAAATATTGTTCCTGGACGAAGCTACCAGCCACCTTGATGTACCACGCGAAAAGCAGGTGAACGCTGCCATCAGTGCGCTGCGGATAACGCGCATTATTATCGCGCACCGGCTTGAGACCATCGCCTCCGCAGACCGGATTCTGACCATTGAGCACGGCCGGGTCGCGAACGATCAGCCTGCCAGCCATCTACGCAGTGCTTGACTGCATTCCTATACGACAATTGGAGAAGTACTCATGCTGGACTTTGGAATATCGAAACAGACCTTCTTTGACGAACTGCACGAAAAGCGTCCCTTTATTCAGCGTGGCGGTTACGCCGCGCTTGCTGTCGGCTGGGACGAAGTGGATCGCGCCCTGTTTGTCGGTGAGAACACCGATGCCAATCTGCGCGTGCACAAGGGGGGGTTCATCGATGAAGCGAAATATACGGAACTTTGTTCCGACCTCGGCGTGGTTCGCAAACGCATCATCAAAGCCGAACTGGCCAAGTTGCTGGAAGACGGTGCCTCGATCATTTACAACCGGATGGAAGGGGTATCCGTACCCATTCGCGATCTGTGCAATCAGGTCGCCCGATTCACCGGCGCGCCCGCAGCGGCAAACGGCTATATTTCTTTTGGTGACAAGGAGACGTTTGGCAACCATTGGGACACGCACGACGTGTTTGCAGTACAGTTGATCGGACGCAAGCGGTGGCTTGTTTATGAACCCACGTTCTCCCTGCCACTGCCTGGTCAAACCAGCCTGCACCATAAAGCCGATTGCCCCGCTACTCCCTTCTTCGATGAGATACTGGAAGCAGGCGATATCCTTTATATTCCGCGCGGATGGTGGCACACTGCAATACCATTGCGGGAAGAGACATTCCACGTTGCCATCGGCGTTCACCCACCAGTCGTCGCGAACTACGTGGAATGGGTGGCCAAGAACGTATTGCCCGACCATTTTTCGTGCCGACACTCAATTCACGCGAATGAGCAATCGCGGCACATCATCGCTGCGGCAAAGGAGACGCTGTTGGAAGTCCTATTTAGTGACGAGACCTTCTCGGCTTACCAAACGCAGCTGGTCCGCAACGAGCGCACGGCAAGTGCTTTCGACATTGCACGTCCCTTCCGGGCAGACGCTTACGACGAGCTGGAACAGAGTCGCTTCATCCTGCACTCGCGCTTCGATGGTCGCGCCATTTTCAAGGCGCGCACGATCAATGGCCGCGCTTCCTTACGCACGCCGCATGGCCAGGCGGTCACGGAATCCATTGCAAATGCCACACAGCCGATCAGCTTCCAGGCGCTGCAGGCTGCACATCCTGCCATTAAACACGAAGCCTTGCTGTGGACACTTAACGACTTGCTGCTGCGCGACATCATTGGCAAACACGCGCGCGCGCCGTTGACGCATGCCGTAGCGCAAGCCCAACCATGATGTCATGGATGAGCTTGCGGCAAGGTATTCGGCGCAGGTGGGCCAGCTTGCTTTGCTTGGCCAGCCTGTTAATTTGCCTGCCTACAGCGGCTGTCGCTGCACAGGCCGACCTGCCGGACATGGCGCGCATCTGGCGCGATGTGCAATACCTTCATCCAGCCTTGGGTGACGGGACAGTCGACTGGGATCAGGCGCTGGTCGATGCGTTGCCGGCAATGCTCGCTGCGCAGGATGACGGCGCGCGCATGCTTGCCATCGAGCGGCTGATGCAACCATTGCATGATTCTGCGTTGCGCATCTGGGATAAGAGCGAGAGCCGGCCGCTCGCCCTCCCGTCGGGCCAAGCTCTGTGGCAAGAGTTGCCGGCTAGCTATTGCCTGCTGCGACTGCATGGCGGCCGCCCGGTGTCGCCGGCGGACTGGGCGAAATTTCTGGCGCATTTGCCAAACGTGCGCGGTCTGGTCATCGATCTGCGTAGCACATCCTGGCAAGTTCCCAACCAAGCTCCCTATCTGGAGCAGCTTGCAGCCCGCGTCATCACGGCGCCGCTGGCCTTGCCAACTGAGCAATACCGGTTTTATGCTGACGCGCTGCCATCCGGCACGGCGGACGACGGCGCTGCTGTCGGCGGCTTGCTGACGATGAATATGCGCTCGGTTACGCCGCAGCCCTCGCAGCGCGGCAAACCCATCGTATTTATAGTCGACAATCTGTTCCCGGTTCCCAAGGTTGCCGTGGCCCTGCAAACAAGGGGCGCGGCACAAATTATTGCAGTGGGACGAATTTTGCCTGCATATGCGGTGCCATTGCAGCACCTGAATATCGGCGAACATATAACGGTTCAGTTTAGCCGCGCCAGATTGGTGACAACTCAGGGAATCATCGGCTTTCGCCCCAATGAGGTCATCTCCGCTGCAGGCGACGGCAATGCCGAGAAGGCACTCGTGCAAGCGGCAATACAAATGCTGAAAAATCACGGCCATTGGCGTCCTGCTCCCGCCCAGCATCCAGCGCCCATAATGGCACGCCAGCACCACCAGGCTGATCAGGCCGAATTCCCCGCGCTGGAGCAACGGCTTCTCGCCGCCATTAAAATGTGGGCCACGATAGATCGCCAATATCCTTATCGGGAGTTACTTGGCGAGGCCTGGAATGACGCTTTGGCCACGTGTCTGCAACAAATGACGATGGTCAGCAACAGCCTTGAGTACGCCCAAGCCTTGGAGACGATGGCAATTCAGATGGGGGACAACCATGTCTGGGTATCGAGCCGGGCACTGAATGCCTTTTATGGAAAGGGAGACCTGGACCTGCGCTTTGCATTGATCGACGGAAAGGTTATCGCCACCGCAGACAGCGTTGGCGGCGATCAAGCAGAATTCATTCGTGCCGGCGATGAGCTCATTGCAATCGATGACCAGCCAATTTCAACGCGAATGGCAATGCTTGCGTCCCGGACTTCAGCTGCCACGGCGGCTGGCATTGAATTTGGCGTTTTGGGCACCTTGCTGCGAGGCCAGCCGGCTTCGGTCGCCAGGCTGAAGCTACTCGGTGCGCGCGGTGAGTATGAAGCCACGCTGGGCCGGAAAGCTGTAACCGCCGAGACGATTCAACGGGCATCCTCACCCGTCTTGCAAAGATTTGAAGGCCGTATCGCCTATGTGGACCTCGACCGCCTGGAACCGGATGCGGTCCCCGCCATGTTCTCGTTCATTGCGGATACGTCGGGCGTAATCTTTGACTTGCGGGGTTATCCGCGCAGTACGGCGTTGGCCATTGCCGCCCGCTTGAACGTCAAGGGCGCCGCCAGCGGCCCCGGGATACACCAGTTTTTCGGCAGTGGCCTGTTACCGTCGACAGCTTTCCGCCTGTATCATCCGCAGCCAATTCGCCGTGCCGACGGCCCGATCTATTCCGGTACGGTCGTGGTCCTGATCGATGCTCGAACCATGAGCCAGGCGGAACATGCCGCGCTCTTGTTTGAGTCGGTGGCGCCTGTCACCTTTATTGGCAGCCCGAGCGTTGGCACGAACGGCGACCTTCGCCTCATGACACTTCCGGGCAAAGTCACTGTAAGCTATTCTGGGATCGGAATCACCCGCGCCAATGGCACTCGTTTGCAACAAATAGGTATTCAACCTCATATCACGGTCCACCCTACTGTTGCGGGACTGCGGGCGCAACAGGATGAAGTGCTTGAGCGTGCATTGCTATTTCTGAAATCCGGCAGATAATGGTTTCGCCTACAGACTGGTTTCAAGTGGCGCAACTTCATTGGGGGCGGGGTACCTACTGCGCAGCTCATTGCTTATGGCTTCGCTGGTGTACACGGCTTTGCTGGCCGTCACATTAGCAGTTTGTTACCCGTTGCAGGTTCATTGAAGGTGGACACGAAGCGCTGAGCGCGGACCGCAAGCAGGGTATCGCCGTTCCGATCGACGAGCTCATGAGGCGCAACTATGGCAAGTACTCGGAGTCGCGGAAAGGCTGGCTCTACGTTGACGAAATGAACCACGCAACTTACCCCATCACGGTCGTACAGCAAAAGAAAGTCGACGGCAAGGAGGCGATGAGCTCTACCTGGTCACCAGCGGCCTCGCCATCGAATCGAAGGATGGCCAGGATTCGTTCGAAGCCTTGAGCGTCGATGCCGGGGGGGCTGAAGACTACCGCCAATGAAGCCGCCGTGGGCGAACACTTCACCACCACCAGCAACGTGGTCCTGGCGCAGCGCAATGAACAGATCGTCGTGCTGACCGAGTTCACGGCAGCGTTCCAGGTCCTGGGGCCGGCAACTGCAAGGAAACCGAGAGCGCGTATGCCGACTGGGAAAAAACAAGGACGAAAAGAAGACTGCGCCTGCCGAGGGTGAGGGTTCGCCGGAAGCGTCGAGCGAGGAGGCGGACGAGGAGTACGCCATCGTTCCGCGCCGCTGCAACCAACTGTAGTGGTCCTATCGCACCGACCCGGTAAGCGACTCGACGTTCACACCGCTGTATATCACACGCAAGGCCGGCATGCAGGAAGGAATCCAGGTGGGCACGAAAACCTGGAAGGAAATGTTCGATCCAAAGAGCTATACCTATCTGCTGCCAAACGAGCTGAAAACATCGACACGTGAAGCCGGACAGGCGCCTAACGAAACTGCGCCAGGATCCGCGCGAGCGTGCCGTCTCTGGCGGCGGCAGCGATCGCGCGATTGGCTTCTTCCAGGCTGAGATGGCCTTTGCGTGAAACCGCGCAGCGGGTCGTGAAGCTCGCCGCAGTCAGGGGCGGGTGCAGGTTCAGTGGAAAGGCCCGCAGGCGCTGCCGGTATTCGAGGACAGCGCGCGCGATCAGCACATGGTGCACCCGGCCGCGCGCCAGTTTCTCGAGATTGGTTTCCATATTGGGCGAATCGTCCCGTACAAAGCCGGCACCGAGAATCTTTTCGATTTCAGGATGCTGGTAGCCGAGGATGGTGCCGATGGCCTGTCCGCGCAGGTCGGCGATGGAATGCGGTTGCGGATGGCGGGCATCGGTGACCAGGACTTCCTCCGCCGTGAACACCGGCTCCGTCCATAGATAGTCTCCTTCGATCCATTCCGGCGTATAGCCGCACAGGATGTCGGCCTCGCCCTGCTGCAAGGCCCTGGCAATGCGCTTGCGCGGCAGCAGCAGGAAGCGCAGCTCGCGCCCCGTGCCGCGGGCCAGCGCCTGTCCCAGCATCTTGTGCACGCCGTCCGCCAGCCGGCCATTGTCGATGCGGGCCATGGGCATGTCGGCCGCCCGGTCGACCAGCACGACCAGTTCGCCGCACCCTGCGCACGGTGCGGACAGCAGCAGGCAACTGAGGACGAGCAGTCGTAACATTTTCATGCTTGGCGGTGGCGAGCGCATGGATTGAGTTGTACAGCATTGTATGCAATGATGGCACGCAAATTGACACGAAGGAACCCATGCTGCTACGCACGCTTTTCTGTCTTTTTCTGCTGACGTTCAGCCAGTTGAGCCACGCACTGCCAAGTGCCACGCCGGCGGCCCAGCCAGAGGCGCCGCTCGCGCGGCTCACCGTCGGCAACCGGACAGTCTTCGTGTTCCGCGCGATGCTGAGCGGCTATCCCCCACATGACCGCGCCGAAGCTGCAGAGAAACGCCTCGAACGCGCGCTTGCGCAAGGCGGTCCGCAGCAGGCCAGCACCCGTTCGATCGCCGAGGGTACGCAAGTCCTGCTGGACGGCTCGCTGCTGTTCCTGGTGTCTCCCGGCGACGTCAACGCCCTGGCGGGTGATACCACCGAGCTGCTGGCGCATGAAAGCGCCGCGCAATTGAACAAAGCTCTGCTGGAACGCCGCGAGCAGCGCAGCCCGGCCTATATCGCGCAAGCGCTGGCCTTGTGCGCCCTGGCCAGCTGCGCGCTGGCCTTGTTCCTGTGGGTGCTGGCGGCACTGCGCCGCCAGGGCCGGCGCCGGCTGGAGGCGATCCTGGGGCGGCGCCTGGCGCAGGTCCGGGTGCGCAACGTGCGCGTGCTCGATGCGGAACACCTGATCCATTTCATGCGGCTCACCATGGATGTTGCGGCCTGGTTCCTGGGGCTGCTGGCCGCTTACGTCTGGCTGGCCTTTGTGCTCGCGCGGATTCCGTTCGCGCGCAACTGGGGCGAACGCTTGCAGCAATTCCTGCTCGATACCGCCGCTGAAATCGCCGGCAACGTGGCCGATGCGATTCCCGGCCTGCTGCTCGTTGCCGTGATTGTTGTCGTGGCGCGCCTTGCCAGCGCCACGCTGGCCTCTGTTTTCAAGCGCATCGAAAGCGGCGAGCTGCATTTCGGCTGGCTCGATCGCGATACGGCAGTGCCGACGCGCCGCCTGGGCAAGGTGGTGATCTGGCTGTTTGCGCTGGCCATGGCTTACCCCTACCTGCCCGGTTCGCACACGGCGGCCTTCCAGGGGGTGACGGTGCTGGCTGGGCTGATGCTGTCGATCGGCGCCTCCAGCATTGTCGGCCAGGGTGCGGCAGGCCTGATCCTGATGTATACGCGGGCGCTGCGCAAGGGCGACTACGTCAGCATCGGCGACGTGCAGGGCACGGTGGTTGAACCCGGGATCTTCGATACCCGCGTGCGCACCGGCATGGGCGTGGATGTGGCAATGCCGAATGCCTGGGTACTGTCGAATACGATCAAGAATTACTCGCGCGCCGTGCCGGGCGCTTATGTGGTCGATACGAGCGTGACCATCGGGTATGACACGCCCTGGCGCCAGGTCTACGCCATGCTGGAGGAAGCGGCTGCGACCACCGAGGGCATTGCTGCGGAACCGCGGCCGTATGTGATCCAGAGCGCCCTGTCCGATTTCTATATCGAATACAAGCTCGTGGCATGCTCGGTACTGAGCTCGCCCAATAGCCGTGCCGAGCTGCTCAGCCTACTACACCAGCAGGTGGTCGACGTCTTCAATCGCGAAGGCGTCCAGATCATGTCGCCGCACTTCACCCAGGAGCCGCAGCAACCGCACATCGTGGCGCCTGCGAGGTCAAAGCCGGCGGCGTGATCCCGCGACAGGCAGCGCTGGCCGGCCTGGTTGCAGATAGAAAAACGGTGGTATCATGACCGGCTAATTACATCATATCGTGATATAAAAATGCCGTCTCCACCAGATACCCTGGCCAAGGCCGACTTCATGGCCCTGTCCGAATTCCGCTACCAGATGCGGCGCTTCGAGCGCTTTTCCGAGAACGCGGCCCAGGCCGAAGGCATCACGCCACTGCAGTATTTGCTGCTGTTGCATATCAAGGGCTTTCCCGGCCGCGATTGGGCCACCGTCGGCGAGCTGGCCGAACGGCTGCAGGCGCAGCAGCATGGCGTCGTCGCATTGCTGGGCCGCTGCGAGGCGGCCGGGCTGGTGCAGCGCCGCCCCCATGTGCAAGACCGGCGCCGGGTCGAAGTCCACCTGCTGCCCGCCGGCGAAGAAGTGTTGCTGCGCCTGGCTGCCATCCACCGCGCCGAACTGCAATCGCTGCACGGCGTATTCACCGTTCCCAACCTGCCCGCCACACCATGAAACCGTACGATCCACGCCGCGATTTCAGCGGCGACGCGCGCCTGCTGCAGATTGGCGCCATGGCTGCCTTGATCGGCATGCTGAGCACCGGTACCGCCTGGCTGCTGCTGAAGGCCATTTCGCTGTTCACCAACCTGTTCTTTTTCCAGTCCCTGTCGACCGCGCCGCAAGCGCCGTCCGCCCATGCGCTGGGCGCCTGGGTGATCGTGGTGCCGGTGATTGGCGCACTGGTGATTGGCCTGATCGCCCGCTATGGTTCGGAGCAGATCCGCGGCCACGGCATTCCCGAGGCGATCGAGGCCATCCTGTTCAAGCGCAGTGCGATGTCGCCCAAGGTGGCGGTGCTCAAGCCGCTGGCCTCGGCCATTGCCATCGGCAGTGGGGGGCCGTTCGGCGCCGAGGGGCCGATCATCATGACCGGCGGCGCGGTCGGTTCGCTGTTCGCGCAGCATTTCCATTTGAGCGATGCCGAGCGCAAGACCCTGCTGGTGGCGGGCGCGGTGGCCGGCATGACGGCCGTCTTCGGCACGCCGATCGCGGCGCTGCTGCTGGCGGTTGAACTCTTGCTGTTCGAACTGCGCCCGCGCAGCCTGCTGCCGGTCGCCATTGCCTGCGCCGTGGCCGGTTTCCTGCGGCCGCTGCTGATGGAAGCGGGGCCGCTGTTCCCGCAGCAAAGCCCGCAGCTGCCGCCGGTAGCCTTGCTGTCCTGCGCCGTGGCCGGAGTGCTGTGCGGCGCCATGGCGTGGCTGCTGTCGACCGCGCTGTACCGCATTGAAGACGGCTTCCACAAGCTGCCGCTGCACTGGATGTGGTGGCCGGCGCTGGGCGCCGTGGCGATCGGCATCGGCGGCTATTTCCAGCCGCGCGCGCTGGGCGTCGGCTATGACGTGATCGGCGACCTGCTGCAAAACCACCTGGCCGCCGGCGTGGTGGCGACGCTGCTGGCGGCCAAGGCCGTGATGTGGCTGATCGCGCTCGGCTCGGGCACGTCGGGCGGCGTGCTGGCGCCCTTGCTGATGCTGGGCGCCGGCGTGGGAACGCTGCTGGCGCCCTACCTGCCGGGTGGCTCGCCAGCGGTCTGGCCGCTGGTGTTCATGGCAGCCACCCTTGGCGGCATGATGCGCGCACCGATCATGGCCACCGTCTTTGCCTATGAGCTGACGCACGATGCGAATGCGCTGCTGCCGGTGCTGGCAGCCTCGGTGGTGGCCTATGGCTTCACCGTCATCACCATGCACCGTTCGATCCTGACCGAGAAGATCGCTCGCCGCGGCCACCATATCTACCGCGAATACGGCATCGATCCGCTGGAGCGGCATAGCGTGGAGGAGGTGATGACGGCCGCCCCGGTGTCGATCGACGCGGATGCGCGCGTTGCCGACGTGCTGGCGTCCCACTTCGGCGCGGCGCAGCGCCACCGCGCCTATCCGGTCACCAGCAATGGCGCGGTGCTGGGCATGCTTGATCGCGCGACCCTGGTGCAGGCCAGCCACGCCGTGCACGTGCGCGAGCTGTATGGCGTGAACGCCCCGATTGTGGCGCTGCGCGGCGAAACTTGCCGCACGGTGGCGGTGCGCCTGGCGGTGCACGGACTGGAGCGCTTGCCGGTGGTGGCCGATGCCGGCAGCCGCCAGTTGGTGGGCGTGATCAGCCGCAGCGACCTGGTCAAGTCCTCGCTTTCGCTCGACAACGAGGAGCACCGGCGCCACCGCTTCCGGCGCTTGCGCTTGCCCAGGTCAGCGGGTGGGTGAGGGCGCTGGCCGCCAGTTGGCATACTTGCGGTCGATCGCAGTCGAGGTACCGTCTTTCACCATTTCCGCCATGGCCGCCGACATGGCGGCAACCTGCGCGTCCGGCACCGCCTTGTTGCAGGCCAGGTAGGCGCGCGAGGTGTGGAAGGTCAGCAGGGGCACGATCTTGCCGAGCAGGCCTTCCTGCGCCAGCACGCCGTTGGCCAGCTGGTGGCTGGTCGCCCACAGGTCAATACGGCCTCCCAGCAGCTTGCGCGGGTTGGAAAAATTGTCGGGCGCAATATCCACCTTGAAGCCGCGGTCCAGCAGGAACTGGGCGCGCACGTCGCCGTTGTAGCCGCCAATGCGCAGGTGCCTGGCGTCATCCAGCGTGGCGAGCCGGAACGGCGGGTTGGCCAGGCCGTACAGCGTCCAGTCCACTTCGCGCAGCGGCCCAACCCATTTGAACAGGGCTTCCCGCTCCGGCGTGCGGGAGGTGGAGAATACGCAGGAAGCCGGCGTGCGCAGCGCCAGTTCGTAGGCGCGGCGCCACGCCATGATCTCGATGGTGTAGCTGATGCCGGCGCGCGCCATGATTTCCTTCACCTTGTCCGGCGAGATGCCGACGATCCGTTCGCCATCGCGCATGATGTCGGGCGGCGTGTACTCGGTAAACAGCTGGAGCGAGCCGGCCGACGCCGCCAAAGGCAGCGCCAGGAACGATGCGGCAAGGTGCAGCTTGGGAGCCATGATCAGCCAATCATGTGCGTCTTGAGGCGCGAAGTCAATCAAACTGACAGGCCCGACTTGTGTCCTCCAATAATTGCTGGTACAACATTACTAGTAGCGCAAATCCAACAATTAATCAGCAACTGGAGAACCACATGAAACGACGCGCCCTCATCACCGCAATGGCATGCCTGCCCCTGTTCGGCGCCGGCCTCGCGCAGGCACAGAGCTACCCAACCAAGCCGATCACCCTGATCGTGCCGTTCGCAGCCGGCGGACCGACCGACACCGTGGCGCGCCTGCTGGCGCAGTCCATGGGCACCAAGCTGAAACAGCAGATCGTTGTGGAAAACGTCGGCGGCGCCGGCGGCACCATTGGCGCGGCGCGCGCCGCCAAGGCGGCTCCGGACGGCTACACCATCTTCCTGCACCACATCGGCCATTCCACCGCGCCGGCCCTGTACCGCAAGCTGAGCTACAACGCCATCGACAGCTTCGAGCCGATCGGCCTGGTGACCGACGTGCCAATGACCCTGGTGGCGCGCAAGGACTTCCCGGCCAAGGATTTCAAGGAATTCCTGGCTTATGTAAAAGCTAACAAGGCCAAGGTGACTTACGCAAACGCCGGCCTCGGTTCGGCGTCCCACCTGTGCGGCATGCTGTTCATGTCCGCCATCCAGACCGACCTGACCACCGTGCCATACAAGGGCACCGGCCCGGCCATGAACGACCTGCTGGGCGGCCAGGTGGACTTCATGTGCGACCAGACCACCAACACCACCAGCCAGATCAAGAGCGGCAAGGTGAAGGTCTACGGCGTCACCACCAAGACCCGCGTGCCGTCGATGCCGGACGTGCCGACCCTGAACGAAGCCGGCGTTCCTGGCTTTGAAGTGGCGGTGTGGCACGGCATGTACGCACCGAAAGGCACGCCGAAGCCAGTGATCGACACCCTGGTTGGCGCCCTGCAGGTGGCGCTGAAGGATCCGGCCGTCAAGCAGCGCTTCGCCGACCTCGGCACCGAGCCGGTGGAAACCAAGCGCGCCACGCCGGAAGCCTTGCGTGCGCACCTGAAGGCTGATATCGACCGTTGGGGCCCGATCATCAGCAAAGCTGGTGTTTACGCCGACTAAGCGCCGGCCAAGGAGTCTCTGATGTCTTCCGCAATTCGTCACCCGAAGGATTTCTGGATCGGGGTGATCTTCATCGCCATTGGGCTGGGCGCCGTGTTCACGCGCGGCGACCTGAACATGGGCACTTCCTTCCGCATGGGGCCGGCCTTCTTCCCGGTCGTGCTGGGCATCCTGCTGGCCGTGATCGGCGCGGCGGGGGTGCTGCGTTCCTTCTTCCGCCACGGCGAACCGATGGAAAAGCTGCACCTCAAGCCGCTGGCCCTGGTTACGCTGGCCGTGGTGCTGTTCGGCGTCCTGATGCGCGGCGCCGGCCTGGTGCCGGCGGCAGCCGTGCTGGTGCTGGTCAGCGCGTATGCCAGCCCCAAGTTCCGCTGGAAAGAAGTGGCACTGCTGGCCATCGGCCTGGCGGCCTTCGCCTATGTGCTGTTCATTAAATTGTTGGGATTGCCGATACCTGCGCTCGGCCCCTGGCTCGGTTTCTAGGGAGCGGGCATGGAAATTTTAAGCAACCTGGGTCTGGGCTTTGAAACCGCCTTCACCCTGACCAACCTGATGTACTGCCTGATGGGCGTCTTCATCGGCACTGCCGTCGGTGTGCTGCCGGGCCTGGGCCCGATCGCCACCATCGCCATGCTGCTGCCGGCCACCTTCGGCCTGCCGCCGGTGGCGGCGCTGATCATGCTGGCCGGTATTTATTATGGCGCCCAGTATGGCGGCTCCACCACGGCCATCCTGGTCAACCTGCCGGGCGAGTCATCCTCCGTGGTGACCGCCATCGACGGTTACCAGATGGCGCGCAAGGGACATGCCGGCAAGGCGCTGGCAACGGCGGCCCTGGGCTCCTTCTTCGCGGGCACGGTGGCCACCGTGGTGGTGGCGTGCTTTGCGCCGCCGCTGGCCGACCTGGCGCTGAAGTTCGGCCCGGCCGACTACTTCTCGCTGATGGTGCTGGGCCTGGTGGCGGCTGTGGTGCTGGCCAGCGGTTCCTTGCTGAACGCGATCGGCATGGTGATCCTGGGCCTGCTCCTGGGCATGATCGGCACAGACGTCAACTCGGGCCAGCAACGTTACACCTACGACATGCCGGAACTGGCTGAAGGCATTTCTTTCGTAATCGTGGCCATGGGCATGTTCGGCATCGGCGAGATCGTGCGCAACCTGGAGCATGATGAAGAGCGTCACATCCTGATGAAGAAAGTGTCGGGGCTGATGCTGGACAAGGAAGACTTCAAGCGCATCCTGGCGCCGGTCTTGCGCGGCACCTTCCTCGGTTCGGCGCTGGGCATCCTGCCGGGCGGCGGCGCGATGCTGGCTTCCTTCGCTTCCTACTCGCTCGAGAAAAAGGTGTCGCCGAACGCAAAAGAGTTCGGCAAGGGCGCCATCGAAGGCGTGGCGGCGCCGGAATCGGCCAACAACGCGGGCGCACAGACTTCCTTCATCCCGATGCTGACGCTGGGCATCCCGTCCAACCCGGTGATGGCACTGATGATCGGCGCCATGATCATCCAGGGCATTACCCCGGGACCGGCGGTGATGACGGAGAAGCCCGATCTGTTCTGGGGCCTGATCGTGTCGATGTGGTTCGGCAACCTGTTCCTGGTGGTGCTGAACCTGCCGATGATCGGCCTGTGGGTGAAGATGATCACCGTGCCTTACCACCGCCTGTTCCCGGCCATCCTGATGTTCTGTGCGATTGGCGTGTTCAGCCTGAATAACGCCCAGTTCGACGTCTGGCTGATGGCGCTGTTCGGCGTGTTCGGCTATATCTGCGCCAAGCTCGATGCCGAGCCGGCGCCGATGCTGCTCGGCTTCATCATCGGGCCGATGCTGGAAGAGTACCTGCGGCGCGCCATGACGCTGTCGCATGGCGACCCGATGGTATTCCTCAACCGTCCGATCAGTGCCACCTTGCTGGCGCTGGCAGTGCTGGCGCTGGCGGTGGTGCTGTCGCCTTCCTTGCGCAAGAAGCGGGAAGAAGCCTTCCACGAGGAGTAATAAACTGACAACGCCCGGCACGCCGGGCGTTGTTTCGTTGTGGGTCGACAACGGTGACAAGCGTGAGTATCCCCGCAGGGCGCTGTCTATACTGAAAATTCTCAGTGGCAACAATCCATACAGGGGCTCACCCAAATGAACAGCCCGGTCAGGTTATACGCTGGACGAGGTGCAGGGCCGCCACCACGCGATGTTTTGCGACAGCGCGTTCGTGGCCAGCGAAGCATACAAGCAATTCTGGGAACGCCTGCGCGGCGGCCATTTCGAGCACGGCGAGTACAAGCGCCTTGGCAAGGGCGGGCGTGAAATCTGGATCAACGCTTCCTACAACCCGGTGTTCGACGCCGACGGCAAGCCTTATAAAGTAATCAAGTTCGCCACCGACATCACGGCCACCAAGCTGCGCAACGCAGAGTATGAGGGCAAGGTCAGCGCGATGGACAAGGCGCAGGCCATGATCGAATTCGACATGGGCGGCCATGTGCTCACCGCCAACAGCAACTTCCTCGATGCGATGGGCTATACGCTGGACGACATCAAGGGCGAACACCACCGCATGTTCTGCGAGAGCGACTACGCGGCCAGCGTCGACTACAAGCGCTTCTGGCAAAAATTGAACCGCGGCGAATTCGACGGCGGCCGCTACAAGCGCGTCGGCAATGGCGGCAAGACGATCTGGATCCAGGCTACCTACAATCCGATCCTGGACATGAACGGCACGCCTTTCAAAATCGTCAAGTTCGCCAACGACATCACGGAGCAGGTGCTGATGGAGCAGGGCATCAAGGACAAGGCAGCCAGCGACGCCGCCAGGATCGAGCGCCTGCTCGATGCGGTGGCGCGCGCGGCCAAGGGCGACCTGACGGCCGAGGTGCCGCTGGCCGGCGACGAGCCGCTCGACCAGCTGGGCGCAGGGATCGGCAAGATGATGGGCGACTTGCGCGGCGTGATCGGCCAGGTAGTGATGTCGGCCACCGCCTTCGCCGACGATGCCGAGGAGATCGCCAACCGTGCCGGCGTAGTGGCTGGCGGTTCGCAGGAGCTGGGTGCGACAGTCGAGGAGATGAACGCCACGGTCGACGGCCTGACCCGTTCGATCGATGCGATTGCCACCAGCACCGGCCAGGCCAACGAACTGGCCAAGTCGACCCAGGACGAAGCCGAGGCGGGCGCCAAGGCGGTGGCGCGCTCGATCGAGGCGATGGACCTGATCAATCGTTCGTCGGAAGACATCGGCGAGATCGTCAAGGTGATCAGCGATATTGCCAATCAGACCAATATGCTGGCCTTCAACGCGGCCATCGAAGCGGCGCGCGCCGGTGAACATGGCCTGGGCTTCTCGGTGGTGGCGGACGAGGTGCGCAAGCTGGCCGAGCGTTCCTCGCAGGCGACCAAGGAGATTTCCAAGCTGATCAGCGAGTCGGTCAAGCGGGTCAATACCGGCACCGCCATCTCGCACCAGGCCAGCGAAGCCTTCGACCGCATCGTCAAGGGCGTCGGCAAGACCAGCGAAGCCATTGCCGAAATCTCGCACGAAGCCCGTGAGCAACTGTTGTCGGCGCGCGAGGTCAGCGTGGCCATCAACCATATCGCCGAAGCGGCCGAGCAGTCCGCCGGCAGCTGCGACAGCATTGCCTCGTCGACCGCCAGCCTGAATTCGCGCGCCGGGGAATTGAACAAGCTGGTCGCCGGTTTCGTGGTGTAAGCCGTGGAAGCCTCGCGTGTGGTGTCGGCGGCGCCGCAGGCGGACGCCGCGGCGGCGGTCGAACTGTTTGGGTCTTTCATGCTGGGCGGCAGCGAGTTCGCCTTGCCCGCACTGTGCATCCGGGAAGTGGTCAACTTTCCCGATCGCATGACCAGCGTGCCGCTCGCGCCATCTTATCTGGAAGGCATGTTCACGCTGCGCGGCAGCGTGATCCCGGTGGTCAACCTGGGCCGCCTGTCCGATCCGTCGGCGCCTGCGGCCGCAGCTTCGGACAAGATCGCCATCATCGACTACCAAGAAGCGCAGGTCGGCCTGCTGGTGCACGCCACCGGCGAAATCCTGCGCGTGCGGCCCGAACAACGCAGCCGGTTGCGTTATGCGGAGGGATCGACACAAGGGGTAGTAGCCGGCACCATCTTGCTGGAAGACGGCCTGCGCCTGGTCCAGGTGCTCGACATCGACCGCCTGGTGCATATCGAGAACGTGCCGCAGGTGCAATCGATGCGCGCCGCCGGCGCCGAATCGCGGCGCCAGATGCGGGTGGTCGGCGAGCGCCGCCACGCGATCAGCTTCCGTGCCGCCGGCGCCCGGTTCGCGATGGAGATGAAGGCGATCCAGGAAATCGTTCGCGTGCCCGAACTGGCCGCGTCCATCCTGGCCAGTCCCCTGTGCCGCGGCCGCATGCTGTTCCGCGGGCTGCAGGTGCCGGTGGTGGACTTTGCCGCGCTGGCCGGCGGCCTGCCCGCGCAAGCCGATGCCGAACAGCGCATCCTGGTCGCCCGCATCGGCGAGGCGACGATCGGATTCCTGGTCGACGAAGTGGAAAGCATCCTGCATTTCACCAGCGATGAAGTGCTGCCGATCCCTTTGCTGAGCAAGGAGCGCTGTGCGATGTTTGCCGGTTGCGTGGCGCGGCCCGGTGAAGAGGACGTGATCCTGCTGGACCACGCGGGCACCTTCTCGCGCAGCGAGATCGGCGAGATGGACCTGGGCCATCGCCGGCTGTATCCAGCCGACCAGGGCGGGGCGGCGGCAGCCAGCCAGCGCGCCGGACGCAAGGTCTACTTGAGCTTCCGGGTGGGCGAGCTGTTCGCGCTGGAGCTGAAGCAAGTGCGCGAGATCATCGACCACGGCGGCGACATCAGCCACCCGCCCGGCATGCCCGACTGCCTGTGCGGGGTGCTGAACCTGCGCCAACAGCTCATCAGCCTGGTCGACTTGCGCCGCCTGTACGGGATGGACGCCGGCGAAGATGCAGGCAAGGTGCTGGTGATCGAGCGCGAAGAAGGGCGTTACGGCCTGGTAGTCGACTAGGTGGCCGACATCGTCACGGTCGATGACGGCAAGCGCTTCGCTGCACCGTCGCTGATGAAGGCCTCGGCGGCGCTGCAAGGACTGTCAGCCGAATCGCATGAGGTGGTGGAGTTGCCGCAAACAGATGGCAGCACGCACAGCACCTGTTTGCTTGATCTCGAACGCGTGATGCAGCGAATTTTGCATGTCGCGTAATCGCGACGAAAAAAAATTTTCAAACGCCGTCATCAGTCGTCCCGGTCTCGCGCCCAAACGCAGGCCGGGGCGCTTCACTTTTTATACAGCCTTTACCTAAAGGCGTTATGCGAAGGTGGTCGACCATGCGATGGTCGATCGAAGCGCGTGAGCGGCGCGCGATGCGCGTTTCAATGTGCGCGAACTCGCAGATCGGCGCAAAAAAAGAAGAAGAAAATCATTCGTGCTGGTTGCGCATCGACAAGCTTTCGTGTACTTTGCGAACTTGAAATCGCGTGAATTTGCAAGCACTGTTTTTTCGGGTGTGTTGTTACCGCAAAAATCGAAAAATAATGGGAACCAAAAACGCATAAGTATGCTTAAAGACCACACGACGACAGCGAAGCCGCTCTCCTGATCACTCGATCAGGCCGGGCGGTTTTTTCTTTGAACGCTGGTCGTACCAAGTGGCCCGGCGAAGGGTCGAGGAGCTGAGTTGACGCCCCACCCGCGCAATCGTCGCGACAAAGAATTTGAGTCCTGCGCTGCCAAGCACCGGCGCAGGAATCGATGGCTGAAGCGCTGCACTTGTGAGGAGGTGCAGCAGTTCAGCTGGGTGCCGAATTCATTAGCGCAAACCGCAACCCTGTTTGTGCCGATGAATAATTCGCCTGGTCCAGCGCAGGGCCGGACGGGTTTTAAATTTGTGCGTGAATTTTTCCCATCCCAGATGAAGGAGAACTAAAAATGGCAACCGCCGCTAAGAAGAAACCAGCAGCCGCTAAAGCAGCTGCTCCAGCAAAGAAAGCTGCCGCCAAGCCGGCCGCTAAAGCCGCAGCTAAGCCAGCTGCTAAACCAGCTGCCAAGAAAGCCGCTGCCAAGCCAGCCGCTAAACCAGCAGCCAAGAAAGCCGCCGCCAAGCCAGCTGCAAAACCAGCAGCCAAGAAAGCAGCAGCTAAGCCAGTAGCGAAGAAAGCCGCTGCTAAGCCAGCAGCAAAACCAGCAGCGAAGAAAGCAGCAGCCAAGCCAGCAGCCAAGAAGACTGTAGCTAAAGCAGCAGCAAAACCAGCAGCCAAGAAAGCCGCCGCTAAACCAGCAGCTAAAAAAGCCGTTGCCAAGAAAGTAGCAGCTAAGCCAGCTGCCAAGAAAGCTGCAGCGAAACCAGCAGCCAAGAAGACCGTAGCTAAAGCCGCTGCCAAGCCAGCCGCCAAGAAAGCTGCTGCCAAGCCAGCTGCCAAGAAAGCTGCTGCCAAGCCAGCCGCCAAGAAAGCTGCTGCGAAACCAGCTGCCAAGAAAGCCGCTGCCAAGCCTGCTGCCAAGAAGGCCGCTCCTAAAGCTGCTGCCAAGCCAGCCGCCAAGAAGCCAGCTGCCAAGAAAGCTGCTGCCAAGCCAGCTGCTAAAAAAGCCGCTCCTAAAGCCGCCGCAAAACCAGCTGCCAAGCCTGCAGCTAAAAAGGCCGCCCCAAAAAAAGCCTCGGCTAAGCCAGCAGCCAAGCCAGCTGTTGCGCCAGTAGCCGTAGCACCGGCTGCAGCTCCGGCTGCTAAACCAGCTGCCCCTAAAAAGGCCGCTCCTAAGAAACCAGCTGCTCCCAAGAAGGAAGCTGTGAAGCCAGCCGCCGCACCAGCACCTGCTGCTGCAGCCCCAGCTCCAGCCGCCGCTCCGGCAGCAAAAACCGTGATCGCCCCGGCAGCCGCCTGGCCGTTCCCGACCAGCACCCGTCCTTCCTAAGCCGTTAAACGCTTGGTGCCGGATGGCGAAGACACCGCTGTGTGAGACAATCGCACAGCGGTTTTTTTATTTGGAGTGAACTCGTGTTTGATATTCTGAAGTTGATCGTCGATGTTATAGCGAGCCTCCTCGGCGGCGTGCTGCTGCTGCGCTTCTGGATGCAGGCTATCCGCGTCCGGCCGCCTTCGTCGGTGGCACAGTTTACTTTTCAATTATCGGATTGGCTGGTGCGCCCGCTGCGCCGCATCGTTCCCGGCATGGGCGGCTATGACTGGGCCAGCCTGATCGGGGCGTTCCTGATCGTAATCCTGGCGACGTCGATCGATTTCCTGATTGGACGGTCGGTGGAGTACGTGTTGCTGGCGGCCTTGTATCGCTTCCTGCAGTGGATACTGTTCGGTTTCATGGCACTGCTGATCATCGAAGTGATCTTCAGCTGGGTCAACCCGCATGCCCCGCTGGCGCCTTTCGTGCGCGCGCTGAATGATCCGCTGCTCAGGCCTATCCGCAAGGTGGTGCCCCTGGTTGGCAACCTGGACTTGTCGGTGCTGGTGGCGGTGATCCTGCTGCAGATCTTCCAACTTCTGCTGGGCAAGCTGTTCGGGGTGGCATGAGCCGCAGCTGGTGTTCGCCCTTGCCGGGCGGCGTGCGGCTGGCGGTTCAGATCCAGGCGAATGCGAAGAAGACCGAGGTGATCGGGGTGCTGGATGATGCCCTGAAGATCAAGCTGGCTGCGCAACCCATCGAGGGCAAGGCGAACGAGGCCTTGGTGAAGTGGCTGGCCGGAGCCTTGGGCGTGTCGCGCAGCGCGGTGACGCTGACGCATGGGCAGACCAATAAGAAGAAGCTGCTGGAAGTGTCCGGCGTGACGCTGGAGGATGTGGCGCGTCTTGTAAACCGGTAAATCTGGGTCAGACCCAAGGGTCTGACCCCGTCAGAGCGACGGCCGCGGGTTTCGGTTGTGCGTTTTTGATCTTCTCAATACGTCAAAAGCCTGGAACCCAACCCGCGCCTGGGAGACCGTACAGGGTCAGACCCTTGGGTCTGACCCTGGTTTACCGGTTTCAGAAACGGTAACCGAACGCCGCCTCAAACTTGTCCGCGATTTCAGCAGGCGTGAACACATGGTTCTGCGCCCCTTTGGTAACAATCTTGATCGCACCCAGCAAACTGGCCAGGCGGCCGGTCGACTCCCACCCCAGGTCGTTGACCAGGCCAAACAGCAAGCCGGCGCGATACGCATCGCCGCAACCGGTCGGGTCCAGGTCGAGCGACGAATCGACCACCACGGCAGGAATATCGATCCGCTTGCCCTGGGTATAAATCTCCGAACCCTTCTCGCCACGGGTCACGATCAATGCTTCCAGCTTGGCAGCGATATCCGGGATGGTCAGCCCGGTGCGCGACATCAGCAGTTCGATTTCATAATCATTGCAGGTTACATAAGTGGCCTGCTCGATGAAGCCGATCAGTTGTTCGGCGGTGAACATCGGCATCTGCTGGCCCGGGTCGAAGATGAACGGGATGCCCAGGCGCGCCAGGTCTTCCGCGTGCTTCAGCATGCCCAGGTGGCCGTCCGGCGAGATGATCGCAATGCGGGCCGGGCCGGCTTTCTCGATCGGATTCTCGTGCGCGAACGACATGGCGCCTGGGTGGAAGGCATTGATCTGGTTGTGGTCCGCATCGGCGGTGACGAAGCACTGCGCGTTGTAGGCATCCTTCTTGATCAGGATGTTGTCGGTCGAGATGCCGAGCTTCTGGAAGCGCTCCAGGTAGGCCGCGCAGTCCTGACCCAGCACGCCAACGATGCGCGGGTCGCCGCCCAGCATCTTCAGCGAGTAGGCGATATTGCCGGAGCAGCCGCCAAACTCGGTGCGCATGGTCGGCACCAGGAAGGACACGTTGACCTTGTGCAGCTGGTCTGCCAGCAGGGTGTCGCCGAAACGGCCCTCGTATTGCATGATGATGTCGATGGCCAGCGAGCCACAGACAAGCGCGGTTTTAGTCATAGTATTTTTAAGGGTAGAAAATGGCGATGTGATAGCCGGAAGCTTTGAGCTCATTCAGCTCGAAGTACAGTTTAATGCTTTGCTCGCTGCGCGGACCGAAGCCTTTTTCGGGCTCGATTGGCGAGGGCAGGTATTCGCGCGGGGCAAATACGCGCCGCAGCACCGGCTTGTCGGCGTTGTCGTTCAGGGTCAGTTCGATGTGCGGCCAGGCTTGTGGAGTCTTGGACTGGTTGCGCAGGACGGTGCTGAAGCTGAAGGTGTTTTCAGTCATGCTGGCCAGCTCTCCCGGTTCGACGCTGAGGGCATCGAGCTGGGTGGGCAGGGCGATCTTGCATCCGAGCGGCTGGCAGACGGCGGCCAGGGCTGGCTTCAGTTGCGGGTAATTCGCGGCCAGGCTGTCGCGGAAGGTGGTGGCGGCTTGCAGCACCAGTCCCGCCAGCAGGATCGGGACGCCGACGGCCATCGTGATCGTGACCGCCTTGCCGTACTTCTGGCTGCGGTCGACGCGCTTCACGAAGCTCAGGTCGGAGTGGTCGAGGTCTTCGGCTTCGGCCTCGGCTTTTGCTTCGTCGACGCCGGCCAGCGCGCGCATGCGGGCAGCAACTTCTTCGGCGCTCGATTCCTGTGCGGGGCCGTTTTCTTCAAGCGCAAAGACTTCGTGTTCGGCGGACGGACCGCTGGCATCGCGGCGCGATTTGGCGCGCTTCAGGGCGCGTTCGCGGCGGGATTTGGCCGGTTGTTCGGCTGGCGCTTCGTCGGGGATGGAGGCGCCGTCGTCCGGTGCATCCGTGTTGACTGCTGCGACTGCATGCTGGGCAGTTTCGTCGGGATCGGACAGGCTCCATGCTTCGCTGGCTGGCGCAGCGTCGTCGGACGCCTCTGCTTCGCCTGTGTGCCACGGTTCGGCATCCAGGGATGGTTCGCTCAGGCGGTTCGCCTCTGCCTCGGCTGCTGGTGCTACCGGCTCGGACGGCTCTTCGGACGGCAGGTCTTCAAAATGGTGCGCGTCATCAAGGGCGGCGACCACCACGTGCTCTTGGGGCGTGTCGAGCGAGGGCTCGACGCGGCCGTCGGGATGTAAATTATCGGTCGACCATTGGTCGATAGCCTCCACGAGGGAAGCGCCGGCCTGCTCGCCAGATTCCGTCGTCGCGTGCTCTTCGCCGGCGGGCGTATCGTCCCATGGCTGAACGCCATCGCCATCTTCGACCGCCTGCGCTGGCTCGAGGCGGGCCTCATTGTCGGCCAGTGAATCGGTGTGCTCGATGGGTGATGGGGCCTCGAATGCGGACGCTTCATCGGGCGCGAGCACGATTTGGTCGGCAATTTGGGCCGGCTCGACAGGTGCTTCGTCCCGCTGCGGGGGCGCTTCATCGTCGGCAGGCGAATCAGCCTGCTCGACTGGCGCTGGGGCTTCGACTTCGAGCGCTTCTTGCGGCGGGAGCGCGCTCGCGTCGGCAGCTTGCGCCGGCTCGGCAGGTGTTTCGTCCCGCTGCTGAGGCGTTGTATCGTCGGCAGGCGCGCCAGCCTGCTCGACGGGCGCTGGGGCTTCGACTTCGAGCGCTTCTTCCGGCGCGAGCGCGCTCGCATCGGCAGGTTGCGCCGGCTCGGCAGGTGGCTCGTCCCGCTGCGGAGCGGCTTCAAGGGCAGCAGGTTGCGCCCGGTCGACTGGCGGAGGGGCCCCGAATGGGAGGCTTTCTGCCGGCTGGGGCATCGCCGTGGACGTGGTTGCGTCGACAGGAGGCCGAGCGGCCGCCGCAGGGATTGGCGTTGGCGCTGGCGTGAACGCGGTGCGCGGTGCTGGCGTCGTCGGTGCGGTGGCAGCTGGTGTTGTTTGCGTAGCGGCCGAGAAAGTGGCATCGGGCGACAGCACATCCGAAAGCATGGCTGAGCCAACCGGGGCCGACGCTTTGGCGGCCGGTGGAGGTGCCAGGGGCTGCGACGGTTCTGCGGTGGCCGTGAAGATGGCATCGGGCGCCACCAGGTCGGCCAGCGAAGACGAACCAGCCGGCGTCCGCGCCTTGGCTGATGATGCCGCGGCAGCAGTGTCGGCTACCAGCGGAGGTGATGGTTCGGCAGCTGCCGTGAAAGCGGCGTCGGGCGACACTACATCGATCAGCGAACGCGCAGCCGGCGACGAGGGGGCGCGAGCTGCCGGTGACGGCGCCGTAGCGTGCAAAGCTTCGACCGGTTGCGATGGCTTGGCGGCAAGCGGAGCGGCAGCCGGGCGTGATGGCTCGGCGACAGGCGTCGAGGCTGCCGCTTGCGCAGGCGCGGCGGGCTGCGGCGGTTCGGCTTGCGATGGCGAAGTTGGCGCGGGCGATGCCACCGCAGGATTCGTGGTCACGTGGGCGAACGCACGAGTGACGGCGGCGATGGCGATGTCGTCAGGCGAGGGCGCTTTGGGCTGGGCGGCAGCGGGCACTGGCTCGGCAACAGGGGCCGGAGTACCTGCGGTACGCCAGACGGCAGGCGAGACTGGCTCGGCCACAGGCGGCTGTGGCGCAGCAGGTGCCGGCTCCTCGCCGAAATCGATCTCGAAATCGACCGGCGAGCCATGCACGTAATCGGAGACCGCCGGCTTGGGCGGCGGCGCCTCGGCGACTACATCGGGAATGACAGGAGTCGGCTTGGCAGCCGGTTCGACCAGGGCAGCATTGCCGTCGAAGACCAGCGCGCAAGAGCCGCAACGGACAATGCCCCCGCGCAGTTTCAGTTGGTCAGCCGCGACCCTGAAGATCGTATTGCAATGGGGGCATTTAGTGGCGAGCGCCATCAGTCAGGAAGCTACCTTATGCCAGCGTGCCGGACAGGCACACCCAGCCTTCGTGCTCAGCCCAGACGCTCAGCTTGATGAACGGCGCGTAGGCCGCAGCGACTTCTTCTGCCTGGCGCGCCAGCACGCCAGACAGCACCAGCGAACCGCCCGGTGCAACGCGGCCGGACAGCATCGGCGCCATCAGTTTCAGCGGCGAAGACAAGATGTTGGCGACCACGATATCGAAACGCTGCGAGGCAAACGCCGATTCCGCGAAATCATCCGGCACGAAGTACTGGATATCTTCCACGCGGTTGCGCACCGCATTGTCGTTGGCCGAGACGATCGCCTGTGGATCGATATCCACACCGGCTACCGTGGCAGCGCCCAGTTTGCGCGCCACCATGGCCAGGATGCCGGAACCGCAGCCGTAATCCAGCACGGTCTTGCCCGGAGCCGGGTGGGCTTCCAGCCATTCCATGCACAGCTTGGTGGTCGGGTGGGAGCCGGTGCCGAAAGCCAGGCCGGGATCAAGTTCCAGCACCAGGGCCGACGGATCGGGGGCTTCGTGCCAGCTCGGCACGACCCAGATGTTCTTGCCGATATGGATCGGCTCGAATTGCGACTGGGTCAGGCGCACCCAGTCGGCATCCTCCACCTTGCGGGTGGTGAACTTTGGCAGGTGAGCCAGCCCGATCGCGCCGGCGGCAGCCGCCACGATCAGGGCCTGGTCTTCCTCGTCATCGGTCAGCGCGACCACGCGGCTATGATCCCATGCCGCTTCGGTCGGCTCCATGCCCGGCTCGCCGAACAGGGGTTTTTCGGCGTCGGTGCCTTCATCGGCATCCTCCACCGACACCGACAGCGCGCCCGCATCCATCAACGCTTCGGACAGGGCCTCAGCGTGTTCACGGGCTACTTCGATGACGATTTCAGTCCAGCTCATCTTATTTCTTACCTATTTTACTTACCTGCTTTTGGCATCTCTGCCAACCGTTGTTCCAAATAATGGATGTTGGTGCCACCTTCGATGAAGCGTGCGTCAACCATCAGCTCGCGGTGCAGCGGGATGTTGGTCGAAATGCCTTCAACGACCATTTCCGACAGCGCGATCTGCATGCGGCGGATAGCCTGCTCGCGGGTCGCGCCGTAGGTAATGACCTTGCCGATCATCGAATCGTAGTTCGGTGGTACAAAGTAACCCGCATAGGAGTGCGAGTCAACACGCACGCCTGGGCCGCCCGGTACGTGCCACGCGGTGATGCGGCCTGGCGACGGGGTGAACTTGAACGGGTCTTCGGCATTGATACGGCACTCGATGGCGTGGCCGGACAGCATCACGTCGCGCTGGCGGAAGCGCAGCTTTTCGCCGGAAGCGATGCGGATCTGTTCCTGCACGATGTCGATACCGGTGATCATTTCGGTCACCGGGTGCTCGACCTGCACGCGGGTGTTCATTTCGATGAAATAGAACTCGCCATTCTCGTACAGGAATTCGAAGGTACCCGCGCCGCGGTAGCCGATTTTGCGGCAAGCTTCGGCGCAGCGGTCGCCGATCTTTTCGATCAGCTTGCGCGGGATGCCCGGCGCCGGCGCTTCTTCGATCACTTTCTGGTGGCGGCGCTGCATGGAGCAGTCACGCTCGCCCAGCCAGACGGCGTTTTTGTGTTCGTCGGCGAGGATCTGGATTTCCACGTGGCGTGGGTTTTCCAGGTACTTCTCCATATACACTTCCGGATTGCCGAAGGCGGCGCCGGCTTCCGACTTGGTCATGGTGACCGCGTTCAGCAGGGCAGCTTCGGTGTGCACCACGCGCATGCCGCGGCCACCGCCGCCGCCAGCGGCCTTGATGATCACCGGATAGCCAACCTTGCGTGCGATCTGCACGATGGCTTTCGGATCATCCGGCAGGGCGCCGTCGGAACCTGGCACGCAAGGCACGCCGGCCTTGATCATCGCCTGCTTGGCCGACACTTTGTCGCCCATCATGCGGATCGATTCGGCGCGCGGGCCGATGAAGACGAAACCGGATTTTTCCACGCGCTCGGCGAAGTCCGCGTTCTCGGACAGGAAGCCGTAGCCCGGGTGGATCGCTTCCGCGTCGGTGACTTCGGCCGCGGAAATGATGGCCGGCATATTCAGGTAGGACTGGGCCGAAGGAGCAGGGCCGATGCAGACGGACTCGTCGGCCAGCTTCACGTACTTGGCGTCACGGTCGGCTTCGGAGTGCACGACCACAGTCTTGATGCCCAGTTCGCGGCACGCGCGCTGGATGCGCAGGGCGATTTCACCGCGATTGGCAATAAGGATTTTTTCAAACATGGCAGCTTCTATGTTTGTGAAAGGAGGAGAGATTGTGCTGGCTGCCGCGGTATCCACAGCAGCCATGGCCCGGCTTTAGCCGATCACAAACAGTGGCTGGCCGAATTCGACCGGTTGGCCGTTCTCGACCAGGATCTGGGTAATGGTGCCGGATTTGTCGGCATCGATCTCGTTCAGGAGCTTCATCGCTTCGATGATGCAGAGGGTGTCGCCCTCCTTCACGGTGGCGCCCACTTCAACAAAGGCTGGGTTGCCAGGCGCGGAAGCGCGGTAGAAAGTGCCCACCATTGGGGACTTCACAACGTGGCCGGTCGGCTCGGCGGCAGCTGGAGCGGCGGCGGCAGGCGCGGCAACCGGTGCTGCGACAGGAGCGGCAGCGGGTGCGTAATGGGTTGGCGCTTGCGACGGCATCATCACGACCTGGTTTTGTGCCAGACCGCCGGACTTGACGATGCGAACCTTGCTTTCGCCTTCGGTCACTTCCAGTTCAGCGATGTCCGACTCTGCTACCAGGTCGATCAGCGTCTTCAGCTTGCGTAGATCCATGTTGTTGGCTCCCTTGTTCTATCTATTATGTTGACGGTTACATTGATGTCACCTTATGGGCGGCATCGCGTTAGATGTGCGCAGATCGCGGTAGATTAACTGCTTTTTAAAGCAAAGTCGATGGCGAGACGATATCCCTCGATACCAAGCCCGCAGATCGTCCCCTGTGCGATTGCGCTGAGATAGGAATGGTGGCGGAACTCCTCCCGCCGATAAATATTCGAAATGTGCACTTCAATAAAAGGGATCGCTACGCCGGCCAGTGCATCGCGCAATGCGACGCTGGTGTGGGTATAGCCACCCGGGTTGATGACGATGAAATCCACGCCCTCGGTTCGGGCTGCGTGGATGCGGTCAATCAACGCTCCTTCGTGGTTGCTCTGGAAACAGGCGAGCTGTGCACCGGCTGTGTTGGCCTGTGCCTGCGCAGCCTGTTCAACGTCTGCCAGCGTGCTGGCGCCGTAGGTTTCAGGCTCGCGCGTCCCCAACAAATTCAGGTTGGGGCCATTAAGTAGCAGCAGGTTCGATGCCATGATTCCCTGACCATTTTCCGCGAAAGTTCCGCATTTTGCCGCCATCTACGAGCATTGGCAAGAGAAAATAACTTGTCGGAACTTAATAGAACGGTCGTTCGGCGGCGTTCTTCTGCTAGTTTAGTGCCGCCAGGTCGGCCTTCAGGTCGTCGAATTTCAGGCGTGCGAGGTAGGTCTTTTTGACTGTGCCGTCAGCGCCGATCAGGACGGTGAAGGGCAGCCCGCCTTGCGTGTTGCCGAACTGGCGCGACAGTTCGGTCCCGCTCATTCCTGCCACGTAAACAGGGTAGGCGACTCTCACTTTCTGTGTGAATTCTGCAATATTGGATGGCGAGTCAATGCCGATACCGATCACCTGGACCTTCTTGCCGAGCTCGGAATTTTGCAGTTCGGACAATTCCGGCATCTCTTCCACGCACGGTGCGCACCACGGCGCCCAGAAATTCACCAGCAGGTTCTTGCCTTTCCATTTCGACAGCGCTTCCTTGACGCCTTTATCATTTGGCAAGGACTCGGCCATCATGGCGGCCACCGGGCTGGTCACGCCGGCTGGCGCGGTGGTGGTGATCGGGGCTGGGGCGGGAGCTTGCTGGGTGTGGAGGAAGTACCAGGCGCCGGCGCCGGCAAACAGGACGGCGGCCACGGCGTAGATTGCAAATTTTTTCATTATTGGGCTGGGTGGGAGCTATTGGTAAGGATGGTGCGCAATTCGGTGAGGTCGGCGCGCAGCAGCTTGTCGCCGCTTTTCTTTTTCGCGCCGCGCAGATCGTCCTGCTCATAGATTTCGACGTGCACGCCGACGTTCTTCCACATGAAGCTGGCCGTTTCAACATCTTCGAAACGGGGCCCTCGAAAATGGGGCGACTCGGAGATCTCGATTTGCAGGTTCTTGTTTAATAAATAGATTTCTACTTCCTTGGCGCTGTCGACGAATACTTGCAGGTGGATGTCGTCGTGCATGCCCGCCGTACCGTACAGGACGGAGCCGGTCAGGAAAGGTTGGTATTGTTCCAGCATTTCCATGACCTGCAAAGCCAGGCCGCGCAATCTGAATAAATGCGCCGGGTGGGTGTCGGCGTTATATAGAGCGTGGTATAGGCGGACTTCTTCTTCGATCTGTTCGTTGTCGGGCAGGATGTCGGACAGGTCGCGGGCTTGCGACTCGCCCAATATCTGGCGGGCGGCCTTGCGTTTGGCGCTGCCGTAGTCGGCGCCATCCTGCGCGATCATGCGGGCGGCGGCGGCGGCGATTTCGGTTTTGATCTCGGGGTTCATGGATGCATCATACCTAAAACCGGTAATTCGGGGTCTGACGGGGCGGCCATCCGACGCAGAGCCAGACCCCGAACGGTCTCGAAGCCGTGGGTTGGTTCTGTGCCCTTGACTTTTGAGAAGATCAACATCGCACAACCAAAACCGCCGACCAGGAGACCGTTGGGTGTCTGACCCTGCGGGTCAGACACCGGTTTACCGGTTTTAATCAGGTAAAATCCGGCTCTTGATTCTTTTCTATCTGCACCATGCACATCCACATCCTAGGCATCTGCGGCACCTTCATGGGCGGGCTTGCCGTCCTGGCAAAGGAAGCCGGCCACCGCGTAACGGGTTGCGACGCCAATGTCTATCCCCCGATGAGCACGCAGCTGGAAGCGCAGGGCATAGAACTGATCCAGGGTTTCGGCCCCGAGCAGGTAGAACTGAATCCCGACCTTTATGTCATCGGCAATGTCGTCTCGCGCGGCAATCCGCTGATCGAAGAGATCATGAACCGCAACCTGCCGATGATCTCCGGCCCGCAATGGATCGGTGACCACATCCTGAAGGACAAATGGGTCCTGTCGGTCGCAGGCACCCACGGCAAGACCACCACCTCGGCGATGGTGGCCTGGATCCTGGAACATGCCGGCTACGCGCCCGGCTTCCTGATCGGCGGCATCCCGCAGAACTTCGGCATATCGGCCCGCCTGACCGGCCCCGGCGCCGACTCCGAATTCTTCGTCATCGAAGCAGACGAATACGACACCGCCTTCTTCGACAAGCGCAGCAAGTTCGTGCACTACCACTCGAAGACGGCCATCCTGAACAACCTGGAATACGACCACGCCGACATCTTCCCGGACATCGGCGCCATCGAAACCCAGTTCCACCACCTGGTGCGCACCGTGCCGGGCATCGGCCGCGTGATCGCCAATGCCGACGAAGCGAGCCTGCAGCGCGTGCTGAAACGCGGTTGCTGGAGCGAGAAGGAAACCTTCGGCAGCGCAGAGGGCGCCGACTGGTCCATGGCTGAACATGCCGACGGCAGCTTTGACGTCATCTTCAAAGGTGCCAAGGCCGCCACTGTGAACTGGCAGCTGACCGGTAAACATAACCGCTCCAACGCGCTGGCCGCGATTGCCGCAGCCCGCCACGTGGGCGTGCCGATCGAGGTCGCGGCCCAGGCGCTGGAAAGCTTCCAGAGCGTGAAACGCCGCATGGAAGTGCGCGGCACCGTCAACGGCGTGACCGTGTACGACGACTTCGCCCACCATCCAACCGCCATCGAAACCACCGTCGGCGGCCTGCGCCAGAAGATCGGCAGCAATGGCCGCATCCTGGCCGTGCTGGAGCCGCGCTCCAACACCATGAAGCTGGGCACCATGAAGGACGCGCTGCCCGGCAGCCTGAAAGAGGCCGACCTGGTATTCGGCTTTGGCAGCGAGCAAGCCCTGGGCTGGAAACTGGCCGAAGCCCTCTCGCCAATGGGCGAAATCGCCTCGGCCTACGAGGACCTGGACGGTATGGTGAAAGCTATTGTCGCGCAGGCCAGGCCGGGCGACCATATTATTGTGATGAGCAACGGCGGCTTCGGCGGCGTCCACCAGAAATTGCTGGAGGCGCTGAAGTAATGATTTTGTACCTGCATGGCTTCCGTTCTTCGCCGCAGTCGATGAAGGCGCGGCTGAGCGGGGAGCGGATGGCGCAGCTTGGCCGCAGCGCGGAATTCATCTGCCCGCAACTGCCGGCCAGCCCCAGGCTGGCAATGGAACTGGCCTTTGGCCTGGTGGCAGGCGTGCCGGCCGAAGAACTCACGATTGTCGGTTCCTCGCTGGGCGGCTACTACGCCACCTGGATGGCGGAAAAGCTTGGCTGCCGCGCCGTCCTGCTGAATCCCGCAGTGGTTGCGGCGCTTGACCTCGAAAAGCACGTTGGCGTCACGACCGCCTATCATTCGGACGAGCCGTTCGAATTCAAGCGTGAATATATAGAGGAGCTGCGCGCGCTGGCCGTGCCGAAGATTACGCAGCCGGAACGCTACTTCCTGGTTGCCTGCACCGGTGACGAAGTATTGGACTACCGCGACATGGTGGCGCACTATGCCGGCGCGAAGCAGAAGGTAGTGCAGGGCAGCGACCACGCCATCAGCGAGTACGCCGGCTACCTCGACGAGGTCCTCGAGTTTTGCGGCATCACGGGCGAGGCTCGATGAAAGGTCAATCGCTGCGCCAGGCCAACTGGCACGGTCACGTGCTCGCGACAAACGCCCCGCACCCCTACCGCCACTGGCTGACCGGCGGCGGCTCGCTGACCAATAAGCTGAAAGCGCACAGCAGCGCCTTCCGCGTGCAGTTGCTGCACCAGGACACGGCAATCTGCCTGGCAGATGAAGCCAACATCATCGGCTACCACCGCCCAGGCCGCGTCTGGGAGCGGGAGGTCTTGCTGCGGTGTGATAATACGCCTGTCGTCTTCGCCCATACCGTGGTGCCGATGTCGGCCGATGCCTCGGACTGGCCGCTGTTCAGCGCCCTGGGCGAACGTTCGCTCGGCAGTACACTGTTTGGCGACCCGCAGGTGCGGCGTGGCGAACTGGAATTTGCGCGGCTGCGCGCGACGCATCCGCTGGCCCGGCGTGCCCGCAGTGCCTTGTCGGCGCACGGCGCCGAGGTGCCGGATGAAGCTTTACTGTATGCACGGCGCTGCCTGTACCAGCGCCATGAAGGAACTTTGCTTGTGACCGAGGTATTCCTGCCGCCGGTGCTCAAGCTTGAACGGAATAATGTGACATGAATGTATTTTTTGAAGAATCCGGCGATTTCAAAGTAGGCAGCGTGCTGTCGCAGGCGGGCGAAGCCTACCAGGTTGAAATGGCCAGCGGCAAGCGCAACAAGGTCAAGACCAAGGATGTCATGCTGCAGTTTGACAAGCCGTCGCCGGCCGAGCTGATGGAGCAGGCCAAGGCCATTGCCGCCGACGTCGACCTGGACTTCCTGTGGGAGGTGGCGGGCGAAGAGGAGTTCGGTTTTGCCGAACTGGGCGCCGAATACTTCGGCCACGCTCCGCAAGCGGCCGAAGCGGCCGGCCTGATCCTGAGCCTGCACTCGGCACCGATCTATTTCCACAAGAAGGGCCGCGGCCGCTATAAGAAAGCGCCCGAGCAGACCCTGAAGGCCGCCCTGGCCGGCATCGAGAAAAAGAAACAGCAAGCCATCATCCAGGGCCAGTACGCCGAGGAGCTGAAGGCTGGCACCCTGCCGGCATCGATGCAGAACATCGTCAACCAGCTGCTGTTCAAGCCGGACAAGAACACCATCGAATACAAGGCGCTGGAGCAGGCCGCCAACGAGGCCCACACCACGCCGGCGCGCCTGATGCTGTCGGCCGGCGGCATCAAGTCGCCGAAAGAGCTGCACATGGCCAAGTTCCTGTTCGAGAATTTCCCGAAAGGCCATGGCTTCCCCGAACTGCCGGTGCCTTCCGCTCCGGCCACGCTGCCGCTGGCGGCGGTGGAAGCGTTCTCCATCGACGACGTGACCACCACCGAGATCGACGACGCTTTCTCCGTGGTGCACCAGCCGGACGGCAAGGTGCGCGTGGGCATCCACATCGCCGCCCCGGGCCTGGGCATCAAGCCGGACGACGCCATCGACAAGATCGCGCGCAGCCGCATGTCCACGGTCTATATGCCGGGCGACAAGATCACCATGCTGCCGGACAGCATCGTCGACGCTTTCACCCTGGCCGAGGGCAAGACTTGCCCGGCCCTGTCCCTGTATGCCGTGCTCGACCCGGCCGACTGGTCCGTGATCTCGACCGAGACGATAGCTGAACTGGTTCCGATCGCCAACAACCTGCGCCACAACACGCTGGACGAACTGGTCAACGAGGAAACCCTGGCCAGCGGCGCGGGCGACTACCCGCGCAAGGCCGAGCTGGCCTTGCTGTGGGGCTGGGCACAGCACCTGGAAGCAGGCCGCATGGTCAAGCGCGAAGCGTTCGGCCTGAAGCCGGAACAGAACAACCGCGTCGACTTCAACTTCTATGTGGAAGACGACGTCGTCACCATTTCGCGCCGCAAGCGCGGCGCGCCGCTGGACAAGATCGTGGCCGAGCTGATGATCTTTGCCAACTCCACCTGGGGCAAGCTGATGCACGACCATGGCGTGCCGGGCATTTACCGTACCCAGGGACAGGGCGTGGGCGGCTGGGCCGCCAAGATGCAGGTGCGCATGATGACGCAGGCGGCCCCGCACCAGGGCCTGGGCGTGGACCAGTACGCGTGGTCGACTTCGCCGCTGCGCCGGTATACCGACCTGGTCAACCAATGGCAGATCCTGGCCTGCGCTTCGCACGGCGTGACCGCGCCGATGGTGGCGCCGTTCAAGCACAAGGACGCCAACCTGTTCGCCATCGTGTCGGCCTTCGATGCGGCCTACGCGGCCTATGCCGACTTCCAGTCGAATATGGAGCGTTACTGGTGCCTGAGATGGCTAGGCCAGGAAAATGCGAAGGAAGTGGAAGCCGTGGTGCTGAAGGATGAAGTACTGCGCCTGGCCGACATCCCGCTGATCGTGCGCATGCCCGGCATGCCGTCTGTTGCACGCGGGTCACACGTGAAGCTGGACGTGCTGCGCTGGGACGAAGTCGACCTGGCCATCGAGACGCGCCTGCAGGAAGGCTCGATTATCCTGCCTTCCGAGCCCGAGGCGGAACTGGACGAGGAAGAGGCGCCAGCCGACCCGGCGCAGCCGACCGAGGCCGACGCAGAGGAAGCTTCGCTCGCCAGCGAGACGGTTGTTACCGAACCTGGCCCACAGTGAAGTAGAATTCAAGATTCTCTAAAGCATCATTTTTGATTCCAGCGCGTGAAGTATTTCAAAGAAAACCAGTTCCTTGTCATCGCCTCCGCAGTATCGGTGGGTTTCCACGCCGTGGCGCTGATGGTGCATTTCGTCGCCCCCAAAGATTTCAAGGTCGAGCCAACCGACCCCGGCCTTGAAGTCATCCTGGTCAATGCCAAGCATGCATCCAAGCCGCTGAAGGCCGATGCACTGGCGCAGGCCGACCTGGATGGCGGCGGCAATGCCGATGCCGGCCGTGCCAAATCCCCGCTGCCCGACATGCGCCGCATGGAAACCGGCGACAGCATCAAGGCCTCCCAGCGCTATATGCAGGAGCTGGAGGAGCGCCAGAAAAACCTGCTGAGCCAAGTCAGGAAGAGTCCTTTGTCCGCCCCGCCGGTGGCCGAAAAGAACCAGACCGACCCTAGCCGCACTGGCGCCGAGCTGATTGAAAGCAGCAAAGCCATCGCCCGCATGGAAGCGGAAATCACGCAAACCATCGACGACCAGAACAAGCGGCCGAAAAAGACTTTCCTGTCGCCGAGCACGCAGGGCGTCGGCTACGCCATGTATTACAACGCCTTCCGCCGCCGCGTGGAGGATATCGGCACGCTCAATTTCCCGCAGAAGGATGGGCGCAAGCTGTACGGCGTGGTGGTGCTGAGCATTCCTATCTTCCAGGACGGCAGCGTCTATGAAAAGGAAGGCGGCACCGCGATCGAGCGCAGCTCCGGCAATCCGGATCTGGACAAGGCAGCGATCAGCATCGTGCGCCGCTCCGCGCCATTCGGCAAATTCCCGCCGAATATGCGCTCCAAGGACCGCGACGACCTGTGGGTGATCGTGCAGAAGTTCGTCTTTACGCGTGAAGAGAAGGTCGAGGTTTCCTACGGAAGCAATCAGTGATGGACAAGTACTGCGTCTTTGGCAACCCGATTGCCCACAGCAAGTCGCCTGAAATCCACGCGGCCTATGCGGCGCAGACTGGGCAGCAACTGAGTTACGAGAAATGGCTTGCGCCGCTGGACGGTTTCGGCGGCGCGGTCCGGGCCTTTATTGCCGCTGGCGGCAAGGGGGCCAACGTCACCGTGCCCTTCAAGCTGGAAGCGCACAAGCTGGCCACTTCGCTGACCGTGCGCGCCCAGGCTGCGGGCGCGGTAAATACCCTGGTGTTCGGCGCTGATGGCAGCATCACGGGCGACAACACCGACGGCGCCGGCCTGGTGGCCGACATCGTGCAGAACGCCGGCGTCGCGATTGCCGGCAAGCGCGTGCTCCTGCTTGGCGCAGGAGGCGCTGCGCGCGGCGTCGTGCTGCCCATCCTGGAACATCGTCCCGCTGCGCTGGTGATCGCCAACCGCACCGTTGCCACGGCCGAGGCCCTGGTCGAACAATTCGGCGCGCTGGCCGGGCCGGGCGTGTTGTCGGCCTGCGGCTTTGCCGACGTCCTGGGCGCATTCGACATCATCATCAACGCCACCTCCGCCAGCCTGAGCGCCGATCTTCCGCCCGTGCCGGCCACGGTCTTTGCGCCGGGTGCGCTGGCGCTGGACATGATGTACGGCGCCAGGCCGACCGTCTTCATGCAATTCGCCGCCAGCCACGGCGCCGTCGCGCGCGACGGCCTGGGCATGCTGGTCGAACAGGCCGCCGAAGCCTTCCAGGTCTGGCGTGGCGTGCGCCCTCGGACTGCCGAAGTGCTACAGCAGTTGCGCGCCAGGCTATGATCAGGAAGCTGAAGTGGTTCATCATCGTCCCGATCGCGATTTTCCTCGCGGTGCAGCTGTATTTCCTGGTGCAGATCTGGTGGTGGGTCGACCATAACCCGACCATGACGGCCTTCATGCGTGAGCAGCAGGCCGCCATGCAGGAGAAGGACCCGAAAGCGCGCGTGCAGCAGCAATGGGTCGGCTACCAGGCCATTTCCGCGAACCTGAAACGCGCGGTGATCGCTTCGGAGGATGCCAACTTCGCCGAGCATGAAGGCGTGGATTGGGAGGCGATGCAGAAAGCCTACGAGCACAACCAGGAAAAGAAGAAGGGCGCCAAGATCCACGGCGGCTCGACGATCACGCAGCAACTGGCCAAGAACCTGTTCCTGTCCGGCTCGCGCAGCTATCTGCGCAAAGGGCAGGAGCTGATCATCACTTATATGCTCGAGATGCTGATGGATAAGCGCCGCATCTTCGAGATCTATCTGAACGTGGCGGAGTTCGGGCGCGGCATCTACGGTGCGGAAGCGGCGGCGCGCCACTATTACCGGATTCCGGCGTCGAAGCTGGGGCCGGAACAGGCGGCGCGGCTGGCAGTCATGCTGCCGCGTCCTAAATACTATGATGCGCACCGCGAATCGGCCTATCTGGCGCGGCGTACCGGCATCATCATGCAACGAATGAATTCGGCGGATCTTCCATGAAAAAACATCAAGCGGGCATCAGCCTGGTCGCGGTGGCGGTCATTATGGGCGTGCTGGGCGCAGTGGCGGCATTTGCACTGATCTCGATGCGGCAGGAGCGCAACCTGTTTGCAGAAGGACTGAACAAGGTCGGCGCCAAGGCGGCCGAAGTGGCGGCGCCAGCGGTGGCATCGGTGACGCCGCCGCCGGCACCGATGCGCAAGTGCGTCATCAACGGCAAGACCGTGATTTCCAATACCGAATGTGGTGAAAAAGGCAAAGTCATCGAGATCCACGACTCGCGCGGCATCGAGCCGCCGAAGGAGCCGCCCAAGCCGCCGCCGGAAGCGATGCCGAATGCCACAGACCGCGCCATTGAGCGGGCAACGCGCTAAAAATATGCCTCGGCGGGGTGGCAACCCGCCCCCCTTTGCGGGTACACTTGCGAAGTTTTTTAGAACCCGCGCTCTACATCCCCTGTCCGGCTGAGATTGCCTATGATCAATGTTTTCGTTTTACAAAATGGCCGGCTCAACCAGGTGCCAATTGAGACGCGCGAAGACCTTGAACAAGTGGCGCCGGTCTGGGTCGACCTGACTGATCCGACAGAAGACGAACGCGCCTGGGTCAAGTCCATCTACGGCGTCATCCTGCCAGGCGAAGACGAAGTCAAGGACATCGAAGCCTCCGCCCGCTACTACGAAGCGGAAAACGGCGACCTCCACCTGCGGACCGACTTCCTGCTGGAAGAAGACGAGGGCCCGTCGCGCGTGGTCACGGTGGCGTTCATCCTGGCCAAGAAAATGCTGTTCTCGGTACACACCGACGACCTGCCGGTATTCCGCCTGGTGCGCATGCGCGCCCGTTCGCGTCCCGGTTCGATCGCCGACTACATGGACGTGCTGCTGGACCTGTACGCCACCGACGCCGAGTATTCGGCAGATGCGCTGGAAGGCATCTACCAGAACCTGGAAGAAGTCTCGGGCCGCGTGCTGCAGGAAGAATTCACCGACAAGGACGCGGCCGACGCCCTGAGCGCCATCGCGCACGAGGAAGACTTGAATGGCCGCATCCGCCGCAACATGATGGACACGCGCCGCGCGGTCTCGTTCCTGATGCGCGGCCGCCTGCTCAATTCCGACCAGTTCGAGGAAGCACGCCAGATCCTGCGCGACATCGAATCGCTCGATGGCCACACTTCTTTCCTGTTCGACAAGATCAACTTCCTGATGGATGCCACCGTCGGCTTCATCAACATTAACCAGAACAAGATCATCAAGATCTTCTCGGTGGCCTCGGTCGCCTTCCTGCCGCCGACCCTGATCGCCTCGGTGTACGGCATGAATTTCGACTTCATGCCCGAACTGAAATGGCACCTGGGCTATCCCTGGGCCTGGGGCCTGATGATTGTCAGTGCTGCCGCGCCATTGATGTATTTCCGCCGCCGCGGCTGGCTGCGTTGATGTAAAGCAACATATTTATTTGCTAAGCCCTGTTTGAAAGGTAGAATTTCGCCGCGACTCCCGGTTGCGCGAAATTCCAACGATACGAAAGGGCTGAGATGAGATTCGGATTTGGGCTGCTGCTTGCCGTTGCCGCAGGCTGGCTGGCAGGTTGCGCCACCCCGCCTCAAGCTCCGGTCTCGATGGCTTACAGGCCATTTGCCGAGCCGGGACTGCGCATCGGCGTCGCGATGAGCAAATTGCCCAAGGCTGACACCAGTTTCCCAGGTGCCGAATGGCCGCTGTGCCATGCTGCCGCCGCGCTGGCAAACGCCAAGCTGACGGCCCACGCGCGGACCTTGCCGACGGATGACCTGGCCGGCCTGAAGGATGACATCGCCGCAGTGTTGAAACTGAAGGGCCAGGTGCCTGTCGTGATCGACGAGCCGATTGTGGTGGGCCAATTGCCCAAGGCCGGCAGCACAGTGCGCAACGCGGCGCCCAGGGATTACTCCTCGCTCCAATCGCAGTACCAGCTGGACAAGCTGCTGGTGGTGGAGTTGGCGGAAGTAGGCATCACGCGCGCATACTCCTCGTACATTCCCGCTGGCGAACCCAAAGGAGTCGTCCGCGGCATGTTCTACATGGTCGACTTCAGGGACGGTTCCTACGAGTGGTATGTGCCGCTGCTGCAGCAAAAGAGCGCGCAGGGCAACTGGGACGAAGCGCCGGCCTTCCCTGGCTTGAGCAATGCCTATTTCCAGGCGATCGAAGCGGCCCGCCAGGCCATCCTCCAGCCGCTGGCCAACTAAGACAATGACCCGCCATCGTTACATTGCCCTGGCCGTACTGCTGGCTTGCCTGCCGGCGGCGAAGGCGGCCGAATCCGCGCAGGCCGATGCCCTCTGGTCGCTCAGTTTGCCGGCCGAGGAAAAAGTCGCCTTCCACGGCCAGGTCAATTTTGACAAGGCCGGCCAGGCGCCGGGCACCATGCTGTATCCGACGCCCGGCCTGGCCGGTTTTATCATGGCCCTGGCGACGCACGCGGCGGTGGTCAAGGGCCAGATGAAAGAGCAGCGCAGCGAGATCGAAGCTGAGGCGGACCGGATCCTGGTGCCTTTCAGGAAGACCCTGAATACCTTCAGCCATGCCGAGCTGGCTGAGCGTGCTTTTCCTGCGGCGACGGGCGTATCCTGGCTCGGCAGCAATGAGCGGCCGCAGTCAGGACTGCTCATTGCCAGCTCACCGGTGTTTTACATGACGCAGGACCAGAGCGCGCTGATCGTCGACAATACCGTGTCGGTGTTTCAGGCGGGAAGCGAGCAGCCGGTCTACACCAACACGGTGCGGGTCGTGTCGCGAGCCGTTGAAGTGGAGAACGAGGCTGTATTCTGGCAACGCGACGGCGGCCAGCGGCTGCGGGAGGTCAGCGCTGGACTGTTCCGCGCATCAGTCGAGATTGCGCGGGCGCATGCGTTCGTGCCTGTCGCACCGAACGCCGGCGCCGAGCGCACCTTCCGCTACCTGGAAGGGAAGAATGAGGCAGTCGAACGCGCTGTACCGGTCAGCGAGCATTGCGGCCGTGCGCTGGTCAGGAACTTGCGTGGCTGGCTGATGTCGATTCCGCTCAAGCGCGTGCGCGCGTCAGCGCCCGAGTGCGCTGGGCCGGCCGGGCCGCCAGCGCTGTAGCGCAGCGGACCCGGCTCAGTGCAGCCGCGCGCCCAGCGCCTCGACGAATTTTGCAGGGTCGTCCACGCCAAGCACGATGTGGGTGGCAGCCCGGTCGCCGCCCAAGAGTGTTGGCAGCGCGGTACCGGGCCGCAGCGTGATTTCCACATTCATCGCACCCTGGTGGCGGAAATAGCGCTTGCCAGGCAGGCGCCGCTCCGGATGCGGCACGCGCGCGACTGAGACGATCGCGGCATACGGGACGACGGCATCGGCGGCCAGCGCGCCGCAGCGCAGGTGCAAATCGGCAGCGCCAAGCGACACTGGCCGCGCCAGGGTGGCGCGATAGTCGGCCAGCAAACAGAGCAGGCCCCAGGCAGTCAACGCCGTAGCGACCCAGGCGGCAGCCGGAGACCATAGGAAGTGCAGCAGCAAATGCGCGACGGGGATGTCGAATGCCATCAGCCAGATCCACGCAAGCTGGTTGCTCGCGTTGCCGCCTGCACGGGCCGTCGAAAAATGCTGTTCGCCTTCAAATACGGGCGCCGTGCGCATGAACAGGGCGTAATACCAGATGCGTGCTTCGAACTCCATCAGGCGGCCCGTGGTGCCTTTGCCAAAGCGGCGCCGGATAGCACGCGCCAGGACGCGGTCTGGATTGGCGTCGGCCTGCAGGGCGCGACGAATTCCCAGCAGCAGCCAGGCTGCGAGGGCTATTTCCGCCATGGCGAGCAGCCCAGGCAGTGCCATGCGCAAGCGGTCAATCTCGCGCCATGCCAGCTTGGATGCATCGGGGATGGCGAAACTGCCGAACGCCAGCCCCAGCAACAACATGGCGGCACATTTCCTGAGCCAATCCTTCCAGGCGGGCCGGCAAATCAGCAAATATGCAACAGGGAATGTAACCAAAAGGTCCAGTAGCAGCGGCCACTCCGGATGACCCAAGGGGTTGCCCTGTGTCCGGTAAAGGACGAAATGACCGCCCAGGGCGCCTGCGAATAACAGTGAAAACCAGTTGTTCCTGCTCCAGCTGCGAACCATTGCATGCTCCAGTACTTGTACTTGTCAATCATATACAGCATTCGGGCCACATATTGACACGAAAGTATCTTCGTCACATTCTTTCGTTTCACAATCCACATTTACCCCGGAGGCTGAATGGCTGAGGTCGATTTGTCGCCAGCATCGCAAGCGATGCTGGCGCTGCGCGACCAGGTGATCGACGCCTGGCGCGAGGTAGCGCGGGAGACCTTGTGCAAGGCCGGCGAGCTGCCCGACCCGATCTTGCTGAATACCCTGCCGACTTTTTACGAGCACCTGGCACGCCTGCTGACGCACGAGTATTACCAGGCCAGCGGCGTCGACGTGGCGGTGATCGCGCAGGAGCATGGCGGCGAGCGCGCGCGCCTGAGCGGCTACGACACCACCACCCTGATCCGCGAATACCAGCTGTTCCGGCAAGTGCTGTTCAAGATGCTGCACCTGCACAGCGTGGCGCTGACCCATGATCAGCGCGAAGCGATTGCCACCTCGATCGACAGCGCCATCCGCGAAAGCGTGACGGCCTTCGCCCTGATCCAGTCAGCGCTGCGCGAGCAGTTCATTGCCGCGCTGACGCATGACCTGCGCACACCACTGTCGACCGTCAGCGTGGCGGCGCAAGTTATCGAAAGCAAGGCGCCGAGTGACGACATCCGCAGGTTGGCCGAGCGCATCGCGGTGAACGCGCAGCGCATCGAAGCAATGACGCGCGACCTGCTGGACTGCATGGTGTTCGAAGGCGGGCAACGCTTGCCGCTGCACCTGGAGGAGTTCGACCTTGCCTTGCTGGCCTACGAGGTTGCGCAGCAAACCATGGAGCGCAGCGCAGTGCAGGTGCAGGTGCAGGTGGAATTCGAGTCGGCAGTGGGGCAATGGTGCCGCGCCTCGCTGCAGCGCGCGCTGGAGAACCTGCTGGGCAATGCCATCAAGTATCGCACGCCGGGTACGCCGGTTCTGGTCCGGGTCGCCTGCCATGGCGAGCGCGTGCAACTGTCCGTGCACAACGACGGCGAGCCGATTCCTGCCGAAGAGCTGGAATCGATCTTCCAGGTCTATCGCCGCGCGCGCGGGGGCAAGTGCTCCAAGGATGGCTGGGGAGTAGGGCTGCCCTATGCGCGCCGCGTGGCCGAGAGCCACGGCGGCAGCATCATCGTCACCAGTTCGGCGGCGCTGGGCACCACCTTCCGGATCGACATCCCGATGGACGCGCGGCCTTTCAACTGCGCCCCAGTAGTGAATTAAAAGTCGGGCTCAGGTCTGGCAATCCGCCACATTTTTCGCAAAGCGAAAAATGTGGCGGATTGCCAGACCTGACCCCGACTTTTTAAAGCGTAGCGAAGACTTTTTTCGCGGCGGCGATGGTGGCGTCGATCACGGCGTCGTCGTGCTGGGCGCTGACGAAGCCGGCTTCGAAGGCGGCCGGGGCGAAGTAGACGCCTTCGTCCAGCATCTTGTGGAAGAAGACGTTGAACTTCTCGCGGTCGCCGGCCATCATTTCGGCGTAGTTGTTGGGCGGCGTGGCGCTGAAGTAGAGGCCGAACATGCCGCCTTCGGCATCGGCGCAGAAGGTGACGCCGGCTTCTTTCGCGGCGGCGCTCAGGCCGTCGGCCAGGCGGCGCGCGCTGCGGGCCAGGCCCTGGTAGAAGCCGGGCTGCTGGATCAGTTTCAAAGTGGTCATGCCGGCCGCCACGGCAACCGGGTTGCCCGACAGGGTGCCGGCCTGGTACACCGCGCCCACCGGCGACATCTTCGACATCAGTTCTTTCGAGCCGCCAAAGGCTGCCACCGGCAGGCCGCCGCCAATCACCTTGCCCAGCGCGGTCAGGTCGGGCTTGATGCCATACAGTTCCTGCGCGCCGCCGAGGCCGACGCGGAAGCCGCACATCACTTCGTCGAAGATCAGGATGGCGCCATGCTCGGTGCACAGTTCGCGCAGCGCGCCCAGGAATTCCGGGGTGCCCTTGATCAGGTTCATGTTGCCGGCCACCGGTTCCACGATGACGCAGGCGATCTCATTGCCGTACTCGTCGAACGCGGCGCGGATGGCGTCCACGTTGTTGTAGTCGAGCACCAGGGTGTGCTTGACGAAGTCTTCCGGCACGCCGGCCGAGGTCGGGTTGCCGAAGGTGAGCAGGCCGCTGCCGGCTTTCACCAGCAGGGAGTCGGCGTGGCCGTGGTAGCAGCCTTCGAACTTGACGATCTTGTCGCGGCCGGTGGCGCCGCGCGCCAGGCGCAGGGCGCTCATGGTCGCTTCGGTGCCGGAGGAGACCAGGCGCACCTGTTCGATCGACGGCAGCAGGCGGCAGATTTCTTCCGCCATCTCGATTTCAGCTTCGGTGGGGGCGCCGAAGGACAGCCCGCGCGTGGCGGCATCCTGCACCGCCTTCACCACTTCCGGATGGGCGTGGCCGACGATAGCCGGGCCCCAGGAGCCGATGTAGTCGATGTAGCGCTTGCCGTCCGCATCCCAGAAGTAGGGGCCTTCGGCGCGGGTGATGAAGCGCGGCGTGCCGCCCACGGAACGGAAGGCGCGCACCGGCGAATTGACGCCGCCCGGGGTGGATTTCTGGGCGCGTTCGAACAGGATGTCGTTTTTCGAAGTAGTCATGGCTTGAAGAATCGATTGGGGACAAAGCGCCCCATGCCATAGCGCTGGGCATGGAGCAAGGTCTGGTAGGTGTATTGTTCGGCGCGCTCCACGGCTTCCGGCACGGCCAGGCCGTGCGCCAGCCAGGCGGCGATGGCGGCCGACAGGGTGCCGCCGGCGCCCACGAAGGGGCCCGGCAGGTGCTGCCATTTGTCGTGGCGCAGCACGCCTTCGGCGCTGTACAGGGTATTGGCGCGCTGCCCGCCGCCGGCGTTGGTGCCGGTGACCAGCACGTATTCGCAGCCGAGGTCGATCAGGTGCTCGGCGTCGTCGGCCATGGTTTCGCCGTTGCCCAGGTCGCGCCAGGTTTCGGCCATGCGCGCCAGTTCGACTTCCGACAGCATCAGCAGCGTGCCCTGCGGCACCAGCAGCTGGCGCAACACGGTCAGCAGCTCTTCGGGATCGTCTTCGTCGCCCGGCGGCGGCAACTGGCTGCCGAAGGGGTCGAGCACCAGCGGCGCGTCGGGATAGTCGGAAACGATTTCGGCCAGGGTGGAGACATGTTCCAGGTGGTCCAGCGCGCCCACCTTGAAGGCTTGCACCGGCACGTCTTCCAGCACCATGCGGGCCTGGTCGGCCACCCAGTCGGGATCGACATGCTGCTGGTCTTCGACGCGCGCGCTGTCGCCCACCAGCAGGGCGGTGGTGGCGGACAGGCCGCGGCAGCCGAGGGCATGGAAAACAGCCAGGTCGGCATGCACGCCCACCGCTCCGACCGGATCGGCCACGCCAAATGTCAGGATCAAGGGAGATGTTTGGTTTTGCACGGCGGTTAGATTAAGATACCTAATTCAGCATTTTACTTTATTAGAAGGTGACTCAACGTGAGCAGCAATGATACAAGCCAGGAATTCCAGAGCTGGATGTGCCTGATCTGTGGCTGGATTTATGACGAAGCCGCAGGCTTGCCGGAAGAAGGCATTGCGCCGGGCACCCGCTGGGCCGATGTGCCGATGAACTGGACTTGCCCGGAATGCGGCGCGCGCAAGGATGATTTCGAGATGGTCGCCATCTAAACCGTTATGTAGTTGAAAACTTAGTTTCTTATCAAATAAGGAATGTTTCCAAGTTTTCAAATAAATAAGTGTTTCTTTTAAGCAGCAGATCCTGCCATAGGGCTGTCCCCTGTGCTATCGTAGCGAGACTATAGGGAAATACTTTAGAAATGACGACAAAACCGCAAGGAACCGGACTGAAAATCATGGTGATCGACGATAGCTCGACTATTCGCCGGTCCGCAGAAATTTTCCTGACCCAGGCGGGATACCAGGTAATCCTGGCCGAGGATGGCTTTGATGCGCTGGCCAAGATCAATGACCAGCAGCCTGCGCTGATTTTCTGCGACATCCTGATGCCGCGGCTGGATGGTTATCAAACCTGCGCCCTGATCAAAAAGAGCGCCAAGTTTCATACGACCCCAGTGCTGATGCTCTCATCCAAGGATGGCCTGTTCGACCGCGCACGCGGCGCCATGGTCGGTTCGGCTGCCTACCTGACCAAACCCTTCACCAAAGATAGCCTGCTGGCTGCGGTGCGAGAGCACACCGCCGCCGCCAGTGCGTAAAACACCGTAATACAGAGAGTAAAGCATGGCCATTCAACGAATCCTGATCGTAGACGACTCGCCTACCGAGCGTTATTACCTGACCGACATCCTGGTGCGCAGCGGTTTCACCGTGTCCACCGCTGAAAACGGCGAAGAAGCCATGGCCAAGATCAAGGCCGACAAGCCGCAACTGATCCTGATGGACGTGGTGATGCCTGGCCAGAACGGCTTCCAGGTCACGCGCGCCATCGCCAAGGATCCTGAGCTGCAGGACGTGCCGATCATCATCTGCTCGTCCAAGAACCAGGAAACCGACCGTATCTGGGGCATCCGCCAGGGCGCCAAGGACTACCTGGTCAAGCCGGTCGACGCGGCCGAGCTGCTGGCCAAGATTGCCGCACTCGGTTAAGCGATGACGACCGAACAGCAGGCGCCGACCGGCGCTGAACGCCGCAGCCGCCTGCGGCAGTACCAAGTGACGCTGCTGGAGCGCATGCAGGCCGCCAAGGCCGGCACGGGCAATGCCGGCCGCGAACTGGGCGTGCTGCTGGGCGGCCGCCGCTGCCTGCTGGACCTGACCCAGGTCGGCGAAATCGTGCCGTTCCAGGCTGTGACGGCGGTACCGCTGTCGCAGGACTGGTATCGCGGCCTGTCCAATATCCGCGGCAACCTGGTCGGTGTGGTCGACCTGGCGCGCTATATGGGCGAGGCTGGCACGCAGGCAGGCCCGGACAGCCGCCTGGTGACGTTTGCCACCCACCTCAACTTTAATGTAGCAATCCTGGCCGGGCGCGTGCTTGGCTTGCGCAACCTGGACGAAATGGTGGAACAAGCACCGGCGGACAGTGGGCAAGCTGCCTGGGGTGGCCAGCAATTCCAAGACCGTGAAGGGCAGCAGTGGACCAGGCTGGACCTGGGCGAACTGGTGCACGATGCGCGGTTCCTGCAAATCGGCCTGTAATCTCGCGCTGCCATCGGGCAGGCGCAACATATTGAAAGCTATCGGGGGACGTAGTAATGGCATTTAAATTTTTGTCGCGCTCCGCACCGGAGGCCAGCGCCGAGCTGGGTTCCAATTCGGAGTTTGCCAACTTTAACAATTCTCAGTACGAAGGCGCGTCGCCAGAGGCGGCCGTTGACACTGCTGAACAACCGGCAGCGACCGAAAGCGTTACCCCGGAAGCGGCGGAAGGCGCGCGCGGCTTGCTGCAGCGCCTGCGTACCAGCTCGGTGGGCGAGGCTGCGGCCAACGTCAAGCTGCCGCTGATCGGCCACCTGCCCAGCGCGCGCCAGCTGAGCCTGCTGTCCACCACGCTGGGCGTATCGCTGCTGCTGTCGGTGGTCTTCGTGGCGTGGAACGCGTACAACAGCGGCGTGACGTCGACCCGTACCCAGATCGCTTCCGACGTGCTGATGCACTCGCAGCGTATCGGCAAGGCGGCGCCAAACGCGATTAAGGGCAACCAGCAGGCGATCAAGCAGCTGGAGGACAGCCGCAGCGAACTGAATCGCGCGCTGCTGGCGCTGGCCGACGGCGGCCGCTATGCCGGCCACTCGGTGTTGTCGGCCCCGGGCGCGGTATTGCCGACCCTGAACGATGCCCGCAAGAAGTGGACCGCTTCCGACAAGGCTGCCGCCACCATCGCCAAATACAAATGGGACTTGGCCGGTCTGGACGAGACCCTGCAAAAGCTCAACGCCATGTCGCCTGACCTGCTGTCGCTGACCGAGGAAGTCGCATCGGCGCGCCTGAAGCAGGGCGGCAGCGCCAAGGAACTGGCGGCACTGGGCAAGCTGGGCATGCTGACCCAGCGCATGAGCCGTAGCGCTTCGAACTTCCTGACCGAGGGCGGCGTTTCCTCGTCCGAGACCGCGTTCCAGCTGGGCCGCGACGCGACCGTGTTCCGCCAGACCGTGGACGGTTTCCTGGGCGGCAGCGACCAGCTCGGCCTGCCGGCCGTGAAGGATGGCGAGACCCGCGAAAACCTGCAGGCGCTGAAGAAAGGCTTCGAAGACTACGACAAGCTGGTCAAGTTCATTCTGGACCGTCTGGAAAAATTCTCCGCTGCGAAGAGCGCGGAACGACTGCTGTTCAACGAGAACGAAGACGTTCGTGCCAACTTCGCCAACCTGCAGACCAAGCTGCGTGAGCAGCAGGACTCGCTGGGTATCTCGTTCTGGCTGATGGTGGTTGGCCTGACGGTGACCCTGGTCTCCGCTGCGGCGATCGGCCGCGTGCTGCTGCTCGATTCGCAGAACCGTGGCCGCGCTTCCGAGCGCCGCCGCCAGGAAGCGGAAGCGATGCGCCTGAAAGCGCAGCAGCAGGAAGAAGAAACCAAGGCCATTAACGAGCAGAACCAGGCCGCAATTTTGCGCCTGATGAACGAACTGCAGGAAGTGGCGGACGGTGACTTGACCGTGCAGGCAACCGTGTCGGAAGACATTACCGGCGCGATTGCCGACTCGGTTAACTACACCGTGGAAGAGCTGCGCGGCCTGGTAGGCCGTGTGACGATCACCGCGGAACAGGTTACCTCGGCATCGACCCACGCACAGGGTATTTCCAACGACCTGCTGGCAGCATCGGCAGCGCAGTCGAAGGAGATCCAGGACGCATCCAACACCGTTGTGAAGATGGCCAACGAAATTACCGACGTGTCGCGCAGCGCGGCCGAATCGGCGGACGTTGCGCGCCAGTCGGTTGATGCGGCGCGCCAGGGTGCGGAAGCGGTGCAGAACGCGATCAAGGGTATGGACGAGATCCGCGAGCAGATCCAGGAAACTTCGAAGCGCATCAAGCGACTGGGCGAATCCTCGCAGGAGATTGGCGAGATCACCGAGCTGATTTCCGACATTACCGAACAGACCAACGTGCTGGCGCTGAACGCGGCGATCCAGGCGGCATCGGCAGGTGAGGCAGGCCGAGGCTTCTCGGTGGTTGCGGAAGAGGTTCAGCGACTGGCGGAACGCTCCGCCGAAGCGGCCAAGCAGATCGGTGCGCTGGTGAAGACCATTCAGACCGACACCCACGACGCGGTGGCGGCAATGGAAAAATCCACGCAGGGTGTGGTCGAAGGTGCCAAGCTGTCCGACGCGGCAGGTACCGCACTGCAGGACATCTCGCAGGTTTCGAACCGCCTGGCGGAACTGATTCAGGGTATTTCCTACGCAACCGGCATGCAGGCGACGTCCGCAAACGGCGTGGCGCACAATATGCAGCACATCCTGCAGGTAACGCAGCAAACCCAGGATGGTACCCAGCAAACCGCGAGCTCGGTTCGCAAACTGACCTCGCTGGCGCAGGAGCTGAAGAACTCCGTGTCGCGATTCCGCGTCGGCGCCTGATGAGTGCCTGATTAGTGCCCAAGTTGCCGCTTAATTTTTAGAATCTATGAGCAAACCTGATCTTTCGTTCACCGCTTTGCCGCAATACGACACCGGCCCGCTGTCCTGGGTCATGGGTGAAATCCGCGAAGCGCTGGCCCGTTCCCGCACGGCGCTGTTCGAAGCCGGCGGCCGTGATGCGGAAGACCAGACCACGGCGCTGATGCATGCCAAGTCCCACCTGCACCAGGCGCACGGCGCCCTGCAGATGGTGGACGTGGACGGCGTCGCGCTGCTGACGCAATTGGCGGAAGTGGTGCTGGACCGCATGCGCGACGGCACGCTGAAATGCACGCCGGACCATGCGCAGCTGCTGGCCAATATGTACCAGGCGCTGGTAGAGTTCCTGGAGGAGCTACTGTCCGGCGCCCCGTTCCAGCCGGTGCGCCTGTTCCCCTTCTTCCGCGATATCCAGGATTTGCTGGGCATCGACCGGGTCCACCCGGCCGACCTGTTCTTCCCCGACGTATCGCATGTGCCGGAACTGCCGGCGGCGCTGCCATCGGCCGGCGCGCCGGGCGGCGCCCCCGATTACAAGGCCCTGCGCCAGCGCTTCGAGCGCGCGCTGCTGCCCTACCTGAAGGCGGCCGACGCCGGCAGCCAGGCGATCCATGCCGCGGCGCTGCAGGCAGCCATTACCGACGTGGCAGACCAGCAAGGCGAGCATAAGGCGCGCGTGTTCTGGCGCGCCATGCAGGCCTTCGCCGAACTGGTGGTGAGCGGCCAGCAGGAAAGCAACCGCTACGTCAAGCAGCTGTTCGGCCTGATCAACCTGCAACTGCGCCGCCTGTCGGCCGGTTCGCCCGAACTGCCGGACAATGTGCTGAAAGAGGCGCTGTTCTTCATCGCCTCGGCCGATCCGGAAACCCTGCCGCCGCTGGCGCGCCAGCTGCGCGCCGGCTATGCGCTGGACGGCATGGTGCCGCACGATTTCGAGACGCGCCGCTACGGCCGCATTGACGACGCTTCGCTGGCCGCTGCGCGCGAGGGCATCGCCCACGCGCGTTCGGTCTGGCAGCGCATCGAACAGAACGAAAACAATCCGGAACTCGATAACGATTTCGGCCAGTCCCTGGCCAAGGCGGCCGTGGCCAGCGAAATGCTGGGCCTGGGCGCGCTGGCAGCGTTGCTGCGCCAGCTGGCGGAGTCGGCACGCAATACCGTGGGCACGCGCCGCAGCGAGGCGCTGGGGCTGGAAATGGCGACGGCACTGCTGTTCGCCGAGCACGGCATCGCCCAGATCCGCCACCTGCCGGACGATTTCAACGTCCACGCCGACACCATCGCGGCGCGCCTGCAAGCCTTGCAGGCCGGCGGCGCGGCGCCGGAGCCGGCGCAGTGGCAGGGCGGCCTGGCCCGCCAGCTGCACGAAGAAGATACCGTCGTCGCCCTGGCGCTGGAAATGAAGACCGGCTTGCGCCAGGTCGAGAAGATGCTGGACGAGTATTACACCGACCCGGCGCGCCGCGCCGAACTGTCGGACCTGGACAAGGTGCTGCACCAGCTGCACGGCGCCTGCGCCATCCTGGACCAGGACGATGCAATGAACGCCGCGGCGCACGTGCGCATCGAGATCGGCCGCCTGGCATCGGGCCAGTTCGATGAGGCGCACGAAGCCAGGGCGCTCGACGAGATCGCCCAGAACGTGGGCGCGCTGGGCTTCTTCGTCGATATGCTGGCGCAGAATCCATCCGGCGCGCGCGAGCGGTTCGCCTTCGATCCGGAACACGGTACGTTCCGTGCCGTGCCGTTCAAGAAAATCTCCGGCCCGGAGTCGATCCCGGTGCTGGAGGAGGCGCTGCCGGAGCCGGAAGCGGCCCCTGAGCCGGTGCTGACCGCACCCGTTCCCGAAGCCGGCGCCGCCGGCGACGAGGCGGTGGAAGCGGAGCTGCTGGAAATTTTCATCGGCGAGGCGCAGGAAGTGCTGGCCTTCGTGCGCGAGACGCTGGCGCGTCCGCACAGCGAGATTTCCAGCCTGGACACGATGACCATGCTGCGCCGTTCCTTCCACACGCTGAAGGGCAGCAGCCGCATGGTGGGCCTGAACCGCTTCGGCGACGGCGCGCATTCGATCGAGAAGGTGATGAACCTGTGGCTGGCAGAAGAGCGCCGTGCCACCGAAGACCTGTTCGGCCTGCTCGAATTTGCGAGCGAAGAGATGTCGGCATGGGTGGATGAACTGGCCAGCACGGGCAATTCTGCGCGCCAGGAAAAACCGATCGTCGACGCTGCCACGCGCGTGCAGGACACTGGCGTGTTCGAGCGTCCTGCTGCGGGCACCCTGCCTGCCGCGGCGCCAAGTGCGCCGCAAGCAGCCGGCGTCGAGATCGAGGCTGCAGTGGACGCGATCGAGGCCCCGGCACTGGCCGAGCCAATCGTCGTGGAGCCTGCCGGCGCCGAGGCGGCGGCTGAGGGAGCCGCGCCGGAAGCGGCCGAGGAAGTGATCGAAGCACTGCCTGCCGACCTGTCCTTTGACCTGGACGCGATCGAAGTCACCGAGCCCGAACCTGCCCTGACGCTGGACGAGCCGCTGGTCGTCGAGGCGCTGGAAACGGAAGCGGCAACGGCCCGCCCAACCAACGTCATCGAATTCCCGACTGCTACCGCGCCAACGCCACCAGAGCCGCCGGCGGAAGACAATATGAAGTTCGTGGGGCGCCTGGCGATCCCGCTGCCGCTGTACAACATCTACATGGCGGAAACCGACGAACTGGTACGCCTGCTGTCGCAAGATTTCGGCGAATGGCGCCACGAGCAGCGTCCGGTGAATCCGGAGGCGTTGCAGGCGGTGCATACCCTGACCGGCACCTCCGGCACGGTGGGCTTCAAGCCGCTGCGTGAGCTGTCCTATGCGCTGGAAATCACGCTGCAGGAACTGCAACCGCCAGCGCCGCACCTGGACGATGCGCAACACGACCTGTTCGATTTCACGATCGAGCGCGTGCGCCAGATGCTGCAAAGCTTTGCCACCGGCGAGCTGCCGCCGGAACAGCCGGAATTGATCGAAGCGCTGCACAAGCTGCGCGACGAACTGGCGCATCCGCCGGAAGTCGGCCAGGAACTCGACGAACGCCTGGACAGCATTGTCGGCGAGCCAGCCAGCGCGCAGCTGGAACAGCGCCTCGACAACCTGTTCAGCGATACTTACCACAGCCTGGTCGCCGAACCGCCGGCAGAAACGGCACACGCAGAGCAGTCGAAGCAGGAAGTTGTCGCGCAGGACGGCAACATCGATAACCTGTTCGATGCCGCTTTCGATGACGCTTTCGATGCGCCTGAACTGAAGCAGGCCGGGCCTGCCGCAGAAACGCTGCGCCTGGTGGAGCCGGGCGAAGCCAAAGAGATCGTCGCCGAAGCCGCTGAACCGGCGGTCGAGGAAATCGCCGCGCCGGTGGTCGAAGAAGCTGCCGCACCGGACCTCGAGCAGATCGATGCGCTGCTGGTCGAAGAAACCCCGGTGCCGGTCGCCGAGGAAACTGCCGAACCAGTCGTCGAGCAGGCCGCTGCGCCGGTCGTCGAAGAAGCCGCTGCCCCGGCCATCGAGCAGATTGCCGAGCCGGCCGTTGCCGAAGCCGAACCCGAACCTGCCACCGGGGACATCGAGGAAGCCGCGCTGCTGGCCGAAGCCGATGCTGCCACTGCCGAAGCCGCGATGGAAGTCGACGCCATCGATGCCACGGCATTGGCTGCCGGCGAAGCCATCGAAGAAGATGCGGTCGACCTGGACCACGCCGCTGCAAGCGAAGTGCAGGTGGTCGAACTGCCGGAAACCCCGCACCTGCTGGGCGCCAGCCCGTCCGACATCCACGACGAACTGGACCCGGACCTGCTGCCTGTGTTCCTGGAAGAAGGCACCGACCTGCTGCCGCAGATCGGCGAATCGCTGCGCGCCTGGCACGCCAAGCCGACCGATTTCAGCCACGCCCACAGCCTGCAGCGCGTGCTGCACACCGTGAAGGGCAGCGCCCGCATGGCCGGCGCGATGCGCCTGGGCCAGCACGCGCACGAAATCGAAACGCACATTGAAAACATGGTGCACGCAGGTAGCGCCTCCCAGCACTCGTTCGACGAGCTGATGGCGCACTACGACCACGCGCTGCTGCTGTTCGAACAACTGCAAAATCCGGAAGCCTATGCAGCTGCCATGGCCGCCGCGCAAGCGGCAGCCGCAGCACCGGCCGCCGATGCCCGCGCGCCGGCAGCGCAAGGCGCAGCCCAGCCTTCGCTCAGCGCCCTGGCTGCGCGCCTGGCGGCAGCGCCTGGCACGGCGGCACGCGGCGGCGACGAAGCGGAAGGCGCCAAGGCCTCGCCGCTGGTGCGTGTGCGTGCAGACATCCTCGACCGCCTGGTGAACCAGGCCGGTGAAGTGTCGATCACCCGTTCGCGCCTGGAAAACGAAGTGACCTCGCTGCGTACCTCGGTATCGGACTTCCAGGAAAACTTGAATCGCCTGCGCCGCCAGCTGCGCGAAGTCGAAATGCAAGCCGAGTCGCAGATCGCTTCGCGCATGTCGATTGCCGGCGAGCGCGAATTCGATCCGCTGGAGTTCGACCGCTTCACCCGCCTGCAGGAACTGACCCGCATGATGGCCGAATCGGTGAACGACGTGGCCTCCTTCCACGAAGGCCTGATCCGTTCCATCGACGGCGCCACCGGCGACTTGACGCAGCAAGCGCGCATGACGCGTGACCTGCAGCGAGACCTGATGCGCGTGCGCATGGTGCCGTTCAACAGCGTGTCCGAGCGTCTGTTCCGCGTGGCCCGCCAGGGCGCGAAAGAAACCGACAAGCGCGTCAACCTGGACATCCGCGGCGGCGGCGTGGAAATGGACCGCAGCGTTCTGGAACGCATGGCCGCGCCGTTCGAACACTTGCTGCGTAACGCCATCGTGCACGGCATCGAGCCGCGCGAACGCCGCGTTGAACACGGCAAGGGCGAGACCGGCGAGCTGCTGGTGCAGGTCAGCCAGCAGGGTAACGAAGTGGTGCTGGAGTTCAGCGACGACGGCGCCGGCCTGGACCTGGAACGCATCCGCGCCAAGGCGCGCAGCGTCGGCCTGCTGGCCGACGACCAGGTGGTCAGCGATGCCGAAGCGTCCAACCTGATCTTCCAGCCGGGCTTCTCCACTGCCGATACGCTGACCGAACTGGCCGGCCGCGGCGTGGGCATGGACATCGTGCTGTCCGAGGCGCAAGCCCTGGGCGGCCGCGTGGAAACCTTCACCGAGCCAGGCAAGGGCACCCGCTTCACGATCCGCCTGCCGCTGACGCTGGCCGTGACCCAGGTGGTGTTGATCTCCGCCGGCGGCCGCACCCACGCGGTGCCGGCGCTGATGGTGGAGCAGGTGCTGCAACTGAAGGAAGGGGCACTGGCCGAAGCTACCGCCAAGGGCGCCGTGGTGCACCATGGCCAGCACGTGCCGCTGCGCTACCTGGCAACCTTGCTGGGCGATGGGGAAGCGCGTCCGCTGCTGCAACGCTCTTCGCCGGTGATGATGCTGCGTAACGGTACCGACCGTGTCGCGCTGCACGTCGATGAGATCCTCGGCAACCGCGAGGTGGTGATCAAGAACATCGGCCCACAGCTGTCGCGCATGCCCGGCATCGCCGGCGCAACCGTGCTCGGTTCGGGCGAGATCGTGCTGATCCTGAATCCGGTGGCGCTGCAGCTGCACGTGGCGCAGCATCCGGAACTGGCGCCGCGCACTGCCGCGACTCCGGCGCCGGCGCCGGCCGGCGGCAGCGCCGAACCGGTGGAACCGACCCGCGCGCATGGCACCGTCATGGTGGTGGACGATTCGCTCACCGTGCGCAAGGTGACCCAGCGCCTGCTGGAGCGCGAAGGCTACCACGTCATGCTGGCAAAAGACGGCGTGGATGCGCTGGAACAGTTGCAGGACCGCTTGCCGGAACTGATGCTGGTCGACATCGAAATGCCGCGCATGGACGGCTTCGACCTGACCCGCAACGTGCGCGGCGACGAACGCACCAAGGAGATCCCGATCATCATGATCACCTCGCGTTCGGCGGACAAGCACCGCAACTACGCGCTGCAACTGGGCGTGAATGCCTACTTCGGCAAGCCGTTCCAGGAAGATATCCTGCTCGGCGCCATCGCCGGCCTGCTGCCTCAACGGGCTTGAGGCGCGCAGCAGCGGACCAAAGGGCAGGCCACAGCGCCTGCCCTTTTTATTTCTTGACGACTTCGTAGCGTTCGAGCGTGCGCTGGCGCGCCTGGTCGTGGTCGACGACCGGATTGCGCGGCAGGTGGATCTCCTTGGCCGGCAAACCGGCTAGCTGCGGCAGGTAGCGCTTGATGAATTTCCCCTCCGGATCGAACTTCTGCGACTGCGTGACCGGATTGAAAATCCTGAAGTAGGGCTGCGCATCGCAGCCCGACGACGACGCCCATTGCCAGCCGCCGTTGTTGGCCGCCAGGTCGAAATCATTCAGATGCAGCGCGAAGTAGGCTTCGCCGCGGCGCCAGTCGATCCCCAGATCCTTGCACAGGAAAGAGGCCGTCACCATGCGCAGGCGGTTGTGCATATAGCCGGTCCGGTTTAGCTGCAGCATGGCCGCATCCACCAGTGGATAGCCGGTGCGGCCTTTGCGCCAGGCCGCGAACAGTTGGTCGGCCTGCGGCCCGGTTTCCCATTCGATCCTGTCGTAGGCCGGCTTGAAGGCGCCATCCACCACGTGCGGATGGTGGTACAGGATCTGCATGTAGAACTCGCGCCAGATCAGTTCCGACAGCCACACCGCGCCGCCTTCGCCTGCCGCGCCGCGCGCCGACAGGGTCATCACGGTGCGCACCAGGTGGCGGATCGACACGGTGCCAAAGCGCAGGTGCATTGACAGGTAGGACGGCCCCTTGATGGCAGGGTAATCGCGCGCCACGCCGTAGCCGGCGATCCGGCCCAGGAACTCGTCGAACAGCTGCGGGCCGTCGCCGATGCCCAGTTCATGCAGGTTGGTGCGCTCGAAACCAAGATCGGCCAGCGCCGGCAGCGTGCTGCGGCCCGGTGCGAAGCGGCCCGGCTTCACGGTGTACGGCACCAGTACCGAGGGATCGGCTTCCAGCTTGCGCAGCCAGGCGTTCTTGTAGGGCGTAAACACGGAAAACGGCTGGCCGGCCTGGGTCAGCACTTCGTCGCGCTCGAACACCACCTGGTCCTTGAAGGTGCGCAATTCACGGCCGGCAGCGCGCAGGCTGCGGGCCACGGCGGCGTCGCGGGCAATGGCGCCCGGCTCATAGTCATGGTTGGCGAAAACGGCATCCGCATCGAGCTCGGCAGTCAGCGCGGGAATTGCTGTTTCGGCAAGGTCATGCCGCACGATCAGGTGCCCGCCAGCCGCTTCCAGCTCAGCAGCAAGGGCCGCCAGCGTATCGTGGATAAACTCGACCCGCCGGTCGGCAGCGGGGAGCCGATCCAGGATGGCGCGGTCGAAAATAAAGGCCAAGTACACTGTCCCTGCAGAGGCCAGAGCGTGATGCATGGCGGCATGATCGAACAGGCGAAGGTCCCGGCGCAACCAGACAAGGGCGTTTTTCATGGCTGGATCAGCAATTCATAGTAAACTGTGGGTATATCCGGCAGTTGCAGCGCGGATATTACAGTAAAGAACTCTTAACAGTCCTGCATAGAGAGCAATCATGAAAAAAGTCAAATTGACCAGAAGCATGCCTGTGCCGGGATTGTTACCGGAAACTAGTGAACTGAAGGAGCTAAAGGCGCCTATGACTGCCCCTGCGCTCAACCTGGCGAATCATTTCCTGATTGCCATGCCATCCATGCAAGACCCGATCTTTGGCGGCACGGTCGTGTATGTATGCGAACACAATGAGAACGGCGTGCTGGGCGTCGTGATCAACAAACCTACCGACATGACCATGGAAGTGCTGTTCGACCGGATCGACCTGGAAGTGTCGTCCGCCGCCGAGCGCCACCTGGAGTCGGAGCCGATCATGTTCGGCGGCCCGGTGCAGGATGACCGCGGTTTCGTGCTGCATACCCCGGGCGCGCACTATTCGTCTTCGCTGACGGTAACCAACGACGTCGCCTTCACCACCTCCATCGACGTGCTGGAAGCCGTGGCCCGCGGCCAGGGACCCGAACGCATGATGGTGTCGATCGGCTACGCGGGCTGGAGCCCCGGCCAGCTGGAAGACGAGCTGGCCCGCAATGGCTGGCTGACGGTGGCCGCCGACCCGCGCATCGTGTTCGATGTGCCGATCGAGGACCGCTACCAGGCCGCCATCAAGCTGCTGGGCTTCGACCCCCTGATGCTCAACTCTGAAGCGGGTCATGCATAGTCCGGAAACTGTTTTAGGCTTCGACTTCGGCATCAAACGCGTTGGTGTCGCAATGGGAAACACAATGATCGGCCAGGCCACCCCCCTGGCCGTCATTCAATCCACCGTCAACGATGCTCGCTTCGCCGAGATCAAGGCCCTGATCGACAAATGGGGGCCGACCAGGCTGGTTGTCGGCCTGCCTTTCCACCCGGACGGGGCAGAGCACGACATGACGGCGCGCTGCCGCAGGTTCGCCAATCAGCTGAACGGCCGCTTCAACCTTCCCGTGGTGCTGGTCGACGAGCGCTACTCGTCCGCGATGATTGCCGCCAAGCGCGGCGAGATCATCGACGACCGTGCCGCTGCCATCATCCTCCAACAATACTTTGACGAATATGTCCCACACTGATCCCCAACAGCTTGACGCCGAAGCGCTGTACGCCAGCCTGCTCGAGCAGGTGAAGGCCGGTATCGCCGGCGCCAATGATCCCGCCATCGTCGGCATCCACTCCGGCGGCGCCTGGATCGCCGAGCGCCTGGCCAAGGACCTGGGCCTGGCGGCGCGCCTGGGCGTGCTGGATGTGTCCTTCTACCGCGACGATTACGCGAAGAAGGGCCTGCCGGCCGAAGTGAAACCGACCCACATCGGTTTTGACGTCAACGGCGCCACCATCGTGCTGGTGGACGACGTGCTCTACACCGGCCGCACCACCCGTGCCGCCATCAACGAATTGTTCGACTACGGCCGCCCGGCGCGCATCATGCTCGCCTCGCTGGTGGACCGCGGCGAACGCCAATTGCCGGTGGCTGCCGATTTCGTGGCGGCGCACACGCGCTGCGCGCCGGGCCAGGCGCTGCGCCTGCAGCAAACCGGCGACGGAAAGTTTTCCCTGACTCTTGAACAGAACCATGCTTAATCCGCAACTCAACAAACACGGCGAGCTTCAGCACCTGCTGACGACCGAGGGCCTGCCGAAGGCCATCATCAACCAGATCCTCGATACCGCCTCCTCTTTCGTGTCCGTGTCGGACCGCGAAGTGAAGAAGGTCCCGCTGATGCGCGGCAAAAGCGTTTTCAACCTGTTCTTCGAGAATTCCACCCGTACCCGCACCACCTTCGAGATCGCGGCCAAGCGCCTGTCGGCCGACGTGATCAACCTGAACATCGCGGCGTCCTCCGCCAGCAAGGGCGAGTCTCTGCTGGACACCATCGACAACCTGTCGGCCATGCACGCCGACATGTTCGTGGTGCGCCACTCGCAGTCCGGCGCACCCTACCTGATCGCCAAGCACCTGCAGGATACGAAGCAGAACCACGTGCACGTGGTGAACGCGGGCGACGGCCGCCACGCGCACCCCACGCAGGGCCTGCTGGACATGTACACCATCCGCCACTACAAGAAGGACTTCACCAACCTGCGCGTGGCGATCGTGGGCGACATCCTGCACAGCCGCGTGGCCCGTTCCGACATCCACGCCCTGACCACGCTGGGCGTGCCGGAAATCCGCGCCATCGGCCCGCACACGCTGCTGCCGGGCGGCCTGGAGCAGCTGGGCGTGCGTACCTTCACCAACATGGATGAAGGCTTGAAGGACGTCGACGTGATCATCATGCTGCGCCTGCAGAACGAACGCATGAGCGGGGCGCTGCTGCCGTCCGCCGGCGAATACTTCCGCGCCTACGGCCTGACGCCGGAGCGCCTGGCGCTGGCCAGGCCCGACGCCATCGTGATGCACCCGGGCCCGATGAACCGCGGCGTGGAGATCGACTCCGCCGTGGCCGACGGCCCGCAAGCGGTGATCCTGTCGCAGGTCACCTTCGGTATCGCAGTCCGCATGGCGGTAATGAGCATCCTGGCAGGCACGCAAGCATAAAAATGAACGTACTTATCCAAAACGGCCGACTGATCGATCCGGCCAACAAGATCGATTCCAAGCAAGACCTGTACATCGTGGACGGCAAGGTTGCCGCCATCGGCAGCGCGCCGGCCGGCTTCCAGGCCGGCCGCACCATCGACGCCGCCGGCAAGGTCGTGGCGCCGGGCCTGGTCGACCTGTCTGCGCGCCTGCGCGAGCCGGGCTTCGAATACAAGGCTACGCTGAAATCTGAAATGCAGGCGGCAGTGCAGGGCGGCGTGACTTCCCTGGTGTGCCCGCCCGACACCGACCCGGTACTCGACGAGCCGGGTCTGGTGGAAATGCTGAAGCACCGCGCGCGCGGCCTGAACCAGGCCCACGTGCATCCGCTGGGCGCGCTGACCCATGGCCTGAAAGGCGAGGCCCTGACCGAGCTGGTGGAGCTGACCGGCGCCGGCTGCATCGGCTTTTCGCAGGCCGAAACCCCGATCAAGGACACCACCGTGCTGCAGCGCTGCATGCAGTATGCAGCCACTTTCGGCTTCACCATCTGGCTGCGCCCGCAGGACGCCTGGATCGGCCGCGGCGGCGTGGCAAACAGCGGCCCGCTGGCTTCGCGCCTGGGCCTGTCCGGCGTGCCGGTGATGGCCGAGACCATCGCCCTGCACACCATCTTCGAGCTGATGCGCTCGACCGGCGCCAAGGTGCACCTGTGCCGCATGTCGTCGGCAGCCGGCCTGGAGCTGGTGCGCGCCGCCAAGGCCGAAGGCTTGCCGATCACCTGCGACGTCGGCGCACACCACGTGCACCTGACCGACACCGACATCAACTTCTTCGATTCCAATGCGCGCATGGATCCGCCATTCCGCACCCAGCGCGACCGCGAGGCGATCCGCGCCGGCCTGCTGGACGGCACCATCGATGCGATGTGCTCGGACCACACGCCGTGCGACGACGATGAAAAGCTGCTGCCGTTCGGCGAAGCTTCGCCGGGAGCTACCGGCCTGGAACTGCTGCTGTCCCTCGCCATCAAGTGGGCCGACGATTATGCGGGACTGCAAGGGAAGGACGATGCGCTGTCGCGCGCCGTGGCGCGCGTCACCTGTGATGCGGCACGCGTAGCCGGCCTGGCGCAGGCCGGCCAGCTGGGCGTGGGCAGCGTGGCCGACGTGGTGGTGTTCGACCCGGCCGCGCGCTGGACCGTCACCGGCAGCGCGCTGGCCAGCCAGGGCAAGCACACCCCGTTCCTCGGCTATGAGCTGGCGGGACAGGTGCAGGCGACCATCGTTGCGGGCCAAGTGGCGTATGAGCGCGCAGCCAGCTAAACGCAATCTCGATTGGCGCCTGGTGCTGCGCATCGGGCGCATGGCGGTGCACCTGCTGGCGGGCATGGCCACTTGCGCTTTCATCTTCCCCTTCATCGGGACGGCAAAGCGCAACGGCCATGTCCGGCGCTGGTCGCGCCAGCTGCTGGCCATCTGCAACGTCAGCGTGCAGATGGCGCCAGGCAGCGCGGCGCCGCTGGAGCAGGGCATGATCGTCTGCAACCATATTTCGTGGCTGGACATCTTCGTCATCAATGCGCTGTATCCATGCCGCTTCGTGGCCAAGGCGGAAATCCGCGACTGGCCGCTGGCCGGCTGGCTGGTGGCGCGGGCGGGCACGGTGTTTATCGCACGCGGCAACAAGCGCGAACTGCGCAACATCTTCAAGGGCCTGGTGCATGCGCTGCAGGATGGCCAGCGCGTGGCCTTTTTCCCGGAAGGGACGACCGCCGCGCAAGGCACGCTGCTGCCTTTCCATGCCAACCTGTTCGAGGCGGCGGTGGACGGCAAGGTGCTGGTGCAGCCGTTCGCCTTGTCCTACGTCGATGCAGCGGGCCAGGCGCATCCGTCGGTGGACTTCATCGGCGACATGACTTTCGTGCAGAGCGTGGTGAATATCCTCGATGGCAAGCCGGTGCGCGCGCGCCTGGCGGTGCTGGAAGCGATGCCGGGCGAGGGCGCCCATCGCCGCGAGCTGGCGGCCGCGAGCCACGCTGCCATCGGTGCGGCCCTGGGCATCGTGCCCGAGGCCGAAACTTTACAGGAGCAATCAGCATGACCAGGATCAGCGTGCTGGCAGCCTGCCTGCTGTTGGCGGCCTGCGGCGACACCTTCACCAATGCCAAGACCCTGCGCACGCAGGCCACGGAAAGCCTGGCGCAGAAGAACTATGGCATTGCGGCCGACAAGGCTTACGCGGCCACGCTCAAGGCGCCCAAGGAAGCCGAGTCCTGGTTCCTTCTGTCCCAGGCCCAGGCGCAACTGGGCCGCAAGAATGCGGCCATGGCGTCGCTGGAGACGGCGATCGTCAACGGGTTTACCGATGAAGAGGCGATCAAGGGCAGCGCCAACCTGGAACCGCTGCGCAAATCGGAAGCCTACAAGGAATTGATGGCGGCCACTTTCGCGCCTGCCGCCGCAGCGCCGGCTGAAGGCGAGGCGCCCGCCGCAACGGAAGGCGGCGGCGAACCGGCCAAGGCCGACGGCCAGTCCCAGGCGCAGGCCTCGGCGCCGCCTGGCGGGACGTCGAAGCACTAAACCGTCCGGTACTCCGGGCAATCCACCTGCAGCAGGCTGCGGTCGTCCAGGCAGACGGCCGACAGCTTGCCGCCCCACACGCATCCGCTGTCAAGTGCAATCAGGCGCGGCATGATGCGCAGGCCCAGCGCCGACCAATGCCCGAACACCACGGTGGTATCGCTGGTGCGGCGGCCCGGCACCTCGAACCACGGCATCAGACCGGTCGATGGATCGGCATGCGCCGATTCCTTCATCTTGAAATCCATCACGCCTTCGGCGCTGCAAAAGCGCATGCGGGTCAGGGCATTGACGATGCAGCGCAAGCGCGCGGCTCCGGTCAGCGCATCGTCCCAGCGATCGGGCTGGTTGCCGTACATTTCGCGCAGGAAGCCGACCCATTCGTCGCCGCGCAGGGCTGCTTCCACCTCGCCGGCCAGCGCCATGGCGTGCTGCGCCGTCCATTGCGGCAGCACGCCGCCATGCACCAGCAGGTGGCCGCGGCGCATGATGGCCATCGGGCGCAGGCGCAGCCAGTGCAGCAGCGGGTCGCGGTCGGCCGCCGCCAGGATATGCTCGATGGTGTCGGAACTCGACTCCGGGCGAATGCCGTTGGCCACGGCCAGCAGGTGCAGGTCATGGTTGCCCAGCACGGCGTCGATGCGGCCGTCGCTGCCCTGGCTCAGGGCCTGCACATAGCGCAGGGTGGACAGCGAGTCGGGGCCGCGGTTGATCAAGTCGCCGCAAAAGAGGATGGCTGGCGGTTCATTTCCGGCGGCATGCTCGGTGTCCAGGATCTTTTCGACCAGGGTGACTGTCTCGCCGTGGCAACCCTGCAGGTCGCCCACTACATAAGTTTTCATGGCAATAGGATAACGCATGATCAGCGCATCCGGCGGCGCGCTGCACCGGGCGGCTTGGCAAATGGTATCAATTGGTAAGGAAATACCTTGGGCGCAACGGTATCGGCTAGAATTTCCCGTCCCGCCCTGTGCATACGGTACAATCGCCGCTTAGCGCGCAAGCAATCTTTCTTGCCGCGCTGCGTAAATGGCGGCTGGCTCACTATACTGATAAGAACAAATGTTTTCCTTCCTCGTGAGCTTTTTCACGTCCGCGCTCTTGACCCTGTGGGTCATCAAGGAAGTGCGCTTGCATGGACCTGCGTTGGACACTGATTTCGGCGGCGTGCAAAAAGTGCATGCCCATCATGTGGCCCGCATCGGCGGCCTGTCGATTTTCCTGGCGGTGGCACTGAGCGCCTGCGTTTCCGTGTGGCGCGTGCCGGTCATGACCAGCTGGATGCTGTCACTGATCATGTGTGCCCTGTTTGCCTTCCTCGGCGGCATTGTCGAAGACTATACCGGCAAGGTCAGCGCGCGCCGGCGCCTGCTGCTGACCATGTTTGCTGCCTTGCTGGCTTATTTCCTGATGGATGCCCGGATCGACCGCATCGACTGGATGTTCTCCACCACGCCGCTGCCGTACCTGTGGTTTACGCTGCCGCTCACGGTGCTGGCCGTTGCCGGCATTGCCAACGCCGTCAACATCATCGATGGTTTCAATGGCCTGGCCAGCGTGGTGACGATTTGCATGCTGCTGTCGCTTGGCTATGTTGCTCTTCAAGTCAACGATATGTTCGTGCTGGTGGCGGCCCTGATGGTGGCAGGCGCCACTGCCGGTTTCCTGATCTGGAATTACCCGGTCGGGCTGATATTCCTGGGCGACGGCGGCGCCTATTTTATTGGCTTCATGCTGGGCGAATTGGCCCTGTTGCTGGTAATGCGCAATCCACAAGTTTCTACTTGGTATGCTGTATTGCTGTTAATTTATCCGACCTTTGAAACACTGTTCAGCGTTTATCGCCGCTTCTTTATCCGCGGGACTTCGCCGGCCATGCCGGACGGTATTCACCTGCATAGCCTGATATTCCGGCGCGTGGTGCAATGGGCGGTGGGCCGCAAGGATGCGCGCGCGCTGGTGCGCCGCAATTCGATGACCTCGCCATATTTGTGGATGTTTTCGCTGATGGCGGTGATTCCCGCCACGGTATTCTGGGCCTATACCTGGGTGCTGATGCTGTTCTGCCTGTTATTTATCGCGAGTTATGTCTGGCTATATGCACGTATTGTCAGATTTAAAGCGCCGCGCTGGATGATCCGACATAAGAAAATCCGTTAAGCCGATTTCGTGTATATTCCCAGACATCGAAATCTGATAAAGGATAGGAAGATGGACCTGTCGAATTTGTCGTCCCCTGAATTGCGCAACCTGCAAGAGCAGATTAAGCGCGAATTAAAGCAGCGCGAAGGCATGGATAAGCAAAAGGCGCGCGAGCAGATATTCGCCATCGCGCAGCAAGCCGGCGTGCCGCTGAAGGAATTGCTGGCTGGCTTCCCGGGCACCCGCAACAAGGGCGGCAAGGTGGAAGCGCGCTATCGCAATCCTGCCAATGCTGCCGAGCAGTGGACCGGCCGCGGCCGCCAGCCGAAATGGGTCAAGGAATGGGTCGATGGCGGCAAGTCGATCGACCAGCTGCGCATCTGAGCCGATTCAATTTCTACTATTTGTTTTCTCCTTTTCTATGGTTGCTCTCTCTAAATCGATTTTCAAGGCTTACGATATCCGCGGCATCATTGGCAAGACGCTGGACGAAGGCGTGGCGCGCTCTGTTGGGCATGCCTTCGGCCTGGCTGCCGCCGCGAAGGGAGAGCGCAGCGTGGTGATCGGCCGCGACGGCCGCCTGTCCGGCCCGGGGCTGATCGCTGCACTGGCGCAGGGCCTGCAGGCAGCCGGTGTCGACGTGATCGACCTGGGCGTGGTGGCAACGCCGATGGTGTACTTCGGCACTCACGTGCTCGACACCCGTTCCGGCATCATGGTGACCGGCAGCCATAACCCGCCGGACTATAACGGCTTCAAGATGGTGCTGAAGGGCGAGGCGATCCATGGCGATGCCATCACCGCCCTGTACCACGCCATTGAAGCCGGCCTGCAGCCCGCGGCTGCCGCCGGCAAATACGGCACCTGCGACATTCGCGCGCAATATTTGCAGCGCATCATCGGCGACGTGAAGATTGCGCGCCCGATCAAGATTGCCGTCGATTGCGGCAACGGCGTGGCCGGGGCCTTCGCGGGCGACCTGTATCGCGGCATGGGCTGCGAAGTGGTCGAGCTGTTCTGCGAAGTGGACGGCACTTTCCCGAACCACCACCCGGACCCGGCGCACCCGGAAAACCTGCAGGACCTGGTCAAGGCGCTGCGGGAGACCGACGCCGAGATCGGCCTGGCCTTCGACGGCGACGGCGACCGCCTCGGCATCGTGACCAAGGATGGCCAGGTCATCTATCCTGACCGCCAGCTGATGCTGTTCGCGCAAGATGTCCTGTCCCGACACCCGGGCGAGCAGATCCTGTACGACGTGAAATGCACGCGCCACCTGGCCGCGTACATCGAGCAGGCAGGCGGCAAGCCGCTGATGTGCAAGACCGGCCATTCGCTGGTGAAGGCCAGGCTGAAGGAAACCGGCGCCCCGCTGGGCGGCGAAATGAGCGGCCACGTGTTCTTCAAGGACCGCTGGTACGGTTTCGACGATGGCCTGTACGCAGGCGCGCGCATGTTGGAGATCCTGACCCGCCACGCCGATCCTTCGGCGCTGCTGAACGCCTTGCCCAAGTCGGACAGCACGCCGGAACTGCAGCTGCAGCTGGACGAAGGCGAAAATTACGCGCTGATGGCCAAGCTGGCGGCCGAGGCGAAATTCCCCGGCAATGAGCGTGTCATCGATATCGACGGCCTGCGCGTGGAATATGCCGACGGCTTTGGCCTGGCGCGTTCCTCGAACACCACTCCGGTGATCGTGATGCGCTTCGAGGCGGAATCGCCAGCGGCGCTGGCACGCATCCAGGGCCAGTTCCGCGATGTGATCCTGGCTGCCAAGCCGGATGCGAAACTGCCGTTCTAAATGAATATCCTGCTCGTGCGCGTCTCGTCGCTGGGGGACGTGCTGCACAATATGCCGATCGTAGCCGACATCAAGCGCCACTTCCCGGATGCGAACATCGACTGGGTGGTGGAGGAGGGCTATGTCAGCCTGGTACGCCTGAACCCGATGGTGCGCAATATCCTGCCGTGGGGCCTGCGCCGCTGGCGCAAGAGCCTGGGCAAGAAGGAAACGCGCGCCGAGATCGGGGCCTTCTTCCGCAAGCTGCGCGAAGTGCAGTATGACTATGTGTTCGACACCCAGGGCTTGCTGAAGACCGGCATCATCATGGGCGCCGCGCGCGGCAAGAACAAGGTCGGCCTGGCCAATGGCAGCGAAGGCTCGGGCTATGAAGGCATATCCCGCATCTTCCACAGCAAGAGCATTCCGCTCGACCCGCGCACGCATGCGGTGGCGCGCGGCCGCCTGGTAGTGGGCGCTGCGCTGGGCTTCAAGGTGGATTATCCGGCCGATTTCGGCTTGCCTGAAGTACCGGCCGGCGAAGCGCGCCCGCAGTGGATGGGGGAGGCGCCCTATGCCGTGTTCTTCCACGGCACGGCGCGCGACGCCAAGAAATGGGCGCCTGCCAACTGGATCGAGCTGGGCAAGGCGCTGGCGCCGATGCCCGTGCTGTTGCCGTGGGGCTCGGACAAGGAAAAGGCGGAAGCGGAAACGCTGGCTGCCGGCATCCCGCATGCCCGGGTGCTGCCGAAGCTGTCGATGGCCGATGCCGTCATGCTGGCGCGCCGCGCCGCGCTGGCGGTCGGCGTGGATACGGGCCTGACCCATATCGCGGCGGCTTTCTCGCGTCCCGTGGTGGAAATCTATGCCGACTCGCCGCGCTGGAAGACCGAAGGCAACTGGTCGCCGCGCATCATCAACCTCGGCGACAAGGGTTCGCCGCCCGGCGTGGCGGAAGTGCTGGCCGCGTCCAGGAGCCTGCTCTGAGCATGCGGATCTTTTATACATTCATGTGGTGGCTGGCTTTGCCGCTGGTGCTGGGCCGCCTGTGGTGGCGCGGCCGCAAGGAGCCGGGCTACCGCCAGCATTGGGGCGAGCGGCTTGGCATGTATGGCGCGCGCGCCGCCAACGATGAACCGGCCACCATCTGGGTGCATGCAGTTTCGGTGGGCGAGACGCGCGCTGCCGAACCGCTGGTCGATGCGCTGTTGAAGAAATACCCGCAGGCCCGCATCGTGCTGACCTGCATGACCCCTACCGGCCGCGCGACCGGCAAGAGCCTGTTCGGCAAGCATGGTGCACGCGTGGTGCAATCCTACCTGCCCTACGACATGCCGCTGCTGGTGGCGCGCTTCATTCGTCATTTCGAACCGCGTGTCTGCATCCTGATGGAGACCGAGGTATGGCCGAACCTGATCCTGCAATGCCAGCGCGACAAGGTGCCGGTGGTCCTGGCCAACGCGCGCTTGAGCGAGCGGTCGCTGGGCAAGGCGCAACGCTTCGGCAAGGTGATCCGAGATGCGGCACAAGGCATCACGCTGGTGGCAGCCCAGACCGAGGCCGATGCCCTGCGCATCCGCGCGCTGGGCGCCAGCAAAGTGAGCGTGACCGGCAGCATCAAGTTCGACGTCGTGATCCCGCAAGCCTCGCTGGCAACCGGCGCGCAGTTGCGCCAGCAGTTCGGTGTGCGCCCGGTATTCCTGTGCGCCAGCACGCGCGAAGGCGAAGAAGGCCTGATCCTCGATGCCTTCCAGGCTGCGCGCGCATCGCTGCCGCAGGATGTGCTGCTGCTGATTGTGCCCCGCCATCCGCAGCGCTTCGACGAAGTCGCGGCAATGGTGACGGAACGCGGCCTGTCGCTGCAGCGCCGTTCAGCGCTGGCGGCGCCGGGCGCCAGGGTCGACCCGGCCACCGAGGTGGTGCTGGGCGATTCGATGGGCGAGATGTTTGCCTACTACTCGGCCTGCGACCTGGCTTTCATCGGCGGCAGCCTGCAACCGCTGGGCGGCCAGAACCTGATTGAACCGGCCGCACTGGGCAAGCCGATCATCGTCGGCGAGCACACTTTCAATTTTGCGCAAGCCACCGAAGACTGCCTGCAGCAGGGCGGCGCGGTGCGCGTGCCGAACAGCGACGGCCTGATGCACCAGGCTGCGCGCCTGCTGGCCGATAGCGCAGCGCGCGGCGCCATGGGCGCGCATGCGCAGACCTTTGCCAATACCCACCGCGGCGCCACGGCACGCACGATTGCATTGCTTCCCGATTTGAAGTGACAAATGTCATGACCAAGTCGTGGCATTCCGTTCTGGTGCGCAGCGGGCGCAAACCGGATACTGGGTTCACCTGACCACAAGGAGAACCGCAATGCTGAAACTGTTAGTAGCCGCCAGCCTGGCCGGCGCCCTGCCTGCCATGGCAGCCGAAACTACCCTGATCAAGGACGTCCGCGTTTTCGACGGGCAGGAAATGCATGCCAGGCGCAGCGTGCTGCTGGAAGGCGGCAAGATCGCCAGTGCCGACTTCAAGGGCAAGACGCCCGCCGGCGCGAAAGTGGTCGATGGCGCCGGCCGCACGCTGATGCCGGGCTTGATCGATTCCCATACCCACAGCTTCCAGCACCTAGAATTGCCGCTGGTATTTGGCGTGACCAGCGAACTGGATATGTTCACCGCCGTGCCGCTGCTGCAGGAAATGAACGGCCGCATGGCGCGCGGCGAGAACAAGGATCGTCCGGATATCATCTCGGCCGGCGTGCTGGCCACCGTGCCGGGCGGCCATGGCACCGAATACGGCATGCCGATTCCTACCCTGACCAAGGCGGAAGAGGCGCAGCCCTGGGTCGATGCCCGCATTGCGGAAGGTTCGCACTTCATCAAGATCGTGATGGAACCTGGCTGGCCCGGACATCCGGTGCCGAGCCTGGACCGCGCCACCGTGAAGGCGCTGATCGTGGCCGCCCATCGGCGCGGCAAGCTGGCCTTGGTGCATATTTCCAATCCGGAGGATGCGCGTACCGCGCTGGAAGAGGGCGCCGATGGCCTGGTGCACCTGTTCAACGGCGAGTCGATGACAGAGCAGGACCTCAAGTCCTTCGTCAAGCTGGCGCATGATCGCAAGGCCTTCGTCATTCCGACCTTCAGCGTGCTGGAAAGCGTAGCAGGCCTGAAGGAGACGGACGTGCTGGAAGACAAGCAGATGATGGCCCTGCTGACGAGCGACCAGATTGCGCCGCTGAATTCCCCGTACGGGAAAAAGGAAATGGCACAGCGCATGAACGCGGCCAGGTCGGTGGTGGCCGCGTTGCGCACCGCCGGCGTGCCGGTCCTGGCGGGCACGGACGCCGGCAACGGCGGGACCCAGGCCGGCGCCAGCCTGCACCACGAACTGCTCTCGCTGACCGGTGCCGGACTGACACCGCTGGAAGCCTTGCGCGCCGCCACGTCGGTACCGGCCAAGTCATTCCGCCTGGCCGACCGGGGTGTCATTGCCAAAGGCGCCAAGGCCGACCTGGTGCTGGTCGAAGGCGATCCAAGCCGGGACATCAAGGCCACTCGCAATATTGTCGAAGTCTGGAAGGATGGCGCGACCGTATCGGCACGCCGCAAGGCGCAGCAGGACCTGGTGGCCAGGGAACTGAATACGCCCAAGGGCGCGCCGCTGGTGCTGCCGGCAGACGGCATGATCAGCCTGTTCAGCAAGGAAAAGCTGGCCAGCCCGTTCGGCACCGGATGGGTGCCTTCCAACGACGCTTTCCTGGGCGGCAAATCGACGGTGAGCCTGGAGTACGCGGGCGAGAACGCGGTCCAAGTGAAGGCAAGCGTGCAGCAGGGCTTTGCCTTCCCGTGGGCCGGCATCGCTTTCGTGCCGGGCAGCCAGCCGTTCCAGGCGGCGAACCTGAGCGCCGCCAAGACCCTGCGCTTCCGCGTCAAAGGCGACGGCCAGGGCTACCAGGTGGGGATCATGCATGGCAGCGCGCGCATCCCGGTCTATCAGCCGTTTGCGGCTGGCGCGGAGTGGCGGGAAGTGACCATGCCGATGGCCAGTTTCGCCGGGGTCGATACCGGTGCGATCACGCTCATCATGTTCAATGCCGGCCCCAAGATCGGCGACTATCAGTTCCAGATCGCCGACGTGCGTTTGACTAACCAGTAAAGGGAGCAGGCATGATCCAGGCAAGGCGTTGGCTGCAAGGTCCCTGGTTGCCTCCGCACCTGGGCAAGGCGCCTTACCTGTGGCTGCTGTCGCTGAATTTCTTCCTCTGGAAGTACTTCTACATCAAACCCTCGCTGCTCGAACTTGGCTTGCTGGTGCTGTCGATCCTGGCGTTCGTGCCGATGTACCTTGCCAGCTACTGGCTGCGCAACCTGCGCGTGGTGCCCCTGCTCCTGGCGACCATTGCGCTGGGCGTTGCCTGGGCGCCGTTCAATTTTGGCGCCTGCACCTATTTCATCTTTGCCTGCTCGATGTGCGCTGCGTTGGAGCAGCCGCGCCACGCTTACCTGGGAATCGGGATCACCCTGATTGCCGCGACGCTGCTTGCGCTGACGCTGGAGTTGCCGCTGCCTTTCCTGCTGCCGGCATTGGCGGTCGGCGCGCCAGTCGGCATCGCCAGCGTGATGGATGCGCGGGTGCGCCGCTCGAGCCAGCAACTGCTGCGCAAGCAGGAAGAAGTCGAGCATCTTGCCCGCATCGCAGAACGAGAACGCATCTCGCGCGACCTGCATGATTTGCTGGGACATACGCTGTCGCTGATCGCCATCAAGGCTGAACTGGCGGGACGCTTGCTGGAACGCGACACGGCGGCGACGGCGAAGGAAATCAAGGATATCGAAACCACCGCGCGCCATGCCCTGGCCGAAGTGCGTAGCGCAGTGACCGGCTATCGCCAGAGCGGCTTCGCACAAGAGCTGGCGCAGGCGCGCGCCGCGCTCGCCGCGGCCGGCGTGGAACTTGACGCAAATGTGCAGCCTTTCCCCATGCCTGCAACGGTGGAGAACGTGCTTGCGCTGTCGCTGCGCGAGGCCGTCACCAACATCCTGCGCCACGCCAGGGCGACGCGCTGCCTGGTGAGCGTAAGGCAGGACGGCGGGCAGGTTGTTTGCCACATCAGCGATGATGGCAGCGCGCCGCTTGACCGCGGGGCGCTGGCACGCGGCAATGGCCTGCGCGGCATGCGCGAGCGTGTCATGGCAGCGGGCGGGCGCCTGTCACTGCACGCCAGCGACGCCGCCGGCGGCCTGGCGCTGGAACTACATTTACCGATGGGAGCTGTCGCATGATCCGCGTACTGATCGCCGAAGACCAGTCGATGGTGCTGGGGGCGCTGGCTGCGCTACTGAAACTGGAACCCGACCTCGATGTGGTCGGCCAGGCGCGCAACGGGCAGGAGGCATTGCTGCTCTGTGAAGAACTGCGCCCCGACATCGTGCTGACCGATATCGAAATGCCGCTGATGACAGGCCTCGAGCTCGCTGCCGTGCTGGCCGAGCGCGGCGTCGCAACGCGCGTGGTGATCGTCACCACCTTTGCCCGCTCAGGCTACCTGCGACGCGCCATGGCGGCCGGCGTGCGCGGCTACCTGCTGAAAGATGCTCCATCCGATTCCCTGGCCTCCGCCATCCGCAGCGTGCATGCCGGCGGGCGCGCCATCGCGCCGGAGCTGGCGCTGGAGAGCTGGAGTGGAAGCGAAGACCCGTTGAGCGAACGCGAACGGCAGGTGCTGCGGCTCGCCGGTGAAGGCCGCAGTGGCGCGGAGATCGCAAAGCAGCTAAGCCTGTCGGAAGGGACGGTGCGCAACTACCTGTCGGAAGCGATCAGCAAGCTCAACGCAGGCAACCGCGTGGAAGCCTTCCGCCTGGCGCGCGAAGCGGGCTGGCTCTAGTCCGCAATCACGCCGATCATTGGTCCCAGGTCGGCACGGTGGTCGTTGCGGCCCAGGGCCGGCCAGTAAAGCGATGAGACCGAGCCGTCCAGGTAGAGGGCGTCCCGGCACTTCAACACATCGCGGAAATACCTGGCGAACTGGTAGAAATTGACCCGCTCTTCGCTAATGACAAAGACGGCTTTGCCGTCCAGGGCGCACACGCCGTTGCGCACGTGGCGCGAACGCGAATCCGGATCGAACAGCGGATTGACCACGCCATTGGTCAGCAGCATCGGGCCTGACTGCGTTGCCAGGCGCGCTTTGCCGGCAAGCGCCGGGTAGGCCGAAGATTCGACCACTTGGGCGCCGGCGTCGCTGACCAGGAACACGCCGTTTGGGCGCAAGAAAAAGTTGCCTTTGCCTGGCGACAGGTTCAGCGGCGACAGTTCGACACCGTCCGCAACGAACAAGCCAACCGGCGAGTAGTCCGCATGGTACATGCCCGCATTCATGCCGAACGATAGATGCTGGCCGCGCCCGTCCAACGCTGCAGCGACTCTCTCCAGCCGCTTGTAGGGACGGCCCTGCTCATCGTTCAGGAACAGTTGCAGGCGTTCGCGCAGCGGATCGACCGTGATGACCGTAAAATGCGGCTCGCCGGCGCGCATCGTGCCGCATGCGGCCACTGATGCAAGCAGCAGGAGGGCAGGGGGAACGCGCACTAGGTGAACAGGGGAGGCAATTCCGCAGCGCGCTTGCGCAGCAGCTGCTTGGCTTCCTCGTACTGGGGATAGATGCGGCCGACATTGGCCCAGAAGCGCGGGCTGTGGTTCATCTCGAGGATATGCGCCAGCTCGTGCGCCACCACATAGTCCACCAGCGGCAGCGAGAAGTGCATCAGCTTCCAGTTCAGGCGGATCGTGCGCTGCGCGGTGCAGGAGCCCCAGCGCGTGTCGGCCGAGGACAGCGAAAACCCGGCATACTGCACGCCCAGCCGCGCCGCATACAGGTCCAGCCGTTGCTGGAACAGGCCTTCCGCCTGCGCCTTGTACCAGTTCTTGACGCGTTCCTTGAGCAGCTGCTCGGTGGCGCCCTGCACCAGTCCCATCGACAGCTCCATCGCCACCGGATCGAATTCGGTCCGATTGCGCGGCGCCTGGTACAGGCGCAGCGTGATCTCTTCGCCCAGGTAGGGCAGCTTCGCGCCGTCATCCCACACGATGGCCGGCTTTTCCAGGCGCGCCGCGCGGCGCTGGCGGCGTTCGTCAAGCTTGGACAGTATCCAGTGCTGCTTGGCGCGGATGGCGTTGTCGATGTCGGCCAGCGAGCAGCGCTTGGGCGCCGTCACGTACAGGCCGGTATCGTCGACCGTAAAGCCGATCGAGCGGCGCGTGGAGCGCTTCAGCACGTATTCGAGAATGTATTCGCCGACAAGAAGTTGTCGCTTGTCCTGGTCGACGGACAGTGGCGGGTTGGTCGGTTCAGGGCGGCGCAGTTGCACCGGGGGACGCAGCAGGTTCACTGCCGCGGGAGCGGGAACGGGAAACGGGGAAGAAGGCGCGGCCGCTGGCGGCGGCGCCTCCTGTTGCGCTTCGGCCTTTTCGGCTAGCCAGCGCTGTAGGCGTGGGGCGAAATGACGCGCATTTCTGATTCGATCCACTTTTCCACCTGCTCCATCAATTCGTCGGGAGTTTTACCTTCCGACGAAATCGGTTTGCCCACCGACACCGTAACGGTGCCCGGTTTCTTGATAAAGGAATTCTTTGGCCAGCACTCGCCGGAGTTCAGCGCGATCGGCACCACCACCGCACCGGTTTCCACTGCCAGGCGCGTGCCGCCGCTCTTGTACTTGCCTTGCTGGCCGACCGGAATGCGAGTCCCTTCCGGGAACATGATAATCCATTGGCCGTCCTTGAGTCGACGCTTGCCGTGCGCAACAACGGATTTGAATGCATTCTTGCCTTGCTTGCGGTCGATCGGGATCATGCGCAGCAGCGCAATGCCCCAGCCGAAGAAGGGGATGTACAGGATTTCTTTTTTAAATACAAACACCAGCGGGCGCGGCAGGTTCGCCAGCAGGAAGATGGTCTCCCATGCCGACTGGTGCTTGGACAGGATGATCGCCGGGGCATCCGGGAAGTTTTCGTAGCCCTTGAACTGGTAGTTGATGCCGCAGATCCATTTGGCGCACCAGACGATGAAGACGTTCCAGCGCGACGTCACGAAATAGCGTTTGTTGTATGGCAGCGGCGCCGCCAGCATGCAGACTCCGGACCAGATGACGGTGGCAATTGCCATCAGAACCATGAACAGGGCGGAACGCAGGAACAGAACGAAATTACGCAACGACAGTCTCCAATTAATCGGACTTAAGGATGTGGTCTACAGTGGCAGCGAGGTCGGGGAAGACTTGCGTGCCGGGCGGCAGTCCACCAGTAGCATGAGTCTTCTCGCCCTTGCCCGTCAATACCAGGAACGGCACGCAGCCGCTGATGAAGCCTGCCTGCAGGTCACGCAGCGAATCGCCCACGGTCGGCACGCCTTTCAGGCTGATCTCGAAGCGCTTCGAGATTTCCGTGAACATGCCAGGCTTTGGCTTGCGGCAGTCGCAGTTGTCGGCTGCCGCGTGCGGGCAGAAGAAGATGGCGTCGATATCGGCGCCCACCTGCTGCGCCAGGCGGTGCATCTTCTGGTGGACCGCGTTCAGGGTGTTGATGTCGAAGTACTGGCGGGCGATGCCCGACTGGTTCGACGCGATCACCACGCGGTAGCCCGCCTGGTTCAGGCGGGCGATGGCTTCCAGCGAGCCGGGGATGGGGATCCACTCGTCCGGCGACTTGATGAAGTCGGGCGAATCGTGGTTGATCACGCCATCCCGGTCCAGGATGATCAGCTTGGTCGGCTGGGTCTGAGGCATATCAGGCTGCCAGCTTGGAAATGTCGGCCACGCGGTTCATCATGCCGTGCAGGGAAGACAGCAGCGCCAGTCGGTTGTTGCGCAGCGCGATATCCTCTGCCATCACCATCACGTCGTTGAAGAAGGCGTCGACTTCTTCCTTCAGTTGCGCCAATGTCTTGAGCGTGGCGCTGAAGTCGCCCTTGGCCCATGCCGTGTCGACTTCCGGCGCCACGCGGCCCATGGCTGCGTGCAGAGCCTTTTCGGCGGCATCTTGCAGCAGGTCCGCGCGCACCGTGCCGGCTTGCGCCAGCGCTTCCTCGTTCTTCTTCAGGATGTTGGTGATGCGCTTGTTGGCGCCGGCCAGCGAGACCGACTCCGGCAGGGCGGCGAAGGCTTGCACGGCCTCCAGGCGCTGCACGATGTCGTCCAGGCGGTCCGGGTTCTGCGCCACGACTGCTTCGATCTCGTTTACGCTGAAGCCGCGCTCGCGCAGCATGCCGCGCAGGCGGTCCATCATGAACGCGGTGACTTCGGCGGTCGGGTCCTTGAAATTCGGCACGGCCACGAACTGCGCGGCCGCGTCGCCCAGCAGCGCCGAGACGGACAGCGGCAGGCGCTTTTCCACCAGCATGCGCAGCACGCCCAAGGCGTGGCGGCGCAGCGCAAATGGGTCCTTGTCGCCGGTCGGCTGCAGGCCGATGGCCCAGATGCCGACCAGGGTTTCGACCTTGTCGGCCAGTGCCACGGCGGTGCCGGTGGCGGTAGACGGCAGGTTGTCGCCGGCGAAGCGCGGCTGGTAGTGCTCGGAAGCGGCCAGGGCGACTTCTTCGTGTTCGCCGTCGTGGCGCGCGTAGTAGGTACCCATGATGCCTTGCAGCTCAGGGAATTCGCCCACCATGTCGGTCAGCAGGTCGGCCTTGGACAGGCGTGCGGCGCGTTCTGCGAGCGCCTTGTCGCCGCCCAGGCGGCCGGCGATGGCGGCGGCCAGCGAGGTGACGCGCTCGGAGCGCTCGGCCTGGGTGCCCAGCTTGTTGTGGTACACCACGTTCTTCAGCAGCGGCAGGCGCGATTCCAGCGACTTCTTCTTGTCCTGCTCGAAGAAGAACTTGGCGTCGGACAGGCGCGGGCGCACGACACGCTCGTTGCCGCCGATGATGGCGGCCGGCGTGTCGGTCGCAATGTTCGACACGATCAGGAAGCGCGAGCGCAGCTTGCCGTTGGCATCGGTCAGGGCGAAGTATTTCTGATTCGTCTGCATGGTGAGGATCAGGCATTCCTGCGGCACGGCCAGGAATTCTTCCTCGAAGTGGCATTCATACACGACCGGCCATTCGACCAGGGACGACACTTCTTCCAGTAGCGCTTCCGGCATCAGCACCTGGTCGGCGCCTGCCTTTTGCAGCAGGGCGGTACGGATCGCCTCTTTGCGCGCGTCGAAGCCTGCAACGACTTTGCCCGCCTCAGCCAGGGTGGCTGCGTAGGACTCGGCGTCCGCGATGGTCACTTCACGCTTGCCCGGTGCGGTCAGGAAACGGTGGCCTTCGGTCTTGTTGGCTGCGGTCAGGCCCAGCAGGGTCAGTGGCAGCACGGTGGCGCCATGCAGGGCGACCAGCGCGTGGGCCGGGCGCACGAACTGCACGGTCTCGCCGTCTGGACGCTGGTAGCTCATCACCTTAGGAATCGGCAGCTTGGCGATGGTTTCTTCCAGCGCTGCTTGCGCGCCCGCTTGCAGGGCGGAGCCGGCTGCCAGCTTAGTGTAGAAGAAGCTTTCGGCCTTGCCGTCCTGGGCACGTTCCATGTCGGCGACGGCGATGTGGGCCAGGCCCATGGCTGCCAGCTTCTTGGTCAGCGGCGCGGTCGGGTTGCCGTCGGCGTCCAATGCGATGGCGACTGGCAGGATCTTTTCGCGTACCTGCTTGTCCGGCGAGGTGGCGCGTACTTTGGTGATCGACACCGCCAGGCGGCGCGGCGTGGCGTAAGTGGTGGCGACGCTGTCTTCTTCCAGGAAGTCGCGCGATTTCAGGCCGTTGACGATGCCGGAGGCGAAAGCGGCGCCCAGCTTGGACAGGGCCTTCGGCGGCAGTTCTTCGGTCAGCAGTTCGATGAGCAGGGTCTGATTCATGTTCGGTATTCTTTTATTTGGCGACCATCGGGAAGCCGAGGCGTTCGCGGGACTCGTAGTAGGCCTGGGCCACCATGCGCGACAGGTTGCGCACGCGGCCGATGTAGGCGGCGCGCTCGGTCACGGAGATGGCGCCGCGGGCGTCCAGCATGTTGAAGCTGTGCGAGGCTTTCATGATCTGCTCGTAGGCCGGCAGGGTCAGTTGCAGCTCGATCAGGCGCTTCGCTTCCGATTCGTGGTTGGCGAATTGCGCGAACAGCAGCTCGGTGTTGGCGTGCTCGAAATTGTAGGTGGACTGCTCCACTTCGTTCTGGTGGAACACGTCGCCGTACTTCAGCTGCTTCTTCACACCGCCTTCTTCCCACTCGGTCCACACCAGGTCGTAGACGTTTTCCACGCCCTGCAGGTACATGGCCAGGCGCTCAACGCCGTAGGTGATCTCGCCCAGCACCGGCTTGCAATCGAGGCCGCCCACTTGCTGGAAGTAGGTGAACTGGGTCACTTCCATGCCGTTCAGCCAGACTTCCCAGCCCAGGCCCCAGGCGCCCAGGGTGGGGCTTTCCCAGTCGTCTTCCACGAAGCGTACGTCGTTCTGTTTCAGGTCCAGGCCCAGCGCTTCCAGGGAGCCCAGGTACAGGTCCAGGATGTTTTCCGGCGCCGGCTTCAGGACCACCTGGTACTGGTAGTAGTGCTGCAGGCGGTTCGGGTTTTCGCCGTAGCGGCCGTCTTTCGGGCGGCGCGATGGCTGGACGTAGGCGGCACGCCAAGGCTCAGGGCCGATGGCGCGCAGGAAAGTGCCGGTGTGGAAGGTGCCCGCGCCGACTTCCATGTCGTACGGCTGGAGCAATGCGCAGCCCTGCTTGTCCCAGTAGGTTTGCAGGGTCAGGATAATTTGTTGAAATGTCAGCATCGTGGTCGTTGGTGGCGCCCTGGGCGCGAGCGTTATCGGTTCGCTAAAACGGCTCATTTTAGCGGTTTTTGCGGCGAACCTGTAGAGTTTTGCCCGGCTGGCTGGTCCTTTGATCCATATCAAACCTTGGCGGTGCCGCGTGAACCTCTAGCCCGTAGCCGCCTCCAAGCAGCATGGATAGTCCAAATGCCGACTTTGATTCCCCGTGGACGCATGCCCCTGAGCGCTATCTGGCTGATTTTGCGGAACTTTTCCTGCTTGAAACGCGGGAAAGGCAAGTTGCACCCGAGAGCCTGGAGCAGGAGCTTGGCCAATGCATGCGCGATGGGGCATTTGGGCTGCGTCGACTGGACAAGCTGATGCGCGTTACTGAGCCGGACAGTTCCAGTTGCTTGTGGCATATCGAAGTCCAGACCGCCAGCCAGGCTGATTTTGCGGAGCGCATGTTTATCTGCTACTACCGCCTGTATGAACGCTTCCGCCTGCCGGTGCGTAGTATCGCTATCCTTGGCGATCTCAGCCCAACTTGGCGTCCGGAGGGCCTGGAGATGATTTCCGGGCGCACGCATTTGAGTTTCGGATTCGAAACGATCAAGTTAATCGACTTTGAGGACCGGATCGCGGAACTACTGTTGAGCGACAACGTTTTCGCGTGGCTGGTTTCGGCGCATGTGGCGACCCTTCGCACTCGCAGGGAACTAGAGGACCGCATGCGTGTCAAAGGCTGTCTGCTAACAGGAATTCATGCTTGTGGTTGGCCTAAGGAAAAAGTTCTCGATGTTCATGAGTTAATCGATCGCATGATGCGCTTGCCTTGGGGATTGCAGCAACAGCTGGATGCCAGGTTGGAGGACTTGTTTGGGAGGAGTGCCATGCCTTACGTGAGTGCGTATGAACATCGCGTTGAAAAGCGTGCCAAGATCAAAGGCCGCCAGGAAGGCCGGTTGGAAGGCCGGTTGGAAGGTCGGATGGAAGGTCGGATGGAAGGACGGATGGAAGGACGGATGGAAGGACGGCTGGAAGGACGGCTGGAAGGACGCGAAGAAGGACGCGAGGAAGGACTACGGGAGGGGAAGCTGCGCATGTTGCGCCAGATCGTCCTGTCCCAACTTGGGCTGCGTTTTGGTCCATTGGACGAGCATGTGCAGCAAGTGATCGCCGCAGGCACCGTCGAGGACCTGGAGCGTCAAATCATGGCGGTGCTGGAAGCAAAAAGTATCGAAGATGTCATTGAGAGCGCAAAACACTGATCGGTTTTGCGCTCCACTCCGCTAGCGTTTAACGGATCGCGCCCAGAGCCAGGCACCGGCCAAGGCCAGGGCGGCAAGGACAAAGAACAGCTTGTTCTGCAGCTTGATGTAAGGCGTGTCGCCCGACATGCCTTGTACCGTTGCGCTCAATACGCCCGGCTGGCGATAAGGCAACGCGTGCATCACTTCGCCGCGTGGAGAGATCACGACCGTGGCGCCGCTATTGGTGGCGCTCAGCATCGGCCGGCCGGTTTCCAGCGCACGCATCTGCGACATCTGCAAGTGCTGCGGAATCGCAATCGATTCCCCGTACCATGCCAGCTCGGATACGTTCAGCATCACCGTGGCGCCGGTCAGCGAAATCTGTTCCGCGATCTCTTCTCCGAACACGTTTTCGTAGCAGATATTCGGCAGCACTTTCTGGTCCTTCACCGGGAACGGGGCCTGGATCACAGCGCCGCGTGTCTGGTCACCGAGCGGGATCTGCATCAGGTTGGTGAACCAGCGGAAGCCAGTCGGGATGAATTCACCGAACGGCACCAAGTGGTGCTTGTCGTAGCGATAAGTGCTGCTGGAGAGCGAAGGCGGCAGGCCGAGCACGCTGTTCGAATATTCCACGCCATTGGTCATCGGCATGCCCAGCACGATATGGCTGCCGGTGCGGCGCGCGAACTGGCCGTAGGAATCCAGGTAGCCAGGCGGCAGTTGAGAGGCGAACAGCGGCACTCCCGTTTCCGGAATTGCGATCAGGTCGGCGGGAGCCGCAGTTACCACTTGCTGGTACATGCGCAGGATGTCGCCGAGATGCTTGATGTCGAATTTATTCACCAGCGGGACATTGCCCTGAACCAGGCGCACCGACAGGGGATTGCCGGAAGGCGTCGTCCATTCGACCCGGCCCAGCGCAAAGCCGCCGATCCAGATCGCCGCTACCAGCGTAATCGCCTTGTAGCGGAACGGATGCATCAGCAGCGGCAGGGCGCCAGCGGTGATGGCGGCCAGCCAGCTGATGCCGTACACGCCCAGCACCGGGGCATAGCCTGCCAGCGGCGAAGTATTGTGTGCATAGCCCGCCGTCACCCAGGGAAAACCGGTGAAAAGCCAGCCGCGCAGGAATTCGAACAGAGCCCAGCAAGCCGGCAACACAAGAAGCGTGGCGGCAGGCAGCGGCAGCGGCCAGCGCTTGCGCAGCCAGGCGGTAGCGGCCAGGGCGCCCGAGGCATACAAGGCCATTGCCGCCGCCAGCAGGGCGATCGAAATGGCGGCCAGCGGCGCCGGCATGCCGCCGAAATTGTGGATCGCGATGTACAACCAATGGAATCCCGCCAGGCACCAGCCAAAGCCGAAGGCCCAGCCGACCAGGGCGCAGGCACGCACGCCATCCGCGCGCAAGGCCTGGTAGGCCAGCATTGCCAGCGAAAGGATCTGTAGCGGCCACCAGCCGAACGGCGCGAACGCGAACACGCCCGCCGCGCCGGAGATGGCGGCGATCAGCATGCGGCTACGGGTAGAGCGGGGCGCGGCAGGCGGTTCGCCTGCCTTGGTCTTACGCCAGCGCATCAGTCCTGCTCGTCCACGGATGCCGGCAGTTTTTCAACCGTCAGCACATGGACCTGGCGCGCATCGGCGCGCAGCACTTCAAAGCGCAGGTTGGCGATGTCGAAGGTATCGCCCTTGTGCGGCATGCGGCCCAGGTGCTTGGCCACCAGGCCGCCGATGGTGTCGACATCCTCGTCGGCCAAGTCGGCATCCAGCTCTTCATTGAACTGTTCCAGCTCGGTCAGCGCCTTGATGCGCCAGCGAGGGCCGATCTTGCCTTCCTTGATGGAGAGGATATTGTCTTCTTCTTCATCGAAATCGTATTCGTCTTCGATATCGCCGACGATCTGCTCCAGCACGTCCTCGATGGTGATCAGGCCGGCCACGCCGGAGTACTCATCGACCACGATGGCCATATGGTTATGGTTGGCGCGGAAGTCGCGCAGCAGCACGTTCAGGCGTTTCGATTCCGGGATGAAGATCGCAGGGCGCAGCATGTCGCGCACGTCGAACGATTCTTCCGCGTAATAGCGCAGCAGATCCTTCGCCAGCAGGATGCCGACCACCTTGTCGCGTTCACCTTCGATGGCAGGGAAGCGCGAGTGGGCCGTTTCCAGCACCAGCGGGAGCCATTCCTCGATCGGTTTGGTGATGTCGATGACGTCCATCTGCGAGCGCGGGATCATGATGTCGCGCGCCGACAGGTCCGACACCTGGAACACGCCTTCGATCATCGACAGCGCGTCGGCGTCGATCAGGTTGCGTTCATGGGCGTCGTGCAGGACTTCAAGCAGCTCCGAGCGGCTCTCGGGCTCAGGGGAAATCAGGGCGGTGAGTCGCTCGAACAGCGACCGGTGTGGTTTAGCGTCATTCCTGACGCTACTAGAGTGCTCTTGCATAATTGGCATTAAAGCCGTTGTTCCGAAGTGCTATAGCATACACTAAACGGCCGAGTCCCGGCCGAAATTATCAGATTGGAAACTCATGCAGATCAGTGCAGTCACCTATGGATCCGACCAGTGCGGCCTCGTATGCGGTTACCTGTTCGGGCGCGGCCCGCAGCCGGTGCCGATCGAGGCATCCGAGGCCGAACAATGGCTGCGTGATACGGGCACCCCGGCAGGGGAGTTCATCTGGCTGCATTTCAACCTTGCCAACACCGCCAGCGAAAAATGGATGCGCGAACATGCCGTGCTGGCCAATGAATATTACGACAGCCTGCATGAAGAGGGCGCGCGCTCGACCCGCATCGAGCAGGCCGACGATACCCTGGTGGCCGTGGTCAACGACGTGCTGCGCGACTTCAGTTTCGAGCCGTCGGATATTTCCAGCGTCTGCCTGAGCGTCGACCGGCGGCTGGTGGTCAGCGCCCGGCGCAAGCCATTGCAGGCAGTCGAAAGGCTGCGGCAGGCCGTGCGCGGCGGCGAAAACCTGGTCTCCAGCGTAGTGCTGCTGACCCACCTGTTGCGCGACCAGGCGGACGTGCTGACCCGCATCGTGCGCGACGCTACCGGCAAGGTGGATCGGATCGAAGACAACCTCCTGTCGGGCAAGCTGAAATTCAAGCGCGCCGACCTGGGCGCCCTGCGGCGGGTGCTGGTGCGGCTGCAACGGCTGCTGGCGCCAGAGCCGGCGGCCTTGTTCCGCCTGCTGCAACGGCCGCCGTCGTGGGCCAGCGAGGCGGATCGGCAGGAACTGCGCGAATCGACCGAGGAATTTGCGGTAGTGCTGAACGACATGGCGGCGCTGCAGGAGCGCATCAAGCTGCTGCAGGAAGAGATTGCGGCCCTGGTCAACGAGGCCAATAACCGCAGCCTTTATGTGTTGACCATCGTGACGGTGCTGGCGCTGCCGATCAATATCATTGCCGGCCTGCTGGGTATGAATGTCGGCGGCGTACCGCTGGCCGACGACAAGGCCGGCTTCTGGATCATCGCCGGCATCGTGGTGCTGTTTACCGTGGTGGCGGGGGCCTGGCTGTTCCGCCAGCGTAACGATTAGGCGGCGTTTCCGCGCTCCTTCAGCCACTGCGTGAACAGGTCCACGCGAGGCGACGCGCGCTGGCGGCCCACTGCAAACGAATAAGTGCCGCTTTCGATAGCGGCCGGCAGGAGGCGCTGAAGCGTACCGTTTTCGAGCATTGCCGCGACAAAGGCCTCCGGCACTACCAGCACGCCGAGCCCTTGCACGGCAGCCTGGATAGCCAGCACCGTGTTGTCAAATTCAATGGCCGGTGCCAGCGTCCTGGCATCCATGCCATGCGCCTGGCTCCATAATGGCCACAGGTCGGGCCGCGAGCGCATGCCGATGCGCGGCGCCGTGGCCAGCCAGTACATGTTGTCCGGCTCGCGCGAGCTCAGGCCTGCTGCGAAGGATGGACTCGACACCAATACGCAGTGCTCGCGCATGAACACCTGTGAAGGTATCCCGCGCAATTCCGCCCCATCCCGGCGCAGGAAAACATCGACCGGCGCGGAAGGATTGATGTCGCCGTCCGCGGTGCGCACATCAATGCGGATGTGCGGATATTGCTGGCGGAAGCCCGTCAGTTGCGGAATCAGCCAGTGCATGGCCAGCGTCACGCTGGTGTCGACCAGGATCGAGGCCTGGTTTCCCGGGTTGCCGCCGGGTTCGAGCATGCCGACGATTTCCGCCATCTTGCCGGCGGCCTGTTCATGCAACTGCCGGCCGGCGGCGGTTAGTGCGGCCGCATTGCCGGCCGTACGCTCGAACAGTATTTGCCTGAGGTGTCCTTCGAGCGCCTGTACCTGGCGGCTGACGGCGCTCGGCGTCAGGTGCAGGGCTTGTGCCGCCTGGCGGAACCCGCCTTCCCGCACGACGATGCAGAAAACATGGAGTGCATGGAGGGGCGGACGGACGGTCATCGATTGCTCGGCAAGATAGTGTTGAGGAATACTCAACACATCATACCAAGATCTCGTTTGAATGCCTGTCGGGCCAGCGGCACACTGCGCACATGAACAATACTTATTGGATGTTTGCGGTCATGGTGGTCTTCACCGTGTCGAGCCCGGGGCCAGGGGTGTTGATGACGCTGGACAATGCCATCGCGACTGGCTGGCGCGCGGCCATGCATGGAGTGCTGGGCCTGGCCATCGGCGCTGCCGTCATGGCCGGCTTGTCTTCGGCCGGAATTGGGCTGCTGATTCGTTCCTCGCCAGCCTCGTTCCTGCTGCTGAAGTATTGCGGCGTCAGCTACCTCTTCTACCTCGCCTGCAAGGCCTGGGGCCGCGTGCCAGCACCCATTGGACAAGGCGCCGCAGCGGGCCAGGCGCAAGAGGCCGACGGCTGCCGCAAGCGCCTGCTGCGCGGTGTTTTGCTCCAGACGAGCAACCCGAAGTCGCTGCTGTTCTTCCTGTCTGTCCTGCCGCAAGTGGCCGGCGCCACGGGAGCCGCGCAACAGCAGGTACCGCTGGCCCTGGCCATTGCCACCTATTGCATGGTGCTGGTTGTGATCCACGGGATCTATGCGGGGCTTGCGGCGAAGGCGCGCGCGTGGCTCAGCCGGCCGAGCGCTGCGCGCACCCTGTCGCGCCTGAGCGCTTTCGTGTTCTGCGCCTTCGGCGTGACGATGCTGACGCTGGAAGTCTAGTACGGGTCGGCGTAACCGAGGCCGGTGACGATCTCGGTTTCGATGTCTTCCATCTCGGCCGCTTCTTCGTCATCCTCGTGGTCGTAGCCCTGGGCGTGCAATACGCCGTGCACGATCAGGTGGGCGGTGTGCTCTTCCACGGTTTTCTTCTGCTCGGCCGCTTCGCGCTGCAGCACGTCGGTGCACAGGATGATGTCGGCGCGCGTCGGCTCGTCCTCGGCCACTTCCTCGCCTTCGTTGTAAGCGAAGGTCAGCACATTGGTGGCGTAGTCCTTGCCGCGGTAGTCGCGGTTCAGCTCCTGGCCTTCTTCCGCATCGACGAAACGGATGGTCAGTTCAGCCGGTGCGAACAGGGCCGCCTTGACCCATTTGCGGATCATTGGGCGGGTGATTTCTTCCTGCAGGCGCGGGTCGGCGTATTGGACGGACAGGGCCAGCTTATTTTTTTCGGACATTGCGCACAGCTTTCACAGCGGGTTTCACGGTTTGCAGCAGGGGCGCCAGCTCGGCGCTGGCTTCCTGGGCATTCTCATAGGCATCGACAATGCGCGCCACCAACGGATGGCGTACCACGTCGGCGCTGGAGAACTGGCTGAAGGCGATGCCGCGCACATTGCGCAGCACGTGCATGGCATCGACCAGGCCGGATTTCTGGTGCTTCTGCAGGTCGATCTGGGTCACGTCGCCCGTCACCACGGCCTTGCTGCCAAAGCCGATACGGGTCAGGAACATCTTCATCTGTTCGACAGTGGTGTTCTGCGCCTCGTCCAGGATGACGAAGGCGTGGTTCAGCGTGCGGCCGCGCATATAGGCAAGCGGGGCGATCTCGATCACCTGTTTCTCGAACATCTTCTGCGTGCGGTCGAAGCCGAGCAGGTCGTACAGCGCGTCGTACAGCGGGCGCAAATACGGGTCGACTTTCTGCGCCAGGTCGCCTGGAAGGAAGCCCAGGCGCTCGCCCGCTTCCACCGCAGGGCGGGTCAGGATGATGCGCTTGACCGCGTCGCGCTCCAGGGCGTCGACCGCGCAGGCCACTGCCAGATAGGTCTTGCCGGTACCGGCCGGGCCGATGCCGAAGCTGATGTCGTGGTCGAGGATATTGCGCAGGTAGCGGATCTGGTGCGGCGTGCGGCCGCGCAGGTCGTTGCGGCGCGTTTTCAGCACCGGGCTGGTGATGTCCGGTTCGTGGAAAGGAGGCTCTTCCTCGCCCGGGCCAAAGTCGTCCGGCGCCTCGCTGGCGCGCTGCTCGACCAGGGCGAGCTGGACTTCCTCCACCGGCACTACCTTGTCGGCGACTTCATAGAAGCGCTCGAGGATGGCCACTGCGCGTTCGGCATTGGTGCCGCTGACAATGAATTTTTCGCCGCGGCGGAAAATGGTCACGTCCAGCGCCGCTGAAATCTGGCGCAGGTTTTCATCGAGCGGGCCGCACAAATGGGCCAGGCGTGTGTTGTCCAGGGGTTCTGGGACGAAGTAGTGCGGTTGCACCGGGGTTTTTGTTTTCAAAGTATCGCTTCTCCGCGCAGGGAGTAATCCAGGCTTTCGGTGATGCGCACGCTGACCATCTGGCCAATCAGTGCCTGCGCATTGGCGCCGCCGTCGAAGTGCACGGTGCGGGTATTGCTGGCGCGGCCCTGCATTTCATTGCCGCCGCGCTTGGACTGGCCTTCCACCAGCACCTGCATGGTCATGCCGACCATGGCGGCGCTGTGGCGCTTGGTGTTCTCGTCGAACAGGGCTTGCAGGCGCTGCAGGCGGGCCGATTTGACTTCGGCCGGGGTGTCGTCGGCCAGGTTGGCGGCCGGCGTGCCGGGGCGCTTGCTGAAGATGAAGCTGAAGCTGTTGTCGAAGTCGACGTCCTGCACCAGCTTGACCATCGCTTCGAAATCCTCGTCGGTCTCGCCGGGGAAGCCGACGATGAAGTCCGAAGAGATCACCACGTTCGGGCGCACCGCGCGCACCTTGCGGATGATGGATTTGTATTCCAGCGCAGTGTAGCCGCGCTTCATGGCGCCCAGGATCTTGTCCGAGCCATGCTGGGCCGGCAGGTAAAGCTGGTCCGCCAGTTTCGGGATTTCCGCGTAGCAGTCGATCAGGCGCTGCGTGAACTCCTTCGGATGACTGGTGACGAAGCGGATGCGTTCAATACCGGGAATCTCGGCCACGTATTCGATCAGCATGGCGAAATCGGCGACGCTGCCGTCCGCGGTCTCGCCGCGGAAGGCATTCACGTTCTGGCCGAGCAGCATGACTTCCTTCACGCCCTGGGCAGCCAGGCCGGCGACTTCGGTCAGCACGTCTTCGAAGCGGCGCGATACTTCCTCGCCGCGGGTGTAGGGCACCACGCAGTAGGAACAGTATTTGGAGCAGCCTTCCATGATCGAGACGTAGGCGAAAGCGCCTTCCACGCGCGCCGGCGGCAGGTGGTCGAACTTTTCGATTTCGGGGAAGCTGATGTCGATCTGCGGCTTGCCGGTGTGGCGGCGCAGTTCGATCATCTTCGGCAGGCGGTGCAGGGTTTGCGGGCCAAACACCACGTCCACCAGCGGCGCGCGCTTGACGATGGCTTCGCCCTCCTGCGAGGCGACGCAGCCGCCCACGCCAATCACCAGTTCAGGCTTGGCTTGCTTGAGCTTCTTGAAGGTGCCCAGGTCCGAAAACACCTTTTCCTGCGCCTTTTCGCGCACGGAGCAGGTGTTGAGGAGGATAACGTCGGCTTCTTCCGGGGATTCGGTGCGTACCAGTCCCTCGGACGCGCCGAGCAGGTCTGCCATCTTGTCCGAGTCGTACTCGTTCATCTGGCAGCCGAAGGTTTTGATGAATACTTTTTTCTGCATACCCGCAAGTTTACCGTAAATCGCCAATCGTCCCTTGAAAACCGGCCCCGCGAGCTCTAGAGTTAAAAGAGCAATTTTCTGCGGGAGCTATGTCATGGCTATCAATGGAATAGGACCGACCACCCCGAATGTCCAGCAGGTGGACAGTGCTGCAGCCGAACGCCGCCTGGCCGAACAGCGCCAGTTGCGGCAGGAAGAGCAACGCATCCGCGAGCAGCAGGCCGCAAGCACCGAGCAAATCAGTACCCGCCGTGAAGAGACTCGTGCCCTGGAGCAAGCACAATCGGCCGAGCTGCAGGATTTCCTGACCCGGCAGGACCTGCTGGCCCAGAATGCCCAGTCAAGCCAGCGCACGCCAGGCACCCCGGCGCCGGGCAGCATCATTTCCGTTACAGCCTGAAATATCCGCGCAACACAATTTCCGTATGGTTCTTTCGTGCGACACAGGAATAATGACTGTGTTGAAATGGCATTGTTGTCAAGATTTTCGGCAAATCATCGCCAAGTCTTGATGTTGAACAAGGTTCGCTTCGCAGCGCAGTAAGAAGATTAGCAAGACTGCAAGGCCCTTTCCTCAACACTCCACTGTCAAGAGAGGATCAATCATGGCACACCACGCTCTCGCTTCGCAGGAAAGCTACAACCCGAACCACCTGCTGGACATCCTGCTCGGCAAAATGCAATTGAAGAACGATGCTGCGCTGTCGCGCATGCTGGAAGTCGCACCGCCCGTCATCAGTAAAATCCGCCACCATCGCTTGCCAGTCGGCGCATCCCTGCTGATTCGCATGCATGAAGTGACCGGCATGAGCATTCGCGAACTGCGTGACTTGATGGGCGATCGCCGCACCAAGTATCGCCTGTCGGATGCGCAAGGCCGCCCGAAGCCAGAGGACAAGCCAGTCGGCGCCTCGACCCAGGGCGGCATGCCGCAGGCCAGCGCGCACTAAGCGCGCTGCGCATCAGGCCATCAACACCAGCGCAATTTCTTCATATTGCAGTTCCGTTTCGCGGAACAGGTGCAGGAAAGTGTCTTCGCCCAGGTTGAGCGCTTTCCAGGCAATCGGGGAAACGGGCGGCACCAGGTCGTCCGGTTTCTGCACGAGGTCGAGCGCATGCACCACCGCGTCGGCCACGTGCACGATGGCAGCCAGGAAGCCGGCTCCTGGCTTTCCGGGTTCGTGGTGGCCGGCAATCGCCAGCCGCATGGTGTCTGAAAAATTCCAGTGCTCCGCCAACGCCAGGCCGGCTTCGACATGGTCGATGCCGAGCACGGCGCGTTCCGCCTCCAGCGTATAGCAGTCGTGTTCCTTCTGGTAGGCGATCACCTCGGCATACCGCTCAGGGAAGGTCGACACCAGCACCAGGCGTCCGATATCGTGCAGCAGCCCCGCCGTGAAAGCATAATCCTGGTTGAAGCGCACGTGGCGCGCCAGCACCTTGGCGCAAGCTGCCGTCGCTATCGAATGGCGCCAGAACATGCCGTGGTCAAAGCCGGGGCACTGCTTGCCGGCGAAGCAGCCGGTCACTGCGGCCGCCGTAATCAGGTTGCGCGTGCTCTGGAAACCGAGGAAGGTAATCGCTTGCTGGATCGTGGTCACCTTGACCTGCAGCCCGAACAGCGAAGAATTCGCCAGACGCAGCGTCTTGGCGGTCAAGGCCTGGTCATGCGAGACCTTCTTTGCCAGCACGGCAATATCGATTTCTTCCTGGTCCACACTGTTCAGCAGTTCCATCACCACGGCCGGCAGCGAAGGCAGGTCGTCCAGATTTTTCACCACGTCGTCATAACTGAGCGGTGCGCTCATGCAGCCTCCTTGCCAACGCGGAAATCCGTGACCAGGGTGCGCAGCGCCTTGGCCGCAGAGTCTTCGGCATCGGCCGGATCGTGGCGGCGGAACAGCACTTCGATGCGCGCCAGGTGGGCAGTGCGTTCGGCAGCCGATTGCGCCGGGTCGGGCGGTGTGTCGTCAACCACGGCCAGCGACTCGATGCCGTGGCCTTGCAGGCGCTCCAGCATGCGTTCGGTCAGCACGGCGCCTGCCGGCAGGAGGACCTGGCCGTGCGTGTCCAGCAGTTCGTCAGAAAGCACCATGCCAGGCTCGACCTTGGCAAGGGGCAGGTGGCGGTATGTCGCCGTCATTGTTTTATCTCCCACAGATCAATGCCAGATCTTACATCAGTGCCGGGAAGGCATCACCCTTAAAATCTTGCCAAGTCACACCGCTTCCCTTACATTGGGGGGAATATGGGGAGGGAGTGAATGTTTGGTATCCAAGGCCGGCTGACTGCACTGTTCGTTGTGATCGTCACCGTCGTGCTGGGCATTTCCGGCACCTACGCCCAATACAGCCTGGGTCACGAACTGGAAGTAGCTAACCAGCGCCTGCGCGAGGGCGTGCTGACCCGCTTGCAGACCAGCCTGCCATCCGCCCTGTGGGACCTCGACAAGGCCAAGGTCGACAATATCGTGGCAGCCGAGATGCTGCCGCCGGAACTGGTTGCGATCCGCGTCTACGACACCTCGGTCGGCCTGTTTTCCGGCAAGCGCCGCAAGGAAGACGGCAGCATCGTCCCCATCGAATCCGAAACTGCCGTGCAGGGCGCGCCGGTCGTGGCCGACCTGGCCTACCGCGACGCCGGCGCCGCTGGCAGTGCCCTGAAACCGGTGATCGTGGGCCGCGTCGTGGTCAATTTCACCCGTGCCCAGATCGATGCCACGCTGGCCGCCGAAGTGCGCCGCAAAGTGGTGGAAGTGCTGACGCTGGACCTGATCCTGGTGGTGGCGCTGGCGCTGTCCCTGCGCATCGTGTTCGATCCCTTGAAGAAGCTGCGCGACGGCTTGTTCGAACTGGCCACGCGCGGTTCCGATGAAGTGGAGGAGCTGCCGGAAAAACGCAGCGATGAACTGGGTGACGTGATCCGCGGCTTCAACGCCATCCAGCGCAAGGTTAAATCGATCATCAAGCGCACCCGCGAAGCGGAAGACCTGGCGCGCCGTTCGGCGCAGGAAACGGCGCAGGCGCTCGACGACTTGCAGCGCACCCAGGAATCCCTGCTGCAGGCCGAGCGCCTGGCGTCCCTCGGTTCGCTGGTGGCCGGCGTGGCCCATGAAATCAACACGCCGGTCGGCATCGCGCTGACCAGCGCCTCGGTGCTGATGGATGCCACCACGGCCGTCGACGAGTCGATGAAGGCGGGCCAGGTGAAGAAGTCGGAAATCCAGAAATACATCGATACGGCCGGTGAAAGCGCGCGCCTGATCATGAACAATGCTTACCGCGCAGCGCACCTGATCCACAGCTTCAAGCAAATTGCGGTCGACCAGGTCAGCGAAGCGCGGCGCCGCTTCGAACTGAAGGAATACATTGGCGAAGTGGTGTCCAGCCTGCAGCCGAAGCTGAAGAAAACCCGCATCGTGGTCGCCATCAACTGCCCCGACGACGTCATTCTGGACAGCTATCCCGGCGCCTTGGCGCAGGTCATCACCAACCTCACGCTGAACTGCGTCGAACACGCCTTCGAGCCCGATGGCGCCGGCAATATCGACATCAACGTCATCCCGGAAGGCGACCATATCGAAATGCAGGTCGTCGACAACGGCAAGGGCATTGCACCGGACATGCTGGACAAGGTCTTCGACCCCTTCGTCACCACCCGGCGCGGGCAGGGCGGCACCGGCCTCGGCCTGAACATCGTCTTCAACCTGGTCGTCAAGCAGTTCGGCGGCACCATTTCGGTGTCGAGCACGCTGGGCAAGGGCGCCAGTTTCGTCTTCCGCATCCCGCGCGTGACGCCGGGCGATGAAAATGAGGACAGGCACCCGGACGCCCCCTTGCACGCGCCGATTGCGAGCTGAGCGCCGCCGCAGGAGCATCTGCCGCATACTGAAGCCATGCAGGGAGGAATGTCATGGATAAGCAGCGCCTGATCGCCTTGTTGCGCGGAATTAACGTCGGACGCGCAAAACGCGTTGCGATGGCCGACCTGCGCAAGGTGCTGAGCGATATGGGCTACGGCGACGTGCGCACGCTGCTCAACAGCGGCAACGTCGTGTTTGATTGCAATGCCGCCGATGCTGCCGACAGCGCTGCGCGCATCGAAGAAGCACTGGTGCTCAAGCTCGGCGTACCGGCCAAAGTCACCGTGATCGAGGCCGCCCAGTTGGCCGAGATCGTCAAGGAAAACAGCCTGCAGGAGGTGGCCAGCGACCATTCGCGGCTGCTGGTGGCTGTCCTCAACAGGCCCGATGAAGACCGCGGCAAGCTGGAACCTCTGGCACGGCAGAGCTGGCAGCCGGAAGCGTTCGCACTCGGCCGCCACGCCGCCTACATCTGGTGCCCCGATGGCGTGCTGACCAGCCGCGCTGCCGCAGCGATGGGCAAGGCGCTGGGCGATGCGGTCACTTCGCGCAATTGGAGCACCATCAGCAAACTGCACGCGATGGCAAATAATTAGTTGTCGACTGTCGCGTCCAGCGTCTAAAATCGCTTATCCATGATTTTGTCAGATGCACAATGAAGATTGGCGATTCGATAAGAGGTGCCATGATACTGGGCGCCGTCGTAGTGGCCCTGGTCATCGGTGGCTTTGCTGTGGCCGACAATGGCTGGCAAAAAGTCAGCTGCATTGGCCGCGCCATCGTCGGTGGTGTCGCCTTGAGCAATATCCACAGCGTTTGCGGCTTATGACTGGCGGGCGCGCCGCTCGGTCACCGATTCAAATCCCACTCCCCAGCTATCGGTTTCCACTTCGTCGATGATGACGAAGGTGGTGGCCGGGTCTTTGTCCAGCACCTCCTGCAGCATCCTGGTGGTGCGGGCGATCAGTTCCTTCTTCTGTTCCACGGTCGGGCCGCCTTGTTCGCGGGTGACCTTGATGTTCACGTAGGGCATGCCAGTCTCCTTGCTTACCAGTTGCCGGCTGCCGCGCCGTCATCGACGGTCAGCACATGGCCGGAGATGAAGCTCGAATCGGTCAGGTAAAGCACCGCGTCGGCGATGTCGTCGGCCGTACCCATCCTGTGGGTCGGCACCAGGCCTTTCAGGAATTCCTGGGTACCGGCATCCGTGCTGTGCAGCGGGGTGCTGATGATGCCGGGCGCTACCGCGTTCACCTTGATGTTCTTGTTGGCCACCTCGAGCGCCAGGGCGCGCGTCGCCATGTTCAGGCCGCCCTTGATCAGCACGGGCAGCAGCGCGGTCGCCTTGGCCGGCGTCACGCCCAGGCTGGCGGTGATGTTGACGATGTGGCCGCCGCCGTTGGCTTCCATGTGTCGCACCGCTTCCTGAGCCGGGAACAGGAAGCCCTTCAGGTTGGTCGCCACAATGGCGTCGGTGTCGGCCTCGGTGTAATCGACGGCCGGCTTGGCGATGAAGATGCCGGCGTTATTCACCAGGATGTCGACCTTGCCGAAACGCGCAGCCGCCTTATCGAACAGTTCCCTGGCCGTCGCCGGCGAGGCGATATCGCCGGCGACCGGCAGGAAGTTGGCGGGATTTCCGAGGTGGGCTGCAGCCGCTTGCAGGCGGTCCATGGTGCGGGCGTTGCCGACCACGTTGTAGCCGCGCGCCAGGTAGGCCTTGGCGATGGCAAAGCCCAGGCCGCTGGAAGCGCCGGTCACGATTGCTGTCTTGGTCATTTGGAACTCCATGAGTTTGGTTGAGGTGAGTCCACTATACTTATGACGTTTTGGTAGATAAATATGGTTTCCGGTAATTGACTTGATACATGGGGTAATGAATGCAGCGCCACTTCGATGATATGCAGTTGGGCAGCATCGAGCTGTTCGTGCTGGCGGGGGAGCAGGGCAGCTTCACCGCGGCGGCGGCGATGGCGGGCGTGACGCCGGCGGCGGTGAGCCGTTCCATTTCGCGCCTGGAGGAGCGCCTCGGCGTGCGCCTGTTCGTGCGCACCACGCGCCAGATCCGCCTGACCGACGGCGGCAGGGTGTACTTCGAACAGTGCCGGCAGGCGCTGTCGCAACTGGTGGAGGCCGAACGTGAAGTGACGGGCCAGCAGGCCACGCCATCCGGCAAGCTGCGTATCAGTGCAACGACGCCCTATGCGCATTACCGCTTGCTCGAGCGCGTGGCGGCCTTCCGCTTGCAATTCCCGGAAGTGCAGGTCGAAGTCCACATCAGCAACCGCAACATCGATTTCGCAGACGAGGGCTATGATCTTGCCGTGCGCGGCCGTGCGCCGCAGGATTCGACCCTGGTCGCCCGCAAGATGGAAGATGTGGAGCTGGTACTGGTGGCTGCGCCGTCCTACCTGAAACGGCGCGGCAAGCCGAAGTCGCTTGAAGAACTGACCGGACATGATTGCATCCAGTTCGTGCTGCCCAGTACCGGACGGCTGGTACCCTGGCAGTTCATGCGCGACGGTTCGGAAATCGAATTGATCGGCGGCGATGCCGTGGTGTGCGCGGAAGACTTTCTTGGCATGGGCACCCTGGCCGTCCATGGCGGCGGCATTACGCAGACCTATCGCTTTGCCGTGGAGCGCGAACTGGCCAGCGGGACGCTGGTCGAATTGCTGCCGCAGCATGGCGGCTGCTCAAGGCCGTTCTACCTGATCTATCCGCACGCGCGCCACCTGTCGCTGCGCGTGCGCAGCTTTGTCGACTTCCTGGTGCGCTAGCCTTCCTGCTGGCGCTGGCGGAAAGCCGCCACCTTGTTGCGGTTGCCGCAGAGCGCCATGCTGCACCAGCGGCGGCGGTGTGACTTGGTGCGGTCCAGGAACCACAGCGTACAGGCATGGTCCTCGCATTTGCGCACCAGCTTGAAGTCGGCTGTCGCCAGCAACTGCGCCGCGGCTTCCGCCAGGGGCGCCAGTAGCTGCTGCGGCGTGCGGGCCGCGTAGCGGGGCTGCAGCGACAGCCCGCCCCCACTTGCTTCCACCAGCACCAGGTGCCGTTCGGCGTGCGCAAGCGCCGCATTCAGCGCTGCGGCATCGAACCGTTGCCCGGCCTTGCGCGCCGCCACTGCCGCGCGAACGGATTCGCGCAACGCGCGCGCTGCAGCCAGCAGCTCGCCTGGCTTGCCGGGCGCCTCCTCTTCCGCCGTGAGCTGCCCGGCAGCTGCCAGCCAGGCCATGACACCAGCATCGTCATGCCAGGTTTCTTCTCCTTGCACAACGGTATTCATCAGGTCCAGCGCCGGGTGATCGCCGTAGAACTCAATCATTTTCCTGTCCTCCCGATTTCATTGTAACCACCAAAATAACTCTTGACAAGTTACGTGGCTGGAGTATTCTTGTAACCATCTAAACTAATTTTAAGGGGTTAATTATGAACCGCACCATCCAGGCCGACGGCATTAACATCTTCTACCGCGAAGCAGGTGCTCCGGACGCGCCGGCGATCCTCCTGATGCACGGTTTTCCCACCAGTTCCCACATGTTCCGCAACCTGATTCCGCTGCTGGCGACCAGGTATCGCGTCATCGCCCCCGACCTGCCGGGCTTCGGTTTTACCGAGGTGCCGCCTGAACGCAAGTACACATACACGTTCGACAACCTGGCCAACACCATGGAGGCCTTCCTGCAAGCCATCAAGCTCGAAAAATTCGCGCTGTATGTATTCGACTACGGCGCCCCGGTCGGCCTGCGCCTGGCTGCAGCCAAACCGGAACGCATTACGGCCCTGGTTTCGCAGAACGGCAACGCCTACCTGGAAGGCTTGAGCGATGGCTGGACTCCGATGCGCAAGCACTGGGCGGACCCGAACGAAGAGAATACGAACGTCATGCGCGGCTTCCTGACGCCCGAAGCCACCAAATGGCAGTACACGCACGGTGTCGCCGATCCCGCCAGCGTGGCGCCCGAGTCCTATACCCTGGACTCGGCCCTGATGGCGCGCCCGGGGAATATCGATATCCAGCTCGAACTGTTCTACGACTATCGCAAAAACCTCGAGCTGTACCCCGTATTCCAGGCGTTCTTCCGCAAAGCGCAGGTGCCGACACTGGCGATCTGGGGCAAAAACGATCCGTTCTTCACGCCGCCGGGCGCCGAGGCTTATCGCCGCGATAACCCGAACGCGATCGTGCAATTGCTGGATACCGGGCATTTCGCGCTTGAGACCCACGTCGAGGTGATCGGCAAAGCCATCCATGCCCTGTTAGACTAGACGCTTTCGAAGATAGCCCGAACACGCATCGATGAAGCCATACACGATCGCACTGCTGCTGGCAGGCCTGGCGCTGGCCGGCTGCAGCAGCAAGCAAACCGTCGCCTACACGGCACCCACGACTGCCTCCAACCCGCAAGTGCTCTTGCTGGGCGAGGTGCACGACAACAAGGAAGGCCACAAGCTTCGCTTCGAAGACTTGCGCCAGCGTGTGGAAGCCGGCTGGCGGCCCGCGATCGCAATGGAGCAGTTCGACCGCGAATCGCAAGGCTTGCTGGACGAAGCGCAAAAGGGCTGCCTGGACGCTTCGTGCGTGATTAACGTCATGAACAAGAAAGGGTGGGACTGGCAGCTTTACCACCCCATCATCCAGCTCGCACTGAGCAACCACCTGCCGCTGATCGCCGTCAACCTGTCGCGCACCGATGCATCGAAAGTCGTGCGCGACGGCGTTGCCTCCAGCTTTGATGCCGCCACCGTCGCAGCCTACAAGCTGAAAGAGCCGCTGCCATCGGACCTGCGCCGCGGCCAGGAGAAGGCGATCCAGGAGGGGCACTGCAACATGGCGTCGGACATGATGTTGCCCGGCATGGTCAATGCGCAAGTGGCGCGCGATATCTGGATGGCCAAGCTGATTCGCCAGCAGCAGCCGCGCGACGTCGTCCTCATTGCAGGCAACGGCCATGTGCGCAAGGACATTGGCGTGCCGCGTTGGCTGAATGCTATTGAACCCAGGCTGACCGTCCGCACCATAGGCTTCATCGAACCCGATGGCCTGCAGGGCAGCTATGACGAAATCCGCAAGGTTGCAGCGCAAAAGCGCACAGACCCTTGCGCCAAATTCAAGTAAACTTCCGGCCCTGCCGACCCCAATACATCAAGGAGCAAAGAATGCAGATCGCAGGTGAAATGTTGATCGGACAAGCCGCCGTCAAAGGCAGCGCGGGCCAAATGAAGGCCACCGACCCGGCCCGCAATATCGAGATCGAGCCGGCATTTGGCATGGCCACACCGGCCGACCTGCAGCGCGCCTGCGACCTGGCGGCACAAGCTTTCGACTCCTACCGCGAAACCACGCTGGAAAAGCGCGCGCAGTTCCTGGAGCAGGTGGCGCAGAACATCCTCGACATCGGCCCGCAACTGATCGAGCGCGCAATGCAGGAATCCGGCCTGCCGCAAGCCCGCCTGGAAGGTGAGCGCGGCCGAACCGTCAACCAGCTGCGCCTGTTCGCCAAAGTGGTGCGCGATGGCCTGTTCCTGGGCGCGACGCTGGACTCCGCGCTGCCTGAACGCGTGCCGCCACGCTCCGACCTGCGCATGCGCAAGATCGGCGTCGGCCCGGTCGCGGTGTTCGGCGCCTCCAACTTCCCGCTGGCGTTCTCGGTCGCTGGCGGCGATACCGCGTCGGCACTGGCTGCAGGTTGCCCGGTGGTCGTGAAGGCGCACCCTGCGCACCTGGGTACGTCCGAGCTGGTGGGCAAGGCGATCCAGAAAGCCGTGGCCGACTGCGGCCTGCATGAAGGCGTCTTCTCGCTGGTGATTGGCGACGTGCAGATCGGCGGCGACCTGGTGGCGCATCCAGCCATCAAGGCCGTCGGCTTCACCGGTTCGCGCGGCGGCGGCCTGGCGCTGGTGCGCATCGCCCAGGCCCGCAAGGAGCCGATTCCCGTGTACGCAGAAATGGCATCGATCAACCCGGTATTCCTGCTGCCGGGCGCATTGAAAGCCGGCGCCGCGCGCATCGCGCAAGGTTTTGCCGATTCGCTGACCATGGGCTCCGGCCAGTTCTGCACCAATCCTGGCCTGCTGATCGCGCTGGAAGGCCCTGAGCTGAACGAATTTGCTGCTGCGGCTGCGGCTGCGGTGCAAGCCAAGCCATCGACCACCATGCTGACCCCTGGCATTCATCAGTCGTACGAAGCCGGTGTGGGCAAACTGTCCGCGCTGGACAAGGTGGAACTGCTGGCGCAAGGCGGCGCGGGCAGCACTGCCTGCGCGGCGCGACCGCACCTGTACAGCACCGACGTCGACACCTTCCTGTCCACGCCGGCGTTGGAAGATGAGAATTTTGGCCCGAGCTCGGTATTGGTACGATGCCGCGATGCCGCCGATATGCGCCGCATCGCCGAGCACGTGGAAGGCCAGTTGACCTCCACCGTGCACGCTACCGCCGACGACCGCGAGATCGCCGCCGGCCTGCTGCCAACCCTGGAGCGCAAGGCCGGCCGCATCCTGTTCAATGGCTTCCCGACCGGCGTCGAAGTGGCGCACGCCATGGTGCACGGCGGCCCGTTCCCGTCGACTTCCGACCCGCGCAGCACGTCGGTCGGCGCCACCGCCATCGACCGCTTCCTGCGTCCTGTGTGCTACCAGGATGCGCCGGAATGGGCGCTGCCATCGACCCTGGCCAACGACAATCCGCAAAACGTGCCGCGCGTGGTCGACGGCAAGATCCAGCCGGGCGCATAAGCCCGCGCGATCATGGTAAGGTGGGTCGCATGATGGAAACTGTGTACAAGACAGAACAGCCCAGCCGGGCTGACATTGATGCGCTCACCGGACCAGCGGTGCTGGAATTCGGTACCAACTGGTGCGGCTATTGCCGCGGCGCCCAGCCGGCCATCGCCGAGGCATACCGCGAGTATGCCAACATCCCGCACTTCAAAGTGGAAGACGGTCCCGGCCGAGTGCTGGGCCGTGCCTTCCGCGTCAAATTGTGGCCGACGGTCATCTTCCTGAAAGATGGCAAGGAAGTCGCCCGCGTCGTGCGTCCCGAAGACGCAGACGAGTTGCGCGAAGGCTTTGGCCAGATCTCCGGCAGCTAAGCTCGCGAGCGCTATTGCAGGATTCAGCGATACTCCATCTGCACACTGCACCTAAAGAGGTGAATTTATGCATGGACAACAAAAAAGCCTGAACCGTTTCCGGATCAGGCTTTTTTGATAAATCTCTGGTGGTGATAGGTGGACTTGAACCACCGACCCTAGCATTATGAATGCTATGCTCTAACCAACTGAGCTATATCACCGCGCGGTCGTACATTGTAGCTTAATTTGGTGGTGATAGGTGGACTTGAACCACCGACCCTAGCATTATGAATGCTATGCTCTAACCAACTGAGCTATATCACCGCAAGGCCAGCATTATCGGTGCTGGATGCCGGCGTGTCAAGGACTGATTTTCGCTTTGGCTATTTTGGCAAGCACCTGCTGCTGCAATTGCTGGCTGGCGTCAGGGGCGCAGCAGTCGACCACGATCCTGTCCGGCATGGCGCGCAGCCAGGTCAGCTGGCGCTTGCATAGCTGGCGGGTGGCGATGATGCCGGTTTCGCGCATCGCCGCGTAATCGATCGTGCCGTCCAGGTATTCCCAGGCCTGGCGGTAGCCGACGCAGCGGATCGACGGCAGGCCCAGATGCAGGTCGCCGCGCGCGCGCAGGGTTTTCACTTCATCGAGGAAGCCGGAACCAAGCATGATGTCGAAGCGGCGTGCAATGCGTTCGTGCAGCCAGGCGCGGTCGGACGGTTCGAGTGCGAACGACACCAGGTCGAAGGGCAGCTCCTCTTTCTCGCGCTGCGCCAGCAGTTCGGACATCGGCTTGCCTGACAGGGCATGGATTTCCAGGGCGCGCTGGATGCGCTGGGCGTCGGCAGGCTTGAGGCGGGCGGCGGTTTCGGGATCGACCTGCGCCAGGCGCGCGTGCATCGCGGGCCAGCCGATGCGGGCGGCTTCCTCGTCCAGCTGCGCGCGAAAGGCGGCGTCGGCGCCTGGCAGGTCGTCCAGGCCGTCGGCCAGGCCTTTGTAATACAGCATGGTGCCGCCGACCAGCAGCGGGACCTTGCCGCGTGCGCTGATCTCCGCTACCAGGCGCAGGGTGTCGGTACGGAACTGGGCCACCGAATAGGAGTCCAGCGGATCGATGATGTCGATCAGGTGGTGCGGCACCGCGGCCAGTTCTTCCTTCGAAGGCTTGGCGGTGCCGATGTCCATGCCTCGATACACCAGCGCGGAATCGACGGAGATGATTTCGCACGGCACCTGCTGCGCGATGGCCAGCGCGGCGGCGGTCTTGCCGGACGCGGTCGGCCCCATGATGGCGACCGCCAGCGGGCGCTTGTTCAACTGCTCGTTCATTGCTTACTGTCCGCGCAGGAAGAGTTTATCCAGCGCGTTGATGTCGATCTGCACCCAGGTCGGGCGGCCGTGGTTGCACTGGTCGGCGCGCTCGGTGGCTTCCATGTGGCGCAGCAGGGCGTTCATTTCCGGCACGGCCAGGATGCGGTTGGCGCGCACGGCGGTGTGGCAGGCGAGGGTGCCGAGCAGCTCGTTGCGGCGCTCGATCAGCACGCGCGAGCCGCCATACTCGCGCACGTCGCGGATCACGTCGCGCGCCAAGGTCTGCGCGTCCGCGTTCTTCAGCAAGGCAGGTACGGCGCGCACTGCCAGCGTAGTGGGCGACATCACGGCGATGTCGAAGCCGAGCGTCTTCAGCGTGTCGCCGTGTTCCTGGACCGTCCCCACCTCCACTGCGTCGGCGTAGAAGGTGACCGGGATCAGCAGGTTCTGCACCGACATTTCGGTGCCATCGATCTGGGCGTCCAGTGCGTTCTTCAACTGTTCGTACAGGATGCGCTCGTGCGCAGCGTGCATGTCGACCAGCACCAGGCCTTTGCTGTTCTGGGCCAGGATGTAGATGCCGTGCAGCTGCGCCAGCGCAAAGCCGAGAGGGAACTCTTCGCCTGCCATCTGCGCCGGCGAGGCGCTGATCGGCGCCGCTTGCGGCAGCGTGTACTCGGAAGTGGCGCGGAAGCCGTTGCCGCCGTCCGCTGGAGTCGCGCCAGGGACGAAATTGTCGCGCGGGTCGTTCGACCACAGGGCGCCGTAGCGTTCCGTGCTCTGGGCCACGCCGCCCGTGCCCGTGCCTGGGCCGCCGAACGGCGATGGCGAGAACGTCGGGCGGTATTCGGGATTCAGGATCGAGCCGAAGCTGGTCTGCTGCTGCGGGCGCCAGACCGGACCCGATGCCTGCAGGTTGTCGGCGGCCGGCAGCGGCGAAGGTACGCTGCCGTGCGAGGTGGCCGAAGTTGCGGCCAGCGCGCGCTGCACGGCGTGGAACACGAATTGGTGCACTGCGCGGCCATCGCGGAAGCGCACTTCGATCTTGGATGGGTGTACGTTCACGTCGACCAGCGCAGGGTCGAGGTCGAGCGCCAGCACATAGGACGGATAGCGGTCGCCGTGCAGCACATCCTCGTAAGCGGCGCGCACGGCGTGTACCAGCAGCTTGTCGCGCACGAAGCGGCCGTTGACGTAGAAGTACTGGCTGTCGGCACGGCCCTTGGAAGCAGTCGGCAGGCCGGCAAAGCCGTGGATGCGCAGTACGCCCGAGCCTTCGTCCAGGGCCAGGCGTGCTTCCTCGAAATTGCTGCCCAGGATTTGCGCGCTGCGCCTGGCCATGTCGCTGACCATCCAGTGGTCGACCGTCCTGCCATTGTGGCTAAGCGTGAACGATACGTCGGGACGTGCCAGGGCGATGCGGCGAACAACTTCCGCGCAGTGGCCAAATTCGGTTTGTTCGGATTTCAGGAACTTGCGGCGCGCCGGGGTGTTGAAATACAGGTCGCGCACGTCAATCGTCGTGCCGGGGGCGCCGGAGGAGGGCACCACGGTGCCTTCGTGCGAGCCTTCCAGCTCCCAGGCGTGGGCGCCGTCGGCGGTGCGGGAAGTCAGGGTAACTGCGGCTACCGAGGCGATCGAAGCCAGGGCCTCGCCGCGGAAGCCCAGGGTGCCGACGTTTTCCAGGTCGTCCAGCGAGGCGATTTTCGAGGTCGCATGGCGCGCCAGGGCCAGCGGCATCTGGTCGGGTGGGATGCCGCGGCCGTTATCAGTAATGCAAATACGCTTGACGCCGCCTTCTTCCAGCCGCACGGTGATCTGGGTCGAACCGGCGTCCAGGGCGTTTTCCAGGAGTTCCTTGACAACTGCCGATGGGCGCTCGACCACCTCGCCGGCGGCGATCTGGGAAATCAGTTGGTCGGGGAGGGCCCGGATCGGGCGGGGCGGAGTTGGGGCATTCATGGGCAAGATTATAACGGTAGCCGGTGGTGTCAGGCTCCGGCACGCAACACGCTTCGCGTGTCGCATGCCGGGTGCTTACCCCAGGAAGTTATTTTGCCTCGCGCACCGGGATCGGCACGTTGCACAGGTCCACATGGCCGGCCGCATACTTGGTCCATGGCCCACCGCGGTTGCGCTGGGCTTCGATCACGGACTTGAAGCTGGCCGACTCGGTGCGCATCACTTCGAACTTCGAGCGCTCGGCTTCCGGCACGTCGGCTGCCAGCTTGACCGACTTGATCGGCACCCACTGCTCCTCCTTCTCGAACATGCCCATCGGCGCCGGGCCGCGCGGCAGTACGGACAGCAGCGGCATGCCGCTGACGATGCGTCCCACCACGGTGATGTTGCGGTCCAGGTGGCGCGGCGAGTTGCCAATGACCGTGTACAAGGTGCCGCCGTTGCCGCTGTCGGATTCATTGCCGCGCGCCACGCCAACCATGCCGTAGCAATGCGCCAGCCAGGCCTGGCCGGTTTTCGGGTCGCGTGCGGAAGGGAAACCGTTGGAGTGGCCTACCTGCGGCGCATAGCCGTCCTTGTCCGGCAGGCGGGTGAACTGGGTGTCGTTCTTCATCGGTACCGTGAATTCCTGCTCCAGCCTGGCCTTGGCGGTGCCGATCGCCTTTGGCTTGTCTTCGCGCGGATCGCCCCACTGCACCACGAAATTGTCCTGCGTGCGATAGATCCACAGTCCGTCCCAGTAGCCTTCCCTGGCCATGGTTCGGATATTGGCAGCGTGGTTGGGCGCGAAGGCCGGCGCCAGTTCGATGATGACGCGGCCGGCTGGCAGGTCCATGTACAGGGTGTTGGCCGGATCCAGTTGGCGCCAATCGGCTTGCGGCGATGCCTTGACGATGTCGCTGACGGTTGGCCTGGGCGGTAATTCTTTCGAGGGCGCGGCCACGGCGGCCAGGGGTAAGGCCAGGGCAAGGACGGCGGGCGTGATGGACTTCACTAAGGTCTCCTTTGTGGGGGTTCTAAGCTGGTGCTAAGATGCCGGGCAATTTTAGCCTGTAAGATAGACAGTTTGGTATCATTCCCGCCGCAACCTTTTGGGATTTAATAAATGGATTTCGTTCAATTGCTGGACATGCTGGTGCACGTAGACAGTGCGATGGATAAACTGATTGCGCAATACGGCATGTATATTTATGCGCTGCTGTTCGCCATCGTCTTCTGCGAGACTGGCCTGGTTGTGCTGTTTTTCTTCCCCGGCGATACGCTGCTGTTCATCGGAGGCGCCTTCTGTGCCAGCGGCCAGATGAACCTCGGATTGCTGATGTTCCTGCTGGCGACTGCCGCAATTCTGGGCAATACCACCAATTACTGGATCGGCGAAGCCATCGGCCAGCGGGTATTTACCCACGATTACCGCTGGATCAACAAGGATGCCTTGCGGCGCACCCACGAGTTCTTTGAAAAGCATGGCGGCAAGACCATCATCCTGGCCCGCTTTGTGCCGGTAGTGCGCACTTTCGCGCCGTTCGTGGCCGGCGTGTCGGACATGACCCATGCCCGCTTCCAGCTGTTCAACATCGTCGGCGCCGTGGCCTGGGTGGTGTCCCTGTGCGTGGCGGGTTACATCTTCGGCAACACTCCCTTCGTGCGCGACCACCTGAGCACCATCGTGCTGTTCGGCGTTGGCGTGGCGGTGGTGCCGATGGCACTGGGCGGCGCCTGGAAACTGGGCCGCCGCATGCTCAAGCGTTAAGCCTCTCAAGTTTTCCCATAGCGCAACCGTTAACCGGAGTAACAGTCTCTCCTCCGGATTTAACATGCGTAACTTGATCGCCCTGTCGGCCTGTTGTCTTGTCATCGGGACAGCAGGCGCCGCCGATCCCGTCACCGCGCCTTCCAAAGGCGTGCCGAATATTCGCCCGAACCTGGCCGCAGCTGCTGCGGCTGACAAGGCGAATGTCGAAAAGGATGCCAGTTCGGCCAGCGGGCCAAAGTACGTTCCGCCGGTAAGGAAGAATCGCACTGCGTCTGCATCCGCCGCTGCGCAGCGCGAGGAAGAAGCGCGCGCCGAAGCGGAATTGTCGGAGAAGATTGCCCAGCGCTTGGCTGAAATGCGTGCCAACCAGGCCGCGCGCATGGCTGCCGCCGAAAAGGCGCGCAAGCAGAAGGCCGTCAAGGCCGCCGCTGCCGAAGTGGCGGCCAAGGCGCCGCCGCCGCGCGTGTATGGCACCCATTGGACGTATGAAGGCGAATCAGGTCCTGCCAACTGGTCCAAGATCAACTCCGACTGGGCGAAATGCTCGACGGGCAGCCGCCAGTCGCCGATCGATATCCGCGACGGCATGAAGGTGGACCTGGAGCAGATCGCCTTCGATTACCGCCCATCCGGTTTCAACGTGACCGATAACGGCCATACCGTGCAGGTGATGGTCAGCCCGGGCAACTACCTGAGCGTGGCGGGCCGCACCTACGAGCTGCAGCAGTTCCACTTCCATCGCCCGGCCGAGGAACGCGTCAACGGCAAGGGTTTCGAGATGGTGGTGCACCTGGTACACAAGGATCCGGAAGGCAGGCTGGCAGTGCTGGCGCTGCTGCTGGAACGCGGCAAGCCGCAGCCGACCATCCAGACCGTATGGAACAACCTGCCGCTGGAAAAGGGCGACACGGCTACGCCGAGCATCGTGCTGGACCCGAACGACATGCTGCCGCAGCGCCGCGACTACTATACTTTCATGGGATCGCTGACCACGCCGCCATGCACCGAAGGCGTGCTGTGGCTGGTGATGAAGGAGCCGGTGCAGGCATCGCCGGCGCAGTTGGCCTTGTTCAGCCGCCTGTATCCGTTCAATGCGCGTCCGATCCAGGCCAGCTCCGGCCGCATGATCAAGGAATCAAACTGATGGTGTGAAGGCCGGTCCATTCGGCGCCGGCCTGCAGCACTTGCTTGTCGACCCGGGCCGGCTCGATGCAGACGAAGCGGCGGTAGTCGCTGTCGTCCATGTCGGCGGCAGCTGCCGCGCCTTGCGCGCCCGGGTTCCACACCACCCATTCCGAAAAGCCTTGCTGCTCCAGTTGCAGCGTGCCAGCGCCGGTGTCGAGGCGCAGCTGCGGCGTTGCGGGCCGAATGTCGTCCAGGGCGCCGGTGAAAGGCATGCCGTCCAGCGTGGCCTTGTCGAATTCCCCTACTGCGAAATAAGTGTGCAGGGCGCCGGCCCAGCTGAATTCCTGCTGGCTGGTATTGCGCACGGTGTAGCGGATCTGCAGCGCGTTGGCTTTCAGGTCGAAGCGCAGGCTCAGTTCGAAGGCACGCGGCCAGGATTGGAAGTGGTTGCGCGGCAGGTCGCTTTGCGCCAGCGCCAGTTCGGCCCAGTCGTTGGCCTGCTCGACGATGCGCCAGGTGGAAGTGCGGGCGAAGCCGTGGCGCAGGCCGTCGCCCCGCGTGGCGAATTGCGGGAAGATGACCGGCACCCCGCCGCGGATGGCGGCGCTGCCGTCGAGCGCTGAACGCTGGCTCAGGAACAGGCGCTCCTTGCCGTCCGCAGTCTTCCACGACATCAAATGCGCACCGAACAGGGAAATGGTGGCTTCGGCGCCTTCGGGTGTGGAGATGCGGACTTCGTTCATGTGCTTTCCCTATGTGAGGCGGTTCTTCGAGAGCGGCGGGTTCTTGGCGAAATAGCGGCGGATGCCTTTGACAATGGCGTCCGCGATCTTGTCCTGGTAATCATCGTCCAGCAGGCGCGCTTCTTCTTCCGGGTTGGAGATGAAGGCGGTTTCGATCAGGATCGATGGAATGTCCGGCGCCTTCAGCACGGCGAAGCCGGCTTGCTCGACCGAGCCTTTATGCAGCTTGTTGATGCCGCCGATTTCACCCAGCACAGCCTTGCCGACCTTCATGCTGTCGTTGATCTGGGCCGTGGTGGAAAGGTCGAACAGCACGCTGGCCAGTTGCGGGTCGTGGCCCTTGGCATTGGCGCCGCCAATCAGGTCGGCCTGGTTTTCCTTGTCGGCCAGCCAGCGCGCGGCGCTCGAGGTCGCGCCTTTTTCGGACAGCACGAAGACGGAGGAGCCGCGGGCGCTGGTTTTCACGAAAGCATCGGCGTGGATCGAGACAAACAGGTCGGCGTCGACCTTGCGCGCCTTTTCCACGCGCTTGCCGAGCGGGACGAAATAGTCGCCGTCGCGCGTGAGCATCACGCGCATGTTGGGGTGGTCTTCGATCTTGTCTTTCAGGCGCTTGGCGATGGCCAGCACGATGTCCTTTTCACGGCTGCCGCGCGCGCCCATGGCACCGGGGTCCTCGCCGCCGTGGCCGGGATCGAGGGCGATGGTAAGCATGCGCACCATTTTCTCCTGGCCGGATTTCTGGCCGGGCTTGTGATGTGCGGGCGCCGGCTCGGGTTCGCCGGGAACGAGCTTGCCGGACTGGCCGGCGAGGGCGGGCGATTGGCCGGGCGCGCTGGCGCCGGTGCCTGGTGCTGGCGTGGCGGTGCCGGGCTGGCCGGATGGCGGGGCAGATGCGATGGACGGGCTGCCAGCGCCCTCGGCGTTGCTGCTGGCGCTGCCCTGGCCCGACGCAGCCGGCTGGCCGGCGAGTGCGGGCTGGCCCGCTGTGCCGGCCTGGCTGCCTGGGGCCGGGCGCTGGGACGATCCGGCGGCAGGGGGCTGAGGATTGGCGCTGGCGGCCTTCTCATCCTGCGACCACTCGCCCTTCTCGATCATCGCCGCGATCGGATCGACTGCCTTGACCGGGTAGAGGTCGAAGATCAGGCGATGCTTGTAGGTGCCGACCGGCTCCAGCGTGAACACCTGCGGCGTGACTTTCTCTTTCAGGTCGAACACCAGCCGCACCACATTCGGGCGGTTCTGGCCGACGCGCACTTCCTTGATGTACGGGTCGTTCGACTCGATCTTGGCGACCAGGCTTTTCAGCGTGGAGTTCAGTACCAGGCCTTCAATGTCCACCACCAGCCGGTCCGGATCGGGAACCAGGAAGTGCTTGACCTTGAGGTCGGTGTCGTTTTCCAGCGTGACGCGGGTGTAATCCTCCGCCGGCCACACGCGCACAGCCAGGATCTGCGCAGCTTGCGCAGACATGGGGGCGAGCACGGACAGGAGCAGCGTCCCGCCGGCCTTGAGCACCGTGCGGCGACTTACAGGTTTGGAGCGAATTGGAGGCGTTGCAGGCATGACGTACCAAGAGCGGAAGACGGCTGCAATTCTACATCACGTCCGGACCCGGCTACAGAGAGGAAAACGTGAAGGTCGGGGGGCGGCAACACGCCGTCGGCCTTCTCCGGCCATTCGACGATGCAAACGTTCTCGCGATTGAATTCCTCGCGGAAGCCGGCATCGAGGAATTCTTCCGGGCTGCCCATGCGGTACAGGTCGAAATGCACCACGTTGGCCAGCTTGCCGTCGACCTTCACGCGGTAAGGCTCGGACAGGGTATATGTCGGGCTTTTCACAGGTCCCACGTGGCCGGCAGCATGCAGCAGTGCGCGCGTCAGGGCGGTCTTGCCGGCGCCCAGGTCGCCGTGCAGGTAGATCGCCATGCCGGGCAGCAGGGCGCGCGACAGCGCGGCGCCTAGCGCCGCGGTACCGGCTTCGTCGTGGAGATGGGATTTAAAGTGCTGCATCGAATAAAATGATGGTTTGGATTTCCCCGCATTGTAAGGCCGTGCCACTCTCCCAAGCCAATTTAGACGAATTAGCCAGCCGCATCAAGGCATGGGGGCAGGAACTCGGCTTCGCGGAAGTGCGGATCGCCGATATCGACCTGTCCGCCGCCGAGGCGGGGCTGCAAGCCTGGCTGGATGCAGGCATGCACGGCGATATGGACTATATGGCAAGTCACGGCATGAAACGCGCCCGTCCGGCGGAGCTGGTGCCCGGCACGGTGCGCGTGATCACCGCGCGCATGAATTACCTGCCCGGCGCGGCCGACGAGGGCTGGCGCGAACGGGAAACGGCGCGCCTGTCCGATCCCACGCAGGCCGTCATCTCGGTATATGCCCGCGGCCGCGACTACCACAAGGTGTTGCGCGCGCGGCTGCAGCAGCTGGCCGACAAGGTCAGTGCGGCCGTCGGCGAATTCGGCTACCGGGTGTTCACCGACTCGGCGCCGGTGATGGAGCTGCCGCTGGCGGAAAAGTCGGGCCTGGGCTGGCGCGGCAAGCACACCTTGCTGATCAATCGCAGCGCGGGCTCCATGTTCTTCATGGGCGAGATCCTGGTCGACCTGCCCTTGCCCGTCGATGAGCCGACCGGCGCGCACTGCGGCCAGTGCACGGCCTGCATCGATGTTTGCCCGACCCAGGCCATCCTCGGTCCTGGCAAGCTGGATGCGCGGCGCTGCATTTCCTACCTGACCATCGAACTCAAAGGCGCGATCCCGGAGGATCTGCGGCCCTTGCTGGGGAACCGCGTCTACGGCTGCGACGATTGCCAGACCGTCTGCCCCTGGAACAAGTTCGCCCAGCGGGCTACCTTGCCGGATTTCGACGAGCGCCACGCCCTGGGCAGCGCCGGCATGATCGAGCTGTTTGCGTGGTCCGAGGAAGAATTCAACCGCCGCATGGAGGGCAGCCCGATCCGCCGCATCGGCCATGAACGCTGGCTGCGCAACCTCGCGGTCGGGCTAGGCAACGCGGCGCGCATGGGCGCCAAGAGCGACCCGGCCATCCTGGCCGCGTTGCAGGCGCGCCGCGGCCACCCGTCGGAACTGGTGCGCGAGCACGTGGAGTGGGCGCTGCGCCAGCACTAGGATCAGCGCCCCGTCCTGTTTCACTTCAGCAGTCCCGCCAGTTCGACCGCGGTCTTGACCTGCATCTTGTCGAAGATGTGGGCGCGGTGCACTTCGACGGTGCGCATCGAGATGCCCAGCTCGTCGGCCACCACCTTGTTCATCTTGCCGGCCAGGATCAGGTCCAGCACCTCGCGTTCGCGGCTGGAGAGCGTGGCCAGGCGCGCCTGCACGGCTGCCTTGCCGCTGGCCAGGCGCGAGGCGGCCAGGCCTTCCTGCACGCGGTCCATCAACTGGTTGTCGTTGAAAGGCTTTTCGAAGAAGTCGAAGGCGCCGCGCTTGAGCGTATCGACCGCCATCGGCACGTCGCCGTGGCCGGTCAGGAAAATGACGGGCAGGCGCGCCGTCAGCCCGCGCGCCGCCAGTTGGTCGAACGCTGCCACGCCGCTGATCTCGGGCATGCGCACGTCGAGCAGCACGCAGTCGCCTTCCGGGTCGAAGGCGCCGCCCTGCGCGAAGGCCAGGAAGGCGGCGGCGCTTTCGTATGTGGTTGCTGCGATGCCGCGCGAGGACGCGAGCCACGACAGCGCATCGCGCACTACGGCTTCATCGTCAACGATATGTAGCATTCTGGGTCTCCCGAATTTGCTCTATTGGGCGCCGCCTGCGACCGGCAGCGTGAAAGTGAATATGGTACCGCCTTGCGGGTTGTCGCGGTGGGTCAATGTGCCGCCGTGGAACTCGATCGCGGTGCGGCAGATGTTGAGGCCCATGCCCATGCCTTCCGCCTTGGTCGAGAAGAAAGGCGAGAACAGGCGCTCGGCCACGTCCTGCGGAATGCCGTGGCCATTGTCAATGACCTGCACCACCACCATGCCGGCCAGCGGATCGTTTTCCGCCAGCACGCGCAGCACGCGTTTCAGCGGCTGCACGTCGGCCATGGCTTCGATGCCGTTGCGGGTCAGGTTCAGCAGCACCTGTTCGATCAGGAGGCGGTCGGCGCGCACCAGCGGCAGCAATTCCGGGATCTCGATCTGCAGCGAAACGTGGTGCTGGCGCGCCTGCAGTTCGATCAGCACCAGGATGGAGTCGAGCATCGATTGCAGCGCCACGTCCTGCCGCTCCGATTCGCGGTTCTTCACGAATTCGTGCACGCTGCGGATGATCTGGCCTGCGCGCTGTGCCTGCGCGCCGGCTTGCTCCAGCGCGGGCTTGAGCATGCCCGCATCGCCGCCGCGCGCAAGGATGTTCAGGGCGCCCGTGGTGTAGCTCGAAATGGCAGCCAGCGGCTGGTTCAGCTCGTGCGCCAGCATGGAAGCGATTTCGCCCATGGTGGCCAGGCGCGCGCTGGCCTGCAGCTTTTCCTGGTGCTGGCGGTTCAATTCCTCCATGCGCTTGCGGTCCGAGATGTCGAGGATGGAACCCATGTAGCCGGTGTGGCGGCCTTCCTTGTCCACCAGCGGCGCTTCGAACACCAGTACCGGAATGCGGGTGCCGTCGGGGCGCTGGAACAGGGTTTCGAATTCGGGGGTGACCGAGCCGGCCAGCACATTGGCCAGGCGGTGCTGGTATTCCTCCATGACGTCCGGCGCCCAATACGGCATGGGCGGCGAACGCCCGATCAGTTCTTCCGCCGGGTAGCCCACCATCTGGCAGAAGGCGGGATTGACATAGGTGATGCGGCCTTCCAGGTCGCGCGCGCGCAGGCCGGTCACCAGCGAATTTTCCATCGCGGTGCGGAAAGTCATTTGCTGCCGCAGTTCGCCTTCTGCCGCCAGCCGTCGCGAAATGTGGCCCCATAGTGCGAACAGGCTCCATAACAGGGCAAGAGAGAGCGCGATGACGGAGCCGACCAGCAGGTTGGGCAGCAGCTTCGGCTCGCTTTTCACGCTGTCCGTCATCAGGGTAATGGTGGCGCCGGGCAGGTCGAGGGCGCGCTTGTGGGTGTAGACGCCGTGGCCCGGGCCGGCCGAACTGCGGCGCGCCAGCACCTTGTCGTCGCGGTCGAGCAGCGAGATCTGGTTATCCTGGGCGAACCACCACGGCACCATTTCGTCGAGCAGGCTACTGAGCTGGAAAGTCGCTACCAGGCTGCCGATCCACTGGTCGCCGCGGTAGATCGGGAACAGCAGGTCCATTTTCAGCGCGTCCGGCGCGGCGTCGCCGCCAATCGGCTCCGGTTCGGCGTAGACGGGAGTGTGCGTGCGGCGCGCATGGTCCTGCGCCGCCAGCGCGGCTGAACCGAGCATGGCGTCGCCGGCCGGACTGGCCGGGGTGCCTTCGCTGGCCACGACGATGCGCCCTTTGGAATCGACCTGGACCACGCTTTTCAGCTCGGCGCCGTTTTTCAGCATGCGCCCCATGCGCTGCTGCACGTCGGCCGGCGCCAGGTGGCCGGCGGCGATTTCATTGGCCAGGCCGCGCAGGCTTTCTTCGTGGCGGCCAAGCTGGAAGCGGATCGATTGTTCGACCCACAGGGTATCGGCGATCAATTGCTCCTGCCGCTCGTTGCTCTCGAGCTGGCGCGCCTGCCAAGGGAGCCAGAACACGATGGCGACGAATAGCAGCACCAGGACTACCGGCAGCAGCCAGCGTATGGAAAAGGGCAGGGATATGCGTTTCAACATGCGCCGAGGGTAGCGAATCCAGTTGCTGCTTGTATTGTGGGTTTCCACAGTTGTGTGCCACCATTCCGCTGAAGACAATATAAAGTGAGAATAATAATGCACCAAAATCGCCGGGAGACCTTATGCATTTGAAGTCCCTCCTGGCCGCCTTCGGCGCGGCCGCACTTGTCACGTCCCAAGCATTCGCTCAGGCGCCCATCGTCATCAAATTCAGCCACGTCGTCGCGCCGGACACGCCCAAGGGGCAGGCGGCGGAGCGCTTCAAGCAGCTCGCGGAGAAGGCCACCGGCGGCCGCGTCAGGGTCCAGGTCTACCCGAACAGCCAGTTGTACAAGGACAAGGAAGAACTGGAAGCGCTGCAGCTGGGCGCGGTGCAGATGCTGGCCCCGTCGCTGGCCAAGTTCGGTCCGCTCGGCGTGAAGGAATTCGAGGTGTTCGACCTGCCGTACATCTTCCCCAACAAGACCGCGCTGTACAACGTGACCGAGGGCCCGATCGGCAAGTCGCTGCTGAAGAAGCTCGAGACCAAGGGCATTACCGGCCTGGCTTACTGGGACAATGGCTTCAAGGTCATGTCGGCCAACCGCCAGCTGCGCGTGCCGGCCGATTTCAAGGGCCTGAAGATGCGGATCCAGTCCTCCAAGGTGCTGGACATCCAGATGCGCGCGCTCGGTGCGGTGCCGCAGTCGCTGGCCTTTTCCGAAGCGTATATGGCGCTGCAGACCGGCGTCGTGGATGGCACCGAGAACCCGCCCTCGAACATGTACACGCAAAAGATGCATGAGGTGCAAAAGCACCTGACCATCTCAAACCACGGCTACCTGGGCTACGCCGTCATCGTCAACAAGAAGTTCTGGGACGGCCTGCCGTCGGACATCCGCGGCAAGCTCGAAGGCGCCATGAAGGAAGCCACCACTTACGAAAAGGCCATCGCCCAGCGCGACAACGATATGGCGCTGGAAGCGATCCGCAAGTCCGGCAAGACCCAGATCTACAACCTGAGCGCGCAGGAACAGGCCCTGTGGCGCAATGCCCTGCTGCCGGTGCAAAAGCAGATGGAAGAGCGCATCGGCAAGGACCTGATCCAGGCCATCAATCGCGAGACAGCAAAATAAGTCCGCTGTCAAGTTGCTCAAAATAAATAACGATATTCGGAAAAAGATCGGTTACTATGGCCACGCCCCCGAACGGTGCGACTTGCACCATGATGGTTAAGGGCACAGGATTTAGTGGGGAGTGAAGAAGAAGAACAAGCGGCGCGGCCGCGGATCATAGAGGAGACACGCTGCCTGACAGTATGCTGTTGGCCGCCGCCACAAGCGGGGTTAAATGGCCGGGGTGGTGACAAAAAAGATTCAAGACGCACCTGCGGGTGCGTTTTTTTTTTGCCCTATCCTGGCGCGCTGGTGTAGCATGATTGCCACAGTTTTATTGGAGTAAGCGTGACCGAAAAGCAACATGTTGGCAGGGACTTCAGCGCCATCATCCATCTCCCGTTCGGCGCCATGGGCGTCGGCACGGCCGGCGCGGTCGTGACGGAAATGTTCTACCTGCCCGGCGACACGCCGGAAAAATCGCCCACCAATGCGCTGGCCGAACAAGCCGTGCAGCAGCTGCTGGCCTATTGCGACGATGCCGACTACGCCTTCGACCTGCCGTTGGCAATGCGCGGCAGCGAGTTCCAGCGCCGCGTGTGGCAAGCGCTGCGCGAAATCCCGCGCGGCCAGGTGCGCACCTACGGCGAGCTGGCCAGGCACCTTGATTCGGTGGCGCGCGCGGTGGGGCAGGCTTGCCGCAGCAATCCCTTCCCGCCGCTGGTGCCATGCCACCGCGTGATGGGCGCCAGCAGCCTGGGCGGCTTTGCCGGCAGCGACGACCAGAACGGTTTCACCCTCGGCGTGAAGCGCTGGCTGCTGGCTCACGAAGGACATAAAGAGTATCAATGGCAGCAGGCAACCTTGCTCTGATTGACGAGTTCTGCGACAGCCTGTGGCTGGAGGACGGGCTGTCCAAAAACTCCCTGGATGCCTACCGGCGCGATTTGACGGCCTTTGCCAAATGGCTGGAAACGGCGCGGCCCTCGGTCGGCAGCCTGCATGCAGCCGGCACGGCCGACCTGCAAGCCTATTTCGCAGCCCGCCACGCAGACACCAAGGCCAGCTCGGCCAACCGCCGCCTGTCGGCCCTGAAGCGCTTCTACCAGTTGGCGCTGCGCCAGCGCCAGATCGCGGAAGATCCCTGCCTGCGCATGGCATCGGCCAAGCAGCCGCTGCGCTTCGTCCATACCCTGAGCGAAGCGCAGGTGGAAGCGCTGCTGGCTGCGCCGGACTTGCGCACGCCGCTGGGCATCCGCGACCGCACCATGCTGGAACTGATGTACGCCAGCGGCCTGCGCGTGTCGGAGCTGGTGGCGTTGAAGACGCTCGAGCTGAGCATGAACGACGGCGTGCTGCGCATCACCGGCAAGGGCGCCAAGACGCGCCTGGTGCCGTTTGGCGAACAGGCGCGCTTGTGGATCGAGCGCTACTTGCGCGAAGCGCGCGGTGTCATCCTCGACGGCAAGCAGGACGATGCGCTCTTCATCACCGGCCGCGGCGGGCCGATGACGCGGCAAATGTTCTGGGTCGTGGTGAAAAAGCAGGCCTTGAAGGCTGGCATTACCGCACCGCTGTCGCCGCACACGCTGCGCCACGCCTTCGCCACGCACCTGCTGAACCATGGCGCCGACCTGCGCGTGGTGCAGTTGCTTTTAGGCCACTCCGACATTTCCACCACACAGATCTATACCCATGTTGCCCGCGAGCGTCTGAAGCAGATTCATGCGCTACATCATCCGCGCGGATAATTTCGTTTGCGCAGCGCCGCCAATCGGCCTAATGTAGGCTTTCAGGAGGTATTTCCATGGCAAAGACGAATTTCGCATTCGAAAAACGCCAGCGAGAGCTGGAAAAGAAGCGCAAGGCTGAGGAAAAAGCGCAGAAAAAACTTGCATCGAAGAACCGGCCAGCCGACGAGCAGGATGCCGACGAGGCCGCCTACGAAACCGAAGAGACCGACACCACCAGTCCAGAATAGCCGAGCCCGTGTCACACTTGGGGCGTGACCCCATGGTGTGACACGGGCTCGGCTATTTGGCGGGCCGTCAGGTGAAACTGCTTACGCGGCTTCGGCTACGCCGGATTGTTCGGCGGCTGCTGCGTCGTCGTGGTGGCCGCGGCGCAGCCAGCGCTTGGCGCGCTTGCCGAAACTGTCGAGGTAGGTGTAGGCCACGGGCACCACGACCAGCGTCAGCAGGGTGGAGGTGATCACGCCGCCAATCACTGCCCGGCCCATCGGTGCCTGGGTTTCCCCGCCTTCGCCGAGGCCGATCGCCATCGGCAGCATGCCGAAGATCATTGCCAGTGTCGTCATCAGGATGGGACGAAGGCGCACCTGGCCGGCCGCCATGATGGCGTCGAACTGGCTCATGCCGTCGCGCTGGCCGTGGTTGGTGAAGTCCACCAGCAGGATCGCGTTCTTGGTCACGAGGCCCATCAGCATGATCACGCCGATCACGGAGAACACGTTCAGCGTGGAGCCGGTCGCCAGCAGCGCCACCAGCACGCCGATCAGCGACATCGGCAGCGATACCATGATCGCAATCGGCTGCAGGAAGCTGCCGAACTGCGACGCCAGCACGATGTAAATGAACACCACGGCGATGCTCAGCGCCGTGATGGCGCCGTTCATCGTTTCGGCCATCTGCTGCGCATTGCCGGCCACGTCGAAGCGCACGCCGTCCGGCAGCGTCATCGAGTCCATGGCTTTCTTCACGTCGGCATCTACGTCGCCGGCGGGGCGGCCTTCGGTCGCGGCGTAGATGGCCACCCGGCGCTGCAGGGCCTGGCGTTTCAGCACCTGCGGGCTGAAGCCTGGCACAAAGTCCACCACCTGGCGCAGCGGTACCATCAGCGGGTTGCCGTCCGGGCCGGTCTTGCTCGAGGTGAGCGACAGGTCGGCCAGGTCGGCGATGCGCTGGCGGCCGGACTTGGGCAACTGCACATTGACTTCATAGTTCTGGCCGTCCGCCGCCAGCCAGTAGCTGGCCGTGTCGCCCGCGACGAAAGGACGCATGGCGCTGCCGATCTGCTGCACGCTCAGTCCCAGGTCGCTGGCCAGTTCGTTATTGATCTTGATCAGCGTCGACGGGTTGGCGCCTTCCTGGCTGTATTCCAGGTCGGCCACGCCCTTGATCTTGCGCATCTTGGCCATCAGCGCCTGCGCGGTCTGCTCCAGCTTGGCTTCGTCGGTGCCGAGGATGGCGATGAAGATCGGCTTCTGGCCCACCGACAGGGTAATGCCCGGAATGCGCTCGATGCGCTTGCGGATCGCGCCTTCCAGCTTTTGCTGGGACTGGCGGTGGGTTTTCTTGACGTCGGTCAGCTTGATGCGCAGGAAGGAGATGTGGCGGCCGGCAGGATCGCCGACATTGGCCGTGACGGCGTCGACCTCGGGAAACTCCTTCAGCGCCGCCTCTACCTGCTGCACCTTGGCGTCGTTGTAATCCAGGCTGGAGCCGACCGGCACCTTGAGCTGCAGCACAATCTGGCCCTGGTCGGTTTCCGGGAACATCTCGCCGCCGATCATCGGCACCAGCATCAGGCTGCCGGCGAACAGGCCGAAGGCGGTGGCGAGCGTCAGCTTGCGCCATCTCAGCGCCAGGGCCAGCACCTTGCCATACAGCTTGTGCACCTTCTCCACGCCATGTTCGACTTTCTCCATGATGCGGCCCAGCCACGGCAGGTATTTGAAGCGGTCCTTGACCGGGTCATGCCATACCGACGACAGCATCGGGTCGAGGGTGAAGGAGACAAAGAGCGATACCAGCACCGCCACCGTCACGGTCACGCCGAACTGCAGGAAGAAGCGGCCGATGATGCCGTCCATGAAGGCGACCGGCACGAACACGGCGACAATGGCAAAGGTGGTCGCCATCACGGCGATGCCGATTTCATTGGTGCCGTCCTCCGCCGCCTTGCGGTGGTGCTTGCCGAAGCCGAGGTGGCGCACGATGTTCTCGCGTACCACGATGGCGTCGTCGATCAGCAAGCCAATGCACAGCGACAGCGCCATCAGCGTCAGGAAGTTCAGCGTGAAGCCGAAGGCCTTCATGGCGATGAAGGAGGCCAGCACCGAGATCGGCAGCGTCAGGCCGGTGATGATGGTCGAGCGCCAGGAGTGCAGGAAAAAGAACACGATTACCATGGTCAGGATCGCGCCTTCGATGATGGTGCGCTTGACGTTGTCGAGCTGTGCCTGCACGCGCTCCGATTGCGAATCGAGAACCTTGATCTTGATGTCTTCCGGCAGGGTCTTGCGCAGGTTTTCCACCACCTTCAGGATGCCGTTGCCGACTTCGACCACGTTGGCGTCCTGTACCTTGGTGATGTCGAGCGAGACGGCGGGCTTGCCGTTGACGCGCGAGATCGACTGTTCTTCCGCCTCGCCGTCGATCACGTCGGCCACCTGGTCCAGGTAGACCGGGCCGTTGGCGCGGCGCGCCACGATGATCTTGTTGAATTCCACCGCTTCTTTCAGCTTGCCTTCCACCCGCACCAGGGTTTCGGTGACGTCGGCCGACAGGCGTCCGGCCGGCAGGTTGGCGTTGGTGTTCTGGATGGCGCGCATCACTTCGTCCACGCCCACGCCTTGTGCCCGCATGTCGGCCGGGCGCAGGCTGACCAGCATCTGGCGTTTGGTGGTGCCGAATACGCGCACCTGGCCCACGCCCGGCACACCCTGGAAGCGCTTGGCCAGGATCTGGTCGGTCATGGTGGACAGGTCGCGCAGGCTGCGCTTGTCCGAGCTGAACGACAGGCTGACGATGGGCTGGTCGTTCTCGCCTTCGGCCCGGGCGATGAAGGGCTCCTTCGCTTCGCGCGGGAATTTCGGACGCACCAGCGCAATCTTGTCGCGCATGTCCTGCATCGCCTTGTCCATATTGGTGGACAGTTCGAATTCGACGTAGACGCCGGCCTTGCCTTCCCACGAATTGGCGCGGATGGTCTTGACGCCGGACACGGTGTTGACGATGTCCTCGATCGGGCGCGTGATGTCGTTTTCCACCGCTTCCGGCGAGGCGCCCGGATACACCACCTCGATTGCGGCGAAGGGAAAGGAAACGTTCGGCATGGATTCCACGCCGAGCCCCTTGTAAGAGAAGATGCCAAGCACCATCAGCGCCACCATCACCATGGTGGCAAAGACCGGCTGGCGGATCGAGATTTTAGTGATCCACATGACGGCGCCCCTTAACCTTTAGCCGCTGCCAGCATGGCCGGCCTGGCGGCGGGAACGCCTGCCGGGGCAGCCAGCTTGACCTTGGCGCCCGGCTTCACCCCTTCCAGCTTCGAGATGATCACGTTGGCACCCTTGTCCAGGCCCGCGGTCACTTCGGCCAGGCCCACGTCCTCGCTGCGCAGGCCAAGGCTGACCGGCTGTGCCACGACGATGCCGTCGGCGACCTTGTAGACCACCTGCTTGCCCGCCTCCTCACGCAAGGCAGCCAGCGGCACCATCGGCGCTTCCTTGGTGCGCTCGGTGGTGATATTCCCCTTGGCGAACATGCCGCCGCGCAGCACGCCGTCGGCGTTTGGCACCGAGATATACACCAGCATGGCGCGCGAACCGGTTTCCGTGGTCGGGTTGATGCGCGCTACCTTGCCGCTGAATTCGCGCTTGGCGAAGCCGTCGACGCGGAAGCTGACTTCCTGGCCGATTTTCACGCGCGGGATATCGGTGGTGGGCACTTGCGCTTCCAGCGTCAGCTCTTGCAGGCCGACGATGGTGTAGACGGGCATGTCAGGCGCGACCTTATCGCCCGCCTGCACATGACGTTTGGAGATGATCCCGCTGATCGGTGCGCGGATGACGCTGTCGTTCAGCGCGATGCGGGCCAGGTCGACCATGGCGGAAGCCGATTTGACGTTGGCATGCGCCAGCTCGACGGCATTGGCCGTGGTATCGAAGCTGGTCTGCGAGATGAATTTTTGCGACAACAGCGCTTTCGCGTTGTATTCGTTTTTCTGGGCCATGCTCAGCCTGGCATGCGCCTCTTCCAGCATGGCCTGCTGCTGGGCCAGGCGCGCTTTCAGGTCGGCCTGGTCGAGGCGGGCCAGCACTTGCCCTTCCTGCACTGAGACGCCCTCGCGCAGCGTGGCTTCCTGCACCTGGCCCGACACTTTCGATTTGATGGTGGCCTGGTTGACCGGGATCAGTGAACCCGACAAGGGGAGTCCAACCGAGAGCGGCCGCGCATCGATGGCGGCCACGTCGGCACTGGCCAGCTCGAGCACAGGCTCGGCCTTGGCGGCCGCTGCCTTTGGCGTTTCTGCCGGCTTGGCCTGCGATTTCATAACGGTCCAGCTACCGCCCGCCAGGCCCAGTACTACCAGGCCGATCACGGGAAGGCGCCAGCGTTTTGGGGATTTCAGGTGCACGGGTTGTGGGCTCATTATTGTCTCTTCATCAAAGTTGTCCGCTGGCGCGGATTGCGATGGTGACACTGTAGGTTTTAACAAGTCCAGCGGCCATGTAAATGCGATAAAGCGCATAAACGGCGACTTGAAATGCAAAAAGTGCGGATGGAGCGGCGCTTGTCAGGCACCTTTGACATAGCGCAAACGAAAAAACGCGAAGCGGGCGAAAAATGTGGCATGAGCACTCCCTCGCCTGCCGACTTGACTCCCGTCCATGCAGCGCTCGACTTGATCGCGCGCATGGTGGGGGCGCTTGAACAGACGCCGCTGGTCGCGATCAGCAGCCTGGACCGCGAAGGCAAGGTGACATTCTGCAATTCGCAGTTTGCGAGCCTGGCTGGCCTGACGATGCAGGAGGCGATCGGCCGGCCTCTGGCTGAACTGATGTCGCGCGCCGAACGGCAAGATGAGCATGACGCCATGGTGGAAGAAGTATGGCGCAGCGGCAAGCCAGGCCCGCTTGGCGACTGGCATGTGCGCGCATTTTCCGGACGCGACCTCTGGTTGTATTCGACCAAGGTTCCAGTCTGGCAGGACGGCGAGTTGGCGCAGGTTGTCTGCATGGATGTCGATGTCACCCAGCGCAAGGATGATGAATCGGCGCTGCGTGCAGTCGGGGAAAATTTTTCCCAGATGTTCGGCCGTTCCAGCGATGCGGTGTTGATCATGCGTGACGGCATGATCGTGGAGGTTAACCCCGCTGCCATGCGCCTGTTCAAATGCGACTCAGCGGCACGCCTGGCAGGCCACCGCTTGCATACCTTTTCGCCGCTGCGCCAGCCGGGAGGCGAATTGTCGGAGACGGGGGTGGCGAGCCGGGAAGCAGTCGCCTTTAGCGATGGCAATAGCCGTTTCGAATGGTGCTACACCGATTGCGATGGCACAGCATTCTGGGCCGAGGTATTGATGACTGCCCTGCAGCCCGGACAGTCGGACCTGCTGTATGTGGTTGTGCGCGACATCTCTGACCGCAAGCAAGCCGAGCGCACGGTACGGCTGGCGGCCCAGGTGTTTGAAAATAGCCGCGATGCCATCGTGCTGACGGACCGGCGCCGCCACATCATTGCCAGCAACCGCGCTTATTCGCAGACCACCGGTTTTGCGGCGGAAGAACTGCTGGGCCAGCCGATCAGCCTGTATCGCTCCGGCGTGCAGGACGAGTCGTTCTATCGTGAGGTATGGAGCCAGGTCGAAGCCAGCGATCACTGGCAGGGCGAAACCTGGGCCCGTCGCAAGAACGGAGAGATTTTCCCGTGTTGGGTCAGTGTGACAGCGATCCGGGACCAGGCCGGTCTGGTGTCGAATTATATGGGCAGCCTGTCCGATATCACGGAGCGCAAAAGGACCGAGGAATATACGCGCCACCTGGCAGAGCATGATTTCTTGACCGATCTGCCAAACCGCGTGCTGCTGCTCGACCGCCTCAATCTGGCGCTGGCGGCAGCGCGCCGCAGCAAGAGTTCGCTGGCAGTACTGTTCCTCGACCTGGACCGCTTCAAGATGATCAACGACACGCTCGGCCACGCGGTGGGTGACCGCTTGCTGAAAGAGGTCGCCGCCCGCTTGCTGAAATGCGTGCGCAGCGTCGACACGGTGAGCCGGCATGGCGGCGACGAATTCGTGGTCGTGCTGGCGGAGGTTGGTGGGCCGGAGCGCGCGGCGCATGTGGCCGAGACGGTGTTGCAGGCGGTCACGCAGGAATATGTGCTGGGTGAGCACCTGCTGCATGTCTCGACCTCAATCGGCATTGCCATGTTCCCGTCGGACGGGGCGGACATCGACAGCCTGGTAAAACATGCGGATATCGCGATGTACCACGCCAAGCAGGCCGGGCGCGACCGCTACCAGTTCTTTGGACAGGAAATGAACGCACGCGTGGTTGTGCATGCCAGCCTGGAAAAGGGCCTGCGGCGTGCACTGGACGAGGGCCAGTTCGAACTAGCTTACCAGCCGGAAGTCGACATCGCCAGTGGCGAAGTGGTTGGCATGGAGGCGCTGCTGCGCTGGCGCCATCCGGAGCAGGGCTTGCTGTTGCCGCAGGATTTTCTGAACGTGGCGCAGGAGTCGGGACTCATGGTGGCAATTGGTGGCTGGGTGTTGCGCAGCGCCTGCAGCCGCGCGCGCAAATGGCTGGAAGATGGGGGGGCGCTGGTGGTTTCGGTGAATATTGCGATTGGCCAGTTCATGCACAAGAATTTTGTCGACAGCGTGGCTGAGGCGTTGCGCGGCAGTGGCCTGGCGCCGCAGTGGCTGGAACTGGAACTGACCGAAGACACCATCATGCGTGGCGGCTCGGACGTGCCGGAGAAGCTTGGTGCGTTGCGGGAGCTTGGTGTGCGAGTGTCGATCGATGATTTCGGGACTGGCTATTCGCAATTGATGCAGTTGAAGGAATTCCCTATCTACAAACTGAAGATTGCCCAATCCTTCATGGACAATGGCACGGATGCCACCGCCATTCGCACCATCATTGCGATGGCGCGCAGCCTGGACATGACAGTCATCGCCGAAGGCGTCGAAACTGAGGACCAGCTTCAGTTGCTGAGAGAGCTTGGCTGCGACCAGTACCAGGGGCAACTGGCGGAAAATGCAGTAAGGACGACGCCATGACGCGTGAATCGATTGCCCGTATGACGCAACAGCCGTCGCTTCCCGCCAGTTTTTATGTTCCAGCTCACTACCCTTGAGAAACGCGAGGTGGTCAAAAACTGTGACCACCTCGCGCGACTGAAGTTTGCGAGAACCCTTCCTTTTGCCTTTACTGAACATGGGTCAATCCAGGCATCCAATGTGCTCAATACCGGACAGGCAATCGAAATGGGTATCTATGTCGTGCGAGCCTTCCTTCACCTTCGGGAACTCGTTGCCGCGCACGATGGCCTTGCTGCGCGGTTAGATGAGCTTGCCGCTCTGGTGGCGCGTGGCCAGGAGTCAACGCGAGCTGAGTGGAAGGCCATGGTGGACGTACTCAGGCAACTGGCCCGGCCTGCCGAGGCGCCAGCCAAGCGGCCGATCGGCTTCGTGGTCACTGACGAACGGCCGGCTAGCGCAGCCGCAGCCGCACCAGCACCTGGCCGTGGTCGGAAACCTCGGGCCGCTCCTGGCGCAAGTGGTCGTTGAAGTAGCTGACGTCCAGCACTTCGCCGATGGCGCGCGGCGAGGCAGGGTTGAATTCTTCCGACACCAGCACGTGGTCGATGGTGGAGTAGTGTCCTTCGTGGATGCTGGTATAGGCCACATGGCGCAGATGGTCTTGCCGCAGCTGGATCTGGTTGGCGTCATACATGCGGCCGCGCCGCTCGTCGCCGGGCATCATGCCGCCGCCGTTGCCCAGCACGATGGTGGTGGTCACCGCGTCGGCTGTGTCGTTGAAATCACCCAGAACGATGCAAGGCCGGCGCGTTTCACGCATCATTTTGCTTAACAGGACACGCAGGGCCACCGCTTCCGTACCGCGCCACACCAGCGAGCGCAGGCTGGCCATGGCCAGGTGCAGCGGATCTTCCGAGGTGTCGCCGCTGCGGTAATCCGGCCGCCGCGATTTCAGGTGGACCACGATGACGTCCACCACCACTTCGTTGGGCAGCATGATCTGGGCGTGCAGCGGTGCTCGGGCGAAGCGGTCCGCTTCCGGCAGGCCCGAGTCGGCCGGCACGCCTTCAGGGAAATTGGCATAGACTTCCGGCGCGGCAGCCAAAGGCAGGCGCGACACCAGCGCCACATTAGGCGTCAAACGAGAGGCGTGGGGATCGGGATCGAAGCCGGCATGCACGGCATCGCGATACTTACGGGTCCGCGCGAGCACGTCGCGCAGCGCTGCCTGGGAGAAGATCTCCTGGAAGCCGATCACGTCGGCATCGAGCTGGTCCAGCTGCTGCGCGGTCCATTCCGCCTTGGCCTCGTACTCCTGCTCCGTCAAAGGCTGCAGGTTGTCGTACAGTTTCGCCCCTGGCGGGGCAAGGTTGCAGACATTGAAGGTGGCAAAGCGAATTTCTTGCTGCATAATGAGAAACTCCTCTCTTGGCACTAGCGTATCACGGCATGGCAAAAAAAGAGCACATTTCCGAAACCCCGGCGACAGCCTTGCTGCGCAAGCACAAAGTCGCATTTTCCGAACATCCTTATGAGTACGAAGAGCATGGCGGTACCTCCGTCTCTTCGCGCGAGCTGGGCGTCGATGAACACCATGTGGTGAAGACCCTGGTGATGCAGGACGAGGCGGCCAAGCCGCTGATCGTGCTGATGCATGGCGACTGCAAGGTATCGACCAAGAACCTGGCCCGAAATATCGGCTGCAAGTCCGTTGAGCCGTGCAAGCCCGAGGTGGCGCAGCGCCATTCCGGCTACATGGTGGGCGGCACGTCGCCCTTCGGCACCAAGAAGGCAATGCCGGTCTATGTCGAGGAAAGCATCCTTGGCCTGGAAACGATTTATATCAATGGCGGGCGCCGTGGCTTCCTGATTGGTATCAAGCCAGCGGTCCTGACCGAGGTGCTGGCGGCCAGGCCGGTGCAATGCGCATTGGCGGATTGATAAGATTGCCTGCGGCCGCGCCGCCCGAGCCGGACGGTATGGTGTATAGTCGCTGCCGCATATAAAAACAAGGAATCCTGGGGATTTATGATTACTCTGCTTTTGATTATTGGCGCTTACCTGATCGGCTCGATTTCCTTCGCCGTGGTGGTGAGCAAGTTCTACGGCCTAGACGATCCGCGCACCTATGGTTCCGGCAACCCCGGCGCCACCAATGTGCTGCGCAGCGGTAACAAGGGCGCGGCGATCTGGACCTTGATCGGCGATGCCTTCAAAGGTTGGCTGGCCGTGTTCCTGGTCGACCATTTCCAGCAGCAACTGGGCCTGGGCTACCAGGCGGACCAGGCCATCGCACTGGTGGCCGTGGCCGTGTTTGTTGGCCACTTGTGGCCGGTATTCTTCAAGTTCGTCGGTGGCAAGGGCGTGGCCACGGCGCTGGGCGTGCTGCTGGCATTGAATGTATGGCTGGGCCTGGCAACGCTGGCGACCTGGCTGGTGGTGGCTTACGCCTTCCGCTATTCCTCGCTGGCTGCGCTGGTCGCTTCCGTGTTCGCACCGTTCTACTACGGCTTGCTGTTCGGCGCCGAGCCGCAACTGGCTGCCGTCCTGGCCATGAGCGGTTTGCTGGTTTGGCGCCATTCCAAAAATATTGCTAACCTTATTGCTGGCAAAGAAAGCCGCATCGGCAGCAAAGCCAAGAAAAAGGCCTAGAAAACCATGACTACCACCCCGATCCGCATCGACTTCGTTTCCGACGTCTCCTGTCCCTGGTGTGCGATCGGGCTGAACAGCCTGGAAGTGGCGCTGGGCCGTCTTGGCGAAAGCGTCCAGGCGCAAATCCACTTCCAGCCCTTCGAGCTGAATCCGCACATGGTGCCGGAAGGGCAGGACATCACCGAGCACCTGCGCCAGAAATACGGCGCCAGCCCCGCCCAGCAGGAACAGACCCGTGAAATGATCCGCCAGCGCGGCGCCGATGTCGGTTTCGACTTCGCCATGGGCATGCGTAGCCGGATTTACAACACGTTTGATGCGCACCGGCTGCTGCATTGGGCCGGCGAGCATGGCAAGCAGAAAGAGCTGAAAAAGGCCCTGTTCGATGCGTATTTCACGCGCGGCCAGGATCCAAGCTCGCGCACCCTGCTGGTGCAACTGGCGGGCAAGGTCGGCCTGGACGAGGCGGAGGCAGTGCAAGTGCTGTCATCTGGCCGCTACGCGCAGGAAGTTCGCGATATGGAGCATTTCTACCACCGCAACGGCATCCAGTCGGTGCCGGCCGTCATCATCAATGAAAAACATCTCATCTCCGGCGGACAGCCGCCGGAAGCCTTTGAGCGTGCCCTGCGGCAAATAGTGGCTGCCAAATAAAACTATTATCTTGCTAGCAACCTTGTTACACTTGGTACCGTAACAAGGGAGAGAGCATGTCTGCCGCCGAAAAAATCATAACAACGCTGTACCCCGGGCAGTCGGACGACCACAAGCGCCTGGCTGCGCTGCACCGCTACGGCGCCCTCGATGCGCCAGCGAGCGAAGATTTCACCTTCCTGACAGAGCTGGCCGCCAAGGCCTGCGACGTTCCGTATGCCTTCATCACGCTGGTCGATGGCGAACGCGCCGTCGTCAAGTCCTGCACCGGGCTGGCGCTGGGTTCCATGCCGCGCAGCCAGTGTTATTGCTCGCTGGCGGTGCTGGGCGAAGCGGCCACCGAGATCGGCGACCTGGGCCGGGATGCCCGCACGGCCGGCATGCCGCTGACCGTCGCTGCGCCGTTCATGCGCATGTACAGCAGCGTGCCGCTGACCACCAGGGATGGTTTCGCGATCGGCACCCTGTGTGTGATGGACACCAAACCAGGCTGCCTGTCGACCTCCCAACGCGACATGCTGCGCAAGCTGGCGCGCCAGGTCATGGCCCTGTTCGAACTGCACGCCAGCGAACGGGCACTGAAAGCCTCGAAGGATGAGCTGGAGACCCTGGCTACCACCGATGAGCTGACCGGCTTGCATAACCGCCGCTCCCTGATGAGCCGCCTGCGTTTTGAAGTGGCCCGCACGCGCCGCTTCCGCACGCCGCTGTCGGCCGTGATGGTGGACGTCGACCACTTCAAGAACGTCAACGATGAGTTCGGCCACCAGCTGGGCGACGAAGTGCTGGCCGCGATCGGCCGCCTGGTGCGCGAAAACGTGCGGGTGATCGATGTGGCCGGACGCTACGGCGGCGAAGAATTGTGTATCCTGTTGCCGAACACGCCGCCCGAAGGCGCGCGCAAGTTCGCAGAGACGTTGCGGTCGCGGATCGAGGCCCAGGTGCATGGCGCCGGGGCGCGCACGGTCGCGGTGACGGCCAGCCTTGGCGTCGGCTCCTTCAATCACATGGATATTGATGATGCCGAGATGCTGCTGAAGCAGGCTGACGCCGCACTGTTCCGCGCCAAAGCCGGGGGCCGCAACCGTGTGGAAGGTTGAACAGGACAGGAGTTTGCATGCCGAAGGCAATTTGGAATGGCGCCGTGATTGCGGAAGCCGATAGCAGCGAAGTCGAGATCGTCGAGCACAACATCTATTTCCCGCCGTCGCGGGTCAGGAAGGACTATCTCCAGCCGAGCCAGCACACCACGCTGTGTCCATGGAAGGGCGTGGCCAGTTATTACAACGTGGTGGTGGATGGCAAGGTGAACGCCAACGCCGCCTGGTATTACCCGAGCCCGAAAGAAGCGGCCAACAACATCAAGGACCGGATCGCCTTCTGGCACGGCGTCGAAGTCCAGCATTAATTGTTGAAAGTCGGGGTCAGGTCTGGCAATCGGACACAGGCTCAGCCGCTTGCGGCTGAGCCTGTGTCCGATTGCCAGACCTGACCCCGACTTTCATTAAGCATGGATAACATTACTCATAGCGTAGTTGGCCTGGGCGTTGGCGAGCTGATTCAGCGCTCGCTGCCGCCGGAGGCCGATCCGGGGCGTCACAGGACGCGGCATCGTTTGCTGCTGACGGCTTGCGCCCTTGCCAGCAATTTTCCTGACCTCGACCTGGTTTATACCCGGCTGGCGCCGGCGCCATTGGGCTACCTGCTGCATCACCGCGGACATACGCATACCTTGCTGTACCTGCTGCCGCAGGCTTTGCTGCTGTTTGCCCTGTTATGGGTCTTGTGGCCGAATGCGCGGGCGTTGCTGCGTGAGAGCCGCGATGCACGGCGTGGGCTGCTGATAGCGCTGGCCGCGGGTTTCCTGCTGCACCTGGGGATGGACTTCATGAACAACTATGGAGTTCATCCGTTCTATCCTTTCAGCGGAACCTGGTACTTCGGCGATATGGTTTACATCATCGAGCCGGTGTTCTGGGGGGCGTTCGGGGTGCCGCTGGCGATGGCCGCACCTTCGCGGCGCATGCGTATTGTGCTGCTTTCCGTGCTGCCGGTGGTCCTGCTGTATGTGACGCTGCATGGCTACCTGGGCTGGGCGTCGTTCGCTGCGCTGGTCATGCTGGGTGGCGTGGTGGCTGTGCTGCGATTCATGCATATGCAAAGCCGGCGTGCGCTGCTACTGGCCCTTGGCATGGTGCTGGCATTTATCGGCGTCCAGGCGTCGGCCTCGTTCAAGGCGCGCCAGGCGGTGACGGCGGCATTGGTGCTGCAGGATCCTCAGTCCCGCGTGCTGGACGTTGCACTGACCGCTTTCCCGTCCCAGCCCCTGTGCTGGAGCTTTACCTCGATCGAGTCGGACGGGAAGATTTACCAGCTCCGGCGCGGGCATTTGAGCCTTGCGCCTTCCTTGCTGCCGCCGCGTGATTGCCCGGCGGCACTGACGGCCGATGCGGTGCAGGAGATGGCCGTCACGGTACCCGGCGTGCTGGTGTCCGGATCATGGCAGGGCGATGTGGCTGGCTTGCGCGCGCGCGCCGCAGCCGATTGCCAATTGGCTGCCTGGCTGCGTTTCGCCCGCATGCCGGCGGTGGATGCGGCCCAGGCCAGCGACCTGCGCTTCTCCGCCTCGCCGCGCGGGAATTTCACTACTTTGATGCTGGCGGCGAAACCGGAATGCCCTTTCAGCGTGCCGGGATGGGGCATGCCGCGCGCTGATTTGCTGGGGAGCCCGCAATGAAGACCTACGATCCGCACCAGCGCTTCGGCCGGCCGGAAGGCGGTTGGCGCGAAAAGCTCTATGCAATAATTTTCGAGTCCGATACGCCTGCCGGCATGGCGTTCGACCTCGCGCTGATCGGCGCTATCCTGCTGAGCGTGACGACCGTGGTGCTGGCCAGTGTCGCCGAAGTGGCGCGCGACTACGGCGACTGGCTGTTTGCGGCAGAGTGGTTCTTTACCGTGCTGTTCACCATCGAATACGCCAGCCGCCTGCTGTGCGTGCGGCACCCGTTGCGCTACGCGCGCAGTTTCTTCGGCATGATCGACCTGCTGGCAGTATTGCCAAGTTATATGGCGCTGTTCGTGCCGGGCGCACATGTGCTGCTCAACGTGCGGATCCTGCGGCTGCTGCGCATGTTCCGTATTCTCAAGCTCACGCTGTACATCGAGGAATATGGGATGCTGGGCCGTGCCTTGCTGGCCAGCCGCCGCAAGATCCTGATCTTCCTGTCGGTGGTGTTCATGGTCGTCTTCTTGCTGGGGACCGTGATGTACGTGGTCGAAGGGCCGGCACACGGCTTTACCAGCATTCCGACTGCCGTCTACTGGGCGATTTCGGCCGTGACCACCGTGGGCTTTGGCGACCTGGTGCCGAAGACGGACCTGGGACGTGCCATTGCCTCCATCATGATGCTGCTCGGATGGGGCATTCTCGCGGTCCCGACCGGCATCATCAGCGCCGAAATCAGCCAGCAGCGCCGCTCGCATCGCACTTGCGCCGGCTGCCTGGCCGGAGACCATGAACAGTCGGCGCGTTTCTGCAAGAGCTGCGGCACCAGGCTCCCTGGGACTTAAGCGGCTTGCCTGGCCGGCTGATCGAAGTCCGTCGAGAGGGCCAGTTCCTTCCATTGCGCCAGCTCCTGCTCGACCTGCCGATGCTTGGCGTAGGCGCGGGCGACCGCGTCGCTGCCCAGTTGCAGGCGCAGCGGCGGCTGCGCGGCATCGGCCAGTTTCAGCAAGGCTTGCGACAGCCTGGCCGGATCGCCCGGCTGCGCGTGGTTGGCGCCGGCGGCGAAGGTGCGCATGGCGCCGACCGTGTCCTTGTAATCCTCGATGCGGCTTGCGGTCTCCACCAGCGAGGTGGCGTCGAGGAAATCAGTGCGGAAGAAGCCGGGTTCCACCACGGTGACGTGCACGCCCAGCGGAGCCAGTTCCTGCGCCATCGCTTCGCTCAGGCCTTCCACTGCGAACTTGGTGGAACCGTAGACGCCCCAGCCGTAGTACGCCTGATAGCCGCCCAGCGAGGAAATATTGATCACATGGCCGCTGCGCTGCCGGCGCATGACCGGCAGCACCGCGCGGCTCACGTTCAGCAGGCCGAAGACATTCGTTTCGTAATTGCGGCGCACTTCTTCCGCCGAGGTCTCCTCGACGGCGCCGAGGATGCCGTAGCCGGCGTTATTCACCAGCACGTCGATGCGGCCAAAACGCTCGATGGCGGCCTGGGTGGCAACTACGGCGGCTGCTTCCTTTGTCACATCGAGTTGCAGCGGCAGCAGCTGGGGATGCGCGCCAAGGGCGTCGACAATCGCTTGCGGGTTGCGGGCGGCTGCTACCACGGAGTCGCCGCGCGCCAGTGCGTCGCGGGCAATCAGCAGGCCGAAGCCGCGGGAGGCACCAGTGATGAACCAGACTTTGTTTGCCATGATCTTGCTCCTTCAAGAGTGGGTGGTTGGTGAAGGGCATATTAGGCTTCGGAGAGCTGCTACACTAGCCATAGTAAAGGTGATTGATCTTCAACTATTGGTTGTAAATGAATGGATAAGGCCCGCGTCATCACATTGTTCATCGGCGTCGTGCATGCCGGCAGCTTCAGCCAGGCGGCGGTCGATGCCGGCCTGTCGGCCCAGGCGGTCAGCAAGGCGATTCGCCAGCTGGAGGAATACCTCGGCGTGCGCCTGTTCCATCGCACGACACGCAGCCTGAGTCTTACGGACGAAGGCCAGCGCCTGTTCGAGCTGGCCAACCCGGGCCTGCGCTTGCTGGACGAGGCGCTGGACCACGTTCAGAACAGCCGCGAGGCGGTTGACGGCATGATCCGCGTCGCCGCGCCTACCTCGCTGGGCACGGTGGTGCTGGCGCCGCTGCTGCGCGAATTCCAGGAGCTGTATCCGAGCGCGCATTTCGACATGCTGTTCGACGACCACTTCACCGACTTGACCGAGGCGAAGATCGACGTCGGCTTCAGGGCGGGGAATCCGCCGGAGCGCAACCTGGTTGCGCGCCAGCTGGGCAGGATTCCTTTGCATATCTGCGCTTCGCCCGGCTATATCGAGCGCCACGGCGCCCCGCGCACGGTGGAAGAATTGCTGCACCATCGGTGCACCGGTTTCCGCCAGCCGAACACGGGCCGCGTGATTCCGTGGGAACTCAAAGGGCAGGGCGGCACGGTGTACCAGGACGTGCCCTGCGTGGCGACGTTCAATACGGCGGAGGGCGAGGTCGAGGCGGTGCGCGCCGGGGTCGGCATCGGCCAGCTGGCGCTGTACATGGTGGAGCGCGACCTGGCGGAAGGGCGGCTGGTGCACCTGCTGCCGACCCATGTGACGGCAAATGCGGCCGTTTACATGTACTATCCGCAGCGCAGCCGCATGCCGATGCGCGTGCGGCACTTTATCGACTTCATGGTGAAACGCAAATGGACCGCCTTTACCTGATGACTGTCTACGTGGCCGTGGCCGAGGAGCAGGGCTTTGCGGCAGGCGCGCGCCGGCTAGGCATGTCGCCGCCCGCCGTTACGCGCGCGGTGGCGGCGCTGGAAGAAAGGCTGGGCGCCAGGCTGCTGGACCGCACCACGCGCCATGTGCGCGTGACGGAAGCCGGCCAGCGCTACCTGGATGATGCGCGCCGCATCATCGCGGAAGTCGACGAGGCCGACGATGCAGTTGCCGGCATCAACGCCGCGCCGCGCGGCCACCTTACAGTGACGGCGCCGGTGCTGTTTGGACGCATCTACGTGGTGCCGGGCATTGTCGATTACCTGCAGCGCTATCCGGCGATGGATATTTCCACTGTCTTCGTCGACCGCGTGACCAACTTGCTGGAAGAAGGCATCGATGTCGGCATCCGCATCGGCGAGCTGCCCGATTCGAGCATGCGCGCCATTCCGGTCGGGCAGGTGCGGCGCATGATCATCGCTTCGCCTTCCTATATAGAGAAGCATGGCGCGCCGAGCACGCCGCAGGAGCTGGAGCAGCACACCATTGTCGCCTCGTCCGGCTCCAGCGTGCCTCCGGACTGGCGCTTCCAGAATGGCGCCGGCACGCAATCGCTGCGCGTCAAGCCGCGCCTGGGCGTGAACAATAACGACTCTGCCATCGAAGCAGTGCGCAGCGGCTTCGGCATCGCGCGCCTGCTGTCCTACCAGGCGGCAGTCTTGCTCGATGCAGGCGAGCTGGTTGAGGTGCTGCAGGACTACGCGACGCCGGCGGTGCCTATCCATATCATCCACCGTGACAGCCGTCAGGGCTCGACCCGCATCCGCAGCTTCGTGGACCTGATGGCCGAACGCCTGCGCACCGATCCGAGGCTTCACCCGGTGCGTTGACGGCGCTAAATTGGTGCGGCGCACAAACAAAGTGCTGGATTTCCCCGCCTTTCCCCCTGAAAGCGGGGTGGCACGGCGCTTGCAGTATCCCCATTATTTACAAACCGGGGATAGAGATGGATCGCACGTTCAGCCTTACCCGTCGTCGCCTGCTTGCTGCGGGCGCTGCGACAGCCTTATCGAATTACGCCTGGGCTGCAGGCTCCGACAAGCCTGAGAAAGAAGAAGTCAAAGTCGGCTTCATTCCATTGACCGATTGCGCCTCGGTCGTGATGGCTTCTGTGCTGGGCTTCGACAAGAAGTACGGCATCAAGATCGTCTTGAGCAAGGAGGCGTCCTGGCCCGCCGTGCGGGACAAGCTGGTGAACGGTGAACTCGACGCGGCCCATGTGCTGTATGGGCTGGTGTATGGCGTCCACCTGGGCGCTGGCGGTCCGAAGAAGGACATGGCCGTACTGATGAACCTCAATCACAACGGCCAGGCGATCACGCTGTCGAAGAAACTGTCCGACAAAGGCGCAGTCGATGGCGCTTCGTTGGCGAAGCTGATGCGCACCGACCAGCGCGAGTACACCTTCGCACAGACGTTCCCGACCGGCACCCATGCGATGTGGCTGTATTACTGGCTGGCGTCGTATGGCATCAACCCGATGACGGACGCCAAGGTCATTACGGTGCCGCCGCCGCAGATGGTCGCCAATATGCGGATCGGGAACATGGATGGCTTTTGCGTGGGCGAGCCATGGAACCACCGCGCGATTGTGGATGGCGTCGGCATCACGGCCACGACAACGCAGGACATCTGGCGTGACCATCCGGAGAAGGTGCTGGGTACCAGCGCGGAGTGGGTGAAGAAGTATCCCAATACTGCACGCGCACTCATCGCTGCGGTGCTGGATGCTGGACGCTGGATTGATGCGTCCCTGTCGAACAAGGTGAAGATGGCGGAAGCCATTGCCGACAAATCCTACGTCAACACGACGGTCGATGTGATTGGCCAGCGCATCATGGGCCGCTACCAGAATGGCCTGGGCAAAACCTGGGACGATCCGAACTACATGAAGTTCTTCAATGACGGCGCGGTGAATTTCCCATACCTCAGCGACGGCATGTGGTTCCTCACGCAACAGAAGCGCTGGGGCTTGCTGAAGGCGGAGCCGGATTACCTGGCAGTTGCCACGCAAATCAACCAGATCGATGTGTACAAGGACGGCGCGGCTATGGCGAAGGTGAGCGTACCAAAGTCGCCCCTGCGCAGCGTAAAGATGATCGACGGCACGACCTGGGACGGCAAGAATCCCAAGGCCTATGCTGATTCGTTCAAGATCAGAGCGTGAAGGGAGGCCTTATGAGTGCTATGTACGGAACGATAGACGGGGCCGGCGCGGGCACGCCTGGCACACACGGCGCACTGACCGCGCAGGACGCTGCGCGGGAAGCAGCTGCAGCCGCATTGGCCGCGGCTGGCGTGGGGCGGGCAATCGATATGAAGGTGGACGTTGCGCCGGCAGGACAGGCTGGGAAGGCGGGAGCATCAGTGCAACCGGCGCCCGCGGTGCCGGGAAGGCCAACGCGCCGCATGCGGCTGGCGGCGAAAGGCGTGCACCTGGCGCCGGAAGGTGGGCGGCTGCGGCCCTTTGTCATGAAAGTACTGCCGCCGCTGCTTGGCTTGTCGCTGCTGGTGCTGGCTTGGCAAATCCTGGCGGTACGCAACGCAGGCTTTCCCACTCCGCTGGAGACCTGGCATGAGGCGGTGAAGCTGTTCTCGGACCCGTTCTACCGCAAGGGTCCGAATGACCAGGGCATTGGCTGGAACATCCTGGCCTCGCTGCGCCGCGTCGCGCTGGGCTTCGGCCTGGCGGCGCTGGTGGGTATTCCGCTTGGCTTCCTGATCGGACGCTTCAGCTTTTTGTACGGCATGTTCAGCCCTTTAATCAGTTTGCTGAAGCCCGTATCGCCCTTGGCCTGGCTGCCGATTGGCCTGCTGGTGTTCAAGGCGGCCGATCCAGCCGCGATCTGGGCCATCTTCATTTGTTCGATCTGGCCCATGATCGTTAACACCGCCGTCGGCGTGCAGCGCGTGCCGCAGGATTACCTGAACGTGGCGCGTGTGCTGAACCTGTCCGAATGGAAGGTGGCGACCAGGATACTGCTGCCTTCCGTGCTGCCTTACATGCTGACCGGCGTGCGCCTCGCCATCGGCACGGCATGGCTGGTCATCGTCGCAGCCGAAATGCTGACGGGCGGCGTGGGCATCGGCTTCTGGGTGTGGGATGAGTGGAATAACCTGAACGTGCCGCACATCCTGATCGCCATCGGCGTGATCGGCGTGGTTGGCCTGTCGTTGGAACTGGCGCTGGTCGCGCTGGCCAAAGCTTTCAGCTATGAGGAGAAATGAGATGGCTTCGAAATTCATCGATATCAGCAAGGTCGACATGCGCTTTGGCCAGTTCCACGCGCTGAGCGACGTCAACCTGGTGGTCGAGCAGGGTGAGTTCATTACCCTGATCGGCCACTCGGGCTGCGGCAAGTCGACGCTGCTCAACCTGGTCGCGGGCCTGAACCGTCCCACCAGTGGCGTGCTGGTTTGCAGCGGGCGCGAGATCGCCGGGCCGGGGCCGGAACGCGCGGTCGTGTTCCAGAACCATTCGCTGCTGCCCTGGCTGACTTGTTTCGAGAACATTTACCTCGCAGTGGAGCGGGTGTTCGGCGGCAAGGAGACGCGCGCGCAACTGGATGAACGCAGCTGGCAGGCGCTGGAACTGGTGGGACTGGCGGCCGCTGGCGGCAAGCGGCCCAATGAAATTTCAGGTGGAATGAAGCAGCGCGTCGGCATCGCCCGCGCACTGTCGATGGAACCGAAGGTGCTGCTGATGGACGAACCGTTCGGCGCCCTCGATGCGCTGACACGCGCCCACCTGCAAGACGAATTGATGCGCATCGTCGCCGCGACGGGGGCCACCGTGGTGATGGTGACGCACGATGTGGATGAAGCCGTGCTGCTGTCCGATCGCATTGTCATGATGACAAATGGCCCGGCCGCCACCATCGGCGGCGTCGTCAAAGTACGGCTGGAACGCCCGCGCGACAGACTATCCCTGGCGCAAGATCCGCTGTATCTTGACTATCGGACAAGCGTTCTGGAGTTCCTCTACCAACGACAAGGACACCCGGCACAACGTTTTGCTGCATAGCAATGTGCAAAAGTGTGGCAGCGGGGCGACTCTGCTGCTACATTGGTGGTCTATACAAACGGAGACACTTGATGAGTACCGAAGTACAGCAGCACGAAATTAACAAAGAAGCAAAGCGGGAAGACAAGCCGAACCGCCACGAACTGGTGCGCCAGCAGATGAATCACACCGGCCTGCGTACCGGTATTGCAGCAGGCCTGCTGGCCCTGGTGGGCCTGAGCGCCTGGCTGCTCGCCTGATCAAATGACCCGCAGTTCGTCCAGCGGCCAGCGTGGACGGACGTTGAAGGAATAGTCCCGCTGCGCCGCCTGCGGATTGATCTGCAGGCGCATGGCGCCGGCGAAGGCAATCATTGCGCCGTTATCGGTGCAGAACTCCAGTTCCGGGTAGTAGACCTTGAAGTGCTTCTTCCTCGCCGCCGCGTTCAGCGACGCGCGCAGTTGCGCATTCGCGCCCACGCCACCGGCGATCACCAGGCGTTTGAGGCCCGTCTGCTTCAGCGCGGACAGGCATTTGGCTGTCAGCACATCCACGATCGCATCCACGAAACCGCGCGCGATATTCGCCTTGTCCTGCTCGCAGACATTGGCAGCGCCGCCGTTGTTGTTCACCACCGTCAGCACGGCTGTTTTCAGGCCGGAGAAGGAGAACATCAAATCCTTCGAGTGCAGCATGGGGCGCGGCAGCTTGTAGGCTTCCGGGTCGCCGAATTCGGCCATGCGCGAAATGGCGGGGCCGCCAGGGTAGCCCAGGCCGAGCAACTTGGCCGATTTATCGAAGGCCTCGCCCGCCGCGTCATCCAGTGTTTCGCCCAGCAGTTCGTACTGGCCGACGCCGTCCACGCGCATCAGCTGCGTATGGCCGCCTGATACCAGCAGCGCCACGAAAGGGAACTCCGGCGGCTCGCTGGCCAGCAGCGGCGACAGCAGGTGGCCTTCCAGGTGGTGCACGCCCAGCACAGGCTTATCCAGCGCCATGCCCAGCGAGCAGGCAATCGCCGAACCGACCAGCAGGGCGCCTGCCAGGCCGGGACCCTGGGTGTAGGCGATGGCATCGATCTCGCCGGCTTGCAGGCCGGCTTTACCCAGCGCCTGTTCCAGCAGCGGAATCGCGCGGCGGATATGGTCGCGCGAGGCCAGTTCCGGCACCACGCCGCCGTATTCCTCATGCATCGCCACCTGCGAGTGCAGGGCGTGCGAGAGCAGGCCGCGCTGCGTGTCATACAGGGCCAGGCCAGTTTCGTCACAGGAGGATTCAACGCCGAGAACGATCATTGGAATGCACAAAAGGGTAAAGGGCAATCCGCCATTGTAATGGAAAGCCCGCTTGCATTGATTGGTATACGTGTATACAATTTATCGCATGAAGACACCTCCACCCCGTGCTCAAGGCGGCCCGGCCATCCTGGCGGCCCTGCGCGCCGACATCAGCAGCGGCAAGCTGGCGCCCGGCGCCGTGCTGCGCCAGGCCGAACTGGCCGAACAATTCGGCACCAGCCGCATTCCCGTGCGCGAAGCGCTCAATTCCCTGCAGGCGGAAGGCCTGGTGCAGATCGAGCCGAACCGCGGTGCTTATGTCACCACGCTTGGCGCAGACGAGCTGCATGAACTGTTCGACCTGCGCGTGCTGCTGGAGACGGATGTGCTGCGGCGTGCAGTGCCCTTGCATACGGAGCGCAGCCTGCGCCGCCTGGAAGCCATCCAGCATGAACTGGATGGCGAAACGGCGCCGCTGGAATGGCTGCGGCTTGACCGCGCGTTCCACGACGAGCTTTATGCGCCGGGCAGGCGACTGCGCAGCCAGCAAATGGTGGCCAGCCTGCGCGCATCGGTCGAGCGTTTCTACCTGGCGCAGCTGGGGCCTGAGGCGCGCCGGTCCGGCTGGAACGATGAGCACCAGCGACTGATCGCGCTGGTGCGGGCGGGTGACCCGGATGGCGCTTGCGCCATGCTGGCGCAGCACCTGCGCGAAACCGAAAAGCTTGCAGTTTCTACCCTTGGGAGCCTGATATGAGCATTCATACCGCGGAAGTTGCCTGGCATCGCCACGATGCCAAGTTCACCGATAACCGTTACAGCCGGCTGCATAAGTGGACCTTTGACGGCGGCATGGTGGTGCCGGGATCGTCGTCGCCGCACGTGGTCCGGGTGCCGTTGTCCGATCCTTCGGCGGTGGATCCGGAGGAGGCGTATGTAGCTTCGCTATCGAGCTGCCATATGCTGTGGTTCCTTAGCCTGGCGGCGCGTGACGGCTATGTGGTCGACAGCTATGTCGATGCGGCGGAAGGGAAGATGGAGGACGGCTGGATCAGCGTGGTGACGCTGAAGCCGATGGTCGCCTTCTCGGGCGAGAAGGCGCCGACGGATGCGGAGCTGGAGCGGCTGCACCATGAAGCGCATGGAGAGTGCTTCCTGGCGCGCTCGGTGAAGTCCGCGATTCGCGTTGAGGGAAGCTGGCGCTTTTAAAACCGGTAATTCAGTGTCGGCCGCAGGTGGGGTGTCTGACCCTGTGGGTCAGACACCGGTTTACCGGTTCAAGGGCGGGCGCGCAGTTCGCGGTCCGCTTCCTTCAGCATACGGACCGTGGTATCCCAATCGATGCAGGCATCGGTCACCGAGCAGCCGTATTTCAGCTCGGACAGGTCGGCCGGGATCTTCTGGTTGCCCGCCACAATGTTCGACTCGATCATCACGCCGGTAATCGACTGGTTGCCGTGCACGATCTGGTTGACCACGTCGGTCATCACCAGCGGCTGCAGTTCCGGCTTCTTGTACGAGTTGGCGTGCGAGCAGTCGATCACGATATTGGCCGGCAGCTTGGCCTTCTGCAGCGATTGTTCCGCAATCGCCACCGACACGGAATCATAGTTAGGCCGGCCGTCGCCCCCGCGCAGCACCACGTGGCCATGCGGATTGCCCCGCGTGCGCACGACAGACACATTCCCCTGGCTGTTGATGCCCAGGAAGGCGTGCGGATTCGCCGCCGACAGGATCGCGTTGATCGCGATGCCGATGTCGCCGTCCGTGCCGTTCTTGAAGCCCACAGGCGTCGACAGGCCCGACGACATTTCGCGGTGGGTCTGCGATTCGGTGGTGCGGGCGCCGATGGCGGTCCAGGCGATCAGGTCGCCCAGGTACTGCGGCGAGATCGGGTCCAGCGCCTCGGTGGCGGTCGGCAGGCCGAGTTCGCATACATCCAGCAGGAACTGGCGCGCCTTTTCCATGCCGACGTCGACGCGGAACGAATCGTCCATATACGGATCGTTGATATAGCCCTTCCATCCCGTGGTGGTGCGCGGCTTTTCGAAATACACGCGCATCACCAGCAGCATGGTGTCCTTGACTTCTTCCTGCAGCGCTTTCAGGCGGCGCGCATAGTCCAGGCCCGCGACCGGGTCATGGATGGAGCAAGGGCCCACCACGACGAACAGGCGCTTGTCCTTGCGCTCCAGGATGGCGCGCAGGTCGGCGCGGCCCTTGGTGACGGTCTCGGAAGCCTTGTCGGTCAGCGGCAGTTTCGCGTGCAGCTCCTCTGGGGTAGGCATGGATGCGAACGAGGTAACGTTAATGTTTTCAAGGTTTTGGGCAATCATGATCAGTCTGCTTTTCAACGTGTTTTTTCTTGGGGGATCTAACAGTGTAGCCGAAATGCCGTAAACTGGCTGAATGACGACTAAACAACCTTTCCAGGCCGCTCCCTACATCAAGGAGATCGGCCGGGGCGCGAAGGGCGCCCGCAGCATGGACCGCGAGCAGGCACGCGAATTGTGGGGCGCGATTCTCGATGGCCGCGTATCGGACCTTGAGCTGGGCGGCATCCTGCTGTCAATGCGGATCAAGGGTGAATCGGTGGAGGAGCTGGAAGGCTTCCTGGAAGCGTCCGAAGCCTCGTTTGAAAAACTGCGCGCGCCGGCCGGCGAATTCGCGCCTGTGGTGATCCCGAGTTATAACGGCGCCCGCAAGATGGCGAACCTGACCGCGTTGCTGGCGCTGCTGCTGGCGCGCGAGGGCGTCCCGGTGCTGGTGCATGGCGTGGCGCACGACGTTGGGCGCGTCGCCACGGCGGAAGTATTCGAAGCACTGGGCGTGCATGCTTCGCCCGATCATGCAGCGGCGGAGGCGGCGCTGGAGGATGGGCGCGTGGCCTTCATCACCATCGACGCATTGGCGCCGCGCTTGGCGTGGATGCTGTCGCTGCGCCGCATCCTCGGCGTGCGCAACTCGACCCATACGCTGGTGAAGATCATGCAGCCGTTTGCCGGGCCTGCACTGCGGCTGGTGTCCTACACCCACCCGGAATACCTGGAGTCGCTGGGCGAATTCTTCACCCTGAACAAAGGCCACGCCTTCCTGATGCGCGGCACGGAAGGCGAGACCGTCGCCAACGCCAACAAGGCGCAGAAGATCGACTGGTTCCACGGCGGCGAACGCACCGTGCTGGTTGAAAAGCAGACGCTGGTCGAAAAGCTGCCCGAGCTGCCGGAGGATAAAAGCGCAGAGTCGACCGCTGCCTGGATCCAGGCCGTGCTGCGTGGTGAAATCCCCGTGCCGGATTCGATTATCCAGCAGGTGGGTCACTGCAAAGATGTCGCCCGCTCGCTCGCTGCCGGCGCCGCCCTCCTGTAAAATGGTGGGTTTGGTCTCAGGGCAGGGCGGCAGGAAATGGCAAATCAGTACGATGTAGCGGTAATCGGCGCAGGCGCGGCGGGCATGATGTGCGCGGCGACGGCCGGCAAGCGCGGCAAACGCGTTGTGCTGCTCGATCACGCCGAGAAACTGGCGGAGAAGATCCGCATCTCTGGCGGCGGTCGTTGCAACTTCACCAATATTAACGCCGGCCCTGCCAACTTCCTCTCCGAGAATCCGCACTTCGCCAAGAGCGCGCTGTCGCGCTTCACGCCGCATGATTTCCTGACGATGGTGAAGAAGCACCGCATCGGCTTCCACGAAAAGCATAAAGGGCAACTGTTCTGCGACGACTCCGCCGAGCAGATCATCGACATGCTGCGAAGCGAGTGCGCCGATAGTGGCGTGCATTGGCGCATGCCGAGCAAGGTGCAGGCCGTGGCGCAGAATGGCGCCGGCTTCGTGCTGCAGACTGACCGAGGCGAGATCCATGCTGGCGCTGTCGTGGTGGCGACCGGCGGCCTGTCGATCCCGAAGATTGGTGCGACCGACTTCGGCTATCGCGTGGCCAAGCATTTTGGGCTCAAGCTGGTAGACCCGCGTCCCGCCCTGGTGCCGCTGACTTTCGACGCCGAGGAATGGGCGCCGTTTGTGCCGCTGGCCGGCGTCTCGCTGGAAGTGGACGTGGAAACCGGCTCGCTGAAAGGCCGCAACCCGACCGGCGCCCGCTTCCGCGAAGACCTGCTGTTCACCCACCGCGGCCTGAGCGGTCCGGCCATCCTGCAGATTTCCTCGTTCTGGCAGCCTGGCACCCCGATCACGATCAACCTGTTACCGGAAATGGACCTGGCCCAGACCCTGATCGAAGGAAAGGGTACGCTGAAGAAGCAGCTTGGCAACTTGCTGTCTCAATGGCTGCCGGCGCGCCTGGCGGAGGGTTTGCTGCAAGTGCAAGGCCTGGACCCCGAAGCGCGCATTGCCGACATGAAGGACGACACGCTGCGCAAGCTGGGCCGCGCGGTCAACCAGTGGACCATCACCCCCAATGGCTCGGAAGGCTACCGCAAGGCCGAGGTCACGCGCGGCGGCGTGGACACCCGCGAACTGTCGCAGCAATCGATGGAATGCAAGAACGTGCCCGGCCTGTACTTCATTGGTGAAACAGTCGACGTGACCGGTTGGTTGGGCGGCTACAACTTCCAATGGGCCTGGGCATCCGGAGTGGCTGCTGGCCTCGCGATCTGATATTATTCCACTTCCGGCAACGCATTTTCCGCCGGATTCATGATGTTAGCTGGGCTGAAATATTGCCCGCGAAAGACGTCGATATCCCCTTCGGAACCGCCTGAGTGGCCGGTTTGGCGTCTATTGTCTCTTCCATTTTTGAGCAAAACCTGCTAATATCGCTGTCTTTCCTGAACCCTAACGGTTTGAATTTTTACATGACTACTATCCGCCTTAAAGAAAACGAGCCGTTCGAAGTCGCAATGCGTCGCTTCAAGCGCACCATCGAAAAGACCGGTCTGCTGACCGAACTGCGCGCACGCGAGTTCTACGAAAAGCCAACCGCAGAGCGCAAGCGCAAGCTGGCAGCTGCCGTGAAGCGCCACTACAAGCGCATCCGCAGCCAGCAACTGCCTAAGAAGCTGTACTAATTCAGCTCTCGTCGGCATTCTTGCAGGCGCACTGATCGCCACGGATGCCCACGCCAGAGTTTCAACCCGCTCCGGTCTAAGCCGCAGCGGGTTTTCCTTTTTCCACGCACACTTTTGAGGTAGCTATGAGCCTGAAAGCCCAGATTACTGATGACATGAAATCCGCCATGCGCGCCAAGGAAGCCGGCAAGCTGGCGACCATCCGCCTGATCCTGGCCGAGATCAAGCGCAAGGAAGTGGATGAGCAGATTGAAGTCAACGACGCCCAGACTGTGGCCATCGTTGAAAAGATGATCAAGCAGCGCAAGGATTCCATCACCCAGTTCGAAGCCGGCGGCCGCGCCGACCTGGCCGACATCGAAAAGGCCGAGCTGGCCGTGCTGGTGGCGTACATGCCTGCCGGCCTGTCCGATGAAGAAATTGCCGCCGAAGTGAAAGCAGCCGTAGCCGAGTCCGGCGCCGCCGGACCCCAGGACATGGGCAAAGTCATGGCCATCGTCAAGCTAAAGCTGGCCGGCCGCGCCGACATGACCGTAGTGTCCGCACTGGTCAAAAAGGCCCTGACCCCCGCATAATCTACAGCCGAGTTCGTGTCACACCCTGGGGTCACACCCCAAGTGTGACACGGCCTCGGCCATGACTCGGTTGAGGCCGTGTCACTCTCGGGGTGTGACCCCATGGTGTGACACGGGCTGAGCCATATCGTGGGCCGCGTGTGTTGATTTGGATCAAATGCCCATCGCGCGCGGCGGTATAGTCTGATTTATAACAAATACCGTTCAGCCTCGTGATTCCACAGTCATTTATTGCCGACCTGCTGAACCGCGTCGATATCGTCGATGTGGTGGGGCGCTACGTTCAGTTGAAAAAGGGCGGCGCCAATTACCAGGGCTTGTGCCCGTTCCATAGCGAAAAATCCCCGAGCTTTACCGTCAGCCCGACCAAGCAGTTCTACCATTGCTTTGGCTGCGGCGCCCATGGCACGGCCATTGGCTTCCTGATCGAATACTCGGGCATGGGTTTCGTCGATGCCGTCAAGGATCTGGCCCAGAACGTCGGCATGGTAGTGCCGGAGCAGGACGACAAGATCCCGCCCGCCCAGCGTGCTGCCCAGCAACAGCAATCCATGGCCTTGTCCGATGCCATGTCCAAGGCTAACGAATTCTACCGGGCGCAGCTGCGCCTGGCGCCGCAGGCGATCGGCTATCTGAAAGGCCGTGGCCTGACCGGCGAAATCGCGGCCCGCTTTGCGCTCGGCTATTCGCCTAGCGGATGGGACAGTCTGAAAGCCGTTTTCCCGGATTACGAAAACCCGGTCCTGGTGGAAGCCGGCCTGATCATCCAGAACGTGGATGAGGACGGCAAGCGCACCAAGCGCTATGACCGTTTCCGCGAGCGGGTAATGTTCCCTATTCGCAATACCAAGGGCCAGGTGATCGCTTTCGGCGGCCGCATCATGGACCAGGGCGAACCCAAGTACTTGAATTCTCCCGAAACGCCTTTATTTTCAAAGGGCTCGGAGCTGTATGGCTTGTTCGAAGCGCGCCAGGCGATCCGCGATGCGGGTTATGTACTGGTGACGGAAGGCTATATGGATGTGGTGGCGCTGGCCCAGATGGGCTTTCCCCAGGCGGTTGCGACGCTGGGAACCGCCTGCACCACGACCCACGTCCAGAAGTTGTTGCGTCAAACCGACAACGTGATCTTCAGTTTCGATGGCGACAAGGCCGGCCGCCGCGCTGCACGGCGTGCGCTGGAAGCCTGTCTGCCGCACGTGTCGGATGACAAGACGATCAAGTTCCTGTTCCTTCCGGCTGAGCACGACCCGGACAGCTATATCCGCGAATATGGCGCCCAAGCGTTCGAACAGCAGGTACACGAAGCCATGCCGCTGTCCCAGTTCCTGCTGCGCGAGGCGGCGGGCGAGCATGATTTAACATCGCCTGAAGGCCGGGCGCGCGTCCAGTTCGACGCCAAGCCTCTGTTGCAGGCCATGCCGCCGACCTCGCTGCGCCTGCAGATCGTGCGCGGCCTGGCGACCATGACGCAGAGCACGCCGGGCGAGATTGAGCAGCTGTTTGAGCTGGCCAAGCCGGTGGCTGCCAGCAAGGTTGCACCGCCGCGTAGCCGCCGCGAACAGCCCGTTGGGCTGGAACTGAAGCTGATCCGCGTGGTGCTGACGCACCCGACGCTGGCGCTGGAACTGGACGACGAGGCGCTGCTGGCTTTCAGCCACTTCGGCCAGGAAGCCGCCGAGCGACTGGTCTGGCTGATGGTGCAGGCCCAATCGCTGGGAGAGCAGGGCAGTTTCGCTGCGTTCTGCCAGTTGGTGAAAGAAACGGGCAGCGATTATGATGCGCTCATCGGCGAGATTGCCGCTGCGCCGGAGCCGGATATCGAAGGCGAGCGCTTGTGGCTGCTGGCCACAGTGCGCCACCTGAAGATGGATGCATTAAAACAGGAGCTGGACCAGCTATTTTCGGCAGGTTTGTCTTCTGAGGAGATTGGTGTACGCTACCGCGAAATTACCGCCAAGCAAGATCAATTGCGGAAGGAAGCTGAAGCTGATTTAAGTCCGAGGTAATTGCCTGCACGCACGCAAACCTTCCCGTCTGGTAATTGTAAAGTGGCGTGCTATAATAAAATGCTAAATATTGCAATATTTAGCGGGTCTGTTTTTTCGTTTGTTTTCAGTAAGTTACAGTAGTAGTTGTTGCGGTTTGTAGTGGACTTAACTATTCCCGAAAGCGCCTGTGCCAGCAAAGAAACCTGAAACCAAAGCGGCTGAAAAGCCTCGCAAAGTGACCGCCAAGCCTGCGACGAAGTCGGCTGATAAGCCGGCTACTCGCGTCACCAAGGCACCGCCGGTGGTTAGTCAGACAACGGACGCAGCCGCCCTGGCTGCCATCGATACTTCCGGATATGTGCTGCCAACCGTCAAGGTGCCGGGACGCCGTGGCCGCAAGCCGAAGGAATTCACGCCGGAAAACGACGAGGTTGCAGCACTGAACGCTGTTGAGCGTGCCGAGATGAAGGCTGCGGACAAGGCGAAAGCCAAGGACCGCAAGGCCAAGGAAAAGGCATTGCTGAAGGACGCGTTCTCGTCCGACACCGAGGCAACGGAAGAGGAACTCGAACGCCGCCGCCAGAAGCTCAAGACGCTGATCAAGTTCGGCAAGGAGCGCGGCTTCCTCACGTACGCTGAAATCAACGACCACTTGCCGGAAAATATCGTCGATCCGGAAGCGATCGAAGGCATTATCGGCACCTTCAACGACATGGGCATCGCCGTGTACGAACACGCGCCTGATGCCGAGACCCTGCTGCTGTCCGATAATGTCGCCACTGTCACCAGCGACGACGAAGCCGAGGCTGCAGCGGAAGCCGCGCTGTCCACCGTCGACTCCGACTTTGGTCGCACCACCGACCCGGTCCGCATGTACATGCGCGAAATGGGTTCGGTCGAGCTGCTGACCCGCGAAGGCGAGATCGAAATCGCCAAGCGTATCGAAGACGGCCTGCGCGACATGATCCAGGCGATTTCCGCCTGCCCGGTGACGATCGCCGAAATCCTCGCCACGTCCGAACGCATCCGCATCGATGAGATCAAGATCGACGAAATCGTCGATGGCCTGGTGGATGAGGAAGGCGAAGCCGCCGCCGCTGCTCCTGCAGCTTCCGATGAGGAAGACGAGGAAGAGGACGAGGAAGAAGAGGACGAAGAAGAAGAGGAAGAAGCAGCCAGCCCAGGCGGCGCGGCAGCCGGCTACACCGCCGAGCAGCTGGAAGCCATGAAGCAGGCCTCCCTCGAGAAATTCGACAATATCGCCAACCAGTTCGAGCGCATGCGCAAGGCCTTCGAGAAGGATGGCTACAATTCGAAAGCCTACCTGAAGGCGCAGGAATCGATTTCCGCCGAGCTGCTGGGCATCCGCTTCACTGCCAAAGTGGTGGAGAAGCTGTGCGACACCCTGCGCGGCCAGGTCGATGAAGTGCGCCATATCGAGAAGCAGATCCTCGACGTGGCAGTGAACAAGTGCGGCATGCCGCGCGCCCACTTCATCAAGGTCTTCCCGGGCAATGAAACCAACCTGGAATGGGTGGATGGCGAAGTCGCTGCAGGCCACGCTTACAGCGCGATCCTGGGCCGCAACATCCCGACCATCAAGGAACTGCAGCAGCGCCTGATCGACCTGCAAGCGCGCGTCGTCCTGCCGCTGCCGGACCTGCGCAACATCAACCGCCAGATGGCGGCCGGTGAAATGAAGGCGCGCAAGGCCAAGCGTGAAATGACCGAGGCCAACCTGCGCCTGGTGATCTCGATCGCGAAGAAGTACACCAACCGCGGACTGCAATTCCTGGACCTGATCCAGGAGGGCAATATCGGCCTGATGAAGGCGGTCGACAAGTTCGAATACCGCCGCGGCTACAAGTTCTCCACGTACGCTACGTGGTGGATCCGCCAGGCGATCACGCGTTCCATCGCCGACCAGGCGCGTACCATCCGTATTCCGGTGCACATGATCGAAACGATCAACAAGATGAACCGGATCTCGCGCCAGATCCTGCAGGAAACCGGCGCCGAGCCCGATCCGGCGACCCTGGCCATCAAGATGGAAATGCCGGAGGATAAGATCCGCAAGATCATGAAGATCGCGAAAGAGCCGATCTCAATGGAAACGCCGATCGGTGACGACGACGATTCCCATCTGGGTGACTTCATCGAGGACAACAACACGCTGGCGCCTTCCGACGCAGCGCTGCATGCCTCGATGCGCGGTGTCGTGAAGGACGTGCTGGATTCGCTGACCCCGCGCGAAGCCAAGGTGTTGCGCATGCGTTTCGGTATCGAAATGTCCACCGACCACACGCTGGAAGAGGTCGGCAAACAGTTCGACGTGACCCGCGAGCGTATCCGCCAGATCGAAGCCAAGGCACTGCGCAAGCTGCGCCACCCATCGCGCTCCGATAAGCTGAAGAGCTTCCTGGAAGGTAACTAAGACTTGACGGATAGGGCCACCGGCCCTATCCTGCCGGGTTCCCAGGGCCCTTAGCTCATGCTTGGTTAGAGCAGAGGACTCATAATCCTTTGGTGCGCGGTTCGACTCCGCGAGGGCCTACCAATTCGCTTTATGCTTGGAAAACAAGCCCTGACGAGAAATCGCCGGGGCTTTTTCCTATTGGAATTATCGCCTTAGCCAGACGAACAAGGCGAGATGCGTGAAGTTGTCATTGCCAGACATGGGCGGCCAGCGGCCAAGCTGGTTGATTTGGCAATCGCGCACTGTTGTGTCGCCTATCGTGCACAGAAGATGATTGCTATTATGGTAATCTTTCTTTCATGCACTTATCCCTGCCGTCCAAACTCATCCTGCTAACGTTTTGCCTCCTGCTTTCTGCCTGCGGCCGCACGCCCGAAGGACCCTATGCCGAGTGGCTTGAAAACGATGAAACAGTGGAGTCCGTCAGCCAGGAACTGCCTTTGACGATCTTGCATATCAATCGGGAGCCTACGGATTGGCTGCGAATATTCTCGAATCAGGAGCGTTACGATCGCGTGCTGTACAAGCGCAAAGTTGTCATCGAAAAGGGCGATCCGGCCCGCTTGTGGCAAGGCCTTGGGCAGCCGGCAGTCATAGTGCATCAATATGCCAATATTTCGGATGACCAAAGCCCACTTTTCCTCGTTTACGAACGCAATAAGAAGGCTGTCGTCGAACATATCGATATGGGTACTTACATCAAGGAAATCGGCGAACCCATCGGTCCTGGCTTGCGCTTTTTCGAGAACGAAGACTCGCAGTACGGGGGAGCCCTTCTCAAGGCCTTTCCGATTGAGAAGACGCTTCTGCCCAAAGGGCCTGACTGGCCTTCGATCAAGGAGCCGGCTGGTATTGCTCCAGATCGCAAGGCTTTTGCCTATGTGGACTCGTTAGCGGAGCCTTCGGTGGTGCTGGTGGTTGACGCTGAGGGCAATTTTGGCGAACCGATTCCTGTGCCGGCCATCCCTGCTTTTCCCCAAGGCCTACGGACGAGCAGCCGAATCGTACAGATCCTTCCGTGGTTCGATGCCCGGTTCAAATGGCATAAGACAACTGCCGGCAAATGGGACCTGACAAGGATCGCTACCTCGGAACATGTTCTCAGCGCCACGGATGCTCTCGAAGAGTTGTTTCTCGACGCCAGCAAGGGTTACCTGAACTGCTTCGGCAGCGCTAGCGTTGCCTGCCTTGGCGGATGGCGCAGGTCCTGGCGTATTGAGGAGCATGAAATCTGCCAATGCGCCAAGGCATACGTCTATCTGCCTTTGCAGCCGGTACGGGCATTTGGTGCAAACGTGAACAGGCTCTGGTACGGAATCACCGGTAATGGTTCCGCCTACCATTTGATTCTCGATGCGCCGCCAGAACAGGTCGCGGGCGAACTTCGCAAGCGGCTCAAGGCCCGCCGACTGGAAATTGCTGACGCCAGGGAGAATTCACGCGAGAGCGTCGACGCCAACCGATTTGTAACGCCAACCGTAACCGTGCGCGTCGAAGCGTTTGAACAGGGAACCCTGATTCGCACTATCGCGCGCTATCCAGCAAACCAATAAGACTTATCATGCATATCATCAGATTCCTTGGAGCTGCCCTGGCTGGTCTTGTATTCACCAATGCCATGGCCGCATCCCTTCCATTCAGCGCCAAGAAGTTCACGCCCTATCACGTAGGCTTTGCTGCCGACAATACGCGCGCTTGCCTGGCAGGCGGCCGTTTTGATCCGGAGTCGATGCAAAGCACTGGCGATTTGCTGCTGCTTGACCTGAAGCGCGATATCTTGGTCGCGCAGGCGCATATTCCTGTGCCGGACGATTACGCCTCGCTGTATCCAGTGCAATGCGCGATCGTTGGCGACACTGTCTACCTGCTGGCGAACGTGAATACGCAGCTCCCGCGCTCGCTGAACCAGGGCATCGTCTACCTGTATCAGTTCAACATGCAAGGCAAGCAGCTTGGCAAGAAGCGGCTCGTTATCGAGGGACGCAATAGTTATGGTCATGCCTTGGGCGTGTCCGCAAATGGCGTGCAGGTTGCTGGCTATATCATGGACGAGGATGATACCTCCGAGTTCTACTCTTTCTTTACGCTCGCGCTGGACCGGCGCCTGAACGAGGGGAAGCTGAATGTCCGGAAAACCGGGGCCTTCGTGAGTGGTGCCAAAGCGCGCTTCGTAGGCGACAACCTGCAGGTTGCCGGTTCGTTCTTTCCTGCGAAACTGGCGAAGGACGGTTTGGCCAGCGACTATGCAAATTCGCGTGTGATGGCGAATGGCGGTTATGCCTGGAGCATGCGTCCGTTCAAAAAGGCTCCACGCCATGTGGAGGCCGGCATTTCGCAGCAAGGGGCGATTTATTCGCTGGCGTACAGTGAAACCGAGTCCACGCTGGCCGTGACCAGCGCAGAGGGCAAGCAGCTTTCCCTGAGCAGCTATCCAAGCAAATTCTGCGAAACGAGTTCGCTTAGCGACTATGGCGCGGACGTGCTGGCGTTGCGCAAACCTTGCGATGAAAAGCGCAAGGCGGCGGAATTGACGCTCATTTCGCCTGCCAACGGCAAAGAAAGTCCGTTGCAGCTGGCGCCAGGTGAGCCGGTCCTCGCGGATACCAATTCGGGCCAATGGTTCGTTATCTCCAAGGATGCCGCCGGTAAGCTGGCCTGGTATTCGGGATCGATAGGTGGTGATACGCGCTTCACCCAGACCGTGGCGGGCGTAGAGCATTCCTTGAGCCTGGGCCGGATCAACGTCGACAAGAAAGGGGCGCGCGCTTTCGATTACGTTTATGAGCAGCGTGCAGGCGAGTGCCGCTTCAACATGAACGGGCACGCGGTCCAGGTGGATGTTTTCAATCCAGAAGACGAGAATGACAAGGAGCTGCCGCAGATCGTCATGTACGAAAGCGATGGCGTTTCCCTTACGCTGCCGCTCGATGGTTCGCCGCGAAATATTTCCGTCGACGGCACATTGACGCCCGAGCAGGCCAAGCGCAGTTGTGGCAAGAACGGCGGCAAGTTGTCGTTGATCTTCAACGCAGCGGGAGCTCGCCGGTAATCGCAAAGTGTTGACGCAGCCGATTCACGCTCAAGTTTCACGCTCAAGTTTGACGCTCAATCAAACGCTGCGCGGATTTCGCGGCCGGCTTGTTGCGGCGCCTGCAGGTGGGGGTAGTGCCCAAGTCTAGGCAGGATGGCGAAGGGTTTGCCCGATTTGACGGCGAATTCCTCGCCCATCTTCTTGTCGATGTAGATGTCTTTCTCGCCCCATACCACCTGGACCGGCGTCTTCAGGCGTTCCAGCTTGGCTTCGAAATATTGCTGGTCGCGGGTGAAGTGCAAGTAGTAATGGTAGAAGGCGTCGCCGGTGCTCATGCTGCCTTGCGTCCAGCCGGCCAGCATGTCTTGCTTGAAGTCCTCGGCCAGGTTGAATTGCTCATTGGCTTCCAGGCCGCGACGGAAGGCGTTTTCGACGATGTCGTCGCGGTTCTGGTTGATCGCGTTGCGGGTTGCTTCGGCGGTTTGCGGCGCTTTCAGGCTGCGCAAGCGGTCGGACATGTATTCCGGCCGGTCGAACGGTGCAAAGTCGCCGACGATGATTTTCTTCGCGATTTCCGGTTGCTCCAGCGCGAGCAGCAACGGAGGCAGGGCGCCGACGTCGGTGGCGTAGATGACGAGCTTCGATTTGTCGATACCTGCCTTGTCGATATAGGACTTTACGACCTGGGCATAGTCGCGCGGCGCATAGCCGAACTTGTCGGCGGAGGGGCGGGAAGAATGACCGTAGCCCGGCCAGTCGAAGGCGTGGACCTCATAGTCGCGGCCAAGATCCTGCGCGAGCTCGCGCCAGGTCAACATCGTTTCCGGGAAGCCGTGCAGGAACAGGACAGTGCCCTTGGCGGCGGGATTCTTGACGACCATGCGGCGTAAGGTGATATCGGGGCTGATCTTTACGTAGCCGATTTCCTGTGCGGCGGCACCGGTCAATGCCAGGGTGCTCGCGGTTGCGGCTGCTGCGGCGGCGATTGATTTCTTGAGCGCGGACATATTGGTGATCCTTGGTGGAGAGTTCGAGATGTCTCCAATATAGGTTTCGCTGCTTATGACGTAAATGTCGTATTTCCCTCTTTTTAGGACATGCGCGCGATGCGGCGCAATGTTTGCGGCGGCTGGCCGAAGACGCGCAGGAAGGCCCGCCGCATGCGTTCCGTATCAATGAAGCCGGTTTTTGCGGCGATTTCCTCGATGGTGTGGCGGCTTTGCTCGATCATCAGGCGCGCGGCTTCCAGCCGTAGCTGCTCGACCGCCTTGGCTGGGGACTGGCCGGTTTCAGTCATGAAGGCGCGGCTGAATTGGCGTGGGCTAAGGTGGGCGACGCCGGCCAACTCAGGTACCGATAGCCCGGATTCGAGGTTGTTGCGCGCATATTCGAGCACGTGCTGGATGCGGTCGGACTTGGCGCCCAGGTCCAACAGTACCGAATGCTGGGATTGACCGCCGGCGCGGCGATGGTAGACCACGAGTCTTTTCGCCACGGATGCCGAGAGTTCGGCGCCGTAATCGGCTTCGATCAGGCCGAGCGCAAGGTCGATGCCGGTGCTCATGCCGGCGGAAGTCCAGATCGGACCATCGTTGATGAAGATGCGGTCCGCGTCGACCTTCGCGGCGGGGAATTGCTGCTGCAGTGCACGGGCGAACAGCCAATGCGTTGTCACGTGCCGGCCGTCGATCAGTCCCGCTTCGCCAAGCAGGAAGGTGCCGGTGCAGACGGATGCGGTACGGCGGGCTATCCGGGAGGCGGAGCGCAGGCGCTCAAGCGTTTGCGTGTCGGTGGGGGAGGGGGCGACGAGGCCGCAAACGATCAGGGTGTCCAGCCGGCGCCTGGCAAGCGGCAGGGTTTCCACGCTCACGCCAAAGGAGTTGACGACAGGGCCGCCGAGCGCCGAGAAGAAACCAATGTCGTACAGGCGCTCGCGCGCTGTGGTGTTGGCAAGTTCGAAGGCGGAGGACGCCGCCAGGCCCATGATCTGGAAAGCAGGCGGCAACAGGAAGCCGATTTTCAACACAATAGCGCCTGTGGCATGAAAGGAGGTATTCCCATCATACGCGCCACGAGCGGCGGGTGCTGGCCAGCAATGTTATCCTCGTCAGTCGCGCTACACCTCGTGAGCGTATTTCGTCATGCAAGTTTTTAACTGGGAGATCGGAATGGCAATCAAGAAGATCCTGTTTTTGACGGGCGATTTTGCGGAAGACTATGAAACCATGGTGCCGTTCCAGGCGCTGCAGATGGTTGGGCATACCGTGCATGCGGTCTGCCCCGGCAAGAAGGCGGGAGAGAAGATCAAGACCGCGATCCACGATTTCGAAGGCGACCAGACCTACACAGAAAAACCTGGCCACCAGTTCGCGCTGAATGCGAGCTTTGATGAGGCCCGTGCGTCGGCATACGATGCGCTGGTGATTGCTGGCGGGCGCGCGCCGGAATACTTGCGCCTCAATCCACGGGTGCTGGAAACAGTGCAGGAATTCGCCAGGGCGGGCAAGCCAATTGCCGCGATCTGCCACGGTGCGCAGATCCTGACTGCGGCAGACGTCGTCAAGGGCAAGCGCATCTCGGCTTATCCAGCGTGTGCGCCGGAAGTGCGTTCGGCCGGCGGTGAATATGTTTCGGTCGAGATGGACCAGGCGGTCACCGACGGCAATTTCGTCACGGCGCCAGCGTGGCCTGCGCATCCGCAGTGGATGGCGCAGTTCCTGAAATTGCTTGGGACGGAAATCAAGCCTTAATCTGCGCGAGTTGGAAACAGCAGTGCCAGGGCTTGCTGGCGTGCCGACGCGCGCAGGGTTGCGCGCAGCGTGGCATCGTCGGTGGTGCGGGCCAACACCATGCCGCCGACGCAAAGCGCAACAATCGCCTGCGCGCGCTGTGCTCCGTCGCTGGCATCCTTCAGCGCGTGTTCGTAAATGCGCGTCAGGTTGCGGATCAGGTCTGTGTAGGCGCGCTGCGGCAACAGCCCGGCGCGCGCCACGTCGCCCGGCAGGGCATACAGGGGACAGTGGTTTTCAATATCTTCCAGTACCTCGTCGCTCAGGTAGAGGTTGATCAGGCGCCGCGCCATGTCGAGCTGGCCGGCAGCGGGCGACCTGGCGACGTCCTTGCGGAAGGGATTGCAGGTGGCGAAGCTGGCCACAGCTGCCGCGTACAGTTCATCCTTGCTGTCAAAGTGGTTGTAGAAACCTCCCCGTGTCAGGCCCGCTCCGGACATGATGGTCTCGATCGATACCTGCTCGAAGCCGTGCCGGTTGAACAGCTTGCGGGCCGATTCGACAATCTTGCTGCGGGTGCGTTCCTTGTGCTCAGCGGTGTAAGGCATGGGTTCCTCCTCCTCGGTTCGCATTATGCGTCCGAATCAAATTATGTTCTTGAACATATTATGTATCTCCGTAATCTGGCCACATGTTCCAACCCAATCCAAAGGAGATCAACATGTACACCCTGGTTACTTTGCGTTCCGTTCCCGATTTTGCTGTTGGTTACGTGCGCGACTTGCGCGTGCGCTGGGCTATGGAAGAGGCAGGCCAGCCGTATTCCGTGCAGACCATCGGGCCCGACGAGCAAAAGTCTTCAACCTACCGCCAGCAGCAACCTTTCGGCCAGGTGCCGGTGCTGCTGGATGGTGAACAGTCGATCTTCGAGTCCGGAGCGATCCTGCGCCACCTGGGCGACAAGCTGGGATTGATGCCTTCCGGCGCCCGCGAGCGGCAACTGGCCGAAATGTGGCTGTATGCCGCGCTCAATTCGGTCGAGCCGTATTTTGGCGCGTACGCAGAACTGGACGTCTTCCATGCGGGAGAATCGTGGGTCGAGGCGCGCCGGCCCGGGTTGGAAGCGATGGCGAAGCGCCGCCTCGGCGACCTGGAGGCATGGCTGTCCGGTTGCGAATACCTGGCCGGTACGTTCAGCGTTGCCGACATCATGATGTCGACCGTATTGCGCCTGCTGGATTCCAGTGGCCTGCTGGACGAATTCCCGGCGGTTGCCGCCTACCAGGCGCGTTGCATGGCGCGTCCCGCCTACGCGAAGGCGATGGCGGCCCAAGTGGCGCTGTACACCCGGGCCCAGGAAGCGGCTTGAGCTTCCGCTCAACGCGGCACGATGGCGAACTGCGGCCGCTCGCTGTAGTTCGGTTTGACGCTGCGGCTGGCGAAGCGGTTCCACGCCTCCCGTGCATCGGGAATGCCTGTGGCGGCGGCCATCGCCAGCGCCGGCTGCATATTCGACGGGTAGCCTTCGGACGAAGCCGAGTAGCCGGTCATCTCGCCAGCCAGCCATGGCGTACGCCACACCTTGGCGTCCTTGTCTGCCTGGGTGCGCCAGTCGGCCTGCGCCTGGCTGCCGCAGGGCTGGTCCAGGTAGCGTGCACCCGTGCTGTTGACCATTGGTGAACCGTCGTTGTTGCGCATGGTGGCCTGGTAGGCTTCGGCGAAACTGCTGAAATATGCCGAGGTGGCGCTTGGCCGAACCATGAGCGCATAGACGGCGCCGTCGACCCAGCAATAGCCGCCGGCCATCATGCGGCCGATCGGGAAGCGCGCCTTCCACGTCAGGATCGGCTCGGCACCGGCAAATCCCATTTCGTGCAGGTGCCCGACCGCCGATGTGAAGAAGTCGTCCATCCACGGTGCCACGCCGGTGTTCGGGCCTGTGGGACCGTCGTAGGCCACGGCATAACTGGTGGCGGTATTGTCGATGAAGCCAAGCTGGTTGGTCGCACCGCCGGCGAAGGTCGTATTGTAGAAGTCCAGGTTGTGTTGCAGTACCTGGTTGAAGTAGGGCTTCATCGGGTGCGCGTCGGGCGTGATGTAGGCCGCATGGCCGAGGGTGCGCAGCGACCAGGCCTGGCCGCGCACCTGGTTGCCCTTCACCAGGCCCTTGGACAGTGAGCGGTAATACGGATTCATGGTGACCAGGTTCCAGTTTGCCCAGAAATGCAGCTCGTCGAGATAGTAAGTGTCGCCGGTCAGCAGGTAGGGCAAGTAGGCAAACGAGGGCTGGTGCGCCGTGTCCGGCGTGTAGGGAGTGGCGCAGGCGCCGGCCTCGGTCGAGGTGCAGCGCGGCATGTCCTCATGTTTCTTTGTAACCGGGTTGTAGCTGTCGGAGCCGATCCGCTGGTCGCGTACGTAGGGATAGTCGACGATGGACACCACCTGGTCCGTGTTCCTGTCGCGGTAATGCACCGGCCAACTGCCGGCCAGGTCGCCCAGCCCGTTTGTCACCTGCCTGGCCCGCGCATCCATGCTGAGGATATACAGTGCGGCCCAGGCGTGCTGCAAGCCGATATCAGGGCGGCCGCCGGTCGATGGCATGTATTTGTTCACCAAGGGCATTGCCATCGGGCCGCTGTCGGCCGCCTCCCAGTCGGTCTTCATTTTCGCCAGCGCCGTTTGCGACGGCATCACCGTGCGGTCGTAATTGGGCAGGGCGCGCGTGCCTAGCAGGTAGGCGATGTCGTGCTTCACATGCACTTTCGGCTCGGCGCCGGCCCAGAACAGCTTGCGCCAGCGGGCGTGGTGGTAATGCGTCAGCGCGGCCTTCTGGTACACCGCCTGGTTGTTGACCAGGATTTCCGCATCGTACGTGACATTCTTCGGATCGGGTTCGTAGGCCCAGTTGTTTTCGACGGTAACGTCGACGCGCGTTGCGCCGAACTGGCCGGCGCCCGCCAGGGGATAGTGTCGGATCGCAAAGCGCACCGCCAGATGCGGGTGGGCGACGCCGTTTGCCGTCACCGGTCCGGCTACCTGCCATTCATTGACCAGGGGGCCGGACAACCAGCTTGTATAGGGCTTGCTGGCCAATAGCTGTGCAGCATCCGCACTGTAGGTCACGCCGCCGATATTCAACCGGACCAAGGCGCTGAATCCGCTGGCCAGCAGGGCATCGGGGCGCGCACCACCGCCAGGGCCCGCCCATGGCACCGTCGAGAGCTGCACGCTGGCGGTTTCTCCGCCAGCGAGTTGCGGCAGCACGGTGCTGATCAATGCGTGGCGTACCGAGCCATCTGCGTGCCTGGCCTTGACGTCGGCCTGCACGGGTATTGAGACCCCCTTGTACGCTGCAGCGAAATAGTCGCCCACTTTCACATCTCCCTTTGCGAAGACGTGGCCGACGGTGACAGGCACGCCGGCTTGCGCCTGCGCGGACGTGTCGCTGACTTGCAGTGAGGGTAGCGGTGCCGCGGCTGCGGCGCCTGCAAGCAGCGAAGCTGCGAGAAAAGACAGGAATGATTTCATGGGCAGATCCTCTCAAATTGAAAGCGCTTGACCTGAATCAATTTAATTAATTCGCAAACTCCGTACAGTCCTGCACTGGAATAACACAGAGTAGGAGTATTGAAACATGGGTAGCGACAATGAGGTAAACGACGTGCAAACGAACAGCCGTCGTCGATTCCTGGGTAAGAGTGCTGCGTTAGGCCTGGCCGGCGCTGGCGTGCTGGCAGGTTGCAAGGAGAACGGTGCGGGGGCGCCCGGTTCTGCTACAGCATCTGCAGCAGCAGCGGGCAAGTCGCATGGCGCCAGCAAGGCGCATGTGGAACCTGGCCAGCTGGATGACTATTACCTGTTCTCCAGCGGCGGGCATTCCGGCGAGGCGCGCATCATGGGCGTTCCGTCCGGGCGCACGCTGCGCCGCATCCCTGTTTTCAATATCGATCCTATGGTTGGCTGGGGTATCACCAACGAGTCCAAGGCCATTATCGGCACCAAGCCTGACGGCAGCCTGAAATACACCACCGGTGATACCCACCACGTGCACGGCAGCTACAAGGACGGCACCTACGATGGCCGTTTCCTGTGGGTGAACGACAAGATCCACTCGCGCCTGGCCCGCATCCGCATGGACACCATGGAATGCGACAAGATCACCGAACTGCCTAACGTACAAGGCTTCCACGGTATCTTCCCGGACAAGTGCGACCCGGTCGACAAGTCGATCAACCACACCACCCGCGTGTTCTGCGGCGCGGAATTCGCGATTCCGTTCCCGAACGATGGCCGCGACCTGGATGATCCATCGAAGTGGGGTTCGCTCTTCACCTGCGTGGATGCGGAATCCATGGAGGTGCGCTGGCAGGTGCGCGTGGACGGCAATATGGACCTGACCGCGACGTCCTACGACGGCCGCTTCGCCTGCTCCAACCAGTACAACACCGAGAACGCACCTGACCAGGCGGGCATGATGGCCGCCGAACGCGACGCCTGCGTGTTCTTCGACGTGGCGCGTGTGGAGGCGCTGGTCAAGGCCGGCAAGTTCACCACCATCGGCTCGTCGAAAGTGCCTGTGGTTGACGGCCGCAAGGCTGCCAATGCCGATCCGAAGACTGCGGTGACCTGCTATGTCCCGGTCGGCAAAAACCCGCACGGCGTCAACGCTTCGCCGGACGGCAAGTACATGGTCTGCTCCGGCAAGCTGTCGCCGACTGCGACCGTGATCGAGGTGGCGCTGGTCGCCAAGTGGTTCGATGGTGAACTGAAAACCGAACGCGATGCAGTCGTGGCGGAGCCGGAAATCGGCCTGGGCCCGTTGCATACCGCCTTCGACGGCAAGGGCAACGCCTTCACCACCCTGTTCCTGGACAGCCAGATCGTCAAGTGGAACGTGGCTGCCGCCATCGCGCAGTTCAAGGGCGACAAGAGCGTCAAGCCGGTGGTGGACCGCGTGGACGTGCACTACCAGCCGGGCCACGGCTACGCTTCGATGGGTGAAACCAAGGAAGCGGACGGCAAGTACTTCAACTCCGGTAACAAGTTCTCGAAAGACCGCTTCCTGCCGGTCGGCCCGCTGCACAGCGAAACGGAGCAGTTGATCGACATCACCGGCGACAAGATGGTGATCATTTCCGACCATACCGCTTATCCGGAACCGCATGACGCGATCATCGTGCGCCGCGATATCGTGAAGACGCGCCAGATCTACAACATGGACGACTTCCCGAACAAGGTGACGGCGGATAACGCGGGCATTACGCGCAATGGCAACAAGGTGCATGTGCGCCTGATGTCCCAGGCGCCAGCCTTCAGCATGCCGGTCATCAAGGTGAAGAAGGGCGACGAGGTGACGATCACGCTGACCAACCATGACAAGGTGGAAGACCTGACCCACGGTTGCGCGCTGCCGACCTACAACATCAACTTCATCGTCAACCCGCAGGAGACCAAGTCGGTCACCTTCAAGGCTGACCATGCCGGTGCGTTCTGGATGTATTGCACGCACTTCTGCCACGCGCTGCATCTTGAAATGCGCAGCCGCTTCCTGGTGGAGGCTTAAGCCCGCGAGGGCGGTTTATCCATGCTGTATCGACTGATTTCCCTGCTTTGGGCAGCGCTGCTTGCGACGTTGTGCGCAGCGCCCGCCTTGGCCACTTCGATGTACGACACCGTGCTGTCCGCGGGGTTGATGGGTGGTCCCGATTTGTGTGCCGAAGCGCCATGCAGCGACGTGCTGCCTGCCGCAACGGTGTTTTCCAAGCGCAAAGGCGCCCCGGCCTACGTCGAAGGCTACGCGCTGGAGCAGGGCAAGCAGAAGATGGTGGGCTATGTGTTCCTGTCCACCGATGTGGTGGACATTCCGGCTTACTCTGGCAAGCCGGTCGTCACCCTGATCGGCATGGATACCAAAGGTTTGATTACCGGGGTGCGTATCCTGAAGCACTCCGAACCGATTTTGTTGGCGGGTATTCCCGAAACTGTGCTGACCAAGTTCGTCAAGCAGTACTTTGGCAAGCCCGGCGACGCCAAGCTGGAACTCGGCCTTGGACGTGATGGTGGTGATCTTGATGCGATCAGCGGGGCCACCGTTACTGCCATAGCCGAGAACCAGACCATTGCGCAAAGCGCGTATGAGATTGGCAAGCAGGTGGGCATCTTCAAGGGGATGGTCAAACCGCGCGCCCATTTCACGCCGCTGCGCGAACGTCTGGACTGGGCCGCGCTCGTCAAGGAGGGCGCGATCCAGCACCTGCGGGTGGAAAGCGCGGATGTGGGCCTGCCCTCCGGCGGCAAGCCCCACATGGACCTGCATTTCGGCTACCTGAACGTGCCGACCGTCGGCGCCAGCCTGCTGGGCGAGCGCAATTATGCGCGCCTGATGCAGGACCTGAAGGAGGACGAGCACGCGATCTTCATCATCGGCACCGGCCTGGAATCGTTCAAGGGTTCCGGCTTTGTGCGCGGCGGCATCTATGACCGCATCCAGGTGCGCCAGGATGCGGACCGCTTCACCTTCCGCGATACCGATTACCTGAACCTGTACCATCTGGAGCCGGCCGATGCGCCAGAGTACAAGGAGTCGGCCATCTTCATCGTCCGCTCGGCAAACTTCAACCCAGCGTGGCCATGGCAACTGAGCCTGCTGGCAAACAAGCTGGACATGCAGACGCACACCAAGGTGTTCGTGCACTTTGACGAAGAATACTGGACGCCGGCGCGCTACCTGGAAGGCGGTCGCCCGAAAGTCGAGCGTCCGGTGCCGGCCTGGAAGGCCGCCTGGCTGGCGCGCAAGGGCGAAATTACGCTGTTCGTGCTGGCGCTGCTGGCCACTGCAGGCCTGTACTCGCAACGCGACCGGCTGGTGCGCGCCTCCAGCCGCAAGAGCAAGCCGCTGATCAGCATTCCGCGCACCATCCTGTGGGTAATCGCGGTCGGATTCTTCGGCCTGTACCTGAAGGCGCAGCCGTCGATTACGCAGGTGATGACCTGGTTCCATTCCCTGGTCTATCAGTGGAAGTGGGAACTGTTCCTGTCCGACCCGTTCATCTTTATCTTCTGGTGGTTCATGGTGGCCACCGTGGTGCTGTGGGGGCGCGGGCTGTTCTGCGGCTGGCTGTGCCCTTTCGGTTCGCTTCAGCATCTGGCGTACAAGCTTGGCACGCTGATCGGGCTGGGCCGTTTCCAGGGACTGCTGCCGAAGCGCGTGCACGACAAGCTGAAATGGGTGAAGTACGGCGTGTTCGCGGTGCTGGTTGGCGTGTCCTTCTACTCGATGGAGCTGGCCGAACACCTGGCCGAGATCGAGCCGTTCAAAACCACCTTCCTGGTGGGCGTGCTGAATCGCGGCTGGCCGTTTGCTGCCTTCGTGGCGGTCATCCTCGGCATTTCGATCCTGAGCGAACGGCCTTACTGCAAGTACATCTGCCCGCTGGGCGCCGGCCTGGCCGTGCCAAGCTTCTTCCGCCTGTTCGGCTTGAAGCGCAAGCAGGAGTGCGTGACCTGTACCGCCTGCGCCAAGGGCTGCGGTTCGCACGCTATCGATGCGCAGGGCCGCATCGACCAGAAGGAATGCCTGCTTTGCCTGGACTGCATGGTGATGTACTACGACGACCATGCCTGCCCGCCGTTGGCCAAGGAGCGCAAGACACGCGAGAAGAATGGCCAGCCGCTGACGCCTATCGATGAACGCGGCTACTTTATTTCGCTGGATTCGGTTCGCAGTGAGCTGAAAAGGAAGGCAGGGTAAAACCATGAGTGTCCTCAGGGTTTGCGCGGCCGCTCTGGCCGCGACCATCACCGCGATGCTGGCCTGCGCCTCGGCAGGCGCGCACGCGGCCGTGCTCCAGGTCCGCGCCGGCGAATCGGTCGCCGCTGCCGTCGGCCAGGCACACCCCGGCGACACGATCCAGGTCATGGCCGGTACTTACAGGGAACGCATCCTGATCGACAAGCCGTTGCGCCTGGAGGGCGTGGGCAAGCCGACTATCGCCGCTGGCTACGAGGGCGACGTGATTCGCGTCAAATCGGCTGACGTGTCAATCCGTGGCCTGATCGTGCGCGACAGCGGCACCGACCTAGGTTCGCAGAATGCCGGCATTTACGTGATGCCAGGCTCGGACCGCATCGTGATCGCCAACTGCGACCTGGTCACCAACCTTTTCGGCATCTGGCTCGAACAGTCTCGCGGCGCCGTCCTGCAAGGCAACCTGGTGACCGGCCGCCGCGACCTGATGTCGCAGATGCGCGGCAACGGCATCCAGGTCTACAACACCGACGACACGCAGGTCATCAACAACACGATCAGCTATGTGCGCGACGGCATTTACGTCGACTACTCGCGCCGCGCCACATTTCGTGGCAATACCGTGCACCACGTGCGCTACGGAACGCACTATATGAACACCCACAACAGCTCCTGGGAAGGCAACACCGTGTACCAGAGCCGCGCCGGGCTGGCGTTGATGGAAGTGCGCAACCTCACAGTGCGCAACAACGTCGCCCGGGGCAACGAAGACCACGGCATCATGCTGCGCACGATCCAGGATTCCGTCATCGAGAACAACGTTGTCGCCGGCAATGGGCGCGGCTTCTTTATCTACGATGCCGAATTCAATATCCTGCGCGGCAACCTGGTGATCGGCAACCGCACCGGGGTGCACCTGACGGCCGGTTCGAGCAATAACACTGTGGATGGAAACGACTTTATCAACAATGCGGAGCAGGTCAAGTTCGTCGCTTCCAAGGATGTCGAATGGGGCCGCAACAAGGGCAATTACTGGAGCAATTACAGCGGCTGGGACCAGGATAACGACGGCAACGGCGATGTGCTGTACCAGGCCAACGACGTGGTCGACCGCCTGCACTGGCAATACCCGCTGCTCAAGCTCCTGCTGAGCAGCCCCGCCGTACAAACGCTGCGCTTCGTGTCGCGGCAATTCCCCTTGCTGCGCGCACCGAGCGTGATCGACAAGCACGCCCGCATGCAGCCCTGGAACACCGATTGGAGAAAATGGCATGGACGACAAGCTGATTGACTTGCGCGCCGTGGGCAAGCGCTATGGAGCGCTGCAGGCGGTCGACGGCGTCGACCTGTCCGTGGGACGCGGCCGCATGCTGGGCCTGATCGGGCATAACGGCGCCGGAAAAAGCACCCTGTTCAAGATGATGCTTGGCTTGCTGGAACCGAGTTGCGGCGAAGTGCGCATCTGCGGCGTGCGGACAAGTGACGGCGCGTTTCGCGACGTGCGGCGGCGTATCGGCTACCTGCCGGAGAGCTTCGTTGCCTACGACAACCTGACCGGCATGGAACTGCTGCACCTGTTCGCCGACCTGAAAAAAGTCGCGCGCAGTGCCTGCGGCAACGTCCTGGAGAGGGTCGGACTGTCTGCTGCGGCGGACCGCCGCGTCGGCGGATATTCCAAGGGCATGCGCCAGCGTCTTGGCTTCGCCCAGCTGCTGCTCGGGGCGCCGGAACTGGTATTCCTCGACGAACCGACCAATGGCCTCGATCCGGACGGCATCCACGATTTCTACCGTATCCTGCACCAGCTGCGCGAGGAGGGCGCGACCATCATCATTACCTCGCACATCCTGGCTGAAATCCAGGAGCGGGTCGACGAGCTGGTGATCCTGAGCGGGGGCCGCATCGCGGCGCAAGGCACGCTGGCGCAGTTGCGCGCCGGAGCGGCCATGCCGGCAGAAATACGGCTGGTGGCGCGCGCCGGCGGCACCAGCCGCGTGATTGCCGCGCTGCGTGGACACCAGGTGCGCGTGGAGCGCGATTGCATTCGCGTTCCCTGCGCGCCACGGCAGAAAATCCAGATGCTGCAGCTGATTTCTACGCTCAGCGACTCCATCGATGACGTGGCGATCCACGAACCGTCGCTGGAAGACCTGTTCTTCGGGATGGGAGGCCGTCATGCACGCGCGGCTTGACTGGTCGGCGGCGGCCACCATCGCCTCCCGTGAGTTCCGTGACCGCCTGCGTAACCGCTGGGTGCTGGCGGTGGCGCTGGTGTTTGCGGTGTTTGCGCTGGCCATTGTCTGGTTTGGCATGGCGCAGCAGGGCAGCGTGGGATACCGCGGCATCGACGTCACCATTGTCAGCCTGTCCAGCCTTGTCACCTATCTGGTGCCGCTGATTGCGCTGCTCCTTGGCTACGACGCGATCGTCGGCGAGCGTGAACGCGGTTCGCTGGAGTTGCTGCTGTCGCTGCCGATTACGCGCTTTGAACTCCTGCTCGGAAAATTTGCCGGCCTGGCGGCAGCGCTGGCTGCATCGACAGCCCTGGGCTTCGGCGTGGCGTTGCTGGCGCTCTCCAACCAGCTCGATGCGCGCGACGCCATGCATTTCCTCGGCTTCGCCGGCAGCGCCATTCTTTTGGGACTGGCATTCCTCAGCATGTCGCTGTGCCTGTCGGTGCTGGCGCACAACCGCATCCGCGCCAGCGGCGTGGCCATCGGCCTGTGGTTCCTGTTCGTGCTGGTGTTCGACATGGTGCTGATGGGGGTGCTGGTGCTGTCGCAGGGAGCCCTGGACAGCAGCGTGTTCGGCGCCTTGCTGATGCTCAATCCCGCAGACGTGTTCCGCCTGCTGAACATCTTCAGCTCCGAGCAGGTGCAGGGCCTGTATGGCCTGGCCACCGTGATGCCGGAGCATATGACCAGTCCGGGCCTGCTGGCTGGCGTGATGCTGGCCTGGATCGCAGTTCCCTTCGCCATTGCAACGTGGAGGTTCAAATGAAGTTCAAGCGAAATGCCGCCGCCATGGTGGTGGTCCTGATGCTGGCCGCCTGCGGCGATGCCGCCCGCTCGCTGGCGGCCGGCGAGCCGGCGGACGACGCAGCTTGCGCGCTGGACGGCATGAGCCTCAAGGACTATCCGGGCCCCAAGGCGCAAATCGTGTTCAAGGACGGCCATATCGACTATTTCTGCAGCCTGTCCGAGCTGTTTGAGGTGCTGTTCGGCGAAGATGGCCAGCGCGGCTTAGGCGCCAGCTACGTGCAGGACATGGGCAAGGCCGACTGGAACAAGCCGCGCGGCCACTGGATCGAAGCCCGCAACGCATTCTTTGTAATCGACAGCCGCGCGCGGGGCGCCATGGGACCGACTATCGGCACCTTTGCCAGCAAGGAGGATGCGCAAGCGTTCGCAGCACGCGAAGGCGGCCGCGTGCTCGATTACAGCCAGGTCAAGCCGGACGTGCTCAAGCTGGGCACCAAGCCGGCCCACGACGCGCGTGATGACTCAATGCGCTGAAGTTTTTTACCCACCAACCAAGAGGAAGACAAGCATGAAAACATTTACCAAGCTGACCGTCGCTATCGCTGCCGCCGTACTGGCGCCTGCGGTCATGGCCGCCGCACCTGCCAAGGGCGCCGGCGTCAACGGCGAGAAGATTTATTCGGCCAACTGCGCCTCCTGCCACGCCGCCGGTGTGCTGGGCGCGCCTAAGGTCGGCGACAAGGCCGCCTGGGGCCCGCGTGTCAAGCAGGGCAAGGAAGTGCTGTACACCCACGGCCTGAACGGCTTCAAGATGATGCCTCCAAAAGGCGGCAATCCTGGCCTGAAAGACGACGAGGTGAAGGCCGCCATCGACTTCATGGCCAAGAGCTGATGATCCAGCGCCGGCGGCTGTTGGCTTGCGCCGTGCTGCTGCCCTTGCTGGCGGCCTGCACGGCCAGGGATGAGGTGCACCATGTGCAGGGGCATGTGTTCGGCACGCAGGTGGAGGTCAGCATTTACGGGCCTTCCGAAGCGGAGGCGCGCGAGCAGGGCGCGGCCGTGTTGCGCGAGTTCGACCGCCTGCACCACAAGTACCACGCCTGGCAACCGAGCCAGCTCACGGCGCTGAACGATGCTATCGCCCGCGGCGAGCCTTTCGACGCAGACGAGGAAATGGTGGGGCTGTTGCGCTCCGCGGCCGAACTGTCGGCGCGCTCCGGCGATACGTTCAACCCCGCAATCGGGCGGCTGATCCGGTTGTGGGGTTTCCAGAAGAACGATATTACGGCTGGCGGCCCGCCGGCAGAAGAAGTCGACAGGCTGGTGAAGGCCAATCCGCGCATGGCGGACCTGCATTTCGACGGCAACCGCATTACCAGCAGCAACCGCGCCGTCATGCTGGACCTGGGCGGCTACGCCAAGGGCTTTGCGTTGGACCGTGCGGCGCAAATCCTGCGCCGGGCCAACGTCAAAGCGGCGCTGGTCAATGTTGGCGGCAACGCGATTGCACTCGGCCAGCCTGGCTCGCGGCCATGGATGGTCGGCATCCGCAATCCGCGCGGGCCGGAGATGGTGGCGCGCGTGGCCCTGCATGACAATGAGGCGATCGGTACCAGCGGCGACTATGAGCGCTACTTCATGAAGGATGGCAAGCGCCATGCCCACATCATCGACGCACGCACCGGACAGACGGTGGACCTGGTGGCATCGGTGACCATCATCACCTCCGGTGGGGCCGATGCCGGCTTGCGTTCGGATGGTAACTCCAAGCCGCTGTTCGTTGTCGGCCCGCAGGGCTGGTGCGGCATGGCGCAACGGCTCGATCTCAAGGAAGCCATGCTGATCGACGCGCAGGGCGAGGTGTATGCTACGCCTGCCATGATGGCACGCACTGACCAGGGAAACGGAAATGGGAAATCTGTACGAGGATGCACTGCCGCCCGCAACGGGTGAGCGCTTTGATACGCTGCTGTCGCACAAGGGGCTGGTGATCGAGCGCATCGTCAGCACGTCGAAAATCGAATCCCAGGAATGCGTACAGGAGCAGGACGAATGGGTGATCTTGCTGACCGGAGAGGCCATGCTTGAAGTGGCGGGGCGCAAGGTGCCGTTGAAGGCTGGCGACTACCTGTTCCTGCCGGCGCGCACCGCACACACGGTGAAGAAGGTGTCCGATGGCGCCTTATGGCTGGCGGTGCACCTGCACGACCGCGGCGCGTGACAAAGCGCGCATCTTTTACCGTTTTTATTTGCTACTCTTGGTCACTTTACTTTCGGAGCCAAGAGAATGCAACCGACGCAGCAGCAGGAAGCGATAGAGGAGTTCTGGCAGCATATTTCGCATTGCGACCACGTGGTGCAAATGTACGAAACCGAAGAATCGTTCCTCGATACGCTGGAGGCTTTTGTCGTGGAGGGATTCCGCAGCAACGACGCCATCGTCATTATTGCCACCCCGGAGCACCGGGCAGCGCTGGCCCAGCGCCTGGAACGCAACGGCATCAGCGTCAGCGCTGCTGCCTCGAGCGGCCAGTACATCGTTCGCGATGCCCGCGCCTGCCTGGCGCGATTCATGTTTGACGGCTGGCCTGCCGAATCGCGTTTCATTGAAATGGTCGAGGAATTGCTCGCCAAGGCACGTGAAAAGCACCCGACGGTGCGCGCCTTCGGCGAAATGGTGGCCTTGCTGTGGGAAGAAAGGCTGTATCGGGCCACTATGCGGCTGGAACATATGTGGACGCAATTGTGCCAGCGCGAATCGTTCCCGCTGTTCTGCGCCTACCCAAAGGCCAGCTTCGATGCCGGCGACCCGGCGATCTGCCGCGAAGTGCACAACGCGCATACGAGGGCCTGCCCGCCGCTATAATGGGGCGATGAAAATCGTCCTGGTCACTTTCGGCTGCCTGTTCATGGTCCTCGCGGTCCTGGGCGTGTTCCTGCCGCTGCTGCCCACCACGCCCTTCCTGTTGCTGGCGTCGGCCTGTTTCGCGCGCAGTTCGGACAAATTGCACAACTGGCTGCGCAACCACGGCCGCTTTGGCCGCTACCTGCGGGATTACGAGGACGGGCGCGGCATACCGTTGCGCGGCAAGGTCCTGGCCATGGCGATGATGTGGCCGTCGATGTTTTACTCGATGTACAGGGTGCCTTTCCTTTCGTTGAAAGTCATGCTGTTCCTGGTTGCCTGCGGCGTGACGATTTACCTGTTGCGCCTTCCCACCTCCCGCCCGCTGGATGAATAAGAAAAGTTTGATTGCCGCTGCAGCCGCGTTGCTGCTGTCCCATGCCGCCTTCGCCGCACGCTGGGAAGTGATTGCGGGAGCGCCCAGTGCCTTGCGCAGCGAGAAGCTGGAGACGCCGCGTGGCATCGCGGTGGGGAGCGACGACACCATCTATTTCACCGATGGCGCATCGGTTCGGGCATTGAAGCCGGATGGCAGGCTGGCGACCCTGCCGGGGCGCTTCATTGCCCCGGCAGGACTGGCGGCGGCGAGCGATGGCACGCTGTATGTGGCCGATGCCGGCAACCATGCGGTAAAGGCGATCTCGCCGGCCGGCGAGGTGCGCACGGTCGCGGGCCAGGCCGGTACTGCCGGACGCAATGACGGCAAGGGTATCGCAGCACGCTTCGACCATCCGGCCGGGCTGGCGCTCGATGCAGCGGGCGGCCTTCTGGTGGCCGATGCCGGCAATAGCGCGTTGCGGCGCATCGGCGCCGACGGCGTGGTCAGCACGATGGCCCAGGGGTTGCCGTTTCAGCCGCAAGGCATTGCGCTTGACGCAAGCGGGGGGATCGTGTTGTCCGACGCAGCCGGCGCCTTGCGCATCGATGGGCAAGGAAAATGGCAGCCGCTCGGCACGCAATCGGGGGCGTCGACCGACCAGGGACAGGCGCAGACGCAGCAGGGGAACGCCACTGAGCGCGTCTCCGCCAGCGTGATCGCGGCGGTGCGCGGTGCTGCCGAGAAAGCGGTACGCGAAGCAAAAGAGGCGCGGCCGGCCGATGCCGAGCACGATGCAGGTGTCGTGGCGGGGGCGCTGGACGAATGCCAGCGCGGCAAATGCCTGCGTCGCTATTCAGCCCCGAGCATGCCGACTGCCGACAAGGCGCGCGCGGTGCCGGCCGGGCAGTTGGCTGCGGATTCCCAGGGCCGGCTGCTGGCGACGTCGCCTGCCACCGGCACCATCTACCGCATCGAACATAACGGCCTGATTGTGCCCTTGCTGGGCACCGGCGACGTAACCGGCGAATTGTCAGGCGTTGTGCGCGATCGCGAGGGCGCCCTGAACGTGCTGCTGGCCGAGCGGCTGGCGGCCATGCGCTGGGACGCCAGCGGCCAGCAGCAGCCATTTGCGCTGCAATACGCTGCCTCGCTGAACCGCGATGGCCCGGCAATGCAGGCGCGTTTCGGCGATATTACCCAGCTTGCAGTAGGGCGCGACGGCGGGCTTTATGTGCTGGACGGCGACCAGTTGCGCCGCATCGACAAGGAGGGCATTGTGCGTACCTTGCTGGAGGCGGGCAGTTTCCGCAAGTTGCGCGAATCCCATGCGGCAGCCCAGGTGGACTTGCACGGCTCTATGGTTGCACGGCCCAGCACCGGCGTGTTTGTGACCGCCAATGGCGGGCTGGCCGGAGTGAGTGCGGAAGGCCTGATCTCCCTGGTTAGCGGGCCGCCTGGCATGACGCCCGAGCAGACCGGTTTCATGCCTGCGCTGAAACGCATCTGGGCTTATGTCGCCCAGGATGCGGAACCCTTCATGTTGCCCGGCCTGGGCCAGCACCGCATCGCGGCGGATGCCAGCGGCCAGGCCTGGTATTGCGCCGATAACGTGCTGTGGCGCATTCGCCCCCGCGGCGTCGCGCGCAAGATCGAGCTGCGGGCAGGAGATGGTTGCGGCGATGTGCTGGTGGCCCCCAGCGACGACGTCTTCATGCTGCACGGCCATTACATCACCCGCGTCGGCGCCGACGGCTACCAATGGCTGGCGGCGGGCAGCCGCGAACGGAAAGGCAGCGGAAATGGAACAGGATTGCTGGCGCGCTTCCGCAACATTACGCACGCGGCGGCTGATGCTGCCAACAACATCTACCTGATCGATGATGGGATGCTGCGCAAGATATCGGCGGACGGCGAAGTTGGCACCGAAGGGAAAGGCTTGCCGGAAGACGCAGGCAAACTGCGCGCCCTTGCCATAGACAGGAAGGGCGCGCTATACGTGGCGACTCAGCACACGATCATGAAGCTGAAGCCCTGATTCATGGCTGCCAGTTGACGTTCACCGTCGCCGTGCCGCTGGCCGGCGTGGTGAAGGTATGGTTGCTGCCGCCCTCCCACACGGTGGGGTTGGCGCTCTTCTTCAGGAACTTGTAGCTCACCGTTGTGCCGGCCGGCACGCTGACATCGGTGTACCAGTTCGGATAGCTGTAGACCACCTGGTTGAACAGCGGGCCAAGCGGCGCGGTGGCGCTCCAGTTGGCGAGTTCGAACTTATCCCCGGTCAGGTAGACGTTTTCCCCCGGCGAAGTGGTAGCGTTGCCCACCACGAAGCGCACCGTCACTTGCGGGCCGCTGAGGATTTCGAAGTTATCCCAGCTATCGCTGGTGACCGCGCCAGCCGTGACCACGCTCACGCCGCTCATGCCCGCGGCCACGCTCGGCACCAGCACCTTGATCTGCGTGTCTTCCCACGACAGGATGTTGGCGCCGCTGACCACCGTGCTGCCGAACTTCACCGTGCCTTTGGTGGCGCCGAAGCCGCGGCCGTCGACGGTGATGGTCTTGCCGGGCATCGACATGTTCGGACCGACGTGGCCCAGTTTTGGCGAAGCCACCGTGGCAGTGTACTGCCAGACAGCGATGGCGCCGGCTGCCAGCGTGAAATTGCTGACCGCACCGTTGGCCCCGACGGTGATGTTGTTGCCATTGAAGCCAAGGCCATTCAGCACGTCGGTATAGCTGCCCGCCGGCAGTCCGGCGATGAAGCCGCTGATCGACGTCGCTGTGGAGAGGTTGCGGTTGATCGCAACCACGGCGACGTTATTGCCGAAATTGCGCTCATAGATCAGCACGTCGTTGTTGACCCAGCGCTGCTGCGTCGTGCCGTAGGCGATGGCGGGATTGGATTTGCGCAGAGGGGCCAGGCGGGCCACCAGGCCGTACGCAGGCGTGGTGGTGGCGAAAGACGTCATCATTGCACGGTTGTCCGGATCGCCGGTACCTTGCATGTACTGCTCTGTGCCGTAGTAGATGGCAGGCACGCCGCGCGAGGTCAAGGTAAAGGCCAGCGCCTGTTCCAGCTTGCGGCCGCTGGCGCCCGCCACCTGGAAGCGCGGCATGTCGTGGTTGTCGATGAAGGTGACCTGGTCGCCCACGTGCGAGTACTGGCCGGCGGTATCGCTCACCATCTGGTTCAGCGACGTCATGTTCGCCGAACCGTCCTTGAAGACCTGGCGCACCTTCTGAGCGAACTGGAAGTCCAGCAGGCTCATGCCGCTGCGGTTGGCGAAGTAGTGGTTGGCCGGATCGACCTCGTTTTCGCTCAGGTACCACTCGCCGAAGGTGAACACCGGCTTGTAGCCTTGGATATAGGACATCAGGCTCTTTTGCCAGCCGAAGGGCATGTGCTTGACCGCGTCCATGCGAATGCCGTCGATGCCCAGGTCCAGCCACACCTTGATGGCAGCCTTCATGTAGGCGTCCACGGTGGCGCTGTTATGGTTCAGGTCGGCCAGGTCGAAGAGGTTGCGGTAGATGCCGCTCTCCAGCGTGGAGAAATCGGTGCCGCCATTGTGGTGGAAGTAGCCGTTCGGGTCGGAACCGTAACCGGCCAGCAGGGCGCCGTTGTCATACAGCTTGCCGTTCTCGCCGAAGCTTGTATCGGTGGCCGAGGCAGGCGATGTATGGTTGGGCGCGAAATCGATGATCACCTTGATGTTGCGGGCATGGGCCGCGTTGATCATGTTGCTGAAATCGGTCATGGTGCCGAAGGCCGGGTTGGCGCGCTTGAAGTCGCGCGCCCAGTAGCCGTGGTAGGCGGTGCTGTTGGTGCCGGAGTAGTTCAGCACTGCCGTGATGTTTTCCACCGGCTGCGAAATCCAGATGGCGGTGATGCCCATGCCGGTCAGGTAGCCGTCCTCGATCTTGTTCTGGATGCCTTTCCAGTCGCCGCCGCAGAACAGCTTTTTCTGCGTGCAGCCGGAGCTGAAGGCGGTGCCGGTGGGGTTGTTCGCGCTGTTGCCGTCCGCCAGGCGGTCGGTCACGATCTGATAGATCACGTCCGTGTTGAAGCCTTGCTTGTTGCCGACTGCGGTATCCGGGGCGGCCTGCCCGTTGAGGGCGAAAGCGGCCAGGATTGCCGCGAACACTTTGTTGCGTTGAGTCTCCATAGTCCTTCCTTTCTTTGTTTTGGTTGACAAAGTATGGAGTAGTTTGACTACGCACACGCTTGCTATGTGGCGTAAACGCAGCAAAATCCGCGATTAAATTGAAGTATTTTGACTACAAAGAATCCTGTAGTCGGCGCCCCAGCCGCTTGCCGAGTGCAAGCAGAGTGAGGGTGGGCGGCAAGCCCCAGGGGGCGGGCAGGACGGAGGCGTCGCAGACGTAAAGGCCCGCAGTGGAGGTACGCAAATCGTTGTCGACAGCGGCCGGGCTGCCGCTCCCAACTGCCAGCGCACTGCCGGGATGGGCGGCGAAATGCCAGCTCTGGAATACATGGCGCGCACCGGCCTGGGCCAGGATGCGCCGTGCCAGCGCGGTACCGCGCTTGAAGCGTTCGCGGTCGGCGGCCTGCAGCGTTTTGTCGACCCAGTGCGGGCCGATGCCGCCACCGGCAAGGTCGCGGATCTTGACCATGATGCTGAGCGTGCGGCGGTGCGCGAACAATCGGTCTATGCGGCCGACCTGCAGCGCGAAGGCCTGGTACATCGGCTTGGGCAGGGTCAGGTCGGCAAGTGACAAGCCTTCTTCCGGCAACGCCATGCCGGCGGTCATCGGCACTTCGGCGCCGCCGTCGATGTCGTCGACGAAGCCCATCACCGCCACGACGGGATCGCTGATAAAGGGCAGGCTGCGCGGCGCCAGTCCTGAGGCATGCAACAGGCGCGGACTGCCGATGCCGCCGCCAGCCAGGATGACTACGCTGGCATGGGCCGTGAGGACTGCCCCGTCGCGCGTGTATTCGATGCCGACGGCGCGGCCTCGATCGAGCAGCACGCGCCGGACCGGCGCATGGTCCAGGATATGCGCGCCGCGCAGGCGCGCCTCGTCCAGCAGGTCACGCGCAGTCCACTTGGCGCCATAGGGGCAGCCGTAGACGCATCGCCAGCAGCCGCTGCGGCAGATGGCGGGGCGGATCATTTTGTCGAGTTTCTGCCAAGGGAGACCGGAGGCCAGCGCGGCCTGCATGATGCGTTGCGCCATGGGGCCCAGCAATTCATCGGGCAACTGGCCTATCGGCAGTTCGGCGCGGCATTCCGCCAGCGAAGGAGCCAGGTCAATGCCCAGCGCTGCAAAGCGTTCCAGCGGCGGGGCCGCCGCCGTGGCGAAATTCAGCGTGGAGCTGCCGCCGGTAGCCAGTCCGCGCACCAGTAGCGATGCATCGCGGTGGAAGAACGCTCCCTTGCCTGGAATGGCGCCGATCCCCGCCATTTGCGCCAGCGTGCCCTTTAGCGGCGCACCGCTGCCCTGTTCCAATACCAATACGCGCTGGCCATGCCGCGCAAGCGTATGCGCGACGCTGGCGCCGCCCGGGCCACTGCCGACAACGATGGCGTCATAGCGTTGAAGGGTTGGTCCCTTTGCCATGATGGATCTCCTGTTCCATATCGAACGTGCAGGCCAATGTCGTGGAGACAATGGTGTTGTCAAATTATATCGACAACGTTATGGATTAGCGGAGGGATGGGCAGGACGGAGGAGGGGAGCCGTGCCGCACGCGAACAGGTGCGGCACGAAGGGAAGGGACTTGGACGATCAGCGGGTTTGCTTGTCGTGCTTCTGGTGATGGATTGCGGCGCTATTGCGGTCAGCCTCGCGCTGCAGTTTGTGGCGCTCTTTGCGGGTGACTTTGCCGTCGGCCTTGGCCATCGCTTCGTCGTTTGCCAGCTTGGCTTCGCGCGCCTCCAGGTGCTGTGCTTCCTTGGCGGTCAACTGGCCGGACTCGATGCCTTGGGCGATGCGGGCTTGCTGGTGCTCTTCGCGCTTGTCCAGGTTCGGGGTGGACTGGGCGAAGGCAGGCAGGACAAATGCCGATACCAGGACGGCGGCGAACAACTTGGTGGTTTTCATGGCGTTCCCTTTCTTTGGTTGGTTATCGCGAAGCGCGTGGCTGCAGTATAGGTGGGTGCGGCCCGCAAAAAACATCACGCCATGTAATCGGTGTAAGCATTTGCAACCGTTTTGTTAATGAACATCGGGGCGCAGGTGCTGCATCAGGTCTTTCAGCGCACCCTGCGACAAGCTGTCCAGCTCCGGAGAGCGGCGGTCGATTTCATTGGCCAGGTCGGTCAGCAGCCAATCCATTTCGTCCAGCATGGCGCGCAATTCCGCCAGTACTTCGGGGTCGCCCTGCATCATGGCCAGCATGCTGGTCATGTCGTCCGGGTTGAAGCCGGCCTGCAGTACCAGCGAACGGACCGATGCCATGCGCTCGAACAGGAATTCCATTGGCGAGCCGGGAGCGTCTGCGGCGGGGCGCTCCTGCAGCATTGCCCGCAAGTCGAACCAGGCATGAAGTAATTCCGACAGATGATTCAGTCGCTCCGATGGATCGCCGGAGGGGGCGGTTTCAGCCGGGTGATTGGACTGCGGTTGAAGCAGGTCGCGCAGGATTGCCAGCACATCGCCATCGAAGCGCGGCTTGTTAATCCGGTACAGCATTTCCAGGCGCTGCATGTCAAGGCGGCGCAGTACGGTTTCGGTGACATCGGCGGCGGCAACGATGCGCGCCAGCCGGTCGACCTGGGCGCCACGCAGGGCGTTGGGGTAGCCGCTACCGTCCAGCCGTTCATGGTGCTGCAGCACGGCCTTGCTCGCGGCGGCGGGGAAGCCGGGCAAATCCTTGAGCAGAACGTAGCCGGTCACGGGATGCACGTGCACGAAGCGGCGTTCCTCCGCCGTGACATGGTGCGCCTGGTCGAGAATGCGCGGGTCGGTGTGCATCTCGCCGAAGTCGTGGCACAGGGCTGCTAGCAGCACGGCAGGCAAGTCGCCCACTGGAACACCCATGCGCTGGGCGCAGGCGAAGGCGATGATGGCGGTACGCAGCGTGTGCTCGAACACGTCCTTGTGCTTGTCCGCCATGACGGTCAGGCGCAATTCGATGGTCGAGTGCAGGCGCAGGTTGGCGGTGCAGTGCTTAAGCTGGCGCGGGTCGCCGGCTCGCGCCAGGAGTTGGCGGTAAATCGTGTCGTGTTCGAGGATGCGGTCGAACTCGATCGCCAGCGTGGCGGCGTCGACGGCCTTGTCGGAAGAGAGCACCTGGTCGAGCGGGGCGAAGAGCTTGTAGCGGGTGAGTTTTTCGAACTGCTTGCTGTCGATGCGGGCGCCCTTGGCCAAAATCTTGGTGCCGTTGCTGGCGTAGATGTCTTCGCTGGCAATGACGTCGCGCGTATCCCCCATCTCGGTGACCGAGCGTACAAAATGCGGGCTCTCGCCGGGAATATCCGTCAATTGCATATCGCTAGCCATATTGTCCACCTTGGGGTAAGGAACAACTGTGGACATTCTCGCAGAAAAAAAAAGCCCCGCACTAGGCGGGGCCGGAAGCAGAGGCGGAGAGACGCCTTTGAAACACCTTAGAACTTGTAGCGCAGGCCGGCCAGGAATTCGCGGCCGGTCACGTTGTTCACCACCACGCTGTTGCGCGCGCGGCTCACGAACTGGTCGTTTTCTTCGTTGGTCAGGTTCACGCCTTCCAGCGTGAGTTCCAGCTTGTCGTTGACTTTGTACGACACGGACATGTCCACGTTCAGCGACTTGTTCTTGCCTTCCACGTCGTTGTTGTTCTGGCCCGGCACGCGGGTCACGAACGAGGAACGGGAGGAAGCCGAAATGCGGGCACTGAGCTTGCCGTTGTCGTAGTACAGGGTGGCGTTCCAGGAACGCGGCGACAGGTTGAGCAGGTCGTCGGTGATGCGGGTGTCGCTGGTTGGCGAAACCACATACTCGATCTTCGACTTCACGTGGGTGTAGTTCAGCAGCGCGCCGAAGTCCTTGCCCCATGCCGGCAGGAAGGTGAACGGCTGCTGGTAATTCAGCTCGAAGCCTTTCAGCTTGCCGCCATCGGTGTTGATCGGAGCCGTTACCTGGAAAACTTCTTCGCCGGTGAAGTTGGCTGGCAGCAGCGACATGGGCAGTCCGGTGTCATTGTACGCCATATTGGTGCGCAGGGACTGGATGTAGGTGCTGATGTTCTTCTGGAACAGACCCAGGCCGACAAAGGCGTTCTTGCCGAAGTAGTATTCGAGGCTGGTGTCGAAGGTCTTGGCACGGAAGGGCTTGAGCAGCGGATTGCCAGTGGTGATGCTTGGCGTGCCGGTGGTGGCGATGGTGCCGCCCGGCGACAGGTTGTTCAGCTGCGGACGGGTCATGACCTTGGCCGCGGCAAAGCGGGCGATCAAATCCGGCGTCAGCGTGGCAGCGATGTTCAGGGACGGCAGGGTGTCAGAGTATTCATTGTTGACGGTAACCGCAGTGCCGCCACCTGCAGCCTGGTAGCCGGTTGCAGAAAGCTCGGTCTTTACGTAGCGCGCGCCAAAATTGCCGCGCAGCGGAACGCTGCCCAGCTCCGTCTTGAACTCGCCCATGAGGTAGAAGCCTTTGTCTTCCTCGTTGACAGAGCGGTTGTTGCCGCGCGCATTGCCGTTGGTGATGGAGGACAGGGTGAAGTCGCCGGGACCGCCGGCAGGGCCGCTCTTGATGCAATTGCAGTAGATGTCGTAGGCCTTGGCGATGGCGTTCAGGTCGGGAATCAGCCAGGTGGTATAGGTCCCGGCCGGAAGGTTCTGCCCCTTGCCGAAGCCGCTCACGGTGGTCGTCAGGTTGCCGGAGCCTGCCGGCGGCGCGAAGATCGTGTCGTTCTGGTTCACGCGGCGCGACTCGTAGGAATCGAAGTCGTATTTCTTGCGATTCAGGCCTCCCTTGATGGTCAGCGCGTCCGACGCCTCCCAGGCCAGGTCCACGGTCGCCGTGTCGTTACGGTTGTTGGCGCCTTGCGGGCGGATGCGGATTTCGCTGCTCGTGGTATTTGGAATGGTGGTCGGCTGGGTGCCGCTGGCCACTTGCGGCACGCCGACGATTCCCATGCTGCCGCCGGCTGCCGGGTCGAACGGCAGCGAGATGATCGGATGGCGGTCGTCCTGGCGGAAGTCGATCGTGTAGCCGTTCACGTTCAGCGCATCAAGCGTGGTGGTGGTTTGCACCGGATTGCGGAACTTCGAGGTGGCGCGGCCGACGCGCGCCTGCAGTTGCAGTGTATCGGTCAGGCGCTGGTCGAGGGTCAGCGTCGGTTGGGTAAAGGTGGTGGACAGCTCGTCGTAGCGCGACTCGGCACGCATGTCCACGCCGTTGAACTTACCGTACAACAGGTTGCCGTTTGGTGCGTACTGCGCTTCCACGACCGAGGTTTGCGGCTTGCCGCCCTGGCTGGCGGAGCGGCTGAACGAAATCGCTTCCAGGAAGTCTTCCTGGCGCGTTGCATCGAGCTTTGCATACAGCATGTCGAAGGTGACCAGCGAGCCTTGCATCGGGCGCCACTGCACGGAACCAGTGAGGCCGACGCGGTCCTGGTCGTGGGTCAGGCGGCCGTAGCGCGGCAGGCGCGGATGGAAGTTGTCGGCGCTGCTGGCCAGGTTGTAGGCGTCGGTCGCCGCTTGCGAAGCGGGCAGGCGCGGTACTCCTTGGGCAGCAGGGCCGCAGGTGGCTGCGGTGGAGTTGGCTGGATTGGCCGCCACGCCTCGCGGCGCGCACCAGCCGCCGCTCGATGGTCCGTTATCCCAGCGCACAGTGGAGAAGCCTTCCTCCAGCAACTGCCGCTTGGAGAAGGCGCCGGACAGCAGAACGCCTACCTTGCGGTCAGCGAAGGTGTCGGACAGCAGGAAGGCCACACGCGGGTCGGTCTTCTTCGACAGGTCGTTGTACTTGCCCTTGGCCGTGATGGTGGCGTTGAAGCCTTTCAGGTCGAAGGGGCGCATGGTTTGCAGGTCGACGGTGGCGCCCAGCGAGCCTTCATCCACGTCGGCGGAAGAGCTCTTGCGCACGGTCAGCGACGAGAACAGTTCGGAGGCGAATACGTTGAAGTCGAAGCCGCGCGAGCGGTTGGTGCCGCCGGAGCTGTCGGTGCCGCCGGTAGTGGCCAGCGCTTCCAGGCCGTTGATGCGCACGCGGGTGAAGTCCTGGCCCAGGCCGCGCACGGTGATGCTGCGGCCCTCGCCCGCGTCGCGGTCGATCACCACGCCTGGCACGCGCTGCAGCGATTCGGCCAGGTTGGTATCGGGGAATTTGCCCATGTCTTCGGCCTTGATGACGTCGACGATGCCGTTGTCCTCGCGCTTCTTGTTCAGCGCCGATTCCAGCGCGGCGCGCAGGCCGGTGACCACGACTTTCATTTCCGGTTCCGCGGCCGGCGCGGCCGGTGCGGTGGCCTGTGCGTGGGCGAGGCCCATGGCCAGCGCGGTGACTGAGTAAGTGCCGACGAGGCGCAGCGCGAACTTGCGCAAAGCCTCGGTTTGATCCGTGAACTTCATGCCATCTCCTGGTTATTATTGCTGCCGGCTCTTGTAAGTGGTCAGGCCGGTTGCGCTATTTTATGCTAAGAATTTTGCAATGTGGTCAGTCCAAATGTATTTATTTGCAAAATTGGCCTGTCCAGATCAGGCGTCGGCGGAAAACTCCCCGCTATAGCGCTTTCCGCCTATGGTGACGTTGTCGAGAACCAGTGCGCGGACGTTGTGCAGAAGCCACGGTTGCCCGGCATTGCGTGGGGTGCCGAAGTCGCAGTCGCGGATTCTCACGCGCGCGATCGGCGGAAATGCCGCGCCGGCGGGGCCGTTGTAGCTGCTGGCGACAGGACCCAGCATCACGATGGCCTGGTAGCAGGAGACCTTGCCATTGGGCGTGTCGACGTTGCCCACCTTGAGGCCGGAGATCTCGATGTCCGACACTTCGGGAGGGCGCGTGCGCACCACGTCGTCGGCAGGGGCGTAATCGCAGTCGAAGGTGATCACGGCGCCGGCGCTTGATGCGACCGGACCGGACGGCCTGGTGGTGCCGGACAGCGGCTTGTAGAAGCCCGGGCTGGTCTGCACGCCGTTCGGCAGCGTGCAGTCGCGGACGTAGAGGTGGCGCAGGAAGCCGCCACGGTTCATATTGGTCTTCAGGCGGATGGCGGTGTTGAGCGCGTCGCTGGCCCAGTGCAGGTTCCTGAATTCGATCTGCTCGGCGTAGACGTGCTCAATGCCGCCGGCCATTTCGCTGCCCAGCGTGACGCCGCCATGGCCGCTGTTCATCACGCAGTGGCGGATCAGGATGTTGCGGGTGGGGCCATAGTGGGTGTCCCTGTTCTTGCCGGCCTTGATGGCAATGCAGTCGTCGCCGTTGTTGAAGGTGCAGCCTTCCACCAGCACGCCGTCGCAGGCTTCCGGATCGAAGCCATCGCTGTTCGGGCCCAGGCTTTCCATGTTCACGTCCTTGAAGTGGACGTTGCGGCTGGCGACCGGGTGGTGCACCCAGAACGGGGCGCCGACGATCTGGTAGCCCTGGAGCAGGACGTTCTCGCATTCGATCAGTTCGACCATGCAGGGGCGCAGGAAGTGGCCCTGGCCGAACACGCGCTGATCGGCGGGGACACTGGACTCGGAGAGCACGGGCAGGTAGCGCGAGTCGCTCTGCCAGCGATTGCCTGAACCTTGAATCAGGATGCGCTCTCCGGGCGCGCGTTGCACCTGCGCGGCGTTGTTCGGATTGATGGCTGTTTCGGTGCGTTCGCGTGCAGGCTTGCCGCGGCCTTTCCAGTCCCACCAGCATTCGCTCGGATTGTTCTCGAAAGGGGCGCCGCCCTGGCCGTCCAGCACGGAGGTCCAGTCTTCGCCGGTGAGAGCGATGTTCTTCTGGCCGTGGGCATACACCAGCGGGGAGAAGTTCAGGCAATCGTTGCCTTGCCAGCGGCTGCGAACCAGCTTGCCGTTCTTGCCGCAGTCGATGTCGCCGTATTTCGCGTAATCGTCCGGATTGGCGCTGAACACCAGGCGCGCGCCTTTTGCCAAGTGCACTTGGACGTTGGAGCGCAGCACCAGCGGGCCTTTGATGTACCACGCGCCTTCTGGAATGACAACGCGCCCGCCGCCGGCCTGGTGCGCGGCGGCGATTGCAGCGGTGATGGCAGGGTGGCAGTCATGGCTGCCTTTTGCCGGCGTTTGCAGCGTGCCCGGTTCGAGCGATGCGACTTGGCCTTGCACGGAGACCAGCTTGCATGGCTTGGCGCCGAATTCCGTCACCAGGAAATCCTGCTTGCGAAAGGCGATTGGCGTGGCAAACCGCGCGGCGATTTCCCTTGCGCGCAGCCATGGGTCGCCGCCCGACGGGTCACTGGCGGCGGCATTCGCCACGGCCGCCGCGAAACGTGCCAGCGCTGGCTGCGAAGCGATCAATGCCCCGCCGGCGACCGCTGCACGGAGCAAGGCGCGGCGAGCGGATACAGCTGGGCTCGTGTCACTCTTGGGGCCTGACCCCAGGGTGTGACACCGGCTCGGCTGGGTGGTGCGGTGCGGGCCGCTCATTTGCTTGCCGCCAGGGCGGTGCGCACGGGGTTGGCGGCGCGGGCGGCGGCGTTGGCGACGTAGGCTTCCCATTGCTCGCGGGTGGTGATTTCGCCGGCGCGGCTCCAGGCGCCGCCGGCGTAGTAGCGCAGTGGCTTGCCGGCGCTTGCCGGGGCGAGGATCAGTTCATTCAGGGCGTCTTCAGCGAAGCCTTGTGCCGCCGGCACGACGACGGCGGTGCCGAAGGCGCCGTTGCTGGCTTGCTCGACCCATTGCAGCAGCACCTTGCCTTCGCGCCTAGTGGCGATTTGAGGGGTCTGGCCCTTGTCGCTTGGGGTCTTGTTCAGGCCTACGGCAACGGTCAGCGGCTTGTCGCCTGCATAGCTGAAGGTGGACTCGATCATGTCCAGCTGCTGGCCGGCGTCGACGGTGAAGCGCTTGGTTTCCGTCACCGGCAGACCGGCGGCGTCCCATGCGGCGTAGGACAGCTCGAAGATGGAACGTACCGGGCCGTTGGCCAGAACTTTCCAGCTTGCGTAGTTGGTGGATACGTACAGTTTGCCGCCGTCCCACACACCGGTACCGCCGGCGCCGCGCGAGCGGCCGACGTTGTACATGTCCATGCCTTCGCCTTCGTCATGGTGGTAGTGGTCGTGGCCCTTGTTGTACCAGCGATCGACAATCGGATAAGGCACGCGCTTGAACCACAGGTCCAGGCCGGAGGTCACCAGCACCTCCTTCACGACGCCCGCCGGAGCGGGAGCAGCCAGCGCGGGACCGTAGGTGCGGTGGCCGATCTTGTCGTTCTCCCAGCCGAAATCGTCGAGGCGTTCGGGGACGTAGCGGGCAAAGGTTTGCGCCGCGAATACGGGCGCTACGCTGTCGATTTTTTCAACCGTGTAAGTGGCGGACTTTTCGCCGGCCTTGAAGCTATGCTGGAAAATCAGCTCGCCGTAAGCGGTGCCGACGTTCTGCGGGTCTTTCGCCTGCGGCGCGACATTGGTGACCTGGTGCGGCACCACGCGGCCGGAGGCATCGCGCACGGCGATTTTCTGGACCAGGGCGTGCGGCAGGGCCTTGTTCACTTCCGACCAGGGGACGGTCACCGTTTCCGAGGGGCGTGCGATATCGAGGTCGTGCTGCAGCGTGATGGTCAGGCGTTCCGCTGCGCTGGCGGCAATCGCGGGCAGGGCGGCGGCCAGTGCGGCAAGGATGCGGGTGGTCTTCATGACTGCTCCTCAGTGGTGTTCGCGGTAGTCGGTCTGGCCGCCTTTCGGCAGGTAGTGATAGGTGCGGACGCGGTACTGGATGTCGAGCTTGGGATTGGTGACCAGCTTGATCATTTCGGCTCCGGCCAGCAGCACGGGGCCGTAGCCATGCAGGGCGTGCTTGCTGGTTGGCCGGTTGTAGTAGTACACCATGTCGCCGGCCAGGGTGGTGCCGACGCAGGTGCCTTCCACTTCGCCCTGGCCGGTGATTTTCGTCTGCAGCCCGGCCCAGCCGGCTTGTGCGATGGAGCCGTATGGTGCAGGCGAGATCCAGCCCTGGTTGACGGCGTGGGCGATCACGTAGGTGAAGATGGCCGACGCCGAGGTCTCGAGGTAGGAGTCGTTACGGTCGATCATCTGGTGCCACAGGCCGCTGCCGGACTGGCGTTCCGCAATGCCTTGCAGTGACAGGCGCAGTTGCGCCAGCACTTTCGGATAGCCCGGGTGGTCTTTCGGCAGCACGTCGAGCAGGTCGGACATGGCCAGCACCGCCCAGCCGTTGGCGCGCGACCAGTAGAAGTTCGGCGCGTCGTTCATGCCGGCGTGCCAGCCGTGCGTGTACAGCTTGGTTTGCGGGTTGAACAGGTAGCCCGCCATGTTGAGCACATTGTTCACCGCGTCGTCATAGTAGGCGCGCTTGCCGGTCATGCGGCCCATTTCGGCCAGCGCCGGCACGCCCATGTACAGGTCGTCGCCCCACAGCGATTCGGCTTGCGGGCGCTTGCGGGCCAGGGTGCCGTCCTTCAGGCGGTACTGCTTGTTGGCGACCCAGTCGCTGCACGTGGCGATCATGCCGGCCAGGTCGGGGCCGACCTTGGCGGCGCGGGCGCGCATCAAGGCTGCGCACATCGAGCCGGAATCATCGAGCGAGCGCGGGTCGAGGAAGCGCGAGAAGCTGTTGCCGCGCTCCAGCTTGAACTGCTTTTCCTGGGCGGCGAAGTAGGGCCTGGTCTGTTTGAAGAAGTTGAGGTGGCGCTCGGTCATGGCGAGAAAGCTGCGGTCGCCGGTCGCTTCGGCCGCGCGCAGCAGGCCGGAATGCACCACGCCCATTTCGTACACCTGGATGCCGAAGTCGCCCTTGCTCGGTTCGAATATCGCATCGGCTACCGGTGCTTTCAGGTCGGTGATTGTTTCGCCGGTCTTTTTGCTGACGATGCGGGTCGGCGTCACGCTGTCCATGTAGCCGCGTACTTTCTGCAGCGTGCCGGTGATCTCGGCGACGGTCGGCATCTTGTACGGGACCGGGTAGCTGCCTTCACCGGCGTCGTTCGGATTTTTGTTGTCGGTATTGCGGTAAGGACCTTCCGCGTGGGCAGGGCTGAGGGCGAAGAGGCAGGCCAGGGCGGCTGCCAGCAGGGACGATGTCGGCTTCATGGGTCTCCGTGCGACGTTTTAGGTGTGGTGTAACTGCGTCATCTGGTCAGGCCATTCTAATTTGGTCAGACCAAATATGCAAGGTGGACTAGCCAATCGTCGTTTTTGTGTGGCATACTGAAAATGAAGTTCAGGATCATCAAAAGGACATCTAATGAAACTCGCACGCTACATCAAGATGCACGAGGCAGACAACGTTGCCATCGTGGTCAATGACGGCGGCTTGCCGGCCGGCTCGGTATTCCCGGACGGCCTGACGCTGGTGGAAGGCGTGCCACAAGGGCATAAAGTCGCCCTGGTCGACCTGGCTGAAGGCGATCCCGTGACGCGCTACAACGTGACCATCGGCTACGCGGACCAGGCGATTCCACGCGGCTCCTGGGTCTCGGAAAAGGTGCTGCGCATGCCGGGCGCCCGTTCGCTCGATGGCCTGCCGATCGGCACCCGCAAGCCGGCGCCGCTGCCGCCGCTGGAGGGCTACACCTTCCAGGGTTACCGCAATGCGGATGGCTCGGTCGGCACGCGCAATATCCTGGCCGTGACCACCACCGTGCAGTGCGTGTCGGGCGTGGTCGACCACGCGGTCAAGCGCATCAAGGAAGAACTGCTGCCGCGCTATCCGAACGTGGACGACGTGGTGGGGCTGGAGCACATCTACGGTTGCGGCGTGGCGATCGATGCGCCTGGCGCCGACGTGCCAATCCGCACGCTGCGCAATATCAGCAAGAACCCGAATTTCGGCAACCAGGTGATGGTGGTCAGCCTTGGCTGCGAAAAGCTGCCGCCGACCCGCCTGTTCCCTGCCGGGAGCATCCCGATCGCGTCGGCCAACCTCAACTCGGCGGCGGGTGAGCCGGACGTGGTGTGCCTGCAGGATGGCGCGCACGTCGGCTTCAACTCGATGATCGATTCGATCATGCGCACGGCGGAACATCACCTGAAGGTGCTGAACGCGCGCCAGCGCGAAACGGTGCCTGCTTCGGAACTGGTTGTGGGCGTGCAGTGCGGCGGCAGCGATGCCTTCTCGGGCGTGACTGCCAATCCGGCAGTGGGCTTCGCCACCGACCTGCTGGTGCGCGCCGGCGCGGCCGTGATGTTCTCGGAAGTGACCGAAGTACGCGACGGTATCGACCAGCTCACGTCCCGCGCGGAGACGCCTGAGGTGGCGGCGGCAATGATCCGAGAAATGCAATGGTACGACGACTACCTGAAGCGCGGCGGCGTTGACCGCAGCGCCAACACGACGCCGGGCAACAAGAAGGGCGGCCTGTCGAACATCGTGGAGAAAGCCATGGGTTCGATCGTGAAGTCCGGCTCGGGCGCCATCCACGGCGTGCTGTCGCCGGGCGAGAAGCTGACGCAGAAGGGCCTGATCTACGCGGCGACGCCGGCCAGCGATTTCATTTGCGGTACGCTGCAGATGGCGGCCGGCATGAACATCCACGTCTTCACCACCGGCCGCGGCACGCCATACGGCCTGGCGGCGGTACCCGTGATCAAGGTCGCCACCCGCAATGACCTGGCGCAGCGCTGGCACGACCTGATGGACGTGAACGCGGGTCGCATTGCAAGCGGCGAGGCCACCATCGAGGAGGTAGGCTGGGAGCTGTTCCGCCTGATGCTGGATGTGGCGAGCGGCAAGGAAACCTGGGCCGAACACTGGAAGATCCATAATTCACTGGCGCTGTTCAATCCGGCGCCGGTAACCTGATGACGGAGTAAGAGACATGAGCCAAACTGGAAAACCATTCAAGCGCATCCTGATGACCGGTGCCGCCGGCGGCCTGGGCAAGGTGCTGCGCGACCGCATCAAGCCTTGGGCTGAAGTGGTGCGCCTGAGCGATATCGCGGACATGGGCGAGGCGCGTCCCGGCGAGGAACTGGTGCCATGCGACCTGTCCGACAAGGCGGCCGTGATGAAGCTGATGGAAGGTGTGGATGCGGTGCTGCACTTCGGCGGCATCTCGACCGAGGCGCCGTTCGAGGCGATCATGCAGGCCAATATCCTGGGCGTGGCGAACCTGTACGAGGCGGCCTACAAGCACGGCGTGAAGCGCCTGATGTTCGCCAGCTCGAACCATGCGATCGGTTACTACAAGACCACCGATATGCTGGATGCGAACATGCCGACACGTCCGGACAGCATGTACGGCATCTCCAAGGTATTCGGCGAGCAGATGTCGCGCTATTACTACGACCGCTTCGGTATCGAAACCGTTTGCATCCGTATCGGCTCCAGCTTCCCGCAGCCGGCCAACAAGCGCATGATGTCGACCTACCTGTCCTACGACGACCTGACGGAGCTGCTGCGCTGCTCGCTGTTTGCGCCGCGCGTGGGCCACACCATCGTGTTCGGCATGTCGGACAACGATTCGGTATGGTGGGATAACCGCTACGCCGCGCACCTTGGTTATCGCCCGAAGGATTCATCGGCCAAGTTCGCGCATCTGTTCCCGGATACGTCCGAGTTCCCGGAAAAGGACGACGTCACCACGATCTACCAGGGCGGCAAATTCCTGCTCGACGGCCCGATGTTCAAATGATTGAGCTGCGCAGCGGCGGCTTGCGGGCGGTGGTGCTGCCTGCTGTCGGCGGCGGGCTGGCACGGCTTGACTGGGCCGGCAATCCTGGTTGCGCCGGCGCCCTCGCTGCCGAGCCGGTACCCGTGCTGCGTCCCCTTGCCGATGGCGTCGCGCAGCCGCAGCCTGGCCAGCTGGCCTGTTTTCCCCTGGTCCCCTGGTCCAACCGGATCGCCCCTGGCGGCTTTGAGTTCCAGGACCGCCGCATTACGCCGGCGCCGACGCGGGAAGGCGAGCCCTGTCCGATCCACGGCGAAGGCTGGCGCATGCCATGGCATGTGGAGGCGCGGGACGAATGCAGCGTCGTACTCTCGCTCTACCGCCGCGATGGTTCGCCATTCGCATTCACCGCCCACATGGCTTACACGCTGTCGGACAACGTCTTGCGTGTGACGCTCAAGGTCACGAACAACGGCCGGCATCCGCTGCCGTTTGGCCTTGGACTGCATCCATGGATGCCTTGCCCCGACGACGCGCGACTGCGCGCCGTGGCCGACGGCGTGTGGCTGTCCGGCGCCGACAAGTTGCCAGCCGGGCGAAGCGCGCTGCCGCCAGGGTGGAACTTCTGCGGCGAAGCGCCGCGCCCCTTGCCGAGCGACGGCGTCGACAATGCCTTCACCGGCTGGGACGGCAAAGCGCAAATCGACTGGCCATCGCGCCGCTTGCGCCTGCACATCAGCACGGACATGGGCTATTACATCCTGTATGTACCGCCGGGCAAAGACTTCTTCTGCTTCGAGCCCGTGGACCATCCGGTCAATGCGCACAACCTGCCAGGCGGTGCGACTGCGCATGGGCTGACCGTGCTGGCGCCGGGGCAGGACCTGCGGCGTACCGTGCGTTTCACCGTTGAGGAGATTGCGTGAGGACGCTGCAAGCCGTGCTTGCTGCCGCCTGGCTCGGCGCCGGGCCGAGCGCCCTGGCGGCTTCCGATGCGCCATATAACGCCGAAACGACATACGCCAAGCTGGCTGGCCAGTACCCGCACATAGCGATTGCCAGTGCGGAAGCGCCGGCGCCAGTGCGCGTGCTGCGCGACCTTGGCTACGTCCAGCGCGGTGAGCGTGCGTTGCAGCTAGACCTTTACCTGCCCGGGCCAAATGGCGACGGCCGCGGTCGTGCCTGGCCGCTGGTGGTGCTGGTCCACGGTGGCGGATGGCGCAGCGGCACGCGGCAGAATATGGCGCCGCTGGCGGCGCGCCTTGCGGCCAGGGGTTTCGCTGCGGCCACGGTCGACTACCGTTTGTCGGGCGAAGCGCAGTTTCCCGCTGCGATCGACGACGTCAGGGAAGCGATTCGCTGGCTGCGCGCCGCGGCATTGCAATACGGCCTGGATGACAAGCGCATTGCTGTCGCTGGCGGATCGGCGGGCGGCCAGATCGCCGCGCTGGTTGGCACGACGAACGGCCGTGATGCGGCCAGTGCCGTGCAGGCGGCCGTCAATATCGATGGCCTGTCCGACTTCACTTCCGAAGAGGCGCGCAAGCATGAAGACGACCCGTCCAGGAATCCGACCGCAGCCGGAGCATGGTTGGGTGGGCGTTATGCGGAACAGGAGGCGCGCTGGCGAGATGCCTCGCCCCTGACGCATGCAGGCCCCGGCAGTGCCCCGATACTGTTTATCACCAGCGGACAACCGCGCTTCAGCGTCGGGCGGGAGGCCTTGGCGCAACGCCTTGCCCAATACAAAATCCCGACCGAGCACGTGAATCTGCCCGGCACGCCGCATTCGTTCTGGCTGTTCGATCCCTGGCTGGCGCCGGCCGTCGACGCCATGCAAGCCTTCCTGGAGCGCACGTTTGGCGCGCCGCAAATGGCGCGTGCGCCGTGGTCGCCGGACCTGGGCGATGGCCGCTACCGCAACCCGGTCCTGCACGCCGACTATTCGGACCCGGACGTGATCCGCGTCGGCACGCGCTACTACATGACTTCCTCGAGCTTTACCAACGTCCCCGGCCTGCCATTGCTGGAGTCCGACGATATGGTGAACTGGCGGCTGGTCGGCCACGCCTTGCCGCGGCTGGTGCCGGAGGAAGCGTTCCGTGCACCGCAGCACGGCAAAGGCGTGTGGGCGCCATGCCTGCGTTACCACGATGGCAAATTCTGGATCTTCTACCCAGACCCGGATTTCGGCATTTACGTCGTCACCGCCACGCGATTCGGAGGACCCTGGAGCAAGCCCCGGCTGCTCATGGCCGGCAAGGGCCTGATCGACCCTGCGCCGCTGTGGGACGACGATGGCAAGGCATGGCTGCTGCACGGATGGGCAAAGTCGCGCGCTGGCTTCAACAACGTCCTGAGCCTGCGCCCGATGGCGCCGGATGGCAGCCGCATGCTGGATGACGTGAGCCGCGTGGTCATCGACGGCAACACGCTGCCGGGCTACAAGACGCTGGAAGGCCCCAAGCTCTATAAGCACAACGGCTGGTATTACGTGTTCGCGCCGGCTGGCGGTGTGGAGACCGGGTGGCAGTCGGTGTTCCGCTCGCGGCATGTCGACGGACCGTACGAGGCGCGCATCGTGATGGAGCAAGGCAGTTCGGCCGTCAACGGGCCGCACCAGGGGGCCTGGGTGCGTGCGGAGGACGGGACCGACTGGTTCTTTCACTTCCAGGACAAGCGCGCTTTCGGCCGCGTGGTGCATTTACAGCCAATGCGCTGGCAGGACGATGGCTGGCCGATCATTGGCGAAGCTTCGGCCAAGCCTGGCGTTGGTCAACCGGTTGCTGAATTCGCCAAGCCGGCGACCATGGCTGCCGCAGCGTCGGTCCCGGCGCCGGCCTGGCCGGACATCGGCGACGAATTCCGGGCGAAGCGCCTCGCGCCGCAATGGCAATGGGTGGTCAATCCGGCCCCCGGCTGGTACTCGCTGACAGAGCGTGCCGGCTTCCTGCGGCTGTACGCGCAGCCTGCTCCGGTGCCGGCCAATGGCGAAGCGCCGATCGCACCGCTGCGTTCCCTGCCGGCCGTGCTGACGCAGAAACTGCCCGCACCAGTCTTTTCTGCAGTGGCAAAGCTTGAGCTGCAAGCCGTTGCGGACGGCGACACGGTCGGCCTGGCCATGTACGGGCAAAGCTACGCCTGGCTCGGCTTGCACCGCGAGCATGGTGAACTGCGCATTGTCTACGTGCGCTGCGAGGCGGCCAATGACAAATGCAAGGAGCGGCAGGAAGCGTCGAACGCCTTGCCGCTGAAGACTTTCACCCACCTTCGCATGGACGTTGGCGCAGGCGGACAAACCGCCTTCTCCTACAGCCAGGACGGGGTGAACTTCACACCCGCCGGCACGCCGTTCACGGCCGCCATGGGACGCTGGGTTGGCGCCCAGGTCGGGCTGTTCGCCACCGGCGCGAAGGGCGCCTACGCCGATATCGATTATCTGCGCATTACGCCTTAGCGGGATGCTGGCTGCAGTTTGCCGAGGTGGCCGGCACCGGCATTGGTCATGACGTTGGGCTGCACGTCGGCGGCGGGCAGGGCGCGGAAGGCGTACGGCACGCTCCAGCCGACGTCGGTCGCAAAGCCGCAATCTGCCAGCGCCTTGCCGTTCAAGAGCGAGCCGTGGTCCAGCACGGCGCCTGCTTCGGATTTGCCGGGATTGTGCAGCACGTCGCCGCAGCCGCGCGCGCCTTCGATATCGTAGGCGTTGGCATCAATGATCACGCGCGCCTGCCTGGCGATGCCGACGCTGTATTCATGCGGATATTCGGCGTGCTTGCGCGAGCCCTTGTGATAGTTGTTGAACAGGTGGACTTGACCGAATCGCACGCGTGGCGTGCGCGCCGTCACTTGCTCGAAGAAGTTGTTTGAGAAGGTGACGCGCAAGTGGCCTTCATCACCCGTGGCGCGGTCGCTGGCGCCTACCAGCGTGTTCTTTTCGTGCAAAGCGAAGTGGTTGTACGACACCGTGACGAAGTCCGAAGCCGAAGTGATATCTAGCGCGCCGTCGTGGCATTGTTTCAGCATGCCGTTCTCTTTAGGAGACTGGCCGTCGGTGCGCGGCACATCGGTGAAGCTGTTATGGTCGATCCAGACGTGGTGCGATCCGGTGACCGTGATACCGTCGTACAGCGAATTCCAATTGCCATTGGCGCCGTCCTGCGGGTCCCATTTCGGATCGGGATCGCAGGGATTGCTGATCGAAAGGTTGCGGATGATGACCTGGCTCACATTGCCGACTATCAGGCTGGCGTTGACGAAACCGGCATCTTCCCCAAGGCCGATTAACGTGGTGTTGGACGGCAGCCGCACCACGCCGACCTTGGCGCCATCGGCCATGTCGAGGGTGCCGCGCACCTGAATGATGCGCGCGTCGGCAGTGCCGGCCACCGCAGCCTTCAGCTCGGCGGGCGTGGAGACGGTATGCACGTGGCCAGCGGAAGCCGCAGCGCCGCCGCGCGTGCCGCCTTGCTCGCCGGCCCAGCCGTCGGCCGGCGCATGTTCGCGCGCTGCCTGCCGCGATGTGTCGTCCGGATCAGCGAGCGGGCGGAGGGCAGGGAATAGCCGCAGCAGTTCGCGCGCAGCCATGTCGCCGAAGAAGCGGCCGCCTTTCGGGCCAAGGTGGGTGTAGTCGAAGCCCGCACCCTTGGGCTGGGCCAGCGTGTCCGCTTCCGCCGGTCCCATTGCCTGCACGGCTGCCAGCGACAGGGCATTCAGGTCCAGTACGGCCACGCCTTCGCGCTGGGCCACTTCGCGCGCCGCTGTCGCCCACGGCGCCAGGTCGTTCCAGACATAGCCATTCCGGAAGCTGCGGCGGGTGAGGGAAGTCACCAGCACCGGCACGCCGCCGCCAGCCTTCACGTCCGCCACATAGCGTGCCAGGTTGGCGGGATACTCCGTGACCAGGTCCGTCGAGCGGCCCGGTTTGCCCGGCTGGTCGTTGTGGCCGAACTGCATCAGCACGTAAGTGTTGCGGAAGCCTGCGCCGTTGCGCAGCAAGGCCTGCGCCTCGTCCCAACGGCCTTCGGCACGGAAGGAACTTGAGCTGCGGCCGTTCTTGGCGAGATTCAGGCAGGTGGTGTCGGGGCGCTGCCGCCGGCACAGGTAATCGCCATATCCGCCGCCGCTGGCGACGGTCGAATCGCCGACCAGGATGATGCGGTCGGCGGCAAAAGCCGGCAGGCTGGCCACGCAGGCCAGGGACAAAAGGATGTGACGTAGCATGAGGCTCCCCCTGAAGTTCACCTCATTCTATTTTGGCCTGACCATGCATGCAAGTGGTCAGGCCAAATTATTTTAGCCGCGTGAGAAGGTCTTGGTAACGCGTTCCAGGTGGGCGCGCATGGCCTGGCGGGCGCCGGCCGCATCGTGCGCAGCAATGGCCGCCACGATATTGCGATGGTCGTCCAGCGTGTTCTGGCGCAGCTCTTCCGTCTGGAAGTGCTCTTTCAGCTTGTGCCACATGGTGCCGCGCTGGTTCCACAGTGTTTCGACCACCCCCACCAGCGCGGTGTTGCCGGTAGCGCGTGCGATCGCCAGGTGGAAGTTGCGGTCGGCCTGTTCATTGGTGGCGCGGTCAGAGTGGTGCTGCTCCATCTCGGCCGCCGCACGCAGGATCGCATCGATCGCGGAATCGGTCGCCATCTTGGCTGCAATGGCTGCGACTTCGGATTCGATCAGGCGGCGCGCCGCCAGCACTTCGAACGGACCCGGTCCGCCTTCGGCCACGTCGGAAGGAGCGGAAGCCTTTTCGCTGACGTACACGCCCGAACCGCCACGCACTTCGACGATGCCGGACAGCTCCAGGGCAATCAGCGCCTCGCGCAGCGAAGCGCGGCTGACGCTCAGTTTCGCTGCCAGGTCGCGCTCTGCCGGCAGGCGGGTGCTGGGCTTGATGTTCTCTTCGCGGATCAGGTCCTGGATCTTGGCTGCGACCACGCGGTACAGCCGTTGTTCGGCTGCTGGATTCGGCTCCGTAGCAACGGTTTTTTTGTTCATGCGAGGTCCCTTGAGAAGTCGACCGATTTTAATTTGGTCCGGCCAATTTCGCAAGAAAGCAACAGCTGCCAAACGCCGGAGATGTCTCTGATAGGATGTCTGACATCTTTTTTGCATGTATAATGGAGGCCATGACTATTCTCCCTCGCAAGCGACACACCCTGGCCCAGGGCGTGGTCGAACAGATCAGCGGCAGCATCAACAGCGGCGTGCTGAAACCCGGCGACAAGCTGCCGACCGAATCGGCCATCATGGAGCAGCACGGCGTCAGTCGCACCGTGGTGCGCGAAGCCATCTCGCACCTGCAGGCGGCCGGGCTGGTGCAGACCCGCCACGGCATCGGCACCTTCGTGCTGGAGAAGCCGCGCAACAGCGGTGGCCTGGGCATCGATGCCGAGAGCATCGTCACCGTGCGCGATGTGCTGGCCATTCTCGAACTGCGCATCAGCATGGAAACCGAGACCGCTGGCCTGGCTGCTACCCGCCGCAGCGACGAGCAGGTGGCTGAACTGGCGCAGGCGCTGGCAGATATGCGGCAGGCGATGGAGCAGGGCCGCGCCTCGGTGGAAGCCGATCGGCGCTTCCACCTGGTGATCGCCAAGGCCACCGGCAACCGCTACTTCGTCGACATCCTCGGCCAGCTCGGACAGGCGATCATTCCGCGCGCGCGCGTCAACACCGCCAACCTGGCGCAGGACCGCCCGGCCGACTACCTCGAACGCGTGCACCGCGAACACGAAGACATCTTCCGCGCCATCCAGCGCCAGGATCCGGAAGCTGCCCGCGCCGCCATGCGCACCCACCTTTCCAACTCGCGCGAACGCCTGTTGCAGGCCCAGCAACGTTTCGAAAACGCCGCATAAAAAAGGGGTACGTCCCCTTTTTTCGCTTGCGTTCGCTTAAACTAGGTTGTACGATGACTTACAACTGAGCTCGCGCTCGATTCGTGCAAAAACCACACTTAGGAGTCAACGATGTCCATGTCCCCGCAAGAACTCAAGAAAGTCATGTCGTCCGGCCTGCTGTCCTTCCCGATCACCGACTTTGACGCTGAAGGCAATTTCAACGCCAAAACCTATGCCGAACGCCTGGACTGGCTGGCTCCTTACGGCGCGAGCGCACTGTTCGCCGCCGGCGGCACCGGTGAGTTCTTCTCGCTGACCGCTCCTGAATATTCGCAGGTGATCAAGGTTGCCGTGGAAAGCTGCCGCGGCAAGGTGCCGCTGCTGGCTGGCACCGGCGGCCCGACCCGCCAGGCCATCGCGCTGGCGCAGGAAGCAGAGCGCCTGGGCGCCGACGGCCTGCTGCTGCTGCCGCACTACCTGACCGAGGCAAGCCAGGACGGCCTGATCGAACACGTGGCCCAGGTGTGCGCCTCCGTGAAGATCGGCGTGATCGTGTACAACCGCGCCAACTGCCGCCTGAACGCCAATTCGCTGGCGATCCTGGCCGAGCGCTGCCCGAACCTGATCGGCTTCAAGGACGGCGTGGGCGAAATCGAACTGATGGTGCAGATCTACCGCAAGCTGGGCGACCGTTTCTCCTACCTGGGCGGCCTGCCGACTGCGGAAGTGTATGCCGGCGCCTACAAGGCGCTGGGCACTCCGGTCTACTCCTCGGCCGTGTTCAACTTCGTGCCGAAGCTGGCGATGGACTTCTACCACGCCACCGCAGCCGGCAATACCGCCGAAACCGACCGCATGCTGGATGAATTCTTCCTGCCATACCTGGACATTCGCAACCGCAAGGCCGGCTATGCCGTGTCGATCGTCAAGGCTGGCGCCCGCCTGGTTGGCCATTCCGGCGGCCCGGTACGCGCTCCGCTGACGGACCTGACCGCGGAAGAAGACGCCATGCTGCTGGCCCTGATCAAGAAGCAAGGTGCCCAATAATGCAGATCACCGGTGAAATGATCATCGGCCGGCAACTGGTGCGCGGCGCTGCCGGCACGCTGTTGGCCTTCAACCCGGCGACCAGGGAAAACCTGCAGCCGCCGTTCGGCCAGGCCGACCTGACGGATGTGGAGCGAGCCTGCGCGCTGGCCGAACAGGCCTTCGACGCCTACCGCGCCACCACGCCGGAAGCGCGCGCCGCCTTCCTGGAGGCGGTCGCCAGCAACATCGATGCGCTGGGCGCCACCCTGACCGAGCGCGCCATGGCCGAAACCGGCCTGCCGCAAGCGCGCCTGGAAGGCGAGCGTGGCCGCACCGTCAACCAGCTGCGCCTGTTCGCAAAAGTCGTGCGCGATGGCCACTGGCAGCACGCCACGCTGGACTCCGCGCTGCCGCAGCGCACGCCGCCGCGCCCAGACCTGCGCCTGCGCAAGATCGCCGTCGGCCCGGTCGCGGTGTTCGGCGCGTCCAACTTCCCGCTGGCGTTTTCTGTCGCGGGCGGCGACACCGCATCTGCGCTGGCCGCCGGCTGCCCGGTCGTGGTGAAGGCGCATGCCGCCCATCCTGGCACGTCCGAGCTGGTGGCGCGCGCCGTGCAGAAGGCGGTCGCCGATTGCGGCATGCCGGAAGGCGTGTTCTCCATGATTCACGGCGATGGCCGCGTGGTTGGCCAGGCGCTGGTTGCCAACCCGTCGATCAAGGCTGTCGGCTTTACCGGCTCGCGCCAGGGCGGTACGGCCCTGATGCGCACCGCCGCCGCGCGCCATGAGCCGATCCCGGTTTATGCGGAAATGAGCAGCATCAATCCGGTCTTCATGCTGCCCGCGGTCCTGGCTGCAAACGCCGAAGCACTGGGCGCCGCTTTCGTCGAGTCGCTGACCATGGGCGTCGGCCAGTTCTGCACCAATCCAGGCCTGGTGATCGGCGTGGCCGGTCCGGATTTCGACCGCTTTGCCGCAGCCGCAGCCGCTGCGCTGCAGCCGAAAGGCGCCGGCACCATGCTGACCGCCGGCATCCACAAGGCGTATGAATCCGGCGTCGGCCGCTTGTCCGATGCCGCAGGCGTCAAGCTGCTGGCCCTGGGGCAGCAAGAGGGCGCCGGCTGCGCCGCCCAGGCTGCGCTGTTCCGCGTCGACGCGGAGACTTTCGTTGCCAGCCACGCGCTGCAGGAAGAAGTCTTCGGCCCGGCCTCGGTACTGATCGCCTGCCGCGACGAAGCCGAAATGCTGCGCCTTGCCGCCAGCCTGGAAGGGCAGCTGACCGCCACCGTGCACTGCACGGCCGACGACCATCCGCTGGCGGGCCGGCTGCTGCCGACGCTGGAACGCAAGGCGGGCCGCGTGCTGTTCAACGGCTTTCCGACCGGCGTCGAGGTCTGCCACGCGATGGTGCACGGCGGCCCGTTCCCGGCCACTTCGGACACCCGCACCACGTCCGTCGGCGCCACGGCCATCGAGCGCTTCCTGCGTCCGGTAAGCTACCAGAATGTGCCGGCGGCCTTGCTGCCGGCCGCCCTGCAGGACGATAATCCACTGCGCCTGGCACGCATCGTGGATGGGGAGCTGCGCACGGCAGTTTGATTGAGTAGTACGGCCGGAGGAGACGCCGGCCGCTTTCGAATACAAGAAACTATGAATCAGCCCAACCCGCAAGCCGTCGGCCTGGCGGCCGAACCGGCCGCCGCCATCGGCAAATACCGCTGGACCATCTGTGGCCTGCTGTTCTTCGCCACCACCATCAACTACCTCGACCGCCAGGTGCTGTCGCTGCTGGCGCCCGCGCTGTCGAAGGAATTCGGCTGGTCAAATACCGACTACGCCAACATCGCCGCCGTGTTCCAGTTCGTGTACGCGATCTCGATGCTGTTCGCCGGCCGCGTGATCGACAGGATGGGCACGCGCCGCGCCTTCGTGCTGGCCATTGTCGTATGGTCGCTTGGCGCGATCCTGCACGCCTACTCGGTGCCGATCGGCGCCACGTTCTCCAACGTCCTCGCTGCGGTGGGCATTGCCGCCGTACCCGTATCGGTGGCCGGCTTCATGGTGGGCCGCGCCGTGCTCGCGCTGGGCGAGGCAGGCAACTTCCCTGCCGCCATCAAGGCCACCGCAGAATACTTCCCGAAGAAGGAGCGCTCCTTCGCCACCGGCATCTTCAACTCCGGCGCGAATATCGGCGCGATCCTGGCGCCGATCACGGTGCCTCTGATCGCCGAGGCCTGGGGCTGGCAGTCCGCCTTCATCATCATCGGCGCAATCGGCTTCCTCTGGATGGGCTTCTGGCTGGTTTTCTACGATGCGCCGTCAAGGCAGAAGCGCCTGTCGCGCGCGGAACTCGATTACATCAACAGCGATGCGGCCGATGCTCCGGCGGCAGCGCCGGCCGGCGCCGCTGCGCGCAAGGCTTCCTGGTTCAAGCTGCTGGCCTACCGCCAGACCTGGGCTTTCACGGTCGGCAAATTCCTGACCGACGGCGTCTGGTGGTTCTTCCTTTTCTGGCTGCCGAAGTTCATGTCGGCCCAGTACGGCGTGTCGGCCACCGAAATGGTGGTGCCGCTTGCGGTGCTGTATTCGATGACCATGTTCGGCTCCATCGGCGGCGGCTGGTTCCCGACCTTCTTCATCAATCGCGGCGCCAGCGTTTATCACGGCCGCATGCGCGCCATGCTGGCCATCGCTTTCTTCCCGCTGGCGGTGCTGCTGGCGCAGCCGCTTGGCTACCTCGGCATCTGGGTGCCGGTGATCCTGATCGGCATCGGCGCCTCGGCGCACCAGGCATGGTCCGCCAACCTGTTCACCACCGTGTCGGACATGTTCCCGAAGCACAGCGTCGGCTCCGTGGTGGGCATCGGCGGCATGGCAGGCGGCCTGGGCGGCGTGCTGATCACCAAGGTGGCCGGCAAGCTGTTCGACTATTACAACGCGCTGGGCCAGATCCAGACCGGCTACATGATCATGTTCACCTTCTGCGCACTGGCTTACCTGCTCGCCTGGTGCATCATGAAGGCGCTGGTGCCGGCGCATAAGGAAATCACTGACCTCTGATGGAAAAAGTAAGCGGTGTACATTGCACGGTGGGTGAAAGCCCCACCTGGCACGCGGGCGAGGGCGCCTGGTATTGGGTCGACATTCCGGCGCGCCGCATCTGGCGCCTCGATTACGCCAGCGGCGCGACCCGCTTCTGGGATGCCCCGGAGATGGTGGCCTGCCTGTCGCCCGCCGCGCGCGGCGGCTTCATCGCAGGCATGGAGACGGGCATCTTCCACCTCGTGCTGCAGGATGACGGCAGCGTATCGGCGGAGCGCCTGGCTGCGCCGCCATCTTCCGAGCTGGGCCAGGGCATGCGCTTCAACGACGGCCGCTGCGACCGGCAAGGACGCTTCTGGGCCGGCACCATGTTCATGGACATGGCGGCGGAACGCGCGGTCGGTCAGCTCTATCGTTATACCGCCGCGGAAGGGCTGTCTGCGCCTTTCGTGTCCGGCATGCTGACCCAGAACGGCACGGCGTTCTCGCCACGCGGCGACGTGATGTACCTGTCCGACTCGCACCCGAAGCGGCGCATGGTGTGGGCCTTTGATTACGACATCGGCAGCGGCACGCCGCACAACAAGCGCATCTTCCTCGACCTGGGCACGCAGAAAGGCCGTCCCGACGGTGCCGCCGTCGATGCCGACGGCTGCTACTGGACCTGCGCCAATGACGGCGGCCTGCTGCAGCGCTACACGCCGGGCGGCGCGCTCGATCGGGCAATCGCACTGCCGTTTGCCAAGCCATCGATGTGCAGTTTCGGCGGTCCCGACCTGTCCACGCTGCTGGTGACCTCGATCGACCCGGGCAATGCCGGCGACGACTGGCCCGGCTCGGTCTTGCTGCTGCGTCCCGGCGTGCAGGGTCTCGCCGAAGTTCGATGGAACGCGCATTAATCTGTTGCAATTCTGCAAAAGTGAGTTTTCTTTTTGTTAATTTCCGTTCATACTTTATTTTTTACCAATTGCAAATAAAGTATGAAACTTTTCGTTTTGCCGGCCATGCTGCTGGCGCTTGCCGTGCCGGCGCAGGCTGGCATTACAAGCAGCTTTAACGTCACTTCCGCAGTTCATTGGACGTCCACGGGAGCGGGCACTCTGGAAGACTCGGAAGTCTTCACCCCATTTGGCGGGACAATGCGCTCCAGTCTGACGCCGTCGAGCTGCTTCGGCAGCTATTCCGGGACCGAGCATAACTCGCATTGCTGGTTCGATCTGGACACCGCAGACTTCCGCTCGCCGTACGACGATGCATACCAGCGGCGGACGGGAAGCACGGAACCTCCCCGTGCAGGCCTGATTTCCCGGCTCCAGGTCAATGGCGATGGTAGCTATACAGGCTACTTCAATTTCACTACCATCAGTTACGTGGATTCTGACGACGCGACCGGTATCACTCGCAAGGGCTTTTTCACCGGTTACATATTTCGCTATCAGGGCGCAGGGCTGGCTCTCGATACGGCCATGGATGCGGCACTTGCAGGCTCCTTGTGGCAGCGCCAGGCTTTTACCAGGAAGACTTTCATGACAGAGTGGGATCGCAGCAGCGTCGATCCGGTGACTGGCGACGAGTCGCTGATCGAGGCGGAAGGATGGGATGGCAAGCTGGAAATGGCTGCCGTGCCTGAACCGGCGGCGCCTGCACTGTTTGGCATCGGCCTGGTTGCCATCGCAGGGCTGCGCAGGCGGAAGCGCGGCTAATTTGCCGGATCCTCTTGCAGGGCGCTGCAGAATGCCGCGCTGGCTTGGTCGGCCGGGAAGCACGATTCGATGTGGAGTTCTTCCAGCGTGACGTCGCGCGGGGTGCCGAAGGTGGTGATGGTGGAGAAGAATGCCACGCGCCGGCCGTCGCGCTCGAATACGGTTTCAAGCAGCGGCGCGGGCACGGCGCGCAGGTCGCGCTGGCGCCATTTTTCAGGCACACCCGGATAGGCCAGGACTTCTTCCAGCAGCTCGCGCGCCTTCGCGTCGCTGGGCGCCGTGGCGACCAGCTTGTGCAGGTGGGCCAGCAGGGTGCCCGCGATTTCCTCCCAATTTACGAGTACGGCACGCAAGTCCTGCGGGTCGAAGGCATGGCGCAGCATATTGCGGTGCGGGCTGTCGCGGCCGCCCAGCAGCCAGCGGTTCATGCGGACGGCGGCGCCGTTCGCCATCACGATATCCCAGTGGCGATTCATCAGGAAGGCGGGGTAGGGTTCCTGCTGCTTCAGCATTGCTTCGATCGCGCGCCGCATCGGCGCCAGCTCGGGATTGGCCAGCGCCGATTCCGTGTAGCGCGGCGCATAGCCGGCGGCGACCAGCAGCGAGTTGCGGTCGCGCAGCGTCATTTCCAGCGTGTCGGCGAGGCGCGCCAGGATCTCGCGGCTGGGCTGGGCCTTGCCGGTTTCAATGCAGCTCAAGTGGCGTGTGGAGAGGCCGGCGTCCAGCGCCAGGTCCATCTGGCTCAGGCGGCGGGCGGAGCGCCACTCGCGCAGCAGGGCGCCGACGTGGGCGATCGGAAGCGGGTTTGCATTCATGTGGCCATGGTAACAAGGTTTTGCGCTGCGCTTCCATGACCTGGGAGGTCATTGCTTCGCATCAGACCCGGCCCGATCATGCATCCCATCGAAACCCGTCTTGCAGGAGATGAGCATGAATCGCAGAAGCCTTTTGAAAGCCGCCATTGCATTCGCCGCTGCGGCCGGCGTGGCGCGCCCTGCCAGCGCCGCGGGCGCGGCGAAGGAATTGGCGCCCGCCGATGCGGCGCTGCGGGCCGAGGCGGCGCGCGATGCGCGTGCGTGGCGCGCCTCGCGGCGCTTTGTGGCCACCAGCGCTGGACGCGTTGCGGTGGTCGAGCGCGGACGCGGCCCGCAGGCAGCGCTGTTCCTGCACGGCCTGCCGCTAAACAGCTTCCAGTGGCGCGGCGCAATAGCGCGCCTGGCGCCGCATCGCCGCTGCATCGCGCCGGACTTTCTTGGCCTTGGCCATAGCGAACCGGCGCCGCAAGCCAAACTCGATCCGGAAGGCCAGGTCGCCATGCTGGCCGAACTGCTCGACAAGCTGGGCGTCGAGAAGGTTGACGTGGTTGCGAGCGACAGCGGCGGCGCCGTGGCGCAACTGTTCCTGGTGCTGCATCCCGAGCGCGTGCGCAGCCTGCTGCTTGCCAACTGCGACACCGAACTCGATTGCCCGCCGCCGGCCATGCAGCCGGTGATCGAACTGGCAAAGCAGGGCAAGTTCGCGCAGGAGTGGCTGGCGCCCTGGCTGGCCGACAAGGACAAGGCGCGCTCGCCCGAAGGCCTGGGCGGCATCTGCTACGCCCGGCCGGCCGCGCTGGCGGACGAGGTGTTCGAAACCTACCTGCGCCCCCTGGTCGACAACCCGCAGCGCCTGCACGGCTACATCGCTGCGCTGGAACGCAATGCCCTGCACGGCATCAAGCCCGCCCTGAAGGCCAGCACGGCGCCGGTGCGCGTGCTGTGGGGCATGGCCGATGAAATCTTCCCGCCGCGCGGCGCCGACTATCTCGAGCAGGCATTCGGCAACAGCAAGGGCGTGCGCCGCATCGAAGGCGGCAAGCTGTTCTGGCCCGAGGAGCAGCCAGGCCTGGTGGCGCGGGAAGCGCTGGCGCTGTGGCGCAGCGCCTGATGCCTAGCGCTTGCGGTAGATGCACACCATGATATCGCTGGGGAATAGCCGCATCAGCGGCAGCAGCAGCCAGCGCATGCCCAGGTAGCGCAGCGGCGCCTTGAATGGATGGAGTTGGCCAAACACGGTCATCCAGCGCCACATGCCCTGCTTTTTCACTACGGCCAGTTCGCTGCTGTGGCGCAGCGTGAAGCCTTCTCGCTCCACCAGCCTGGTAAGGTTGGCCGGGTTGAAGTAATGGACATGCGGCGAAGGCATGCCTTTCTGCCACAGCCGGTCGAACGGGCCATGCAGCCCGACGCGGGCGAACAGCTTGGACAGGCGGTAGCACAGGCCGCGGCTGCTGGGCAGGTTGAGCACCAGCGTGCCGTCCGGGGCCAGGTGCTGGTGGCAGTCGCGCAGGGCGGCGCGGATATCGGGGATATGTTCGATCACTTCATTCAGCACGATGATGTCGAACTGCTCCCCGTCCGTCAGCGCCTGGGGGAAGTAGCCGAGGCGCACCGGCAGCCCGCGCTCGCTCGCCTGCCGGGCCAGCACTTCGTCCGGCTCGACCCCCAGCACGTCGAACGCGCAGGCTGCCGACTCCAGGAGCCACCCATGGGCGCTGCCCACGTCAAGCAAGGTGTTGGCGCGCGGCGCCGCGAACTGGCGGGTGAGGGCGACGATGGTGCGGCAGTTCTCCTGGCGCAGCGCATTCAGGGACGCTTCGCGCAGGTCTTCGTCGCTTGTCGCGGGTGTGGCGGAATGGGCTGCGCCTTCGTAGGCGCAGCCGGGGCAGGTCCGGTGCCAGCCTGACAGGCCGGTCTTCAATGGGGCGTAGCAAATAATACAAGTCATGCGCGCCACGATAGCATGCTTACATTGTTGCGATATTCACAAATACTCACTTTGCAGACTGCGGTAGAATCGCAGGTTTGGATCTTTCCGAGGTTTCGCAATGAAATGGGCTGTTGTCGGCTTTTACATCCTGTCCGTCCTGCATATCCACTTCCGTGGCAAGGTACGTCTCCCGATCGGCCGCCAACTGTTCGACCACTCGTCGTTCATGGCCCCCATCAATATCTTCATGCACTGGTTCTCGCGCGTGCCATCCACGCCCTACCTGCCGGTTGACACCTTCAAGGAACTCAAGCCGCTGGAAGACAACTGGCAAGTGATCCGCGCCGAAGCGGAAAACCTGCTGCGCCTGCAGAAGATCAAGGCGTCGGAAAAGAACGACGACGCCGGCTTCAATTCCTTTTTCAAGAATGGCTGGAAGCGCTTTTACCTGAAGTGGTACAACGCCAGCCACCCTTCGGCCCAGGAACTGTGCCCGCAGACCTATGCGCTGCTGGCCGCGATCCCGTCGGTGAAGGCGGCCATGTTTGCCGAACTGCCGCCGGGCGGCAAGCTCAATCCGCACCGCGACCCGTTCGCCGGCTCGCTGCGCTACCACCTGGGCCTGGCCACGCCGAACGACGACCGCTGCTTCATCGACGTCGACGGCGAGCGCCATAGCTGGCGCGACGGCCAGGGCGTGATCTTCGATGAAACCTATATTCACTGGGCCATCAACGGTTCCGAGAGCGACCGCATCATCCTGTTCTGCGACGTGGAGCGTCCGATGCGCTATCGCTGGGCGCAGGCGATCAACCGCTTCCTCGGCCGCACCATGATGACTGCCGCCGCCTCGCCCAACGAGCAGGGCGACCAGGTCGGCCTGGTGTCGAAGCTGTTCCGCGTCTCCTTCTACGCCGGCAAATACCGCCGCGCCTTCAAGGCCTGGAACAAGACCGTCTACAAGTTCACCAAGTTTGGCCTTATCATCGGCCTCGCAGCAGCAATCTATTACATGTGAGGCGGCCCGCGCTGCCTCGTCAAAAGGAGGCAGCATGCGGCACCGAGTCCCCGCCGGCGTCCTGGCCATCGTGCTGGGCGCCACCACCCTTGCAGCCGGCGCCGGCCCCTTGCGCGACCGGCTGCTGGAACGCCAGGCGTCCCGCACTGCGCATGACGCCGCCCCCGGCAAAGCCTTGCGCGACATCCCCTACGGCAGCGATCCCCGCCAGCGTTTCGACGTCTACCTCCCTGCGCAGGCAGCGTCCAGGGCCCCCGTCATTTTCATGGTGCACGGCGGCGGCTGGCGCATCGGCGGTAAGGCCGAAACGGCCGTGGTGGAGAACAAGGTGCCGTATTTCACGGGGCGCGGCTACCTGGTCATTTCGATCAACTACCGCATGCTGCCCGATGCCGATCCGCTGCTGCAGGCGCAGGACGTGGCGCTGGCGCTGGCCACGGCCCAGGACAAGGCCGCCACCTGGGGCGGCGATGCGCGCCGCTTCATCCTGATGGGCCATTCAGCCGGGGCGCACCTGGTGGCGCTGTTGTCGGCCCAGCCTTCGCTGGCGGCCGGCAGCAGCTGGCTCGGCACCATTGCCCTCGACAGCGGTGCGCTGGATGTGCCGCAGATCATGGAACAGCGCCACCCGCGCTTGTACGACGAAGCATTCGGCAGCGATCCGGCCTTCTGGCGCAAGGTATCGCCGGCCCACGCGCTGCAAACGGGCGCGCAGCCGATGCTGCTGGTGTGCTCCAGCCAGCGCGACAGCTCCTGCCGCCAGGCCCACGATTTTGCGCAACGGCTGCACGCCAGCGGCAGCCGCGCCGAAGTGCTGGAGCAGGCGAAGAGCCATCGCGACATCAACCTGCAGCTTGGCGCCGACAGCGGCTATACGAGTGCGGTGCAAGCCTTCATCGACAGCCTGCTCAAGTCCTGAGCCTGTCGGAATTCTTTACAGATGAAAAAACGCTGCATTTAAAATCAGCAACTTATATTGCTTGGTGAGATTATTGCTTAATGTCTGGTTAAGTAAAATTAACTAGAGGAAATAAATGAGGAAGCTGGGGCTGGGCGTTTGCGCCTTGCTGCTATCCGTGAGCCATGGGGCGTGCGCTGCGCTGCTGTCCAGCTCCCAGGCACTAGGTGCCGGCAGCGCCGGCCCTGCCGCCGGCCCCGAACTGTTCGACATCAGCACCGGCGATGATGGCGCTCCCGCATTCGAGGAACGGCTGGTGGACCAGCAGGAATTCCCCTTCAGTCCGGCGGGCAGCGCGGGCCGGGCCCGGGCCAACCTTGGCAGCATGATGCTGGACGTCGATCCGGCCCTGGTCAATAACGTCCTGTCGGGCAGCAAGTACGAAACGGTCGATGATTCCGCGCACAAGCCGACGCTGCAAGCCCTGTGCGGCATGAGCCTGGTGTTGCTGCTTGCCTTCCGCGCCGCTGCCCGCTTCAGCGGCAAGCGTCGGCGACGGTAAAGTGGTAGCGCAGCGCGATGCGGCGCCACGCGCGATCGCAGGGCATGGCGGCAGCGATCTTGTCCAGCTCCGCCGCCAGCGCCCCGGCATCGCGCGCCAGCACGAAATGGCGGCCGAACTGGCTGAAGGGCTTGTCGCCCACATGCAACTGCCCCAGGGGCAGCTTTTCCCTGTCCATCTGGCGCCGCAGGTAACGGAAAGCACTCAGCGGCATCACCGTGAAATCGGCCTGTCCCGCCGCCAGCTTGCGCAGGTTGCTCATGGCATCGGGCGCATTGCTGCGCGTCAGGCTCTTGCCGGCGTATTCGTCGATGCCGGGATAACGGTTGCCGTAAATGCCGGCAAAGCGCAGGCCGACCAGCGAAGCCGGGCCGTGGTAGAGCACCGGATTGTCGATGCGCGACACGATGACATTGCTGTCGTCCAGGAAGGGCGGACTCCAGTGAAAGCGCTTGCGCGGCACGTCGCCGATGAAGGCCGGCGAGAGGAACAGCGCCACCCCGTCGAAGCCGCCGGATGCCTCCATCAGCTGGTTGAGCTGGCGGCGTTGCAACGACACCAGTTGCAGCGTATAGCGGCCTTCGAGCTTGCGGTTCACATAGCGCACCAGGTCGGGCGCCAGGCCGCTTTTGCCGTCGATGTAGGGCGGCCCGCGATAACTGTTGTAGGCCTTGACGATGGTATCGGCGCCAGCCGGCGCCGCAGCGAGGGCGCTGCAAAACACTAGCAACAGGTGCGGTCGTGCCATGGCGCGCCTCCGGGCGTCGCGACCCGGTCTCAGCGCGCGCTGGCTGCCGGCAGGCGCGCTTCTTCCGAAGTCAGGATCCAGACCAGGTTGAGATTGCCGTTCATGTCTTCCGTGTAGTTGACGATGAAGGTCGCATCGGCCAGCGCGCTCGGCACCACGGTCAGGTTTTCATCGCTGAAGATGCGTGCAGCTGGCGAAAGCTGGCGCGGCTTGCCGTCGACAACGATGTCCGGCGCATAGCCGAAGGTAATCTTGCCGCGCTTGGCGTTGGGCGGGAATGGGCGAGGCTCGGCGGCCAGCGCTGGCAGGGCAGGGAGGGTCATTGCGGCCGCAAGGGCCAGCAGGAAGTGTCGTTTGTCCATGTCCGCTAGCTTACCATGCTGGCGAACATGGCCAAAACGGCCAGGGCCATCACTGTTGTACAGGACCACCCCAGGACGCGCAGGCGGCGCGACAGGACCACCTCGCCCATCACCCCGCGCCGGGTCGACAGCAGCATGGTCACCACCATGACCGGCACCGCCACCACGCCGTTGACCACCGCGCTCCAGAACAGCGCGCGCATCGGGTCCATCGGCAAGAAGCCAATGCAGACGCCGGCCAGCGTGGCGGCGGTAATGATGGCGTAGAACTTGCGCGCGGCCAGCGGTTCCAGTTCCAGGCTGCTGCGCCAGTTGAACGCACCGGCCATGGCGTAGGCCGCCGACCCGGCCAGCACAGGAATCGCCAGCAGGCCGGTGCCGATGATGCCCAGCCCGAACAGCGCAAACGCCAGCTCGCCCGCAATCGGCCGCAGCGCCGCCGCGGCCTGGGCTGACGAGCCGACGTGGAAGATGCCGTGCGCATGCAGCGTGACCGCGGTGGTCAGCATGATCGACCATGCCACGAGGTTGGAAAAGCCCATGCCGATAGCGGTATCGAGCTTGATGCGGCGCAGTTGCGGGCGCACCTGGCGCGGCGCGCGCTTGAGCGGTTCGGCCTCCGGGTCTGCCTGCAGTTCTTCCACTTCCTGCGCGGCCTGCCAGAAGAACAGGTAGGGGCTGATGGTGGTGCCGAACACCGCCACCATGGTGGTCAGGTATTCCTTGTTCCACTGGATGTGCGGCGAGAAGGTGCGCTTGGCCACCTCGCGCCAGGGCACGTCGATCACCAGCACCGTGGCGGCATAGGCCAGCAGGGCCAGCGTCAGCCATTTTAGCAGGCGCGCGTAGCGCTGGTAGGGGATGAAGACCTGCAGCGCTACCGACAGCAAGCCGAAAGCCAGGGCATGCCACTGCGCTTTGCCGCCCGCCACCAGGTGCAGCGCGTCACCCATGGCGGCCAGGTCGGCAGCAATATTGATGGTGTTGGCAAGCAGCAGCAGGCTGACCATGCAGTACAGCAGCCAGGCCGGGAAGCAGCGGCGCATATTGGCAGCCAGCCCGCGCCCGCTGGTGCGGCCGATGCGCGCGCTGGTTTCCTGGATGCCGACCATCAGCGGATAGGTGAACAGCCCAAGCCACAGCATGCCCAGGCCGAATTGCGCTCCGGCCTGGGAATAGGTGGCGATGCCGCTGGGATCATCGTCGGCAGCCCCCGATACCAGGCCCGGGCCGAGCTTGTCCAGCCATGATTGGCTCTGCTGTTCCATGCCCCCGATGCTAGCGGGAGCAGGAGCAGCCTTCCGTTAAGTCACGAACATGAAAGTCGGGGTCAGGTCTGGCAATCCGCCATAAAGCGCACGAATGTGCGCTTTATGGCGGATTGCCAGACCTGACCCCGACTTGCTTTTGGCGAGCTTCCCAGGCGGCAAGGGCGATGCGGTAGCGCTCCAGGTCGTCGTAGTAGAGGTCGAGCACGCACCAGGTGCAGCCGCTGTGGCAGCAGTCGTCGGGGCCGGGTTCGGCCGGCGGTTGCGGCTTGGGGTCGTCGGCAGGTGCTTCAGTGTCGTCCATCATTCTTCCATTGCCAGCAAGGCCTGGTTGCGGCCGCGCTGCTTGGCGCGGTAGAGCGCTTCGTCGGCCAGGCGTACCAGTTGCTCGGGGCGGCTGTTTTCGGTCGGCACAAGCACCGCCACGCCGATACTGATGGTCACCAGGCCGAACGGCGAGGCGTCGTGCGGAAGCTGCAGCCGCGCCAGTTCGGCGCAGATGGTCTGCGCCACGCCGATCGCATCGGCGCCCGGGGTGGCTACCGACAGCAGCGCGAATTCTTCACCGCCGTAGCGCGCCACCAGGTCCGAGCTGCGCCGCCCATGCTCGGTGATCACGCGCGCCACTGCGCGCAGCGTGGCATCGCCGGCCAGGTGCCCATAGCGGTCATTGTATTTCTTGAAGTAGTCCACATCCAGCATCGATAGCGCCAGCGGCTGGCCGGTGCGCTGGGCGCGCCGCCATTCCGCTTCCAGCGCCAGGTCGAAGCCGCGCCGGTTGCTGACGCCGGTCAGGCCGTCGGTCTGGCTCAGCGCTTCGAGCTTGCGGTTGGAGTCTTCCAGCTCGGCGGTACGGGCGGCCACCTGCTGCTCGAGCACGGCCTGCAGGCGTGTCAGGCGCCGGATGCGCCAGTGGTACAGGCTCCAAAGCCCGCCCAGGATCACGGCGGCTGCGGCCAGGCGGAACCAGGTGGTCTGCCAGAACGGCGGCGTGATCGTCACCTCCAGGGTGGCGGCCTGTTTGCTCCAGCTGCCGTGGTGGTTGGCGGCGCGCACGCGGAAGACGTAGCGGCCCGGGTCGAGGTTGGTATAGGTGGCCACGCGGCGTTCGGCATCGGTTTCCTGCCAGTCGGGGTCAAAGCCTTCCAGCTGGTAGGCGTAGCGGTTTTGCGAAGGCTCGGTGAAGTGCAGGGCCGCGAATTCGATGGTGAAGGCGGTCGCCTGCGACGACAGCACCAGGCCGGTGGGCGCCGTCAGCGGGCCTTCCAGCCAGGCCTGGTCGCGGAAGCGGCCTTCGCTGAGCGAGTGGCTGAACAGCTTGATATCGGTAATGGCCACCTGCGGCGGCACCGAGTTGCTGCGCACCTGCTCCGGCTCGACGCCGGTCATGCCGTGCACGCCGCCGAAGTACAGCTTGCCGTCCGCGCCCGGCGCCGAGGCATTGGTGGTGAAACCGTCGGTCATGCCGTCGGCCACGGTGTAGAGCTGGGCCGAGCCATTGCCGGGGTTGAGGCGGAACAGACCAGCCAGCGTGCTGATCCAGATCCTGCCCCTGGCGTCGGACTGGATGGCCAGTGTCTTCAGGTGCTGCACGGCGGCGGCATGCGAGCGCAGCCGCAAGTCGCCGCGAGCGCTCTCTTCCAGCTGCAGCAGGCCGCGCGAGGTGCCGATCCAGAGCCGGCCGGCGGCGTCCTGGTGCAGCGCGGTGACGTTATCGTCGATCATGCCTTCCGGTCCGCCGGCGCGCAGGTGGCGAAACTTGCCGGTGGCCGGGTCCAGCAGGTCGAGCCCGCCGCCGTTGAATTCCGAACCCATCCACACGCGGCCCTTGCTGTCTTCCAGCACCACGCTGGTGCCGCCGACGCTGCGGCTGTCCGGGTTTTGCGGGTCGTGGTAGAACAGCAGGGAGCGGTCGCGCAGCGTGTCGTAGCGTACCAGGCTGTTGCCCGTGCCCAGCCACAGCACGCCATCCTTGCCGGGTGCGATGGAATTGATGAAGTCGCTGGCGGTATTGCCGAAGCGGACCAGCTGGAACTTGCCGTCCAGCGCATCCAGCCGGTTCAAGCCGTTGGCCGTGCCCACCCACAGCGGGCCGCCGGGCTGCTGGTACAGGCTGTAGACGATATTGCTGTTCATCGAGCCGGGCCGATCGTCGGCATGGTAGCGCCGCAGCACTTCGCCCTTGGCGGGGTCGAACAAGCCAATGCCGAGGTTGCCGCCGATCCAGACCGTGCCGTGCGGGCCATTCTCCAGGCTCAGCAAGGCGTTGTTGGCGCGGCCATGGCGGCCGTCCAGGCGGTACGGCAGGTAGCGCGTGAAGCCGCTGCTGCTCAGGTTAACCAGGGCAATGCCGTCGGTAAACGAGGCGATCCACAGCATGCCGCCGCGGTCCTGCAGCATGGCACGCAGATTGTCGCCCGGCAGAGAATACGGGTCGTCGCTGTTGTGGCTGTACTGGTCGAAGCGCTGCGCCGTTGCATCCCAGCGCAGCAGGCCGGCCGACAGGGTCGTGGCCCACAAGGTATTGTCGCGGTCGAAATAGAAGCTGGTGACGCGGCTGTCGGGCACTGGCACGCTGTCGCGTGTTTCCCACGGCTTGCTGCTGTCCCAGCGCCAGACGCCGCCTTCAGTGCCGATCCACAGCACGCCGTTGCGGTCGAACTGCAGGGCGCGCACGATGTTGGCGCGCGCGTTCGGATCCTGGCCCTTGTCGACGCGGCGGTGTTCAAACTCGCTGGCCCCGGCAGGCAGGTAGTCCAGGCCGCCTGGCCAGGTGGCGGCCCAGACGCCGCCCTTGCTATCGGCCGCCAGTGCATTCAGGTCGTTGCCGCCCAGGCTGCCCGGGCGCGCCGGATCGTGCACATGAACGGTGAAGGTGCCGCTGCCGGGGTCAAAGTGCTGCAGGCCGCCCCAGGTGGCCAGCCACATGCCGCCTTTTCCATCGGACACGATGGCGCGGATGATGCGGCCGTTATTGGGCGCGTTGACCGGCAAGAAAGTCGTGAAATCGTTGCTGGCCGGGTTGAAGCGCGCCAGGCCGTCCTGGGTGCCGGCCCACAAACGGCCCTGGCCATCTTCAAACAGCGCCGCAACGCGGTCATGCGGCAGGGCGCGCGGGTTGCCGGCCTTGCTGCGGTACTTGGTGACACGGTAGCCATCGTAGCGGTACAGGCCGTTCGATTGGGTGCCGATCCACATGAAGCCGCGCTGGTCTTGCAGCAGCGATAACATTGAAGGTTCGTCATTGCCTAACGGCCCGAGCTTGCGAAAGCGCAGGGTAGGCGCGGCAGCCTGGGCGATGGCAGTGAGCAGGCAGCTTGCCAGGATAAGCAGCAAAATAAAGCGGCTCAGGTGCCAGCCGCGGGCGTCAGTAGCATTCATTTAGTGACATTATAGCTTCCATCCCAGCAATAATTTCCGCTCCGCTGCCCCAATCCATGCGCTTTACCACAGTTCTCGGGTATCATGCGGGGTTGGCCGCTGTTAACCTTAAGAATTGTATGTCTGACATTGAGAACACCCCTGAGCAAGTAAAGTTCGCCGATTTCGGCCTGGCGCCGGAAATCCTGCGCGCGCTGACCGACCAGGGTTATGTGCACCCGACGCCGATCCAGGCGAAAGCGATCCCGATCCTGCTGCAGGGCCGCGACGTGATGGGTGCCGCCCAGACCGGTACCGGCAAGACGGCCAGTTTTTCCCTGCCGATCATCCAGCTGCTGCTGGCCCATGCGAATACGTCGATGAGCCCGGCGCGCCATCCGGTGCGCGCCCTGGTGCTGGCGCCGACCCGCGAGCTGGCGGTGCAGGTGGCGGAAAACGTGGCTGCATATTGCAAGCACACCCCGCTGCGTTCCACCGTGGTCTTCGGCGGCATGGACATGAAGCCGCAGACTGAAAAGCTGCGCAGCGGCGTGGAAATCGTGATCGCCACGCCGGGCCGCCTGCTGGACCACGTGGAGCAAAAGAATATTTCGCTGGGCCAGGTGCAGATGCTGGTCATGGACGAAGCCGACCGCATGCTGGACATGGGATTCCTGCCCGACCTGCAGCGCATCATCAACCTGCTGCCGAAGAAGCGCCAGAACCTGATGTTCTCGGCCACCTTCTCGCCGGAGATCAAGAAGCTGGCATCGAGCTTCCTGACCGATCCGATCACCATCGAGGTGGCGCGCTCCAACGCTACCGCCGACAAGGTGACCCAGGTAGTCTATAAGGTCAACGAAGACCACAAGCGCGACGCGGTCGCCCACATCCTGCGCCAGCGCGAGCTGAAGCAGGTCATCGTGTTCTCCAATACCAAGATCGGCGCCTCGCGCCTGGCGCGCGGCCTGGTGACCGAGGGCATGAAGGCGGCCGCCATCCACGGCGACAAGACGCAGCAGGAACGCATGCAGGCGCTGGAAGCCTTCAAGAAAGGCGAGATCGACGTGCTGGTGGCTACCGACGTGGCGGCACGCGGCCTGGACATTTCCGACCTGCCTTGCGTCATCAACTTCGACCTGCCGTATAACGCGGAAGATTATGTGCACCGCATCGGCCGTACCGGCCGCGCCGGCGCCTCGGGCGACGCGATCTCGATCTACTCGGACAAGGATGAACGCCTGCTGGCCGACATCGAAAAGCTGATCAAGCAGACCGTCCCGCGCGGCACGCTGGAAGGCTTCGTACCGGGCGGCTTCCGCAGCGATGAGCGCCATGGCGACCGCCGCCGCGACCGCACCCAGAGCGACCGCGCGCCGCGCAGTGGGGAACGCCGTGAAGGCGCACCACCACCTCGCCGCGAGAAGGTCGACCCATGGTTCCTGAAACCGTATGAGCCGACCCGCAGCAACGGCGCGCCTGCCGCCGCCGCGCCGGCCGCACCGGCCAAGCCGAAGCAGAAGATCGCCGCCTTGCTGGGCGGCCTGCCGAAAGGCTGATGAGATGTAAAAAGGGCCCGTCGATGAACGGGCCCTTTTTTTGATCGTTGACGATGGTGTCTGACCCTGAGGGTCAGACACCGGTTTACCGGTTTTCCAAATCCTGTCCAATCGCGCGCTAAAACCGGCAAGGCAGTGTCAGACCCGCAGGGTCTGACACTCGTTTAATGCTTGCCGAAGCAGGCAGGGCACGACACCCCCGGCACGTATTCCGGCGCCAGTTGCTGGCGCGGGGTAACCACCGCGCGGCAGGCGAAGCACTGCTTGGTTTCGGTTGGCTCGAGCTGCGGGTTCAGCGCAGTGCGGTAGTCGAACACGAAGCAATCGCCGGTGTAGTGGGCGCCGCCCACTTCCTCGAAATACTTCAGGATGCCGCCTTCGAGCTGGTAGACATTGTCGTAGCCGATGTTCTGCATGTGGATCGCGGCTTTCTCGCAGCGGATGCCGCCGGTGCAGAAGGTCACCACGGTCTTGCCTTCGAAGTCGGCCTTGTGCTTCTCGATGATCTCCGGGAATTCGGTGAACTTGGTCAGGCGGTAGTCGACCGTGTTGTTGAAGGTGCCGACGTCCACTTCGTAGTCGTTGCGGGTTTCGACCATCACGACCGGTTTGCCGTTGTCGTCGTGGCCCTGGTCGAGCCAGCGCTTCAGGTCTTTGGCTTTCACATGCGGTGCGCGGCCGTCTTCCGGACGGATCAGCGGATGGCGCATGGTGATGATTTCTTTCTTGATGCGCACCAGCATGCGGCGGTGCGACTGCTCGGCCGACAGGCTCTCTTTCACTTCCAGGTCCGCCAGGCGGGCGTCGCTGCGCACCCAGGCCAGGTACTCGTCGATATTGGCGCGGGTGCCGGACAGGAACATATTGATGCCTTCCGGGGTCAGCAGGATGGTGCCCTTCAGGCCCAGGCGGGCGCAGATGTCCTGGTATTGCGGGCGCAGCTCGTCCAGCTTGTCGAGCGTGATGAATTTGTAGGCCGCGATGTTGACGTAAACGGCTGGTGCCGCGCCGGGCGTTGCAGGCGCGTTTTCAATGGTTGCTTGCATGGGATTGGTAATCGATTGAATCCGGAACAGCCGACATTATAGCCGCACTCGGCGGAATGCCCAAATAATAGGCAGCCGGCGCGCGACATTATGGCGTTCTACGACATGGCATCCGAGCAAGGCGTCGCCGCGCGAACGGCGATCACCTGATCAGCAAGAACACCTTCCGCCTTCGCAAGCCTGCGTGAGGCGGGCGCTCCGGTTAGCGCTTACTTCTGCGCCAGGACCCAGCGCACCAGCTGGTGCGCTTCGGCATCGGTCACCTGGTTGGGCGGCATCGGCACCGCGCCCCAGGTGCCGGAACCGCCCTGCAGCACCTTCAGGATCAGCTTGTCTTCAGCACCCTTGTCGTTCTTGTACTTGGCCGCGACATCCTTGAACGACGGTCCCACCAGCTTCTTGGCCATGGCGTGGCAGGCGAAGCAGCTCTTCGATTTGGCCAACTGCTCAGGTTCTTCCGCATAGGCCGCCAGCGAGGCAGTCATCAGCAGGGCAGCAGCAACAATTTTCATCTTTCTCTCCAAGGGGGATTGGTAAGGGTGATTCTAGCCGTGCCACGCGGAAGCAGCGGCCTCATTTGTAAGCAATTATCGCGCGTCCTATACTGAACTAGTCAACAGGCTAGTTCGTTGGGGGTCTTATGTTCAAGAGGATAGGGGCATTTGATGCCAAGGCAAGGTTTTCCGAGCTGCTAAGAAGTGTGGGTGAGGGGGAAAGTTTTACCATTTCTGTGCGTGGAAAACCGGTTGCCGACCTCGTTCCGTCGCGTATGGGCGAGCAACGCGATGTCAAGGAGACAGTCGACGCTCTTGGGAGACTGGAGTTGGTCAAAGGCGTCAGCGATGATGAAATTCGAAACTGGATCCGGCAAGGTCGAGAATGAAGCTGGTCCTGGATGCGTCAATGGCAATGGCGTGGCGCTTTGAACGCTTTGACCCTGCTGAGCGCGATTGCGCGCGAAAGCTTCGAATGGCGTTGGGGACGGCAGACATCCTGGTTCCAGCGATTTGGCATCTCGAAATTGCGAACGGTTTGCTTGTGGCAGAAAGGCGCGGCTGTCTCACGATGGCCCATGTCGACGAATTTTTGAATTTGCTCGATGCCTTGCCAATCAAGACTGAAGATGTGTCTTTGTCATCAACTAAACACCAGGCACTGGCGCGTGCAAGAATCTCAGGCCTTTCCGTTTACGATGCCGCTTATCTGGCACTAGCCATGCGCTCAGGCGCTGCGTTGGCAACTTTTGACCGCCAGTTGGCTGCGGCCATGCGTGCGGCCGGCGGCACCGTCTACGAATAGCGGTAGAGGCAGCTCAGGCGTTAAAATAGGGGGATATTCGACTTGAAATCCGCCCGCCCCATGAGCATTGAAACAATCGACCAGCCAGTAGACGCCACGCCAGCCGCAGCCCCGGTGGGACCGCAATTCGTCCACCTGCGCGTGCATACCGAGTACTCGATTGTCGATGGCCTGGTGCGCATCGATGACATGATCAAGGCGGCGGTCAAGGACAAGCAGGGCGCGCTGGCCATCACCGACCTGGCGAACATGTTCGCCATGGTGCGCTTCTACAAGTCGGCGCGCGGCAAGGGCATCAAGCCCATTGTAGGCGTCGACGCCTGGATCACCAACGACGAGAACCGCGACAAGCCGCATCGCATCATGCTGTTCGCGAAGAACCGCATGGGCTACCTGCAGCTGTGCGAACTGCTGTCGGAAGCGTGGCTGAACAACCAGTACAAGGGCCGCGCCGAGATCCGTACCGAGTGGCTGCGCGACCGCGCCAACAAGGAATACCCGCTGCTGCCCGGCGAGAGCGGCGCCAATGCGCTGATCGCCCTGTCCGGCGCGCACTTTGGCGACATCGGCCAGGCCATCGAAAACAGCAATCTTGACCTGGCCGAGGCCAATGCCCGCAAATGGGCGGAAATCTTCCCGAACGGCCATTTCTACGTCGAGATCCAGCGTGCCGGCCAGGCCAACCAGGAGGTGCAGGTGCGCCAGTCCGTCGCGCTGGCGGCCAAGCTTGGCTTGCCTGTCGTGGCGACGCACCCGGTGCAGTTCCTGTCGAAGGACGAATTCATCGCCCACGAAGCGCGCGTCTGTATCGCGGAAGGCGAGATGCTGGCCAATGCCAAGCGCGTCAAGCGTTTCAACGAGCAGATGCGCTTCCTCACGCAGGCCGAAATGGCGGAACTGTTCCACGACTTGCCGGCCGCGCTGCAAAACTCGGTGGAAATCGCCAAGCGCTGCAATGTGACGCTGACCCTGGGCAAGCCGCAGCTGCCGAACTTCCCGACGCCGGGCATGTCGATCGACGAATTCCTGGTGGCGGAAACGCAGAAGGGCCTGGAGGAGCGCCTGGTCCAGCTGTTCCCCGATCCCGAGAAGCGCGAGAAGGAGCGCCCGCGCTACGAGGCGCGCCTGAAGTTCGAGAACGACACCATCATCAAGATGAAGTTCCCGGGCTACTTCCTGATCGTTGCGGAGTTTATCCAGTGGGGCAAGAACAACGGCGTGCCGATCGGCCCGGGCCGCGGCTCCGGCGCAGGCTCGCTGGTGGCGTATGCATTGAAGATTACCGACCTGGATCCGCTGAAGTACAACCTGCTGTTCGAGCGCTTCCTGAATCCGGAACGGGTATCGATGCCCGACTTCGATATTGACTTCTGCCAGGAAAAGCGCGAACTGGTGATCCAGCACGTCAAGGACCTGTACGGCCGCGAAGCGGTGTCGCAGATCGCTACCTTCGGTACTATGGCGGCGAAAGGCGCAATCCGCGACGTGGGCCGCGTGATGGACTTCGGCTATATGTTCTGCGACGGCGTGTCGAAGCTGATTCCGTTCAAGCCAGGCAAGCCGGTTTCGATTGCCGAGGCGATCGAGGAAGAACCGCTGCTGAAAGAGCGGCAGGAAAACGAAGAAGAAGTACGCCAGCTGCTCGACCTGGCGCAGCAGGTGGAAGGCATTACCCGCAACATCGGCATGCACGCCGGTGGCGTGCTGATCGCGCCGGGCAAGTTGACGGACTTCTGCCCGCTGTACACCCAGGGCGGCGATGCCGGCGTGGTGTCGCAGTACGACAAGGACGACGTGGAAGCCGTCGGCCTGGTGAAGTTCGACTTTTTGGGCCTGACCACGCTGACCATCCTCGACCGCGCGGTCAACTACATCAAGGACCTCGATCCGGAAGGCACCAAGGACTTCGACCTGGCCAAGCTGCCGCTGAACGACCGCCCGACCTATGAGCTCTTGACCAAGGCGAAAACCGTCGCCGTGTTCCAGCTTGAATCGCGCGGCATGCAGGGCATGCTGAAAGACGCGCGGCCCGACCGCTTCGAAGACATTATCGCGCTGGTGGCGCTGTACCGTCCTGGCCCGATGGACCTGATCCCGGACTTCTGCAAGCGCAAGCACGGCGAAAAATTCGATTACCCCGACCCCCGCACCGAGGGCATCCTGTCCGAAACCTACGGCATCATGGTTTACCAGGAGCAGGTGATGCAGATGGCGCAGATCATCGGCGGCTACTCGCTGGGCGGCGCGGACATGCTGCGCCGTGCCATGGGTAAGAAAAAGGCCGAGGAGATGGCGGAGCACCGCGAGATCTTCCGCAAGGGCGCGCAAGAGGGCGGGCTGACCGTCGAAAAAGCCGACGAAATCTTCGACCTGATGGAAAAGTTCGCGGGCTACGGCTTCAACAAGTCGCACGCGGCTGCCTATGCGCTGCTGTCCTACCACACGGCCTACCTCAAGCATCACCACACCGCAGCGTTCATGGCAGCCAACATGTCGCTGGCCATGGACGACACGGAGAAGGTCAAGATCCTGGTCGAGGACTCGATCGACGTGTGCGGCCTGACCATCCTGCCGCCGGACGTGAACCAGTCCTCCTACCGCTTCCGCCCGGACGGCGAGCCGGGCAAGAAGGCCACCAAGATCCGCTACGGCATGGGCGGCGTGAAGGGCGCAGGCCAGAACGCGATCGAGGCGATCATCGCCGCGCGCGAGGCGGGCGGCCCGTTCACCAGCCTGTTCGACTTCTGCAAGCGCGTGGACAAGAAGCAGATCAACCGCCGCACGGTGGAAGCGCTGATCCGCTCCGGCGCCTTCGACTGCTTCGGCGTCGACCGCGCGGTGTTGTTTGCCTCCGTGGGCTTTGCCATGGAATACGCCGACCAGGAAGCCAAGTCGGCCAACCAGGTCAGCCTGTTCGGCGGCGACGATTCAGACCTGGTGGCGCCGCCGGATTACGTGCAGGCGACTCCGTGGACCGACCGCGAGAAGCTGGCGGAAGAAAAGATTGCACTGGGCTACTACCTGTCCGGCCACATGTTCGACTCCTACCAGCAGGAAGCGCGCCGCTTTGCGCGCACCAAGCTGTCCGAACTCGAGCCGTCGCGCGAACCGCGCATGATGTGCGGCGTGATTTCCGGCATCCGCACCCAGATGACCCAGCGCGGCAAGCTGCTGATCGTCACGCTGGACGACAAGACCGCCGTGGTCGAAGTCACCGTCTATAACGAAGTCTTCGAGCCGAACAAGCATATGTTCAAGGAAGACGAATTCCTGTGCGTCACGGGCAAGGTGTCGGAAGACCGCTTCTCCGGCGGCTTGCGCATTTCGGCGGAAAAGGTCTACAACATCACCGCCGCGCGCATCCAGTTTGGCCGCCAGATCGGCCTGGCGTTGCCGAAGGCCGTGCCGACCGCAAAGCTGGCCGAGATCCTCGGCCCGCACCGCGACGAATACGGTTTGCCGGTGTCGATGCGCGTCCGGCCGCAAGGCATCGACTGCGTGTTGCAGCTTGGCGACGACTGGCGCGTGGCGCCGTCGGATGCGCTGAAAATTGCGCTGGAGCAGGGCCTGGGGGCACAGGAAGTTGCAATCGAGTATTAACCCGGTGCGCGGAACGCCGGCGCAGCTCAGCGGTATCGTGCGACGGCGTTATTAATATCTCAACATAATCCGGTAGTACCCAACCATTCGCATGGTGGCCTGCCGATCATGTTGTTCAACTCTTTCAGCTTCCTGCTGGGTTTCCTGCCGCTCGCCCTGGCCGGCTACTTCCTGCTCGCGCGCCGCCATCCGGAGTGGGGCGTGGCGTGGCTGGCGCTGGCCTCGCTGTTTTTCTACGGCTGGTGGGACGTGCGCTATGTACCGCTGCTGCTTGGCTCCATCGTCGCCAACTACGGCTGCGCGCAGCTGATTCGCCGGGCGCAGGGCCGGGCACGCCGCTGGTGGCTTGGCGGCGCCGTCGCGGCCAACCTGCTGCTGCTCGGCTACTACAAGTACGCCAACTTTTTCTACACCAGCCTGACCGGCCAGCATGCAGACCTGCTGCAAGTGGTGCTGCCGATCGGCATATCGTTCTTCACCTTCACCCAGGTCGCCTTCCTGGTCGACACGGCGCGCGGTTTTGTGCAGGAAGGGCGCTTCATCCACTATCTGCTGTTCGTTACCTACTTCCCGCACCTGGTGGCCGGGCCGGTGCTGCACCATAAGGAAATGATGCCGCAGTTTGCCGATCCGCGGAATGCCTTGCCGCGGGCAGAGAACTTCTCGGTCGGCGCCACCATTTTCATCCTTGGCCTGGCCAAGAAAACGCTGTTGGCCGATACGCTGGCGCCCTATGCCAACGCCCTGTTTGCGGCGCCCGGCGAGCCCACGCTGCTGTTGGCATGGGGCGGCGTGCTGGCATATACCTTCCAGCTCTATTTCGATTTCTCCGGCTATTCGGACATGGCGATCGGCCTGTCGCGCATGTTCGGCGTGCATTTGCCGCTGAATTTCAACTCGCCCTACAAGGCGCTCAACATCGTGGATTTCTGGCGGCGCTGGCATATCACCTTGTCGCGCTTCCTGCGCGACTACCTGTACATCCCGCTCGGCGGCAATCGCCACGGCGCCGTGCGTGCCAAGGCAAACCTGATGTTGACCATGGTGCTGGGCGGCCTGTGGCATGGGGCAAGCTGGAATTTCGTGCTGTGGGGCGGGCTGCATGGGGCCTACCTGGTATTGGCACACGCCTGGCATGCGCTCAAGGCACGCCTTGGCTGGCAGGGCGGCGGCAGGGCAGGCGCTGTCGCGGCCCGGGCCCTGACCTTCATCGCCGTGGCCTATGCCTGGGTGTTCTTCCGCGCGGCAGACCTGCCTTCCGCCATGCGCATCGTGGCTGGCATGTCCGGCCAGTACGGCGTGGCGTTGCCCGATGCAATCGGCGCCCGCCTGGGGAACCTGCACGAGGCGCTGGCCGCCCTGGGAATCAAGTGGACGCTGGGCGGTGCTACCCAGTTCATCGAAACCTGGTGCTGGGTGACGGTTGCCGCGCTGGTGGCCTTCCTGGCGCCGAATACGCAGCAAATCATGCATCGCTTCGAGCCGGCCCTGGACCACGACGGCACCACGGCGCCAGCGCGCCTGGCCTGGCTGCCGGCGCCGCGTCCGGCGCTGGTGACCGGCATGCTGGCGGTGTTTTGCCTGCTGGCCCTTTCGCGGCCGAGCGAGTTCCTTTATTTCCAGTTCTGACCATGTCCAATGCCTCGCACCATCGTTACCTGAGCAAGCTTGGCCTGGCCATGCTGGCGGGCCTCGTGCTGGTGGCCGGCGTGGTCGTGCTGGCCGACCCCTACGGCCTGTATGGCCTGGTGCGCGAGCCGGGCCTGAATGCCGAAAAGCCGGTGCCGCAGCACTTCCGCAACGAGATCAAATTGTCCATTGCCCAGCGCCTGGGGGCCACCCAGTTCCTGCTCGGCAATTCGCGGGTGGAAGTCGGCTTTGACCCGGACAGCCCGCTGCTGGGAGGAAGCGCCTACAACCTCGGGCTGGCGGGAACCGGCACCATGGTGGCGGCCGGGCAGTTGCAGTATTTGCGCAGTTTCGGCATCAGGCCTTCGCGCGTGATTGCAGGCGTCGATTTCCATGATGCCTTGCTGGCGCCGGGCCAGCGTGGCGGAGCGCGCCGGGTGCCTGTGGCAGGGGCGGGAAAACTGGGCTGGCGCGTGGAGAGCCTGTTCTCGCTTGCCGCCTTGCGCGACGCTGCGACTACCTTTACGATGCAGGGCGACCGCGAAGCCGAGACCATGACCGAGCGCGGCTTGAATCCGCTGAACCAGTACGTCAAGTTTGCGCGCTACGACGGCTATTACAAGATCTTCCGTCAGCGCGCGGAAGAGAGTGCGGCTTCGCTGGTGAGGAAAGCGCCGGGAGGCCTGGATCGCGAAGGGCTGCGGGCGGAATTGCGCGCCCTGGTCGATGCCGCAGCCAGCGATAATCCGGGCGTCGACCTGCGCCTCATGGTGTACGCTTACCATGCGCAGATGCTGGCGCTATTCGAAGCAAGCGGCATGTGGCCGCGTTTCGAGGAATGGAAGCGTATCGTGCTGGAAGAGGCAGAGGCTGCGCGCGCCCGCTATCCGCAGGCGCACATCGTGGTGCATGACTTCAGCGGGTTCGGCGAATTCAATTGCGAGGCGATTCCGGGGCCGAGCGAAAAGGGCACGACGCAATGGTACTGGGAGGCCGGGCACCAGAAGCCGGCGCTGGGTGAAGAGATGATGCGGCGCATGCTGGCCGATGCACCGGACAATGGTTTCGGCATGGCGCTGACCTTGCGGAACCTGGAGCAGGACCGGCAGCGCATTGCCGCCGAGCGTGCCCATTGCGTGGCGGCGCAGCCGGGCCTGTTTGCCGAGGCGAGGGAGCTGGTCGCGCGCGCAGTACGCAGGCAGGAGAAGCAGTTGTGAAGGAGCGATGAGATGGACATGAAACGCATTAACGCAGGCAAGCTGCGCGCCATTGGCTATGACCAGCGCGCGCGCATGCTGCGCGTCGAATTCGACGACGGCAGCGCCATCGATTACGAAGGCGTGGGCCGCGACGTCTGGCAACGCCTGTCCACCTCGGCTAGCGCGTGGAGCTTCTACCGTGACAACATCGAAGAAGAATTCACCGGCCGCAAAGGGCGCGCCAAGCCGCAGCCGGGAACGCGTCCCGCCGGCCTTGACGAGCTGTTCGATTGAAAGTCGGGGTCAGGTCTGGCAATCGGACATTTCGCTTGCGAAATGTCCGATTGCCAGACCTGACCCCGACTTTCAATTACATGTCTTTCAGTGCAGTGATGGCGTAGCCTTTGCTGCCCATCTGCTGGGTCAGCCGGTCGATGTGGTAGTCAGGCAGGACTTGCACATCATCATCGACCTCCAGCGATTGCTCGGCTGGCAGCCAGTCGGTGTTGATGGCTTCCTGTGGGATGGGTTTGCCCTCGGGCACGGCGAGATAGGAAAAAATGCCGTCATGTTCGGCACGACGATAGATATCCAGGCGCATCTTCATCTCCCTTCAACTAGTCCTACGCACAGGCTGGCGTAACGCTTTGATTCTACTCCGCTTGCCTGGCTGTGGCCATGCAAGATTGCCGGCATGGCCAGCGCAAAGCAGTAAAATTAACCTGGATCAACATACTTCCCTGAAGCCCGCGAATTGCCTTATGCGTTTTCCGTTCTTGCTGCCGGCCGCCGGTTTTGTCCTGACCTACCTGCTGTTCGACTGGATCACCTATGTCGAGCCGCTGCTGGGGCTGAACATCACGCCGTGGAACCCTGACACGGCACTGGGCCTGGTGTTCTGGCTGGTGTATGGGCGGCGCGCCGCGCTGCCGTGGTTCATGGCCCTGGTGGCGGGCGATGTCCTGGTGCGCGGCCTGCCCGGCGGCCCGGCAGGCACCCTGCTCACGGCTGCGTGGTTGCTGTGCGGCTACGGCCTGCTGGGAGAAGCCCTGCGCCGGGCGCTGGGCGGCGGCGCCATCTTCAGTTCGCGCTCCAGCTTCTATCGCTGGCTGCTGATGGTTGCAGCCGGCACCATGCTGAATGCAGTCGGCCATATCAGCCTGCTGGCTTGGCTTGGGCTGGTGCCGTGGGACGACTGGCTGCGCGCGGTATGGCGCTTCGGCTTCGGCGACATGGTGGGCGTCGTGGTCAGCATGCCGCTGCTGTGGAAACTGGCCAACCCGCAGGACCGGGCGCGCTTGGGCGAAGCCACCTGGAAGCCGGAAACCCTGGGCTACCTGGCGCTGGCGATCTTCGTGCTGTGGGCGGTGTTCGGCTACATCATGACGGCCGAATTCAAGCATTTCTATTTCCTGTTCCTGCCGCTGATCTGGGCCGCTTCGCGCCAGGGCGTGCATGGCGCGGCCCTGGTGGTGTTCGTGCTGCAGCTGGCTATCGTGGCCCTGGTCAGGGGCAACCATGCCAACAACATCACCGTGACCGAGCTGCAGGTGCTCGATGCCGTGCTGGCGCTGGTGGGCTTCTTCATCGGCATCGTGGTCGACGAACGGCGCCAGGTGGCGGAAGAACTCAAGCAAACCCTGCGCCTGGCTGCGGCCGGCGAAATGGCGGCCGCGCTGGCACATGAGCTGAACCAACCGATGACGGCGCTGGCGGTGTACGGCAAGGCCTGCGAGCACCTGCTGGCGCGCGGCGAGGCGGGCGACCTGCTGAAGAACGCCATCGGCCAGATGATCAATGAATCGGCGCGCGCGGCGGAAGTGGTGCGCCGCCTGCGCGACTTCTTCCGCACCGGCGCCATGCAGCTCGAGACCGTCAGTGCGGCGGCCCTGCAGGCGGGCATCGTGCAGCAGTTTGGCCCGCAATTCGCCGAACATGGGGTGCAAGTCACGGTCGCCGAGGCGCCGGCGCTGGCGGTGCAGGTCGACCGCCTGCAGGTGGAGCTGGTCTTGCGCAACCTGCTGGCCAATGCCCTGGATGCGGTGCGCATGCGTCCCGCAGGACAGCGCAGCATCCGGCTCATGGCGGAAAACGTCGGCGGCAAGCTGCGCTTCACGGTGGAAGACAGCGGCGACGGCCTGACGCAGCAGGCGGCCGGGCGCCTGTTCGAGCCTTTTGTATCGACCAAGGCCAGCGGCATGGGACTGGGGCTGGTGCTGAGCCGCTCCATCGTGGAGGCGCACGGCGGGACTTTATGGGCAGAAGTTGCCGGTCACGGCATCTTTCGTTTTATACTGCCGGCGCTGGACTCTGGAGAATAGCCTTGTCAAACCTTACCGTTTTCATTGTCGACGATGATCCGTCGCTGCGCGATGCCCTTGGCCTGCTGCTGGGCGTGCGCGGTTATCGCACCGCCGTTTTTGCCAGTGCCGAAGCCTTCCTGCAGGCCTGGCTGCCCGAATGGGCCGGCTGCCTGGTGGCCGACATCCGCATGGGCGGCATGGACGGCCTGGCCTTGCAGCGCAAGCTCAACGAGATGAACTGCCTGCTGCCGGTGATTATCGTGACCGGCCATGGCGACGTCAGCTCGGCGCGCGAAGCCTTCAAGGCGCGCGCCGTCGATTTCCTGGAAAAGCCGTTCGACGACGACAAGCTGATTGCGGCCATCGAGGAAGCGTTCTCGATGCAGTTGCGCCAGCGCCAGGACCACGACCGCCGCCAGCAGCGCGACCAGTTGCTGGCCGAGCTGACTCCGCGTGAGCGCGAAGTGTTCGAGTTGGTGGTGATGGGACGCCATAACCGGGAGATCGCCCCCCAGCTGAACATCAGCGTGCGCACCGTGGAAGTCCACAAGGCGCGCCTGATGGCCAAGCTGGGCGTGGATAACGTGGCCGACCTGGTGCGCGTCGCGCTACGCGACTAAATTGCGTGCTTAAGTTGCGCTGGCGCGCAGCTCGCGCAGGCCGGCCACGGCTTGCGTGGTCTTGTCGATTGCCCGCTGCAGCACCGCCGAGCGGTTGCTTGATTCCTGGTCGCGTTTCGCTTCGCGGTGCCACAGGTGATAGACCTCGGTGGCAAAGGCCCCGCTCTTGCGCATCACGCCCGCGTTGAACAGGCGCAGCACCAGGTCGGAATCTTCGTGGCCCCAGCCGGTGAAGCTCTCGTCGAAGCCGTTCACCAGGTCAAGGTCGCTGCGCCATGCCGCCATATTGCAGCTCTTGATACGGCGCCAGGTAAAGTGTTTGCTTTCACGCCCCACGTCCGGCAAGGTCAGTATCGTCTGCAGGAATTTATTGGCGCCGCCGGTCAGGTACAGCTTGAGTTTCTCCAAGGGGCCAAGGCGCTGGATGTCGAGGTGCTGCTCCAGCAGTCGACGCGTATAGGCTTCGCTAAGCAGCACGCGGCTGCCCGTCACCACATGGCCGCGCCTGGCCAGGCGGCGGTGGCTGGAGATGAAGTTCTTCTGCGGCACGCAGTCGCCGTCGATGAAGACGATGTATTCGCCTTGCGCTGCAAGAATGCCCAGGTTGCGCGCGCGCGCCGCGCGAAAACCGATATCTTCCTGCCACACGTGCTTCAGCGGCACCGGGGAGCGCGCCTGCAAGGCGGCCACGGTATCCCGCGTGTTGTTGGTCGATCCGTCATCGGCGATAATGATCTCGAAATCTTGATCGTCCTGCGCAAAACAGGCCTCCACCACGGCCGTCAGGGCGTCCGGACGATTGTATGTGGTGATAATTAACGAGATGGTTGAAGCTAGTTGCATGGATGCCAAAAGATTAAGAAGAAATGCCGTCCTGCTGGCGGACGCCAATCCGCCAGTATACCAGTGCCGGATGCACGATTCGAATTGCGCCGGACAGGAGGCCTGCCGGTGAGGACCCTGGTGATTTCTCCCAACTGGATCGGCGATGCCGTGATGGCGCAGCCGCTGCTGCAGCGCCTGAAAGCGCTGCACCCGGAGCGCCCGATCGACGTGCTGGCGCCGCCGGCCGTGTCGCCGGTCTGGCGCCAGATGCCGGAAGTGGCCGAAGTGCTGGAAACGCCGTTCCGCCATGGCGCACTGCAGTTGAAGGAGCGCTGGCGCTATGCGCGCCTGCTGCGCCAGCGCGGCTACGCTGACGCCTATATCCTGCCCAATACGCTGAAGTACGCCCTGATCCCCTGGCTGGCTGGCATTCCGCGCCGCGTCGGCTACAAGGGAGAAAGCCGTTATGGCTTGATCAACGTGATGCACCATGACGACACGCCGCCGAGGCCGATGGTGCCGTTCTACGCCGCCCTGGCCGACGCGCCGGGAGCGCCGCTGCGCAGCGGCCTGCCCAAGCCGCGCATGGCCGCCAGCAGCGAGCAAATGGCCGCTGCCTGCGCCAAGGTCGGCCTGGACCCGGCGCGCCCGCTGGTGGTGTTTGCACCCGGCGCCGAGTTCGGGGGCGCCAAGCGCTGGCCGCCCGCGCATTTCGGCCAGCTGGCTCAGCATATCCTGGCGCGCGACCCGCAAGCCCAGGTTGCGCTCCTCGGTTCGCCCAAGGATGGCCCGACTTGCGACGACGTCATTGCTGCAGCCGGCGCCCCTGCCGGCCTGGTCAGCCTGGCCGGCAAGACCAGCCTGTCCGATGCCGTGGCTTTGATTGCGCGGTCTGCGGCTGTGGTCAGCAACGACTCCGGGCTGCTGCATGTGGCCTCCGCGCTGAACCGGCCGGTGATCGCCATCTACGGCCCGACCGATCCTGATCACGCGCCGCCATTCTCCGACCTGGCCGCCTCGATCTCCCTGCGACTGGAATGCTCGCCATGCCGCCAGCGCGAATGCCCGCTCGGCCATCAGAACTGCATGCACGGCATCAGTTCCGGTCAAGTGTGGCAAACGCTGGAGCCAATGCTCAGCCGTTGACCACCGGCTGGGCAATGATCCAGAGGCTCAGCAAGGTGTAAGACACCATCAGCGCTAGCATCGGCAACTGGCTGCGGCTGGCGCGTGTGCCGAACTGGCGCAAGGCAGTCTGGTGCCCTAGCCAGACCGCCGCCACGTGCCCCGCCACGATGGCGGACAGCGACACGTACCAGACCATGCGCGCATCCACGATGCCTAGCCGGATGAAGTAGAAGCGCGTGCCGAACAGGTCCCACCCCAGGTTGAGCGGATCGGAAGCGAGGGGGATCAGGTATTGCCCCGCCATCGCCAGGAAGGACAGGTAGTGGGCGAAATGGTAGGCAATTGCGATCGGCACCAGCGTCAGCACGTACCAGCCGGCGGTCGCGGCCAGCGAAGCGCCACCGCCGCACCAGGCAATGGCACGGCATACGGCAAGATAGCCCAGCAGGAACAAGGCCGGCAAGAGGCATAGCGCGGCGGCGCGCAGCAGGGCGGGCGGCCATGGCAGGGCGGCTTGCAAATCCAGCCACAGTTGGGTCTCCAGCAGGCCATCAAAACTGACGGAGGCCAGCATCAGCATCACCAGCACGACGTGCGACCAGCCCAGCGGCGCGCCGACCAGCAGTCCGGCGCCGAAAGGACGCAATTGCCAGCGGCCGTCCTGCACCTGGTTGGGCGCAAAGCGCGCCAGCAAGCCGAAGACCACGGCAAACACCTCGCCATGCGCCAGCCATGTGCGCCGCCCGAACACGAACATGCCCAGCCAGGAAAGGCAGGAATAAGCCAGCATGGCGGCCGCCAGGCTGGCCGGCTGCTCGCTGCCCTCCCAGTTCAATTCCATGTTCACGAAGGCGAGGAATAGCAGGGCGGCCGGCCACACGCCTGCCCATTGGGGCCAGGCCAGCTTGCCGGGGCGGTCGCCCAGCGTCCAGCGGCAAAGGGTATTGAGCGGATTGACCAGCGCCCACAGGTCGCCCAGCAAGGCCGATACGAAGGCCATGCCGACCCACCAAATGGCCCAGACCATGGCGGGCGCGATATTCTTAAAGGGGTTCTGCGTGCCGACAAACCCGGCGCACAGCACGAGAAGGTACAGTGCCAGCACCGCCAGCCGCAGGCTGGTCGCGAGCGCGCCAGCCAGGGGCACTTTTCGAAGCAAAATGAAAGCTTGCCCAACGGGGCGTGGCTGCATATTGCGCTGGCGCGCCAGCAAGAGGAAGGTGACAGCGACAGTGGCCGCGGCGCCTGCCATGAACATCCACAAGGGCAGCGGCAGGTCGAAGCGCTGGCCGAATCCGTGCGCCAGCGCAGGCAGGGGAATGGCTGCCAGCAGCCAGCGCTTCATCTGGGAATGACTTCCACGTAAAGCAGCGCCGGCGCGTGGTGGTGCCCCTTGCCATGCGCCGCAAGGGGAAAGCGGCCCGCGGCTTGTGCCTGCAGCTGCAGGCGCCCCGGGATGCCGGGCTTGAGCGACAACATCCGGTCATAGCCATGCAGGTGCAGGTCGAGCGCTGTATCGCTGCGTAATTCGAGCACCAGCGTATCGCCCTGCGGCACGCGCACGGTGGGTGCCGGATTGGCAATGCGCTGCTGCCTGACTTCGAAGCTGGCACTTTGTTGCGCGGACCACACAGGCGTCCCTGCCAACAGCGTTAGCGTTGCAAACAGCCAGTATTGGCGGGGCAGGCGCATATGGAGATTCTAGTCCAGCAGGCGTAATATGCAACGACTGACCCTGCACAAGAAGGAGTGGACCATGCGTATCCGTTTCCTGCTTCCCCTCGCGGTCGCCCTGGGCATCCCCGCCCTGGCCAGCGCCGAAATCCTGGCGATGATGAATTATGAAAGCAAGTCCGCCGAGTCGCTCAAGGCGCTCAAGAATCCCGTGGCGCCGGCGTCACGCAAGGAGGGCATCGCGATTGTCGATGTCGATCCCAACTCCAAGGCCTTCGGCAAGATCGTCAAGGACATCCCGCTGCCGGCCGACCTGGTGGCGCACCACATCTTCTACAACCACGACATGAGCAAGGCCTACATCACGGCGCTGGGCAAGACCGAGCTGCGCGTGATGGACATGAAGTCGAAGGACTATGCCATGACCACCGTCAGCATTCCCGACTGCAGCGTGGGCGAGGATATCGCCTTCTCACCCGACCACAAGCGCTGGTATGTGAGCTGCATGGGCAGCCAGGCCATGGTGGTGGGCGACGCCCATAGCGACAAGGTGCTTTCCACCATCAAGGTGGCGGCGCCATATCCGCATGGGCTGGCCGTTTCCGGTGCGGCAGACCGCATCCTGCTCACGTCGACCGTGCGCGCCTCCGACCTGGGCGACCCGGGGGAAGTGATCAGCGCGGTGGAAGCCAGCACCGGCAAGGTGCTGGGCACCTACAAGGTATCGAGGAAAGCTTCACCCGCAGGCGAAGCGCCGGTCGAAGTCCTGTTCGTGCCGAATGCAAAACCCGCCGTGGCCTACATCACCAATATGTATGGCGGCACGCTGTGGACCGCAAGCTGGAACAAGGACAAGAAGGACTTCGAAGTGGCGCAGGTGTACGACTTTGCCGAGGCCAAGGCAGGCGTACCGCTTGAGATCTACTTCAACAAGGCCGCCACGCGCATGTACGTAACCAGCGCGAAGCCGGGCCAACTGCACGTCTTCGACATTTCAGCCAAGGCCGGCGAGCCAAAGCTGCTCAAGTCCATCCCCGCAGCGGAAGGCGCGCACCACGTGGCCTTTACCAAGGACGGCAAATACGCCTTCGTGCAGAATGCCTTGCTCAACCTGCCGGGCATGAGCGATGGTTCGGTCACCGTGGTTGACCTGCAGTCCGGCACCGTCGTCACCAGCATGGACACGCTGAAGAACGCCGGCTTGAACCCGAACAGCATTGTGCTGCTGCCGCAGTGGAATGAGATGATGGGACATTGAACTTGCCCTCGGGGCCGTGCCAGCTGCCGGCACCGGGGGTATACTCGCGGCATGACACCGCTGGTCCTGATTCCCGGCTATATGCTGGACGACGCCTTATGGGATGGCATGCTGCCGTTCCTGCCTCCTGAACTCCCGCTGCATTTCGCCAGCCTGGCCGAAGGCGATTCCATTGCTTCCATGGCGCAGGCCGTGCTGGCGAAGTGCCCGTCGCGATTCACCTTGCTCGGTTTCTCGATGGGCGGATATGTCGCGCGCGAAATCGTCCGTCTCGCGCCCGGCCGCGTGCAGGCGCTGGCGCTGGTCGCCACTTCCAGCCGGGCTGATCTGCCGCTGCAGGTCGAACAGCGTACCAGGGCCGCGCGCGCCACGCCGCTCGGCCCTTTCCGTGGACTGGGCCGCGCCGCCATCGCGCAATCGCTGCATCGCGACAATGTTGCCAACGAAGCGCTGGTGGCGCGGGTGCGCGCGATGGGCGAACGCCTGGGCCGCGAGGTCTTCGTGCGCCAGTCGCTGATTGTGCGCGACGCCGATACAGCCTGCCTGTCCGACATCCAATGTCCGACCCTGGTTGTCGCGGCAGCCGGAGACCAGTTGCGCAGGCCCGAAGAAGCGCGCGAACTGGCCGAGGGCATCCCTGGCGCAAAGCTGGCGACAATCCCCCACGCAGGCCACCTGATTCCGCTCGAGCAGCCGCAGTCGCTGGCAACCGCCATCACCGTGATTTTTCAATAGAAAATTTCCTTAGTATTAACGCTATACTCCGCCAACTTTCACAGGAGGCTAGGTATGCGTACCTTGATGAGCGGAGCGCTGGCGGTGGGGATGATGTTTGCGTCGGTGGCGCAGGCAAGCTGCCATGCAGCGTTGAAACAGCGCCTGCCGCAGGCGGGGACTGTCATTTTTGGCGAGATCCATGGCACGAACGAGATTCCAGCATTCTTCTCCGCCTGCGTCCGTGAGTTCCTCGACCGCGGAGAGACGGTCAAGGTGTTCCTGGAGCTTGATGCCGCAGACACCGAACATACGGCAAAGTACCTGCGTGGCGAAATCGACGAAGCGGCTTTGTTGTCATCACCGCGCTGGCGGGTGCATGATGGGCGAACCAGCCTGGCCATGCTGGAACTGCACCGCGCGCTGAAAGGTGTACCGGTGGTCGGTTTTGTACCGGGAAGGGGAGTTGCAGACAGCAACGCCGCAATGGGCGAAAATTTCCTGCGGCATCGGCTGGAAAACGGATACAACCTGGTCTTGGTAGGAGGAACCCATGCACAGCTGGCGGCTGGGAAGGGCGACAGCTTTACTTCGGTCCCATTCGGCCAATATGTTCAGGCCAGGTCAAACAACGTTCTCAGCTTGAACGCGCGCTACACTGGGGGCGAGGCATGGGCTTGCGCGCCGTATTGCGATGCCAATCCGCTCGACGGCAATGAACCGGACGGCGCCACGCCGGCCAAACGCATCGGCTTCGAGGATAAAGACCGCCGCTTCAACGGCTACTTCAGTGTTGGCAGAGTCACCGCATCGCCGCCGGCAGTCGAGAAGTAATTGGCGTAAGTCTTCGTCACATCAGGATAACGTCGTACTGCTCCTGATGGTAGCTGGTCTCGACCTGCAGCGAAATCTTCTTGCCAATGAAGTCGCCCAGCATCGCCAGATGCTGCGATTCTTCTTCCAGGAACAGGTCGACTACTTCCTGCGAGGCGAGGATGCGGAATTCGCGCGGGTTGAACTGCTTGGCTTCGCGCAGCAGTTCGCGCAGGATTTCGTAGCAGATGGTGCGCGAGGTCTTGACCTGGCCTTTGCCTTCGCAGGCGGGGCAGGGCTCGCACAGGATGTGGGCCAGCGATTCGCGCGTGCGCTTGCGCGTCATCTCCACCAGTCCCAGCGCGGAGAAGCCGGACACCGACACCTTGGTGCGGTCGCGGGCCAGGGCCTTCTTCAGCTCCGCGAGCACGGCGTTGCGGTGCTCGTTGTTCTCCATGTCGATGAAGTCGAGGATGATGATGCCGCCCAGGTTGCGCAGGCGCAGTTGGCGCGCGATGGCGTGCGCGGCTTCCAGGTTGGTCTTGAAGATGGTGTCGGCAAAATTGCGGCCGCCGACGAAGCCGCCGGTGTTGACGTCAATGGTCGTCATGGCCTCGGTCTGGTCGACGATCAGGTAGCCGCCGGACTTCAGGTCGACGCGGCGGCCCAGGGCGCGGTGGATTTCTTCTTCCACGCCATACAGGTCGAACAGCGGGCGCTCGCCGGTGTAGTGCTGCAAACGCGACAGGACCGACGGCGTGTAGACGCGGCCGAACTCCGTCAGCGACAGGAAGTTTTCGCGCGAATCGACCTGGATGGTGGCCGTCTCGTCATGCACGAAGTCGCGCAGCACGCGCTGCGCCAGGCTCAAGTCCTGGTGCAGCAGGGAAGTGGGCGGGCGGGTGCGCGCACCGTGGCAGATCGCGCCCCAGGTCTTGCGCAGGTATTCGACGTCGGCCTGCAGGTCGCTGTCCGAGGCGTCTTCCGCCTGGGTGCGCACGATGTAGCCGCCTTTTTCGTCTTCCGGCAGCAGGCCTTGCATGCGCGCGCGCAGCGCTTCGCGGTCGGACTCTTTTTCGATCTTCTGCGAGATGCCGATATGGCCGTCCTGGGGCAGGTAGACCAGCATGCGGCCGGCAATCGAGATCTGCGTCGACAGGCGCGCGCCCTTGGTGCCGATCGGATCCTTGATCACCTGCACGGTCAGCACCTGGCCGTCGAACAGCAGTTTTTCGATCGGGGTCGGGGTCGCGTTCTGGGCGCCGTCATGCGGGCGGGCTTCCCAGATATCGGCCACGTGCAGGAAGGCTGCGCGTTCCAGGCCGATGTCGATGAAGGCCGACTGCATGCCGGGCAGCACCCGCACCACTTTGCCGGAATAGACGTTGCCCGCCAGGCCGCGCGTCAGCGTGCGCTCGATATGCAGTTCCTGCACGGCGCCCTGGACGATGAGGGCGACGCGGGTTTCCTGGGGGGTGATATTAATGAGGATATCTTCGTTCATCAGGGGAGTTTCAATCCTGCCTGGCGCAACAGTTGCGCCGTTTCGTACAGCGGCAGGCCCATGATGCCGGAGTGGCTGCCTTCGATGTGTTCAACGAACAGGGCGGCCAGGCCCTGGATGCCATAGCCGCCGGCCTTGTCGTAAGGCTCGGTGGTGGCGCAGTAAGTCTTGATCTCGGCCTCCGTCAGCTTGCCGAAGCGGACGTCGGAGACCTGGGTGATATGGCCGGAAAAATCCTGCGAATGCACGGCCACCGAGGTCAAGACCTGGTGGGTGCGGCCGGACAGCTTGTGCAGCATGTCGGTGGCTTCGCGCACATTGGCCGGCTTGCCGAGGATTTCGCCGTCGATGGTGACGGTGGTGTCGGCGGCCAGGATGGGGCGCAGGATCAGGCGGCGGCGCTGGATCATGTCCCAGGCGAAGTCGGCTTTTTCCTGGGCCACGCGGCCGACATAGGCCAGCGGCTCTTCGCCGGCATGGACGTCTTCGCTGACATCCGGCCCGCGCGGGCCGTCATTACGCAGCAGGAGCAACTCAAAGTCCACGCCGATCTGGCGCAGCAATTCGCGCCGGCGTGGACTCTTGGAAGCCAGGTAGATCTTTTTTTCGGCCAGTTTCATCGTATGCCTTAGGGTTTAGACACGATGATAAGGGTGGTTTTGCGTTATTGTCCACGCCCTGTACAACTGTTCGGCCAGCATGACGCGTACCATGCCATGCGGAAGGGTCAGGCTGGACAGGCGAATCATGCCTTCCGCCCTGGCCTTCAGCCCCGGATCGAGGCCGTCGGCGCCGCCGATCAGGAAGGCCGTATCGCGGCCATCCTGCTGCCAGGCTTCCAGCTGCTGGGACAGGCCCACGCTGGTCAGGTCCTTGCCACGCTCATCGAGGGCGATGATGCGCACCGATTTCGGCAGGGCCGCCTCGATACGCTCCCTTTCCAGGGCCATGGCGGTGGCTGCCGTCTTGCTGCCGGAACGCTCAACGGGCTTGATTTCCTTCAGCACGATGCGCAGTTCCGGCGGCATGCGCTTCACGTATTCGGTGAAGCCATTCTCGATCCAGGCCGGCATCTTGTGGCCGACCGCAGCGATGATCAGCTGCACTTACTCAGCCGCAGCAGCCTTCTTCAGGCGCTTGATGACGGTCTTGACCGGCGTTGCGGCTGCAGCGGCGGCTTTCTTTTCCTTGGCGGCCTTGGCGGATGCCTCGGCGGTCTTGGTGGAAGCAACCTTCACTTTCTTGCCTTCCGGCGCGACGACCTTCGGCGCGGCCTTTTTGGCGGCGGCTTTCTTGGCCACGGCGCCGGCAGCGGCGGTTGCCTTCACGGTGCCAGGCTTCTTGGCCGCTGCTTTCTTCTCGACCACGGCTTCGGCGGCTTTGGCAGCCTTGGTGGCAGCCAGGTGGCCGGATTTCTTCGGCGCAGCCTCTTTTTCCGCTGCAGCCTTGCCTTCGGCGGTGGACTTGCGCTTGGCGGCGCCCAGTTTCACCGGCTTTTCGCCCCAGATTTCTTCCAGGCGGTAGTAAGCGCGGATCGGCGCCTGCATGATGTGGACGATCATGTCGCCCAGGTCCACCAGCACCCATTCGCCGGTATCTTCACCCTCGATGCCGATCACGTCGCCGCCGGCTTCCTTCACCTTGTCGCGCACCGAGGCAGCCAGTGCCTTGGTCTGGCGGTTGGAAGTACCGGAAGCGATGGCGATGCGATCGAAGAGGCTGGTCAGCCCGGTGGTGTCGAACAGGACGATTTCCTGGCCCTTCACGTCTTCCAGGGCGTCCACGACGATGGATTGCAGTTTTTTGATATCCATTATTTAGTTCTTATACAAATTATGTTGTTCAATATAGTCTAGCACTACCGCTGGCAGAAGCGAGTTCGCCCCATCCCCACGTTGTAATGCAGCACGAATGGCAGTGGCCGAGATGTCGACGGCTAAATCAGCCGCCAGCATGGTCATGCCCGCCGGGGTGTTCCTGACCTGATCCGGCGTGGCCAGGCGGCGCTGGAATTCAGCTGCCACCTCGGCCGGCACGTGGGCGTCGTCCAGCTCGAAGCCGGGCCTGGCCGCCACGCAGAAGTGGGCCAGGTCGAACAGGTTGCGCCATTCGTGCCAGGTATTCAGTCGCTGCAGCTGGTCCGCGCCCATCAGGAAGGCCAGCGATACATCGGGCCCTACGTCGGCGCGGATTGCCCGCAACGTTTCGATCGTATAAGTGGCGCTGCCGCGCGCCAGTTCCTGCCAGTCGATCGTGACGGGGCAGGGCAGGCCTTGGAAGGCCAAAGTCAGCATGTCCACCCGCTGCTGCGGCGTCGCCACCAGCGCGCCCTTTTGCCAGGGCAGGGCCGGAATGACGAGCAGTGCATCGGCGTTCAGCAGCTGGACAAATTGCTTGCCAAGCGCGACGTGGCCGTTGTGCACCGGATCGAAACTGCCTCCCAGCAGTGCGATGCAGCGTTTCACTCGGCCAGCCAGTCGCGGTGCGGCAGGAAGTCGGTGGTCAGCGCCGCTTCGGGGCTGCCGTCTTCCGGGTGCCAGTCGTAGCGCCATTTGACGACCGGCGGCATCGACATCAGGATCGCCTCCGTGCGGCCGCCGGACTGCAGGCCGAACAGGGTGCCGCGGTCGAACACCAGGTTGAACTCGACGTAACGTCCGCGGCGGTAGGCCTGAAAGTCGCGTTCGCGTTCACCGTAGGGCGTGTCCTTGCGGGCTTTCACGATCGGCAGGTAGGCGGCCAGGAATGCGTCGCCCACGCTGCGGGTCATTTCAAAACTCTTCTCGAAGCCAAGGGCGTTGAAGTCATCGAAGAAGATGCCGCCCACGCCGCGCGCTTCCTTGCGGTGCTTCAGGTAGAAATACTCGTCGCACCATTTCTTGAATTTCGGGTGCAGGTTCTCGCCATATGGCGCCAGCGCATCGCGGCAGGTGGCGTGGAAGTGCTTCGCGTCTTCCCTGTTGCCGTAATAGGGCGTCAGGTCCATGCCGCCGCCGAACCACCAGACCGGCTTGCCGTCGGCGGTGCTGGTGCTGAAGAAGCGCACGTTCATGTGCACTGTCGGCGCGTACGGATTGCGCGGGTGCAGCACCAGGCTGACGCCCATGGCTTCCCATGGCTGGCCGCCCAGCTCCGGACGGTGCGCCGAGGCCGATGGCGGCAGCTTGGCGCCGGTCACGTGGCTGAAGTTGCAGCCGCCGCGCTCGAAGACGTTGCCTTCTTCGACCAGGCGCGAGATACCGCCGCCGCCTTCCGGGCGTTCCCACGCATCGCGCAGGAATGGCTTGCCGTCCACATCCTCCAGGGCGGAGATGATGCGGTCTTGCAGGCCTAAGAGCCAGGCTTTGACTTCTTGTGGGTTGGGGGCGGTCATTTTCTTCTTGCTTTCTTCCTTAAACCGGTAAACCAGTGTCTGACCCGCAGGGTCAGACACCCCGTTACGCGGCGGTCGCCGGCTGGTGTCGGACCCTGTGGGTCTGACACCGGTTTACTGGTTTTAGTGCTTCAAGCCCCGCCAGCCGATATCGCGGCGGAACTGCACGCCTTCGAAGCCGATCTTGTCGACCGCTTCGTAAGCCTGCTTCTGCGCCATTTTCACGTTGTCGCCCAGGCCCACCACGCACAGCACGCGGCCACCGGAGGTGATCAGCTTGCCCTCCGTGTCATCGGTGGTGCCAGCGTGGAAAGTGACCGAATCCGGGGTTTCAGCCGGAATGCCGTGGATGTGGTCGCCCTTGCGCGGCGCGTCAGGGTAGCCGGCGGCTGCCAGCACCACGCCTACGGCGGTGCGGCGGTCCCATTCCAGTTCCACCTGGTCCAGGCTACCGTTGACGGCGTATTCCATCACGCCCAGCAGGTCGGTCTTCAGGCGCGTCATGATAGGCTGGGTTTCCGGGTCGCCCATGCGGCAGTTGAATTCCAGCGTTTTCGGGTTGCCGGCGGCGTCGATCATCAGGCCCGCGTACAGGAAGCCGGTGAACTGGATGCCGTCTTTCGCCATGCCCTGGATGGTAGGCATGATGATCTCGCGCATCACGCGCGCATGCATGGCCGGGGTCACGATCGGGGCAGGGGAGTAGGCGCCCATGCCGCCGGTGTTCGGGCCCTGGTCGTTGTCCATCAGGCGTTTGTGGTCTTGCGAGGTGGCCAGCGGCAGTACGTTCTTGCCGTCGCACATGACGATGAAGGATGCTTCTTCGCCGGCCAGGAATTCCTCGATCACGATGCGCGCGCCAGCGTCGCCGAAGGCGTTATCGGACAGCATGTGGTCGACCGCGCCATGCGCTTCTTCCAGCGTCATGGCAACCACCACGCCCTTGCCGGCGGCCAGGCCGTCGGCCTTGATGACGATCGGCGCGCCCTTGGCATCCACGTACGCGTGGGCTGCCTTGGCGTCGGCGAAGGTTTCGTATTCGGCGGTCGGGATGCCGTGGCGCTTCATGAAGGCCTTGGCGAAATCCTTGGACGACTCGAGCTGCGCAGCCTCTTTGGTCGGGCCAAAGATTTTCAGGCCGCGCGCGCGGAACAGGTTGACGATGCCGGCAGCCAGCGGCACTTCCGGGCCGACCACGGTCAGGCCGATGTGCTCTTGCTCGACGAAATCGGCCAGCGCGTTCAGGTCGGTGATCGGCACGTTTTCCAGGCGCACATCGCGCGCGGTGCCGCCGTTGCCAGGCGCAACATAGACCATCTGTACGCGTTCCGACTGCGCCAGTTTCCAAGCCAAAGCGTGTTCACGGCCACCCGAGCCGACTACCAGGATCTTCATAAGGATTATTCTTCGATGACAGCGTTGGTATAGATTTCCTGGACGTCGTCCAGGTTTTCCAGTGCATCCAGCAGCTTTTGCATCCTGGCTGCGTCTTCACCGGTGAATACGGTCTCGGTGGCAGGCTTCATGATCACTTCCGCCACTTCGGCCTTGAAGCCAGCCGCTTCCAGCGCATCCTTCACGCCGGCGAAATCGTGCGGGCCGCACAGCACTTCGATGCCGCCTTCTTCGTCGGTCACCACGTCTTCGGCGCCGGCTTCCAGCGCGGCGTCCATCAGCTTGGCTTCATCGGTGCCCGGGGCGAACAGGAACTGGCCGGTGTGCTGGAACATGAACGCCACGGAACCTTCGGTACCCATATTGCCGCCGTATTTGTTGAAGGCATGGCGCACTTCAGCCACGGTACGCACGCGGTTGTCGGTCATGCAGTCCACAATGATGGCCGCGCCGCCGATGCCGTAGCCTTCATAGCGCACTTCTTCATAGTTGGCGCCGTCGCCGCCGCCGGTGCCGCGCGTAATGGCGCGGTTCACGTTGTCCTTCGGCATATTGGCGTCAGCGGCCTTGTCGACTGCCAGGCGCAGGCGCGGATTGGAGTTCAGGTCGCCGCCGCCCATGCGTGCAGCCACCGTGATTTCCTTGATCAGACGCGTCCAGATTTTGCCGCGTTTCGCGTCCGTTGCAGCCTTTTTATGCTTAATATTGGCCCATTTGCTGTGTCCAGCCATGTTCAATCTTCCTTAGACGGTATGCAATCGAGGGCGACATTCTAGCATACCGGTACCTCTATGAATTTGTCGCGCCGGCGCGACCAAAAGTGCCAAGGCACCCCTTGCAGGCATGTTTAGTAGCTTTCCTCGAGGGCATTTCATCGGCTTGTAAAGTTACCATCGTAAAACAACAACTTTTATATTGAAGGAGACTTATGGATCGTCGGCAATTTATCAAATTGGGCGGCTTCATTACTGTATCGGCTGCCACCAGCGGCCTGGTGGGCTGCGGCGGCAGCGATTACACCCCGCCGGCACCCGGCTTGCCGCCCGCGACCGGCGCCAACTGGAAGTTTCCGCAAAGCGTAGCCTCCGGCGACCCGCGCGCTGACAGCATCATGCTGTGGACCCGCGTGGTGCCTACCTCCCTCGACGACGTGGCCACCGTCACCGTCAGGAGCGGCGTAACGGTGCGCGTGCAGGTCTCCGCGGCCGACAATACGGCATCCCTGGGCGGCAACAAGGCGCTGGAAGGCACGATGGTGGTCGATGCGCAGATCGAGCTGAACGCCGATTTCGATAATACGATCCGCCACAAGGTCACCAGCCTGCAGCCGAATACCGTTTACTTTTACCAGTTCACAGCCGGCGACGTGCGTTCCAACGTGGCCCGCTTCAAGACCGCGCCGGCAGCCGATGCCAGCGTGTCGCAGCTGCAGTTCGCCTACCTGACTTGCCAGGACTGGAGCATCAACCATTGGGGCGCCCTGGATCATATTGCCAAAAATGAAAAACTGGACTTCATCGTCCACCTCGGCGACTACATTTACGAGACCGTGGGCGAGGCTTTCCAGGTTGGCTCGGTCGAATCCCGTCATGGCGCACTGACCCTGCCGGACGGCACTTTCAAGAATGGCAGCTCGGGCGCGAAATACGCGACCACCCTGGCCGACTACCGCTACCTGTACAAGAAATACCGTACCGACACCCGTCTGCAGGCCGTGCACGAGCGCTTCGCCTTCATCGCGATCTGGGATGACCACGAGTTCAGCGACGATTCCTGGGGCGATACCCAGACCTATTCGGAAGGCGAAAAGCACGACACCAACCGCCGCCGCAGCGCCAATCAGGCCTGGTTCGAGTTCATGCCGGCCGACGTCACGCTGGACAGTGCGGCCACCGGCTTCCAGAACATCAAGATCTACCGTGATTTCCAGTTCGGTAAATTGATGCAACTGGTGATGACCGACGAACGCCTGTATCGCGCCGACCACGTGGTGCCGGAGCAGATGGCCAATCCGGCCACAGGCCAGCCGCTGGGCAGCATCGGCGCGCGCTACCTGGTGGCGCAGGACCTGTACAGCGCCGCCGAAGCGCAGAAAGTGGCTGCCGTGGGCGGCTCCGATCCATTGGTCGCCATCAGCATGCTGGGCGCCACACAGCGCGACTGGTGGAAGAACACCATGAAGGCTTCCACCTCGACCTGGAAACTGTGGGGCAATGAAGTGTCGCTGCTGCGCATGGGCCTGAGCGGCACTGACGCCATCGCCACCCTGGTGGCGCTGCAGGCTGTCGCCAAGCTGGCCACCGACATCGGCACCACGGCTGCTACCTCGACCGGCGGCAATGTGCCGGTTGCCAGCGCGATTGTCGGCGCCATGACCGCTGGTGCTTCGGTTTCCGTGGCTGCTGCGGCGGCGACTGCGATCGCCACTTCAGCGGCCGGAGGCGGCGATACCAGCGCGCGCCTGACGGCTGCCGTCGGCGCCGGGCTGAACTCGACCCAGGCCAGCGTGGCGGTGCTGGCATTCGGCCAGGCGGAAAACTCGGCCAAGTCGGGTGGCAACGCTGTTGCCCAGGCTACCGCAGCCGCGCAAGGCATCGCGATCGGCTACATCAAGCCGGATGTGCAGGCCAAGGGCGCAGCATCGGTGTTTGTGCTTGCATCGGGCCAGGCCGCCGCGCTGGCGCCTTATTTCCGCAAGTTCCTGATCAACTGCGACCAGTGGGACGGCTATAACGCCGAACGCAAGAACCTGATGGCGCACCTGAAGACCAACGGCATCGGCAACGTGGTGGCGCTGACCGGCGACATCCATTCCTTCTTCGCCGGCACAGTGAATGACGATTACGACGCGGCGGGCGGCGGCACGCCGGTGATGGTGGACCTGGTATCGGCCGGCGTCAGCTCCGATTCCTTCTTCACCTACCTGCGCGAAGCTTCGGCGAGCCTTGGCAGCCTGGGCACGCTGGTGTCCCTGCCGCTGTCCGTGCCGGTGCCGAACGTCGGCACCATCGCGCTGAACGTCAACCTGCTGGACTACACGATGGGCAAGGTGTCGCCGACCGCCGATTCCCTGGCGACTTCGCTGATGATCCAGTTGCGCGGCGCGCTTGGCGCGAAAGGCGTGCCGGAGGCCGTCCTGGACGCCACCATGGATGCCGTGCTGTCGGCTATCAAGGCCGACTCCAACTTCGCTACCCTGGTCGGCCTGGCGCAGCAGCTGTCCAGCCTGAACAGCAACCCATGGCTGCGTCACGTGAACACCGATGCGCAGGGCTTTACCGTGGTGACCCTGACCCCGGGCTCACTGGTGGCCCAGTTCAAGCAGGTGAACAAGCTGGTTGGCGGCAATGCGCCCGCGACCGTGATCGCCAAGGTCACGACCGCCACCGTCACCGCTGGCCAGGCGGCCGTGGTCGTGTCATAAACGCCGTCAAAACCGGCACAACGGTGCCCGACCCGCAGGGTCGGGCACCTGCATGCGGCCGCCGCAGACCAGTGCCTGACCCTGCGGGTCAGGCACTGACTTGCCGGCTTTAACGGGCCGCCAGCAAGCCTGGCGGCTTGCCGCTACAATGGTGGCATGGAAATAGCCACATCGGAACCGCAGGGCAAACGCGCCGCCTACCTGGGAGGGCTGGCGATTGCTATCGGCGGCGCCGTCCTGTTTTCCACCAAGGCCATCGTGGCCAAGCTGCTGTACCGCTACCACCTCGACGCGGTCACGGTGATCGCCTTCCGCATGCTGTTCTCGCTGCCTGTCTTCGCCGCCATCGCACTGTGGAAGATGCGCACCGATCCGCCTTTGAGCCGCGCCGATGCCTGGCGCCTGATCGGCCTTGGCATGGTTGGCTACTATCTTTCGTCCTATCTTGATTTCCTCGGCCTGCAATACATTACCGTCGGCCTTGAGCGGCTGATCCTGTTCCTGACGCCGACCTTCGTGCTGCTGGGTTCCGCGCTATGGCTGAAGAAGCATATCGGCCGCAGCCAGTGGCTTTCGCTGCTGACTGCCTACGCCGGCATTGTGCTGGTGTTCTTCCACGACCTGCGCGATGGCGGCAGCAACGTGGCCCTGGGTTCGCTGCTGGTGCTGGGTTCCGCGCTGGCCTACGCGCTGTACCTGCTGGGCTCCGGCGAAATGGTCAAGCGCCTTGGCTCGCTGCGTCTGGTGTCGTACGCCATGTGCGTGTCGAGCGCCGCCTGCATCGGCCAGTTCTTTATCCTGCGGCCTGCTGGACTGCTGGTGCAGCCGATGGAGGTGTACGGCCTGTCGCTGGTGAACGGCATCCTGTGCACGGTGATGCCGGTATTTATGACCATGATCGCGGTGCAGCGCATTGGCGCCGGTCCCGCTTCGCTGGCAGGCATGATCGGTCCTGTCTCCACCCTGTTCTTTGGCGCCGTCATCCTGTCCGAACCTGTCACCAGCTGGCAACTGGCGGGAACGGTCCTGGTGCTGGCCGGTATCTATCTGCTGTCGAAAGTGAAAGGTAAAGAGAAATGACGCCCCGCATTGCCCTGATTGCCCACGACAAGAAAAAAGACGACATGATCGCGCTGGCCCGCGAGTACGCTGCCTTCCTGCGCACCTGCAAGCTGTGCGCGACCGGTACCACGGGCGGCCGCCTGATTGCAGAAGTGGGCCTGACCGTGGAGCGCAAGCACTCCGGCCCGCTGGGCGGCGACCTGCAGATCGGCTCCCTGCTGGTAGATGGCCATATCGATGCCATCATCTTCCTGCGCGACCCGATGACGCCACAGCCGCACGAGCCGGATATCAATGCACTGGTGCGCGCCTGCGACGTGCACAACGTTGCTTGCGCTACCAATTTGGCAAGCGCCCACCTGGTGCTGTCGCAACTGCAGGCTGATGCCGCAAAATCGCAGCCTGTCGCATGATTCTTGGCCGGCGCCGCGCGGGCTGGCAATGTAGCGCCCTCATTACAAGATAGAGGAGAGCCTGCATGAAATCCATCCTTGGCGCGATCGCCGCCATTGCTGCCGCATCGGCCACATTCGCTGCGCATGCCGCAGCGTCCTCACTGGCCGGCCATTGGGTCGGCACCTACGGCGTCGGCAATGATTTCAATTTCCTGCGGCCGCACTTTGGCGCGGATGGCAAGGCCACTGTCGACATGCCCGCCTTCGAGAAAAAAGGCCTGCCCCTGGACGCCGTCGCGCAGCAGGATAGGCAGGTGCGCTTCAACCTGCCCGGCCCGGACGGCGTGCTGCAGTTTGACGGGAAGCTGCAAGGCGACCTGCTGGCCGGCAAAGTGAGCCTGAACGGGAAGGAGGGCCAATTTGCTTTCCGCCGCACCCTGGCCGATGATCCAGCCCGTCACCAGCCGCTGCTGGGCGCCTACGAATTCCCTGGCAAGCGCATCGTCGTGCTGTCGGAATGGGGCGACTTCCCGCAAATGTTCTACACCGATATGAGCACGGGCCGCTACGCTTCCATGTTCGCCGAAAGCGAGAACGTGTATTACGCCGGCGCCGGCAACCTGAATCCCGCGGTGCGCGAAACCACGATGCGCTTCGATGGCGGCAAGATGACCTGGCAGCAGGCCGGCAAGAAAGAGGCCGGCCGGCGCCTGCAATTCCGTTCGGAAGAAGTCACGTTCAGGAATGGCGACGTCACCCTGTCCGGCACGCTGGTGCTGCCGGAAGGGAAGGGGCCGTTCCCGGCCATCGTGCTGACGCAGATGTCGAGCCCCGCCCCGCGCGGCGCCTATGCGCTGCAAGCCTATTACTTCGCGGCCCACGGCATGGCCGCGCTGATGTACGACAAGCGCGGCGTCGGAAAATCCACCGGTGAATTCAACAAGGCCACCATGGAGCAGTTGGCCGACGATGCCATCGCAGGTATCGAGCTGCTCGGCAAGCGCAGCGACATCAAGGCCGGCGCGATCGGCACCTGGGGCCACAGCCAGGGCGGCTGGCTGGCGCCGCTGGCGGCGGTACGTTCGCAAAAGGTCGCCTTCGTGATTGCCCAAGCCGCGTCGGCCGTGCCGCCTGCCGAGCAGGAGGTGTACCGCATCGAGAACTCGCTGCGTGCGCAAGGCTTCAGCGAAGACGAAGTGAGGGCCGGCGCCGCCTACCAGGAAAAGCTGATGCGCTGGGTGACCAGCCGCGGCGCGAATAGGGCCGAATTGCTGGCCGCGGCGCGCGCCGGCGAGAATGCGCGCTGGGCCAGCCAGGTCGAAATTGTGCCGGATACCTTGAAGGAGAAACCGAGCGAGACCAGCACGGCCTTTTACAGCTACGATCCGCTGCCGGACCTGAAGAAACTGGAGGCGCCCGTGGTGTACATCCTCGGCGAGAAGGACGCCTTCGTTCCCGTGCATAAGAGTGCGGAATTGTTCCGGCAGACGCTGGATGCGAGCGGCCACAAGGACCACCAGGTCTGGATGCTGCCGCGCGCCGCGCACGGCTTGTGGGAAACGGATCTCGATGGGGGCAGCGCATATATCAATTCCACGCACTGGGCGCGCGAACACTATCCGCGCATGACGCAATGGCTGCGCGAGCGCGGCTTTATCACACACTAGAGGAGTATTGAATGGTCAAGGCGATACGCATGTCCCGCACCGGCGGGCCGGAAGTGATGGAATACGTCGATGTCGAAACAGGGGCGCCCGGCCCCGGCGAAGCGACGGTGCGGCACGAGGCGATCGGCCTTAACTTTATCGATGTGTACTTCCGCACCGGCCTGTATCCGCAGCCGCTGCCGGGCGGGCTCGGACAGGAAGGCGCCGGCGTGGTGGAGGCGGTGGGCGAGGGCGTAAGCCATGTGCGTGTGGGCGACCGGGTGGCCTATGCCGGCCGTCCGAATGGCGCCTACGCGCAGGCGCGCAATATGCCCGCCAGCCTGCTGGTGAAGCTGCCCGATTCTATCGGCAGCGATACCGCGGCGGCCATGATGCTGCAAGGGATGACGGTGCAATACCTGTTCCACAGCGCGACGCCGCTTAAGGCGGGCGACACGATTCTGTTCCATGCGGCGGCCGGAGGCGTGGGCCTGATCGCTTGCCAGTGGGCGCGTGCCTTGGGGGTGAACCTGATCGGCACCGCCGGTTCGGACGAAAAGGTGGCGCTGGCGCTGCAACATGGCGCCGCCCACGCAATCAACTACAACACGGAAAATTTCACTGAGCGGGTGCGCGAGATCACCGGCGGCAAAGGCGTCTCCACGGTGTTCGATTCGATCGGCAAGGACACCTTTATCGGTTCGCTCGATTGCCTGCGCCCGCGCGGCATGATGGTCAGTTTCGGCAATGCGTCCGGGCCGGTCGCCAATTTCTCTCTGGGCGAACTGGCCTCGCGCGGCTCCCTGTTCCTGACACGGCCAGCGCTGGGCAATTACACGGCGACGCGTGCTGACCTCGAGTCTTGCGCGCAATCGTTGTTCGACGTGGTGGCGCGTGGCGACGTGAAGATCGAAATCAAGCAGCGGTATAATCTGGCTGACGTAGGGCAGGCGCACCGCGACCTTGAGGCGCGCCGCACCACGGGTTCCACCATCCTCTTGCCTTGATATCGCTATGACCGACCAGAACCGCCCAGCCGACGATGACGACGGTACCCCGAAATTTGGACGCCTGCTGATCGTCCTGCTGAGTGCCGTAGCCTTGATCGGTTTCATCACGCTTGCCAGCGAAGCCTATTACCGCTGAACTTCAAATACTCGATGTCGAATTTCTTTACACTAAGGAACTTTGCCATTCACATAATTGGCATTACCATGGAGTAATTGCCATTGCGGTCAATAGTTTACTGATGAGTTATTGAGTTTGGCATAATTCTTGCTTGCGTTCCGCCGGGACATTTGAATTTCAAGGAAGAATTATGAAGAACGCAATGTTGGGCAAAGTATTGCAAAGTTTCACGGCCGTGGCGGCCTTGCTGCTGGTGGCGGCCGCCCACGCCGGTCCGGTCAACCTGGTACAAAACGGCGGCTTTGAACTGACTTCCAATGGCAATGGCCAGGTGGACTTCAATACCTCCGTGTCTGGCTGGTCTGCGCCCGGCGGATACAATTTTGTCTTTGCTTCCGGAACCGCAGACACCACCGGTGCCGTGTCCTGGTTCGTTGGCCAGAACGACGTTCCCCTGAAATTGTGGGGCGCCAATAACGGCGGCGCCAACGCGCTGGCAAGCAGCGCCAACGGCGGCAACTTCATCGCCGCCGACGGCGCCTACGGCGTGGTCGCCATCCAGCAGGCGATCAGCGACCTGGAAATCGGCACCACGTATATGCTGCGGTTCGAATGGGCGGCTGCCCAGCAGTGGGGCTTCTTTGGCGAGACCAGCGAAAAATGGAGCGTGAGCATCGACGGCAACACCTTCGAAACCGCCACCTACAACAACCAGAGCCAGGCATCGAGCGGCTGGATGCAGGAGGCGTTCACGTTTACCGCCAAGTCCAGCGGCAGCTTGCTGTCCTTCCTGGCCGCCGGAACGCCGGAAGGCCACCCGCCGTTTTCCCTGCTTGACGGCGTTTCCCTGTTTGCCATCGACACGCCGGACAACGGTACCCCGCCTGCCGAAGTGCCGGAGCCTGCCAGCCTGCTGGTCATGCTGACCGGACTCGGACTGCTGGCACTGGCGCTGCGCCGTCGTCGCCAGCCTTGAGCTGAAGCCCTGCCGTGACAGCCTTGGCTGAACAGGTCCTGCGGCTGGCAGTGTGGCTGTGCGTGCTGTGCGCCATCTTTCTGCCGCTGGAACGCTATCTCGCCGTGCGCCAGGCGCAGCCCGGCGAGCGCCAGCGCTGGCCGGACCTGTTCTATTATTTTGCCAACAGCATGCTGCCGATGCTGGTGCTGGCGGTGCCGCTGGCGCTCGTTGCGCAATTGTCGCGCGCACTGGTACCAGTCGCGGTGCCGGAGACGCTGGCGGCTTTGCCGCTCGCGCTGCGCCTGCCGCTGGCACTGCTGGTCGGTGACGTCGGGGCCTACTGGTCGCACCGCCTGGCCCACCGCTGGCCGCTGCTGTGGCGCTTTCACGCGGTGCACCATAGCGCTGCCCACGTCTACTTCCTGACCAATACGCGCGCGCATCCGGTCGATTTGCTGTTCACGCGGCTGTGCAGCCTGCTGCCCCTCTACGTGCTCGGACTGGCAGGCCCAGGCGCGGCCAGCGCGACGCCGGTCGCGGTAATCCTGGTTGGCAGCGTGTGGGGCTTTTTCATCCATTCGAATATCCGGGTGCGCCTGGGGCCGCTGGAGTGGCTGCTGTCGAGTCCGGCCTTCCACCATTGGCACCATACGCGCCATAACCATGTCGACCGCAATTTTGCCGCCATGCTGCCGCTGCTGGACCGGGTATTCGGCACCCACTACCTTCCGGGCCACTGGCCGGCGGAATATGGTAGCGATACCGCCGTTTCCAGCCAGCTAGGCGGGCAACTCGCCGCACCGTTTTCGCCGGCCATGCCGGCCGTCACGTCAGACCGAACTGAAAGTTGATTTGTCAAAATGCCTTACCAAGAAATTCCACCGAACTGGCGCAGGCTGAAGCGATGACCGGGCGCCGTCGCTTAACCCTGCAAGTCCTTGGGCTGTTTGCCGGCTGGTGGCTGTCGTTGGCGCTGGTCCTGGCTGCTCCCGCGCCTGCGTTGCCTGCGTCAGCCGCGGCCGCGCCAGGCTTCAGCCTTGATCCCTCTTCAGCCTTGCATAAAAAAGCCGAGAACAATAACTGGCTCGGCATCCATGACCAGGTCCAGTCGCGCCACCAGCAACTGCTGACCTCGCGCACGCTGACCATCATGCTTTACCTGCTGTGGGCTGTGATTGCGCTGGTGCTGGTGTACACCGTGCGGCACTATTACTTCACTTTCAACCGGCTGTACGGCGCCCAGCGCCATCCCTACCTGGATGTCGACAGCGGCAACTGGCCGAGCGTGACGGTGCTGGTGGCTGCGCATAACGAACAGGCCGTGATTGCCGATTCGCTGCGCGCCCTGCTGGAAGTAGACTACCCGCGCGATCGCCTGCGCATCATGCCGGTCAACGATCGCTCGACCGACGACACGCGCCGCATCATCGACGAGATCTGCGCCGCACATCCGGGCCGCATCACGCCGTTCCACCGCGGCGGAGGCAAGCCGGGCAAGGCGGCCGCGCTGAAGGATGCGACTGCACAGGTTAACAGCGACATCCTGATCGTGTTCGATGCCGACTATGTGCCGGGACGCGGCCTGTTGCGCCAGCTGGTGGCGCCATTCTTCGACCCGGAGGTTGGCGCCGTAATGGGCAGGGTAGTGCCGCTGAACACCGGCAGCAACCTGCTGACCCGCCTGCTGGACATGGAGCGCTCCGGTGGCTATCAGGTCGACCAGCAGGCGCGCATGAACCTGTCGCTGGTGCCGCAATACGGCGGCACGGTCGGCGGCGTGCGGCGCATCGCGCTAGAAGCAATCGGCGGCTGGCGCGAAGACGCGCTGGCCGAAGACACCGACCTGACATATCGCTTGCTGCTAAGCGGCTGGAAAACCGCCTACCAGAACCGCTCCGAGTGCTACGAGGAAGTGCCGGAAACCTGGCCGGTACGGGTGCGCCAGATCATGCGCTGGTCGAAAGGCCACAACCAGGCTGCTTTCCGCTATGCGGGCGCACTGCTGGCCAGCGACAAGGTAGCGCTACGCGAAAAGCTCGACGGCATGCTGCTGCTGGGCGTGTTTGCCATGTCGCCGATCCTGCTGGCCGGTTGGATACTGGCCATCATCCTGTTCTATTTCGACGCCAACCACTGGCTGACGGGCGTGCTGGCACTGTTCTGCCTGATGTCCTACAGCGCGTTGGGCAACTTCGCCGTCTTCTTCGAGATCGGCGCCGCCGTCTACCTGGACGGCAGCCGCGAACGTATCCGCCTGATGCCGCTGAATTACTTCGGCTTCCTGGTCAGCCTGCTTTCCATCACCATCGCCACCTTCAGGCAGGTGCTGTTCGATGGCCTGTTCCGGCGCAGCCTGGAATGGGACAAGACCGCGCGTTACCGCCAGCCGGAGCCAAGGCCATGAGCTGGATCGTATTGTTTCTTGCTTGCCAGGCGCTGCTGTTCCTGCTGCCCTTGCTTCCGGCGCTGCTTGAATGGCGCGTCCGGCGCGACGCGCAGCCGCTGAAAGTAGTGCGCGACTACGATGGCAATATCAAACACTTCGCCAACCGTTTCCGCCAGTTCCTCACTGAGCAGTTTGCCGAGTTGGCACAGACCAGCGGCTCCGCCACCGTGCCGCGCAACGGCCGGCTGGCAACGGGCGACCGCTACCAGTTGGTGGGCGCCGATGGCAAACCTTCGATCACCGAGCAGGAGCGTGTTGCGCAGGCGGTAGACCAGATGGTGCTGGGTACGGGCGCGCTGGAACTGGGCCAGGGGCTGCTGTACGAAAAGGAAGTGTTTGCCGCCGGCGCGATTCGCACCGGCAGCGAAAACTCGTTCCGCGCCCTGCTGGCGCGCGGCGAGATCGTGCTCGGCGAGCAGTGCGACGTGCTGCGCTGGGCGCACAGCGATACCCGCTTTACCGCCAGCCGCCGCGCGCGCCTGTTCGGCCGGGTGTCTGCCAGCCAGGAACTGGTGCTGCATGGCGACACCCGCTTTGGCCGCATGCATGCGCCGCTGATCCGCTTCGGCGATGCGGCGCCGGCGCCGCTGCCGCAACCGACCAGCCGCGCCACGCTGGAGCGTCCGGCCGTGCTGCTGGACGATGCCGCCGGGCGCTGGTTGGCAGGCGGCGACCTGCACCTGCCGGAAGCCTGTTTCCACCATGGCGACCTGGTCGCGCGCGGCAGCATGACGGTCGGCGCGTACGCCATGCTCGAAGGCAGCGTCAAGTGCCACGGCGACCTGCACATTGGAGCCGGAGCGCGCATCGAAGGTGCAGTGGTCTGCAGCGGCGATATGTTCATTGGCCCCGGCTGTACGATCCGCGGCCCGCTGGTCTGCGAAAAGACCATCCGGATCGATGCCGGCACGGTGCTCGGGGCGGACGGCGCGGAAACCACCGTGACCGCCATTGAAATCCGCGTGTGCGAAGGTGCGGTAGCGCATGGCACCGTGTGGGCGAGGGAGCTCGGCTACGTCGTTCCCTCCACAAGCATTAACTGACACAGGAGCCATTTTGAGCGCAAACAGCATCCTCCTTTGCATGGGCACGCGGCCCGAGATCATCAAGATGGCGCCGGTCTACTACGCGCTGAAGCACGAGGGACTGGAGCCCTTGCTGCTGCATACCGGCCAGCACGAAGACATGGCCGACCCGATGTACCGCTTCTTCAAGATCCTGCCCGACTTCAGCTTGCCGCTGCAGCGCACGTCCGATGCGCTGCATCACCTGTCGGCCATGTTGCTGGAAAAGCTGGGCGCAGCCTTCGAGGCAGTCAAGCCCGCAGCAGTGCTGGTGCATGGCGATACCGCCAGCGCGGCCATGGCGGCACTGGCGGCGTTCTACCAGCATATCCCGGTGGGCCATGTGGAGGCGGGCTTGCGCTCGCACAACCGCTTCAATCCGTTCCCGGAAGAGCAGAATCGTGAGCTGATCGGCAGGCTGGCGGACTGGCATTTCGCACCGACTGAAAACGCGCGCCTGAACCTGTTGCGTGAAAACGTCGGAGGCGACCGTATCCATATGGTCGGCAATACCATTGTCGACGCAGTGCGCCTGGCAACCACCGACCCGGAGCTGGCAGGCAACCCGGATGAATTGTCCAGCGACGAGCTGCGCGGCCTGCAGGAGGTGGCGGCAGGGCGGCGCCTGGTGTTCATCACGGCGCACCGCCGCGAAAACCTGGGGCAGCCCCTGCTGTCGATTTCGACCACGGTGCGCAAGCTGTTGCTGTCTGACGAAGACCTGGTGATCGTCTGGCCGGTGCACAGCAATCCAAAGATCCGGGCGACGGTCGATGAAGTGTTCACCGACCTGCCGGAAGAAGTATCGGAACGCATCTTCCTGACCCGGCCACTGAACTATTCGACCACGCTGCAACTGCTGCGCCAGTCCTGGCTGGTGTTGACCGATTCCGGCGGCATCCAGGAAGAAGCGGCTTGCCTGCACGTGCCGGTGCTGATCCTGCGCGAAACCACCGAGCGGCCGGAACTGGTGGCCAGCGGCGGGGGACGCCTGATCGGTACCGATGGCGCAGCCATTATCGAGGCCGTCGATGCGCTGCGCGCGGACGCCCATGCTTATTCGGCAATGCGTGCCGCCCCCAATCCCTTCGGCGACGGCTTTGCCGCCGCACGCATCAAAGACATCATGATACGGAGTATGAATGACTCGTAAGTTACGCCTGCCTTTCATTGGCCTGGCAGCCTTGCTGGCGGCCGGGCAGCCTACGGCCCAGGCCGATAACACCGGCACGGTTGAAGCAGGGGTGCTGCACCATAGCCTGAGCGACGGCTTTGGCACCTGGAACCAGCAATTCGTGCGGGGCTCGCTGCGGACCTCCGACGCGACGGTGTGGAATGCGGACCTGGTGAATGCACGCCAGTTCGGCGCGCATGGCGCCCTGGTAGTGGGCGGCGTCACCCACGTCTTCAATGAGGACTGGTATGGCAGCCTGGCCGCCAGCCATGGCAGCAGCTTTTTCTTCCCGCAGTCGCGCGGCGACGCGGTGATCAACCGCAAGCTGGGCGACGCCCGCAATGTGATTGCCACCGTCGGCGTGACCGCAGTGAATGCGCGCGACGGCCATCGCGACCGCAGCCTGTTGCTTGGCCTGTCGTGGTACCTGCCGAATGCCTGGGTGCTGCAGGGCGGCACCCGAATCAACCGCAGCAACCCGGGCGGCGTGATGGCCAACGCCAAGTATATTGCCGCGACCTGGGGCTACAACAAACAGCAATACATCGCGTTGCGCTACGATATGGGCGAGGAGGCTTACCAGTACATCGGCGCCGGTTCGGCAGACTTGCTGGTGAACTTCCGCAGCAGCGTCGTCAGCGGCACCTGGCGCAAGTGGCTGGCCCCGACCTATGGCTTCCAGTTGCGCGCGGAGGCTTACCATAACCCTTTCTATGACCGCCGCGGCCTGGAAGCGACCCTGTTCAAGGAATTCTGAGCGTGAAGCAATTGCATGCATTGCAGCGCAAGATCGACGATATGCGCTTTCGCGGCTTCGGCGGCAGCGCGATCCAGCTGCACCGCTCGATGTACCAGATCAAGCTAAGCCGCACCAACCTGCTGGGATCCCTGGCGCTGCCCGCCGTGTTTACCGTCGTGCTGCTTTGCCTGTTGTCGCCGATCCTTGCACTGTGGCGTGGCCTGTTCGAATTCTGGCTGCCACGTATCGCCCCGCAGGGGAGTGTCGCGCTTCGCCAGGTCGACCTGGGTGCCTACTACTTGGACCTGCCGTTTCCGCTGCTCCCTGCCGGAGATCCAGGCGACCAGCTGTGGTGGATCACGCTGGCGGGTTGCGTGCTTGCCTTGCTGGCGACGTTCCTGGTATCGCGCGACCGCTTCCTGCCATTGCAGTACATCGTGCGAGCCTGCCTGCTGGTGCAGGCTACGGCGCTGATTTTTTTCCACTACCTGCCTGGCGAGTTTCCGTATGACTCGGCGCGCTACCTGGGCGATACGCTGACGATGGCGTTGATCTTCCTGTTCATGATGCCGTGGGGACTAGGCGCGACTTACTACATGTTCGGATTTTCGCTATGGCGCAAAGTCGGCTTGACCGTGTGTACGTTGGCCTACTTCGTTGTGGCTTTCCCCATGCAGTACTTGCTGCATGCATATGTGCTGCACCATTTAACGTTGCTGTTCTTGCCGTTGTTGTACCTGGTATTCGGCATCTTCATGGATGTGATGATGTTTGTCGCCCTGTACTCCTGGGGCATGAGCTGGGCGCGCGCGGATGCGCGCACGTAAGCCGCTCATGCGCATGGCTACGACGCTGCTGCTGACCGCACTGGTAGCCTACCTGGCCGTGTGCACCGTGGTGTTTTTCCGCCAGCGCAGCATGATCTACTACCCCCAGGCATTTGAAGGCGGCACTGTGCTGACATTGGGCGGCGGCGTGCGCGTTGGCGTCACGTTGCACGAGCAGCCGGGGCCTTTTGCAGTGATCTACTTTGGCGGCAATGCCGAGGCGGTGGGGTATGGCTTGCCGGAGCTGCAGGCTGTCTTTCCCGGCCAGGCGCTATATTTAATGCACTACCGCGGCTACGGCGCAACGCCGGGCGAGCCGACCGAGACCGGCTTGTTTGCCGATGCGCTGGCACTGTACGAGCATGTTCGCGCCCAGCATCCCCAGGTGACGGTCGTGGGACGCAGCCTTGGCAGCGGCATTGCCACCCGGCTGGCCAGCGTCAAGGCGGTCGACCGGCTGGTGCTGGTCACGCCCTACGACAGCATGGCTGGCGCGGCTTCGCACCACTTTCCCTGGCTGCCGGTACGCCTGCTGCTGCGCGACCGCTACGACTCGGCCAGCTACGCGCCCAAGGTCAACGCCCCGACCACCATCCTCGCCGCCGAGCGCGACGAGGTTATTCCGCGCGCCAGCAGTGAAGCCCTGTACCGCAGCTTCCGCCCTGGCCTGGCCACTCTCCACGTCGTTCCTGGTGTGGGTCACAACGACATCTCACTGCGCGACGTTATTGGAAAGTAGCGAGCTTGGCGCGGATAGCGGTCCCGACCGAGATCTGCGGGTTCGAATAGCCGTCGTCCTTGCCCGCCTCCACTTCGCGCTTGCGGATGACTTCCCGGGCAGCGGCATGGGCTTGCTCAAAGGAGCGCGTGTGGGTGCGCAGCTGTTCGTCGAACATGGCGCGGCCGAAGAAGGTCAGCTCCGACTTGTAGCCGCAGCCGTAGGAAGTGTGGTCGGCATCGGCTGCAGTCAGCACCATGGTTGCATCGTCCTTCAGCGACGGAATCCAGCTGCCCGAGAAGCAGGCCGACACTGCAATTACGCGATTCCGGATGCCCGCTTCATCCAGCCACTTGCGCAGCATGGACGGGGTCAGCTCGGTCAATTCGAACGGCCAGAAGTCCGCCGCCAACTGGCCTTCGCGCGCGCCGTGCGAAGTCAGGTAGATGAACAGCACATCTTCGTCCTTGTCCATGGTACGCGCCACGCTGCGGATCGCCTTCTGCAGGTTCACGGTGGTGGCCCAGGGCAGTTTTTCGGCAGTCTGGAAATGGTTCACCAGCTGCAGTGTGCGGCCTTCCGTGCCGAAGCGCTGCGACATCACGTCCGCCACCATCTGGCTCTCGCGCCGGAACACCTCATCGCCGTAAGGCGCGAAGGTCAGCGCATACATGTCGACCTTGCCCGGGCGCTGCGGCGCCAGCCCTGCCAGTTGGCGCGACAACAGCACCGGCTGCGACTCCATCAGTTCCGCGGTCAGCTTCAGGTAGCGCGACGATTCCTCGTTGTTGGCTTCCTGCTTTTTCGGATACCAGAAATCAGGCTGCTGGGTGGCTACACCCAGCGCCACGACGCCCGCCATCATGCCCGCTGCGAACGCCAGCGGCCAGCGCCGACCGCGTCCGCCGCGCGCCAGCAGCACAAGTTGCGACAGGATCATCAGGGTGACCGGAATCCCCCAGGCAATCCACGCGCCCCATTGCCCCAGGTAGCGCACCGACCAGGCTTCAGACCCGCCATCAAGCATGGCAGCAAAGCACAGGTCAACAAACAGCTCCAGCCAGACGGTCTGCGCCAGCAGCAGGGTAGTCAGCAGCGCCAGGTCCGGCGCCGCGCCGGGACGCCCGCTCGGCCCTGTTCCACGTGTCATCAGCGCATAGAAGGGCAGCAGGGCGAAAGGCAGCCAGCCGTAGGCGATGGCCTTCCAGTAGAAGATCGCCGGTCCCTGGATATACAGGCGCTGGAACGATAAGGAGATCGCCAGCACCAGCAATACCAGGGCCGCGACGACGCCCGGTCCGGTGGACAGGCCTTCCCAGCGCGGCGAACGGAAAAAAGCGGTGGAAGCGCCTTCGCGCAACCACCGCCCGATCGATTTGACGGCGTTATTGGAGCTCAAGATCTACGCGCTTGGCCTTTCCGCTTTCGCCCGGGAAGCCGGTGAAGGCGCTTTGCACCAGGGCGGGCATGACCAGCGGCGTCGATTGCTTGCGGCTGGTGTTCTGCACCGTTACGTCATACAGCTTCTTGCCCTGCAGGTTGTTGATGGTGACGCGCAAGTTGCGGTCATAGTTATGCTGGATGGTTTCGCGGAATTCCATCGGGCCCCACATCCACGGATCGTAGTATGGGCGGTAGAAACCGTAGTAGCGATAACGGTAAGGGTAGTAGCCCCAGCGCGGGTAATAACCCCATGGGCCGGGACCATACATCCACGGGTCGGTCGCCGTCAGGACCTTGACCGGGCGGTCGATGGTGCTGAACTGCATGCCGACGCGCAGCTTGGCGTCCTTGGTGCTGGCGGCCTGGCTGAAGCCCAGCTTGGCCAGTTCACCGCTGACCAGGTTCTGGTAGCTGCGGTATTCCAGCGTATCCTCGCCCGGCGCCGGTGTTTCGAAGGTATACGATTTGTCCTGCATGTCGCTCGGCCACTCGTGGAACACCGTGACGTTGCTGTGCAGGGTAGTGGCACAGCCGCTCAGCAACAAACTGGTGGCCGCCACCAAAATGGCTAGCGCTTTCATGGCAACACTCCTTTTATACTCATAGGCCAGTTTAATCCGGCAACATGCGTTTCACCTAATTATTACAGAATGTTACCCCCGCGGGGAGAGCGGAAAAGAATCGGGCGTGCCCGGCTTCCGGTATTGGTAAAATAGTCTTCTTTGTCCTCGCTCGCCCAAACCATGCGTACCGACAGCCCGCAAACGATCTATCGTAAAGACTACACCCCGCCCAGCTACCTGGTGGAGACCGTGGAACTGGGCTTCGACCTCGATCCCGCCTGTACCATCGTCGCCAACCGCGTGCAGCTGCGCCATAACCCGGACAGCAAGAGCCACGACCTGGTGCTGCACGGCGAAGCCATTGAGCTGATTGCCCTGCGCATGAACGGGATGGTGCTGAACCCAAACCAGTACATTATTGGCAACAACACCCTGACCATCCGTAACGCGCCGGTCAATGTGCTGCTGGAGATCGAAACCACCTGCGCCCCGGTTGAAAACACCACGCTTTCGGGCCTGTACACCTCGGGCAGCGGTTTCTACACTCAGTGCGAGGCCGAAGGCTTCCGCCGCATCACCTACTTCCCGGACCGTCCGGACGTGATGGCGCGCTACACCGTGATGCTGCGCGCCGACAAGGAGCAATACCCGGTCCTTCTCTCCAACGGCAACCTGCTGGAAGAGGGCGAGCTCGGTGACGGCCGCCACTATGCCAAGTGGGAAGACCCGTTCAAGAAGCCGTCCTACCTGTTCGCCCTGGTGGCAGCGCGCCTGGTGTGCCAGGAAGAGAAATTCAAGCTGAAGTCGGGCCGCGAAGTGCTGCTGCAGGTGTGGGTGGAAGAGGGCAACCTCGACAAGACCGACTACGCCATGCAGTCGCTGAAGAATTCCATCCGCTGGGACGAGGAACGCTGGGGCCTGGAGCTGGACCTGGACCGCTTCATGATTGTCGCCGTGAGCGACTTCAACATGGGCGCGATGGAAAACAAGGGGCTGAATATCTTCAACACGAAGTTCGTGCTGGCCAACCCGCGCACCGCAACCGACATCGACTACTCCGGCATCGAGGCAGTGGTGGGCCACGAATACTTCCACAACTGGACCGGCAACCGCGTGACATGCCGCGACTGGTTCCAGCTGTCGCTGAAGGAAGGCCTGACGGTGTTCCGCGACCAGGAATTCAGTGCCGACATGATCGGCACCGACAGCGGCCGCGCCGTGACCCGCATCGACCAGGTGCGTACGCTGCGCCAGGCCCAGTTCCCGGAGGACGCCGGCCCGATGGCACACCCGGTGCGTCCCGATTCCTTCGTCGAAATCAACAACTTCTACACGGTGACCGTGTACGAAAAAGGCGCCGAAGTGGTGCGCATGTACCAGACCTTGCTGGGCCGCGAAGGCTTCCGCAAGGGCATGGACCTGTATTTCGAACGCCATGACGGCCAAGCCGTGCAATGCGACGATTTCCGCGCCGCGATGGCCGACGCCAACAAGCGCGACCTGAAGCAATTCGAACGCTGGTACAGCCAGGCCGGCACGCCGGTGGTGAGCGCCAGCGGCCATCACGATGGCGCCAAACAAGTGTATGAACTGACGCTGCGCCAGTCCTGCCCGGCCACGCCGGGCCAGGACAACAAGCTGCCGTTCCACATCCCGGTCGCCGTGGGCCTGCTCGGCCGCGATGGCAAGGACCTGATTTCGACCCGCGTACTAGAGTTGACCGAGGCCGAACAGACGTTCCGCTTCGAAGGCATTGCCGAGGCGCCGGTGCCGTCCATCCTGCGTGATTTTTCTGCACCGGTCGTGCTGGAGTACCCGTACACCGACGATGAATTGCTGCACCTGTTCCGCTACGACAGCGACCCGGTGAACCGCTGGGAAGCCGGCCAGCGCCTGGCCATGGAACGCCTGCTGTCGTTGACCCAGGCGGTGCTGGACGACAAGCCGCTCGAGCTGGACGACACCTACATCGGCGCCTTGCGCGCGGTCCTGACCGACAAGGAGCTGGATGCCGCCTTCCGTGAGCAATGCCTGATCCTGCCGTCGGAGACGATCATCGCCGAGCAGATGGAAGTGGTGCACCCGCAAGCAATCCACAGCGCGCGCCAGTTCGTGCGACACGCCATCGGTACTGCTTTGCATGCGGAGCTGCTGCAGGTGTATGCAGACAATACAACGCCAGGCGCCTACAGCCCGGACGCCATCTCGGCCGGGAAGCGCGGCCTGAAAAACGTGGCGCTGGCCTACCTGCTGGTGCAGCCGAACGCAGAAGCGGCCAAGCTGGCCGGCGAGCAGTTCGCTGCCGCTACCAATATGACCGATCGCGCCGCCGCCCTGTCCGCCCTGATCCACAGCGGCGCCGACGCCGGCAAGCAGCTGGACGCCTTCTACAAGGACTTCAAAGCCGAAGCGCTGGTGGTGGACAAGTGGTTCGCCATGCAAGGCTCCGCCCCGCACACCAATGTGGCCAAAGTGTGCGAACTGATGAAACATCCGGCCTTCACGCTGAAGAACCCGAACCGCGCGCGCAGTCTGCTGTTCAGCTTCTGCAACCAGAATCCATCGCAATTCCATGCTGCCGATGGCAGCGCCTACGAATTCTGGGCCGAACACGTGATCAAGCTCGACGCCCTGAACCCGCAAGTCGCCGCACGCCTGGCACGCAGCATGGACCGCTGGCGCCGTTATGCGCCGGCGCTGCAAGTCCACATGCGGCACGCGCTGGAAAAAGTCGCCGCCACCACGCCGTTGTCGAATGACGTGATGGAAGTGGTCAGCAAAGCACTCGCAAACTAATTAAGCACAAACCTAGGGAAACAATGAAACGTATCAGCCTGACCCAATACCTCGTTGAAGAACAACGCCAGCACCACTCCATTCCGGCCGAACTGCGCCTCCTGATCGAGGTGGTGGGCCGCGCCTGCAAAACCATTTCCCACAGCGTCGGCAAGGGCGCACTTGGCGAAGTGCTCGGCGCGCTGGAATCGGAAAACGTGCAGGGCGAAGTCCAGAAGAAGCTGGATGTGATCTCCAACGAGATCCTGCTGGAAGCGAACGAATGGGGCGGCCACCTGGCGGCAATGGCTTCGGAAGAAATGGAAGACATCCACCCGATTCCTAACCGTTATCCGAAAGGCGAATACCTGCTGGTGTTCGACCCACTGGATGGCTCCTCCAACATCGACGTCAACGTATCGATCGGCACCATCTTCTCCGTGCTGAAAGCACCGGAAGGCATGACCGAGCCGACCGAACAGGACTTCCTGCAGCCAGGCGCCAAGCAAGTGGCCGCCGGCTACGCCCTGTACGGCCCGCAAACCCTGCTGGTGCTCACCACCGGTAACGGCGTGAACTGCTTCACCCTGGACCGCGAGATGGGTTCGTGGGTGCTGACCCAGCGCAATATGCAGATTCCTGCCAAGACCAAGGAATTCGCGATCAACTCGTCCAACCAGCGCCACTGGCATGCGCCGGTACAGCGCTACATCGGCGAACTGCTGGCAGGCACCACCGGTCCGCGCGGCACCGATTTCAATATGCGCTGGATCGCCTCCATGGTGGCCGACGTGCACCGTATCTTGAACCGCGGCGGCATCTTCATGTACCCGGCCGACCTGAAAGATCCAAGCAAGCCAGGCCGCCTGCGCCTGATGTACGAAGCGAACCCCATGTCCTTCATCGTCGAACAGGCCGGCGGCATGGCCACCGACGGCAAGCGCCGCATCCTCGACATCCAGCCTGAGAAGCTGCACCAGCGCGTGCCGGTCTTCCTCGGTTCCCGCGACGAAGTGGCACTGGTTACCAGCTATCACCAGGAAGGCGTGTAATTTTTACAATGATGGCGTCCCGATACTAGCAAACGCGCAAGTTTGTTTGCTATAATCCGGGCTCTTTGCCGGTGTAGCTCAGTTGGTAGAGCAGCTCATTCGTAATGAGAAGGTCGGGAGTTCGATTCTCTTCTCCGGCACCAGGACGTATAAAAACCCTGTCAGGTCATTGATCTGGCAGGGTTTTTTCGTTTAACGCTGGGCGAATAGTGCAATCAGCGCGAGAAATATCGCGACTTGAAGTGCGATCATTTGATGATGCTGGGCGTCCATGCGGGCGTGGAGTTTTTCCACGGCCTCGTGCAGCTTTGCTTCGAATTCTACTCGCAACTCAAGGCGGAGGGAATTCAATCCGGTCTCGATTTGCGTCTCGATTTCCTTGAACCGGCAATCGATATGCGCCCGCAGCGCCTTCAATTCGCATGAAAGATTGACCATTGCATTCTCCAGCTGGTTCAAGCGCTCTTCGTGGTCAGCGAGCTCTGGTAGTGGCGTAACATCCATGGCGGCTCCTCAAGTGATCCTATCATTTTCGCCATACCACCAAGCGCCCGTTTGATTCAACTCAAATGTGCATGGCGCTGCGTTACTTTCCGTTACTGCGACGAGACCGCGATCGGCTTGCGATGTGCACGGGCCTTCTTTTTTCACCGCTTAAAGGTATCAAATTCAAGGTAATAGTTGACTTGGTCAATGAATTCTTGCGGCCCCGCCTTCTCCCAATTAATGGAATTCGAGATATGTGCAAGGACATTCACAAGCATCCACTCCTTCAAATTCTTATCTCTCAAAACAAGTGGAAGTTCCAAGCCATCATCGTTTAAAAAGACCTCATCGTCTTCCAGGCTTTGCATGTAGTCCCAAGGCACATAATAAAATTCTGCCTTTTGCGGCTTCGACAACCAAGCCTCCACATCTGTATGAATCCATGCTTCCTGCTTTAGTCCTTTTAGGCCGGCTATCAGCTCCGAAATGGATTTAAAGTGCTCAATCATTGAAATTCCTTATTTTATTCGGGCCATTCGTCGGAATCATACTCTGAGTTGTGCATCAAACTATCCATGAAAATTTTGAACGAGCCAGCCAAACGTCTCTGCGCTTTGACGAAATTTTCTGCAACACTCCGAGCTGGATCAAATCCGTCTGTCGCATAGAAATGCGCCGAACCGTCACACAAATGAAGGCAAAAGAAATTCCCTCCAGGGTCGTAGGCGAAAGGAAGCAGGTGATCGGGAATGACGTCTTTTGCGCACATCAACTGATAGTGCTCTATTAGTAGCGAACTTTGAGAACCAGCAGCGCTCCTCCTGTGCCTAATCGGATAAAAGCCTGCTATTTCCAAAGGCTCCCATTCGTCGTTGCCTGGAATTAGGCTATCTTCTGGTACCCCACCGTTATATTTCAGATAGTGCTGACGAAACTCGCTTGGCAGCTTATGCTTCAGCACTGCTTCGCAAGCATCCAGGTCGACATCTTCAAGCGGTTGTGAGCAGCCGTAAAACTCGTTGTTCTTCATTCTATTGCCTCGGCTTTAAACAAGCCTCCTTCACGAAACTTTCCAGCACCAAAAGCGGCGGGCTTACCCCAAGAGGAATTCCCTGGTATTCATACAGGACTGGCATCGCGCGCAGTGGAATGCATGCTGAGCTCATTGGCAGACTCCTTTGCGGGTCTTTATCTCCCCTGACCAATTTTCAAAACACGCATCCATTGCTTCAGCCAAGGCAATTACTTTTTCCTTTGCTGCGGGGTCGTCTACGCGCTGTCCATTTGGTACGCGGTGATAGTCATACCAATCATTAGGGCCGAAGATTCCGGCCAGATGTGCATGGACCCTGAAAACGATGTGATGCATCCGCCAGCAGGTCGCGTCCTCAAACTCCCTTAGTTCATCCTTTATTGCGCTCCGGCTCTTTCCGCCCATCCAAAGTTTTGTATCAAATGCGATGGCAATTCTGCCGTAGTCCGATTGGCTTTTGTCGTAATCGGGATCGCTGAACAGCACCTTCCATCTGGGAATCTCGGCAAATCGTAGCCGGAGCGAGCACATGATCGGGCGGAATAGCCGCTGGCTTTTGTCGACCGCGTCGATCGACTGGGGCAGCTCCGTATAAAACCTTGCGAATACTTCGATCAAATGACCAACATTCGTGGGGACAAGCTCAATATAGCGCCCGATCACAAAGCCAGATTTACCCTCTTTGTTCATGGCCGGGACGTAAAACAAATCTCCCGGCTTGGCTTTGCTCGTTAGTGGTTTCAAGATTACAGTGGGCGCTATTTTCGAGGCGAATCAGATACTAAAAAAACATTTAACCATTTGCAACTCCTGCTCAATCGTGCGCATGAACTTGCTTTAGGCTATCTAGCCTTGCGTGCGAGGAAACCGCGCATCAGCTTGCCGATTTGCTCGCCTTCCTCTTCGAGGGCAAAGTGGCCGGTGTCGAGCAGGTGCAGCTCGGCTTTGGGCAGGTCGCGCAAGTAAGGCGCGGCGCCGGCAGCAGGGAAGATCTGGTCGTTCTTGCCCCAGGTGATCAGCATCGGCGGCTGGTGCTTGCGGAAGTAGGCTTGCCACTCCGGATAGCGCGCCGGATTGCTGCCGTAGCTGTAGAACAGTTCGAGTTGGATATCCTTGTTGCCGGGGCGGTCCATATAGGTCTGGTCGACGGTCCATGCGTCGGGGCTGATCTTGCTGACGTCGCGCGCGCCATGCGTGTACTGCCATTTGGTTGCGCCGATCTCGAAGAACGGTTTCAGTTTGGCGGCATTCGCTTTGGTCTTGTCAGCCCAGTAGACCTTGAACGGCGCCCAGAATTCATTGTCGATGCCTTCGGTGTAGGCATTGCCGTTCTGGACCACGATGGCGGATACGCGCTCGGGATGCGCGGCAGCCAGGCGAAAGCCGATCGGAGCGCCATAGTCTTGTACGTACAAGGCGTACTTCGATGCGCCGACGGCGACGGTGAACTTGTCGACCACGTTCGCCAGGTTGTCGAAGCTGTAGGCGAATTTGTCGACTGCGGGGGCATCGCTCTGGCCAAAACCCGGATAGTCGGGTGCGATCACGTGGTAGCGGTCGGCCAGCTGCGGAATCAGGTTGCGGAACATCTGGGACGAGGTGGGGAAGCCGTGCAGCAGGAGCACGGTGGGCGCGTCTTTCGGGCCGGCTTCGCGGTAGAAGATGTTGACGCCATCGACCTTTACGGTGCGGTAGCTTACGTCCGTGGCGGCTGCTGATGCGGTGATGGCGGCGAAGGCCAGGGCCAGGGACGCGGCGATGCGGGAGGTTTTCATGTTCGTTTCCTTCAAGAGTGGTTTTGATGGGATGGATTGTAGGAAGCGTCCCTGGGTGCCGGAACTACGCGCAGCGAAACAATCTATTTCGCCGGGCGGCGTTCCGCCTGGCGCAGGGTGTCGATAGAGTGGGGCCATTGACAATCCTCTGGAGAACAACATGAAAGCATTCGTAGCAGCTGCCGCCATTGCACTTGCCGGAGCCGCGCACGCGGCACCCGTTGCTTACCGCACCGTCGCCGTCGATGGCATCAATATCGCTTACCGCGAAGCCGGCGATGCGAGCAAGCCGACCGTCCTGCTGCTGCACGGCGTGCCAAGTTCGTCCCGCATGTACGACGGGCTGCTGCGCAGGCTGGGCGACCGCTATCACCTGTTGGCGCCGGACTATCCCGGCTTCGGCAACAGCGACGCGCCCGATCCGGCGAAGTTCGCCTACACCTTCGACAACCTGGCGGCGGTGATGCAGAAATTCACAGATGCCGTCGGTACGCAACGCTATGTGCTGCTAATGCAGGATTACGGTGCGCCGGTCGGTATGCGCATGGCACAGGCAAGGCCGCAAGCGGTGCAGGCGCTGGTGTTCCAGAACGGGAATGTGTACGAAGACGGGCTGGGCGCGATGTGGGCCAAGCGCAAGCCGTTCTGGGCGGACCGCGCCGCGCACGAGAAGGACGTCATCGCCGTGCACCAGTCAGTGGCGGCGACGCGCGCACGGCATATCGGCAGCGATCCTGCAATCGAAGCCTACGATCCGGATTTGTGGATGGATGAACATGCCTATCTCAATCGCCCTGGCCAGGCGCGCATCCAGGCCGATCTGATTTACGACTACCAGCACAACCTGGCGGCTTATCCTGAATGGCAGGCCTGGCTGAAACAGCGCCAGTTGCCCACGCTGGTGGTATGGGGCAAGCACGACCTGGCGTTCACGGTGCCCGGCGCGCAAGCCTTCAAGCGCGACAATCCTTCAGCCGAAGTGCATATCCTGGACGGTGGTCACTTTGTGATGGATACCCGGCTGGACGACGTCGCCGCGATCACCGGCGATTTCCTCGGCAAGCTCAGTTCAGGTGCGGGTGCGTCCGCAGGTGCTGCGCCAGCAGGTCAATGAATTTGCGCACCTTGGAGGAGCCGTATTTGCTTTCGCGGTGCAGGATATGCACCGGCCATGGCTCCTCTTCAAATTCCGGCAGGATGATTTTCAGCTGGCCTGTCGCCAGTTCTTCAGCCATCTGGTAGGACAGCAGGCGGCAGATGCCCAATCCTTCGACGGCCGCACGAATCGCAGCATCGTTGCTGGTTACGGTAAACCGGGGCTTGATGCGGACGGTGAGCGGATTGCCGTCGCGCCCGAATTTCCATTCGACGCGCGGCGTGATATTGCTGGCCGAAATAATCGTATGCTGCTGCAGCTCTTCCGGATGCCGCGGCACGCCATGCCGGGCAAGATACTCGGGGGAAGCGCACAGCACGCGCCGCATCTGGCCAACGCGCAAGGCCTTCATGCTGGAATCGGGCAGGGGACCCAGTCGCACGGCTACGTCCATGCCTTCTTCAATCAGGTTGACGACGCGGTCGAGGAAGTAGGCCGAGACGTCGACCTCCGGGTACTGCTTCAGGAATTGCACGATGCAGGGTGTGACGAATTGCTTCCCGAACAGGACCGAGGCGGTGACGGCCAAGTTGCCTTTGGGCTCGGCGTTGATGCCGGCGGCGGCGCCATTGGCCTCTTCGATGCTGGCCAGGATGTTGCGGCAGTCGTCCAGATAGCGCTGGCCGGCTTCGGTCAGGCGCACATTGCGCGTGGTCCGCTGCAGCAGCTGGACACCCAGCTTTTCCTCCAGCGCCGAAATGGCGCGCGTGATCGCCGCCGGCGACATGTCAAGGCTGCGCGAGGCGGCGGCAAAGCTTTCCTGCTCGCCAACCGCCACGAATACCGTCATCAGGTGCATGTGATCCATGTTTTTCCTCCTGGCGAGGATGGTAGCCGTTAATAATTAAGACAGATTAACTTTTTTGCCTTATACTTCTTGCATGATTGAATGCGAATGATTATCATTTGCGTTCATTTTAATTCTTGAACCTTGTTATGTCCCTTTCGAAATCCCTCATCGCGGCAAGCCTGGCCGCCATCGGCCTTCCTGCGTTTGCCGATGATGCAGGCGGTGTCGGCGATGGCAGCGTCGTTGTGGTAACCGCCTCCATGCGCGCCCACACCGTGGCCGCAGCACCTGCCTTCACCACCGTCATTACAGCCGAAGATATCGCCAAGTCGCCGGTCAATGGCCTGGCCGACTTGCTGCGCGACAGCGTCGGCGTCAATAACCAGACCGACGATAACGGCCGCGACGAAATCCGCATTCGCGGCCTGGGTGGCAAGTACACGCTGATGCTGGTGAACGGCAAGCGAGTCTCGTCCGGCGGAGCCTTGTGGCGCGGCGGCGATTTCGATTTCAGCTCGATCCCGCTGTCCAGCATCAAGCGGGTGGAAATTGTGCGCGGCCCAATGGCGGCGCTGTACGGCTCCGACGCGATGGGCGGCGTGATCAACATCATCACCTGGCCGGCCACCAGGGAGTGGAAGGGCAGCTTGACCGGTGAGTACCGTACGGTGGACAGCGGCTATGGCGGCGACCAGTACCGCGTCGGCGCCAGCCTGTCGGGCGCGTTGAGCGACACTTTCAGCCTGTCCCTGGCCGGCGAGCGCTATGACCGCGACGCATGGTGGGGCGCCCCGGCCAGCGACGCGACGCGCACCCCGCGCCTGGAAGAGAAAAAGGCCAGCAACCTGACCGGCACCCTGACCTGGCAACTGGCGGAAAACCAGTCGCTGGATTTCGACCTGGGCTACAACAAGGACAAGCGCCCGCGCGTGATGTACTACTACGCCTTCTTCCCCGAGTGGAATTTCGAATCGAAGGACATTCGCGACCAGGAAATCGAGCGCAACACCTATGGCCTGACCCACCGCGCCGACTGGGGCTGGGGTAACACCACGGCCTACATCACCCGCGAGAGCGCTGAAATCCATGACTTCAACACGCGCTACGATGCGCCGCAACAGCGCACCCTGAAGGAAGAGAACACCTATGCCAAGTTCTACGGCAATACCACCCTTGGCATCAACGCGCTGACTGCCGGCATCGACCTGCGCCGCCAGGTGATCCGCGATGCGGTCAGCTACAAGGATACCGGCAAGGTCAGCACCGACAGCAAAGCTGTTTTCATCGAGGATGAACTGGCCCTGGCCATGGATCTGCACCTGACGCTGGCCGGCCGCCTGGACGACCATAGCGTGTTTGGCAGCCACTTCTCGCCCAAGAGCTACCTGGTATGGCAAAGCAATGATTCGCTGACCGTGAAAGGCGGCATCAGCAAGGCCTTCAAGGCCCCGGACGCCTATCAGCTGACGAAGGAGTACCGTATCGTGAGCTGCGGCGGAAGCTGCTTCCTGGCAGGGAATCCGGAACTGTCTCCCGAGACCAGCACCAACTACGAGCTGGGCTTCGAACTGCACCAGAAGGGCTGGGACCTGACCGCCGTCGCCTTCAAGAACGACGTGGACGACCTGATCGTGGCGACCTACGATGCGCCGACCAATTCGCGCCGCTGGGTCAATGTTGCTCAGGCCAAGACCAAGGGCCTGGAACTGGAGGCCAGCGTGCAACTGCATCCTTCGCTGACCCTGTCGGGCAACTTCACCCACCTGAAGGCCGACTACGTCAACGAGAACGGCAAGACTACGGTGCTGGACAACCGTCCCGAGAACGTGGGCCGCATCGGCCTGGCCTGGACTGCAGTACCCGGGGTGCAGGCTTCGCTGTCGGCGCACTATACCGGCAAGCAGTTCTACTCCGAGAAGGAACTGCCGGCCTATACCCGCGTCGACCTGGGCCTGTCGGCCAAGGTCGGCAAGCACTGGACGCTGCGCACCGGCGTCAAGAACCTGACCGATGTCGACCTGTCCGAGAAGAGCAAGAACTTCAGCTTCTTCGAATTGGGCCGCAATTACTACGTCAGCGCCACTTACGGCTTCTGACCCCGCAGGGGCATGCCCCTGAATTCCCTAGCCAGCGTAAAGCCAGCGAACCATTCAAACAGTTTGCGAGGTAGAACATGGCTACAAGCTTATTCCTGTCGCGCCACCGTTCGCTGCGTGGCAGCGGCGTTGCGGAACGCATCGAAACGCCGGCACACGATGCCGGCCGCCTGCAGGCCGATGTCGCGGCAGCCTTGCGCCGCGCGCGCGTGCGCGGCAATCCGCATCCGGTGGCGTTGGGCGCCATTCCCTTCGATACGCGCCAGCCGTCCGCGCTGGTGGTCCCGGTGGTGTCCGAATTCGTCGAGCGCGGCGACGTGGTGCGTGGCGAAGCGCCGGACTTGCCGCCCATCCTTCATACGCAGAGCATTCCCGGCGAGGAGCGCTTCAAGCAGGGCGTGCGCCAGGCTGTGGCCAACTTCGGCCTGAGCGACATCCGCAAGGCCGTGCTGTCGCGCTTGCTGGACGTCGAGCTGGCAGGCCATGCCGACGCTGGCGATATCTTCCGTCGCCTGGTATCGCGCAATCCTTCCGGTTTCCAGTTCCGCCTGCCGCTGGCCGACGGTTCGGAACTGGTGGGCGTCAGCCCCGAGCTGCTGTTGCGTAAGCAGGGCGCGCGCATGGAATCGAATCCTTTGGCCGGTTCTGCGCGACGCGATGCCGATCCGGTGCGCGATCGCGAGGTGAGCGAGGCGCTGCTGCGCTCTTCCAAGGACGCCTATGAACACCGTTTGGTGACGGACGAGATCCGCCGCGTGCTGGCCCCGGTCTGCCGCGAGCTGGTGATTCCGGAGCGGCCGTCGCTGCTTTCGACTGCCGCCATGTGGCACCTGTCGACGCCGATCGAAGGCGAGCTGCACGATCCGGAGATGGGTGCGCTGGAGCTGGCCTGCCGCCTGCATCCGACACCCGCCGTCTGCGGCTTCCCGACACGCCTGGCGCGCAAGCTGATCGACCTGGTCGAACCGTTTGACCGCGGCCTGTTCGCGGGCATGGTGGGCTGGTGCGACGATGAAGGCAACGGCGAATGGGCCGTGACCATCCGCTGCGGCCGGGTGGCTGGCAACCGCGTGCAGCTGTTTGCCGGTGCCGGCATCGTGGCCGATTCCTGCCCGGATGCCGAATGGGCCGAAACCCAGGCCAAATTGCAGACCATGCTTGGCGCCCTGAGCGCAAGGGAGGCCGCGTGATCGAATTCACTCATTGGCCGCAGGACGCTGCGCAACGCTACCGCGAGCTGGGACTGTGGGCCGGCTTGCCGTTGACCGAGATCCTGGAGCGGCAGGCGCGCGAACATCCCCAGGGCATCGCCGTGATCTGCGGCGAGCGCATGCTCAGCTATCGCGAACTGGACGAGCAGGCGGAACAACTGGCGCAAGCGCTGGCCCGGCGCGGGCTGGGCGTGGGCGATACCGCCCTGGTGCAGCTGCCCAATGTGGCCGAGCTGTATATCGCTTTCTTTGGCTTGCTGAAGGCCGGCGTGGCGCCGGTGAATGCGCTGTTCAGCCATCAACGGCTGGAGCTCACGGCGTATGCGCAGCAGCTGCAGCCGAAGCTGCTGGTTGCTTCGGCCAGCCACCCCTTGTTCGCCAACGACGCGTTCGCGCGCGAGCTGGCCGTGCCGCACACCATGGTGCTGGGCGCGGACGGCTTCCGCGAACAGCCGCAGGGCATCGGGCCGCGGCCGCAGCATGCACCCGCTTCCGAAGTGGCGTTCTTCCAGCTGTCCGGCGGCAGCACCGGCACGCCCAAGCTGATCCCGCGCACCCATGACGATTACTACTACAGTGTGCGGCGCAGTGCGGAAATCTGCCGTCTGGACCGCGGCACGCGCTTCCTGTGCGCACTGCCGGCAGGCCACAACTTCCTGCTCAGCTCCCCCGGCGCGCTGGGCGTATTCCACGCCGGAGGCACCGTGGTGCTGGCGCCGGCGCCGGAACCGCTGGCCTGTTTCGCCTTGATCGAACGGCATGGCGTGAACATGGCGGCGCTGGTGCCGTCGGCAGTGGCGTTGTGGCTGCAGGCGGCGCAGCAGCCGGAACGCCGCGCGCAGCTGTCCTCGCTGCGCCTGCTGCAGGTGGGCGGCGCCAGCTTCGCCGAAGCGCTGGCGCGCCGTGTACCGCAGGAGCTGGGCTGCGCGCTGCAGCAGGTATTCGGCATGGCCGAGGGCCTGGTGAACTACACGCGCCTGGACGATCCGGACGACGTGGTCTACGCCACCCAGGGCCGCCCCATGAGCGACGCCGACGAGGTGCGCGTGCTGGACGCGGACGGCCAGCAGGTTGCCGACGGCGAGACCGGCATGCTGGCCACGCGCGGCCCTTACACCTTCCGCGGCTACTACCGCGCTGCCGAACACAATGCGCGCGTATTCGATGCGGACGGCTTCTACCACACGGGCGACCTGGTGCAGCGCAGCGCCGACGGCAACCTGCGCGTCGTCGGCCGGGTGAAGGACCAGATCAACCGCGGCGGCGAAAAGATCGCGGCGGAGGAAGTGGAAAACCTGCTGCTGCGCCATCCGGGCGTGCTGCAGGCGGCGCTGATCTCGGTGCCCCATGCGCTGCTGGGCGAAATGAGCTGCGCCTGCATCGTGCCGCGCGGCGACAGCCTGCGCCCGGTCGAACTGCGCAAATACCTGCGCGGCCTGGGCGTGGCCGACTACAAGCTGCCCGACCGCTTTGAAATGCTGGACCGCCTGCCGTTGACGGCGGTCGGCAAGACCGACAAGCTGGCGCTGCGCGCCAGCATCCCGAACTGAGATGGAGCCTGGACCATGAGTATTCCCGTTATTTCTTCCTACCCGATGCCGCAGCCGGACAGCCTGCCCGCCAACAAGGTGGCGTGGCAGCCCGAGGCCGGCCGCGCCGTGCTGCTGGTGCACGACATGCAGGATTACTTCCTGCGCTTCTATGGCCAGGACAGCGAACTGCGCACTGCGCTGGTGGCCAATATCGCCGCGCTGTGCGCATGGGCGCGGGCGGCCGGCGTGCCGGTGGTGTACACCGCGCAGCCGGTCAAGCAGAGCCCGGAAGAGCGCGCGCTGCTGAACGATATGTGGGGCCCGGGCCTGACCACAGCCGATCCGGCGCTGCAGCAGGTGACCGCCGCGCTGGCGCCGCTGCCGGGCGATACGGTACTGGTCAAATGGCGCTACAGCGCCTTCCAGCGCTCCGAGCTGCAGTCCCTGATACGCGATTGGGGCCGCGACCAGCTGCTGATCGCCGGCGTGTACGCCCATATCGGCTGCATGACGACTGCGCTGGACGCCTTCATGCGCGACGTGCAGCCGTTCATGGTTGCCGACGCGCTGGCCGACTTCAGCGAAGAGGAGCATCGCATGGCGCTGCGCTACGTGGCTGGTCGCTGCGGCAGCGTGACCCATACGGCGCAGGTGCTCGCCGCGCGTCCGCCGCTGACCATCGACTGGCTGCGCGCCAACCTGCTGCCGCGCCTGGAGGAGGGCAGCTTCGGGCCGGACGACAACCTGGTCGATTACGGCCTCGATTCGCTGGAAGTGATGGCGCTGGTGGCCGAATGGGAGAAGCTGGGCTTGCGCGTCAGCTTCGAAGAATTGGCCGGCACGCCGACGCTCAACGCGTGGTGGGACGTCCTGCAGCGCAAGATCGCCGCATGAGGTGAGCCATGTTCCTGGCCGACCAGAACAACCTCGCTTCGGCGCGTCCGCAGGCGCCGCCGCGTCCTCCCGGCTTCCACTTCGAAGGGCGCCAGGTATGGGTGACCGGCGCCGGGCGCGGCATCGGCTACCAGGCGGCGATGGCGTTTCGCCAGCTGGGTGCACGCGTGATCGGCATCGACCGATGCTTCGATTCGGAGCTGGGCTCGCGGCACGGCAAGAAGTACCCGTTCAAGACCGTGCAGCTCGATATCACCGACCGCGCGGCGATCGCCGCGGCTTTCGACCAGCTGCTGCTGGAAACGCCGCGGGTGGATGTGCTGGTCAACGCGGCCGGCGTGCTGCGCCTGGGGCGGCTGGAGAACACCAGCGCCGAGGACTGGCAGGCCTGCTTCGACATTAATGTCAGCGGCGTGTTCCACATCCTCAGCCGGCTGCTGCCGCAGTTCAAGGCGCAGCGTTTCGGCAGTATCGTCAACGTGGCGTCGAACGCGGCGCACGTCCCGCGCCTGAACATGGTGGCCTATTGCGCTTCCAAGTCGGCGCTGGTGAGCCTGAGCCATTGCGCGGGACTGGAGCTGGCGCAGTACGGCGTGCGCTGCAACCTGGTGTCGCCCGGCTCCACCGATACGCCGATGCTGCGCTCCATGCTGCCGGACGACGAAGGCATGCAGCGCACCATCGCCGGCCTGCCCGAGCAGTTCAAGTTGGGCATCCCGTTGCGCAAGATTGCCACCGCGCGCGAGATCGCCAACACCATTGTTTTCCTGGCCTCCGACCTGGCCAGCCATATCACCATGCAGGACCTGGTCGTCGACGGCGGAGCCACGCTGGCAGCATGACCGGATTGGAGCAAATATGCGATTCATGAAGTACCTGCCGGCCCTGTTGCTGCTGGCCGCCTGTGGCGCGAAAGACGAGAAGCCGCCCGCGCCGGCGGTGCCGGAAGTGGCCGTGGCCACGCTGGCGCTGGAGAAGCTGCCGCTGAACAGTGAGCTGGCGGGCCGCGTGGCGGCCGTGCGCGTGTCGGAAGTGCGGCCGCAGGTCGACGGCGTGATCGTGGGGCGCTATTTCGAGGAAGGCGCCGACGTGCGGGCCGGGCAACTGCTGTACCGCATCGACAGTGCCAGCTATGCGGCGCGGCAGGAGCAGGCCAGCGCCGAGCTGGCGCTGGAAAAGGCCAGCCTGGTCAACCTGCGCGTGATCGCCGAGCGCTACGCACGCCTGCTGGATTCGCGCACGGTGACGCAGCAGGACCACGACCTGGCGCAAGCCAACTATCAGCAGGGCCTGGCCCGCGTGCGCGCACGCCAGGCATCGCTGCGGGCGGCGGAAATCGACCTGCAGCGCACCGAGGTGCGTGCCGCCATCGCCGGCCGCATCGGGCGCGCGGAAGCCACCGAAGGCGCGCTGGTATCGCGCGCGCAGCAGGAACCTCTGGCGCGCGTGCAGCAGCTTGACCCCGTGTATGTGGACGTGGTGCAGTCCAGCCAGCAGATGCTGGCCTTGCAGCGTGCGCTGCGCAGCGGCAGCCTGAAGCCGGGAGCGCGCGCCGTGACGCTGGCGCTGGAAGACGGCAGCGAGTACGCCCATGCCGGCGAGTTGCAGTTCGCGGAAATGCAGGTGGACCAGCAGACCGGCATGGTGACGCTGCGGGCGCGCTTTCCGAATCCGGAGCGCCTGCTGGTTCCCGGCATGTACGTCCGGGCGCGCGTCGAGCACGGCGTGCAGCCGGAAGTGGTGATGCTCCCGCAGCAGGCGGTGCGCCTGGGCGAAGGGGAGAAGGCGTCGGCGCTGGTGGTCAACGCAAAGGGCGAGGTCGAATTGCGCGAGCTGGTGCTGGCCGGAAGCCACCAGGGACGCTGGGCTGCGCTGTCGGGTGTCCGGGCGGGCGAGCGAGTGATCGTCGAGGGGGCCATGAAGGCGGCGCCGGGAGGGCGCGTCAATGCGGTCGAGTGGCGCGGTGCGGCCCTGGGCGCGGCATCCGTTCCGGTGCAGCCGGGGCACGAGGGCTGAGCGGTGGTGGCGCGTTTCTTTATCGCCCGGCCGGTGCTGGCCTGGGTCCTGGCGGCGGCGGTCATGCTGGGCGGACTGCTGGCGCTGGCCCTGCTGCCGGTGGCACAGTATCCCAACATCGCACCGCCGACGGTACGGGTGTCGGCCAGCTATCCGGGCGCCTCGGCCCAGGTGGTCGAGCACAGCGTGGTGCAGGTGCTGGAGCAGGAGCTCAAGAACCTCAAGCACCTGACCTATTTCGATGCCAGCAGCAGCTCGGCGGGCGAGGCGGAGATCATGCTCACCTTCGAGCAGGGCGCCGACCCGGCGCTGGCCCAGCTGGAGGTGCAGAACAAGGTGAACCAGCTGGCCTATCGCCTGCCGCGTGCGGTGCAGCAGAATGGCCTGAGCGTGACGGCCATGCAGAACAGCTTCCTGATGGTGGTGGTGTTCAGCGACCGCCAGGGCGCGCTGGGCGAGGCGGCGCTGGCGGACTGGATGAGCAGCCAGGTGATCGATGCGGTCAGCCGCGTCCCGGGTGTCGGCGAGGTGCGCAATTTCGGCTCGCCGTATGCCATGCGCGTGTGGCTGCATCCGCATAAGCTGCACAGTTTCGGCCTGATGCCGGCTGACGTGGTGCGCGCCATCGAAAGCCAGAATACCGAGGTGCCGGTGGGCGAGCTTGGCGCGCGTCCGGCGCCGCCGGGGCAGGCGCTGAACGTGTCAGTGACTGCGCTGTCGCGTTTGAAAACGCCGCAGCAGTTCCGCGACCTGATCCTGAAGACCCGCCCGGACGGTGCCGTGGTGCGCCTGTCCGATGTCGCGCGGGTGGAGCTCGGCAGCGAATCGTATGGGGCCGCGTCGCGCCTGGACGGCCAGCCGGCTTCGGGCTTTGCGGTCATGCTGGCGCCGGGCGCCAACGGCCTGGCCACGGCGGCCGGCGTGCGCGAGCGCATCGCGGCGCTGCAGCCGTCTTTCCCGGCCGGCGTGGAGGCGGCCTATCCGGAGGACGCCACGCGCTTCGTCAAGCTGTCAATCCGCCAGGTGGCGGTGACGCTGGCCGAAGCCGTGCTGCTGGTGGTGCTGGTGATGTTCGTCTTCCTGCAGGGATGGCGCGCCACGCTGGTGCCGGTGATCACCGTGCCGGTGGTCCTGCTTGGCACCTGCGGCGTGCTGGCCCTGACCGGCTTCTCGATCAATACATTGACGCTGTTTGCGATGGTGCTGGCGATTGGCCTGCTAGTGGACGATTCCATCGTCGTGGTGGAGAACGTCGAGCGCATCATGGCGGAACAAGGCATCGGCGCGCGCGAAGCGACCCTGCAGTCGATGCGCGGCATCACGGGTGCGCTGGCCGGCATTGCCATCGTGCTGGGTGCGGTATTCTTGCCGATGGCCTTCTTCTCCGGTTCGGTCGGAGTGATCTACCGCCAGTTTTCTGTCACGCTGGTCACCGCCATGGCGCTGTCGGTGCTGGTGGCGATCAGCCTGACGCCGGTGCTGTGCGCAGCGCTGCTGCGTCCCGCCGCGGCGCACGGTGCGGACGGGCGATTTGCGCGTGCCATGGCGGCGCTGCAGCGGCGCTACGACGGGCTGCTGCAAAAATTGCCCGGCCGCCGCTGGCGCCTGGGCGCGGTGTACGCCGTGTTGCTGGGGGCGGCCGCCTGGGGCTACCAGCGCCTCCCGGCATCCTTCATCCCAGTCGACGACCAGGGCACGGTGATGGTGCGTTTTGCGCTGCCGGCCGGCGCCACCTATCCGCGCACGGCCGAACTGGCGCGTCAGATCGAGCGCCATTTCCGCGAGAACGAGAAGGACAACGTCGCGATGGTGTACACCATTGCCGGCATGGGCATGGGCGGCGCCGGCCAGAATGCCGGCATGGCCTTCGTCAACCTGAAGGACTGGTCGCAACGCAAGGGAGCGGAGAACTCGGCGCAGGCGATTGCCGCGCGCGCCACCGGCGCGCTGGGCAAGCTGCGCGATGCACGGGTGTTTGCCATGGTGCCGCCGCCGATCGACGGCCTGGGGGAGGCCAGCGGCTTCGAATTCTGGCTGCAGGATACTTCCGGCGCGACGCCGGAATCATTGGCCGCACGGGCCGCCCAACTGGCCGCCGGGGCGGGTGAATTGCCCGGCGTGATGTATGCGGAAGCCGACGGCAGCGAAAGCAAGGCCCAGCTGCGCATCGACATCGACCAGGCCAAGGCGCTGACCCTCGGCCTGAACCTGGACGATGTCAACAGCACCCTGAGCGCGGCCTGGGGCGGCGTGTACGTCAACGACTACCTGCACGAAGGCCGCGTGCGCAAGGTGCTGGTGCAGTCCGATGCGCAGTGGCGCGCCGCGCCGGACGACCTGCAGCACTGGTCGGTGCGCGGCAGCGGCAATGCCATGACGCCGCTGTCCGCCTTCGCCGGTACGCGCTGGGACAGCGGCCCGACGCAGCTGCGCCGTTTCAACGGCCTGCCGGCAGTGCACATCAGCGGCGCCGGAACGCCCGGCGCCAGTTCCGGCGACACGATGGCGCGCATCGAGGCGCTGGTGGCGCAGCAGCCTTCCAGCCGCCTGGCATGGAGCGGCCTGTCCTACCAGGACCAGCTGTCGCGCGGCCAGGCCCCCATGCTGTACGCGGTATCGGTGCTGTTCGTGTTCCTCTGCCTGGCCGGCCTGTATGGCAGCTGGTCGATCCCGTTCTGCGTGCTGCTGGCAATTCCGCCGGGCGTGCTGGGAGCGGTGGCGGGCGCCGGCGTGCTGGGTCTCGAGCGTGACATCTTCTTCCAGGTCGGCGTGCTGGCGACGGTGGGCCTGTCGGCCAAGAACGCGATCCTGATCGTCGAATTCGCCGAGGCGGCGGTGCGCGCAGGGCAGGGGCACTGGGCTGCCGTCACGGCCGCCGCCAGCCAGCGCCTGCGGCCCATCCTGATGACCTCACTGGCGTTCGGCGCCGGCATCGTGCCGCTGGTGCTGGCCAACGGGCCCGGCGCGGCAGCGCAGCAGGCCATCGGGGCCAGCGTGCTGGGTGGCGTGCTCCTTTCCACGGCCCTGGGCGTGTTCCTGGTGCCGCTGTTCTATCTCTCCATCCTTGAACTCGGCCAACGCCGGGCATTTGCAAATGATCCTGTTCCTGTTGCTTGACATTGCGGGCTGCTGCCTGCTCTACCTCGGCCACCGCCACCAGGGCTGGCTGGCGCAGCCGATTGGCCCGCTTGGCGTGGCGGCCGGCGCGCTGGCCCTGCTGCTGGCCTTGGCCGCCGCCTGCATTGCGCTGTCGCCGCTGGCGGCGGTGTTCGCGTGGACTGTCGCCAGCATGCTGGCATTCAGCCTGCTGCCGTTCGTCTCCCTATTGAAAGGAAAACCATGAGCGCCAAACCCGATGCGATCCGGCCGGACTGGTGGAGCAAGACCTTTGCCGGCGCGGTGCTGGGCGCCACGCTGGCGCTGGCCCTCGCCGGGCTGTTCGCCTGGGCCGGGCCGGGCGGCATCAATGCCCCCGAGAAGGCGCAGTTCGTCATGTGGATCATGGCGCCGCTGTGGATGGCCGTTTTCTCCACGGTCTACCTGTTCCGCAGCGGCCTGCGCGCCGTGCTGTGGCTGGGCGGCGCCAATGTGGCCGCCTACAGCCTGCTGTTCTACATCCGTTCCAGCCTGGGGTAAGCCATGAAAGTCCGCAGCGATATCCTTCGCATTTACCAATCCCTTCACACCTGGACCGGCATCTGCGCCGGCATCCTGCTGTTCATCGGCTTCTTTGGCGGGGCGCTGACCATGTTCAAGCACCCGCTGGAGCGCTGGGTCAGTGCACCCTCCGCCCTGGCCAGCGCGCTGGCGCCGCAGCAGGTCGACAGCGTGGTGCGCGAAGTGCTGGCGGCCCATCCCGCTGCGCGCGAGGAATTCACGCTGCACGTGGTGCGGCATGAAAACAATCCGGCGCCGGTGACCTGGAGCGCGGGCCATGCAGGGCGCGACATCGACCTGAATGCCATGCGCTGGCAGGCAAGCCTGGATGAGCAAGGCAAGCTGGTGGCGCAGGAGGTGCGGCCGTCCCTGTTCGGCGAACTGGTCGACATGCTGCACCGCACCGGCGGCATTCCCGGCACGCTGGCCGACGAGTACCTGGGCGTGTACCTGATGGGCGTGGCGGGCGTGCTGTATTTCCTGGCTTTGGTGTCGGGCGTGGTCCTGCTGCTGCCGACGCTGGTCAAGGACCTCTTCGCCCTGCGCAAGGGCAAGAACCGCAAACGCTTCTGGCTCGATGCGCACAATGTGATCGGCATCGCCAGCCTGCCGTTCCACATCGTGATCAGCCTGACGGTGATCGTGTTCGCCTTCCACGACCAGTTCTACGACAGCCTGCAGCATGTGGTGTACGGCGAGCAGAAGATGTGGGCACGCCCGAGCGGAACCGCGGGACCGGGCGACGTGACGAAGCTGGCGCCGGCAAGCGAACTGGTTCGCCTGGCGCAGCAGGAAGCACCGGGATTCGAAGTGACGGAAATGCTGTTCATGGACCTGGAGAGCCCGCGTCCCCTGGTCCGCGTCGGCGTGGCCAATGAGGATTACGTGGTGCGCGGCGCGGTATCCGCTTATCTCCTGATGGACCCGTACAACGGCCAGGTGTTGAACAGCAGCATGCTGCCCACTAAAAGCGATACGTGGAGCAGCCTCGTGGCGCCGTTCTTCGCCCTGCATTTCGGCAGCTACGGCGGTGACTGGATGCGCTGGATCTATTTCGCTTTCGGGCTGTCCGGGGCGTTCCTGTTCTATTCGGGCAACCTGCTGTGGGTCGAGAAGCGCCGCAAGAACCAGTTGCGCGACCAGGCGCCACCGGCCCAGCCGCGCCGCACGGCCGTCCTGGCCGCCGCCACTGTCGGCGTCTGCCTTGGCAGCGTGGCCGGCGTGGCGGCAGCTTTGCTGGCTGCGAAGTGGCTGCACGCTGCGTCGGGCAACCTCAATGCGGTGCTGATGACGACCTACTACATCGTCTTCCTGGCCTGTGTGGCGTGGGCCTTCTGGCGCGGCGCCGCGCGTGCCGCGCCAGAATTGCTGGCGCTGTGCGCCCTGGCCGGCTGCGCGATTCCCGCCACCTCGCTGCTGGCGCGCCTGGCGCCTTCGCTCGGCATGTGGGCGCATGGCAGCCTGGGCGCAGTGGCTGTCGACCTGACTGCGCTGGTGCTGGCGTTGCCGCTGGCATGGGGGGCGCGCCTGGCTGCACGCCGTGCCCGCAGCGGTCCGCTGGACAGCGTGTGGGCGGCGCCTGCCGCGGCTGCGCCGGAACCGGCATTTCCGCAGGAGCGCCAGGCATGATGGACCGTGCCGATCTTGGCAGTCCGGCATGGTGGGACGAGGTCGCCGCGCGCGGCACCCCGCTATTGGAGTACGCCGCAGATTGCAACGTCACTTTCCTGTGGCGTGCGCCGGCCGCCGCGCAGGCGCGGGCTGTCTACATCGACGTGTATTCGCACACGCCGCACCCCAGCGTGGGACCGGCCGCCATGCGCCACCATCCCGGGACAGACGTGTGGAGCTGGAGCACCCGGTTGCCGCCTGACTGGCGCGGCAGCTACTTCCTGATGCCGCTTGGCGCGGGACAGGAAGCGCCGCAAGAGGGCGGCGGCGCAGCGTTGCGCCGCTGGTGGGTCGGCCTGCTGGAGACAAACGCCCAGGCCGACCCGCTGAATCCGGGCCCGGCCCATGGCGGCAGCTGGGGCCTGCCCCTGTCGCCGCTGCTGCTGCCGGATGCCGCCAGCCATCCCGCCTGGGCGCAGGCGGGCCCGCCGCAAGGCCGCCTGCACCAGCATCGCTGGCAGAGTGCCGCGCTGGACCTCGGCCGGGACACGTGGATCTACCGCACGGCGCCGCAGGAAGCGAACGATGCGCCGCTGGTCGTCCTGCTCGATGGCCAGTACTGGGCGCGGCAGATGCCGCTGTTCGGGGCGCTGGACATATTGACTGCGCAAGGGGCGCTGCCCCCGGCGATCTACCTGCTGGTCGATGCCGTGACGCCGGAACGGCGCGCCCTGGAGTTGCCCTGCCACGCTCCGTTCTGGGAAGCCCTGCAACAGGAACTGCTGCCGGCAGCGTACGCGCTGGAGCCGTTCAGCGCCCTGCCTGGGCGCACGATTGTCGCCGGACAGAGCTTCGGCGGCCTTGCTGCAGCCTATGCGGCCCTGCATTGGCCCGCGCGCTTTGGCAATGTGCTGAGCCAATCCGGTTCGTTCTGGTGGCCCGATCCATCCGATACCGCCAGCGGCGGCTGGCTTGCCGGCTCGGTGGCGCAAGGACCGGCTGCCGGCCGGCCTTTGCGCTTCCTGCTGGAGATCGGCTGCTACGAAGACCAGATGCTTGGCCCGAATCGCTCCTTCCACCAGGCGCTCCGCGCCGCCGGCCACCGCTCCATGCTGCGCGAAGTGCGCGGCGGCCACGACTGGCTGTGCTGGCGCGACGGCCTGCTGGAAGGGCTGTGTGAATTGATGAATGACTTTGACGAGACCCAGGAACCATGAGCAACGAAAACACGACCAATCCTTTTGACGACGAAAGCTACCGGTTCACGGTGCTGCGCAACGGCGCCGGCCAATTCAGCCTGTGGCCCGAGTTCGCCGAGCAACCGGCCGGCTGGCAAGTGCAGCACGGTCCGGCGCCGCGCCGCGAGTGTATCGACTACATCGAGAGCTACTGGCACACCATCAACCCGTTCGCGGCCCGCGCCTGAGGAAAATCCATGGACCAGCAATACCTGCCGCTGAACGGCAGCCAGCTTGGCATCTGGCTGGCAGACCAGGTGGCCGAGAACAAGCAGGGCTACCTCATTGCCCACTGCATCGAACTGCGCGGCGCCTTGCAGCCGGAGCTGCTGTCGCGCGCGATCCAGCGCGGGCTGGCCGAAGCCGATACGGTGACTGCCCGCTACGTCGAGACCGAAGCCGGCGCGCGCCAGCAGCTGCGCACAGCTTCCGCTGCAGACGGCATCGACCCGCCGGTGCAGCTCGACCTGCGCTGCCATGCCGACGCACGGCAGCGGGCCGACGCCTGGATGCGGGACGACATGGCGGCGCCGTTCGACCTGTCCGGCGGCCATGCGTGCTACCGCCAGGCCCTGTTCCAGGTCGGCCGGGACCACTGGCTGTGGTACCAGCGCTTCCACCACATCATGCTGGACGGCTTCAGCTTCCTCGCCCTGACGCGGCGCATCGCCGCCCACTATGGCGCACTGGCAGCCGGCGCTGCCGCCGCGCCGTCGCCTTTCGTTTCGGCGGCCGTGGCAGTCGCGGAATACGAGGCCTACCAGCGCAGCGATGCGCGGGAGCGCGACCGTGCCTTCTGGGCCGGCTTCTGCGAAGCCCTGCCGCCGGCGGCCACCCTGTCGTTGCGCAATGCGCCGCCATCCGGCCGTGTACACAGCGTGGCATGGGAATTCCCGGCCGATACGGCCGCCGGCCTGCAGCGCTACGCCGCTTCCGCAAGCCTGGCTGTGCCGGACCTGCTGCATGGCCTGCTGGCCGCTTACCTGTACCGCATGACCGGGCAGAAGCGGCAGGCCATCGGCATGCCGTTCATGCGGCGCATGGGCGCGCGCGCCATCAACGCGCTGGCGCCGACGGTCAATGTGCTGCCGCTGTCGGTCGAGATGGCCGGCGGCATGGACTGGTTTGGTGTGGCGCGCGCCTTCCGCGCCGCCGTCCAGGTGGTGCGCCCGCACCAGCGCTATGAAGCGGAGCAGATCCAGCGCGACGCGGGCCTGGTCGGGACAGGCCGCAAATTGTACGGCGCGCTGGTCAACTTCAAGATGTTCGATTACCGGCTGGACCTGGCTGGCCTGCAGGGCCTGACGCATCACCTGGCGACCGGACCGGTGGACGACCTGGAATTCAACCTGCAGGTGGCCGAGCATATCTCGCTTGAACTGCGCGCCGACGCGGCACGCTACGAAGTGGCGGAACTGGAGCAGCATGCGGCGCGCTTGGCCGGCATGTTGCAGCAATGGCTGGCGGAGCCGCAGCGCGAGCTGCAGGCGCTGGCGCCCGCCACGCAGGACGAACTGGCCCGCATCGGCGCCTGGTCGCGCGGACCGGACATCGCGCCGCCCGGCGTGGACCGCCTGTCGGCCATGCTGGCGCGGCAAGCGGCGGCGCGGCCGGACGCGCTGGCGCTGGTGTGCGGCGTCGCCAGCCTGAGCTTTGCCGCCTTGGCGGGCCGTGTCGCCCAGCTGGCGCGCCTGCTGCGCACCCAGGGCGCCGGCCCCGGCCGGGTAGTGGCGGTGGCGATTCCCCGCTCGGCCGAATCGGTGGTCGCGATGCTGGCCGTGATGGAATGCGGAGCGGTGTTCCTGCCGCTGGACCTGGATTACCCGGCGGACCGCATCGCCATGATGTGCGAGGATGCGGCGCCTGTCCTGCTGCTGTCCACCGGCACGGCTGCCATCGCGCCGCTGGCAGGCATTGCCCGCATCGACGTCGACAGTGCCGCCGCGTGCGCAGCGTTGGACCAGCTGTCCTGCGCGCCGCTGCGTGAGGAGGAGCGGGGCGGGCCATTACCGGCCGATAGCGTGGCCTACATCATCTTCACATCCGGCAGCACCGGGCGGCCGAAAGGCGTCATGAACACACACGGCGCCCTGCTCAACCTTTTCCTGGCGCACGAAGAGTCGGTATACGGCCCGGCGCTGGCGGCAGTGGCAGCGCGCCATCCCGGCCGCGCCCTGCGCGCCGCCCATACGCACTCGTTCTCGTTCGATTCGTCCTGGCTGCAGCTGTTCTGGATGCTGCGCGGCCAGGAACTGTACGTGTTCGACGAGGAGATGCGGCGCGATGCGTACGGCCTGGTGCAGGAAGTCGAGCGCATCGGCATCGACGCCATGGACCTGCCGCCTTCCTTCCTGGCGCAGATGCTGGGCAACGGCCTGATGGCGCCGGGGCGGCACCATCCGGCGCTCCTGCTCATCGGCGGCGAAGCGGCGCCTGCAGCCCTGTGGCAGCAGCTGCGCTCCTTCCCCGGCCTGCAGGCGCACAACCTGTACGGCCCGACGGAGTACACGGTGGATACGCTGCGCGCCGCGCTGGCCGACAGCGAGCAGCCGGTAGTCGGCCGCCCGATCGGCAATACGGTGGCGCATGTGCTTGACGCGCGGCTGATGCCGGTGCCCGTCGGCGTGGCGGGCGAGCTGTATATCAGCGGCGTCGGCCTGGCCCGGGGCTACCTGGCGCGCGGCGGCCTGAGCGCTGCGCGCTTCGTGGCGTGCCCGTTCGGCGAACCTGGCAGCCGCATGTACCGCACCGGCGACCTGGTGCGCTGGAACCATGCGGGCCTGCTGGAATTCCTCGGCCGCGGCGACGACCAGGTCAAGGTGCGCGGCTACCGCGTCGAGCTGGGCGAAGTGGAGAATGCGCTGTCGCTGCTGCCCGGGGTGGAAAGCGTGGTGGTGCTGGCGCAGGCAGTCAACAATACGCACCGCCTGGTCGGCTATTGCGTGGTGCCGGCCCTGGACGAGGGCGGGCGCGCGGCCCGTGGCGCCGAACTGCTGGCGGCGCTGCGCCAGTCCCTGCCTGACTATATGGTGCCGGCTGCGCTGGTCGTGCTCGACAAGTTTCCGCGCAATGTCAGCGGCAAGGTCGACCGCAAGCAGCTGCCGGCGCCGCAGGCCGCAGCCGCGAGCGCATCGGCCGCGCAGGACGATGTTGCCGGTCCGCTGCCCCTGCTGGTGGCGCGCGCCATGGCCGAAGTGCTGAAGCTCGCCCACGTGTCGGCCGGCGACGACTTCTTCTCCCTTGGCGGCGACAGCATTTCCGCCATCATGCTGTGCACCGCCCTGCGCCATTGCGGCTACCTGCTGCGCCCGGCCGCGGTGTTCGCGCAGCGCACGCCACGTGCCATGGCCGGCCAACTGGCGCCTTTTGCCGTGACGGGCGCCGCTTCGCCGGCGGAACTGTTGTCCGACGCCGTGACCGCGCAGCAGCGCGCGTTGCTGCAGCAACGCCACGGTGCGCACGGCGCGATCCTGCCCGTGCTGCCGCTGCAGGCGGGCATGCTGTTCCATGCGCAAACGGCGCAAGCGGCGCAGGGGCAGGGCAGCTATAACGCATTCACATTGCTGCACCTGGAAGGCGAAGTCGACGCGGCACGGCTGCATGGCGCGCTCGGAGCCGTCCTGCACCGCTATCCTCAGCTGGGCGGCATGTTCGACCTTGATGCGGCCGAACGGCCCCTGTTCCTGATGCCCGCGCCCGGGGCGATGCCCGTATGGCCGTGGCAACAGCACGATTTCGGCCACCTGCCGGAAGCGGAGGCCCAGGCGCAACTGCTTGCCTTGCAGTCCGCCTTGCTGGCGCGGGACGGTTCGACCACGCGCTTCGGCGGCATGCTGCAGGCGGCCCTGGCGACACTGGCGCCGCGCCGCCACGTGCTGCTGCTGGTTGTGCACCACCTGGTCATCGATGGCTGGTCCACGCCGCTGCTGCTGCGCGACCTGATGGCGGCCTACCGCCAGCCCGGCGCCGCGCTTGCCCCCCTGCGCGCAAGCTACGAGCGTGTGGTGGAATGCCTGGCGCAACGCGATACCGCAGCGTCGGAAGCCGCCTGGCGCGAGGACCTGCAGGGCGCGGAGCCGCTGCTGCTGTTCGACGCCGCCGCGGAGGCTGCGCCGGTGCAGGAATACATGCTGCAACTGCCGGCATCGCTGACGGCGAAGCTGCAGGACGCATTGCGCAGCCGCGGCATCACGCTCAATGTGCTGATGCAGGCGGTCTGGGGACAGGTGCTGGGCATGATGGCGGGCCGCAGCGACGTGCTGTTCGGCAGCCCGGTGTCGGGGCGCCACGGCGGGATCGACGGCATCGAGGAGCAGGTCGGCCTCTTCCTCAACACGATCCCGGTCCGCACCCGCCTCGATGCGGCGCAGCCATTGTGGGACCAGCTGCCTGCGCTGCAGCGGCGCCATATCGCCTTGATGGAGCACGACGGTCTGGGACTGGCTGCGATCCAGCGCGCGGCCGGCGCGGCGGCCTTGTTCGACACGCTGCTGGTGGTGGAAAACTACCCGGACAACGGCTATCTGGCGCAGGAGCTGCCGGGATGCGACGGCCACCCGCTGCGCATCGGCGAAGTGGTCAACCGCGGCTACAGCCATTACCCGCTGGCCTTGCTGGTGCTGCCGGGCGAGCGCCTGACGCTGCTGGTCGAGCAGCGCGGCGCCGCCGTCGATGCCGCTGCGCTGGCACAGCGCGTGGCGCAAGTGCTGCGCACGGCGCTGGACCGGCCGCAGCTGCCGTTGGCGCGTTACCCGCTGCTGACGCCCGGCGAGGCGCAGGCGCTGCTTGCCGCCAACGACACCAGCGTCGACCTGTCCGCGCTGACGCTGCGCGACGTGCTGGCCGCGCAGGTGCGGCGCACGCCCAACCGCCCGGCGCTGGCCGACGCGCGCTGCGAACTGGATTACGCCGAAATGCGGCGCCAGGTGTGCATCCTGGCAGCGCAGCTGGTGCAGCAGGGCGTACAGCCGGGCGACATCGTGGCGGTGGCGTTGCCGCGCTCGGTGCGCCTCAGCATCGCCATCATGGCCGTGATCGAAGCCGGCGCCGCCTACCTGCCGCTGGAACTGGGCTATCCCGCCGACCGCCTGGCCTACATGCTGTCCGACGCCGGGCCGCGCCTGCTGGTCACCGACGAGACCCACGCCGGACGCTTCGCATCGGCCGCCGCGCCGGTGCTGCGCTTTGACGAACTGGCGCAGGCCGGGGCGCCTGCGCCGCAGCTGGACGTCAGGATCACGCCGGCGCATCCGGCGTACGTGATCTACACCTCCGGCACCACCGGCCGGCCCAAGGGCACCATGGTGCCGCACCGGGCGATCTACAACCGTATCGCCTGGATGCAGTATGCATACCAGCTGCGCGAGGAAGATGTCGTGCTGCAGAAAACCCCTTGCGGCTTCGACGTCTCGGTGTGGGAATTCTTCTGGCCATTGATGCAGGGCGCCTGCCTGGTGCTGGCAGAGCCGGATGCGCATCGCGACCCTTCCGCCCTGGTGCAGGCTATCGAGCGGCATGGCGTCACCTGCCTGCATTTCGTACCGTCGATGCTGTCGGTGTTTGCCGGCCACCTGTCGGAGCTCGGTGAGCGCCGTTGCACCAGCCTGCGCCTGGTCTTCTGCAGCGGCGAAGCGCTTGGCAAGTCGCTGGCGCGCGAATTCGCGCAATACAGTTCGGCGGCACTGCACAACCTGTACGGCCCGACCGAAGCTGCGGTGGACGTCAGCTACATGCCCGCCTTTGGCGACATGGGGCAGGGCGGTGCTGGCGTGCCGATCGGGCGCCCGGTCTGGAACACCCAGCTGCGTGTGCTGGACCGCTGGCTGCGCCAGGTCCCGCCGGGCGCGGTCGGCGAGCTGTACCTGGGCGGCGTCCAGCTGGCCGACGGCTATATCGGCAAGCCGGGGCTGACCGCGGCGCGCTTCGTGGCCGACCCGTTCGTGGCCGGCGCCCGCCTGTACCGCACCGGCGACATCGTGCGCTGGCTGGAAGGCTGCATCGTGGAGTACCTGGGCCGCGCCGACGACCAGCTGAAGATCCGCGGCCAACGCATCGAGCTGGGCGAGATCGAGGCCGCGCTGCGCGAGCAGCCGGGCGTGGCCGAAGCAGCGGTGCAAGCCGCAGTGCTGGGCGGCGACAGCGGCGCTGCGGATGCGCGTCAATTGCTGGCCTATGTGGTCGCGGCGCCGGCCGCAGAACCGGATGGGGAGCAGCTGCGCAGCGCACTGGCGGCGCGCCTGCCGTCCCATATGGTGCCGGTGGCGGTGATGGCGCTGCCAGCCCTGCCGCTCAGCGCCAACGGCAAGCTCGATCGCAAGGCGCTGCCGCTGCCGGCACGCAGCGGCACGCCGGCCGGCCGGGCCCCGGCGCGCGGGCTGGAAGAACGGCTGGCCGAAGTGTTCGCGCGTGTGCTGGGGACCGGGGCGGTGGGCGCCGACGACGACTTCTTCGCCATTGGCGGGCATTCGCTGCTGGCCATGAAGCTGGCGGCGGAAGTGCGGCGCACGCTGCAGCGGCGCATCACGGTGGGCCAGGTCATGACGGCGCCGACGGTGGCGCGCCTGGCAGCCTTGTTGAACAGCCAGGGCATGGTCAACGATTTCGGCAACGACGGCTTTGACGAGGTGATCCAGCTGCGCCAGGGCGACGGGCCGCCGCTGATCTGCTTCTATCCGGGTTCCGGTTTCGCATGGCAGTACAGCGTGCTATCGCGCTATCTTGGCGGCGGCCGCGCCATCGTCGGCCTGCAGTCTCCCCGTCCCCATGGCCTGGTGGCTGCCAGCCGCGACATGGAAGCGCTGCTGGACCGGCAGGTGGAGATCGTGCGCGGCGTGCAGCAGCAGGGGCCGTACTACCTGCTGGGCTACTCGCTGGGCGGCACCGTCGCCTACGGCGTGGCCGAGCGCTTGCGGGCGCAAGGGGAGGAAGTCAGCTTCCTCGGACTGCTCGATACCTATCCGGCCGAGGTGCACGACTGGACCGATCCGCAAGGCGCCGAAGCGGCGTTGGGCGCGGAACGCGAACAGGAACGCCTGCTGGGCGATGCCTACGACGGCGAGACCGACGAAGTGCTGCGGCAGGAGAAGGCGGCCATGCTGGAGCAGGTCTTTGCCAACTACCGCGACGCAGTGCGCTTGCTGGCGCAAACGCGCACGCCGGACTATGACGGGCCGGTCACGCTGTTCATCGCCGGCCAGTCCTTGCCGGAGTATATCCGCCCGGTCGAGGCATGGCACCGGCATGTGACGGACCTGGAAGTGCACCACCTGGCGCACTGCTCGCACGAAAACATCCTGTCGCCGCAATCGCTGGAAACCCTTGGCCCGCTGCTGGACCGCGCCATCGGCAGCGCAGAGCAGCGGCTCCAGCTGCGCCAGCGGCGCAGCGCATGAACGAAGGAATGGAAATGAGCATGAAATTGTTGGTCGACCTTGGCCTGCTGCGGCGCAACCGCGACTTCCGCAGCGTCTTTATTGCCCGCACCATCTCGCTGCTGGGGCTTGGCATGCTGTCGGTGGCGGTGCCGATGCAGGTGTACGCGCTGACCGGCGACAGCCTGCAGGTGGGACTGGCGCTGGCGCTGGAAGGCGGCGGCATGTTTGCCGGGCTGTTGCTGGGCGGCGTGCTGGCCGACCGCTACGACCGCCGCAAGCTGATCCTGCTGGCGCGCGCCATCTGCGGCCTGGGCTTCGTCGGCTTGGCTGCCAATGCCTGGCTGCCGGCGCCGTCGCTGTGGGCGGTGTGCCTGCTGTCGGCCTGGGACGGCTTCTTCGGCGCCCTGGGCGTGACGGCGCTGCTGGCCTGCATGCCCGCCATCGTCGGCCGCGAAAACCTGATGCAGGCGCGCGCCATCAGCATGGTCTCGATGCGGCTGGCGACGGTGATTTCGCCGGCCATCGGCGGCGTCCTGATTGCCGCTGCCGGCGTGGGCTGGGCCTATGCCGTCGCCGCCGTCGGCACCGGCCTGACGCTGTTGCCTTTGCTGCGCCTGCCCGCCATGCTGCCGCAATATGCGAGCGATGAGCACCCGCTGCGCGCGCTGGCCGACGGGGTGCGCTTCCTGTCCACCAGCCCGGTGCTGGCCGCCACGGTGCTGGTCGGCACGCTGGTGACGCTGACCACGGCGGTGCGCGTGCTGTTCCCGGCCATGGCGCCGGGCGCGCTGGAACTGGGCCTGATGTATTCGGCCGTGTCGCTGGGCGCCACGCTGGGAGCGGCGGTCAGCGGCTGGACCGAGCGCCTGCAGCGCCCCGGCCGCGCCATGATCGGCGCCAGCCTGGCGGCATTCGCCTGCCTGATGCTGCTGGGCGTGCAGCCTGCGTTCCCCTTCGTGCTGGCGCTGCTGGCCTGTTTCGGCTACTGCGTGTCGATTGCGTCGCTGCTGCAGTACGGACTGGTGCAGGGCCATACGCCGGACCACTACCTGGGCCGCGTCAACGGCCTGTGGGCGGCGCAGGATGCGGCTGGCGATTCGCTGGCCACGATCGGCATCGGCTTGCTGGGCAAGCTGTTGTCGGCCACCGCCGGCATTTTCGTCCTGGGCGCCACGGCGGGCGTGCTGGGCCTGGCCATGTTCGGCCTGTGCAAGCGGCTGCGCAACGTACCGCTCAACGATCCTGCCCTGCATGCTGCCTGAGAAACTGGATGCGCCGCTGCCGGCCGGCTTGAGCGTGTGGCGCGTGCGGCTCGATGGCGCGCTGGAGCCGGCATGGGCATTGCTGAACGGGGCCGAACGCGGGCGGGCGGAAGAATTTCGCGCACCTGCGGCGCGGCGCCGCTACGTGCTGGCGCGTGCCGCCTTGCGCCGCCTGTTGGGCGAGTCGCTGGCATGCGCACCCGCGGAAGTGATGCTGCGCACCGGCCGCCACGGCAAGCCCGCGCTGGCGGGCGTGCAGGGGCTGTGGTTCAATGTGTCGCACTCCGGCGACTATGCCTTGATCGCCTTGTCCAGCCAGGGACCGGTTGGGGTCGACATCGAAATGCAGGACGAGCGCCTGTCGTGCGTGGAAGAGGAAGCGCTGACAGCACGCGAGCGCGCGGCGCCGATGAACTTCTTCACGCGCTGGGTTGGCAAGGAAGCGGTGTTGAAGGCGATCGGCGTAGGAATCGGGAAATACCTGAATGAACTGTCGGTGCTGGCGCTGGAACAAGGCCGCTACCGGCTGGCCTATGGCCGCTGGCCATGGCCAGGATTCGCCGCCGCCAGCTTGCCCGCGCCGCCAGGCTATGCGGCCGCAATCGCCTGGATCAGCGCGGAAAAGCCGGCCGCCGGCAGCTCGAGCGGCCCAGGCTGATTCAGAACTCCGCCCACGCGCCGGCGTCGTCCTTCACCACTGCGGCCTTGCTCCGGGCGCGCTGCGGAATGGTGTGCTGGCTGGGCGCCTGTTGCGGCAGTGCAGGGCGGGGTGTTGCCGTATGCTGGCTGGCCGGCTTGCCGGCATGGGCCGGTGCGCGCGGTGCGGCGGCCACGGCGATGGCGGCACTGGTTGCCGCCTTGTGCAAGGTGAATACCGCCACCAGTTCCGACAGCTGGCTGGCCTGCGACTGCAGCGATTCGGCTGCGGCGGCAGCCTCCTCCACCAGCGCGGCGTTCTGCTGGGTCACGTGGTCCATCTCCGAGATCGCCTGGTTGACCTGGTCGATGCCGGTCGATTGCTCGGCGCTGGCCGCCGATATGTCCGCCATGATGTCGCTCACGCTGGCGATGCTCGCCACCACTTCGTCCATGGTGCGGCCGGCCTGGTCCACCAGCTTGCTGCCGCTTTCCGCGCAGGCCACCGAGTTCTCGATCAGCGCCTTGATTTCCTTGGCCGCGCCTGCGGAGCGGTGCGCCAGCGTGCGCACTTCGTTGGCCACCACGGCAAAGCCGCGGCCCTGGTCGCCGGCACGCGCCGCTTCCACCGCGGCATTCAGGGCCAGGATATTGGTCTGGAAGGCGATGCCGTCGATCACCGAGATGATGTCCACCACGCGCTTCGAGGCCTCGTTGATGGAGCCCATGGTATCGACGACCTGCGCGACCACGGCGCCGCCGCGCGTCGCCACTTCCGATGCCGACGCGGCCAGCTGGTTGGCCTGGCGCGCATTGTCGGCGTTCTGGCGTACGGCGGAAGTCAGTTCCTCCATCGACGAAGCAGTTTCTTCCAGCGAACCGGCCTGCTGCTCGGTGCGCGAGGACAGGTCCTGGTTGCCCACCGCGATCTGCTGGGTGGCAGTGGCAATGGTTTCCGTGCCGCTGCGCACCTGGCCCACGATCTGTGCCAGGCTGTCGCGCATGCGGCCCAGGGCGAACAGCATGCTGGACTTGTCGTTCGGCCTCGTGCGGATGTCGACCGACAGGTCGCCGCCGGCAATGCGTTCGGCAATCGCCGCGGCATCAGCCGGTTCGCCGCCCAGCTGGCGCAGCAGGCCGCGGGTGATCCACGCGCCCAGGCCAAGGCCCATCAATGCACTACCCGCCACCAGCATGATCATGAAGTTGCGGCTGGACTGGTACAGGTCGACGGAGGCGCGTGCCGCTTCGGCAGCGTTCTTTTCCTTCATGCGCGCCAGTTCGGACATGCGGTCGTCAGCCGAGTTGGAAACGCTGGCCATCGAGCCCAGCACATAGTTGACCAGTTCACGGTTTTCCTGCAGTGGCTCGGCCCTGGCGCGGCGCATGGCTTCCTGCACGCCTTTGTCGTAGGCATCGAGTTCGCTGTTCAGCTTGGCCAGCAATTCGCGCCCCTTGGGAGAAAAGAAGCGCTTGTCCGCTTCGGCCAGGTTGGCCCGCATCTCGCTGCGGCCGGTTTCGATGCGTGCCAGGTATTTGTCGCGTTCCTGCTCGCTGGATGCCAACAGCAAGCCGCGCAGCGAACGTCCGATGAACACCAGGTTGATATTGGCTTCCTTTATGTACGACAAGCCAAGCAACTCGCGTTCGTAGACGCGCTCGCCCATATCGTTCATCTTGCTCATGTTGACAATGCCGATGCCGGCCACCAGGGCGCCCACCAGGGCAATGATGGCAAAGCCGCTGAGCAAGCGGGTGCCGACTTTCATTCGGTTGAGGTTCATTGTTGTCTCTCCACGGATTCGCGTTCAGGCAGCCAGCGGAAGCTGGGCGGAAGTAATGACAGGTGCAAGCAGCGTGGACAGGGCCGATTGGCGAGTTGCCATGTGGCGCGGCCGGGGGGCCGTGCAGCAACTACAGGAAGGAGTCTAGCGGCAAAAACGCGCGATAAATTCTCCAATTGTCACTGTGGAAGATTCGCGACAGTTGGGAACTGCGGCCGGCTGCTGTGGCCGGCCGCAGGGGAAGCGGGGCTTCTTAATAGCTTGCTATGGGGGCCGGCTGGCCGTTCCTGAAGCTGAAGATGGTCACTGGCGAGGACTTCATGTCGCCTTTGGCATCGAAGGCGTATGTGCCGGAGACGCCCTTGTAGCTGCCGGCGGAAATATCGGCGCCGACCTTGGCCGGGTCGATCGAATTCACCTTCTGCATCGAGGCGGCGTACATCAGCACGGCGTCGTAGTAGGCCGACGCATAGACGTCCGGTTCGGCATTGAAGCGCTTCTTGAATTTGGCCTTGAAGGCCGGGCCGGAAGCCGCTTTCTCCAGCAGCGCGCCGCCCTGCGCGCACAGGACATTGTCGCCGACGGCATCGCCGCCCAGCTTGCCCATTTCCGCGGTGCAGATGGTGTCGCCGCCCAGCAGCCTGGCCTGGATGCCCAGCTGCTTCATCTGGCGCGCCATCGGTGCGCCTTGCGGCGCGTAGCCGCCGAAGAATACGGCCTGGACGTTCTTCGATTTCAGCTTGGTCAGGATGGCGGTGAAGTCGACCGCCTTGTCGGTAGTGTATTCGTGGCCGGCGACCTGCAGGCCGGAAGCGCGTGCCTGCTTCTTGAATTCTTCCGCCAGGCCCTGTCCGAAGGCAGTGCGGTCGTCGATTACCGCGACATTCTTCACCTTCAGCTCATTGGCGGCGTACAGCGCCATCTTGGAGCCGAGCTGGGTGTCGCTGGCATTGATGCGAAAGATTCCCTTGTAACCTTGTTGTGTTAACTTCGGGTTGGTTGCTACCGGTGCGATCAGGGCGCCGGCTTCGTTATAGATGCGGGAAGCGGGAATGGCGACGCCGGAGTTGTACGGGCCGACCACGTATTTGACGCCGGCATCGGCCAGCTTCTGGGCGGCGGAAACGCCAGCTTTCGGGTCGCCCTGGTCGTCTTCCGACATCAGTTCGAATTTGAGTTTCTTGCCGCCGACGGTGATCGGCTTGGCGTTCAGTTCTTCGATGGCCAGGCGAGCGCCGTTTTCATTGTCCTTGCCGGAAAACGCTTGTGCGCCGGACAGCGGGCCGCTATGGCCGATCTTTACCACCATGTCCTGCGCGCAGGCGCCAGCGGCCATTGCCAGCAGCGCCACTGCGCTTGCCGAGTGCTTCAGCTTCATCGAAGGGTCTCCCTTTGTTTGTCGATGGCGTGATTATCCACAATCCGGGCGGCGCGGCAAGCCGCAGCGCATCATGAAGCACGGGGAGGCCTGGAGAGGGAGGCGCGCTTTTGCTGCTTGGCGAGGGCGGCGTTGATGCGGTCGATCAGGCCGGCGTCCTTGCCCTTGGAAATAGCGAAGTACTGCTGGTTCTCGGCCTGGACTGGGCGAGGCAGTACGCTGAGCGTCAGCCCCGGCGGCAACTGGAGTTCCCTGGCCAGAGGGGCAGCGAAGGCGCGCAACTCGGCTTGCACTTCTGCCGCATTCTGCCAGTCAGGCTGGAAAAGCAGCACAGCGTCCACCCGCTTCAACAGGAGGCGCCGCAGGCGTATGGTGCGCGATGGAATATCGTCTTCCACGCGAAACAGTTTGTTACGCGATTGCTCGAATTCTTCGCCGTATCCGTAGCCGTGGACGGCGCCGACGGTCTTGCCTTTCAGGTCGGCCAGTGATTCGAAAGGAAATGTGGCGTCGCTGCGGGTGACGATCCACAAGGTATTGCTGGCGACCGGTTCGCTGTAGTGCAGGTCGCGCAACCGATCGGAATTCTTGGGCAGGCCGAAAACCAGGCCGGCGCCATTGCGGGCATTGCGTTCGGCGCGCGCCCAGGGGTACATGCGGAGCTGGAACTTGACGCCGAGTTCGGCTTCAAGGTACGCGAACAATTGTTGCTGCCAGGGGCGCAGCGCCTGCACCTTCCCGTTCTGGTCCAGTGCTTCGCCGACAATCAGCGTGACCGGCTGCGGCTCGGCCCGGATGGGCAAGCCGAGGGCGCTGGCCAACAGCAGGGGACCGGTGCGCAGCAAGCGGCGGCGAGGCGTGGAAATCATGCATTTGATTTTGCCGCCGGCTGGAAGGGAGGGGGAGCACGATACAGATCAGCTAGTGCGTGCCGACAACGTTCCGTTTGCTTTCAAGCATTATTGTCAATGCGGCTGCCGGGAGGCGGCGCTGCCGGCGTGCCTGGAGCCTGCGGCGCACCAGGCGCAGCCCGCCCGCCGCGTGCGCGCCCTGCCAGTGCTCCTTCGCCGGGCGTGCCGGCGCCAGCTGCGCCGCTGCCGGCACTGTTGCCCGGCTGCCCGCCCGCGCCGGCATGGCGGCCGGTAGCGGGCTCTGCTGCGCGCTGGACCGGGCGTGACTGGACCGGCGCGACGGGCGTGGTGGCGGGCACGGCCACCGGGGCGGGAACCGGTTCGATGGCCGGCGCCGCGGCGGGAGGACGTCCCGCTGCGGCGGCGATATCGCCGGTACGGTAGGCCGCCACAGCGGCGGCAATGGCGGGGTCGGCGGCTTGCAGGCGTTGGGCTTGCTGCGACGTGGGAGCGGCAGCGCGGCGCGCTGCCTCGGCAGCAAGGGCGGCGCGCTCGGCGGCTGCGCTCGCTTCCTGCGCGGCAGCGGCAGCAGCAGCGGCCGTGGCGGAGGTGCCTGCCGCGGTGGCGCCGGCCTGGCCGGCGCCCGCCGCCGGGCCTGGTCCTGGGCCGGCGGCAATGCCGCTTGCGCTTGCGCCGCTGACCTGTGGTCCTGCCGCGCTGATTGCTGCCTCCGGTGGGCGGATCGCGGTATTGCCGGGTGGGACGGCGCCAGGCGGTGCAGCCGGTGCACCAGCGACGGCCGGGTTGGGCGGGGCGGCCGGTGGCGCGATGGCAGCGTTGCTGGTCAGCGTGGCGGCAGCTTGCGCAGCGGCCTGGGCTTCACGCAATGCCTGGCGGCGAGCTTCGAGACGGTCTTCTGCTTGTTCGGTCGCCACATCGCGGGCGGCGCTCCTTGCCTGTTCCAGGCGCTGGGCGGTCAACCGGTCTTGCAGGGACAGGGCGTCGCTTGTCGCGGCTGCGCGGGTACGTTCGCTTTCTTCGGCAATGCGCCTGGCCTGTGCTGCAGAGGCATCTGCCTGGTCCTGTCGCGTACGTGCGGCGCTTGTCGCGGCTTGCTCGGCACGGAATTCTTGTGCGGCCACTGTCGCGGCCTGCTCGGGCGTCGGCGGGCCAGCGATCGTTGCTGTTGCGTTCGCGGCAGCACCAGCCTGGGCCGGTGATGGCGTTTCGCCTGCCGTCGCGCCAGCCGAACCGGCTGGTGCATTGCCGGCGGCAGTGCTGGCGGGCGCGGCATTCGCAGTGCTTGCTGCCTGCTGGCGGGCAAGTGCCAGTCGGGCGGCGATCAGTTCTTCCGTCTCGGCGGACTCTGCTTGCTCTGCGACCAGCCGGCGTGCGGTATCGAGACGGTCGGCCGCCGCGCGTTCGGCACGGGTGCGGCCGAGCTGGTTGGTTTCGGCCTCTTGCACGGCGGCGCGGCGCGCGGCGTCGAGGCGGTCGGCCAATGCCTGTGCGGCGAGGTCTTCTTCCCGGGTACTTTCCAATTGCCGCGTTTCCGCAGCCTGTGCCTCGGCGATACGCTGCTGCTGGGTATTTTCCAGCTGGTTGGCGGCCAGGGCCTCGCTGGCAACGCGGCGGGTTTCGGCCGCCTGTTCCGCCGCAATACGCTGCTGAGTTGCCAGGTCTGCCAGGTTGGGCGACGGTGTCGCTGCTGCATCGTCAGCGGCTGCCAGCGCCAGTGCGCCGGCGCCAGGCTGGGCAGCGGCAGCGGCAGCGTCGGCCACCGCGCCGACCGCTTCGCCGAGCCCGGCGATGGCACGTTGCGGCGCCGCGTTGAACGCCGCCGCCAGGGTGCCGTCGTCCGCCGACAGCGTGCCGCCGCTGGCGACGTTGATCCCGGCCTGCCCCAGCGCTGCCTGTTGCGATGTCAGCACGGCCGCCAGGGTGGCGGGGGCGTTGGCATTCATGTTCTCGACCACCTGCTGGGCCGCAGCTGCGAATGCCGCGGCATCGCCGCCTGATGCGGCCAGCTCGCGCAAGCGCCGCTGCGCCAGGACCAGGTTGGACAGGAACAGGCCAAGCGAGGACACCGAGGGCGTGGTATTGGCGGGCGCAGGCGTCGCCGAAGCCGGCGCCACACGGTCGCCCAGCGTTGCCGGCGTGACGGTGCTTGCGCTCGTGACAGGGTCGATAGGAATCACACGGCACCTTTCAACAGGGACAATCTCAGCTTGCCTGAAATCGCCGCCGCACATCGTTAGGTGGCGCACGGTGGATGCAAGCGTGCAGCCTTATCTTGACCCTTCCACTGCAACCTGAACGATAAGGATCCCGATCATGGACAACAACATCACCCGCAGCGACAACCCGGCCAAGGACTTGCGCGCCGGCATGCACAGCACGATTGACAAGGTGGCCGACAACATCACCAGCATCACCGACCAGGTGGGCGCCAAAGGCGACCAGTTGAATGCTGCCTACAAGCGCTTCGCCGAATCCGGACGCAACTACGTGCGCCAGAGCCCGGGCAAATCGCTGCTGGTTGCGCTGGCCGCAGGCTACGCTGTCTCCAAGCTGCTCGGTTCGCGCAAGCATTGAACCGGGGAGCGCGCCGTGCCCACGACCAAACCTGACCCGGCTAAACGCGGCGCCGGACTGGCCGCGCAATTTCCCTACAACGTCAACAAGGCTGCGGAGCATGGCGCGGGCGTTCCGCCTGCCGGCGCCACTGCCAGTCCAGCGGATCCGCTGGAGACAGCCGGCACCGCCAGCGAGGGCGCCGCATCGCCCAAGGCCGGGGCCGGCACGCCGCCGCAGGGCGACAATCCCAATAACGGACCGCTCGACCGGGTCCGTACCGATGCCGGCGGCCAGCCGCTCACGACCAACCAGGGCGTGCCGGTTGCCGACAACCAGAATTCCCTGAAGGCCGGCTTGCGCGGCGCCGCGCTGCTGGAAGACTTCATCCTGCGTGAGAAGATCACGCACTTCGACCACGAGCGCATTCCCGAACGTGTGGTGCATGCGCGCGGCTCCGCAGCGCACGGCTACTTCGAGTGCTACCGCGAGTTGACGGAGCTGACGCGCGCCGCGCCGTTTGCCGCTGCGGGCAAGCGCACGCCGGTTTTCGTGCGCTTCTCCACCGTGGCCGGTGAGCGCGGCTCGACCGATACCGCACGCGACGTGCGCGGCTTCGCCGTCAAGTTCTATACCGACGAAGGCAACTGGGACCTGGTCGGTAACAACATGCCTGTCTTCTTCATCCAGGACGCGATGAAATTCCCGGACCTGGTGCATGCGGTCAAGCCGGAGCCGCACAACGCCATGCCGCAGGCGGCCAGCGCGCATGACACATTCTGGGATTTCGTGTCGCTGATGCCGGAATCGATGCACATGCTGATGTGGCTGATGTCGGATCGCGCCATCCCGCGCAGCTTCCGCACCATGCAGGGCTTCGGCGTGCATACCTTCCGCATGGTCAATGCGGCGGGGCAGTCGCGCTTCGTCAAGTTCCACTGGCTGCCCAGGCAGGGTACCTATTCGCTCGTGTGGGACGAGGCCGTGCGCATTTCCGGCGCCGACCCCGATTTCCACCGCCGCGACCTGTGGGAGTCGATCGAAATGGGCGAATATCCGGAATGGGAGCTGGCGCTGCAAGTCTTCACAGAAGAAGTAGCGGCGGAATTCCCGTTCGACGTGCTCGACCCGACCAAGATCGTGCCGGAAGAACTGGTGCCGCTGCAGCCGGTCGGCCGCATGGTGCTGGACCGTAACCCCGACAACTTCTTCGCCGAGACGGAACAGGTGGCGTTCTGCGCCGCCCATGTCGTTCCGGGCATCGACTTCAGCAACGACCCGCTGCTGGCCGGGCGCATCCACTCCTACGTGGACACCCAGATCAGCCGCCTGGGCGGGCCGAATTTCCATGAGATCCCGATCAATGCCCCGGTCGCGCAGGTGCACAACAACCAGCGCGACGGCATGCACCGCCAGGCCATTCACCGCGGGCGCGTAGCGTACGAACCGAACTCGCTGGGCGGAGGCTGCCCCTTCCAGGCCGGCCGCATGGGCTTCATGTCCTTCCCGGAACCGGTGCAGGAAGACAAGGTGCGCGGCAAGCCGGAACTGTTCGCCGACCATTACTCGCAGGCGCGCCTGTTCTGGCAAAGCCAGACGCCGGCCGAGCAGATGCACATCGCGCATGCCTTCAGCTTCGAATTGAGCAAGGTGCAGGTGCCAGCCATACGCGAACGCACCTTGTCCATGCTGGTCAACGTCGATGCGGCGCTGGCGGACATGGTGGCGCTACGCCTGGGCACCAGGGTGCCGGACCCGCAGCCGATGGCCACGACGCGCGAGCTGCCCACCTACCAGCCGTCGCCCGGGCTGTCGCTGCTGTCGCGGCCGGGGCAGGTGGGCATCCACGGCCGCAAGGTCGCGATCCTGATCGCGGCCGGCTGCGACGAGGCCATGGTCGATGCGCTGCAGGCCGGGCTGGAAGCGCAGGGCGCGGTCACGCGCCTGGTGGCGCCCCACGTCGGCATGGTCGGCGGACTGGAGTCCGACATGTCGCTGGAGACCGGGCCGGCAGTGCTGTTCGATGCCGTGGTGGTGCCCGATGGCGATGCCGCGGCCGAAACCCTGGCGGCCAACGCGCTGGCAGTGGAGTTCGTGACGCTGCAATACCGCCACTGCAAGCCGCTGATGGTGGTGGGCGCGGGGGCGACGCTGCTGGCGGCAGCAGGAGTGCCGGCGACCTTGCCGGGCGGCGTGCCCGACCCGGGCCTGATAGGCACGGCGCCGGCCGACCTGCAGCCGGCCCTGGCGGCATTCATCGCAGCCCTGGCGGGGCCGCGCGTGTTCGACAGGGAGACCGACCCGCCGGCAGTGTAGTTGTAGGCAGCCGTTCTGCCTGGGTGTAGACTAATCCAATGGATGAGTACGCCCCACAAAAATGGCTGCCTCACGAGCGCCCGCTGCTGCCGGGCTCTCCCTCTACGCCGCTGCACTCGGCACCAAAGCGGCTGGCCTTCCTCCTGGTTGGGCTGATCGTCGCGCTGACCGGCGGACTCGGGAACGCGCTGGTCACGGTTAACCTAGTCTATGCCCAGGGCTCGCTGGGCGTGACCAGCGCGGAGATCCAATGGCTGCCGGCGGCCTACGTCATGGGCAATGTCTCCATGAACCTGTTGCTGGTGAAGTTCCGCCAGCAGTTTGGCCTGCGCCTGTTCACCGAACTGTTCCTGTTGCTGTATGCCGTGGTCACGGTGGCCCACCTGTTCGTGCACGGCCTGGCGTCGGCCATCGCAGTGCGTGCGGCGCACGGCATCAGCGGCGCCGCGCTGACGGTGCTGGGGCTGTACTATGTGCTGCAGGCCTTCCCGGCCCAGCACCGCTTGAAGGGTGTGGTGCTGGGCATCGGCTTTGCCCAATTGTCGCTGCCGCTGGCGCGCATCTTCTCTTCCGAACTGCTGTCCATCGCCGAATGGCACGGCCTGTATTCTTTCGAGCTGGGCATGGCGCTGCTGTCCTTCGGCTGCGTGCTGCTGCTCAAGCTTCCTCCCGGCGACCGCGTGAAAGCGTTCGAGAAAATGGACTTCGTGACCTTTGCGCTGTTCGCGCCCGGCGTGGCCTTCCTGTGCGCCGTGCTGGCGCTGGGCCGCATGGTATGGTGGTTCGAGGCGCGCTGGATCGGCTGGGCCCTGGTCGCCTTCATCATCTTGTTCACGGCGGCGGTGGCAATCGAACATAACCGGCGCAAGCCCCTGCTCAATACGCGCTGGCTGACCACTGCCAGCATGACGCGCCTGGCGATCTCGGTGCTGCTGATCCGCGTGGTGCAGTCGGAGGCGGGCGGCGCGGTCGGCTTCCTGCAGGCGATCGGCTTGAACAACGACCAGATGCAAACCCTGTGGCTGGTGGCCTTGGCCGGGGCCACGCTGGGCATTCTCGCCAGTGCCCTACTCATCGCGCCGCAGCGCCTGCAGCCGATGCTGATGTTCGCGCTGGCGCTAATGGCAGTGGGAGCGTGGATCGATTCGCAGGCCACCAGCCTGACGCGCCCGGAGCAGATGTATTTCAGCCAGTTCCTGCTGGCGTTCAGCGGCACGTTCTTCCTTGGGCCGATCTTCGTGTCGGGCTTCGGTGCGGTGATCGCGCAGCCGTGCAACCTGATCAGCTTCTCGCTGATGTTTTCGATGACGCAGAACCTGGGCAGCCTGCTTGGCTCGGCGCTGGTGGGGACGTTCCAGGTGCTGCGTGAAAAATTCCATTCCAGCCAGCTGGTGGAGCACCTGACGCTGCAGGACCCGCAGGTAGCGTCGCGGGTGCAAGCGTTCGGCCTGCCGTCTCTGAGCGGGGCGGCGACCCGGGAGGCCAATATCCTGGCCTATAACGACGTCTTCCTGATGATCTTCTTTGTTGCTTGCGGCACGCTGGCGTGGATGGCGCTGCATTATGCGTGGCAGGTGTGCACGGCCACCCGTCCGGCGGCGCCGGCGCAGAATGCGCAGACTGGCATGGCGCAGGTTTCACTTTCCAATTCGGGGGCTCAATGAGCGCATCACCACCAGCAAACGAGACTCCCGCAACTGCGGCACCCGCCACCGCGCCTGCGCCTCCTGCGCCAGACCGGCGCGCACAGTGGCTGTCGGGCATTGGTTTCGCCCTGATCGCCTTGATTGGCGTACTGATCGTGCTGTACGCGTGGCGCCTGCCGCCCTTCACCAGTCCAGTGGTGTCGACCGAGAACGCCACGGTGCGCGGTCAGGTGACAGTCATAGGATCGCAACTGCCTGCTTATGTAGCGGACGTGAAGGTGCAGGACTTCCAGTTCGTGCACAAGGGCGACCTGCTGGTGGAACTGGATTCGCGCATTTACCGCCAGCGCTTCGAGCAGGCACAGGCCCAGTTGGCCGCGCAAAAGGCAGCACTGGCGAACTGGGAACAGTCGCGCGCCAGCGCCAGGGCCGGCATCGCCCTGCAGGAAGCCGTGCTGTCGAATGCGCAGGCGCAGGCGGCGCGTGCTTCGGCAGATTACGGGCGGGCGGAGCAACTGGTCGGCGACGGTTCGCTGTCGGTACGCGAGCAGGATGCGCAGCGAGCGGCGCGTGCGCAGGCGCTGGCGGCGGTAGCCCAGGCCAGGGCGAACGTGGATATCGCGCGCCAGCAGGCGCAATCCGTCACCGTGAATCGCGGCGCCCTGGAGGCGGCAGTGGCAAATGCGGAGGCGGCGCTGAAAGCAGCAAGCGTGGACCTGGACAATACACGCATCGTCGCACCGGCCGACGGGCAACTCGGACAGGTGAACGTGCGGCGTGGCGCGTATGTGGCCTCCGGTGCGCAGCTTATGGGCCTGGTGCCGCGTGAGATGTGGGTAATCGCCAACTTCAAGGAGACGCAGATGAACGCCGTGCAGGTGGGGCAGGGCGCAACCTTCAAGGTCGACGCGCTGGATGGCGCCACCCTGACCGGGCAGGTTGAGCGGATATCGCCTGCCACCGGTTCCGAGTTCGCCGTCCTGCCGGCAGATAACGCAACGGGCAACTTCGTCAAGATCTCGCAACGGATTCCCGTGCGGATCAGGATCGACCAGGGCCAGAAGCTGGCGCAACGCCTGCGGCCAGGGATGTCGGTCATCGTCAGCGTCGATACCTCCGCTGTCCTGAACGAGAAAGCAGCGGGAGCGCGGCCATGAAGCGTAGCGCTGCCGCATGCGTTGCCCTGGCGCTGGCCGGCTGCGCCGCGCGCATCCCCGCAGCGCTCGAACCGCAGCTGTCGGTCCCCGGGCAATGGCGCAGCCAGCCTCCCGCCACAAGTGGGGCCTCATCACGGGCCTTGCTGGAGCGCGAGTGGTGGCAGGCGTACGGCGATCCGGCGCTGTCCGCATTGGTGAATCGAGTGCTGGAGCACAATACGGACGCACGGCTGGCGCGCTTGCGCGTGGCGGAGTTCCGCGCGCGGGTGGCGGCGGCGGAGGCCAACCGGGCGCCGACGCTGGGCGCCACCTTGGCGCCAGTGCGCACGCGCACACTGGCCTATAACGGCGTGCCCTACATCACCAACCTGTTTTCCGGCGAGTTACAGGCGGCGTATGAAGTCGACTTGTGGGGGCGCCTGGCGCATGCCAGCGAGGCGGCAGGGCAATCGCTGGCAGCCGAACAGGCCAACGCTGACGCCGCGCAACTGTCGGTGGCGGCGCTGGCTGCCAACGGCTACCTGCAACTGCGCGGGCTCGATGCCCAACTCGACTTGGCGCGCGCCACCCTGGACTTGCGCGAGCAATCGCGCCGGCTGGCGCAGCGGCAGTTCGAGACCGGCTATACCTCGCGCTTGGAATGGCTGCAGGCGCAAGCCGAGTACGAGGCCGCCGCCGAACAGATCCCGCAGTTGCAGCGGCAAATCAGCGACCAGGAAAACGCACTGTCCCTGCTGGCCGGCAGCAGCCCAGGTCCGGTCGCGCGCGGCAAGACCCTGGACGAACTGTCCCCGCCGGAAATACCGGTCGGCCTCCCATCAAGCTTGCTCCAGCGGCGTCCCGACATCGCGCGCGCCGCGCACAATCTGGCGGCAGCGAAGGCCGGGGTGCGGGCGACCAGCGAGCAATTGCTGCCGGCCTTCCGCCTTACCGCTACCGGCGGCATGCAATCGCCGGATTTCAGCAAGTTCCTGCACGATCCGACCTTCCTGTGGCGCGTAGGCGCAGGCATGACCGCGCCAATCTGGGATGGCGGCCGCGTGCAGGCGCAGACCGATGCCGCCGCCGCCCAGCGCGACCAATCGCTGGTGGCCTACGAGCAGACGGTGCGCGCGGCGCTGGTGGAAGTGGAGAACAGCCTGACGGCCTTGCAGCGTTTGCAGGAGCAGTCGGTACAGAATGACGCGCGCCGCGCCACGGCGGCCGAAACGCTGCGCATTGCGCGCAACCGCTACCGCAATGGCTACGCCTCCTACCTGGAAGAACTGGATGCGCAACGCACGCTGTTCAACGCCGACGTGACGCGCCTTCAGTTGCGCAGCCGCGTGCTGGGCGCCAGCGTGGACCTGTACCGCGCACTGGGCGGCGGCTGGGCGGCCGACTAAGGCGCATGCCCGCTGGCGCTTTTCGCAACGGTGATGGCCCACCACGGTCCGTTTGTCTGCCCCAGTTGCGCTGCCCAATACCAGGCCGAGACGTCGCTCCACTGCCCGCCGTGGCCATCGGTAATCCGTTCGTGCACTTCAAGCTGCTGCGCTCCGCGGGACGCGATGAAGCCCGACCAGCGCTCGTTTCCGACGATCTTGACGGGCCGCATGGCGAGCTCGTAGCCATTCGCCTTGAAGCAGTCGCTGCTTGCATGCAGCTTGCGCGTGCCCCGGTCCACCCAACGGATGACGATTTCGCGCTCGCCATCGCTGAATCGGCCTACGCGTCCAGGGAAGTTCTGCTGGAAACGCGCTTCGATCGGCGTGAGGGGAAGCGGCGAAAGCGGCTTGCCTTCAAAGCTGGCGGGCCATCCTGGAAAGCCGGCCATGACGCGGGAGCTTGCACCGCTTTCGACGCACGCGGGCGCGAGCGCGGCCAAAACGCACAAGCCTGCGAACGCCATGGCGGCTAACGGTCTCATGGAGCACTCCTGCCCATGCGATGGGTCATGAACAGGATTGCCGCGCCCGCGCCGGCAAAGCTGACGATGCCGATGGCGCCATGCGCCGCCTGCTGCAGGTGCACGATGCCGGTTTCCACGTAGAACAGCGCCGAAGCGCGGAGTGCATTGGCCGCAACGACCACGACGACTGCCAGCGTCAGCGCCGCAGCCGTGGGTAGCGATGCAAGGCGCCTGGCTCCTGCCGTGGCGCTTGCCAGGAGCAGGCCTGTCCACAGCATTTTCACTCCGCTGCATGGTGCGTCGATCGACACCAGCTGTCCATGCCATGCCAGCATGGCGCCCTCGCGCGTTACGAGGACGCCGTTCATGCGCAGCAGGAAAACCGAGACGTCGCCGGCGAGAACCCGCAGCGGATATCCCAGGTAGAACTGCAAGGTTGCGGCGAACGGCAATGCAAGGATGCAAAGCGATAACAGGGCTACGTCAAATCGCTTGCCCTGCCTGGCGCTGCTGGCCAGCGCAGTGATTGCCGCCGCAAGGATCAACGAACGCGCCGGCACAGGCACCTTGCAAATGGTGGCGGCGAGATAGACGGCAAGGCATGCGCACGGCAGCAGCAGCGGACGTGCCAGGGTTTGCTGCGCCGGCGCAAAGGCTACGACGGCTGCGGCGGCCGCCGCGGCCAGCAAGCCTGCACTGTCGTTCGAACCGTCCAGCGTGCCCGTGGCGAACCAGAGCAGGACCGGCCAGCACGCCAGGCACAATGCGGCCAGCAGCAGGGGAAATGGCGCCGGCTTCATTGCGGCCTGAGGCGGCGGTGCCACGCCAGCATGAGGGTCGCCACCAGGATCATCGCCCAGGTTTCCGGCTCAGGGATAGTCGGCACGCTGCCCGGCGGTACGGGCTCCAGGCCGGCATCCTTGTATTGCTCGCGCGTTTCCAGCACCACGGCGCCGGTGACGGGGGTAACCAACTGGTAGCGCACGGCCAGGCTGACGGCATCCGCTTTCCGGGACGAGGCTGCGCTCATTGCGGCGACTTCGTTTGCCGCCCACAGCCGCACCAGGTGCTGCGAGGTTTGGCTCGATTGTGGCATGCCACCGCCGCTGCGTCGCTCGCGCAACAGGACCGTGCGCCTGGCTCCGGGCGCCCATTGTGCAAACAGCTTGCCGAGATCTTCGGCCAGGTTGCCGAAGCTTGCTACCGCGCTTGCTCCCTCGAGCTGCTGCGCTATCACGTTTGGTCCCCGTTCCACGGCCAGGTCATACAGGGCGACCTGGCTTGCCCTGCGTTCCAGCCGCTGCTGCAAGGCGCCTGTTGACTGGGATGCCAGCGGCTGGGCGCCATGGATCCATACAATCGCTCCGCGCGACGACATGGCGGCCCAGTTCCACGCCATACCCAGTGCTTCGCTGTTATCGCGTCCGCCGGCGAAGTCAAGCTTGCCGATGTACTGGCGCGTAAGTAGCGAGTTGGTGCCGTCATGGAGGAACAGCGACGGTGTCTCGTCCCCGGCAAACACCACGGCCATCTCGATGTTTCGCGGGAAGGAAGCCAGGGCCTCAAGCAGTTGATGCTTCCGTTGCAGCATTGAGGCCGAGCCGTCGATGACGATGGCCACCCGCTGCGGCGGAATGGCGGTGGCTTCGCTGACTTCCTGGACGACGTTCTTGCCGTCTCCGCCTTTCTCATCGGTGCTCCATGCCAGCGCTGCCGGCCGCGCGCCTGGCACCCAGACCGTATGCATTGGATGCGCCGGCAAGGGTTCGGCCAGTTCGCCGCGTACGGCAAAGATGCCGCGTGGGCCTGCCTGGGCTCTTAACCCGGGGCTGCCTTTCAACGGTGCGGCTGACTCGAACCATACGGCGTGGCGCAAGTCCGGCGCCAGGTCGAAGTTGCGTTCACTGAAGGCCGGCAACCGGAGATGCATTGCTTGCTGGCCTTGAGTCACCAGGGGAATGGTGATGCCGAGGCGGATTTTCATGTCGCCGGATGGGGGGATTGGAAACAGCTGCACCAGAATCCGGTCATCCCCCGCCGTGGTGACCAGCAGCGGATCACGGTTTTTTCTGACCACTTTCGCGTAGGCTTCGCGTACCTGCGCGCGGGCTCCGAAAGCGGCCTCGCGCTCCTCTCCGTCAATCCACAGCGTTGCGCGCGACACGACGCCGCCCGGCGGCAGGACTACTTCGGCCCGGCCTTCCTGCTGGCTGGGCGACTTGTTGTGAAACTCCATGGTCCATTCCAAGTAGCCCAGCGCGGCATTGGCGTCAATCGATCCATCCATGCGCGAGGCTGCCAGCGCGACGTCGTTGACGCGCTGGCCGACATCGGCATTTCCCAGGCCATCGTCGAATGTGCGCTCCCACTCGCGCATCGAGGGGTGAACAGGCGCGGGACGGGAGTTGAATACTGTTCCCGTCACCTGGTAGAAGACGGTTCGGGCACGCTGCGGGTCGGCTTCCGCCTGGCTTGTGAACAGGGTGCCGAGCATGTCGGTCGCCTGTGCGCCCTGGCGGTAGCAAAGGCGCAGCATCAAGTCCTCATCGCCCACTTTGCGTAAGAGCCGGATGCCGCGCAAGCGAATTTCGGCGGAATCCGACGCAGCCATCTGCATGCCGATCCTTGTCATGGTGGACGGGGCATCTATCACCAGCAGTACCAGGAATGCGAGCGCGATGCCTTGCCACAGCTTGCCAGGCGATTGTCCGCTTCCAGCCCTCAATGCCTTTCTGGAGAATACGACGCATGCGACGGCAAACATCGGCGAGAGGCCAAGCAGGCCGATGCCGAGCGCGATGACCGCGAATGCCGCAATGGGGGATATCGGCAGGAATACCAGGCTGTAAAACACGGCAACGCCGGCGGAGAATGCATGCAAAAGGGCCCAGCGCGGCGGCAATGCCGCGCCGCGCCTCAGTGCGAGCAATAGCCGTACGTTTGCCAATGGAATGGTGGCGTACAAGGCGAAGTGAATCGGCGTCGGAAGGGGATCGAAGAAGATCTGGCGGCACATGCCGGTGATTGACTCAAACAGCAGCGCGGCGATGGGCAGGGCGACCCCGAACAGTGCGACAAACGCGATAGTCCCGTTTGCCGGCCGGCCTGCTACGGCGGAATTTGTTGGCATTGCGCTTCCATGGTGGATGGTGGAAGCGCAATTGTGAATGCCGATTATGCGTTGATTATGTGTTTCCTGTGAAGCTGCGTGATGCTCAGGAACCGTCCTTCCGCTCATGCAGCAGGTGGCCGTGAACTTCAGCGGTCAGCTTGTCGATGCGCTCGACCAGCTCCTTGGTGGTCTGGGTCAGTTCAGTATTCTGGCGAAGCAGCTCCATCATCTGCGCTGTGTGGCGGGCCGCCTGCTGTGCCAGCGCCTCGCGGTGGCGCGCGTCGGCATCGTTGTGGGCCTTGTCCCGTTCGGCCTGGCGCGTTTGCGCGAGAAGGATCAGCGGCGCCGCGTAAGCTGCCTGCAGGCTGAACGCAAGGTTCAGCAGGATGAAGGGGTAGCGGTCGAAACGCGTGAGGCCCCAGATGTTCGCACCGATCCACACCGCCACGATGACAGTCTGCGCCCCGAGGAACAGCGGCGTGCCGAAGAAGCGGGCGAACGCTTCGGCCTTGAGGCCGAAGGTGTCCGCGCCAAAGGTCTTGCTCAGGTGTTCATGTTCGCGATGAAAGCGCAGGTGGTCGCTGTCGTGGCCTGGCTGGCTGCTCATGATCAGTCGATCGGGATAAAGAGTTCGCAGGCGAATTCGCCCGTTTGCGGGTCCGCGCGAAAATCTGCGGCATAACGTTCGAAGCAGGGGCCGGGGCGGCCTTTCAAGCCCGCCTCGGGCAAGCCCCGTGAATAGAATTCATGCCACGCGTCGCCAATACCGCCTGCCGGGCCATAATAGTCCGCCACGGCATAGCGCCCGCCGGGAATGGTTGCCAGCGCCGCTGGCGGCGGCGCCGGGTCGTCATGCCCGACTTCGACGCAGGCGTCGTAGCGGCACTTCTCTGGCGGAGTATTGCCGGGATCATCCATCGCCACGCCGTAGGTGACGCGTCCCATCAGGCCGTTAGACTGCATCCACGGCGCCACCACGTCGCGCCAGAATTCACCCAGGGCCGGGCCAAAGGGCCCGGTGTGACGCAGGCAGGCAACGCGGGCCGGTTCGATTGCTACGGTGCGGACTTTCATGGCAGGCTCCTCATTCGGCGACGGGCGCCGCTGCATGCTTGTGCGGCTTGCGTACCTTATGCACGATGCGCTTGATCAGGTGTTCGGCATCGTCCACATAGGTGAACACGGCCGGCACCACCAGCAGCGACAGCAGGGTGGAAGTAATCAGGCCGCCGATCACGGCAATCGCCATCGGCGAGCGGAAGCTCGGGTCGGCGCCCCAGCCCATGGCCAGCGGCATCATGCCGGCGCCCATGGCGATGGTGGTCATCAGGATCGGGCGGCTTCGCTTGTGGCAGGCGTCGACCAGCGCATCGAAGCGGCTCATGCCTTCGGCGCGCGCCAGGATGGCATAGTCGACCAGCAGGATCGAGTTCTTGGTCACGATCCCCATCAGCATGATCAGGCCGATCATGGATGGCATCGACAGCGCTTTCTGCGTCACCAGCAGCGCCACGAAGGCGCCGCCGATCGACAGCGGCAGCGCGGCAAGAATGGTCAGCGGCTGCAGGAAATCGTGGAACAGCAGCACCAGCACGCCGTAGATGCACAGCACGCCGATCAGCATGGCGATGCCGAAGCTGGCGAACAGGTTCTGCATTTCCTGCGTGTCGCCCAGTTCGGCGCGGGTCACGGTTGGCGGCAGGTTCTTCATCGACGGCAGCTGGCGTGCCTCTTCATCCAGTTCGCCCAGCGAGCGGCTGCCCAGCTCCACATCCAGCGTCACGTTGCGGCTGCGGTTCAGGCGGTCGATCTGGGCCGGGCCGGAATCCATGGTGATGGTCGCCACATTGGCCAGCATCACAGGGCCATTGCGGCCGGGGACTGTCAGGCGGCCGATGGCATCCAGGTCGGCGCGCACGCTGTCCGGCAGCTTGACGCGGATCGGCACCTGGCGTTCGGCCAGGTTCATCTTGGTCAGTTCGAAGTCGTAGTCGCCGGCGGTGGCCACGCGCACCGTTTCGCCGATGGCATTGGCGGTCACGCCCAGGTCGGCCGCCCTGGCAAAGTCGGGGCGCACGATGATTTCCGGACGCACCAGCGAAGCGCTCGAGGTGACATTGCCGATGCCGTGCAGGGTGCGCAGGTCGCGCTCCACCTTGCGCGCCGACTCGATCAGCGCCACCGGGTCTTCCGAACGCAGCACGAGCTGCATCTTCACGCCGGTATCCGGTGGGCCGACGGTGAAGCGCGCGCCCGGCAGGGCGGACAGCTTTTCGCGGATCATGTCGTCGATCTGGGGCATCGACTCCTTGCGGTCGTTGCGGTGCTTGGTCGTGATGGTCAGCACGGCACGGCGCGCTTCGGCCGCGGCGCCGGGTGCAAAGGCGTCGCCGGAAGAGCCGCCGCCGATGGAGCTGAATACGTTGGTGACCGGCTTGACTTCCATGATGGCCAGGCGGGCGCGCTCGGCGATGGCACGCGTTTCAGCCAGCGTGGAGCCGGGCGGCAGTTCCAGGTTGACCATGGTCTGGCCGCGGTCGGCCGGCGGCACGAAGCCGGTCGGTAGCAGACCCACCAGCATGATCGAGCCGACAAAGAACGCGCCTGCGGCCAGCGCGGTCTTGCCGCGATTATTCAGGCACCAGCGCATGGTCTTCATATAGCGCTGCATGATCCAGCCGTCTTCCTGCTGCGGCTTGTCGGTCTGCTTCAGCAGGTGGGCCGCCATCATCGGCGTCAGCAAACGCGCCACGACCAGCGATGCCAGCACCGCCAGCACGGCGGCCCAGCCGAACTGCTTGAAGAACTTGCCGGGAATGCCGCCCATGAAGGCGGTCGGCAGGAACACGGCAACCAGGGCAAAGGTGGTGGCGATCACCGCCATGCCGATTTCGTCGGCCGCTTCAAGCGCGGCCTGCATCGGCGTTTTGCCCATGTGCAGGTGGCGCTCGATGTTTTCGATTTCCACGATCGCGTCGTCCACCAGCACGCCTACCACCAGGGCCAGGGACAGCAAGGTCACGGTGTTCAGCGTGAAGCCCATCCAGTACATGCCGAGGAAGGCCGGCAGCACCGACAGCGGCAGCGCCGAAGCGGCTACCAGCGTGGCGCGCCAGTCGCGCAGGAACCACCACACCACCAGCACGGCCAGGATGGCGCCCTCGTACAGCAGTTCCATCGAGCCGTCGAAGTTCTCGGCAACCGGCTCGGCATTGTCGATCGATTGTGTGATGTCGATGGTCGGATGCGCCTTGCGCAGTTCTTCCACCGCGGCACGCGAGTCGGCGGCAACCTGGGTTTCGCTGGCGCCCTTGGTGCGGAAGATTTCGAAGGCGACCACTTTCTTGCCGTCCTGCGTCGCTTCCGAGCGCGGTTCGGCAATGGTGTCGGTCACGTCGGCCACCTGCTCGAGGCGGATGTGGCGGCCGTCGCCCAGCGGGATATCCATCTGCGACAGTTCCTGCGCGCTTTTCACGGTCGCGATGGTGCGCACTGATTGCTCGGCGCCGCTGACGTCGCCGCGCCCGCCCGGCGCTTCCTTCTGCACCTGGCGCAGCATGCGCGACACGTCCAGCGCGGACACGCGCAGGGCCGCCATGCGTTCGTCATCCAGCTCGACGCGGATTTCCCGGCTCACGCCGCCGACGCGCTTGACGGCGCCGACGCCTGGCACCGACAGCAGCTTCTTGGCCACGGTATTGTCCACATACCAGCTCAGGTCCGCATCGTCGATCTTCGTTCCTTGCTTCGGCGTGACGGTGAAGGCCAGGATCACGCGGCCTGCGGTGGACACCTTGCTGACCACCGGGTCGCGCATTTCGCCGGGCATGTCGGCGCGCACCTGGGTGACGGCGTCGCGCACTTCGTTGACTGCGTCGGACAGGTTCTTCTCGAGGATGAACTCAACGGTGATGGTGGCGGTGCCGTCCAGCACCTTGGCGTAGATGTTCTTCACGCCTTGCAGCGTGGCGACCGAATCCTCGATCTTGCGCGCCACTTCGGTTTCCAGCTGGGCCGGCGCGGCGCCGGGCAGCGAGGCGGAAACGGTGACGATCGGCAGTTCGATGTCCGGGAAGTCCTGCACCGGGTTGGCGCGGTAGGCCATCCAGCCTGCCAGCGACAGCAGGATGAACAGCATGATCGCCGGAACCGGGTGTTTGATTGAGAGGGCGGAAAAGTTCACGGCGCCTCCTTAGCGTGCCGGCTTGACCGCCGCAGCGGCTTGCGCCGGCGCGCCGGTATTGCGTACCTGGTCGCCGTCGTTCAGGAAACCTGCGCCGGCAGCCACGATCTGCGCATCGGGCGCCAGTCCGGACAGCACTTCAATGCGGTCGCCGATGCGGCGGCCCGGCTGCACCTTGACCTGGCTCACGCGCTGGTCCTGGTTCAGGCGGAAGACGTAGCTGAAGCCATCGCGCACGGTAATTGCCTGCTGCGGCACGGTCAGCGCATCGGATGCGCCAAGCTCGAACTGGCCGGTGGCGAACATGCCGGCCTTGAACGGCGCCTGCTTGCCGTTATTCGGCGGCAGGTCGACATAGACCAGGGCGGAACGGGTCTGCGGGTCGATGGTCGGCGCCACCATGCGCACCTTGCCGGTCAGTTCACTGCCATTGGCGGCCTTGACGACGGCATTGCCGCCAATCTTGATGTTGCGCAGGTCGGCGGCCGTGACTTCGGCGCGCCATTCCAGGCGTCCCTGGCGGATCATGCGGAACAGCTCTGTTCCCGGGCCGGCGACGGCGCCGACGGTGGCGCTGCGGGCCGAGATCACGCCCGCGTCGGGCGCGACCACCCTGGTGTAGCGCAGGCGCAGTTCGGCCGACGCCAGCATGGCCTTGGCGGAGGCGGCGCGCGCCTGGGCCGTGGCTTCGGCGGTGGTGTACTGGCTGATCTGCTGGGCGCTCAGGGCGCCGGTGTCCTGGATCGAGCGTGCGCGCTCGGCATTGGCCTTCGCTTCCGCGGCGGCAGCTTCGGCTTCCATCAAGGCGGCCTTGGCTTGCGCCACTTCGGCCTGCGGGGTTTCCGGCGCAAACACGGCCAGTACTTCGCCCTTGGTGACGACGTCGCCCACGTTGACTTTGACGTCCGACAGGCGCAGTCCGTTCGATTCGCTGCTGATGATTGCCTCTTGCCAGGCGGCGACGTTGCCGTTGGCGGTCAGGCGGATCGGCAGGCTGGTTTTCTGAGGGCGGACGGTCGTGACGGTCAGCGATGGCTTGGCGGCGGCAGGCTTCTTGTCTTCGGCCATGGCGCAGGGCGCCTGGGCCAGGGCGGCAAGGGCAGTAGCAACTGCCAGGGCGGCGACAGCGGAGGGAGTGCGGTGCAGTGGTTTCATAGTTTGTCCAATCTTATTGCGCGGCAGGTGCGGTCCAGCCGCCGCCTGCTGCACGGTACAGGGCGATCCAGGCGGCGCTGCGTTCGCGCTGCAGGTTCACCACTGTGTTTTCTGCGGCCAGCCGCGTACGGCGGGCGTCTTCCAGTTCAAGCAGGCTGGCCAGCCCGTTCTTGTAGCGTTCTTCGGTCGCGGTGAAGAAGCTGCGATAGCCGTCCAGCGCGGTTTGCGCATCCTCGGCACGCTCCTGCGTGCTTTGCAGCGCCACCAGCGCCTGTTCAACCTCCGACACTGCCTGGCGCACGCTGGCCTTGTAGCTCGATACGGCTGCGTCATAGCGGGCGCGGGAAGCTTCCACATTGGCGCGGCGCACGCCCCAGTCGATGATGGGCAGCGTCATTTGCAGGGGGCCGATGGTCCACACGTTGGCGGTGATGTCCTGGCCGCCGGCATGCAGGCGGCCGCGCCCGATGGAGCCGGAAAGGCCCAGGCGCGGCAGGCGTTCGGCGCGCGCGCTGGCGACGTCGTAGCTGGCAGCAGCCACTTCGCGCTCGGCGTTGAACACGTCCGGACGCTGTGCCAGCACCTGGGCCGGCACCGTATCGATGGCGACGCCGGCTTCCGGCGACAGCACGGCTTCGGCTGCGCTGTCGCCCAGGCGCGTGCGCAGCTCCGGTTCCGGGATGGCGGTCAGCGCCACCAGCACTTTCAGTTCGCTGTCGCAAGCGGCGCGCTGGGCTACCGCGCGGTTATTGCCGTCGGCGGCGCTGGCGCGGGCCAGGGCATTGGCGGAGGGCGACTGGAAGCCGGCCTTGGTGGTGATGTCGGTCAGGCGCGCGGTATGGGCGCGCGAGGCGGCATCCATGCGGGCAACGTCCAGCAGCTTTTCGCAGGCGCGCAGGCTGTAATACTGGTTGGCCGTTTCGGCCGCCACGCTGACGCGGGCTTCGTGCCAGCCCGCCTGCGCGCCTTCATGGCGCGCGATGGCAGCGTTGCGGCGCGCGCGACCGCCGCCGAACAGGTCGATTTCCCACTGGGCCTGGGCCAGCAGCTGGGTGGTGGTATTGGTAGGAGCGCTGGCGGACTGCTGGCTCATGCGGGTGGAGGTCAGTACACCGGTCAGCGAAGGTGCGAGGGCGGCGCCGGCGGCGGTGCGCTCGGCGCTGGCTGTTGCGAAGCGCGCTTGGGCGCTGGCGATGGTGGGACTGGCCGCCTGTGCGGCCTCGATCAACTGCACCAGCAGCGGATCGGACTGGCGCTGCCACCAATTGGCCAGTTCACCGGTACTGCCGTTATGGGGCAGGGGGGCCTGCCATTGTTGCGGCGCATCCGCCGCGACCTTGTTCGCCGGTCCGGTGATGCCGCAGGCGCTGAGCGCCAGCATGGCCGCCACCGATAGCGGGACCTGATATCTCTTCATGCCGTCCTTTCAATTTGCGCAACGTGAATTAGAGCATACAAATCAAACAATTAACATCCTGATACAAAGGAGTCTTTGCCCTCAATCCGGCGGCTAGCGTATAAAGAAAGTCCTGTAGATCATTGTATTGAGACGACATCATGCGAAGCTGGATACTCGGCGCCGTGCTTGCGGCGCTCCCCCAGGCCGCCCTGTGGGCTGCGCCACTGGCCGGCGAGCAGGCAGCTGTCCATGTGCTGAACCGGCTGGCATATGGACCGCGGCCCGGCGATATCGAGCGGGTGCGCCAGTCCGGCGTGCAAGCTTATATTGATGAGCAACTCACCCCGCCGGCCTTGCCTGGTGCGTTAGCCCAGCGGCTGGACAGGCTGGAAACGCTGAAAATGAGCGCGGGCGATGCACTGGAACGATTCCAGGAAGCACGCAGCGGCGACCAGGGCGAGCGCCGGGAAGTCGTGCAGCAGATGGCGTCCGAAGCCGCCGAAGCCCGCCTGCTGCGCGCCATCGAAAGTCCGCGCCAGCTGGAAGAGGTGATGGTTGACTTTTGGTATAACCACTTCAACGTATTTTCAGGCAAAGGCCAGGACCGCGCCCTGGTCGCCAGCTACGAGCGCGATGCGATCCGTCCCTACGTGTTTGGCTCCTTCCGCCAGATGCTCGGCGCCACGGCCCATCATCCAGCCATGCTGTTCTATCTTGATAACTGGGTCTCGAAGGCTGGCGGCCTGAATGAAAACTACGCCCGCGAGCTGATGGAGCTGCACACCCTGGGCGTGGACGGCGGCTATACCCAGAAAGACGTGACCGAGCTCGCGCGCATGCTGACCGGCTGGACCTACCGCCCCAAGCGCGACGCCCAGTTCGCCTTCGATCCGCGCCGCCACGATAACGGCGCCAAGACCTGGCTGGGCAAGCCGGTCACCGCGCGCGGGGAAGCGGAAGGCGAGTATGCGCTGGACGTGCTGGCGACGCACCCCGCGACCGCGCGCCATGTCAGCAGCAAGCTGGCGCAGTACTTCGTGGCCGACCAGCCGCCGCCCGCGCTGGTGGAGCGCTTGGCGCAAAGCTGGATCGCCAGCAAGGGCGATATCCGCACCGTGCTGCGCACCCTGTTCTCCAGCCCGGAGTTCATGGACCAGCAATATGCCGGCGCCAAGTTCAAGACGCCCTACCAGTACGTGGTATCCGCCTCGCGCGCCGCTGCCATGCCGATGCCCGAAGTGAAGCCGCTGGTCGGCATCCTGAACCGGCTCGGCATGCCCCTGTACGGCTGCCAGACGCCGGACGGCTACAAGAACACCGAAGGCGCCTGGCTGAACCCGGATGGCCTGAGCCGCCGCATCAGCTACGCGCTGTCACTTTCCAACGGCGCCGATGCCGACAAGGTGCAGGAAGCATTAGGCGCCTCGGTGTCGAAACAGACTGCCGCCATCGTCGCCGACAGCAATGAACGCCTGCGCGCCGCCATGCTGCTCGGCAGCCCCGACTTCATGCAACGCTAACGGAGCGCGCCATGCAACGACGCCAATTCCTGAACGCCTTTGCCGCCAGCGCCGGCCTGATGCTGCCGCTCGGTCCCCATGCCTGGGCAGCGACCATGGCCCCCGGCAGCAGCTCGCCCACCGCGAAAAAACTGATCGTCGTCATGCTGCGCGGCGCGGTGGACGGCCTGAACGTGGTGGCGCCGGTGGCCGACCCCGAATATGCCCGCCTGCGCCCGAATATTGCGCTGGCCAGGCCGGGCGCCGAGGACGGCGCGCTGAACCTGGACGGCTACTTTGGCCTGCATCCGGCGCTGGCGCCCTTGATGCCGCTGTGGGAGCAGAAAAAGCTGGCCTTCGTGCACGCCAGCGGCTCGCCGGATGCGAGCCGGTCCCACTTCGATGCGCAAGACTATATGGAGTCCGCCACGCCGGGCGTGAAGAGCACGCAGGATGGCTGGATGAACCGCCTGCTTGGCAGCCTGCCGGGCGACACCACGCCGACGCGGGCGCTCAGCATCGGCCCGGTCATGCCGCGCGTGCTGTCCGGCGCGCAGCCGGCCACCAACCTTGCCAATGGCGCGGCCGGAACCCGCTCCACGCCGCTCGACCGGCCGCAGATCGCCAAGGCTTTCGACGCGCTGTACGCCGGCAATGAACGCTACGGCAAAGTGTACCAGGCCGGGCGCAAGGCCCATGAGGAAGTGATGGCCGCTGCCAACGGCGGCATGATGTCCGAGATGCAGGCGGCCGATAACGGCGCGCCGCTGCCGAACGGCTTTCCTGACGATGCCGGCCGGCTTGCCACGCTGATGCGCAACAACCCCAACATCCAGCTCGCCTTCGTTGCGCTGGGCGGCTGGGACACGCATGCCAACCAGGGTGCCGGCACCGGGCAACTGGCCAACCGCCTGCAGCCGCTGGGGCAGGGATTGGCGACGCTGGCGCAGCGCCTTGGCCCCTTGTTCGACGATACCGTGATTGTCGTGATGTCCGAGTTCGGCCGCACCGCGCGCGAGAACGGCAACCGGGGCACCGACCATGGCCACGGCAACGCCATGTGGCTGCTGGGCGGCAAGCTCCAGGGCGGCAAGGTCGCAGGCGAATGGAAAGGCCTGGCCGAGGCCCAGTTGAACGAGGGCCGCGACCTGCCTGTGACCACCGACTTCCGCCATGTGCTGGCGCACGTGGCCGAGCGCCACCTGCGCCTGCCCGACACGGCGCTGGCGCGCACCTTCCCCGGCCTGCCTTCCGCTGCGCGCCTGCAGTTGCTGGCTTAGTCTCCGATCACGCCGAGCTGGCGCAGGAAGGCGAGGTTGTCTTCGATGTGCCAGTTGTCGGTGATGCGGCCGTCAACGACGCGGTAGATGTCGGTGGCGATGAAGTCGATCGCCTGTCCTTTTCCGTGCACGCCCTTGAAACTGCCGGTGAAATGGCCCCGGAAGCGCAAGTGCACGACGGCGCGGTCGCCGCTGACAATCAGTTGCTCGATCTCGGCGCTCATATCGGGTACGGCAGCGCGCACGAAGGCTGATGCCGCCAACGGGCCTGGCAATCCTTGTGCGCGGCCAGGCGGCAGGGTGCGGTCGGTGAATCCTGGCGCCAGCGCGGCGCGGGCCAGCGCTTCGTCACCGTTGTTCCAGAACGATGCGTAGCGGCGGGCGGCAAGCACGCTGGCTTCGGCCTGTGCCGCCGGCAGCGAAGGGTCGACAAGCTGCTGGCGGGGATGGACCAGTTGCGCTTCGGGGGCCGCGTGGGCGCCAGCCAGGGGCAGGGCAGCCAGCAACAGGGTGGTCAGCTGTTTCATCATATCTCCTTTGGAAAGAATTGCATGGTATTCGCCCTGGTGTGGCTAAAATAGACGGCAATGACGAATACATACTTTCCAATTCAGGGAGAATCGGCCCATGCTTGATGATTTGCCGGCCCTGCGGGCTTTTGCGCACATCGTTGCGGCAGGCAGCATGTCGGCCGCGGCGCGTGAACTTGAACTGCCGCTATCGGTGGTGAGCAAACGCCTGGCGCAGCTCGAGAAGAATATCGGCCTGCGTCTGCTGCAGCGGACCACCCGGCGCCAGGCGCTGACGGCCGACGGTGCCTTGTTCCATGCGCGCGTCCTGCGCATCCTGGAGGAGGTTGGCCAGGCCGAGTCCCTGCTCGCGCACAGCCGGCAAGAAGTGGATGGCCTGCTGCGCCTGAGCGCTCCAGCCGAACTTGGACGCCAGCACATCGTTCCCATCGTCGCCGACTTCCAGCGCCAGCATCCCGGCCTGCAGGTACAGCTTGAACTGACCGATACGGTAGTGAACCTGCTGGAAACCGGACAGGACATGGCGATCCGTTTCGGCAGCGTGGAAGATCCCAACCTGGTGGTGCGCCGGCTGGCGCCGAATTTCCGCGTGCTGTGCGCCGCGCCCTCCTACCTGGCGCAGCACGGCACGCCGGCAAGTCCTGCTGAGCTAACCGGGCATCGTTGCATCGTGATCGGTGACGCCCGGCGCGTCGACTGGCGCTTTGCTGGTGAAGCCAGCGTGCGCGTGGCCGCAACCTTCCTCACCAATGATGGCCAGGCTGCGCACATGCTGGCGCTGCAAGGTAGTGGCTTGGTAGTAAAATCGATCTGGGATGTGGGCGATGACCTGCTGGCCGGGCGCTTGCAGCGCCTGTTGCCACGCTATGGCATGCCGGCCGCGCCGCTGCAGGCGATCCTGCCGCACGGCCGCAACCTGCCGCTCCGGGTTCGCCTCTTCCTTGATTACCTGCAGGTACGCCTGACGTCTGCCTGGCGTTGGGACGCGGTTGGGGACGAGAATCATGCTGAAGTTTCTATGGAAGTTGACCAGCCCCGATGAGCGGTCGGAGAACACGCTCGGCATGATTGCCGCGGTGTTCAGCCTGATCGCACTGGGCTGGCTGGTGCTGGCTTAAACCGCTGGGCCATGATGATGCCGGCTACGGTAGCCGCGCAGCCAGTGCCAGCCGAAAGGGCCGAGCAGGACGATGCCCAGGGCCAGGTGCAGCAGCGCCGCCATGGTGCCCGCTTGTTCCTCGCCCAGGTAATAGACTGCCACGGCGCTCATGCACAGCAGCACCAGCAAAGAGCCGACGAACACGCCGCTGCCACGGTGCTTCCGGCGTCGCCAGCCCGCGCGCATGTGCAGGCTCCATAAGGACCCGGTAAACGCCGCCAGGCTGAAGCCGCCGGCTGCGTGCAGCATCGCCGTGTAAACGCGGGCCTCGCCCGGCAGGCGCCAGGGCAGGTCCATTTCGGCGCGCATCACCAGCGTGCCGGGCGCCAGCAACAGGCCGGTGACCAGCATCATCAGCAGCGCGCCGAGCAGCGCGCGCAAGAACCAGCGTGGGTAGCCTTTCATGCCACTTGCCCTCCCAGGCTTGCCAGCAGTTCTGCGCGTACTTGCGCTGGCGCGATGGCGGCCACCTTCGTCAATGCGTCGGCGCGCCACGCGCTGCGCGCGGTCACCGACCAGACGCCTTGTTGCGGCGCCAGACCGGCCGGGCCAATGATGTCGGCGCCGAAGGATTCGTCGCGCCGGGAGGCCACCATCGAACTGGCGAAAGCTGCGTTGCGCAGCGTGCCGCAAGGGCGCACGCCGCCGTCTTCGCCGCGCAGGGCAATCGGCAGTTCGATGTCGCCGAAGACGCGGAGATCGCCACCGGCGTTGATCCAGCCCGCCGCCGCGCCGGCCCGGCGCATGGCGCGGCAGGCCACATCGACGGCAAAGCCTTTGGCGATTCCGTCCAGCACCAGGCGCACCGGCCGCCGCAAGCGGACAGCTCCTCTGCCCAGTTCCACGTCAAGCGCCGAGCCGCGTTCCAGCGCGGGCAAGCCGCCATGGTCGGGCAGGCTGCCCCGGCGCACCTGCGCGCCGCCGACGGTAAAGTCGAAGTAGCCGCCACTGGCCAGCATCAGGCCGCGTGCAAGGCGCAGCAGGCGGACCGTGTCGCCATGCACGGCGACCCAGCCGCCATCGCTGCCGTTGATGCGCGACAGTTCGCTGCCCGGGTCCTGGAAGCTCCAGCGTTCCTGCGCCAGTGCCAGGCTGGCAAAGGCCGCGTCGAGGGCGGGCAGGCCGGCGCTGCCGGAGCAGCCTGCCTCGACGAAAGTGCCCAATGCAGGGCGCATGCGGCGCACTACGTCCATCAGGCCTTGAGGAACATCTGCTGGATTACCAGCAGCCGCTTGACGCCATCCATCACATTGCGGCACGACAGGGTGGCGCCGCTGATGTTCTGGATGTCCTGGTCCAGCTTGAACGGATCGCTGACCGACTTGCCGGCGAACTGCTTGCGCCAAGCCGGCTCGCGTACCTGGCCGCCGTGCGTTTCGCGGTAGCTCATGATTTCGATGCCGACTACCTTGCCATCGGCGCCAATGGCGGTGGCGTAGGTAATGAACTCGTGCTTGCCGATCACTTCATCGACCATCAGCCAGCCCTGCAGCTTGCCGTTCTTCTCGGCGCGCCAGAGCTTCATTTCGTCGTTGCGCTGGCGCACGCCGGCAGCGGCCTTGATGCGGTCGCGCTGTTCACCGCTGAACTTCAGGGTCTGCTCGCTGAACTGGGCGCCGGGAAACAACTGCTCCTGCGCCTGCGCCACCGTCAGGTAGTCGGTGGCGTAGGCCGTGGGACCGGCCAGCACAGCCACAGGAAGGAAGAAGGCATTCCAGCGAAGTGCACTCATGGCGATTCCCTTTAGAAGTTGTAGCCGACCTTCAAACGCAGCTCGTTCTTGGTGCGCTCGATCAGGTGCAATTGCTTCGCAGGCTGGCCGTCGTAACGCTCGCCGCCACCGCGCAGCTGGCGGAACACGGTCAGCGTCGCCCACCATTGCTTGCCGCCGTAGTGCAGCGAAGGGCCGCCGAAGACCGACCAGCGCTCCTGCCCAACCTCGGTCTCATACTCGTTTTCGAACAGCGCTTCAACGCCGGCATACCAGCCCGGTGCGAAACGGTAGGACAGGCCGGTGCCGATCTTGGTCGAGATTTCCATCTCCGGATCGGTCGGCCATTCGAAGTCTTCCGGCAGGTCGGCAATGGCCTTGCGTTTTTCGTGCGCTGCGCGCAGGCCGATATTGCCCACCCAGGTCAGCTGGCCTTCCAGGAAGTACTTCTGCGCCTGCAGTTGCGCTTCGAATTCCAGTTCGCGCTTGCGCTGGCCCGAGTGCACGTCCAGGCGGCCGTATTCGAAGGAGGTATAGGCGGACAGGCCGAAATCGTCCTTGGCCGGGCTGAGGAAGTTGTACTTGGCTGCGACTTCAAAGCCTTGCAGGCGCAGGTTGGAATCAATGTCCTTCGGCAGGTAGCCGTTGATCAGCAGGCCCTGGCTCTTGACGGCCAGGCCGTTCACTTCGGCCGATACCTGGAAGCGGTCGGTCACGCCGTATTCGATCTCGGTCTTGGTGTCCACCGCGCGGTAGTGGCCGCTGCCCTTGTTGTTGCGCTGGGTGACCCATTGGTAAAACTCGCCGCTGCCTTTTGGCAGGACTTCGGAGCCGCGGACGTAGCCGAACAGGTTTTCATCCGCGAGGGCGGGCAAGGCGGCCAGCAAGCCGGCGGCCAGTACGACATGTTTGCGCATTGAACTGGTTTAACGAAGTTGAAAAATGCGCAATAATAAATGCGAATCATTCGCATTGCAAGTGAGGGGAACCCTTAACTGCGCAGCAGGGCTTCGATGGCGCCGACCAGTTGTTGCGGGTCGAGCGGGTGGGACAGCACGCTGCGTTTGCGTCCGGCGCCCAGCGTTCCCAGCTCGTCTTCGTCATCGGGGCGGATCAGCAGCACCGGCAGCCCCGGCGCCATTTCCAGCGCATCGCCCAGGAAGGCCAGGCGGCCGGCCTCCAGCAAGCCCAGCTCGCACAGCACCAGGTCGAACTGATGGCCGTCCAGCAGCACGCCGGCATCCATTGGATTGGCAGCCGTGCTGACGGAGTAGCCGCTGTGTGCCAGGATGGCCGCCACCAGCCCGGAATTCTCGGGCGCGGCGTCGAGCAGCAGCACGCGGGACCGTGCCGGCGAGGCCAAGGGCGCCGCGGCCGCTGCGGATGGCGCGGCCGGCGCCGCAGTGGCGGGCACCGGTTGCGCGCTGGCGCGGCGCAGGTGCGCCGGAAGGAAGGATTCCAGGGCCGGAATCAGCACATCCGGCTCCATCGACTTGGGCAGGCAGCCGGAGAATCCGGCGCGGCGCAGGGCTGCGCAGCCGTCGGTGACGGGGAGCGCGCTGGCTGCCAGGATCGGAATCGCCTGCGTGGCTGGATCGGCGCGCAGCCGCGCCAGCACGCCCGGCCCGTCAAGCTTGGGCAGATGCAGGTCGCACAGGATCAGGTCCGGTTTTTCGCTGGTGGCCAGCGCTACCCCCATTTCACCGTCGCTGGCGCACAGCGGGCGATGGCCGAAGGCCTGCAGCAAGTACGTCATCAGGTCCATATTGGCCTGGTTGTCTTCAATGATCAGGATGCGTGCCGACATTTGAGCGCAAGCGTGAAGGTGCTGCCTTTGCCAAAGTCGCTGCTGAAGAACAGCGAGCCGCCGAGGAGGTTGGCCAGGTTCTGGCTCAGGTACAGGCCAAGCCCGGCGCCTTCCGCATGCCGCGTCGACGTGTTATCCAGCTGCGAGAAGGCCTGGAACAGCTTGGCCTGGTCCTCTTCCTTGATGCCGCTGCCGCTGTCGGTCACGCTGAACTCCGTGATCACAGCCTGCTCTTCGTCAGTGCGCTGTTTCAGCGCCAGCTTGATCATGCCCTTTTCAGTGAACTTGATGGCGTTGTTGGCCAGGTTGATGATGATTTGCGCCAGCGCGCGGCGGTCGGTCTGCAGAACGATCGGCTGCTCCGGCATGTCGATGAAGACTTCCAGGCCCTTTTGCGCGGCCAGCGGGCGCAAGGTATCGGCCACTTCGCCTATCAACTGCTGGCAGTGCACGGATTCCACCGTCAGGGTGACCTTGCCGGCTTCGATCTTGGCCACGTCCAGGATGTCGTTGATCAGCGAGAGCAGGTGGCGCGCGCTGGAACGGATGGTGTTGAGCTGGCGGTCCTGTTCGTCGGTCAGCGGGCCGGGAAGCTTCATCAGCAGCGCCCCGGTGAAGCCGATGATGGCGTTCAGCGGCGTGCGCAGCTCGTGCGACATATTGGCGATGAAGGCCGACTTCATGCGGCTGGCCTCGGCCAGTTCCAGGTTCTTCAGCGCGATCTCGCGGTTGATGGTTTCCAGCTCGCCGGCATGGTGCGCCAGGCGCATGTTCAGTTCGATCACCTGCCGCTCGCGCGCCTGCAGCTCGCTGTTGACCTGCACCGCTTGCTCGTAGGTCGAGATCAGCAGGTCGAGGATCTGCTGGCGTTCTGCATTGATGAAGTGTTTCTGGTCGCCCAGGTAGAGGGCGATGCCGACCTCCATGCTGGAATTCTTGCGCAGCTTCTGGTTGACCAGCATCTGGCCGATGCGGTTCAGCAGGTAGTCCTCGGCGTAGGGCTTGCGGATGAAGTTGTCGGCGCCGCATTCGATGCCGCGGATGATGTCCTTGGGATCGGTCAGCGAGGTCACGAGGATGACCGGGATATCGCGCAGGGCCGGATCGGCCTTGACGGCACGGCACAGCTCATAGCCGTTCATCTCGGGCATGACGATGTCGGACAGCACCAGGTGCGGCTTGTGTTCGCGAATATCGGCCAGTGCCAGCTTGCCGTTGGCCGCCACCCTGGCATGATAGCCCGAGGACCGGATCAGCCGCCGCAGGCGCTCGGCCTGGGTTGGACTGTCCTCCACGATGAGTATTTCCAGCTCATCGGGCTCGATTTCGTAGCTGGAGTCCAAGTCACCTCCGAAATGGTTGGGTGTTCAGACTATACCGTTTTTTCACCCGCCTTGGAAACCGCCGTCACGATAGGTGATGACCAGGGTGTCGCGGTGGCCATGTTCGGCCAGCGGCTGGATCGGGGTCGATTCATGGATGACAGCCGCGTCGTCCAGCAGCAGCATGGTCCAGGGCTCGGTCATGGTGAAGCGCTTGCCGTTCGGGCCGTCGGCCTCGAACACGCGGGTTTCGCCGCCCTTGATGCCATGGCGGCCGACCAGCAGCACGGCCACGAAGTCGACGCCATCGCGGTGGGCGCCTTCCGGGGTCGGGCGGCCGATGCCGTCGGTAGTGTCGATGCGGAACTGGTGGGCTTCCACGTACCAGGGATGCTGGCCGCGTACCTGGGCGCAGGCCTGGCCGATGGCGGCCAGCAGCTTGGTCCACGCCTGGTTGGCGACCGTTTGCGGGGCAATGGGTTCGAACAGGCGGCGCATGCCGCCGTGCAGGGCGTTGTATTCGACCGGCTGCCAGTGGGCGCGGTGGGCAGTCTGGTCCAGGGCCAGGCCATCCTGCACGAAGCAGGAGTGACGGCGGCGGCGATAGCGGCCGCCGTCTTTCAGGTAGTTGTCCGGTGCCAGGTCGTCCCAGCTCGGGACCAGGGAATTCAGTTCATCCAGGGAGCAGCCGGCCAGGCTGGCCACGTCGGCCGGCTTGAGCAGGGCGTAGCCGGCGCTGCGCAGGGTGAGGATCAATTGGGGCAGTGGCGTCATCATGCCCCTTATTGTACTTAGAATGCGTAATTCAGGCTGAGGCGGAAAGATCTCGCCTCGATCGGGTGGAAGTGGATGTCCGCCCGGGCCTCGGCTTCGCCGCCCAGCCGCGATGCGTAGAAGTAGTCAATGGCCGATACCTGGCGGTTGGCGAGGTTGAAGCCTTCCAGCTCCAGCGTGGCGCGTGCGGCCAGCTTGTAGGCCAGGCGGCCGTTGACGGTGGCGCTGGCTTTCGAGCGGACGGAGTTGTCTTCCACCAGCGGGCGCGGGCCGAACCAGCGCAGGCGCAGGGAGCCGGACCAGGGGCCTGCCGGGGTGAGAGTGGCGGCCAGCTGCGCCACGCCCTCTACCGCGCCGGGGATGCGCTCGCCCTCTGGCGCCGCCTGGCGGAAGCGGCCGCGCGCAAACGCCAGGTCGGCATCAAGCGACAGCCATTTGAACGGCTTGTAGTAGTTGGAGAACTCGATGCCGTAGCGGCGGCTCGGGCGGCCCGCTTCGGTGCTGCCGGCGTCGCCGAGGTAGATCAGTTCCGAGTCGAAGTCCAGGCGGTACAGGGCCAGCACCGTTTGCAGGCCCTTGACTGCTTCGCTGCGCAGGCCGAATTCGAGGCCGCGCGAACGGGCCAGGGGCGTGGCCGGCTCCTGCGCCTGCGTCACCCCGCGCGCGTCGTTGCTGTGGAAGCCGCGGCCGGCGTTCAGGTAAAACTCGGTGCGTTCCCATGGCCCGAAAGCCAGGCTGATGCCCGGGCTCGCCAGCGTATCGCCGGCGCGTGCCTGGCCGACGCCGAAGCGGTAGCGGTCCAGCCGCGCGCCGGCTTCGCCGCGCAGCCATGGCGTGACCCGCAGGCGCTGCTGCAGGTAGAGGGCGGCGCTGGTTTCGACGATATGGTCGGCGCGGACGGTCGCCAGCACCTGGCGCGCCTGCGTATGTTGCAAGGCATTGAAGATATTGTCGTTCTGCGCCTGCAGGCCCAGCGTGGTGCTCCACGCCATATCGTCCATATGGTCATGCCAGCTATGGCTCACATCGAAACCGCTGGTCACGCGACGGTCCGGCTGGGCGAACTGGTCGCCATGCAGCGGATCGTCCAGGAAATACGTGAAGTTGGAGAACAGCTCGAGCCGGTTGTTGATGACGTAGGCGTTGGCGCGCGTGGTCTGCTTGTCGTCGCTGCGCGCCCAGGCGGCAGAGAGACTGAAGCGGCGTGCCTGGCCGCCGTCCGTCAGGTCGATCCCGTCGAAGCGGCCCAGCAAGCCATTGTCCACGGCGCGCTGTGGAATCTGGTCGGTGGCGTTCCATGCGCCGCGGTAGGCCATGGCGGTGATGGTGTAGCCGTTGTTGGCAAAGCCTTCGCTGTAGCGCAGCACGGCGTTCAGCTTGCGGTAGTTGTCGCCGCGCGTCCATGGGCCGTCGTTGTGCACGGCTTCCACTGCGTACAGCAGCGATCCCTTGTCGCCGGATTCGCGCGAGCCCGCCAGGAGGGCGCGGCCGTAGCCGTTCTGGCCTGCGGTGGCGCTGGCCTGGTCCTGCGGCAGGCGGCTGGAATAATTGATCGCCGTGGCGCCGGCGGAGGAAAAGTCGCCGTTGCTCGCGTTGTACGGCCCCTTGCTGTAATCGAGCCGCGCCACCAGTTCGGGGATGATGAAATTGAGGTCGGTCCAGCCCTGGCCATGCGCATGGCTGCGCTGGTTGACCGGCATGCCGTCCACCGTGGTGCGCAGGTCGGTGCCGTGATCGAGATTGAAGCCGCGCAGGTAGAACTGGTTGGCCTTGCCTTCGCCGCTATGCTGGCTGGCCACCAGCCCAGGGGTTGCCTCGAGCAATTCGCCCGGACGGTAAATGGTGCGCGCCTCGAGCTGGCGCTGCAACACGCTGCCCATGCCGGCCGAATCGGCCACGCCAAGCTGGCTGGCGCGCGCGCCTTCGACCAGCACGCGCTGCATGAAGGGATCGTCGGCATGGGCGGCCGCCGGCGCGAGCAGCCCGGCCAGCGCGAGGGCTGGCAGCCGCCGCCTCTCAGGGAAGCGGCTGTTCACGACGATCGCGGTTGAAGACGATGGAAGCGGCCGGGCGGCCGGGGCCGCTGACGTTGACGTTGTTGACTTGCTGCGGCAGGAAATCCGTCAGCACGCCATCGCGCAGGACGGCGCCAGGCGGCAAGGCGGTCTTTTCGATTTCCTGGAACACGTTGATGCTGTCGGCATTGGCTTGCATGCCGACCCACTGCAGCGCCACCGGCTTGCCGTTGACGCTGATGCGGAACTGCTTTTCGAGGTAGCGACGGAACACGGCCTGATCCTCCTCCAACCCAAGGTCGAACTGGCGCTGGTACAGGTTCATCAGCAGCGCCTCCACATCATGCGCCGTGTAAGTATGAACCACTTCCGTGCTGCCTGAGCGCGGATTGAAGCTGATCTCGGTCAAACCCACGTGAAAATTATGGGCTTGGGCGGCGGCGCTGCACCAGAGCAGCGCCGCCGCGAGGACGGCCTTGAAACGCATCATTCCTTTTTGGCGCCTTCCTTGTCGCCTTCAGCATCCTGCTTCTTCAGCGGCGTGTTGAAGTCCTTCATCATGTTTTCCGGCTGGCGCGACTTGAACAGCTCCAGGCGGGAAGGCGTCACCTTGCGCGGCCAGGCATTGTTCGACTGGTCGATGTCGGCGGTTTCCCAGTACGGGTCATGCACCAGCGACAGCAGCGGCTCGTCGGTCACGATCACCTTGGTGATCTTCTTCGGCGAATAGCGCCATACTTCGGCGGGAATGCGCTCGATATACTTCTTGCCCGACTTCAGTTCGATCTGCAGGATCAGCGGCGTCACCAGGCCGCCCAGGTTCGAGAAGTCCACCAGGTACAGGTGCTTGCCCTGTGCCAGGAGGTCCTTTTCCCATTGTTCCAGCTCTTTGGCCTGCTCGGCGTACTTGTTGCGGTCTGCGTTGGTGACGGTGTAGTCGTCGTGCTCGTTGTAGAAGTCTTTCAGGGCCGGCTGCTCGTCCACCTTGCGCACCATGCCTTTGTTGCGCTGGTCGATGATGGAGACCGGCTCCGCATCATGCTGCGCCTTCTTCCAGGCCTTCTCGGTTTCCGGATTCCTGGTGCTCACGCCGTACTCGCTGATGCCGTCGATCGACACGTCGACCGCATCGGTGGTGTAGAACCAGCCGCGCCAGAACCAGTCAAGGTCGGTGCCCGACGCGTCTTCCATGGTGCGGAAGAAGTCGGCCGGGGTAGGGCGCTTGAACTTCCAGCGCCGAGCGTATTCGCGGAAGGCGTAGTCGAACAGCTCGCGGCCCAGCACCGTCTCGCGCAGGATGTTCAGCGCAGCGGCAGGCTTGGCGTAAGCGTTGTTGCCGAACTGGAGCAGCGACTCCGAGTTGGTCATGATCGGCACCTGGTTCTTCGAACGCATGTAGTCGACGATGAAGCGCGGATCGCCGCGGCCGGCCGGGTAGTTGTCTTCCCAGGCTTCCTGGGCCAGCGACTGGACGAAGGTGTTCAGGCCTTCATCCATCCAGGTCCACTGACGCTCGTCGCTGTTGACGATCATCGGGAAGTAGTTGTGGCCGACTTCGTGGATCACCACGCCGATCAGGCCGTACTTGGCGCGCTTGGTATAGGTGATTTCACCGGTCTTCTTGTCCTTCACTGGACGCGGGCCGTTGAAGGAGATCATCGGATACTCCATGCCGCCCACCGGGCCATTGACGGAAATCGCGGTCGGGTACGGGTAATCCAGGCTGTACTTGTTGTACTGTTCGATGGTGTGGATGATGGCGGCGGTCGAATACTTCTCCCACAGCGGGTTGCCTTCCTTCGGATAATAGGACATGGCCATCAGGTTGCTGCCATCCCTCTTGTAGCCCTGCGCATCCCAGATGAACTTGCGCGAAGAAGCCCAGGCGAAGTCGCGCACGTTCTTCGCCTTGAAGTGCCAGGTCTTGGTTCCCTTGGCCTGGTTCTTCTCGGCCTGTTCGGCTTCGGCCTGGGTCACGATGACGACCGGGGTCTTGCTGGTGCGGGCTTTTGCCAGGCGGTCGCGCTGGGCCGCAGTCAGAACCTCGCCGGGATTCTGCAATTCGCCGGTGGAGGCCACGATATGGTCGGCCGGCACGGTGATCTGCACGTCATAGTCGCCGAACTCCAGCGTGAATTCGCCGGAGCCCAGGAACTGCTTGTGCTGCCAGCCGTACACGTCATAGTAGGCGGCCATGCGCGGGAACCACTGCGCGATTTCGAACAGCGCGTTCTTGTCCTCTGCGAAGTACTCGTAGCCGGAGCGGCCGCCAAGGACTTTCTGCTCATTGATCTTGTAGGTCCAATCGATGGAGAAGCTGAACTTCTCGCCCGGTTTCAGCGGCTGCTGCAGATCGATGCGCATCATGGTGCGGTTGACGGTGTACTGCAGCGGAGCCCCGCCGGAACCCTTGACGGAACCGATCTTGAAACCGCCATCGAAATCGCGGCCGGCCAGGATATTGCGCAGGCCTTCATACTTCATGCCTTCTTCATCGCTCTTTGCCCGGCCCCAGGCCTCGCGCGAAGGCGCGGTCATGGTCATGCGGGCATCGGAATCCGGCTTGTAGATGTTCTGGTCAAGCTGCAGCCACAGGTAATGCAGGGTATCCGGCGAATTGTTGTGGTAAGTGACCTGGCCGCTGCCGGAAATGGCGCGGTTGGCCTCATCCAGGGTGGCGCGGATGGTGTAGTCCGCGCGCTGCTGCCAGTAGGCATGGCCGGGAGCGCCGGAAGCGGTGCGGTACTGGTTGGCGGAAGGCAGCAGCTCATCGAGCTGGCGGAACTTGTCATCGAATGGTTCGGCAGCGAAAGCCGTCGCCGTCAGGCAAAGTGCGGCAAGGCCGAAATGAAAGCGTTTCATCGAATCCCCAAGCTTGTTGTAATAAATGCCGGGCTATTCTAGAGAGCTTTGTCCTGCGACACTTCGTTTATTTGTAAAAAACCTGAAACATCTGTGGTGAAAGTCGGAAAGTCGGGGTCAGGTCTGGCAATCCGCCATTTTGGCGGATTGCCAGACCTGACCCCGACTTTCATCTTTCACTTCAGGCGGTATTTCAGCTCTTCGCCGGCTTGGCGCATCGCGGCTTTGGTGCCGGGGACGTTGCTCAGCACGTTCAGCAGGCCGAAGTCGTGGATCATGCCGTTGTAGCGGACTGTGGCGGTTTCGACACCGGCGGCATCGAGCTTCTTGCCATACGCTTCGCCTTCGTCGCGCAGCACGTCGAATTCGGCGGTCTGGATCAGGGTTGGCGGCAGGCCTTTCAATTGCTCGGTCGTGGCCTGCAAGGGCGAGGCGTAGATTTCCTTGCGTTTGGCGAGGTCGGTGGTGTAATTGTCCCAGAACCATTTCATCGCATTGCGGGTCAGGAAGTGGCCATCGGCGAACTGCTTGTAGGAGGCGTTGTCGAAATCGGCATCGGTGACAGGCCACAACAGGACTTGGGCGCGCAGTTTCGGCTGGCCCTGGTCTTTCGCCATCAGCGCCACTACCGCAGCCATATTGCCGCCGACGCTATTGCCGGCCACTGCGAGGCGGGTGCCGTCGACGTTGATTTCCTTGCCATTTTTCGCGACCCATTTGGTGGCGCCATAGGCTTGTTTGATTGCCACGCCATAGCCGGCTTCCGGCGAAGGGGTGTAGTCAACGAAGACGGCTGCGGCGCCAGAGTTCACTACCAGGTCGCGCACCAGCCGTTCGTGGGTGGGGAAGTCGCCCAGCACCCAGCCGCCGCCGTGGAAAAACATGAAGACCGGCAGGGTGCCCTTGGCGCCGGCCGGGCGCACGATGTGCAGCTTGATCTTTTCGCCATCGACATCGATCACCTTGTCGGACACGTCGGCGGCAGGCAGTCTGGCGCCTTGCTGGGCGCCGGCCAGTACCTGGCGTGCATCGGCAGGGCTCAGCGATTCCAGCGGCTTGCCACCTTCCAGCGCTTTCAGGAATTGCGCGGTTTGCGGTTCTACGCCCGGCAGGCTAGCGGCGACGGCGGAACCGGCGAGGAGGGTAAGGGCGGAAGCGGCGATAAGGGTTTTCATGGCAAATCTCCTTTAGTTAACGATTAAATAGTGCGCTACTTAATTGGCTTTAAAAAATGCCCACACTGGCGACACCAAGGTGGGCACCAGACTGTTACGCGTTGTTCATCAGGCTGGTGCGCAGGACCGACAGCTCGCGCTGCAAACGAATCACTTGCTCCAGGTCGCAGCCGCTGGCGCCCAGCACGCAAGCCGGCAGCTTGGCACCCTCGTTGCGCAGCTCGCTGCCGTGCGGGGTGAGGGCAATGATCACCTGGCGCTCGTCTTGCGGGCAGCGGGTGCGGGTGATCAGTTCGGCCTGCTCCATCCGCTTGAGCAGCGGCGTCAGCGTGGCCGAGTCGAGAAAGAGGCGCTCGCCCAGGGCCGACACCGTTTGCTCGTCCTGTTCCCACAACACCATCATCACCAGGTATTGCGAGTAGGTCAGGCCCAGCTTGCGCAGCAGCTTGCGGTACAGCTTGTTCATCGCCAGCGAAGTCGAGTACAAGGCGAAGCACAATTGCTGGTCCAGCTTGGGAACCTGCTCGAGGTCAAATGATTTCGTATCCATGCCTGGCAGTATAGATAGTGCGCGATCTAATTGCAAGCAAATTTTTCCGTTGACCTTGCCTGATGAGGAATCTTTGACTATCGTTAAAGTGCCCGTAACCTGCGCTGGGCAAAGGGGATGACAATGAATCAAATGAATCACTATCATTCAGGCGCCTACCCAGTGCCCGACCAGCGAGGCCCGGAGCCCGTGCTTTTCCTGGTCGAACTGGACCCGCAGCGCGTCGTTGATGGTGTGCGCTACGACGAAAACTACCTGGCCGATGACGTGCTGGCCTGCGGCACCATGCGCGAAACCTGCCCGATTTGCGAAGAGGGCCACCTGCAACTTGTCCTGCGCCAGAAGAACGTGCGGGTGGCGCACCTGTTCTGCATCGAATGCACCCGTTGTTTCGGCGCTTTCCTGCCCGATGGCTCGCCGGCCCTCGCCGACTGAACATTCCCTGCGTATTGTTCCCGTGCGGTATCATGCCGCAATGAAGAGCCCAAAGACCAAGCCGCTGCTGCTGATCGTTGACGGATCGGCCGACCACCTGCAACAGCTCAGCCACCTGCTGGAAGACAGGTATGCCGTGCGCCTGGTCGAAGATGGCGACAACGCGCTTGCCTCGGCGGAGCTGTTGCCGCGCCCGGACCTGATCCTGGTCGACGTGGTGCGCGATGGCTTTGCGGTTTGCCAATGCCTGCGCGGCAATCCGGACACTGCCGGCATCCCGCTGATCGCCATGATCGAGCGCGGCCAGCCGGACCTGGAGCAAAGCGCCCTGGCCGAAGGCGCTTCCGACGTGGTGGCGCGCCCGCTGGTGCCGGAGCTGCTGCGCGCGCGCATCGCCACCCACCTGCAGTTGCGCGAGGCGCGCGCCAAGGTGCAGCGCCAGCGCAACCGGCTCAATGAACTGGGCCAGATCGCCGATGCCGCTGCCTGGGCCATCGCCAGCCTGGCCGAATGGCGCGACGAGGAAGACCCTTCGCACCTGCGCCGCATCCAGCACATCGTGCTGGCGCTGGCGCGCCAGTTGCAGGGCAACCCGCGTTTTGCCAATGAACTGGTGGAGGCCCATATCCCGCTGCTGTTCAAGGCAGCCCCGCTGCACGATATCGGCAAGGTGCGCATTCCCGATGCGATCCTGCTCAAGCCGGGCCGCCTGACGCCGGAAGAATTCGAGATCATGAAGCTGCACACGGTGCACGGCCGCGATGCCATCGCCGGGGTGGAGCGCGAGCTGGGCTTCTCCAACGCCTTCCTGCGCTTCGCGCGCGAGATCACCTACAGCCACCAGGAGCGCTACGATGGCTCCGGCTATCCGCAAGGCCTGGCTGGCGATGCCATTCCGGTAGCGGCGCGCCTGGTCGCGGTGGCCGATGTCTATGATGCGCTGGTATCCGAGCGCGTATACCGTCCGGCCTTTACCCACGAAACTGCCATCGAACTGATCCGCCAGGGCAGCGGCGAGCAATTCGACCCGGATGTGGTCGATGCGCTGCTGGCCGCCGAGGAACAGGTCAGGGAAATTGCGCTGCGATACCAGGATGCGACAGGGTAACAACGGCTGACCGTTTCCCTGGCGTATGAGGGATTTCACTATGCTATAGTCGTCTCCATAGTCCCGTCGGAGCAAGCATGCGCATACACGGATACCTGGCCTTTATTGTCGGTATTTGCGTTACCGTGTGGGTCTGCATGTTCGTGATGAATGTGCAGGACCGCCAGACCAATGAAGCCTTCCAGCGCGACACGCAAAAAATTGCGCGCGACACCCAGCTTCGCTTGCAAACCTACTTCGACATGCTGCTTAGCATTAAGGGCGTGTTCGCGGTGAAGGACGATGTCTCGCGCGTGGAATTCAGCCGCTATGTGCGCGAGCTGGACCTCAAGCGCCGCTATCCCGGCTTCCAGGCCATCCAGTTCGTGCGGCGCGTGCCATCCAGCCAACTGGATGCCTATGCGGTACGCATCCGTGCTGATGACAGCCTGCAAAGCGGCGGCTATCCCGACTACAAGGTGCATCCGGCTTCGGTGCGGCAGGAGCACTTCCTGATCGAATACAACGAGCCGATGAGGGGCAATGAAAACGCCTTCGGCCTGGACCTGGCCGCACTGCCTCCGCATTACAAGGCCCTGCAGCTGGGCAAGGCCACCGGCCGCGTGGTGGCCACCGAACGCATCACCCTGGTGCAGGACGCCAGCGGCCAGCCCGGCTTCGTTGCGCGCGCACCGATCTACCGCCGTGGCGCCTCGCTGTTGACGGAGCAGGAGCGCGACGCAGCGCTGGTGGGCTTTGTCGCCATTGTTTTCCGTGTCAACGACCTGATGTCGGAAACGATCGACAGTCCGATGCTGCAGCACCTTTATGTCAGCATCAACGATGCGGGCTACATCAACGACGGCGGCAAGATGCCGGCCACGGTCGACAACCTGATGTTCAACAGCTTCGGCAAGCTAGGTTCGGGCGAGCGCATGCCGGCGCTGCCAGGCCTGACCAGCAACATCCCTCTCGATGTCGGCGAGCGGCGCTGGATCATGAAATTCGAAGGCCATGCGAGCGAGCGTTATAGCCGCGACTTGAGGCTGATCACGGTGATCGGCCTGGCCGGCTTTATCATCAGTGCCCTGATCGGCGCGCAGATCATGACATTGCAGCGGCGCCGCGCGCTGGCGCAAAAGCTGCGCGTCACTGCCGACGAATTGCGTGCGTTGCAGGATAGCGCCATTGTCGGCATCGGCTTGTTCGCCAACGGGCTGATCGTGCGCTGCAACCGAGGGCTGGAAGAGATGATGGGTTACCAGCCGGGCCAGTTGGCGGGCCGCTCCTGCAATATGCTGACGGGCGGGCTGAGCGATCCCTTTGCCTGCGTGGCCGATGGCACGCCGATGCATTTCGAGCTGGAGCTGGCCAGCTCCAGCGGCCGGCGCCTGTGGTGCATGGTGAACGGACGCATGCTGGACGAGAATGAGCCGCGCAAAGGCTGCGTCTGGGTCATTATCGATATCACGGAGCGCAAGCAGACCGAGGCAGCGCTGGTCGACACCAAGCATGGCCTGGAGCGCAGCCTGAATGAGCTGGCACTGCAAAAGTCTAACGTGGAAATGGCGCACAAGGATCTGTCGGCCGTGCTGCTGACGTTGAAACAGGCGCAGGCCAACCTGATCACGTCCGAGAAAATGGCATCGCTGGGCGCGCTGGTAGCAGGCATTGCGCACGAACTGAATACGCCGATCGGCAACAGCCTGCTGACCGCGACGGCCTTGAGCGACATGTGCAAGGAGTTTGAGCGCCAGCTCTCCGAGGGCGGCATCAAGCGCTCGGCCCTCGATACGCATCTGAAGGATGCGCGTATGGCGTGCTCGATCATCACCAACTCCCTGACGCGGGCGGCTGACCTGATCCACTCCTTCAAGCAGGTGGCGGTCGACCAGACCTCCGACAAACGGCGTTCGTTCAACCTGCATGGCGTGGTGCACGACACGCTGGCGACTTATTCCGCCCAGCTGCGCCGTGCCAACTGCGAAGTGAAGGTGTGGATGCCGGAGACGCTCAACTTCATGTCCTACCCCGGCAGCGTGGGCCAGGTGCTGAGCAACCTGATCCAGAACGCCATCATGCATGCCTTCGAGGGCCGGGAGTCCGGGCATATCACCATCAGCGCCGTCGAGATGGACGAGGATAATGTCGAACTGCGCTTTGCCGATGACGGCAATGGCATGAGTGCACGCACGCTGCGCCAGGTGTACGATCCCTTCTTCACCACCAAGATGGGGCAGGGCGGGTCAGGGCTCGGCATGAACATCGTCTACAACCTCGTTACCGGCGTCTTGCGCGGGACCATCCACGTTGAATCCGAGCCTGGAAAAGGCACTACCGTGATCATGAACTTGCCGCGCCAGGTTCCCGCGAAGGAGGAACTGGCTGAAACCGACCTGCTTCATGCGCAGTAGTCGGGCAAAGCCAGAAGTCAGGTGCGCAAGCCTTCCAGGATTTTCAATGCAGCACGCTCCGCTTCGCCTTCGGCGGCATGCTGGTCCAGAAAGGTCTGGTCTGCCGACACGCGTCGCTTCGGATAGATATGGGTCATATGCATCGGGTTCGCGGAAGGGGCGAAGATGGAGACGTAGGCGCCCCATTGCTTCGTGCCTTCAAGTAGTTCGCCGGTGTACTCAATCTCGTAGTCATCAACGCTTTTGGTAGGCATCGTCATTTTAGGATCAGCGCAGGAACTTGCCGGCTTTGGCTTCGAGGAGCCGAACCAGTTCGGCCTGCATGTATTCGTAGTCGTCAGGAATGTCGAGGCAAATCACGCGCTTCCCGTTCAGGTGCGCCCTGAAATCGCGGGAGAGGCGGTTGCGGTGAGTCTTCTCCATCACGAAGATGATGTTGGCCCACGCGATCTGCTCGCTCGACAGGGGGACGTCGGCGTCATTGCCCAGGCCTGCGGAATCGGTCTCCACATCGGGCCAGCTCGCGAATACATGCTCCGCTGTCGGGCTGCGCAAGCGATTTTGCGTGCAGATGAAGAGTGCTCGTTTCATGGTATAGGCGAATTTTGCACGAATCTTATCAAATTTAAACCAGATCAAGGAAATCAAAAATCAGCGCCGTCAAGTCGCTGTTCACTACATTTAGTGTGTAATATCCATCGCAACACAACATCTAGTTTAAGAGAATAATGAACCCTGCCCGCAAGACTACCGTGGACGTCGAGTCCTCGATCAATGAATACCTCCAGCAGCTCGACTGGCGGGTGAACGCCAATGCCAACCAGGGCTATTCGCTGGGCGGCATGATCCTCAACATTTCCGGCAAGATGGTCGCCAACTACTGGCTCGACCACGTCTACCCGCGCACGGTCGGCGAAGCGCATCGCAATGCCGATATCCACATCCATGACCTCGACATGCTGGCCGGGTATTGCGCCGGCTGGTCGTTGCGCACGCTGCTGAACGAAGGCCTGAACGGCGTGCCGGGAAAGGTGGAATCGGCGCCGCCGAAGCACCTCTCCAGCGCCGCCGGCCAGATCGTGAACTTCCTTGGCACCTTGCAGAACGAATGGGCCGGCGCCCAGGCTTTCAGCTCCTTCGACACCTATATGGCGCCCTACGTCCGCAAGGATAGGCTGGGCTATGAACAGGTACTGCAGACCATGCAGGAACTGGTCTACAACCTGAACGTCCCCTCGCGCTGGGGCACGCAAACGCCTTTCACCAACCTCACTTTCGACTGGACCTGTCCGGAAGACTTGCAGGAGCAGGTGCCGGTGATCGCCGGCGAAGAGATGCCGTTTACCTATGGCGACCTGCAGGCAGAGATGGACATGATCAACCGCGCCTACATCGAAGTCATGATGCGCGGCGACGCCAAAGGCCGCGCCTTCACCTTCCCGATCCCGACCTACAACATCACGCCGGACTTCGACTGGCACAGCCCGAATGCCGACCTGCTATTCGAAATGACTGCCCGCTATGGCTTGCCTTACTTCCAGAACTTCGTGAACTCGGAACTCAAGCCGAACATGATCCGCTCCATGTGCTGCCGCCTGCAACTCGACCTGCGCGAACTGCTCAAGCGGGGCAACGGCCTGTTTGGCTCGGCCGAACAAACCGGCTCGCTGGGCGTGGTCACGTTGAACTGCGCCCGCCTTGGCTACCTGTATGCAGGCGACGAGGCGGCGCTGTTTGCACGCGTGGACGAACTGCTTGAACTGGGCAAGACCAGCCTGGAGATCAAGCGCCAGGTGATCCAGCGCCTGATGGATGGCGGCCTGTTCCCCTATACCAAGCGTTACCTCGGCACGCTGCGCAACCATTTCTCCACGCTTGGCGTGAATGGCATGAACGAAATGCTGCGCAACTTCAGCGGCGACACGGAAGACATCACCACCGAAGCCGGGGCCGCGCTGGCGATACGCCTGCTCGATCACATCCGCGCCCGCATGCTGGAGTTCCAGGAAGAGACAGGACATATGTACAACCTCGAGGCTACGCCGGCCGAAGGCACAACCTACCGCTTTGCCAAGGAGGACCGTGCCCGCATGCCGTCGATCCTGCAGGCAGGCACGCCGGAAATGCCTTACTACACCAACTCTTCGCAGCTCCCGGTGGGCTTCACCGATGACCCGTTCGAAGCGCTGGAGCGGCAGGACGAGCTGCAACGGAAATACACAGGCGGCACCGTGCTGCACCTGTACATGACCGAGCAGGTATCCAGCGCCGATGCCTGCCGCCACCTGGTGCAGCGCGCACTGACGCACTTCCGCCTGCCGTACATCACGGTGACGCCGACGTTCTCGATCTGTCCGAAACACGGCTACTTGAGCGGCAAGCACGAATTCTGTCCGAAATGCGATGAGGACATCCTTGCGCGCAAGACGCGCGAACTTTCACTTGACTAAGGAGATAGGCATGACCGCCAAGCAGCCAAACCAGGAAATCGCCCTCACCGACGCAGAGCGCCAGCCTTGCGAAATCTGGACGCGTGTAATGGGGTATCACCGCCCGTACTCGTCCTTCAACGTTGGCAAGAAGGGGGAATTCAATGAGCGCACTTATTTCGTCGAGCGCCGGAACAATGGCTGACAGGGAGCTCAAGGTCGGCGGCTACGCCAGGTTTACGTCGACCGACTATCCCGGCGAGCTGGCAGCCGTTGTGTTCGTCCAGGGCTGTCCCTGGCGCTGCGGGTACTGCCACAACCCGCACTTGCAGCCCAGGGACGTTGCGCCGGCGATCGCCTGGCGCGACATGCTCGCTTTTCTCGCCGGCAGGGCAGGGCTCCTTGACGCCGTGGTGTTTTCCGGCGGCGAGCCGACCCTCGATCCGGCGCTGGAAGACGCGATGCGCAGCGTGAAAGCGCTCGGCTTCAAGGTGGGCTTGCACACCGCAGGCATCTACCCTGAGCGCCTGAAGCAGGTGCTTCCGCTGACGGACTGGGTAGGCCTCGACATCAAGACCTCATTCGAGGCCTACGATGAAATCACTGGCGTCAGCTGCAGCGCGCAAGCAGCGCGCACCGCCGCCCGCCTTGTCATTGAGAGCGGCGTTCCGTACGAATTCAGGACCACGATCCATCCCAGGCTGACTACACCCCGGCACCTGGCCGCGTTGGTGGAGCAGATTTCCGGCATGGGTTGCGAGACGTATGCACTGCAGGATTTCCGTTCGGTTGGCTGCCGCAGCCAGGATTTGATCAATTCCGCCAGCGAAGGCGTTTTGCACGGCGAATTGGCCGGCCAGGTGAAGTCGCGGTTCCGCCAGTTCACGCTTCGGCAAGCGAATGGCTAGCTGATCACTTCACCAGCATGGCATCACGCAGGATCGACCCCGCCATGTCCAGGGCTTGTTTGCCTTCCTTCAGTTCCTGGTAATAGTTGGGCCAGAAGTGGAACATCTTCGGCCATATTTCGAGCCGCACGCGTACGTCGGCGATGGTGGCTGCACGGGCGAGGGCGATGGAATCATCGAGCAGCGCTTCAGTGGCGCCGACGAAGATGTTGAGCGGGGCGATGCCGTGCAGATCGGCGAAAACAGGGGAGGCCAGGGGCACGTTCCGCGGCCGGTCGCCGAGGTATTGCTCGGCCAGGAACAGCATGAGTTCGCGGTTCAGCACCGGGTCGCGTTCGGCGTTTCGTGCGTAGCTGCCTGCCGCAATGGTCATGTCGGCCCAGGGCGAGAACAGGACCGTGCTCGCCGGCTGGGGCAGGCCCAATTCCCGCAAACGCACCAGCATGGCGATGGCAAGGCCGGCGCCAGCGCTATCGCCTGCCACTGTAAGCTGCATTCCCCGATCAAGCAAATACTGGTATCCGTTAACGGCATCATCCAGCGCATCAGGGAAGGGGAATTCGGGAGCGCGCCGATAGTCCAGGGCGAAGGTCTTCATTTCCGCCGCGCGACCCAGTTCGCTGACAAAATGCCGGTGGCTTTCCAGGGAACCCCATACGAAGCCGCCGCCGTGCAGGTAGAGGATGACGCCGTCTTCGCGCGCGTCCGAAGTGAAGGTCCATTCGGCGGGAACGCCGTTCGCCATGACGGGAGCGACGCTGACGTCCGCGGCAGTCGGATAGAGGCCGGCCAAGGCATCACATGCCTCCCGGCGCTGAGCGATGGTGAGTTCTGTCGGCCGTGCACGAAACATCGCCTCCAATCGATCGAGCTCGTTCATTGGTCAGATCCTCATGGCGTCCATAATTTATAAGGACTGTCAGCAGCGCAGCCTGTTGAATCGGTCCATATGTCGCCATCTTGTGATCTGTCACGGTGCAGCACCCGGTCATGATCGGGGTAGGTAATCCGGTCGATTGTTGCCCGTGTTCCGACGACCATGCATCGGGCCGGTACTTGACCCTGGTTCCAGAGATAGTGTCCAACTGGCGTCCCATGCGGCCATGCCACCGCGTCGCCCGGGCCGAGGAGGGATTCGGTCTCGCCTTCGACAACTGTGACCTCGCCCTCAAGGACGACCACGAGTTCGTCCTCCGATTGATGCCAATGCTTGAGCGAGGACCGTGTGCCCGGCATGAGCACATGGATGAATGCGCCAAACTGGGTTAATCCGCCGGGTTCACTGATCCACTCTTCCCGATTCAAGACGCCGGGGGTAGAGGTCTCGCTGGTCTCGACTTGTCGTTGGCTGGTGCGAATGACAGGCATGTATGCTCCTCAATGATCATGGTGACCGGCATGTCCGCCCTTATGCCTGAACGCCTTCTACGCGAAGACGGGGCGGAAGAAGCTTCGTTCGTAACTGACGATACAGCGGGTGTCTTCGGCATACTTGAAAGCAGCCTGGCACTGCGGGTCTTCGAGGGACTTGATCCGGTACTCCTCATACTTCGCGAGGCTCGGAAACGAGAACATCGCAAGCGCGACGTTGTTCGTACCTTCGGAAGGCATGAAGTAACCGTGGTGCGCGCCGCCAAACTTCTCAACTAACGGAATCCACATTTTCCCGTAGTGTTCAAATTCCTTGAGCTTGTACGGATCGATGATGTAGCGAAGGTAGCAGGTGATCATAGGGCATCTTCATGGGGGGCGGTGTGCCCTAGTATAAGGGAGGCGGAACCTGTGCGCGCGCCCTGCGCAGTTTTCGCAACAGATGGACCGCTATGCGCGTGGAATTCACGATGTAATGGGGCTTGCCATTGCTTCCGCCGTGCCCTTGGCCGCTATGCGGTGCAAGGTTCGTTCCAATGCGGCGGTATCGGGATAGATGCGGACACTGGTCACGCGACCCCAGCGGATCTCAATCAGGTTGACGCCTTCAGCGGTGGTCTTGACGCCGTCGGTCCCATTGTTGGTTTCAGTCCAGATGGCCTCAACCTGCGTGCGCCATGGCCAGCCCGAAACCCGTACCTCATGAAGAGTAAAGTTAATTCCCTGCAGAAGGCGGAGCAGACGTTCGTACCATGCGCGGATGGCTTCCGGAGTCCTGCGGGTGCCGGACAAGGCGTGCGTGCCTACAAAGTAGTGCGTGGCATTGGACGCCAGTTCGTCGGTCACCGCATCTATTCTGCCTTCGTTGAGCCCTGCGAATACCTTCGTGATCTTGCGACGTACGATAGCGTGGTACATCCTGATTCTCCTGAATTGGCTGCTGGATGGGAATGCGTCCATCGTAGACCAGGACGCCGTCATTTCAAACCCTGGACCGGTGGCAGTCCGCGGTCACGGGGAGCCTAGCCAGAGAAGTGCTGCGACGGCGAAGAACACTATCCAGGAAAGGTGCCGGCCGCGGGTGAAGTAGAGAGGGAACAAACCGGATACCAAGGCGACGATGCTGAAGACCTGAAGAACTGTCCGGGTCTCGACCGGCTTTGCCGATGCCAGAAGGACGGTGGCCGCGATGCCCCACCAGACCAAGGTCAGAAGATGCCAGACAAACCTGAGCGTGCCCGTGGTGAAGTCGGTCCCGCCGAAGAGCGCGGGCAGGTTGTCGCGCTTGAAGAGGCGAATCAGGATGTAGCGCTCGCCCAGGTATGAGTGGGCGACGCCCGTGAAGAAGAGCAGCAATGCGGCGATGGTCAGCATTTCCTGCTCCGTGGAGCGAGACCGCGCAAGATTTCAAGCCGGTTCGACGGGGCGTCGGGGGCGAGGAATTCGGGAATGGTGAAGGCGTCGCGCTGTGGCCGCGAGAGGAAGGCTACAGGCCATTCCGTAATTCGCTCCTCGCGGACGTGGAAATACTGGCCCGGCACTGGTTCGTCGATATATTCGCGCTGCAGGACCAGGGCAAGGGGTTCTTCAGTTCCGGGATTTTCAGCGGAAAACTCTCTGGCTTCCTCGAACGTTTCGAAGGCGTAGTAGTAATCGCTGCCGTCGGCTTCGTCCGAGGCGCCGCGCTCCAGGTGGCACCATACGCGGTACTCGAGGACAGCATCCCACACGTAGCCACCGCCGGCCTTGGTAGAGGCGGGGTACTCACCAACTTTTAGCGGATCCAGGACAGTAGGGTAGGTCATGGTTTGGATAGAATTTGAACGGCTGCTTGAAAGGATCGCTGACTGCGAGCGACGAAAAATACAAACGAGCGGGCTTTGGAAGTCCTAGTAGAACTCTCCAATTTCGATAATTGATTGGGCGCGCAAGGCATTCCGCAGCGCCTCCACGAATTCACGGTTTGGCAAGGAGCGTACTTCATCGGCAAACGTGGGCAGGTCCTTGCCAAAGTCGAGGATTACCGCCGCGCGCCAATATCCTTTGCATTCCGTTGAAGCGAGATGCTTCCTCGCGTAATCCTCGACGTGCAGCTTTACCTTCGGCGCTGTCGTATTCGTGGACGGGAATGACTCGGCGTAGGCCGTCCCATATGGTTCTTCGTCCTGGTAAGCGATGGTGGGCGCCTCCAGCAGCTCGAAGAAAAGCCCTTCACAGCTCCACTGAATCCTGTAGTCCTCGCCAATTATGACGAGGATCTCCGAAAGATAGCGCTCCTCGTCCTCGCAATCATGGAAAGAAGGACCCGCAAGGCGAGCGACTGCCCCCCCACTTGGGCCTGCGAACTTGAACACTTTGCCCGCAAGGCCTTTCGGAATGCTTGCATCGGTGGTCCGGCTTTGCTTTCCGGACGTGAGGTCGACGATCTCCAACAGCTCGTCGTTAAGGCCCCAAGATCCGAGCACCTTGTTCACGCGCTCGAACGTGTCCTGCTCAGGATGCCAGTTCTCCTGATCCACTACGAAGAAGTGGCGATATTCAACTCCCATCATTTCCCCCCAACGAAAACGGCGATCGCGAGTAGCCAACTGCCGAACAGGAACAGCATCAGCTGGAAAGTCCACCGGATGAGGGGAGTCTCCCACTGCCTGGGCTGCTTTCCGCGTATCAGCGTGAGGAGAAGATGCATGCCATTGAGTCCGCCCAGCGGCAAGAGGTTCATTGCCACGATCTTTGCTCCGAGAAGTCCCGCAAAATCGGCCAGGGAGTGCGAGCCGGCAAAAGTCCTGCCTGCCCGCAGGTATTCCTGGGCGTCGGTGAAAGGACTGAGCGCGCCAAGGACCAATTGGCGGAAGGCGCCGGCAAAGGCTTCCGCTCCCTCATGTCCCAGTGTCAGCATTGTGATGAGCAGGACCGATCCGAGGCCGGCAATTGGAACGGCGATCTGTTTCCAGACCGGGGCATGGTCGAACGCGTCGGCCATGTCGGCGTCGGAGAGAATCTCTTCGCGTGAGTCTTTCAATCGGACGTATCCGCTCATTGGAAACCATCCGAGCCGGAACTTGCCGCTCTCCCAAATCGCTGCTCCTGTTCCGAAGGAGACCTTGCGAACAGGGATGCCGGCGCAGTGCGCCGCCAGCGCTGTTGCGGCGACGTGGACAGAGGCGAGAGCGCAGAGAAGAGCGAAGGTTTGGACCAGCCAGGGCATCATTTCACCTTGACATTACTCAGCCGAACCTCCTGGTAAGCTCGGGGAACCGGGCATCCAGGTCCTCTTCTTCCCATGGAGAGCCTTCAATTTCGCCTCCCTTTGGCAGGTCGTGCTCGGGGAAGTCATCGTACGATTTGCCAGTTTTTTCCTCCCAGGCCTGCCAGGCGATGTACTGGTAGCCCTCGACCTGGCACTCGCCATCATGGTCCTCCACGACCGCTGCAAGCGAATCGGCGTTGGACATTGCGGCTTCGTAGACTTTCTCGCCCCGGGAAATCAGCCAGCCCCTGAAATCAAGGAAGCCGTCGTCCGAGCATCCGCCACCAATGATGTAGGCCGCGCCCCAGAGGTCCCAATGGTAGGCCCGAGCATGGTACTCGGACAAATGGCGGTCGAAGGACACGATTTCTTCGGGCGACATCTCTGCGAGCAGTTCACCAAGCGAGTCAAGCTGCCGCTCCGGATCGCCGCCGGCAGCGTGCCGCGACTTGTCGATGATGTTCCAGAATCCTGCTTTATCCATGGATGTTCTCCGTGCTGATTTTGTGTTGGGGAGCCGGACCTGGCACCAGGAGCAGCGTGTAAAGGAATGCGCCAAGGACGGAAGCCGGCAGCGGCAGCACGAACCAGATGATGATTGAAATTATGTCGAACTCCGCGCCCTGAATGGGGAAGGTATGCAAGATGGCAAACCATGCGCTCTGTAGCGCTCCAACGATCGCGGCGTTCAGGTAGCGCTGATTGGCAGCCAATGACGCGGTCATGTAGCCGCCGATGATGCTGGCGAAAATTTGCGTAGTGATCGAAGCTTTCTGATACCAGGGGCTTCCGACCGCGGCCGTGATTGCCTGGCCCAGGTCTGTTCCCTGGTTCATGCCGATCCATACCAAAACATTGACGGCGATGGTGCCCAGGATGTTGACGAGAGCGAGAGCGGCGGCGGTGCCGAGAAAGACTGGAATGGTCCTGTTGGTGTAAGTCATAAAGGCTCGGCGCGCATTTTTGCGGGATTAATTATTGCGGATTTGCAATTTAAAGTATGCCAGTTAATTGCAAAATCGCCAATCCCGTGGATGTGCCGCGCGGGGCTCTGCTTCTAGCGTTTTTCGAGCCGGTCGATCAGTTCAAGCACCTCCTGCCGCTTCACGAAGGTGGCGGCATTGCGGGAGTTCGGGGTGGGGAGGGCGCCATTCGCGACCAGCAGTTGAATAATCTCCATGCTGCCGCCGACGATCGCAGCGTCGAAGGGGTTTCTCTTTCCGGGGACATAAGCGCTGGCGTTGGCACCCGCTTTCAGGGCTTTCCGTACCTCCGCAATATCGTTGTAGGCAGCTGCGGCGGCCAGGCGCTCATTGTGATCCATCCCTTGATAGTTACGCAGCGTTGCTGCGTCGAATTCAGGCAGGGATGCTCCAGCCTGCAGGCCTATCGTCAGGCGTGAATTTGAAACGAAATAGTGTGGAGGCACGAAGAGGTTGTACCGGGTGTTTTCCTTTGGCTGTCCGGGCGGGGTGTAGAGCTCACCTTTCAGCACGCGTCCCGCAGCATCGAATCTGGCGCCTCGGCAAGGATCGAGAAACAGCGCCTGCTTCTCCTGGCGGCGATCGGGCTCCTGGAATTGCAGCGAACATCCCGAGTGCGGACTCCATGCTGCAATCACCAGGTATTCGTCTTTGAATGAGCGATAGCGTGTCTTTTCTATCGGCGGCTGGCCGAACATGAAGAGTCGCGTCCACGCGGACGATGCGGAGGTCTGGTTGGAGGCGGCGATCGACTCAGCCCAGTTTTTTCCTTCCGGGTCGGCGAGCTGCGTCGTCGGGCCGCCGCGCAGATATTCAAGGTCTTCGGCCGTGCGACGGTAGATCCACACCGGCGCGTCAACGTAATCGACCTTGACCGGCTTGCCTGGGGCAAGGGCGGCCAGGTCGACGTCGACGCGATTGTTTGCCTTCTGCAGCTGGGCGCGGATGTAGCTGGCCGGGAAGTCGTCCGCCAGCGCGGCCGCGGCGTGGCAGCAACCCGCAAGAACCAACATGGAGAATAGGCGTTTCATCTTCAGCTCAATCTGCCACCGGCATTATATGCAATAGCGCTTGCGCAGCAGGTCCAGCATCGCCACGTTCTGCTCCCACGCATTGCTCACCGGCTGGCCGGTATAGGGCAAGGTGAAAGTATAAGGGGCCGGACCAAACTCCGGCGTGAGCGTCATGCGTTCGGCGCCGTCGTTGCGGCGCAGTTCGATGATGCGGTCCCACCAGGACAGGTGGGCCTGCAGCGCATCGGCATTCTCCGGCGCGCGGAAGTCGGCCACTTGCGGGCCTTGCTGGTGGCCTACGCGCGCGTGGATGTGGCGCACGCGCGGCAGTACCTTGGCCAGTGTCAGCTCCTGGTCTTCGAGCAGCGATTCACAGGCCACGCACCAGTGCGAAAGGTCGGCATTCAGGTGCAATTGCGGCAGGCGATCGAGGTAGGGCAGCAGCAGCATCGGGTGGCCGCTGAAGCGGCTGCGGTGGATCTCATGCACCACCGGCACGCCATATTCCTTCGAAATGCCGGCGGCGAGCGCGATCAGTTCTTCGTTTTGCCTTGGCGTGTACCAGTCCTTGCCGGTGTGCGAGTTGACCAGCACTGGCTGCACTTCGCAGGCATTGCGCAGCAGTTCGCCGAGCGCTTGCTTGTGCGCGTCGAAGTCGCTGTGGAAGACTGTCTCCCATTGAGCGACAATCAGGTCCAGTCCGGCGTTGGCGATTTTGTAGACCCAGTTGTCGCGCTGCGCGCGGTCCAGCGGCAGCGACATTTCGATGCCGTCGAAGCCGGCCTCTTTCACCTTGGCGATGAAGACGTCGGGCGGCAAGTCGTTGCTGCCCCAGTGCGGCGCGAAGATGCTGATTTTCACAGGAAGCCTCGCACGGGGAAGGACGCATCGCGCTGGATCCAGTTGCGTTTGGAGTACTCGGCGCGGCCGTCGGTGACGTGCAGCGTGTAGGCGTGGCGCGAAACAGGCGAACGGTTCGGCGCGCTGTAGTGCGGCAGCAGGCCGTGGAAGCAGACCAGCGAGCCGGCCTTGCATTCGAGCGGCACGGCGGTGGCGTCGGTCGGCCATGGCGTGTTGTCCAGCTTTTCCACGCTCACTTGGTCGCCTTCGCGGATGAAGCGTTCGCGCAGCGGCGAGCGATGGCCGCCCGGTTCGGCCCACATGCAGCCGTTCTCCAGCGTGGCGTCTTCCAGTGCGAACCAGAAGGTGGTAACGCTGATCGGGGTGGTGTCGAAGTAGGTGGCGTCCTGGTGCCAGCGCACTTCGCCGCCGATGCCGGGCTGCTTGAAGATGTACATCGATTGCCAGACCTGCGGTTCGGCCAGGCCGATATCGCGGGCGATCTGCTCCAGGCGCGCATCGGCGGTGAACGCGCGGAAGGCCGGGTCCAGGTCGTGCATGGCGTGGCCGATCTTGTTGATCGAAAGCTCCTTGGCCTGCTTCAGTTGGCCGTCCGGGCCGAAGGCTTCTTCTTCAAAGAAGCAGCGCACCGTGTTGTCCGAGCCGAGGAAGTAGTCGTCGGCCTTCTTCTCCTGTTCCTTGGTGGTGAAGATGCCTTGCGCGACGGCCGGGTCGAAGTCGTTCACGACTTGTGCGGCGCGGGCGCGCAGGGCGGCGATTTCTTCCGCGGTCTTGAAGCCGGGGATGACGATGAAGCCATCCTTGGCGTATTGGGCTTTCTGGGCATCGGTCAGCATGTGGCGCTCCTTTTCTTAACTTAGGTCATTGTAGGGAAGTCATTGGATGCCAACAATGCGCAAACGGTTGACACATTGTCTCTGAAATGGAGACAATCGACCCATGGACCAGCTCAAGGCAATGGAAATCTTTGTGGAGGTGGCGCGGCAGCGCAGCTTCAGCGGCGCCGCGCGCCGGCTGGGCATGACGCGCGCCATGGTGAGCAAGCATGTGATTGCGCTCGAAGAACGGCTCAATGCGCGCCTGCTGCACCGCTCCACGCGCGATGTGAGCCTGACCGATGCCGGGCAGGCTTACCTGGAGCCTTGCGCGCTGGCGGTGCTGCAGGCGCAGGAAGCGGCGCGGGTGGTGACGCATGCCGGCGTCGAGCTGGCAGGGCCGCTGCGGATACAGGCGCCGTCCAGCTTCGGCAGCGAATGGCTGGCCGATGCGGTGGCGCGCTTTAGCTTGCCGCATCCGCAGTTGTCGCCGCTGCTGCATGTGGACGATGCACTGCTCGATCCGATCGAACACGGCTTCGACCTGACGATCCGCGTGGGCGGGATTCCGGACAGCCGTGCGCTGGCAATACGGCCTTTGGCGCCTTGCCGCGGCATCCTGTGCGCCTCGCCGGCCTACCTGGCGCGGGCAGGCCGGCCTGAGATTCCAGAGGACCTGCATCGCCACCAGTGCCTGCACTTCAGCCACCTCACCGGCGGTATCGCCTGGCACTTCGCTCGCGGCGAGGAGCAGGCCACAGTACGCGTGACGCCGGCCTTCACCGCCAATAACGGAATGGTTCTGCAGCATGCGGCCTTGCGCGGGCTGGGCATCGTCTATACGACAACCTTCCTGGCCTGGCGCGACCTTATCGAAGGGCGGCTGGTGCCGGTGCTGGCCGACTGGGACTTACCCCTGAACCATTTGAGCGCCCTGTACCCGGCCACGCGCCAGCTATCGCCGAAGGTGAGGGCGCTGATCGATTTCCTGGTGGACGAGTACCAGCCCGCGCCCCCTTGGGACAAAGCCTTGGCGGATGCGGGGTTGCTTATTTTGTAACCGTGATGCGACAATCCGATGATGAAAAATTCACGACATGAGCGCGCAATTGAATTGCTGGAGGCAGCAGGCTTCCCCAGCCGGGATTTGCTGCCTTTGTTGCATCGGATGATGTGGAGCATTGGCATCCGGGTTCCGCCACCGCTGTTTGCTCCTTTCCACGTCAATCTACTGGTGTTTTGGCTGGCTTACAGCGCTGTCGCGACCCTGGGTATGGCGTTTGGAACAGCGCAAAGACTGGTTGTGAAAAATTCGGTCCTGCTGTCCGGTGCTTTGTTTGGCCTGGCGCTGGCCTTGCTGATGGCTGCATTTTTCCTGCGCACGAGACGGGTCAATAAATTGCCGACGTGGCAGGAGCTGGGGCTGCGATGAGGGAAAGCAAGGAGCGCCTGCTCAATGTCGACGCCTTGCGCGGCTTTGCGCTGTTCGGCATCCTGGCCGTCAATATCTGGTCGTTCGCCGATCCCTATTTTGCCTCCGGCGTGAACAACCCGCGCTATGCGAGCGCGCTTGATATGGCGGTGCGCTTCATCGTCGCGCTGCTGTTCGAAGCCAAGTTCTACCTGCTGTTCTCTTTCCTGTTTGGCTACAGCTTCATGCTCCAGGCCTGGGCCGCCGAGCGTGCAGGCGCCGCATTCCGGCCGCGCATGCTGCGCCGGGCGGCAGGCTTGCTGTTGTTGGGCGGATTGCATGGCTGTTTCCTGTTCTATGGCGATATCCTGCACCTGTATGGTTTGCTGAGTTTCTTGCTGCTGGTCTGGTATGGCCGTGAGTGGGATGGCCGCAGGTGGCGCTCGGCCGAATGTGCTGCGCTGTTGCTGATGCTGGCGGCCTTCATGCTGGTCGTGCTGGGCGTTGTTGTGATGCTCTCGCCGCAAGCGGGCCCCCCGGAGCTGAAGGCTGTTTTTGCCAAGCTGGCCGCCTTCCATAGCGATGCCCGCAGCACGCAGGCATTCATCATGGACGAATTTCCGTCGACTGTGGCCTTCCTGATGTTTGGCCAGGGGCCGAGCGCGCTGGCGATGTTCTTGCTGGGGCTGGGAGCGGGGCGTGCGCACCTGCTTGAGCGTGTCGGATCAATCGAGCAGCTGGTGCGCCCGATCCTGCGCCTGGCCGCCACGTTCGGGCTGGTTGGCGCCTTGCTGTATGCGGCTGCTTCCGAGTTCGCGCCGGGCGGCGTGCTGATGATATTCTCGACGGCGCTCAGCTACCTGACGGCGCCGATCCTGACCGCGGCCTATGTGGTCGTCCTGATGCTGTTGTTCGAGAGCCGTCGCGGCGCGCGGCTGATCGCGGCGCTGGCGCCGATGGGCAAGCTGGCGTTGAGCAATTACCTGATGCAGTCGCTGGTCATGGCCTTGCTGTTCACCGGTTACGGCATGCGCCTGTGCGATGAACTCCCGCCGATCGCCGTTCTTGCCCTGGTGCCTGCGATCTATCTCGCGCAAATGGCCCTCAGCGCCTGGTGGCTCAAGCACTACACCTACGGCCCCGCCGAGTGGCTGCTGCGCGCCATCACCAACTGGCAGTGGTTGCCTCAGGAAGCAGGCGCCCAGCCGCCGTCGCGGTAGACCTGGTCGTCGTCGAGGTAGACCGCATCGGTCTGGACGAAGACGTCGACGTGGTAGCGGGCGTCCTTGCGCTTGAACTGTGGCTTCTGGTACTGGCCATGCTTGGCGCCGAGCGAGAGATGGATGCCGCACATGCGCTCATAGGTGCCGATATCGTCCACTGTGCGCTCGCGCGAGAAGGCGCGGTTCATGCCGAAACCGAGTTCGCGCACCCACACTTCGCCTTCATGCGCGCGAATGATTGCCAGCATATTGTCGAACTCCGGCGTGCTCTTCTCGGCGCCGGTCACGCGGCCCTTTTCCACGATCATGGTGATCGGCGTGGCCGGGCGGTTGACGTGGAACGTGGTATCGCCGAACACGAAGACCTTGGCGCGGCCGTTGACTGCTTCCAGGTCTTGCGCTTCGGTGAACACTTCGCCGATCGGAAACAGGCCGCCGACATTCTTCATGGCGCTGTAGTCGCCGATATTCAGCTTGGCTTCTTCAAACGCAGAGGCGAACACCAGCCGTTCGCCGCCGCTCTCCACCACGCCCGACTGCGCGCGGTCGATGCGTTCCTTCAAAGCATGGCCGACGCCGCGGTAATACGCCGGGTCGTAGGCCAGCGCATCGATATAGACCAGGCCTTGCCCGTCCGGCATGCGTGACAAATGCATATGCTCGATCACCTTCAGGCCGCGCTTGAACAGCTCCATGCGGATGCGGTATTCGTTCAGGCGGAAGCTGGTGGTTTGCACCAGCACCACCAGGTCGCCCGCCCGTAGTTGCTCGAAAGCCGCAAGCACGTCGGCCGGCTGCACCGTGTCGAAGTCGATGAAACGGCCCTCCGGCAGGGCCGCGCGGTAGGCGTCCGCCAGCACCATGGAAAGCGGGCTGCGCTGGTCGAACACCAGCAAAGCCTGCTGCGGCGCGGCGTATTCGATGGCGTGGGCAAGCAGGTCGCGTACATTGCGGGCTGCCGTATCGCGGGCGGCAGGTGGAAAAGCGGTCATTATCAGGCTATAAAGAGGATGAGGCATGCGCATTATACGGCGTGCCGCCGCTTGAACCGGGAAGGGGCGCGAGGTAGAATCGGACGAATATAGCCGGGGAGAAACATCAATGGGTGTACAGTTTGGCCAGGACTTGCCGCTTCAGCGGCCCGATGAAACGGATAGCCGTGCGGCCATTTTCGTCCCGACCGCCAATATCAAGGAAGATATCCTGTCCGCTGTCCGCAAGGGCGCGGCGGTCGTCGGCTTCGGCAATCACGACCATACCTTGACCATCTATTACGAAAGCAACCGCTTCAACGAGCCAACCCTGGCCAAGTGGGAGCAGAAGGCGCGCAAGGCTTACGACCGCCTGCGCGACAACCTGCCCACCACCTCCAAGATGGTGTGCAAGCTGGATAACTTCGAGCAGATCGGTTACATCAGCAACAAGGGCATCACCATCCGCCGCCGAGCCAGCCTGGATCGCTGGCTCGAGTTTTCCGACGCCCAGGATTCCGCACCGGAAGGCGATAACGTCGCCTTCGCTCCGCCACCGCCGCCCAAAAAGATCGTCGCCGATTAAGACTCGGTGCTACCATCAGCCCAAAGCCAAACATTGGAGGGCAGATGCAGGTAAATCTTTTAGCTGCAGGTGGCGTTTTCCTGTTGGTGTTGCTGGCATCCAACGCTATCCGGCGTTCCTTCATGCGCCATGTGCAAGCGCGCGGCGCCGACCTGCCGGCTGCCGACACGGCCGGCTGGCTGCTGTTCTTCGGGCTGGCTTTCCTGGCCGCCGCCGTGCTCGGGGTGCTGAACCTTTCCAAGTTCCTCAACCTGGCGTTTTGCAGCACCTTGCTGGTGTTCGGCGTGGCGGCGCTGGTCGGCGCCTTCGTCATCGGTCGCCGTTAGCATCTTCCTGCCACGCCACCGGGATGTGGCGGATCTCGTTGCCATTCCACGCGGTGACCAGCCCTTCCACGCGTTTTCCGTCGACCTTCAGCGCTGCCACGTGATAGCGGTAGTCGGGCCCGAACTGGCGTTCGGCCGCGCGCCTTGCGCGTTCCGCGGCATCGCCATGCAGCAGTAGCGACAGTGTGACGCAGAGCATCAGCGACAGCGCGGCGCCGCTGGCGGCCGCCAGTCCCATGTGGCGCGCCTTGTGGCCGGCGGCGCGGCGCGCGGCAAGAACAGCGGGCGCGCCAAGGGTGCGGTACAGCCAGTGCAGCAGCAACAGCCAGGTTGCGCTGGTGACGAGGGAGGGGAGGATGCGCGGCTGCAGCCTGAGCTGGGTCAGGGTCAGGTCGACCGGCTGCATCAGGGGCCAGGCCAGCATCATCACGCCCAGCGCGCACAGGGCAAAGGCGGCCCCCCAGCGCACCAGCGACGCCATGTGCAGGCTGCCGGACAGCAAGCCGATACCGGCTGCCGCACCGAGCAGGAAAAGGCCGGACCGGATGGCCAGCAGGTCGCAGGTGCCCAGCACCACCAGCACCATGCCCGCCCGCTTAAGGATGGGAATGTGCGCGTCCATTGGAGTATTCTAGCGTAACATTTTCACTATGCTGGAAGGAAAGGAGACACCATGAAAAGCATGATTGCCGTGCTGTTTGCAACGCTGGCGCTGGCCCTGGGCGGTTGCCAGAAACCGGAAGACAAGCGCATCGGTCCGGCGGAACAGGCCGGCCGCGAGATCGACAAGGCCGCCAGCGTGGCAGGCGAAAAGCTGGACCAGGCGGCCAGCAAGGCTGAAGAAAAACTGGGCCAGGCCGGCGAGAAATTGGACCAGGCGGCCCAGCAGGCTGGCGAAAAGCTGAACAAGGCCACCGAAAAAATCGGCGAAAAAGTCGAGCAGGCTGGCAAGGAAATGCAGGAGTCGGCCCGCGAGGCGCGCAAGGAAAAGAACTAGTTCCCTGATTTGCTCTTCAGCGGCACCACATTGGAAGGCGGCGGCTCGTCGGGCATGCCGCCCAACACCAGCGTCAGGTCGACAAAGCCGGCGCGCCAGGCCTGCTCCAGGTTCTGCTCGATGGCCTCCATCGAGGTCTGTTCGAAGTTGCTGAAGCCGCGCACCCCGTAGGCGCGGTTGCGGCCATGGGCCTTGGCCAGGTACAGCGCCATGTCCACCAGGTTGACCGCACGTTCCCAAGGCAGCGGCAGGCCGCCCGGCGCCAGCGGGAATGGCGCAAAGCCGACCGATACATTCACGTGGATCATGTGGTCCTGGAACGGCACCGGCTGCGACGACACGCAGCTCAGGATGCGGCGCGCGATTTCGTCCACGCCGTTGCGCGGGATGGCCGGCAGGAAGGCCAGGAATTCCTCCCCGCCCCAGCGCACGATCATGTCGGTCTCGCGCAGCGCGATGCGCAGGCTCTCCGCTATCATCTTCAGCACCGCGTCGCCGGCGGCGTGGCCGTAGGTGTCGTTGACGTGCTTGAAGTGGTCGACGTCCAGCAGGAACAGGGCGCCGACGATGTCTTCACCGTTGGCGCCGCGCCGCTCCACCTGGTTGTGCGTGCGCATGTATTCCTGGAAGTGGCGGCGGTTGTACAGCGCCGTGAGCGGATCGAGCGAGCTTTGCGCCTTCAACTCCAGGTTCTTCACCTCGAGCTGGGCATTGGCCTGGCGTACCTTGCGATACAGCAGGCCGACAATCACGGCAGCCAGCGCGAACACCACCGCCAGCAGCCACCAGATGCGCTGCTGCAGGCGGCGCGCGGTCAGCTCCGCGCCCTTGGCCTGGTTTTCGTGCGATAGCTGTTCAATCTGGCGCTTCTTCTTTTCGGTGTCGTACTTTTCCTGCAGCTCCCACATGGTCTTCTTGCGCTGCGACTCGAACAATTCGTTCGAGATCTGGCGCTCGCGATGGTAGGCTTCCACCGCACCCTGGTAGTCGCCCACGCGTTCCAGCGCTTCGCCGTATTCGGTCAGGAGGGCTTGCAGCTCGGGCTTGTCGCCGGTCTTTTCGTAATAGGCCATGCCGAGCGCGAAGGACTTCTTTCCTTCCGCGACCTTGTTGGTTCCCATGTAGGCCTGGCCGGCATTGATGCGCGCCGTGGCTTCGTTGGCATCGTCGTTCGCATCGCGCGCGGCGGCCGAAGCTTCGTTGGCAAAACGCAGCGCGGCGGGGAAATCGTGCAGCTTCAGGTTGATATCGGACAGGTTCACCAGCGTGGTGGCGATCATGCGCTTGGCGCCGAGCTTGCGGGTCAGGTCCAGGTTGGCCAGCAGGGCGCGCATGCCGCGCTTGTATTGCTGCGTGTCGACCGCCAGGCCATATTCGGTGTTGTTGGCGATCGCCATGCGACCCGGCGAATTCAGGGTCTCCGACACTTCGAAGGTTTCGCCCAGCGTTTCCCACGCCTTGTCGTATTCGCGCACCTGGGTGTAGAACAGGGTGAGCGCATTGAGCGCGCTGGCCAGCGGTACCTTGTCGCTCTCGACCTTTTGCGCCAGCTCCACTGCCGACTGCAGGCGAATCAGGGCCACGGGATAATTGCCCTGTTCAGCGTAGCTTTGGCCGGCAGTGATGGTCGACTGCACGCGCAGCAACATGTCGTTGGTGTCGCTGGCCAGCTTTTCCGCTTCGAACGCCAGTTCGTGCGACACCTGGCGCTCGTTCATCGCCGAGCGCACGTAGGCCTTGGTCAGCAAGCCCTTGGCGATGATGATCTTGTTGTCCTGGGCACGGCCGAAGTCATGCAGTTCTTCGGCCAGCGCCAGCGCCACGTCATGCTTGCCCAGGCTGCGGTGGGTCAGGCTGAGCTGGGCCAGGAATTCGGCGCGGGTCAGGGGCGGGGCGGAGCGCGCCACCGGTTCCATCTGCTGCAACTGGACCAGGGCCTTGTCGGGAACGAAACGCACCAGTTCGCGGATCTGCGCGATTTCGCTGTCGAGGGGCGACTGGGCAAATGCAAGGCAGGGCGCAAGCAGGCAGGCGCCCGCCAGCGTTCGGAGGCGCTTGGAAATCGTCAAAACCGGAAAGCCTGGCAACTTGAGTCCTTGGGGTCGCATGAGCAGCGTGTGCGGTTCATTATATGCCTGTTGCAAGCGGGAAATCCGCAATGCCACTCACTATTTGCATGATAGACGCCCCAACTGTGGGGAAAATGCAAGTGGAATTTCCACTTGTGAAACTACTTGCCATCGCTTTCCGCTTGGCCCTCGATTTTTACCGTTCATCGCATTTCCTGCGCGGGCCCGCCGCTGGCTCGATAAAGTTTGCTTCAACAACATACTTGAGGCGAAAACAAGATGCTCGAATTGCGCAATGTCAGCAAGGCCTTCCGCGAACTGAAAGCGGTGGATGACGTTTCCCTGAAACTTGGTAGTGGCGTGGTCGGGCTTGTTGGTCACAATGGCGCCGGCAAGACCACCTTGATGCAATTGGTCGCCACGCTGTCGCGGCCGACTGCCGGCAGCATCCTGTTCGATGGCCAGGACATTGTGCGCAATCCGGATGCGATGCGGCGCCGCCTTGGCTTCCTGCCGCAGGAGTTCGGGGTCTATCCGAACCTGAGCGCGCTGGAGTGCATGCAGTATTTCGCTGCGCTGAAGGGCGTGCGCGATCCCGCCCGCATTCGCCACTTGCTGGAACTGGTGAACCTGTCCGAGCATGCGCGGCGGCCGGCGGCATCGTTCTCGGGCGGCATGCGGCGCCGCCTGGGGATCGCCCAGGCGCTGCTGAACGATCCCGATATCCTGATCGTGGATGAACCGACAGCGGGCCTGGACCCGGAAGAGCGCCTGCGCTTCCGCCGCCTGTTGTCCGAACTGGGTTTCGGCAAGCTTGTGATCGTGTCGACTCATATCGTGCCGGATGTGGAGAGCATCGCCGGCCAACTGGCCATCATGCGCAAGGGCCGCTTGCTGGCGCTGGAAACGCCGGACGCCATCCTGCAGCGGGCGCGCGGCCAGGTGTGGCAGGCCAGCGTCGATGCCGCCGATTACGATGCGCTGCGCAGCCGCTTCCATGTGCTGCAGGCGCAACGCCAGGGCCCGCAGGTGCAGCTGCGCGTGGCGCATCCGGGGCAGCCGTTTGCGGGCGCGCATGCGGTCGAGCCGAGCCTGGAAGAAGCGCTGATGGCGCAACGCTATGCGCTGTCGGAACCGCTCGCGGAGGCCGCATGAATGCAATCGGTGTCATGGCGCTCAATGAAGTGCGCTTGCGGCTGCGCCGGCGGTCCACGCTGGTGGCGCTGCTGGCGGCGATGGCCCTGTGCTGGCTCGGCATTTCCGATCCGGCCGATGGCGTCACGATGATGATGATCGACCAAAAGCGTGTGCTGTACACCAGCCAGGCGCTGGCCTTTGGCAGTGCCCATATCGCCGGCATGCTGCTCGGACTGGCAGGCTTCTACCTGGTGCGCGGTCGCGTTGCAGACGACCTGCAAAGCGGCATGGGCGCAGTGATCGGTGCAACAGGCGCCAGCAATGCCTTGCTGGTTGCCGGGCGCTGGCTGGGCGGCGTGGCGTACCTGGTGCTGTTCGTGTTTGCCTACCTTGCTTCCACCCTGGCGCTGCATGCCTTGCGCGGCGAAGGGCCGATCGAAGTGCTGGTCTACCTGCAAACCTATCTGCTGATGCTGCTGCCGATCGTCAGCTACGCGGCCGCCTGCGCGGTCCTGTTCGACAATATCGGGCCGTTGCTGGGCAAGCGCGGCGACGTATTGTTCTTCTTCCTGTGGTGCATGCAGTTTGGCGCGCTGGTTGGCGTGACCGAGAGCCCGGGAGCGCTGTGGCCGATGTTTCTCGATTTCTCGGGGCTGTCGGTGGCTGTGACGACACTGCGCGAACATTTTGCGACGACATCCTTTGTCCTCGGCCGGAGTGCTTTCGATCCGGCTGGAGCGACGCTGCTCTTTCCGGCGTCCTTGTGGACCTTGAAAGCGTGGGGCATCCGTGCGGCGACGCTGTCGCTGTCCATGCTGCTGCTGGTGCCGGCAACCCTGTTCTTCCATCGTTATTCGCCGGACCGGGTGCGGCCACGATCGGTGCGCGGCAACCGCCTGCTGGCGCTGGCCGACCGTGCGCTGCGCCCGGTGGCGGTGGTGTTGCGGCCCTTGCCGGGACTGGCGATGCGCGTGCCGGGCTTTGCTGGCGAAGTACTGGCGGAAGTGGCGCTTGTGCTGTCCATGTCGCCTTCCGCAGCGCTGGTTCTTGCAGCGGGCACCGTGGCGGCAGCGCTGGCCGCGCCCGAGGTCCTTCCGGGCGTGATGACTGCCGGCGTGGCGGGGTGGGGCATGATTGTGTGCGGCATTGCGCCGCGCGATTGGCAGAGCGGGGCGGATGCGATGACCGCGGCGCTGCCTGGAGGCTTGGCGCGGCGCTACCTGCGGCAGTGGGCGGCCAGCCTGGTGCTCGCCCTGCCGCTTGCCATCGTGGCCCTGCGCTGGTCGCTCGACGCTCCGCTGCGCGCTGTTGCTGCAGTTTCCGGCGTGCTGGCGCTGGCATCTGCCGCCAGCCTGCTGGGTGGCTTGACGCGCGGGTCGCGGCTGTTCCTGGCGTTGTTCCTGTTCACCTGGTATATCGCGCTCAATACGCCGAAAGAAGCCGCGCTGGACCTGGTCGGCTTCAATGGCTCCGCAAACGCGGCGACCGTGTCGGCATGGGCGATTGCGGGCTGCCTCGCGTGGGCCGCGGGATTCGTGCACGCCAGCCGCTGGCGCAGCGCTTAGAACTCTTCCCAGCCTTCGCTTGCCGGCGCCGTATTGCGCGCCGTAGCGCGCCGGGATCGCTCCGGGTCGCCTGAGCGGGGCGGAGCCGCGCCGGCAGCGTTGCGGCCGGAGGCCCTGGCTGTGGCGCGGGGTGCCGCCACGTTTGCCGGCGCCTTGGCCGCCAGCGCGACCCCGGTGCGCGCTTTGGCGGCTACGGCGCCGCCCTTCAGCCGGAAGATGCTGACCGCATGCGCCAGAGCCTGGGCTTGCTCCTGCAAGCTTTCCGCCGCGGCAGCAGCTTGCTCGACCAGTGCCGCATTTTGCTGCGTCATCGCATCCATCTGTCCGATCGCCTGGTTCACTTCGCCGATGCCGCTGCCCTGCTGCTGGCTGGCGCTGGTAATTTCCCCCATGATGCCGGCCACCTTGTGCACCGAAGCGACAATACGCTGCATGGTATCGCCGGCTGCATCGACCAGCCGTCCGCCTTCTTCCACACGCGACACCGAAGTGCCGATCAATTCCTTGATTTCCCTGGCCGCGGCCGCACTGCGCTGCGCCAGGTTGCGCACCTCCGACGCCACCACTGCAAAGCCGCGCCCTTGTTCGCCCGCCCTTGCAGCTTCCACTGCCGCATTCAGCGCCAGGATATTGGTCTGGAACGCGATGCCATCGATCACGCCGATGATGTCGCTGATGCGCGCCGAACTATCCTTGATCGCGCCCATGGTGGCAACCACCTGCGAGACGACGTCGCCGCCTTGCTCCGCCACCTGCGCCGCATCTGCTGCCAGATGGTTGGCCTGCTGTGCGTTGCTGGCGTTCTGCTGCACGGTGTCGGTCAGGTTCTCCATCGCGCTGGCCGTCTCCTCCAGCGAGGAAGCCTGCGTTTCGGTGCGGGCCGACAGGTCGGCGTTGCCTTTGGCGATCTCGCCGGTGGCCACTGTCATCTGATCGGTGCTGTTGCGGATATTGCCGATCATTTCCGCCAGGCCTTTGTTGATGTGCTCCATCGCTTGCAGCAGCTGGCCGATTTCGTCGCTGCGGCTGGAGTCGATGTCCCGGCTCAAATCACCGCCTGCAATGCATTCGGCGGTATCGATCGCCTGTTGCAGGCCCGAGCGGATATAACGGTAAGCGAACAGCAGGCATGCCACGGCTGCGATGACCGACATGGCTTGCAGCGCCTGCGCCAGGCGTTGGGCGCGTTCGAAGGCGGTGCTGGCTGCAGCCACTTCGGCGCTGGTGCGTTCGTCGAGCAGGGCCAGGAACTCATTCACCGGCTGCATGATCCTGGCCTTGTTCTGGTGGTAGGCCTTGTCATGCATGATGCGGCGGGCCATCTCCGGATCGGGCGGGCCTTCGCGCGTGAAGCCGCCCTTGCCGTCATCGAACTTGCCCTTGACCGCGTTCATCGCGATGACCTCGGTGTGAACCAGCTCGTTGGAGTTGGCTTCCGCTTCCTTCAGCTTGGCGAATTCCTGGCCGGTGAAGCCGGCGCGTTTCATCAGCTCCGACAAGGCGATGGCCTGACCGGAGGAGGGCGGCACCGACGTACCTGCGGCGACGAAGTCCCAATAGATGCGTTCATAGTTTTTCGGGCGCGGCTTCTGGCCGTTGCGGATGGCCAGTATGTCCATGTACTGCTGCTCGTAAGCCGCCTCGCCCGACACCACATAGGTGCGCGCCAGGCGGGTCAGGTCGTCCGAACTTTGCCGCAATTCGTCGGCAAGCAGATAGGACTGGTAGCGCGAATCGGCGGCCTGCTTGGCTTCCGCCCCTTTGCTGGAGACACGGAGCAATGCCAGCATGGTCAGTGTTGCCAGCACGACCGTAATGGCAAAAAACGCCAGGAAGATACGTTTGATGGATAGGTTCTTTTGCATGGCGCTGTCCCCCCTCTGGAGGACAGCATACCCCGACTACCAGGCAACTAGTAATTCTTATCGTGCGGAAACCAGAATCAGGCGGCGAGCTGTTGCAAAAGGTAAAGGCGCTGGTACAAGCCGTTGTCAATCTGCATGAGATCCTCGTGCGGCCCCTGTTCCACGATGCGTCCGTGGTTCAGCACGATGATGCGGTCCGCCTCGCGGATGGTGGACAGGCGGTGCGCGATGGCGATGATGGTGACCTGGCCGCGCAGTTCCTTGAGCGCCACCTGCACGATCTGTTCGGTGTGCGAATCGATGCGCGAGGTGGCTTCGTCAAGCAGCAGGATGCGCGGCTTGCCCGCCAGTGCGCGCGCAATGGCAATGAGCTGCTTCTGGCCGGAGGACAGGCGCGAGCCGCCTTCGCCCAGCACGGTTTCGTAGCCGTCTTCCATCGCCATGATGAAGTCGTGGCAGTGCGCCGCACGCGCCGCGGCCTCGATTTCCTGCCGCGGCAGGCCGCGGCCCATGTCGATATTTTCGCGAGCGGAAGCGGCCAGCAGGAAGGGATCTTGCGGCACCAGTCCCACGTCGGCGCGGAACTGCTCGTTGTCGATTTCATCGAGCAGCATGCCATTCATGCGGATGCTGCCGTGCGGGGCGGGGTAGTAGCGCAGCAGCAGCGACAGCAGGGTCGACTTGCCGCTGCCGGTGTGGCCGACGATGCCGAAGAAGGCGCCTTGCGGAATCTCCAGCGACAACTGGTGCAGCACCCGCTGGCCTTCGATGTATTCGAAATCCAGCGCGCGGATATCGATGGCGGGGGCGCCGTCATCGTTGGCGGCGTGGCGCACATGGGAGCCGGCAGCGCTGCGATGTTCCGGCGCGCTCTGTTCGCCGAGCAGGATCGCTACGCGCGATGTCGCCACCACCGATTGCTGCAACTGGCTGAACTGCATGGTGATCTGGATCAGCGGCTCGATGACGCGCGCGATGTAGTTGATGAAGGCATACAGCACGCCCACTTCCGCCGCGCTCATGTCGCGCTGGCCGAACATGAAGATCACGGACGCCAGTAGCAGGATGTTCAGCATGTCGAGCGCGGGACGCAGCAGCCAGGCGTTGGCGCGGATCTCGGCCAGGCGCTGCGTGTAGTGTTCCGCGTTGGTTTGCGCGAAGCGTTCGCCGAAACGCTGCTCCGCATTATTCGCCTGCAGTACGGTCATGCCGCCGATGGATTCGGCGATCTGCGCATTGATGTCGCTGCGCAGCTGGCGGGCGCGGGTCACGGCCGGAGCGCTCAGGCGCTGGTAAGCCCACACGATCACCAGCACGAAAGGCAGCAGCGCGACCACGAGGGTCATCAGGCGCCAATCCAGCCAAGCCATGGCGGCTACGGTGCCGGCCAGGACGATGGTGCTGTCCAGGATCACGAACAGGACCTGGATGTAGAGGCCTTTCACGGCCTCGGTATCGTTGGTCACGCGCGACACCAGTTGGCCGGTGATGGCGCGATCGAAAAAGGCCATCGGCAGCCGCAGCACGTGGCTGTAGACGCGCTCGCGCAGCCGCTGCACTGAACGCATGGCGACGCCGGACAGGCGGGCCAGTTGCAGGTAGCGCACCCAGGTGGCGATCCAGCCGGTCAGCAGCACGCCGCCCAGCAGCAGGGCCATGCGGGTCCAGTCCAGGTGCCTTGGCAGCAGGTGTTCGTCGATCAGGCGCTTGCCCAGCAGGGGACCCAGCACTTCCATGCCGGCTGCAAAGGCCAGCCACAGCACGGCCCAGCCGAGATGGTGCAGGTCCGGACCGGAAGCTTCTTTGAGGAGGCCGACGGCCTGGCGCGTCTGTTCGCGCGCGCTTGTTTTATCAGGCTGCGTCAAGGCTGGCCTCCAGTTGTTGGTAGCGCCACTGGCTGGCGTACCAGCCGTTCAGCGCAAGCAATTCTTCATGCGTGCCTGATTCGGTGATGCGGCCATGCTGCAGCACCACGATCTGGTCCGCATCGACCACGGCGCTCAGGCGGTGGCTGGCGATGATGGCGCAACGGCTGGCGTGGGCGCGGCGCAGTTCTTCGAGGTGTTCGAGGATGGCGGTTTCGGTGCCGGTGTCCACTGCGGACAAGGCATCGTCCAGCAGCAGCAAATCGTTGTCCGAGAGCAGGGCGCGCGCGATTGCAACACGCTGGCGCTGGCCGCCGGACAAGGTGATGCCCTTCTCGCCGACTTCGGTCTCGTACTTGTGCGGGAACAGCAGGATGTCGTCGTGGATCGCAGCCAGGCTGGCTGCGCGCTCGACTTCCGCACGCGTGGCGCCGGGCTTGGCCAGCGCGATATTGTCGGCAATCGAAGCCGAGAACAGGAACGTTTCCTGCGGCACCCAGCTGATGGCCGCGCGCAGCGCCTGCAGCGTGTACTGGTCCAGCGCGTGGCCGCTCCATCGCGCGCTGCCCTGCGTTGGCGTGACCTGGCGCAGCAGCACGCGCAGCAGGGTCGACTTGCCGGCGCCGGTCGGGCCGACCAGGCCGAGGGTCTGGCCCGGCTTCAAGGTCAGCGAGATATCGGACAGCGCCGGCTCGTGCTGGCCGGGATAGGCGAAGCCCACGCCGCGCAGTTCGAGGTTGCCGGGCGCCACATGGGGCAGGGTGCCATGGTCCTCGATGCTCAAGGGGGCATCGAGCATCGGTTGCAGGCGCGCGTAAGCAGCGCGGCCACGCTCGATCAGCGACAGCACCCAGCCCGCCGCAAACATCGGCCAGATCAATTGGCCGAGGTACATGCTGAAAGACGTCAGCTCGCCAATGGTCAATTCGCCGCGCCACACGAGAAAGCCGCCCAGGCCCAGCGACAGGCCGGTGGCCGCGGTGAGCGTCAGGCCGACAGCGGGCTCGTACGCCGCTTCCCAGCGCTGGGCAGTCAGGCTGGCGTCGGCAGCGGCGCCAGCCAGTTCTTCAAAACGCCTGCTGCTGCGCTGTTCCAGCCCAAGCGCACGCAGGGTACGCACCCCGGACAGCGTTTCCTGCACATGATCATTCAAGGCACTGAAGCGCTTCAACGAATCGGCGGAAGCGGTATGGATATGCGACGAGATGCGCCAGAAAGCCCAGGCCATCAGCGGGAACGGAATCAGCGCGAACAAGGCCAGGCGCCAGTCGACGCCGACCAGCATCATGCCCAGCACCAGCAGCAGGGTGAGCGAACCGTCAAAACCGGCCAGCATTGCTTCGCCAGCCGCCATCTCGATCGCATCGATGTCGTTGGTGGCCAGGGCCATCAGGTCGCCGGTGCGCTGCTTCTGGAAGAATTGCGGACCTTGCAGCGACAAGCGGCGGTAGAAGCGCGTGCGCAGCTCAACGCCCAATTGATAAGCGGCCGAAAAGAGCTTCATGCGCCAGGCGACGCGCAAGCCATAATTTGCCACGCCCAGCAAGAGCAGCAGGCCGATCGCCTGCCACAAAGCCTCAGGCCCAAGCTTGCCCGCCGCCAGGCCATCAACCATATAGCCGATCTGGCGCGGAATACAGATACCGATGACGGCAACGCCGGTCAGCATGGCGCCGGCGGCTGCGTAAGGACGCCAATGGCTGCGGACGAAGCCACCGATCAGGCGCGATAAACTCATATGCTTATTAGAAAAATGCTGCCAAGAGCCTGCAAGGATACCTCAGGGCAGAATTTTTCGCCGAGCGCGCCAAGATGAAAGTCGGGGTCAGGTCTGGCAATCCGCCAAATTGGCGGATTGCCAGACCTGACCCCGACTTTTAAATCACTTGTGGGCTTTGGCGGCGTTGGCGTGGGCGGCTTTTGCGTCGGGGAAGCTGGCGGCTGGCTTGGCTGCTTTGGCGTCAGCTTTTACTTCCGGCTTGCTTTCTGCTGCCTCGGGCTTGGCTTCTACCTTGGCGTCAGTTTTGGGGACTGGCTTGGCTTCGGTTTTGGCTGCCTTCGGTGCGGGAGCTGGTGCCGGAGCAGGGGCTGGTGCCGGAGCAGGGACCGCCACTGGCGCTGGCGCCGCAATCGGGGCGGACAGCTTGGGCGCGATCGCGGCTTGCTGGCCGGCTTCCTTCAATTGCTCCTGCGCTGCCTGGAACAAGTCTGCCTGGGTTTTGCTGGCAATGCTGAACAGCTCGCGGTTGTAGGCAAACAGGCCGTCGAGATTCGGCACGCGGGCAGTGCTCCTGGCGAAGAATTCTTGCGGGTCTTTCGCTTCCAGCAGCTCGCGCGCAGCGGCGGAACTTTTTTCGACGGAGGCCTTGGTGGTGCTCAGGTTGAGCGCAATCACCTTTTGCGCGCCTTCGAAGGCAGTGGTGGCGAAGTTGTTGAGGATTTTCAGCTGCGCTTCCAGCTGCGACTTGGTGGCTGCGGAAAATTGCTCGGGAATCGAAAACATATTTTCTCCTGGATCGATGGGAAATGGTGCGCTGCAATAAACCCATTCTAGCGACGAAATATGGTAATGGAAAGACATTTTTGCCGACTATTGAAGCAGAAGTTATGCAGTGCAACATTGCGTGCCCTGGCCAGCCTGCCTACAATCGGCCATCCCCACCTGTGGAGCTAAGCGATGGATCTTGTAATCCGCAATGCCAGTTTGCCCGATGGCCGCCAGGGCATCGATATCGCCATCGCGCAGGGACGCATCGTCGATGTCGCTCCTGCTTTGCAAGCCAAGGGGGCTCGCGAGATCGATGCGGAAGGCGACCTGGTCACGCCGCCTTTCGTCGATGCGCATTTCCATCTGGACGCGACGCTAAGCTACGGCCTGCCGCGTGTGAACCAGTCGGGCACACTGTTGGAAGGCATCGCGCTGTGGGGCGAGCTGAAGCCGGAGCTGACGCAGGAAGCGCTGATGGAGCGCGCCTTGCAGTATTGCGATTGGGCCGTGGCGCGCGGCCTGCTCGCCATTCGCAGCCACGTTGATGTATGCGACGAGCGCTTGCTCGCCGTGGAAGCGCTGCTGGAGGTGAAACGCCGCGTGGCCCCTTACCTTGACTTGCAACTGGTGGCTTTCCCGCAGGATGGCGTGCTGCGCTGCCCAGGTGCGCTGGACAACCTGAAGCGCGCAATTGCCATGGGCGTCGACGTGGTCGGCGGCATTCCGCATTTCGAACGCACCATGGCCGATGGCGCCGAGTCTGTGCGCGTGCTGTGCGAATTCGCGGCCGGGAAGGGCTTGCGCGTCGATATGCACTGCGATGAATCGGACGATCCGCTGTCGCGCCATATCGAAACCCTGGCCTTCCACACGCAGCGTCTTGGCTTGCAGGGCCGCGTGGCCGGCTCGCACCTGACGTCCATGCATTCGATGGACAACTACTACGCCAGCAAGCTCCTGCCGCTGATCCGTGAAGCCGGCGTGGCCGCCATCGCCAACCCGCTGATCAACATCACCTTGCAGGGGCGCCACGACAGCTATCCCAAGCGGCGCGGCATGACGCGTGTGCCGGAGCTGCTGGCGCACGGCATCGACGTCGCCTTCGGCCACGATTGCGTGATGGATCCGTGGTACAGCCTGGGCTCGGGCGACATGCTGGAAGTGGCCCACATGGGCTTGCACGTGGCGCAGATGACCGGGCAGGATGCAATGCGCGCCTGCTTTGCGGCGGTGACGGAAACACCGGCAAAGATCCTCGGCCTGGATGGCTACGGCCTGCAACCCGGCTGCCACGCCGACCTGGTGCTGCTCGATGCCCGCGATCCGGTGGAGGCAATCCGCCTGCGCGCTGCGCGGCGGCTGGTGCTGCGGCGCGGGCAGGTGGTGGCTGAATCGCCGCGGGCGGCGGCGCGCCTGGCCTTGCCGGGCCGGCCGCAGCAAGTCGATTTCCGCCTGTCCGGGCATGCTGGACTTGCAAGGGAAAATGCATGAAAATTCAGCATCATTCCTGCCGTTGGGAGCAGCTTTGAAAGACATCGTCATCCGCCCGGCTACTGAGGCCGATTTCGACTCCATGTGGACGATTTTCCAGGAGTTGATCGCCAGCGGTGATACCTATTACTTCGCCGCGGAGACCAGCCGCGACGACTGCCACGCGTACTGGTTCGGGCGCGGCATCAAGAGCTGGGTGGCGGTGTTGAATACCGGCCGCCTGCTTGGCATGTACCGCCTGCTGCCCAACCAGCTCGACCGGGGTTCGCATGTGGCCAACGCTTCCTTCATGGTCAGCCCCGCTGCGCAAGGCGTGGGCATCGGCAAGATGCTGGGCCGCCATTGCCTGGAACAGGCGCGGCGCGATGGCTTCCTCGCCATGCAGTTCAATTATGTGGTCAGTACCAATGTTTCTGCCGTGCTGCTGTGGAAGCGGCTCGGCTTTTCAGTCATAGGCACGCTGCCGCGCGCCTATCGCCACAAGCAGCTCGGTTTTGTCGACGTGTATGTGATGTACAAGTTCCTGGCCGACCCCAACGATTGGCCGGAGCAATGATCGATACCAGACGACTGACCCTGCGTCCCGCAACTGTTGATGATGCTGCGTTCTACCTGCGCCTGGTGAACGAGCCTTCCTTCCTCGAAAACATTGGCGACAAGGGCGTGCGCGACCTTGAAGGCGCGCGCGCCGCCTTGCTCGCCGGCCCCGTCGCCATGCAGGCCCGGTTGGGCTATTCCTTGTGGATGGTGGTGCGCAAGGAAGATGGCGCCGCCATCGGCATGTGCGGCTTGATCAAGCGCGACACCTTGCCCGATACCGATATAGGCTATGCCTACCTGCCAGCCTATTGGGGCCAGGGCTATGCGTGGGAAGCGGCAGCGGCGGCCATGGCCTACGGCCGCGATGTCGTTGGCTTGCCGCGCTTGCTAGGCATCGTGTCGCCCGGCAATACGGCGTCGTCAGCGTTGCTGATGAAGCTTGGCATGCACTTTGTCGAGCGGCTTGATGCGGGAAAGACGGATCTTTACCGCATGGAGTTTCCCCCGCGCCACAGCTAGGTTGTTGCGAAAACAGGTTTCTTGGCTTTTGGTACTTTAGGGCGCATGATGACGATTGCAGTCCTGAAGGCATAATGTCGCCTTTTTACCAAGGGGAAACTAATCATGAACTTCGGCAATCTAAAGATCGGAGTGCGCCTGGCCTTGCTGGGCGCTTTCTTCATGCTGGCTCTATTGACGGTCGGCTACCAGGGCTGGAGCGCCATCAGCTTCATCAAATCCAGCAATGCCCAGAGCATGCAGCGCTCGGTTGACCTGACCCAGGCCGTCGATACTGCGCGCGGCGCGCAGGTTGAATTCAAGATCCAGGTGCAGGAGTGGAAGAACATCCTGGTGCGCGGCCACGATCCTGCGCAGCTCGAAAAATATTCCGCAGCCTTCGTCAAGAGCGGCCAGGCTACCAACGCGGAGCTGCAGAAGCTGTCGGCCATGCTGAAAAAGCTGAACCTGCAGACCACGCTGGATGACGAAGCGATCAAGATGCACGAGGACCTTGGCAAGAGCTATATGGCCGCGCTCAAGCAGTTCGATGCGGCCAACCCGGAAAGCTACAAGATTCTCGACAAGGCCGTTGCCGGCATGGACCGCGCGCCAACCAAGAAGATCGACGAAATCGTGGCGTTCATCGATGCGCAGTCCAAGAAGAATGCGGAAGAAGCGGTGGCGACGGCGGAAGCGGCCAACCGCTCTGCTACCGTTACCCTGCTGGTAGTGCTGGTGGTCACGACGGTGATCGGTGCGGTCATCGTATGGTGGATCGTGAAGGGCATCACGCGTCCGCTGGACCAGGCGATCGATATCGCCAAGACGGTCGCGGCGGGCGACCTGAGCGTCGACGTGGACGTGCGCACCAAGGATGAAGTGGGCGAACTGCTGTCGGCATTGAAGCAAATGAGCGGCAACCTGTCCGATATCGTGAGCCGTGTGCGCACCGGCACCCAGACGATTGCCAGCGCATCGAGCGAGGTGGCGACCGGCAGCATGGACTTGTCGACGCGCACCGAGCAGCAAGCCAGTTCGCTCGAAGAAACCGCGTCGTCGATGACGGAACTGACCAGCACCGTGCGCCAGAACAATGAGAATGCGACCCAGGCGCGCAAGCTGGCCGACGAGGCTTCCAATGTCGCCGTGCGCGGCGGTGCGACCGTTTCGGAAGTGGTGCAGACCATGGGCGCGATCAACGAATCTTCGCGCAAGATTGTCGACATCATCGGCGTGATCGATGGCATTGCTTTCCAGACCAATATCCTGGCGCTGAATGCGGCGGTGGAAGCTGCGCGCGCCGGCGAGCAAGGCCGTGGCTTTGCCGTGGTGGCGGGCGAGGTGCGCAACCTGGCGCACCGCTCCGCTGCGGCCGCGAAGGAGATCAAGGAACTGATTGGCAATTCCGTCGAACGCGTGGAAGAGGGCAGCCGCCTGGTGGGCGAGGCCGGCGTCACGATGGAGGAAGTGGTCAACAGCGTGCGCCGTGTCACCTCGATCATCGGCGAGATCGCCGTGGCAACCGGGGAGCAGCGCGACGGGATCGAGCAGATCAGCGATGCCATTACCCAGATGGACAGCGTGACGCAGCAGAATGCGGCGCTGGTCGAGGAAGCCGCCGCAGCTGCCGAGGCCTTACAGCAGCAGGCCGCAAGCCTGGAGGAAGCGGTGTCGGTGTTCAAGGTGCGCGAGACGGCAGGCGGCTCGCACATGAAACTGTCGGCAAGCCGCAGCTTGCGCGCCTTGCCGGCTTAAGGCGCCTTCTGCGGCGCGGCGCGGCCTGGTTTGCCGAAGAACCAGGCCAGCGCAGCATGCACGCGGCCGGCCCACGATTGCTCGTTATGGCGCCCCCCTTCGTCGACGAGGAATCGCAGGTCCCGGCCTTCGCGGTAGCCGTTCTTCAGCATGGCCCGGCGGAATGCTTCGCTGTCTTCCTGGCCGTCATAGACCGTTCCCACGTCGATGTAGAACCGGACCGGCATCTTCTTCGGCGGATGCTTCACTTCTTCCTGGTTGTTCCACCAGAAAGAGCTGGAGACGCCGCCTGCCATCGAGAATATTTGCGGATAGCGCTGCGCGATGCCGATCGATGCCAGCCCGCCCAGCGATGAACCCATCACCGCCGTGTGCATGCGGCCGGGTTTGGTGCGGTATTGCTTGTCCACCCATGGCTTGACTGTTTTCGCCACGAAGTCGGCGTAGGCGTTCAGCTTTCCTCCGCCATGCTTGGGGTCGCAACAAGGGGTGTATTCGGCGATGCGGTCGGTGGTGTTGTCGATGCCGACCACGATTACTTCCTCCATGTCGCCCTGGCGCACCAGGCGGTCCGCCACCTCGTCGATGTTCCATTCGGTGCCGTAGCTGGCGGTTGTGGCGTCGAATAGGTTCTGGCCGTCGTGCATGTAAAGTACAGGATAGCGCCGCCTGGTGTCGCTGCCGTAGCTTGGCGGCAGATAGATGCGTAGCGTGCGTTCGTTGCCCAACTGGGGCGATTTGAACTTTTCCACCAGCTGCAAGGTGCCGTGCAGCGGCGGTTTGCTTGCTGCCGGTGCTGGCAGGAGGCGTGCCCCCAGCACGTCGGCATCGTTGCGTGCGCCGTTGCTGCCGCCCGCGTCGGCGTAGCCGGCGTTGGCTTGCAGGCTGCTCATATTGTAGAAGGGCTGCAGTTCGAGCCGGTAGCTGCCTTGCTTCAGCGTGGCGGGCAGGGGAGTCGACCATGCCGGGCCGTTGGCAGCAGCGTTGTGCGGCATCTGGATGACGCCTTCCGCTGCGACCGCACCGTGTTTGTCGCGCAGGCGCAGGAACTGCACGGCGTTGGTGATGCCGAGGTTGATCTGGTGGGCGTGGTTGTTGTAGCGAAGCTGGACGTAGTAGCGACCGTCTTTTGTTGCGGTCACGCTGTCCGTCACGGCACTTGGCCCGGCCGTGCCGCCGGCTGGGGTGGGGCAGAGCGGCTGCGAGTGATGGCTTCGCAAGCCGGTGGCCGGGTAGACCGCTTCCACCGCATGGCAGGACGATGTTGCGGCAGCAGGGCCAGGCGGCCAACTGCCGGCGGTGAGCTCCGCGGCGACCAGTTGTCCGTCGCGGTACACGTTGAAGCGCGTGCCTTCTTGCGATCCCGCTCCCGGCGCGATGCGAAGGATGCCGGATTCTGCTTGCCGGACGAACGGTTCTGGCGGTGCAGTCGAAGCGGCCTCGCTGCCTGCGAAGGTGATCTGCTGCCGCCCGGGCACCAGCGTGCCCATTTCTATTTCAATCAGGTTATCGCCGGCCAGTTCGTTCCATGCAACCGGGCCGCGCGCATTCTTGCCATTCAGCTTGCCGCCTGCCGGCATGTAATAGCCCTCGAGCGCAACAGGCGGGGGGAGCTTGATCCTGATATGCAGCCGCTTGCCGTGCAAGACCAGGCCGGACAGCTCGATCGCATCGCTGCCCGCGAACCACTCACGCCGCAGCCGGGCGGTAATGAAGGGATTGAGGTGAAGCCGCTCGGCATCGGCGCCGACGCCAAACACCTGCTGCACCACCATCCCAAGAAAGCCGCCCACAGACCAAAGCTGGCGGCGTGAATTGATGGCCGGCGCGGAAGGATCGCCGCCTTGCCACTCCATGTTCTCCATATTCGACAGGTTGAGCGCCGCGCCCTGCAGCAAGCTGGCATAGGCGGCATCGGCAACGGCCACGTTTGCATACTGCGCAGCGGCCCTTAAGCCATAAGCTGTAACGAAAGGCCACAAGGCGCGGTTGTGGTACACCGGCACGCCTGGCTGCTGCGGCCAGATGACCGGCGCGCCCAATGGTCCGTGCGGATAACGGGCCAGTATCGACTGCGCCTGCCCGGCATCTGCCACGCCGGTGATGATGGCGAGCGACTGGCCAAGCCAGTCAAACTTGTGCATGGCGGCGCTGTCGAAGTGACCGGCGGCCAGGCTGCTGTACATGCCAGCGTCCTTGAGCCAAAGCCGGTCGTTGATCGCAATCTTCAAGCCTGACGCCCAACGCGCGTAACGCAGCGCCCCGTCGTTGTCGCCGGCCTGCTGCGCCAGTTCTGCCGCCAGTGTGAGCGCCTTATAGTGGGCGACATTGGTCGACAGCGACTTGGACGTGGCCATGCTGGACAGGTCGTTGGGAATCCAGGCTGCATACGACTGTTCGCGCCAGTCGAGGAAGGACTGCTCGCCGTTGTACAAGCCGCTGGCGGGATCGTAAGCGGCGATGCGGTCGTTCTCGATCGTGTTGCGCAGCGCCTGCAAGGCAGTGGCGGCGAACTTCGCGCGTTCTCCCTCCGGCAGCGACTTGAGCGTTTGCTCGGCGCCGAAGGCCCAGCTGACGCGGTCCGTACTGACTGGCCAGCTTCCGCCACTGCCCGTGTCTTGCACGATCTGCAGGCCGTCTTCGCTGCCGGCCGCCAGCGGCGGCTTGCCGTTACGGTAGCCGGAAAGCTTGAACAGCAGGGAGTCGCGGGTGCGTTGAGGATCGAGCATCGCCAGGCCCAGGTTGGCAGCGTAGGACAAGTCGCGCGTCCACACGTAGTGCCACTTTTCGCCGGTTTCGAAGCACTCGCATGCTATCGGCTGGCCGCCGTTGTAGCTGCCATCGCGGATGGCCTGCACCGAGTCCTGCTTCATCTCCGTCATCGCCAGCGCGAACAATGCGTCGAAGGCCAGGTTGCCGCTGCGGACTTTGGGCGAGCCAGCCTGTTCGCTGAAGGCGATTGACTGGGGCGCACTGTCGCGCAGGGGCATGTTGGTGGACTGCGTGTAACTGCGCAGCGCCGCTTGCGCATCCGGCGTTGCAAAGCTGGCCTTGTAGCTGCCGAATGGGAGTTCGATGCTGGTATGTGCCAGCACCGGGCCGCCCGCCAGCGCGCCTGCAGTTGCGAAGGCGGCCGCGATGGCAGCGGCAGGCAGCGGGCGGCTCAGCATCACTGGACCTCCATCACGAGGACGGAACGGGCTGGAAGCGTGAACCTGCCCGCCAGCGGAATGCTACGGCCAGTGATGATGTCCGTGCCACTGCGCACGCCGTCCAGCATTTCACGGAAACGGCCCGCATCCAGCGTCACATCCTTTGCATTCTTGTTCAGCGCGACCATGACCTTCTGCTTGCCGTCATGACGGAAGTAGACATACGTATCCTGTTCCGGCCCGTATTGCATCATCTTCCCGTGCTGGACTGCGCTCGAAGTCTTGCGCCAGTTGGCCAGCTTTTTCACAAAGGACTGCATCTCGCGCTGCTCCGCGCTCAGGCCTTCGCCTGTAAAGGCATTCACTTTGTCGCCGGCCCAGCCGCCTGGCATATCGTGGCGATAGGATGGGTCGTCGCGGCCTTTCACGGTGCTCGGCATCAGGATTTCAGTCCCGTAGTAGAACTGCGGGATGCGCGGCACGGTCAGCGTAAAGGCCAGCGCCATGCGCAGCAGGGCAGGGTCGCTGTTCACCATGCTGAAGCTGCGCGCCAGGTCGTGATTACCCTCGAACAGCACCAGATTGGATGGGTTGGGATAGAGATAATCCTGCGCCAGCGTCTCATAGACGTCGTACAGGCGGTAGGTGCCGTCCGTGTCGCCCAATGCCTTGCGCAGCACGTCGTTGAGCGGGAAGTCCATCATGCTGGACGCGTTCAGGGCCTGCCAGCGGGCCACGATAGGAATCCGGGTGCTCCATTCCTCGCCCACCATATTCAGGTTCGGATATTCCGCCCGCACGCGCTTCGACCATTCAGTCAGGAAGGCGGTATCGGAGTAGCCGTAGGTATCCACGCGCAGGCCGGACAGGCCGGCGTACTCGATCCACCAGATATTGTTCTGGATAAGATAGTTCGCCACAAACGGATTGGTCTGGTTCATGTCCGGCATATGCGGCCCGAACCAGCCCTGGGTGAAGTTGCGCGCGTCTTCCTTGCTGCCGTACGGATCGACGCTGGCAACGCGGTGGTGCGCAGTCGGCGTGTACTTGCCGTCGTAGCTGAGCCAATCCTGCATCGGCATGTCTTTCATCCACCAGTGGCGGCTGCCGATGTGGCTCAGCACCACGTCCTGGATCACGCCGATGCCGCGCGTGCGCGCCTGTGCCACAAAATTGCGGTAATCCTCATTGCTGCCGTAGCGCGCGTCGATCTTGTAATGGTCGGTTGCCGCATAGCCGTGGTAGGAATGGATGTCCTGGTTGTTCTCCACCAGCGGCGTTGGCCACACCTGCGTGAAACCCATGTCCTTTATATAGTCCAGGTGCGCGGCCATGCCTGCCAGGTCGCCGCCGTGGCGTCCGTTGCCCTCGGCGCGGTTGGCCTTGTCCGGCATGCCGGCCATATTGTCGTTGGCTGGATTGCCGTTGGCGAAGCGGTCCGGCATGACCTGGTAGATCGCGTCGGAACTGTTGAAGCCCTGGCGCTGTGCCGACCCGGCGGAGCGGGCCAGTAACTGATAGCTGTAAGTCAGGCTTTGCTTGCCTGGCGCAGCAAAGCGGATGTCGAAGCGCCCCGGCGCCACGTCCGGCGCCAGCACCAGGTCGATGAACAGGTAGTTGCGGTTGGCTACGCGGCTCACGCTCGCGATCCGCACACCTGGGTAATCGATGGACGGCTCCAGGTCCGCAAGCTTGGGTGCATTCACCATCAATTGCAGTTTGGCGCTCTGCATGCCGGCCCACCAGAAAGGCGGTTCCATGTGCTGGACAGTTGGCTGGGCTGCATAAGTGGCTTGCAGTAAGGCAATACCAAGCAGGGCGGCGAAAGCGGTCTTCTTCATGAAATCTCCGGTTGGGCGTCTTATGGGCCCGACAATACACCGAAATTGACTGTAGTTCTACTACACGTGAATATGTCTAAATTTGTAGCTGAAATACAACGTGCTGGCTCCGAATGGCAGAGAGAAGCCGCTGGGAAAGGCAGAAATACACAGGAATGATGATGGTCATTCATTGACACCAAATCTAGTTTTAGTACAGAATCCGCCTCAGAGCGTCCGTAAGAGCGTTCGCTTTCCAAGGATTCCCGTGTAGTCGAAATAAACCGGTCTGTGTAGGTTGCGGGAAAGAATGTTTAATGAGTGAGGGGACTTTGATGACTATCTTCGCCAACAAGCGAGGCAATACCGCTTTCCGACTGAGTCCGGTTGCGGCTGGGTGTGCTGTATTTGTATCCGCCTTCGCGGGCTCCGCGTACGCGCAGACCGCAACCGCCACCGCCGCCGGCCAGGCAGCTGACGCGCCGATGCAAACTGTGACCGTGTCCGGCATTCGCCGCGGTATTGAGGACGCGATCTCCGTCAAGAAAAACGCGACTTCCATCGTCGAGGCCATCTCCGCGGAGGACATCGGCAAGCTGCCTGATACCTCCATCGCCGAATCCATCGCCCGCCTGCCAGGCCTGGCCGCCCAGCGCGTTGCCGGCCGTGCGCAAAACATCGCGGTCCGCGGCTTGTCCCCGGACTTTGCCACCACCCTGCTGAACGGCCGTGAGCAAGTCTCCACCGGCGACAATCGCAGCGTGGAATTCGACCAGTACCCGTCTGAGCTGATCAGCGGCGTGACCATTTACAAGACCCCTGACGCCGGCATGGTTGGCCAGGGCCTGTCCGGCACCCTGGACCTGCAGACCGTGCGTCCGCTGGCCTTCGGCGGCCGTACCGTGTCCATGAACGCCCGCATGGAGAAGAATTCGCTGGGCAGCATCGCCGACACCGATTCGCGCGGCGGCCGCTTCAGCGCCAGCTACATCGACCAGTTTGCCAACCGTACCATTGGCGTGGCGATCGGCTTCGCGCACCTGGACTCCCCAGTGCTGGCGCAGGAAACCGGCCTGTACGAGCCGTGGAAGAAAGAGTCCCGTCCAGGCGTGCCTGCCGGTACCAACGTCACCGACGGCCTCAAGTCCCTGGCACGCAGCGGCTACAACAAGCGCGATGGCCTGATGGGCGTGTTGCAATACCGTCCAAACAAGAACTTCACTTCGATGATCGACGTGTATGCTTCGCGCTTCAAGCACGAAGACACTGCCAATCAGTTCGAAGTAAACATCAGCGGCTACAATGGCACCACCACGCCTATGTCGTTTACGGGCGTCACCACCAACAATGGTTCGTTCGCCACCGGCACCGCAAACAATGCGTATCCGCTGGTGCGCGGCATGTACACCAAGCGCAAGGACGATATCCGCGCCATCGGCTGGAACAACGAATGGAAGATGGATGGCTGGTCCCTGGTGGCTGACCTGAGCCGCTCGACCGCCAAGCGCGATGAACTGAGCCTGGAAAACAACCTGCAGATCAGTAACGCGGCCGGCAATCCATTCCTGGATTCCGTCGCCCTGTCGCTGGGCACCGGCGGTTTCCCGACTCTGAAACCGGGCCTCGACTACAGCAACCCGGCCAACCTGTACGTGCGTAACACCATCTACGGTTCCGGCTACGGCAAGACCCCGCACGTGGAAGACGAGCTGAACGGCTTCAAGCTGGCAGCCAACATCCAATCGTCCGGCGCCCTCGAGAAGTACTTCTCGAGCTTCGATATCGGCGTGCACTACTCTGACCGCAGCAAGGAGAAGCACCAGCCGGAAGCAAGCATTAACCTGGCAGGTGCGCCTTCGACCATTTCGTCGGACCTGATGTACAACTCGGTCGACCTGGGCTTTGCCGGAACGGGCACCATCCCTGCATGGAACGTACCGGGCGTCGTGGCCAAGTACATGACCTTTGCACCGACCGAAGACAAGAGCTACCTGATCGCCAAGGCTTGGACCGTGAATGAGAAGATCACCACGACCTTTGCCAAGGCCAACATCGAGCACGAACTGGGCAATGTCAGTCTGCGCGGTAACGTCGGCGTGCAAGTGCAGCGCACCGACCAGTCGTCCGACTCCAAGTACTGGGACGGCACAGCACCTGCCGGCCAGGAAGTCAAGCCGGTCCACGACGGCAAGACCTATACCGACGTGCTGCCAAGCCTGAACCTGGCGTTCCAACTGCCGAACGACCATACCGTGCGCATGGCCCTGGCCAAGCAGATCGCCCGCCCACGTGTTGACCAGTTGCGTTCCGCGTTGGACTTCAACGTCGGCACCAACGACTTCAAACCAGGCGGCAGCGGCGGCAACGCCCAGCTGGATCCGTGGCGCGCCAAGGCCTTCGACCTGTCGTATGAAAAATACTTCGGCAAGAAAGCCTACGCAGCACTGGCATTCTTCTACAAGAAGCTGGATACCTACATCTTTACCGAGACCCGTACCCACGACTTCTCGCAGCAGATCCCTGGCACCAACGCGATTACCCCGTTCGGCAACTACACCGCTCCGTACAATGGCAAGGGCGGCAACATGAAAGGCCTGGAGCTGACTGCTTCCCTGCCGCTGAACATGGTGACCCCGGTACTGGACGGCTTCGGCGTGAGCGGCAGCTACTCGTACAACGACAGTGCGATCACCATCAAGGAGCCTAGCGCCAACCTGGGCCAGACCATCATGCTGCCAGGCCTGTCGAAGCACACCAGCAACCTGACCGTGTATTACGAGAAGGCCGGCTTCGAGACTCGCCTGAGCCAGCGCAAGCGTTCGGACTTCGTGGGTGAGATCGGCAACTTCGCCGGCGAGCGTTCGCTGCGCTATGTGGTTGGCGAGAACATCCTCGACTTCCAGATCGGCTATAGCTTCAACGAAGGCATGTTCAAGGGCATGGGACTGGTGCTGCAGGTGAACAACCTGCGTAACGAGGCCTACGAGACCTACAACGGCAACCGCAACCAGCAACTGGAATACCAGAAGTATGGCCGCACCATCCTGCTGGGCGCGAACTACAAGTTCTAAGCATCCAGGGGTAGAAAAAACGGGGGCCGAGGCCCCCGTTTTTGTATTACTTGGCCTTGGCGGCCAATTGCTTGTTCTGCTCGTCCAGCCAGACTTTCAGCGGGGCGAAGTAGTCGAGCAGGGCCTGGCCGTCGATGCGGTCTTCGCCGGTAGCTGCTTTCAGCGCTTCAGGCCATGGCTTGGAGGTACCCATCTCCAGCATGCTCCACAGCTTCTTGCCGGCTTTTTCGCTGCCGTAGATCGAGCACTGGTGGAGCGGGCCGGTGTAGCCGGCTTCCTTGCACAGGGCGCGATGGAACTGGAATTGCAGCAGGTGGGCCAGGAAGTAGCGGGCGTAAGGTACGTCGGCTGCAACGTGGTACTTGGCGCCGGCGTCGAAGCCGTCAGCCAGCATCGGCAGCGGGCGTTTCACGCCCATGTACTGCTCGCGCAGCTGCCACCAGCTCTTGTCGTAGTCCGCAGGCTTGGTCTTGCCGCTGTAGACGTCCCAGCGCCATTTGTCGACCGAGTAGCCGAACGGCAGGAAGGCAACCTTGGCCAGGGCGCGCTTCAGCAGCACGCCGATGTCGGCGTTCGGGTCCGGGTTTTCGTTCATCAGGCCGACCTTCTTCAGGTAGCTCGGGGTGATCGACAGCGCAATGGTGTCGCCGATCGCTTCGTGGAAGCCGTCGTTGGCGCCGGTGCGGAACAGGTTGGACTGATTCTTGTAAGCCAGGTCGTAATAGATATGTCCCAGCTCATGGTGGATGACGGCGAATTCTTCTTCGGTCGGACGGATGCACATCTTGATGCGCACGTCGTCCTTGCCATCCAGCTGCCATGCCGAAGCGTGGCACACCACGTCGCGGTCGCGCGGTTTTTCCAGCAGCGAGCGCTGGTAGAAGGTCTCCGGCAGCTTGGGCATGCCCAGCGAGGTGTAGAAACGCTCGCCGTATTGCACCATTTCCTTGGCGCTGGTCTTTTTCTCTTCCAGCACATTGGTCAGGTCGAACTTGGAAGCGCCGGTGGCAGGCATCAGCAGCGGGTAGATGTTTTCCCAGCTCTGGCTCCACATATTGCCGAACAGGTGGGCCGGGATTGGACCGGTCAGCGGAACCTGGTCCGGACCGTAGGTTTCGCGCAGCTTGTAGCGGGCGTAGGTGTGCAGCGAATCGTACAGCGGCTTCACTTGCTGCCAGATGCGTTCCATCTCGGCCGAGAATTCCTCCGGCTTCATGTCGTAGCCCGAGCGCCACAGGGTGCCGGTGTCGGCATAGCCCATTTCGCGCGCGCCCTTGTTGGACAGTTCAACGTAGTCGGTGTACAGCTTCTTGTAGGACGGCGATTGCATGTGCCAACCGTTCCAGGCGTCCAGCAGGACCTTAGGATCGCGGCTGGTGGCCAGGGTCTTTTCCAGTTCGCCCAGGGCCTTGCAGTTGTCCGGTGTCGGGCAGTACTTGGCCTTGCCGTACGCGCCATTCAGCTTGGCGTTGGCGTCGGCGTAAGCCTGGCGCTCCTTCGGATCGGGCAGCATCAGCGTCAGCTGCAGCAGCTTGATCTTGCGCGCTTCGTCGTCCGCCAGCTTGACGCCGTTAAAGCGGCGCGCTTCCAGGGCAGCCTGGCCGGACGCGTCCAGTTGCTGTTCGCCGAAGTAGGCGGTCAGCGCTTCGGTATCGTCGGTAATGAAGTTCTGCGCAACCCAGGCGGCCTTGTTGGCATCGTTGCCCAGCTTGTCGAATTTCTCTTCAGTCTGCGCGATGAACTTCTTCGCTTCGGCAGGAGTGCCTTTGGCTTTTTTCGCGGCTGGCGCGGCGTTGGCGAAGCCCGCTGCCAGGGCCAGGCCGAGGGCCAGGACCATCGGTTTTTTCATAGTCGTTTTATTCAATTCATTCTCCTCTCAGATAAAACTGCCCGCTAATATATCACCCCATGAAACTAATTAAATTTGCAATATTGGCCCTTATTAGCCAGGCTGCCATGGCGCAGAACGCGGATCGCCATTTCTTATCTGCCGCGAAAAGCGGCAATGTCCTGGAAATCGGCGCAAACGATGGCAAATACATCATCAAGCCTTACTCCGCGGCCGTTGTGGAGACCACCTTTGTTCCAAAGGGGGAAGTGGCGGACGCGGTGTCGCACGCGGTAGTGCTGCCGCCTGCCGTTGTGGCCAGCACGCTGCGCGACGAGGGCGGCGCACTGGAACTCGCCACGCCGGGCATCACGGTGCGTGTGGAAAAGCAGCCGTTCCGCATCAGCTATTTGTATAAAGGCCAGCCGCTGGTCGCCGAGAAGCGCGGGTATCGCCGCGAAGGTGGCCTGGAAGCGATCGAATTTGCGCTGGACGGCGATGAAGCCCTGTATGGCGCCGGCGCACGGGCTACAGGCATGAACCGCCGCGGCAACCGCTTCCAGTTGTACAACCGTGCCCACTACGGCTATGAAGCGCGCTCGCAGCTGCTGAATTTCACCATTCCGATGGCGCTGTCCTCGAAGAAGTACGCCATCCACTTCGATAACCCGCAGATCGGCTACCTGGATTTCGATAGCAGGAAAGACGGTACGCTGTCCTACGAAACCATTGGCGGCCGCAAGACTTACCAGGTGATCGCCGGCGAGCAGTGGGAAGACGTAGTCGCCAACTACACCAGCCTGACCGGCCGCCAGCCCTTGCCGCCGCGCTGGGCCTTCGGCAACTTCGCCAGCCGCTTCGGCTACCACACGGAGGCGGAGACGCGCGCCGTGGTCGACAAGTTCATCGCCGACAAGATCCCGGTCGATGCGGTGGTGCTGGACCTGTACTGGTTCGGCAAGACCGTCAAAGGCACCATGGGCAACCTGGCCTGGGACAAGGAGAGCTTCCCCAATCCGAAAGGCATGATGGCCGACCTGGCGGCAAAGGGCGTGAAGACCGTCGTTATTACCGAACCATTTGTGCTGACCACTTCCACCCGTTGGCAAGAGGCGGTCGAGCGCCGCGTGCTGGCCACGGATACGCAGGGGGAGCCATATAAATACGACTTCTACTTCGGCAATACCGGCCTGGTCGACCTGTACCGCCCGGAAGGGCGCGACTGGTTCTGGAATATCTACAAGGAGCTGAAAGAGGGCGGCGTTGCCGGCTGGTGGGGTGACCTCGGCGAGCCCGAAGTGCACCCATCCGCGCTGCGCCACGGCAGTCATGGCCAACTCGGCGCAGACCAGGTCCACAATATCTACGGCCACGATTGGGCGCGCCTGATCGCGGAAGGCTATAAGAAAGACTACCCGAACGAACGTCCCTTCATCCTGATGCGGGCGGGCTACTCCGGCTCGCAGCGCTTCGGCATGGTCCCATGGTCGGGCGACGTGCAGCGTAGCTGGGGTGGCCTGCAGTCGCAGATGGAAATCGCGCTGCAGATGGGCATGCAGGGCCTGGCCTATATGCATTCCGACCTCGGCGGCTTTGCCTCGCCGATGCTGGACGACGAGCTGTATGTGCGCTGGTTGCAGTACGGCGTATTCCAGCCGGTGTTCCGCCCGCACGCGCAGGAGGAAGTTCCGGCCGAACCGGTGTTCCGCACCGAACGCACCAAAGCGCTGGCCCGCGACGCGATCCGCCTGCGCTACGCCATGCTGCCTTATAACTACAGTGCAGCCTTCGATAACAGCCAGACCGGCCTGCCGCTGATGCGCCCGGTCATGTTCGAGGGCGGCGACAACGCCGTGGCATCGACCTACCTGTGGGGCAGGGACTTCCTGGTGGCGCCTGTTACCGAGCCCGGAGCGCAACGCAAAGAAGTCAATTTCCCGGCATCGGCCAGGATCTGGTTCGACTTCCATAGCGATGCCGCGCACAAGGGTGGCATCAACGAGGTGGTGCCGGTGGCTGCCGAACATATCCCGGTATTCGTGCGCGCCGGCGCATTCGTGCCGCTGGCTAAGGTGGTGCAGACCACGCGCGACTACAACACGAAGCAGATCGAGTTGAATTACTACTACCACGCCACAGCCGGCGCCTCCAGCGGCAAGCTGTACGACGACGACGGCGCGACCGCCAACGCCTACGAGCAGGGACAGTACGAAATCGCTCATTTTGCCGGCGCAGCATCGGCAAGCGGTTTCGAAATCGGCATTGAGACCGAAGTGGGCAAAGCATGGCAGCCGGTCAGCCGCGTCTACGCGCTCAAGGTCCACAATATAGCGAGCCGTCCGCGCAGCGTGAAGCTGGATGGCAAGGCTGTCGAGGCCCGCTGGGATGCCCGCAGCCACACCCTGCGACTGGCGCTGCCGATAGGTAGTGCAATGAAGGTAAAATTGTCTGTTGCTTTGTAGCTTGACTACAAAGGCGTCGAAAAAATGGCGCATTTGCGGGCTGTCTGTGGATTGACAGCCTGAATTTGCCATGTTATTTTGCTACAAAATTACTCGGGACAGTGATGCAAATGCATTCCATCATCAGCAAGCCGCGGCTGACCTTTTGGCAGTTGTGGAACATGAGCTTCGGCTTCTTCGGCATCCAGTTCGGTTTCGCACTGCAGAACACCAATACCAGCCGCATTTTCTCGACCCTGGGCGCGACCCCGGACGAACTGCCGCTGTTCTGGCTTGCTGCTCCGGTCACCGGCCTGCTGGTGCAGCCGATCATCGGCTACCTGAGCGACAACACCTGGCACGCGAAGTGGGGACGCCGTCGTCCTTTCTTCTTCATCGGCGCCCTGTTGGCGAGCATTGCACTGTTCCTGATGCCGAATTCGAGCGCGCTGTGGATGGCGATCCTTGTGCTGTGGCTGATGGATGCATCGATCAACATCTCGATGGAGCCGTTCCGCGCCTTCGTCGGCGACAAGCTGGATGAATCGCAGCAGACCGCCGGTTTTGCGATGCAGACTTTCTTCATTGGCCTGGGCGGCGTGATTGCTTCGCTGCTGCCAATGATCTTCACCAATTTCCTTCACGTCAGCAATGAAGTGGTCAACGGCGCGATCCCGGACTCCGTGCGCTACTCGTTCTATGCTGGCGGTACTGCATACTTCCTGTCGGTGCTGTGGACCGTGTTGACCGCCGACGAACTGCCTCCGGAAGATGTCGAGAAGTTCCGCATGGAGAAGGCGCAGCGCCGCGGCTTCCTGTTCTCGCTGAAGGAAGTGTTTGGCGGCTTCGTGCACATGCCGAAAACCATGGTGCAATTGGCTCTGGTGCAGTTCTTCACCTGGTTTGCGCTGATGGGCATGTGGGTCTTCACTACCCCGGCAGTTGCTGAAAACGTGTTCGGCACCACCGATGGCAAGTCGGCCATCTTCCAGGAGGCGGGCAACTGGGTCGGCAACCTGTTCGCGATCTACGGCGGCGTGTCCGCGCTGGTGGCTTTCCTGCTGCCTAAGCTGGCACACGTCACCAGCCGCAAAGTGGTGCACATGCTTTGCCTCGTGATTGGTGGCCTGAGCCTGATCAGCATCGCCTTCATCCATGACAAGAATATGCTGATGCTGCCGATGATCGGCGTGGGTATTGCATGGGCCAGCATCCTGACCATGCCGTACGCGATCCTGGCTGGCGCGCTGCCGGCCAAGCGCATGGGTTACTTCATGGGCGTGTTCAACTATTTCGTGGTGCTGCCGCAGATTGTCGCCAACCTGGTTCTGGGCCCTGTCATCAAGCACCTGTTCAACGGCCACTCGGTGAATGTGCTGGTGCTGGGCGGCGTCTCGATGGCAATCGGCGGCATCGTTTGCCTGATCGTCAGCGACTCGGCCAAGAAGGAAGCTTAAAGCCATCCAGCGGCGCGCACCGATCGCGCCATTCGCGGTAAAACTATCCTCTCATCCAGGAGGAGCGAATATGGCAATCCAGACGGTGACAACTACTCCTATCCCCGGGCAACGCCCGGGGACTTCGGGGCTGCGCAAGAAAGTCGCAGTTTTCCAGCAGCATCACTATCTCGAGAATTTCGTGCAGGGCGTGTTCGACACGCTCGGCTCCGCCGCCGGCAAGACGCTGGTGCTGGGCGGCGATGGCCGCTTCCACAATCGTGAGGCAATCCAGGTAATCCTGAAGATGGCCGCTGCGCACGGCTTTGCACGCGTGTTGCTGGGGAGGGGCGGCATCCTGTCCACGCCCGCCGCGAGCTGTGTAATCCGCAAGCATGGCGCACTGGGCGGCATCATCCTCTCGGCCAGCCACAATCCCGGCGGCCCGGACGGCGATTTCGGCATCAAGTACAACGCCGCCAACGGCGGCCCGGCGCCTGAAGCGCTGACCGAAGCAATCTACGAACGCACGCTGGCGCTGGCGCAATACCGCATCAGCGATGCACCCGATATCGACATCGATTCACCCGGCGCGCGCACGCCCGTCGAAGCCATGGCGGTCGAAGTCATCGACCCCGTCGCCGACTATGCGGAGCTGATGGCGAAGCTGTTCGACTTCGACGCCATTCGCCGCCTGTTTGCCGGCGGCTTTACCATGCGGTTCGACGCCATGAATGCCGTTTCCGGCCCTTACGCCCACGCCATCCTGGAGGGAATGCTGGGCGCACCGGAGGGCACGGTGATCAATGGCACGCCGCTGGCGGACTTTGGCGGCCTGCATCCCGATCCCAATCCGGTGAACGCCGAAGAACTGATCGACATCATGTGCGCCAACGCCGCGCCGGACTTTGGTGCCGCCTCCGACGGCGACGCCGACCGCAATATGATCGTCGGCCGCGAATTCGTCGTCACACCTTCGGACAGCCTGGCCGTATTGGCTGCGAATGCGACCGTTGCGCCAGGCTATGCAGACGGTATCGCCGGCATTGCCCGTTCCATGCCCACCTCGCGTGCCGCCGACAGGGTGGCTGCGGAATTTGGCGTGCCTTGCTATGAGACGCCAACCGGGTGGAAGTACTTCGGCACGCTGCTCGACGCCGGCAAGGCTACCTTGTGCGGCGAAGAGAGCTACGGCACCGGTTCGCGCCACATCCGCGAAAAGGACGGCCTGTGGGCCGTGCTGTTCTGGCTGAACCTGCTGGCCGTGCGCGGCGGCTCGGTGCAGGACATCGTCACGGCGCATTGGCAGCGCTTTGGCCGCCATTACTACTCGCGCCACGATTACGAAGCCATCGCAAGCGATGCGGCGCAGCTGCTGATGCAGGACTTGCGCATCAAGCTGCCCAACTTGCCGGGGCAGAAGTTGAACCATTACGAAGTGCAGGCCGCCGACGATTTCGAATATACCGACCCGGTGGACGGCTCGCACGCCAGCCAGCAGGGCGTCCGCATCATGATGACGGACGGCTCGCGCATTGTGTACCGCCTGTCCGGTACTGGCACCGAGGGCGCCACCTTGCGCGTCTACCTGGAACGCTACGAGGCCGATCCGGAGCAGCACCATATCCCAACGCAGCAAGCCCTCGCAGGGCTGATTGCAATCGCAGACAGCGTGGCGAGCATCGCCATGCACACAGGCCGCAGTAATCCAACAGTCATTACATAGGAAAAGCTGAATGAAACTTTCATCCCTCGCATTGTCCTTGCTACTTGCCGCTGGCGCCAACAGCGCATCCGCGGCGCCGCCCAAGCCCTTCCTTTGGGAGAATGCGACTGTCTACTTCCTGGTGACCGACCGTTTCGCCAATGGCGACAAGGCAAACGACCTGGCCTACGGCCGCAAGGCAGACGCTGCACCACTGCGCGGCTTCATGGGCGGCGATTTCAAGGGGCTGACAGAAAAGATCAAGTCCGGCTATTTCGATGACCTGGGAGTGGACGTGATCTGGACCACGCCGCCTGTCGAACAAATCCATGCCGGCACGGACGAAGGCACTGGCAAGTCCTACGGCTTCCACGGCTATTGGGCGCGCGACTTTACTGCGATGGACGCCAACCTTGGCACGGAAAAAGACTTCCGCGACTTCGTTGAGGCCGCCCATGCACGCGGCATTCGCGTGCTGCTGGACGTAGTGATGAACCATACCGGCCCTGTAACCGAGGCCGATCCTGTCTGGCCCGAAGGCTGGGTACGCACCGAGCCGCAATGCCAGTACAAGGACGTGCCGTCCACCGTAAGCTGCACCTTGGTAAAGAACCTGCCGGACTTCCGCACCGAGAGCGATGCGCCGGTGGAACTGCCGCCAGCGCTGGCAGCCAAGTGGAAAGCCGAAGGCCGCTACGAACGCGAAGTGAAAGAGCTCGATGGCTTCTTTACCCGCACCGGCTATCCACGCGCCCCGCGCTACTACCTGATGAAATGGCACGCGGACTGGGTTCGCAAGTACGGCGTTGACGGCTTCCGCGCGGATACGGCCAAGCACGTTGAACCTGCGGTATGGGCCGAGCTGCGCAAGGTCGCCCTGGCCGCGCACGACGAATGGAAAAGCCTGAACCCCAGGAAAGTGCTGGGCGATGGCCGCTTCTACATGCTGGCGGAGGTCTACAACTACAACATCGTCCATGGACAGGACTTCGATATGGGCGGCGGCGAGAAAGCCAATTACTTCGCCAATGGCTTTGATGGCCTGATCAACTTCGGCATGGTGCATGACGCGAAGGGCGACTACGAATCCCTGTTCAGCAAATACGCGACGCAACTCGCGGGTCCGCTGAAAGGGCATTCGGTCATGAACTATATGGATTCGCACGACGACGGCAATCCCTTCGACCCGGCGCGCCAGAAGCCGTTCGAGACAGCCAACAAGCTGCTGCTTGCCCCCGGCGCCGCACAGATCTACTACGGCGACGAAATCTCACGGCGACTTGACGTGGCCGAAGCGAAGGGCGATGCGAAGCTGCGCTCCTTCATGAATTGGGGCGACTTGAAAACAAATGCCAAAGTGAGGACGCACTGGGCAAAGCTGGGGAAATTCCGCCAGGCGCATCCTGCGGTCGGCGCCGGCGAGCATAAGAAGCTGGCGGACCTGCCGTACACCTTCAGCCGCGTACGTGGCGAGGACAAGGTAGTCGTGGCGCTGGATGTGAAGACCGGCCAGCCAGTGGATATCGCGGTCGGCAGCGTATTTGCAGACGGCACCAAAGTAAAAGATGCCTACGCCGGCGTCGCCTATACCGTGAAGGACGGCGTCGTTCGCACCAACGGCAAAAACTCCACAATCCTGCTCTCGCCGTAAGGCCGGCTTGGGTCCGGCTTGCCAGAAGCGCGCAGTTTGCGGCAAACTACCGGATTGTAAAAAAATCAATTCAGCGATGTTACGAGTAATTGCCTCCGTTTTGTCATGCCTGCTTTTCCTGAGTGGGTGTTCTGGCGTTCCAGACTGCGACAGTGGGCGCGCGGAGGACGAGATGGAGGCACACGTTTACACGATAGTATCAAGGGCTTTCGACGATGTATCGCAACGCGCATTGCAGAAGGCAGTGCAAAGCGCGTCGCAGAAGGCGTTTCCTGCGGCTATTCCTGTGCCGCCCCGGCACCAGGCGATGATTGACGCCTACCAGCCGTTCCTCGCGGTTGACCACGACGTCATGTGGCTCTTGCCCCGGCTTTACGCGCGGATGCCGGAAGGGTGGCAGAAAATTGGCCTTGGCGCTTACCTAAGAAAGAGCAACTTCAGGGAGCTTAGAAGCGAGATCAAGGTGAGGCTGACTGACCACGAGAAGCTCCCGGACAGGACTGAGGGTGGAATAAACTACACTAAGGTTTGCCGCGCCAAGCTGTGGATAGAATCCACTTCGAACTCAGCACCGAAAGTGGAGCCGATCACGCTGGTCTACTCCGCCAACTCGCCACCACGTACTTCGGTTCCAATCCACATTGGGATCAACTTCTTCGAGGCGTCGGAAGCGCCTTTACCATTTTCGCTCACCGAGTTGGAGAAGGTTCAGCTGATGATGTACGGCGCAACGAGAGATAAGGAAGCACGGCCAGCACCCCAGCGGCCGCTTGCCCGTATCCAGCGGGTCGGCCTGCGCGCACTCCGCCTTCAAATGGAAGCCGCGGAAGCGAACCCGAAGAAATTGAATTAGAGTTCGCGAGGTAGTTGCGTGAGCTCGGCCAAAGAGCGATGTTCAGTCGCGCCCAATGTGTCGTTGCATCCAGCTACTCCAACAAAAATCCAAGCACGAGAGTCAGTCCTTTGATCGGTTCCAAGACGATACGAGAGCATGGCGTTTGCGGTGTTTTTTCAATCTACGGTCTAATCCACACTAAATCGTGACGATTTGGTCTAAAGCGGGCTAGTTATATAGGGTGGGGCGGGGGCGCTAGACCGAAATCGCCCCTTCAGGGAAATTCATCGACCGATTTGGACCCTCGGTCCTTCAAGGCTAGACCGCGTTAGACTGGTCAATTTTGATTTTAGACTGTCTGGACTGCTGCTCGTGATGCCGCATTCTGCACGTGGCAGCTCGCATCCAGAAATCGTCACCAGGAAAGCGCAACCAGACGAATCGCCACGCGTTGCGGCCCTTGGCTCGTCGATTGGAAAATTGAGACGGCGTCAACCGTACGCCGTCATCGGCTAAGATATGATCGCCCACCACTTTGGCATATTCGATGGCGTTGCAGTGGCTGGTTCGAAGAGCAGTTCCATCGGGCAGGAACACATTCTTCCATTGAAAACCGCGCATTGCATGACCCCGCTCGCGCAATGATTGCCGCTCCAATTCTATCGCCAGCCAATGATTCAACATGTCCGTGACAAACTCTTCTGGCTTGACGCCTGGGCGTGCATCCATCAGGTAGAGCTCTAGTTGAAGAAAGTCGGCGACTGGAAGATAGACTGCTTGTTTCGCTTCGTAGGCCATGATTCAATCCTTTCGAAAATGGTCTAAAGGTTGGATCACGGAACTGAATAATGGTTCCTTTTAGATTTTGACGTCAAAAGTGTAGATCGAATTGGACTTGCCCTATGAGTTCTTGGGCTGTGTTAGACGTATCCCCCTGGTTCCTATCCCGAATTAGACCCAGAATGCTCCTATTAGACTGAATGAGACCCGAAACCGGTTTCGGGTACCAAGGGGCAGAGCTACTTGATATAGTGGATGTGAGGTGGGCAGACAAGCCAGCAATGAAACGTTATGGGCGTAAGCCACCTCCCCACTGACACCGCTCGGGCCGGCCTCTGGTCGGTTCCCGGGCTGCCGGTTTATTTTGTCATGCCGCTGGTTTCAACCACAGGGCAATGGCTTTGACATCGTCATCAGTAAGTCCCGTCACGCCATCAACAAGATATAAGTTCTTGCAGGTCGAATTGAAATACTCTTCAATGTCATCCAGGATTATGTAGGGCTCGTGCTCGACCTTGTTTTCGGCCAACCACGTTTCGACTTCGCGCTGGCGAATTCCTGGCACGTAGTTTGCGGTTCCCTCCAGAATCGGGGTGACACCCACGAATCGCGCGGCGAAGCGATCACCTCCCTGGGCCTTCAGCAGTTCGATCAATTCTGTGAACGGATACTGTTCTCTCCACGTGGAGGTGATGACGACAGAGATTTCGGGAATATTGTCTAACACCTTCCACAGCGACGACATCTGTGAAAAATGCTTGTCGGTCGGCCTCATCGGAAAAGGATGAAGTACGCCATCGAAATCCAGAAACAAAATCATGTGATGGCTTCCCCAGACTTGGCCGCTCGCTGCATTTGGACGTACATGATTTCTAATCCGGAGTACTGGCGCACCGTTTCACCAGCAATCGAAAATCCGTTCCGAATGTAAAACCGCAAGGCATCCACGTTGGACTTTGCGACGTTCAGAGAAACGCCTTGTGTTCCTTTCGCCACCACGGCATCCAGCAATGCCTGTCCGATACCTTTTCCGCGCACCTCGCCATCCACAAACAGCGCCCTCAATTGGTCGGCAAAAGTCGCCGCGAACCCGCGTACCGCGCCATCGTCGAACACAGTAACTGCGGACTCGTTAAAGGCCGCCAGGATGTCGTCGTCCTGTTCCAGTGGCGTGACGTCAAGAGGGTAGGGCTCGAACTTGAGCTCTTCCCGCTTGGCTTCGAGATAGATGCGGCAGACTGCAGGGAAGTCTGCTGCTTTGAATTTGCGCACGGTCATTACTAAGCTGTTCCTATTTGAGATCCGAACCAGGCGGTTGGCATAGTTCACACTCGTCTTGTTGCGGATTTGGGTAGATAAACCTCATTGGCCTAGTGCAACGAGCCGCTTATGGCTGCGACGAACAGCGCGTGTGAAGTTCGCTTCATGGCGGAGACCAAAATTGGAGCAGGATATCATCACGCGCTGACCCAAAAGCTCACCGATCTCCACGCTTTTCTTCGCCGGGATAAGTAATGCGTACCCCTTCAACGCTGGCAAATGGCGTCATCTTGTGTGGTCGCCGTTGTCGCGCGTCGATGATGTCGTCCACGTGCACGCCGCGGACCAGCAAAGCATCGGCTACCAGTGAGCGGTGACAGCGCCACGGCACTGCTTCGGCGCACATCAGCGCACAGCACTTGTTGCGTCCAAGTTCAACCACTGCATCGACGTTCTCCGCAAACTCCTCCGTCTGCATATAGTCGGCATAGCCGCGAAAGGACAGGTTACGCCACCCAGAATTTTCAGAGTCCTTGCGCGGATGGCGCAGCCCCCCAAGCCCGCGCATGTAGCGGTATTCTATCCCTGCTGCGCTGAGCGACGCTGCTAGCTGGTCCTGTCCAAACTGCGGATTATGGCGCGACTTGGGCACTGTCCTGATGTCGAGCAGGCATTCGATGCCGTTCTGGCGCAGCAATCCGATGAACTCTTCGATTGTGCGGTTCGAATGGCCGATGGTGCAGACGAGTTCCGGCGTCATGCTCAGCTTTCGCGGTGGCGTTACTCACATTCTGGCATGAACGCACATTCATTTGCGTCCAGATGAAATGGCGCCCCAGCCTGTTGAGCACTCCATCCATTTGCAAGTGCATGCTTGATAAGTGAGGCCACGTGTCGTGGCCTCAATTTCAGGTATTTGTCCGCCGATTCGGGCTGGGGAAAATCAAGCCAGGGATCGCGGGTGCTCAGCCCCGCTATCTTAAGGATGCAGCCACTGCCACTTTCGGCCTGAATCGTCACGTTCAACGCAATATCGCCGTCGCGACCTGCTGCCGATGTTGAAATGATGTAGCGATAGCGCACTTGCCCCACTTCGATGCGTCGGCAATTTTTTTCCTGGAAGAGTCACTGAGTAAGGACCTCTTCGTAGACAGCCAGGTCGGCTTGGGAGAAGCAGCAGAAGATGATTTCTTTAATTCCTTGAAATTGTTCGGCCGCAGCGCGGACTGTCGCGACGGCGAGTGTTGCGGCCAAGTCGATCGGGTAGCCATAGATGCCGGTGCTGATGCTGGGGAATGCCAGCGTGGCTACGCCATGCTCGGCCGCCAGCGCCATGCTGCCGCGATAGCAGGCCGCCAAAAGCTCCGGCTCGCCGCTGTTGCCGCCGCGCCAAACCGGTCCTACGGTATGGATGATGTACTTGGCCGGAAGCCGATAGCCCTTGGTCAGCTTCGACTGGCCAGTCTTGCAGCCGCCGAGAAGCCGGCATTCGTGGACCAGCTCCGGCCCGGCAGCACGATGGATTGCGCCGTCAACGCCGCCACCGCCCAGGAGCGAGGAGTTTGCAGCGTTGACGATTGCGTCGACCGAAAGTGTGGTGATATCGCCTTGAATCGCGCGAAGGGTGATTGTCATGGCTGGGCGGCCGGCGGCCTTTGAGTTTATTCAACGAACACTATAGCCGTCCTCGCCGGAATGGTGAAGCTGCCCGTTGCTGCGTCGTAGCGAGCCGCCGCGCCAGCTTGGACGGGATGCAGGCGATAAGCCTTGCCGGCTTCTCCAGCGGCGACGATAGTCTGCTCCACCTTGTCCACGTTGATAAAATAAGCCACCGTCTTGAACCCCGCGCCTTCGTAGCCAGCGCCGTCCAGGCGTGCCGCGACGACGGTTGCTACCTGTTCCGGCCCGGTGTTCAGGAAGTGCAGGCGTTTCCTGATGTCGTCCGCGGTCCGCATCCGGAACAGGGTGCTGCTGGCACGAATGCGCAGCAGGTCGCGGAAGGTGTCTCGTGCGAATGCGATATCGACGGGCGTTGGCTGCAGCGCGCGATTGGCCAGCAAGGGCTGGAGCAATGCGTAGTCCTTGCCATTGTCCGCAGCAGGCGGCAGGCCGGAACCGAAATAGTTGGTCTGGTAGGTCCAGTCGAGGCGATTGAACCAGTCGCCCGATTCAAAGCTGTTGCGGTCCATCGATTTCGAACGCAGGATTTCAAACCCGGCGTGGTAATACGCCACGCCCTGCGAGAAGGCGTTGATTGCAGCCGCCAGCATCTGCACGCGTGCGCGGTCGGCGCTGGTCGTGGATATGGGCAGCTTGAGGGCATTGATGTCGTACAGCGTCTGGTTATCGTGGTTCTCCACGTAGTTGACTACTTCGCTGGGCTGGCTCACATAGCCGGCCGGCTGGTTGCCTCCGTACACGATGGCCTGCAGTTCCTTGGTTTCACCGGTAAAGGTCTGCATGCGGTAGCTGCGGATCGAGCCTGCCAGGCCGACCTTCACGAGGTCGGATGCCTTCATCAGGTCCGTCACGGGACGCAGGCCGGCGCCGGCGTTCGGGTCGTACACCAGGCCATTGACGAACCCCTGCTGCGCGACCATTTGCGCACCCGAATCTCCAGCGCCGCCGCCGCGTACCGCATCGCGCGCGCGGTCGCTGAATGTGCCGATGCCGCTGCCGTTCAGCGACAGTTGCGAAGCCTGCACGAAGCGTGCACCGTCGGCTACTTCGCCGAAGTTCCAGCCCTCGCCGATCAGGTTCACGTGTCGCCTGGCCGCTTTATTGACGCGCGCCTGCAGCGCTTCCATTGCGGCGCGCGGCTGGTGTCCCATCAGGTCGAAGCGGAAGGAGTCGATGTGGTAGTGCTTGGTCCACAGTTCGGCCGAGTCGATCATCAGCTTGGCCACCATGCGGTTCTCGGTGGCGGTGTTGAAGCAGCAGGTGGAGTTCTCGATCTCGCCTTTCAGGTTCAGGCGCTGGTAATAGCCGGGTACGATGCGGTCCAGCACCGAACGCTCATGCTGTCCGCCGCGGTAGGTGTGGTTGTAGACCACGTCGGTGCCGACCCGCAAACCGGTCTTGTGCAGCGCCATCACCATTTCGCGCAGCTCGATAATCCGGCGCGCGCCGTCGGCGGCATCGGTGCTGTAGCTGCCTTCAGGTGCGTTGTAATGCCAAGGGTCGTAACCCCAGTTGTAGCAGTCCTTCAGCGCGTTGTCGCTGACGATTCTCTGCTGCTGGTCGCTGTCCGGCGCGCCGTGCACGACGGGGGCAATGCAGCCTTTTTCCGGCACGCTGCCCAGGTCATATACCGGCAGCAGGTGCACGTCGGTCAGTCCGGCCTTGGCCAGCATGGCAAGATGCTTCATGCCGTTGGAACCGGTCTCGCGGAAAGCTGCGTATTTGCCGCGGTTCATGGTGCTGACCGACAGGTCGTTGATCGAGAAGTCGCGCACATGCAGCTCGTAGATCGACATGTCCGGCTGCGCCTTCACTGTGGCAGGCGGCTGGTCCTTGTTCCAGCCGGCGGGCGCCAGGCGCGGGTCGGCCAGGTCGGCGATGTAGCTGCGGGCGGAATCGGCGGTCAGGCTGACGGAATACGGGTCGGTAACGGCGTTGCGCACCAGGCCAGTTTTCGGCGCGACCACGTCCACCACGTACTTGTAGTAGCGGCCGGACAGGTCGCTGCGCGCGCTGGCGGACCAGATGCCGGTTTTCGCATCGGCATGCATGGTGGTGATGGATTTCGGCTTGCTGCTGCCGGAGTCGAAGACGCAGACGGAGACGCGTTGCGCGGTCGGCGCCCACAGCTTGAATGTGGTGCCGCCTTTGGCGATGCTAGCGCCAAGGTCGGTCGTTTGTTCTGCAGCGGCGTAGACGTCATCCAGCACGCCCGGGACTTGCAAAGCCGTGGCGTCGCGCACGGTGCCGTCGGCGTTCTCCTGCACCAGCACGAGTTGTTTCGGCAGCAGCGCCGGCAGGCGGGCGCGGTCGGCGGCGGACAGCGCGAGCAGCACGCCGTCTCCGGTATATCTGAAGCGCTCGGCCAGTTGCGGGGGCAGCGCTTCTGTCGTTGCGCTGAGCTGCAGCGCACCATCGGCTCCGCTCACGGTGGCGCCTTGCGGGGCGCTGATGCCGGCTGCGGTTGCGTAATAGAGCTTGAAGCTGCCTTCGGCCTGGGCGCCGGTCCATTTCGCCAGCCTGCCATCCAGCCACAGGGCGCGGGCGTCGAAGCCTTGCGTACGGGCCAGCACGGTTTCGTGCGGGCCTTCGCAAGAGGCCAGCGTGTGCGATGTCGCAGCAGTTGGCGCTGCGGTGAGGGCGGTGGTTGGTGCTGCCGCGGCGGAAACTGCCGCAAAAACCACCGGCAGGGCCGCGACCAGGGTGCGCTGCTTCATTTTGTCTCCGTAGTAGTGATGCTACGAAAATCTTACCGCAAAATCTGTAGCTTTACTACATTTCAGTCGCGCTGGATCTGGTGCTTTTTCAGCTTGTCGTACAGCGTTTTGCGGGGCAGGAGCAGGCGGTCGGCGGCCAGTGCCACATTATTATCGGCCGCTGCCAGGGCGCGCAGGATCAGGTCGCGCTCGAAAGCGTCGACTTGCTGCGGCAGGGAGGGCTGCTCGGCCTCCGTCCCCGCAGCGCCCGCGGCGGGAACGCCGGCCGCCATCACGACGCCGGCAGCCGACGCAGCGCCGGCGCTCATCGCGGCGCTGCCGGATGCTCCAGCGCCGGCGGCCCATTCCATGCCGGCACCCGTCGCGGCGCCCGCTGGCGACGAAATGCCCGCACCAGTGGCAAAAGCCGGGCCGGCAGTGCTGCCGGGCGTGGCTGGGGCGGCGACACCAGCCGGGATGCTGTGCGGCGCTGCGACCGGCGCAGTAGGTACCAGCCCAAGCGTCAGGCGTTCCGCGAAGTTGCGCAGTTCACGCACATTGCCCGGCCAATCCGCAGCTTGCCACGCAGCCATCTGCTCCGGCGTCCACATCGGCATCGCCCGCTGGTAGCGCTGTGCTGCCTCGGCGACGAAGTGCGCCAGCAGCAGCGGAATATCCTCGCGCCGGTCGCGCAAGCGCGGCAAGTCGATGCTGATCACGCCGATCCGGTAATACAGGTCCTCGCGGAACAGGCCCTGCGCCGACAGCGCCAGCAAGTCGGCCTTGCTGGCGGCGACTACCCGGCAATCCAGCGCGACCGACTCGTTCCCGCCCAGCCGCTCAAGGCGTCGCTCCTGCAGCACGCGCAGGAGCTTGACCTGCAAGGCCATCGGCATGCTCTCGATCTCGTCGAGGAAAACCGTGCCGCCGTTGGCAAATTCCAGCTTCCCGATGCGCCGCTTTTGCGCGCCTGTGAAGGCCCCCGCTTCGTGGCCAAAGATCTCGCTCTCGAATACCGACTCCGGCAAGGCGCCGCAGTTGATCGCGACGAAATTCCCCTTGCGCCCGCTGGCCGCGTGAATCAGCCGTGCCATCACTTCCTTGCCGGTACCGGTCTGGCCATTGACCAGGATATCGACGCCGGTCGGCGCCACGTTGCGCACCACGACCTTCAGGTGTTCGATGGCCTCGGAGCGCCCGATAAGGTCCGGCATGTCGGGATGCTGCGCGCGCTCGGAACGCAGGCGGCGGTTTTCCAGCACCAGGTTGCGGCGCTCCTGGGCGCGCTTGACGGCATCCATCAGGCGTTCGGAGGCGAACGGCTTTTCAATGAAGTCGTAAGCGCCGGCGCGCATGGCTTCGACGGCCATGCTGACGTCGCCATGGCCGGTGACGACGATGACCGGCAGCTCGGCGTCCAGAGCGGCCACGCGCGCCAGCAAGTCCAGGCCTGAAAGCCCCGGCAGGCGCACGTCGGTCACCACCACGCCCGCGAAGTTCGCCAGCAACAACGGCAGTGCTTCCTCGGCGCTTGCGCAAGCCTGCACCGCAAAACCGCCCAGTTCCAGCGTTTGCGAGGTGGCCAGCCGCAGCGCGGCCTCGTCTTCAACCAATAGCGCCTTCATGGGGCGGCTCCTTCCTTGATAAGCGGTAAGCGTAACTCAAACTGCGCGCCGCCGCCGTCCAGGTTGCGGGCCGACAGGCGGCCGTTCATTGCCTGCGCGATCGACGAGGAAATCGCCAGCCCCAGGCCCAGCCCTTTCCCGGCAGGCTTGGTCGTGAAGAAGGGCTCGAACAGGTGCGCTGCCACTTCCTGCGGGATGCCTGGGCCGTTGTCGCTGATGCGTGCCACGCCGTCGCCGCCTTCACGCGACAGCACGACGGAGACGCGCGGCTGCGCGGTGCTCTCGACAGCATCGAGGGCATTGCGCAGCAGGTTGATCAGCACTTGTTCGATGCGCACCGTATCGCCCGCCACCATCAACGGTGCGGCGCCGGTATCGATCTCCATCGCCACGTTGCGGCGCTTGCTCTCGCTCTCCAGCAGGAAGGCCGAACTGCGCACGGCGCGCCCAAAATCCACCGGGCCGACGGTTTCGTCCTTGCGCGCGAAACCTTTCAGCTGGCTGATGATGGCGCCCATGCGCGCACTGGCATCGCCGATGTGGCCAAGGTTGCTGGCCGCCTGTTCCGGCTGGCCGCGCTCCAGGAAGGTGCGGGCGTTGTCGGCAAAGGCACGGATCGCTGCCAGGGGCTGGTTCAGTTCATGCGTCATGCCAGCCGCCATCTGACCCAGCATGGCCAGTTTGCCGGCCTGCACCAGTTCGTTTTGCGTCGTGCGCAGGATGCGGTTGGTTTCGCTCAGCTGCTGCGTGCGCTGGGCGATGCGCGACTCCAGTTCGCGGTCGAAGGCCAGGCGCTCCTCGCGCCGCCGGCGGCGCTGGTGCATGGCCCAATACGATACGCCGCCGCAGGCCAGCAGCAGGGCAGTTGCCAGCGCCCAGTTGATGCCGCTGCGGACCACGCGCAACTGGCTCGGGAAGATCATCAGCTGCCAGCCAAGCCGTCCCACCTCCTGCGTGACGCGCGGGCCGGGATTGCGGGCCAGCGGCGTGACGTCGCGGCCGATATATTGCTGCGTGCGGGCCAGTTCGGCCAGCGCGCTGGCCGGCAGCGGCTCCAGGCTGTGGTAGCGCCAATTCGGACGGTTGCTGAGGAAGATCACGCCATGGCGATCGGCCAGCAGGATCGGATCTTCGCTGCTGTTCCAGTTGCGTTCCAGTTCGGCGAGGCTGATCTTGACGGCGATTACGCCGTCGATCTCGCCGTGGCGGCGCACCGGCTGCGCGATGAAGTAGCCCGCTTCGCTGGTGCTGGTGCCGATGCCGTAGAAGCGGCCCGCATCGCCGCGCAGCGCGGCCTGGAAATACGGACGGTAGGAAAAATTCTTGCCGGCGAAGCCGCGCGGCTGGTCCCAGTTGCTGGCGCCCAGCGTGAGGCCGTTGCGGTCCATCAGGTACAGCGCACCGACCTTGGCTTGCTGCTGGATGGTTTGCAGCGTTTCGTTCAGCCGGGCGATCGCTTCAGGATCTTTCGGGTTGGCGAGGGCGTTGGTGAGGTCGGGTTGCTGCGCCAGGACGAAGGGAAGGGTTTCAAAGCGTTCCAGCACCGACTGCAGTTCCGGCGCCATGAGCTGCAGCTGGCGCTGGCCCTGCGCCAACTGTTCGTTGCCGGCACGATAGGCGCCGAGCAGGTAGGCGGCCACGATAATCGCGGCCGCCGGGGTTAACAGCAAGAGGAAAGGTTTGCGCATAAGCGCAATTCTAGTCCACCGCAGCCATGCGCAGTTCGTCGCTGTGGTGGCGCTGCTGTTCTTCCATCACCAGCGCGCCCAGTTCACGCTTCAAGGCATTGAAGTCGGCCGATGCGGGATCGCGCAGGCGCGACAGCTCCACGATCATGTCGCGCTTGACGGTGCCAGGGCGATAGGTCATGACCACGATCCGGTCGGCCAGGTAGATCGCTTCTTCGATACTGTGGGTAACGAAGATGATGGTCTTTTTCAGCTCCGACCAGATGCGCAGCAGCTCGTCCTGCAGGTTGCGGCGGGTCAGTGCATCCAGTGCGCCGAAAGGCTCGTCCATCAGCATGATCGGGGAGTCCAGTGCCAGCACGCGCGCAATCGCCACGCGTTGGCGCATGCCGCCCGACAGGTCTTTCGGATAGCGGTTGCGGAAGTCGGACAGCGACAGCATCTGCAGCAGCTGGTCCACGCGCTGCTTGATTTGCGCCTGCGCCATGCCTTTGACTTCCAGGCCGAAGGCGATGTTCTTTTCCACCGTCATCCATGGAAAGAGGGCGTATTCCTGGAACACCATGCCGCGCTCCGGGCCCGGGCCGGTGATCAACTGGCCGTCGGCGGTGATCTCGCCGCTCGACGGCAGCGAGAAGCCGGCGATGGCGTTCAGCAGGGTCGACTTGCCGCAGCCCGATGGGCCCAGCAGGCAGACGAACTGGCCTTGCGGGATCTGCAGGTTGATGTCGCGCAGCGCCACCACTTCGCGGTTGTCGGTCTTGAATACCTTGTTGACGCCCTTGACGTCGATATGGGTTGCGCTCATCTCAGTTCTCCAGGCCGCGGTGCCAGCGCAGCAGATGGTTATTCAGCTTGTTCATGCCAATGTCGATCGCCAGGCCAAGCAGGCCGATGCTGATCATGCCGGCGATGATCTTGTCCGACCAGAAGTACTCGCGTGCTTCGAGGATACGGAAGCCCAGGCCGTTGTTCACGGCGATCATCTCGGAAACGATCACCACAATGAAGGCGGTACCGATGCCGATGCGCACGCCGGACAGGATGTAAGGCACGGCTGCCGGCAGCATCACGCGCATGAACATGGTGCTTTGGCTGACGCCCAGGTTGCGGGCGGCGCGGATGTAAATGCCGTCCACGTGGCGCACGCCGGCGATGGTGTTCATCAGCACCGGGAAGAAGGCGCCCAGCGCAATCAGGAACACAGCTGGCGCGTTACCCAGCCCGAACCACAGGATCGCCAGCGGGATGTAGGCGATGGGCGGAATCGGACGCAGCACCTGCAGCAGGGGATTGAGCCAGTCGTACATCCGTTTGCTCGAGCCCATCACCAGGCCGAAAGGCAAGGCCAGGCCGGCGCCGACAGCGAAGCCGACCAGCACGCGGTACATGCTGCTGATGGTGTCGCCAATCAGCTCGCCGGACAGCGCCCAGGCGAACCAGGAGCTGGCAGCCGGGTCGTAAGGCTGCAGCGGCAGCAGGTATTCCACCCACTTGGTGACCACTGCCCATGGCGAGGGCAGCACTTGCGGGTTGATCCACTCCAGCGATGCGCTAGCCTGCCACAATGCGATCACCAGCACGGGCACCACGGAGCCCGCTGCGATCTGGCGCAAATTCAGTTTTGCCATGATGTGCCTCGCCTTACTTGATGTTCAGGCTCTTCTTGGCTTCGTCCAGCAGGTCCGTCTTGACCCACTCGGAAGCCACGGGCGCCTTGCGCATCTTGCCCACGCCGGTCTTGTTCATCACATCGGTGGTGACCTGGATGTGCTGCGGGGAGATGTCGTAGGTGTACGGCGAGTTGGCAATCGCGTCCTGGAAGTCGTCGGAAGTGATCTGGCCTTTGAAGATCACGTTGCGCACGTATTTTTCTGCGGTTGGCTTGTCGTCGATGAAGGTCTTGGTGGCCTGTACGAAGCAGTTCATGAACTTGGCGGCGGTAGCGCGGCGGGTCGAGTAGAACTTCTCGCTCATGACCATGGTGCGGACTGGTTCGCCGATCGGGGTGTCATACGGCTTCATGACTTCCACGCCAAAGCCCTTGTTGATGGCTTGCGAGGATTGCGGTTCGGATTGCATGATCGCGTCCAGGTTCTTGCCGAGCAGGGCCTGGTTCAGGTCCGCGAAGGCCAGGAACACCAGTTGCACGTCCTTGCCCGGCTGGTCGGAGAAGGTCAGTCCGGCTTGCGCCAGTTCGGCAGCCAGCAGCACTTCGTGGATGCCGCCACGGGTCACGCCGACTTTCTTGCCCTTCAAATCCTTGATCGCCTTGATGCCGCTGTCGGGGCGCGCGACCAGGCGCGCGCCACCTTTGGCGAAACCGGCGACGACATAGATCGGGGCGCCATTGGCGCGGCCCTGGATGGCGGCCTCCGATGCGGTGGCGCCGACATCGAGCTCGCCTGCCAGGATCGCCTGCATCACGTCAGGACCCTTGGCGAAGACGTGTTCTTCGACCTTGATGCCGCACTTCGGTGCGATTTCCTTGATGTACGAGACGGCGCCGTAGTGGGCGAATTTCAGGTTGCCGAGGCGGACAACTTCCTGGGCGTTGGCGGCGGAAGCGAATGCTGCGGCCACGAAGAGGGATGCGAGTTTAAGCTTGGTCATGCTGGTCTCCTGGATAAGGGGTGTTTTGACCAGCTAATAGCAGCTTCCGTGCCAGAAAATTGGAATTCGGCAAGTGCTTGATTTTATTGGTGCGCAGCCCTTGGCGGCTGGCGCGGGCCCGCTGTGGCGTGGCGGAATTCCGGAATTCCATCCGCGCCTTGTGCGGATTTTCGCCAATGCTTAGTCGGCGTACTGCTTCAGGTACTTCGCCGTCAGCCGTTCATGTTCACCCTGGCGGATATCGGCCAGTGCCTTCCAGGCCTCGGTGACCAGCTCAGGATATTTTTGCTGGAACTGGTGGCTGAACTGCAAGTAGTAATCCTTGCTGGCCAGCGGCGGGGAGACTTTGACAATGCGCGCGAACACGGGATTCTTGCGCAGCACGTAGTCGCCCACGTCGCTCAACTGCGCCAAGCCGTCGGCACGGCCGGCCAGCAGCATGCGGAAGGCGTCCTCGGAGCTGCTGATTTCGTTCACCTGGATATCCATCTTGCGCAGGTCGTCAACGATGGCGTAGCCGCGCATGGCGACCAGCCTTGGTGGAAACGAGAAGCGCTTGCCATCCCAATGGAGCGGTGAATCGATCAGGCGGTACAGGCTGTACGTCTTGGTGTCGATCCGAAAGCGCCTGTCGTCCTTGCCATCGCGCATCGGGTAGACGCCCATCTTCGTTCGCTCTGGCTTGAAGCTGCTGGAGAACACGGCATCCACGGCGCCGGCCTCAAGTTCCGCCAGGCAGCGTGCCCATGGTTTGCGCGAAAATTGAATCTTCAGGCGAGGCACGCGGGAAGGCAGCATTGCCACCATTTCTACTGCGACTCCCGGATTATCAGGAATTGCCGTGCCGGCGCCGGTATGGTCGTAAGTATCCTTATCCTCGAAGGCTACGCGCAGTTCGACCACCTGTGCGTGGGCGAGGGAGGCCGTCATGGCCAGGCATAGAACCAGGGCGCGCAGGATGCTCATCCGTATCAGCCGGTAAAAGTCCACCATCCTTCAATTTGTAGCAGACAGCATACAAGGCAAAGAGACTGCTGGCTAGTACGGCGCTGCGCTGCGCCCCTTTGCTCATGCCTTTTGCGGTTCGGGCGCAGAGCCGTAGCAGACCTGCGGTTCCGTATCCTTGCGGTAGAAATCCACCATCTTGTAGCGCATCGCGTAAAGGGCGAAGCAGCCGGCCACCAGTGCCGCGAAGACGGCGAAGAAGTACATCTGGAAGGCCATCACCGAGAAGCCGGTGGTCTTGATGTAGGCGGACACGGCGTCGTTCTTCACGCCCGCGTTCACAATCAGCACCCACAGGTTGCCCACGGTGATCGCCAGGTACCACAGTGCCATGATCACACCCTTCATCGAGGAGGGCGCCTGCGAATACGCGAACTCCAGGCCCGTTGCGGACACCAGTACTTCGCCAAAGGTCAGCAATGCATAAGGCAGGATCTGCCAGGCCATTGACACCGGCGAGCCGCCATCCATCAGCACCTGCAGCGTGCCGATCACCACCCAGGCCAGTGCGGCGAAGAATATGCCGGCGCCCATCCGGCGCAGCGGCGTCGGTTCGATGCCCAGCTTGCGCAGCAGCGGGAACAGCGCGATGTTATTAAATGGAATCAGCAGCATGACCAGCAGCGGATTTAGCGCCTGCATCTGCGCCGGCACAAAGCTGAAGGACCAGCCCAGCAGTTCATAGGTCGGGTGCACCATATCGTTCGCCTGAACGATCCAGGTTGACGCTTTCTGGTCGAACAGGGAGTGGAACGGGGTCACCAGGGCGAACACGATGAAAATGCGCAGCACGGCGCGCACGCCGTCCACCGCTTCATCGCTATGCTTGCCGCGTGCGCGCTCGAGCTGCATCGAGGTCCCGATGCCGCCGAAAGAGATCAGCAGCACCAGCGCTGTGCAGGCCGCGATCACGAAGCCCCAGGATGGGGTCATCGCCAGCGACACCAGCGCGGCAATGACGCCAATGACCGCGACGGTCAAGCCGGGACGGGACTGGCCCGGTGCAGCCGACATCAGCGCGGTGCGGGTGACACGTGAAAACGATTCGCTGCTTGGCTCCGACGGCGGCACGTGGACATACTTCCTGCGGCCGGCCCAGAACACCAGGGTGGCGACGAACATCAGGATGCCGGGGATGCCGAACGCGACGGCCGGGCCGAAGTCCTTCAGGAAGATCGGCATCAGCAGGGACGCAAAGAAGGAGCCGAAGTTGATGCTCCAGTAAAAGGCGTCAAATACCACCTTGGCTTTCTTCTTGTTGGTCTGGTCGAACTGGTCGCCGACGAAGGAGACTACCAGCGGCTTGATGCCGCCCGAGCCGAAGGCAATCAGGAACAGGCCAAAGTAGAAGCCATTCAGGTTGCTCTCGAAAAGCGCCAGGCAGGCGTGCCCTGCGCAGTAGATCAGCGAGAACCAGAATACCGTATTGTATTTGCCGAAGAAGCGGTCCGACAGCCAGCCGCCCAGCAGCGGGAAGAAGTACACGCCGATCACGAAGGTGTGGAACACATGCTTCGCTTCTCCGGCGCGATGCTCGGAAGGGATGAACAGCAGCAGGGTGCTGATCAGGAACGGCACCAGGATGTTGCGCATGCCGTAAAAACTGAAACGCTCGCAAGCCTCGTTGGTGATGATGTACGGGATTTGCCGGGGCATTGGCCCGTTACCCTGTTCCAGTTCTTGCGTCGACATGAGGTCTCCCGATTTCAAATAATGGGCGCGATGCTATGCGAACGCATCTGTGTTGGCAACTACAGGTTTCACTTACATGTAGTTTAACTACGAGAAAAATTGTAAGTCATTGATTTTTAAGGATTCATAGTATTTGAACTTCCCGCAGTCATCATGTATATTATCTACATAACTGTTTTTGACTCGGGATGAGGAATATGAGCACACCTTGGTGGAAAGAAGCAATCATTTATCAGGTTTATCCGCGCAGTTACCTGGACACCAACGGTGACGGCATCGGCGACCTGAATGGCATTACCGATCGCCTCGACTACATCGCCAAGCTGGGCGTGGACATCATCTGGATCTCGCCGTTCTTCAAATCCCCGATGCGCGATTTCGGCTACGACGTGGCCGACTACTGCGATGTGGACCCGATGTTCGGCACACTGGCCGACTTCGACCGCATGATCGCCAAGGCCCACAGCCTGGGCCTGAAGATCATGATCGACCAGGTCATGTCGCACACTTCCGAAGACCATCCATGGTTCAAGGAGAGCCGTTCCTCGCGCGACAATCCCAAGTCCGACTGGTATGTCTGGGCCGATCCGCTGCCGGACGGTAACCCGCCCAACAACTGGCTGTCCGTGTTCGGCGGCTCGTCGTGGCAGTGGGACTCGCGCCGCAAGCAGTATTACATGCACAATTTCCTGGTCAGCCAGCCGGACCTGAACTTCCATAATCCGGAAGTGCAACAGGCCCACCTCGACGCGCTGCGCTTCTGGCTGAAGCGCGGCGTCGACGGCGTGCGCATGGATGCCTGCAACTTCCACTTCCACGACCGCCAGTTGCGCAGCAACCCGCCGGCCCTGGTGCGCGACACTTCCACCGTGAGCGACGCCAACCCCTACGGCATGCAGGCGCACATCCACGACAAGAGCCAGCCGGAAAACGTGGCCTTCCTGGAAAAGCTGCGCCTGCTGCTGGACGAATACGGCGCGGTGGCGATCGGCGAAGTGGGCGCCGACGATTCGCTGGCCGTGATGGCCGAATACACCGCCGGCGGCAACAAGCTGCACATGGCTTACAGCTTCAACCTGCTGACTGCCGACAGCAGCGCAGGCCATATCCGCAAGCAGGTGGAAGACTTCAAGGCGCGCGTCAAGGACGGCCAGCCATCCTGGTCGGTCGGCAATCACGACGCCGTGCGCGTGGTGACGCGCTGGAACGGCATGAGCAACCAGGCAGCTTTCGCCAAGCTGGTGCTGGCCATGCAGCTGTCGCTGAAAGGCACGCCTTGCCTGTACCAGGGCGATGAGCTGGCGTTCAGCGAAGCCGATGTACCGTACGAGTTGATCCAGGACCCTTACGGCAAGACTTTCTGGCCCGAGTTCAAGGGGCGCGACGGTTGCCGCACCCCGATTGCCTGGACCACTGGCGCGCACGGCGGTTTCACTTCAGGCACACCGTGGCTGCCGGTGGCGGAGGAGCACAGGGCCATCGCCGCCTCGGTGCAGGAAGAAGACCCGGATTCGCCGCTGAACTTCGCGCGCCGAATGATCGCCTGGCGCAAGACCATGCCGCAGCTGACGCGCGGCGACATCGTGTTCTACGACGCGCCGGAGCCGGTGCTGGCACTGCGGCGCGACCTGGAAGGGCAGCGCAGCGTGCTGGCGCTGTTTAACCTCGGCGCGGCGCCGGTCAATTTCGCGCTGCCGGCAGCCAAGGGGGCGCAAAAGCTGGAGCAGCCGGGCCTTCCGGGCGAAGTGGCCGGCGAAGAGGTCCAGTTGCCAGGCTACGGCGCCTGGTTTGGCTACGTAGTATAAATATAAGAGGCCCCGTCTACGCACGGGGCCTTGTTTTTCGGGTATCCTCCCGCCTTTAAGGCGTTATCTAATACTTAAAAGACAATGAAACAGATAGAGGCAGACCCAAAAGCTAACCGATCCGCTTTTGCGGACGGCCCCCGCCTGCTGGCTGACATCGGCGCCACTCATGCGCGCCTGGCGCTGCAAACCGCACCTGGCGAGTTCCAGGCAGTGCGGGTGCTGCAGTGCGACGACTTCACCGGCATCGTCCCGCTATTGCGCAACTACCTGGCGGATCACGGCGACATCAACCTCAATCACGGCGCGCTGGCGCTGGCCAACCCGGTGCATGGCGATTACATCCGCATGACCAACCGCGATTGGCAGTTCTCCACCGACGAAGTGCGGCGTGAACTGGGCCTGCATACCCTGTTGGTGGTGAACGACTTCACGGCGCTGGCGATGGCGATCCCAGGCTTCAAGGCGGAAGACCTGATGCAGGTTGGCGGCGGCTCGCCGGCGCAGAACTCGGTGATCGGCGTGCTCGGCCCCGGTACTGGCCTGGGCTGCTCTGGCGTGATCCCGACCACCGACGGTTTCGTGACCCTTGGTTCTGAAGGCGGCCATACCAACTTTGCGCCGGCCGACGAACGTGAATACGCGATCCTGCAATACGCCTGGCAGACCTGGCCGCACGTGTCGAACGAACGCCTGATTTCCGGCCCCGGCATGGAAATCATCTACCGTGCGCTGGCGCGCCGCAACGGCCTAAGCGTGCGCGACCTGACCTCGCAGCAGATCATCGCCGGCGCGCTGAAAGACAGGAATGCGCTCTGCCTCGAAGTGCTGGAATGCTTCTGCGCCATGCTGGGCGGCGCCGCAGCCAACCTGGCGGTGACGCTCGGTTCGTTTGGCGGCATCTTCATCGGCGGCGGCATCGTGCCTCGCATGGGCGAATGGTTCAAGGAGTCGCCGTTCCGCAGCCGCTTCGAAGCCAAGGGCCGTTTCTCGTCCTACCTGGCCGACATTCCGACGTATGTCATCACCACGCCGAACCCGGCGTTCTACGGCGTCGCCACGATCTTGTCCGAACACCTGCGCGGCCGCACCGGCGCCAACACCCTGATGGAACGCGTGCAGTCGCTGAAGTCGGAATTGACCCCGGCCGAACAGCGCGTTGCGCAACTGGTGATCGAGCAACCGCGCCTGGTGCTGAACGAACCGATCGCCGACATTGCACGGCTGGCGGAAGTATCGCAGCCGACCGTGATCCGCTTCTGCCGCTCGCTGGGCTTCCAGGGCCTGGCCGACTTCAAGCTGAAGTTTGCGTCCAGCCTGACCGGCGCCATTCCGGTGCGTCACAGCCAGGTGCGCGTATCCGACAGCACGCACGACCTGAGCGCCAAGGTGATCGACAATACCGTCTCCGCGATCCTGAAGTTCCGCGACCAGATGGACGTGCACTCGCTGGACCGCGCGATCGAGCTGCTGTCCAAGGCCAAGAAGGTCGAGTTCTACGCCATGGGCAACTCGCGCGTGGTAGCCCTGGATGGCCAGCACAAGTTCTTCCGCTTCCGCATTCCGACCGCCGCCTACGGCGACTCCCACCTGTTCAAGCTTGCGTCCGAACTGTTGAAGCCGGGGGACGTGGTGATCGCGATTTCCAATTCCGGCAAGCTGCCGGAGCTGGTTGAAGCGGTGGAATCAGCCCGCAACGCCGGGGCCGACGTCATCGCCATCACCAGCAGCCAATCGCCGCTGGCCAAGAAGGCTACGGTTTGCCTGGCGGTCGACCACACGGAAGACAGCAGCGCCTTCCTGTCGATGATTTCGCGCATCCTGCAGCTGCTGCTGATCGACATCCTGTCAGTCGGCATCTCGCTGGACGAGCAAAACGCCGAACTGGTGCTGGAGCACAAAGCCAACGGCGTGGTGCAGGAAAGCCGCCGCCTGCAAATCTCCCACCTTGATAATTGAAAGTCGGGGTCAGGTCTGGCAATCCGCCATTTTGGCGGATTGCCAGACCTGACCCCGACTTTCAAAATAGATCTCGCATCTGGAAGTAGAGCATGCCCAAGACCAGCGCCGGCGTGCGCAGCAGCGTGCCGCCGGGGAAGGGGGCGTGCTTGATGCGCGCGAAGATGTCGAAGCGCTCGGCCTGTCCTGCAATCGCTTCCGCCACCAGCAGGCCGGCCATGCCGGTGAAGGCCAAGCCGTGGCCTGAGAAGCCTTGCATGTAATAGATGTTGTGGCCGATCCGCCCCAGGTCCGGGGCGCGGTTCATGCTGATGTCGATGAAGCCGCCCCACGCGTAATCGATGCCCACGTCCGCCAGTTGCGGAAACACGGCGACCATGCGGCGCCGGATGCGTTCGACCAGGTTGGCCGGCGTCTTGGCGCTGTAGCTGTCGCCGGCGCCGAACAGCAGCCGGTGGTCGGCGCTGAAGCGGAAGTAATCCAGTACGAAATTGGTGTCCGACACGGCACTGCGGCGCGGCAGCAGGCTGTCTGCATGTTCCTTGCTGAGTGCTTCAGTGGCGACGATATACGTCCCCACCGGCATGATGCGCGCACTCACCTGCGGCACCAGGTTGCCATACTCGGCGAGATAGACGTTCGCGCCCAGCACAACAAAGCGCGCGGCCACCTGTCCCTGGGCGGTGTGCACAAGCGGCGTATTGCCGCGCTCCAGCAGGAATACCGGGGAATCCTCGAAGACGCGCACGCCGGCTGCCATCGCCGCGCGACCAAGACCCAGCGTGTACTTGAGCGGATGCACATGCCCGCCGCCCATGTCGGCCACGCCGGCATGGAAGCGCGGGCTGTCGATCCATCGGCCGATCTCGTGCGGCGAAATCCAGTGCAGCGGATAAGCGTAGGCTTTTTCCACATGCCGCCCCCAGGCTTCCAGCGCGCGCATCTTGCCCGGCTTGACGGCCAGGCTGAGTGCGCCGGGCTTGTAGTCGCAATCGATGCCGTACTTGTCGATGCGCTTGCGCAGCAGCTGCACGCCTGCCACCGAGGCGTCCCATGCGCGGCGCGCATCCTCGCGCGGCAACTGGCGCTCGATGGCGGACTCGCCGTCGTTGCCGAAGCCGGGCAATACCTGCCCGCCATTGCGGCCCGACGCGCCCCAGCCCAGGCGCTGCGCTTCCAGCAAGACCACGGAATAGCCGCGTTCCGCCAGCTCCAGTGCGGCGGACAGCCCGGCCAGGCCGCCGCCAATCACGCAGACGTCCGCGCTGGTGCTGCCTGCCAACGGGGGCAGGGCAGCGGCGCGCTGCACGCTCGCCTCATAGTATGAGTTCTCGATGACGCCCAGTTCTTTGCGCAGCAGCGTGCCCATATCAGGTGACGCGGAAGTTCAGGAACTGCCAGGGATCCTCCAGGTCGCGCGGCTCGTCGAACAGGCCGCTGCGCTCCTTGAGGGGCGTCCAGTCGCCATATACGCCAACCAGCTCGCCCAGGTAGGGCGCGGCGATTTCCATGACCAGCTGGTCGTCGATGTCGTCCGGCTCCACCACGCCGCTATCGGGATTGCGCAGGGCCCACGCCATGCCGCCCAGGATGCCCGCCACCACCTGCATCGAAGTCGCCGAGTTATGCGGCGCCAGTTCGCGCGCCTGTTCGATGCCCAGGCGCGAACCGAACCAGTAGGCGCCTTTCGAATTACCCATCAGGAGCACGCCCAGTTCGTCCATCCCGCTTTCGATTTCCTTGCCGATGATGCGCTGTTCGCTTTGCTGCTGCCAGTTCTTGCCGGCCACTTCGTGCAGCGACAGCACTGCGTCGTCGCAGGGATGGTAGGCATAGTGTACGGTAGGGCGGTATACCACTTCATTGTTTTCTCGCAGCGTCAGGTGGTCGGCGATCGAAATCGACTCGGCGTGCGTGACGAGGAAGCCGTGATAAGGCCCCTCGAGCGGCGTCCAGCTTCGCACGCGCGTGGCAATGCCGGGGCGCTTCAGATAAATGGCGGCGTCGCTGCCGTAGCCGTGGCGGGCGGCATCGGCCGGCCAATGCTTCTCATGGCTTCCCCAGCCCAGCTCCGCCGGCTGCAAGCCCTCGCTGACGAAGCCGTCCACCGACCAGGTGTTGACGAATTCGTCGCGCGCCTTGCGGCGGCTGGAGACTTGCGTGTCGCGTTCGGCGATGTGGATTACTTTGATATCCAGCTGGTGCGCCAGCCTGGCCCAGTCTTCGTAGCAGTCGGGACGCGCCACTTCGAGGCGCTGGTCGCGCGCCATATTCATCAGCGCCTGTTTGACGAGCACGGAGGCCAGGCCCGGATTGGCGCCTTGCGTCACCACGGCTGTCGCGCCGTGGCGCTTGTCGAGGCGGAAGGCCAGCACTGCCTCGCGCAGCGCGTAGTTCGAACGCTGCGACAACGATAGCTCTTCGTCATCGTAAAACCCCTTCCATGGTTCCGTGCATGTGTCGAGATAAAGGACGCCGCGCCGCCAGCAATAGCGGATCAGGTCCAGGCTCGACACGTCGACCGAAAGGTTTAGCAGGAAGTCGCCCTTGCGCAGCAGGGGATCGAGGATACTCTCGAGACTCCCCTCCTGCAGCGGCGTAGCCTGGTAGTCGATGCCATATTCCTCGGCGACGCCGCTCTTGTCCGGGCCGCGCGACACGACGGTGAGCTGGGACGGCTCCAGCCCGAAATGCCGAAACAGCAAGGGCACCACGGCCTGGCCGATGCTGCCGAAGCCGAGCATGAGCAGGCGCCCTGGCAATACGCCGTGTTGTTTATGGTTTTCCATCCTATCTCCCCTAAGTGAGGCCATTGTGGGGCGCATGCCGGTTGGCTTCCATGCGGGATTTAACATTTCAAGCTTCTTGCATTTTGCAAAAAATGAGTTAAGATATGTCTTACTGAGATATATCTTAACTTTCCCGGAGAAAGCCATGTTCCATTTTTTCCGCGGCCACCACCGGCTGCACCATGAACACCACCATCACCAGCGCGGCGGCGGCCGCGGGCCCAAGATGTTTGACGCTGGCGCCATGCGCTACGTCGTGCTGCAACTGATCGCCGACAAGCCGCGCCACGGCTACGAAATCATCAAGGAACTGGAAACGCTGACCGGCGGCAGCTACTCGCCCAGCCCGGGCGCGATCTACCCGCTGCTGTCGATGATGGCCGACATGGGCCATGTGGACATCGTCAAGGATGGCAACAAGAAGCTGTATTCGGTCTTGCCGGAAGGGCAGCAGTTCCTCGACGAGAACCGCAATATGGTGGACGCCTACATGGCGCGCCTGGTGGAAAACGCGAGGGGGGAAGACGGGGGCGATTTGCGCACCCTGATGCATGCCCTGAAAGACGCCGTCATCACCCGCGGCCGCGGCCCGCGTGCCAGCCGCGAGCACGTCGACGCAATTCGCGCTATCCTCAAGCGCGCCATCAACGACATTAACCAACTCAGCTGATGACCCAGACACTCACTCCGCAACGCGAACGCACAGTCCTGTGGCTGCTGGCGTTCATACAATTCACCGTCATCATGGACTTCATGGTCATGATGCCGCTTGCTCCGCAATTGATGAAGGCATTCACCATCAGCGCCGCCCAGGTTTCCGGCGCTGTATCGGCCTACGCCTGGTGCGCCGGGCTTTCCGGCCTGCTGGCGGCAACCTATGCCGACCGCTTTGACCGCAAGAAGCTGCAACTGACCGTGTTCATGCTGTTCAACCTGTCGAACCTGGCCTGCGCCCTGGCGCCGAACTTCCATGTTCTGGTGCTGTCGCGAGCTTTTGCCGGCATGACCGGCGGCGTGCTGGGGGCGATCAGCATGTCCATCATCGCCGACCTGATTCCGCAGGAACGCCGCGGCGCCGCCACCGGCGTCGTGATGACTTCCTTCAGCATGGCCGCGATCGCGGGCGTGCCGATCGGCGTCATGCTTGGCGCGCACTTCGGCTGGCAGTCGCCGTTCTATCTGCTGGTAGTACTGTCGATGGTCGTGTGGCTGGTCGCTGCGCGCACCCTGCCTGCGATGACTGCGCACCTGGCCAACGCGCCGGTACCGCTGGCGCGCGTGCTGCCCGAGCTGTTTGGCCTGTTCACGGTGGGCGCCCACTTGCGCGGTTTCCTGCTGTGCTTTGTGGTGACGGTCAGCGGCATGATGGTGATCCCCTTCATTTCGCCCATGCTGGTCGGGAACCTGGGCATCGAACCGGCGCAGATCAGCTACGTCTACCTGTGCGGCGGCATTGCGACCCTGTTCAGCTCACGCCTGATTGGCGGCTGGTCCGACAAGGCCGGCAAGCAACGCGTATTCCGCTGGGTAGCGCTGTTCTCGATTGCGCCGACGCTGTTCATGACGCATATGCCGCACATCCCGCTGCTGGCGATCATGCTGTTCTTCCCATTCTTCATGGTCGCCATGTCGGGCCGCTTCGTGCCGTTGCAGGCGCTGCTGACCACCATCCCCGAGCCGCAGCGGCGCGGCGCTTTCCTCAGCGCGAACGCGGCGGTCCAGCAGATGGGAACGGGGATTGGCGCCTTTGCCGGCGGCCTGCTGGTGCATACCGATGCGACAGGGCGCTTGCTGGGATACGGCACCATCGGCGTCATTGCCTCGGTGCTTATCGTGTTCTCGGTGTGGTGGATCGGGCGCGTGCAGAGCGCGCACGTCCCGCTTACTGCGCGTTCCCCTGCTTGACCACCAGGTCCAGCAGCCGCTGGCCTTGCTCGAGCACGGGCTTGGCCAGTTCATCGCGCACGACGTCGCTGAAGAAGCCGTCGGTGACGCGATTGCCGTCCTGCGACAGGAAGGTGAAGCGCAACTGGCCCGGGCCCGGCGCATACACCGGTCTTTGCGGCGAAGCCTTGATGAAGGCCGGGATGGCGCTTGCCACCAGCGTTTTCGCCTGCGCCGCCACGTCGGCCGGCGCGCCTTCGAAAACAGCGGTGCGCCCGGTCTGGTTGATGTAGCGCACGCGCCCGTCGGCGTAGGCCGCCAGGGTGTCCATGCTGCCGTCCAGCGGCACTTCGATCACCACGCCCAGCACTTCCGGCGCGGCCGGGGCATGGCCGTTGGCGCGCAGCCAGTGCGCAGCCAGCAGCCGCACGCGCGATTCTTCGCTTGCGTCCTGTGCGATGGCTTGCACCACGCGCGCGTCGGGAGCTTCGCCAAAGAGCTGGCCGGCATCGTCGGCGAACAGCATCTTGTGCACGGTGTTTAACTCTTCCGTGCCGTACGGCGCGTCAGCGCGGACTTTTGACTTGGCGCTGAACGCCGCAAACAACTTCTTGAACATCTTTACCATCCAGTTAATGCTTCAACTTCCGTAATGTGGCGCCAGCTTGGGCGCGCGCGCATCATGTCGGCATATTGTTGCAATGCCGGCCAGGCAGTTGCAGGACGCGGCATGTTGCGCGACCAGCGCATGTACATGGTCAGCATCAGGTCCGCGCCGGAAAACGTTTCGCCCAGCAGGTAGGGGCCATTATCGGCCAGGCGGGCATCGAGCGTGGCCCACGTCGCTTCAATCCGCTGCCGGATTGCGCTGCGCAGCGCGCTGTCGTCATTCGTGCTTCCAAGGTCGGACGGGTAGAACCACAGGCGGAAATTGTTGCCCAGGCTGTTCGCCAGCGTCACCATCAACTCGTACCATTCGGCCCGTGCCAGCGAGCCGGCAGGCGGCGCCAGGTTCGATTGCGGGTGGCGTTCGGCCAGCATCAGCATCAGGGCCGCCGATTCGGCGAAGGGCTTGCCGTCGATGAGGAGGGTAGGCACCTTGCCTTGCGGGTTGATGCGCAGGTATTCAGGACTGCGCTGCTGGCCCGCTTCAAGGTCGATTGCCACCAGTTCGTAAGGCACGCCGATCTCTTTCAGCGCCGCGTGGATCGCCAGGCTGGCTGCACCTTTGCCGTAATAGAGGGTGTACATGGTCTAGTCCTTCAAGCCTTTGCCCCATTGATCGAGCGACATCAGCTCGCCGCTGATATCGTCTTCAACCAGGATATCGCCGTTCACGTGCGAGACCAGAAAGCTGGCCACAGCTTGCGCCATGTCGTCGCCGTTCTCCACGAAAATGAGCTGGTAATAAGGGCTGCCGTTCACGTCGCGCGGCGCCGGATCGGTTTCAAGCAGCGCACCATGGCGCTCGCCGCCGCTGCGCTTTTCGATGGCGTCCGCCAGCCGTTTCAGCTCCGGCAGCGCCATCAGTTTTTCAACCGCCTGGTCGCGGCTCAGGTTTGCTTTCGCTGCTGGCATGGCCACAGGCGCCGCAGCGGCCATCGGCGCAGCAGTTGCATGGATGTTGTGATTGCTTGCATACCAGGCACCGATACCTGCAAGGAGCAGGCCGGCAACGGCGCCGGCGATGGCGGATTTACGGGAGGAAGACATTGCTTGGCACGACCATGCGGTGAAAGTGCGCCAATACTAACAGAATTAAAAAGCCTGCGAGGCGTGAACCAGGCAGGCTTTCGGGATACGCAGAGTGGACGCTTACTGCTTGCGGCGGCGCAGGGCAAGGCCCATCATGCCCAGGCCGAGCAGCATCGAGGCGATGGTTGCAGGCTCCGGTACGGCTTTCAGCGAGACGTTATCGAGCGAACCGCCGATGCTGTCGCTGATGCCGGAAGCCTGGAAGCTCAGGTTCGACAGGCTGCCGACGGCAAACATCGACAACTCAATCTTGAACCAATTGGTCTTCGAGGTGAAGTTGTCCTGCTCGACGTGCTTCAGCAGATTGCCGTTCCACAGCACGTCGATGCCGTTGGTGGCGGCCGATGTGTGTTCGCGCGGGGCGTAGTAGAAAGACAGGTTGTACCTGCCGCCGGCGACGGTGTCGATGGTCTGGCTGATCCAGCTATTGACCGAGGAATCCAGTTCCAGGAAGTTGCCGCCGTCCTGGGCCGTACCGGCCACGTTATTGCGCACTTCAACGCCTTTTGAGCCGACGCTCCATCCGTCCAGCGCGGACTTGATGGTCCAGGAACCAGCGGCGACGCCGTTCTTTTCAAAGCTGCCATTGGTGATCAATTCCATCGGGCCCGCATAGGCGGTGCCTGCGACGGCAAACAGGAGGGCGGTCAGAAGTTTCTTCATATTGTCGAAATTAAATGAAGGTTGCGTAAAAGTTATTGTGATTGTAGCACGGTTATTTGCCGGCTTCTTTTTGCGCATAGGGGAAATGATGTATCTCAATGAAGAAAAAGCCTGCAAGGCGCAAACCTTGCAGGCTTTTTAGTCAGCTGTGAGGCTGTCGGCGATTACATCATGCCGTCCATGCCACCCATGCCGCCCATACCGCCCATGCCACCCATGCCGCCGGCTGGCTTGTCTTCTACGACTTCGGCAACCATGCAGTCGGTGGTCAGCATCAGGCCAGCGATGGAGGCTGCGTTCTGCAGAGCGGAACGGGTTACCTTGGCTGGGTCCAGCACGCCCATTTCAACCATGTCGCCGTAGGTGCCGTTGGCAGCGTTGTAGCCGTAGTTGCCGGTGCCGGCTTGGACGGCGTTCACAACCACCGAAGCTTCTTCGCCGGCGTTGGTGACGATCATGCGCAGTGGCTCTTCCATGGCGCGCAGCACGATCTTGATGCCGGCGTCCTGGTCGGCGTTGTCGCCTTTCACGTTCAGCGAAGCGCGGGCACGCAGCAGGGCTACGCCGCCGCCTGGCACAATGCCTTCTTCCACAGCTGCGCGGGTTGCGTGCAGTGCGTCTTCAACGCGGGCCTTCTTCTCTTTCATCTCGACTTCGGTGGCTGCGCCAACCTTGATCACGGCAACGCCGCCGGCCAGCTTGGCCACGCGCTCTTGCAGTTTTTCGCGGTCGTAGTCGGAGGTCGCGCCTTCGATCTGGGTGCGGATCTGTGCCACGCGGCCTTCGATGGCCGAAGCTTCGCCTGCGCCGTCGATGACGATGGTGTTTTCCTTGCCCACTTCGATGCGCTTGGCTTGGCCCAGTTCTGCCAGGGTGGCTTTTTCCAGGGTCAGGCCGACTTCTTCAGCCACTACCTGGCCGCCGGTCAGGATGGCGATGTCTTCCAGCATGGCCTTGCGACGGTCGCCGAAGCCAGGAGCTTTCACTGCGCAGGTCTTCAGGATGCCGCGGATGTTGTTGACCACCAGGGTCGCCAGTGCTTCGCCTTCGATGTCTTCAGCGATGATCAGCAGTGGACGGCCGGCTTTTGCTACTTGCTCCAGTACTGGCAGCAGGTCGCGGATGTTGGAGATCTTCTTGTCGCACAGCAGGACGAATGGGTTCTCCAGGACGGCAACTTGCTTTTCCTGGTTGTTGATGAAGTATGGGGACAGGTAGCCGCGGTCGAACTGCATGCCTTCCACGATGTCCAGCTCGTCGTGCAGGGACTTGCCGTCTTCAACGGTGATGACGCCTTCCTTGCCCACTTTTTCCATCGCTTCGGAGATGCGCTCGCCGATCGATGCGTCGGAGTTGGCGGAGATCGCGCCAACCTGGGCGATTTCCTTGGAGGTGGTGCATGGCTTGGAGATGGACTTCAGCTGTTCGACGGTGGCAGCAACTGCCTTGTCGATGCCGCGCTTCAGGTCCATCGGGTTCATGCCGGCGGCAACGTATTTCATGCCTTCGCGGACGATGGCCTGGGCCAGCACGGTTGCGGTGGTGGTACCGTCACCGGCGTTGTCGGAGGTCTTGGAAGCGACTTCCTTGACCATCTGCGCGCCCATGTTCATCAGCTTGTCTTTCAGTTCGATCTCTTTGGCGACCGAAACGCCGTCCTTGGTGACGGTTGGGGCGCCGAAGGAGCGCTCCAGCACCACGTTGCGGCCTTTCGGGCCCAGGGTGACTTTCACTGCGTTGGCGAGGATGTTCACGCCTTCGACCATCTTGGAACGTGCGGAATCGCCGAAAATGACTTCTTTAGCTGCCATGTTTGTTTCTCCTGAATTCTGTATCTAGGGGGCTGTGATTACTTCTGTACCACGGCCATGATGTCTTCTTCGCGCATTACCAGCAGTTCCTGGCCGTCTACCTTGACGGCTTGGCCGGCGTATTTGCCGAACAGAACGCGGTCGCCCACTTTCACTTCCAGAGCACGCACGGTGCCGTTGTCAGCAACTTTGCCGTTGCCAACTGCCAGCACTTCACCCTGGTCCGGCTTTTCAGCGGCTGCATCAGGGATGATCAGGCCGGACGCGGTCTTGGTTTCCTGGTCCAGGCGTTTGACGATGACGCGGTCATGCAAAGGGCGAAGGTTCATACAAAACTCCTTTTACTCGGTTTATTGACAGTTGTTAGCACTCTCGGCTAACGAGTGCCAACAATTATAGGGACGACACTTTCCCTTTTCAAGGGAATTTCTTTGCGCTTGGTCAAGCGTTGAATTGATATCAATCATGCCAGAGATGCAACGGCATGGCGCGCGAGTGGCGGGGAGGGGGTAAAGCGGGGCAGTTATAAAAGAAAAATGGGACCGTCGCCGGTCCCATCATGGTCACGCACGCAGATCAATGCTGTTTGCGGCGATGCACGCCGGCCATGCCGAGCAGGCCGATGCCGAGCAACCCCAGCACGCCCGGTTCAGGGACGGGGGCGACAAAATCGAGGATACCGCCTTCCTGCGTGATGGCAATGTCGAGGGCGTTGGTGCAATCCACGGTATCGCAATCGACGCCTTGCGTGGTGTTGTTGAATGCTGCGAACGAGGCAGTGTAGAACGGATCCGGGTCGAAGAAGTAGGCTTTGCCTTCCGCAGTCAGGAACCAGCTCATGGTGACGTTCTGGAACACGCCGCCGAGGTTGTCGATGCCGCCTACGCCATTGTAGGCAAAGTCGGACCAGGCCAGCTGGGTCTGGGCGCCGGCAAAGTTAATGGACGGATCGGTTCCGACCACGGCCTGGTTATAGGTGTTGTCGTTGCCGACGTCGGCCCACAGCTGCAGCGACAGCGCGGTCGGGGTGCAGGAAACGCCCGGGCCAAGAATGCCGCTGCAAGAGAAGTCCTGGTGGAACGTGGCATACAAGCCATAGTCGAAGTTGACGCGGGTATCCGTAGTCGACACGTTGTTCGAATTCAGCGAAAAGCCGCTGAACACGATGTAGCCGTTGGACACGTAATTGTTGCCCACGCCGGTATAGGCCACGCGCGCGGACGACACGCCGTTGATGGCGTCGGCGGTGAAGATGTTGCCGGCAGGTGCCAGTCCCGTTGGGTCCACCTGGAAGGAGGGTGCAGCGGCAGCGCTGCCAGTTGCCAGAGCGCCAAACGCTAGCAGCATGCTGGCGGCCAGGCCGCGAACGCTAGGTGTGAGAATCTTCATTACATTTCTCCGTTGAGAGGATAAAGCACCAGTTTTGGGATGACTGAGCATTAAATTTGTTCAGGTCATGATCTTTATCAAAGCAATACATATGCCACATTTAAAATGCGGCCGAAAAACAAAAACTTAGTATTAACTTTCAAACCATGTTGTTTGCGCTGCGCGGCCTGCTCTGTAAAATATTCCGACATGTAGCTTCTCAAGATTAAGTAGCAAATTCAATGACTTGGATGATATATTTGGTGAGCATTCGCATGTTTTGATATTTTGTGTGACTTTTTATGCCGCGCTCGGCGTGAGTATTAATTTAAAATTAAACTGCATTTATTTCGACTGCGCGGCAAGCATTGCCGAGAATTTGCGCTTGGCTAACTGAATTGCTAGCCAGTTCAGGGGATGGCTATTGCCGCCCGGTCGCCAGGTGTAGACGAATTTGTCGCGATAGGCGTCGTACTGGAAGCCATGCGGTGCGGCCAGGATCTTGCCGCGCTTGAGCATCATCTTGACGGCCTGGGTGGCGGCCACGCCCGAGCAAAGCTGGCAAGCCATCGAGGTCGAGGCGCCGCGCCGCTCCGCCAGGTTGATACCGCCCGGCACCAGGTAGCTGCGATGCAGGGCGGCCGGCGCTAGGCCGACCAGGAAGCGGATTGCCATGTCCAGCTCCGGCAGGTCGCCCCAGCCGAAGTACTCTTCGAAGGTCGTCCCGCCCGGCACGAAGTTCAGGCCCGCCACGCTCATGCCCAGCGGCGCCGCGCAAGTGGCCGGCACGCCCAGCGCCTCGCACATGGCATAGGTCTGCTTGCGCGCCTCGAAGGCGAAGAAGTCGAGCCCGTCGACATACACGTCCGCCCCCTGCAGGAAATCGCGCAGGTTGCCCTGGTTGACGCCCTGCGGAAAGGTGCGGATCTTGACTTCGGGGTTGATGTCGCGCGCCATGCGCGCCATCACCTCCACCTTGGGCTGGCCCAGCGTCGACATGAAGGCGCCGGCCTGGCGGTTGAAGTTGGGGATGTCGAAGGTGTCGAAGTCGGCCAGGTGGAAGGCGCCCACGCCCATGCGCGCCAAGGCCAGCAAATGCACGCCGCCCACGCCGCCGACGCCGGCGATCGCCACGCATTTGTTGCGCAGTGCCTGCTGCTCCGCTTCGGTGACCCAGCCGATATTGCGCGAGAAGGCTTGCTCGTAATCGAAGCGGCGTTCGGTGTTGGATTCGGCCATGGCGATTATTCCTGTTCCCGCAGGCGGTTGATGATTCCCGCTTCTTCATGCTGCGAGAAGAACAGGGGATAGAAGGAACGTTCCTCGGAATCGGGCTGTCCGCCATGGAGGCGGATCTGCTCCTTCATGTACGACAGTTCGATGTGCATCAGCACCCCGCGCACGTTGACGCGCGGATTGACGACCTCTTCGCCAAGCTGGCGAAAGCCGAGCATGCGCTGGTAGAACTGGCGATGGCGCGGCGTGACTTCGATGAACAGCACGTCGTAGCGGTGGATGTCGTAGGCATACATGACGGCCAGGTGGATCAGCGCTGCCAGGTAGCTCTTCGATTTTGGCCCCATGTCGAAGGCCAGCTTGATGAATTCGCAGACACGTTTGCCGCGCGCCCGGAAGGCGTCGATCTCGGCGCGGAACAGCTGGTCGGCCAGGATGCCGGATGGGCTGTCCAGCCCCAGGGTCAGCGTGCCGACTGCTTCGTCGCGGTTGTGCGCCATGAGCGTGACGCGGTTCGGGTCATCGGTCAGTGCATGGGTGCCCTCCAGGCCACGCCAGGCGTACATCTTGTGGATCAGCATGCTAGCCTTGCTACGCCCTTCGGGCGTGTCGACTAATCTGATGCCGAAGGTGTTCTCCCCGGTGACGATGTCCTGCATTTCCGCCAGCAAGCGGTCATCGCGAAAGGGGTCGTCGGTGCGTGTTGCGTCCAGCGCAGCGTCGACCCGTTCGACCTGCTTGTACTGCATAGTCCCTCCCAGCAAAACTTGTCAGAATTTGTGGTCTTTTCGTAAATAAATAATGACAAGTTCAGCTTGCTGTCGCAACGGGAGCTCATGCAAGCGTGCGCGGGAAGGGCGTGCCGGCACGTCCTCTCTATGAACGAAGGGTGTTTGGCATTTCCGGACGGCTATATTTCTTGGGAGCTTGATATGCCTGAAATGCTAGTCAGTTGTCGCTTGCGCTTGCAGGCAGGGACAGGCTGAACGTCACCTCGCTGGAGGTGCAGTCGGACAGGCGCAGTTCGCCGCCGTGGGCGCGGGCGATCTCGCGCGCCAGGGCCAGGCCCAGTCCCACGCCGGCCACGCGGCGGTTGTAGGCATGGCCGGCGCGGTAGAAGCGGTCGAACAGGCGGTCGCGCTGCTCGATGGCGATGCCGGCGGAGGCGTTGGCCACGTCGATCTGCCAGCCGCTGGCGGTGCGGCGGCCGGTGATGGCGATCCAGCCTTGCGGCACGCCGTATTTGACGGCATTGCTGACCAGGTTTTGCAGTACCTGGCGCAGCAGGTCCGCATCGCCTTGCGCCTGCATGCGCGGCGGCATGTCAAGCCGCAGCGGGCGCTCGGGCGCCATCAGGTCCAGGTCGTCGGCCAGTTCGCGCAGGACCGGCACCAGGTCGAGCGCCTGCATCGGTATCTGGAGCTGGCCGGCGTCCGCGCGCGACAGCATCAGCAGCTTGCGCACCACGTTGTCGAGACGGCGCACTTCGTCCAGCATGTCGGCCAGCGACTGTTCCAGTTCCGGATAGGCGGCGGCGCGTTCGAAGGCCCGTTCCAGCTCGCCCTGCAGGATCGAGACCGGCGTGCGCAGTTCGTGCGCGGCGTCGCCGGAGAAGCGGGCCGACTGCAGGAAGCTGCGCTCGAGCCGGTCCAGCATGTCGTTGAACACCGTGACCAGGCGCTCGAACTCCTGCACCTCCTCGTCGGCCGCCACGCGCTGGCGCAAATCGCTGGCGCGAATGCGCTCCATCACGCTGCTCAGGTGCTCGATCGGACGCATGGCGCGCCCGGCCAGGTACCAGGCCACGCCGCATACGATCAGGCACAGCACGACCACGAATGCGCCGAAGCGCTTGATCGACACGGCCAGCTGCGCTTCCGACAGGGTGGTGTTGACGCCCATCTGCACCAGCACGCTGCCGCGCCGGACCTGGCCGATGCGCCATTGGCTGCCGCCGCCGTAGTAAGTGCGCAGCTGCCTGTCGTTCGCTTCCGGCACCAGCAGCGAAGCGGGCCAGTTGGGGCTTTGGTAAATCACGCCGCGCGCATCGTCCGCCGCGCGCAGGATGGCGAATTTCTCGTCGTCTCCTTCCGGCGCAAAGCCGCTGAAGCTGGCGTTCAGGTGGGCGTCGATGGCATTCCAGAGCGGGACCGGCGAAGCGCCGAAGCCCGGCCCGGCCAGTTGGGCCAGCATGACGCGGTCGATGATGGCTGCGCGCCGGTTTAGCAAGGTCAGGGCGGCGGCGACAAACAGCACGGCCACCACCGCCGTGACCAGGCCGCCGGTCGTCAGCGCCACCCGCAGCCGGTACGAACGGATGAAGGGGCGGTGCGACGGCGTCATGCTTCGCCGTCGGGCTTGCGCAGGCGGTAGCCGACGCCGCGCACTGCTTCGATGGCTACGTGTTCGGGCAAGGCCAGCTTCTTGCGCAGGCGCTGGATGCAGACGTCGACCATATTGGTTTGCGGGTCGAAATCGTAGCCCCAAACATGCTCGAGGATCTGGGTGCGGGTATACACCCGGCCCGGGGCGCGCATCAGGTATTCCATCAGGTTGAATTCGCGGCTGGTCAGTTCTACTTCGCGGCCATCGAGTTCCGCCACGCGCGACAGGCGGTCCAGCTTGAGCGGGCCGGCGGTCAGCACGTTCTGCCGCTCGCCGCTCACGCGGCGCAGCAGGGCGTGGATGCGGGCAATCAGTTCTTCCACATAGAACGGCTTGGCCAGGTAATCGTCGGCGCCCAGGTTCAGGCCTTCCAGCCGGTCGTCCAGTTCATTGCGCGCGGTGAGCAGGATCACCGGCGTATCGCGGCCGTCGCGGCGCAGGGCTTTCAGGATCGCCAGGCCGTCGCGGCCCGGCACCATGATGTCGAGCAGGATGATGTCGTACTGGCGTGACAGCGCGTAGTCATAGCCCTGGTTCCCATCTTCGCAATGGTCCACCAGGATGCCTTGTTCGCGCAATCCGCTGCATACAAAGCTCGCGATCCGCTGTTCGTCTTCTACCAGTAGGGCTTTCATGCCCAGCATTGTCAGGAAATGCCAAAGCGCCGTCAATGCGAACGGCGCTCGATTACAGCTTTGTAATCAAAGCGTGGGCCAGCTGTCATTTTCGTTTGGTGTAATGGCGGGGTTCAATCACGGGAGACGGATCATGAGCCTTGGCATCTGGTTCAGGGAGCTAGGCAATGACCTGGCCGACATCGGCGGCGCATTCAAGGACGTGTGCATCGACATCGCAGCGGCGGCGCGCAAGATTGCGGGCCATCCTTTCAAATGAGCTACAATCGTAAGAATGTTTAACACCAAGTTGACCGTGCAACCGTACGGCCATATAGTTTCGGGATGATCGCAGACTTCCAAGAACTTTCCGATAAAATCGACCGCCTGGCGGAACTCGCGCACACCTTGCGCCGTGAGAACGCTCAGTTGCGCCAGGCAAATGCAGCCCTGGTAGCCGATAATCTTGAATACCAACGCCGCCTGGGCGAAGCGCATGCCCGCGTGATGGCGCTGCTGGACAAAATCCCCGCTGCCGAAGCAGACACTCCTGAGGATGCGCAATGATCCATGTCGACGTGACCATCATGGGCCAGCCCTACAAGCTGGCATGCAAGGCCGATGAAGAACGCGCGCTGCGCGAAGCGGCCAACCTGCTCGACAAAAAGATGAGTGCCATCCGCGACGCCGGCAAAGTCAAGGGCAATGACCGCATCGCCGTGATGGCGGCGCTGGGCATGGCGGCGGAATTCCTGGCATCGAAAACTGCCAACGGCGGCCCGTCGATGCTGGAAGTGCAGGAGAAGCTGGGCGCCATGCACAAGGTGCTCGACAACGCGCTGACCCCGCAAGAGAATCTCTTCTAATTCCCAAAAATTGTCTTAAAGGCCTTTCCCGCAAAACGTTTGAGGAGTAAACTTCGTGTCACCCTGCGGTGTTCGAGATTTGCCATATATTCCTTGAACCATTTACACGCATCGGTTGCGGAAATTTGTTCGACGGGCGTGAGCGTCACTAGTCTGATGAACCCGAAGTTGAACTAACTGCAACCACCTTGAACCGTAAGGTTCGGGATGCCGGCATAACGGCACAGGCGGGGCCTCATTCCATAAAAGCGGTTGCCAGCACCCAAGGGTGCGCAACCGTTTTTTTACGCCCAGAGGAGAGCCATGCAATACTGGATGATGAAGTCTGAGCCCGACGAAGTGAGCATCGATGATGTGATGTCTGCCAAGGGCAAGACGGTGCCGTGGTTCGGCGTGCGCAATTACCAGGCCCGCAATTTCATGCGCGATGCGATGAAAGTTGGCGACGGTGTCCTGTTCTACCATTCCTCCTGTCCCGAGCCCGGTATTGCCGGCATCGCGGAAGTGGCCAGCGGGCCTTATCCCGACGCGACCCAGTTCGATCCCGAGAGCCATTATTACGATGCGAAGGCGACGCAGGAGCAGCCGCGCTGGATTTCCGTCGACGTGAAGGGCGTGCGCAAGACGCGCCTGCTGTCCCTGGCGGAAATGCGTACGCTGCCGCAGCTCGAAGACATGGTGGTGCTGAAAAAGGGCAGCCGCCTGTCGATCACGCCGGTCACGCCGGCCCAGTGGAAGCATGTGATGGCGCTGCTGAAGGGCGATTGATGGATTGGAGTCTGGTCGGCGTCCTGCTCCTGATGGGGGCGGGCGGCGGATACGCGGCGGGCTTGCTGGGGATTGGCGGCGGCATGGTGCTGGTGCCCTTCATCACCATGATCTTCACGGCCAAGGGCTTTGCGCCCGGGCTGGTGGTGCATATGGCGATTGCGACTTCGCTGGCGACGATCATGTTTACTTCCTTGTCATCGGTGCGCGCGCACCACCGGCATGGCGCCGTGCAGTGGCGCATCGTGGCGTTGCTGGCGCCGGGCATCGTGCTCGGTTCGTGGATCGGGCCCTGGATCGGCAAGCAAATGAATACTTCGGCGTTGTCGCTGCTGTTTGCGCTATTCGTCGCGTTTTCAGCGCTGCAGATGCTGCGCAACCGGAAGCCTTCCGCCGGGCGCGATTTGCCTGGCACAGCGGGCATGTTCGCTGCCGGTGGAGTGATCGGCACGCTAGCGGGGCTGGTCGGTGCGGGCGGAGGTTTCATCTCGGTGCCGTTCATGGCCTGGTGTAACGTGCGTATTCACCAGGCGGTGGCGACCAGCGCGGCGCTGGGCTTCCCGATCGCGCTGTCGGGCACCTTGTCGAATATTTACTTTGGCTGGTCCGAGCCGGGCCTGCCGCAGTATTCGCTGGGCTTTGTCTATTTGCCGGCGCTGGCCGTGATCGTGGCTGCCAGCGTGACCATGGCGCCGCTCGGCGCGCGCATGGCGCACAAGATGGATGTGGCGGCGCTCAAGCGGGTGTTTGCCGTGGTGCTGTTTGCACTGGCGGGATATATGTCCTATCACGCGTTCGCGTAGCGCATGCGTGGCGGCGCCCCGGCGGCAGCCGGACGTGCCGGCTGATTGGAGGTTGCGATGCAGGATGCACGGATCGGATGCTGGGCGCTGTTCAAGGTCTTCTCACACATGGCGATGCAGGGCTTTGGCGGCGTGCTGCCCTTTGCCTACCGCCACCTGGTTGAACGCACGCAGTGGCTGACCGCCGCTGAATTTGGCCAGCTCCTCAGCATCGCGCAGCTGCTGCCCGGGCCCACGATCTGCAACCTGTCCGTCATGGTCGGCCAGCGCTACGCCGGCGTGGCAGGCGGCTTTTCCGCGCTGGCCGGTCTCCTGCTTGGCCCATTCTTCATCGTGATCGCGCTAGGCGCGGCCTACCAGGAGCTGGCGCACCATCCGCTGTTCATCAACGCCATGCGCGGCATGGCGGCAGCGGCGTCCGGGCTGATCCTCGCGACTGCGCTCAAGCTGGCGGTCGGCATGTTGCGCGGCTCTGCGCTGCCGGCCCGCCGTGCGGTACAGGTCGCGCTGCTGGTGGCGGCTTTCATCGGCCTGGGGGTAGCCAAGGTCGGACTCATCACGGTGGTTGCCACGCTGGTGCCGATCGGCTTCCTGCTGTTTGCCTTCGTCTGGAGGAAACCATGAGCGATGACGTCAAACTGGGCGGGCTGGCATGGCACCTTGCCGTGCTGTCGCTGACGGCAATCGGCGGCGGCGTGGTGCTGGTCGCGCCGGACGTGCACCATTACGTCTCCGTGCAGAACCATTGGCTGACCGATGAACAGTTCGCCGCAATGTACGCCCTGGCGCAAGCAGCGCCCGGCCCGAACCTGCTGTTCGTCACGTTGATCGGCTGGATGATCAAGGGCTGGCTGGGCGCCGTCGTGGTTACCCTGGCGGCAATCGTGCCATCGTCTTGCCTGGTGCTGGCGCTGGGGACGGTGATCAACCGCCACGGCGGCGGGGAGGGGCGCTGGGCCGGCGCGCTGCGCGATGCGCTGGCGCCGCTGGCGGCCGGCATGCTGGCCGGCGCCGCCTGGACTTTCCTGAGCGTGGCCGGCGCCGGATGGCGCGGCATCGTGCTGGCGCTGGCCGCCGCGGCGGCGGCCTATGCGACCAAGCTGAATCCCTTGTGGCTGATTGCCTTAGGCGCGCTGGCCGGCGCGATCGGGCTGGTTTGAGCGGTAGGCCCATACCAGCATGATGATGGCGCCGATGATCATCGGCAGCGACAGCATCTGGCCGGAAGTGATCGGCAGGCCGGCCACGGTGATTTCCCAGTCCGGCGTGCGGAACCACTCGGTGAAGAAACGCGCGCAGCCATACAGCAGCACGTACAGCGCACCGACTGCCAGGCGAGGGCGGGCCTTGCGCGCGAACGGCCACAGGATGCAGAACACCAGGATGCCGTCGACCAGCATCTGGTAGATGGCCGAGGGGTGGCGCGGCATCGGGCCTACGTTCGGGTAGATCATCGCCCATGGCAGGTTCGGATCGCTGACAATGCGCCCCGGCAGCTCGGCGTTGATGAAATTGCCCATGCGGCCGGCGGCATAACCGAGCGGCACCAGCGGCGCGATGAAGTCATACACGTCCAGCAGGTTGCGCTTGCGTTTGCGCCCCCACAGCGCCATGCCGATCAATACGCCGAGGAAGCCGCCGTGGAAGCTCATGCCGCCTTCCCACACTTTGAAGATGCGCAGCGGCGTCAGCAGCATTTCCGGCTGGTAGAAGAACACTTCGCCCAGGCGGCCGCCAACAATGACGCCCAGCATTCCGTAGAACAGCATGTCGTCCAGGTCTTCCTTGGTCCAGCCTTGCGCGGCAATGTGCGGCTGCTTGATGCGCACGCGGCCCAAGGCGATAAACATGGCAAAGGCCAGCACGTACATCAGGCCATACCAGTGGATCGCCACAGGACCCAGGTGGACGGCGACCGGATCGGGCATTGGATGCATTAAGGGCATTCAGATTCTCTTTCTCATCAATTCCAAAAAGCCGCGCAGCACGGGCGAGGCATTGTCGCGCCGCCAGGCCAGGCCGGTTTCCACCAGCGGCGTGCTCTGGACCAGGGGCAGGTATTCCACGCCCGGCCGGCGCAAATTCGACACGGATTGTGGCACAAGTGCGATACCCATGCCAGCCGATACGAGGCTGACGATGGTCTGCATCTGGATCGCTTCCTGCCCCACCTCGGCGGTGATGCCTGCGTCGCGGAACACGGACAGGATGGCATCGTACAGGCCGGGCGAGATATGGCGCGGGAAAATGATCAGGGGCAGGCCTGCCAGCTTGCGCAAGTCGGCGCTACGCGCCCGCGCCAGTGCGGGCAGTCCCGCAGGTGCGGCCAGCACCAGCGGTTCGCTCAGGACGGGCAGGTAGTCGAGTTCCTGGCGCGCGCGGTCGGGCAGGGGCGGGATCAGCAGGCCGGCGTCCACACGGCCTTCCAGCAGGTCGTCCAGTTGCAGGTCGGAGGTGGCTTCCTTCAGGGTGATCTCTACCTGCGGGAATTCGGCGCGGTAGGCCTGCAATGTCGGCGGCAGCACGCTGTAGTCGGCGGACGACACGAAAGCCAGCGACAGGCGCCCGCTGGCGCCGCTGGCCGCGCGCTGCACCAGCGCCGGCAGGGCGGCAGATTGTTCGAGCAGGCGGCGCGCCTCAGGCAGCAGGGCTTCGCCGGCCGCGGTCAGCGCCACGCCGCGCCGGTTGCGCTCGAACAGCGGTGCGCCCAGCATCTCCTCCAGCGCCATGATGGTCTGCGACAGCGGCGGTTGCGTCATGTGGAGCCGGCGCGCGGCACGGCCGAAATGCAGCTCCTCGGCGACCGTGGCGAAATAGCGCAGCTGGCGAAGTTCGATGTTCATTCGCAAAGCATATCACAGCAGCTACTATCATATATTTGACAACTTGCCAGGGGCAAGGCAACCTTAGACTCTTACTGAGGAGACCCCATCATGCCGCAATACCGTTCCTATACCACCACCCAAGGCCGCAATATGGCAGGCGCGCGCGCCCTGTGGCGTGCCACCGGCATGAAAGATGGCGATTTCAACAAACCGATCATCGCCGTGGTCAATTCCTTCACCCAATTCGTGCCTGGCCACGTCCACCTGAAGGACCTGGGCCAGCTGGTTGCACGCGAGATCGAAGCAGCGGGCGGCGTGGCCAAGGAATTCAACACCATCGCCGTTGACGACGGCATCGCCATGGGCCACGGCGGCATGCTGTACTCGCTGCCCTCGCGCGACCTGATCGCCGACTCCGTCGAATACATGGTCAACGCCCACTGCGCCGACGCCATGGTGTGCATCTCGAACTGCGACAAGATCACCCCGGGCATGCTGATGGCCGCCATGCGCCTGAACATCCCTGCAGTCTTCGTCTCCGGCGGCCCGATGGAGGCGGGCAAGGTGATCAAGGCCGTCAACGGCGGCGAAAAGATCATCAAGCTGGACCTGGTCGACGCCATGATCAAGGCCGGCGACCGCAGCGTGTCCGATGCCGACGTAGCGGAAATCGAGCGCTCGGCCTGCCCGACCTGCGGTTCCTGCTCCGGCATGTTCACCGCCAACTCGATGAACTGCCTGACCGAGGCGCTGGGCCTGTCCCTGCCCGGCAACGGCACCATCGTCGCTACCCACAGCGACCGCAGGGAACTGTTCCTGCGCGCCGGCCGCCTGATCGTGGAAATCACCAAGCGCCACTACGAACAGGATGACTACAGCGTGCTGCCGCGCTCCATCGCCACCAAGGAGGCGTTCGAGAACGCGATGGCGCTGGACGTCTCCATGGGCGGTTCCACCAACACCGTGCTGCACCTGCTGGCAGCCGCGCACGAAGCGGGCGTGCCGTTCACCATGGCCGACATCGACCGCATCTCGCGCAAGGTGCCATGCCTGTGCAAGGTTGCGCCGATGACCGACAAGTTCCACATCGAAGACGTGCATCGCGCCGGCGGCATCATCTCCATCCTCGGCGAACTTGCGCGCGCCGGCCTGCTGGACACCACCCAGCACACCGTGCACAGCCCGACCATGGGCGACGCCATCGAAAAATATGACATCAAGCGCAGCGACGACGCGGCCGTGCACCAGCTGTTCCGCGCCGCACCGGGCGGGGTCCCGACCCAGGTGGCGTTCTCGCAATCCGAACGCTATGCCTCCTCGGACCTGGACCGCAGCAGCGGCTGCATCCGCGACCTGGAGCACGCTTACTCGAAGGACGGCGGCCTGGCGGTCCTGTACGGAAACATCGCCGAAAAGGGCTGCATCGTGAAGACCGCCGGCGTGGATGAATCGATCCTGAAATTCAGCGGCAAGGCACGCGTGTTCGAAAGCCAGGACGCTGCGGTGGAAGGCATCCTGGGCGACACCGTGCATGAAGGCGACGTGGTCATCATCCGCTACGAAGGCCCCAAAGGCGGCCCGGGCATGCAGGAAATGCTGTACCCGACCTCGTACATCAAGTCGAAAGGCCTGGGCAAGGCATGCGCGCTGTTCACCGACGGCCGCTTCTCCGGCGGCTCGTCCGGTCTGGTGATCGGCCATGCCTCGCCGGAAGCGGCCGAAGGCGGCGCGATCGGCCTGGTGGAAGAGGGCGACATGATCGACATCGACATCCCGGCGCGCACCATCAACCTGCGCGTGACGCCGGAGACGCTGGCACAGCGCCGCGCCGCAATGGAAGCCCGCGGCGCCGACGCCTGGAAACCGGTGGATCGCGAGCGCTACGTCTCGCAAGCCCTGCAAGCCTACGCCGCGCTGACCACCTCCGCCGACCGCGGCGCCGTGCGCGATCTCAGCCAGCTCGCTCGCAAATAAAAAGTCTGCTGAAGCTAGTTCGGTACTGGGTCGGGGTGAGGGCGGTGAGGTCTTTGAACATGCGCCGCATGCCTGAGTCGCTGCTGAAGCCTAGCTCGATGCTGATCGTGCTGGCGGATGCCTTGGTGTAAATCAGGCGCTCGCTTACTTGCCGCAACTTGATGCGGCGGATGTAGGCAGCAGCCGGCATGTCGCTCGCTGCCAGCACTTTGCGGGCGAGCGTTCTTTCCGTCGTATGCATCTCGGCCGCTACACGCGCCACGGTGGCTTCGCTGGCCGGCAGTCGCTCGACGGCCAGGTGCAGCGTGCGCAGCATGGCGTCCTGCTGTTCGATCAGGTCGAGCATGTGAAAGGTGTGGTGGGTCCTTTCCTCCGGCCGCGGCAACACCATCAACCTTGCCAGTTCACGATAGGCTTCCTTGCCTAGCTTGGCCTCAATCAGTGACTGAATGATGGGCAGATGGCCGTTGACGCCCGATGCGGTGGCGGTACGCTCGTTAACTGCCAGCGTGCGCTCGAATTGCCAGCGCACCTTGGGGAAGCTTGTTGTGGCGTAATCGGCGAGCCACCAGGTGAGGGTTGCCGTTTGCCTGTCCAGCCGGCCCGTTGCGGCGGCGAGGCATACGCCGGTGCAGTAGGCCCAGAGCTGCACGCGACGCGGCAGCGCGGCAAGCGCGGCGACGAGGCCTGCGCTGGCGTCCAGGGTGCGCGCGGCCTGGCCCAGGGACTGGCCCCAGAAGCCTGGCACCAGCAAAGCATCGACTGCCGCTTCTTCCAGCGCTATCGCGGCGTGCAGGTGCTGGGCGTGTGCGCATTCGACCTTGCCGGCGCGGGCGGCGACAAAGACCGGTTCAAACAGCGGCTTGCCGGCCCGCAGGTTGGCGGCGTGCAGCAAGTCCATCGCGGCAAACAAGCCGGCAGGCAGGCAATTCGGGTAGAGCAGGAGGCCGATGCGCATGGCGGGAAATGGATGGATTGTGTCGGATCCTGCCATTGTAGGGCGAGCCGCCCGGGCGCACAATTTCGGCATGAAGATCACTCAACTTCGCAACGCGACGGCCATTATCGAGTTTGGCCCATACAAAATACTCGTGGACCCCATGCTGGCGCCAAAGGGCGCGCTGCCGCCGCTCAAGCTGCTGGGGGAAAGGCTGCGCAATCCGGTCGTCGAGCTGCCGCCGCTGACGGAAGGCATGCTGGAAACGGTCACGCACTGCCTGATCACGCACTGCCAGAAAGGCCACTTCGACCACCTGGACCGCGCCGCCAAAGCCTGGCTACGCGGCAAGCAGATCCCCGTCATCTGCACGCCGCATGATGAGGGACACCTGCTCCAGCGCGGCCTGAACGTGCAGCCGCTGGCGCCGGGCCATCACGAACCCCAGCCCTTCCTTGAAGGGCGTATCAGGACCGTGAACTGCCGCCACGGCAAAGGCCTGGTCAGCCTGATGATGGAACACGGCGTGGGCTACTTCATCGAGATGCCCGGTGAGCCGAGCCTGTACCTGTCGGGCGACACCATCCTGACGCAGGAAGTGCTGGATTTCCTGGCGCTGCACCAGCCCGACGTCAGCGTCGTACCGGCAGGCGGCGCCAGGTTCGACCTGGGCCACGAAATCATCATGGGAATCGAAGAGGTGCTGCAGTTCGCCCGTGTCACGAAGGGCATCGTGGTGGCGAACCATCTTGAAGCCTTGAGCCACTGCCCGGTTCAGCGGGCAGCGCTACAGGAACAGGCGCTGCGTGCAGGCCTGGCCAGCCGCGTCGTCGTGCCCGCGGATGGCGAAACCCTTACTTACGCTTCTTCAGGTCGTCGAACGCCTTCTTGACGCGATCCTTGCGGCGCTGCTCGTCGACGTTGTGGGCCTTGCGCTTGTCGAGGCCCAGCATCGGCTCGATCACTTCGAAAAAGACAAAGGCAATGGCCATGATGCCGCCGATCCACCACCACGACAGGTCGGCGAACTTCCAGACTTCAAAGTACTTCAGTGCCACGAGGGCGATAATCAATAAGATAATGGGCATGGAAAACTCCTTAGTATTCCATCATAGCAATATCCGGCTAACGGTCAACCCATAATACGCAGTGCGCGTTGTGGAGTAGAATTGTGTCAGTTTTTTTCCTGGAGATGAAAATGAAACGTTCACTGTTGGTTGGTTTCCTGGTTACCGCGGCTTTCTCGTCGCAGGCTGCTTTTGCAAACGCTGACCTGGCCAAGGCCAAGAACTGCATGGCTTGCCACGCAGTGGCCACCAAGCTGGTTGGCCCGGCTTACAAGGATGTCGCAGCCAAGTACGCCGGCCAGAAAGATGCTGAAGCCAAGCTGGTTGCGAAAGTCATGAAGGGCGGTTCCGGCGTCTGGGGCGCAGTCCCGATGCCAGCCAACCCGCAGGTAAGCGAGGCGGAAGCCAAGACCCTGGTGAAATGGGTCCTGTCCCAGAAATGACGTAAAAAAATGGGGACGTACCCCATTTTTCAAAGAAAAAGGGGTACGTCCCCTTTTTTTATTTGATTACTTCGATGCGCGTTTTCTTGTCGGCCTTGTAGCCGAACAGCGTCAGCGCGCCATCCTTGATATCCCCCTTGGCGTCGAAGGCGATGGTGCCGCTGATGCCGTCATGCTTGACCTTCTTCAGGAAGGGCAGGTACTTGGCCGGGTCGGTCGACTTGGCATCGGCCATGGCGTGGGCAATTGCCATCGTTGCATCGTAGGCGTACGGGGCGTAGATCTGTACGTCGTAGCCGTAGCGTTTCTTGAAGCGGCTGGCAAATTCGTCCAGCTTTTTCTCCTGCTCCGGCGTCACGCCGCCGGCTTCCGCGCACACCACCACGTCGTCGGCGCCGCCCGACAGTTTCGGCAGCGCTTCGGTGCAGATGCCGTCGCCGCCCATCAGCTTGGCCTTGATGCCGAGCGCCTTCATTTGGCGCAGCAGCGGGCCGCCCACCGAGTCCATGCCGCCGAAGAACACCAGGTCCGGGTTCCTGGACCGGATCGAGGTCAGGATGGCGTTGAAATCGGTCGACTTGTCGGTGGTGAACTGCTTGTCCACGATCTGCACGCCGGCGCCTTTCTTGGCTTCCTTCAGGAATTCGGCTGCCACGCCCTGGCCGTAGGCGGTGCGATCGTCGATCACGGCGATGCGCTTGGCGCCCAGTTTCTGCGTGGCGTACTTGCCCAGCGAGCTGCCCAGCTTGAAGTCGTTCGCCACCACGCGGAAGGTGGTGTTGAAGCCCTGGTTGGTGTACACCGGGCTGGTGGACGAAGCCGAAATCTGCGGGATGCCGGCGTCGTAGTAGATCTTGGATGCCGGAATGGTGGTGCCTGAATTCTGGTGCCCGATCACGCCCTGTACTTTGGCGTCGACCAGCTTCTGCGCTGCCGAAGTCCCCTGTTTGGGGTCGCCGGCATCGTCTTCCGACACCATCTCGAACTTGACCGCCTTGCCGTTGACCTTGAATCCCTTGGCGTTCAAGTCTTCCACCGCCATGCGCACGCCGCTCTGGTTGTCCTTGCCCAGGTGGGCGGACTGGCCGGACAGCGGCCCGACGTAGCCGATCTTGACCACTTCCTGGGCGCTCGCGGCGCCAGCAAAGGCCAAGGCGATGGCTGCGATGATGGTTTTGGTTTGCATTGCACTTTCTCCTGAAACGAAAACGGGCCGCCATGCTGGCTGGCGGCCCACGGGCTCCCCCCCGATAATTCTCGCGTACTGCGTTGGTTACTTGACCACTTCCATCTTGGTCTTGATGCCGCCCTTGTAAGTGAACAGGGTCAACGCACCATCCTTGATGTCGCCGAACGGGTCGAACTCGATCAGGCCGGTCACGCCCTGGTGCTTGATCTTGGCCAGCGCCGGCAGGTATTTGGCCGGCTCGGACGAATTGGCTTTTTCCATGGCGTCGGCCATGGTCATGATGGCGTCGTAGACATACGGCGCGTACAGTTGCACTTCCTGGCCGTACTTCTTCTTGTAGCGGGCACGGAAGTCGTCCATGTTCTTCTGCATGTCGGCAGTCACGCCGCCGGCTTCGGCGCAGGTGACGACGCCGTCGGCGGCAGCGCCGGCGGACAGGCGGTACAGCGCATCGGTGCAGACGCCGTCGCCGCCCATGAATTTGGCGTTGATGCCCAGCGCCTTCATCTGGCGCAGCAGCGGGCCGCCGACCGAGTCCATGCCGCCGAAGAACACCAGGTCCGGATTCTTGGACTTGATGTTGGTCAGGATGGCGTTGAAGTCGGTGGCATTGGCGTTGGTGAATTCCTTGCCGACCACTTGCACGCCCGGCAGGGCTTTCTTGGCGCCTTTGACGAATTCGTCGGCCACGCCCTGGCCGTAAGCGGTGCGGTCGTCGATCACGGCGATCTTCTTGGCGCCCAGGTTCTTCACTGCATAGGCACCGAGGGTGCCGCCCAGCTTGTTGTCGTTGGCAACTACGCGGAAGGCGGTGTTGAACTTCTGCTTGGTGTACACCGGCGAGGTGGCGGCCGGCGAAATCTGCGGGATGCCGGCGTCGTAGTAGATCTTGGAGGCCGGGATGGTGGTGCCGGAGTTCAGGTGGCCGATCACGCCCTGGACCTTGGCGTCCACCAGCTTTTGCGCGGCGGTGGTGCCCTGTTTCGGGTCGCCCGCATCGTCTTCGAACTGCACCACGAACTTGACTGGCTTGCCGCCGATCTTGACGCCCTTGGCGGTCAAGTCTTCAACGGCCATGCGGGCGCCGTTTTCCATGTCCTTGCCCAGGTGCGAGTTAGGGCCCGATACCGGGGCGACGTGGCCAATCTTGATAGTGTCCTGTGCGTAGGCGCTGCCGGCAAACGCCAGGGCAAGGGCGACAGGGATGAACTTGTTCTTGAACTGCATCGGGGGCTCCAGTCAAAAAGTCGGATTTGCCAGAGAAAATACAACAAAATCCCCGAATGGCAAAGAGGGAATTATTTCTGGCGGGTGGAACTAGCCTGCAGGTGCGTGATTTCCTGCTGCACGGCGCGGGTGACGATCTTGCCGATGGTGTCGTGCAGGCCGTCGCGGATTTCCGCCGTCAGGGCATGCAAGGCATGTTCCAGGACTTCGGCCATGCTGTCCTTGATGCGTTGCTCCAGCACGAAATCGACGCGGTTCGACAACTGCTGCAGCACCTGCTCGGAGACGCGGCGCTGCAGCGCTTCCCAGTCCACGGCATCGTCCAACTCGGGTTGCGAATCGTCGGCCGGCGCCGCAGCAACGGCGGACGCCGGCGGCGGCTCGTCGTTCATGATTTCGGTCAGGACCGGGATGCTGGCGTCAAAAGGCTGGTTCATTAACTACTTGCCTACAGTGAGGTGTTTGAGCGGGAAATCCTGGCGTTTGTAGGCAGCATAGCGCAGGCGGCCCGCCGCTGCATCTTCCTCGTCGGAGGAGATGACTTCGATCAAACGCGGAAACGCCTCGAACTGCGCCGGAGCGCGGCGCGCCAGGTTGACCAGCAGGCCGGCTTCCGGCAGTTCTGTCGTGTCGCTGTCGGCCAGCACAATGGCGGAATCGGGCGCCAGCGGATCGTTGGCGTGGGCGTGCGGCAGGAAGTCGATGGCGGAGAAGGTCCACAGGGCCTTGTCCAGCTGCGCCAGTTGCGCTGCGTCTTCGGTCATCACGACGATGCGCGGCGTGCTGGCGTAGGCTTTGCGCAGCAGGCGGCAGGCATAGGCAACCTTGTCCGGCACGCCGCTGTGGAAATCGATCTGCGTCATTGGTTCTTGATGCGTCTCAGAAGCGGAAGTTCGGCGGCGCGTTTTTAGGCGTTTCGCGTTCGCGGCGAGCCTTCTCCGCGGCGGCTGCTGCGCGGTCGGCCTCCGCCTTGCTGGCGGCGACTTCCTCGGCGCTCGGAGCGCGCGGCGGCGCGGCGGGCGCAGGCGGCGGGTTCGAATAACCCGGCGGCAGCATCTTCTCGGTCGGGTAGCCGGCCTGGGTCAGCGCGCTATCCCAGGCACCTTGCTCGAAGCCGATCTGGCGCGTGCGCCCGACCAGCAGGAACGGCACCTGGCCTTCGCTGCCGGCCTTTTTCATGGCATCGAAGTCGTCGTTGGTGGAGACCGTCTTTTCGCGGTACGGAATGCCGCGGTTGGCCAGCAGGGTGCGGGCCATATTGCAGCCGGCGCCGCAGTTGGGGGTGGTGTACAGCACTACCGGACGGGCACGCACGGCCTCCGCCAGTTCGGCGGGCAACTCGGCGCCGCCGGCGCCGGCGGTGTTGTAGTTCTTTACTTCCGCCTTCTTGGCGGTGGCTGGCGGCGGCGTCTCCGTAAAGTGGGTGACGCCTTTCTCGTCCTTCCACTTGTACATCTGGGCGTGCGCCGCGCTGGCAGTCAGCAGCAGCAAAAGCAGGGCAGCGCGTTTCATTGACTTTCTATCTCCATTAAGCCGCCATGCCGCTGTGGCGCAGCAGGGCGTCGATGCTCGGCTCACGGCCGCGGAATGCGGTAAACGACTCCAGCGCCGGGCGCGAACCGCCGACGGCCAGGATCTCCTGCTGGAAGCGTTTACCAGTTTCTGTGGACAGTTTGCCGCCGTCCAGCGCCGCCGCTTCCTCGAAGGCTGCGTAGGCGTCGGCAGACAATACTTCCGCCCACTTATAGCTATAGTATCCCGCCGCATAGCCTCCGGCAAAGATATGGCCGAAGGAATGTTGGAATCGGTTGAAACTTGGCGGGATGATAACGGCAAACTTGCGGCGCACTTCGTCGATCACGTCCTGCACCGATTTGGCGCCGGATGGCTGGAAATCGTAGTGCAGCAGCATGTCGAGCAGGGCGAATTCCACCTGGCGCAGGGTCTGCAGGCCGGACTGGAAGTTCTTGGCCGCCAGCATGCGGTCGTACAGGGCGCGCGGCAGCGGCAGGCCGCTCTTCACGTGGGCGCTCATATGGCTCAGCACATCCCATTCCCAGCAGAAGTTTTCCATGAACTGCGACGGCAGCTCGACAGCATCCCATTCGACGCCGGAAATGCCGGACACCGCCAGCTCTTCAACCTGGGTCAGCATGTGGTGCAGGCCATGGCCGAATTCGTGGAACAGCGTGATCACTTCATCGTGGGTGAACAGCGATGGCTGCGGCACGCCGTCCACCACCAGCGGTTCGGTGAAATTGCAGGTCAGGTAGGCGACCGGCGTTTGCAGCTCGCCGTTCTTGATGCGGCGGCCGCGCGCGTCGTCCATCCAGGCGCCGCCGCTCTTGCCTTCGCGGGCGTACAGGTCCAGGTAGAACTGGCCTACCAGCACGCCATCGCGTTCGATGCTGTAGAAGCGCACGTCCTTGTGCCAGACCGGCGCGCTGTCCGGGCGGATGCTGACGCCGAACAGGGTTTGCACCAGCTTGAACAGGCCGTCGACCACTTTGTGTTCGGGGAAGTACTGCTTCACTTCCTGCGCCGAGAAGGAGTACAGGTGCTGCTGCAGCTTTTCGGAAGCGTAGGGCAGGTCCCACGACTGCAGGTTGTCGATGCCCAGCTCCTTGCTGGCGTAGGCCTGCAGTTCGGCCAGGTCTTTCTCGGCGAAGGGGCGAGCGCGTTTGGCCAGGTCTTCCAGAAATTCGATGACCTGTTCCGGCGACTTGGCCATTTTCGGCACCAGCGAGACTTCGGCGAAGTTCTTGTAGCCGAGCAGACCGGCCTCTTCGGCACGCAGTTTCAGCAGCGTGGCGATATTGGCGGTGTTGTCCCAGTCTTCGCGCTTGCTGAACGCGTCGCCCAGCTCGGAAGCCTTGGTGGCGTTGGCACGGTAGACCTTTTCGCGCAGCGCGCGGTTGTCGCAGAACTGCAGGATCGGGTAATAGGAAGGGAAGTGCAGGGTGAACAGCCAGCCTTGTTTGCCGTCCTTTTCGGCCAGCGCCTTGGCGGCAGCCTTGGAATCGTCGGGCAGGCCGCGCAGTTCGGCTTCGTCCTCCACCAGCAGTTTCCAGTCATTGGTGGCGTCCAGCACGTTCTCGCTGAAGCGGGTGCTGGTGGCGGCGTGTTCTTCCTGGATCGCAGCGAAGCGTTCCTTCTTGTCGGCCGGCAGTTCGGCGCCGCCCATGCGGAAGTCGCGGATCGCGTTGTCGACGATGCGCTGGCGTGCCGGTGACAGGGTGGCGAATTCCGCGCTGGCGCGCAAGGCCTTGTATTTGGCGAACAGCGCCTCGTTCTGGGCCAGGGCGGTCCAGAACTCGGTCACTTTCGGCAGGTTTTCGTTGTAGGTGGCGCGCAGCTCGGGCGTATCCACCACGTTGTTCAGGTGACTGACGATGCCCCAGGCGCGGCCCAGCAGCTCGGTGGAATTCTCCAGCGGGGTGACGAAATTATCCCAGGTTACCTGGTCGCTGGGCGCTTCCAGTTGCGCCACGGCGGCGCGGTTCTTTTCAAGCAGGTGCTCGATTGCGGGAGTGACGTGTTCGGGCTTGATCGCATCGAAACGCGGCAAGCCGCTAAAGTCCAGCAGGGGATTGTCAGTCATTCTTAACTCCTCAATAACCGTAAAAGCAGTGCCAGACCCGCAGGGTCAGGCACTGGTAACGCGGCGGCCGCGTGCCGAAGGTGCCAGACCCCGTGGGTCTGGCACCGGTTTACCGGTTTAAACGCGCTCCGCCGACTCAATCGTATTCATCAGCAGCATGGTAATGGTCATCGGCCCCACGCCACCCGGCACCGGCGTGATATGCGAAGCCACTTCCTTGATGCCCGCAAAGTCCACGTCGCCGCACAGTTTGCCGTTCTCATCGCGGTTGATGCCGACGTCGATAACGATGGCGCCCGGCTTCACCATATCAGCAGTCAGGGTGTTGCGGCGGCCAGTTGCAGCCACCACGATATCGGCCTGGCGGGTGTGATAGCCCAGGTCCGCCGTTCCGCTATGGCAGATGGTGACGGTGGCGTTAGCTTGCAAGAGCAGCAGGCCCATTGGCTTGCCAACGGTGTTGGAACGGCCAATCACGACAGCATGCTTGCCCTTCAGCGTAACGCCGGTCGATTCGATCAGCTTCATGCAGCCGTAAGGCGTGCATGGCAGGAAGCCTTCCAGGCCGGTCATCAGTTCGCCGGCGCTCAGCACGGAATAGCCGTCCACGTCCTTGGTCGTAGCGATGGCCTCGATCACCTTGTGCGGGTCGATATGCTTGGGCAGCGGCATCTGCACCAGGATGCCGTGGATGCTTGGGTCGGCATTCAGGGTGGCGATGCGTTCGAGCAGGGCTTGCTCGGTCATGTCTGCAGCGTATTGCTCTTTCACGGAGCGGATGCCGGCGTCTTCGCATGCCTTGACCTTGTTGCGCACGTAGACATGGCTGGCCTGGTCGTCGCCGACCAGGATCACGGCCAGGCCGGGCTGTTTGCCCTTGGCGGTCAGTGCGGCGGCGCGGGAAGCGATTTCAGCGCGCAGTTTTTGGGAGAGTGCTACTCCGTCGATCAGTTGTGCAGACATGATTGCTTGGATTGGTGGAATGGAAAGTCGCCATTATAAATGGTGGCGGCCTTGTCCTGCACTGCACATGATTGTAAGCTTGCCAATAAATGATCTCTTACCAGTTCCTGATTGATGCCCAGCTGCGCCCGGACAAGACGCCCGATTTCTCGGCTTACCCCTTCTGCCTGCCCGCCGTGCGCCACCTCGGCCGCCTCGAATTCGACCCGGCAGTGACGTTTATCGTCGGCGAAAACGGCTCGGGAAAATCGACTTTGCTGGAGGGGCTGGCCGTGGCACTGGGCTTCAACGCAGAAGGCGGCAGCAAGAATTTCAACTTCGGCACCCGTGTCTCACATTCGTGCCTGCATGAGTACCTGCGCGTTGCACGTGGCGTGCGCAAGCCACGGGATGGCTATTTCCTCCGTGCGGAGAGCTTCTTCAATGTCGCGACCGAAATTGAGAATATGGACCGGATCCCGGCTCCTGCGCCGCCAGTCATCGATTCCTATGGCGGTGTTTCCCTGCATGAGCAGTCGCATGGGGAATCGTTCCTGGCGCTGCTGGAGAAGCGTTTCGGCGGCAAAGGCCTGTACATCCTGGACGAACCGGAAGCCGCGCTGTCGCCGCAACGCCAGTTGCGGGCATTGAAGCGCATCCACCAACTGGTGCAGGGCGGCTCACAATTCGTGATCGCGACCCATTCGCCGATCCTGATGGCCTATCCGGAAGCCAGCATCTTCGTCTGCACGCCGGATGGAATACGCCAGCGTGCTTATGAAGACACCGAACACTACGAAGTGATGCACGACTTCATGGCCAACCCGCGCGGTGCGCTCAAGACGCTGCTAGAGACTCCGAAAGAACCCTGAACTTCACGCGCGGCACGGCGAAGCAGAATGGGCTGCCCGCGTCGGCGCCAGCCATCGGGCAGTTCACCGATTCCGCCTCCAGCGGCAGCACTTCATCGAGCGGAATTGGCAGGCTGATTTCCGATTCCGCCATGCGGCCAGTGCCCGGAACCTCGATCATTGCCATGTGCTGGCATGCGAGGAAGCCGACTGCCTCGTCCCAGTTTGCGAAAGCGCCGGCCAGGCCCGGCGGCAGGGCGCGCTGCGCTCTTACTCGGGTCCGGGCCTTCAGCAGCGGCGCGCTGCCGGCTCCGGGCTCGATGCTGGTGGAGTATTCATCGCCATCGCGCGCATGGACAAACCGTGCAGGCAAATGCGTCGGCAGAATATCGCTGAATATGCGCGTGCCGAGAGCATGAAGCGTGCTATCCATGATATTCCGCACGAAATACACCTTGCCCGGTTCCTCCAGATAGAAGCGCCAGTTGCTTTGCAGGGGCGATGGCATCAGGCGGCGTGTTGCTCCCGCCAGCGCCGGACCGAAATGGCCATGGCGATAGGTAAGGACGCTGAACGGCGTGAGGCCATTGCGCTGCCACAAGCGCACGCCTGCCGGCACCATGGCCTGCGCAGTCGCGGCATCCATCATCCAGGTCAGGTAAACGACGTCGCGCACATCGCTTTCAAGGGTCAGGAACGGCAGGCGCGAAAACACCGCGCGGCGGGCGCTGGCGATGCGTCGGGAATTTGCGAGGCGGGCGAGCAGGCGGCCGGGAAGTCCCGGCGTTGGATGAATGTAATTGTTGGTCATATCACGATATCATAGGCGAATGAAGATAAAGGAGACAATCGCTCGCCTGGCCGCGCTGTTACTGGCATGCGCGGCGTTCGACGCCCGAGCGGTGGATGCCGTGATCTTCGACCGTGCTGCCTCGTCCGCCGACCTTCGGCGCGAATATTCAAAGGTCTTGCTGCAACAGGTGATGGAGCGCACGGTGCCCGAATTCGGGCCGTACACCATCGAATATGCGGACGCCCACATGGAGCGTCCGCGCCTGCTTGAAGCGCTCAAGGACGGAAAGCTGATTAACGTGACCGCCTACCCAGCCGATGCGAAATGGCTCAAGACCCTGCGCGCAGTGCCAGTGCCCACAGATATGGGCTTGCAAAGCTGGCGTATTGCCCTGATCGACAGCAAGAACCAGGAACGCATTCGCAAACTGGTGCTGCCGGGCGGGCTCAAGGAAATGACTGCCGGTGTCGGATCGGTGTGGGTCACACGCGCGTCGCTGCAGGATAACGGCTTCCGCTATGTCACCGGCAGTAACTACATCGGCTTGTTCGACATGCTGGTCGCCGGCCGCTTCGACTACCTTCCGCGCGGCGTGAACGAGATCTTCCAGGAGTACGACCTGCGCAAGCAAGCCTTCCCGCAACTGGCAATCGAAGACAGCATCGTCCTGCACGACAATATTCCCTCGATGTTCTTCGTCTCGCCCAAGACCCCCCGGCTATATAAACGCATCCGCGCCGGCATGGAATCGCTGCTGAAGGACGGCACACTGGAGCGCCTCGTGCTCGAACATCACCGCAGCTACCTGCAGCGCGCCCAACTGTGCAAACGGCGCCGCGTCGACCTGCCGAACAAGGACATCGATCCCGCCATGCTTTCCCGCAGGGAGCTGTGGCTCGATCCCTTTGATCCGCGCCTGGGGCTCTGCCGCAAGTGATGGGGCGCGGGTGCATCGTGCGCCGCCCGCCTGACCGAATCGCGATGATTGAAGCCGCCCGCACGGCTGGTGCTTCATTTCACATTGCAAAATCAACTTCCGCAATTTGAAAAATGCCGAATTCGCTGATAGAATCCTTCACACTTAGCCAAAGTCTTAATAAATAATCACCTGCACCGTCCGGAGCACACAGGGTGGGGCGCCTTCAATTGATAGGAGACTAGTTACATGTCAGCTCAACTTGACCAGGTCACGGCACAAACGGCCAACGATCCTGATGCACAGGAAACCAAAGAATGGCTGGAGGCGTTGGAAGCCGTCCTGGAAAACGAAGGCCCTGAACGTGCCCATTACCTGATGGAGCGACTGGTCGACCTGGCCCGCCGCCGCGGCGCCGACATTCCGTTCTCCGCCAATACCGCCTACGTCAACACCATCCCCGCCCATAAGGAAGCCCACTGCCCAGGCAACCTGGAATACGAAGAGCGCCTGCGCTCGTGGATGCGCTGGAACGCGATGGCAATGGTCGTCAAGGCCAACCGCGCCGACGGCGACCTGGGCGGCCACCTGTCCTCGTTCGCCTCGCTGGCGAACATGCTGGGCATCGGCTTCAACCACTTCTGGAAAGCCGAGAGCGCCGAGCACGGCGGCGACCTGCTGTACATCCAGGGCCACTCGTCGCCCGGCGTCTACGCGCGCGCCTTCCTGGAAGGCCGCCTGAGCGAAGAACAACTGCTGAACTTCCGCAAGGAAGTGGACGGCAAAGGCCTGTCCTCCTACCCGCACCCGAAACTGATGCCGGAATTCTGGCAATTCCCGACCGTGTCGATGGGCCTGGGCCCGCTGATGGCGATCTACCAGGCGCGCTTCCTGAAGTACCTGCACGCGCGCGGCATCGCCAATACCGAAGGCCGCAAGGTCTGGGCCTTCTGCGGCGACGGCGAGATGGACGAACCGGAATCGATGGGCGCGATCGGCATGGCTGCCCGCGAACAGCTGGACAACCTGAACATCGTGGTCAACTGCAACCTGCAGCGCCTGGACGGTCCGGTGCGCGGCAACGGCAAGATCATCCAGGAGCTGGAAGCGGACTTCCGCGGCGCCGGCTGGAACGTCATCAAGGTCATCTGGGGCCCGGGCTGGGACAACCTGCTGGCGCAGGACAAGGACGGCATCCTGCAAAAAGTGATGATGGAAACCGTCGACGGCGAATACCAGAACTACAAGGCCAAGGACGGCGCATACGTGCGCAAGCACTTCTTCGGCAAGCATCCGAAGCTGCTGGAAATGGTTGCCAACATGTCGGACGACGACATCTGGCGCCTGACCCGCGGCGGCCACGACCCGCACAAGATCTACGCTGCATTCAAGATGGCCAACGAGTCCGTCGGCAAGCCAACCGTGCTGCTGGTGAAGACCGTCAAGGGCTTCGGCATGGGCAAATCCGGCGAAGCGCGCAATACCGCGCACCAGACCAAGAAGCTGGACGACGAGGCAATCCGCGAAATGCGCGACCGCTTCAACATCCCGATCCCGGACGACAAGCTGAAAGACATCCCGTTCTTCAAGCCGTCCGACGACGCGCCTGAAATGAAGTACCTGCACGAGCGCCGCAAGGCACTGGGCGGCTACCTGCCATCGCGCCGCACCAAGGCCGACGAGAAGCTGGTGGTGCCGGGCCTCGACGCCTTCAAGGCGGTGACCGACCCGACTCCGGAAGGCCGCGAGATCTCCACTACCCAGGCCTACGTGCGTATCATCACCGCGCTGCTGCGTGACCAGTCGCTGGGCCAGCGCGTGGTGCCAATCCTGGTTGACGAGTCCCGTACCTTCGGTATGGAAGGCCTGTTCCGCCAGATCGGCATCTTCAACCAGCAAGGCCAGTTGTACGAGCCGGTCGACAAGGACCAGGTGATGTACTACCGCGAAGACAAGGCCGGCCAGATCCTGCAAGAGGGTATCAACGAAGCGGGCGGCATGAGCTCGTGGATCGCCGCTGCGACCTCGTACTCGAGCAACAACCGCGTGATGATCCCGTTCTTCACCTACTACTCGATGTTCGGCCTGCAGCGCGTTGGCGACCTGGCTTGGGCGGCGGGCGACATGCGCGCACGCGGCTTCCTGATGGCGGGTACCGCCGGCCGCACCACGCTAAACGGCGAAGGCCTGCAGCACGAAGATGGCCACAGCCATATCGTTGCGGCGACCATCCCGAACTGCGTTCCGTACGACCCGACCTTCGGCCATGAATTGGCAGTCATCATCCAGGACGGCCTGCGCCGCATGGTGGGCGAACAGGAAGACGTGTTCTACTACATCACCATCATGAACGAGAACTATGCCCACCCAGGCCTGAAGCCAGGCCAGGAAGAGGGCATCCTGAAGGGCATGTACCTGCTGCAAGAGGGCGATAAGTCCGCCAAGCAGCGCGTGCAGCTGGTCGGCTCGGGCACCATCCTGCGCGAATCCATCTTCGCCGCTGAACTGCTGAAGAACGACTGGAACATCGCTGCCGACGTGTGGTCCGCTCCTTCGCTGACCCTGGTGGCCCGCGATGGCCAGGACTGCGAACGCTGGAACATGGTCAACCCGACCAAGGAACAGCGCGTCCCTTACGTGACCGGCCTGCTGAAGGACAGCACCGGCCCGATCGTTGCAACCACCGACTACATGCGTGCATTCGCTGAGCAGATCCGTCCTTACATGCCGGAAGGCCGCACCTACAAGGTGCTGGGCACCGATGGCTTTGGCCGTTCGGACAGCCGCGCCAAGCTGCGCGAGTTCTTCGAGGTGAACCGTTACTACATCACCGTCGCATCCCTGCGTGCCCTGGCGGACGAAGGCAAGATCGCGATGTCGGTGGTGGAAGACGCCATCAAGAAGTACGGCATCAACCCGAACAAGCCAAATCCGGTGACCCAATAAATAAGAAGACGGAGCAAACACTATGAGCATGGTTGAAGTGAAAGTCCCGGATATCGGCGACTTCAAGGAAGTTGAAGTCATCGAACTGATGGTCAAGGTGGGCGACACGATCAAGGTTGACCAGTCGCTGGTGACTGTTGAATCGGACAAGGCATCGATGGAGATTCCTTCGTCGCAAGCCGGTGTCGTCAAGGAAATCAAGGTGAAGGTCGGCGACAAGGTGGCGGAAGGTTCGCTGTTGCTGATCGTTGAAGCATCCGGCGCCGCCGGAGTTCCTGCCGCCGCACCGGCAGCAGCCGCAGCTCCGGCAGCCGCGCCTGCTGCTGCGGCCCCAGCGCCTGCCGCTGCCGCCGCGCCTGCGCCAGCTGCTTCGGCCGGCCCGGTCGAAGTGAAAGTGCCCGACATCGGCGACTTCAAGGAAGTGGAAGTCATCGAAGTGATGGTCAAGGTCGGCGACACCATCGCCAAGGACCAGTCCCTGGTGACCGTCGAATCCGACAAAGCCTCCATGGAAATTCCATCGTCGCACGCTGGCGTGGTGAAAGAGATCAAGGTCAAGGTAGGCGACAAGGTTGCTGAAGGCTCCCTGGTGCTGATCGTTGACGCTGCCGGCGGTGCCGCCGCCCCAGCGGCAGCGCCTGCGCCAGCCGCGGCTCCCGCTGCCGCTCCGGCCGCCGCAGCTCCGGCTGCAGCCGCGACTCCTGCTGCCGCTGCAGCGCCGTCCGCGCCTGCCGTCAACGGCAAGCTGGCCCATGCCTCTCCATCCGTTCGCAAGTTTGCCCGCGAACTGGGCGTGGACGTGACCCGCGTTGGCGGCACCGGCCCGAAAGGCCGCGTGACCCAGCTGGACGTGCAAAATTACGTCAAGGGCATCGTCTCCGGCGCAGTCGCAGCACCGAATGCCGCACCGGCAGCCGCTGGCGGCGGTGCAGGCCTGAACCTGCTGCCATGGCCATCGCTGGACTTCAGCAAGTTCGGCGAAACAGAACTGTCCCCGCTGCCGCGCATCAAGAAGATCTCCGGCCCGAACCTGCATCGCAACTGGGTGATGATCCCGCACGTGACGCAGTTCGAAGACGCCGACATCACCGACCTGGAACAGTTCCGCGTCGACAGCAACAACGCCAACGCCAAGAACAAGGACGCCGTCAAGCTCACCATGCTGGCGTTCGTGATCAAGGCCTCCGTGACCGCGCTGAAGAAATTCCCGACCTTCAATTCGTCACTGGACGAGAAGGGCGAGAACCTGATCCTGAAGAAGTACTACAACATCGGCTTCGCAGCCGACACGCCGCAAGGCCTGGTGGTGCCGGTCGTGAAGAACGCCGACCAGAAGTCAGTGACCCAGATCGCCAAGGAAATGGGCGAACTGTCGCTGGCAGCGCGCGAAGGCAAGCTGAAGCCGACCGACATGCAGGGCGCCTGCTTCACCATTTCGTCGCTGGGCGGCATTGGCGGTACCGCATTCACCCCGATCGTGAACGCACCGGAAGTGGCGATCCTTGGCCTGTCCAAGTCCTCCATGAAGCCAGTCTGGGACGGCAAGCAGTTCGTGCCGCGCCTGATGCTGCCGCTGTCGCTGTCCTACGACCACCGCGTGGTCGACGGCGCGTCCGGCGCACGCTTCGCTGCATACCTGGCCGAAGTGCTGGCCGATATGCGCAAGATCCTGCTGTAAGGAGGCCGCGATGATCGAAGTTAAAGTACCGAACATCGGCGACTTCAAGGACGTCGAAGTGATCGAATTGCTGGTCAAGGTTGGCGACACCGTCAAGGTCGACCAGTCGCTGGCTACCGTGGAATCCGACAAGGCATCGATGGAGATTCCATCGACCCACGCAGGCGTGATCAAGGAACTGAAGATCAAGGTCGGCGACAAGGTGAGCGAAGGCTCCGCGCTGATGGTAGTGGAAGTCGCCGCCGGCGCAGCCGCTGCCCCGGCAGCCGCACCTGCGCTTGCTGCAGCGCCTGCCGCTGCAGCACCGGCACCGGCCGCTGCCCCAGCCGCACCGGCCGCACCTGTGGCCGCGCCGCAGGCTGGCGGCTACGCCGGCCAGGTCGACATCACCTGCGACATGATGGTCCTGGGTGGCGGTCCTGGCGGCTACTCCGCCGCCTTCCGCTCCGCGGACCTGGGCATGAACACCGTGCTGGTCGAGAAATACGCGACCCTGGGCGGCGTCTGCCTGAACGTGGGCTGCATCCCGTCGAAAGCACTGCTGCACCTGGCAGCCGTGGTCGACGAGACCAGCCACATGGCCAAGAACGGCGTCACCTTCGCCAAGCCGACGATCGACATCGACCAGGTGCGCAGCTACAAGGACGGCGTCATCAAGAAGATGACCACCGGCCTGGCCGGCATGGCCAAGATGCGCAAGGTGAACGTGGTGCAGGGCGTAGGCCAGTTCCTCAGCCCGAACCACATCGAGGTCACCGCAGCCGACGGCAGCAAGAAGGTCGTGCAGTTCAAGCAAGCCATCATCGCCGCAGGTTCCAGCGTGGTGAAACTGCCGTTCGTCCCTGAAGACAACCGCATCGTCGACAGCACCGGAGCGCTCGAGCTGCGCTTCATGCCGAAGAAGATGCTGGTCATCGGCGGCGGCATCATCGGCCTGGAAATGGCCACCGTGTACAGCACCTTCGGCGCGCGCATCGACGTGGTCGAAATGATGGACGGCCTGATGCAAGGCGCCGACCGCGAAGCCGTGAAGGTCTGGCAGAAGTACAACGAGAAGCGCTTCGACCGCATCATGACCAAGACCAAGACCGTCGGAGTGGAAGCGCTGCCGGAAGGGATCAAGGTCACCTTCGAAGCCGCCGAAGCCGGCGTCACCGCGCCGGAACCGCAGCTGTACGACATGGTCCTGGTGGCAGTCGGCCGCAGCCCGAACGGCAAGAAGCTCGCCGCCGACAAGGCCGGCGTGATCGTCACCGACCGCGGCTTCATCAACGTCGACAGCCAGATGCGCACCAATGTGCCGCACATCTTCGCCATCGGCGATATCGTCGGCCAGCCGATGCTCGCGCACAAAGCCGTGCACGAAGCCCACGTCGCTGCCGAAGCAGCCCACGGCGAGAAGGCTCACTTCGACGCGAAGATCATTCCATCGGTGGCTTACACCGATCCGGAAGTGGCATGGGCCGGCATCACCGAAGACGAAGCGAAAGCCAAGGGCATCAAGGTCGAGAAGGGCCACTTCCCATGGGCTGCCAGCGGCCGCGCCGTTGCCAACGGCCGTGACGAAGGCTTCACCAAGCTGCTGTTCGATGCAGAGACGCACCGCATCATCGGCGGCACCATCGTCGGCACCCACGCCGGCGACATGATCGGTGAAATCGCCCTGGCGATCGAGATGGGCGCCGACGGCATCGACATCGGCAAGACCATCCACCCGCACCCGACCCTGGGTGAATCGATCGGCATGGCAGCAGAAGCCTACGAAGGCGTCTGCACCGACCTGCCGCCGCCGCGCAAGCGCTAAGCCGTTAGCGCGATGGGAGGACAGCCTGGCGCGTATCGACCGCGATCCAGTTGTCCTCCCAGGTCTTTCCATTGTCGGCGGAGTAGGCCTGCTCGAAGCGCCACTGGTCCGCGCCCAGCGGGACAATCAGGAAGCGGACCAGGATCTTGCGGCCATCCAGCGTGTCCTGGCCGAAGAAGGTGCCGCGCCCCTGCTTGAAGCTGCCGTGCATTGGCTCCGTCATCGCGCCGTTGGCGAGATTCGCGAAATGCAGGCTCCATTGCCCGCTCGCAGGCTGGTACAGGCGAAGGGAAACTCCGGCAATCCTGCCGGCAGGGCCCTGCACATCAAATTCAACGATATTTGCCCGTTTTCCCATCAGTGGAGAGACGGTCGTCGTGCCGGCATATTCAAGCCATTCCTGGCTGCCGGTAAGAGGTTTGCTGAGTCGCCGCAGTGTTGTTTGCCAGGTCCCCAATTCCCAATTGAAGTCCTGTTGGCCATCGCTCGCTGGAGGAGCCGCTGCGGGGGAGCCGATGTGGATGAAGAAGACCAGGAGCGCAATGAAGGCAGTTTTCATGGTGATGATCCGGGCGTCGAAAGCACGATCTTAGTCTCGGCTCGCTTGCCCGGACAGGGCCATCACGCGCAATTTTCCTGGGGCCACGCGGGCCCGGGAGTTGCTTACTTCTGGTTGCGGTACTGCTCGAAATGCTTGCCGTAGTCTTCCCAGTTATCGTCAAACATCTTGTTGAACTGGTCCATGAAGTAGGCCTTGGCTTCTTCTTTCTTCAGTTTGAAGGCTTCCAGGTCAGGCTGGGCACGTGCTACCAGGTAGGTGTTGTAGCGGGCGGCGGCGAACAGCAGGCTGGCGCCTACCAGTTGCGGGGCGCCCTTGTTGCTGTTTTCGTGGGCGTTGGCCAGTGCAATGTAGGCGTCGATGTTTTCGAAGAATTTCTGGTCGTCGTTCTGCTGCTGTTGGGTTGCTTGTTCGCTCATGATTTACTACCAATAAGTTGATACTAGGGGTGGGCATCGTGACACAGGAAGCGCGTCGCCGCAATAAAAAACCGGGCTTTTGCCCGGTTTGTTGTCAGCTCGCAATGAAGCGCTCTGGGATTTCGATACCGCCGCTATTGGCAGCCTCCGCATAGGCCTTGAGTTCATTGATCGCGGCGTCCAGGTGTTCTTTGTTCGGGTTTTCCTGGAAACCTTTGATGCGCTCGTTGATCGTGGCAATTTTCCTGCTCCATTCGAGCCGATCGACCTTGCTCATACAACCTCCCACTTTAATTTTGGTTCTCGAGAAGGTCAGTATCCGGCAGCCAGCCGATGGGCCACCGTGCGCTAGCGCACATACGCTGCCGCGCACGCTTAAGGGCTACTTAACGCTTCAACACCCCGTTCAGGAACAGGTCGACGCCTTGCTCGATCTCCTCCGGCGTGGTGGCCACGCCGCAGCGAGAATCGAACAGGAAGCGGCGCAACTGGTCGCCCATCAGGCAGTTCATCAGGTGGATCGCCAGCCGCTCCGGCGGCGCCTTGGTATCGAGTTGGGCTCGGACGTCCGCACGGGCGAAGTAGCGCGCCACCAGCTCGCGCGTCTGGCGCGGGCCGGCGTCCCAGAATGCTTCGGCCAGGTCGGGATTGGCGTGGGCTTCCGCCACCACGATTTGATAGAGCGCGGTAGCCGCCGGCGTGCTGACCAGGCGGTGGAAGCGCAGGCCGAACTCCAGCAACGTTTCGCGCACAGGGCGGTGCAGGGTTTCCATGCCGACGGGATCGAAGGCGCCGGCACGATGACGCAGCAAGATCGCCTTGAGCAGGCCGGCCTTGCCGCCGAACTTCACATAGATGGTGCGCACGGCAACCCGTGCTTCTTTGGCAATGGCTTCAAGGCTGACCTTGGCATAGCCCTTTTCCAGGATGAGCCGGGCGGCCGTATCCAGCAGGTCGTTCAGGCGCGCTTCGGCCTCGGCGGCCTTGGGGCGCCCGGCTTTGACTGGCTCGATAACTTGTTCAATAGACATGATTGAAAACCGTACGTAATGCCCGAAGGCTAGCAGAGACCTCACTTTATGCCAAATAAAAATGAAATGCAATCGTTTCATTTCTTGACTTTGGTCATTGATTGACCAATAATGCACACGACTCATTTCATTTTCAGGGAGTTTCCCACCATGTCCCAGCACAACCCAGCCGAACAAAAAGTGCTCAGCGCCGTGCCCGAAGCCGCGCCTACCGCTAATCCACCTAACCGTCGCGTACTCGTGATCGCCGGCCTGATCGCCCTGGCAGCCCTGGCCGCTGGCGGCCGCATGTGGTACCGCAGCCATCACTATGTGGAAACGGAAAACGCCTACGTGGCAGGCCACGTGCACCCGGTGTCCTCGCGCATTTCCGGCGTGGTGACCAAGGTGCTGGTGGACGACAACCAGCTCGTGAAGGCGGGCGACGTAATCGCCGAACTCGATCCCTTCGACCAGCAGGTGAAGGTAGAACAGATCCAGGCCCAGATCGCCAGCGTCCAGCAGCAAGTGCTGCAGGCGGACGCCCAGATCGCGCAAGTGAATGCGCAAGCCAGCGCCGCTGCTGCGCAAGTGGCGCAGGCGCAAGCCAACCAGTTGCGTGCATCGCAGGACGCCGAGCGTTATGGCCAGCTGTATACCAGCCAGATGAAAGCGGTATCGAAAGCCGAACTGGATGCGGCCAACGCCGCCCGCGCCAGCGCCACCGCCGACGTGGCGGCGCGCAAGGACAGCGCCGTTGCCGCGAAAGCGCAAATCGGCTCCGCCACCTCCGCCCGCGAAGTGCTGAAGGCGCAAGTCAAAGTGCTGCAAGTGCAGCTGAAAGACGCGCAGCAGCAACTGGCCTACAACCGTATCGTCGCACCGGTCGATGGCCGCGTCGGCAAGCGCGCCCTGGAAGTAGGCCAGCGCGTGCAGTCAGGCCAGCAACTGGTGGCCCTGGTGCAGGACAATGTGTGGGTCACCGCCAACTTCAAGGAGACCCAGCTCGCCGACATGCGCGTGGGCCAGGAAGTGAGCCTGACCATCGACGCACTGCCCGGCAAGGAACTGGTTGGCCGCGTCGACTCGTTCTCGCCAGCCTCCGGCGCGCAGTTCGCGCTGCTGCCGGCCGATAACGCCACCGGCAATTTCACCAAGATCGTGCAGCGCGTGCCGGTGAAGATCACCTTCAAGCCGGAAGACCTGAAAGCCTATGAAGGCCGCCTGGTGCCGGGCATGTCGGCCATCGCTGAAGTCAGCATCAAGTCGAACGCAAAATGAGTGCCCCAATGATGGTGCCTGAAGGCCGGGTATCCGGCCGCACCTGGATCGCAGTCGCCGCGGGCATGCTGGGTGCCTTCATGGCGGTGCTGGACATCCAGATCACCAACTCCTCGCTGCGCGACATCCTCGGCGCGCTGAACGCGACGCAGGAAGAGGGCTCCTGGATTTCGACCGCCTACCTGGTGGCCGAGATCATCGTGATCCCGCTGACGGCGCTGCTCACGCGCACCTTCGGCATGCGCGGCTACATGATGGGCACCACTGCACTGTTCCTGGTGTTCTCGACCCTGTGCGGCGCGGCCTGGAACCTGCAAAGCATGATCATGTTCCGCATGATGCAGGGCTTTACCGGCGGCGCGCTGATCCCTATGGCGATGACGCTGGTGATGGCCAAGCTGCCGCCATCGAAACGCGCAGTGGGCATGGCGATCTTCGGCCTGACCGCAACGCTGGCGCCTTCCATGGGCCCGACCCTGGGCGGCTATCTGAGCGAGCTGTATGGCTGGCCTTCGATCTTCTACATCAACTGGGTGCCCGGCATCCTGCTGATCGCCGGCGTGGCCTATGGCCTCGACCACGAGCAGCGCAAGCTTGGTGAATTGTTCAATGCCGACTGGCTGGGCATCGCCTTCATGGCGATGGGCCTGGGCTGCCTGACCATCTTCCTGGAAGAGGGCAACAGCAAGGACTGGTTCGAGTCCGGCTTCATCATCGCCTTTGCCGGCCTGGCTATCGTGGGCTTGCTGGGCTGGGTGCTGACCAGCGCCATGCGGCCGCATCCCTTCGTCAACCTGGGCCTGTTCACGCAGCGGAACTTCCTGGTGGCATCGGCGCTGGCTGCGGTGATGGGCATGGGCCTGTACGGCTCCTCGTTCCTGCTGCCGCTGTACCTGGGCCAGATCGCCGGCTATTCGCCGATGCAGATCGGTGAAGTGATCATGTGGGCCGGCTTGCCGCAGCTGTTCATCATGCCTTTCGCGGCCAAGCTGTCGATGAAGGTCGACAACCGCATCCTGTGCTCGATCGGGCTCGGGCTGTTCGGCGTCTCCTGCATCATGAATGCCTATATGGACGCGACCACCGGCTACGACCAGCTGCTGCTGTCGCAGGTGGTGCGCGCGCTGGGCCAGCCCTTCGTGATGCTGACGCTGTCGAACTTCGCGATGAACGGCATTGCGCCGAAAGACACCGCATCGGCATCGAGCCTGTTCAACATGATCCGCAACCTGGGCGGCTCGATCGGCATCGCCCTGCTGGCAACCCAGCTGACGCAGCGCGAACACTTCCACTCGGCTCGCCTGGGCGAGGCAGTGAACAGCTTCTCGGCCGCCACCCAGCTGCGCCTGGACCAGTTGACGCAGTCGTTTATCGGCAAAGGCTTCGACCCGGTTACCGCATCGGACAAGGCGCTGAAGGCGGTCGATGGCATCGTGCGGCGCGAGTCCTTCGTGATGGCGTACAACGACGGCTTCCTGATCGTGGGCGGCATCCTGCTGTCCTGCATCCTGATCCTGTGGCTGTCCGACAAGGTGAAATCACCTTCGGGCGGCGGCGCTGGTGCGCACTAAATGAGAGTAAGAACTATGAACATCAAAATGATTGCAATGGCAGTTGGCGCGGCAGCGGTATTGGCCGGCTGCGGTACCGTGGGCAGCGACTTCAAGGCGCCTGCAGGCATGAAGGAACAGGCCTTCCGCCACGCGCCGCATGGCGCAGCGAGCGAAGCCCAACTGCCATCGCAGTGGTGGACCGTGTTCAGCGACGACACGCTGAACCGGCTTGAGCACCAGGCCCTGCGCGACAGCCCGACCGTCAAGGCGGCGGCGCAGCGCCTGTTCCAGGCCGAAGCGCAACTGGGACTGGTGAAAGCCAGCCAGCTGCCATCCGTGACGCTCAGTACCGGCGTATCGAATTCGCGCAGCTCGGCCAATACCTCGCAAGGTATCGCCCTGGGCCACCGCTCGATCCACGGCAACAACTACTCCGTGGCAGCCGGCTTCTCGTATGAGCTGGACCTGTTCGGCCGCGTGCGCCGCGCCGTGGAATCGGCCGACGCGCAAGCGCTGGCGGCCAGCCATGACCGCGACGGCGTGTTGTTGCTGCTGTCCTCGCAGATCGCCACCACCTACTGGCAGTTGCGCGGACTGGATGCCGAAATGGCCATCCTGCGCGGCGCGCTGGCCACCCGCAAGGAGAGTGAAGACCTGGTGAACGCCCGGTTCAATGCCGGCCTGTCGAACGAACTGGACACCTCGCGTGCCCGCATCGAACGCGCCAATGCCGAAGCCGACCTGGAAGAAGTCCAGCGCCAGCGCAACACGCTGGAACACGCGCTGGCGGTACTGGTCGGCGCCTCGCCATCGACGATGCAGCTGGAACAGGCAACTGCGACCGAACTGCCGGCGCCACCGGTCATCCCGGCCGGGCTGCCCGCCAACCTGCTGGCCAACCGTCCCGACCTGGCCGCCAGCGTCGCCACCCTGCGCGCGACCAATGCCAACGTGGGCGTCGCGGAAGGCGCGTTCTACCCCTCGGTCAGCCTGACCGGCAACTTCGGCTACGCCTCGGAGAGCTTGAGCGATATCAGCAAAGGCGGTTCGCGCGTCTTCAGCCTCGGTCCGCTGGCGCTGTCGCTGCCGATCTTCGACGGCGGCCGCAACCAGTCCAACCTGACGGTTGCCAAGGCCCGCTATGAAGAAGCGGTAGCCAACCACGAAGGCAAGCTGCTGACTGCCTTGCGTGAAGTGGAAGACGCCCTGTCCGATGTGCAGCAGCGCACGCAGCAGGGCAAGGTCCAGGCCACGTCCCGCGAAGCCGCCACCCGCGCCTACGACGTTGCCCGTGCCCGTTACGAACGCGGCATCAGCACCTACCTCGACGTCACCGACGCCCAGCGCAGCGCCCTGGCCGCCGACCGCGCCGCCGTGCAGATCAACACCCAGCGCATGCTCGCCACGGTCAGCTTCGCCCGCGCCCTCGGCGGCGGCTGGCAAGCTCCTTAAATAAAAGTCGGGGTCAGGTCTGGCAATCCGCCATTAAACGCACATTCGTGCGTTTAATGGCGGATTGCCAGACCTGACCCCGACTTTTTAATTGGTAGGCCCGAGGCGGGTGAGCACGAAGTCGATGAAGCTGGTCAGCTTGGGTGTGGGCTGGCGGTTGCGTGGGTAGAGCAGGTGCATGGGGCGTGGGGTGGGCAGGTAGTCGTCCAGCACGCGTACCAGGCGGCCGGCGGCGATGTCTTGTGCCAGCGCTGTTTCAGCCTGCATGATCAGGCCGAAGCCTTTCAGCGCGGCTTGTTTCAGGGCGTAGCTGTTGTTGGCACGCAGGCGGCTGAGCGGTACGTTGCGCGCATCCTTTTCTCCCTTCAGCCGCCAGCGTGCCTGCGGCACCCAGCCGCTGAATTCCAGGCATTCGTGTTGCGCGAGGTCGGCCGGTACCTGGGGCACGCCGCGTCGTGCGAGGTAGTCGGGGGAGCCGCAAATCGCCAGGCCATATGGCCGCAGCGGCCGCGCGACCAGCGATGAATCTTCCAGCTTGCCGATGCGCACGGCCACGTCGAAGCCTTCTTCCACCATGTCGATCATGCGGTCGTTCAGGTTCAGGTCCAGGCTGACTTCCGGGTACATTTCCAGGAACTCGGGGATCATGGGGCTGAGCCATTCCATTCCGAACGAGACTGCTGCCGACACCTTCAGCACACCGCGCGGGGCCAAACGCATGGTTTCGGCCAGGCTTTCCGCCGCGCTGATCTGCGCCAGGATGGTTCGGCATTGCTCGGCATATTGGCGGCCGATCTCGGTCAGCGACTGGCGCCGCGTGGTGCGCGTGAGCAGGGCGGTGCCTAGCTTCTGTTCCAGTTCCCGCACGTGCTTGCCCACCATGACGGCGGAAATGCCGAAGCGCTCGGCTGCGGCGGTGAAGCTGCCTGTGTCGACGGCGGCGACAAATACTTCCATGCTGCGGAGCTTGTCCATTGCGAACCATGAGTTTGTAATTAACTAAATGATAGCTCATTTATTCCTGTGGTGACGGAGCGCATACTGGCTTCACTTCGAAACCCAACAGGAGATTCAACATGAAAAAGATCATCGTTATCGGCGCCTCGGGCACCATCGGCAAAGGGATCGTGGAACAACTGGGCTTGCGCCATGAAGTGATCAGTGTGGGCCGCAACAGCGGCCAGTACCAGGTCAGGATCGAGGACCCGGCTTCGGTGCAGGCGCTGTTCGAAAAAGTCGGCAAGGTGGATGGCGTGGTGGTGGCTGCCGGTGACGCCCATTTCGGCGCGTTGCAGGAGATGACCGCGGAGCAGTTCCAGATCGGCCTGAACTCCAAGCTGCTGGGCCAGGTGAACGTGTCGCTGGCGGCGCAGAAGTACCTGAATGACGGCGGTTCGATCACCTTGACCAGCGGCAGCCTGTCGGACAATCCGGTCCGCTACGGCGTCAATGCCACCACCGTCAACGCTGCCGTGGATGGCTTCGTGCTTGGCGCAGCCATTGAGCTGCCGCGCGGGCTGCGCATCAACTCCGTCAGCCCGACCCTGGTCAACGAGTCGGTCGAAACTTATGGCCCTTATTTCTACGGCGTTGAAACCGTGCCAGTGAAGCGCGTGGCCCTGGCTTACAGCCGCAGCGTGGAAGGCGCGGACAACGGCAAGACTTACCGCGTGTGGTAATGCGTACGGTCCTGGTTATTGGCGGCACCGGCACCATCGGCGGCGCCGTGGTGCGGGAGCTGGGCAAGCGCCATCGCGTGATCACCGCTGGCCGGCATAGCGGAGATCATCGTGTGGCAATCGAAGACATCGCTTCGGTGCAGGCCCTGTTCGCGGCAACCGGCAGGGTGGACGATGTGGTGGTCGCTGCGGGTGCGCTTCACGTCGGCCCGCTGGAAGCGATGACGCACGGGCAGTTCCGCATCGGTCTCGATTCAAAGCTGATGGGGCAGGTGAACGTGGCGCTGGTCGCGCAGCATGCGCTGAGCGATGGCGGTTCGATCACCCTGACCAGCGGCGTCGATGCGCACAATCCCCTGCGCGGCTGCGCCAATACGGTGACCGTCAACAACGGCATCGAGGGCTTTGCCCGCGGCGCGGCGGTGGAGCTGCAGCGCGGCCTGCGCATCAACGTGGTCAATCCTTCGCTGCTGGAGGAATCGGTGGAAAAGTTCGAGTCGCTGTTTCATGGCTTCGAGCCCGTTCCTTCGAGCCGTGTAGCACGCGCCTACAGCCGTTGCGTGGAAGGCGCGGAAAGCGGAAAAACTTACCGCGCCTGGTAGACGCAGGCATACAATGTGGCCTTCCTTTTAACTGTAGAGAAAAGGCCACATGAAAAACCTCCTGTCCCCGCTGGTGCTGGCGATTGCCAGCGCCACCGCTGCCGCTGCTCCCGCCGACGTCGCCGAGCTGCAGAAGATGACCAGGCGCTACGCGCCGGTACAACTGAAGGCCGACACCTCGCAGCTGACGGCCGGCGACCGCCAGGCGATCAAGAAGCTGATCGAAGCGGCGAAGATCGTCGATACCCTGCAACTGCGCCAGCGCTGGTCGGGCAACGAGGCCCTGTACGCCGCGCTGCAAAAGGACAAGTCCGCGCTGGGCAAGGCGCGCGCCGAGTACTTCTGGCTGAACAAGGGCCCGTGGTCCATCCTCGACGACCACAAATCCTTCCTGCCGGCGGAAGTAGCGGGCATCAAGGTGCCGGACCATAAGCCTGCCGCCGCCAATTTCTATCCGGAAGGCGCCAGCAAGGAAAAAGTGGAAGCCTGGATCAATGGCCTGCCTGCTGCACAGAAGCAGGAAGCGCAGTGGTTCTTCACCACCATCCGCAAAGGCGATGACGGCAACTTCAAGATCGTGAAGTATTCGGACGAGTACAAGCCGGAACTGGAAAAGCTGTCCAAGCTGCTGAAGGAAGCCGCCGCCGCCACCAGCAACGCCTCGCTGAAAAAATTCCTCGACCTGCGCGCGGACGCCTTCCTGTCCAACGATTACCTTCCTTCCGACTTTGCCTGGATGGACCTGGATTCGCCGGTCGACGTCACCATCGGCCCATACGAAACCTATAACGACGAATTGTTCGGCTACAAGGCTGCCTTCGAAGCGTATGTGAACATCCGCGACGAAAAGGAAACCCGCAAGCTGGACTTCTTCGCCAAGCATATGCAGGAGCTGGAAGACAACCTGCCTCTCGATCCGAAATACCGCAATCCGAAAGTGGGCGCCGTTGCACCGATGGTGGTGGTGAACCAGGTCTACGGCGCTGGCGACGGCAATATGGGCGTGCAGACTGCCGCCTACAACCTGCCGAACGACGAGCGCATCATCAGCCAGCGCGGTTCCAAGCGCGTGATGCTGAAGAACGTGCAGGAAGAAAAATTCAAGGCCACGCTGACGCCGATCGCCAAGCTGGTGTTGCGTCCAGCGGACCAGAAGGACCTGGACTTCAACTCCTTCTTCACGCACATCCTGGCGCACGAAATCACCCACGGCCTGGGCCCGCACATCACCAAGGCCGGCGCCACCGAATCGACCCCGCGCCAGGACTTGAAGGAAGCCTATTCCACCATCGAGGAAGCGAAAGCCGACATCACCGGCCTGTTTGCGTTGATGTACATGATGGAGAAGGGGCAGTTGAACGACACGCTGGGCCAGGGCGAGGCGGCGGAGCGCAAGCTGCACACCACCTTCCTGGCATCGGCTTTCCGCACGCTGCACTTCGGCCTGACCGACTCGCACGCGCGCGGCATGGCGATCCAGGTCAACTACCTGCTGGACAAGGGCGGCTTCGTGTCGCACGGCGACGGCAACTTCTCGGTCGACTTCAAGAAGATCAAACAGGCGGTGATCGATCTTGACCGCGAGTTCCTTACCATCGAAGCCACCGGCGATTACGCACGCGCCAAGGAGATGATGGCAAAGTACGTCGTCATCCGCCCGGACGTGCAGAAGGCTTTGGATAAAATGAAGAAGGTCCCGAACGACATTCGTCCGTCTTTCCCGACTGCCAACTCCTTGCTCGCCAAATAAACTTGTCGACGAGCTCAGCCAATATTTTGTAACAGCACAGAAACTCCGGTAACAGCTTGCCGTAAGGCATGTATAGTTGTAGCCAGTTACCGGAGTTCTGTTATGAAGCTGAGCCTGCCAATCCTGCTGTCCTTCTTCGCTGCTTCTGCTGGCGCTGCACAGCTGACTGAAACTGAAACCCGCTGGCTGCAAGCCGGTTCTCCCGTGCTGGCGTATGCCAAGCAGGAACTCAAACTTCCGATTGATATCGTGGTCCAGCCGCAAGCCGGTCCGAACGACGTGCCGCTGGCCATGGGTTTTGCCGATGGCCGCTGCAAGCTGGTGTTCTCCATGCGCGGCAATCCCCAAGCGGAAGAAGTGCTGTCCGGCGTACCTGCCGAGCAACAGAAAATCCTGATCGAAGCCATGACGGCGCACGAAGTCGGCCATTGCTGGCGCCAGGCGCACGGCAGCTGGCATGCTTTGCCGGCCGGCTTTGTCGAGGGTCCGCATGAACAGCTCGACAACCCTGAACTGCAGGCACTGTCGAAGGAAATGCGCGATACCCGCCGCGAGGAAGCCTTCTCCGACCTGGTGGCGTTGGCATGGACGCAACGCGCGAATGCCGCGCAATACAAGCAGGTGCATGCCTGGCTGATGCAGGTGCGCCAGCCTGTCGAGCACGGCTCGCACAACACGCGCGCCTGGCTGCAGCTTGCGGCCGATGGCGCTGTGTTCTCTAGCGAACATAACCCCTTCGAGCAGGCGCGCGTGCTGTGGGGCAAAGGCTTACTTAAAGACGAGCAATAACGCAACTGTGTTCGGTCGCGCACAGAATTTAGTCCCCGGGAGGCGTGTAATTCCCATGCAAACCATCCTAAAGGGGACTAACCATGAAGAAAATCCTGTGTATTTCGCTGGCTGCCCTGTTCAGTACTTCATTCGCCGTCGCGCAGGCTGCCGATAACGACGCCTACAAGGCTGCGAAGGACAAGGCTGAATCCGACTACAAGGTTGCTAAGGACAATTGCAAGAGCCTGAAGGGTAATGCTGAAGACATCTGCAAGGACGAAGCCAAAGTAGCCGAAGCGCGCGCTATCCTGGACGCGACCAGGCAGCACCAGAACACGCCCAGGGACGTAGAAAAGGCCCAGAAAAAACTGGCCGATGCAGAGTATGACCTGGCCAAGGAGCGTTGCGACGACATGAGCGGTTCGGCCAAGTCGGCCTGCAAGTCGGACGCCAAGTCCGCCCATAAGACCGCGCTGGCCAATGCTGGCACGCCAAGCACCACTGAGACCATTGCCCAGGAGACCCGCGAAGCTGGAACCAACCTGGCCAATACTACGCGCGAGGCAACTGCCGATACACGCGCGGCTGCACGTGACGCAACCGCCGGCACCCGCACCGCGATGTCCGATACCATGATCACCACCAAGGTGAAGGCAGAATATGCCGCCGACCCGCTGGTGAAAGCCATGGACGTGCACGTCGAAACCCAGAAGGGGATCGTCATGCTGAGCGGCTTCGTGCCATCGAAGGCTGAAGCTGACAAAGCTGTCGAACTGGCCCGCAAAGTCGAGGGCGTGCAGGAAGTGAAGTCTTCCCTGCAGATCAAGAAATAAACGGGCGCCTTGCGCCAAAGAGGGGCCGGCCCAGCGCCGGCTTTTCTTTTTCTTGCATTCATGATGATTATCATCTAAGATGCGGCGCATGATTGCTCAAACTTTCTCCCAGTGGTTGCAGCGCCGCGGCATCCACTATGCGTGGGTCATCGTTGCCTTGACCTTCCTGACCGGGCTGACCTCATCGGCCGCACTCGGCTTGCCGGGCGCGCTGCTGCAGCCCCTGAGCAAGGAGTTCGGCTGGGGTGTCGACCAGATATCGTCGGCCCTGGCCGTGCGCTTCGCCCTGTTTGGCCTGATGGGGCCCTTCTCGGCGATCCTGATGGAGCGCTTCGGCTTGCGTAAAGTGGTGGTGACGGCGCTTGCCCTGATCACGGCGGGCTCCTTGCTGGCGCTGGGGATGACGCAGTTCTGGCACCTGGTGCTGTTGTGGGGCGTGATGCTGGGCGTGGGCTCGGGCATGACAGCGCTGGTCCTGAGCGCCGTAGTCTCCAATCGCTGGTTCGAGACCCGGCGCGGCCTGGTGGTCGGCTTGCTGACGGCCAGTTCGGCAACCGGGCAGTTGATCTTCCTGCCGGTAGGGGCATGGCTGGTGGAGCATTTCGGCTGGCGCATGGCTGTCGTGCCGGTGCTGGTGGCGTGCGGCGTCGTTGCGATTGCCGTGTTCTTCCTGATGCGTAATCGTCCTGCCGATGTTGGCCTGGCGCCGTTTGGTGCAACGCAGCCTGCAGCGACAGTTACGGCGTCAATGACGATTGGTTTCGCGACGCCGTTCCGCATCCTGCGAGAAGCGTCGGGCAGCCTGGTGTTCTGGCTGCTGGCCGGCAGCTTCTTCATCTGCGGTCTGAGTACCAATGGCCTGATCCAGACCCACTTCATTTCCCTGTGCGGCGATGCCGGCCTGGGTCCGGTGCCTGCTGCTTCGGTACTGGCGATGATGGGCGCCTTCGACCTGATTGGCACGATCCTGTCCGGCTGGCTGTCCGACCGCTACGACAACCGCAAGCTGCTGTTCTGGTATTACAGCCTGCGCGGCCTGTCGCTTCTGTGGCTTCCGTATTCGGAGTTCACGCTTTACGGGCTGTCGATATTCGCCATGTTCTATGGCCTGGACTGGATCGCCACCGTGCCGCCAACCGTGCGCCTGGTCGCAACGACCTTCGGCAAGGAGAAAGCGGGCATGGTGTTCGGCTGGATTTTCGCAGCCCACCAGTTGGGTGCTGCAGTCGCTGCGTTCGGGGCAGGGCAGGTGCGTACGCTGCTGCTTACCTACAATCCCGCGCTGTTCACTGCAGGCGCTGCCTGCCTGGTGGCTGGCCTGATGGTGCTGGCGATCAGGCTGCGGCCGGCCGCAGCAGCGGCGCCGGTCGCAGCCAGCGCCGCATGACGGTCAGGAGTGGGCCAGGATCGCCAGGCTGACGAGGATGCCGGCGAACCACACCACCGTGCGCATGGTAGCGAGGTTGCTGATGTAGATGATGCTGTAGGTCACGCGGATCAGGACAAAGGACATCGCCAGGATATCGATGCGGTCCTGGTTGGCGTGGGCCTGCTGCGCGAGGATGACGGCTGCAATGAACAGCGGCAGTGCCTCAAAGCCGTTGTGCTGTGCAGCGATGGCGCGCTTCATCCAGCCAGCCTGGCGGCCGGCCCAGTCGCGCGGATCGCTATTGTCGTAGCGGTCATTGCTCGTGACCGAGGCGACTTTGGATGTCATCGCGACGACCATGGGCAGCAGGCAGGCCGCGGCGATACACCAGTTTGCAACCGTCATTTTTTACTTCTCCTCTTATTAAAGGTATTTGGCGAGCCAGCCGTGAACTTCGTTGTAGAAGTAGCGGCTGTTTTCGCCTTTCAGGATCCAGTGGTTTTCGTCCGGGAATACTACCAGTTTGCTAGGGGTATTCAAGCGTTGTTGCGCCGCGAAGTTCATCAGCGCGTTGTTGACCGGTACACGGTAATCCAGTTCGCCGACGGTGATCAGGATCGGCGTCTTGAAGCCGGTGCCTTTCTCGTGGTTCGCACCTTGCATGATCGGGCTTTGCTCGCGCCATACGGGCAGGTCGCTCCATACCGGGCCGCCGCCGTTGACTTCACGGCCATAGATGCTGTCGCTGGTACCCCACTGCATCACCAGATCCATCTCGCCAGCGTGCGACACGATGGCCTTGTAGCGGGTGGTGGTGGCCTGCAGCCAGTTGGCCAGGTGGCCGCCGTAGCTTGCGCCGCCTGCCGCCAGCCTGGTGCTGTCGATGAATGAATATTTCTTGATCGCTTCGTCAACTGCCCAGTTGATTTCGTCGCCCGGGCCTTTCAGCGGGTCATGCTGGATCGAGCGCGCGAATTCTTCGCCGTAGCCGGTGGAGCCCTTGTAGTCGGTCAGCAGCACTACATAGCCCGGCTTGGCCAGCAAGTGGTAGTTCCAGCGCAGCACGAACTGGTCGCGCCACATGTTTGCGGCGCCGCCGTGGATCACCGCAAACAGCGGGTATTTCTTGTTCGGGTCAAAGCCAGCTGGCTTGACGATCATGTTGTGGATCTGGCGGCCATCCGGTGTCTTGTACCAGAAATGCTCGGGCGCCTGCCAGTCGATGGCCGCGGCTTTCTCCACGTTGAAGGAGGTCAGGCGCTTCGGCGTGCCGTTGAAGGAGTAGATTTCCGGCGGATTGATGGCCGATTCCCAGACGCCTACCAGCGCCTTGCCGCCTGCGTTCAGCGAATTGATCGAGCCGTTCGGCAGCGATGGTTCCTCGCGCTTGTCGCCGCCGGCGTAGTTCATCGAACTGACCTTTTCCAGGCCGGCGTGCTCGAAGGAGTAGTAAATGCGCTTGCCGTCGCCTGGCAGGGCGATGCGGGAGATCGAGCGGTCCAGGTCCTGGGTCAGTATCTTCGGCTGCGCGCTGGTGAACGGCCAGGCGAAGCTGGCTACGCGGGTCAGGTCGTACACCTTGTTCGGTACTTCTTCTTCGGTCAGCGCGAACAGGGTCTTGCCGTCAGGTGAGAAGCGCAGGTCGTGGTAGCTGCGGCCATCTTTCGTCAACTGGGTCGGCTCGCCGCCGCCCAGTGGAACGCTGTAGATCTGGGTGAAGGTGGCGGCGCGTGCGGCTTCGTCACGGTTGGTGGAAACAGCGAACACCACGCCTTTGCCGTCGGGCGTCCAGACCGCGTTCAGGGACTGTCCGTCGTCGCCCTGGCTGCCGCCGAATCCCGGCAGGTCGGCCAGCTTGCTGCCGGCCAGGATATCGCGCGGCTTGGCGTCGGCCTGCGCATCCATCACGAACAGGCGCACCTTCTTGTCGTCCAGCCATTTGTCGAAGAAGCGCGGCGGGAAGGACTCGTAGGCGCGGGCGCTATATTTGCGGTCCTTGCGCTCCTTGGCCACCTTCTTGACTGCTTCTTCATCGGTCGTTCCTGGGAAGATCTCGCTGACGAACAGGATCTGCTTGCCGTCCGGGCTCCACTTCGGCATGCGCGCGCCCAGCGTCAGGGTAGTCATGCGCTGCGCTTCGCCGCCGCTGGCGACGTCGAGGCGGTAGATCTGCGGCGCTTCGTCGCCTTCGCGCTTGGCGACGAACAGCAGGAAGCGGCTGTCCGGCGACCAGGCGTGGGCGGATTCGCCGCCTTTGCTGAAGGTCAGGCGGCGCGGTGCGCTATCGTCCACCAGGGACTTGATCCAGATGTCGGACCATTGCTCCTTGCTGTCGTAGGCCGGATCGGTGACCGAGAACACGGCCCATTTGCCGTCCGGGCTGGGCTGCGGGGCGCCGACGCGCTTCATCAGCCACACGTCCTCGTGGGTGATGGCGTGTTTGGCTGGTTCGACTGCTGCCGCCTGGGACAGGCCGGCGCATGCAGCGAGGAGCAGCAGGGAGGTGAGTTTGGGGAGGATGTTAGTTGCAGTCATTGCAATGGCTTCGTTGGAACAAGGGAGCGAGGATAGTGCGGAATCGAGGCTCCTGTGTCAACGTGCTGTTACTTAGTCGTTACAAAGGGCGAGCGTGCTAGACTCGCGCCCCATGAATTCCATCCTCGCCCTGAAACTCTTCCTCGTCCCCTCATTGATCTATGCAGTCACGCTGGCCGGCCGGCGCTGGGGACCCGGCGTTGCCGGCTGGCTTTCGGCTTTTCCGATCGTCGCGGGGCCGATACTGCTGGCGATCTCGCTGGAGCAAGGCGCCGGGTTTGCCGCGACAGCGGCGGAAGGGACCCTGATGGCCGTGCTGGCAATGATTGCCTTCAGCCTCGCGTACGCGTGGGCCTCCGGCCGGATGGGCGTTGCCGGCGCCATGCCGGTTGCGTTGAGTACATGGGCGCTGGCGGTGGCGGGACTGCAGTCGCTGCACCTGGCGTTGCCGTTTGCAGCTGCGGCTGTTGTGGTCGCGCTGCTTGTCGCGCCTCGCTTGTTCCCCGCGACGCCGGCTACGCCATCCGCTGCCGCGAGTGCGGTGCCGGCGCGGCGTGGCGGCGACTTGCCGTGGCGGATGCTGGCGGGTGCAGTGCTGGTGATGTCGGTCAGCGCGGCGGCCGCAGGGCTGGGGCCACGCCTGAGCGGCTTCCTGGCCATGTTCCCGGTCATGGGCACGGTGCTGACGGGCTTCACCCACGTACAGGCAGGCCGCAACAGCGCGGTGCAACTGCTGCGCGGCACCATGCTTGGCTACTTTGCCTTCGCCGCATTTTGCGTCGCGATCTCGCTGCTGCTGCGCGCGCAGCCGGTGGCGGCATCCTTCTTCTGCGCCTTTGTTTTCGCGCTGACTATCCAGCTATTGGTGAAAGCCGCATCGTCAAAGCGCCTGGCGACATGACAAAGCCGTGGTATTCCTCGCTGTCTCCTTCGACGGAAAGCAGCTCGAAGCGCCCCAGCAGGCAAGCCATGGCCACCTTGATTTCCAACAGCGACAGGTAGCGTCCCGGACAGAGGCGAGGGCCTGAACCGAAGGGCATTGCAAGCTGGCGCGCATTGCTGCCATCCAGCCAGCGCTGCGGATCGAAAGCGGCTGCATTGCACAGCTTCGCTTCCGCCACGCTGTCGTGCCGCAGCACGCACCACACCACGCTGTCCTTCGGCACCTGCACATCGCCCACCACGAAGTCGCGGTTGGCCTGCAATGGAATGAAGGGCGCCGGCGGCTTGAGGCGCATGGCCTCGTGCGCGCAGGCGTCGATGTATTCCAGCTGGTCCATCTGCTCGATGCTGAAGCCTGCCGGATCGGGTGCAACGCGCCGCACTTCTTCCTGCGCGCGTTGTAGCGCCGCCGGGTGGCGAGACAGGAGCCAGATCAGCCAGGACAGGGCGCTGGATGTCGTGTCTTCGCCCGCCAGCAACATGGTGCTGACATTCCCGACTACTGCGGCGTGGTCGATGCCGCTGCCTTCCTGGTCCGCTGCGGCCAGCATCGCTTCCAGCATGTTCTGCGGCTTCTCGGCGCGGGAAGGATCGTCCTGCATGCGCTGGCGTGCCTTGGCGATGAAGCCATTGGTCGCTTCGCGCATGGCAAGGACTGCCGCCTCCAGCTTTCGGTCGTAGGGCAGCTTCACGTAGCGCCAGTACGGGACCGGCAGCAGGGAACGGCGCGCGGTACCTTCCATGATCAGCTCCAGTTGCTGCTGCACGACGTCATCGCCATGCTCGATGGTGTTGACCTCTTCGCCGAACGCCAGGCCGGCGATCACGTCCACCGTGTAGCGCTTCAGGTCCGCATTCAGGGCGATAGGGCGACCTTCCTGCGCTGCCTGCGCCCAGCGTGCCTGCAGCCGTGCGCCGACGCGCGCCAGCAGGGGGAAATAGGCCTTGATCGCATGCGGTGCGAACGCCTGCATCACCATCTTGCGCTGGTTGCGCCAGGCCGCACCTTCGGCAAGGAAGACACCGCGCTCGCCGCCCATCTCATCCGACACCTGGGCGGTGACGTCGGGCCGCCGGAAGCCGTCGGGCCGGTCGCGCAATATGCCATTGACCAGCGCAGCATCGGCAACGACCAGCGCCTGCGAGCGGCCAATGCTCATGCGGAACAGCGAACCATATTGCTGCGCCAGGACTTCGACATCGGCATGCACCTTGCGCGGCCGCAGTTGCAAGATATTGCCGAGGAAGGGCAGGCCCCTTGGGCCGGGCAGGTCGGAGAGTTGGCGCAAAGCGCCGCGAGTGGGGGCGGTTGTCGTATTCATGCTGCCAGTATGCGTCGACCGTGCGGTCCGGTCTTGAACATTTGCGACATCGCGCTACAATGCTGTGCATGTTGCCAATTAGTAAATTCATCGTGCCGCGCCGTTCGCTCGCCTCCTGCCTGCGTGCGATCGTCGTGCGCAATACGGTCGGCTGCGAGTTGCCCGACGAGCAGCGCCTCAACCGTTATCCGGCGACAGGTTTTCCGGTGCTGTTCCTGCAACTGGTGGGCGAGTCCCAGATGGTGGAGCCGCCGATGGCGGAGAAGTGTCAGGAGGGCGGCGTGCTGCTGTCGGGTGCGTGGACCGGTCCCACGGTGTCCGCCAACCCGGGCCCCACGCATTTCATGACCGTGCTTTTTTTCCCCGAAGCGCTGCACCGCCTGACGGGGATCGACATGAGCACCATCGTCGACCAGTTCCAGCCGCTCGATGTGATGCTCGACGCCGAATGGCAGCAGCTGGCGGCGCAAATGCTTGCCGCGCGCGACGACGAAACGCGCGTCGCCTTGCTGGAGGATTTCCTTGAGCCGCGCTGGCGCGCCGCGCGCCATGGCAGTAACTTCGATGGCGCAGTGGGCGATTGGGTGCGCCGCCTGGAAGGGCAGGCTGCCGCTGCCGGCATTGGCCGCAGCGTGCGCATGGCCGAGCGCCGTATCCGCGAATGGGCGGGCCAACCATTGCGCCGCCTGCGCCGCGCGTATCGCGCCGAGCAGACCTTCATCGCAGCGCGCGACGCCGCACTGAAAGGCAGGGTCTCGCTGGGCGACATGGCGCAACTGGGCGGTTATTCCGACCAGTCCCACATGAGCCGTGAAGCGCGCGAGATCAGCGGGCTTAGCCCGTCCGAGATCCTGCGGCGCGGGCTGGAAGACGAAACCTACTGGGTCTACCGTATCTGGAACTAGCCGCGCGGCGCCATTCGCTATAATCGTCTCGCCATGACAGATTTTGACGACGACGAACAGTTGGTGACTGAGCTGGGCCTTGCAGCCCGCGGCATCGAACTGGCAAAGCAGGAAGGCCGCGTATTCCTGCGTTTCACAGGTTCTGTGGAGCTGGACGGCCTGCACATTCCCTACGACCTGGTGCCGCAGCAAGGCGTGCTGGCCAAGCCATCCAAATGGCGCAAGCTCGAGCGCGAGGGGCGCGCGGCCCTGTTGCTGGAACGCGGCAGCGAGGCTGCGCAAGCCGCCCTGCATGCCGACGTGGTCGCCTTCGCCGCCGAGCTGCGCGAGGAATGCGACGATTACGGCATGCGGCCGATGGATTTCCTGCATGCGCTGGAAGACATGCAGACCTCCGAGCCGGCCGGCATCGTCTTCGATCGCATCCGCCAGCGCCTGGAGCATGCGGTGGAGCGCCATCGCGAAGAACGCCACGCTGAACGCACGCGCCAGAGCATCAACCTGGCCGAATACCCCGATACCTTCGAAGTCGCACGCCGCCTGCCGCGCAAATTCATCGCGCTGCTGGGGCCGACCAATTCCGGCAAGACCCACAAGGCGATGGAAGCGTTGGCGAAAGCGCGCAGCGGCGTTTATCTGGCGCCACTGCGCCTGCTGGCGCTGGAGAACTACGAGCGCTTGCAAGCTTCCGACCCGGACCTGAAGGTCAGCCTGGTGACCGGCGAAGAGCGCCGTATCGAAGAAGGCGCAACCCATGTCGCCAGCACGGTGGAAATGCTGGACACGCGCACGCAAGTCGAGGTGGCCGTGATTGATGAGATCCAGATGCTGTCCGACCGCGACCGCGGCGCGGCCTGGACTGCCGCGGTGTGCGGCGCGCCGGCGCGCACGGTCTACCTGGTGGGCGCGGCCGAAGCGCGGCGCGCAGTGGAAGCGCTGGCTGAGCGGCTGGAATGCCCGATCGAAGTCCATATCCTGAAGCGCAAGGCGCCGCTGTCGATGGAGCCCTCCGCCGTGCGCAAGCTCAAAGGGCTGCGCAAGGGTGACGCCGTGATCGCCTTCTCGCGCCGCGAAGTGCTGATGTGGCGAGACATGGTGACCGAAGCCGGCCTGTCAGTCGCCACAGTGTACGGCAACCTGTCGCCCGAAGTGCGGCGCGCGCAGGCGCAGCGCTTCCGGGATGGCCATGCCGACGTGGTAGTGGGCACGGACGCGATTGCCATGGGCCTGAACCTGCCGATCCAGCGCGTGGTGATGACTACCACCGTCAAGTACAACGGCTACGAGGAAGAGGAAATTCCCGCGGCCCTGGCGCGCCAGATCGCGGGCAGGGCAGGGCGCTACGGCGTGCACGAGGAAGGCCACGTGGCGGGCTACGACGACGAGACGCACGGCGTGATGCGCTCGCTGTTGAAGGAAAAATTGCCGCCGCTGAAAGCCACAGGTTTCGCCGTGGCGCCGACGCTGGAGCACCTGCACCGTATCGCTGCCGTCACCGGCGAGGATTCGCTGGCGCGCTTGCTCAAGCGCTTCGTTCACAATATCGACGTGCCGGATGGTTTCTTCTTCCCGCGCATCACCGAGGAGCAGTTCGAACGCGCCGAATGGCTGGATACCTTACCGCTGTCGGTGGCGGACAAGTTCACCCTGTCGCTGGTACCGATTTCCTCCAACGTGGTCACGCTGCAGAAAGCTTGGGAACACTGGTGCGTATCGTTGTCGCGCCAGCGCGTGACCCACCTGCATCCGGAGCAGAACCCGCTGCAGTGGATGAACCTGCAGGAGGCGGAAGATGCCTGCCGCCTCTATTCGGCCTACGCCTGGCTGGGCTACCGCCTGCCTGAATTCTTCCCCGACGTGGCGCAGGCGCTGGAGCTCTCGCGTTCCGCCTCCGAAAGGGTTGACGGCATCCTGCAGGACCAGAACGCCGCCAACCGCCGCCGCCAGCCGAAGCGCTTCCGCTAGGCCGGCTTCTTCGCGTGCATCCGGTCGAGGCTTGAACGTGCACCGGCGACCGCCTCCAGCCGCTCTTGCAGGTACTGGCTAAGGCGCGGATGCTGGCTGAAGGCCACGTTGAAGCGAATGTGCCGGTCCGGTGTGTCACTGGGCGAGAAGGCGGCGCCGCGCATGAGCAGGATCTTGTTGCGGTATGCGTCCTGCGCCAGCAGGTCCACGTCCAGGCCTTCTGGCATGGTGCCCCACAGGAAAATGCCGGCGTCGCCCGGCTGCTCGAACTGCACGCCGGCTGCGCTGAGCTGGCGCGAGCTGGCGTTACGTGCCGCCATGATTTTGCGCTGCAAGCGCTCCAGGTGCTTGCGCAGGTTACCCGCCCTAAGCACTTCCAGCAGCACATATTCGTTCAAGGCAGGCGTCGTCAGGATGGAGTGAATCTTGGTGCGCATCAGTACCTTGAGCAGGGCGGGCGTTGCAGCAAGGTAGCCCATGCGCAAGGCAGGGCTCAGCGCCTTGCAGAAGCTCGAATAGTAGATCACCCCATCGAGCCCGGACAGGGCAGCCAGCCGAGTGCCTGGAGATTGCTGGAAATAGCCATGCACGTCGTCTTCGGCAATCAGGAAGCCATGCTGTTGCGCCAGCATCAATACCTTATGCAGGTTGGCGGCGCTGCTGCTCCAGCCGGTGGGGTTATGCAAGGCGGTCTGCACGAACAGGATGCGCGGTCGATGTTCGCGGCACGCCGCTTCCAGCTCGTCCAGGTCGAGGCCATCGGGACGGCGCTTGATCGGGACCAGGCGTATCCCTTCTTGGCGCAGCCTGCCAAACATCAGGAAGAAGCCGGGATCTTCGACCAGTACGGTGTCGCCGGGCTGTAGAAAGCTGCGGCAAATCAGGTCGATCGCGTGGGTGCCGCCAAAGGTGGTGAGTACATGGCCGGCATCAACGTCCACACCTATGCCGCGTAGCAGCAGCGCTATGTGTTCGCGCAATTCGGGCAGCCCCTGGGGCGGGCAGCGCGAGGCCATGCCGGCACTGCTTCGGGCCAATGCCCTTTGTATCGCGGCCGCCGGAACTGCGTCTTGCAGCCAGGTTGGCGGCAGTGCGCCGCTGCTGGCCAGCAATACACCTTCGCGTTGATCGTTTGCCTGCTGCGCCAGCCAGACCGGCTCTTGCTCCTCGCCCGCTTCCAGTGCGGCTTCGTCAGGAATCGATTTGCCCTCGTCATTCCTGGTGCAGACATAGAAGCCGGCCGTGCCTTGCGAATCGATGACGCCTGCCGCGACCAGCCGGTCATAGGCTACAACGACGGTGTTCGTGCTCACTGCCAGCTGGCTGGCGAGCTGGCGTATCGACATCAGCTTGGAGCCGCCAGGCAGCGCGCGGCTCTCGACCATGTGCCGTAACTGTGTCTCAATCTGCTTGGACAATGGGATGGGAGAGCTGCGGTCGATGGCGAACATGACGAGAGTCTAGCGTAAAAACATCAGGGCCAGGACCAGCAAGGCCGCACCCATGGCCAGGTTGAATGCGCGTTGCTTGCGCGGGTCGTCGAGCAAGCGCCGGATCGACATGCCAAACAGGGCCCACATGAAATTGCAGGGAGCCCCTACAAGCATGCCAATGACCGACGCCTGCAGTGCATTGGCGAAGGCATTGTCCTGCGCGGGCATGAACACCGATGCCACGGTAATGGCTTTCAGCCAGCTTTTGGGATTAAGCGCCTGGAAGACGGTAGCCTGGGTGAAGGACACGGCCTTGGAAGCGCGCACACCATCCGCCGAAGCTCCGCTGAGTTTCCAGGCAAGGTAGATGAGATACAGTGAGCCCGCGACGCGCAGCACCTGTTGCGCCAATGGGTAGGTGACGAAGAGGCTTCCCAGCCCCACGCACATCAGCATGGTTTGCACGAAAACGCCGGCCTGGATGCCGAGGATGACCGGCAATGCGCCGCGACCGCCGAAATTGGCGCCCGTGATGGCGAGCATGACGTTGTTTGGCCCAGGCGTGGCCGACATGACGAGGCAATAGCTCGCCAGGGGCAGGAGGTCGATCATGGTGTGCAATCCGCAACGAAGGAATGGCACAGTCTAGGATCGCGGCACAGGGCGAACAAGACACAAGGCGGGGGGATGGGAGTCATGCTGTATCAGTCGAACGACTGCTACAGTTGGCAGCAGAAACAAAAAAGCCTCGTCCGAAGACGAGGCTTTCCTGTTCATTCTGGTAGGCCGTGCGGGGCTCGAACCTGCGACCAACGGATTAAAAGTCCGCTGCTCTACCAACTGAGCTAACGACCCGAAAGAGGCCGTATTATATACGAGGATTTTGGCGTTTGCAAAGTCCCTTTTTTTTGCGTCACCCCATGGCGGTAACCTTGAGCACTTCCTCCGCCGTGGTCACGCCTTCGCGCACCTTGAAAGCGCCGGCAATGCGCAACGGGACCATGCCTTCGGCGACCGCCTGCTTGCGCAGGGCGGTGATGTCGGTTTCTTCTTCCAGCATGGTGTTGAACGATTCGCTGGTGGTGAGCAGCTCGTAGATGCCGGTGCGGCCGCGGAAGCCGGTCTGGCGGCACTCGGGGCAGCCGACGGGGCGATATACCTTTTCCGGCTTGCCGATATCCCAGCCGCCGCTCAGGCCCTGCCAGAGATCGTCGGCCAGCTCGCCGCCTTCCTCCTTGCAGTCCACGCACAGCGTGCGCACCAGGCGCTGCGCCATGATGCCGATCAGCGTTGCTTCCAGCATGTAGTAAGGCACGCCCAGCTCCAGCAAGCGCATCACGGCCGATGGCGCATCATTGGTGTGCAGCGTGGACAGCACCAGGTGGCCGGTCAGCGCGGCCTGGATCGCCATCTCCGCAGTCTCCAGGTCGCGGATCTCGCCGACCATGATGATGTCGGGGTCTTGCCGCATCAGGGCGCGCACGCCGTCGGCGAAAGTCAGGTCGATGCCGGGCTGCACCTGCATCTGGTTGAACGAGGCTTCGACCATCTCGATCGGGTCTTCCACGGTACAGACGTTGACCTCTGGCGTCGCCAGCGTTTTCAGCGTGGTGTACAGGGTGGTGGTCTTGCCCGAGCCGGTCGGGCCGGTGACGAGGATGATGCCGTGCGGACGGTTGGTCAGCGAATCCCAGCGCTTGGCGTCTTCCGGTGGGAAGCCCAGCTCCGGCAAGGTCTTCACCACCACTTCCGGGTCGAAGATACGCATGACCAGCTTTTCGCCGAAGGCGGTCGGCAGGGTCGACAAACGCAATTCGATTTCCTGGCCGCCGGCGGTGCGGGTCTTGATACGGCCATCCTGTGGGCGGCGTTTCTCGATCACGTCCATGCGGCCCAGCAGCTTGATGCGGGCGGTCATCGCGATCATCACCACCGCCGGCACCTGGTAGACCTGGTGCAGCACGCCGTCGATCCGGAAACGGATGGTGCCGAGTTCGCGCTTGGGCTCGAGGTGGATGTCCGACGCGCGCTGTTCGAAGGCGTACTGCCACAGCCAGTCGACGATATTGATCACGTGCTGGTCGTTGGCATCGACCGTCTTGTTCATCTTGCCCAGCTCGACCAGCTGCTCGAAGTTGTTGCGCAGGGCGATGTCCTGGCCAGTATTCTTGTTGGCGTGCTTGATCGACTTGGCCAGCGAGAAGAACTGCGAGGTGTACTGGGAAATATCGAGCGGGTTCGAGATCACGCGCTTGATGACGCGGCGCGCGACCTTGGCGATTTCCCCTTCCCACTCCAGCGCGAACGGATCGGCGGTGGCCACGGTCAGCGTGTCCGGCGTGATTTCCACCGGCAGGATGTTGAAGCGCGCCGCATAGCTGGCCGACATCACGTCCGCCACCTTGGTGAAGTCGATCTTCAGCGGGTCGATGCGGTAGAAGGGCAGCTTGGCGCGCTGGGCCAGCCATTCGGTCAGCACGTCCAGCGTCAGCAGCTTGCCGCTCTTGGCCGATACCAGCTTGCAGTGCGCCACGGCGCTGAGCGGATGCATGGCGCCCGGCGTGTTGCGCAGGATGCCTTGGGCCTGCGCGTACAGCCCTTTGACTTCGGCTTTCTCGACCATTCCATCAGCCAGCAGCCAGGTGAAGATAACTTGAAGATCGAGCGCTTTTGCCATGTGTGACCTTATGCGAGTGCGGCTTTGAGTCCTTTGAGCCAGGACTTTGCGGGCAATTTTGTTTCGGCGACGATTTGCGCGGCGCGGTCGGCCAGCGCAGTCACGTCGATGTTGCGGCGAGTCTTGAAGGCGATTGCCACCACGTTCCCGTCATGGACTTCCGGCAGCGACACCACTTGCGGGAAGGCGAACTTCATCGCCTTCAGGTTCTTGGCGTAGCTTGGATGGTCGCCGAACAGGTTGATGGTCATGATGCCATCGTCATTCAGGCAGGCGGCGCAAGCCTGGTAGAACTCAGGCGTGTCGAGCACCGGGCCGCGCGCAGTGGCGTCGTAAAGGTCGACCTGCAGCGCGTCCAGCGTGCCGTGGTTGTCCGGGTTGGTGACGTAATCCATCGCATCCATCTCGACCACGTTGAGGCGGCCGTCATTGTCGGGCAGCTTGAACATGGAATAGCAGATGTTGATCACCGACGGATTCAGTTCCACCGTGGTGACTTGCGCTTCAGGGAAATGCTTGTAGCAGAACTTGGTCAGCGCGCCGGTGCCCAGGCCCAGTTGGGCGACGTGGGTCGGCGCATCGTTCCAAAGCATCCAGGCCATCATCTGTTGAGCGTACTCCAGTTCCGGCCAATCCGGCTTGCGGATGCGCATGGCGCCTTGCACCCACTCGGTGCCGAAATGCAGGTAGCGCACACCGTCCAATTCGGACAGCGTGACCGGGGCAAACTTGGGTTTTCGCGTGGCGGGACGCGAAGACTCTTCTTTTTCGATGGATTTACGTTTGATCAGCATGGCGGCATTATCCCGCGTTATCTTGCTTACAAGCAAGCGTCCAAATGAAAACTGCCGGCCATCGCTGGCCGGCAGTCCGGGGAAGGAGAGGTGGCCCCGGAACTTAATTATTCATCGGTTCAACATTTACACGCAGGCGGATACGCTGGCCCGGGTCGTGGCTCATGAAACTGGTGTAGTTACGGCCGCGGTAATCGTACTCCACGTTATAGCCGGTGGTGCGGGTTTCGAAAGAATCAACCATGCGGCACTGCTTGACGGCCTGCTCCTGCACGGCGCCCGGCTGGGCGTTCGAATTCTGGGTGCGGTCGCCGATCACGGCGCCGGCAATCGCGCCGGCAGCGGTGGCGGCGGTCTTGCCGTGGCCGGAGCCGACCTGGCTACCGACTGCCGCGCCCAGGATACCACCAAGGATACTGCCGCCGACGCCGCGTTCCTGCGGCTGCTGCACCTGGACGTACTCGGTGCGGCATTCCTGGCGCGGACGGTTGATCTGCTCGGTCACAGGCGTGACGCGGGTCACCCGGCCGTAATCCTCAAAATCGATTGCTTGGGCCTGCGCCAGCGGAACGGCGCCGAGGCTCAGGGCTGCGAAAAACAATTTAGTTTTGGCTTTCATTTTGTTTACCTCGTTTCTGTCTTTTTGGCAGTTCGCTTGGGTTTAATTGGAATTGCACGCCTAAATATTAACGCCAAGGCTTGTATCCTTGGGGGAAGTAAGGCAACAAAATGTAACCCCATGCTTTTGGGTTAATATGGTAAGTTTTTAACAAAACTTGCGTTAGGACTCACTTTCGGGTTGATTCATAGAGTACAACACGTTACCCTTATGGCGTGGAATCAGATTGACAGGGAGAAACGAAAGCTCCGGCCCCGGCGCATTGACCCGCCTACGGCTTGTACTTGATAGGTCGATTTGAGGGAAAGATGAGTTTGTTGATAACTGTGCCGCCTAATCTAGTCCAGTCTATTCGCGCCTTCCGCGTGGCAGAGCTGCAGGACGAGGCAGCGCGCCTGGGGCAGCACTTCTTGTATGCGCATTGCAATGCCGGCCTGACCAAACAGCAAGTCCTGGGCATTATTGCCGAGTCTTTCCACATCCCTAAACCGCATTCCAAGAATTTCGACGCCCTGCGCCTGACTCTGACCGAAACGATGGACAAGGCCGGCCCGCAGCCGGGCTTCCTGATCGTGCTGGAGCAGTTGCCAAACACGCAAAAGTTCGACCGCGAAGCACGCGAGTGCCTGCTGGATGTATTCCGCGATGCCGCTGATTTCTGGGCAGAAAAGAAAGTACCGTTCCGCGTCTTCTACTCTTTCGAGTAAGTTCAATTCCCCGCTTGCATAGTTTGCTGCGCAGCAGCATAATGTCGCGTTGGCTCGCCCGAGCAGGTACAATGGCGGCCATGAAAAACATCGTCATCCTCATTTCCGGACGCGGAAGCAATATGGAAGCGGTGGTCCGTGCAGCCAAGGCCGAACAATGGCCCGCCCGCATTGCCGCCGTCATCAGCAATAAGGCGGACGCCAAGGGCCTCGAATTCGCGGCCTCGCACGGCATTCCGACCGCAGTAGTCAGCAACAAGGATTACCCTAGCCGCGAAGCATTCGATGCTGCGCTGCAGGAAGTCATCGACGGCTTCAGCCCCGACCTGGTGGTGCTGGCCGGCTTCATGCGCATCCTCACGCCGGGTTTCGTCAGCCACTACGAAAACCGCATGCTGAATATCCACCCATCGCTGCTGCCGCTGTTCCCAGGATTGCGCACGCATGAGCAGGCGCTGGCATCCGGCGCGGCCACGCACGGCGCCACCGTGCACTTCGTGACTGCCGAATTGGACCACGGTCCGCTGGTGGACCAGGTATCCGTGCCTGTCCTGCCGGGCGACACCGCCGACATGCTGGCGGCGCGCGTGCTGGAACAGGAATGGATCATGTACCCGCGTGCTATCCGCTGGTTCGTTGAAGGCCGATTGAGGGTCGAAGATGGCAAGGTCGATATTGACCGCAACTGAATAGAGAAAGAATACCATGCGTTTGCCACCATACGTCCTCACCAGCGCCGAAAACGTGCTGCGTGAAATCATGCGCTTCACCGCGCCGGCCGACACCACCCTGTCGCATTTCTTCAAATCGCACCCGAAGCTGGGCGGCCGCGAGCGCGGCGCCATTGCCGAATCCGTGTACGCCGTGCTGCGTAACAAAGCCTTCTTCACCGACCGCGCCGAAGCCGGTGCCGGCGGCGCCACCATGCGCCGCCTGGTGCTGCTGGGCATGGCCGATGCCGTCGGCATCGATGCGCTGCCGGGCCTGAGCGAAGAAGAATCCGAATGGCTGAAGCGCCAGCTGGAAATCGACCGCTCGCTGCTGCACAAATCGATGCGCGCGAACATGCCGAAGTGGCTGTTCGACAAGCTGGTCGCCCAATACGGCGAAGACGAAACCCTGGCTCTGGCCGACGCGCTGAACACCCCGGCGCCGCTGGACCTGCGCGTCAACGCCATGAAGACCGACCGCGATGCCGTGGTAGCCGAACTGGCGACTGCGCCCATCGTGGCCGAGCCGACGCCATTCGCCCCGCTGGGCCTGCGCCTGAAGAAAAAGCCGGCGCTGCAAAACCTGCCGCTGTTCAAGTCCGGCGCGATCGAAGTGCAGGACGAAGGCAGCCAGCTGCTGGCCCAGATCCTCGGTGCCAAGCGCGGCGAGATGGTGGTGGACTTCTGCGCCGGCGCCGGCGGCAAGACGTTGGCCCTGGGCGCGCAGATGCGCAATACCGGCCGCCTGTATGCCTTCGACGTCTCCGAAAAGCGTTTGAGCAAGCTCAAACCGCGCCTGGCGCGTTCCGGCCTGTCGAATGTGCACCCGGTCGCCATCGCGCACGAAAAGGACGCGAAGGTCAAGCGCCTTGCAGGTAAGATCGACCGCGTGCTGGTGGACGCGCCATGCTCCGGCATGGGCACGCTGCGCCGCAATCCCGACGTGAAGTGGCGCCAGCCGGAAGGTGCGATCGCCGAGATGCACGAGAAGCAGGTTTCGATCCTGGACGGCGCCGCGCGCCTGGTCAAAGGTGGTGGCCGCCTGGTGTACGCCACCTGCTCGCTGCTGGAGGAAGAGAACGACGCCGTCGCCAAGCAGTTCATCGAAACCCATCCGGATTTCGAGCTGGTCCCGATGTCCAAAGTACTGGCGGAACAAAAGATCGCCAACCTCGAGATGGGCGACTACCTGAAGCTGCTGCCGCACAAGCACCAGACCGACGGCTTCTTCGCCGCCGTCTTCGAACGCAAGCCTATGGCCAAGCCTGCCAAGGCCGACGAAGAGTAACAGCCCAGCGACCATAAGGAGAATTCCGAACGATGCCGTTAGCGAAATTGCTGGATGATTTGCTGGGGGATCTGCGCGATCCGAGCCTGATGTGGCAGGTGGGCGCGATCGCGCTGTCTGTCTTGCTGGGCTGGACCTTGTCGCGCTTCCTGTGGCGCGGCATGAAGGCGCGTACTGCGGACAACGGTGTGGCGCGCTTTGGCCTGGAGAGCTTCGGCCGCGTCGTCGGGCCCTTGCTCATCGTGGTGCTGCTGTGGGCCTCGCAGAAAGTGCTGGGCCGGATGCATTTCCACACCAATCTGGTCAATCTGGCGCTGCCGATTTTCAGCTCGCTCGCGGTGATCCGCTTCGGCTTTTACCTGCTGCGCCGCGTGTTTTCGCGCGGCGGCGTGGTAGGCGAGGGGATGCAGAATTTCGAGAAGGCTTTCCAGCTGCTGGTGTGGCTGGCCTTCGTGTTGTATATCACCGGCTTTTACCAGGACATCTTCGACTTCCTCGACGATACGCTGATCCCGCTCGGCAAGCACAAGGTGTCGATCGCCACCATACTGCAGGCGGCGGTATCGGTCGTGGTGCTGCTGCTGTTGGCCATGTGGGCTGGCGCGGCGCTCGAAGAGAAGCTGATGAACCTGCACACCATGCATTCCAACCTGCGCGTGGTGTTCGCGCGCATGGGCCGCGCGGTGCTGATCCTGGTGGCGGTGCTGGTCAGCCTGTCGCTGGTGGGCATCGACCTGACCGTGCTGTCGGTGTTTGGCGGTGCGCTGGGTGTCGGCCTCGGTCTTGGTTTGCAGAAGATCGCCAGCAACTATGTGTCGGGCTTCATCATCCTGCTGGACCGCAGCCTGACCATCGGCAACGTGATCACGGTGGACAAGTACACCGGCCAGGTCACCCAGATCAATACCCGCTACACCGTGCTGCAGGGGACCGATGGCGTTGAATCCATCGTGCCGAACGAAATGCTGGTGTCGGGGGCGGTGCAGAATTCTTCCCTGTCCAATCCGGCCGTGGTGATCATCACGCGCGTGACGGTTGGCTATGACAGCGATGTGGACTTCGTGCTCAAGCTGATGGAAGACGCGGCCCTCAGCATCGAGCGTGTCATGAAGGACAAGCCGCCGTCCGGCATGCTGCAAGCATTCGGGGCGGATGGCCTGGAGCTGGCGCTGGCTTTCTGGATTGCTGATCCGGAAAACGGGCGTGGCGGCGTGACCTCCGATGTCAATCGGGCAATCTGGAAGTCCTTGAAAGAAAACGGGATTTCTGTACCGTTCCCGCAACGTGAGATTCGCCTGCTGGGCCCTCTGCCGCAGCAGTCTGCCTAAAAAATAATCAGTGCCCAAGGGAAATCCTTCCTCAAATCACCCTCGAATGCGCGTACAATGACGCCTATTCGGAGTCCCTTCATTTGGAGTTGTAATGGATTTAAACGCAGTTCTCGATTTCATCAGCAATGGCGTAACTGGCCTCAGTGCCTGGGCGACGGTTGGCGTGACGCTGATCCTGACCCACATCACCATCGCCAGCGTGACGATCTTCCTGCATCGCCACCAGGCGCACCGCGCATTGGAACTGCACGCGATCCCTTCGCACTTCTTCCGCTTCTGGCTGTGGCTGACCACCGGCCAGGTGACCAAGGAATGGGCTGCCATCCACCGCAAGCACCACGCCAAGTGCGATACCGAAGAAGATCCGCACAGCCCGGTCACCAAGGGCATCAAGAAAGTGTTCTGGGAAGGCGCCGAGCTGTACCGCGCTGAATCCAAGAACAAGGAAACCATGGAGAAGTATGGCCACGGCACCCCTGACGACTGGATCGAGAAGAACCTGTACTCGCGCTTCAGCTGGCAGGGCGTGGCGCTGATGCTGATCATCGACTTCATCCTGTTCGGCGCCAAGGGCATTACCGTGTGGGCCGTGCAGATGCTGTGGATTCCTGTGACTGCAGCCGGCATCATCAACGGCATCGGCCACTGGTGGGGCTACCGCAATTACGACTGCTCCGATGCCGCGACCAACATCATCCCTTGGGGCATCATCATCGGCGGCGAAGAACTTCACAACAACCACCACACCTATGCGACTTCGGCCAAGCTGTCGTCCAAGTGGTATGAGTTCGACATCGGCTGGGGCTATATCCGCGCCATGGAAATGATCGGCATGGCCAAAGTGAAGAAGATGCCGCCGAAGCCCAAGTTCGACACCGCCAAGGTGAAGGCCGACTTCGAAACCCTGCAGTCCGTGATCGCCAACCGCTACGACGTGATGGCCAAGTACGCCAAGTCCGTCAAGCACGCCTGGAAGGAAGAACTGGCGCAGCTGAAGGACAAATCGCAGCTGGAATCGCGCTTCCTGAAGTCATCGCGCAAGCTGCTGCAGCGCGAGCCAGGCAAGCTGGAAGCCCCGCAGAAGCAGCAACTGGTGGAACTGTTCCAGCACTCGAAGGCGCTGGAAACCATGCACAATATGCGCGTGGAACTGGGCATGCTGTGGGAGCGTTCGCACTTCACCCGCGATGAGCTGGTGCAGAAGCTGCAAGACTGGTGCGAGCGTGCGGAGGCGTCGGGCATCAAGTCCCTGCAGGAATTCTCGATGCGCCTGCGCAGCTACGCGTAAGCCTGATCGACCCTTGCGACAAGACGGCCCTGCGGGGCCGTTTTGTTTTTGAGGAAAACCAAAGACCCCGGACGGAAGCGCAATTCGTGTTGGCGTGATCCCTGCCTTGCAGGTATGCTGTTGCCTTTCGGAAATTAATTCTATGGAGGCAGTTTTGAAACGCTTAATTTTGCCGCTGGCGTTAATGCTGGCCGGAAGTGCGCATGCGGCAGCGAACTGGCAAATCAAGCCGGAGGGCCTGGGTCCCTACAAGGTCGGCGCACGTTATGAAAACCTGGGCAAGACCTTTGGCGGCCTGGAAGCGGACTCGATGATCACGGAAGACAAGGTATGCCGCGTGGCGCGCTCCAAGCGTTACCCGAAAGTGGAAGTGACTTTTGTGAAGAAAGTGCTCGTTCGGGTCGACGTATCAGGGGGTTTTGGCGCCGATCGTGGCGTGCGGATCGGCGATCCGGTTTCCAAGCTGCAGCGGGTCTATGGCGACGCGGTCAGGCCGCATCCCCAGCATGCCGACTGGCTGATGGTGGAAACAGGCGACCGTGAGCTGGCTGTCCGCTACATCACGCTGGATGGGAAAGTGAAAGCGATCCACGCTGGAAAACGTCTCCAACTTCAGACAGAAGGTGGTTGTGACAAGTAAATAATGTTGCGAAAGAGTATTTACCAAAGAGATAATAAGTATTTTCACAACTTCTCTGAGGAAATATGAAATCTTTCGCTTCGCTGGGTTTGATGGTTGTTGCTGTTGCTGCATTGTCGGGTTGCGCCATGACGGCACCCAATTACACTCCCTCCATGGACAACGTCGCTACCCTGAACAATATGGGCGATGTGAAGGCCAAGGTCGGTGAATTCAGTGCGCCAGCCGGCACGGATACCCCGGTCACCCTGTCGATCCGCGGCAGTTCTATGTCCTCGCCGGTTGGCGGCAATTATGGCGCTTACGTAGCCGAAGCGCTGCGCCAGGAACTGTCCCTGGCCAACAAGCTGGTGGTTGGCTCCGACACCCTGGTGACCGGCAAACTCGAAAAGAATGCGCTGGATGCCTCCGGCTTCAGCACCGGTACCGCAAGTATTTCGGCCCGCTTTGTTGTCAGCAAGGGTGGCGTCTCCGTCTATGAAAGCGTGAAGACGGTCGATAACTCCTGGGAGTCGTCCTTCATCGGCGCCACGGCCATCCCAGCCGCAGTCACCGGTTACCACAATACCGTGCAAAAGCTGTTGGCTTCGCTGTATGCGGACCCTGAGTTCGTCAAAGCCATCAAGTAAAGAGAGCGGACCATGAAAAGTCTTAAGTTCGCATTCCTGCTGGCGGCGGCCGCGATCCTGACCGGTTGCGCGCACCCGGTAATGATTTCTCCCAAGCTCGATCAGATCGCCTTGCCAGCCGATGCCAAGCCGAAGAGCCAGGCCAAGGTGGCCTACTTTATCCCGGCCGACTTGCTGGCGCAGGAGGTCGTGACTCCGGGCGGCGGCGGCGACAAGGTCACCTCTTATCCATACCGCGACCTGGAGACCAGCTTCTACAAGATGCTGAGCAATGTGTTCGATGGCGCCATCAAGGTGAAAAGCGCCGATGATCGCGAGGCCATGGCAGCCAAAGGGATCAGCTACCTGATCACGCCGACCATTACGGTCAGCTCCGATTCGTCCAGCGCCTTCACCTGGCCGCCGACCGACTATACCGTCAACCTGCAATGCGAAATCAAGGACAAGAACGGCAAGCTGGTCGATACCAGGAAGGCGACCGGCAATGGCCAGGCCACATTCAGCGAATTCAAGGCAGATGTCGGACTGTCCGGAAAGCGCGCGGCCGAAGCTGCCATGCTGAAGATGCAGAACGAATTGCTCAATGCGCAATTGCCAGCGCTTAACTGAGCTGCTGCAGCCATAAAAAAACCGCCCCGAGGGGCGGTTTTTTGTTCGAACCGAAGATCGATTACTTGATCTTGGTTTCCTTGTACATCACGTGCTTGCGTGCTTTAGGATCGAACTTCATGATTTCCATTTTGGAAGGCATGGTGCGCTTGTTCTTGGTCGTGGTGTAGAAGTGACCAGTACCAGCGGTCGATTCCAGCTTGATCTTGTCGCGGCCAGTTTTTGCCATGATTCAGCTCCCTATTAAACTTTCTCGCCACGTGCACGCATGTCGGCCAGGACGGCGTCGATGCCGACCTTGTCGATTACGCGCAGACCGGCGTTAGACAGACGCAGGGAGACCCAGCGGTTTTCAGATTCAACAAAAATACGACGGTTCTGCAGGTTTGGCAGGAAACGACGCTTGGTTTTGTTGTTTGCGTGGGAAACATTGTTGCCGACCATCGGCTTCTTCCCAGTAACTTGGCAAACACGTGCCATGGCACACTCCTTGAATTACTTCCGAAATTGGAAAAACAAGAGTATATGGAAATTTCTCAAGATTTTCAAGCACTTGCGAAAAACAATTGTGTCACATTAAAACGCAAAATTTAACAATTAGATTTGACCATGTTCTGCGAAGGAATGCACTTGGTGCCCGGCAACGACAAAGTGGTCAAGAATCCGTATATCCACCAATGCCAAAGCCTGCACCAGCGCCCGTGTCAGCAGCACGTCCGACTCGCTCGGGGCGGGCGACCCTGAAGGGTGGTTATGGGCCAGCATGACGGCTGCGGCATTGCGGGCCAGCGCTTCCCGCACCACCTCGCGTGGATAGACGCTGGTATGCGTGAGCGTGCCGCGAAACAATTCGCAGGCTTCGATCAGGCGGTTTTTGACGTCCAGGAACAGGACGTGGAAGGATTCATAAGGCTGGCCTGCCAGCGAGAGGCGCAGGAAGTCTTTCACGGCATGCGGCGAGGAAAGCTCTTCGCCGGCACTCATTTCCTCGGAGATCGCGCGGCGTGCCAGTTCGACAACAGCCTGCAGTTGGGCGTACTTGGCGGCGCCCAGGCCCGGCATGGCCGTGAAGTCGGCGCGGCTGGCGTGGATCAGGGCGCGCAGGGAGCCGAAGCGCCCCAGCAGGTCGGTCGCCAGCGCCACCGCATCCTTGCCGGGAATGCCCACCCGCAGGAAGATCGCCAGGAGCTCGGCGTCGGACAGGGCCTGCGGCCCGGCTTTTAACAATCGCTCGCGCGGGCGCAGTTGTTCGGGCCAGTCGGAAATTGCCATGGTCACCTCCGTCGCCCATTATCTGGCGCGGGAGGAGGGGGCAATTTGCGCTGGGTCAGGTTTTGCGCAGGTCTAGGGGCGGGCCGCAGCGCCGTGCGCCGCCCGATGGCTTACAATAGAGGTTTGCCCGTCACCAGAGTTGTTTCCATGTCTAACGTTGTCACTGCTTCGGCTTACCTCACCCTGCATTACCGCCTTGCCTCCCTGGATGGCGCCAATATCGTTTCCACCTTCGAAGGCAACCCTGCCACGTTGATGCTGGGCCAGGGCCAGTTGGCGCCTAACCTGGAAGCGCTGCTGATCGGCCTGCCTGAAGGCACGCACAAGGTGTTCGAACTGGCGCCGGGCGAAGGCTTCGGCCCGCGCAACCCGGACCTGGTGCAGGCCGTGTCCCGTGCTACGCTGGAAGAAAATTCCGATCCGGACAATGAATACAAGATTGGCGACCTGGTCGACTTCAACGCGCCCAAAGGCGGCCGCTTTGCCGGCGTGCTGCGCGAACTGCGCGACGACGTTGCCATCTTCGACTTCAACCACCCGCTGGCTGGCCAGCCGGTGAAGTTTGAAGTGAACCTTATCTCTGTGCTGTAAAAGAACATGGACAAAGAAATCCTCCTCGCCCAGCCGCGCGGCTTCTGCGCCGGCGTTGACCGCGCCATCGAGATCGTCGAGCGCGCGCTGCAGCAGTTTGGCGCGCCGATCTACGTGCGCCACGAAATCGTGCACAACGCCTATGTGGTGGAAGACCTGCGCGCCAAGGGCGCCATCTTCATCGAAGAACTGGACGATGTCCCGGCCGGCAATACCCTGGTGTTCTCGGCGCACGGCGTGTCGAAAGCCGTGCGTGCCGAAGCGGAATCGCGCGGCCTGTCGATCTTCGATGCCACCTGTCCGCTGGTGACCAAGGTGCACGTGGAAGTGGCCAAGATGCGCAAGCAGGGCTGCGAGATCATCATGATCGGCCACGACGGCCATCCTGAAGTCGAAGGCACCATGGGCCAGACCGACGAGGGCATGTACCTGGTCGAAACCGTGGAAGATGTGGCCGGCCTGCAGGTCAAGAATCCGGACCAGGTGGCCTATGTGTCGCAAACGACACTTTCCGTGGATGATACGGCACAAATCATCGAAGCCCTCAAGGCAAAATACCCGAATATTATTGAGCCGAAAAAAGGCGACATCTGCTACGCCACCACCAACCGCCAGGAAGCCGTGAAATTCATGGCGCCGCAGGTGGAAGTGGTGATTGTCGTGGGCTCGCCAAACAGCTCCAATTCGAACCGCCTGCGCGAAGTAGCGGAGAAGAAGGGCACCCCGGCCTATATGGTGGACAACGCGGCCCAGATCGATCCGGCCTGGCTGGAAGGCAAGCTGCGCGTCGGCGTTACCGCAGGTGCTTCGGCGCCGGAAGTGCTGGTTGATGCGGTCATCAACCGCCTGAAGGAACTGGGCGCGAAAAGCGTGCGTACCCTGGAGGGCGTCGAGGAAGCTGTGACTTTCCCGCTACCAAAAGGGCTTGAAGGACGCAGCGCATAAAATTTAATTTAGAATATTGCGGATTTTCCACGATTAGTTTTTCGGAAACCTCGCTATCATGGCGAACGCTTCCAAACGGCGGCACCACGAGGGAAACCTTGGGTGCCGTTTTTTATAGTTCTAAAGGGCATACTCGATGGATACCTTTATCCAACAAATTCTTAACGGCCTGGTGCTGGGCAGTATGTATGCGCTGGTCGCCCTCGGTTATACGATGGTGTACGGCGTGCTGAACCTGATTAACTTCGCCCACGGCGACGTGCTGATGATCGGCGCGATGATCGGCCTCTCCATCCTGAATTTGTTGGGCGTGTATGCGCCTGGCCTGCCAGGCTATGTCCAACTGGGCATCGCCATTATCGGCGCGATTCCGGCATGTATGCTCGTGAATATCCTGATCGAGCGCATCGCCTACCGCCGCTTGCGCAACGCGCCGCGCCTCGCTCCGCTGATCACCGCCATTGGCGTGTCCTACCTGCTCCAGACTTTCGCCATGATGATCTGGGGCCGCAACCCGCTGCCATTCCCGCAACTGCTGCCGACCGAACCAATCATGGTGGGCGGCGCCGTGATCACGGTGACCCAGGTGCTGCTGCTGGTGCTGGCTGCCATTTCGATGTTCGGCCTGGTGATGCTGGTGGAGCGCACCCGGATGGGGCGTGCAATGCGCGCCGTAGCCGAGAATCCGCGCGTGGCCGGCCTGATGGGCGTGGACTCGAACAAGATCATCGTCGCAACCTTCGCGATCGGCGCGGCACTGGCTGCCGTGGCAGGCGTGATGTGGGGCGCCAACTATGCCTCCATCCAGTTTGCGATGGGCTTCATGCCTGGACTGAAGGCTTTCTGCGCTGCGGTGCTGGGCGGTATCGGCAATATCTACGGCGCCATGATCGGCGGCATCGTGCTGGGCATTATCGAGGCTCTCGGCGCCGGCTATATCGGTGAACTCACCGGCGGGTTCCTGGGTTCGCACTACCAGGATATCTTCGCCTTCATCGTACTGATCCTGGTGTTGACGGTGCGTCCGTCCGGCATCATGGGCGAACGCGTGGCCGACCGCGCCTGATGGGGATGTGACTATGTTGAACTTTAACATTCAAAAAAATCCAAAGCAGGCCTACATCAGTTTGGCGCTGCTGTTGGCCGCGTTGATCATCTTCCCGTTCGCGGCCGCGCCTTTCGGTAATTCGTGGGTGCGTATTGCCGACCTGGCGCTGCTGTACATCATGCTGGCCGTGGGCCTGAATATCGTGGTGGGCTTTGCCGGCCTGCTGGACCTGGGCTACATCGCGTTCTACGCGGTGGGCGCTTACATGACCGGCCTCCTGGCATCGCCGCAGTTCGCGACCGTGCTGGAATCGTTGATCAACATGAATCCCGCCGTTGGCGAGGCGCTGGCGGCAGTGTTGGGTGAAGACATCCGCACCAACGGCATTCACCTGTCGGTATGGGTGATCGTGCCGATGGCTGCTGCCCTGGCGGGCCTGTTCGGTGCGCTGCTCGGCGCGCCGACGCTGAAGCTGCGCGGCGACTACCTGGCCATCGTGACGCTGGGCTTCGGTGAAATCATCCGTATCTTCATGAACAACCTGAATGATCCGGTCAATATCACCAACGGCCCGCAGGGCATCAACCTGATCGACCCGATCCGCGTGTTCGGCGTGAACCTGGCCGGCGAGCAGGGCTCGCGCGCCACGGTGTTCATCGGCAGCTTCTCGATGCCTTCGGTGAACGCCTACTACTTCCTGTTCCTGGTGCTGACTATCGCGACTGTGTTTGTCACTTCGCGTCTGCAGCACTCGCGCCTGGGCCGTGCCTGGGTGGCGATCCGCGAAGACGAAATCGCGGCAAAGGCAATGGGCATCAATACGCGTAACGTGAAGCTGCTGGCGTTTTCGATGGGCGCAACCTTCGGCGGCGTGGCTGGAGCCATGTTCGCTTCCTTCCAGGGCTTCGTTTCGCCGGAATCGTTCTCGCTGACCGAGTCGATCGCGGTGCTGGCGATGGTGGTGCTGGGCGGCATCGGACATATTCCGGGCGTGGTGCTGGGCGGTGCGCTGCTGGCGGCGCTGCCGGAAATCCTGCGCCATGTGGTGGAACCGCTGCAAATGAAACTGTTCGGCAAGGTGCTGATCGAATCCGAAGTGCTGCGCCAGTTGCTGTACGGCCTGGCCATGGTGGTGATCATGCTGACCCGTCCTGCGGGCCTGTGGCCTTCGCCCAAGCATGAAGAGCGTCCGGATGCGGACTCGGACTCCAAAGGCCAGTCGACCGGCGTCATGGCAGCATGAGGTTAGTAGAGATGAACGAACAAGTAATCCTGAATATCGAAGGCGTCAACAAGCGCTTCGGCGGCCTGCAGGCGCTGACCGACGTGCGCATCAAGATCAACAAGGGCCAGATCTACGGCCTGATCGGTCCCAACGGCGCCGGCAAGACCACGTTCTTCAACGTGATCACCGGCCTGTACCAGCCGGATACGGGCACCTTCGAGCTGGCCGGCAAGCCATACTCGCCATCCGCTCCGCACGCGGTAGCCAAGGCAGGCATTGCCCGCACCTTCCAGAACATCCGCCTGTTCGGTGAAATGACCGCGCTGGAAAACGTGATGGTGGGGCGCCACGTGCGCTCGCACCAGGGCGTGTTCGGCGCCATCTTCCGCCACAAGGCTGCGCGTGAAGAAGAGGCGGCAATCCGCAAACGCGCCCAGGAGCTGCTGGACTTCGTCGGCATCGGCCAGTTTGCCAGCCGTACCTCGAAGTACCTGTCATACGGCGACCAGCGCCGCCTGGAGATCGCCCGTGCACTGGCGACCGATCCGCAGTTGCTGGCGCTGGACGAACCGGCGGCCGGCATGAACGCGACCGAGAAACTGGCGCTGCGCGAACTGCTGGTCAAGATCAAGAACGAAGGCAAGACCGTGCTCCTGATTGAGCACGACGTGAAGCTGATGATGGGCCTGTGCGACCGCATCAGCGTGCTGGAATACGGCAAGCTGATTGCCGAAGGCTTGCCCGCCGAAATCCAGAGCAATAAAGCAGTGATTGAAGCCTATCTGGGAGGAGCGCACTGATGGGCGCCAATGTACTGAAAGTTTCGGGCCTGAAGGTCGCCTACGGCGGCATCAAGGCAGTCAAGGGAATCGACCTGGAAGTCAACGAAGGCGAACTGGTCACCCTGATCGGCGCCAATGGCGCCGGCAAGACCACCACGCTGAAGGCGATCACAGGCACCCTGCCGCCGTGCAAAGTGGAGGGCACCGTGGCCTATATCGGCCAGTCGCTGAAAGGCTCGCAGTCCTTCCACCTGGTGGAGAAAAAGCTGGCGATGGTGCCGGAAGGCCGTGGCGTGTTCACCCGCATGACCATCACCGAAAACCTGATGATGGGCGCCTACACCATGAACGACAAGGCCGCGATTGCAGCTGATATCGAGAAATGGTTCGGCGTGTTCCCGCGCCTGAAAGAACGTGCTTCGCAGCTGGCCGGCACCCTGTCCGGCGGCGAGCAGCAGATGCTGGCCATGGCGCGCGCGCTGATGTGCCATCCGCACCTGCTGCTGCTGGACGAGCCTTCCATGGGCCTGTCGCCGATCATGGTCGAGAAGATCTTCGAAGTGATCCGCGACGTGCACAAGCAGGGCATCACCATCCTGCTGGTGGAACAGAACGCCAAGCTGGCGCTGCAAGCGGCCAACCGCGGCTATGTCATGGAATCCGGCTCGGTCACCATGACCGGCAACGCGGAAGACATGCTGCACGACCCGCGCGTCAAGGCCGCCTACCTCGGCGAATAATACTGAAGAGCCCGTGTCACACCTTGGGGGCTGACCCCACGGTGTGACACGGGCTCTTCAGTTTACGCGAGCAGGGCGGCGAAGCGTTCGATGTCGACGTTGCCGCCGCTGATCAGCACACCCACGCGCTTGCCGCGCAGTTCTTCCCTCATCTTTCGTGCTGCCGCGAAGCCCAGGCAGCCGGTCGGCTCGACGACGATCTTCATGCGCGAGGCGAAGAAGCGCATCGCGTCCACCAGTTCCGCATCGCTGACGGTCAGGATGTCGTCCACGTCGCGCTGGATGATGGGGAAGGTCAGCGAGCCGAGGTGCTGCGTTTGCGCGCCATCGGCGATCGTCTTCGGCGTATCGATATGCACGATCGAGCCGCTGCGGAACGATTGCTGCCCGTCGTTGCCGGCTTCCGGCTCCACGCCGTACAGCTTGCACTTCGGCGACAGTGCGCGCGTCGCCAGCGCGGAACCCGAGAGCAGGCCGCCGCCGCCCAGGCAGACGAAGAAGTAATCAAGCTCGCCCACTTCCTCGAACAGTTCCTTGGCCGCAGTGCCCTGGCCGGCAATCACGTCGGCATGGTCGTAAGGCGGAATCAGCGTCATGCCCTTTTCTTCAGCCAGCTTGCGGCCGATGGCTTCGCGGTCTTCCTTGTAGCGGTCATACGTCACCACGTTGCCGCCGTAGCCGCGCGTGGCGGCGATCTTCGATGCCGGGGCGTCTTCGGGCATGATGATCGTGGCCGGAATGCCCAGCAGCTTCGCCGACAACGCAATCGCCTGCGCGTGGTTGCCGGACGAGAAGGCTACCACGCCAGCCTTGCGCTGCGCCTCGTTGAAGCGCGAGAGGGCGTTGAAGCCGCCGCGGAACTTGAAGGCGCCCATGCGCTGCATGTTCTCGGCCTTGAAGAAAATCTCCGCGCCCAATTCTTCGTTGGCGGTGCGGGAGGTCAGCACTGGCGTGCGGTGAGCGTGGCCTTCAATGCGGCCGGCTGCCGCGACGACGTCTTCGTATGTGATGCTCATGGTTCTCCTTCCTTACCAGGGCCAGGGGATGTTCTGGCCCATGTTGTTGGCGAGGGCGCGCTCATATAGCATGCGCACCGTGGTGAGGTCCTGCAGGGCGATGCCCGTCATGTCAAAAATCGTGATGTCGCCCGGCGCGCGTGGCGCTGCGCCCGCACGTGCCGCGATCAGTTCGCCAAGTTCTGCTGCCGGCAGCTCGCTGGCCCATTGCAGTTCGCCGATGTGCCGCGCCTGCGGCAGGTCGTCGGCCCATACGCGGGAGCGCTCCAGCAGCCCCGCGGGCAGCTCGCGCTTGCCTTGCGTGTCGGCGCCGACAGCGTTGATGTGTGTTCCCGCGCGCACTGCATCTGCACTGAACAGCATGCCGTGGCCAGGTGTTGTCGTGATGATTACGTCCGATGCCGCAACTGCTGCATCTGCAGCCGCAGTGCGAGCGCCGCCAGCCAATGCGACCTCGCAGCGCCCGGCGAACAGCGCTTCGAATGCAGGGGCTTGCCGGCCATCGGAACTCACATATCGCACGCGCTTGAGGGAGGGCAGGGCGTGCAGCGCATACTCCACATGTCCACGCGCTTGCACACCGGTGCCGAACACGCACAACTGTTCGCTATCGGCTCGCGCCAACAGCTGAAGCCCAAGCGCGCCTGCAGCAGCGGTGCGTGCGGTCGTCACAGCGTTACCGTCGGCGATGCATAGCGGGCGGCCGGTGCGCGGGTCGATCAGCATGATGGTCGCCTGGTGCGCGTCGCCGCCAGCCTCGCGATTGGCAGGCCAGAAACCAGCGGCTTTAAATCCCAGCAGCTCTTGCGATGGCGCATCGCCAGACTTGATGCCGAACACCGCGCTCCCTGGCAGCTCTTCACGCACCAATGGGAAGACGCGCGCGGCACGCGCTGCGTGCAAGGCAAAGGCTTCGCGCACGGCAGCGTACACGTCGTCCGGTTGCAGCAGCGCGGCGACGACGTCGCGGTCCAGTATCAACAGGCGGGCATCGTTATTTCGCATAGTTGTAGACCGTGGCGCGGGAGACGCCCAAGTGGGCTGCGATGGTTTCCATCGAGCGCCGCATTTCCAATAGGCCTGCGTCGCCCAGTTCACGCAGCAGGGCGCGGCGGTCGTCGGCCTTCAGTGCGCGCGGCGTGGTGGAAAGGCGTGCGGCGAATTGTTCGATATGCGCGCGGATCGCATCTGCACCCGCCGCCGGGGCGAGCGACTCGATCACTGCTGCGGCCGGGTCGACGTTACTGAACTGGCCCAGCATCGCCTGCAGGCTGCGGAACAGGTTCAGGTCCACGTTCATGCAAAGCGCTGCAATGTACTGGCCATCGCTGTCCTTGATGCCGACGGAAGTGCTCTTTGCGGGGCGGCCGTCGGGGAAGGTGTTGGGGTAGTTGGCCAGCACTTGCGGGAACGCCGGATCGGCAATCCGCGCCAGGCCCAGCTCCGTCGCCGGTTCGCCAACCGTGCGGCCGGACAGGTTGTTATGGATGGCCAGCACGGCATGACCCGGATCGAGCAAGTCGTGCAGCACCACTTCAGTGAATGGCGCCAGCGTCCGGCCAAGTCCATCGGCCACATGCTTGATCTGGTCCAGCAGATGCTGCTGTTCGGGAGTGCGTTTTGTCATTAAGACAGATTATCTCGTTTTAGATTAAATGTAAACGAGGCCGCGCTTGGTTGGGCAACTGATCCAGCGGCGTAAACAAAAAAAAGCCCCGGACTTTGCCGGGGCTCGGGAAGGACACCCGCTGAGAGGAAACCACGGATGCCGAGGAGACCTGCGTACAGCGATGCCGCCGGCCGCTGGGGCCGGCGGGTAGATCAATTACTGCTTCTTGGCGCCGTTGGCCGCAACAGCGGTGAACTGGTTCACGGCAGCGTTCACGTTGGCTTCGAAGGTTTCAGCAGCAGCCTTGGCGCTCTTGGTGAACTGCTCGTAGCCGGCGTTGGCGTTGTTCAGGGCGGACTTGAACAGGGCCACGGCGCTTTCGCTGCCGGCTGGGGCGTTCTTGCTCACTTCGTCAACCAGGGAGATCACCTTGCGGTTGGTCTCGGCGATCTGGCTTTCGGCGGCCTTGCTGAATTCAGCGCCGGTGCCGGTTGCGATCGATGCCAGGTGACGGCCGTAAGCGATGGCTTTCTCTGCAACTGGCTGGGCCTGGGCAGCGGTCAGCGTGAAGAACTCTTGCGGGTCCTTGGCAGCCAGCAGCTGCTTGGTAGCGACCGACGATTCTTCCAGCGATGCCTTGGCAGCGGTGATGTTCAGATCGACGAACTTCTCAACGCCTTCGAAGGCTTTGTTGGTCAGCGAAGAAAAGAGTGCGAATTGGCTTTCGAAGTTTGCCTTGGTGGCATTAGAAAACTGCTCAGGAATCGCAAACATTTGACTCTCCAAATAAGTGAATTAGTCGTTGGAACTTGATGTTTCTGCAACGGAAAACAACGCATTGTGCAACGCAACAAAGGCGATTATCCGGGTTCGGGAATCAAAGTCAAGCAGTTTTTGTGCATTGCACAAAGTAACCAACTTCCTGTTGGTAAAGGGTTTCTGGCCAGAAAAGTCATAATTATTGCTGCCCAGCAGGGCATTTGGCCTCGGTGCTAGAATCGCCGGATGCGCTCCCTCTTTTCTCCTATCCCCTTATTCTTCGTTTTCCTCTGGAGTACCGGGTTTATTGTGGCCCGCTATGGCCTGCCTTATGCGCCTCCTCTGACCTTCCTGCTGCTGCGCTTCCTGGGTGTGTTGGCGATCCTGGCGCCGGCCGTGTTGGTGCTGCGCGCGCCGTGGCCGAAAGGGAAGGTTGGCCATGTGGCGGCCGCCGGCCTGTTGCTGCAGGCCGGCTACCTGAGTGGAGTCTGGTGCGCCATCAAACTCGGCATGCCGGCCGGGCTGTCAGCCCTCATCGTGGGCATGCAACCTATCCTGACGGCTTTTGCTGCACCGTTGATTGGTGAGCGGGTGCGTCCGCGCCAATGGCTTGGACTGGCATTCGGACTGGGCGGGGTGGCCCTGGTCGTTTACGCGAAGATCACGCTGGTTGGACTCAGTTGGCAGGCGATTGCATTGGCTGTCTTCGCCTTGTTGTCGATTACGGCCGGTACGCTCTATCAAAAGCACTTTTGTCCCAAGTTCGACCTGCGCACTGGCACCGTGATCCAGTTCGCCACTTCGTTTGCCGCGGTCCTGCCTTTTGCCTGGCTGCTGGAAGACATGGATTCGATTCGGTGGACGCCGCAATTCCTTGGCGCCTGGGCCTGGTCCGTGCTCGCCCTGTCCATCGGTGCGATCTTCCTCCTGTTTGCGCTGATCCGCCGCAGCGACGCGACCCAGGTCACAAGCCTGCTCTATTTGACACCGCCCACCACGGCCATCATGGCCTGGGCCATGTTCGGCGAAGTCCTGAACTGGATGGGCGTTGCCGGTATGGCGCTCGCAGTGATTGGAGTAATATTTGTGGTTAAGCAACCCAGATAGGCGACAATCATGATCAGCTCCCCAGCACAGCAGGCCGTCGACGCGGCCATCACCTCGCGCCGTTCGATCCGCGCATTCCTGCCAACCCCGGTGCCGCGCGAAGATATCGAAGCCATCCTGGAAGTGGCTGCACGCGCACCGTCCGGCACCAATACCCAGCCCTGGCAAGTCTATGTGTTGACTGGCGCCATGAAGGAAGCCCTGTCCGCCAAGATCCTGGCCGCCTATGCCGACCCCGAGCAGAACAAGCTGCACAGCGAGGAATATGCGTACTACCCGCGCGAATGGGTCTCGCCCTACATCGACCGCCGCCGCAAGGTAGGCTGGGACCTTTACGCGCTGCTTGGCCTGACGCGGGAGAACAAGACCGGCATGGCCGCCCAGCATGGCCGCAATTTCGAGTTCTTCGATGCGCCGGTTGGCATGATCTTTACCATCGACCGCATCATGGAACAAGGGTCCTGGCTCGATTATGGAATGTTTTTGCAAAATATCATGGTGGCCGCGCGCGGCCGCGGACTCGATACCTGCCCGCAAGCGGCTTTCACCCAGTACCACCGCATCATCAGCGAGGTGCTGGGCCTGCCGGCCAGCGAAACTGTTGTATGCGGGATGTCGCTTGGTTTTGCAGATAGTGGCAAAATTGAAAACACGTTGGTTACCGAGCGCGAGCCGATTGCCAAATTTGTTAAATTTATGGAGTGAACAAGCTTTCGTTGTAGCCCCGCATCACTATGGGAAATGTGTATTGTGGGGCTGAAAACATTGGTGAAGAAAAGTCCGATTTTGCTTGCGCAGTAAACTGATTTTGCTACACTGCAACTAGCGATTCTGCTGTTTCACACCGGGGAATGACGAATGAACAAACTTGCTATCAGCGTGCTTGTGTCCTTGCTTTGCGCATCGGCTTCAATGGGATCTGCACAAGCGGCCGTCAAGAAAGCTGGTACCCGTTACGCTGCCCCGGCGACGAAATCCCAAATGGTCAAGCGCAGCGTCATTGTGCGTGGCCGTAACAAGATCGTTTACCAGCGCGTGACCAAAGTGCCCGACGTCAGCCGTCCGACCATGGGCGACCTGGCGGGCCTGAACCTGACGCGTGATCCGCTGGACCTGAAATCGAACGTGGCCCTGGTCCTGGACCAGGCCAACTCTGAAGTCCTGTTTGAAAAGAACGCCGGCGTGGCTTTGCCGATCGCCTCGATCACCAAGATGATGACCGGCCTGGTGGTGGTGGAAGCCAACCAGGACCTGGATGAAGAGCTGACCGTGACCGACGAAGACGTCGACCGCGAGAAATTCAGCTCGTCCCGCCTGAAAGTGGGCGACCGCCTGACCCGCCGCAATATGCTGCACATCGCGCTGATGAGTTCGGAAAACCGCGCTGCCTCCGCCCTGGGGCGCAACTATCCGGGCGGCTTGCCTGCTTTCGTGCAGGCGATGAATGAAAAGGCGCAGTCGCTGGGCATGAACGACACCCATTATGTCGATTCCAGCGGCCTGTCCAAGATGAATGTGGCCAGCGCACGCGACCTGGCCAAGCTGGTGCAGGCTGCATACGAACACCCGATCCTGCGCGAATTCTCGACCGACCCGAAAGCCGTGGTGGAAAACAGCGGCCGTCCGGTAACCTTTGGCACCACCAACCGCTTGGTAGCGCCGAACTCGGGCTGGGAAATCGGCTTGCAGAAAACCGGCTTCATCAACGAAGCCGGCCGTTGCATGATCATGCAGGCCATGATTGAAGGCCGCGCCGTCATCATGGTGCTGCTGGATGCCAAGGGCACCGCAGCACGTGTGGCCGACGCCACCCGCATGAAGAAGTGGTTGGCCGCGCTCAAGCCAACCTTCGGTGAAAACGTCAGCGGCGCCAGCACCAGCGCCCAGTCTTACTCGGGTATGTAACCCAGGGTTGCGGAGATCTGGTTGGCGGTATTGACCAGGTCTTCCAGCCAATCATCCTGCAGCCGGTCCGCCGGCGCAGAAATCGACAAGCCTGCTACCAGTTTGCCGGAATCGTCGCGGATGCCGGCCGCCATGCAGCGCACGCCCAGTTCCAGTTCCTCATTGTCACGTGCATAGCCGCGTGCACGCACCAGGCTCAGTTCGCGCTCGAGGCGGGCCAGGTCGGTAATCGAATTCTTGTTGTGGCCGGCCAGCCCGGTGCGGGTGGCATAGGCACGGATCGCCTTTGGCTCGTCCACCGACAGGAACAGCTTGCCGGTCGACGTCAGGTGCAGCGGGCCGCGAGCGCCGATGGCGCGTACCACCTGCATGCCCGAGCGTTCGGAGTAGGCACGGTCGATGTAGACGATCTCGTCACCCTGGCGTACAGACAAGTTGATGGTCTGCTGTGTTTTCTTGTGCAGGGCACGCATCGAATCGAGCGCAGCTTCGCGCACCGACAGGCGGCTCTTCACCACATTTCCGAGTTCCAGCAGGCGCATGCCGAGGCGGTAGGTGCCGGGCTCGACACGGTCGACAAAGCGGGTCACCACCAGGTCGTTCAGGATACGGTGGGCGGTGGAAGGGTGCAGGCCGGAGACCTTGGAAAGCTCCTTCAGGCTGACCGGATCGGGGTATTTCGCCAGGGCGTCAAGCAGGGCCGTCATGCGGTCGATCACCTGGATGGTCGTTTTCGGCTCCTGCGGGGGCAGGGTTTCGCTTTTCATGATGTGGTTGGTGCAGTGCGGTATAAGCAGACTTATTTATACCATGATGTGAAAAAAATGGGAATTCTGTCGCTATAATCCGTGTCCATGGAACCTACTAGTGAATTTAAAAGCAAGAGCGGCCTGAAACGCATTTTTTCGGCCTTTTTTTACTCCCTCGAAGGCCTGCAGACCGCCATCCGCTCTGAACACGCCTTCCGCCAGGAACTCTTCGTTTTCGTGGTCGGCACCATTGCTGCCCTGTTGTTGCCTGTTTCTACCTTCCAAAAACTGGTGTTGATTGGCAGCATGGTCATCGTGCTGATCGTCGAGCTCATCAATTCTGCGATTGAAGCCGTGGTGGACCGCGTTTCGCTGGAACGCCACCCCTTGTCCAAGAATGCCAAGGACTTTGGCAGCGCCGCCGTGCTGCTGGCTTGCCTGCTGTCGGGCGCAACCTGGCTGGTGGTGCTGGTCAATCGCTTCTATTAATTACTTTCCGGTATAACGAACGAAGAAAACATTCGTTCGCATTTATATAAGGGGCAGTTAATCTGGCATCTCCAAACACAAAAGGGGAAACCAGATGCTGTCCAGGAAACTGATTGCCGCCGCCTTGTTCGCCACTGCCGCAGTGGCGCAGGCAGCCGACGTGAGCTTGCTCAACGTCTCCTACGACCCAACCCGCGAACTGTACCAGGACGTCAACACCGCCTTCGCGAAGGAATGGAAAGCCAAGACCGGCGACAACGTGAAGATCAAGCAGTCGCACGGCGGCTCGGGCAAGCAGGCACGCGCCGTGATCGACGGCCTGGAAGCCGATGTGGTCACCCTGGGCCTGGCCTACGACATCGATGCGATCGCCGAAAGGGGCCTGGTGAACAAGGACTGGCAGAAGCGCCTGGCCCATAACGCCACCCCCTACAGCTCCACCATCGTTTTCCTGGTCCGCAAGGGCAACCCGAAAGGCATCAAGGACTGGAACGACCTGGTCAAGCCTGGTGTCGCAGTGATCACCCCGAATCCCAAGACTTCCGGCGGCGCCCGCTGGAACCACCTGGCCGCTTACGGCTACGCCTTGCGCCAGCCTGGCGGCAGCGATGCCACGGCCCGCGAATTCCTGAAAAAACTGTACAAGAACGTACCCGTGCTCGATTCCGGCGCGCGTGGCGCCACCACCACCTTTGTGGAGCGCGGCATCGGCGACGTGCTGATCGCCTGGGAAAACGAAGCCCTGCTGGCGATCAAGGAACTTGGTCCGGACAAGGTGGAAATCGTGGCGCCTTCGGTGTCGATCCTGGCCGAACCGCCGGTCGCTGTGGTCGATAAAGTGGTCGACAAGCGCGGCACGCGCAAAGTGGCCGAGGCCTACCTGAACTTCCTGTACACCGACCAGGCCCAGGCCATCATCGCCAAGAACTACTACCGCCCGGGCATCGAGAAAGAGGCGAAGAAGTACGCCGCCCAATTTCCGAACGTGAAGCTGTTCAAGATCACCGACGTCGCCGGCGACTGGACCACCGCGCAGAAAACGCACTTTGCCGACGGCGGCGTGTTCGACCAGATCTACCAGCCAGGCGCCAAGGTCGCCGGCCAATAACACGCAACGGAGGGCCGCATGGCGATCCAACAACTGAACCAATTCCGCGTCCTGGTCGCGCCAGGCCTGCATAACAGCGGGCCCGATCACTGGCAATCCCGCTGGCAGCGCCTGTACCCGCGCTTCCAGCGGGTAGAGCAGAAGCGCTGGAGCGATCCGGTCCTGCTGCGCTGGGCCGATCGCCTGGATGAAGTACTGGACGAGGACCGCCGCCCGACCCTGATCGTTGCACACAGTTTCGGCTGCCTCACCACCGCATTGAGCCTGTCGCGTTCAACCTCCCCCCACGTGGCGGGCGTCTTGCTGGTGGGGCCTGCCGATCCCGACAAGTTCCAGGTCAGCTCCTTGCTGCCGCACGGCGAACTGCCTTGCCCATCGATCATGGTGGCCAGCACCAACGACCCGTGGATGACGGTGGAGAAAGCCGAGACCTGGGCGGAGCGCTGGGGCAGCGACTTCGTCAACGCCGGAGCGCTGGGGCATATCAACGCTGAATCGGGCTTGGGCGACTGGCGGTTTGGCCAGCGCCTGCTGCAAGTCCTGGCGCAGCGCGCATCGAATTTAACAACGGAGAAGAAGAATGAGTTTACGCCTTGGCGATACCGCACCGGACTTCGAACAGGATTCCAGCATTGGCAGCATCAGGTTTCATGAATGGGCAGGCGATTCCTGGGTCGTCCTGTTCTCGCATCCGGCCGACTTCACGCCGGTCTGCACCACTGAACTGGGCCTGACCGCCAGGCTGAAGCCGGAATTCGACAAGCGCAACGTCAAGGCCGTCGCACTGTCGGTCGACCCGGCCGACAAGCACAAGGAATGGATCAAGGATATCGAGGAGACGCAGCAAACCGTTGTCGGTTTCCCGATCATCGCTGACGCCGACCGCAAGGTGGCCGAGTTGTACGACATGATCCACCCCAACCAGTCGGCCACTGCCACCGTGCGCTCGCTATTCGTGATCGACCCGGCCAAAAAGGTACGGCTGCAGATCACCTATCCGCTCAGCACTGGCCGCAACTTCGATGAAGTGCTTCGCGTGATCGATGCCCTGCAACTGACGGACGGGTACACCGTCGCCACCCCGGGCAACTGGAAAGATGGCGACGACGTGATCATCCCGCTCACCGTGCAGGATCCGGAAGTGATCAAGCAGAAGTACCCGGCAGGCTACAAGGCCCCGCGTCCTTATTTGCGCATTACGCCGCAACCAAACAAGTAAGTTCGCGAAAGACTAGTGCAAATGCTCTGGAAGGCGCCCTTCGGGGCGCTTTTTTTCCTTCAGCATTTCGCGCAGCGCCGCGATCTCGTTGCGCGCGCTGACGATGCACTGGGGATTGTTCTTGCCGCCTGGCGGGGCGAATTCGACAGCCGCCAGGATGCTGGCCTGGATGGCGGACAGTTTGTCGAAGGCTGCCAGCGGTAGGCCCGCATCTTCGAAGTCGGCCATCAGGTGCTTGGCGGTGCAGTAGACAGTGGCCTTTTCGAACTTGGTATAGGCCTGCAAGGCCATTTCGGTCAGGTCGCACAAACGGTCGGTCAGCAACAGAGCATCAGTCATCACACTTCCTCCCTTGGATCGCTTGGGAACAATGTAGCACTTGGTTGAATACAAGCCAATAGCCTTGCAGCTGTTCCATTCATGCAACGTTGGCAGCTGATTCACTTGTCATAAATGAATTATTTCTTTGTGAGTTCAATTGTGCGAGGTTAGTATTTTTTCGCGGCACCAAATAAAAATCGTTAGAGAGATCGGAATTCCTATGAAACGCACCCTCATCGCCAGTGCTGTTTTACTGGCAACATCGCAAGCTTACGCACAAACCGCCGCTCAACCAGCCGCCGAAGAACAGCAGACCGTGGTCGTGCTGGGCTCGCGCGCAACCGCCAAGACCGCGCTGGATACCGCCGCGCCGGTTGGCCTGATCAACGCCAAGGATTTGCAGACTGCCGGCCCGCTGGAACTGGGCAAGCTGCTGCAGACCCTGGACCCGTCGTTCAACTTCTCCACCACCTTCATCAGCGACGGTACCGACATCATTCGCCCTGCGACCCTGCGCTCGCTCGGCCCTGACCAATTGCTGGTGCTGGTGAACGGCAAGCGCCGCCACCAGCAGGCGCTGGTCAACGTGCAGCAGACCATCGGTCGCGGTTCGGCCGGTACCGACATCAACGCGATTCCGCTGTCGGCCATCCACCACATCGAAGTGCTGCGCGACGGCGCGGCCGCCCAGTACGGCTCGGACGCGATTGCCGGCGTGATCAACATCGTGCTGAAGTCGAACGTGAACGAAACTGCCCTCAGCGGCCAGGTCGGCACCACCAAGGAAGGCGACGGCGACATGGTCTCCGGCAGCGTGAACCGCGGCTGGGCGCTGGGCGAAGACGGCGGCTACATCAACCTGTCCCTGGAAGGCCGCAAGCGCGACGAAACCAACCGCGCCGGCCCAGACTCGCTGCGCGTCGATCCACCGCGCGTGACCCAACGCATCGGCGACAGCGACGCCAGGGATGCCTACCTGTGGTGGAACGCGGCGCTGCCGGTCGACAAGGCCAGTGAGTTTTACAGCTTCGGCGGCGTGTCCAAGCGCAAGGGCGATTCGTCCGGCTTCTTCCGCTCCAAAGGCGATGGCCGCAACGTGCCTGCTGTTTATCCGGAAGGCTTCCTGCCGAACATTCGCACCACCGTGAAGGATGCATCGTTCGCCTTCGGCTATCGCCGCGACCTGCCTAACGACTGGAAGGCCGACATCAGCATCAACCACGGCATGAGCGAGCTCGATTTCCACGAGAAGCAGACCATCAACGTCTCCTACTGGTACGAGCCGAAACCGGGCGGCGGCATCTACGCCGAGTCCCCGTTCGAAGCCGACACCGGCAAGCTGAAATTCAACCAGACCACCTTCAACGCCGACGTGAAGGGGCCGGTCAAATTCGGCAGCGAAGAAGTGTTCGTGGCGACCGGCTTCGAATACCGCCGTGACAACTACGAGATTGTCGCAGGCGATCCGGTGTCCTACCAATACGGCCGCACCAACAACCCTGCAATCACCATCCTGAACCAGAATGGCGGCGTAGCGGCTTCCGGCACCCAGGGCTTCCCTGGCTATACCCCGGCCACCGCAGTGGACGAGGGCCGCCACAACATCGCCCTGTTCCTTGACACCGAATACCATCCGGTCAAGGACCTGCTGCTGGGCGCCGCCGTGCGCTACGAGAAGTACTCCGACTTCGGCAACACCGTCACCGGCAAGTTCAGCGCGCGCTGGGACCCGACCAAGCAATTCGGCCTGCGCGGCAGCGTATCGTCCGGCTTCCGCGCGCCAGGCGTGCAGCAGAAGTTCTACAGCTCGGTATCGACCAACCTGAACCAGGCTGGCCAACTGACCGAAACCCTGACCGCGCGCGAGGGCAGCGCTGTGACGACAGCGCTGGGCATCAAGCCGCTGAAGGAAGAAACCTCGCGCAACGCCTCGGTGGGCATGGTGCTGCGTCCAGCGTCGAACATGTCGCTGACCGCTGACCTGTACCAGATCAAGATCAAGGACCGCATCGTGTTTTCCAGCGAGATCTCGCCAGAAGCCGGCGGCGGCCCGATCGCCAACGTGCTGAACCCGCTGGGCGTCGGCCAGGCGCAGTTCTTTACCAACGCAGTCGACACCAAGACTCGCGGCCTGGACATTGTTGCCGACCACACCACCAAGTTCACCTCGTCGACGCTCGTGCTGTCCGGCCAGTTAGGCTTCAACAAGACCGAAGTGACCAAACGCCACTCGCCATCCAGCTTGCTGACCGGCGATCAGTTGTTCAACCAGGCGCAGGTGACTTTGATCGAACGTGGCCAGCCCCGCAAGCACCACGTTGTTGCAGCCGACTACACCATCGGCCAATGGAATGTGAATGCCCGCGCCAACTACTACGGCGAAGTGCAGGGCGAAGGTTTCAGCCCGCTGCAAACCTGGGACGCGAAATGGATCGTCGACTCGAGCATTCGTTACAGCTTTAGCAAGAAGACCACCCTGGCCTTCGGCGTCAACAACCTGTTCGACACTTACCCATCCGAATGGACCAATGGCGGCGACTTCCCGAAACTGGGCTTCAAGTACTGCTGGGAAACCTGCCCATTCGGCGTGAATGGCCGGTCGATGTACCTGAAGTTCGATACCGCTTTCTAAGCAAGTTGGTACTTCCCGTTGCAAGCGCCCCCCGGGGCGCTTTTTTTTTGAAAGTCGGGGTCAGGTCTGGCAATCCGCCAATCGTTAAAGTATGGTAGTCAGACTTTTACCTTTTTTGTCATAAGCAAATAAGGACTTCGTTGTTGAGATATCATGCGATTGCGCATACCCTAGCGGATCTTGGAAGGATTTCGCATGGATCTGTCGTTCATCGTTTCTGGTTTTGTCGTAGGCCTGCTCGTCGGATTGACCGGCGTTGGCGGCGGTTCGCTCATGACGCCGATCCTGACCTTGATGTTCGGGGTTTCGCCCTCGGTGGCGGTTGGCACTGACCTGGCCTTTGCCTCCATTACCAAGACTGCGGGAACGGCCACCCATCGCCTGCGCGGCACCGTGCGCTGGGATATCGTGCGCCTGCTATGCTATGGCGCCCTGCCAGCCGCCCTGGTGGCCACCTATGGCCTCAAGCATTTCGGCGCGCTCGACAGGCAAATCGGCCATTTGATCCGCTTGTGCATCGCCGGTTCCGTCATGCTGACCGTGCTGGCGATCCTGTTCCGCGGGAAAATGCTGGCATGGATGCTGGCCCACCCGGATCGACAGTTGCAGGGCAGGGCGCTGAGCAGCGCCACTATCATTGCAGGCGCCGTGCTGGGCACCCTGGTCACGATTTCCTCCATCGGCGCAGGTGCCGTTGGCGCCACCCTGCTGGTACTGATGTACCCCCGCCTCACCCCGGCCGAAGTGGCCGGCACCGACATCGCCTACGCCGTGCCGCTGACTGCCATCGCCGCAGCAGGGCATTGGTGGCTCGGTTCCATCGACTGGACTTTGCTGCTGACTTTGCTGGTCGGCTCCGTGCCTGGTATTACCATCGGCTCCTGGTTCGCCAAGTCCGTGCCAGAACGCATCTTGCGCGGCATGCTGGCGACAGTCCTGGTGACTGTTGCCGCCAAACTCGTTGCATGACTGCCGATTTGGCATCTAAGCAAATAAAAAAAGGGTAGTTTGGTTTATAACGCATGAATGCGAACATGCGCTCCTGTTAGTCGAAAATGTAATAAGGGAGCAAGCATGTCAGCAGTTGCGTTGCCGACAAGAACGCCGGCAGGCGAGGTCAAAGCCCGCAAAGCGCCATACCGCGTGATGCCCGGCTTCAACTTGTCGCTTGGTTTCACCATTCTGTACCTGACCCTGATCGTCCTGATCCCGCTATCGGCGATCTTCCTCAAGACTTTCACCATGACCTGGGATGGCTTCTGGACGGCCGTCACCTCGGAACGCGTGGTCGCCTCATACAAGCTGACTTTCGGCGCATCCTTCATCGGCGCCTTGCTGAACGTCTTCTTTGGCGGCATCGTGGCATGGGTGCTGGTGCGCTATCAATTCCCGGGCAAGCGCATTGTCGATGCACTGGTCGACCTGCCTTTCGCGCTGCCGACAGCCGTTGCCGGCATCACCCTGACCGCCTTGTATTCCTCCAACGGCTGGTTCGGCCAATATATCGAAGGCGTCCTGGGCATCAAGGTCGCCTTCACCCCGCTGGGCGTGGTTGTTGCGCTGACCTTTATCGGCCTGCCTTTCGTGGTGCGCACCGTGCAGCCGGTGCTGGAAGACGCTGAACGCGAACTGGAAGAAGCGGCCGCCAGCCTTGGTGCCTCGGCCTTCCAGACCTTCCGCCGCGTGGTATTCCCGACCATCCTGCCATCGCTGCTGACCGGCTTTGCACTGGCCTTTGCCCGCGCCACCGGGGAATTCGGCTCTGTCATTTTCATCGCTGGCAATATGCCGCTGGTGTCAGAGATTACACCGCTGTTCATCATCACCAAGCTGGAACAGTACGACTACGCCGGCGCCACGGCCATCGCCGTGGTCATGCTGGTGGCTTCTTTCCTCATGCTGTTGACGATTAACCTGCTGCAGGCATGGTCTCGCGGGAGGAATGCCAAATGAGCGCATCGGTAACGCCAATCCGCCGCGGCGAACTGCCGCAACGCCATGACGTGCTGGAACCGCGCTGGGTGCGCTACGCGCTGATCACCGTGGCGCTGACGTTCCTGACCCTGTTCCTGTTCGTGCCGCTGGTGGCAGTATTCACCGAAGCGCTGAAAAAGGGCTGGGACGTGTATGCCAGCGCCATCCTGGAAGACGACTCGATTGCCGCCATCAAGCTCACGCTGTTGACGGCCGCAATTGCGGTGCCGTTCAACCTGGTGTTCGGCGTGGCAGCTTCCTGGGCCATCACCAAGTTCGAATTCCGCGGCAAGAGCCTGTTGCTGACGCTGATCGACTTGCCGTTCTCGGTGTCGCCGGTGATTTCGGGCCTGATCTACGTGCTGCTGTTCGGTGCCCAGGGCTGGTTCGGACCATGGCTGGCGGAGCACGACATCAAGATCCTGTTCGCCGTGCCGGGCATCGTGCTGGCGACCGTGTTCATCACCTTCCCATTCGTGGCGCGCGAACTGATTCCGCTGATGCAGGCCCAGGGCAGCGAGGAGGAAGAAGCGGCCGTGGTGCTGGGCGCAAACGGCTGGCAGACCTTCTTCCGCGTGACCCTGCCGAACATCAAGTGGGGCCTGCTGTATGGCGTGATCCTGTGTAACGCCCGCGCCATGGGCGAATTCGGCGCGGTGTCGGTGGTGTCGGGCCATATCCGCGGCGAAACCAACACCATGCCGCTGCAGGTCGAGATCCTCTACAACGAATACAACTTTGCCGCCGCCTTTGCCGTGGCCTCGCTGCTGGCATTGCTGGCGCTGGTCACCCTGGCAGTGAAAACCTTTATCGAATGGCGCCTGCACGAAAATTACGGCGACGACGCCAAGGAGCATTGATATGACGATCGCAGTCAAGAACATCAACAAGCGTTTCGGCGACTTCGTCGCACTGGACAATGTATCGCTCGACTTCCCGCAAGGCGAGCTGACCGCGCTGCTCGGCCCATCGGGCTGCGGCAAGACCACGCTGCTGCGCTGCATCGCCGGCCTGGAACACCCGGACTCGGGCCAGGTGCTGCTTGACGGCTCGGATGCGTCCGACCGCCACGTGCGCGAACGCCAGGTCGGTTTCGTGTTCCAGCACTACGCGCTGTTCAAGCACATGACCGTCTTCGAAAACGTGGCCTTCGGCCTGCGCGTCAAGCCGCGCAAGGAACGTCCATCGGAAGAGCAGATCCGCCGCAAGGTGAAAGAGCTGCTGGAGCTGGTGCAGCTGGATTGGCTGGCCGACCGTTACCCGCCGCAGCTCTCCGGCGGCCAACGCCAGCGTATCGCCCTGGCCCGCGCGCTGGCCGTTGAACCGCGCGTGCTGCTGCTCGACGAACCGTTTGGCGCGCTGGATGCCAAGGTGCGCAAGGAACTGCGCCGCTGGCTGCGCCGCCTGCATGATGAACTGCACGTGACGTCGATCTTCGTGACCCACGACCAGGAAGAAGCGCTGGAAGTGGCCGACCGCGTGGTGCTGATGAACAAAGGCCACGTCGAGCAACTGGGTTCGCCGGACGAGGTGTACAACCATCCTGCGTCGCCGTTCGTGTACGGCTTCCTCGGCAACGTCAACGTCTTCCACGGCCGCGTGCATGAAGGCGTGCTGGCCAGCGACGGCGTCGAATTCGACGTGGAAGGCCACGGCAGCGGCAAGGGCACGGCGTACATTCGCCCGCACGACCTGGAGGTCGAACGCTATGTGCCGGGGGCGGAGGGCATCGTGGTCAAGCTGCGCCGCGCACACGCCATCGGCCCATTGGCCCAGCTCGACCTGGAGCGCGCCGACAATGCCCAGATCATCGAAGCCACGATCTCCAATGAACGCTATATCCAGCTTAACCTGAAAGACGGCGAAACCCTGGTGGTGCGGCCCAAGCGCCTGCGCGTCTTTGTCGATGAAGGGGCACATGCATGAACTTCCAGCAGTTACGCTCCGTCCGTGAAGCGGCACGCCGCAACTACAACCTGACCGAAGTGGCCAATGCGCTGTTCACGTCCCAGCCGGGCGTGAGCCGCCAGATCCGCGAACTGGAAGATGAACTGGGCGTCATCATCTTCGAACGCAACGGCAAGCGCCTGACCGGCCTGACCGAGCCTGGCAAAGGCATCCTGAAGATCGTCGACCGCCTGCTGGTGGAAGCGGAAAACCTGCAGCAGGCCAGCCTGGAATTCACCGGCCAGAAAAGCGGCACGCTGACCATCGCAGCGACGCACACTCAGGCGCGCTATGCGCTGCCGAAGGCGGTGTCGCATTTCCGCAATGCGTTCCCGGACGTGCGCATCGCCTTGCAGCAAAGCGCGCCGGACCATATCGCCGAATGGGTCCTGTCGGGCAAGGCCGATATCGGCATTGCCACCGAAGGCCTGTCGCAATTCCCCGACCTGGTGTCCTTCCCGTGCTACCGCTGGAGCCACCTGGTGGTGGTGCCCGATGGCCACCCGCTGCTGACACGTTCGCCGATCCGCCTGGAAGACCTGGCCGAATACCCGCTGATCACCTACGACGTCGGCTTCACCGGCCGTGGCCACATCGATGCCGCTTTCGACAAGGCCGGCGTGCGTCCCGACATCGTGCTGACCGCAATGGATTCAGACGTCATCAAGCAATATGTGGCGCTTGGCCTGGGCGTTGGCCTGGTGGCCTCCATGGCGTTTGACCATGGCCGCGACAAGGGCCTGCGCGCCATTGAAGCATCGCACCTGTTCGCAGCGAATACAACCCGGCTGGCGGTGCGCAAAGGGGCTTACCTGCGTACCTACGCTTATGAATTCATTTCGCAGTTTGCCCCTGATTTGACGCGCGCCGAGATCGAACAGGCCATGCTGGGCGGCGAGGCCTAGAATTCCTCCCAGCCGTCGGCCGTCCCATTGGCCGCGACGGCGCCACGCTTCGGCTTTGCCGGAGAGGCAGGGCGGGCGGCTGCACGCGGCTTGAGCTGGGTGACCACGGCACTGCGGCGTGCCGGCATTGCTTCCTGCACCGATGCGGCGAGGCGGAACACGCTGACGGCCTGCGACAATGACGCAGCCTGCTCCTGCAAGGCGCCTGCTGCAGCGGCAGCTTGCTCCACCAATGCGGCATTTTGCTGGGTGGCGCTGTCCATCTGCACCACGGCCGCATTGATCTGCTGCAGGCCCGAACTCTGTTCGCCGCTGGCAGCCGAGATTTCGCCGATGATGTCGGTCACCTGCTGCACGCTGTTGACCACTTCGCCCATAGTGGCGCCGGCCTGGTCGACCAGCCGGCTGCCTTCCTCGACCTGGGCCACCGAGTTGTCGATCAGGTGCTTGATCTCCTTGGCCGCATTGCCGGCGCGCTGCGCCAGGTTGCGCACTTCCGACGCAACGACGGCAAAGCCGCGCCCCTGTTCGCCGGCACGCGCCGCTTCCACTGCCGCATTCAGCGCCAGGATATTGGTCTGGAAAGCGATGCCGTCGATGACCGAAATGATTTCCACGATCTTGTAGGCCGACTCGTTGATGGCGCTCATCTTGTCGACCACCTGTGCTACCACCGCGCCGCCGCGCCGGGCCACTTCCGAGGCGTTCCCCGCAAGCTGGTTGGCCTGCCTTGCATTGTCGGCGTTCTGGCGCACGGTGGAAGTCAGTTCTTCCATCGACGAGGCGGTTTCCTCCAGCGAGCCGGCTTGCTGCTCGGTGCGCGCCGACAGGTCCATATTGCCGGTGGCGATTTCCGACGAGGCGGTGGAGATGGAATCGGTGGCGCTGCGCACGTTGCCGACGATGCCAACCAGGCTATTGTTCATTTCACGCAAGGCCGCCAGCAGCTTGCCGGTTTCGTCCTGCGAAGTGACGTCGATTTGCTGCGTCAGGTCGCCGGCCGCCACGCTTTCGGCGATGCGCACCGCACGGCCCAGCGGGGCGGTAATGCTGCGCACCAGCCACCAGCCAATGCCGGTCGCCAGCGCCAGGCCGCCGGCGAGCATGCCAATGACCACCAGGCGGAAGCTTGCGTAGCTGGCCTGCGAGGACTCGTAGACCTGTTTGCCGACATCCATCTGCAATTGCACGAGATGGTTGATCAGGTCGCGCACCGGCAGGAAGCTCTCTTTCATGCGGCCGTGCATCTGCGCCTTCATCTTTTCCATATCGCCGGCACGCCCGGCTTCCAGGGCCGGATTCATCCCCTCCTGGAGGAAGCTTGCATGGGCCGCGGCAAAGCGTTCCGCCAGCGATTTTTCTTCATCCGTCATCTTGGTGGCGGCGTAGGCTTTCCAGGTACTGTCGGTTTTGGCCAGGCCTTCTTCGACAGTCTTGACCATTTCCGGCAACGCTGCCGGACCGACGGTGAGGGCGTCGGACATGGCCAGCTGGTTGCGGTTAATCGTGCGGATGACTTCCTGTAACTGGCCCAGCGCGACGAGCCGGTCTTCATAGACGGTCTGCAGCGATGCATTCGTGTTGGCGAGGCTGGCGATGCCGGCAATGCCGATCACCGTCATCATGACCGACAGGATGGCCAGGACCGCTACCAGGCGGGCTTTGATTGTAAGGTTGTTCAGCATGTACGGCTCCGGCCCGCGCAGGTGCGCCGGCATTGTAGGGGGGGAGTTCAACATGCCGCGTGGGCGAGGCGGCGGGCTTCGGGGGTATTTGGGCCGGCCATGCGGCACCCCGGAACCCGATGCTAACAACAAGGTTCCCGCTAGGCAAGTGAGATTTGGTGAGAATGTGGCGTATTCGCCGCCGCCGGAGCGCGCACCGCGCCGTTCGAATGTCGGCTTGCCAATGACGCTTCTCCGACAAGACGGAAAGCACAGGCAGCTTCCGACAGCACGGCGGACTGCCGCTGCATGGCAGCTGCAACGCCGGCTGCCTGCTCGACCAGCGCAGCATTGCGCTGCGTGTCCGCATCAATCTGGATGAGCGCCCCATTGAGCTGGTCGATGCCAACGCTTTGCTCATGGCTGGCCGCGGTGATCTCGTTAATGGTGTCGCCAACCTGGTGCACGGCCTGCACGACCTCGCCCATGATGGCATGCGCCGCTGCCACGGCGGCATCCAGTTCAAGCAGGCCGGCCTGCAGTGGAGCGCACTCCGCGGCGCCGCTGACCTCTTCCAGGCTGCGCGACGCCTGCCTGATCGCCTCCATTTTGCCAAACACCAGGAACACTGCCGCCCCGCCGCGCGTCGTGGCATGCGACGCGCGCTGTGCCAGATGATTCGCCTGCCGGGCATTGTCGGCATGCTGGCGCACGATGCTGGCCAGCTCCTCCATCGACGCCGCGGTTTCCTCCAGTGATTTCGCCTGGGACGCGGTCCGTTGCGAGAGATGCAGGCTGCCGCAGGCAACCTGGCCTGAGGCAGCAGCGATGTCCTGCGCAGACTGGCGCACGTGGCCGGCCATGGCAGCGAGGTTCGCGTTCATTTCCTTTAGCGCGGCGAGGAGCTTGCCAGTTTCGTCATGCGTGCGAACCTCGATCTGTTGCGTCAGGTCGCCCCGGGCAACGGCTTGCGCGACCGCCACCGCGCGGTTCAAGGGAACGGTAATGCTGCGCACCAGCCACCGGCCTACGACTGCGACCAACACGAAGCCTGCTGCCAAAAGGGCAGTCACCAGCGTGCGCTGCCTGGCGTAGTTTGCCGCGGACATTGCATATTGGACCCTGCCATGCTCCAGCTGGTAGGCGATCAGCTTGTCCATCTCGATCCGGATCTTTGGAAACATATGTTCTATAGGCCCGTTCACCAATGCACGCATGGTCTCGATATCGCCGGCTTTTCCGGCCACCAGGGCAGGGGCCAGGGCATCGAGCATGAAATGCTTGCGCGCCGCGTCGAATCGTTCGGCGATTTCCTTTTCTTCTTCGGAGGCGAAGGATGCGCTGTACTGCTGCCACAGGCGGCTGGTGGCATCGCGATCCTGTTCGATCTGCTCGATCGCCGCCGGCAAGGCAGCGGGGGCCGAATTCGCAGCGCGGTGAAGCGCGAGCTGGTTGCGCAGCATGATGCGCATCATGTTGTCGAGATGGCCAAGTGACATCAACCGTTCTTCATACACGGTGCGCAACGCGTCGTGGTTTCTGCCAAGGCCGGCCAAGCCGGCGCCCCCAACGGCAAGCAGCAGGATGGACAACATGGAAAGGACGGCAACAAGCCGCGCCCTGATGGTCAGGTTCTTGAACATGTCGATTTCTTATTGGGGAGTTTGACAAGGCCGCAGGGAGGGGGCGGCAAAGAATCAGGGACGGCATGGCCTGCGGGCGCAGGCAACCTGAATGGGGAATAGTATCAACAACATTCCCGCGCAGCAAATGAATTCATCGTCAGGAAAAGGCCTGACCTTGCGGTTACTGGCCCGGGTTGGGCAGCCTGGCGTGGATTGCGTCGACTGCCGCCACGACCTCCGGCGACAGCCGCACGTCGAAGGCATCGATGTTTTCCTTGAGCTGCGCCAGCGTGGTGGCGCCGATAATGGTCGAGGCGACGAACCAGCGCGAGTAGCACCATGCCAACGCAAGCCGGGCTGGCGTCATGTCGTTGTCGCGCGCCAGTTTTGCGTACTGCGCAACCGCCTCCAGCACGCCTGGACGCAGGTAGCGCGGGCTCCAGGTCGGCGGGAAGATCGTTAGGCGGCCGTGCGCCTTCGGGTCGTCGTGGTATTTTGCCGTGAGCTGGCCGAATGCCAGCGGGCTATATGCCATCAGGCTTACTTGCTCGCGGAAGCAAGTCTCGGTGAGGAAGCTGGTTTCGACATGGCGCGCCGTCAGGTTGTACAGGTTCTGGATAGTGGCAATGCGCGGCAAGCCCTTCATCTCGGCTTGCTTGACGAATTCGGATACGCCCCAACTGCTTTCGTTCGACACGCCGATATGGCGGATCTTGCCTTCCTTGATCAAGTCGCCCAGCACGGCCAGCGTTTCTTCGACGGCGATGCTGTGGCGCTCTTTTTCAGGATCGAACTGGCTGGCGCCGAAGATCGGCACATTCCGGCTTGGCCAGTGCAGCTGGTACAGGTCGATGCAGTCCGTCTGCAGGCGCTGCAGGCTGGTCTCCACGGCAGCGCGGATATTGGACGCGTTGTGGTTGCTCTTGCCCTTGCGGATCCAGTGCATGTAAGGGTTGGGGCCTGCAATCTTGGTCGCCAGCACCACGCCGGCGCGGCGGCCGGACTTTTTCAGCCAGCTGCCGATGAAACGTTCGGTATCGCCCTGGGTCGCGGCGGACGGCATGACCGGATACAGTTCCGCCGTATCGATGAAATTGATGCCGCGCTCCAGCGCATAATCTAGCTGGGCGTGCGCGTCCGCTTCCGTGTTCTGCTGGCCGAAAGTCATCGTGCCCAGGCAGATCTTGCTGACTTTCAGGTCGCTGCGTCCAAGGGCGATTTTTTCCATGTTCAGGCTCGCAAGGCGTCCGCGCAATCGCGTACCAGCGCCGGGCCGGCGTAGATCAGGCCGGAGTAGAGCTGTACCAGTTGCGCGCCGGCTTCGATCTTGGCCCTGGCGTCCTTGCCCTGCATGATGCCGCCCACGCCGATGATCGGCAGCGCATCGCCCAGTTCCGCTTTCAGCAGGCGGATCACGTTGTTGGACAGTTCGAATACCGGTGCACCGGACAGGCCGCCGGCTTCAGCGCCGTGCTGCATGCCTTCCACCGCAGTGCGGCTCAGGGTGGTATTGGTGGCGATCACGCCGTCGATCTTGTGGCGCAGCAGCGCGTCGGCGATATTCTTAACCTGGTCGCCATCCATGTCGGGCGCGATCTTCAGGGTCATCGGCACGTAGCGCTTGTGCTGGTCGGCCAGGCGCAGTTGCGCTTGCTTCAGCTGCGACAGCAGGCCGTCGACTTCCGACGCGCCCTGGAGCTGGCGCAGGTTCTTGGTATTCGGCGAGGAGATGTTGACGGTGACGTAGCTGGCGTAGGGATAGACTTTGTCCAGGCAATGCAGGTAGTCGTCGACCGCGCGCTCGATCGGCGTATCGGCATTCTTGCCGATGTTCAGGCCCAGCACGCCCTCGCGGTTCTGGTAGAAGCGCGACGACTGCACATTGGCCACGAAAGCATCGACTCCCCCATTATTGAAGCCCATGCGATTGATGATGCCTTGCGCCGCAGGAATGCGGAACATGCGCGGCTTCGGGTTGCCCGGCTGGGCGCGCGGAGTCACGGTGCCCACTTCAATGGAACCGAAGCCGAGGTCGGCCAGCGCGTCGATGAAGGCGCCATCCTTGTCCAGGCCAGCGGCCAGGCCGACCGGGTTGCGGAAGGTCAGGCCCATGACGGTGCGCGGATCGTCTTTCGGACGGCGCACCATGGCGCGGGTCAGGCCCAGTGCGGACAGGCGCTTGAGTGCCGGCAGGGTGAAATGGTGGGCGGATTCCGCGTCCATCGAGAACAGGATGGGGCGGGCGAGGGAGTACAGGAATTTGTCGGACATTGTGGGCAGCTTTGGTGTATTTTTGTAGCATTTTACACTGCGCTCCCTGGAGGACCTTCCGTGATCAAGCCTGGACTTGCCTTGCTGGCCTGCCTTTCCCTGCCCGTCGTTGCCGCCGAAAACCCGCTCTCCGCCGCCATTGCGCGCGACTACAAAGCCAGCCTGGAGCCCCTGTTCAACCACTTGCACGCCAATCCAGAGCTGTCCTATATGGAAGTGCAGACGGCCGCGCGCATGGCCAGGGAATTGCGTGCAACAGGCTTCGAGGTGACAGAAGGCGTGGGCAAGACCGGCCTGGTGGCCATACTGCGCAACGGCAAAGGCCCGACCGTGATGGTGCGCGCGGACATGGATGCGCTGCCCGTGGAAGAGAAATCGGATGCGCCGAACGCCTCCAAGGTGAAGGTCAAGGATTCGAGCGGCAACCTGGTACCGGTAATGCACGCCTGCGGCCACGACGTGCACATGACCAGCCTGGTCGGCACGGCCCACCAGATGGCGGCGCACAAGGGCGAGTGGAAAGGCACCTTGATGCTGGTCGGCCAGCCGGCCGAAGAACGCACCGGCGGCGCGCTGGACATGATGGCCGACGGCATCTACAAACGCTTTGGCAAACCGGATTACGCGCTGTCGCTGCACGTGGGCGCCGACATCGAAGCCGGCAAGATCGAGGCCAGCGAGGCGCCGTTTTCCGGCGCCGACCTGATGGAGATCGTGGTGCACGGCATCGGCACGCACGGCGCCAGCCCGCATACAGGCAAGGACCCGGTCGTGATCGCATCGCAGATCGTGCTGGCGCTGCAAACCGTGGTCACACGCGACATCGCCCCGCGTGAAGCGGCCCTGATCACCGTCGGCTCTTTCCACGCCGGCACCAAGGGCAATGTGATCAGCGATACGGCGCGCCTGGAACTGACCGTGCGCTCGGAAAGCGACGAGACGCGCGCCAGGCTGCTGGAGGGAATCAAGCGCGTGGCCGAGAACACCGCGCGGGCTGCAGGCGTACCGGAAGACAAGCTGCCGGAAATCCGCCACACCGACCGGCCCGTGCCGCCAACCCTGAACGACAAAGCGATGCTGCAGCGCCTGCGTACCGTATGGTCCAGCAAACTGGGTGAGGGAATTTTCGACAAGGGCTACCAGCGCGGCAGCATGGTGGGCGAGGACTACGCCCACTTCATTTACGGCCAGGGCATCCCGAGCGTGTATTTCATGGTGGGCGGCACGCCGGCCGCGCAGGTGGAAGCGGCACGCGCCGGCAAAGCCACGATTGCCTACAACCATAGCCCGCTGTTCCGCGCCGATGCGGAAAAGTCGATTCAGACCGGCGTGCTGGCAACTACGGTTGCGCTGCTGGATTTGATGAAGATGTGAGCGGTCCCCACACGCCCTTGATGCGGGCCTCCAGGGGCTGGAACTTGATCTTGTAGTTCATCTTCGGGCTGTCTTCGATCCAGTAGCCCAGGTAGACGAAATCGAGCCCCAGCTCGTGCGCCTGCGCGATTTGCCACATCACGTTGTAGGTACCGAACGACGCACCCGGCACGTCAGGGTCGAAGAAGGTGTAGACCGACGACAGGCCATCCGACAGCACGTCGATGATCGACACCATGCGCAGCGTGCCATCGGGCTCGCGGAATTCCACCAGGCGCGTATTGACCCGGCTTTGCAGCAGGAACTGGGCATACTGGTCGCGCGAATCCTGGTCCATGCCGCCGCCCGCGTGGCGGGTGCTCTGGTAGCGCAGATAGAGCTCGTAGTGCTCGTCCGAGAAGGACAGGCTGGCAACACCCGCCTCCAGGTTGCCGTGGCGCGCCCAGGCGCGGCGCTGGCCGCGTGTCGGCTTGAAGCCGGCGGCCACGACGCGCACCGGAATGCAAGCTTGGCAGCCGTCGCAATATGGACGATAAGTAAAGATGCCGCTGCGGCGGAAACCGTTCTTCACCAGCTCCGAGTAGACGTCGGCGTTGATCAGGTGCGAGGGCGTTGCCACTTGCGAACGGGCCTGGCGCGCATCAAGGTAGCTGCACGGATAAGGCGCCGTTGTATAAAACTGCAACGTTGCGAAGGGAAGGTCGTTAAGCTGCGTCATGAGTCATATCATAACGCGTCCGCGGCTTAAAACGGTGCGACAGGGCACCAATCGCGTATCTGTGGCATCACAATACTTTTCTGCAAGTGCGCGATGAAGTCCTTGCGCGGGATCGGCCGAGCGCCGAGCGATGCCAGGTGGCCGGTCTCCTGCTGGCAATCGATCAGCTCCACGCCGTGCTGTCGCAAAAAATGCACGAGGTAGGCCAGGGCCACCTTGGAACCGTCGGTGACGCGCGCAAACATCGATTCGCCGTAGAACATGGTGCCGATGGAAACGCCGTAGGCGCCGCCCACCAGTTCGCCGTCCAGCCACAACTCGGAGGAATGGGCGAAGCCCTGCTGGTGCAGGCCGGTGTAGCCGGCGATGATGTCTTCCGAAATCCAGGTGCCGGGGCCGTCGCGGCGTGGTGCGGCGCAGGCGCGCATCACCTGCTCGAAGGCGCTGTCGAAACGCACTTCCCAGCGCTGGCCGTCGCGCGCAATCTTCCTCAGCGTCTTGCGCAGGCTGTCGGAAATCTTGAAGTCGGCGGTGCGCAGCACCATGCGCGGATCGGTGCTCCACCACAGGATGGGCTGGCCCTCGGAAAACCAGGGGAAGATGCCGCGCTGGTAAGCGGCCAGCAGCCGCTTCGGCGACAGATCAGCGCCGGCGGCCAGCAGGCCCGGCGCGTCCGTGGTCAAGGCTTCGGAGACGTCGGGAAAGGGCGTGTTGACGTCGAGCCAGGGAATCATGTGTCGGATGACTGGCGCATCGGCTGGGTAATGTCCTGGGTATGGAAGCCGTAGCTGCCGCCTTCGCGCATTCTGGCGCGGTCGGCAAAGAAGAATTCCAGCGTGGTGCGGATGGTGGGGAAGGCCAGCTCATCCCATGGGATTTCCGCTTCCGTGAACATCTTGACATCCAGGCTTTCTTCGCCCGGCGCAAAATCGAGGTCGCGCAGGGTGGCGAGGTAGAACATGTGCACCTGGTGCACGCGCGGCACATTGAGCAGGGTGTACAGGCTGCCGAGGTCGATATTGGCGCCGGCTTCCTCTTCGGTTTCGCGCTGGGCTGCCTCAGCGGTGGTTTCATTGTTTTCCATGAAGCCGGCCGGCAGTGTCCAGAATCCGCGGCGCGGCTCGATCGCGCGCTTGCACAGCAAAACTTGCAACTCGCCATCACGCTCCCAGACCGGGACCGTACCGATCACCATTTTGGGATTTTGATAATGGATTGCCGAACAGTTGACGCAAACATAACGCGGCCGGTTGTCGCCGGCCGGCACCATCAACTCAACAGGGTGGGCGCATTCTGAGCAAAATTTCATAGGGTCTACTGTACACCGAACGGCTCGTTGCCGGAATTCAGCGAAATATATTCGAGCTATCGTAAGAAGAAGTGGGATAAATATTGCCTAAATTGGCGAGACGCCCTATAATACTCGCATCAGACGCGGGGTGGAGCAGTCTGGCAGCTCGTCGGGCTCATAACCCGAAGGTCACAGGTTCAAATCCTGTCCCCGCAACCAGAATTCAGAAGAAACCGTCATCAGCAGCTAGCGATGACGGTTTTTTTTCGTCTTTTTACGCCGCTGCGTGGGCCTGGCGCAGGAAATCCAGCACTTCGTCGCTCATCATGCGGCCGGCACGGAGCGCCGGCTCGCTTTCGAGCGCCTCGCGGAAGCGTTCACGCACGCCCGGCGCATTGCCGACCATATCGGTGAACAGTTCAAACCAGCGCTGGGCCAGCGCACATGCTTCAGGCGCCGATGGCGAGGGATTGGCGGCCATTTGCGCGCGGATTTCGCCGATCAGTGCCGGCCATTCGTGGGCGCGGGTGCGGAAATGCTTGTGCATGGTCTCGATTTCCTCCGGCCGCATATATTTGGCATACAGCGCCAGTTTGCCTTGGCCGCTGGCCGCCGCAATATAGTTGCGCATCTCGAGCGTCACGCCGCTTTGCTTGCGGTATTCCTCTTCGCGCGACCACATATTGTCGAGCCGATGCATGATGTCGACACTGTGGCCGGCCTGGCGGCTGAAGGTCGCCATCCATTTTTCGGCCAGCGCTTGAACCGCAGGATCGGACGGCGGGATGCCCGCCGCCATTTTCTGCCCTACGGCTTCGATCAATTCCGACCACTCTTCGGGCGCGGCTGGGTCGTTGTAGATTGGCAGTTGAGCCAGTTCTTCCTTGGTAAAGTATTTGTCGTACACGGTCATTTGCTCCAGTGTGGTTAGCCAGGTGGCCAGTTCCGGCTCCTCGCCCGCCAGCAATTGCCCGCGCAGGGCCGTCAACTGCTCGCGCAGTTTGGCGGCTTCGGCGATTTGCCGGTCGAGCGAATCGATCTGGCGGGAAATCAGGTCGGGCAGGGAAGAGCCGGGCTTGGCCAGGAAGTGACCGATGTCGGCCAGCGCCATGCCGAAACGGCGCAGCGCCTGCACCTGGTGCAGGCGCGCCACGTCGTCGCGGTTGTAGAGGCGGTAGCCGGCGTCGGAACGTCCCGAAGGCTTGAGCAGGCCGATGCTGTCGTAATGGTGCAGGGTGCGCACGGTCAGGCCGCAACGGCGCGCCAGTTCACCTACTTTCAACATCATCTTCCCGCTCCTTTCTTCGTTACGTTACTGCCATGCTGGAGCCTCACGCTAGGTGAGGGTCAAGCGCTGCGTGCAAAAAGATGATGGTAAGCGATCCATCCCTTATGATGTTGGACATGCAACGTTTGTTTTTACTCATCGCGACCCTGCTGCTTGCCGTCCTGTGGCGCGCCGACAGCGGCCACGTGCCGAATGCCCATCCCGCGCTGGCCATGCTGCCCCTGCAGATGGCCTGGGCCTGGGAGCGGCCGGAAGACCTGCGCTGGCTGCCGGGCGATGCCGGGGTGGCGTTCGTCGCCTCCAGCATCATGCTGCAAGGCGATGAAGCGCTGGTGCGTCCACGCACCGCGCGCCTGTTGATGGAGCCTGCCACGGCGCGCGTGCCGGTGCTGCACGTCGACATGTCGGGACACGAGCCGCCGGCATTGAACGAAGCGCAGCTACAGGCCATCGTCAAGGAACTGCTGCGCATTGCGCCGGGAGCCAACCGCCAAGTAGTGCAGCTCGATTTTGAAGTGCGGCGCTCGCAGCGTCCCTTCCTGGCCCGCACTGTCGCCGCCATCCGCCGCAGCTTGGCGCCCGACATGGCGCTATCGGTGACGGCGCTGGCGTCCTGGTGCCTCGACGATGCCTGGCTGGCCGAAGGCATGGCTGACGAGGTTGTGCCGATGGCCTTCCGCATGGGACAACAGCAGCACGAGCTTCGCCAGCGCCTGCGCTGGCAAGGATTCACCCAGCCCTATTGCCGCCAGGCCGCCGGCTACGCGACCGATGAACCGCGGCTGCGCCGGCTGGCTCCGCGCAGCTATTATTTTTCCCCTCGTTCCTGGACGGCTGCGCAATGGCAAGCCCTCCATGCACCAACCAAGGTCCGCTCTCCATGAAACGTTTCTCCAGTTTGCGCAAGTTCGCAGCCATGACCGCGCTAGTCGTCCTGCCGCAATATGCTTTCTCCAGCGGCTTCGATGGCTTCACCTACAACCTCTACGCCAATGAACTGATGGTCGCACCGCGCGCGCTGCCCCAATACGCGGCCGGCAACCTTGGCGTGCTGTCGAGCAGCTACTGGCGCGTCTATCTCTACCTTGCTTACCAGGCAACCAAAGGGCACGGCCTCACTCCGGCGCAAGTCGCTTCGCTCCATGTGTGGGATTGGCATGTAGGGGAAGGCCACAGGGCCTGGGACTACGTCGGCAACGCGGAGAAGAATGGCAGCGGGGAATGGTTCAAGGCGCGTACGCCGCTCGCGGTGCAGGCAGGCTTGCCGGCCGAGGCCGAAGTCAAGATCACTGGCAGCGAAGACTGGGGCAGCTATGTGAATTGCCACCCCGATGCCTTCCGCCGCGCCGCCGCGACCGCAAAGGCGCGCGCGCAACTGGGCCCTGGCGGCAAGCCTGACCAGTGGTTCAAAGCATGGCTGGAAGGGCAGGACGCGGTATTTGCCAATTGCGGCTTTACAGGCGGACCATCGAGTCCGGTGCTGCCGCCCGCGATACCGGAGAGCGCGCCCGCATGGCTGAAGGCAGACCGCGCGTATCAGGAAGCGGCAGCCAATTTCTATTCGGGCAACCTGGACGCCGCGCGCCGCCAGTTCCAGGCAGTGGCGCAGGATGCGAACTCGCCCTGGCAGCCGCTGGGCGCCTACCTGGCAGCACGATGCCTGATCCGCATGGCCACGCTGCAAAGGGAGGAGGCAGGCGACAATCGTATCGCCAGGTTCAGGCAGGCGCGCGAAGAGCTTGAAGCGCTGGCGCCTTCCTACGCGCCAGCAAGGCAAATGATGCTCCTGATCGACGCGCGCCTCGATCCCGCAGCGCAGGTGAAGGTGCTGGCGCGCCGCCTGGAGAAGGAACCTTTCAGCGCCGATACGCCGCGCATGTTGAGCGACTACCTGCTGCTGCTCGACAAGCTGCCGCGCAATGAAATGATCGAAGCCAGGGAGCCGCTGACGGCATGGATCGGCACCATGCAAGGCGACTCGTTCGGTTGGTATGACAGCAGCGACAATCCGGAAGTGAAGGAGCGCCGCAAGCTGGCACTGGAGGTGACGCGCCAGCAATGGCAGAAGCATGGAGACGCCCTGTGGCTGGCACCCCTGCTGACATTCGCCCGGCCCGGTGAGCTTGGCGAGGCAGAAAAGAAGGCCGCCGCGGCAGTGCCCGCCGGCCATCCGCTCTACCAGACAATGCAATACAACCTTGTGCGCCTGGCTGTTTCTGAAAACCGCCTGGCGCAAGCGGACAAGGACGTCGACCGCCTGCTGGCAAGCCAGGGCAAGGCCATGTCGGTGGCAACCACCAACCGCTTCCTGGCGCTGAAGATGCTGACGGCAAGTACGCTGGACGGTTTTGTCAGGGCCGGGCGAAGAGTCCAGGACCCCGTGGAACGCGGCGCACCGATCGATGATGCGGCAAAAGATCCGGAAGGAACCGACGGCGATTTTTACGTGGCGGTCTACCGCTACCTGCCGATGGCCAGCCTGAAGGCGCTGTACGCCCACCCCGGCCTGCTGCCGGCCTCGAAAGTGGAGCTGCGCGAGGCCATCTTCACGCGCGCCCTGATTGCCAATGACGAAGCGACCGCGCTCTCCCTGCTGGATGGCGTCGCCGAAGGGCGCAAGACTACCGCACATTTGTACGCGCGTTATCGCAAGGCTGCCAGCGGAGCGGAACGCAAGCTGGCCGCGGCGCTGATCCTGGTGAACACGCCGGAACTGCGGCCGCATGTGATCAGCAATGCAGCTGTCGGCAACGATGTCTACGGCAAACCGGTCAGTATCGGCGAGCGGCCGGCACCGGCGCCGCGCTTCCTGAGCGAGGAGCAGCGCGCCGAAGCAGAACGCGAGCAGCAAAGCTTGCGCCAACTCTCATTGCGTTCGATTTTCCTGGCCCCGACCCTGATGGCATGGGCTTCGGCCAAGCCGAATGACGCGGAGGCGCCGAAGGCCTTGCATCTGCTGGTGGCATCGATGCGCAACGAAAGCCCCTGGGTCTATGCTGCCGAGGAGCGCTTGCCTGCTCAAACGGAGTTGCGCAACAAGTACTCCAGGCAAGCTTTCGCCATGTTGCACAAGCTGTACCCGAACAGCGACTGGGCCAGGAAAACCAAATACTACTACTGAGGCTAGCCCTCGAACGCCAGGCTGGCCCACAGGTGGGCCGCCGCCATCGTGCGGTGCGGGGAGTAGCGCTGCAGCAGGGCCTCAGTACGCGCCATGTCAGGCTTGCTCTCTTCGCCCAGCAACCGTTGCAGCGCTGCGCGGATGGCCACGTCGCCATGCAGCGAACAATCGGCGAAGCCGTAGCCGCGCAGCAGAGCGTAGTTGACCGTCCACGGCCCGATGCCTTTCACCGCCAGCAGGTTTTGACAGATCGCCGGGATCGGATTGTCCTCGCGCTCCTCGATATCGAGCTCCCCGGCCGCGACCAGCTGGGCGAAGCGGAGCAGGGTTTCAGCCTTGGCGCGCGAGAATTTGCGGGTAGTCAGGTCTTCCACGGCGAGCCTGGCCACATCCGCCGCCTCGGGATAGCACCACAGGCCGGCCTTGTGCTGGCGCCCCGCCTGCAAGATGAAGGTGCGGCGCAAGGCGATGGCGAAGGACAGGTTGATCTGCTGGCCGATGATGGCCCAGGTCAGCGCCTCGAACACGGTTGCCGACTGCACGATCCGCAGGCCAGGCTGGCGGGCGACCAGCGGGCCGAGCAGCTCGTCCCCGCGAGCAAACGCAACGAACGGTGCGGGATCAATGTGAAGGCCGAGGATGTTGCGGGCAGCGGCTTCGATGCGCGCCGCCAGCGCCGCAGGAACCTTACGGGCACGCGGCAGGTCAATGTCGGCATCGCACACGGCGGAACGTGCGCGGCCCTTGGGCAACGCGATGGCCAGCAGCACCGGCACGCCATCCAGCAACATCCCTTTGCGGATCGCATCCGGACTCACTTGTTCCGCGACGCTTTCGGCATCGCGGCTATGGAAGGCCAGTACGTCCTGCACCCGGTACGCGGCGGGCAGGGCCAGTGAAAATGTATGCTTCATGCAGCCTCGGTATTCCGCATCCAGGGCAGTTTGACCTTGTAACCGGTGACCAGCATGGTGCCGGCAATGACGATGGCCGCGCCGGCAACCGTGTACCAGCCCACCACTTCGTGCAGGAACAGCGTGCCCCACAGGATGCCGAACAAGGGATTCAGGAAGGTAACGGTCAGCGCCGAAGTCGGCCCCACATCGCGCACCAGTCCAAAGTAGAGCAGGTAAGCGATGCCGCTGCACAGCACGCCCAGCGCCAGGGCAGCGCCCATGATGCCGATGGTCGGCTCGCCCGGTTGCGGGAAGATCGCCAGGGACGGTATGGTCAGCAAGGCCGCAGCCCACATGCTGCCGTGAGCGTTGGCGAAAGGCTCAACGCCCTGCGCCGACCTGGCCACCTTGGTATAGGTAGTGGCGATGCTATAACTGAAGGCAGCCAGGGTAGCTGCGGCGATAGCCAATCCGGTGCCATCCTTGCTGCTCACATGGTCGAAGCCGACCAGTATCGCCACGCCTGCCGTGCCCAAAGCCAGCCCAAGCATTACTCGCCCCGAAACCATATGGCGATGCCACACGGCGCCGACGATAGCGCCCCAGATCGGCGCGGTCGCATTCAAGACCGACAGCACGGAAGCGGTCAGCGTCTTCGCCGCAAAGGCGAACAGCAGGAAGGGCAGGGCAGAGTTGAAGAAGCCCAGCACCAGGTAATGCTTCCAATGCTGGCCCAGGTCAAGCCGCTTGCGCAGCACCAGCGCCACCGCGGCCAGGAAGACCGCCGCGAACGTCACCCGGTACTCGATGAGCACACCCGGCCCCAGCACCGGCGCCGCAATGCGCATGAACAGAAAGGAGCCACCCCAGATGGCAGCCAGCAAAATCAGTTTAAGAAGGTTCGCAGTATTCATATTGTTCAGTTCGTGTCACACCGTGGGGTCACACCCCGAGTGTGACACGAGCTCGTCTGTAACATGGTTGAGCCCGTGTCACACTTGGGGACTCGGCGTCCCCGTGATGACCCCATGGTGTGACACGGGCTGGGCTGTGGCAAGCTGATTCTTGCTATTGAATTCATGTCGGGCAGGCGGGGCCGGGGGCTGTGGCCAGGGCGGCGGCGTGGTTGATCTGCAGGACTTCGGGAACGCCGTTTTTTACCGCCGTCATTTCGGCCAGGATGGAGATCGCGATTTCGGGCGGTGTCTTGCTGCCGATGTACAGGCCGATCGGGCCGTGCAGGCGGGCGATCTGTTTCTCGGTCAGGTCGAACTGCAACAGCCGTTCGCGCCGCTTGTTGTTGTTGGCGCGCGAGCCAATGGCGCCGATGTAGAAGGCGTCGGACTTGAGCGCTTCCATCAATGCCATGTCGTCCAGCTTGGGGTCGTGCGTCAGCGCGACCACGGCGCTGCGCGAGTCGAGCTGCATCTCCAGCACCAGGTCGTCGGGCATGGCGTGCACCAGCGGCACTTCGGGCAGGGCCCAGCCGGCGCGGTATTCTTCGCGCGGGTCGCAGACGGTGACGTGGTAGTCCATGGCCGTGGCGATCTGTGCCAGCATGCGCGATAACTGGCCGGCGCCAATGATCAGCAGCCGCCAGCGCGGGCCATGCTGGGTGACCAGCAAATCGCCGCTGCGTTCCAGCACCGCGCCGGGACGGGCACGTTCGAGGGTGACGGCGCCGTTGCCCATGTCTAGCGTGCGCGCCACCAGCTGGTGCTCCGCCAGTCGTTCCAGCAGCTCGTCAATGCGGCTGTGCGGGCCGAGGGGTTCCAGCGCCAGTTCGATGGTGCCGCCGCAGGGCAGGCCGAAACGGTGGGCTTCGTCGGCCGTGATGCCGTAGCTGACGACCTCCGGCAACTGGCGCACGATGCCTTCCTTGCGCACGCGCTCGATCAGGTCGTCTTCGATGCAGCCGCCGGAGACCGAGCCGACTACGCGCCCATCGTCGCAGATGGCCAGGTTGGCGCCGATCGGGCGCGGGCTGGAGCCCCAGGTGCGGATGACCGTGACCAGTTCGCAGCGGTGTCCCGCGGCCAGCCAGGCGGAGCAAGTCTTGAGTACTTCGAGGTCGATGCTGTCCATGCATCGAACTATAGCAAGGGTCAGCGCTTTTTGCAGACGGCCCTGAAGGCCTTTTCCGGCAGGCTGTCGGGGGCGATCGTTTCGGGATCGTAGGCTTCGTATTTGAAGGTGCCTACCGGCTCGCCGTTGCCCAGGACGTCGGCGTGGAAGGTCTGGCTGAGCAGGGTGCGGGTGCCGGCCTCGCAGGCATACAGGTGCAGCGAGCGCACCGAGAGATACATCTTGCCGTCGGGCGCGGTTTGCGGCTTGCGGAAGGTTTCCATGGTCCAGGCCTTGCGGCCTTCGGCAGCGCTGCGCACGGATTTGCTGTCGAGCAGGAGGGTGCTGTCCTTGTCCCTGGAGACGGTGGTCCAGGGCCCCGCCAGCGCCACGCCGGGCGCCAGGGCGAGCATCAGGACCGCTGTTTTCATGGCAGCAGCGGGCGCTTGGCGGCCTGCTTGGCCTTGATTTCGGAAACGCTGCGGTCTATCGCGGCCAGGCGGACGGTGACGTTCGGGTGGATCGCGGTGTAGCCATTCAGCGCCGTCGCTGGATACTGGCCGGACAGGCGTTGCCAGAAGTTGCGTGCATTGCCGATGTTGTAGCCGGCGCGCGCCAGCATGTACAGCGCCAGGTTGTCGGCTGCCACGTCGTAATCGGCAGGCATTGGCCGTACGCCGGCTGTCCCGACCAGCATGGTCAGGTCAGGCCGCACCGATGCCAGGTTGTCGATGATGCTGGCCATGGTGGCGGTGCTGCGCATGGTGCCGGCGTGGCCGAGAATGTTGTGCGCCAGTTCTTTCGCCATGACGTAGGCCACGGCTTCATCGTTCTGCGCGAAGTTGATCATGCCGCGCGTCAGCATGACGCGGCTGCCGTCGTTGTAGGCGTTCACATTGTCCGAGTTGCCCAGGTCGACGCGGAAGGCGCAGGCACGGGTGACGGGCACGTTCAGCGTCTGGCTGTTGCCATTGCGTGCAATGGTCATGCTCAAGGTGGCGCTGTTGGCGGTCAAAGGACCGAAGACGGCTGCAGCCTTGCTTTCGGCATCATGGCCTTTCGGCAGCGGCTTGCCGCCAGCGGCGATCAGGTCGTCGCCCTTGCGCAGGCCGGCCTTGGCGGCGCCGCTGCCAGCCAGTACGCCGGACACTTGCAGTACATCGTCGTAGCCCAGCACGGCGGCCGATGCGTCGCCGTATTCGCCGGGATAGGAGTATTTGTTCTTGGCGGTGAACCCAAGCAGGTTGCGCGCCTGCGCCTTGCACAGGTCAGCGTTATTGATCAACAGCGGGGCGGCGATGCGGTACAGGCGTTCCTGCAGGCTGGCGATCACCTTCAGGTTGTCGCGTGCGGCCTGCATCTGCGGCGTCACCACCGGGGCAACTGGCGCCGACGGCGGCGTTGGCTGAGCCGGGGCGGCCGGCTCGCTGCCGGATTGAAAAGTTGAACAGGCTGAGAGCAGGAGCGAGGCCGCAATCGCGGGCCAGGTAAGCGGCGAATTCGAATTGTAGCGTTGCTCTACTGCCATAAATATTTCCTCAGTGCTTGCCTGTGCTGCCGAAACCTCCGGCGCCGCGGTCGCTGGCCTCGAAGTCTTCGACAACATTGAAGCCAACCTGCAGCACGGGCACGATGATCAATTGCGCCAGGCGCTCCATTGGATTCAGCGTAAACGTGTTGAAGCCCCGGTTCCAGGTAGACACCATCAATTGTCCCTGGTAATCGGAGTCAATCAAGCCTACCAGATTCCCCAAAACAATGCCGTTCTTGTGGCCCATGCCGGAGCGGGGCAGGATCATGGCGGCATAGCCCGGATCGGCGATATGAATCGCCAGGCCGGTCGGCACCAGCACGGTCTGGCCGGGTTCGATGACCAGCGGCGCATCGATGCAGGCGCGCAGGTCGAGGCCGGCGCTGCCAGGCGTTGCGTAGGCCGGCATCTGGTCTTTCATGCGCGGATCGAGGATTTTGACGTCTACAGTTTTCATTGGAATAGCGAGTTCTTGTCGATGCGTTTGGCGATTTCGGAAATCAGCTGGCGCGCCAGCGTGAGCTTGTCGGCGCGCGGCAGGATGGTATGTCCGTTCTCGTCAAACAGGATGATGGTGTTGTCGTCCTGGCCGAAGGTGTTGTGGCCGATATTGCCGACCAGGAGCGGGATGCCTTTGCGTTCGCGCTTGCTGGCGCCGTATTCGATCAGGTTTTCCGATTCGGCGGCGAAGCCTACGCAATAAGGCCAGCCGGCCAGGCTGGTGCGGGTGGCCACGCTGGCCAGGATGTCCGGGTTCTGTTCGAACTTCAGTTCCGGCACGCTGTTGTCGCCGGTTTTCTTGACCTTCTGCGCGCTCGGGTTCACGACCTTCCAGTCCGCCACCGCGGCTACGGAAATGAACACGTGCTGGCCGCCGATGTGATCCATTACGGCGTCGAACATCTGCTGTGCGCTTTTGACGTTGTGGCGCTCCACGCCGTACGGCGTCTCCAGCGCGACAGGGCCGGACACCAGGGTCACTTCGGCGCCCGCTTCACGCGCGGCGCGCGCTACGGCGTAACCCATCTTGCCGGAGGAAAGGTTGGTGATGCCGCGCACCGGGTCGATGGCTTCGAAAGTCGGGCCCGCAGTGACCAGGATGCGCTTGCCGGCCAGGACTTTCGGCTGGAAGGCGGCGATCATTTCCGCCAGCAGTTGTTCCGGTTCCAGCATGCGGCCCAGTCCCACTTCACCGCAAGCCTGGTCGCCCGCGGCGGGACCGAACACGGTGATGCCGTCTTCGCGTACCTGCTCCACGTTGCGCTGGGTGGCGGGATTGGACCACATTTCCACGTTCATGGCGGGCGCGATCAGCAGCGGCACACGGCTTGGGCGGGCCAGGCACATGGTCGACAGCAGGTCGTCGCACACGCCGTGCGCCAGCTTGACAATGAAGTCGGCGGAGCAGGGCGCGATCAGGATGGCGTCGGCGTCGCGCGTGACGTCGATGTGGGCCATATTGTTGTTCACGCGCGGATCCCACTGGCTGTTGAAGACCGGCTTGCCGGACAGCGCCTGCATCGTCACCGGGGTGATGAAGTGGGTCGCGGCGTCGGTCATCACGACCTGCACCGAGGCGCCTTCCTTGGTCAGCGCGCGGCACAGTTCAGCGGCCTTGTAGCAGGCTACGCCGCCGGACAGGCCGAGGACGATTTTCTTGCCAGTCAGTTCCATTTTGCTGCTCCTACTTGTTCACGCGGCGCAGTTCGTCCAGTACGAACAGTGCGGCGCCAATGCAGATGGCGGTGTCGGCGATGTTAAAGGCCGGGAAGTGGCCGAAGCCGCTCCAGTGGAAATCGAGGAAGTCGATCACGTGGCCGTGCCAGATGCGGTCGATCACGTTGCCCACTGCGCCGCCCAGGATCAGGGACAGGGCCCAGCAGAACATGCGCTGGCCGCTGTGGCGCATCAGCAGGTAGACGATGTACAGCGCGGCGATCACGCCGATGGCGGTGAACAGGTGGCGTTGCCAGCCGCCTTCGTTGGCGAGGAAGCTGAATGCGGCGCCTTTGTTGTAGGCCAGGACCAGGTTGAAGAAGCTGGTGATGACTTTCTCTTCGCCGTATACGAACAGCTTGTTGATCGTGATCTTGCTTAGCTGGTCCAGCAGGATGATGATGAAGGCGATGCCCAGCCACGGGGCCATGCTGCCGGAGGCGGGTTTGCTGCTGAAGGTGGTGGTCTTTTTGGTGGCCATAAATAGCTTTTTCTTTGTGCTTGCCAGAACCGGGGAACCAGTGTCTGACCCGCAGGGTCAGACACTCATCTGCGGCGGCCGCAGACTTGGGTTAGGCGTACTTGCGGGATTCGCCGGCGCCGAACAGGTTGGCGTGGCAACGGCCGCACAGGCCTGGGTGGTCGGCGTGCGAGCCCACGTCTGCGCGGTAGTGCCAGCAGCGCTCGCACTTCTGCGCGGTCGATGCTGCCACGTTCACGGCTTCATCTGCTTCGGATGCCACTTCGACAGCCTTGGCCAGCGAAGTGATGAAGATGAACTTCAGGTCGTCGTCCAGCGATGCCAGCGCCTTGAACTTGTCGCCGGCGGCCTTGATCTCCAGTTCCGCCTGCAACGAGGAGCCGATCGCACCGGAGCCGCGAAGTTCTTCCAGTTGCTTGGTCACGTCGGCCCGCACGGCGATGATGGTCGCGTACTTGGCCATCAGGGCTTCGGCGTCCGCCAGTTCCGGCAGTTGCCACCAGGTCTGGGTGTAGATGGTTTCGTCGCTGGCTTTGAACGATTCCTCGCCGGCAAATGAAGCCCACGCCTCTTCGGCGGTGAAGCACAGCACCGGCGCCATCAGGCGCAGCAGGGACTGGGTGATGTGCCACAGCGCGGTTTGCGCGGAACGGCGCGCCTTGGAATCCACGGCGCTGGTGTACAGGCGGTCCTTCAGGATGTCCAGGTAGAAGCCGCCCAGGTCCTCGGAGCAGAAGTTCTGCAGCTTGGACACCACCGGGTGGAATTCGTAGCGCTCGTAGTGGCGCGACAGGTCGGCCTGCAGCGCAGCCATATTGGCCAGCGCGTAGCGATCGATTTCCAGCAGATCGGCAACCGGCACGGCGTTCGCCTTCGGATCGAAGTCCGAGGTATTGGCCAGCAGGAAGCGCAGGGTGTTGCGGATGCGGCGGTAGGACTCGGTCACGCGCTTCAGGATCTCGTCGGAGATCGACAGCTCGGAGGTGTAGTCGGTGGCGGCCACCCACAGGCGCAGGATATCGGCGCCCAGGGTGTCGGACACCTTCTGCGGCGCGACGGTGTTGCCGATCGACTTCGACATCTTCTTGCCCTCGCCGTCGACCACGAAGCCGTGGGTCAGCAGCGCCTTGTACGGCGGACGGCCGTTCAGCATCGAAGAGGTCAGCAGCGAGGAGTGGAACCAGCCGCGGTGCTGGTCCGAGCCTTCCAGGTACAGGTCGGCCGGGAAGTGCGATTGCTCAGGATGCGAGCCGCGCAGCACGGTCTGGTGGGTGCAGCCGGAGTCGAACCACACGTCCAGCGTGTCCTTGTTCTTCACATAGTGTTCGGCTTCCGCGCCCAGCAGGGTAGCCGGGTCCAGCGCCTGCCAGGCGTCGATGCCGCCTTGCTCGATCAGCTTGGCCACTTGCTCCAGCAGTTCCGCGGTGCGCGGGTGCAGCTCACCGGTCTCCTTGTGGACGAACACGGCCATCGGCACGCCCCACTGGCGCTGGCGCGACAGGGTCCAGTCCGGACGGTTGGCGATCATGCCATGCAGGCGCGCCTTGCCCCAGTCCGGGAAGAATTCAGTGGCTTCGATGCCTTCCAGCGCTGTCTCGCGCAGGGTGGAACCACCGTCCAGCGGCTGGATGTCCATGCCGGCGAACCACTGCGAGGTGGCGCGGTAGACGATCGGGGTCTTGTGGCGCCAGCAGTGCATGTAGCTGTGGTCGAACATCTTCAGTTCGAACAGGGCGCCCGCTTCGCGCAGCGCCTCGCAGATCGGCTTCGAGGCTTCCCAGATACTCATGCCGCCGAACAGCGGCAGGGACGGGATGTACTTGCCGTCGCCCATCACCGGCTTCAGGATGTCATCGTCCTTCATGCCGTGCGATTTGCAGGAGATGAAGTCGTCCTGGCCGTAAGCCGGGGCCGAGTGCACCACACCGGTACCGCTTTCGGTGGTTACGTAGTCGGCGATGTAGACCGGCGACAGGCGGTCGTAGAACGCGTCTCTGGCGTGCAGCGGGTGCTTGAAGGCGATGCCGGCCAGCTTGTCGCCGGTGGCGGTGGCGATGACGCTGCCTTCCAGCTTGTAGCGCTCCAGGCAGGAGGCCACCAGGTCCTTGGCCAGGATCAGCAGCAGCGGCTTGCCTTCGCGCTCGGTCTGCACCAGCGCGTAGGTCACCTCGTGGTGCATGTTCAGGGCCTGGTTGGACGGGATGGTCCAGGGGGTGGTGGTCCAGATCACGACGAAGCCGTCGCCGGCCGGCAGGGCAGGCAGGCCGAAGGCGGCTGCCAGCTTGTCGTGTTCATGGAAGGCGAAGCCGACGTCGATCGCCGGGTCGCGCTTGTTCTGGTATTCCACCTCCGCTTCCGCCAGGGCGGAGCCGCAATCGAAGCACCAGTTCACCGGTTTCAGGCCGCGATAGACGTAGCCTTTCTCCAGCAGCTTGCCCAGGGCGCGCAGCTCGTCGGCTTCGTTACCATAGTTCATGGTCAGGTAAGGATTGTCCCATTCGCCCAGAACGCCCAGGCGGATGAAGTCCTTCTTCTGGCGCTCCACCTGCTCGTGCGCGTAGGCGCGCGCCTTGGTCAGCACGTCGGCGGTCGGCAGGTTCTTGCCGAACAGCTTTTCGATCTGGATCTCGATCGGCATGCCGTGGCAATCCCAGCCCGGCACGTAAGGCGCGTCGAAGCCGGCCAGGGTGCGCGACTTCACTACGATGTCCTTCAGGATCTTGTTGACGGCGTGGCCGATGTGGATGTCGCCGTTGGCGTAGGGAGGACCATCATGCAGCACGAACTTCGGGCGGCCCTTGGCGGCCTTGCGCACGCGTTCGTAGATCTTCTTGTCCTGCCATTGCTTGACCCAGCCCGGTTCGCGCTTGGCCAGGTCGCCGCGCATCGGGAATGGGGTTTCGGTCATATTGACCGGGTACTTGCTCTCTTGCTTCTTTGGTTTGTTGTCAGACATGATGAATGCTTTAAGTTTGTGTTTCGGTTGGCGCTTGCGAAGTTGGGCAAGGCCTAAATTCGGTCGGTGACGGAGTTGGCGGCGAAGAAGGCGCGCGCTTGGTCGGCGTCGCGCTCGATGGCCTTGACCAGGGTAGGCAGGTCAATGAACTTTTCTTCGTCACGTATCTTTTGCAGGAATTCGACGCGCACCACCTTGCCGTAGCAGTTCCGGGCGAAGTCGAAGACATGGACTTCCAGCAGCACGCGGCCGGCGTCTTCCACCGTGGGACGCACGCCCAGGCTGGCAACGGCCGGCAATGGCCTGTCGCCCAGGCCGTGCACCTGCACGATAAAGATGCCGGAGAGGGCAGGACGGTGCGGCACGCGCAGGTTCAGCGTCGGGAAGCCGATATCGCGCCCCAGTTTGGCGCCGTGGATCACGTGGCCGGAAATCGAGTAGGGATGGCCCAGCAAGGCCTGCGCATGCGGGAAATCGCCTTCGGAAAGCGCGCTGCGCACGGCGGAGGAGGAAATACGGGTTTCGCCATTGCGCACGGTCGGCAGTACTTCGACTTCGAAGCCATACTGCCTGCCAGCTTCGGCCAACATGGCGACATTGCCGGCGCGCTTGGCGCCGTAACAAAAATCGTCCCCCACCATCAGCCACTTCACGTGCAGGCCTTCGACCAGCACCTTTTCGACGAAGCTTTGCGGCGACTGGCCGGCAAAGGCATCGCAGAAATGCTCGACGATCACCCGGTCCACGCCATTGTTTTCCAGGGCCTGCAGCTTGTCGCGCAGGTTGGCGATGCGCGGCGGGGCTTTCGACATATCGCCCATCTTGTGGGCGAAGAATTCGCGCGGATGGGGCTCGAAGGTCATCACGGCCGATTCCAGCCCGAGGCGATCGGCGGCCGCGCGCACGCGCGCCAGCAGGGCCTGGTGGCCGCGGTGGACACCGTCGAAGTTGCCGATCGTCAGGGCGCAGGGCGCGCGCGCCGCTGCATTGGGAAGTCCGCGAAATACCTTCATTTATCTTGCTATCAGGCTCAAATGCTTGATTATACGTTCTCAATGTAAAAAAGCGCTGCCTGCGGGTGCAGGCAGCGCTTTTCTTGGCTCAGCCCGGCTTTGTTCAGACCGGGTTGTTAATGTACATGGTCCAGTAGCGGGCCAGTTCTGGCTCGCCAGCGGTGCCTTTCACCGACTTCAGGGTGCTGATGGCAGCAGCCTTCTTGCCGGCGATGTACTGTGCCACGCCATAGTGCAGCTTCATTTCTTCAGGCTTGCGGCCGGTGCCCAGCTTGATCGCTTCTTCCATCAGCTTCAGGCCATCGGCCTTGCCGTCGGAAACCATGGCATAGCCCAGGTTGGCCAGGCCGTCAGCATCCTTTTCCTTGCGGAAGTTGCCTTCCTGGGTGGCAGCGTTCTTCTGCTGGTCGGCCAGGGTCTTGGTTGCCAGGTCTTTCAGGCGCTGGTGGCGGCCGGCGTCGGCGCCGGTGCCCAGGGCACCTTTCTTGTAGCCTTCGTCGACGATCTTCAGGGCTTCAGCAGGGTTGCCGGCTTGCAGGGCCAACTGGCCCATTTCCATGAATTCGGACGGCTTGGTGATCTGCTTCAGGGCCAGCTTGAGGCGCATCACGTCCAGGTTCAGGGACGAGGAGAAGCCTGGCTTGCCGATCACGCGGTTCAGCAGGTCGGCCCAGTAGGATGCCTTTGGATAGGATGCAGCCAGCTTTTCCAGAGTCTGCACGTAGCCAGCCTTGTCGTTCTGCTTCAGCTGGATGTTGGCCAGCATTTGCAGGCTGCCTTCGGACTTGGCACCTTGCAGTTCCTTGGCGGCTTCGTTGAGCTTGCCGCTCTGGTAATAGGTCTGGATCAGCTGCTCGCGCATCTGGGAGTTGTTCGGATTATCCTTCAGGACCTTCTGGATGTAGGTAATGGCTTTTGGATAATCCTTGGCGCGCAGGTAGATGCTGGCCAGGGCTTCGGTGATCTTTGGTGCCTGGGCTGGCGACAGCTTGCCGGATGCCAGCACTTGCTCGAAGGCGCGGGCGGCGGTCTCATTCTCGCCGGCAGCGGCAGCAGCGGAACCGCGGGTGTATTCGATCTGGAATTTTTCCAGTTCGGACTTGCCGCCGACAGCGTCTGCTTCCTTCAGTTTCGCCAGGGCTTCCTTGTAACGGCCGGAGGAGGCCAGTTTCTGGGCTTCTTGCAGTGGCTTGCCAACTTCTGCGCGCACGGCCTCGGCATACGCGATCGAGGACAGGCCCACCATCGGGACAGCAGCGTTGAAACCGATAGCGGCCATTACCAGGCCGAGGTGTGCGAGACGAAACTTAATCATGGGGTGATTTTCTTTCTTCAAAATGCGAAATAGGCAGGATAACCTGCCTATTTAGGAAAATAAAGGGTGTTTTGGCCCAATTATTTACTGGAACTGCTCGTTGCCGACCAGGCCAATCTTGGTGACGCCCAGACGCTGTGCCGAAGCCATGACGCCTGCAACCACGCTGTAGTTAACCAGCTTGTTCGGACGCAGGTGCACTTCAGGCTGGTCAGCCTGTGCCGCTACGGCGATCAGCTTGTTCTCCAGGGCAGGGCGGTCTGGAACGACCACATTGTCCCACAGGATGGTGCCGTCGAAGTCAACGTCGATGGTCACGACCACTGGTTCCTTGGTTGGCGGTGGCGGGGTGCCGACCGGCATGTTCAGGTTGACCGAGTGGTTCGCTTTTGGAATGGTGATGATCAGCAGAATGATCAGAACCAGCATGACGTCGATCATCGGCGTCATGTTCATTTCCATCATCGGTTCCGACTCACCGCCGGAACTGCCTACGCTCATACTCATGAAATGTGTTCCTTTTCAGAAGGCCGCCCCCGCTACAGCCAGGGGCGGCTTGTTCTTACATCTTATCAGGCGGTTCGGTGATGAAACCGACCTTCTGGATGCCAGCGCGCTGGGTGGTGTAGATCACACGGCCGATCGATTCATATTTCGCGTCTTTGTCGCCGCGGACATGAACTTCAGGCTGAGGCACCTTCACAGCTTCCTCTTTCAGAAAATCGAACAGCTCATTCGCGTCGCGCATTTTCTTCTGGTTCCAGTAGATGTCGCCATCTTTGTTAACAACGATGTTGACGTTCTCTGGTTTGGTCTGGATTGCCTGGTTGATCTCTTCCGGCAGGTTGATCTTCTGCAGTTTGAGAACGACCGGGCTCGTGATCAGGAAGATGATCAGCAGAACCAGCATGATGTCCACGAGCGGAGTCGTGTTGATCTCACTGTTAAGCTGCTCTTCTCCCCCGGTATCGGAGCCTACAGACATCGACATGGTATTAACCTACTTTTTTCGACGAAGCAGCAGCGTTCGAGGTGGACATTGCGCCGGAGATCAGCACGGAGTGCACGTCTGCGGAGAAGGAGCGTACATCTTCCATTGCGGTCTTGTTACGACGCAGCAGCCAGTTGTAACCCAGAACGGCAGGAACTGCGACCAGCAGACCGAAAGCGGTCATGATCAGCGCTTCACCCACTGGACCTGCAACCTTGTCGATCGATGCGTTACCGGTCATACCGATGTTGGTCAGCGCGCCGTAAATACCCCAAACGGTACCGAACAGGCCGATGAACGGAGCGGTCGAACCAACGGTTGCCAGGAAGGACAGGCCATCGGACAGGCGGGACTGCACTTTGTCAACAGCGCGCTGGATGGACATGGTCACCCAGGTCGACAGGTCGATCTGTTCCAGCAGGGCGCCGTCGTGGTGAGCGGTGGCCTTGGTGCCGGATTCAGCGATGAAGCGGAATGGGGAACCTTCGGTCAGGGTCGCGGTGCCGGCAGCGATCGACGATGCTTTCCAGAACTTGGCAGAGGTTTCTTTCTGCTGTTTGAAGATCTTCTGCTGGTCGATGATCTTGGTCACGATGATGTACCAGGAACCGATCGACATGATCGACAGGATGATCAGGGTAGCACGAGCCACGAAGCCGGCTTCCCACACAGCGGAGATACCGAATGGGTTTTCGACTTCTTCTTTAGCGGCTGGAGCAGCTGGGGCAGCAGCTGGAGCGGCTGCTTCTGCTGCTGGAGCGGCTGCCGCGTCAGCTGCTGGAGCTGCAGGTGCGTCAGCGGCTGGAGCCGAAGCGGCTGCCGAGGCAGGCGCGTCAGCCATGGCTGGGGCGCTTACCAGGGCGGTAGCTGCGGTCACCGAGAACAGCACAGCGGCCAGTACAGCGGACAAACGGGTATTCTTAAACATGCTTCCTCCAAATTTGAAAAATAATCAGTTCGCTGGCTTAAACGACAACGGACTTACTTAGTTGCGAGACGGTGCTCTGTCTCAGGTTTATTCCAGCGTCCAGACGTATTGCATCTGTTGCCAGCCTTCTTGCGGCTTGCCGTCGACCGTTGCAGGCTTGAATTTGCACTTGGAAATACCAACTTGTGCGGCCTTGTCCAGGTCACGGAAACCACTAGATTTCACTACTTTTGCCTCAGCTACGTGGCCGTCCACACCGATCAGGAAGGACATGGTCACAGTGCCAGTCTCTTCGTTACGCAGCGACGACTTCGGCCATTCTGGCTTGGCGCAGGTGCTGAAGTCGACCACAGCCGGGGTACGTACACCGGTTGCCGCAGGGGCTGGAGGTGCAGGTTGTGCCGGAGGGGCTGGGCGAATATCGGTGGTTGCTGGCTTCACGTTGGTCGCGTTGGCGATCACGTTCTGCGCTGGCGGCGGTTGCTGCACGTTCACTTCGACCGGAGGAATGAATGGCGGTGGGGGTGCCTTCATCTCTGGTGGCGGTGGCGGTGGTGGCAGTTCTTTTGGCGGAGGCGGGGCAACCTCCTCGATGATCTTGGTCTCCACCGGTTCGATCATCTTGCTAATCATTTTCTTGCCCAAGCCGGAAACAATACCGTAACCAGCAATTATGTGCAGGACTACGACGAACACGATGCCCGTATAGTTCTTCTTCCCGGCAATTTTCTCGTTATCACTGAAATTCATGCCTGCTTTCTCCAATACCAACTCTTGTGTTGCTACTTTAAACCCCCAAAATGGCGACACAAAGCTACAGCCGCATCCGGGACGTCGGCGAATTATACATACGAATTTTGGATTTTTGCATAGAATTTTGTCCCGAAAACCGTTTAAATTTCATGCCCTTAGCCCCATATTGGCAGGCTGTTACCAGGCTGTGCCAAAGTGGTCTGGCAGAAAAAGCAAGAGAAAATTGACCATTTTTTCGCCCCTGCGATTGATCTTCATCACTTTTTCTTCAAGACGAAATATTGCTCGCCAGCGACCCTGGCGAGGCTAAGGAAATTTGGCGAAGTGTGTTGCTTCGACGTAACTCTGTCAAAAGCGGCGGTCAGATCACCCGGTTGCGCTTCTCGCGCTTGCACTCGATGGTGCTGATCACCTGGCCATCCGGCGAAACCGTATCCAGGTGAACGTCAAATCCCCAGAGACGGGCCACGTGCTTCAGCACTTCATTGGCCTGCTGGTTGAGGGGACGGCGGTTGTACTGCGTGTGACGCAGTGTCAGGGCGCGGTCGTCGCGGGTATTGACGGACCATACCTGTATATTTGGCTCGCGGTTGCCCAGGTTGTACTGGTCGGCCAGCATTTGCCGCACATAGCGGTAGCCCAGCTCATCGTGGATGGCCGAGACGGCCAGCTTGTCGTTCTTGTCGTCATCTAATACAGCAAAGAAGTGGAACTCGCGGATCAGGCGCGGCGACAGATATTGCGCAATGAAGCTTTCATCCTTGAAATTGCGCATGGCGAAGTCAAGCGTCTTCTTCCAGTCGCTGCCGGCAATATCGGGGAACCATTCGCGGTCTTCCGGCGTCGGATTCTCGCAAATGCGCCGGATGTCAGACATCATGGCAAAGCCCAGTGCATACGGATTGATGCCGTTGTAGTAGGGGCTGTGCACCGGCGGCTGGTACACCACATTGGTATGGCTCTTCAGGAATTCCATCATGAAGCCATCGCTGACCACGCCCTCATCGTACAACTGGTTGAGGATGGTGTAATGCCAGAACGTGGCCCAGCCCTCGTTCATGACCTGGGTCTGGCGCTGCGGGTAGAAATACTGGCTGATCTTGCGCACGATGCGCACGATCTCGCGCTGCCAGGGTTCCAGCAGCGGCGCGTACTTCTCGATAAAGTACAGCAGGTTTTCTTCCGGCTCAGGCGGGAAGCGCGGCGCCGGCTTGTCGACGGCCTCTTCTTCGCGCCGCGGCACGGTGCGCCACAGTTCGTTGATCTGCGATTGCAAGTAGGCTTCGCGCTCCTTCTGCTTCATCTGTTCCTGCGCCAGCGACAGCTTGGCCGGACGCTTGTAGCGGTCCACGCCATAGTTCTGGATCGCGTGGCAGGAGTCGAGCAGCAATTCAATGGCATCGATACCATGCCGTTGTTCGCACTCGGTGATGTAATTCTTGGCAAACACCATGTAATCAATGATGGCATCGGCATCGGTCCAGGTCTTGAACAGGTAATTGCCCTTGAAGAAGGAGTTGTGGCCATAGGCGGCGTGGGCAATGACCAGCGCCTGCATGGTCAGGCTGTTTTCCTCCATGAGATAGGCAATGCAGGGGTTGGAATTGATGACGATCTCGTAAGCCAGCCCCATCTGCCCGCGCTTATAGCCTTTTTCTGTCGCCAGGAAGTGCTTGCCAAACGACCAGTGGGCATACGACACCGGCATGCCCACTGAAGTGTAGGCGTCCATCATTTGCTCGGCAGTAATGATCTCCAGCTGGTTCGGATAGGTATCCAGCCCGAAGTTCTGCGCTACGCGGCGGATTTCTTCGTGCGCCTGCTCGATCAGTTCAAACGTCCATTCGGATTGCTCCGGCAGGGCGCGTGGATGCGGGGGGCGCTTGGTCATCTGGTTCATTTTGGCTGCTTCTTGAACAGTTCGCGGAACACCGGGTAGATATCGGCCGGCGTGACTATCTTCTGCATGGCGAAGTGCTGGTGGTATTCGGGGATCTGGGCGTATTGCTCCCACAGGTTCTGCGGCGGGCCGTCGGTGATCTCGACATAGGTGTAGTACTGCACCTTGGGCATGATGGTGTTGACCAGCAGCTGCCGGCACAGCACGGAGTCGTTGTCCCAGTTGTCGCCGTCGGATGCTTGCGCCACGTAGGCATTCCAGCTGCCGCCGCCGAAGCGCTCGTCAATGATCTTGTTCAGCAGGTGCAAGGCCGAGGACACCACGGTACCGCCCGATTCGCGCGAATGGAAGAATTCATTTTCGTCCACTTCCGACGCTGCCGTATGGTGGCGGATGAACACCACCTCGATCTTGTCGTACACGCGCTTGAGGAACAGGTAGAGCAGGATGAAGAAGCGCTTGGCGGTATCCTTGCGCTGCTCGTCCATCGAGCCCGACACGTCCATGATGCAGAACATCACGGCCTGGGTCATCGGCTTCGGCACCTTGATGCGGTTCGAATAGCGCAGGTCGAAGGGATCGATGTAGGGAATGGCCAGCAAGCGCGTATGCAAGTGGTGGATCAGCTTCTTCAGCTCGATGACCTGCGGGTCGTCGAGGGGCGCGCCGGCCACCAGCAGTTCCTCCAGTTCGCGTTCCGCCTCGATCAGGCGCTTGCGTGAACTGCCGCCCACCGCAATGCGGCGGCCGAGGGCGCCGCGCAGGGAGCGCAGCACGTGGATGTTCGAAGGCGTGCCCGATACCGTATAACCTGCGCGCTGCGGCTTGAATTCCGTGGTCGCCGTGAGCTGGGTCTTGATCATGTGCGGCAGTTCCAGGTCTTCGAAGAAGTAGTTCATGAATTCTTCGCGCGACAGTTCGAAGATGAAATCATCCTCGGTGGTCTGGTCGCTGTTGCCTGCGCGGCCGCGGCCGCTGCCCCCGCCGCCCTTGGGGCGGTTGATCAAATCACCTTTCTGGTATTCCTCGTTGCCGGGATTAACCACTTCCCAGATTCCGCCATGGGCGTGGCCGAACGAGGGCTCGTTCACGTCCTTGACGGGAATCGATACTTTTTCGCCATTCTCGATGTCGGTGATCGAGCGCCCCTTGATGGCGCGCCCGACCGCATCCTTGATCTGGCCCTTGTAACGCCGCAAAAATCGTTCGCGGTTGACCGCGGACTTGTTCTTGCCCTGCAAACGACGGTCGATGAGGTAAGTCATGTGCCTCCTGCCTGCTTGATTGGCGCGTCCTGATTATCCCACTTCTCTATCAGGACGACTTCCTCACGCGCAGATACCATTCGCACAGCAGCCGGACCTGCTTGGCCGTGTATCCCTTTTCCACCATGCGCGCCACGAAGTCGGCGTGCTTGTTGGCGTCCTCGGCGCTGGCCTTGGCATTGAAGGAGATCACCGGCAGCAGTTCCTCCGTATTGGAGAACATTTTCTTCTCGATCACCGTGCGGAACTTCTCGTAACTGGTCCAGGCCGGGTTCTTGCCACCGTTATTGGCGCGCGCCCGCAGGCCGAAGTTGACGATCTCATTACGGAAGTCTTTCGGGTTCGAAATCCCGGCCGGCTTCTCGATCTTCTCCAGCTCGTTGTTCAGCGATTCGCGGTCGAAGCTTTCGCCGGTATCCGGGTCGCGGTATTCCTGGTCCTGGATCCAGAAGTCGGCAAAGGTCACGTAGCGGTCGAAGATGTTCTGGCCGTATTCGGAGTAGCTCTCCAGGTAGGCGGTCTGGATTTCCTTGCCGATGAACTCGACATAGCGCTGGGCCAGGTGCTCTTTTATATAGGAGAAGTACTTTTGCTCGGTCTCCGGCGGGAACTGCTCGCGCTCGACCTGCTGTTCGAGCACGTAGAGCAGGTGCACCGGGTTGGCCGCCACCTCGGTCGAGTCGAAGTTGAAGACCTTGGACAGGATCTTGAAGGCGAAGCGCGTCGACAGGCCGCTCATGCCCTCGTCGACCCCGGCATAGTCCACGTATTCGTGGATGGACTTGGCTTTCGGGTCGGTATCCTTGAGGTTTTCACCATCGTACACCAGCATCTTGCTGAAAATGCTGGAGTTTTCCGGCTCTTTCAGGCGCGACAGAATGGCGAACTGCGACATCATGCGCAGCGTGCCGGGAGCGCAAGGCGCCTTGTCGAGCGAGGAATTGTGCAGCAGCTTCTCGTAAATCTTGATCTCGTCGGTGACGCGCAGGCAGTACGGCACCTTCACTATATAGATACGGTCGAGGAATGCCTCGTTATTGCGGTTGTTCTTGAAGCTCTTCCACTCCGACTCGTTCGAGTGGGCCAGGATGATGCCCTCGAAGGGGATGGCGCCGAAGCCTTCCGTGCCCTTGTAGTTGCCTTCCTGGGTGGCGGTCAGCAAGGGGTGCAGCACCTTGATCGGCGCCTTGAACATCTCGACGAATTCCATCAGGCCCTGGTTGGCCAGGCACAGGCCGCCGGAATAGCTGTAGGCGTCCGGGTCGTCCTGGGCGTAGTCTTCGAGCTTGCGGATATCGACCTTGCCCACCAGCGAAGAAATGTCCTGGTTGTTCTCGTCGCCCGGCTCGGTCTTCGAGATGGCAGTCTGCTTCAGTACGGAAGGGTAGCGCTTGACCACGCGGAACTGGTTGATATCGCCATTGAATTCGTGCAGGCGCTTGACTGCCCATGGCGAAGGGATATTGCGCAGGTAGCGGCGCGGGATGCCGTAATCCTCTTCCAGGATGGTGCCGTCTTCCGCCTCGCTGAACAGGCCGAGCGGCGATTCGTTCACCGGCGAGCCTTTCAGGCAGTAGAACGGCACTTCTTCCATCAGTTGCTTGAGCTTTTCCGCAATCGACGATTTGCCGCCGCCGACAGGGCCCAGCAGGTAGAGGATCTGCTTGCGCTCTTCCAGGCCCTGGGCGGCATGGCGGAAGTAGGCAACGACCTGCTCGATGACGTCCTCCATGCCGTAGAACTCACGGAAGGCGGGATAAATCTTGATGACCTTGTTGGCGAAGATGCGGGACAGGCGCGTATCGTTGCGCGTATCAACCAGGGTCGGTTCGCCGATCGCAGCCAGCATCCGTTCCGCCGCCGAAGCGTAAGTCAGGCGGTCCTTTTTGCAAAGCGCGAGATACTCGGAGAGGGACATTTCCTCTTCCTTGGTGCGCTCATACCGTGCTGCGTAGTTGTCAAAAATGGTCATGTGAATGTCCTTTAATGAAAAATCTACTAGTCACATGGTCGGCAGTCGTAGCGTGGGCTGCAGGCCTGCTCAATGCTTTGCCAGCTTGCCTGAGTTGCCAGGGATTGCCCGAGGCTCGGAGCTGGATCATTATTAGCCGGCGGGGGGATGGTTGCCGGGCTCGAAACGCATCTTACGTTGATGAAATTTATTATTGCTCTATTGGATCTAGAAGTAAAGCCAGTAGTACCGCCAATGCTCGATCCCCTCGCCTATGGCACCACAGTAGCACGGCTGGCCCGACTCTGCAGCACACTATCTTGGAGTAAGATGCCAACTACTTATCAGCGGTGAAAGAGAACAAAAAATGACTACCCAAATGCGCTCCATCGTGCAGAATATGCCGAAGGCAGAACTGCACATTCACATTGAAGGCTCGCTGGAGCCGGAAGTGATTTTCGCGCTGGCCGAACGCAATGGCGTCAAGCTGGCCTACCCGTCGGTGGAAGCACTGCGCGCGGCATATGCCTTCACCAACCTGCAATCCTTCCTCGACATCTACTACGCCGGCGCCAGCGTGCTGCTGAAAGAGCAGGACTTTTATGACATGACCATGGCTTACCTGCAGCGCGCCAGGGCCGATCATGTACGCCATGCCGAAATTTTCTTCGACCCCCAGACCCATACCGCGCGCGGCGTGCCGATTGGCGATGTGATTAATGGTATCCATCGCGCTTGCACCGAAGGGCCAATCAGCGCGAAGCTGATCCTGTGCTTCCTGCGCCACCTGAGCGAAGAAGACGCGCTCGCCACGCTGGAAGCGGCGCTGCCGTACCGCGACAAATTCATCGGCGTCGGCCTCGATTCTTCCGAAGTCGGCCACCCGCCGGAGAAATTTGCCCGCGTGTTCGCACGCGCCCGCGACCTCGGACTGCACCTGGTGGCGCATGCCGGCGAAGAGGGGCCGCCAGCCTATATCGAAACGGCGGTCGACCTGCTCAAGGTGGAGCGCATCGACCACGGCGTACGCTGCCTGGAAGATCCTGCATTGACACGGCGCCTGGCCGCGCTGCGCATGCCCCTGACCGTTTGCCCGCTGTCCAACACCAAGCTGCGCGTGTTCGACCAGATGAAGGACCATAACCTGCTGGCGCTGCTCGACGCGGGCCTGGTGGCGATGGTGAATTCGGACGACCCGGCGTACTTTGGCGGCTATATGAACGATAACTTCGTCGCCGTGTTCGACGCGCTGCCGCTTGGCCTGGCCCATGCGCACCAGCTGGCGCGCAACAGCTTCGAAGCAGCCTTCCTGCCCGCCGAGGAAAAGCAGAAGTTCCTGGACGAAGTCGATACCTATTTCTCTGCCTTTAACGTGGTCTGACAATCAATGTTTCAACAAGCCCTGAGGATGACGGCGCGCGACTGGCGCGCCGGGCAGTTGCGCTTCCTGCTGGTAGCGCTGGTTGTGGCAGTGGCGGCGCTGTCGGCCGCCGGATTCTTCATCGATCGCCTGCGCAGCGGACTGAATCGCGATGCGCACCAGTTGCTGGGCGCCGACCTGGTGATCGTCGCCGACAACCCGGTGCCCGGCGCCTGGCGCGAAGAAGCGCTGCGGCGCGGCCTGCTGGTGACCGATACGCTGGCCTTCCCCAGCATGGCGCAGGCAGGGCAGGGCGATGCCGCCCGCTCCGTGCTGGTGACGCTGAAAGCCGTCGGCCCGGGCTATCCGCTGCGCGGCCGCGTCAAGGTCAATACCGACGTCGCGCAAGCGAACGAAAGCATCGGCACTCCGGCACCGGCCACGCCTGAACCGGGCACGGTCTGGATCGACCCGGCGCTGGCGACGTCGCTCGACGTCGCAGTCGGCGGCACGGTGCAACTGGGGGACAAGCAGTTCCGCGTAACGCAGCTGATTGCCGCGGAACCGGATCGCGGCGGCGGTTTCATCAACTTTGCCCCGCGCGTTTTCCTTGCCTTGTCCGATATGCCGGCGACCAATCTGGTGCAGGAGGGGTCGCGCGTCGGCTATCGGCTGTTGGTGGCCGGCCCCGGCGCCAGCTCCAGGGCGACGCAGGAATATGGCGAATGGCTGAAAACCTTGATCAGGAAGGACAATGTACGCGGGGTGCGCCTCGAATCGCTGGAAGAGGGGCGCCCGGAAATGAGCGCCACCCTCGACCGCGCCGACCGCTTCCTGTCGCTGGTCGGCCTGCTGTCGGCCATGCTGGCTGCGGTAGCGGTGGCGATGGCTGCGCGCCGCTTCATGCAGCGGCATCTCGATTCCTGCGCCATGCTGCGCTGCCTGGGGCTGACGCAGAACCAGGTGACCTTGATCTACCTCGTCGAATTCCTGCTGGTCGGGCTGGCGGGCAGCCTGCTCGGGGTCCTGGTCGGCTTTGGCGCCCACTATGTTCTGCTGCAACTGCTTGGCAGCCTTGTCGCTACCGACATCCCGGCGCCGACCATCCTGCCGGCGCTGCAGGGCCTCGCCACCGGCATGATCCTGTTGGCCGGCTTCGCGCTGCCGCCGATCCTGCAGCTGCGTAACGTGCCGCACAACCGCGTGATTCGGCGCGAGGCCGCCGCGCCGAAGCCTGCCGCCCTGGCCACCTACGGGCTCGGCATCGCCGCTTTCGGCGCGCTGCTGTTATGGCAATCGAATGACGTCAAGCTCGCCGGCGTGACCGGCGGCGGCTTCCTGCTTGGTTTCGCATTGTTTGCCCTGGTGGGCTGGCTCGGCTTGCAAGCCCTGCGTCCGCTGCGCAATGCATTCCCGCACCAGGCATGGCGCTTCGCGGTGACCTCCCTGCGCCGCCGGCCCGGCGCCACCGTGGTGCAGGTGGTATCGCTGTCGCTTGGCCTCATGGCATTGCTGCTATTGACCGTGGTGCGCGGCGACTTGATGTCGGCCTGGCGCAATACCATGCCGCCTGATGCCCCGAACCGCTTCATCATCAACATCCAGCCAGACCAGAAGGACGTCATCGCTGCGCGCCTGAAGGCAGTCGGCGTGAAGGACGTGCCGATGTTCCCCATGATCCGCGGCCGCCTGGTGGCGGTGAACGACAAGGCCATCACCAGCGAGACCTACACCGACGAACGGGCGAAAGGACTGGCCGAACGCGAATTCAACCTGTCGACGATGACGGAACTGCCGGCGCAGAACCAGGTCACCTCCGGCAAATGGGCGATGGGGGGCACGGCGGGCGAAGCCTCGGTCGAGGAGGGCATCGCCAAGACGCTGGGCCTGAAACTGGGCGACACGATGCGCTTCGATATCGCCGGCTCGCCGGTGGAAGCGAAGATCACCAGCCTGCGCAAGCTCGAATGGGGATCGATGCGGGTGAACTTCTTCGTCATCATCAACCCGGCAGTGATGGCCGACACGCCGCAAACCTGGATTACCTCGTACCACTTGCCGAAGCATGCCCTGGCTGCCGGCAACGCGCTGTCGCGCGAATTCCCCAACCTGACCATCATCGACGTTGGCGGCATCCTGCGCCAGGTGCAATCGGTGCTGGACCAGGTGATCCAGGCGGTGGAATTCCTGTTTGCCTTCACCCTGCTGTCCGGCGTGCTGGTGCTTTATGCCGCGCTGATGGGCTCCCAGGACGAACGCCGGCGCGAAGCCGGCCTGCTGCGCGCCCTCGGCGCCACCCGCCGCCAGCTCTCGCAAGCGCAACTGATCGAGTTCATGCTGGTCGGCGGCCTGGGAGGCCTGCTGGCCGCCACCGGCGCCGGCCTGATGGGATGGGGCCTGGCAACCTACCAGTTCAAGTTCGCCTGGACCTTCAGTCCCTGGGTCTGGCTGGCAGGCCTGCTGGCAGGCGCGATCTGCGCCGTGATCGGCGGCTGGCTCGGCCTGCGCAACGTCCTGAACCACCCCCCGCTGCAAACGCTGCGCGAGGCATAAGGCTGGGCCCGTGTCACACCCTGGGGTCACACCCCAAGTGTGACACGGGCTGGACCGTCACGCTGCGAGCGGCGGGGTATGCTGGCGCAGGAATTCCGCGTAAGGGGTGGGCTGGATATCGAGCAGCGTCGGTTCGACCTCGAACAGGGCCCAGTAGTAGGTTTCCAGGCCCTTGCACACCTGCGGCGCCTTGCAGTAGCGGTGCCAATGCTGGCCCACTTCGTCGGAATACATGCCGTCGGGCGGAAAGAAGGGCAGCATGCGCTTTTCTTCCAGCGCTTCCACCAGCGATTGCGGGGCGCCGCTGTCACGAGCCATTTCCACCTGCGATTCGTAGCCCCGTTCGGTTTCCACCACCATCAGCTGCGCCGAACCGTCGGCCTTGAAGAACAGGATGCCGCTCGGGCTCGGGAAAGGGTAGTGCTCGACGAAGCCGTGCTCCTGGTACAGCTGCTGCACGACCTTGGCCAGCGCACCGCAGCGCAGGAAGCTGAATTCGTGCAGCACCAGCATGTCCAGCAGGGTCTCCGACTGCTCCTGGAAAAACGCCTTCTGCAGCGCAGCCACTTCCTCCTCCAGCCGGTCCAGCGCATCGTCTGCGCTTTTCTTGATATAGCGGTCGATCAGGCCGCGGTTGAAGGCGTCGACCGCGATCTTTTCATCGGCCTGGCCGGTGAACAGGATCTTCTTGCAGGGCAGGTGCTGGATCGCCTGGCAAAACGCCACGCCGTTCATCTGTGGCATTGAATAATCGACCACCAGCACCGATGGAATGGAAAAACGCTGGCGTTGGGCGGAAATCCGGTAGATCTGCTCCAGGTCCACCGCCACGTTGCGCTGCTCCGCCGACTGGTTCGGATTATCGAAATCCACCTGCAGCGGCAGTTCGCTGCTGCGGGCATTGGCCTTGAACCATTCCAGCGCCTGCAACGGGTCGTGGAAGCACACGCTGGCCTGCATCGGATCGAGCTGGAATACCAGGCTGTGAAGGAAGGTATCGCTGTCGTCCACCAGGACGGTCATGGTTGGGTGGGCGTAAACGGGCAGTTTCATGGTTCAACGGCTTGCTTGTAAGGGAAATTCAAGCACAAAGATAGCATATGCGTGCTCGCGGGAGACACAATGTAGTTTCGCTTCCCACGCTTGCATCACCTGGCGGCACAGTGCCAGGCCGATGCCGGCGCCATTGTGCTCCGGATAAGTGAAGAAACGCTGGAAAATCATCGGCAGATGGTGCGGTGCAATACCGCAGCCCGTATCGATCACCAGGACGCGTGGCACCGGCCGGCAACCATCGATCACGATCCTGACCCGCCCCTTGCCGGCGCGCTGCACCGCCTGCATGGCATTGCGCAGGAGGTTCAGCAGCAGCATGATGGCCAGCTCGTTCTGTCCACCGAAGCGGAAATCGCTGCGGACCTGCAGCGCGACCAGCTGGCGCTGGGCCTCGCCGGTAAAGGGATAGCGGCGCAGCGCCGATTCAACGGTATCAAGCATGGACACGGTTTCGTGCGGATCCAGCTTCTGCCGCACCGCCTGCGCGCTAAGCAGGAACAGGTCGATCATATGATTCATATGGCGCACTTCGTACTGCATGCGGCCCAGTGCCTGGCGCATTGCCGGATTATCCTGTCCCGCGCGCTGCTGCATGCGCGACAGGCCGCGCACATTGGCGTCCAGGCTGGCCAGCGGGGTACGCATCTCGTGCGCCACAGCGCCCAGTCCTTCGCCCAGCCCTTCCAGCTTTTCTTCTTCCAGCGCCTTGCGGCTTTGCGAAAACACCCACATCCAGCCGACCAGGAACAACTGCACCGGCAGCAATTGCAGCACCGCCGCCGAGGCGATGACCTCACCGGCCCCCAGCGCAATCGCCAGCAGCACGGCGGCGCAAATGCCGATTGCGCCGGCGCGCAAAGCGAGACGAACTTCGAAATGGAACAGCGCAACCAGCATCACCAGCATCACCTGGGACCAGGTGACGTTGGCGTGATTCATCAGGAACATGAAGGTGCAGAAGAAGGGCAGCTCGTAAGTCACCAGCACCAGGGTGTAGCGGTCGCGCAGTCGCGCCGGCAGGCGCCGCGCCAACAGGCCGCCAAGTCCAAGCGCGGTACCGACGGCGCGCGCCATCAGGTTTTCGTACGGCTGCGGCACCAGCCAGCCGAAAATCGCGTAATACAGCGGAAAGCAGGTGATTCCGAGCCAGCTCAGGGCGGCGAGGCGCAGGTCGGCGATTTCCCCGGCACTGCGGGCGTGCAGTCGGGTTCGGATAAGGCGTCGGATCATCTGGCAATCATGGCGGTTTGTTGGCGCTTTTTGCGTGAAATCAGCACTATGCTTGATCCACATCAATACGTCCATGCGCTATCATTGCTTTATGAATGATGAAGCACGCACCCTTTACGAAGTCATCGGCGGAGAAACCAAGCTGCGCGAGATGGTTGACCGTTTTTACGACCTGATGGAGCTGGAGCCGGAGTTCGCCGGCATCCGCGCCATGCACCCGCCCAGCACCGACGGCTCGCGCGACAAGCTGTTCTGGTTCCTCAGCGGCTGGATGGGCGGCCCGGACCTGTTCATCGAGCGTTTCGGCCACCCGCGCCTGCGCGCGCGCCACCTGCCGTTCGCTGTCGGTTCGAGTGAACGCGACCAGTGGCTGCGCTGCATGGCGTGGGCGATGCAGGACGTCGGCATCGCCGAAGATTTGAGGCTGCGGCTGATGGAGTCGTTCTATCAGACCGCCGACTGGATGCGGAACAAGGCCGATTGATGGAATTGACCATCCTGCTGGCGCTGGCCGCCGTCATCATCGTCCTGCAAATTGTCGCGCTGCTGCGCAGCCGCGGCAGCGACGTCGCCGACCAACTGGACCGAGTCGAACGCGAAGTGCGCCTGCAGCTTCAGGCCACGGCACAGGCGCAGCGCCAGGAAATGGGCAATATCCTTGCGCAGTCGCACGCAGCGACAGTCCAGCAGCTTGAAACAATGCGCCGCCAGATCGAGGTGCTGACCGAATCCAACACGCGCCGCCTGCTGGAAGTACGCGTGGCGCTGGAAACCAGGATGCGCGAGCTGCAGGCCGACAACGGTGCGCGGCTGGAAGAGATGCGCAAGACTGTCGATGAAAAGCTGCACGAAACGCTGGAAACACGCCTGACTGAATCATTCCGCCAGGTGTCCGAACGCCTGGAGCGCGTGCACCAGGGCCTGGGCGAAATGCAGCAGTTGGCGCTGGGCGTTGGCGACCTGAAACGCGTGCTGACCAATGTGAAAACGCGCGGCACCTGGGGCGAAGTGCAGCTCGAGATGCTGCTCGAGCAGATCCTCACGCCGGATCAATACGCCAAGAACGTCGAAACTATCCCGGGATCCAACGCCCGCGTCGAATTCGCGCTCAAGCTGCCGGGCCAGAAAGAGGGCGGCGCGCCAGTATGGATGCCGATCGACGCCAAGTTCCCGAAAGAGCAGTACGAGCGCCTGCTGGAAGCGGCCGACCGCGCCGATGCCGATGCAGTTGCCGCTGCCGGCCGTGAGCTGGAACGCGCCGTGCGCGGCGAGGCGAAGACGATCGCTGAAAAATACGTCTCGCCCCCGCTGACCACCGACTTCGCCATCCTGTTCCTGCCGACCGAAGGCCTGTATGCAGAAGTGATGCGCCGCCCCGGCCTGGCGGATGAACTGCAGCGTGTGAATCGGGTCAGCATCGCCGGCCCATCCACGCTGACCGCGCTGCTGAATAGCCTGCAAATGGGCTTCCGTACCCTGGCGCTGGAAAAGCGCTCGTCGGAAGTGTGGCAAGTGCTGGGCGCTGTAAAGACCGAATTCGCCAAATTCGGCGACGTCCTTGCAACGACCAAGATGACACTGGAAAAAGCCGCCCGCAACATCGAAAACGCGGAAGTACGCAGCCGCCAGATGGCGCGCAAGCTGAAATCAGTGGAAGCGCTACCTGCCGAAGCGGCCCTGTTGATGCTGGGCGCATCCGACGGCGCTGACGCGGACACCGACAGCCCCAACTGAGCGATGAAGCTCGCTGCCCACTTCGCGCTAGCATTGCTGCTGCCAGCATCAACTGGCGTATGGGCCGGCGAACTGGAACTCCCTGCCGCGAAGCCTGTCGTGCGAACACAGCTTGATTTAGAACCCGCCCGCGACAGCTTCGGCCGGCCTTTGGGTGTCCCAGGCAGCCAAACGCCCTTGGCGCGCGCAATGAACGAGGCATGGAAGAAGGATGCTTCCGAAGCGAATTTGAAAGCATGGTCGGAAGTCCTGATAAAGTGCCAGCAAGCCACCAACCCCGCCTGGACCACGGCTCTTATGCGCAGCGAGCCGCAGCAAGCGCACTGCTACCGCTATTGAGTCTTTCTGGGGCCGGGCTGATGCAGGTCAGGCGAGTCAGACCAGCCCCTCAAAAACTATCACGTCAATCAGGTCACCCTCCGCCACATTGCCTTGCTCGTCGTGCAGCACCACCATGCAGTTTGCCTCGGACATCGAACGCAGGATGCCGGAGCCTTGCGAGCCGGTGATGCGCACTTCGCGCGTGCCGTCCAGCGCCGTGGAGAGGATGCCCCGTTGATATTCGGTGCGGCCGGGTTTCTTGCGGATCGCCTGGGCCGAGCGGACACGCAGCAACTGGTCGCCTGGTGCATCGGCGCCCATCATGCGCAGCAGGGCGTGGCGCGCGAAGAAGTAGAAGGTGACCATGACGGCCACTGGATTGCCAGGCAGGCCAAACAGGTAGGCACTGTGGCCGTTCGAGCGGATGCGGCCGAACGCCATCGGGCGGCCAGGGCGCATGCCGATCTTCCAGAAATGCACATCGCCCAGCGTGGCCATGACCTGCTTGGTGTAATCCGCTGCGCCTACCGATACGCCGCCGGATGTGATCACGGCGTCGGCACATTCACAGGCAGTGCGCAAGGCTTCTTCGAGCGATGCCGCGTCATCCTTCACGATGCCCATGTCGACGATGTCGCAGCCAAGGCGTTGCAGCATGCCGAACAGGGTGTAGCGGTTGCTGTCGTAGACGCAGCCTTCCGCCAGCGGTTCGCCGATCGAGCGCAGCTCGTCGCCCGTGGAGAAGAAGGCCACGCGCAGGCGGCGCTGCACCGGCACTTCGGCCAGGCCCAGCGAGGCAAGCAGGCCCAGGTCGGCCGGGCGCAATACTTTGCCTTTGCGAAGTGCGGGAGTGCCGGCTGCAAGGTCTTCGCCTTTGAATCGGCGGTTGTCGCCAGTGCGCACGGTGTTCGGCGAGATTGTGACGGCGACGTCGCTCAGGTCCGCCGCCAACTCCTGCGGCAGCACGGTGTCGCAGCCATCCGGCATGACGCCGCCGGTCATGATGCGCACGCACTCGCCGGGGCCGGGCTTCAGCGCCGAAGGGCGGCCCGCGTAGGCTGTTCCGATCACCTTCAGCGTGGTGTTGCCGTCGGCTTTGAGCTGCCCGCCGGCAAACGCGAATCCGTCCATCGCGGAGTTGTCGTGCGCGGGGACGTTGATCGGCGAGATCACATCGGCAGCGAGCACGCGGTCCAGGGCGCTGCGCAGCGCGACCTTTTCGATGCAGCGCACGGGCCGGATGAATTCACGGATGATGCGCTGTGCATTCCGCACAGGCAGGGCGTCGGGATCGTAGCCAGACAGGCAGGTCGCCACATCTTTCAGTGAAGGGTTGGCGGCAGCTTCTTCCTCGTTCTGCAGCTCGGTCAACGTGTTGATATTGCGGAAGGCAGCGGCCTCGTTGAACAGCACCTCGGCCACCTTGATCGATTTGTACCAGCCATCCATCTTGCGCGAGCCGGTCTGCAGGTAATCGTCCAGCGCCGGCAGGGCGCTTTTGCGCACCAGGCAAAAAACAGGATGCAGTTGCGTGCGCGTCTTGCCATCGTCGTCGGTTTCCAGCGTAGATGCCACGGCGAGGTCGGCGCCCTGCGCGTTCAGCGCCTCGTAAAGCCGCTGCGCCAGGTCGGGCGGCAGGAAAGGGGAGTCGCAGGGCGCTGTCAGCAGCAGGTCCGTCGTGCAATGGCGCAGGCCCGTCTGCAGACCGGCCAGCGGGCCCTCGTAGCCTTCCAGTTCGTCCGGCAGCACCTCCACGCCGAGCGCGCCGTAGGCGCCCAGATTGCGGTTGGCGTTGATGGCGACGCTGGCCACTTGCGGCGCAAGCCGCTGCAGCACATGTGAGGCAAGCGTGCCGCCCCGGAAGGGCTGCAAGCCTTTGTCCACACGGCCCATGCGGGTGCCGCGGCCACCTGCCAGGATCAATCCACTGATGTTTTGTTCCATCGCCAGCTTAGCCCCCGATATATGACATTTCGACTTTGCGGTCGGCGCCCAGCGCCAGGCCTTCGGTATTGATGGTACGCAGTTCCGAATAGCGGTCGGCACGAACGCGCCACAGCGCAGTGATGGCGGATGAGATTTCTGCGTCATTGCGGCCTTCGCGCAGCAGTGCGCGCAAGTCGTGGCCGCGCGATGCGAACAAGCAGGTGTACAGCTTGCCCTCGGTCGACAGGCGGGCACGCGAACAATCCTTGCAGAAGGCCTGCGTCACGCTGGAGATCACGCCGACTTCGCCACCGCCATCGACGTAGCGCCAGCGTTCGGCCGTCTCGCCGGTATAGTTCGGATCGACCGGTACCAAAGGCATTTCGGCGCTGATCATGCGCACCACTTCGGCGGATGGCACCACGTCGTGCATATTCCAGCCGTTGGACGTGCCGACGTCCATGAATTCAATGAAGCGCAGGATGGAAGGCGAGCCTTTGAAGTGGCGCGCCATCGGCAGGATTTCCTGTTCGTTCATGCCGCGCTTGACCACCATGTTCACTTTGACAGGACCAAGGCCGACGCTGTGCGCCACGTCGATTCCGTGCAGCACATCCTCTACTGCGAAGTCGACATCGTTCATGCGCTTGAAGGTGGCGTCATCCAGCGCGTCGAGCGAGACGGTGACGCGTTGCAGGCCGGCGTCCTTCAGCGATTGCGCTTTGCGCGCCAACAGGGAGCCGTTGGTGGTCAGGGTCAGGTCGAGCGGCCTGCCGCTCACGGTGCGCAGTTCGGCCAGCATGGCGACCAGTCGTTCCAGGTCCTTGCGCAAGAGCGGCTCGCCGCCGGTCAGGCGGATCTTTTCAACCCCGTGTTCGACGAACAGGCGCGCAATGCGCGTGATCTCCTCAAACGTGAGCAGGGCATTGTGCGGCAGGTACTGGTAGTCCTTGTCGAACACTTCCTTCGGCATGCAGTAGACGCAGCGGAAATTGCAGCGGTCGGTGATGGAAATGCGCAAGTCGTGCAGCGGACGGGCGAACCTGTCCTGAAGGCGGCCGGTTGGCGCCTCTAACGTTGCGGGGATGGCCGGCGCCTGGCTGCGGCCATCGTTCAGGAGGATGATTTTTTCGGTCATGCTGGGTGCGTGGTTACACCCGGTACGATAGCACGATGCCAGCAATTGCACAGGCCAGCAATACGCGGATTGTTCCTTGCTTGTACTGCATTAAGGCTATGGCTGCGGTAGCGGCGATTGCGACGGCCGGCCACTCCCAGCGGCCGGCTGGATAGAACACGTGGATGCCAAAAAATAGTGCCAGGCTGGCAATTACTCCCACCACGGCGGCAGAGATTGCGGTCAGCGGGGCGGTCATGCGGATATTGCCGCGCGTTGATTCGACCAGCGGGCCGCCGGCCAGGATGAAGACGAAGGACGGCACGAAGGTAAACCAGGCGGCGACAGCGGCGCCCAGCATGCCTGCCAGGGCAGGGTGGCCGGCCACGGCTTGCTGCGTCCAGGCGCCGACGAAGCCGACGAACGCCACCACCATGATCAGAGGGCCAGGCGTGGTTTCTCCCAAGGCCAGGCCATCGACCATCTGGGCAGGCGTCAGCCAGTGGAAGTGCTCGACACCGCCCTGGTAGACATAGGGCAGGACAGCATAGGCCCCGCCAAAAGTCATCATGGCGGCTTTGCTGAAGAACCAGGCCATCTGCGCCAGCGGTTTGTCGATGCCGAACAGCCAGGCGAGCAGCAGCCAGCCGCCAGCCATCAATACGATGCCGGCAGCGGCGACGCGCGCCAGTCCGGTCCAGCTGAAGCGCGCGTGCTGCGGCGTTGGCGTGTCATCGTCGATCAGGGCGGGAGGGTGGGCGGCTTGCGTGGCGGCAGGGCCGTGCCCGGCGCCGCCCAGGGCAAACAGTTCGGGACGAAGCCGGCCGCCGGCCCAGCCCAGCAGGGCGGCCGCGCCGACAATCGCCGGGAATGGCAGCTTGATAAAGCTGATGGCGACGAAGGCAGACAGTGCGATGGCCATCAATGGGCGGTTGCGCAGCGTGCGTTTGCCGATGCGCCATGCGGCAGCCAGCACAATGGCGACTACGGCGGGCTTCATGCCGTACAGGATGCCGGCGACGGCGGGCAGGCTGCCGTAAGCCATGTAGGCCCAGGACAGGCCAATTAGCAGCAACAGCGAGGGAAGTACAAACAGCACGCCGGCAATGATGCCGCCCAATGTGCGGTGCATCAGCCAGCCGATGTAGATGGCGAGCTGCGTGGCTTCCGGGCCGGGCAGCAGCATGCAGTAATTCAGTGCGTGCAGGAAGCGGTGTTCGGAAATCCAGCGCCGGCGCTCAACCAGCTCGGTGTGCATCAGGGCGATCTGTCCGGCCGGGCCGCCGAAGCTGATGAAGCCCAGCTTGAGCCAATACAGGAATGCTTCCCACAATGGGACATGAAAAAGGGAAGCACCTGGCTTCCCTTTTTCGTCTGCGAAAGGCCGGTTAGCCATTCGCCTTGGTTTCAACCTGCACCAGCGGCTCGCTGGCAACCGGTGGCAGCGGCTTGCGCTCGCGTGGCACGCGGATCGGTTGGGCGGTCGCGGCAGCGGCGGCAGCTTCCTGCGCCGCGCGTACCTTGGCCGGGTCGGTCACTGCCATCGACAGTCCGGCGGCAGCCAGCATGGCATCGACGTCTGCCTTGGCAGCGGCCGGCACAGGTGCTGCCGGGGCAGGAGCTGGTGCTGGCGCTGGCGCTGGCGCAACTGGGGCCGGTGCCGGCGCGGCGGCGACTGGCGCTGCCTCGGCTGGAGCTGGAGTTGCGGCAGCCGCTGGCTCGACGACGTCGGCAGCAACTTCTTCGGCAGTTGCCGGTTCGGTTGCGGCCGGCGCGGCTTCAGCGAAAGGCAGCACGCCTTGTGGCGATGCTGGCGCGCTGACCACAGGCTCCGCTGCGACTGGCTCAGCGGCTGCTGGAGCAGCGACTGGCAAGTCCACGGCGGCTGGCTCGACTGGCGCGACAGCTACCGGTGCGGGCTCGACTGGCGCAGCTACTACAGGGGCTACGGCAACCGGTTCAGCAAGCGCTGGCGCCTCGACAGCCGTGGCTGCAGCGGCGTGCGCAGCGGCGCCTTCGGCAGCGGCAGCGCTCGCAGCTTCAGTGGATGCCTGCTCGGCGGTGACAGCAGCCGGGGCAGCAACTGGGGCCGACACAGCTTCGGTAGCGGCGGCCACTGGAACTGCTTCGCCTTCAGCCGGCGCAACGGTGAACGTTGCCTCGGTCGCGCCTTCCGCACCTTCCACGCCCTCAGCGCCTTCACGCTCACGACGGTTACGGTTGCGGCCACCGCGACGGCGGCGGCGGCGTGGCTCGTCGCCGCCTTCCGCGCCTTCATGCTCTTCACCCTCTGGTCCGGTGTTGCTGGCTGCTTTCACCAGTACTGGCGTCTCAGGCGCGCCGGTGCCGGTGCCAACTGGACCGACGCCTGCTGCTGCCAGTGCCAATTCCTCGGCCTTGGCTTCCGCTGGAACTGCTTTCTCGGCGCGCGGCTCGCGTGGCTGGCGAGGCTGGCGCGGTTCACGTGGCTCACGCTGCTCGCGTGGTTCGCGCTCGGCACGCTGGCCTTGGGCCTGGGCCGCCTCGGCGCCTTCGCGCTGCTCGCGTGGTTCACGCGGCTGGCGTGGCTCACGCGGTTCACGTGGCTCGCGCTGTTCGCGCGGCTTGCGGGCTTCTGCTGCCGGTTTCGCTTCCTCGGCGCCTGGACGGGTGCCTGGTTCGCGGTCTTCGCGCTCGCCGCGGCCGCCTTTGCCGCCACGGTTACGGCCACGCTGGCCGCGATCCTTGCGGTCGCCGCGTTCTGCGTTGGCTGGCGCCTTGGTGACGATGACTGGCGCTTTCGGCTGCACTGGCTCTTCCTTCTCACCACCGGTGAAGAAGGAGATCAGCTTGGCGAAGAAGCCCTTTTCAGCCGGGGCTGCTGGAGCAGCCGCGCGTGGAGCGGCGGCGGCTGGCTTGGCAGCTTCCGGCTTATGTTCCACCATTGGAGCTGGTTGCTCTGGGGTAATGGTCTTGACGACGGCTTCCTGGCGCGGCTTGGCTTCTTCCTTGTGGCGCTTGGAGAACGACATGTCGGTCTCGGCAGCTTCAGCCATGGTGTAGGAGGCAGCGTGGTCTTCCAGGCGTGGATCGTCGTGCTTGATGCGTTCCAGCTTGTAGTGCGGGGTTTCCAGGTGCTTGTTCGGGATCAGGATCACGGTGATGCGGTGACGGGTCTCGATCTTCAGCACTTCGCCGCGCTTCTCGTTCAGTAGGAAGGCAGCCACGTCGACTGGCACCTGGACGTGGATGGCGGCCGAATTTTCCTTCATCGCCTCTTCCTGGATGATGCGCAGCACCTGCAGGGCGGACGATTCGGTATCGCGGATGTGACCGGTGCCCGAGCAGCGCGGGCAGGTCACGTGCGAGCCTTCCGACAGTGAAGGGCGCAGGCGCTGGCGCGACAGTTCCATCAGGCCGAAGCGGGAAATCTTGCCCATCTGGACACGTGCACGGTCGTGGTGCAGGGCGTCTTTCAGGCGCTGTTCGACTTCACGCTGGTTCTTCGACACTTCCATGTCGATGAAGTCGATCACGATCAGGCCGCCCAGGTCGCGCAGGCGCAGCTGGCGGGCCACTTCGTCGGCGGCTTCGCAGTTGGTGTGGAAGGCGGTGGTTTCGATGTCCGAGCCGCGGGTGGCGCGGGCCGAGTTGACGTCGATGGAGACCAGGGCTTCAGTGTGGTCGATCACGATGGCGCCACCCGATGGCAGCGGAACCGTGCGCGAGTACGCGGTTTCGATCTGGTGTTCGATCTGGAAGCGCGAGAACAGCGGCACGTCGTCGCTGTAGCGCTTCACGCGGTGCACCATGTCCGGCATCACGTGCGACATGAACTGGTGCGCCTGTTCGTAGATCTCGTCGGTATCGATCAGGATCTCGCCGATATCAGGCTGGAAGTAGTCGCGAATGGCGCGGATCACCAGGGACGATTCCTGGTAGATCAGGAAAGCGCCGGAGGCTGCCTTGGAGGCGCCTTCGATGGCGCGCCACAGTTGCATCAGGTAGTTCAAGTCCCACTGCAGCTCTTCCACGGTACGGCCGATGCCGGCGGTACGGGCAATCACCGACATGCCTTGCGGCAGGTCCAGCTTGTCCATGGTTTCGCGCAGCTCCTGGCGCTCTTCGCCCTCGACACGGCGGGAAACACCGCCACCGCGCGGGTTGTTCGGCATCAGGACCAGGTAACGGCCAGCCAGCGAAATAAAGGAGGTCAGTGCCGCGCCCTTATTGCCGCGCTCTTCCTTCTCCACCTGCACCATGATTTCCTGGCCTTCGCGCAGCGCTTCCTTGACGGATGCATTGCGCACGTCGACGCCTTCGCGGAAATAGGAACGGGCAACTTCTTTAAAGGGGAGGAAGCCGTGGCGGTCTTCGCCGTAGCTGACGAAGCAAGCTTCGAGGGAGGGTTCGATTCGAGTGATGACGCCTTTGTAGATATTGGACTTGCGCTGCTCTCGTCCGGCGGTCTCGATGTCGATGTCGATCAATTTTTGACCGTCGACAATTGCTACGCGCAACTCCTCTTGCTGCGTAGCATTAAACAACATGCGTTTCATTTTTATTAACTCCGCGACCCTTGGGCCATGTCAAAGCCGCCCCCGTGGAGACGGCGAAGTACAAGGATATACGCGTGAATTAAGGAGGCTGTAGGGGGAAATGCCTCGTCATGCGGCGGGCGCGAAGCGCTGCCGCCGCATTGGGCGCATGAAGCAAATCGTCATGCCGAGTTTGCGCACTGCGTGCAACATCATCCAACGGCCCGAGCGTTGCCGGGTGGCGGGAGAATGCAGGCGTGCGCACATCGTCGGGCCAGGGCATCTTGTATGGTGCCTTGGCGAAACGGCAAGCGTTATCCACTTCATCAACCAGCGAGCAACGACTGTAGTGCTTGCTCGCCGGACTTATCCTAACAATCCAGCCAGTCTAATTCAGCACACGAGCGCTCGAGCCGATGGCAACAGCGGTTGCGACCCTGATCGGCGCACGAATGTGCGTATACAATTTTTTCCACCGAATTTGCGTTTGGCGAGGCCAGCAGATACGCCCCTGTGTAAAATGTACGTTTAATTCTTTACACTTGCAGCAGATTAAACCGCGGCATAACGATTATATATTCAAAATGAAGGACTTAGAGAGAAATTCTGGGAAGCCGGGCCAAAACAAGTCGCAAAAAGCCGATTCCGCTTCCCCCCAACAGGTCCTGCCGCAAGCACAATTCGTCACAATCACTGAAGAAGAGGCCGGACAGCGGATCGATAACTACCTGTTGCGTGTTTGCAAAGGTGTGCCGAAGAGCCACGTCTATCGTATCCTGCGCTCGGGTGAAGTGCGGGTGAACAAGGGCCGCATCGACCAGTTGTACCGCTTGAATGCCGGCGACCTGGTGCGCATTCCACCGATTCGCATTGCTGAAAAGCAAGAGGCAACCGTTCCGGCCGCCGAATTCGACGTCATTTTTGAAGACGCCAACCTGTTGGTGATCAACAAACCCTGCGGCGTTGCCGTCCATGGCGGTTCCGGCGTTTCATTTGGCGTCATCGAGCAGTTGCGCGCAGCCCGCCCGGACGCCAAGTTCCTGGAACTGGTGCACCGCCTGGACCGGGAAACGTCCGGCCTGCTGCTGATCGCCAAGAAGCGTACTGCCCTGACCAACCTGCATGACCAGATGCGCGACGGACTGACCGACAAGCGCTACCTGGCCCTGGCGGTGGGCGACTGGAAGAACAAGCGCCAGCACGTAAAGCTTGCATTGCATAAATACACGCTTCCGGACGGCGAGCGCCGCGTGCGCGTGCAAGCCGACGGCCAGGCTTCGCATACCGTGTTCAGCCTGCTGCAGAAATTTGATGGTTTTGCGCTGCTGGAGGCCGAGCTGAAGACCGGCCGAACCCACCAGATTCGCGTTCATCTGCAATCTTCGGGCTTTCCGATTGCAGGTGACGATAAATACGGCGATTTTGCACTGAACAAGGCGCTGCAGAAAGCCACGGAAACGCGTGGCGCGCTGAAACGCATGTTCCTGCACGCCCACCAGATTACGTTTACCCATCCTGAAACGGGCAAGCCGATGACCTTGAATGCGCCTTTGGCCGCCGAATGCCAGCGATTCTTGGTAAGCTTGGGGAAACCATTGAATTGAGAAAAAAATAATGCCGCGCAAGCAATTTGACCTGATCGTCTTCGATTGGGATGGCACGCTCATGGATAGCACCGCCACCATCGTGAAGTGCATCCAGGCTGCCGCCAAGGACCTGGGCCTGCCTATCCCGAGCAGGGAACAGTCCGCCCACGTGATCGGGCTGGGCATGGGAGAAGCCATGCAGGTCGCCATGCCGAACCTCGACCCGAAGATTTATCCGCGCGTGATGGAGCGCTACCGCTATCACTACCTGGCGAAAGACCACGAGCTGACACTGTTCGATGGCGTGCACGAAATGTTGCAGGACTTGTCGCAGCAAGGCTATTTTCTTGCTGTCGCGACCGGCAAGAGCCGGGTCGGCCTGAATCGTTCCCTGAACGCCGCCGGACTGTTGTCGACTTTCGATGCGACGCGCTGCGCCGACGAGACTTTCTCCAAGCCGCATCCGGCCATGCTGCAGGAACTGACCCGCGAACTGGGCCAGGATTTGCGCAGGACCGTGATGATTGGCGACACCACACATGACCTGATGATGGCGCAAAATGCGGGATCTTCTGGCATCGCCGTCGAATATGGCGCCCATCCGTTGGAACAACTGGCTGCCTGCAACCCGGTGTATTCGGCGCGGACTGTGCCGCAATTGCACCAATGGCTGAATGAGAACGCTTGATGGATGCTGACATCCTGGTTTGCGCTGCCGAGGCTTTGCTGGAAGGCGGCAAGGGAATCCGTTTTCCCTTGCGCGCCGGTGGCGAAGACAGCACCGGCTTCGTGGTGCGCTACGGCGGCAAGGTCTATGGTTACCTGAACCGCTGCGCCCACGTGCCGATCGAGCTGGACTGGGCTGAGGGCGAGTTCTTTGAATCGAGCGGCCTCTATATCATGTGTTCCACACACGGCGCCATTTATATGCCTGAGAATGGCCAATGTGCCGGCGGCCCATGCCGCGGCGGTCGACTGCGTCCGATTGCCGTGATTGAGCGAGACGAAAACATTTACTGGCAGCCTGACGATTACGTGCGCCCACGACCATGAGTGATATCAACGACAACAATAACACCCAGCCAGCGCCCTCGGCCGAGAATCCTCCCATCAAGTGGGAGCGTGAAGTGCTGGAAAAGCTGGTGTTCGCTACGCTGAAGGAGCAGCGCGCCAATCGCCGCTGGAGCATTTTCTTCAAGGTGTCGACACTGGCGATCATTTTCTTCGCCCTGGCCAGCTACTTCGGCGTCAACCTGATGGGCGGCGATGCCGAGGCCCTGGGCCGCCATACCGCCCTGATCGAAATCGAAGGCAGTATCGAGTCGGAAGGCAGCGGTGCGGCGGATGTGGTGATTCCCGCGCTGAACAAAGCCTTCTCGGATACCGGCTCGGTGGCCATCGTCCTGCACATCAACAGCCCGGGCGGCAGCGCGGTCCAGGCCGGCATGATCGTGGACGAGATCCGCCGCCTGCGCCACGGCTACCCGCAAAAGCCGCTATACGTGGTGGTCGATGAAATCTGCGCCTCGGGCGGCTATTACATCGCCTCGGCCGCCGATCGCATCTACGTCAACAAGGCCAGCATCATTGGCTCGATTGGCGTGCTGATGGATGGCTTCGGCTTCACTGGCACCATGGAAAAGCTGGGCGTGGAACGCCGCTTGCTCACCGCTGGCGAAAACAAGGGTTTCATGGATCCGTTTAGCCCCCAGTCGGACAAGCAGAAGCAGCATGCGCAGACCATGCTCAAGGAAATCCATGCCCAATTCATCGACGTGGTGCGTACCGGCCGCGGCAAGCGCCTGAAGGAAACCCCCGACATGTTCTCCGGCCTGTACTGGACTGGCGCGCGTGCCATCGACATGGGACTGGCCGATGACCTGGGCAGCGTCGACAGCGTGGCGCGCGACATCGTGAAAGCGGAAGACATCGTCGACTATACCCAGCATGAAAACCTGCCAGAGCGCGTGCTGAAGAAGTTTGGCGCAGCAGTTGGTTATGGCGCCATCAAGGCCGCCGCCGATGCTGCCAAGCCGAGCTTGCGCTGAAACTTGGCTCAGCAGTCAACATTGGCATTTTTGCTTGCCATTTCCCCGACGTGGACTATATTGACGGTGTAGTTCGATTCAAGGGGAGGGCGATTAGCAATCAATTCTTGAGGCAGACTACGCAGCCGCATTACGGATGCGGACTTGAGTGAATTCACATTCCTCGTCACTGTCTCTTTGGGAGGCAAGAGAACGGCGGCCCCTGGCCGCTGTTTTCGTTTCTGCGCCCTGGTCTTCGGTTGAAAAGCCGCCTTGCAGCAGCCACTCGAGCAACTCCGCTCCCTGTTGACGCCGCCACAACGCTTGCGGCATTGACCCTGCCTGGCCGCTCCAGCGCGCGACAGCCAATTTGGTTTCCAGCGAAGCGGCATGGGCCTGTGCCAACGACTTACGGTTGATGTAGAGCTTCATTGCTGAGATCTCCCAAAGAAATTCCTATAGCCCAGTCAGCAGATTCCTAATGCTATTTAAGTGTACCAACTCGACTGTCACGCCCTTTGATCTGCATCAATAGGGAGGCTTGCGGTAGCGTAAATCCGGTAAAATCCCGCCCCATGAGTAAATTATCCCTGGACCGAATCCTGCAGTCGCAAGGCTTCGGCACCCGTAAATACTGCCGCGCCCTGATCGAAGACGGTGACGTTTCCATCGGCGGCGAAGTGCAGGACAACTATAAAGCGACTATCGAAACCGACGGCCTGGTGCTGGAAGTGTTCGGCGAAGAGTGGGTGTATCGCGAGCACCTCTATATTGCCCTGTACAAGCCTTCCGACTACGAATGCTCCCGCAAGCCCAGCCACCACCCGGGCGTGCTGACCTTGTTGCCTGAGCAATTCACCTGGCGCGAAGTCCAGCCGGTCGGCCGCCTCGACCATGACACCACCGGCATGCTGCTGATGTCCGATGACGGCCCGTTCATCCATGCGCAGTCTTCGCCCAAGCGCCACGTGCCCAAGGTCTACCTGGCCACCACGGCCGAACCGGTGACCGACGAGCTGGTGGCCCAGATGCTGGCCGGCGTCCAGTTGCATGATGAGCCCGCTCCCCTGGCTGCCGTCACCTGCATCAAGCGCGGCGAGCACCAGCTCGAGATCGTGCTCGAACAAGGCAAATACCACCAGGTCAAGCGCATGCTCGCTGCTGCCGGCAATCATTGCTCTGCGCTGCACCGCTCCGCCATCGGCCAATTGCAACTCGATTCTCTGGGCTTGCAGGAAGGGGAATGGTGCTATCTCACCCCCGAACAGCTCGCGTTATTGGCGCCGGCCTGATCACTGTTTCTTCATCATGGCCGCATGTCCCGCGGCCATTTCCTGCTTGCTCAGGAATCCGTCCTTGTCGGTATCCATTTTCGCAAACATGGATGCCGACGCTTTGGCGTGCTCTTCGGCAGTAAGCACGCCATCGCCGTCAGAATCGACGGCCTTGATCTTGTCGGCTGCTGACATGTCCGACTTTTTCGTTGCCTGTCCCGTAATGGCCTTGTGTGCAGCAGTCATTTCTGCAGCACCCACTTTGCCATCATGGTTGGCATCCATATGCTCGAACATCCTCTTCGCACCGGCCGCATGTTCAGCCGCCGATACCTTGCCATTCTGGTCGGCATCCATGGAATTGAATTCCTTATCGACCTCAGGTCCGGCGATTGCCTGTGCCGAGATTAGTGCGCCTGCGATGAAGCTAAGTGCTTTCATATTGGCCTCCTAGCCACTAACAATGCTGAGGATATTGCCATCGAGATCCCTGAACCATGCCACTTTCATACTGCCGCCAACGTGTACGTTGCCCTCGCGTTTCAGGCCGGGCATATCGTAGTGCTCGAATATGACACCTTGCGTTCTCAAGCGTTCTGCAATTTCTTCCAGTTCGCTGCCCACGTTCCACATGACATTGGTTGCCTTGTTTGTACCGGCAAACTGCGACCGATAGACGTTGATCGTGCTGGTCCCACTGCGGAAGACCAGCACTTCCTGTTCGGGGCTGTCGAGCTTCTCAAGGCCGAGAACTTCACCGTAAAATTTCGCCGCCGCATCCAGATTCTTTACTGCGATCATCGCAATAGCATCTTTGTCTGCCAGCATATTCGCCTCCCGGCTTGAACTCGATGCGTGGAGATTAGGCCCCTGGGCGCTAAGCGTCCGTTCGCTGTCGCACACCGGGGCTGGCCGGTTTGTCGCAACAGCTTGCGCTTGCCCAAAGTGCTTAAACAGGGGCCGCATAGACTTCCTGCATGGCTTCCCCCAGTGATACCGGCTACAAACAGCTGTTTTCGTTCCCGGAGTTGGCGCGCGAGCTGTTGTGCGTGGCTGTGCCGCAGGAATGGACGAGAGCGGTCCGCCCAGACGACTTTGTACGCCTGAATGCCAGCTATGTATCGCCGAATGGCACGCATCGTCATGATGACGTCGTGTGGTGTGTGCATCGATCTCGTCGTCCGAGCATCCATATGCTTATCGAATTCCAATCGATCCCGGACAAATGGATGGCGACACGCATGCAGGGTTATGCAGCGCTACTTTCCGATGACCTCATCAAGGCGCGCAGGGCGACCCACGGAAAGGAACCGCTGCTGCTCCCCATCGTTCTCTATAGTGGCCGCGAGGCATGGCCGTATAGCCGGTCCCTGGGGGCATTCCGGCCGCAGGCGCCACCTGGCCTGGAATCGCTGCAGCCGGAACTAAATTATGTGCTGGTCGATCGAAGCATCGGACAGGGTGTCATCAGAGCCTTGCTTGAACTTGATCGGGCCGATGACGAGGCCAGCGATATTCCAGCGCTGACTCGAACGTTGTCGGTGTGGCTGGAGCGCCAGCACAATGATTTGTTGTCGAGGACGCTCACTGCTTGGGTGCAAATGCGTCTTTCTGCCCAGTTCCCCGATGCGGACATGGCCCAGGCGCTAACTATGGAGAAAATCGCCATGATGTTCGAACATGATTTTCGCAACTACACAGAGGTACTCGAGTACCGAACCTTGCTCCGCGGTCGACGCGAGGGGTGGGAGGAAGGCCGGCAGGAAGGCCGGCAAGAAGGCTTGCAGGAAGGTTGGCATGAGGGACAGCAGGAAGGGGCGAAAAACGCCCTGTTGGCTGAGCGGCGCAATACTGTGAGATTACTGCTCGAGCATGCTGGAAAGCCACTATCCCAGGCCGGTGCCCAGGTTCTGGAGCAAGCGGCGCCCGAGCAACTGCTGGACTGGATTCACGTCCTCATTGACAGCGCGAGCGTGCCGCCGGAGTTGTTATCGCGGTAGCGGCCAGGATGCATCCGATGGCAAGCCAGGCGATTATTGTCAGGCAGCCATCGGCGATGCGGCGCTTCGCATTAGATGGCGGTCAAACAGGCGGTCGTGGAAGGGCAGGGCGATCACATTGATGATCGGTTCCAACACTGCCGCCAGGCCACCGAACGCGATTGATCCAGTGGCAGCGTATAAGGTGCCGAAGGCAATGAGCGCATGCATTGCGGTTTGCGAGATTTTCTCGGCTGCGATCAATGCCAGCCGGCGGTGAGCGAAGCGCTGGCGCAGCGCGTGCCAGGCGCGCTCATGGAATGGCAGCAGCACGACGTTGATCACCGGTTCCAGCACGGCAGCCAGGCCGCCGAATGCCACCGACCCTGTCAATACGTACATCAGGCCGAAGGCGATGCCCATGTGGGCGGTGACTTGGCTCATTTTCTTCGCTGCGATTGCCATGATCGAATTCCTTTCTAGTTGAGCCAAATGGTAATGATTCGCATCCAGGAGGTAAAATTGATTATCTCTACCGAATCGATAGCATTCCTGAAATGAAACTTGCCACCCTTAAAGACGGTACCCGCGACGGCCAATTGCTCGTCGTCTCCCGCGACCTGAAAACTGCCGTGGTCGCCGATGGAATCGCCCGCAGCCTGCAACGCGCCCTGGATGACTGGACGTTCATCTCGCCCCAGCTTGACGACCTGTACCGCCAGCTCAACGAGGGCAAGGCCCGCCGCAGCTTCGACTTCGAGCCGAAGAACTGCATGGCACCGCTGCCGCGCGCCTTCCAGTGGGCCGACGGTTCGGCCTACGTCAATCATGTCGAGCTGGTGCGCAAGGCACGCAATGCCGAGATGCCGGCCTCGTTCTGGGAAGATCCGCTGATGTACCAGGGTGCCAGTGACGATTTCATCGGTCCTTGCGACGACATCGAGTTGAAGCATGAAGAATGGGGCATCGACTTCGAGTCGGAAATCGCCGTGATTACCGACGATGTGCCGATGGGCGCCACGCCCGACCTGGCTTTCCAGCAGATTCGCCTGCTGGTGCTGGTCAACGACGTCTCGCTGCGCAACCTGATCCCCGAGGAGCTGGCCAAAGGCTTCGGCTTCTTCCAGTCCAAGCCGGCCAGCAGCTTCTCGCCAGTGGCCGTGACCCCGGACGAACTGGGCGAAGCCTGGAGCGACGCCAAGGTCCACCTGCCGCTGCGCTCGACCTGGAACGGCAAGCTGGTAGGCCAGCCGAATGCGGGCGTGGACATGGTGTTCAACTTCGCCCAGTTGATTTCGCACCTGGTGAAAACCCGCAATGCGCGCGCCGGCACCATCGTCGGTTCGGGCACCGTGTCCAACAAGGATGCTAAAAGGGGCTATTCCTGCATCGCCGAAAAGCGCTGCCTGGAAATGATCGCCGATGGCAAACCGACAACTTCCTTCATGTCCTTCGGCGACACCATCAAGATCGAAATGCTGGATGCCGACGGCAAGTCCATCTTCGGCGCCATCGACCAGCAGGTCTGGCAATTGGGCCGTGCGAAAGCCGTGCCAGAGGCGGCGCCAGCCGCCGACGGGGCCGAGTAAGGCAGGTTTTCCCCGCTTTTTCCATCGATAGCTCTTGCTCGGCCGCAGCGATAATGGCACGGTCGATAACAGGAGCGGTCAATGGCTGAAGACAGCGAAGCCGAGAAAACAGAACCCGCGTCACAGAGGCGCCTCGAGCAGGCGCGTGAAGAAGGGGACGTACCCAGGTCGCGCGAAGTCGCGACCTTTACCGTTCTCATGGCAGCGGGTGCCGGCCTGTGGATGACCGGCTCCGGCCTGGTGCGCGAATTGAGCCGCAGCCTCACTTCGGGGCTGTCGCTGACGCGTGAGCAAGTCTACAACCCAGATGTACTGGTGACCCGCATCCTGGTCGATGTGGTGCACGTGATGCTGGCCTGCCTGCCGATCGCCGTCGCCGTGATGGTGGTGGCCCTGGCCTCGCCGCTGCTGGTCGGCGGCTGGCTGTTTTCGGCCAAGGCCTTCACCCCCAATTTCATGAAGCTGAATCCCATCACGGGCATCGGCAACATGTTCTCCACCAACTCGCTGGTGGAGCTGGTCAAGGCCATCATCAAGTCCATCATCGTCGGCGTGGTGGCCTATATGGTCATTTCGCGCCAGCAGCAGGAGGCAATCGGCCTGATGCTCGAGCCGCTGCATACCGGCAGCACGCATGTCATGAATATGCTGGGCTTCAGCTTCATCGTGATCGTCGGCGCGCTGGGCTTCATCGCCCTGATCGATGCACCGTACCAGATGTGGCATTACGCGAACAAGCTGAAGATGACGCGCCAGGAGCTGATCCAGGAATCCAAGGAGTCGGACGGCAACCCGCAAATCAAGGGCAAGATCCGCCAGCTCCAGCGCGAAATGGCGAAGAAACGCATGATGCAGGAAGTGCCGACCGCCGACGTCGTGGTGACCAACCCGACCCACTATGCGGTGGCGCTGAAATACGCCGAAGGCGGGCAGGGTGCGCCGCGCGTGGTGGCCAAGGGCACCGACGAAGTGGCGGCCAAGATCCGCGAGCTGGCCAAAGAGCACCGGGTTGCCATCCTGGAAGCGCCGCCGCTGGCGCGTGCCCTGCACAAGCATACCGAAATCGGCGATGAAATCCCGCCGCGCCTGTACGCCGCCGTGGCTGAAGTGCTGGCGTATGTGTACCAGATCAAGGCCTATCGTCCAGGCCTGCGCTACCCGGATCGACCGACCAGGCTCGATGTGCCGGACGATATGGACCCACTGAACAAGAAATAAACGGAGTAGAGAATGAACGCCCTGAACATGCCGCCATGGATGAGAGGCATTGCCGGTAACGGGCAAGCCCTGGCTGCGCCGATCCTGATCATCATGCTACTGGCGATGATGATCCTGCCCTTGCCGGCGTTCGTGCTCGACCTGTTCTTCAGCTTCAATATCGCACTGTCGATCATCGTGCTGCTGACCAGCCTGTACACGGTCAAGCCGCTGGACTTCATGGCTTTTCCGACCGTGCTGCTGGTCTCGACCATGCTGCGCCTGTCGTTGAACGTGGCCTCGACCCGCGTCGTGCTGACCGAAGGCCACACCGGGCCGGATGCTGCCGGCAAGGTGATCGAGGCTTTCGGCCACTTCCTGATCGGCGGTAACTACACCGTCGGTATCGTGGTGTTCGTAATCCTGACCATCATCAACTTCGTGGTGGTGACCAAAGGTGCTGGCCGTATCGCTGAAGTGGGCGCCCGTTTCGCCCTGGACGCAATGCCCGGCAAGCAGATGGCGATTGACGCCGACCTGAATGCCGGCCTGATCGGCGAACCGGAAGCCAAGCGCCGCCGCAATGAAGTGTCGCAGGAGGCCGAGTTCTACGGCGCCATGGACGGTGCCTCGAAATACGTGCGCGGCGACGCGGTGGCAGGCATCCTGGTGACCGTGATCAACGTGGTGGGCGGCCTGCTGGTGGGCATGATCCAGCACGATATGGGATTTGCCGACGCGCTGAAAAATTATGTGCTGCTGGCGATCGGTGACGGCCTGGTGGCGCAGATTCCTTCGCTGGTGATTTCGATTGCAGCCGGTATCGTGGTGTCGCGGGTCGCCTCCGAGACCGACATCGGCACGCAGGTGATCAGCCAGTTGTTCGCCAAGCCGCAAGTGCTGTTCATCACTGGCGGCATCATCGGCGGTCTCGGCCTGATTCCCGGCATGCCTAACCTGGTGTTCATCCTGCTGGCGTCGGTCCTGATCGGCTCCGGCTACATGCTGCAGAAGCGCGCGAAGGAAAAGGCGGAAACGGTTGCCGCGCAGGAGGCCGGCGGCCCTGGCGGTGGTGGCGCTGCCGGCGCCGCGGGCGGTGGGCAGGCGGCCCCAGAGCAGGAAGAGGCGACCTGGCAGGACGTGATGGCGGTCGATACCCTCGGCCTGGAAGTGGGCTATCGGCTGATCCCGCTGGTCGACAAGACCCAGGGGGGCGAACTGCTGAAGCGTATCAAGGGCATTCGCAAGAAATTTGCGCAGGAAGTTGGCTTCCTTGCGCCGCCGGTGCACATCCGCGACAACCTGGAGTTGAAGCCTTCTGCCTACCGTATCACGCTGAAGGGCGTAGAGGTCGGTACCGGCGAGGCATTCAACGGCCAGTACCTGGCGATCAATCCGGGCATGGCAAGCGGCACGCTGCCGGGCATGGTCACTACCGATCCGGCTTTCGGCCTGCCGGCCATCTGGATCGACGCCTCGCTGCGCGACCAGGCTACCGGCATGGGTTATACCGTGGTCGATGCGGGCACCGTCGTGGCCACCCACCTGAATCACCTGATCACATCGCATGCTTCCGAATTGCTTGGTCGCGCAGAAGTGCAGTCCTTGCTGGATCACCTGGGCAAGGATTCGCCGAAGCTGGTGGAGGACCTGGTGCCGAAGATGCTGTCGCTGTCGGCGCTGCAGAAGGTGCTGCAGAACCTGTTGGCAGAGGGCGTGCATATCCGCGACATGCGCACCATTATCGAGACGCTGGCCGAGTTCACGCCGCATACCCAGGATCCGAATGAGCTGACTGCGCAGGTGCGTGTGGCCCTGGGCCGGGCGATCGTGCAGCAGTTGTTCCCGGCCGGCGGGGAGCTGTCGGTCATGACGCTTGACAATCGCCTCGAGCGCTTGCTGATGCAGGCCATGACGAGTGGTGCCGGCGATGCGGCGGGCATTGAGCCGGGGCTGGCCGATACGATTGCCCAGCAGGCTGCGGCGGCAACGCAGCAGCAGGAGGCGCTGGGCGTGACGCCGGTGCTGCTGGTGCCGGGCGCACTGCGTCCGCTGCTGTCCAAGTTCCTGCGCCGCGCACTGCCGCAGCTGAAAGTGCTGTCGCATTCGGAGATTCCGGAGACGAAGACGATTCGGGTGACTTCGCTGGTGGGTGCGCAGTAAACCGGTAAACCAGGGTCTGACCCGCAGGGTCAGACCCTGTCTGCGGCGCGGCCAACGGGGTTGGTTGTGCGCCGTTGATCTTCGTCAAAAGTCAAAAGCTTCGAACCCACACCTGTCGGCCGTCGAACAGACAGGGTCTGACCCTGCGGGTCAGACCCAGGTTTACCGGGTTTTGAATTAAGCCGCATTTCCCAAGCTATTCCACCGATTGTTACCTCCACGCATCGTCAATAATCTGACCATGTGCGAATCTGTCGGAGTAGCAGGAAATGAACGTTAAAAAATTTACCGCCCCAACATCTCGTGAAGCGCTGCGCAAGGTGCGCGAAGCGCTCGGCCCGGATGCGGTGATCCTGTCCAACCGCGCCGTCGACGGCGCGGTGGAAATCCTGGCCCTGGGCGGCGACGATGCCGCCGCGCTGGCCCCGCACTCCCCGGATTCCCCCATGGCCGCACCGGCGCCGCAACTGGACCTGGCGCCGGCCCTGGTTTCCCAGCCGGCAGCGCCAGTGGTGCGCGCCACCGCACGCCCGGCGCCAGCCGCCCCGCGTGCAGCGGCCCGCCCGATCGCACCGGTAGCGGCTGCGCCAGCCGTGGACATGGACCGCATTTCCTCCCTGGTCGCCGAAGCCGTCGCCAGCGCCAAAGCCAGCGCCGCCGCCGAGATGACCAGCATGATGAGCGAGCTGCGCGCCATGCGCGGCATGATGGAAACCCAGCTCAACGAACTGGCCTTCGCCAACACCCAGCAGCGCGAGCCGCACAAAACCGTGGTGTTGCGCGAACTGCTGGCAGCCGGCTTCTCCGCCAGCCTGGCGCGCTACCTGACCGACAAGCTGCCCGCCACCCGCGACGGCGCCGAGGCCCTGCAGTGGATGCGCACCGTCCTGGCGCGCAACATCAACGCCATGAACAACGAAGACGCGCTGCTGGAAAAGGGCGGCGTGTTCGCCCTGGTCGGCCCGACCGGCGTCGGCAAGACCACCACCACCGCCAAGCTGGCCGCGCGCTGCGTGATGCGCCACGGCCCGGAAAAGCTGGCCCTGATCACCACCGACGCCTATCGTATCGGCGCCCACGAACAACTGCGCATCTACGGCAAGATCCTGGGCGTGATGGTGCACTCGGTGAAGGACGAAGCGGACCTGCGCATCGCCCTGAACGAGCTGCGCAACAAGCACACGGTGCTGATTGATACTGTTGGTGTCAGCCAGCGTGACCAGATGGTGGCCGAACAGGTCGCCATGCTGCAGGGCGTCGGCACCGACGTGCAGCGCATCCTGTGCATGAACGCTACTTCGACCCAGGAAACCTTGTCCGAAGTAGTCCGCGCCTACCAGGGCAGCGGCCTGGCCGGTGCCATCATCACCAAGCTGGACGAAGCCGCCTCGATCGGCTCCGCCCTGGACGTGGTGATTCGCCACAAGCTGCGCCTGTTCTACATGTCCAACGGCCAGCGCGTGCCGGAAGACCTGCACCTGGCCGACCCGGCAGCGCTGGTAGGGCGCGCTTTCGGTGGCCAGTCCGCCCCGAAATACGGCGATGCCGAACTGCCGCTGCTGGTAGCCGGCGCCGTCCATGACCCAATGCTGCGCGAGGTACGCTTTGGCTAATTTCGACTTCGACCAGGCCGAAGGCCTGCGCCGGATGCTGGCCGGTCCCCGGCCACGCATCATCACCTTCCTGTCGGCCACGCCGCAGGACGACAAGGGCGCCATGCTGGTGAACCTGGGCGCCTCGCTGTCGCAGGCCGGCAACGACGTGCTGCTGGTCGATGCCTGCGCCAGCGCCCACGGCGTGGTGTCCCGCCTTGGGCTGGACCACGGTGCCAGCCTGCTCGACGTGGCGCGCCAGCGCTGCGGCTTGAACCAGGTGTTGCATGCTGCACCGCAAGGCTTCAATGTGGTGTCGATGACGCGCGGCGAAGCGCGCCGCGGCCCGGACGAAGGGCGCCGCCTGGCCAAGGCCTTCGGCGTGCTGGCCAGCCAGGCCGGCATCGTGCTGGTGGACGGCGAGTTCGACGGCGAAGCCTTCCCGGTACCCTTGATGGCCAGTTCCGAGATCGTGGTACAGGTGTCGAATAGCGCCACTTCGATCAAGAATGCTTATATGATGATCAAGCGGCTCAACCATGAACTGGGCCGCCGGCCGTTCGGCATCCTGGTCACCGGCGCTTCGGAGGCCGAAGCAAGGGTGGTTTACGATAATATGGCACATGCGGCAAGCCGTTACCTGGCAGTCAACCTTGTTTCCATGGGTTCTGTGCCGGCTGACGAATACCTGCAGCGTGCAGCCCGCCTGGGTCGTGCGGTGGTGGACGCCTTCCCATTGGCCGGGGCTTCAGTGGCCTTCCGCCAGCTGGCAGGGCGTTTTGCGATGGGGAGCTGCAACCATTTTAGAGCCTGAAAAGAATTAGAACCTTTATGTACACGGTCAAAGGGAAGGTGGACAAGGATTCCTTGCTGACGACGCACATGCCGTTGGTCAAGCGCCTGGCCCACCATATGAAGGCAAAATTGCCGCCCAGTGTGGAAGTGGATGACCTGGTACAGGCCGGCATGATCGGCTTGCTTGACGCTATTAATCGATATGAAGAAACCCACGGCGCCCAGTTCGAGACCTACGCGGTGATGCGTATCCGTGGCGCCATGCTCGATGAATTGCGCTCTTCCGACTGGATGCCGCGCTCGATGCGGCAGGACATGCGGAAGATTGAAAACGCCATGGCCACGCTGCAGCAGCGCCTGGGCCGCCCGCCGACCGAGTCGGAAGTGGCGAAATCGCTCAAATTGTCGCTGGCCGATTACCAGGAAATGCTGTCCGAAGGCGGCGGCCACCAACTGGTGTACTACGAAGATTTTCACGAGGAAGACGGCAACGACAGCTTCCTCGACCGCTATGCCCATGATGAAGATGCCGATCCGCTGCGCGCGCTGCTCGACACCGACTTCCGCCAGGCTGTGATCGATGCGATTGAAGCGCTACCCCCACGTGAGAAAATGCTGATGGGCCTTTACTACGAGGAAGAGCTGAACCTGAAGGAGATCGGCGCGGTGATGGGCGTGTCCGAGTCCCGGGTATCGCAATTGCACACACAAGCCGTGGCGCGCCTGCGTGCCTCGCTCAGGGAGCAGGCATGGACTGGTCCAGCGTAGCCGGCGTCTTGCTGGCGCTGGCCGGCATCATCGTCGGCCAGGGGCTGGAAGGCGGCAAGGTGACTTCCTTGCTGCAGCCGGCTGCCTTCGCGATTGTTGTGATTGGCACGTTCGGCGCCGTCATGCTGCAAACCACCCGGCCAACCCTGCGCCGCGGGCTGACCATGCTGCGCTGGGTGTTCAAGCCTCCACCAGACAATCGCGCCCAGTTGGCGCGCGACATCAACAACTGGAGCATGCTGGCCCGCCGCGACGGGCTGCTGGCGCTGGAGCGCCCCATGCTCGGCGCCAAGGACAAGTTTGTCGCCAAGGGCTTGCGCATGATCGTCGACGGCATCAACCCCGACAAGATGCGCCAGTTGCTGGACATGGAAATCACCGCTTTCGAAACGGCCGAACGCCAGGCGGTGCGCATCTGGGAATCGGCGGCCGGCTACTCGCCGACCATCGGCATCCTGGGCGCTGTGCTGGGCCTGATCCATGTGATGGAAAACCTGACCGACCCGAGCAGGCTCGGTTCCGGCATTGCCGTGGCCTTCGTGTCGACCATTTACGGCGTCGGCCTGGCCAACCTGTTCTTTTACCCGATTGCCAACAAGCTGAAGACCATCGTCACGCGCCAGGTCTACCTGCAGGAGCTGACGGCGTCGGTGTTCTACGATATCGCCACCGGCGATTTCACGCGCGTCATCGATGAACGGATCGCGACCCTGATGCGGGAGCCGTGACATGCAATACCGCCGCGCACGCCGCAAGTTCGACGACGATCCTGAGAACCATGAGCGCTGGCTGATTTCCTACGCCGACTTCATCACGCTGCTGTTTGCCTTCTTTGTCGTGATGTACGCGGTCTCCTCGATCAATACCGGCAAGTACAAGGTGTTTTCCGATGCGCTGGGCGATGCGTTTGGCGGCGCCGGCGCTGCGCCGCCGACCAATACCGAAGTCCAGAGTCTGCCGATTCCGAATCCGGCTTCGCGCAAGCGCAATGAGGCGATCAAGAAGGAGAAGGAGCAGATGACGCGCCTGGCCAAGGACCTGGCCAGCACCCTGGCGCCCCTCGTCAAGGAGGGCAAGGTGCGGGTGACCCAGAATAGCCGCGGGGTGAGCGTGGAAATCAATGCTTCGGTGCTGTTCAGGGCTGGCGATGCGAGCCTGACCGAGGAATCGCGCGAGGCGCTGACGGCTGTGGCGACGCTGCTCAAGGACGACCCGCATAATGTGCAGGTAGAGGGGCATACCGATAATGTCCCGATCAGGAATGCGATCTTTCCGTCGAACTGGGAGTTGTCTGCGGTGCGGGCGGGCAGCGTGGTCAGGCTGTTTATCGAGTCGGGGATTGCTGCTTCACGCATGACGGCGGTGGGGCATGCGGACAACCAGCCGGTGGCGTCGAATGACAACCCGGAATCGCGGGCGCGCAATCGGCGGGTGGCGGTGACGATCCTGTCCGGGATTCCGGATCCTGCTACTGAAATTCCAAGCCCTTAAACCCTTAAACCGGTAAACCGGGGTCAGACCCATAGGGTCAGACCCCAGTACGCGGCGGTCGCTGGCTGGGGTACGACCCTGCGGGTCGTACCCCGGTTTGCCGGTTTTACGCGCGCAGCCGCTCCGGATGCGGCACCTGCTGCCGCAGCTTTTGCCTGCGCCGCCAGTGCCACGCAGTCCCGATCGCCGCCACCAGCAACACCAGCGCCGCCATCGGCCAGGCCGACGTCTGCAAATTCTTCCTGGCTTGCTCGTCCATCAACTCCTCAGGAAACGGCCTTGGCTCCGTCGGCACCACCTGCCATTTGCTGCGATCCTCCGGCGCACGCGCCATGAATTCATCGATCGAATACGCCGGCGCCGAACCAAACGCCCGGCTGGAAGGCACCTGCGGAATCCGCACCAGCATCACAGCCTCCACATCCGACTGCAACTGCTGTTCGAAGCCGCTCAACTGGCGTCCAGCCTGCCCGCCCAGCACGTTCAGCAAATCCTTGCCCAGCGCATCGAATGCCACCGCCGGGTGCAAGCGGGTCTGCTCCTCGGTGAAATAGCTGTAGGCCTTCTTGCCGCTGGCAATGCTCATCTCCTTCGCCGCCATATACGCAAAGGCGCCAACGGCTTTCAGGCGATTGGTCGGCCCTTGCAGCGGCCATTGCCAGCCCAGCTTGCGCAGCACGTCGACATTGATCCCCGTGCAGTTGGCAGCCGCATGCTGGTAGCTGAAATGATGGGCATAGAAATCGCGGAACACCTGGTTCACGTTGGCCTGGTAAGCCTGCGCCGTGCGCGGATCCTTCAGCACGGCCACCAGCATGTACGACGGCCGGTAGTACTGCTGGCCGCTGTTCAGGTCCATCAGGTAGTTATCCATCGGCAGTGCCGACGCCACGATGCCTTTTTCGCTGTACGAATCCAGGCCGTAGAAGTTATTCACCAGCCAGTCGGACCACTCGCCTTGCGGCCCCAGCCGGCCGGTGGCGATGGCGAAATGGCCGCCGTAAGCTTCGTCGTCGTCGCCCTGGGCGCCGCTCAGCATCATGGCCAGCACCGGCTTGCCGGACAGGTCGGCCGGCGTGGCGCCGGGGCGCTGCCACACCTTGCGCACCGTGTACTCGCCGCGCGCGCCGCCCTCGGCATGCCGTACGAAGCCCTGCAGGTCGTCGGCGCCGGACAGCGGCTGCACCGGCAGCTTGCCGGCATCGATCACATAGTCGCGCGGCCAGATCGTGCGCGCCACGAACTGCTGCCCGGCCTCATCCCATTGGCCGCGCACGCGCACCTCGCGCTGACGGAAGAAGGCTTCCGAGCTCGCGTTGAAATAGGAGCGGTTGGTGGCGATCTTTGGCGCGAGGCGGAAGTTGAGCGTGGTCCCATCGGCCGTATGCAGCGCTTTGCCGTCAAAGCGCGCCTGCGGCACCAGTTGCGGCGAACCGAGCCAGACCAGGCCCGGCGCATCCTTGGCACTGGCGGGCGGCAGGGCGATCAGCTCGTCCTGGAAATACCACAAGGCCTGTTTCTGGCCGCAGTCCTTGCAGCGGCCATTGGCCAGTTGATAATTGTCGGCAGGCTGCAAGCCGAACTGTTCCCCGCCAAGGGCGGAGTGAACGGAGGCAGCATCAGCTTGGGCGGTCGTGGCCGCCAGAATAATTCCTGAGAGAAATGTACGCATGCGCCCATTATGCAGAAGGTTGCATAAAAAGTCACACATTTCGAAAGTTCCGGCGCCGTGCCGGTTGCGCAAAGGCCTAGCCGGCGATGAAGCCGCGGCGCGTCGTGCCGGTGGTCGTCATGCCGCTCGGGCCGTAGACCGTGGTCTGCTGCGGGCGCAAGGCCTGCAGCGCGCCCTGGGTGTGGCCCAGGTGCTTGTTGATCAGTACGCCGTTCAGGCGGTTCAGTTCCTTTGCCGCCCGAGTCTGGTCCAGCAACTGCTGCCACAGGATATTGGCGGCATCGTCATGCTGGGCTTCCAGCCAGGACTCCATGCCCAGTTCCATCGCTGGATAACCGGCGTCGGCCAGGGCGCGGTGGCGCGCGGTGGCCAGGGTGGCCATTTCATTGACCAGGGCCGACTTGTGCGGGGTCAGCGAGGTCAGGTGGTCGATGTCGGCCGCTACCAGGTCTTGCTGTTCCTGTTTCAGGACTTCCAGCAATTCCGTGATCTTGCTTAACTCAGCCTGCAGGCTGTGTTTGGGGGAGACTGCGGCCATCATGCTTCCTTAGCGTTGCTTACGCGCGTGCAGCAGGTCGCGGACCGTGTCCAGCAAACCGTCTGCCACTTTTTCCGAATTGACCTGGAACTGGCCGTCAGCAATTGCCATCTTGATGCGTTCGACTTTCTTGGTGTCGAACACGGCATTGCTGGCTGCTGCGCCACTGGCCGCCATTGCCTGTCCTTGCGGGGACAGGCGCACATTGTCGGTACTTGCCTGTGGTGCGGTGGAAGTCGCTGCGGCAGTCCTGTCCGCGCTGCGCGCGTTGCCGGACGTCGCGGGCGAACTCGGCAAGCCCGGCGTGTTCTTCAATGTATCGTTGATCTTCACAGCATTATCCTCGTCTGGTTGGAGTACTTTACCCCGGCATACGAGTCTATTACGGCAACCTGCGGCCAAACTTTAGCTGGCATCGTGAAACTTGTTCAAAAAGCTACTTCGACCAGTCCGCCCAGGCGGGCAATCCCGCTGATTTGCTGGCCATTGCCGGTGCGAACTGCCACTACCTGCCCCTCGGCCGCCGAACCGGCCGCCTTGCCTTCGGCCGAAACCGAGAAGCCGTTGCCGCGGGTGACCAGCTTGACCAGCTGGCCCTGCAGGATCACCGGCTTCGCCTTCACCATGTCCACCCGGACCGGGGTGCCGGCCGAAATCGACATGCTGCTGGACTTGCCGACCAGTTGCGCCTTGTCGGTGGCAATGCCGGGCGGCAGGGCGGTCAATTCGCCTTGCATCATCGCCAACTGTCCATCCTCGATGGACTGGCCCTGCACCAGCGGCACGGCTGCGGCCACGTAACTGCCCAACACGGATACCTGAGACTGAATATATACCGTCCACGGCGAAGGCGCCGCACAACGCACGCCCACGGTGGTCTTGCCCCAAGCGCGCGCGCCTGGCATCAGGAAGGCTTCCGGCGCAGGGCAGGGCGCCAGGTTCAGGCGCGGGTCCACCGCACCGATGTTGACGGTGACCTTGCCGGGCAGGCCGGCGGTCTGTACTTGCAGGAATTGCTCGGCGACCTGGCGCAGGGCCGTCGGCTCCATGCGGGCCGGGGCGGCCTGGACCACGCTGGCGGCCAACAAGCTTGCAATGATGAGGATTTGTTTCATGCTGCCCATCTTAGCCCTCGCGCGACAGCCGCAAGCCGCGAATAGGGGCAAAAACCCCGCCTTTCTCTTCCGATCAAGCAAGCACATTGCTCCGTATCATCGAACCTGTCATCAAGCGGAGAAGTGCCATGTTAGGCAAACTCGACAACTACCTGCTGTTCAACGAAACCGCCCTCAGCCTGCGCGAGAAGCGCCAGGCCGTGCTGGCGTCGAACATCGCCAATGCCGACACGCCAAACTACAAGGCGCGCGACATCGACTTTTCCGCCAACCTGCAGGAAGCCATGCAGCGGGCGGCCACGCCGCAGCCGCTGAATACGACTGCCAACAAGCATTTCCCGCGCCCGCCGCAAGACGGCAGCACCCTGCCGGACGGCACGCCGCTGCTGTATCGCCACCCGGCGCAGGGCGCGGTGGACGGCAATACCGTCGACATGGATGTCGAACGTAACAACTTTGCCGACAATGCCTTGCGCTACGAAGCCGGCGTGACCTTTATTAATTCGCAGATCAAAGGCCTGCTGGCCGCGATCCAGGGAGGCCAGTAATGTCCTTGTTCAGCATCTTCAATGTTTCCGGTTCTGCCATGAGCGCCCAGGCGCAGCGCCTGAACGTGGTGGCCTCCAACCTGGCCAACGCCGACAGCGCCACCTCGGCCAGCGGCGAAGCCTACCGCGCCAAGCAGGTCGTGTTCGAAGCCACCCCGACCGCCAATGGCGCCGCCACCAGCGTGAAGGTCAGCCAGGTGGTGGAAGACCCGTCGCCGCTCAAGCAAGTCTACGACCCCAAGCATCCGCTGGCGGACGAGAAGGGCTATGTGACGATGCCAAACGTGAACGTGGTCGACGAGATGGTCAATATGCTGTCGGCCTCGCGCTCCTACCAGACCAATGTGGAAACCATGAATGCAGCCAAGACCATGCTGCTGAAAACCCTGACGATCGGACAGTAACCATGGCCATCACCAACACCCCCGTCACTGGCGGCGGCGCGCCGTCGCAAGCCCTGCTCAACGCAGTCAACACGCGCGGCACTACCGGCTCGGACAAAAGCGTCTCGGCCGACCAGGACAAATTCATGACGCTGCTGATCACGCAGCTGAAGAACCAGGATCCGCTGAATCCACTGGACAACGCCCAAGTGACCAGCCAGCTGGCGCAACTGCAGACCGTCACCGGCATCAACAAGCTGAACGAGACGATCGAATCATTGAAGAAAGATTACGCCAATTCGGCTTCGCTGCAGGCGACCAACCTGATCAACCACGGCGTGCTCGCGGCCGGCAAGAACCTGCAACTGGTGTCGGGCAAGGGCCTGTTCGGTGTCGAGCTGAAGAACGCCGTCGACTCGCTGCAGATCGACATCAAGAATGCCGCCGGCAAGGTGGTGCACACGCAGACCCTGCAGGCGGTCGATGCCGGCGTGCTGCCACTAGGCTGGGACGGCAAGCTGGAAGACGGCACCACCGCCGCGGACGGCATGTACACCGTCAGCGTCAGCGGCACCCTGGGCGGCAAGGCGGCCGAAGGCGTGCAGGCGCTGACCTTCGGCACCGTGGCCAGCGTGTCCACCGGCGCCGGCGGCACCAAGCTCAATGTTCCAGCCATCGGTCAACTGACCATGGACGATATCAAGCAAGTTTTGTAAGCCCAACCTGATAGGGGAAATACCATGTTTCAACAAGGTCTCAGCGGCCTGAACGCCGCAGGCAAGTCGCTCGACGTGATCGGCAACAATATCGCCAACGCGAGCACGGTGGGCTTCAAAAGTTCGCAGGCGCAGTTTGCCGACCTGTATGCCAACTCGCTGAACGGCGTGGCGGGCAACAACCCGGGTATCGGCGTGAGCATTTCGCGCATCGCGCAACAATTCACGCAGGGCAATATCGAGACCACCAACAACCCGCTGGACGTTTCCATCAACGGCGGCGGCTTCTTCCGCACCGTGGCGCCCAGCGGCGAAGTGCAGTATTCGCGCAACGGCCAGTTCCTGCTCGATAAGAACGGCATCATCACCAACGCCCAGGGCAACGCCATCACCGGCTACCTGGCCAACCAGCAAGGTGTGATCCTGGCAGGCGCGCCGGTGCCGATCAAGATCGATACGGCCGACCTGACCCCGGTCGAGACCACCGAAGCGAACTTCAAGATCAACCTGTCGTCCACCTCGCCGGTACCGACCAAGGTGCCGTTCGACGCCACCGATCCGCTGACCTACACCAAGCAGACCGTGATGGATGTGTTCGACAGCCTGGGCAATGCCCACACCATGTCGGTGTTCTACGTGAACAAGGGCAGCGGCGTATGGGATGTGTACGCCGGTAGCGATGGCGTGCAGGTCGACTCCAAGGCGATCGCGCAAGCCGTGCTGACCGACCCGGCTTCGCTGGCGGCGCGCGCCGCCTACAACACCGCGGCGGCGGCGGGCAATGCCGCCGGCATGCTGGCGGCCCAGCAAGCGTATTCCGCTGCTGCCGGTGCGGCCATGACCGCTGCCGCGACGGCAGCGGGCGCTACGCCGGCCCAACTGGCGAGGCTGGCGGCGGTGTACACGCCGCCGACCGACGTTGGCGCCGTCCCGGGCAATACGCCCGACATCATTGACCAGAAACTGGCGGCGGCAATTACGGTCCCAGCGGTCAAGGCCGGCACCCTGGCTTTCGACACCAACGGCCAGTTGAGCGCAGCGCGCATGGCGCTGCTGACGCCGCCTCAGACCTTGCCGTTCTCGATCGACCTGCCGATTTTCCCGGACAACGGCGCCGACCTGACGATGACGATTACCACCAACTTCGTCGGCACCACGCAGTACGGCTCGCCGACCAGCGAGAAGGAATCGACGCAGAACGGCTACTCCTCGGGCAGCCTGCAGCGCTTCTCGACCGATGCCAGCGGCACCATCATCGGCCAGTACAGCAACGGCAAGTCGCGGCCGCTGGCGCAATTCGTGCTGGCCAACTTCGCCAGCCCGGACGGCCTGATCCCGCTCGGTAACAACGTGTGGGCGGAAAGCTCGGCCTCCGGTGCACCGCAGGTCGGCACGCCGGGCGAGGGCAACCTGGGCCAGTTGCGCTCCTCCTCGGTCGAATCGTCCAACGTGGACCTGACCAAGGAACTGGTCGACATGATCACCGCGCAGCGCGTCTACCAGGCCAATGCGCAGACCATCAAGACCCAGGACTCGGTGCTGCAAACCCTGGTCAACCTGCGTTAATCGGATAAAGCGAGCAAGCGATGGACCGCCTTGTCTACACCGCCGCCACCGGCGCGCGCCATATCCTGGAGCAGCAGGCCACCACGTCGAACAACCTGGCCAACGCCACCACGACCGGCTTCCGCGCCCAGCTCGATTCCTTCCGTGCCGTGCCGGTGGTGGCGGAAGGTTTGCCGACCCGTACCTTCGTGGTCGACAACACGGTCGGCTCGGATTTCCGCGCCGGCGCGATGCAGACCACGGGGCGGGCGCTGGACGTGGCCCTGCGCGGCGACGGCTTCATTGCCGTGCAATCGACCGACGGCTCCGAAGCCTATACCCGCAACGGCAGCCTGAAGGTCAGTGAAAACGGCATGCTGCAAACGGCGGCCGGGCTCACGCTGGTGGGCGAAAACGGCCCGATCGCCATTCCGCCCGACGCCCAGGTGGCCATTGCCGCCGACGGCACCGTGTCGGCCATCGACACCACCCAGACCCAGCCCGGCCCATCGAATGTGCTGGGCCGCATCAAGCTGGTCAATCCGGACGTCAAAGGCCTGGTGCGCGGCGACGACGGCCTGTTCCGCCAGCAAAGCGGCCTGCCGGCCGATCCCGACCAGAACGTGCGCCTGGCCGACGGCACGCTGGAGGGCAGCAACGTCAACCCGATCGACGCCATGGTCAATATGATCACCCTGGCACGTTCTTTCGAAACGCAAATGAGTTTGCTGAAAAACGCGGAAAACAATGCTGCCAAGGCCACGCAAATCTTGGCGTTGAATTAATATTGCATTAATGTTGTTGCTTTGAGGCAACGAATCACGCCTGCGCCATTGCGCACTGCGCCGGGATTCCCCATCATGGGACCTTTCATCTCAGCAGTACAAGGTTATGGCTCGTCCCGAGGAACGTTACGCCACTGTGGTCCTGCCGTTTGTGCTGGCCGTGGCAGCGCTCACCCTGGTGGCCGTGTTCAGCCTGTCGATTGCCGCCACGCTGCGCGCCTACGTCGGCGGCGAAAGTCATTGGTCCAAAGGGCAGAAGGCCGCCATCGCCTCGCTGCAGCGCTATCTCGTTACCGCTGACGAACAGGATTACGCCCAATTCCAGTCCGAACTGGCCGTGCCGCTATCGGACATGCGCGCGCGGCGCGAGATGGACCAGGAACAGATGGACTGGGAAGTGGTGCGCGAAGGCTTCCTGGGCGGCCGTAATGCCGAAGAAGACGTGCGCGGCATGGTCTGGCTGTACCGTAATTTCAAGGATATCTACCTGATGGCGCGCGCCATCACCTACTGGGAACATAGCGACGAGCACCTGTTGCGCCTGCGTGAACTGGGCGAGCGCGTGCACGGGATGCCGCCGGCTGCACGCCGAGCACCGGTGGTGCTGCTGGAAATCCAGGAAATCGACCGCCGTCTGACTCCGCTTGCCATCGGCTTTGCCGCCGCCATCAACGATGCCGCGCGCCAGGTCTCGACGGCCTTGCTGGCCGTGCTGTTGCTGGCAGCGGCCGTGCTGGCCTGGAGCGGCAACAGCTACCTGCGCCGTTCCTTTGCCCGCCGCGAACGCCTGCTGCAGCAACTGCGCCAAAGCGAGGCGGAAGCCTTCGCCGAGAAAGAGCTGGTGCAGGTGACCCTGGGTTCGATTGCCGACGCCGTCATCACGACCGACCGCGAGCAACGCGTCAGCTACAGCAACCGCAATGCCGAACAGATGCTGGGCATGCCAGGCGCCGACATGCTCGGCCGCCCGCTGGATCAAGTGTGCCGGCTGGAAGGCGAGGGCGGAGCGCTGCACCTGCTGGCGGCCGACGGCACGCTGCTGCCAGTCGACCGCTCGGTGGCGCCGATCCACGCGCCGGACGGCGCTGCCATCGGCCAGGTCATCGTGCTGCACGACGCCAGCGAAGCGCGCCGGCACGCCGCGCAATTGAGCTACCAGGCCACGCACGACGAGCTGACCGACATCCTTAACCGGCGCGAATTCGAACGGCGCCTGCGCGAACTGCTGGCGGCTTTACGGCAGGGCAGCGGCGGCGAGCATGCCGTACTGTACCTCGACCTGGACCGCTTCAAGATCATCAACGACACCAGCGGCCACGCAGCCGGCGACGAATTGATCAAGCAAGTCAGCCAGCTCCTGCAAGCCACGCTGCGCGAACGCGATATCGTCGGCCGCCTGGGCGGCGACGAATTCGGCATCATGCTGACCCAGTGCAGCCACGAGGACGCCTTGCGCGTCGCGGAAAAAGTGCGCAAGGCCGTGGTCGACCTGCATTTCGCCTGGGGCGTGCGCAGCTACCGCATTGGCGTCAGCATCGGCCTGGTGCTGCTCGATAGCCGCAGCAGCAGCCTGAAGGAAGTGATGAAAGCAGCCGATGCCGCCTGCTACATGGCGAAAGAAAAAGGCCGCAACCGCATCCACCTGTACAGCGACGACGATGCCGAACTGTCCGTGCGCCAGACTGAGATGGAAGCCGTGTCGCGCATCCGCGCCGCGCTGGAAAACGACCGCTTCTGCCTGCACCTGCAGACGATCGCCCCGCTGCGCGGCGGCCGCGCCCATGCCGAAGTACTGGTGCGCATGCTGGACGAGCAGGGCGGCCTGGTGCCGCCAATGGCCTTCATCCCGGCCGCGGAACGTTACGACCTGATGCCGCTGCTTGATCGCTGGGTCATCCGCCACGCCTTCGAAGCGCTGGCGCAGCAAGCTGCCGGTACGAGCTGGGCCATCAACCTGTCCGGCGCCTCGGTGTGCGACGAGGGTTTGCTGGAATTCGTGCTGGAGCAGCAGCGCAGGACCGGCGTGGCGCTGGAGGACGTGTGCTTTGAAATCACGGAAACGGTGGCGGTGGCCAACCTGGCGCAGGCGGCAACGCTGATCCAGGACCTGCAGGCACAGGGCGCCCGCTTCGCGCTCGACGACTTTGGCGCCGGCATGTCCTCCTTCGCCTACCTGAAACACCTGCCTGTCGATTACGTAAAGATCGATGGCAGCTTCATTAAAGGCATCCTGCACAGCCCAACCGAGCGTGCCATGGTCGAATCGATCAACCAGATCGCGCACGTGATGGGCAAGCAGACCATTGCCGAATTCGTCGAGGACGACGCAGTGCTGGCCTGCCTGCGCGCGATGGGTGTCGATTTTGCCCAGGGATATGGTGTAGGGCGGCCCGAGCCCCTGCAGGCAGCCCGGCAGGCGGACAAGGAAGCTGCGCTCTGACCCTGGCGCTTACATCAGCTGTATGCCCCACCAATATTGCATGACCTTCGCCATCTCCTGCGACATCGCGTAAAGCTGCAGTTTCCCGCTCTCGTTTCTCGTAAAAACAAGCGCAGGGAATTTTCTGCGCACCAGGCTTCCGTGTGCGGGCAACGCCGCTTGCGAGAACGCCTGGAGTGCGCCGCGGTCGGCCGGATCGAGATCCACATACCAAAGCTCCACCGTATTTCCGTCTTCAGTGAAGCTGCCGCCGTATCCCACCGGGCACGATTTCCCCTTGATCTTCTCAAACATGGATCCCAGCGGCGACACCACGCCCCTGGGCGATGGCTGGATGAAGTCGGCCAGCAACGCCTCGCCTTTTGCCCCAGCCGCGATGGTTCCCGCAAATGCAGTACGCAAGGTGTTGAGTGCGGCAGTTTGGCCAATAAGCGAAGGCTCGACTGCACTCACGTCATCAATAGCCTTCCGCAGGCGTGCCTGGAAGTCGGCAAACTCCGCCAGGGCTTTCGGCCGGTCGAAATTCGGCTGGACAAAGTCGGACGAGGTACAAATTGCCTGCCGCAGGTCACGCGGCAGCTCCGCCCCCGGCCGCCATTGTGCTGCCGTGGCATTCAGGCGAGCGAGTCGTTCGGGCGCAAGCTCCCGTTCCAGCTTGTCCAATGCCTCCGCGTCGCGTTCATTTCCGGCCAAGCGCTGCTGCGAGACTTTCAGCAGGAGGCCCGCCAGTTCCGGGTCATAGGGCAAGCCCTTGTTCTGCAGGCTCAATTCGGCCAGGATACTGGCAGCGATGGGATTTCCTCTGTCGGCCATTGGCCAGAGCTGCTCGGCAGCCTTCAAATACCATTGCTTGCTGCTGGCGGCGTTGCGTTTGACGCCTTCCAGGCCGCGCCGGTATGTGTTTGCCAGTTGAAGCTGGGCCTGTATGTGCCCGGATTCCGCAGATTTTTCAAGAAGGGCAAGTGCCTGCTGCTGCGAGGGAGCCGATATGGAAGGCAAAGCGCGGGCGGCTCCTTCATTCCGTTTGATGTTTGCCTCCCATGCTGCCACCTGCTTTGCGCTTGGCGTCGAACCGGAACTGTTTTGCTTGTGGGCCGCTACCAGCTGCTTCTGCGCACCGATGTGGCCACCATCGGCTGCAAGGATATAGAGCTTCTGCGCGCGCTCGTCATCCCGTTCGAGGTCGCCGCCATACTCGTGTGCCCGCGCCGCCATGAACTGCCTGGCTGGCGCGGGCAAGTCAGCTGCCTGTTGGTACTCAAGCAGGGCGCTGATATAGCGATTCTCCTGATCGGTGAGCGCGAAGCCTGCTTGTGCCAAGGAAGCCAGTGGCAGCGAGTAAAGCAGCGCCGTGGTAAAGAAGATCGCAGGAGTCTTTGTCATTTCAAGAATCGAAAGTTGGTCGGCTTTTGGGGTTGAGTTGCTTGCCTATTCGTCGTCGTCCATCGGTCGTTCGGGGAAGATTTGAAGGGCGTATTCGCTTGTATCAAAAGCCTTGTCGAACTCTTCGCGAGTCTTCCATTTTTCCTGGCCGTCTGGCGTTCCGAACACCAGGTCAGCCATCGTCAGCGGAGTCCTCTTTAAAGGGTTGCGCACGGATCGATTCCAGCTCAAGGCAACCAGGGTTGGCCGGCCATTCGCATCTATCTCGTAGACACGGTGGTACACCTGGTGGGCAATCAGGAGCGGAGCATTCGTCTTCAACAGCCTGTCGTCGAAATCCGGATTGGGCCCAGGGCGCGGCTGGCGCCAGTCGTTGACCGTGATGATGCGTTTGATCTTGCCCTTCGCATCGAGTTGCTCATGCCGCAGGACGTATCCCTCCAGAATGTAAAAGCGGTGCCGGGAAATGTGCTCGTTCGCCTTGAACAGCTCGTATAAACGGATGTGCCCATCCAGGCGTGTCATGCGGCGCCGTTCGTATTTGTAAAGCTCGTCCGGATTCTCGAGCAGGGAAATGCGAACCGGCGGCTTCAGGAAAGTATAGTTGGACCCGTTCCACCGACCGAATACGTCGACGACCATATTGGCCGCGTTATTGTCCAGCTTTCCGTAAGTTGAGCCGAATATCTCATACACGCCGCGCCGCGAGTCGACAAATGCATTTCCCCACACCGAATCGGGAGTCGGATCGATTTGAAATGGCGACCATTCTTCCCGCCAGCGCGCAGTGGACTTGGGGAGATGCCAGCGCGAACGTAACTGGACTTCCTTCCCATCGACTGTTGCGTACCTGAACTCGCGCCATTCATCGCGCAGGGACGGCTCGCCTGTCGGACACTTCTTCGTATGTTCCGGATTCACCCACAGGATCACGCGGTCGCTGTCATCGTAGCGGTTGCAATGTTGTGCAGTTGTGTCGACCGGAAGGTCTTTTGACAAATCGGCCTGGATAATCTGTTCGATCCGGCCTTTGCTGTCGTAGGAATAGGTGGTGCTGTACGCAAGCGTCAAGTCCTGGTCCAGCAGGCTGCGGGATAGGGCATTCCCTTTGGAATGCCGTGCTATCTGCTCAAACATCCCTTGCCCCTGTCCCAGATGCTGGCGCGGCAACCATACATCAACCCTGCAGACACGCAGCGAGCGGTCTTTGGGACTGGCCTCGAAGTACCACAGCTTTACCGTGCCGGCCTCGCCTGGTAAACGCTGTTGATCCTGTTTCGTTATGCCCGCAGGCGGTGGCGGCGGATACGGTGCGCGAGTCCGCCCGTAAGGGGATTCGCCGAATGCCATGAGGCCCTCCGGCGTTTCGCCCGTGTAGACGCCGATGTCATGTGATGGCGGAACCATTGGGTTGGCCTGGAAACATGCGGCAGCGCAGTTTCCACACGCGGCAAGGAGGGCGAACACGAACGCGACAAGGCGTTTTCCGGCAGATGGGACTTCTTGGTCGTGCGGCATACAGCAATAATTATCAAATCGCAAACAATAGCAGAGCTGAACAATTCGCGCCACACGCGTGAATAGGCGGGGGAAAACCAGCCAGATCGAAGCTTTGAGTTGATCCTTGCCACGGGATAATGCCTGTATAGAAAAACCGCTTGGTTTTACCGTTTAAGGGGCAGCAAATGATTCGATCACTGTGGATTGCCAAGACCGGCATGGAAGCGCAGCAGACCCAGATGGACGTGGTGTCCAACAACCTGGCGAATGTGAGCACTAACGGCTTCAAGAAGTCGCGCGCGGTCTTCGAAGACCTGCTGTACCAGAACATCCGCCAGCCGGGCGCCGCGTCCTCGCAGCAGACCCAGCTTCCGTCGGGGATGCAGCTCGGCACCGGCGTGCGCCCGGTATCCATTGAGCGCATCCATACCCAGGGCAACCCGCAGTCGACCGGCAACGACAAGGACCTGATGGTCAACGGCAACGGCTTCTTCCCGGTGCTGCTGCCGGACGGTACCACCGCCTATACCCGCGACGGTTCCTTCCAGCGCGATAACAACGGCCAGATGGTGACTTCCAGCGGCTTCGTGCTGCAGCCGGCGATTACGATCCCGATCAATGCCACCAGCATAACGGTCGGCCGCGACGGCATCGTCTCGGTCACCCTGCCGGGCCAGGCTGCCCCGCAGCAGATCGGCGCCATCCAGCTGGCGACCTTCATCAACCCGACCGGCCTGGAATCGAAGGGCGAGAACCTGTACGTGGAAACCGGTTCGTCCGGTGCGGCGACCCAGAACCAGCCCGGTACCAACGGCACGGGCGTGATCCTGCAGGGCTATGTGGAAACCTCGAACGTCAACGTGGTCGAGGAAATGGTGAACATGATCCAGACCCAGCGCGCTTACGAAATCAATTCGAAGGCGATTACCACCTCCGACCAGATGCTGCAGCGCCTGTCGCAGCTGTAATCGAACGAGCCCGCCATGCGATTCCGTCTTGCCGCCACCATCATCGCCGCCGCGCTGCTGTCCGCCTGCGCCGGTGCGCCAACCTCGATCGTCAACGGCCCGACCAGCGCCCGTCCGCTGCCGCCGCCGTATCCGCCGGCGGCGCAGAACAATGGTGCGATCTACCAGGCCAGCACTTTCCGCCCGGCCTTTGAGGACCGCCGCGCACGCCACGTGGGCGACGTGATCAATGTCGTCATTACGGAGAGCACGTCTGCCGTCAAGAACGGCGCCAGCGCGGGCAGCAAGTCCGGCAGCGTCAACTTCGGCATTCCGGGCGTGCTGCAAAACCGCTTCGGCACCAACGTCGCCACCAGTGCCGACAACAAGTTTGCCGATGCCGACAGCCAGTCGCTGAGCAACAGCTTCCGCGGCACCATTGGCGCCACCGTGGTGGAAGTGCTGTCCAACGGTAACCTGATCATTGCCGGCGAAAAGCAGGTCGGCATGAACAAGGCGACCGAATACATCCGCATTTCCGGCATGGTGAATCCGGATTCGATCAACGGCAATTCGGTGGCGTCGACCTCGATCGCCGACGCCCGCGTCGAATACCGCACCAAGAGCAATATCGATGGCGCCGAAGTGCAGTCGATGCTGTCGCGCTTCTTCCTCAGCCTGCTGCCTTTCTGATCATGAAGACTTTTCAGCTCCTCACTCTTTGCGCCGCCTTGCTGCTGGCGCCGGCCGTGCAGGCTGAACGCCTGAAAGACCTGGCCAGCGTGGCCGGCGTGCGGCAGAACCAGTTGATGGGTTATGGCCTGGTGGTCGGCCTCGACGGTTCCGGCGACCAGACCACGCAAACCCCGTTCACCGTGCAATCGGTGGCTTCCATGCTGCAGTCGATGGGGGTGGCGCTGCCGCCCGGCACCACGCTGCAATTGAAGAACGTGGCGGCAGTCATGGTCACCACCAACCTGCCGGCGTTCGCGCAACCGGGCCAGCAGATCGATGTCACCGTGTCGTCGATGGGTAACGCCAAGTCGCTGCGCGGCGGCACGCTGCTGATGACGCCATTGAAAGGCGCTGATGGCCAGGTGTACGGCATGGCGCAAGGCAATGTGCTGGTCGGTGGCGTGGGTGCGCAGGCGCCGGGCGGCGGCGCTGCTGTCGTCGTCAACCACCTGTCGGTCGGCCGCATTTCCGGCGGCGCCACGGTGGAACGCGCGGTGCCCACCACGCTGGGCGACAGCAACCAGATTCGCCTCGAACTGAACAATACCGACTTTGCCACGGCTAGCCGCGTGGTCAACGCCATCAACGACAAATACGGCGCCGGCGTGGCCTATGCGCAGGACGGCCGTACCATTCGCGTCACCGCGCCTTCGTCGAGCGATGCGCGGGTGGCCTTTATCGGCGAACTGGAAAGCATGGACGTGCGCCCGGCGCGCCAGGCCGCCAAGGTCATCATGAACGCCCGCACCGGCTCGGTGGTGATGAACCAGGAAGTCACGCTTGAGACGTGCGCCATTTCGCACGGCAACCTGTCAGTATCGGTCAGTGCCGACACCCAGGTCAGCCAGCCGAATCCACTCAGCGGTGGCCAGACCGTGGTATCCCAGCAGGGTAGCGTCGACATCAAGAAGGACTCCGGCAAGGTCATCATGCTGAAGGGCGGTGCGTCGCTGGCCGACGTGGTGAAAGCCCTCAACGCCATCGGCGCCTCCCCGCAAGACTTGCTGGCCATCTTGCAGGCGATGAAGGCAGCGGGATCGCTGCGCGCCGAGCTGGAAATCATTTGAGGATGCCGCCATGATCCCCCGCACAGCCTCCGCTGCCACCGACCTGAGCGCCAATCTTGCCATCGACACCAAGGGCATGTCCGAGCTGCGCCAGTCGGCGCGTGCCGGTTCGCCCGAGGCGCTGAAAACCGCGGCCACCCAGTTCGAAGCGATGTTCGTCAACATGATGATGAAGAGCATGCGCGATGCTACGCCGCAAGACGGTTTGATGGACAACCAGCAAACGAAGATGTTCACCACCATGCTCGACCAGCAGACCAGCCAGGACATCGCCAAGAAAGGCCTGGGCCTGGCCGACGTGCTGGTGCGCCAGCTGTCGAAAACCTTGCCGCCGGTGGATGGTGTGCCGACTGATCCGGCCATGACGCGCGCCCTGATGGAGCAGGCCAGGTTGCAGCGCTCGATCGAAGCCAGCGGCGGGGCGGCGGCGATGTCCAAGGCGGCGACCAGCACGGCAGCGGCCAGCGACAAGCCGGCCCACGTGCGCAGCTTCCAGGACAAACTGGCCAGCCACGCGGAAGAAGCCAGCCGCGCTTCCGGCATCCCGGCCAAGTTCATGCTCGGCCAAGCCGCGCTGGAAACCGGCTGGGGCCGCCGCGAAATCAAGGGCCGCGACGGCAGCAACAGCCACAACCTGTTTGGCATCAAGGCCGGCCCGGACTGGAAGGGCCGTGTTGTCGAAACGGCTACAACTGAGTATATCAACGGCAAGCCGCAGACCCGCGTCGAGAAGTTCCGCGCCTACGACAGCTATGCCGACAGCTTCAAGGACTACGCCCGCCTGCTGAGCAGCAATCCGCGCTATGAAAAAGCGCTGGCGGCAGCCAACGGCACCGATGCCGCCGGGTTTGCCAAGGGCTTGCAGCGCGCCGGCTACGCCACCGATCCCAACTATGCCAGCAAGCTGGCCGGCATTATCAAGCGCACTCTTGCCTGACGAACATCAAGTTTTGTCGGGATGTGCCGTAAACTGAATATCTAGCGAAGGTAATTAATAAAATGTCCTTACTCAGCATCGGTAAAAGTGGTTTGTTGGCTGCCCAGACGGGCCTGGCCACCACTGGGCACAACATTACCAACGCCAACGTGCTCGGCTATAACCGGCAGGTGGTGGTGCAGAGCACCACGCAGCCGATCCAGACCGGCGAAGGTTTTCTCGGCACCGGCACCGAAGTGGCGCAGATCAAGCGCGTCTATGACGACTTCCTGAACCGCCAATTGCTGGGCGCCCAGACCAACCAGGCCCAGCTCGACACCTATTTCAACCAGGTCAGCCAGATCGACAACCTGCTGGCCGATACCACGGTCGGCCTGGGACCGGCACTGCAGAGCTTCTTCAGCGGCGTGCAGAATGCCAACTCGAACCCGCAGTCGACCGCGGCGCGCCAGGCCATGCTGTCCGCGGCAGAATCGCTGGCATCGCGCTTTAACGGTCTGTCCAGCCGCATGAAGGAATTGAACGAGGGCGTCAACACCGGCGTCGCCGCCAGCGTCAACGAAATCAATTCCTTCGCGCGCCGTATCGCCGAGCTGAACAATACGATTGCCGGCCTGTCGGTCGACCCATCGGCCTTGCCGAGCGACCTGATGGACCAGCGCGACGCATTGATCGCGGAGATGAACAAGCAGGTCCAGGTGACTGTCAGGCCGGCCGAGAACAATATGCTGAACGTTTCGTTCGGCACCGGCCAGCCGCTGGTGATCGGTAATCGCAGCCAGGAACTGGCCACGGCGCCTTCGACCTTTGACCCGGAGCGCATCGTGGTCGGCTACCGCACCCAGGGCGGCACTTTCTCGCAGCTGCCCGACAGCGTGCTGACCGGCGGCCAGTTGGGCGGCCTAATCGATTTCCGCAATAGCGGCCTGGACGTGGCAAATGCCAACCTCGGCAAGATCGCCGCCGGCCTGGCCGATGCTTTCAATGACCAGCACAAGCTGGGCATCGACCTGGATGGCAACCTGGGCGGCAACTTCTTCAAGGATATCCACGCCTATGTCGGCTACGACACGCGCAACTCGCCATCGAGCACGGTGAAAATCGATGCGGTAGTGGTTGACGCGGCCAAGCTGACCGCGTCGGACTATGACATCAATTACAACGGCACCGACTTCATCGTGACGCGCGCCAGCGATGGCGTGACCACGACCATTTCGCCGTATCCGCAGACCCAGCCGCAAGTGATCGATGGCGTCGCCTTCTCCATCACCGGTGCGGCCGGCGGCCCCGACCACTTCCTGGTGCGCCCGACCTATAACGCGGCGCAGGATTTCGGCGTCGAACTGAAAGACCGCAACAAGATTGCGCTGGGAGCGCCGATCAGCACTTCGGTGCCGACCGCCAATACCGGCACCGGCAAGATCAGCGCCGGTGCGGTGAACTCGAACTACCTGTTGCCGGGCAACCAGTTGGCGGCGCCGGTCACGCTGACCTACAACAGCGCGACCAACCAGCTTAGCGGCTTCCCGACGGCTGTCGACGTCACGGTCAATGGCACCACCACGAACTATCCGGCCGGCACCCCGGTGCCGTACACCGCTGGCGCCAAGATGACGTTCCAGGGCATCGAGATCGAGATTACCGGCAACCCTGCCAACAACGACAAGTTCACCATCTCGCCTGGCAGCGGGGTTGGCGACGCGCGCAATGGCGTGCTGCTGGCGGGCCTGCAGACGAAGAACATCCTGGACGATGGCCATGCCACCTTCCAGGCCAGCTACGCGCAGATGGTCAACTTTGTCGGCAACAAGACACGTGAAGTGCAGATCGCCGGTGCTGCGGCCGATACCACCGTGGAGCAGGCCCAGGCCGCGCGCGATTCGGTCTCCGGCGTGAACCTGGACGAAGAAGCATCCAACTTGCTGCGCTACCAGCAGGCCTACCAGGCATCCGGCAAGGTGATCCAGGTGGCAAGCGAACTGTTTGATACCCTGCTTTCGCTGGGCAGGTAAGATTTTTGAAGGAATAGCATCATGGTCATGCGTATTGCCACCCGGACGATTTACGAGAACGGCGTCAGCCAGCTGAACACGCTGCAGGCGCAACTGCAGAAGACGCAGCTGCAGTTATCGACCATGCGGCGCGTCGTGACACCGTCGGACGACCCGGTCGCGTCGGCACGCGCGCTGGAAGTGTCGCAGTCGAAATCAATCAACACCCAGTACGTCACCAATCGCACGAACGCCAATGCCTCGCTGTCGCTGGTGGACAATACGCTGGCGAACACCGACGACCTGCTGCAGGAAGTCAAGAGCAAGATCGTCGCCGCAGGCAACCCAGGGTTCACGCTCGCCGACCGCGAAGCGCTGGCGAAGGAACTGGAGGGGCGCCTGGAAGACTTGCTGGGCCAGGCCAACGCTACCGACGGCAGCGGCGCCTACCTGTTCTCCGGCTACAAGAGCGACATCCAGCCATTTACCCGTTCCGCTACCGGCGCCACTTATAACGGCGACCAGGGCCAGCGCGAACTGCAGGTGGCCTCGTCGCGCAAGCTGGCGACCAGCGAGACTGGCTCGGCCATCTTCGAAAGCAATATCACCGGCAACGGCACCTTCCAGACCAGCGTCGACCCGAACAACTATACCCGTGGCGGCACCGGCATCATTTCCCCGGGCGTGGTGAAGACCCCTTCGGCAGTGACTGGCCACAACTACACTCTGAATTTCACCGTGACCGGCACGCCGGCGGTGACTACCTATACCGTCAACGACGTCACTGCTGGCACTGCCGTCGCGTCGAACGTCCCCTATGTGTCCGGCCAGCCGATTGCTTTCGATGGCATCCAGATGGATATCACCGGGGCGCCGGCCAACGGCGACGTGTTCAACGTTGACCCGAGCAAGAACCAGTCGGTGTTCGAAACCATGACAACCCTGATCGCCGCGTTGCGCGGCCCGAGCGGTACGCCGCAGGCAGGTACGGCATTGACGAACGCGCTGAACCTGGCCAACCAGAACATCACCAACTCGCTGGACAACGTGCTGTCGGTACGCGCATCCGTCGGCGCCCGCCTGAGCGAGCTGGATCACCTCGACAGCGCTGGCGACGACCTGAACCTGCAATATGCGAGCCAGTTGTCCGACCTGGTCGACCTGGACCCGGTGGAAGCCATTTCCCGCTTCACGCAGCAGCAAACCACGCTGGAAGCAGCGCAGAAATCCTACAAGGCGCTGACCGGTTTGTCGTTGTTTAACTTGATCTGAGGCTTGCGTTCTTTCCTGCTATCCCACTCGCGCGGCAATTGCCGCGCTTTTTCTATGCCCTCGTTGACCAGCGACTGGATCGGCATGCTCATGTAGGGCAGGGTCATGGTCAGCGTCAGGAAGCCCACGCCCAGGGTGATCGGGAAGCCGATGCCGAACAGGTTCAGTTGCGGCGCGGCGCGCGTCAGGATGCCCAGCGCGACGTTGGTAATCAGCAGGGCCGCGACAATCGGCAGCGACAGCTGCAGGCCTGCCGTGAAGATCTTCGAGCCCCACAACGCAAGGTCCCAGAAGCCATCGTTATGGAAGGCGATGGCGGTTACCGGCAGCGTGTAGAAGCTTTCCGCCAGCGCCTCGATCAGCACCAGGTGGGCATTCACCGCCAGCACTGCCAGCGTCACCACCCACACCAGGAATTGCGACACCGCCGAGGAGCGGCCTTGCGACATCGGGTCGAAGAAGCTGGCGAAACCGAGGCCCATGGTCAGGCTGGAAATCTCGCCCGCCATTTCCACTGCTGCAAACACCAGGCGCATCGCGAATCCCATGCCGGCGCCGATCACGATTTCACGCGCCAGCACCGACAGTCCGGCCCAGCCGGCAGGATCGAGCGCCGGCATGGCCGGCACGGCTGGTGCGACCACCATGGCGATCAGCACGCCCAGCGCGAGCTTGACGTTCTGCGGGATGCGGGCATTGCCGAAAATGGGGGAGGCCGCAATCAGCGACAGGATGCGAGCTGCCGGCCATAACAGGGCGGCGATCCAGGTGTTCAGTTCAGCGGCGGTGACGACCAGCATCGGTCACGAGACCAGCGAAGGAATGCCAGTCAGCACTTGCCGCATGTAGTCGACCATCACCGAAATCATCCACGGTCCCGCCACCACCAGGGTGACGAACACGCCGACCAGCTTCGGGATGAAGGACAGGGTCGCCTCGTTGATCTGGGTGGCGGCCTGGAAGATCGAGACCACCAGGCCGATCAGCAACGCCACCAGCAGCAGCGGCGCGGCCACCATCAGCGTGACTTCCATGGCCTGGCGGCCCATGGTCATGACTGTTTCAGGCGTCATTGCCAGCCTCCCTAATAGAAGCTCTGGGACAACGAGCCCAGCAGCAATTGCCAGCCATCGACCAGCACGAACAGCATCAGCTTGAACGGCAGTGAAATCACGGCGGGCGACATCATCATCATACCCATCGACATCAGCACCGACGCCACCACCATGTCGATGATGAGGAAGGGGATGAAGATGGCAAAGCCGATCTGGAAGGCGGTCTTCAGTTCGGAGGTGATGAAGGCCGGCACCAGGATCTTGAGCGGCACGTCTTCCGGCCCTTGCAGTTCCTGGCTGCGCGATATCTTGACAAACAGGGCCAGGTCGGACTGGCGCGTCTGCTTCAGCATGAAAGTCTTCAGCGGCGCGGCCGAGCGCTCCATCGCCTGCTGCATGGTGATCTTGTTGTCCTGCAGCGGCACCCAGGCGTCGGTGTAGATCTTGTCGAACACCGGGCTCATGACGAAGAAGGTCAGGAACAGCGACAGGCCGATGATGACCTGGTTGGGCGGCGCCGACTGCGTGCCGAGCGCCTGGCGCAGCAACGAGAGCACGATCACGATGCGGGTAAAGCCGGTCATCATCAGCAGCGCTGCCGGGATGAAGGTCAGCGCCGTCATCAGGATCAGCGTTTGCAGCGTCAGGCCGTAGTTGGTGCCGCCGCCCGCGGCGGGCGTGCTGGTGAAGGCAGGGATGGTCGGTTCGGCCGCCGCCAGCAAGGGCAGCAATAGCGCCGCGCCGGCAGCCGCGCAGCCGGCCATGCGCCACGCGCGTTTATTTGCCATTGCGCTTTTCAATCGTCTGTTTGAACCATTCGGCGAAATTCGCGCCAGGCACCGGCTGGGCGCCGGCCAGTTCGGTTTCGTCGCTTTCCTGGCGCGGCATGGTCGCCAGGGCATTCATGCGGCCAGGCGAGGCGCCGACCACGATCCATTGCTCGCCGACTTCCACCAGCAGGATGCGTTCGCGGGCGCCGACACTCAGCGCCCCGATCAGCTTGAGCTTGCTGCCGCCCGTGATGTGTTTCGGGCCGAAACGCTTCAGCAGCCAGGCCAGGCCGACCAGCAGGGCGATGACAAAGCCCAGCGACAGGATGGTCTGGAACAGCGAACCGGCAGCGGACGGTGCTTGTGCCGCCAGCACATTGCTCGGCGCCTGGGCGTTGGCGGCACGGGCGCCGGCCATGGCGGCCTGCTGTTCGGGTGTCGCCGCTGGCGCGGCGGCCGGTGCAGTAGTTTGCGCGGCGCCAGGCGCAACTGGGCTGGCGGCATTGGCCGGGGCAGCTTGCGAACTGGTGGAAATGGTGTCTGGGGCGGACGCTTGCTGCGCCAGCGCAGGCGCGCCGGCGAGACAGAAGACGGCCGCCATGGTCAGCGGCCGCAGCAGGTGAAGGGCAGGAATGCTCTGCTTCATTTATTCAATTTTCGGATGCGTTCGGAAGGCGTGATGATATCGGTCAGGCGGATACCGAACTTGTCGTTCACCACCACCACCTCGCCCTGGGCGATCAGGCAGCCGTTGACCAGCACGTCCATCGGTTCGCCGGCCAGGCCATCCAGTTCCACCACCGAGCCCTGCGCCAGTTGCAGCAGGTTCTTGATGGCGATCTTGGTACGGCCCAGCTCCACAGTCAGCTGGACCGGGATATCGAGGATGAAGTCGATATCGTTATGGGTTTCGGTCTTGTTCGGCTGCTTGGAAAAGTCCTTGAACACGGCAGCAGTGGCAGCCTGGTTCTGCATCGCGGCAGCCTCGGCAGCGGCCTGCTCGGCAATCGCGGCGCCCCAATCGTCATCCATGCTTGTATCGTCGTCTTGATTATCCGCCATGTTTCTCTCCTAGCTTTATTTCATATTATCCGCGTTTGCCAGCAGTTTCTCCACCTTCAATGCGTATTGCCCGTTCAACACCCCGTAGGTGCAATCGAGCACAGGCACGCCATCCACGGTCGCCTCGATGGTGTCCGGGATGTTGAGTGGGATCACGTCGCCGACCTTCATGTTCAGGATTTCGTCGAAATTGACCTTGGCAGTGCCGAGCTTGGCCACCAGTTCCACTTCGGCGATCTGGATCTGCTGCGTCATCAGGCGAATCCAGCGCTTGTCCACTTCCAGCGCCTCGCCCTGCAGCGAGGAGGTCAGCGCGTCGCGGATCGGCTCGATCATCGAGTACGGCATGCAGAAGTGGATCTGGCCCGATACGGACCCCAGTTCAATCGTGAAGGTCGACGCCACCACCACCTCGTTCGGCGTGGCGATGTTGGCAAACTGCGTATTCATTTCGGAACGGATGTACTCGAATTCCACCGGGTACACGGGTTCCCACGACTTGGTATAGGCCTCGAACACGATGTCGAGGATGCGCAGGATGATGCGCTGCTCGGTCTGGGTAAAGTCGCGGCCTTCCACGCGCGTGTGGAAGCGGCCGTCGCCGCCGAACAGGTTGTCGACCAGCAGGAACACCAGGCCCGGGTCGAACACCATCAGGGCGGTGCCGCGCAGCGGCTTCATGTGCACCAGGTTGAGGTTGGTCGGCACCACCAGGTTGCGGATGAACTCGGAATACTTGGAGACCCGCACCGAGCCCACCGACACTTCCGCGCTGCGGCGCAGGAAGTTGAACAGGCCCACGCGCAGCAGGCGCGCAAAGCGCTCGTTGATAATTTCCAGGGTCGGCATACGGCCCCGGACGATGCGTTCCTGCGTCGCCAGGTTGTAGGTCCGGACACCCGAGGTCTCCTCCGGCGCAGCGACGTCGTCCTGGTCGCCGTTGACGCCCTTCAGGAGGGCATCGACTTCTTCCTGGGAGAGAAAATTATCAGCCATGCTTCACCCGGGCCTTACTGGATGATGAATGCGGTAAACAACACTTCGGAGACTTCCTGCGGCTCGCCGCCGTTTTCAAACGGCAGGTTGACCGCTTCCATGATGTCCTTGCTCAATTGCTGCTTGCCTTCCGGAGTGTTGATCTCGGATGCGTGCTTGCTCGACAGCAGCAGCAGGATGCGGCTGCGCACCTTCGGCATATTGGTCTTGATGACCTCCGACTCTTCCAGGCTGCTGGCCTGCAGCGTGATCGCCAGTTGCAGGTACTGGTCGCCATTTTCCGGCTGCAGGTTGACCGTGAACTGGTCCACAGGGATATAGACCGGCGGGCCGGCTTTCTTGGCCGGTTTCTTGGCTTTCTTGTTGGGCTTGGCTTCTTCAGAATGTTCGTCGCCGCTATCGCCATGCAGCATGAACCAGGCCCCGGCGCCCCCGGCCAGTGCGAGCACCAGCACGGCTGTCAGGATGATGATCAGCTTTTTCTTACCGCCACCTGCCGGCGGTGCTGCTTCTGCCTTAGCATCAGCCTTCATTTTTGGATTCGCTTTCAATTCTGCTGCCTTGGATGCAAGAGTTGGATCATGACGCCATTATGTCATTATCGCGAAAGCTTTCGGGGAGCGATGCGCCGAAAAGAGGCAGGAAGCAGGGCTATCTCTGCCTTAGGCGAATGTATCGACAGCGCTGAGCACGCTGCGGCGCACTTGAGGGGCTGCTTGCGGGGCCTGCTCCCCATTGTCATTCTGTCCATCGGCGACGCCGCGGCCACGGCCGGCGGCTGCCATATCAGCGAACGCTTGCTGCTGGTCCTGGCTGCCGGAGGAAACGCTGGTGTCGCCGAGCGTGATGCCGGCTTCACCCATGGTTTCGCGCAGCTTCGGCAGTGCTTGCTCAAGCGCTTCGCGCACTTCCGGCTGGGCAGCGGTGAAGGCCACGCTGGCCTGGTCATTGGAGACGCTCAGCACCACTTGCAGCGGGCCGAGGTCGGGCGGGTTCAGGGTCAGGGTGGCGCTCTGCTCGCCGCCATTGACCATCCAGACAACTTTCTGGCCCAGCTGGTGATCCCAGCCCTGGCTGCCGACGCGGGCGTGCAGCTGGTTGCTGGCCAGGGCCTGGGCGGCTTGTGCATTCGCTGCGCCGGCTGGCGCCAGGGCGGTAGCGGCTGCCTGCAGGGCGCTGGCCTGCGGCTGGATGGCGTGTTTGGTGTCCAGCGCGGCGGCATCGGCGGCCTTGCCGGCGTCGGTGCTGGCCTGTTGCAGGGCGGCCTGGAAATCGCTGCGCGGTTGGGCGGCGGCTTTGTCGCTGCCGCCGGCAGCCGCGGACGATGCACTGGCGTCGCCGGTTTCGGCGGCTGCGCCGTGGCGTGCCTTCGCCAGCGCGTCTGCCAGGGATGGATCTTGTGCTTTGCCGGCGCCTTCTGCCGCAGCTTTCGCTGCCAGCAATGCTTCCTGGTCGACGGGCATGCCTTCCGCTGGCAGGCGCTCGGCAATGCTGCTCCTGCCGCCTTTGCCGGACAGTACGGCGTCGCTGGCCAGTTCGGTCTCGGTGGCCCGGCCGTCTTTGGTGGAGGCTGCTGCCGCAGCGGCTGCCGCGCTTGCTGCGCTGGCCGCGTCGGCCGCGGTTGGCTGGGCCAGGCCCTGGATCATGGCCAGCATGTCGGCGACGGCATCGTTGGCCGCTTGCTGGCTATCGGTTTCGTCGCTGGCCGCGCCGGCACTGCTGGAGGCGTTGGCGGCAGTGGCAGAGCTGGCAGATGCCGCGTCGGCCGGCGCCGGCTGCACGTCCGCAGGCGCAGCGGCATGATTGGCCTGGTTTGGCTGCTCGCTTTGCTGGGCCTTGGCAGGCGCCTGCGCTTGCGTGGCCGGTTTGTTGGCTGGCGCTGGCGCGCTGGATGCCGGTTTCGCTTGCTGGCTTGGCTGCTGCGCGGCAGGTTTCGGCGCCTCGGCGCGGCGCGGCGCGGCATTCGCTTGCGGCTGCAGCGATGGCGGCAAGGCCCTGGCCTGGCGTTCGATCTGGCTGTTCAGGGCCTGTGCGAACTGCTTGTCTTCCTGCGCGCCATTGGACGAACGGCTACCAGCCGAATTGCCGGAAAGAAGAGGGGAGTTCTGGACAGTCTGGGTTTGCATGATCGAATCGGTCTAGCGTTTGAAAAATGCCTGGCGGGAGGCGTGTTCATCCATGGCCTTCTGGTCGCGCTTGGCTTCCTTCTTGAGCTCCTGGGCTTCGGCCCGGTCGCGCAGGGTGGAATAGGACATGCGCTTGCGTTCGGCGTCCTGCCACAACTGCTTCTCCTTGTCGCCGCGTGCCTTGCTGTGACGGACCACTTCCTGCTGGCCCTGGATCGCAGTATCCAGTTTCTCCATGAAAGCCTGGAAATTGCGATACGCCATCGGCGTGATGCCTTGCTGCTGCGAAGCGTCGAAACGGCGGCCGTATTCGTCGCGGTAACCAACCAGCATGTTCAGCTTCTCTTCCGCGTCCGCCACGGCTTTCAAGGCCGCGCCAAGGCGCTTGGCAGCGTCGTCGGTTTCCCGCTGCGCCAGGTCGATCAGGGTTTCAAGTTGCTGGGTAGAGGCCATGATAGTCAATTATATGCAAGGCCAAACGCACCAATCAGTCGAATAGAGAGGTTAACTGCCCCAAGCTCTCGGGCATGTTCACCTGCTCCGTAATTTGCTGTTGCAGGAATTGTTCAATCTTATCGTGCAGGTTGATGGCCTGGTCAAGCACCGGATCGGTGCCCGGCGTGTACGCCCCGACAGCGATCAGGTCGCGGCTGCGTTCGTAGCGCGAAAACAACTGTTTCAGCCGGCGCGCCTGGTTCTGGTGGGTGTGCGATGTGATCGAGTGCATGGCACGGCTGATTGACTGTTCGATATCAATTGCCGGGTAGTGGCCGGCTTCGGCCAGGCGACGGTTCAGCACGATGTGGCCGTCCAGGATCGCGCGCGCCGAGTCGGCGATCGGATCCTGCTGGTCGTCGCCCTCGGTCAATACGGTGTAGAAAGCCGTGATCGAGCCGCCGCCCAGTTCGCCATTGCCGGCGCGCTCGACCAGCACTGGCAATTTTGCAAACACGGAAGGCGGGTAACCTTTGGTGGCTGGCGGCTCGCCAATGGCCAGGGCGATTTCGCGCTGCGCCATCGCGTAGCGGGTCAGCGAATCCATGATCAGCAGGACGTTCTGGCCCTTGTCGCGGAAGTGCTCGGCGATCGCGGTGGAATACGCCGCCCCCTGCATGCGCATCAGCGGCGGCGTGTCGGCCGGTGCTGCCACGACGACGGAACGGCGCAAGCCTTCCTCGCCCAGGATCTGCTCGATGAACTCCTTCACCTCGCGTCCACGCTCGCCGATCAGGCCGACCACGATGATGTCGGCTTCGGTGTAGCGCGCCATCATGCCGAGCAGCACGGACTTGCCGACGCCGGAGCCGGCAAACAGCCCCATGCGCTGGCCGCGTCCCACGGTCAGCATGGCATTGATGCAGCGCACGCCGACGTCCAGCGTTTCCACGATCGGTGCGCGGCCCAGCGGGTTGGCGGGACGCACATTGATCGGCGCCGAATCGCTGGTCTGGATCGGGCCCAGGCCGTCGAGAGGGCGGCCGGCGCCATCGACCACGCGGCCAAGCAGCTCGGGGCCAACGGGCAAATGGCGCGCGCGGTCGCTGGGGCGGCGGCGCGGGTGGTTGACGCTGCCGGGCTTCGGCACGCTCTGTTCTACCGGGAACACGCGGGTGCCGGGGATGATGCCTTCGACGTCGCTTTGCGGCATCAGGAACAGCTTGTCACCCTCGAAGCCGACCACTTCGGCTTCGACCTTGCCGCCGGAGGGCAGGGGCACGGTACAGGCCGCGCCGACCGCCAGGCGCAAGCCGACTGCTTCCATCACCAGGCCCGCCACGCGGGTGACGCGGCCCGACACTTGCATCGGTTCGACGAAATCGACCAGCGTTGCGCAATCGTTCAGGTAAGAACGCCAGCGGCCCGCGTGCACCTGTGGGTCGGGGGCGCCCATCTCAATCGATCCAGTCAATGTCTTTGCCAAGCGCCAGGCTCAGGCGCTGCCAGCGCGACGCCACGGTGGCATCGATCTGGTTGGAGGCTGTATCGACCTTGCACCCGCCACGTTCGACGGTCGGGTCGTCGATCACGCGCCAGCCGCCTTTGTCGAGTTCTTCCGCAATGCTCTCGCGCACCACGGCGGCGTCTTCCGGATTCAGGATCAGCAGTGCCGGCTGCTGCAGCACCGGCAGGTATTCGATGGCCTCGCGCACGATCGGCAGGATCAGTTCCGGCTTCACGCGCAGGGCAGTCTTGATCATGCCCTTGGCCAGGTGCAGCGCCAGTTCCAGCACCTCATTGCTGATGGCCTGGTCGGCTTCGCGCAGCGCGCTGCTGAAGTTGTCGGCGATCTCGCGCACCGGTGCAATCGCTTGCTCGGTGGCGGCGCGCGCTTCGTCCAGGGCCTGCGCCACGCCTTCGTCGTGGCCGGCCTTGAAGCCGGCGTCATAGCCCTGCTGGCGTGCTTCCTCGCGGATCGCGGCCAGTTCTTCTTCGCTTGGATATTCCGGGGCAGGAGCCGGTTCCGCCGCGTATTCGGCTTGCTCGACTTCCGCCTGTGCGGCGGCTTCGGCGGCCAGGGCGGCGCGCACTTCCGCCTCCTCGCGTTCGCGCTGGGCCACCACGCTCGGGCGCGCGTCGCCGAAGGATTGCAACTCCCAGCGCTGGTAGGCCGTCTGTTTTTCTTTCGGGATGCTTGTCATCAGACGAAGGAATCCTCACCCTTGCCGCCCAGCACGATCTGGCCTTCATCCGCCAGGCGGCGCACAATCTGCAGGATCTGCTTCTGCTGCGTCTCCACTTCGGACAGGCGTACCGGGCCTTTGTTTTCCAAATCTTCGCGCATCATTTCGGAGGCGCGCGCCGACATGTTCTTGAAGATCTTGTCGCGCAAGTCCTGCGAAGCGCCTTTCAGCGCAATGATCAGCATTTCGGACTGCACTTCGCGCAGCAGCAGCTGGATGCCGCGGTCATCGACGTCGATCAGGTTGTCGAACACGAACATTTCGTCCATGATCTTCTGCGCCATGTCGTTGTCGTAGTTCTTGATATTGTCCATCACGTTCTGTTCCTGTTCGCCGGACATGAAGTTCAGGATCTCGGCCGCGGCGCGCACGCCGCCCAGGGTCGATTTCTTGATATTTTCATTGCCGGACAGAAGCTTGGTCAGCACGTCGTTCAGCTCGCGCAAGGCGGCCGGCTGCACCCCATCCAGCGTGGCGATCCGCAGCACCGCGTCGTTGCGCAGGCGGTCGGTGAAGTGGCCCAGGATTTCGCAGGCCTGGTCGCGCTCCAGGTGGACCAGGATGGTGGCGATGATCTGCGGATGTTCGTTGCGGATCAATTCGGCGACCGATTGCGAATCCATCCACTTCAGCGATTCGATGCCGGAAGCATCCTTGCCGCCCAAAATGCGCGACAGCAGGACCGACGCCTTGTCGTCGCCCAGCGCCTTGGTCAGCACCTGGCGGATGTATTCGTCCGAATCGAGGCCCACGGTGGAAGCGGCCGCGTACTGGTCGCGGAAATCGTCCAGCACGTCAACCACCATTTCATGCGGGATGTTCTTCATGGTGGCCATCGATGCGCCCAGCTTCAGCACCTCGCGCGGGCCGAGGAACTTCATCACCTCGGCCGCCTCGGCTTCGCCCATGGCCAGCATCAGGATGGCGGCCTTTTGCAGTCCGGTATTCTCAGTCATTGTTGCCTATCCATTCCTTGATGACGTTGGCGACGATGCGCGGATCTTCCGCAGCCAGTTTCTTCGCCAGCGCCAGGTTGTCGCGGTAGGTGCGGGCAGTGTTTTCTTCCATCTTGGCGATCTCCTCCGCCAGCAATTCTTCCGGTGTCGGGCCGACTGGTTCCACGATAGGCTCCGGTTCTGGTTCCGGTTCCGGTTCATTGATCTGGTCGATCTTCTTGAATACCGGACGCATCATCGGACGCACGATACGCAGCAGGATGTACAGCAGGATCAGGGCCGTAATCAGGAACTTCGCCAGTTCCTTGGCCAGCGGCAGGTTGGCCGGGTCGCGCCACCATTCGAGCGGTGCCTCCGGTTCCCTGTCGACGCCGTCGAATGGCGCGTTGGCCACGCTGACGGAATCGCCGCGGTCCTGGTTGTAGCCCATGGCTTCCTTGACCAGGCTGTTGATCTTGGCCATTTCGTCAGCGCTGAGCGGCTTGACGACGACCTTGCCGTTTTTATCGATGGTCCGACGATAGTTTACTACGACGCCGACGGTCATGCGCTTCAGTCCGGCCATTGCCTTCTGTTCATAGCGCACCGTCTTGTCGACTTCATAATTGGTTGTCGATTCCTTATGGCTTGGCCCGGCCGCGGCAGTCGCGGCGCCTGTGCCTGGCTGCCCCGGCGCACCGGCAGCGCCTGGCGGCGTGGTCGTCAGCGGGGCCGTGGCAACGCCCGGCGGCTGGTTCGACAGGGCGCCAGGAATGCCGCCGGGGTTGGCGTTGGCATTGCCGCTGGTCTCGCTGCTTTGCTGGCTGCGGATGGCCGAAGCGGCGGGCGGCGAGTTCGGCTTGTAGGTCTCGGCGGCTTGTTCGATGGCGGAGAAGTCGACGTCGGCCACAGCCTCGGCGCGCACATTGCCTTCGCCCACGATCGGGGTGATGATCGACTCGACCTGCTTGATGACTTGCTTCTGCATCTCCTGCACGTACTTGAGCTGGGATGCGTCGAGGTTCTTGGCGTTGTTGGCCGCGTTGCCGTTCTTGTTGATGTCGGACACCAGGTTGCCGGCCTGGTCGACCACGGTCACATTGGCCGGCGACAGCTCCGGCACGGAAGAAGCGACCAGGTGCACGATGGCGCTGACCTGGGCCGGATCGATCATGCGGTTGGCGTGCAGTTGCAAGATCACCGAAGCGGTGGGCTTCTGTTGGTCGCGGACGAAGACCGAAGGCTTCGGCAGGGCCAGGTGCACGCGCGCCGACTCCACCGCGCCGATGGACTGGATGGAGCGCGCCAGTTCGCCTTCCAGGGCGCGCTGGTAATTGACCTGTTCCAGGAACTGGGATACGCCCAGCTTCTGGTTTTCCATGACCTCAAAGCCGACATTGCCGCCTTTCGGCAAGCCCTGCTGGGCCAGGCGCAAGCGCACATTGTGCACTTGCTCGGCGGGCACGAGGATGGCCTGGCCGCCTTCGGCCAGCTTGTACTTGACCTGCATCTGGTCCAGTGCAGCGGTGATGGCGCCGCCATCCTTGTCGGTGTAATTGGCGAACAGGACCTTGTAATCCGGTTCCTTATTCCACATCCACAGGATCAGGATGAGCGCCAGGACGCCTGCCACGGCAGCGCCGCGAATCACCATCTTGCCCATAGGGGTCTGGAAGAAGGCGAAGCGGCCCCTGGGCGCCTGTTGGGCTTCTGGATCGTCGATATCGATTTGTTCGGCGGCTGCAGCCATGGGTAATCACTGTGGGTTAATGGGCCTGTTGCACATTATCAGGCGATGTTGCGTCCTTTAAATGCGTGAACAGGAGGCCGTTTGCCTTGCTGCTCAAGGCTATCCCCTTGCTTTCACACGGGTATTCTGGAAGCCTGAAAACAGGAATATTGTATCTTGGAGTCAACTAATGAGAACAGGCGGAATTGATTCTAGCCAAATCCAGGCCATGATCGCCCAGCTGCATGCGGCGGCCACGCGGCCGTCAGCCACGCCCCCGGTGATCCAGACCGAGAAAGTGGCCGAGAAGCCCGACTTCACCAACGCCCTGAAAGGCGCGCTGGACGCGGTGCAGGCCAGCCAAGACAAGGCCGAAGGACTGACCAAGCGTTTCCAGATGGGGGACGATTCGGTCAACCTGTCGGACGTGATGATCTCGATGCAGAAAGCCAGCATCAACTTCCAGGCCACCGTCCAGGTGCGCAACAAGCTGGTGCAGGCCTACCACGACATCATGAACATGCAGGTTTGAAAGTCGGGGTCAGGTCTGGCAATCGGACAAATCGCGACGCGATTTGTCCGATTGCCAGACCTGACCCCGACTTTCATCATTCCAGGCCGGCGATGCGGGCGTTGCGTTCCCGCTCGAGCTTGGTGATGTAGCGCTGTACGGCGGTCAGCGAGGAGCGCGGCATGTCGACGAATTGGCAGCCGAGGCGGCGGTTGGTTTTGTTGTTTAAAAGCGTCAGGTCCAGCGAGTTGCGGATCTGCAGGCCGGTGGTGATCGTGGCCACTTCGGGCAGTTCAATGCGGCAGTCGTTGTAGACCTTGCCAATCGTGTCGCCCAATTCCAGGCTGTTGTCGAGGATCGCAATGCCGCCGCAGCTGATGTCGGACAGCGGGAACGGCTTGCTGCCGCCGCCCAGCTCAGCCGGCTGCGGGATCAGGACGCGCACGGGGTTGGTGACCGGCGTGGCGATGCGGTAGAACTCGCGGCGCTGCAGGCGCACCAGGCTGGCCGGCAGCGGCATCTTGAAGGCCGGGCTGCCTTCGAACGTGGTCGATTCGATGTGCTCACCGCTGAACATGATGCGGATCTTGTCCAGCGTGGTTTCGAAGGAAAGCCTTTTTGCGCCAAGGATGCGGCGGTTCTGGTCGGGGCTGATGGAGCAGTCGAGGATGACGTTGCCGCCCTCGGCATCGACTTCCAGGATCGACGTGACGCAGACATCGGACTCGCCCTTGATGAGCATGCGGATCAACTGGTTTTTCTCGCCGATACTGCGCAGCAGCGCAGTGATCTCACGGCGCGATGCGACCTCGAAATCATGCCAGTTTTCCATGTCCGATTCCGAAATATAGCTGTGCATCAAAGTCCGTTTTCTGGGGATTCATTCGGTACGCTGAGATCGGGCGCCGGGGGCGGGGGCTGGCCAGTCTTTTGCGCTGCTTCAATATGATAAAGCCACGCTAACAGTTCCGCAATTACACGGTAGAGCAGTGGCGGGATCTGCTGGTCCAGGTCCACTTCCATCAGCAGCGATACCAGTTCTTTCGACTCGTGGATGTGCACGCCATGTTCGGCGGCGACGGCAATGATTTGCTCGGCCACCAGCCCGCGTCCTTTGGCGACGACTTTTGGTGCCGCTTCGCCGCTCTTGTAGGCGAGGGCGACGGCACTTTGCAGCGGCTTGCGCGGCTGCTCGTTCTGCTCACTCGGCGCCATCGTTGCCCTCCGCGTTGATGGCGAGGGAGGTCAGCGGTGCGCCTGCGGCATCCATGGCTTGCTGCAAGGCGCTGGCCCAGGCGCGCAGGGTGGCAGCCGTGTCTTCCGAACCGGACTGGACAGCAATATGCACCTGGTCGCCGACCAGGGTGACGTTGGCCGCGACCTTGCCCAGCATGGGGAAACGGAAGCGCACGCCGCTGCGCCAGACGGGATCGGCTTCACCGTCGCGCCCCTCGCGGCGGCTGCCTTTGCCGCCGGCTTCGCCTTGCTGGTCGCGCTCGACCAGCCATTGCATTTGCTGGCCGGGCCAGGCTTCGCCTTGCCACATGACCTTGCCTTGTTCGTGGGTGTGCAACTGCTGGTTGATCATTTGCGCGGCGGACAGATCGGGGCCTGCCAACGCTTTCGCCACGGCATCAGCCTGGCTTTGTCCCGCACCTTGCGCGGCAGCCTGGCGCTGCATTTGCGGCTCGCGCTGCAAGTCTTGCAGCGAACGCTTGCCTGAGGCCCATTCGGCCACATGGGATTCGTAAAACAGGCCGCTGTCGCCTAGGGCGCGCTGCAAGCCCTGGCTGAGTTTTCCCGTATCGGGCGGGCCGCCGGCACTGAGCGGCGCCTTGCCGTTAATGGTGACCGGCATGCCCGGCGTCGTGTAGGCGGAGGCCAGTGCGCTGGCGATGGCGCGTGCGGCGGGACTGAGCGCGGCCTGCGGCGTGTCCTTGCCGAGCGAGGGCAACTGGTCGGACGGCACCAGCGGGGCTTTGCTGAGCAGGGCAGCGCCTGCACTCAGCGCGCGGCCCTGGGCTTGCGCGGCGCCAGTTTGGCCGGCTTCTGCGCCGCCGGCTGCCTGCGGTTGCTTGCCGCTCAGGTTCAGGATGGCCGCTTCCTGCGAAGGCAGGCGCCCTTGGGCCGGCATGTCGGGCATCTGGTCGCCCGACACGAAGGTCGCCATCTGGCCCGCTTGCGGACTGCCGGCGCCCACCTGCAGCGTGGCGCGCGGTTGGCCGCTGACGACGGTCAGAGGCAGTTCATCGCCGGCATTGATGCCGTTTGGCAGCAACATGCGCGCATTGGTATCGGCCACGCGCACCAGGAAACTGCCATCGGAGAATTTGCTGAGGACCTGGGCGGGCAGGGTTTGCCCGACCATTTGCGAGAGGGCGCGCTGGAAGGCTTCCTGGCGCGGTGCGGCAACCGCTGGCGCGGCCGAAGCCGCGCTGGTGGCGCTGACGCCCCGGACATCCAGGCGCGGGGGCAGCATGGCAGCCGCCCCGCTCAGACGGCGCCGTAGGCGGCGGCCAGGCGCCGTTCAGTGCCGGTGTTGTTGATCAGTTTGGACAGCTGGGCCATCCAGGGCATGGTCAGGTCGCGGATCTGGCGGTCGTCGTCCAGCATCTGCTTGATCAGGCCCAGCTTCTGCTGGCGCTCGGCGGCGTCCAGCACGACTGCTTCCTCATTGCCGCGCAGCAGGGCCACCTGGGCCGCTACCTGGCTTTCCAGCACTTCCAGTCCGTCCCAGTCGGACATCGTTGCTGCCGCCACCATCTTGTGGGTCAGTGCTGCCATGGCGGTGTAGGCGGTCAAAATTTCCACGTTCGTCATTGTCATCCTCGATTACATGCTGGACAAAGCAGCAGGCTGGGCATTGGTGGTCGCGGCAGGGTTGCCGCCGATCTGGTTCCAGGTATCGCGCAGGTCGGCCAGCAGGCCGCGCACTTCGTCCAGGATTTCCGGACTGTTCTTTATGTTTGCTTCGAGCAAGCGGCGGCTCATGTAGTCATACAGGGCATCCAGGTTGCGGGCGATCTCGCCGCCGGCTTCCTTGTCCAGGCTGGCACGTAAGCCGTCGTCGATGATGCGGATGGCTTTGGAGATGGCTTTGCCTTTTTCTTGCACATTACCTGCATTCATTTGGGTCTGCGCAGTCATGATCGCAGCCAGGGCGCCGTCGTACAGCATGACGATCAGCTTGTGCGGCGAAGCGGAGCTGACGCCGGTTTCCAGACCGACTTTCGCGTAGGCGTTGACGCCGCGTGAAGTAGTTCCAAACATAATCTCTCCTTATTCCTGCGCTCAGCTGTTGGAGGCAATAGCCGCCAGTTGCTGAGTCAAATACGCTTGCGTGCTCTGCATTTTCGCCAAGGTCGCATCAAGCCGCGTAAATTGGGTGCGGTAGCGTTTTTCAATGTCGTCCAGCTTGGAAGAGAAGGCGTCGCGCTGTTTGGCCACGTCCTTGATGCTCTTGTTTAAGCCTTCGGTCACGGTCGTCAGCAAGCCTTTGCTGCCCAGGAATGACGTGGCCAGGTTGTTGAGCTGGTAGGCATAGCCTTGCGAGAAGGAGACGGTGCCGCGATCGCCGAGGGCGCCGCCGGTAATGTCGATTTTCAGGCCTTCCGCATCGGTGCCCTCGGCGCCGGTGAGGGTCTGTCCGGTTCCGACCACTGCCTTGCCACCCAGGGTGCCGGCCACGTCGGTGCCGACCACCGGCGTTGCGCCGCCGAACACGCTGTCCACGGTGCTGCCGCTGACACTGGTCAGGGCGATATTCGAGGCCGAGCCGTATTTGCTGGACGAGAGCACCAATTTGCCGCTGCCGTCGATCGCTGCGGTGACGCTGGAACCGGTATCCGAGAAGGCTGCTGTGCCGTTGATCGATGACTGTACGATCTTGGCCAGTTCGGCGGGCGAATAGGTGCCTGCCGGGATGGTGACATTGGCGATATTTTTCGAGTTGCTGGGCGTGGTGTCGTTCAGGGTCACCGCCCAGGTGGTGTTGGCGGCAATCGTGGTGCTGCCCAGCGCTGCCGAGCTGGTCAATGCACCCTGGCTGGCCAGTGCCGTGATGTTCAGCGCATAGCTGCCCGGCTTGGTTTTTGCAGTCGAGCTGACAAAGCTGACGTTCGGGTCGGTGGCATTGCCGATCGCGGTAAACAGGCCGGCGATGTCGCCGAAATTCTTCTCGATTGCCTTGTTCAGCTTGGCGTCGTCGAGGCTGAGCGTGCCGTCTTTTGCAAAGGAAATGCCTACCTGGCCCATATTGGTCAGGCTGCCGGACAGGCCGGTGATCTGGCCGCTCATCATGCGGCGCAATTGCGCCTGCATCGACTGGGCGGTCGGGTCGCCTTGCAGCGCGCCGGCTTTCTTGGTTTCCGGGTCATAGGCGGTGAGTTTTTTCAGCGCGCCGTTGAGTTCGTTGTACGCCTTGACGAAGGCCGTCAGATTGGTCTTCACGCTGTTGGTGTCGCGGGCAACATTCAGCGTCGTGCTGCCGACCTGGTTGACCGTCAGGCCCACGCCCTGGATCGATTCGTTGACAGTGTTGGAGTGGCTGCTGACGGCAATGCCGTTGACAGTCAGCTTGGTGTCCTGGGCAGCACTGGTCTGCTGCATCGACTGGGTGCCGGCCGGATCATAGCTGAGCAGGCTGCTCAAGGCCGCGTCCGGCGGGTTGCTGCCATCACCGCTCAGGCTGATCTTCATGGCCGCGTTTTCGCCGGTCTTGTTCGACGTCAGCACCAGACGGTACGGGGACGCGCTGCCGTCGGACACGATGGTGGCGGTCACGCCCAGGCTGGCTTTGTTGATGGCGTCAGCCACGCCTTGCAGGGTGTTGTTGGTGCTGTCGATGACGACGGAACCCGTTGGCTGGCTGGCATCCTGGCTGAAACCACCGCCCAACATGCTGCCGCCGGTGCCGGCAGTCAGGCCGGCGGCGGCAGGATTGTTGCCGGCGATGGTGATTGGGCTGCCGTTGGCCGAGGTCAGGGTGACGCTGCTGGCCGAAGCGTAGGTGGCCCCGGCATTCGCGGCGCCCGCCGCAGTCTTGGCGCCGCCGGTGACGCCGCTGGCGGTTTCGGTGATGGCCACGCTGGCGCCGCTGGCACTGCGGAATTCCAGGGTGCCGGCGGCGGCACTGCCGGTAAACGTGATGCCGGCAGCAGCGAGTGCGGTAGCGGTGGCGCCGCCCGCATTGGCCAGGTCGGCATCGAGGGAAGCAGCCGTGACGCCGGCGCCCGCCGCGACGCCTGCTCCCTGGCTGGCGATCGTGACGTTGCCGACTTTCAGCGCGTAAGAGCCCGTGCCATCGGTCGCCACGTCGCCAAAGGTGGAGAAAATATTCGCCACCGTGGCAGTGACGCCGGTCGTGCTGGTCTTGTCATTGATGGCATTTGCCAGTGCCGTGGCGCTATTGGTGCCGCTTGAGGTTGGAATGGCAGTGCCGTTGATGCTGAGCGAGCCATTGGCCAAGCCGTTGGCCAGCATCGATGAGCTCAGGCCCGTGCCTTGCAAGCCGAAGCTGCCGCTGGCCGTACCGAACTGGAAGGACAGGGTCGTCGAACCGCCCAGGCCGATAGTCGACGTCTTGCTCGCCAGGCCAGTGGTCATCAGGGTCTGCGCCTGCGCCAGCTGGCTGACATTGATCTTGTAATTGCCCGCCACTGCCTTGGCCGAAGCGCTGGCAGTCAGCAAATCCTTGTTGCCTACCGTGGTAGAGAAGCCTTTGAAGGAGTTGGCCGAGGTCAGGCCGCCCAGGGCGCTCTGGAACACGCCGACCGCTGCGGTCAGTGAGCCGAAGGCGCTCACCTTGGCCTGGTAGGACGCGGTCTTGCGGTCGTAGCCCGCCAGTGGCGCCGCTTCGGCCGCCATGAGTTTGTCGACGATGTCGTTGACCTGCAAGCCGGAACCGATACCGGGAGATGATAGTGCTGGGGTGCTGGAAAGGGCCACGGCAAACTCCTGAGGAAACAAGATAAGTCTAACTTGTTTACGGCAGAATCAAAGGGGACTTGAGAGGGGGAAATACCTGTTTATTCTTGTCTGAAATGACAAGCTTCCCTGCGGCCAGCATAGCGCAAAAAAGCCCGGGCTGCCGCAAGGGCAGGCCGGGCCGGGAACGCTGTTGCTAGTGGTCAGGCTTCCTGATCGACCAGCAAACCCCTGAAGGCGTCGATCGCCTTGGCGATCTCCAGGGCTTCCGGAGTCGGAATCTGGCGCAGCACTTCCTGGGTATGCAGGTCAATCACTTTGACGACGGTGCGGTGGCTGTCATCGTCGATCGAGAACAGCAGGCTTTGGGCCCGCTGCTGCACCGACTTGTTCAGCTTTGCAACGGCTTCTTCCACATCCTTCTTGGAAGGCGTTGCTTCCTTGGCCTTGACCGCATCGATGGTTTCCACCGCAGCAGCCGGGCTGCGGCCTGCCACCGGGAGGGCCACGAAATCCGGGACCGCGATGCCGCGGTCAGCGCGCGGCACAGTAGCAGTTATTGAATCGATAGTCATACAGACCTCCTACGGAAAATTCCCCGGTCCGGCGAACCGGAGCGGGGAACCGCTTTTTTACCTAGCTTATTGGCGATTAGCCGCGCAGCAGGCTCAGCACGCCGTTAGGCAGCGAGTTAGCCTGGGCCAGCATCGCGGTACCAGCTTGTTGCAGGATCTGGCCGCGGGTCAGGCTTGCGGTTTCTGCAGCAAAGTCGGTGTCCACGATACGGCTGCGCGATGCAGACAGGTTCTCGGTCGTCGCGCTCAGGTTCGAGATCGTCGAGGAGAAGCGGGACTGCAGTGCGCCGAACGATGCGCGCTGGCTGTTCACCGAAGCCAGGGCGGCGTCAGCGATCTTGATTGCCAGCTGGGCGTTGTCGAAGGTCGTCACGTCCAGGGTTGCCACCGATTTCAGGGTCGAACCACCAGCCAGGCTGAAGCCAGTTGCAGCGGCTTCCGTCACCGAGAACGAGCTCTCGGAGTCCATGGTCACGCGGCCCATCACGGTCGACACAGCAGCTGCTGCAGTCATCGCGTTGGCTGCACCGTTCAGCGCGCCAGCGGCGTTGTAGTTCTGTGCGCTCAAGACAGTGTTGCCACCGGTCTTGGTGTTGGTCAGCTTGATGTCGGAGCCGGTCGAGTGCGACAGTTTCAGCTTGTTATTGGTCTCGTCGTACTGGGCAGTCACGCCGGTCTTGGACGATTGTGCATTGAAGGCATTGATCGCCGAAGCATAGTCGTCGGCCGAGTTGGCACCGGTACCGATGGTGAAGGACACGGTCACTGGGGAGCCAGCGTTGTCGCCTTCGACGGTCATGGTGTAGGACTCAGCGCCCAGGGTCAGTGCAGCGTCGGTTTTGGCCGATGCAGTGACGCCGGTGTTGGCGGTCTGTGCGTTGATGCTGGCAGCGACCGACTTGGCGGTGCTGGTAGCGGCCAAGGTGGTGATGGTTGCCGAACCGCGGGAACCGTTGATGGTCGCGGTGGTGGCAGCCGAGGTGTTGGCAGCGGTCACGGCAGCAGGCGCGCCTTCGATACGGTTGTCGCCGTAGGTGCTGGTCAGGAAGTTGGCGCCAACAGCCTGGATGGTCTGGTTGGCGTCAGCGCCGACCTGGAAGGTGGCGGTGCCCATCGAGCCGTCCAGCAGGTTTTTGCCGTTGAAGTTGGTGGTCTGGGCAACGCGGTTCAGTTCGGATGCCAGTTCGCCAACTTCAGTCTGCAGCGCCTGACGGTCCGAAGCCGAGTTGGTTGCGTTGGAGGACTGCACTGCCAGTTCACGGATACGCTGCAGGATGTCGCCGGAGGAAGCCAGCGCGCCTTCAGCGGTTTGAGCCAGCGAAACGCCGTCGTTGGCGTTGCGCATTGCCTGGTTCATGCCGCGAATCTGGGAATTCATACGGTCCGAAATTGCCAGGCCAGCCGCATCGTCCTTAGCGCTGTTAATACGCAGGCCGGAGGACAGACGTTGCAGGGAGGTCGACAGGCTGCTCTGGGATGCGTTCAGGTTGCGCTGCGAGTTCAGGGACGAGATGTTGGTGTTAATTACGGAAGCCATGGTATTTCTCCATTCGGTACTACTGATTGGGCAATTTGCTCATTCACTTTGGCCCGCCACGCTGTTCTTGTGACGATCAAGCCGCTGTTGTTTTGGGTAACGGTTGCCGCACGGGAACCTTTAGGGCGATTTAGCCGGCAAATCCCCCTGTTTTACCCCTCAAGTTGCCTACGGAGTGCCGCTTAGTCGGCGGGCTTTTCATGAACTTTAGGCCGAAAAAAAATATTTTTCACGCGCAAAAAAAGTTCGGCGGGCGGAGAAATAGGGATGTTTATGCTTGGTAATTAACGTTTGCATTTGGAAATATATTGAGTACTATGCAATTCCGATAACTCTTTGTTAATCACAATGCATATTCTCCCTCAACGTTTGGCTGCCGCCTTATGCGCCGTGGCTTGTACCCAGGCGTGCGCCGGCGTCCTGCCCGTCGTCGACGTCAATAACCCGGTCAGTTGGCCGGGCGCCGCGGTCGATGCGATCCATAGTCATTACCAACAGCATTTTTTCGCGACCCAAACCGGACTCCTGTCGGGATTGGGCATATTCACGGCCCCCGGCTACACTTGGCAGACGACCAGCGTCAAGATCAAGATTGGCGGCGGCGACAGCTGGCAGACCGATGGCTGGACTGCACCGTTTACGTCTCGCCTGGACGGGACGCTGGTCGATTTGACAGGCTTTAAGCTGCACGTGAATGCAGGTGACGACATCGTCTTTGATGTTGGCGGTGGTGGCAGCGCATTCATGGTGCAGCATGGCTTGGGGCCGCTGTACGAAAAGAACAACTTTTCGGATTTCCCGATGCGGAGAACCGACCGCTCGTTGGCCTTCACCACCTGGATGATCCCGGACCCTGCCGCAACGGATCCGGCCTCCGATGTGCCGGCGCCAGGCGCCGGCATGCTCACGCTGCTGGGCTTGGCGATGCTGGCGCTGGCACGAAACCTGGCGGCCCGGCGCGTGCGCTAAATAGAAAAGAGCCCGCCATGGGCGGGCTCTTTCGCTCAGGCCCTGAGCCTGCTATTCAGCAACCACCACGCGGTTCTTGCCCGACTTCTTGGCCTTGTACATGGCCTCGTCGGCGCGCTTGACCAGGTCGGACTGACCCTCGTGCGGGCGGCGCAGGGCGACACCGGCCGAGAACGTGATCAGTACCTTTTCGTTTTCATGCATGAAGAAGTGGCGGGTCAGTTCACGCTGCAGGCGGGTCATGGTGGCTTCCGCCGCCTCGATGGTCGTCTCGGGCAGCAGGATCAGGAATTCCTCGCCGCCGAAGCGGGCGATCACGTCCATCGAGCGCAGGGTCTCCTTGACTACCTTGACCAGGTGCTTGAGTGCGTTGTCGCCGGCGATGTGGCCCATGGTGTCGTTGAGCTTCTTGAAATCGTCCAGGTCCAGCACGGCGATGCAGAGGGGCGTGCCGCGGCGGTCGGCGCGCGCGGTTTCGCGTTCGAACACGTCGTCCAGGCCGCGCCGGTTCAGCGAGCCGGTCAACTGGTCTTCACGCACCAGTTCGCTCAGGTGCTGCAGCTTCGCTTCCAGCGCGTGGATGCGCGCTTCGGCATCCTGCACTTCCTGCCGCGCCACCATCATATTGTCGCGCGCCTTCAGGGCTTCGCTCTGTACCTGGCGGGTTTCCTTCAGCACGTCGTCAAGGATCTGGTTCAGCTCGCCGATATCGCGGGCGGCGCGGATCTTGTCGGAATAGCCACCAATCTTTTCGTGGAAGTCGCCCGTCGAGGTCGCTACAGCGCCAAGGCGGTCGATGAAGGTCATCATCATGTTCTTGACCGTGGCCTTGACGTCGGTGATCGAGTGCTTGAGCTGGCTCTGCTTGTAGATGACGTCTTTCAGGCTGCGCGTGGCTTCTTCCAGCGCGCGCTGGTCGATCGGGCCGGCAATCAGGTTTTGCACGGCGTCGATCTGGCCGCGCAGCCAGGAGTCGTCATCCAGCAATTCGCTGACGTTTTCCAGCAGCAGACGGAACAGGCGCAGCAGCAGTTCTTGCTGCTCGGCGGTGTCGCCGCTGCGGATCTCGATCTGGTAACACAGCTCCTTGAGGCGGCTGCCGATCTCGGCCAGTGCAGCCTCGGTATGGGCTTCCTTGGTGGCGGCACCCAGCGACTCGGCTTCGGCCACCAGGTTCGGGCTGTCGGACAGCAAGGAAGCGACGGCAAAGGTCAGGGTGCGGCTCAGCAGTTCGCGCAGCAGGCGCGCCTGTTCGTTGTTTTCTTCAGGCACCAGGCCGCCGGCGCCGACCTTGACCAGGGGCCGTTCGGCCAGGGCAGCCAGGGTGCGGGCGTAGGTATCCCAGTCGCGCGCCTTGACGGCACGGTTGAAACGACGGCCGAAGTCGGCCAGGTCGCCCGGCTGGTCGGTCAGGCGGGCGGCGAACTGGACCAGCATGGCTTCTGCCGGGCTCTCCTGCACGACCGGGGCCGGCGGCACCGGCACGATGCCGGCGATTTCATTGTAGATGTCGCGATACGCGTCTGGCGTAGGGGCAATCCGGCGCACAGCGAGGCGGCGGAATGCCTCGCGAGCGATATCAGCCGGATTCATGTCCGCCGCGGCTGGATTGGTGGGTTTGCTAGACATCTGACGTACAGCCTTCATTAAGGTTTACCGATTACCAGCATCTTAAGCCACTGTCCAGTCGCATGATTCAATGATAAACGGGAGAAAATGTGCTTACTTCTTGGCATCATTTTCTAATCGATCAGCTGGTTCTTGATGGCGTAGTGCGTGAGTTCGGCGCTGTTCTTCAGGTTCATCTTGGCCAGCAGGCGGGAGCGGTATTCGCTGACGGTCTTGACCGAGAGTGATAGCTCCTTGGCAATGGTGCCTACGGTCTTGCCGGAGGCGATCATGGTCAGGGTCTGGTACTCGCGGTCGGACAGCGTTTCGTGCGGCGCAGCCTGATGGTCCTCGCCGACATGGTTGGCCAATTCCTGGGCCAGTGCCGGGCTAACATATTTTAACCCCGCTGCGCACTGGCGGATTGCATTTACTAACTCTTTCGGTGCACTTTGTTTGGTGAGGTAGCCGGCAGCGCCGGCCTTGAGGGAGCGGATGGCGTACTGGTCTTCGCGATGCATGGACAGCATCAGCACGGCCAGCTCGGGTTTGTCTTTCTTGACCTGTTTCAGCACTTCGATGCCGTTGCGGTCGGGCAGGGAGATATCGAGCAGCAGGACATTGCAGCCGGACTTGCGGAACAGCTTGATGGCATCGAGGCCATTTTCCGCTTCGCCGGCGACGACGATGTCCTTGGTTTCAGCCAGGATCTGCTTCAGGCCCTCGCGCACGATGGCATGGTCGTCGGCAATAAATACTTTGATGACGGCTTTTTCACTCATGACCCATTGTAACGTCTGGCGCGTGGGCCGGGAGGCGGATTTTGATCGCCACTTCGGTGCCGCCGCCGGCTGCATGACCCAGGTTGAGCGTGCCGCCCAGCGCGCGCGCGCGCTCGGCCATGCCGCGCAGGCCGAAGGAGTCGGGCTTGGCGCGGTCGGACGGGCGGATGCCGCGGCCATTGTCGATGATCTTCAGGGTCAGGACGCCGCGGCTGCGCGTCAGCTTGACGGTGACCGCGCTCGCTTGCGCGTGCTTGGCGATATTGGTCAACGCTTCCTGTGCGATGCGGAACAGGGCTGCCGCCTGTTCGGGGTCCAGTTCGAGTTCCTTCATGCTGGCCTGCAGGGTGCAGGCGATGCCGGCCTGGGCTTCGAATTCCTTGACCTGCCATTCCAGCGCCGGCAGCAGGCCGAAGTCCAGTACCGAGGGGCGCAGGTCGAGCGTCAGGCGATGCACGGCATCGATGGTACGGTCGACCAGGGAGTCGACGTAGGCCGCCTTCTGCTGCAGGGTGTCATCGCCTTCCGGCAGGCGCGCGGCCAGCATGGCCAGGGCCATCTTGATGGCAGTCAGGTTGCCGCCCAGGTCGTCGTGGATTTCGCGCGCGATGCGTTCGCGTTCCTGCTCCTTGACCCGTTCGATATGGGCGGTCAGCTCGGCCAGCCGGGCGCGGCTGGCGCGCACTTCGAGCTGCTCCTGCTTGCTCTCCGTGATGTTGGACATGATGCCTTCCCACTGCACGCCGCCATCGGGCAGGGCATGCGGGGTGCTGCGCAGGTTGATCCACTTGACGTCTTTCCAGGCCTCGACCCAGATGCGGCCTTCCCAGTTCCAGCTCCACAGGGAATTGGCCGAGGACTGCATCGACTCCAGGTAGGCGGGGCGGTCTTCCGGCAGCACCAGCGACAGGAAACGCTCAGGTTCGGCCTGCAGTTCGGCGGCGTTGATGCCCAGCAGGGCCAGGCAGCCATCGCTCAAATAGGGGAAGGACACGCTGCCGTCAGGATGGCGGCGGAACTGGTAGACCAGTCCGGGAGCGTTGGCGGCGATATGGTGGAGGGCGGTCGGCAAGGCTGGACGCATATGTGGTTGGATTGTCAGCGGCGGCGCATGCGCCAGAACGCGCTGAAGCGGCGCAGCACGCGCATCGGTCGGGCGGCGAAACGGCCGCGGCGCCAGCCGGCGCGCCAGCGGCGCAGCCGTTCGCGCACATGGTCGACCAGGGCGCGGCATTCACGCCAGGCGGCAGTGGCTTTGAGGCGCGCGATCCAGCGTTCTTTCAATTCCATGAAGCGGCCGTGCAGCCAGGCGAACCAGCGCAGGCGCAGCAGCGACGGGCGGGTCAGGGCATACAGCCGCGCCACGGCGGCGGCGCCAGCTACCTTGGCCAGCACGAATACGCTGATGCCCATGAAGGCATGGCCCCGCGCCATGGCGAACAGGGCCAGCAGCTTGACCGGGAACAGCATCAGTGCCGGCAGCAGGAACACGGCCATGGCGGCAGCGGGGCCGAGGCTGCAGATGATGCGCTCCAATGCCCGCAACGGCGGGAAGCGAGCCAGTATCGCCATCAGGCGCGCCCCGAGATCCCACAGCCATTCCTCGAAGATCAGGAACAGGGCTGCGCAGTAGACGAGGGGGGCGAACAGGCGCCGCCTGAGTGTGTACAATCGCTTCATGTGAGTGCCATTATTGCACCAAATAATTAGAAAACGGTTATGAACAAAGCTTTTGTCAAAGAGGGTGAGCAGGACGATGACGACGACCTGCCGCCAGGTGCGCCGCCGATCCCTCCCGGCTCCAAGAACTACATTACGCCGGCTGGCTACCAGCGCATCAAGGATGAGCTGCTGCAGCTGATCGATGTCGAGCGTCCCGAGGTGGTGAAGGTGGTGCACTGGGCCGCATCGAACGGCGACCGTTCCGAAAACGGCGACTACATTTATGGCAAGCGCCGCCTGCGCGAAATCGACCGCCGCATTCGCTTCCTCACCAAGCGCATGGACCTGGCCGAAGTAGTCGATCCCAGCATCCACCATGGCAACGACCAGGTATTCTTCGGCGCCACCGTCACCTACGCCAGGCGCGACGGCGAGGAGCACACCATCACCATCGTCGGCATCGACGAATTCGATCCGCTGAAGGGCAAGGTCAGTTGGATCAGCCCGGTCGCCCGCACGCTGACCAAAGCACGCGAGGGCGACACAGTGCTGCTGCACACGCCGAATGGCGCCGAAGAACTGGAAATCCTGGAAGTCAGCTACCCCTCCCCGAACGCCTGAGCAAGGCGGGGATACCGCAATAGCGGCCTGCAGCAGCAATTCATCGCCAAAGTATTATCAGTGCAACTTTGCCAAGTTGTTATAATAAATTTTTAATTACTTTTATGGCAAGGTGTGCGCATGGCTTTCGCTCAACTGACGCAGGTCTTCTATGATCCATCCGCGGCGTTCGCGGCGCTGAAGGAGCGCCCGCGGGCGTGGTTGCCGCTGCTGCTGCTTTACGTGAGCAGTATCGGCATCCTGGTCTGGTATTTCCAGACCGTCGACTGGGACTGGATGATGATGAACACCTTCCCGCCGGACATGCCCGCCGACCAGCGCGAGGCGGCCAGCAAAACCATGACGCGCGGCGTGATGATGGGAATGGGCGTGGCGGGCATCATCGTGGGCACCCTGTTCATCTACTGCCTGCTGGGACTGTATTACTGGCTGGCGGGGAAACTGGCCAGCATGGACCTGAGCTTCAAGTCCGGCTTCTCGCTGGCGGCATGGGCCTCGCTGCCAGGCCTGATCGGCGTGCCGCTGATGGCGCTGCAGATCATCACCAGCAAGGGCCAATTGGCGCTCGAACAAGCGGACATGCTGTCGCTGAACTTCCTGCTGGTGCACGCTGCGCCGCATACGCCATGGGCGGGCATCGCCAGCGCACTCAAGCTCACCGATATCTGGGTGGTCTTGCTGGCTGCGATCGGCCTGCGTACCTGGACCGGTAAAAGCACCACGACCTGCGCCATCATCGCGGCGCTGCCGTATGTCGTGATCTACGGCTGCTGGACCGCCTGGATCCTGTTCAAGAATTGAGGCGCGCATGAAACGCAAACTGATTGCATTGGCCGTGGTGGCGGCCTTCATCGGCATTCCTGTCGCCGTCAAGTTCGGCGGCTCGCCGCCGAAGGTCGAAGCCGAACTGGCCAAGGTCGAGAACAAGGCGATTTATCCTGCGGTGCTGGCGTCCGGCAGCTTGGTGTTCCGCCAGGAGGTGCAACTGTCGCCGGAAGTGATCGGCAAGGTGTCGGAAGTGCTGGTGAAGGAGGGCGACAAGATCGAAAAAGGGCAGGTCGTGCTGCGCCTCGATCCGAGCACCTACAAAGCCGATGTGGCGCAGCAGGAAGCGGCGGTGCGCAACGCGGCCGTCAGCGTGGACCGCGCCCAGATCGACCTGGAAAACCAGCAGCGCAAGCTGGAGCGCTCGCGCCAGCTTGCCGCTGCCAAGTTCATCGATGTGTCGCGCCTCGATGATGCGAAGCTGGCGGTGGACCTGGCGGTGGTGTCGCTGCGCAGTGCGCGTGAAAGCCGTCAGCAAGCGATGGCGATGCTGGCGCTGGCGCAGGAGCGCCTGGCCAAGACCGAGGTGCGGGCGCCGATTTCGGGTACCGCCACCAGCGTTTCGATCAAGGCCGGTGAAACGGCCGTGGCCAGCGCTACGGGGATTGCCGGCTCCAGCCTGATGACGATCGCCGACGTCAGCTCCATGATCGCGGAGGTAAACGTGGACGAAGGCGATATCGCCAACGTCGCGCCAGGACTGAAGACGCGCATCTTCCCCTCGGCCTATGCCGACCGTCCGCTGAGCGGCAGCGTGGAATCGGTCTCGCTGGCGCCGAAGCCCCAAGGCCTGGGCCAGGCTGCGAGCCAGGGCCGCAGCTACGTGGTCAAGGTCAAGCTGGCGCAGCACCAGCTTGCGCTGCGCTCCGGCATGACCTGCCGTGCCGAGATCGTGACCGGCGACGGCGCGCCGCGGCCGGTGGTTCCGCTGCAGGCCGTGCAACTGACCGAGGCTTCGGAAGGCAAGGGCAAGCGCAGTAATTATGTCTACGCGATTGTCGACGGCGTGGCGAAGAAGCGCGCCGTGGAACTGGGCTTGTCTGATGACAGCAACCAGGAGATCACCAAGGGCCTGGCGCTCGGCGAGACCGTTGCAGTGGGGCCGGCGCGCACCTTGCGCGACCTGCGTGAAGGAACTGCCGTCAAGGCCAAGGCGGCGGAGTCCAAGGCCCTCAAGGTCGCCGATGGAAGCAAGCCGTGATCACGCTGACCGGCATCACCAAGCAATACCAGATGGGCGACCAGACCGTGCATGCCTTGCAGGGTGTGGACCTGCACATCGAGCGCAACGAACTGGTGGCGTTTATCGGCGCTTCGGGCTCCGGCAAATCGACGATGATGAATATCGTCGGCTGCCTGGACCGGCCGAGCGCGGGCACCTATTTCCTGAACGGCAAAGATGTGGCGACCATGGCCAGCGACGACCTGGCCCAGGTGCGCAACGAGGAAATCGGCTTCATCTTCCAGAGCTTCCACCTGCTGCCTCGCCACACTGCGCTGGATAACGTGGCGCAGCCGCTGATCTACCGCGGCATTCCGCCATCGGAGCGCAAGCGCATGGCGCGCGAGGCGCTGGAGCACGTCGGCTTGGGTGAGCGCATGCATCACCGGCCCAACGAGCTGTCCGGCGGCCAGCGGCAGCGGGTGGCGATCGCGCGGGCACTGGTGGGCAAGCCATCGATCCTGCTGGCCGATGAACCGACCGGCAACCTGGATTCGGCCACCACGCGCGAAATCATGGCCTTGATCAAGGACGTGCACCGGAACGGCCAGACGGTCGTGATGGTGACGCACGAACCTGACATTGCGGAACAATGCCAGCGCATCGTGAGGCTGCAGGATGGGCGCGTGCTGTCCGACCATCGCGTGGCAGGAAGCTAGCCGATGTACATTTTTATCGAAGCGCTTCGCTCGGCGATGGCGGCCATCCGCGCGCACCGCATGCGCAGCTTCCTGACTTCGCTGGGCATCATCATCGGCGTGGCGTCGGTGATTACGGTGATCTCGCTGATCCAGGGCTTGTCGCAGTCGATCACGCGCCAGTTCGAAGGCCTGGGCGGCAATGCGCTGACGGTGCATGCCAAGAACGACTTCAAGGACGTCATGCGGGGCAAGATCAATTACCTGCAGTTCGAAGACGTCGAACAGTTGCGCGGGCACGTGGAAGGCATCCGCGAATTGAGCCCGGCATTCATGTTCCCCGGAAGTGAAATCCGCTACGGCAACCAGACTGCGTCCAGCCGCCAGCAATTGGCCGTGACGGCGGCCTTCATGGAAGTGAATGGCAGCTATCCCCGCCTGGGGCGTTTCATCAGCGAGTCCGATAATGCGAGCGCAAGGCGGGTGTGCGTGATCGGCGAAAAGATGATCGAGCTGCTGCACCTTCCCGACAATCCGCTGGGTGAGTTCATCCAGTTCTCGGGCGAGTGGTTCAAGATTGTCGGGGTGCTGGAGAAGAAGGGCGAAATCCTCGGCATGTCGCAGGACGACCAGGTGCTGGTACCGTTCCGCACCGGTCAAAGCGTCATCGGCAACACCCGCAAGCCGAGCATGTCGATCACGGTGTCGATCAGCGACATTGGCCGCACCGAAGAACTCAAGGCGCGCATTGCCACGGTGATGCGGCAAGCGCATCGCCTGCACGCGGACCAGAAGGACGATTTCGAGATCCAGTCTTCCGACCAGTTCCTCAAGAGCTTTGAGACGGTGACCACCACGGTCACGCTGGTGATGGGCGGCGTGGTCGGCATCGCGCTGCTGGTGGGCGGAATCGGGATCATGAACATCATGCTGGTGTCGGTCAGCGAACGCACGCGCGAGATCGGGATCTGCAAGGCAATCGGCGCGCGCAGCCGCGACATCCTGATGCAGTTCCTGATCGAAGCGGTGACCTTGTCGATGCTGGGCGGCGCGATCGGCGTCCTGCTCGGCTATGGCTTGGGCCACGCGATCGCCAGCGTGATTCCCGACTTCCCCGGCGCATACGTGCCCTGGTGGGCGGTCGCGTTGTCGGTGATGTTCTCCGCCGGCGTCGGCGTGATCTTCGGCGTGCTGCCCGCCGCCAAAGCCGCCAAGCTCGACCCGATCGAAGCCCTGCGCTACGAATAGGCTGATTGCGCCCGCACAAAGCCCACGCCCGCCACATCGCTATCCTTTGAACTGGCGGTGTCTGACCCGGCGGGTCAGACACCGGTTTACCGGTTTAAAGGAGAGTGAAAATGCCCCGCCCACTGCGCAATTACCCACCAGGCACCTGCCTCCATCTGGTTCAGCGTGGCAACAACGGCCAGTGTTGCTTTCATGACGATGACGAGCGGCGAGGTTTCCTTTCCCTGCTCAAGGAACATAGTCTTAAAGCCCACTGCGATGTTCATGCCTATGTGTTGATGACAAACCATTTCCATTTACTTGTGACAGTGCGAGAACGCAATGCGCAAGCGAACATGATGAAGTTGCTGGCGCAGCGCACTGCACTTTGGCGGCACGTCAGGCATGGTGGTACAGGTCCAATGTGGGATGGTCGATATCACTCGTCACAAATCGACAGCGAAGCATATTTGCTCTTGTGTCAGCGCTATATTGAACTCAATCCAGTTCGCGCTGGAATGGTGGAGTTTGCTGGTGGTTATAAGTGGTCGAGCTATCGGGCAAATGCAGAAGGTGTCAGGGATGATTTGCTGTGCCAGCATTCGGTTTATCTTGGCTTGGGGATGAATGCATTGGAGCGGCAGCGCGCTTATCGGGCGCTTTTTGATACCCCATTTTCGGAAAAAGACCTGGAGCGGATTCGGTTTGCAACTTTGGGGGATGCCGCTTTAAAACCGGTAAACCGGTGTCAGACCCGCAGGGTCTGACACCTTCTACGCGCGCTCGCGGGTGACGCGGTTGACGCCTGCCACTTTTCTTACGTTGCGGATTAATGCTGCCAGGTGGACGCGGTCTTTTACCTGGATTGTGAAGCGCAGCTGGTGCAGCACATGGTCGCGGTCTTCATCCATGCCGACAAAGGTGATGTTGCCGTCGCTTTCGCCGATTTCGGCGGCCACCCGGGCCAAAATACCCTTCTCATTGTTGATGATCAGGCGGATGCGGCTGTCGAAGCGGCGGTTGATCTCGGTGCCCCATTTGACGGCGATCCAGCGCTCCGGCTCTTTCTGCTTCGAGCGCTTGGCCACCGAGCAGTCGCCGGTGTGCACCTGCAGGCCCTGGTCGCGGCGCAACTGGCCGACGATATGGTCGCCCGGGATCGGCAGGCAGCATGGCGCAAGCTGCACCGACACGCCTTCGCTGCCGTAGATCGTGACCGGGTCGAGTTCTTTCGGGCTGGTGTGCTCGATCGGCGCGCTGGCCGACTCTCCGCCCAGCAGGCCGAAGATGTGGCGCGCCACCAGCGCGGCCATGCGCTTGCCGATGCCGATGTCGGCATACAGTTCTTCCATCGACTTGGCCGACGATTCGTTCAGCAGGCGTTCCATCAGCGGCGGCGGCAGCTCGCCCGGCACGCTGATCGCATCCAGCGCCTGCGCCAGCAGTTGCTGGCCGAGGCGGATCGATTCCGGCAGGTTGATGGTGCGCAGGTGGTGGCGGATCGCCGAGCGCGCCTTGCCGGTGCGGACGAAGGACAGCCAGGTCGGGCTTGGGCGGGAGTTCGGGTCGGTAACGATTTCGACGATGTCGCCGTTGCGCAGTTCGGTGCGCAACTGGGCGGCTTCGCCGTTGATGTTGACCGACACCGTGTGGTCGCCGATCCCGGTGTGGATCGAGTAGGCGAAATCGATCGGCGTAGCGCCGCGGGGCAGGGCGATGATCTTGGACTTCGGCGTGAACACATAGACCGAATCGGGGAACAGGTCGACCTTGACGTGCTCCAGGAATTCGGCCGAGTCGCCGGTCTGCTGCTGGATGTCGAGCAGCGATTGCAGCCAGGCGTGGGTGCGCTGCTGCATGTCCGAGATGTTGGCGTCGTTGCTCTTGTACAGCCAGTGCGCGGCCACGCCCGATTCGGCGGTGCGGTGCATTTCCTGGGTGCGGATCTGGAATTCCACCGGCGTGCCGTACGGGCCGATCAGGGTGGTGTGCAGCGACTGGTAGCCGTTCAGCTTGCGGATCGCGATATAGTCCTTGAACTTGCCCGGCATCGGCTTGTACAGCGAGTGCAGGGTGCCCAGCGCCACATAGCAATTGGGGAAGCTGTCGACCACCACGCGGAAGCCGTACACGTCCAGCACCTGCGAGAATGACAGGTGCTTGGAGCGCATCTTCTTGTAGATGCCGTAAAGGGTCTTTTCGCGGCCATAGACTTCGGCCTCGATGCCGGCCATGGACAGCGTGTTCTTCACCGCGTCGAGGATCTTCGACACCACTTCGCGCCGGTTGCCGCGTGCCGCTTTCACGGCCTTGGCCAGCACGTGGTAGCGCACCGGGTACAGGTGGGAGAAGGACAGGTCCTGCAGTTCGCGGTAGATGTTGTTCAGGCCAAGGCGGTGCGCGATCGGCACGTAGACTTCCATCGTCTCGGCGGCGATGCGGCGCTTCTTGGCCGGGATCATCACTTCCAGCGTGCGCATATTGTGCAGGCGGTCGGCCAGCTTGATCAGTATCACGCGCACGTCCGAGGCCATGGCCAGCAGCATCTTGCGGAAGTTTTCCGCCTGCGCTTCGATCTGGCTCTGGAACTCGATTTTTTCCAGCTTGGACAAGCCGTCCACCAGGTGCGCCACCGGCGCGCCAAAGCGTTCGATCAGCTCGTCCTTCTTGACGTCCTGGTCTTCCATCACATCGTGCAGCAGCGCCGCCATGATGGCTTGCGCGTCCAGTTTCCAGTCGGCGCAGATCTCGGCCACCGCGATCGGGTGCGAGATGTACGGTTCGCCCGACTTGCGTACCTGGCCCAGGTGCATCTCGTCCGAGAAGCGATAGGCTTCCTTGACCTTTTTCAGGTCGGCCTCGCCCATGTACTCGGACAGCTTTTCGGTCAGGTGGGTGATAGTTGCGACGCCAGTGGCCACGGTAGGCGCCGCCAGTGCAGAAGTGGAAACGGTTGGTGCAGAAACGTCAACGCCCGGCTGTTGCTTAGCCGGGCGCCGTGCCCGCCGTGCGGGCTGTTCGCTGATGTTGGGATCTGCGGAAGTCAGGTTCATATCGGGAACAAGAAGGTTCCCAGCTTACATAGGGACCTTTTTCAGCATTTCCAGGCCTACTTTGCCTGCAGCGATTTCACGCAGGGCGACGACGGTTGGCTTGTCCTTGGCTTCGACCTTAGGGGTGTGGCCTTGCAGCAGCTGGCGTGCGCGGTAGGTGGCTGCCAGGGTCAGCTGGAAGCGGTTAGGGACATTCTTCAGGCAATCTTCAATAGTGATACGGGCCATGCTTAACTCCTGGATAAATTCGGTATTGATTCGTCGGTGATTATTCTGCGTGGTCGGCGTGGATGCCCAGTTCGGACATCAACCTGGCATTGCGGGCGGCTTGTTGCGCAAACCGGCAACGGGCCGATCGGACGATCGCGCTTAGCTCCGACAAGGCGACCGGGAACTCTTCGTTGATAATAACATACTCAAACTCGGGCGCGTGGGCGATTTCGCCGCCGGCCGCCAGCAGGCGGCGGTTGATCACGTGGACTTCATCCTGGCCGCGTTTGTGCAGGCGTTCTTCCAGCGCCGCGAACGATGGCGGCAGGATGAAGATGCCGGCCGCTTGCGGGAACTGCTTCTTGACCTGGCGCGCGCCCTGCCAATCGATCTCCAGCAGGATGTCGGTACCGGCCTTCATTTGCTCTTCCACGAAGATGCGCGAGGTGCCGTAGTAATTGCCGTGCACTTCGGCCCACTCCAGGAACTCGCCTTCGGCAGCGCGCTTGCGGAAGTCTTCGGCGCTGGTGAAGAAGTACTCGCGGCCATGCTGCTCGCCCGGACGCGGCTGGCGCGTGGTGGTCGAGATCGACAGCTTGATGGCCGGTTCCTGTGCCAGCAGGGCATTGACCAGCGTAGATTTACCGGCGCCGGATGGTGCAGCAACCATGAACAGGCTGCCGGAAAAATGTTGGCTCATTTGCAATTCTCAAAAGCTGGGCTGTCGCCCAAAGAGGTATTTTACCAAGGAGCAAGCAGAGTTGAAACCGGGTGCGCAGGCAGTTCTTGACACTGGACCGACCGGTCTATAGAGTAAACCGCATGAACACCCAACTGACCACCCGCGAGCGCCTGATCAACGCCATGATCACGACGCTGCAGCATCGCGGCCTGCACGGCGCAGGCCTGAGCGAGATCCTGGCCACGGCCAAGGCGCCGAAAGGCGTGATGTACCACCATTTCCCCGGCGGTAAAGACCAACTGGCCGTGGCCGCCATCGAAGCCACCTTCAGCTTCCTGCTCCACAAGCTCGACTCTTACATGGAGCGCGAACCCGACGTGCTGGCCGCGCTGCAAGCGTGGATCCTGCGCGCGCTGCGTGGCCTGGACGACAGCGAGTTCGAACTGGGCTGCCCGCTGGCCGCCGTGGCGCTCGAGTCCACGGCAGACGACGTCGAAATCCGCGACGCGCTGAAAACCGGCTTCGCCAACCTGCGTGGCCGCATGGCCGATGCCCTTGTGCAGGCTGGCCACGAACGCCACCGTGCCGAGGGCATCGCCGCCCTGATCCTTGCCGCCTACGAAGGCGGCCTGCTGCAAGCCCGCGTGGCGGGCGACACCGCGCCGATGGTGCAGACCATGGACGCTCTGATGCCAATGCTGAAAGTGGAGAAAAAAACATGAGCCATATGCCTGCCGCCGCCTTGCTCCTGGCGGAAAAACTGGAACTGCGCGCAGTCGACGGCTATCCGCTGTCCGCGATGTGCTATCGCGCCCGCGGCCCGGAGAAAGCTCGCCTGCTGGTGGCCGGCGCCACTGGCGTGCCGCAAGGCTTCTACCGTCGCTTTGCCGAATTCGCGGCGGGGCAGGGCTACACCGTGCTGACTTTCGACTACCGCGGCGTGGGCGGTTCGGCGCCGAAAACCCTGCGCGGCTTCGAGGCCAGCTTTCTCGACTGGGCGCGGCTGGACCTGAACGCGGTGATCGAATACTTCGCGCCTTCCGACAGCACGCCGCTGTACATGGTGGGGCATTCCTATGGCGGCCACGCACTGGGACTGGTGCCGAACCATGAGAAGATCGCCGGCGTCTACCTGTTCGGTGTCGGCGCCGGCTGGCATGGGTGGATGCCGCGGCTGGAGCGTTTGCGCGTACTGGCCATGTGGCATGTGGTTGGCCCGATTGTCACGCGCTGGAAAGGGCGCCTGGCCTGGAGCAAGCTTGGCATGGGCGAGGATTTGCCGATGGGCGTGTATCGCCAGTGGAAGCACTGGTGCAAATTCCCGCGCTACTTCCTCGATGACCCCAAAGTGCCGGAAATTGCGGACGGTTTCGCCAAGGTGCGCACGCCGATCCTGGCGCTGAATGCTACCGACGACTTGTGGGCGCCGCCGCGGTCGCGCGATGCGCTGATGTCCGGCTACCGCAACGCGCCGTGGCATGGCGTGGATATCGACCCGGCCGCCGCAGGGCTGGGCAAACTGGGGCACATGGGCTACTTCCGCCAGCACGCCGAGCCTTTGTGGGCGCGCACGCTGGAGTGGTTCGATGGCCTTGGACGTTAACGCTTCGCGCCCAACACGCGCAATAATTCCTGTGCGGCGGCCGGCGCGCGCTCTTTGGCGCCGTTGATGAAGTAGACGAAGGCGTCGCGCTTGCCGCCTTCGGCCCATTCCTGCGCCTGTGCGGCCCACTTCTTCAATGCGGGCTTGGTGTAGCCGGTAGTGATGTCGCTTTGCGCATCCATCAGCCGTGCGTAGACGAAGTCGCCCGTCACTTCGGCGAAGTTGGGGTACTTCGGCGAATCGGTAATGACCGTTGCGACCTTGTGCTTGCGCGCCAGCGTCAGGTACTCAGGGCACATGAAGCTGTCATGCCGCGCATCCAGCACATGCTGCAGTTTGCGCTTGCCCAGCTTCTTGGGCAGCAGCTTGAAAAAAGCCTCCAGGTCGTCCGGATCGAAGCGCTTGGTGGCGGCCAGTTGCCACAGGATGGGACCCAGTTTGTCGCCCAGCTCGGCCAGGCCGCTATCCATGAAGCGCTCGATCGACTCTCCCGCCTCGCCCAGCACCTTGCGGTTGGTGGCGTAGCGCGAAGCCTTCACCGCAAACACGAAATCGTCCGGCGTGCGCTCGGCCCAGCCGGCAAAGTGCTCCGGCTTGGCGTTGCGGTAGAAGGTGCCGTTGATCTCGATGCTGGTCAGCACGCTGCTTGCATATTCCAGCGCGCGCTTGAGCGGCACCTCGGGAGGGTAGAAGGTTTCTCGCCAGGGAGCGTAGTCCCAGCCGCCGATGCCAACGCGGATGTTCATTTCGATTTTCCGTAGTAGAGTTTCGAACACACTTCAAGGAGGATGCCAGAAATGCGAATATCCCGCCTGTTCGTTTCGCTGCTCGCCGCCGGATTGATGGGAGGCGCCGCCGCGCAATCGCTGTCACCTGAAGAAGAACGCATCGTCGGCCTGGTCAAGGCCAATTCGGACAAGGCGCTGGCGCTGCTGGAAAAGACGGTCAACATCAACAGCGGCACCATGAATCACAAAGGCGTGCGCGAAGTCGGCAAGGTCTTCCAGGCTGAACTGGACAAGCTGGGATTCAAGACGCAGTGGGTCGACATGCCGCAAGCGATGCAGCGCGCCGGCCACCTGGTCGCCACGCGCGAAGGCAAGCAAGGCAAGCGAGTGCTGATGATCGGCCACCTTGACACGGTGTTTGAAGCGAATACACCGATGCAGAAATGGGAGCGCCAGGGCGACCGGGCCACTGGCCAGGGTGTCAACGACATGAAAGGCGGAGATGTCATCATCATCGAAGCGCTGCGCGCGCTGCATGCGGCGGGCGCGCTGGACAATACCACCATCAGCGTGATGTTCACCGGCGACGAAGAAAACGCGGGAGACCCGAAAGAAATCTCGCGGCGCGACATGGTCAACCTGGCCAAGCGCAGCGACGTCGCGCTGGCGTTTGAGGCGACGGTGCTCGACGAAAACGGCAAGGCCACCGGCACCATCGGCCGCCGCTCTTCGACGTCCTGGCGGCTGGAAGTGAAGGGAAAGCAAGGCCACTCTTCCGGCATCTTCAACGCCAATGCCGGGTATGGCGCCGTGTACGAAACGGCACGCATCCTGGACGCCTTCCGCCAGCAATTGAAGGAACCGAACCTGACTTACAACCCCGGCCTGATCCTGGGTGGAACCGAAGTCACTTATGACGGCGCCGCAGCCAAAGGCACGGCTTTCGGCAAATCGAATGTCATCGCCAATAGCGCGATCGTGAAAGGCGACCTGCGCTTCCTGACGCCGGAACAGGGCGAGCAGGCACGCTCCCGCATGCGCGCAATCGTCGCGCAGAGTTTGCCCGGCACCAGCGCCGAGATCCGCTTCGAAGACGGCTACCCACCCATGGCGCCAACCGAAGGCAACCTGAAAGTGCTGGAGATGTATTCCAAAGCCAGCGCCGATGCCGGCCAGGGGCCGATCGCCGCGCTGCCACCCGGCCTGCGTGGCGCAGGCGACGTGCAATTCGTCGCACCCTACGTCGACAGCCTGGATGGGCTCGGCGCCACCGGCAAAGGCGCCCACGCGCCGGGAGAAGACCTGGAAGTGCGCTCGATCGAGCAGGGAGCGATTCGGACGGCGATACTGCTGTACCGCCTCACAAGATAAAAGTCGGGGTCAGGTCTGGCAATCCGCCACATTTTTCGCCATGCGAAAAATGTGGCGGATTGCCAGACCTGACCCCGACTTTCTTTATTCTAGGTTCTGGACCTGTTCGCGCATCTGCTCGATCAGCAGCTTGAGTTCCATCGAGGCGTCGGCCAGTTCCTTGACCGAGGCTTTGGCGCCGAGGGTATTCGCTTCGCGGTTCAGCTCCTGCATCATGAAATCCAGGCGCTTGCCGACCTGGCCGCCTTTTTTCAGGATGTGGCGGGTTTCGCCCAGGTGGGCCGACAGGCGGCCCAGCTCTTCGGCCACGTCGATGCGGATGCCGTACAGGATCACTTCCTGGCGGATGCGCTCCATCGCGTCCTGGCGCGACATGGCGGTGTTCGATCCCTGGCAGGCCAAACCGAGCGCCTCTTGCATGCGCTCCACGGCTTTTTGTTGGAATTGTGCAACTACCTGAGGAATTAGTGGGGTAATTCGTTTAACGATGGCTTCCATCGCTTCGATGCGCGAAACCAGCATCGCTTCCAGCGCCGCGCCTTCGCGCTGGCGGCTCTGGACAAAGGCTTCCAGGGTCCGGGTCATCAGGGCGGAAACATCGGCCTGAAGCGACTCCTGGCCGATTTGTGCTTCTTCGACAACCCCTGGCCAGCGAAGTAGTTCAGCAACACTCATCTGTGTCGCGCCGCTGAAATGCTGGCTGACTTCGCCTTGCAGGCGCGCCAGTTCGTTGAGCAGGGCTACATTCAGGGCCTGGGTGCCTGCTGCTACTGCCTTGCGGCCGAAGCTCAGTCGCAGCTCCACTTTGCCGCGGGTGATGGCGCCCATGATGGCAGATCGCAAATCGGGTTCGAGCGCGCGGAGATCGTCGTTGATTCGGAATTGAAGGTCAAGGAAGCGGGAATTGACGCTCTTGATCTCAATTGTCAGCGTGCCCGCCGCGCTTTCGCTGGTGGCCACTGCGTAGCCAGTCATGCTGGAAATGCTCAAAGGATATCCCCGATTTTGTCTTTGTCTTTACAATATATTGCTTTGTCCCACACAATCCGGTTTAGTTGAAGCGAGGAAACTTATGGCAGCTCAGAACAACGCTCCATTACCGGATGGTCTGGAAATTGCTGGATACCGCATTGTAAAGAAAATTGCGTCAGGCGGGTTCAGTATTGTGTACCTGGCCTACGACGCCGAAGGTAATGCAGTAGCAATTAAAGAATATTTACCAAGCAGCCTTGCATTGCGTCAAGAGGGCGAGATGGTGCCTGTGGTTACAAAAGCAAACTTGCCGGTCTTCAGGATCGGGCTGAAGTGCTTTTTTGAAGAGGGTCGTGCACTTGCAAAGATTTCGCATCCAAATGTTGTAAGGGTGTTGAATTTCTTCCGTGCCAACGAAACTGTCTATATGGTAATGGCCTACGAGTCGGGCCATTCCCTGCAGGACCACATCCAGCGCCAGCGCAGCAAGGGCCGCAATTGCAGCGAGGCGTTCGTGCGCCAGATCTTCACGCAGGTGCTGAAAGGCTTGCGGGAGGTGCACACCAACAAGCTGCTGCACCTGGACCTGAAACCGGCCAATATCTACCTGCGCACGGACGGCACGCCCATGCTGCTGGACTTTGGCGCGGCGCGCCAGACCGTCAATACCGACAGCCCGAAGCTGATGCCGATGTACACCCCCGGCTTCGCGCCGCCCGAGCTGTATTCGAAGACTGAGGCGCTGGGCCCGTGGACCGACGTCTATTCGATCGGCGCCTCGATGTTTGCCTGCATGCTCGGCCAACCGCCGCAGCCGGCAGACCAGCGCCGCAAGGAAGACAAGATGGAGCCGCATTTCCAGAAGCTGGAAATCCTCTATTCGCCGGAGCTGGTGAAGCTGGTACGATGGACTTTGGACATCGATCCGCTGGCCCGTCCGCAAAGCCTGTTCGAACTGCAAAAACTGCTGGCGCAGGCGCCGGCACCGAAAGAACCGCCGCCTCCGCCGGGGGCATTGGAAAAGCTGGGCAAGCTGGCAGGCAAGCTCGGATTCGGCCGCCACGCGGCCCCGCGCACACCGAAATAAGGAGCCCATGCCATGCAATTCGCCGTTTACCAGGAAACGCATATCGGGGGGCGCAAGGTCAATCAGGACCGGATGGGCTACAGCTTCACGCGCGACGCGCTGTTGCTGGTGCTGGCCGACGGCATGGGAGGCCATGCCCGCGGTGAAATCGCCGCCTCCATCGCCACCCGCACCATTTCCCAGATGTTCCAGCAGCAGGCCACGCCTTACGTGAAAGGGGCGGAGCGCTTCCTCGAAGAGGCGCTGGCGGCTGCGCACAACGACATCCACACCTACACGATGACCCACAACATGCCGGAGTCGCCGCGCACGACCATTGTGGCTTGCCTGGTGCAGCACAATACCGCCGTGTGGGCGCATTGCGGCGATTCGCGCCTGTACTGGGTGCGCAATGGCCAGGTGCACGGCCGCACGCGCGACCACTCGCATGTCGAGAACATGATCGAGAAGGGCCTGATCCCGGCGTCGGCACGCAATACCCACCCGGACCGCAACAAGCTGTATGCCTGCCTTGGCGCGGGCAGCGCGCCACGCATCGAGATCTCCGGCCGCGCCAACCTGCTGCCGGGCGATACGCTGATGCTGTGCTCCGATGGCCTGTGGTCGATGTGCACCGATGAAGAACTGGTGCAGATGCTGACCACCCAGACCGTGGTGCGGGCGGTGCCTGACATGCTGGCCACCGCGCTGCGCCGTGCCGGCGATACCAGCGACAATGTGACGGCGCTGGCGATCATGTGGCAGGGAGCGCTGGTGGCCGATGGCACGCCGACCACCCACGGCGGTTCGACCGTGATTTCGACCGAGCAGTTGCCGGACGATGTGGTCAGCACCACCATCCACGGCGCCAAGACCGAAGTCGACGTGTTCGACGATGACGAAATTGAAAAGGCGATCGCGGAAATCCGCGGCGCCATCGAGAAATCTACCCAGTTACTGAAATAGGAATTCCATGACCACTGTGAACCGCCCGAGCGGCCGCGCTGTCGATGCGCTGCGCAATATCCGCATCACCCGCGACTACACCAAGCACGCCGAAGGTTCGGTACTGATCGAGTGCGGCGACACCAAGGTGATTTGCACGGCCAGCATCGAAGAGCGCGTGCCCGGTTTCCTGAAGGGCAAGGGCCAGGGCTGGATGACGGCGGAATACGGCATGCTGCCGCGCTCCACCCATTCACGCATGGACCGCGAGGCGGCAAAAGGCAAGCAAAGCGGCCGCACCCAGGAGATCCAGCGCCTGATCGGCCGTTCGCTGCGCGCTGCCTTTGACCTGGAAGCGTTTGGCGAGCGCACCTTGCAACTGGACTGCGACGTGATCCAGGCTGACGGCGGCACCCGTACCGCTTCGATCACCGGCGCGATGGTGGCGGCCTATGACGCCTTCTCCAAACTGAAGGCACGGGGCATGATCGAAACCATCCCGGTCAAGCATTTCGTCGCAGCGATTTCGGTTGGCGTGTACCAGGGCGTTCCTGTGCTGGACCTGGACTATCTGGAAGATTCGGACTGCGACACCGACATGAACGTGATCATGACCGATGCCGGCGCCTTCGTCGAAGTGCAGGGCACGGCAGAAGGCGCGGCCTTCGACCGTGCGGCGATGAACCGTCTGCTGGACCTGGCAGAAGGCGGCATCCGCGACCTGGTCAAGCTGCAGAAGCAGGCGCTCGGCCTGTAATGCAGACCCGCCATGCGGCCGCCGCGTAACAGGGGCAGACCCTTGGGCCTGACCCAGGTTTACCGGTTTTGGCCCATACGCTCCCGCAAGAATTCCACAAACGCCGCAGTCTTCAGCGGAAGAAACTCCCGCGCCGGATAAACCGCATAGGTAGCAGGCCCCGGCGGCAGCACCACATCTTCCAGGATGCGCACCAACTGCCCGCCGGCCAGTTCGTCAGCGACGATGGCCAAAGGCACTTTGATAATGCCCGCGCCGCCAGCCGCAGCCGTGACCAGCGCGCCGCCGTCATTCATCTGCAGCGGCCCGTCGACGCGGAAGATGCCCGCCTCGCCGAAATTCCATTCGTCATACACACGGGCGCCCACCGCGTACAGCAGGCAGGCATGCTGCTGCAGTTCCTGCGGCGTACGCGGCGTACCACACCTGGCCAGATAGGACGGGGCGGCGCACACCACGTTGGCGCTCTCGGCCAGCTTGCGCGCCACCAGCGTCGAATCGACCAGCGCCGAGGTACGGATCGCCACGTCGACCTGCTGCGCAATCAGGTCCACCATCGCATCGTCAAGTTGCAGCGCCACCTTCACCTGTGGGTACAGCGCGGTAAATTCGGCCAGCAAGGGCACCAGCACGCGGCGTCCGGCCAGGGAGCAGGACACGCGCAGCAGGCCCCGCACCTGCTGCTGGTAGCTGTCGGCGAGGTGAGCGATCTTGTCCAGCGAGCGCTCGATCTGGCGGGCTTCCTCCAGCACCAGCTGGCCCACTTCCGTCAGCGCGAGCTGGCGCGTTGAGCGCTGGATCAGGCGCGCGCCGAGGTCATTTTCGAGTTGCGCGAGCTGGCGCGAGACGACGGACTTGCCGCAGCCCAGCTTGAGCGCGGCGGCACTGATGCTGCCGGCCTGGATGATGGTGGTGAAAATGGCAAGGCGTTGCGGGTTCATTGTTCCTCCATGGTCAACAATGTAATGCCTGATCGTTGACTTATCAAGCAAGCCTCGGCTCCGTACACTGGCAGCATTCAATACTCTTTTGGAAGCAACATGACCAGTAACCGTCAATTCCTGCTGGCCCGCCGCCCAAACGGCGCCGTCCAGCGTTCCGATTTCGACTTCGTCACAGTGCCGCTGCGGGCGCTGGAAGAGGGAGAAGTCCTGATCTACGTGTCGCACATTTCGCTCGACCCGGCCATGCGCGGCTGGATGAACGCCTCCACCGAGTCGTATATGCCGCCAGTGGCCCTGGGTGAGGTCATGCGGGCCATCGCTGTCGGCCGCGTGGTCGAATCGCGCAATCCCGGTTTTGCGGCGGGCGAGCATGTGAGCGGCCTGCTGGGCGTGCAGGAATACGCTATTCACAATGGTGTTGGCCTGAGCAAGGTCAATCCAGCGCTGGCGCCGCTGCCGCTGTTCCTCGGCGCGCTGGGCATGCCGGGGCTGACCGCCTATTTTGGCCTGCTGGACGTGGGCCAGCCGAAGGAAGGCGATACCGTAGTAGTATCCGGCGCCGCTGGTGCAGTGGGTGCCCTGGTAGGCCAGATCGCCAGAATCAAAGGTGCGCGCGTGGTCGGCATTGCCGGCGGCGCGGACAAGGTGCGCTACCTGGTCGAAGAACTGGGCTTCGACGCCGCTATCGATTACAAGTCGGAAGATGTGGCGGCCGCATTGCGCCAGCATGCGCCGAAGGGCATCGACGTCTTCTTCGACAACGTCGGCGGCGCCATCCTGGACGCCGCACTGGCCAACTTGGCGCACGGCGCCCACGTGGTGATCTGCGGCGCGATCTCGCAGTACAACAGTACCGAAGCGGTGTCCGGCCCGTCGAACTACCTGCAGTTGCTGGTCAAGCGCGCCACCATGCGCGGCGTGATGGTGGCCGACTACTATCCCCGTGCCATGGAAGCCATCACCACCATGGGCGGCTGGATCCAGGCCGGCACGCTGAAGACCCGCGAGCACGTGGTGCAGGGCCTGGACACCTTCCCCGAGACTTTTGCCAAGCTGTTCACGGGCGCCAACCAGGGCAAGCTGGTGCTGCAAGTGGTTTAAAATGTCGGCTCCCTTAAAAGAGCCGACATTCATGACACAGCGCATCGTTCTCGCATCGAACAATAAGGGCAAGCTCAAGGAATTCAACGAGCTGCTCTCGACCATCGGGCTTTCCGCTCATCCGCAAGGCGAATTCAACGTCCCGGAGGCGGAAGAGCCTTTCCACACTTTTGTCGAAAATGCACTGGCCAAGGCACGTCATGCGTCTCGCCTGACCGGCTTACCGGCCCTGGCCGACGATTCTGGCGTGTGCGTCAATGCGCTGGGCGGTGCGCCCGGCGTATATTCGGCGCGCTACGCCGGCGAACCGAAGTCCGATGCGCGCAACAGCGACAAGCTGATCGCCGACCTGGCTGCACATGCCGACAAATCGGCCTACTATTACTGTGTGCTGGTGTTCGTTCGCCATGCCGACGACCCGCAGCCCGTGATCGCCGATGGCCGTTGGGAGGGCGTGATTTCGGCCGAAGCGCGCGGCGAAGGCGGCTTTGGCTACGATCCTTACTTCCTGATCCCGTCGCTGGGCAAGCATGTCGCCGAGCTGGCCCCGGAAGAGAAGAACCGCCTGTCCCACCGCGGCCAGGCCCTGCGTGCGTTGGTAGAGAAGCTGAAGAAATGATTCCGATTAAGCCGGTCGGCAATGCCGTACCAAGCCGCACCATCGACAGCGCCGCCGGCGTCGCTGCAACCTATTTGCGCCCGGGCGCCCTGAACCTGCAAGCCTTGCCGCCATTGTCGCTCTACATCCACTGGCCGTGGTGCGTGCGCAAGTGCCCTTATTGCGACTTCAATTCGCACGAGGCGAAGGGCGAGGTACCCGAGAAGGAATACCTGGATGCGCTGCGGCGCGACCTGGAAATGTCGCTGCCCCTGATCTGGGGGCGCAAGATTTACACCATCTTCATCGGCGGCGGCACGCCGAGCCTGATGTCCGCAGCCGGCATGGACCGCCTGATGTCGGACCTGCGCAGCCTGTTGCCGCTGGATGGCGCCTGCGAGATCACGATGGAGGCCAATCCCGGCACCTTCGAGGCGGAGAAATTCCGCTCCTACCGCGACAGCGGCGTCAATCGGCTGTCGATCGGCATCCAGAGCTTCAACAGCGAACACCTGAAGGCGCTGGGCCGCATCCACGATGACGGCGAAGCAAAGCGCGCAGTGGAAATCGCACTGGCGAACTTCGACAACTTCAACCTGGACCTGATGTACGCGCTGCCGAACCAGACGCTGGAGCAGGCACGGCAGGATATCGAGACCGCAATCGGCTTCAAGCCGCCGCACCTCTCGCTGTACCACCTGACGATGGAACCGAACACGCTGTTCGCCAAATATCCTCCGCAACTGCCGGACGACGACCTGAGCGCCGACATGCAGGACATGATCGCCGATCTGACCACCGCGAACGGCTATGGCCACTACGAAGTGTCGGCCTACGCCCAGCCGGGCCACCAGGCACGCCACAACCTGAATTACTGGCAGTTCGGCGACTACCTCGGCATCGGCGCCGGCGCCCACTCCAAGCTGTCCTTCCCGCATCGTGTGCTGCGCCAGGCGCGCTACAAGCAGCCCAAGTCGTATATCGATGCCGTAGCCGCCGGCAATCCGGTGCAGGAAGAACGCGAGCTGTCGCGCGACGAAATGGGCTTCGAGTTCATGCTGAACGCCCTGCGCCTGCAAGGCGGCTTCGAGCCGAACCTGTTCGCCGAACGCACCGGCGTGGCGTTGAACACCATCGAGAAGCAATTGAATGCGGCCGAAGCCAAAGGCCTGCTGTACCGCGACCACATGCTGATCAAGCCGACCGAATTGGGCCAGCGCTTCCTCAACGACCTGCAGCAGATGTTCCTTTGAGATGGATGCCTGGAATGCCTTCCACCGGCTGTTTCATGCCTTGTCGAATTACCAGGGGCATGCCGTTTTTGCGGAGGTACTGGAACCGTGGTTAAGCGAGCATAACGACGCGCGGGAGTGGCTGCTATTGCTTGGGCAGCGCGAGGGCAATCCCGTTCCACCAATCGAGGTTGAGGAATCGTGGACCTTGTATGCGCTCGCCAGGGGGCTTGATCTCTTGCTGCGGGAGGAGGTTCCGATTTCCCTCGAAGAGTATGCTGCATTCGCTGAAGCACTCGGCATGACTGTGCTCAAGCCGCAGCAATTTTCGCCCTTCTACCATGAGGTGGTACGGGTCGAGCGCGCCGCCTCGCCATTCAGTCCCGTCGCCATCGTGGAATTCGAATGGCCGTGTGTCATGCTCGGGAACATGATGGTTTCCAGGGCTGGTGTCCGCGTCTCTGCCGGAGCCCAGTTGCTTGTCGCGGGAATCGCGGATGCGTCGACACTGTACTGGACGTACTTGCGGAGCAATCGGCCCCACCAGGACTTATCACATGGTTGGGGGCGCAACTCGCAATGGCGGACGGAATTTCGCCGTGATTTTGTCGTAGGCGATACTTTCTATTTCAATGTCGATGGCAAGAAAGACCTGGCGAGCGATGATGATGATGATGATGACGAGTCCGGCCTGACCCATGGTGAGCGGGTTGAACTCGTGACGCATCGCTGCTTTGTCAGGTGCGGAAAGCCACACGACGACCTTTGGCCTTATGATGACCGCCTGGTGCAAAGGGCAAGCCCGGCATCAGGCGAAGTCGGTATTACGCGCAAGAACAGTCTGTTTTCGCGACTATTTAGCAGGGCTGGCTGAACGGGGCGCCGCTCAGAATTCTTCCCATTCGTCATTGCTCGCGACGGGGGCACGCCGTTCGGTTTTCGTGCGGCGCTCGCTGCTGCGATCCGCGGGCGCCGAGTCGTCAGTCGTCGCACGCGCCGCGGCACGCGGCTTGGTGCGGGCATCCGGCGCCACCAATCGTTTTGCAGGCGCAGCTTCTACCGCGACAACGCTGCTGTCGCCTGCGACACGGCGGGGCTGGGCGCTCCAGCGCGCCACTGCTTCCGTTCCGAGGCGGAAGGAGGCGGCGACTTGCGCGAGCTGGGCGGCCTGTTCCTGCATGCTGGCGGCAGCGGCGGCGGCTTCTTCCACCAGGGCGGCGTTCTGCTGCGTCACCTGGTCCATCTGGCCGATGGCCTGGTTCACTTCATCGATGCCGACGCTTTGCTCGCGGCTGGCCGAGGTGATCTCGCCCATGATGTCGGTCACACGGCGGACGCTGGTCACCACTTCGCCCATGGTGGTACCGGCCTGCTGCACCAGCGAGGTGCCGGCATTCACTTGCACCACGGAGTTGTCGATCAGCTCCTTGATTTCTTTGGCTGCAGCGGCTGAGCGTTGTGCCAGGTTGCGGACTTCGGACGCGACGACCGCGAAGCCGCGGCCTTGCTCCCCGGCGCGTGCCGCTTCCACGGCGGCATTCAGCGCCAGGATATTGGTCTGGAAGGCGATGCCGTCGATAGTGCCGATGATGTCGACAATCTTGCGCGAGGAGGCGTCGATGGAGCCCATGGTTTCCACCACCTGGCCGACGATCTCGCCGCCGCGTGCTGCGACGTCGGAAGCGGCCTGCGCCAGCTGGTTGGCCTGGTTGGCGTTGTCGGCATTCTGGCGCACGGTGGAGGTCAATTCTTCCATCGAGGACGCCGTTTCTTCCAGCGAGCTGGCTTGCTGTTCGGTGCGCGAGGAGAGGTCAAGGTTGCCTTCGGCGATTTCGCTGGAGGCGGTGGCGATGGCAGTGGTGCCGGTCTGCACCTGGCTCACCACGCGGCGCAGCGCGTCGTTCATGCCGCGCAGGGCTTTCATCAGGTCGCCGATTTCATCGCGTGCAGTCTGCTCTTCGAAGTGCGTGGTCAAGTCACCTTCGGCCACGGTGTTGGCGATGCCGAGGGCGGAGTTCAGCGGCACGGTGATGCTGCGCGAGATGACCCAGGCGGCCCAGGCGCCAAAGGCCAGCAGCAAGATGCCGAGGGTTAGCATCAGGCGAGTGCTGCGGGCGTTGGCTTCGTTGATCCTGGCGGCCGTGGCGTCGATGGACTTGCGTTGCTGCGCCAGCAGTTCATTGACCTTTTCCTGGTAGGCCTTGGCGGCAGGCTCGAAGACTTCGCGGTACAGGCGTTCGCCCTCTGCCGCATCGCCGGCCTTCTTGGCGTTCATCACCTGGTTCTTCGCGTCCTGGTATTTGTTGCGGATGGCGACCGCGTCCTGGTAGATCTTGCGTTCATCGTCCGTCTCCAGCAGGCCTTCGACGGACTTCAGCAGCTCGGCGCCGCGCTTGGCGCTGTCGGCAATCACGGTAGCGAAGGTGGTCGACAGTTCGGCATCGCTGCTGCGCGCGATCAATTGCGTGCGCGCGATGGCCGAATAGATCAGCACATACCAGTCCGATACGATGCGCTCCTTGGCCAGCGGGCGCTCCATCATGGCACGCGTGGCGTTGGCGGTATCGTTGGAGTGGTACAGGGCATAGCTGGTGCCGATGGCCGACAGCAGCAGGACGATGCCGAAGCCCGCCGCGAGGCGGGGCCCGATGCGGAGCTGGGACAGGAATTGCATACAAACCTCCAGTAGGTTAGGGCACTAGTATGCACCTAATAGTTGCGTGGTAGATATCCCGTTGCAAGGCTGCAACAGGAAGCAGAGGATTAGAACTGCTGGGCTAAACGCAGGTCGGGCTTCTCAGCCCACTGCGCCAGCGCGTCGGCCATGCGCTGGCTTTCGCCGATGGCGTAGGTCCAGTCGCGGATACGGGCGGCATGGTCCTGGCCGTAGTGCTTGAAGTCCGTGCGGTCGGGCAGTTTGCGGTTGGGCAGGCGCGCCACGAAGGATGGCGACGGCGAGACCAGGATCACATTCTCAAGCGCGCTATCGCGGGCGCGGCGCCAGGGCATCGATTTATCGAGCCAGCCCGGCACGATGTGGTCGGTGAAGTGCGGGTACAGCACCAGGCCCTGGTCGCGCTGGTAGGGCAGGTGCAGGTGGTAGTCGATCAGGCCGCCGTCCCAATAGTCGCCCGGCGGTGCGCCTTGAATGTCGCTGACCGCCTGCAGAACCAGCGGGATCGAGCCGGAGGCCAGCAGGGCGGAACGCAGGTTCTGTTCCGACAGGCCGACGTAATGCGAGGCGAAAGCGTCGAAGCTGGCGCGCAGCCAGGTTGCATCGTCGCGGGTATCGTGGAAGACCACCCGTTCCATCGCGCCGGCCAGGCGGCTGCGTGAGAGCGCATTGCCGGCAGCAGCACGCAGGAAGCCTGCCATTTCGCGCCAGCGGACCCCGCGCGTGCGGGCCAGCGGGCCGATGCCGCGTACCGTGATCACCGACAGCAGGTAGTCGGGATTGGTGAGCATTTCCCCGCCGCGGCCATCAAGCACGCTATCGAGCAGGCTGCGGATGACGCGGCTGACATAGGCGGCATCTACCTTGTCCGGGTAGGTCTGGTGGGTGTAGTGGTGGGCCAGTCGCTTGTGCGCGGCCACCGGGTCGTGGAAGGCGCCGGCTGCCATGCGCCAGGCGCCGATCGAGGCGCCGATCAGGCGGCGCTGGCGCGGCGCCTGTTTCAGCCATTCGCCGAACATCCACTGGTCGATGCCGTTCAGGATCAGGCCTTTTGGGCCGCCCGCGGCGGCGGGGATGATGGCGATGTCGGCGGCCTGCAAGCCTTCGCGCTCGATGCGCTGGCGGGCGCGCTGGCCAAGACGGATACTGATCGGTGAATCCACTACTTCAAGCCTCCTCCAAGCGCCCGGTACAAGTCGATGGCGCTGCTTGTGCGCAGCAGGCGTGCCTGGACCAGGGCCTGCTCCGCGGTGAACAATTCGCGTTGGGCGTCCAGCACGTCGAGCGAGCTGGCGACCCCGTTTTCAAAGCGTAATTGTAATAGACGCAGGCGTTCGGCCTGGGCGTCCTGCACCGCGCGCTGGGCAGCGACCTGCTCGCCGAGGTAGGTGCGGGCGGCCAGGGCGTCGGCGACTTCGCGGAAGGCTTGCTGGATGGTCTTCTCGTAATCGGCGACGGCGATATTCTTGCGGGCGTGGCTGACGTCGAGGTTGGCCAGGTTGCGGCCGGTGTCGAAGATCGGCAGCACCAGCTGCGGGGCGAAGCTCCACGTATTGCTGCCGCTGTCGAACAGGCCGCTGAAATCGCGGCTGGCGCTGCCGATCGAAGTGGTCAGCGAGATGCGTGGAAAGAAGGCGGCGCGGGCGGCGCCAATGTTGGCGTTGGCGGCCTTCAGGCGCTGCTCGGCGGCGCGGATGTCGGGGCGGTTGGCGAGCAGGTCGGAAGGCAAGCCCGCAGTGAGGCTAGACATGGCGTCGGCCTCTGCGTCGCTCATCGCCTCCAGCGTGGCCGGCATCGGCGCCGCGCTGCCTTGTGCACTGCCTTGCCCACTGCCGCCTGGCAGTGCCCGACCGACCAGCAGTGCCAGCGCGTTGGCCGCTTGCGCGCGCTGGCGGGCCAGGGCCAGGGCCGAGGCGCGCGCGGTTTCCATCTGCTGCTCGTTGGAGCGCAGGTCGAGACGCGACGAAGCGCCGCCTTCCACACGCTGCTTCGTCAGGTCGAAGGTGCGCTTGCGGGCGTCGTAGGTGCTTTCGGCCAGCGCTTGCTGTTGGGCGAAGGCGCGCTCGGTGTAGTAGGCTTTGGCCACTTCGGCGACCAGGCTGATTTGGGCGGCCTGTTTGGCTTCTTCGGTGGCCAGGTAGGTGGCGAGAGCGGAATCGCTCAGGCTTTTGACGCGCCCGAAGAAGTCCAGTTCGAAGGCGGAGATGCCGAGACCGGCGTCATAGCGTTCGCCGATCTGGGGCTGGCCGCTGGCGTTGGCGAAGCCGGGCGTACGGCCACGCGATTCGCTGAGCGTGGCGTTCAGCGTCGGAAGGCGGTCGGCGCGCTGGATTCGGTAAGCGCCGCGCGCTTCTTCGATGCGCAGGGCGGCGATGCGCAGGTCGCGGTTGTTCTCCAGGGCTGCCGCGATCAATTGCTGAAGGCGGCCATCAGGGAAGAAGCTGCGCCAGCCGGTTTCGACGGCGGATTGCGTTGCGCCGGTGGATGCTTCGCTGCCGGCAGCGCCCGCGGCAGGCGGCACGGCGGGGAAAGCGTCAGCGACCGGTGCCGCTGGACGCTGGTAGGTTGGGGCCATCGAGCAGCCGGACACGGCGCCAGCCAGTAGCAGGGCAGCGGCAAGCGCGCGGAAGGCCGGTTGGGCGGAAGGGATGGGCTTCATCATTGCTTCGACTCCGGAAGATCCAGTTCATGCGCGGCAAGGCGGCGCTGGCGTTCGCTGCCCTTGAAGATGCGGCGCACGACCACAAAGAACACAGGCACCAGGAACACCGCCAGCACGGTGGCAGTGATCATGCCGCCCATCACGCCGGTACCGATGGCGCGCTGTGAAGCCGAACCGGCGCCGGAGGCAATCACCAGCGGCAGCACGCCGAGGATGAAGGCCAGGGAGGTCATGATGATCGGGCGGAAGCGCAGGTGCACTGCCTCCAGTGTCGCCTCGATCAGGCCCTTGCCCTGCGCCTGCAGGTCCTTGGCAAACTCGATGATCAGGATCGCGTTCTTGGCGGACAGGCCGATGATCGCAATCAGGCCCACCTTGAAGTACACGTCGTTCGGCAGGCTGCGGATATGCGCGCCGAGCAGGGCGCCGAGCACGCCCAGCGGCACCACCAGCAGCACGGCGACCGGGATCGATTCCGATTCGTACAGCGCAGCCAGCACCAGGAAGGCGGCCAGCATCGACAGCGCAAACAGCGCCGGCGCCTGCGAGCCGGACAGGCGTTCCTCGGCTGACTGGCCGGTCCATTCGATGCCGAAGCCCGGCGGCAGTTGCTCGGCCAGGCGCAACAGCTCCTCCATGGCTTCGCCGGTGGAGTGTCCCGGTGCGGCGCCGGCGCTGAGGCGGTAGGCAGGATAGCCGTTGTAGCGTACCAGCTGGATCGGGCCGGTCACCCAGCGGGTGCTGGAGAACGAGGCAAATGGCACCATCGTGCCGGTGCTGCTGCGCACGTTGAGGCGCAGGATGTCCTCCGGCTGCATGCGCCGTTGCTGGTCGGCCTGCACGATCACGCGCTGCTGGCGCCCGCTGCTGGCAAAGTCGTTCACATACGACGAGCCGAACGCGGTGCCCAGCGTGGCGGTGATATCGGCGAACGACACGCCCAGCGCGTTGGCCTTCTCGCGATCGATGTCGACCTGCAGTTGCGGCGCATCTTCCAGTCCTTCCGGGCGCATGCCGGTCAGGATCTTGCTCTTGCCCGCCAGCTCCAGCAGCTGGTTGCGCGCCGCCAGCAAGGCTTCGTGGCCAAGCCCGCCGCGGTCTTGCAGGCGGGCCGTGATGCCGGTGGCGTTCCCCAGCTCACGGATCGGCGGCGGACTCAGTGCGAACACCTGCGCATCCTGGATATGCGCCAGGCCGCCGAAGGAGCGGCCGGCAATCGCTTCCGCCGACTGGTCGGGACCGCGTTCTTTCCAGTCTTTCAGCGGCACGAACACCAGGCCGGCGTTCTGCCCGTTGCCGGAGAAGCTGAAGCCCGCCACTGCAATGGTGCGCGCCACGCCCGGCTGGGCGCGGAAGTAGGCATCCACTTCGGCCAGCACGGCCTCGGCGCGGTTGCGCGAGGCGCCCGGCGGCAACTGGACGTTGGCGATGATATAGCCCTGGTCCTCGTTCGGCAGGAAGGAGGAGGGCAGGCGCACGTACAGCCAGGCCACGATGCCCAGCAGCGCCACGAAGACCAGGAGGAAGCGCCCGGTGCGCGTCAGGATCTTCGCCACCCAGCCCTGGTAACGGGTCGCGGTGACGGCAAAGCCGCGGTTGAACCAGCCGAAGATGCCGGTCTTGGCATGATGGTGGCCCGCCTCGACCGGCTTCAGCATGGTCGCGCACAGGGCCGGCGTCAGCGACAGCGCCATCAGCGCGGAGAACACCATGGCCGACACCATCGACAGCGAGAACTGGCGGTAGATCGCCCCCACGGCGCCGCCGAAGAAGGCCATCGGGATGAACACGGCGATCAGCACCAGCGTGATGCCGATGATCGCGCCGGTAATTTGCGACATGGCCTTGCGCGTCGCCTCGCGCGGCGACAGGCCTTCCTCGCTCATGATGCGCTCGACGTTTTCCACCACCACGATCGCATCGTCCACCAGGATGCCGATGGCCAGCACCATGCCGAACATGGTCAGCACGTTGATCGAGAAGCCGAACACCTGCATGGCGGCGAAAGTGCCCATCAGCGCCACCGGCACCACGATGGTCGGGATCAGGGTGTAGCGGAAGTTCTGCAGGAACACGTACATCACCAGGAACACCAGGGCGACCGCTTCCAGCAGGGTCTTGACCACTTCCTCGATTGAGATCTTGACGAACAGCGAGGTGTCGTAAGGCACGGTGTACTTCAGGCCCGGTGGGAAGTACTTCTGCAGCTCGTCCATCTTCTCGCGCACGATGGTGGCGGTGGCCAGTGCATTGCCGGTCAGCGACTGCTGCACGGCGATGGCAACGAAAGGCTGGCCGTTCAGGCGCGCGCTGATGCTGTAGCTGGAGCCGCCCAGCTCCATGCGGGCCACGTCGCGCAGGCGCACCAGGGAGCCGTCGCGGTTGGCGCGCAGCACGATCTTGCCGAATTCCTCGATGGACGTCAGCTGGCCCGTTACCACCACCGGCGCGAACCAGGCCTGGGCACGGGTGTTGGGCAGATCGCCCACCGTGCCGCCGGCCACGTTGGCATTCTGCTGGCGGATCGCGGTGGTGACGTCGCTCATATTGAGCTTGTAGCCGGTCAGCTTGTCGGGATCGACCCAGATGCGCATCGAGCGCTCGGTACCGAACAACTGGGCCTGGCCCACGCCCGGCAGTCGCTTGATCTCGTTGAGCACGTTGCGCGCCAGGTAGTCGCCGATCGCAGTCGGGTCCATGCTGCCGTCGGTCGAGTAGGCGCCGACGAACATCAGGATGTTGGAGCGCGCCTTGTTGACCTGCACGCCTTGCTGGATCACCGCTTGCGGCAGGCGCGATTCCACCCGCTTGATGCGGTTCTGTACGTCCACCGCTGCCAGGTCCGGATTGGTGCCCGGCTGGAACGTGACGGTAATGCTGACCGAACCGCTCGAATCGCTTTGCGACTCGACGTATTGCAGGCCGTCGGCGCCATTCATCTCCTGTTCGATGACGGAGGTGACGGAGTCGTCCAGTACCTGTGCGGTTGCGCCAGGATAGGTGGCGCTGACGACGATCGATGGCGGTGCGATGGTGGGATATTGCGCCACCGGCAACGTGGTGATGGCCAGCGCTCCACCCAGCAGGATGAAGAGGGCGATCACCCACGCAAATACGGGGCGGTCGATGAAGAACTTTGCCATGTGGCGGCCCCTTTACCTGGCCGCCGGGGCGGATGCGGCAGGCGCGGCGCCCGCCGGTGCAGGGCCGGATGCCGGGCCTTTCCACGGCACCGGATTGACGGTGCCGCCTGGCTTGGTCTTCTGGAAGCCTTCCACGATGATGCGCTCGCCGCCTTTCAGGCCCGAGCTGACCACCCATTTGCCGCCGGCTGCGGCATCGGCCTTGACCGGCACCGAACTGACCTTGTTGTCGGCGCCGACCACCAGCACCGAGGCGCCTTCCGCGCCGCGCACCACGGCCTGCTGCGGCACCGTGATGGCCGATTCGTTGACGCCTTGTTCAAGGCGGGCGCGCACGTACATGCCCGGCAGCAGGTTGCGTTCGGGGTTCGGGAATTCGGCGCGCATCGATACCGAGCCGCTCGATTCGTCGACTGCGACATCGGAGAACAGCAGCTTGCCGGGACGCGCATATTCCTGACCGTCCTCGGTCAGCAGGGTAACGCGCGCCAGGTCCTTGCCGGCGCTTTTCAGCGTGCCTGCGGCCAGCGCCTGCTTCAGGCGCAGCAGCTCGGCGGAAGACTGGGTAATGGTGACGTAGATCGGGTCCAGCTGCTGCACGGTCGCCATTGGCGTCGCTTCATTCTGTCCGACCAGCGCGCCTTCGGTGACCAGGGCGCGGCCCACGCGGCCGGAGATGGGCGCGGTAACGGTGGCATAGCCCAGGGTCAGCCCGGCGTTCTTGCGCGCGGCGCGGGCCGACTGCAGTTCTGCGCCGGCCTGCTTTTGCGCGGTAACCGCGTCGTCGTATTCCTGCTGGCTGACCGCCTGCGCCGCCAGCAGCGGCTTGTAGCGCTTGGCTTTCAGGTCGGCTTGCGCCAGGTTGGCCTCGGCGCGCGCAATGGCGGCATCGGCGCTTTCCACATTGGCCTGGAATTGCGCGGGATCGATGCGGAACAGGACTTCCCCCGCCTTGACGTCGCCGCCCTCCTTGAACACCCGCTGCAGCACGATGCCTGGGGTGCGCGCCCGCACCTGGGCAATGCGCGAAGCTTCGACGCGGCCCGGCAGCTCGTTGGTGATGGTGACTTCGCCGCTGGCGGCGGTGATGACGGAAACGGTGGGAGGGGGCGGGGCCGCCTTGCTGGCGTCTTTTTTATCGCCGCATGCCGTGAGCGGCAGCGACAGGGCAATTGCCAGCGGCAGGGTGCGCAATACAGGTTTCATTGGCGTCTCGTTCTGTGAAGGGGGACTGCGCCGAAAATTGTATAACACTGTCAATTGTAACGTTTTGTATAGGCCCAAATAACAAAAAAGGACGCCGAAGCGTCCTTTTCCGCAGTGAAACGGGTCGTGTTCAGCGCATGGCCGAGATCATCTGCTTCAACTTGTTCGAGTCGGCCACGAAGGCGCGGATGCCTTCGGCCAGCTTTTCGGTCGCCATCGCGTCTTCGTTCAGCATGAAGCGGAAAGTCTTTTCGTCCATCGAGATCTTGACGGCGGTGCCGGTATCGGCCGGGGACAGCTTGCGCTCGACCGCGGCCTGGGTGTCGGCCAGCTTTTGCAGCAGGTCCGGCGAAATGGTCAGCAGGTCGCAGCCTGCCAGTTCCAGGATCTGGCTGGTGTTGCGGAACGACGCGCCCATCACTTCGGTCTTGTAGCCGAACTTGCGGTAGTAGTTGTAGATGCGCTTGACGGACTGCACGCCCGGATCTTCCGCGCCCTGGTAGTCGATGCCGGTGGACTTCTTGTACCAGTCGTAGATGCGGCCGACGAACGGGGAAATCAGCTGGGAACCTGCTTCGGCGCAGGCGATGGCCTGGCACAGCGAGAACAGCAGGGTCATATTGGTGCGGATGCCTTCCTTCTCCAGTTGCTCGGAAGCGCGGATGCCTTCCCAGGTGGAGGCGATCTTGATCAGCACGCGTTCGCGTGGAATGCCGGCTTGCTCGTACAGGGCGATCAGCTCGCGGCCCTTGGCCAGGTTGCCGGCCACGTCGAAGGACAGCGCGGCGTCGATTTCGGTCGAAACGCGGCCTGGAACGAATTTCAGGATTTCGGTGCCGAAGGCGATCAGCAGCTTGTCGATGATCTCGCCGGTAGACGCATTCGGGTTGTCGCGTACTGCCTTTTCCAGCAGCGGCTTGTATTCATCCTTCTGCACCGCTTTCAGGATCAGCGATGGATTGGTGGTTGCGTCTTGCGGCGCATACGCCTTGATCGACTGGAAATCGCCGGTGTCGGCAACAACGGTAGTGTATTGCTTGAGCTGTTCGAGCTGATTCATTGCAGTCCTGGATGTGGGGGACGAAAAAACCTATTGTACTAAATCGGCGCGGCCCGCCATGTTGCGTTTACAATGGGGATTATTAGTATTCTCATATTTTGGTCTGAGGAGTTAGCCATGATTTTGGCAATTGTTGGAGCGCTGCTGCTGGCGCTGGGCCTGTTTTCCGGAGCCGCGCTGGTACTGGCCCAGCTGGGCGTAGGCGGGCTGGCCGCTGGCGTTTCGCTGTGGCTGATGTTCCCGCTGTTTAGCGTGGCGGGCTACCTGTTGTTCGCCACCGGCGCGCGCGTGGCCAATTTCCGCGCGCTGTCGTTTGCCGTGTCGATCGCCTTGCTGTTGCTGGCGCTGGGCTGCGCTGCTGCACTGGTGGCCGATGCCACTGCCCTGATGGCGCTGCATGGCGGTACTGGTGCGCTGTGGTACGTATTGCTGATTGCCGGTGTGCTGGGCGCTACCGGCGCCGCTTCGCACGGAAGGGTGGCGGCGCAGTAAGAAGCGGGCCTGTTCATGAAATCAGTCGCAGTGATCGGCGGCGGCGTCACCGGCGTCACGACAGCTTATGCGCTGGCGCGCCGCGGCCTGCGGGTCACCTTGTTTGAACGCCACCGCTACCCGGCAATGGAGACCTCGTTCGCCAATGGGGGGCAGCTATCGGCCTCGCATGCCGAGGCGTGGAACAGCTGGAGCACCGTCGGCAAAGGCTTGAAATGGATGCTGCGCAGCGATGCGCCGCTGCTGGTCAACCCCAGGCCGGGCTGGCACAAGCTGTCCTGGTTCGCCGAATTCCTTGCCGCCATTTCCCGCTATGAAAGCAATACCATCGCCAGCACGCGCCTCGCAATTGCAGCGCGCGAGCATTTGTTTGGCTGGGCGCGCGAAGAGGGCATCGATTTCGACGCGCGGCATGAAGGCATCCTGCATGTCTACCGCGACAAGGCGGGTTTCGACCATGCGGCGCAGGTGACCGGGCTGCTGGCGCAGGGCGGCTTGCAGCGGCGCGCCGTGACGGCCGAGGAAATGCATGCCATCGAACCGACGCTCGAAGGCCAGTTCTACGGCGGTTTCTTTACCGAGAGCGATAGCACGGGCGACATCCACAAGTTCACGGTTGGGCTGGCGCAGGCGGCTGAAGCGCGCGGCGTGCAAATGCTGTGCGGCGCCGATGTGCTTGGCCTGGACGCGGGGAAAGGGGGCGCCCGCGTCACCTTCGCGCTGGACGAAACGCAGGAGTCGATGCGTTTCGACGCCCTCGTCATTTGCGCCGGCACGGCCAGCCGCGAGTTTGCCGCCATGCTGGGCGACCGGGTCAATGTCTACCCAGTGAAAGGCTATTCGATCACGGTGATGCTGGAGGATGCGCAAAGCCGGGCCGCGGCGCCGAAAGTCAGCCTGGTGGATGACGCCACCAAGCTGGTCAGCAGCCGCCTGGGCGCCGACCGCTTCCGCGTGGCGGGCACGGCGGAGTTCAACGGCTTTAACCGCGATATCCGCGCCGACCGCATTGCGCCGCTGGTGAACTGGGTGCAGCAGTGCTTCCCCGGCGTCTGCACGCGCCAGGTGGTGCCGTGGGCCGGCTTGCGCCCGATGATGCCTGACCTGATGCCGCGCGTCGGGCCGGGCAGGCGCCCTGGCGTGTTCTACAACACCGGCCATGGCCACCTGGGCTGGACCATGTCGGCCGCTACTGCTGAGCTCATCGCCGGGACAGTGGAGGCGGCGCTCGTGCCGGGCGTGCAGCGCAGGGGTACACCCGTGGCGGCTTGACTGGACAGTGCGGCAGGATGGTCTATGGTGAAGACTGGCGGCTCGGCCGCGAACCACGGACCCTCAAGGAGACCACCATGCCACGCTATATTGTTGAGCGCACTTTCCCGGAAGGCTTGCACATTCCCGTCAATGCAGACGGCGCCAAGGCCTGCGATCTCGTCATCGGCACCAATGCCCGCAGCGGCGTCACCTGGATCCACTCCTATGTGAGCGACGACTTGCGCAAGACTTACTGCCTGTACGAGGCGCCATCGCCGGAAGCGATCCGCGAGACGGCGGAAATGAACCACCTGCCGGTGGACAAGATCACGCAGGTAACCGCGCTCGACCCCTATTTCTACCAGGGTTAGGCGGGCTGCCCGACGACCACGCGGTTGCGGCCTTCGCGCTTGGCGGTGTAGAGCGCGCGGTCGGCAGCTTCCAGCAAGGACTTGGCGTCGTTCAGGCGCTCCTTGTCGAAGCTGGCGACGCCAATGCTCAGGGTAACGTGCGAATGCACGGCCTTGGGCGCGTGCGCCATGTTCAGCGATTCCACGTAAGCGCGGATCACTTCGGCGTGCCGGGCGGCCTGCTCCGGCGTGGTGTCGGGCAGGATGGCGGCAAACTCCTCGCCGCCGTAGCGGGCGGCCAGGTCGGCCGGGCGTTGCAGGCGCGAGGCAAAGGCTTCCGCCACCATGGTCAGGCAGGCGTCGCCCTGCAGGTGGCCGAAATGGTCGTTATAGGCCTTGAAGGAGTCGATATCCATCAGCAGCAGCGAAAGGCTGGCGCCCTGGCGCTGCGCGCGGCGCAGTTCACGGTCCAGCGCTACGTCGAAATGGCGGCGGTTGGCGATGCCGGTCAGGCCGTCCACATAGGATTGCGCGCGCAGGGCTTCCGCCTGGCCGCGCAGCTGGCGTTCACGGCCCACGGTGTTGCTGACGTCCGCCACTTCGACCAGGCAAAAGCGTTCCTTGCCTTCGTTGAAAGGCGTCAGGCTGACAGCCTGCTCGATCCGTTCGCCGCCCCAGGTGCCGGCGGCAAATAGCGGGAAAGGCGTGCGGTCCTGGTTTTGCGGCAGCACGGATGGCAGGTTGTTGGCCAATGCGGTGTGCAGCGACTGCTCGATGCGCTTGCCGGACAGCTCGGGAAAAGCTTCCACCAGGGTCAGTCCTTGCACGCGGGAGGCAGCCATGCCGGAGCGGCTGGCCAGCCATTGATTCCAGAAAATGATGCGCTGGTCGGCATCCAGTACCATCAAGCCGAGGTTGGCGAGGCCGAGAATGCGCCCGGGTAGTGTCGATTCTTGCATGAAAGGCATTATATGGATTTTAGAGCCTTGCGTCGGATTTTCGTGTTGAGTGATTGCTCTACAGAAAAATATAATACCGGTATGAAAAAACTTACTATTCTGGCCGCGCTGTGCGCCGCCATCTCCGCGCACGCCGCGGAAGCCACGCCGCAAGCGGCGCTCGATCAATTCCTGAAGTTCGAACTGGATGGCGGACGCCTCCACAACGATACGGAAGGCTATTACGAACAGGTTCACCTGGTCGACGGCTGGAAGACCGACGCCGTGAGCTGCGACGGCGCGCGCTGCAAGGCAACCGTCACCTTTACCTATACCCCGACCACGGGCCTCGACATGGAGCAGGCCGTGCCGCATCCGAAAGGCGGCAGCGCGCAAGTCGAGTATGTGGTGCTGCAGAAGGGCGGCCAGTGGTCGGTGGAAGCCGGCAAGGACACGCCGCACGTTTCGCGCGCGGCAATGGAGAAGATGCTGCGCGAAGGCCTCTGACAGGACTGTCGCGTTCACGCTGACTGCCTTTACGGCGGTCAGCGCTCCGCCTTCCGGTGTGCCCAATGCACGCACCGGTTGTGGTCGGGCGGGTATGTATTACCCCAATTTTTTCAACTGTTCGCGCGCATAGGCGGCGTTCGGGTGGTTCGGCGCCAGCTCGAGGAAGCTGGTGTAGGCTTTCCTGGCCTTTTCCTGCTCGCCCTGCCGCTGGCGCGCGTCTGCCAGGTTCAGGTAGGCGATGGCGCGGGAGGCGTCGATCTGGATGGTGTTTTCGAACCAGCGCGCGGCTTCCGCGTATTTCTCCTGCTTGAAGTAGATGAAGCCGAGGTTGTTGGCGGCCAGGCCGAAGTCGGGGCGGTATTTCAACGCTTCGGTGAAGGCTGCTTCTGCCTGCGCGTACTGCTTTTCTTTATATAGCTGCAGGCCGCGGTCGTTGGCGCGCTGGGCCAGTTGGCGGCTGGAAGCGTCGACCGGCTTTGGCGCGGCCAGCTTCTGCTCTTCGCCCTGCAGGTCTTTCACGACCGTGGCGTTGCCTTCGGCCTGGCTATTGCGGCCGGAATCGAGCTTCTTGTTGAGGGCGATCGCGTCCTGCGACAGCTGGGTGCTGTTCTCGCTCAGGAATTCCGCTTCGGCAGGCAGCTGGAAGACGAATTCGCCGCCTTCGGAACCGGGCAGGCTGCCGAAGGCCGGCGTCTGCTGCGATACGCTGGACACGGCGGGCGCCACGTAGGCGGCCAGCTCGGTGGCGGTGATCATGCCGTCGCCGTTCAGGTCGGCCTTGCCGCCCAGCGCTTGCAGCAGGGTCCAGGTGAAGACCGAGTGGCCGTTCGGGCCGCCGTCGGCCACCATCTGGTCGGCGCCGCCGGCGGTCAGCATCTGGCGGCCGATGCGGCGTGCATTGTCGCGCAGGAAGGCGGTGGTGCCGCCGCCGCGTGTCAGGCCCAGGCCGCTGTAGCAGGCATCCATCACGAACAGCAGGTGCTTGGCATCCAGGCTTTCGGCGATGTTCTGCAAATCCGTCATCGGAATCGCGTCCACGCTCACTTGCTGCGGGTCGGAGTCGACCGGGATGATGTAGCCCAGGCTGCGGCCGGAGCTGAGCTGGCGTGTTGCGCCATGGCCTGCGAAGAAGACGAAGATGCGGTCGTCCTTTCTCAGCTTGGCTTCCGCCAGCTTGTCATGGAACAGCGCGAGGATGTTGTTGCGGGTTGCATCGCCATTGGTCAGGGTGAACACGCGCGCGCCATCGAAGCCGAAGCGGCTGACCAGGGTGTCGCGGATCGCCTTCGCATCCTGCACGGCATACTGCAGCTTGGGCCATTTCTGGTAGTCGTTGATGCCGATGACCACGGCGTAGCTGTTGGCATAGCCGGTGCTGATGGCAACCTTGTCCGGTTCCGGCTTGCCGGCCTTGGCGATGGTGAAGTCGTTGCCATCCCAGGTGGCGAAGCTGTAGCCGTCGGCGACCAGCTTGTCCAGCACCAGCGGCAGGGTCTTGACGGTGCGCTCGTGGATGTCGTGGAATAGGATGATGCCGCGCTTTTCCTTTTCCAGGGAGCCCAGCACGCGGTTGGCGATCGAGGTCGGCACCGGGTCGGCCCAGTCCAGCGAATCGATATTCCACATCACCGAGCGCAGGCCCAGTTTCTTCAGCAATTCCAGGCCTTCGGCATTGTGCGCGCCATAGGGGAAGCGGAACAATGCCGAGCGGCGCGCGTCGACCGCCTTCAGCAACTGGTCGGCCTGGGCGATCTCGCCGTACAACTGCTCGCCTTTTTCCTTCGAGAGCAGGGCATGGCTGTAGCTGTGATTGGCCAGGACGTTGCCGCCTTCGAGCAGGCGGCGGCTGGCGGCAGACTGCTTGTTCAGTGCCTCCTTGCCTTGGGCGCTGACTTCACCGAGGTTTTTGCCGACCTGGAAGAACACGCCCGGCACGCCGTACTGCTTGAGGATGGCCGCCACTTCATCGGTATAGGTGGCGTGCGGGCCGTCGTCGAAGGTCAGCACCACGGTTTTTGGCGGCAGCGATTTGCCGAAGATCTCTTTCTCCGCTTCGTCGGCGCCTGGCTTTTCGGGATACGGCACGATCACGCCGTAGTCCTTCATGATCTGGTCGCGGCTGAACAGCTGCTTCAGGTGTGCGACATAGTCTTCCCAGCGCTCGCGCTTGGGCAGGATGGCGCGCTGGTCGAAGCGGGCGAAGATGCCGCTCAACTCCTTGTCGTACTGGCGCTCAATGTCCTCCAGCGCGGTCAGGTCTTCGCTCACGCGCTTGTGCAGCTTGATGCCGGGCAGGGTCTGGTTGGCGGCGGCCTGCGCCTTCATTTCGACCAGCAATTCGCGAAAGGCGAGGCGGTCGGCGTCGAACAGGTCGGAGGCGGATTCGATATATGTGAGCAGGGTGTCGTAGGCCGCATCGCGTTGGGCCGATGGCGCTTGCTGCAGCTGGGCCAGCAGTTGCCGCGCCTTGCCAAGGCGTTCGACGTTCTCGTGGAACAGCAACTGGCCGACCTGGCCAGCGGCCTTGCGGTCAAGCGCCGACATCGATTGTTCGTCGGCCAGCAGGATGATGATCTTGCGGTAATTGGCCAGGATTTCTTTCATCTCGGCCTGCAGCGGCGCATGCGCCTCGACGGGAGCGGCAGCGCTGGCTGCCGCAGGAGTGCCGCGCGGTTGCGTGCCTGGTTTGAAATAGACAGCGCCGACTGCCGCTGCCAAGGCGATGAGGCCAGCGCCGGCCAGCAGGGGTTTGGAAAGCTTCATTTTTGGGAAATTAATTGCAATTATGCAATTCTAGCCCATCGGCGCCGCCGACGCCCATTTGCGCGGCATTCTGCCTCGGCCGCAATGCAGCGTCAGCCGATGAAGGAGTCGAACTGCATGTCGAATTCCTGCAGCGCTTTCTGGGCGTTTTGCATTTTCTTGCGGAATTCGGGGCCGCGTTTCAGGGCCAGGCCAACGGCCAGCACGTCGATTACCACCAGGTAGGCCAGGCGGGCGGAGATCGGCGTGTAGGGGTCGGTGTTGAAGATCAGGTCGATCGGGATCAGTACCGTGGCCGTTTCCGCCAGCGGCGTGCCTGAGGGGGCGAGCACGATGACGTCGGCGCCGCCTTCCTTGGCCAGCTTGGCCGAGCGCACCAGGGCCGGGCTGTTGCCGCGCTGGGAAATCGCCACGACCGCATCGCCTTCGTGCAGCAGGGCTGCTGAAATGCTGTGGATCGCCGGGTCGGCGTAGGCCACGGTGGGCACGCCGGAGCGGAAGAACTTGTGCTGCGCGTCTGCCGCCACGATGCCGGAGGTGCCGTGGCCGTAGAACTCGATCTTGCGCGCGCGCGACAGGATGTCGAGGGCTTTCTGCACCGGTTCCGCATTCAGGTTGTTGCGCAAGTCCAGCAGCGTGTTGATGGAACGGCTGCAGATCTTGTTCACCAGGTCGGACGCCAGGTCGTCCTGCGCCGGCTGGTCGTTCAGGCCGGGCAGGGCGAGGGCCAGGCCCTGCGCCAGCTTCAGCTTGAATTCATGCCAGCCGTCGTAGCCGAGCGTGCGGCAGAAGCGCACCACGGTCGGCTCCGACACTTGCGCACTCTTGGCCAGTGCCGTGATATTGGCGCCCACCGTGCGGGCCGGGTTGTCGAGCACGGCCAGCGCGACCTTGCGCTCCGATTTGGAGAGCGAGTCGAGCTGGGTGCGGATGGAGTCGAGCAGCATTAGTCTTCAGGCAAGGCTTCTTCACGCCATTGTAGCCCGTCGCGGCCGATCAGGGCACTGGCGGCAGCCGGGCCCCAGGTGCCGGAGGCGTATGGCAGCGGCGCGGAATCGTCCTGCTCCCAGTTGTTCAGGATAGGTTCGACCCAATCCCATGCCGCTTCCAGTTCGTCGCCGCGCATGAACAGGGTCAGTTGGCCGCGCAGCACGTCCAGCAGCAGGCGCTCGTAAGCGTCCATGCGCGGCATCTTGAAGGTTTCGCGGAAGTCCAGTTCCAGCTCCGCCGGCTTGAGGCGCATGCCTTCGCCCGGGGTCTTGGCCATCAGGTTCATGCGCAGGCCTTCGTCCGGCTGCAGGCGAATCACCAGGGAATTCGGCTGGAAGCTGGAGGTCGGCTGGTTGAAGATCGAGTGCGGGATCTGCTTGAAGCGCACCACGATCTCGGCCAGCGAGTCGGCCATGCGCTTGCCGGTGCGCAGGTAGAACGGCACGCCGGCCCAGCGCCAGGTGTCGATTTCCACTTTCATGGCGACGAAGGTTTCGGTCTTCGAGTTCTGCGGCGCTTCCGGTTCGTCGCGGTAGCTTGGCACGGCCTTGCCTTCCACGTGGCCGGCGCGGTACTGGCCGCGCACGATGTTCTGCGCCAGCGTGGTCGGGGTGAAGCGCTTCAGGGAACGCAGCACCTGCAGCTTGGAGTCGCGCACTGCGTCCGGCGCGATCGAGGTCGGCGGTTCCATGGCGACGATACACAGCAGCTGCAGCAGGTGGTTCTGCAGCATGTCGCGCAGCGCGCCGGAGGTATCGTAGTAGCCGATGCGGTTGCCCACGCCCAGCTTCTCGGCGATGGTGATCTGCACGTCGGAGATCCACTCGCGGCGCCACAGCGGTTCGAACAGGATGTTGCCGAAGCGCAGGGCCAGCAGGTTCTGCACGGTTTCCTTGCCGAGGTAGTGGTCGATACGGTAGATCTGCTGTTCTTCGAAGACCTTGCCCACTTCCTTGTTGATCTGCTTGGCCGACGCCAGGTCGCGTCCCAGCGGCTTTTCCAGCACCACGCGCGAGTTGGCGGTGGCCAGGCCGTTGTCCTTCAGGTTGTCGCAGATGCGCGAGAACAGGGCCGGCGGTGTGGCCAGATAGTAGACGCGGGTGATGGCGGGATCGGTGCGCAGGGCTTCGACCAGGCCTTTGTAGGTGGCGGAATCGGTGGCGTCCAGCGACACGTAGACGATGCGCGCAATGAAGCGGTCCCAGTTTTCGTCGGTGGCCTTGGCTGATTTGATATGGGGACGCGAGGTGGTCGTCACCATATTGATGAACTCGTCCTGGGTGCTCTCCTGGCGGCCGACGCAGACGATGCGCGCGGTCGGCGGCAGGTCGCCGCAAATATCGCGGCTAAACATAGCAGGCAGCAATTTGCGCATTGCGAGGTCGCCGCTACCGCCAAACAGAACCAGGTCGAAATCAGAGAGAGCCATAATCGTCTTCAGGTGAGTTACAGGGTTTTACTTCAGTCTACATAAGCAGGTTCGATGCGGCCGGCAACCGGCATGCGCACCGACAGCACTTTGCCGCTCAGCGGGTGGGCCGCCAGCTCCTCGGCCGGGCGCTTGCCGGCCGTGGTGATGTACAGGGTGCGCAGGTCGGGGCCGCCGAACGCCACCATGGTCGGGCAGCGCACGGGCAGGCGGATCTCGTCCAACTGCTCGCCCTGCGGCGACAGCTTGAGGATGCGGCCGCCTTCGAACATGGCGATCCAGTAATTGCCTTCGCTGTCGACTGCAGCGCCGTCCGGACGGCCGCCGTAATCGGCTGCCGACTTGTCGGTGCTGAAGCGGCGCACATCGCGCTCGTCGCTGACAGTGCCGGACAACAGGTCGAAGGCAAAGCGCGTCACGCGGTGGCTGGCTGTTTCGGCGTGGAACATGGTCTTGTTGTCCGGGCTGAAGCCCAGGCCGTTCGAATTGACCATGCCGCCGGACCAGACCTTGCGGACCTGGCCGCGTTCGAGCACGTACATTTCCGCCGCCGGCTTGTCGCGCGGCTCGTAAATGGTGCCGCACCAGAAGCGGCCCGCCGCGTCGCATTTGCCGTCGTTGAAGCGGGTGGTGGACTGGTCGAACGGCGCTTCGGCCACCAGCTTCCATTCGTCGGTATCGGGATTGAAATGGGAGAAGCCGCGGCGTTGCGCGACCATCAGGCCGCCTTTCGCGGCGCGCGCCAGCGACGACGCCTCGCTGTCGACCTTCCACTGTTCGTGCTGGCCGGTAGCCGTGCACAGGCGGTGGATGGCAAAGCCTTCGATATCGACCCAGTACAGGGCTTTCTCGTCCGGCGCCCACAACGGACTTTCGCCCACGGTCATGGTGGCGTCGCAGGCGACTTCGATCTGGTAGCTGTTCATTGGATTTGCGCCGCCTTGGCCATCACGATCAGGCCGTTGGTCGAGCTGTCATGCGCTTCCGGATCGACCTTGCCGGTCAATTCTGCCTGGATCTTCCTGGCCAGTACCTTGCCCAGTTCCACGCCCCACTGGTCGAAGCTGGCGACATTCCAGATCACGCCCTGCACGAAGGTCTTGTGTTCGTACAGCGCGATCAGCGCGCCGAGGGTGGATGGCGTGAGCTGGTCCATCAGGATGGTGTTGGACGGGCGGTTGCCGGGGAAGGTCTTGTGCGGAACCATTTCCTCCATTTCCGCAGCCGGCAGGCCGGCGCCTTTCAGCTCGGCGCGCACTTCGTCTTCGGTTTTGCCTTTCATGAAGGCTTCCGACTGGGCGAAGCAGTTGGCCAGCAGGGCGTCGTGGTGGCCCGGCAGGTCGTGGGTTGCGCGCAAGGCGGCGATGAAATCGATCGGCGTCGCGTCGGTGCCCTGGTGCAGCAGCTGGAAGTAGGCGTGCTGCGCGTTGGTGCCGCACTCGCCCCAGACGATGGGGCAGGTCGGCGTGTCCACCGGCTGCCCGTTCCTGGTCACGCGCTTGCCGTTGCTTTCCATGTCGAGCTGCTGCAGGTAGGCCGGGAAGCGGTTCAGGTCCTGGTGGTAAGGGGCGATGGAGAGCGAGCTGGCGCCGAGGAACTGGCGGTTCCAGAAACCGATCAGGGCCAGCAGCACCGGCATGTTCGCTTCCAGCGGCGCTTCGCGGAAGTGTTCATCCATGGCGTGCGCGCCTTCCAGGAAGGCCTGGAAGTAGCCGAAGCCGATCGCGATCGCAACAGACAGGCCGATGGCCGACCATACCGAATAGCGGCCGCCGACCCAGTCCCAGAACGGGAACATGTTTTCCGGATCGATGCCGAAGGCGCGCACCGCATCGGTATTGGTGGATACGGCGACAAAGTGGCGCGGCAAGTCAGCCTCGCGCGCGCGGCCAAGGAACCAGTTGCGCGCAGTCTGCGCGTTCAGCATGGTTTCTGCGGTGGTGAAGGTTTTCGATGCGACGATGAACAGCGTGGTTTCGGGATTCACTTGCGCCAGGACGGCGTCCATATCGTGGCCGTCCACGTTGGAGACGAAGTGCATCTTCAGGCGCGGGTGGCAGTAGGAGCGCAGGGCCAGTACGGCCATTTTCGGACCCAGGTCGGAGCCGCCAATGCCGATATTCACCACATCGGTGATCGGCTTGCCCGTGTGGCCCAGCCAGCCGCCATTGCGCACCTTGTCGGTGAAGGCCTTGATGCGGTCCAGCACTGCATGCACGTCGGCATTCACGTCCTGGCCGTCGACCTTCTGCGCCTTGCCGCGCGGCATACGCAGGGCGGTGTGCAGTACGCTACGGCGTTCGGTAATATTGATTTTTTCACCGGCAAACATGGCATCGCGCTGTTCCACCACGCCGCGCGTGCGGGCCAGGTGCACCAACAGCCTGATGGTCTCGTCGTCGGCGCGGTTCTTGGAGTAATCCAGGAACAGGCCTGCCGCATCGACCGTCATGCGCGGGAAGCGGCCGGGGTCTTTCTGGAACAACTGGCGCATCTGCCAGTCGCGGGCGTCGTGGGCGTGGATTTCAAGGGCCTGGTAGGCCGCGGTGGAAGTCAGGGCGGGCAAGCGCATAATGTCCGGTGGCATATGGTTTTATGAATTGTGTTTAACTATACAGCAAAAACAGGTAAATTCACTACAAATCTTTTGTCGCGCTGGTGAATTGCGGGGCTTTTGAGCGTGAATGGGCGCGATGGGAGCGCTCGCAGTCGGAAATTTTGTAGTAAAATTTCCGTAAATTCATTGAAAAGGAACGATCATGCCGTTGCATCCAGTCCTGGAAAAAGTCACCGCGCGCGTCATCCAGCGCAGCCGCGTTTCCCGCGGGGCCTACCTGGCGCACCTCCAGGCGGCCCGCGTCAAAGGCCGCACCCAGCGCGGAACCCTGTCCTGCACCAACCTGGCGCACGGTTTTGCCGCGTTCCCGGCGAACGATAAGCTGATCCTGAAAGAGGTGAAGCAGCCTTCCGTGGCGATCATCTCCGCCTATAACGACATGCTGTCGGCGCACCAGCCGTTCGAAACCTTCCCCGCCATCATCAAGGATGCGGTGCGCAAGGTTGGCGCGGTGGCGCAGTACGCGGGCGGCACGCCGGCCATGTGCGATGGCGTGACCCAGGGCCAGCCGGGCATGGAACTGTCGCTGTTCTCGCGCGATGCGATTGCGATGTCGGCGGCGATCGGCCTGTCCCATAATATGTTCGACTCGGTGCTGTACCTGGGCGTATGCGACAAGATCGTGCCGGGCCTCTTGATCGGCGCGTTGCACTTCGGTCACCTGCCTGCGGTGTTCGTGCCGGCCGGCCCGATGACTTCCGGCCTGTCGAACAAGGAGAAGGCGGCGATCCGCCAGCGCTACGCGCAAGGCAAGGCGACCCGCGAAGAACTGCTGGAAGGGGAGGCCCAGTCGTATCACGGCGCCGGCACCTGTACCTTCTACGGTACTGCCAACTCCAACCAGCTGCTGATGGAGATCATGGGCCTGCATTTGCCGGGCGCCGCCTTCATCAATCCGGGCACCCCGCTGCGCGATGCGCTGACGGCCGCCGCCGCACAGCGTGCAGCGCAGATCACCGAGATGGGCAGCGAGTACATCCCGGTCGGCCAAATCGTGGACGAGAAGTCCATCATCAACGCCGTGGTGGGCCTGCTGGCCACCGGCGGTTCGACCAACCACACCCTGCACCTGGTGGCGATTGCCAAGGCGGCCGGCGTGGTGATCGACTGGGACGATTTCAACGAACTGTCGGCCGTGGTGCCGCTGCTGTGCCGCATCTATCCTAACGGCGATGCGGACGTGAACCATTTCCACGCTGCCGGCGGCACCGGTTTTGTGATCCGCGAACTGCTGGATGCCGGCCTGCTGCACGACGATGTGAATACCATCCTGGGCAAGGGCTTGCGCGCGCACTGCGCCGAGCCGTTCCTGAACGACGATGCATCCGGCGTGATCTTCAAGGAAGCCCCGCTGAAGAGCGCCGACGAGAAAGTATTGCGCGGCGCCGCCGACCCGTTCTCGAAAGATGGCGGCATGGTGCTGGTGCAGGGCAACCTGGGCCGGGCCATCATGAAGGTGTCCGCCGTCAAGGAAGAGCACCGCACGGTGGAAGCGCCGGCGCTGGTGTTCGATTCACAGGAAGCCTTCATGGCAGCCTACAAGGCCGGCAAGCTTGATCGCGACTTTGTGGCCGTGATCCGCTTCCAGGGGCCGAAAGCCAACGGCATGCCGGAACTGCACGCCCTGACCCCGGCGCTGGCCAACCTGCAGGACGCCGGCCGCAAGGTGGCGCTGGTGACCGATGGCCGCATGTCCGGCGCGTCGGGCAAGGTGCCTGCCGCGATCCACGTTTCGCCCGAGATCCTGGCGGGCGGTCCGCTGGGCCTGGTGCGCGACGGCGACATCATCCGCCTCGACGCTGCCTCGGGCACGCTGGAAGCGCTGGTTTCCTCCGATGTCTGGCATGGCCGTTCGATGGCGCAAGCCGACCTGTCGCCAAACCAGATCGGCATGGGCCGCGAACTGTTCTCCATGTTCCGCAATACCGTGTGCGCAGCGGAGCAGGGCGCGACCAGCTTCCCGCTGCCGTCGCCGATCCAGACGACCGTGCCGTTGCACGGCGAAGACAATGTGGGCAACACCATGCCCGGTTCCGATGAAGATTTCCTCGCAAAGAAAGCCTGATATGACCCTGCTCGAGATTATGCGTACTTCGGCCGTGATCCCTGTGATCGCGATTGACGACCCGGACCACGCCGTGCCGCTGGCGAAAGCCCTGGTGGCAGGCGGCATCCGCGTGCTGGAAGTGACCCTGCGGACCCAGCACGGCCTGGGCGCCATCCGCGCCATGAGCCAGGTGGAGGGCGCCATCGTCGGCGTCGGCACGCTGACCCAGCCTGAGGAATTTGCCGCTGCGCGCGATGCGGGTGCGGTGTTCGGCGTGTCGCCGGGCCTGACCGATGCGCTGATCGGCGCCGCCAAGTCCAGCGGTCTGCCCCTGCTGCCGGGCGTGATGACCCCCTCGGAAGTGATGAAGGCGCGCGAGCAGGGCTTCAAGCAACTGAAGCTGTTCCCGGCGGTTCCGGCCGGCGGCGTCGGCATGCTGAATGCGATTGCCGGCCCGTTGTCGGACGTGGTGTTCTGCCCGACCGGCGGCATTTCGCAAGATACGGCGCCTGCCTTCCTCTCGCTGAAGAACGTGGCTTGCGTGGGCGGTTCCTGGCTGACGCCGAAGGACGCCATGCAGGCGGGCGACTGGGACCGCATCACCGCCATCGCCAAGGCGGCCAGCGCACTGCGCCACTGATGGAAGTCATCGCCCGGCCGTTGACGTCGGGTGAGATCGCGCTGGCCCGGCTGGTGTTCGGCGGCGCGATCGACTACCAGCGGGTGCGCATCCACAACACCCGCTTCATTCCTTTCCTGCAGCGTAAAGACGTCTGCATCACGCCCAACGGCGAACTGTATTTCCATATCTCCCGCTATCGCCCGGACTTCTCGCTCGCTACTGAGGCAGAACAGCACTGGTTCATGCACGAGATGGCCCACGTATGGCAATACCAGCTTGGCTACCCCGTGATGTGGCGCGGCGCGATCCGGCTTGGCCTGAGCTATGACTACGAAGTGTCGCCCGAGCGGCGTTTGTGCGACTTCAATATGGAGGCGCAGGCCGAAATTCTGGCCGACTACTTCGCCATGGCCTGCCTGCACAAACAGGAGGCCGGCCTTTACCGCGACATGCTGCGCGATTTCCTGCGCGACCCCTCATCCCGCGACAACCTGCCGCGTATATTTTTTGCTAACAGTGTGCTATCGTAGTTGCTTTAAAGCACACGTTTACCAGCCATGACCAATCCATACCAGGCACCAGTTGCCAACCTCGATCTCCCTGTGCAAGATGGCAGCAATGCAGACCCGCAGGTTGGCGGCTTCTGGCTGCGCGTTGCTGCCAAGCTTCTGGACTTCGTCATCATGCTGCCCCTCGTTGGGCTGACGTATTGGCTCAGCACCATTTCTCGCAGTTTCTACCTGTCCTGGATCGTTCCCGGCATCGTTACCGGCCTTCTCTACTCGGTCTACCTGGTACGCCGCTATGGCGGCACGCCAGGCAAGCTCGTGATGAAGTTGCGCGTCCAGATGAAAGATGGTGCGCCAGTCTCGCTTACGGCAGCGTTGATTCGGGAAGCACCGGTGATGCTTCTGGGTGCCGCGATCAATCTGGGCCTTGGCCTCTCGGCCCTGTCGATGGATGACGCCACCTACCTGAACTACGGCTTCCTGGCGCGCAGCGAAGCCTTGATGGCATCGGGCCCTGGCTGGCTGACGGCGGTCAATTGGAGCATGCAGGGATGGACCTGGCTTGGTGCAATCGTCATGCTGCTGAATTCGCGCCGCCGCGCCGTGCATGACTTCCTGGCCGGCACCGTCGTCGTGAAACTGGAGCGAAAGAGCTGATGAGCGATTGGATTGCCGCCGCCGGCCCCCGGGGCTGTTCATTTGCCAATGATGTGATATCTTTATTGCCCCGTAGATTCCACATCATTCTCAATGCAGAACACTGCGCTGATCATCGTCGACATGCAGGTCGGCATGAGCTGGCCGGCGCCAGGCGAGCGTAACAACCATCAGGCGGAGCAGGTCATCGCCGGCCTGCTCGGGCGGTGGCGCGAGCACGGCGCCCCGGTAGTCCATATCCGCCATATGTCGCGCACTCCGGGATCGCCATTCTGGCCGGGCCAGCGAGGAGCTGAATTCCAGCCGGCGCTGGCCCCGGTTGCGGGCGAACACATCGTGGAAAAGAATGTGCCGGACGCCTTTATCAATACCGGGCTGGAACGCTGGCTGCATGCGCGCGGCATTTCGTCCGTGCTGGTGCTTGGCGTCAGCACCAATAATTCGGTAGAAGCGACAGCGCGTACGGCGGGCAACCTCGGCTTCAAGACGTTTGTTGCGGCAGATGGCTGCTATGCCTATGCACAGACCGATTTCGACGGCGTGCGGCGCAGCCCGCAGGAAGTTCATGCAATGGCCTTGTCCAACCTGCACGGGGAATATGCCACCGTCATCCAGGCGCAGGACGCCATTTCACAATTACTATTCAAATAAGCGAGCGGGGAAAACGATGGGGATGGAGATCGAAGCAGCAGGCGACCTGGTGACAGCCAGCCTGGCGGCCAGGGAAGTTGAAGGCAATGCCGGCAAGTCCGGCGAGCACGCCCACGGCGCAGCATGCGCCAACTGCGGCACGCCAGTCACCGCCAATTATTGCGGCAACTGCGGCCAGAAGGGCCACCTGCACAAATCCGTGCTGCATTTGGGCGAGGAGTTGATCCATGGCCTGCTTCACTTCGATACCAAGGGTTGGCGCACCTTGCCCTTGCTGGTTGCCCGCCCGGGCCAGCTGACGCGCCGCTACATCGACGGCCAGCGGACGCGCTTTGTATCGCCGCTGGCGCTGTTCCTGTTCATGATGTTCTTCATGTTCTTCGTCTTCTCGCTGACGATGGGCACCAGCTCCGGCCCGAGTACGGGCAAGGTCGTCGAAGGCAAGAATGGCAAGGCCGCATTCGAGCAGAAGATGAATGAAAAGATCTCCGACCAGAAACAGCTGATCGCCGAAGCAGAGGAAGAACTCAAGGAAGCGGAGCCAGGCACGGCGGAAGTGCCGAAGGCCCAACACCGGCTTGATGAAGCGAAGAAAACGCTCGACGGCCTGAATAGCGCCCTGGCAGCCGGCAAAGTTGCCATGACCGGCACCGCCAAGTTTACTGAAACGATCAAGCCCGCTGCTAGGAATACCGGCAAGGAGGGGGCGAGCGACGAGGGTAAGGAAAGCGCGGATACGAAAGAGCCGGGCATCATTCAGGAAATAGTTCAGGACGTTACCAAAGGGATGACCGACGCGGATGCGGCTGGCGGCAGGGACGCCGGGCATTCGAGCTCCGGCTGGATTGGCAAGGGCATCCGGCACGCTGTCGATAATCCTGAACTGGCCCAGTACAAGCTGAAGAACGCGGCCTACAAATACTCCTTCCTGCTGGTGCCGATCTCGCTACCATTCCTTTGGCTGATGTTCTTCTGGCGCCGTGGCGTCACGATGTATGACCACGCCGTGTTCTCGCTGTATTCGCTGTCGTTCATGTCGCTGCTGTTCACCCTTGTCGCGACCCTGAGCTACTTTGAATTCGGCGGCCTGGCAGGCTGCCTGTTCGCCTTCATCCCGCCGGTGCACATGTTCCTGCAATTGCGTGGCGCCTACGGCCTGTCGCGCTACGGCGCCTTGTGGCGCACCTGCTTCCTGCTGTTCATGACAGTCATTGTGCTGACCATGTACGCCCTGGTCGTGTTGGCGCTGTCTGCAACGTGAGCCTGTTTACGACACTCCAGCGCGACGATCCGGTACTTCAGGCCAGCGCTTGCACCAGCCTTGAAGAATTGAAGGCTTTGCTGGCCCAGCGATCGGGGTATGCGCGCGAAGCTGCGATTGACAGGGTGATGGCTTTAGGCGGTGACGGTGCGATACCGGCCATCATGCCCCGTTTGAACGATTTCGTGCCGGAGGTACGCGCCGCTGCACGCCGGGCTATACAGGCCTTACTGCCATCCGCCGGACACGAAGACTTGCTGGCGGTCGTCGGATTCACATGGCGGTTACGCCATTTCTCAAGGCTGAATCATTCTGCCTGGATTTCCAGCGCGCAGGCCGAACTTGCCCGCCGGCTCACGTTCGATCAATTGCGTGAAGCCTTATGCTCGCGCCATCCCATGGTCGCTCGCGGCAGTTTCTTCATGCTCCTGGAGCGTGAACTCATCCCGCGCGTTGAACTGTTGACCCTTGCTGTCGAATCGGGCAAGGACATCGTCATGTCGCGCCAGGCTGCCGTGTTGGCCCTGTCGCTTCTAGAAGAAGACCGGATTGCCGTCTTGCGGGGCGGCCTGAAATCCCATTTCGGCGTGGTCCGCACCCATGCCTTGCGCGGCCTGCTGGGGTGTGCTCCCGACGCGGCGGAAATTGCCCGCGGCGCTTTGCTGGACCCGCAAGGGTCGGTAAGGTCTCTCGCCCAGTACTATTTGCGCAGCAATGGAGTGGATCTCGCGCCTTATTATCGTGAGCTCCTGCAGGACAGGCACGCCAGGACCAATCAGGCCTGCATGGCCCTTGCCGCACTGGGAAGCATGGGAGGGGCGGGGGATATCGCCTTGTTGCGGGAGATGAGCGAGTCGCCGTTCCCATCGATACGCGGCGCTGCATTTCTCGCGTGGCTGAAATTGGCCCCCTCTGACAAGGATGCAATCGCGCTTGCGGCGCTTTCTGACGAGGGGCGCGCGAATCGCAGGCTGGCGGCGCAGATGGCGACACGGCAAGGCGCGTACGTTCCCTTTGAACGAGTAAAGGAAGTCTTGCGCGACAAGGCGGATCTATCAATCTTGCTGGCTTTTGCGCGCCTGAGGAAGTGGGATTGGCTGGAGACGATTGCGCTTGAGGCGGCGCAAGCCGAGCGAGGAAGCATGGCGTGGGACGCGCTGCATATTGATATGGTGCGTTGGCTGGCGCATGCCGGCCATTCTTACGAGCGCCCGGACGAGCGGCAGCGAGATCGCCTGCTCGCCCCCGGAATGGTGCAAGCGCTGGAACGGCTGTTTGACGGAAGCAGGGACGTCTTGCACTACGAGCTGGATTTGATCGCGAAATGTTGAATGAGCAGCAGAAGAACTTGATTGCCGGCGATGCCGCCGGCGCTGAAGCAGCTGGGTTCCTGCTGCCCGGCCAGCAGGCGCTGGTCCACCGGCAGGGCTGGCTGAAGATGCTAGCGCCGCGCGCCGCGGGTGGGGCGGAGATGCCCTTGCCGCAAGTGGTCCGGCTGGAAGAGGCGATTGCGGAAGCGGATGGCAGCATGGGGTGGGTGGTCACCCTGTGCGCCGGCGCCGGCTGGTTTGCCGGCTTCCTGCCGCCCGAAACGGCGCGCGAAATCATCTCGACCCCGGATGTTTGCCTCGCAGGCAGCGGCGCACCGACCGGTTTCGCCGACAAGGAAGGCGAAGGTTATCGCATTGCCGGGCGCTGGGACATCGCCAGCGGAGCACCAATGGCGACGCATTTCACGCTCAATGCAGTGTTGCGCGAAAACGGCCAGGCTCTGGCCGGGGAAGATGGTGCGCCGCGGATACGCGCTTTTATCGTGCCTGCCGCGCAAGTGGTGGTTGAGCCGACCTGGCGCAGCTTTGGCATGAAGGGCACTGCGTCGCACAGCTACCGCGTCGAAGGGGCCTGGGTGCCGGCAAGCTCCGGCTTCACGATTGATCCCGCTCATGCAACGGCGCCAGGTACCCTGTATCGCTTCCCCTTCATGTTGCTGGCGTGGGTGACTTTGGCGGCCAACCTGTCCGGCTTGGCGCGCCACTTCCTGCAGCTGGCACAGGAGACCGTTGCTGCGCGCCGCCAGCCGTCGGCCAGTGCGCAGGACGCGGTGGCGCAAGCTGCCGTGGCGCTGGAAGGCGCCCGTGAACGCATGTACGCCCTGCTTGACCAGGCCTGGGCGCAGGCAGAGGGCGAGATAGGCAGCATTGCCGGGGAGCTTGACGCCCAGCTGCGCGAGGCATCGATGGCGCTGGTGCTTTCTGCGCGCCGGTCGGTGGGCGATACTTATCCTTATTGCGGCTTGCGTGCCGCGCAAGAAGACTCCGACATCAACCGCGTCTGGCGCGATTTTCATACCGCCAGCCAGCATGCCTTGTTCACACCATGATCGAGTTCCTGTTTGAGCTGATTGGCGAGATCATCGTCCAGTTCATCGCCGAAGCGGCAGCGGAGGCAGGCATGCATTCGCTGTCCGATGCGCGCAGCTACAAGGCCAACCCGTGGCTGGCAGGCGTTGGCTATGCCTTGTTCGGCGCCATTGCCGGCGGAATAACGCTTTGGCTGCTGCCGGATCACCTGGTACGCAACGAAGTCCTGCGCAAGGTTAACTTGCTGGTCACCCCGCTGGCTGCCGGCGGCTTGATGTGCCTGATGGGGGCCTGGCGCGTGCGCCGCGGCGACACCCTGCTGCGCATCGACCGCTTCGCATATGGCTATGTCTTTGCGCTGTCCCTGGCGCTGGTTCGTTTTGTTTTTGCACGGTAGGAGGGCATCATGGCCTGGCTGATCTTCAAATACCTGGTCACGGCAGGCGTCGTGGTTGCGGTGTCGGAGTTTGCAAAACGCAGCGACCGCCTGGGCGGCTTGATCGCTGCGCTGCCGATGGTGACCGTGCTGGCGCTGGTCTGGCTGTACGTTGAACGGCAACCGCAGGAAAAGATCGCCAACCACGCCTGGTACACCTTCTGGTATGTGGTGCCAACGCTGCCGATGTTCCTGGTCTTCCCGTGGCTGCTGCCGCGACTGGGGTTCTGGCCGACGCTGGGCGCGAGCGTGCTGCTGACGATTGCCTGCTTTGCCCTGTTTGCCGCGTGCGTGCGGCGCTTCGGCATCGAACTGCTCTGATCAGGCCGATGCGCTCATAACGAGTGCACCCGGTTGCGGCCGCATGCCTTGGCCTGGTAGAGGGCGCGGTCGGCTGCGTTGATCAGGTCATACACTTCGCCGGCATTGCTGCTGTCGCTGCTGGCAACGCCGATGCTGATGGTGACGATGCGTTCATCCGTGCGCGAGGCCTGGTGCGGAATGCGCAAGTCGCGCACTTTGCGGCACATGGCGTTGGCCATCATCACCGCTGCATCGGCGGGCGTGTCGGGCAGGATTACCGCGAATTCTTCACCGCCGTAGCGCGCGAACAGGTCGGCCGGGCGCTGCTGCATGGTCGATAGCGCGGAAGCCACAGCTTCCAGGCAGGCATCGCCTTGCTGGTGACCGTAATGGTCGTTATAGGCTTTGAAATAGTCGATGTCGAGCATCATCAGCGACAGCGGCGTGCCCATGCGCCGCGCGCGCCGGGTTTCGCGGTCGATCGCCATGTCGAAGTGGCGGCGGTTGGCGACGCCGGTCAGGTCGTCCAGCAAGGTTTGCGAGCGCAAGGCTACGGCCTGTTCGCGCAGCAGGTTCTCGCGCTGTACCGCGGCTGTCACGTCACTGACCTGGATCAGGCAATAGCGTTCGTTGTTGCCCAGGTTGAGCGGCGTGACCGTGATCTGCTGCTGCATGCGCTCGCCTTTTTCGGCGGCGGACTTGTTGGCGTAGAGCGGCAATGGCCAGCGATTCAGGGTTTGCGACAGCAGGGAAGGCAGGTTGTTGCGCAGCGCCTGGCCGATGGCCGCCTCCAGCCGCTTGCCGCGCTGCTCGGGGAACAGGTCGAAGAAGCTGCGTTCCAGCGTTTCGGGGCCCAATACGCCGGAGTGCTGGTCCATCCAGCGGTTCCACAACACTACGCGTTCGCTGGCGTCGAGGACCAGGGTACCCACGTCGATGCAATCGATAACGCCCTGCAGGAGCGGCAGGGACTCGATCGAAGATTTCATGGCTGCGCTCCGCCGATGGACCGGTCGAGGAAGTTTGCCACATGCTGCTTCAGGTCGTGCAGCGCCGTCATGTCCATGATGAAGGCGACGTCCCCGGCAATCTGCTGGCGCTCGATGACAAATTCGATATGCAGCATCAGCACCGCGGTTTCGCCGCTGCCGGCCAGCGCCAGGATCTCTTCGCCGTAGCCGAGGTGGTAATCCGGCAGCGAGCCATGCAGCTCGTGGCCGAGCAGGTTGGCCAGCGACCCGACGCAGCTGTTCAGCAGGATATTGCCGATCTCGCTCATCGCCTCCTGTTCCATGGCCGACAGTTCAGCCAGCGGCATCGCTTCGCCCACCATCAGGCGCACGATTTCCTGGCTCTTCTCTTCCGGGAACATCAGGATCGCTTCGGTGTCGAAGGCGCCGCTGTAGTGCTGGCTGATGCCGCACAGGCGGCCGTTGCCGGTGCTGCGGCTGGCCAGCAATTTGGCGGCGGAGGCACGGGTGAGGAAGCTGATGGCAGGCACCGACATGGTGACCGTTTCGTTGACGATCTCGCTCATGGCGGCAGCAGCCTGGCCGACGCCAATATTGAACAGCTCGACGAGGGCGTCGTGCTCCAGTTCGGTGAGCCGGACCATGGTCAGGCTTCCAGCGGCGCAATCAGCTGCGCAATGCGCTCGGCGGTAATCGGTTTTTCCATGAAACCCACGCCGATTTCTTCCGCCCGCTGGCGGGTTGCGGCCTGGACATTGGCAGTCAGCAAGGAAATGTGGGCATTGGGCAGCATGGCACGCAGCGCGGCGGCGGCATCAACGCCATTCATGCCCGGCATGTTCACGTCCAGCAAGACCAGGTCGGGCTGCAATCCCTGGGCCTTGGCGATCGCTTCGTCGCCGTTGGCGGCTTCTTCCACCACCCAGTCGGCATGGCGCACCTGGATGTGCTGGCGCGTCAGCATGCGCGACACGCGGCTGTCATCCACGATTAATACGGTACTTGGCTTCATGTCGTTTTTCCCGGCTTAGTTGGCAGTTCGGATAAAATAGGCAACCTTTATTGAATCCATTGTAACTATGACGCAAGACAAATTGAAACAGGCTGTTGCTATTTCGGCGATCGAGTATGTGATCGACGGCGAAATCATCGGCGTTGGCACCGGTTCCACTGCGAATTTCTTCATTGATGAACTGGGCAAGATCAAGCACCGCATCAAGGGGGCTGTTGCCTCGTCGGAAGCGACTGCAGCGCGCCTGGCCGGTCACGGCATTCCTGTCTACGATCTTAACGAGGTTTCGGAAATCGCGGTGTACATTGACGGCGCCGACGAGATCAATGCGGCAGGCCACATGATCAAAGGCGGCGGCGCGGCATTGACCCGCGAAAAGATCGTGGCCTCGGTATCGAAGCAATTCGTCTGCATCGCCGATGGTTCCAAACTGGTAGAAACGCTGGGCAAGTTCCCGCTGCCGGTGGAAGTGCTGCCGATGGCCCGTAACGCGGTGATGCGCCAGCTGGCGGCCCTGGGCGGCCAGCCGAAGGTGCGTACCAAGGCCGGTTCCGACGAGATCTTCGTGACCGACAATGGCGGCAATATCATCGACGTAGCAGGCATGTCGATTACCGATCCGGTCGCGCTGGAAACCCGTATCAACCAGATCGTCGGCGTGGTCGCCGTTGGCCTGTTCGCTGCCCGTGGCGCCAATGTGTGCCTGCTGGGTACTCCCGACGGCGTGCGCACCGTCAAATACTGATTCTTCCCTTAGAAAGAACCCATGAAACGACTGTTCCTGCTATTGCTTGCTGCTGGTGTACTGAGTGCTTGTGCAACCAAAAAACAGGTGGCCCAGGCGCCTGTGAAGCGTAAATCTGTGCTGGAGGCGGAAGCTATTGCCAAGCGATCGATGATCGATGGCGTGCCGGTGGAAAAGGTGGAATTCCGCCCAGGTATTTCCTCGGCAACGGTGGAGCGCCTGGCGAATGCGGAAGAATGCCGCGGCGGTCGCGGGGCAGGGCTGGTGACTGAGCGTGGCCCGGTGGAGATTTACCGGATGTCTTGCGCCAACGGCAAGGTATTCATGGCGCGCTGCGAACTGCGCCAGTGCAAGCCGATGAATGGGGATGTGGCAAGCCGCTAAATTAAATGGGGGCGTACCCCATTTAATTAGCAACTGAATAAATGGGGTATGTCCCCATTTAATGTCAGGCCGAAGGCGGCACGTAGCCGGCTGCCTGGTCGGCGCCTTCGCCGAAGAAATGTTTCTCCATTTGCGCTGCCAGGTATTTGCGCGCGCGCACGTCCGCCAGGTTCAGGCGGTTTTCGTTGACCAGCATGGTCTGGTGCTTGATCCAGGCAGCCCAGGCTTCCTTGGAGACGGATTCATAAATGCGCTTGCCCAGCTCGCCCGGATAAGGCGGGAAGTCCAGGCCTTCGGCTTCCTTGTTCAGTTTGATGCAGTGGACGGTACGTGCCATCTTCGGTGCTCCTAAAAAAATCGATTATAAGGTCTTGATCAAGACTTGCGACTTGCGCTGCCAGTTGTAGAGGCGCTGGCGGTCTTTCGGCAGCGCGTCGACAGTGGCGGGAGCAAAGCCGCGCTTGATGAACCAGTGCGCGGTGCGGGTGGTCAGCACGAACAGCTTGCTGATGCCCTGCGCCCGGGCGCGGTTTTCCATGTGTTTGAGAATACGCTCGCCGTCGCCCTGGGCTTGCACGTCAGGGTTGACAGTCAGGCATGCCATTTCGGCCATTTTTTCTTCCGGGAAGACGTACAGCGCTGCGCAGCCGAAGATCACGCCGTCGTGCTCGATGACCGAGAACATCTCGATCTCGCGTTCGATCAGTTCGCGGCCGCGCTTGACCAGGGTGCCGTCGGCTTCCAGCGGTTCGATCAGCTTGATGATGCCGCCCACGTCTTCAATGGTGGCCGGGCGCAGCGACTCCAAGTTCTCGTGCGAGATCATGGTGCCCACGCCATCGTGGGTGAACAGCTCGAGCAGGGCCGAGCCGTCCATCGCGAACGGCACGATGTGGGCACGCTCGACGCCGTTGTTGCAGGCCTTGACGCAGTGCTTCAGGTAGTAGGCGGTGGCATCGGGCAGGAAGCCTGCCTGCAGCACGGCTTCGGCCTGGTGCGAGGACAGCTCGCGGATTTCGGTGCCGCCGGCGTCGGTCATCATCTCGGTTTCGGTGATGAAGACCAGCTTGTCGGCGTGCAGGGCGATGGCGGCGGTGCAGGCCACGTCTTCCATCGTCAGGTTGAAGGTTTCGCCGGTCGGGGAGAAGCCCAGTGGGGACAGCAGCACCACGCCGTCCGAGCCCATGATGGAGTGGATCGTTTCCGCGTCCACCTTGCGGGTCAGGCCGGTCAGCTCGAAGTCGACGCCGTCGATCACGCCCAGCGGGCGTGCGGTGATGAAGTTGCCGGAAATGATACGGATCGCGGCATGCGACATCGGCGTATTCGGCAAGCCCTGGCTGAAGGCGGCCTCGATGTCGAGGCGCAGTTCGCCGGCTGCTTCCTTGGCGCATTCCATGGCGGCCGTGTCGGTGATGCGCACGCCGTTGTGGAAGCGGCCTTCCACGTTTCGCAGGGCGAGCTGCTCGGCGACCTGGGGGCGCGAGCCGTAAACCACGGTGACGTTGATGTCCAGCGCGTGCAGCAGGGACAGGTCGTGGGCCAGCACCGGGAGGGCGCCAGCAGCAACCAGTTCACCAGGGAAAGCGACCACGAAGGTCTTGCCGCGGAAGGCATGGACGTAGGGGGCGACGGAGCGCAGCCAGGAGACGAATTGGATAGGGTTTTCCATTATTCGCGCATTATAATGCGCTGCGCGGTTTTCGCGCCCAATCTATGTAAAAAACGATGTCTGAAGCAAGCAAGAAGAATCCTCTCCAGCAACCAGCAGGCCAGCGGCCGCAAGGCGAACAACGCCGCCCGGCAAGCCAGTCTGGCCAACAGGCGCGCCGCGCGCCCGCGCAGCCGCCCGCTGGCGCTACCCAGCGTCGCGAAGGCCGCCAGGAAGGCGCACGCCCGGCGCAGGCCGAAGGACGCCGCGAGGCGCCACGTCCGCAGCAGCGTGGAGAGGGCGCGGAGGAGCGCCGTGGCGAACGCCGCGAGCGCGAAACTCCTGAACAGCGCGCGGCCCGCGAGGCCGCGGCAGCGTTCCGCAATCCGCTGCCGCCGATCACCTTCCCCGAAGACTTGCCGGTTTCTGGCCGCCGCGCGGAAATCGCGGAAGCCCTGACCAAGCATCAGGTGGTCATCGTCTCCGGCGAAACCGGCTCCGGTAAAACCACCCAGCTGCCGAAGATCTGCCTGGAATTGGGGCGGGGCCAGAAAGGCCTGATCGGCCACACGCAGCCGCGCCGCATCGCCGCCTCGTCCACCGCGAAACGCATTGCCGTCGAACTGGGCTCCCCGCTGGGCGAGCACGTCGGCTACAAGGTGCGCTTCAACGATACCCTGAGCAAGGGCGCCTCGGTCAAGCTGATGACCGACGGTATCCTGCTGGCCGAAACCCAGACCGACCCGCTGCTGAAGGCTTACGACACGATCATCATCGACGAAGCCCACGAACGCAGCCTGAACATCGACTTCCTGCTTGGCTACCTGAAGCAGATCCTGCCGCGCCGCCCGGACCTGAAGGTGATCATCACCTCGGCAACCATCGACGCTGAACGCTTCGCCCGCCACTTCACGCAGGAGGGCAAGCCGCCGGTGCCGGTGATCGAGGTCTCCGGCCGCCTGTACGCCGTGGAAGTGCGCTACCGCCCCGTGGAGCGCGACCAGGTCGCGGCGCCCGGCGCGCAGCAAGGCGCCGACGCCAAGGGCGCACGCACTGCCGCCGCGCGCGACAAGCGCGACCTGATGGAAGCCATTGTCGACGGCGTCGATGAAGTCTGCCGCATCGGCAGCGGCGACGTGCTGGTGTTCCTGCCCGGCGAACGCGAAATCCGCGACGCCGCCGAAGCACTGCGCAAGCACCACCCGCCGCACGTGGAAATCCTGCCGCTGTTTGCCCGCCTGTCGGTGGAAGAGCAGGACCGCGTGTTCCGCACCACCAACGCGCGCCGCATCGTGCTGGCGACCAACGTGGCTGAAACCTCGCTGACCGTGCCGGGCATCCGCTACGTGGTGGACGCCGGCCTGGCGCGCGTGAAGCGCTACAGCTACCGCAACAAGGTCGAGCAACTGCAGATCGAGCCGGTGGCGCAGTCGGCGGCCAACCAGCGGGCCGGCCGCTGCGGCCGCGTGGCCGATGGCGTCTGTATCCGCCTGTACGACGAGCAGGACTTCCTGCAGCGCCCAAAGTTCACCGACCCGGAAATCCTGCGCTCCTCGCTGGCCTCCGTCATCCTGCGCATGAAGTCCCTGCACCTGACGGACGTCGAGAGCTTCCCCTTCATCGAGCCGCCGCTGGGCCGCGCGATTGCAGACGGCTACCAACTGCTGCAGGAACTGGGCGCAGTCGACGACGACAACGCCCTGACCCCGCTGGGCCGCAAGCTGGCCAAGCTGCCGCTCGACCCGCGCGTGGGCCGCATGATCCTGGCCGCTCAGGAGTACCACTGCCTGACCGAAGTGCTGATCGTCGCTTCCGCCTTGTCGGTACAGGACCCGCGCGACCGTCCGGTCGAGCACCAGCAGGCTGCCGACGAAGCGCACAAGAAGTTCGCCGACGAAAAGTCGGAGTTCCTCAGCTACCTGAAAATCTGGAAGTGGTTCGAGAACGCCATCGAGCACAAGAAGTCCAATCGCCAGTTGATGGATTCGTGCCGCGCCACCTTCCTGAACCAGCTGCGCCTGCGCGAGTGGCGCGACGTACACTCGCAACTGCTCACCATCGTGAAAGAGCAGGGCTGGCGCACCAACGAGCTGCCGGCCACCTACGACCAGCTGCATATGGCGCTGCTGACCGGCCTGCTGGGCAATATCGGCTTCAAGGGCGAGGATGAACAGGGCGGCGCCTACCTTGGCGCGCGCGGCATCAGGTTCCACGTCTGGCCGGGTTCGCACCTGTCGAAGAAGCCGGGCAAGTGGATTGTCTCCGCCGAACTGGTGGAAACCACGCGCCTGTACGCGCGCTGCGTGGCGCGCATCGAGCCGGAATGGATCGAGAAGATCGGCGGCCACCTGCTGAAGAAGTCCTGGGGTGAGCCGCGCTGGGAGAAGCGTCCCGCGCAGGTCACCGCATCTGAACGGGCCACCCTGTACGGCCTGGTGGTCTACAGCCAGCGCCGTATCAACTACGGGCAGAAGAATCCGGTGGAAGCGCGCGAGATCTTCATCCGTGATGCGCTGGTCGGTGGCGATTACGACACCCGTGCACCGTTCTTCGCACACAATCACAAGCTGGTGCGCGAAATCGAAAACCTCGAACACAAGTCGCGCCGCCAGGACGTGCTGGTGGATGACCAGTTGATTGAGGCGTTCTACGACGAGCAGATTCCCGTCGACGTGGTGAACGGCGCCGGTTTTGAGAAATGGTACAAGGATGCTTCCGTCGACAATCCGAAGCTGCTGTACCTGATCCGCGACGACTTGATGCGCCATGAAGCGGCCGGCATCACGACCGACCTGTTCCCGAAAAAGATGATGGCGGCCGGGCTGGAGATGCAGCTTTCCTACCATTTCGAGCCGGGCACGCCGCGCGACGGCGTCACGCTCACGGTGCCGCTGTATGCCCTGAACCAGCTTTCGCGCGAGCGCTGTGAATGGCTGGTGCCGGGCATGCTGAAGGAGAAGGTGCACCTGCTGCTCAAGACCCTGCCGCAAAAGCAGCGCCGCCACATGGTGCCGCTGCCGGACTACGCAGCGAAATTCTGCGAACGCACAGAGTTCGCGCGCGGCGACCTGATTGACGCGATCATTGCCGACATCCGCAAGCAGATCACGATCAGTGTGCTGACTTCCGACTTCAAGCCGGAACAACTGCCGGCGCATCACTTCATGAATTTCAAGGTGGTGGATGAGCATGGCCGCCAGCTCGACATGGGACGCAACCTGGCCACGCTGCAGGCGGAATACGGCTTGCAGGCGCGCCAGAGCTTCCAGCGCATGGCGGAAGGCGGCAACACGCCTGCCTCCGCCGCGCAACTCGCACAACTTGCGGGCGGCGGCATCGGCAGCGGCGGCAGCGCCAAGCCAAAGCACGGCGGCATCGCAGCCGATGCTGCGCGCGGCGCAAGCCCGGCCAAGGCCCCTGCAAGTGTGCCATCTGCTGCCGCGCCAAGCCCGGCTTCGCAGCACACCAATATCACCACCTGGAGCTTTGGCGAGTTGCCGGAGCTGCTGGAAATCACGCAAGGAAAGCTAAGCCTGATCGGCTTCCCTGCGCTGGTTGACAAAGGCACGCACTGCGACCTGGAAGTGTTCGACGACCCGAACGTCGCCGCGCGCACTCACCGCATCGGGCTGCGCCGCCTGTTCATGCTGCAGATGCGCGACCAGATCAAGTTCGTCGAGAAATCGATCCCCAACCTGCAGCAGATGGGCATGCAGTTCATGTCCATGGGCACGCAGGAAGAGCTGCGCGACCAGATCATCGCCAAGGCCATCGACATCGCCTGCCTGCAGGACCCGCTGCCGGTAGACGAAGCGAGCTTCATCAAGCGCAAGGACGAGGGCAAGTCGCGCATCGTATTGCTGGTGAACGAGATCGCCCGTCTTGTGTCGCAAGTGCTGACCGAATACCACGGACTGCCCAAGCGCCTGCAAGGCATCAACCAGCAGGTGGCGCAGGACATGCAGCAGCAACTGCAAGGCCTGGTGCACAAGCGCTTCCTGATCGAGAACGAGTTCTCGCAGCTGTCGCACTTCCCGCGCTACCTGAAGGCGATGAACGTGCGCCTGGAAAAGCTGCGCGCCGATGCGGCGCGCGACGCCAAGGCCATGGCCGAGTGGAACCAGGCCGCGGCGCCTTACCAGCGCCTGATGCGCGACAAGTCGGCCGGCAAGAACACCGACCCGAAACTGGTCGAGTACCGCTGGATGCTGGAAGAGTTGCGCGTATCGCTGTTCGCTCAGGAGCTGCGGACACCCATGCCGGTGTCCGTCAAGCGACTGATGAAGGTGTGGGAGTCGATGCAGCGCTGAAGCGCTTGCGATACTCGCCCGGGCTGGTGCCAAGGCGGCGCAGGAATACGCGCCGCAGGTTCTGTTCGCTACCGTGTCCGGTAGCGGCGGCGATTGCCTTGACCGGCTGCGTTGTGTCTTCCAGCGCGCGCCGCGCCGCCTCCAGCCGCATGGATTCCACCATGGCGGCCGGCGTGGAGCCGGTCTGCGCCACATAAGCGCGCGCAAAGGTGCGCGCGCTCATTGCTGCCTGTTCCGCCAGGCGTTCGACCGAAAGGTCTGCGTGAAGGTTGGCGCCCATCCAGGCATGCAGTTCCGCAAACCGGCCGTCTTCCCGCGCTTGCGCTGAGAGGGGGGCGCTGAATTGAGACTGGCCGCCGGCGCGCTTCATGAACACCACCATTTGCCTGGCCGTCTCGATGGCAACGCGGTGGCCGTAGTCTTCTTCGATCAATGCCAGCGCCAGGTCGATGCCGGCGCTGACGCCTGCCGAGGACCATATCTGGCCGTCGCGGATGTAGATCTTGTCCTCGTCCACCTGTACCAGGGGATGCTGGCGCCGCAGGCGTCCGACCCACTCCCAATGCGTTGCCACGCGACGCCCGTCCAGCAAGCCGGTAGCGGCCAGCATGAATGCGCCGGTGCAGACCGATGCCAGGCGCCGCACGGACGGAGCGCGCTGGCGTATCCAGTTCACCAGTACCGGCGGGGCAAAGTAGGTGTCCCCAGGGCAGCCGCCTGCCACCAGCAAGGTGTCGATATCGGTTGTTTCAAGCGAGGAAATGGGGACCGTGCTGCAGGCCAGCCCGGCGCTGCTGGTGACCAGGCCGCCGTCGGCGGAGGCGACGATGAGTTCATACAAGGGCGGTCCGCCGGCCGAGTGGCGGCGGGCGGCGCTGGCGAAAGCCTGCAGCGGACCGGTAAGGTCCAGCAGGTTCATGCCTTCATATGCGAGCAGGACGACGTGGCGGGAACGAGGAGGCGGCATGCCGCCAGTTTACCTCACCGGATAGCCGGGGTATTCGAATTCCAGCGCAACACGCCGGGCGGTGCGCGATCCAAACGAGTCAGCGATGTTTGCCAGTACGCGGTCGAGCGAGCTGTCCGCAGCCGGCAGCATGACAGCCGGCGCGTCGGCGGCGCCAACAACGCGGTCAGGCAATATTTTCAAGCCGTGACGGCTGGCCACGGCCGCGTCGCTGGCACCGACCGCCAGCACGCGGCTGCGATGGGTGCGGGTGTAGGCGTCGCTGGTATAGGCGAGGGCGATCTCGTCGAAGCCTTCAGCCAGTGGCAATCCGGTGTCGTTCACGCCATGCAGCCACTGGTCGGTGTAGTGCGTGAGCCAGACGGACAGGTTGTGGCCGAACCTGGGGGCATAGACGCCGCTGTCATGGCGGCTGCTCCAGTCGCCGACGCCGAGGCCTGCGGCGACGGCTGCGGCTTTTTCGCGGCCGGCAATGGCTTCCACCAGGGCCAACGAAAGCGGCTGGGCGGCGCTGATGCCGACACTGGAGATCACCTTGCCATCGGCCACGTAGCGCACGTTCTGCAACCATTCGGTGCCAGGGTATTTCTCGAGACGATATTCGTAGGTGGCCCAATGTGCGGTGCCGCGCCGGCCGTTCAGCAAGCCGCTGTTGGCAACCACCAGCGCGCCATCGCAGATGCTGGCTACGGTGGCACCCTTGTCCGCCTGGGCCTGCAGCCAGGCCAGCATCGGCGCTAACTGTGCTCGCCGCATGGCAGGTACGATCACGTAGTCGGCACCTTCCGGATAGCGCTGATCGAAGGCGCTGGTATCGAGGTCGGCCTGCACGCGCAGGCCGGTATTCATGGTGATCAACGGCCCTTCGGCCGCGACGGCGAGTACTTGCGCGACACCGGCGCGTTGCAGTACGCCGTAGGGCAGGAGGAAGTCGGTGATTTCAGTCGATACGCTGTCGCCGAGGATGGCGATCACGGGGCGTTCGTGGCCTGGGCGCGGCTGGTATTCCGGTAACTCGCCGGCGTGGGCGCAGGACAGTACGAACAGGAGAAGGGCAAGCAATAAACGCATGGCAGGCAATCGGCTGTTGGATCAGCAGCCGATTGTCTGCGGAAGGTGATGGATTTGACTGACAGAAAGCAGTCAAATCCTGCCAATCAATAATTACCTTTGCTGCCGCTTTCGCTGCCGGTCGAACCGCCGCTATAGCTGCTGCCGCCGGTCGAGCTTTGCATGGTGCTGGTGCCAGCGCCCATCACGCTGCCGGTCGAGGTGCGCATGCCGGTGGCGGTGGTGCCGTAGAAATTATGGATCTGCGTGCCGAATTCGGGGCTTGCCATGTCTGGCCAGCGGTCCTTGTCGAAGCCCGGCGCGTTCTCCAGCTTTTCCTTGGTGCAGTCAAGCACGAAGCGCTTGTTCACCGTGTCAAGCTGCAATGCCTGCCATGGCACGGCAAACAGCTTGTCGCCCATGCCCAGCACGCCGCCGAAGGACAGCACCGCATAAGCGATCTGGCCGGTCTGCATGTCGAGCATGATTTCCTTGATATCGCCAAGATCCTCTTCCTGGCGGTTATAGACGTCTTCACCCATCAGCGTGTCAGCGCCCATCAGGCGTGGGCCTGGACCATCGTTATCGTCACGGTCGCGATAGATGCCGAATTTGTCGCGGTCTAGATAGCTCATTCTGCCTCTCCTCATTAGTGTGATCGAGTGAGGCCAGAATAGCCCAAGCCGCGTGTGCAAGGCGCGCGCTACGCTAGCGCGGCGTAGTCCTACAAGAAGAACGCGATGGCAGCAATTGCAGTCGGCGCAAGGGCTCCCGCCAGCAAGCCAAGTGCACCGATAGATTCATCACGGAATCCTTTTCGTAGCAATGCAACGCCGGCCGGATTCGGTGCGTTGGCGATCACGGTCAGGCCGCCGCCGGCAACGGCGCCAGCCATCAGCATGTATTGTGCTTGCGGCGTGATGCCGTCGATCAGCGAACCGAGATAGGTGAGGGCGGCATTGTCGGTGATGGCGGTCAGGCCCAGCGCGCCGAAGAAGAGCGCCAGTGGCTGCAGGCTTTCGACAATTGGTTGCAGCCACCATTGCTGCATGCTGCCCAGCACCACCAGGCCGGCGAGGAAGAAGCCGACCAGCAAGGCTTCTTTCAGGATCAGCGGTGACTGGTGCTGCGGATAGGCCACGGTAAATCCGAGGAAGAACAGGAACAGGCCGAGGAACAGGACCGGATGATGCGCCAGCAGCACCACGGCAGCCAGGAAGGCCAGGTGGATGATGCTGGTCGACAGCGGGGCGTGTGCCTGGGCACTCGGTGCAGGCGCTTCACGCGGCACGCGCAAGTGTTCGCGCAACAGCCAGGTGACGGCAGTGGCATTGACCAGCACTGCCAGCGTGGCTTTCCAGCCGAAGTGGGAGGCCATGAAGGCAGAATCCCATTGCCACGTTGTCGCCACCATCAGCACAGGCGGCGCTGCATATGCGGTCAGCGTGCCACCGATCGAGACGTTGACGAACAACACGCCGAGCGCGGCGTACTTCTGCCATTCCGGTACGCCATCGCGGAAGATTTGCGGTGCCAGCATCAAGGCTGCGAGTGTCATTGCGGCCGGTTCGGTGATCAGCGAACCAACCAAAGGTACCAGTGCAAGGCCCATCCAGGCCTGCAGCAGCGGACGGCCGCCGGACAGCGTGTTGACCAGCCGCTGCACGAAGTCCAGCACTGGCCGCGATGCCGCCACCACCATCACCACAAACACGAACAGCGGCTCGGTGTACTGCTGCGTTTCTGCATAAGCGATGGCGTTCTGCGGCCCGGCTACGAAAGCCATCGCCACCAGCAGCACCATGGCCCAGAAGCCGAACACCACTTCCACTTCGCCCAGCAGGTGTAGCAAACCGCCATGGCGCGGGAATTTGTGCGACAAACGTTCAAACGCTTTCGCGCTGAAAGTGTGCAACAAGGCAAAGGCAAACAGGAGGGCGCCGATCAATTGCATGGTGACGGTGAGTTAAGTTGGCAATATTGCCGATTCTATCAGCCGCTAGCTAACCCGCCCATATCTTGCGCAAACCGGTATGCCAAGGAGCGGCGCGCGGATAGGCTGTTTTGATGGCTGATACTTTCGACCCACTATGGAAGAGCGTACTCAGGCGCGACCTCGCGGACTTCGTGGCGTTCTTTTTTCCACAGCTTTCAGATGAAATTGACTGGGGCCAGCCGCGTCGCCTGCGCGATAAAGAACTGAATCAGTTCCGCCGTGATGGTCGGTCACGGACCCTGATTGCTGACTTGCTAGTCAGTGTGTTCCTGCACAATGGGCGTGAGGTATTACTCCACGTCGAAGTGCAGGCGCAGCGCGACTTGAACCTTGCGCGGCGCATCCTGGCTTACAACTACGGCTTGTTTGACGAGTATGGCTTGCCTGTCGCTAGTCTGGTTTTGCTGGCCGATGCTGGCAAGCGTTGGCGCCCCGATGCATTCCATAATTGCGTGCTTGGCACTGAGATGGGCATCAGGTTTGCGGTGGCAAAGTTGTCGAGCTACGCGGAGTTGGTCGATGAATTGCTGCTGGAGCGGAACATCTTTGCCTGGGTTGCTGCAGCTCACCTTCTTGCTCAACGGACGCACGGGATGCCGCAACGGCGCTATGCGGAGAAATGGCGTGTCGTCAGATTGTTGTACGAACGCGGGTGGCGCAGGCGGCGTATCATTAATTTGTTTAAAGTGGTAGACGGATTGATGGCATTGCCGCCTGAACTGCAAGAGCGACTGCGACGCAACATCGTCCGGCTGGAAAGGAGGCGTGACGTGGAATGGATTAGCCCCATGTTTCAGTTGTGCAGGCAAGAAGGGCTACGGGAGGGGCAGCAAAAAGGACGGCAAGAAGGGCGGCGCGAGGGGGCGATTGACTTGCTTGAGCGCCAGTTGCATCGGCGCTTTGGGGCATTGTCGCCAACTGTCCAGAAGCGCCTCGCCAAAGCCAGCCCGGAACAGCTTGCCCAATGGAGCGAGGCCGTGCTGGATGCCCAAACGCTGAAACAGGTTTTCTCTTCGCGCTCGTAGGATTATACTGTATGCATATACAGTATTGTTCGGCATGGCGCTCTTTGACCCCCAACCCCTGCACCCGGCCCTCTGGCTGGCCTCCCAGCTCACCAAGGGAGCCACGTCCTGTGTGGATACCGGCATTCCCGTCCTCTCCCACCAATTGCCCGGGGGCGGCTGGCCGACGGGCGTCCTGACGGAGTTGTTGCTTCAACAACCTGGTGTTGGCGAATTGCGCCTATTGAAATCCACCCTGGCCAGGCTGAACCGTCCGGCGGCCCTGCTGCAGCCCCCGTACGCACCTCAAGCCCTGGGTTTTGAGTTGCCCCCAGAGCAACTGCTGTGGATCCGCAACACCGGCAAGGCCGCCGACAGCCTGTGGGCGGCCGAGCAGATCCTGCGCAGCGGCAGTTGCGGCGCGGTGCTGCTGTGGCAACAGCACATCCGCAACGAATCGCTGCGGCGCCTGCACCTGGCTGCCCAGTGCGGCGAAGCGCTGTTCTTCCTGCTGCGGCCGATTGCCGCCGCCCAGGACTCCTCCCCCGCGCCGTTGCGGCTAGCGCTGCGGCCGGCTCCCGGAGGCATCAATATCGAATTCGTCAAACGCCGGGGACCGCAGCGCGACACGCCACTGTTCCTGCCCTTAACTCCAACCCTGCTGCAACGTCATGCGCCTGTGGATCGGCCTCTACCTGCCCCGGCTACCGCTCGAAGTGTTCTGTCCGAACTGGTCGGATGACCTGTGCAGCGTGGTGCTGGAACAGGAGAGCGTGCTCGCGGTTTCCTACCGCGCCCACCTGATGGGCGTGCGTCCCGGCATGCGCCGCAGCGGCGCCCTGATGCTGGCGCCGGAAGTCCGGATGCACGAACGCGCCCCGCAGCAGGAAGAAGAAGCACTGCACGCAGTCGCCATGGCCATGCTGCAATACACGCCGCAAGTGGCGGAAGGCGAGGGCGCCACCCTGCTGCTGGACGTGGGCGCCAGCCTGCGCCTGTTCGGCGGCATCCGCCGCCTGTGCCGCCTGGTGCGCGGCAGCCTGCAAAAACTCGGCTTCAGCGGTGTGCTGGGCGTGGCGCCCACCGCGCGCGGCGCCTGGCTGCTGGCACGTGCTGGCGGCGGCCGCGCGCTCAAGCTCGATAGCCTGCATCGCCGCCTGCATCGCCTGCCGGTAGGCTTGCTGCCGCCGCTGCAGCGCCACCAGCGCTGGCTGGACGGTATTGGTTGTCTCAGCATCGGCGACCTGGTGCGCCTGCCGCGCCCCGGCCTGCAGCGCCGCTGCGGTATCGAAGTGCTGGACATGCTCGATGCCGCGCAGGGCCTGGCGCCTGAAATGCACGAATGGCTGGCAGCGCCGCCCAGCTTCAAGGCCAAGCTGGAACTGTTCGGCCGCATCGAGAACACCGACCTGCTGCTGGCCGGCGCCTGCCGCCTGCTGCAGCAGCTGACCGGCTGGCTGTGCGCCCACCAGTTCGCCGTCTCGCGCATCCGCCTGTTGCTGGAACATGAACGCGGCCGCGAAGCCTGCCCGCCGACGCCGGTGGAAGTGGTGCTGGCCGAACCCACCTGGCGCGACGAACACATCGTGCGCCTGCTGAAGGAACGCCTGGCCAAGGTGGAACTGCCGGCACCGGCGATCGGGCTGGTGCTGGAAGCGGCCCAGGTCGAGCCGATGGCGCCGCTCAGCGATTCGCTGTTTCCCGATCCCGGCGGCAGTCCGCAGGAGCGTCAGCGCCTGTTCGAAGTGCTGGTGGCTCGCCTCGGTGCGGAAAACGTGCTGCAACCATATCCCAAGGCCGACTACAGGCCCGAAGTGGCCAACCGCTGGGTGCCGCTGCACGAGAAGGTACGCCCGGCCGACGTGGCAGCCCAGATGCCGCCGCGCCCCTTGCCGCGCCCGGCCTTCCTGCTGCCCAAGCCGATCCAGTTGCTGATGCGCGACCATCGCCCGTTCTACTGTTCGCCGCTGCGCATGGTGTCGAGCGCCGAACGCATCGAGGCCGGCTGGTGGAGCGAAACGCAAACTCGCGACTATTTCATCGCCGAGGGCGAGGACAACGCCTACTACTGGGTCTACCGCGAACGCACGCCTGGCACCGAGGAAACGTGCTGGTACCTGCATGGCCTGTTCGCCTGAAGTATCATGGTTGGCGAAAGGGGGACGTATGTACGCACAACGACTCGAATTCCCTGGCGCCGAGGGGCAAATGCTGGCGGCGCGTCTTGACGCTCCGGAAAACGGCGTAGGTGCCTACGCCCTGTTTGCGCATTGCTTCACCTGCGGCAAGGATGTTTTCGCGGCCAGCCGCATTGCGCAGGCGCTGGCTGAACATGGCATTGCCGTGCTGCGCTTCGACTTCACCGGCCTGGGCGCCAGCGAAGGCGATTTTGCCAACACCAATTTCTCCTCCAATGTGGCCGACCTGCAGGCGGCTGCCGACTTTCTCCGGCGTGAATTCCAGGCGCCGCGCATCCTGATCGGGCATAGCCTGGGCGGTGCTGCCACGCTGGCTTTCGCCGGCACCGTGCCGGAGGTGCAAGCCGTGGTCACCATTGCCGCGCCGAGCGACCCGGTGCACGTCACGCATTTGTTCGGCGACCAGGTCGATGCGATCACGGCGCAGGGCGAGGCCATGGTGCAATTGGCCGGGCGGCCGTTCCGCATCAAGCGGCAATTCCTGGAAGACGTGGCGGAGAACAGCTTGCGCAACAAGATCGCCAATATGCGCAAGGCTTTGCTCGTCATGCACGCGCCGGGCGATACGACGGTCGGCATCAACAATGCGCTGGAGATTTTCTCGGCAGCGAAACACCCCAAGAGCTTTATTTCGCTCGATACGGCCGACCACCTGCTGACCGTTCGCGAGGATGCGGCGTATGTGGCGGGCCTGATTGCCGCCTGGAGCGCACGCTACCTCAAGGATTTCCAGGCTTCCACGCCATCGCCTTCCTGACGGCAGGGCGATCGCCGACCTGGGCGAGCCAGCGCTGCACGGCGGGCTTGCCGGACAGGTTCAGTTCCAGGTGGGAGGCGGCGGCTTCCGTCCAGGGATAGCAGGCGATATCGGCAATCGTGTAGTGATCGCCGGCCACGTAGGGGCTGCCGGCCAGGGTGCGATCGAGCACATTCAGCAAGCGCTCCGCCTCGGCGATGAAGTGTTCCTTCGGCAGCGCGATGCCTTCCTTCACAAAGAAGCCCAGTTGGCCCAGCATCGGGCCCAGGCCGCCAACCTGCCAGTGCAGCCACTGCAAGGTGCGGTAGCGTTGCGTTCCCTCGGAAGCGAGAAAGCGATCGTATTTTTCGGCGAGGTAGGTCAGGATCGCGCCGCTTTCGAACAGCGTGAGCGAGCCATCCTTCAACGCGGGAATCTTGTTGTTGGGCGAAATGGCGAGGAATTCGGGGGCGAACTGTTCATGCTCGCGCAGGTTGACCGGCACCACCTCATAAGGCAGGTCAAGTTCTTCCAGCAGTATCAGCGGCTTGCGCCCGTTGGGCGTAGTCCATGTGTAGACGGTGACCATGATGGCCACCACTCTAACGCGGCCAAGGGAAAACGGGCGCACCGCAGTGCGCCCGCACCATGGTGACTTACTGTCGCGGCGCCAGGATGGCTTCCAGTCGGTCAGGCGTGCCTTCAATGCGTTCCAGGCGCGGATACTTCAGGCCCTCGTAGTAGGCCAGCGCCACGGTGCTGTATTGCTGGCCGTGTTTCACCAGCAGTTCGATCGGCTTCTTGCTGGTCTTGGCCTCGGTGATCGCCTTGCGCAGCAGCTCGGCCTTGTAGGCCCGGCCATTGACTGCCAGCAGGGTGGTGCTGCCGGACAGGCCAGCCTTGAAGCCTACGCCGTCCCACTGGATGCTTTCGATCTTGCCTTCGCTGCCGACGTTGAAGCCGAGCGAGTAGGTGAAATCGGCGGACTTGCTGCGGTCTTCCGCCGCCTTCAGGAACTCGGTCTGCTTTTCCGCGAATACCAGCTTGTAGCCGGCGCGGGTGATGCCGTCCATCGGCACCGGGCCCAGGTCTTCAATGCGGGTGCGCAGGAAGGTGGCCCAGTCGTGCGGCTGCACGCTGTTGAGCACCTTGACCACGTCTTCGAAAGTGTAGTGCAGCGCGTTCACGCGGCCATCTTCCACGCCGAAGAACCTGGTGGAGAAGTCATCCAGCGAGCGCTTGTCGCCAGAAAGTTCGCGGATCTTGGTATCCACGTCCAGCCAGATCAGCATGCCTTCGGTGTAGTAGTCCTCGCTGCGCTGGTAGTTCGACCATGGGATGGGGCGGCGCGCGTTGATGATCGGATCGTAGGTGGTGTCCTGCACTGAACGCCATTCCCGGCCCTTCTGGATGGTGTAGCGCGCGGCGGTGGAAGCGATGACGTCCTTGATGCTGGCCGCCTTCATCAGGCCGGAACGTGCCGCCAGCACTTCACCGTAGTAGGTGGTCTGGCCCTCATACACCCACAGCAGGTCGTTTTGCAGCGGCTGGTTGAAGTTCAGCACGTCCTGGCCTTTCGGACGGCGGAACTTGCCGTTCCAGGAGTGGGTGAATTCATGCGGGAGCAGGCCGCGTTCGGATTCGCTCTTGTTCCATTCGGTGAAGTAGTCGGTCTTCAGCGCGTTCTCGCTGGACTGGTGGTGCTCGCGGCCGACGCGGCCGAATTCGTCGCTCAGCGCGAACAGGAAGTCGTAGTGCTTGTAATGCTGGGAACCAAATACCTTGTAGGCCTGCTTGACCAGGTTGCGGTGCAGTTCGATCTGCTCGGGCTTGGCATCCAGCGCATCCGCATTGTCGGCGACGACGTTCAGGTGCACCGGCACCTTGGCGCCCGGGTCCAGGTCGAAGCGCTTGAAGTGCCGGCCGGCGAACAACGGCGAGTCGACGAACGTTTCCACGTCGGTGGCCTTGAAGGTCACGGTATCGCCGTTGCGTTCCGCTTCTTCCAGCGCGGAGCCGTATTGCCAACCAGCCGGCAGCGTCAGCGTGGCCTGGATCGGGATGCGGCGGGTGGCGTAGCCGGCCGGGTACATGGTCAGCGACTGCCACTGGATGCCCAGCATGTCAGGCGTGATCGAAGCGCGGCCCTGCGCGCTTTCGGTCGGCGCCAGGTGCTGGTATTCCACGTCGATCGATTTGGCGCCTGCGGGCACGTCGATGTGGAAAGCGTACACGTTCACGTTGTCGCGGCGCCAGGCCAGGGTCTTGCCGTTGGCGCTTACCTTGAAGCCGGCGAACTGGTTCAGCGCACCGGTCGGGCCATGCTGGGCCGTCACCCACTGCGGGAACAGCAGCGTCATCTTGCCCGCCTTGGCGGGAATGGTCTGCTGGATGCGGTAGATATTCTGGGCGGTATTCGAGGCATCGACCTTCATTACGATGGTGCCTGGATAAGGCTGGTCGGCCGGGGCAGGGATCGCCTGGCCGGCGTGGGCGCTGAAGGCGGCGCCCAGCAGCAGGGCGAGAGCGGACTTGGCAAACAGTTTCATTTATTTCAATGGGGAAAGTGTGACGGGCGAGTTTAGCACGCAGGGGTGGTCAAATTGTTTCGGAACGTAACGTGAAAAAAAGGTCTTGAAATCCTTTTTGGGGCTCCTATATCGGATTCAGCGGTTGCCCAGCCGGGGACCGCCGGACCTTATATCGCTTAACCTTGAAAGGATATGAAAATGCGTACTTTTGACCTGACCCCACTGTATCGTTCCGCTATCGGCTTTGACCGCCTGGCCCAGATGCTGAACGACTCGCATCGCGGCGACCAGCCCAGCTACCCTCCGTACAATATCGAACTGGTGTCGGAAGACCAGTACCGAATCGTGATGGCGCTGGCCGGCTTCGATCGTAGCGAGATAGACATTACTTCCGAGCGCGATTCCCTTGTGGTGATTGGCCGCAAGCAGAAAGACGGCCAGGAAAAGACCTTCCTGCACCGTGGCATCGCCTTCCGCGACTTCGAACAGCGCTTCCAGCTCGCCAACCACGTGAAGGTGACCGGCGCTTCCTTCGACAACGGCATGCTCACCATCGAACTGGTGCGTGAAGTGCCCGAGGCACTGAAGCCTCGCAAGATCGCGATCGACGGCGTCGTCAACCACACTGCCCTGGAGCAGAAAGCTGCCGCCTAAGCGCGCGTAGCACCCCGAAAAGGCCGGATTTCCGGCCTTTTTTGCATTAAGACGCGTCTAAGTTTGATGCCGCATATTAGAGCCGTTGAGAAAGCAATCTTCTTCAGGAGTTTAATCATGCGCAACGCCACCACCATGTTCCTTGCCCTGGCCACCGCCGGTGTTATCGGTGCCGGTGCAGCCATCGCTGTCCAGCAGAGCCAGGCCTTCGCTTCGCCGCAACCCGCCATCACCGCCACCGTCCCGGCCAATGCTGCCCAGGGCGCGCCGGCACCGGTGCCCGCGCCGATGATCTCGCTGCCTGACTTCAGCGTGATCGCGTCGCGCAATGGACCGGCCGTGGTGAATATCAGCACCACCGGCACCACCAAGGCGCAGTTCCGTGGCGACGACGATGCTGAAAACGATCCGTTCTACGAATTCTTCCGCCGCTTCCAGTCTCCCGGCCAGCGTGGCCGTGGCGGCGCGCCCAGCCCGACCCACGGCGTCGGTTCCGGTTTCATCGTCAGCGCCGACGGCATTATCCTGACCAATGCCCACGTGGTGCGCGACGCCAGCGAGGTGACGGTCAAGCTGACCGACCGCCGCGAATTCCGCGCCAAGGTACTGGGTTCCGACCCGAAAACCGACGTGGCCGTGCTGAAAATCGAGGCCAAGAACCTGCCGGTCGTGCCGCTGGGCCGCTCCACCGACGTGAAGGTGGGCGAGTGGGTGCTGGCGATCGGTTCCCCGTTCGGCCTGGAAAACACGGTGACCGCCGGCGTGGTGAGCGCCAAGGGCCGCTCCCTGCCGGACGACTCCAACGTGCCCTTCATCCAGACCGACGTAGCGATCAACCCTGGCAACTCGGGCGGCCCGCTGTTCAACACCAAGGGCGAAGTGATCGGCATTAACTCGCAGATCTACAGCCAGAGCGGCGGCTACCAGGGCCTGTCCTTCTCGATCCCGATCGACGTGGCGACCCGCGTGCGCGACCAGGTGGTCAAGACCGGCAAGGTGGTGCATGCGCGCCTGGGCGTGATGGTGCAGGAAGTGAACCAGGGCTTTGCCGATTCCTTCGACCTGGAGTCGCCGGAAGGCGCGCTGGTGTCGAACGTCGAGCGCGGCGGCCCGGCCGACAAGCTCGGCCTGAAGGCGGGCGACGTGATCCGCAAGATGAATGGCCAGAAGATTATCGCCTCGGGCGACCTGCCGGCGTTGGTGGGCCTGGCCATGCCAGGTGATAAAGTAGCGCTCGAGGTCTGGCGCCAGGGTAAGACCATCACGCTGGAAGGCAAGCTGGGCAATGCTTCCGAGCGTAATGTGGCGGCGGTGCAGAACGATGAAGCAGCCGCCAAGCTGCGTCTCGGCCTGTCGCTGCGCCAGCTCGACCCGCTGGAACGCCGTGAATCGGGCCTGGCATCGGGCCTGCTGATCGAGGATGCCGGCGGCGCGGCTGCCAGCGCCGGCGTGCAGCCGGGCGACGTGCTGCTGTCGGTGAATGGCCGTCCTGTCACTTCTGTCAACGATGTGCGCGACCTCGTGGCAAAATCGACGAAATCCGTAGCGCTGCTGATCCAGCGCGGCGAGGACCGCATCTTTATCCCGGTGCGCCTCGGCTAACAAAACAAGAAAGGTAAGACAATGCGCCTCCTTCTGGTAGAAGATGACACGATGATCGGCGAGGTAGTGCTCGACCTGCTCAGGGCAGAGCACTACGCCGTCGACTGGGTCAAGGATGGCGCCATGGCCGACACGGCCCTGCAAACCCAGACCTACGACCTGGTGCTGCTGGACCTGGGCCTGCCGAAGAAGGACGGGCTGGAAGTCCTGCGCTCGATGCGTGCGCGCAAGGAGCTGACGCCGGTGCTGGTGGCTACCGCGCGCGACGCGGTCGAGCAGCGCATTGCCGGCCTGGATGCCGGCGCCGACGACTATGTGCTCAAGCCTTACGACCTGGACGAGCTGCTGGCGCGTATCCGCGCCTTGCTGCGCCGCGCGGCCGGCCGGGCCGAACCGGTGTTCGAGCACAAGGGCGTGTCGATCAACCCGCAAACGCGCGAAGTGATTGCCAACGGCCAGCCGGTCAGCCTGTCGGCCCGCGAATGGGCGGTGCTGGAAGCGCTGATCGCGCGCCCCGGCATCGTGCTGTCGCGCGCCCAGCTGGAAGAAAAGCTGTACAGCTGGAAGGACGAAGTCAATTCCAATGCGGTTGAAGTGTATATCCACGGCTTGCGCAAGAAGCTCGGGTCGGAACTGATCCAGAACGTGCGCGGCCTCGGCTACATGGTGCCTAAAGCATGATGATGGCGGTCCCGAAGGTCAACGTCACGCACTCGCTGCGTGGGCGCCTGCTATGGTTCTTGCTGGCGGCGATCACCATGGCGGCCGTGGCGCAGGCGATGATCGCCTACAGCTCCGCGCTGAACGACGCCGACCAGATCTTCGACTACCACATGCAGCAGATGGCCATGTCGCTGCGCTCCAATGCGCCGATGGCGGCCACCGGCAACCGCGACCCCAACGATCCCGGCAACGACGAGATGGTGGTGCAGGTGTGGACGCCGGACGGCATCCAGGTATTCCGTTCGCTGTCGCGCGCCGAACTGCCGCAGCGCGCGGTGCTGGGCTTCTCCAATGTGCGCGCCAATGGCACGACTTACCGCGTGTTCTCGGCGCAGACCGCGACCCAGACCATCCAGATCGCCCAGGACCTGGCGGTGCGCAAGCGCATGGCGGGAACGCTGGCGCTGCGCACCGTGGGGCCGATCGCGCTGATGGCGCCGGTGCTGATGCTGGTGGTGTGGTGGGTGGTCTCCGGTTCGCTGGCGCCGGTGGCGCGCGTGCAGCGGCAACTGGCCTCGCGCAAGGCCGATGACCTGTCCGAAGTGTCCGATGCCGACCTTCCCGACGAGGTGCGGCCGCTGGTGCAGGAACTGAACCTGTTGTTCTCCCGCGTACAGACAGCCTTCGAAGCGCAGCAGAACTTCGTGGCCGACGCCGCGCACGAGCTGCGCACGCCGCTGGCCGCGCTCAAGCTGCAAATCCTCAGCCTGGCCCGCGCCGACTGCAGCGAAGCGCGCGACGTGGCGATCGGCCGCCTGTCCGCTGGCGTGGAACGGGCATCGCGCCTGGTCGAGCAATTGCTGGTGCTGGCGCGCACCGAAGCGGCCGACGCCAAGCTGGAGCCGGTCAGCCTGACCGACCTGGCCAAGCGCGCGGTGGGCGACATGGCTGGCGCGGCGCAAGCGCGCAATATCGACCTTGGGCTGGAGCAGGCCGACGAGGCGACGGTGCAAGGGCAGGGCGACGCGCTGGTGATATTGCTGCGCAACCTGGTCGACAACGCGGTCAAGTACACGCCGGCCGGCGGCACGGTCGACGTCTCGGTACTGGGCGCGGGGGCGGATGGCGGCGCCGGGCCGCGGCTGGTGGTGGAAGACAGCGGCCCCGGCATCGCAGCGGAAGAACGCGAGCGCGTGTTCAACCGCTTCTACCGCGTGCCGGGCAGCGAAGCGCAGGGCAGCGGACTTGGCCTGGCCATCATCCGCGCCATCGCCGAACGGCATGGTGCGAAGCTGGCGCTGGACGCCTCGGAGCGCCTTGGCGGCCTGAAAGTGACGGTGGAGTTTGCCCCGCGCTAGAATGTCGTTTTCGACAAGCGGAGCAGGGCATGCAGAAGATCGGTTTCTCGGGGACTCTGGACCCTATCACCAACGGCCATATGTGGGTCATTGGCGAAGCGCGTTCACTCGCGGAAGAAGTGGTCGTCTTCCTGTCCGAGAACTCCACCAAGGCGCCCAAATTCTCGGCCGACGAACGCAAGGCCATCGTGCTGGCCAGTTGCGCGGAGCGGGGCTGGGGCAATGTCAGCGTGCAGATCGTCAAGAGCGAATACACGGCGCGCGTGGCCAAGCGCAACGGCGTCGACTACCTGATCCGCGGCATTCGCAGCACCGCCGATTTCGATTACGAAAACCTGATCCAGCAAACCAATGTGGAAGTGATCGGCGGCGCCAAGACGCTGTTCGTGATGCCGCCGCGCGACCTGGGTTCGGTGAGCTCCAGCTTCGTCAAGGCGCTGGAAGGCCCGGTGGGCTGGAACTGGACCATGAAGAAATTCGTCCCCGCGCCGGCGTACCAGGCCTGGATCCTGGCCTGGCTGCGCAAGGAGTGGGACAGCCTGTGGCGCGAGCGCCCCCATTCTGCCGACTGGTTTGACCGCGTGACCGGCGCGTCGGCCTACGGCGGCGCCGACCGCCATTACCACAACCTCGACCACCTGGTGCACGGCCTGGCGGAGATTCGCGCCTGGGCCGCCAATACCGGCGCGGCGCCAGCCGACGTGGCACTGGTCAAAGCCGCCTTCTGGTTCCACGACGCCGTGTATGCCCACGGCGCCGGCGACATCACGAATGAAGAAGCCAGCGCACGCCTGTGGCTGGGCAGCGGCCTGGAGCCGGACGCCGCGCGCGCCGACGAAGTGGCGACGCTGGTCCGTGCCACCGACCACTTCCAGGGCGGCGCGATTGCGCATCCGCTGAAAGACACCATGCTGTCGGTCGACCTGGCCATCCTCGGCCAGGAAGCCGAGGTGTACCAAGCCTATGCGTGCGGCATCCGCGCCGAATACGCCCATGTGCCGGAAGAACGCTACAACAGCCAGCGCGCGCAGATCCTCGCGCATTTGCGCGGCAAGGCAGAAGCAGGCACGCTGTTCGCCGATCCTTATTTTACCGATACCTACACTGGCGCGGCGATTGCGAACATGGGCGCCGAGCTGGCCCTAATTTCGAACAGGTAGGGAGGGCAAGGGGAGGGCGAGGTCGCGCCAGAAGCTCTCCACTTCCTCCAGTGCGGTCGCTTTCGCGCACTTTTCGGAAACGGCGCTGAGGATGAATTCTTCCGCCGACATATGCTCTATCGGCGCCCATTTGGCGATTGCAGAAATAACGTCGCCAGCCAGGTGGATCGTCATTGCAGCCATAGCACCTCCTCCGAGTGGAATGTGATTCCACATTGCATCAACTGACCGCGGCAGTCTTTGCGCTACATCAAACCATACGCAAGAGCCCGTGTCACACCTTGGGGTCACACCCCCAAGGTGACACGGGCTGGGCCGTAGTGACGCTTAGAACTTCACGTGCAGACGTGCGAAATACGCGACACCGTTCAGGCCGAACTGCACGCTCTCGTACTTGAAGCCGTTGTCGGTTTCGTTCGGATCTTGCGGCGTCGGGTGCACGTCGAAGATGTTGGCGGCGCCGAAACTGAGCTTGGCATTCTTGCTGAAGGCGTAGGTGAAGCCCAGGTCGGCCGAAGTCTTCGCTTCGTATTTCTGGTTCGGCACGCCGGCTGCGGTGCCGCTCCAGGTACCCAGGGTCTGCGGGCCGAAGTGGATGATCTTGAAGTTGGTCTCCAGCGCGCCGGTCACGTAGTCGAAGCCCAGGGTGGCCTTGCGGCGCGGGCCGCCCTGTTCCAGGAACAGGCGTTCGCGTTCGGACAGCAACACGTCTTCAAAGCCTTGCAGCGCGGCCGGGGCATGGATGTCGGTCACTTCGGTCTTGCTGATGTTGGCGGCCAGGAAGGTGGTCAGCTTGTTGCCGAACACAGTGCTCTTGTGCGATGCGGTCAGGTCCAGGCCCTGGGTCTTGGTGTCGACCGAGTTGACGAAGAATTGCGCGGCGCCCACGCCCATGGTCGCCAGCCTGTCCGCCAGGGCAGGGTAGTTCTCCTGGTTGAACTGGCCGGACAGCACGATGCGGTCCTTGATCTTGATGTGGTACAGGTCGGCGGTGACCGACAGGTCCGAGTTCGGCGTCCAGGTGGCGCCCAGGGTGAAGCTGCGCGATTTCTCTTCCTTCAGGGGATCGAGGCCGGCCACCTTGCCTACCGGACCCACGGCCGGCGTGATCGAGATATCGGTTGGCACGCCGCCCACGAAGTCGGTGTAGGTCGAAGAGAAGTAAGCCTGTTGCAGCGATGGTGCGCGGAAACCGGTCGATGCCGATGCACGCAGCAGCACCGGATCGGCGACGCGGTAGCTGCCGGCGATCTTGCCGGTGACGGTGGAGCCGAAGTCGCTGTACTTCTCCCAGCGCAGGGCGCCTTGCAGGCGGGCTTTCTGGGTCAGGTCCGCTTCCAGGTCGATGTAGGCGGCATTGCTATGGCGCTTGGCGTCGGTCGCGTCGCCAGGACGAAAGCCCGGGAAGCCCTGACTGCCGGCATTGCCGCCGATGCCCACGCCGTCGGCATCGATGTAGGAACCAGGTTCCCCGGCAAAGATCTTGTATTTCTCGGCGCGGTATTCGGCGCCGAACGCCACGTTCAGGCCTTCGCCAACCAGGCCTTCGAAGTAGCGATTCATGTCGAAATTGGTAGTCGACTGCTGGAAGGAGAAGCCGCCGGCATTGAGGGAGCTTGGGCTGATGCCCTGGCCGCCGTTCAGCAGGTCCAGGTTGGCGATGGAGGCGTTCAGCGTGTTGCTGATGTTGTACTTCAGGCGGTTGTAGCCGTAGGTTTGCGACAGGTCGGCATTCCAGTCGCCGACCTTCTGCTTGTAGCCGAAGATGGCGTAGCGGTCGTCCAGGTCGCCGTTGATGAACGGGACGAAGCCGTTCGGGTACATGGCGGCGGAGTTGCGGGTCGGGATGTCGTCGGTGCCGTTGCGCGCCCAGGCGCCGCTGGAAGCGTCGCGCTGCTGTACGCCGCCGGTGAAGTAGACGCGGCCAGGGCCGGCCGGGATTTCGCCGTTGACGTAGACGGTCTTGTTCTTGGACTTGGAATCGCCGATGGTACGCGGGTTGCCGTCCTCGGCGCGGTTGGAGCGGCCGCGGTCCAGGTATTCGCCGGTGATGCCGACGGTGCCGCCTGCCACGGCGAAGCCGCAGTAGGCCGATGCCAGCCAGTTCTTGCCGTCGCCGGCGCCGTACTGGCCGTAGCCGACCGCCGATTCGCAGCCCACGTTCTTTTTCAGTCCGATGTCCATCACGCCGGCAATCGCGTCGGAGCCGTATTGGGCAGCGGCGCCGTCGCGCAGCACTTGCACGTCCTTGATCGCCATCACGGGGATGGCGTTCATGTCGGTACCGGTGGCGCCGCGGTTGCGCGCGCCGAAGATGTTGACCAGGGAGGAGGTGTGGCGGCGCTTGCCGTTCACCAGCACCAGGGTCTGGTCCGAGCTCAGGCCGCGCAGCGCTGCGGAGTCCACCAGGTCGGCGCCGTCCGCGCCGGTCTGGCGGGTCGAATTGAACGATGGGGAAATGAAGGTCAGGGTCTGTGCCAGGTCGAACTGCGCGCCTTGCTCGGAAGCCTTGGTCAGGGAGATGACATCGACCGGCGCCACGGTATCGGTCAGGGAACTGGTCGCGCGGCGCGAACCGACCACATTGACCACGGTCATGTCGCCGGAATCGGCCCGGGTTTGTGCCGCCACAGGCAGGGCAGACAGGGCACTCGCACCATACAGGGCGGTCAGAACGGCTTTACGCAGAATCGAAGGACTTGACAATTTTTTGCTCCTGGGAAAAATTGCCTTTGATTCTAGCTGAACTTCATTTGTACAGCGTTCACAAATGACAAGTTTACGTTGCAACTACGCCACGGCTGCGGATCCTACGTAGTCCATAGCGCCGCCGGGAGGGACGGTGAGGGAAACGGCGGCGAGGCGGGTGGCACGGATGGCTGGAGTCAGTGTAGAATACTGTATGGATATACAGTCATCACGCGCCGGGCTGCCCGCCTATGCGGAGCTGTTTTGCCTGACAAATTTTTCATTCTTGCATGGCGCCTCCCATGCTGAAGAGCTGGTGGAGCGCGCGGTAAAACTCGGCTATGGCGCGCTGGCCATCACGGACGAATGTTCGCTGGCCGGCGTGGTACGCGCGCATGGCGAGGCCAAGCAGGCCGGCCTGAAGCTGCTGATTGGCGCCCATTTCCACCTGACGCATGCCGATGGCAGTCGCGCGCTCTCCCTGCTGGCGCTGGCCACCAACCGCAATGGCTACGGCAATCTCTCGGAAATGATCACCCTTGGCCGCATGCGTGCCGACAAGGGGAGCTACGAACTGCATCCGGACGATTTCGCCAATCCGCCGCCGGAGCGCGAACATTTGCGCGGCCTGCCGGATTGCCTGCTGCTCCTGCTGCCGGAATACCCGGCCGAGGTGGAGCGCCTGCACCAGCAGGCTTCCTGGATGGCGGCCACTTTTGGCGAGCGCACCTGGCTCGCCACGACCATGTTGGGCCGCGCCTTCGACGAGGCGCACGGCGCGGCGATCGAGGAAGTCTCGCTGCAGCATGCCTTGCCGGTGGTCGCGGCCGGGCACGTGTGCATGCATGTGCGCTCGCGCAAGCCGTTGCACGACACCTTGACGGCGGTGCGGCTCGGCAAGCCGGTCAGCGAGTGCGGTTATGAGCTGGGGCAGAACGCCGAGCAGCATCTGCGCTCGCGGCTGCGGCTGGCCAACGTCTATCCGGCGGAGGCGCTGGAGGAGACCATGCGCATTGCCGATATGTGCAAGTTCTCGCTGGAAGAGCTGCGCTACGAATATCCGAATGAGCTGATTCCGCCTGGCCATACGCCATCCAGCTTCCTGCGCCAGGAAACCTATATCGGTGCCCACCGCCGCTATCCGGCCGGCGTGCCGGCCAATGTGCAAAACCAGATCGAGGAAGAGCTGGCGCTGGCTGCGCAACTGAAGTACGAGTACTTTTTCCTCACGGTGTACGACATTGTGCGCTATGCGCGCTCACAGGAAATCCTGTGCCAGGGACGGGGCTCGGCTGCCAATTCGGCCGTCTGCTACTGCCTGGGAATTACCGAAGTCGACCCTGCGCTGGGCAACAGCGTGGTGGGGCGCTTCATGTCGATCGAGCGCGACGAGCCGCCCGACATCGACGTCGACTTCGAGCACCAGCGGCGGGAAGAGGTCATTCAGTACATCTACCGCAAATACGGCCGTCACCGCACTGCGCTGGCCGCGACAGTCATTTGCTATCGCACCAAGAGCGCGCTGCGCGACAGCGGCAAGGCGCTCGGCGTCGACCTGGAAATTGTCGAGAAGGTCGCCAAGTCGCACCGTTGGTTTGACCGCAAGCACGAGCTGATGGAGCGCTTTGCCGAATGCGGGCTGGATCCGGAATCGCCGGTGGCGCACCAATGGGCCCACCTGGCGCTGCAATTCCTCAGCTTCCCGCGTCACCTGTCGCAGCACGTCGGCGGCTTCGTCATCTCGCAGGACAAGCTGTCACGGCTGGTGCCGATCGAGAACGCGGCCATGGAAGAGCGTAGCGTGATCCAGTGGGACAAGGACGACCTGGAAGAACTGGGCCTGCTGAAAGTGGACGTGCTGGCACTGGGCATGCTGTCCGCGTTGCGCCGCGCCTTTGACCTGGTCAGTGCGCGCCGAGGTGAAATCTTCACCATGCAGGATGTGCCGCGCGAAGACCGCGCGACCTACGAGATGATCTGCCAGGCCGACACCATTGGCGTGTTCCAGATCGAATCGCGGGCGCAGATGAGCATGCTGCCGCGCCTGAAACCGCAAGTGTTCTACGACCTGGTGATTGAAGTAGCCATCGTGCGACCCGGCCCGATCCAGGGCGGCATGGTGCACCCTTATCTGCAGCGGCGCATGGGCAAGGCAAAGGTTGATTACCCGCCGGGACTGGAGAAAGCGCTTGGCCGCACGCTGGGCGTTCCGATCTTCCAGGAGCAGGTGATGCAGGTGGTGATCGATGCCGCCGGTTTCACGCCAGGCGAAGCGGATCAGTTACGGCGCTCGATGGCCGCGTGGAAGCGCAAGGGCGGCCTGGAAAAATACCAGACGCGCATCGTGTCAGGCATGGTGGATCGTGGCTATGACGAAGCCTTTGCCCTGCAGATCTGCCAGCAGATTCAAGGCTTCGGCGAATACGGCTTCCCCGAATCGCACGCAGCCAGCTTTGCATGGCTGACGTATGTGAGCTCGTGGATCAAGTGCCACGAACCGGCCGCCTTCCTGTGTGCGCTGCTGAACAGCCAGCCGATGGGCTTTTATTCGCCTTCGCAACTGGTGCAGGATGCAAAGCGCCATGGCATTGAGGTGCGGCCGGTCGACATCACTTGCAGCGGGTGGGAATCTTCGCTGGAAGAGCAGGCAGGGGAGGCGCAGCCAGCGGTGCGGCTCGGCATGGCACTGCTGCGCGGCATGCGCGTCGAAGCCGCGCTGCGTATCGAAGAAACGCGCGCGATCAAGCCTTTTGCCAGCGTGACTGAACTGGCGCGGCGCGCCGACCTCAATCGCCACGACCTGCAAGTACTGGCCGGCGGCAATGCCTTGCGCTCGCTGGCCGGCAATCGCCGCCAGGCGCTGTGGGATGCGGCGGGCGCTGTGCCGGACAAGGATTTGCTGCGCCCGACCGAAGTGGAGGAGGAAACTCCGCAACTGGTGCCGCCAACCGAAGGCGAAGAAATCCTTGGCGACTACCGTTCGCAAGGCTTGACGCTGGGCCGCCATCCGCTGGCGCTGCTGCGCCCGGCGCTGCTGGCCAAGCGCTTCCTGCCGGCCGAGGTGCTGAACACCTTCAGCAACAACCAGCTGGCGCGCGGTGCCGGCATCGTCACTGGCCGCCAGCGGCCCGGTACTGCCAAGGGCGTGCTGTTCGTCACCATCGAGGACGAAACCGGCTACGTCAACGTGATCGTCTGGCCCGATATGGTGGAAAAATACCGGCGCGAAGTGCTGGGCTCTTCGCTGCTTGGCGTATATGGCGTGTGGCAGCAGGAAGGCATCGTGCGCCACCTGGTTGCGCGGCGCCTGGTCGACTTGTCCCACCTGCTAGGCCGCCTTCCAACCGCCAGCCGCGACTTCCAGTGAGTTTTGATGACAATGTGCGTGGGCGGATGGTGATAAAATTTTTGCATGAATGGAAAATTGATATCACTTCTTGCTGTATGCCTGCTGGCAGCTTGCCAGCGAATTCCGGAAACCAAACCGGCTGCCCCGAAAGACCTGGCAGCGGCCGCTCCCAACGAAGAACAGGATCTTGAGAAAGCCTTGTCGCGTGCTGTGTTCGGCGATGCCGCGCTTGTCAACGGCCGCGAGATACTGGGCTTTAAAGACCTGGGGGGCGGCAAGGCGGCTTTGGTCATCAGCGAAATTCCTCCCGACAGTCCTGAACCGGGCATGCGCGATATGGCGCTGCAGGCGACCATCAGCGCCTACTTGCTGGACAAGCTCGATGGTAAATGGAGTGTCACCCGGCGCCACGAATCGCTCGCCGACATGGGCAGCAATGGTTTTGCCGGAGAACTGACTTGGGTGACGCTGGGGCCCGGCAAGCCTGGTTTTGCAATCGTCGGCCAAAGCGGCAATCGCGGCCAGTCCGTGAGTTCGCTGGCGCTGTTCGACTTGACAGCGAAAGACATGCGCACCCTGGCCAGCAAGCAAATCCTCGTCCACTCGGACAATGACGGCGACTGCGAAGGCGAACGCCCGCATTGCTGGAATATCAGCGGAGAATGGCGCCTGGTGCAGAAGCAGGGGCAGGCCTTTGCGGATCTGGAAATTGCCTTCACAGGCGTAGACGAACTACGTTCGGAAGAGGCCAGGCAAAAGGCCGACGCGCAGGCAAACGCTGCCGGAGCCGAGCCGTCTTATGAAGAATACATCGCCGCCCTCGGGCCGCGCGACCAGCGCAAGGTCAAATCAACTGCGCGCTATTCCCTGAGCGAGAAGGGCATGCTCCTCGCCAGCGGCGAAAATCCTGCGGAAGCATCTGATGTTGAATAAGCTGGCATTGTTCTGCGCAGCGCTGATTCTCGCTGCCTGCGCCAAAAAAGAGGCGCTCCAGGCGGCGCCCGAACCCGCGCCTGCACAGGCCTCTCAAGTGGTGGCGGAGGAGAAAAAGCCGGTCGACCCGAAAGTCCTGCGTATGATGGAATTGCTGCGCGTCGTATACGGCGGTCGGAACGAGCAAGTGGCTTATATGGAAGTCGATATGCCCGATCCTGAGCAGCGCAACGAAACGGGCAAGTACCTGCTGCAACCGGTCGCCATGCAGGAATTGCCGGAGGGGCGGGTAGTTGTCGTGGCAAATGCGGAATTGCTGGGCGATGATGGCGAGGTGATGACTGGTCACAGCTCGCCCGGTCTGCTCAGCGCCTACGTGTTGCGCAAAGATGGCGACAAGTGGCAGGTCGACGCGCGGCATGAAAACATTGCGGCGCTTGGTTCAAGCGGGCGCTTTGACGAAGTCCAGTGGGTAACCCTGGGCGTGGGGAAACCCGGATTTATCGTGATGCACGGCGGGGTATGGATGGGCAACGAGATCGGCTCCCTGTCCATTTTCGACTTGAGCGACGGCTCCATGCACGACCTCACCGACAATGGCGTATCAATGTTCTCCAACAATGACGGCGACTGCGGAGAGGACCGGACGCATTGCTGGTCGGTCGTCGGAAAATGGCAGTTCGAAAAGCGCGAAGGCTCGGCTTATGACGACCTGGTCGTGCGCTTTAGCGGACACGAGGAGGATAAGCCGGAAAACGCACCGGAAACTGCGGTGCGCAAGCGCAAGGACGTCACCGGAATGGCGCGCTACAAATTCGGTGACGGCCGCTACGTGCTGGTGGAAGGAGAGAACATTGTCCCGGGAGTTTGAGATTCGGCCAGCATTGGCCGATGATGCATCGGCGATCAGTGTGCTGATCCTGTCGCTGCAGCCCTACCTGACCATTGAAGCCGATGGCAGCGGGGCGGAAGAATTCCTGGTATCGCTGTCGCCGGATATCATCCGCCGCAACCTGCAAGACGAGAACTACCGCTACCAGCTGGCTTTCGACGGTGACGTGCTGGCCGGCGTGGTCGCTGTGCGCGATAACTCGCACCTGTTCAGCCTTTATGTAGGGGCGCCGTGGCACGGGCGGGGCGTGGGCAAGCGCCTGTGGGAGCTAGCGCGCGACGGTGCGCTGGCGCGCGGCAACCCTGGCAACTTCACCGTCAATTCCTCGACCTTTGCCGAAGCCATGTACCGCCACCTGGGCTTCACGGCTACCGGCCCGGTGGCGGAAATGCATGGCATCAGGTTTGTCCCGATGCGGCTGGAGCTTTAGCGGGAGCTCTGGTCCAGATGACTCGGGCCGCTGGTCGTGCTGCTGGTGCCGTAGAAGTTGTGCAGCTCAGTCGCCCAGGTCTGGTTGGCCATGTCCGGCCAATGGTTCTTATCGAAGCCGGGCGCCTGTTCGATGCGCTCCTTCTCGATATTCAGCGTCATGCGGTGGTTGGAGGTGTCGAGCGACAGCGCTTCGAACGGCACCGCAAACAGCTTTTCCCCGATGCCCAGCACGCCGCCGGACGCCATCACCACATAGGCGATATGCCCGGTTTGCATGTCGAGCATGATCTCCTTGACCGTGCCCAGGTGTTCATTCTGCAGGTTATGGACATGGTCGCCGATCAGGGTGTCCGCGCCCATCAGGCGGGGACCCGGACCCTGGTGGCCAGTGTCGACATAATTGCCATATTCGTCGCGATCCAGACTCATGGTGGCCTCCTGTTGAAATAAAGATATTGTTGCTTCCCGGTGGGGCCAGGGTCTGTTCGGTGCCGCACGCATTCGGGGTCAAAATAGGCTATAATTTCAATTTCCCGCTGCGCGCCTCCCCGGCGCCGATCTCGCAATGACCAAATTTGTCTTCGTCACTGGTGGCGTTGTGTCGTCCCTTGGTAAAGGGATTGCCGCCGCCTCCCTCGCCGCGATCCTCGAATCGCGTGGCCTCAAAGTCACCATGCTCAAGCTGGACCCGTACATCAACGTGGACCCAGGCACCATGAGCCCAATGCAGCACGGTGAAGTATTCGTTACCGATGATGGTGCTGAGACTGACCTGGACCTCGGTCACTACGAGCGTTTCATCTCGACTCGCATGCGCAAGGTGAACAACTTCACCACCGGCCAGATCTACGAATCGGTGATCCGCAAGGAACGCCGCGGCGAGTACCTGGGCAAGACCGTGCAGGTGATCCCGCACATCACCAATGAAATTCAGGATTACATCCGCCGTGGCGCGGAAGGCTACGATGTCGCCCTGTGCGAAATCGGCGGCACCGTCGGCGATATCGAATCGCTGCCATTCCTGGAAGCCGCCCGCCAGCTGTCGCTGCGCGCCGGCCGCAAGAATTCCGCTTTCGTTCACCTGACCCTGGTGCCGTACATCGCATCGGCAGGCGAACTGAAAACCAAGCCTACCCAGCACTCGGTACAGAAGCTGCGCGAAATCGGTATCTCTCCGAACGCGCTGCTGTGCCGCGCCGACCGCAAGATTCCGGAAGACGAAGTGGCGAAGATCTCGCTGTTCTCGAACATCGAAGAACGCGCCGTGATCTCGGTATGGGACGTGGACACCATCTACAAAGTGCCGCAGATGCTGCACGACCAGGGCCTGGATGCGATCATCTGCGAGGCGCTGGACCTGAACCCGGCGCCGGCCGACCTGTCCATGTGGGCAAAGCTGATCCACAACCTGGAAAATCCGAAGGCGGAAGTGTCGATCGGCATGGTGGGCAAGTACGTCGAACTGACCGAATCCTACAAGTCGCTGACCGAAGCGCTGCGCCACGCCGGCCTGCACACCGAGTCTCGCGTGAACATCGAGTACATCGACTCGGAAGAGATCGAGACCAAGGGCGTCGCCGAGCTGGCCAAGTTCGACGCGATCCTGGTGCCGGGCGGCTTCGGCAAGCGCGGCGTGGAAGGCAAGATCAAGGCGGCGCAGTTCGCCCGTGAATCCAAAGTGCCTTACCTGGGCATCTGCCTGGGCATGCAGGTAGCGCTGATCGAATACGCGCGCCATATGGCCGGCTTCACCAAAGCCAACTCCACCGAGTTCGAGCCGGACACCGAGCAGCCGCTGGTGGCCCTGATCGACGAATGGCAGAACGAAGACGGCAAGATCGAAAAGCGCGACGCCAATTCCGACCTGGGCGGCACCATGCGCCTGGGCGCGCAGACCTGCGAAGTGAAGCCGGGCACCCTGGCCTCCGAGATCTACGGCAGCGTGGTGACCGAGCGTCACCGTCACCGCTACGAAGCGAACAACCATTACCTGGCCCGTGTTGAAGAAGCCGGCCTGGTGGTGGCAGCGCGCACCCCGAACGAGAACCTGTGCGAGATCATGGAACTGCCGCGCACTGGTGCCAACGCCCACCCATGGTATATGGGCGTGCAGTACCACCCTGAATTCAAATCGACCCCGCGTGACGGCCACCCGCTGTTCACCTCCTTCATCAAGGCAGCCCTGGCGCATAAAGCCGCCGCAGGCAAGCCGGCCCTGAAGGCAGTCGAAACCAAGGAGAACGTCGCATGAAGCTGTGTGGATTCGATGTAGGCCTGGACAAACCATTCTTCCTGATCGCCGGCACCTGCGTGATCGAGTCGCGCCAGATGGCGTTCGACACCGCCGGCGCGCTGAAGGAAATGACTGCTGAACTGGGCATCCCGTTCATCTACAAGTCGTCCTTCGACAAGGCCAACCGCACCTCCGGTACCTCGTACCGCGGTCCGGGCATGGAAAAGGGGCTGGAAATCCTGGGCGACGTGAAGCGCGAGCTGGAAGTGCCGGTGTTGACCGACGTGCACACCGTGGAAGAAATCGCCGCCGTGTCGTCCGTGGTCGACGTGATCCAGACCCCGGCCTTCCTGTGCCGCCAGACCGACTTCATCACCGCCTGCGCCGAATCCGGCCTGCCGGTGAACATCAAGAAGGGCCAGTTCCTGTCGCCGCACGAAATGAAGAACGTGATCGACAAGGCACGCGCCGCCGCCAAGGCCAAGGGCCTGAATGAAGACAACTTCATGGCATGCGAGCGTGGCGCTTCCTTCGGCTACAACAACCTGGTGTCGGACATGCGTTCGCTGGCCATCATGCGCGAAACCGGCGCACCGGTGGTGTTCGACGCCACCCACTCGGTGCAGCTGCCGGGCGGCCAGGGCGGCTCGTCGGGCGGCATGCGCGACATGGTGCCTGTGCTGTCGCGCGCTGCCGTGGCAGTGGGCGTGGCCGGCCTGTTCATGGAAACCCACCCGGTTCCTGCACAAGCGCTGTCGGACGGCCCAAATGCCGTGCCGCTCGGCCGCATGAAAGAACTGCTGTCCGTTCTGATCGAACTGGATCGCGTCACCAAGAAGGCTGGCTTCCTCGAATCCAACTTCAACTAAGATTTGCCCGGAAAGGCCGCAACTTGTTGCGGCTTTTTTTTCGAAACCGGTAGACCGGTGTCTGACCCGCAGGGTCAGACACCATCAAATCCGCAGTCAGCGGCTACGACATGCAGGTGTCAGACCCCGTGGGTCTGACACCGGTTTACCGGTTCTAGTCCCGTCTGTTATTCTTGCAACAATTTTGCCCCCGATATTCGCTTTAACTTTGGAGAAAACACATGAGTGCAATCGTTGACATCATCGGCCGCGAAGTAATTGATTCGCGCGGCAATCCGACCGTGGAATGCGACGTCCTGCTGGAATCCGGCGTCATGGGCCGTGCCGCAGTGCCGTCCGGCGCATCCACCGGTTCGCGCGAAGCAATCGAATTGCGCGACGGCGATGCCAAGCGCTACTTCGGCAAGGGCGTGCTGAAAGCCTGCGAAAACATCAATACCGAGATCTCGGAAGCCATCATGGGCCTGGACGCCAATGAGCAGGCTTTCCTGGACCGCACCCTGATCGAACTGGACGGCACCGAGAACAAGTCCCGCCTGGGCGCAAACGCCATGCTGGCAGTGTCGATGGCTGTCGCCAAGGCCGCAGCCGAAGAAGCCGGCCTGCCGCTGTACCGCTACTTCGGCGGCTCGGGCGCAATGCAGATGCCAGTGCCGATGATGAACGTGATCAACGGCGGCGCGCACGCCGACAACAACCTGGACATCCAGGAATTCATGATCATCCCGGTGGGCGCTCCATCCTTCAAGGAAGCCGTGCGTTACGGCGCCGAAGTGTTCCACACCCTGAAGAAGATCCTCCATAAGAACGGCATGAACACCGCCGTAGGCGACGAAGGCGGCTTCGCTCCTTCGCTGGCTTCGCACGAAGAAGCGATCAAGCTGATCATGCAAGCGATCGAAGAAGCCGGCTACGAAGCAGGGACCCAGATCGCCATCGGCCTGGATTGCGCTGCGTCCGAGTTCTACAAGGACGGCAAGTACCACCTGGAAGGCGAAGGCATGGTGCTGTCGGCTGAAGAGTTCACCAACCTGCTGGCCACCTGGTGCGACAAGTACCCGATCATCTCGATCGAAGACGCGATGCACGAAGGCGACTGGGCCGGCTGGGCACACCTGACCCAGGCCCTGGGCAAGAAAGTGCAGCTGGTAGGCGACGACCTGTTCGTCACCAACACCAAGATCCTGAAAGAAGGCATCCAGAAGGACATCGCCAACTCGATCCTGATCAAGATCAACCAGATCGGCACCCTGACTGAAACCTTCGCCGCCATTGAAATGGCCAAGCGCGCCGGCTACACCGCCGTGATCTCGCACCGTTCCGGCGAAACCGAAGATTCGACCATCGCCGATATCGCTGTCGGCACCAACGCGCTGCAGATCAAGACTGGCTCCATGTCCCGTTCGGACCGCATGGCCAAGTACAACCAGCTGCTGCGCATTGAAGAAGACCTGGGCGATATCGCTTCCTACCCAGGCCGCGATGCGTTCTATAATCTGAAGTAATTGCAATCCCACCGGCCGGGACTCCCCGGCCGGTTCAGTTTTGACCCAATGCGCCTGATTTCTGTAGCCCTTGCCCTGTTGCTCTTGCTGATCCAATACCCGCTTTGGCTGGGGAAGGGCGGCTGGCTACGCGTGGCGGAGCTGGAGAAAGAGGTCGCGGTGGCGCAGGAAAAAAACGAAGGCCTGCGTCAGCGTAATGCCAAGCTGGCCTCTGAAGTGAACGACCTGAAGGACGGCACCGGCGCCGTCGAAGAACGTGCCCGCTTCGAGCTAAGCATGATCAAGCAGAACGAAATCTACGTTCAGATCCTGGGCAAGGACCAGGCCAGGCCGGCCCCCGCCGATTCGAAGCCTTAACCGCCGGTTCCGCCACATCCATTCTCAGGGATCGCTGTGAGTTAGCAGCTTGGTCCGGCTGACTCGCCTTCAAGCTGATGGCTTTGGTACAAAATCTTGCCTACTCCAAGTAGTGGCTCATGTCGAGCTTCTATCTCAGACGCAGCTCGCTTCATCATCGTCCACCAATCTAATCCAGAATAATAGGGCGAAGACTGTCGTTCAATAGATACGCCCCCGTTGCTCTGCTTCCACTCTTCCAAGTGCAACGTACTTAAGACCGGAAAGATAGCACCGTCTTCCGGAAGCGCCAGTTGTGTGACTTTGCCATCTATCGCTCCAATGCGACAGAGGATCGCCGCATACAGGACCTCTTCAATCCCACTACATGCCAGATACAGCCTTTCTATCTGCCCAAGCGCTGACGAATTGGAAAACAGACTCTCTTCCGGGGTCGGAAACCACATCGCATACTCACCAGCGAGAACGCGACCTTCGTCATTACTGAAAGGTAGAGAACTGCTCAGCCCTTCATTCGTTCTTGGCTCGGCTTTCGACTGCTTTTGAACCTTTTTTTCATCCGTTCGAACATAAAATACTTCCAGTTAGGTTTAACGATCTCGATATCTCAACTCTCAGTGTACTCAGCTCGCGGCGCTGGCAGTATTGAAGTCTTTGATGAGATCTCGTAGTTCGGACCATGTTTCGTCTTTGTAGAATTTGATCTCTATCGGGAAACGCGCTTCGCCGGCAACGTGGCCATTGAGTTCGGCAAGGAATTTGTCACGGTCTGCGATGTAGTACACAAATTCCCTCACCCCAGCACCGACCCGGCGATAGCTTTCAACACAAAAATGCGGACGCTCGATACGTCCAAGTGCCGACTCAAGCATCATCATTCGTTTGTTCTCCTCCGCCGGAGGCATGCCATTGTTTTCGCATCCGTTATATTCCCAACGTACGACGGTCAGCCAGGGGATAGCGCGACGCGTCTCCTCCGCTGGCATGTCTGGACCGTATGCCCAAATAATTGGAAGGCCGTCCTTCCACGTTTCCACAAGGCGTCCGCGTGATTCCAAGATTTTGGGCATCGCTTGAAACAATACTTAATTGGATGGATTTAGAGATTTCAGGTATTGGTCAGCAATTGAGAGCCAAATACCTGATCTCAACGTTTGGTTTGCTCGATCCACGCGTTGACGCGTTTCTCCAGCAGGGGCAACGGCAAGGTGCCTTCGCCCAAGACGACTGCGTGGAAAGCCGGGTAGCTGAATTTGGCGCCCAATTCATGTTGCGCCTTGTCGCGCAGTTCCAGGATTTTCAGCGAACCAATCTTGTAGCTCAGGGCTTGCGCTGGCCAGACCATATAACGCTCGATCTGGTTTTTGGCGCGGGTTTCGGAGACGCCCTGTTTCTCCACCATGTAGGCGATGGCTTTTTCGCGGCTCCAGCCCAGGGAGTGCATGCCAGTGTCGACCACCAGGCGCACTGCGCGCAGCATTTCGGCGTTCAGGTGGCCGTAGTACCAGACCGGGTCTTCGTACAGGCCGAAGTCCTTGCCCAGGGTTTCCGAGTACAGGGCCCAGCCTTCGGTGTAGGCGGCGTTGTTCTGGTTCTCGGTGCTGAACATGCGGAAGTCGGGCAGCGGCATTTCCTTCAACAGGGCGGCGTGGAAGTGGTGGCCCGGCACGCCTTCGTGGAGCAGCAGGCTGGCCATGCCGGTGCGGCTGTAGTCTTTCGGGTCGTTGACCACGGCCCAGAATACGCCAGGGTGCGAGCCGTCGGCCGCAGGCGGGGTGTAATGGTCGGAGGCCGTAGCGCGCGTCAGTTCGGGCTCCAGGTCGACAACCAGCTTTGATTTCGGCACCAGGGTGAAATAAGCAGGCAGCTTGGTTTGCACCGTGTCGTAGATCTTGCGGTACTCGGCCAGTACTTCCGCTTCGGTGGTGAAGGGCTTGAACTGTTTCTGGTCGCGCACCCATTGCGGGAAGGCTTGCGCAGGGCCGTCGTAACCGAGCTTGCCCATCAGGGTTTGCATTTGTGCGCTGATGCGGGCGACTTCTTTCAGGCCGAGGTCGTGGACTTCTTGCGGGGTGAGCGGCAGGGTGGTGCTGTCGTTGATACGGGCCTTGTACCATGCAGCGCCGTTCGGCAGGGCGCTCCAGCCGGTACTGTCACGGCTGGCAGGCAGGTATTCCGATTCCAAGAATTTTACCAGGCGTTCCAGCGCTGGGTTCAGCTTTTCCACGGCGGCGCGGTAGTCGCGCGTGAGGCGTTCCTTGTCGGCGGCGCTGAACTCAGCGGGCATGCGCTTGATCGGCGAGTAGTACACGCTGGCTTCCGCGGTTGCGCTGCGCAGGGCGGCCATTTGCGGCAGCATCGCTTGCGTGATCGGCTTAGGCTGCACGATGCCCTGCTTGATGCCTTCACGCATATTGGCGATGGCCTGGTCGATCCACGGTGCCAGTTGGCGTACGCGGCTCAGGTAGTCCTGGTACTGCTTGACGGTGCCCAGCGGCTGCGAACCGGTGCCGCCGGCGTAATTCGCCAGGGTGCTGGGGATGTTGTCGAAGTGGTTCAGCGGCAGCAGGTGTTCAGGGAACGGCGCCAGGGCCAGCGCGGCATCGAGTTCGTAAGCCAGCAGGTCCAGTGTCATCTGCTCCTGGCTGGCCAGTTGCGCGCGTGGGATTTTCGCGAGGCGCTTTTGCATCTGGCGATAAGTGGCGAACTGCTTGGCGCGAACGGAAGGCGAGATCGCCATGCCGATCTGGTCGTTGTAGCGCGGGTCGCCGTTGGCGGTTGCAAACAGCAGCGGGTCGAAGTGGGCGCGGGCGACGTGGAAGTCATTGGCCAGTTGCGCCAGTTGGTGGCTGGCTTGGCCGGCTTGCTGTTTGGCGGCCGGTGCTGCCAGGGCCGGGGTGAAAGCGAGAGGAGAGGCCAGCAGGCTGGCGGCAAGAACTGCGGTCGAAAGACGGATAGGCAGCATTGGATTCCCTGGGCAAAAACAGAAGGCGCTCAGGATACTCCAAAATTCCGCCCCTGGCGGAACGGCTCTTGCGAATGAGAATTATTCTCATTAAAATACAGGTTCCCCGTGCCAGCCTTGAGCCAGCATTTGACTGACTCACGACTGGAACATCATGAATGCATCCGTATTGCGGCCACAGCGCCTTGCGCTGTTGCTCGCTGCTGCCTTGGGCGCGCACGCCCAGGCACAAGAGACGACCCGCCTCGGCGAAATCCTCGTCACCGCCAAGCCTGAAGAAACCAAGACCATCGACGCGCGCGAACTGGATAAACGCGGCGTGACCGACATGTCGCAGATTGCCCGCTACGAAACGCTGGTCACCGTGCCGGCTGCCTTGAGCGGTGGGGCGAATATCTGGGACGGCGCCGGCAATACCGGCTTCAATATCCGTGGCGTGGAAGGCAACCGCATTGGCCTCGACCTCGATGGCATCGCCCTGCCTGATGCCGCGCCGCGGCCGGACAGTTCGACGCTGAACAGCTTCGGCGTGGGACGTGATTACTTTGACCCAGAGACTTTTCGCGAAGTGCGGATTGGCGCAGGCAGCACGTCGGCCGATAGCGGCAGCGAGGGCCTGGGCGGCAAGGTATCGTTCGTGACCAAGTCGCCGTCGGATTACGTCAGCGCCGACAAGCCGGCGTACGCGGAATACAAGGCTGGCTACCATGGCGCCAACAATGCGCGCCTTCATGCGCTGACCGGTGCGGGGCAATTTGGCGACTTGCAGGCACTGGCTGTGGCCGTGCACCGCAGCGGCGAACAGACAGAAAGCGAAGGCAGTGTGGCGCCCAATCCGGACGACTGGAATTCGGACGCGCTGCTGGCGAAGCTGGCGTGGCGCCTGGCACCGGGCCAGAAGCTGGGTTTCACCTTTGACGGCTTCCGCGCCGAACATGATCGAGCGTTCGACAACAAGCTGGGCGCCTCTTATCCGCAAGGCGCCATGCAATCGTCCCGCACGCGCCGCAATCGCATCAGCGTGGAGCATGAACTGGCAGTAGGCCCGTGGCTGGTGGAGAGCCGTGCCTACGTGCAGGATGCCCGGGTGGAGGATCACACCAATGCGGCCTACGTCGTTGGCTCTCAACGCTACGCGCGCAGCATTGACACCGCATTCCTCAATAAGAGCAAAGGGCTGGCGGCCAACGCCACGCGACAGTTCGGCAGCGACAGCCTTGCGTTTGGTGCGACAGTGGAGGACCAGGAATCGCGCCGCCCCTGGCGCGAGGACCGCGTGGTGCTTGCGACCGGCGCGCATCAGGTCACCAACAAGAACCGCATGGCGGACATGGACACCTTGAAGCTGTCGGCCTTCGTGCGCGGCGAATACGTGTTCCCCCTGGGTGGCCTGCGTGCCACACTGACGCCGGGCTTGCGCGCGGAATACCGCAAGCTCGAGCCGAAGAACCTTCAGAGCTATGTGATCGCAGTACCGGGTGCGGCGAAGGAGATCAAGGAGGACAGCGACAGCTACCTGTCGCCGAGCCTCGGCCTGACGGTAGCGGTGACGCCTGACTTCGACGTGTACGGCAAATTCACGCGTGGCTATCGCATGCCGACCGCCGCGGAACGCACCGGCACCTATGACTCGTTCAGCTACACCGGTGCCGGCAATGGCTACGCGACACTGGGCAACCCGAACCTGGGCAAGGAAAGCAGCAATGCCTTCGAACTTGGCATGCGCGGCCGGGCGGCAGGCTGGCTGACCGTGAGCGCATCGACTTTTTACAACCGCTACAAGGACTTCATCGAGTACGTGGCCCAGCCGGCCGATCCGATCAATTTCCCGACCATCACTTTTGGCCTGTTCCGGCCGGAGAATATCGGCAATGCGCGCAGTTGGGGTGGCGAGCTCTCTGCGGTCGCGGAGCTCGGCAAGCTGACGCCCGCGCTGCAAGGCTTCAGCGCCTCGCTGGCGTCCGGCGCATCGCGCGGCTCGCTGGAGAACCAGCGCACCGGCAAGAAGGCCGGCATGAACTCGATCCAGCCCTACAAAACCACGGCCAGTCTGGCATGGGATGACCCGCAGAAGCGCGGCGGCGCGTCGCTGACGGCCTTCCACACGCGTGGCAAGCAGGCGGAGACCGAGGTGGCCGCAGCGCAGTCGCAGCCGGCAGCTTATTTCGCTGTCCCTGCTGCAACGGTGGTCGACCTGGCCGGCTACTGGAAGCTTGGCAAACATGCGGAACTAAACGCCGGCATCTACAACCTGGGCGACAAGAAGTACTGGGACTACGCAGCCGTACGCACGCTGGCTGCCGGCACCACGGCAGCCACGCAGGCCGAGATCGAACGACAGGCGCGCCCTGGCCGTCACGTAGCCGTCAATTTCAAACTGATGTACTGATAAGGAGAAGAACATGAAGACGAAGAAGATATACGCTCTGCTGGTGTTGACCGGCCTCATCGCAATTGCTGCCGGGACTGTAAGCGCGGCGTCACTGGCCGATCGCTGGACCACGCTGCGTGCCGAGCAGCCCAAGCTGCAGATCCGCGACGCGGCGCGCACGCTGGGGACTTCCGAAGCGGAGCTGCTGGCGACTGGCATCGGCAAGACCGTGACGCGACTGTCGGATGCGGACCACGCGGTGAACGACATCATGATCCGCGCGCTGGACCTTGGCACCGTTCTGGCTCTGACCCGCAATGAGAACGGCGTGCTGGAACGCACCGGCGTCGCGACCAAGGCCAAGCCGGAATCGTTCAGCGACAAGGAGCGCTTCCGCGCAGTGGCCGGCGGCTACCTGGGCGGTGAGATCGACATGCGCTTCCATTTCGCGAACTGGAAGCATGCATTCGCGGTGGTGCAGCCGGGGCGCGATGGTACGACCAGCCGCAGCCTGCAGTTCTTTGATGCGCAGGGCAATGCGGCGCACAAGGTCTACGTAAAGAGCGAGGCCGGCGTGGCGGTGTTCGACAAGATTGTGGCGGACTTCAGGCATCCGCAGCAGACGGGGGAGCTGAAGATTGTTGCTGCTGCGCCGAAGGCGGCGGAATTGGCTGATAGCGCGGTAGACGTGAAGGAATTCCAGCTCGCATGGAAGGAAATGACCGATGTTCACCAGTTCAACCGCATCGTCAGCGAGTTCAAAATGAGCCGTGAGCAGGCATTGCGACTGGCGCCGGAAGGCTTGGCTCAGAAGATTGGCCCGCAGGCTTTACGCAAGCTGCTGGACGAATCAGCGAAGCAGCAGCTGCCGATCATGGCTTTCCTGGGGAATGGCGCGGCGACACAGATTTACAGCGGCAAGATCAGCAAGACAGCTGCGAGCGGTGACTGGTATAACGTGCTCGATCCGGAGTTCAACCTGCACATTCGCGAGACTGCGCTCAAGAGCGGGTACGTGGTGCAGCGGGCGGGCGTGACGTCGGTCGAGTTCTTCGACAAGGACGGGGAGCTGGTGGTGACGTTCTTCGGGGTTCGCGAGCGCGCCAAGCCGCAGCCGCAAGCGTGGGTGGATTTGACGCGGGCGCTCTAAGTGTCCGACCCGCGGGGGCAGACACTGGAACGCGGCGGCCACGGGCCTGGTGTCTGACCCTGCGGGTCAGACACCGCTTCACCGGTTTAGTGCTTGGCTTCCGAGCCGTGGATCAGGGCTTCGGCGGGGGCGTCGGTGACGAAGAGCTGGGCGCAGTCGACGGCGTCGTACTCGTAGTGCTTGCCGCAGAAGTCGCAGTTGATACCCAGCTTGCCTTGCTCGGACAGGGCGTCTTCCACTTCCTGCTGGCCCAGCATCTTCAGCATATTGCCGACCTTTTCACGGGTGCAGGAGCAGTGGAATTGCGGATGCAACGGCTCGAACACGCGCAGGGTCTCTTCCCAGAACAGGCGCTTCTGCAGTACATCGATGCCGTGCTCCAGCATCTCCGCTTCCTTCAGCGTGTCGCCCAGCATCACCACGCGGTTCCAGGTTTCCTGAGATACTTCGGCGGCGTGCGCGGTGGCTTCGGCTTTGCCGCCATGCAGCGGCAGCTTTTGCAGCAGCAGGCCGCGCGAAACCTGGTCGTCGGCCGCCAGCCACAGCTTGGTGTCGAGCTGCTCGGAACGCAGCATGTAATGTTCGATCACGGTTGCCACGTCGTCGCCGTCCAGCGGCACGATGCCCTGGTATGGCTGCTGGCCTGGCACTTTCTCGGCTGGGTCCAGTGTGATCACGAAGCGGCCGTGGCCCTGGGCATTAACCAGCGCCTGCAGGCCGGCATCTTCCGCAATCGCGAATTCGGCATTCATCTTGGCGGTGGCGCGCATGCGCAGGTCGGAATCGCATTCCACCACCAGCAGGCGTACCGGGCCATCGCCGTGCAGTTGCATGATCAGCGAGCCGTTGAACTTGAGGTTGGCCGACAGCAGGGCGGCCGCCGACACCATTTGCCCCAGCAGGCGCTTGACCGCGACCGGGTAGTGGTGGCGGGCGACGATTTCGCGCCAGGTGGCGGAGATATCGACCAGCTCACCGCGCACGGCGGCGTCTTCAAAAACAAACTTCTGCAGGGTATCGGGGGTGTTCGTCATTGTTTTTATCCAATCTTTTTCAGTTGCGACTTGAACAGCTGGCCACGTTTGACATAGCTGTCGGCGCTGCCGATCAGGCGCGCCACGTCTTCCTCTGTCAGCTGGCGCACCACCTTGGCGGGAGCGCCCACGATCAGCGAGTTGTCGGGAAATTCCTTGCCCTCGGTGACCAGGGCGCCGGCGCCGACCAGGCAACCCTTGCCGATCCTTGCGCCGTTCAGTATTACCGCCTGGATGCCGATCAGCGATCCGTCGCCGATGGTGCAGCCATGCAGCATGGCCTGGTGGCCGATGGTCACATCCTTGCCCACCGTGAGCGGGTAGCCCATGTCGGTGTGCATCACCGTACCTTCCTGCACATTACTGTTTTCACCGATTGTGATGCGCTCGTTATCGCCGCGGATGGTTGCGCCGAACCAGACGGAGCTGTTCGCGTGCAAGGTCACCTTGCCGATCAAGGTCGCATTCTCCGCCACGAAAGCGGAAGCATCAATCTCTGGCGCATGTTCGCCAAGCTGGTAAATTGTCATGGATGGTCCGGTAGGAGGGAAGTGGCGCTATTGTACGCCAAGCAGATTTTAGAACGGTCGTGCTATTATTCTGTTTCACCCATTTCGAGGCAGGCACCATGATTCCATCCCGTTCCGACTTTATCGACGTGCGCGGCAAGCGTACCCACGTGCTGCACTGGGGGCGAGAAGGTGCGCCCAAGGTCTTCATGGTGCATGGCTGGATGGATGTGGGCGCCAGCTTCCAGTTCGTGGTCGACTGCCTGAAGGGCGACTGGCATGTGATCGCGCCGGACTGGCGCGGTTTTGGCCTGACCGAACGCAATGGCACGGATACCTACTGGTTCCCCGACTATGTGGCTGACCTGGATGCCATCCTGCGTCATTACCAGCCGGAGGGGGAAGTCAACCTGCTGGGCCACAGCATGGGCGGCAATGTTGTCAGTTTGTACGCGGGTGTGCGCCCGGAACGCATCCGCCGCCTGGTCAACCTGGAAGGCTTCGGCCTGAAAGCGACCGTGCCGGAGCAGGCGCCGTCGCGCATGCGCAAATGGCTCGATGAACTGCTGGTGGAGCCTGAAATGCGCACCTACGACTCGCAGGCGGCCGTGGCGGCTCGCCTGCAAAAAACCAACCCGCGCCTGTCGGACGAACGTGCCGCTTTCCTGGCCAGCCACTGGTCGGCCCAGAATGCCGACGGCCGCTGGGAAATCCTGGGCGACCCGGTGCACAAGCGCCCCGGCCCTTCGCTGTACCGCGTTGAAGAAGTGCTGGCCTGCTGGAAGAAAATCACGGCGCCGGTACTGTGGGTGGAGGCGGAAGACACCAATATGTGGCTGTGGATGGGCCCCATGGACGAGGCGCGCGCCGAAATCGACCGCCGTCTGGGCCACCTGGCGCGGGTGACGCCGAAAATGATGCCCGATGCCGGCCATATGCTGCATCACGACCAGCCGGAAATGCTGGCGGAAATGCTGGAGGAATTCCTGGCCTGAGCTTTCAGCGTACAATGAAACCTTCGCAACATTGCAACCAGTATGCTGAACGTAGACCTCCATTGCCATTCGAACGTGTCCGACGGTGTGCTGCCCCCTGCGGCAGTGGCCGAGCATGCCCATAAGGCGGGCGTGAATGTCTGGGCCCTGACAGACCATGATGAAGTGGGCGGTGTCGCTGCTGCTCGCGCAGCCGCGCAGCTTTACGGGATGCGCTTCGTGACGGGAGTGGAAATTTCCATTACCTGGGCCAGTGAGACGGTGCATATCGTCGGCCTGCAAATCGATGAAAACAACCCCGCGCTGGTGAAGGGGCTGGAAGAGACCCGCTCGGGACGCGACAATCGCGGCCGCGAGATCGGGCGTCAGCTTGAGCTGGCGGGCATTCCTGGCGCCTATGAAGGCGCGCTGACTTACGTCGATAACCCGGCCTTGATGTCGCGCACGCACTTCGCCCGCTTCCTGGTGGAGCAGGGCGTTTGTTCGTCGGTGTCGGAAGTGTTCCGCAAGTACCTGTCGCCGGGCAAGCCGGGGTATGTTGAACATCGCTGGGCAACGCTGCAGGATGCAGTGGGCTGGATCCTGGGCGCGGGCGGGATCGCGGTGATTGCGCATCCGGGGCGCTATAAATTTACGCCGATGCAGGAAGGTATCCTGTTCGATGAGTTCAAGCAGCTTGGCGGGACGGCGATCGAGGTCGTCACCGGCTCGCATACGCCGGACCAATATCCGAAATATGCCAACCTGGCCAATAGCTATGGCTTTTTGGCTTCGCGCGGGACCGATTTCCATGCGCCAGGCGAGGCACGGGTAGATTTTCGCTTGCTGCCGCCGCTGCCTGGCAATGTGACGCCGGTGTGGCACGACTGGTTCTGAACTCGGGGGCTTGTAAATCCCTACTGCTGACCATAGATTAACGTTCGGTAAAGTTGTCCGGAGGCCCACTCTATGAAACGCATCATCCTTTTTATTGCCACCAACCTTGCGGTTGTCGTAGTACTGTCGATTGTCTTGTCGCTGCTGGGCATCGGACGCCCTGGCTCCGGCACCAGCATGGGCGGCTTGCTCGCGTTTTCCGTGGTGGTTGGCTTCACCGGCTCGATCATTTCGCTGCTGATGTCCAAGCCCATGGCCAAATGGTCGACCGGCGCGCGTGTCATCGAGCAGCCGCAGGATTCCACTGAGCAGTGGCTGGTCACTACCGTACATGCCCTGGCGGACAAGGCTGGGATCGGCCGCCCGGAAGTGGCCGTGTATGAAGGCGACGCCAATGCCTTTGCCACGGGCGCTTTCAAGAATGACGCGCTGGTGGCGGTTTCCACCGGCTTGCTGCAGTCGATGAACAAGGAAGAAGTCGAGGCTGTGCTGGGCCACGAGGTGGCGCACATCGCGAATGGCGACATGGTGACGCTCACCCTGATCCAGGGCGTGGTGAATACCTTCGTGGTGTTCCTCGCACGTATCGTCGGCTCGGTGGTGGACGGCATGCTGAACAAGGATGAAGAGCGCCGCGGCCCGGGGATTGGCTATATGGTCACCGTCTTCGTGTGCGAGCTGCTGTTTGGCCTGGTCGCCTCGATGATTGTTGCCTGGTTCTCGCGCCAGCGTGAATTCCGTGCTGATGCCGGTTCAGCGCGTTTGCTGGGTTCCACGGTGCCGATGCAGCATGCATTGGCGCGCCTGGGCGGCGTACATCCGGGCGAACTGCCGCAAGGGATGGCGGCATCGGGCATCACCTCGCCGAGTGGCTGGGCGGCGCTGTTCTCCAGCCATCCTCCGATTGAAGAACGCATCGCAGCCCTGCAACAGCTGCGCTAAAACATGACCCAATTCTTCCAGGTACACCCAGACAATCCGCAACTGCGCCTGATCAAGCAAGCGGCGCAAATCATCCACGGCGGGGGCATTGTCGCCCTGCCGACCGATTCCTGCTATGCGCTGGTGTGTCACCTGGACGATAAGGCGGCGGTGGAAAAGCTGCGCCGCATCCGCGGCATCGACGAGAAGCACCACCTGACCCTGTTATGCCGCGACCTGAGCGAGATCAGCACCTACGCCCGGGTCGACAACAAACAATTCCGCCTGATGAAGGCAGTGACGCCCGGCCCGTACACCTTCATCCTGGAAGCGACGCGCGAAGTGCCGCGCCGCCTGTCGCACCCCTCGCGCAAGACCATCGGCTTGCGGGTGCCGAAAAACACCATCACCGAAATGCTGATGGAAGAATTGGGGCAACCGCTGCTGGGCACCACACTGATCCTGCCGGATGACGACGAACCGCTCACCGACCCGGATATGGTGCTGGAGCGGCTTGGCAAGCAGGTCGAACTGGTGATTGACGGTGGCGCCTGCAGCTTCGAGCCGACCACCGTGGTGGACCTGACTGGCGATGAGCCAGAACTGATCCGGCGCGGCTGCGGCGACTGCGCCGCCCTCGGACTTTGAACCCTTCATTCCTCAATTCGCCCCCAGTGCAGGTGGCTGGCGGAGCGGTCGAAGCCCTCTGATAGAATCCCAGTTATGAACGATTTTGACCAGGTTATCCGCAACATTGCGGTCTACGCGATCCCTGTCCTATTTGCGATTTCTCTACACGAAGCTGCGCACGGTTATGTGGCCCGCTACTTTGGCGATAACACTGCCGAAAAGCTGGGCCGTCTGACACCAAATCCGATGCGTCATATTGACTTGTTCGGCACTATCATTTTGCCGGTTCTTCTTTTGCTGTCGCCGCTGAATATGGCATTCGGATACGCCAAGCCGGTCCCGGTCGACTTCAATCGCCTGCGCAATCCGAAGAAGCAAATGGGCTTTGTAGCCGCTGCAGGGCCTGCAGCTAATTTTGCAATGGGTCTCGGTTGGATGCTGTTGCTCGTGTTGATGATCAATTTGGGCGTAACCGAGCGTTTTCCGATTGAAGTGTGCAAGGCTGGTGTTATTGCGAACTCAGTTATGTGCGCCTTTAACCTGATCCCGATACCACCGCTTGATGGCGGCCGAATCGTGACTTCGCTGCTTCCACGCGACCTGGCGTATAAATTCGCCAGCATCGAGCGCTTGGGACCGATCATTTTCATCGGCATTATCCTCCTGCTGAACACCGGCCCATTCCGCGCTATGGTAGGAGCACTGGTGGGAATTGTGATGACCTTGATCGAACTGCCGTTCCGACCATTCCTGAGCTGACACCATGTACCCCGACCGCGTCGTTTCCGGCATGCGCCCGACGGGCAGCATGCACCTTGGCCACTACCATGGCGCGCTGAAGAACTGGATCAGGATGCAGTCCGAGCAGCCTTGCCTGTTCTTCGTGGCCGACTGGCACGCGCTGACCACGCATTACGACGACCCGTCCATCATCGAAAAATCCACCTGGGACATGCTGGTGGACTGGCTCGCCGCCGGTATCGACCCCACCCAGGCCACGCTGTTCATCCAGTCGAAAATCCCGGAGCACGCCGAGCTGCACCTGCTGCTGTCGATGGCCACGCCGCTCGGCTGGCTGGAGCGCGTGCCAACTTACAAGGACCAGATCGACAACCTGGCCAACAAGGACTTGCAAACCTATGGCTTCCTCGGTTACCCGCTGCTGCAGGCTGCCGACGTGCTGATCTACCGCGCCAGCGAAGTGCCGGTTGGCGACGACCAGGTGCCGCACGTCGAAATGATGCGCGAGATCGCGCGCCGCTTTAACCACCTGTACGGCAAAGAGAAGGGCTTCGAGGAAAAGGCGCAGGACGCGGTCAAGAAGCTGGGCAGCAAGCGTGCCAAGCTGTACAACGAATTGCGCACCGCCTATCAGCAAGAGGGTGACGACGCCGCACTGGAACAGGCGAAAGCCATGCTGGATGATGCGCAAAACCTGTCGATGATCGACCGCGAGCGCCTGTTCGGCTATCTCGAAGGCGCGCGCAAGCTGATCCTGGTTGAGCCGCAAGCGAAGCTGACTGAGGCCAGCCGCCTGCCGGGCCTGGACGGCCGCAAGATGTCCAAGAGCTACGGTAACGCGATCGCTCTGCGTGAGGACAAGGAATCGGTGACGAAGAAGATCCGCACCATGCCAACCGACCCTGCGCGCGTGCGCCGCACCGATGCGGGCGAGCCGGAGCGTTGCCCGGTGTGGCAATTCCACGTGGTGTATTCGGACGGCCCGACCCAGGAATGGGTGCAGAAGGGTTGCAAATCGGCCGGTATCGGCTGTATCGAATGCAAGCAGCCGGTCATCGATGCCATCGTCAAGGAGCAGGAGCCGATGCACGAGCGTGCGCAGCCTTACCTGGACGACCCGTCCCTGGTGCGCGCCATCGTGGCGGACGGCAATGAAGCAGCGCGCAAGTTGGCGCAGGAAACGATGCGCGATGTGCGCGAAGCAATGGGATTGAGTTATGGCTGATGTTTTAACCCCACCTTCAGCTTGGGTGGAACGATTTGCGCCGCTGGTGCCCAATGGCGAGGTATTGGACCTGGCTTGCGGCAACGGGCGCCACTCGCGCCACCTGGCTGCGCTTGGCCACGCCGTGGTGGCGGTGGATCGCGACGGGGCGGCGCTGGCTGCCGCGGCCGGCGCCGGCATCGTCACCAGCCAGATCGACCTGGAAGAAGAGGGCGCCTGCTGGCCCTTCGGGCCGGCGCGCTTTGCCGGCATCGTCGTTACCAACTACCTGCACCGTCCGCTTTTGGCCGATATGCTGGGCAGCCTGGCGCCGAACGGCATGCTGATTTACGAGACTTTCGCCGATGGCAATGCGGCCTTCGGCAAACCATCAAACCCGGCCTTTTTGTTACAGCCGGGAGAATTGTTGGAATTGGCTAGAATGCATGGTTTGCGTGTCATCGCATTCGAAGATGGCGTCGTTAATACTCCGAAACCGGCCATGGTGCAGAGGATTTGTGCCGTGAAAGGGGAGTTTCCAAGGGAGGCGGCGCTGTTGCCGTCATTTTGAGCGACCAAAATGCACCACGGGTGCAGGGTATGCTCTACAATCGTCGTTTTAATTCTTATTGCAATTGGTTTCCTATGATTAAGGGTAGCATTGTAGCAATCGTAACCCCGATGCACGCGGACGGCAGCCTCGACTATCCAGGCCTGAACGCGCTGATCGACTGGCATATCGCCGAAGGCACGGACGCCATTGTCATCGTCGGCACCACCGGCGAATCCGCCACTGTCAGCGTGGCCGAGCATTGCGAGCTGATCAAGGCTGCCGTGGAGCGCGTTGGCGGCCGTATCCCGGTGATCGCCGGTTCCGGCGGCAATTCCACCGCGGAAGCCATCGAGCTGACCCGTTTCGCCAAGAACGCCGGCGCCGACGCCTCGCTGCAAGTGGTTCCTTACTACAACCGCCCAACCCAGGAAGGCATGTACCAGCACTTCAAGGCCATCGCTGAAGCGGTGGACCTGCCGGTGATCCTGTACAACGTACCGGGCCGCACCGTTGCCGACATGAGCAATGACACCATCCTGCGCCTGGCCAAGATCAAGAACATCATCGGCGTCAAGGACGCGACCGGCAATATCGCCCGCGGCTACGACCTGCTGCGCCGCGCGCCGGCCGATTTCGCTGTGTATTCCGGCGACGATCCGACCGCCATCGCCCTGATGATGGCCGGCGGCAAGGGTAATATCTCGGTGACGGCCAATGTGGCGCCGCGCCAGATGCACGAGCTGTGCGAAGCCGCGATGGCTGGCGATGCCGCCAAGGCAACTGCCATCAACAACCAACTGCTCCCGCTGCATCAGCACCTGTTCATCGAACCGAACCCGGTGCCGGTCAAGTGGGCGCTGGCGGAAATGGGCAAGATGCCGAAGGGTATCCGCCTGCCGCTGGTGTCGCTGGCAGAGCAGTATCACGAGACCGTCCGCGCTGCCCTGCGTGAATCCGGTGTGCTGAACTAATCTTCTTTTTCACATGACTATTCGCAAGATCGTTTCCCAGACCCCGCAGCGCGGGCTCGTCGTTGGCGCCCTGATGCTGAGCCTGACCGGTTGCGGCATGGTGCAGTCCGTTGTCGGCGAAACCAAGGTAGATTACAAATCGGCCAAGAAGGCCAGCACGCTGGACGTGCCGCCGGACCTGACCCAGCTGTCGAAGGACAACCGCTATTCGCTGCCAAGCAATGACCGCGGCGTGGCGACTGCTTCCGGCTACCAGGCTGCGCGCGGAACCACCCCAGGCGCAGCGGCAAGCAGCAACGAAGTGGCGAGCACCGGCAACAGCGCCGTGCGCGTCGAGCGTTCCGGCAACCAGCGCTGGCTGGTGGTGCAGCAGACCCCCGAAGCCCTGTGGCCGCAGCTGAAAACGTTCTGGGAAGAGTCGGGCTTCACCTTGGCGGTGGATGATGCCACTGCCGGCGTGATGGAAACCGAATGGAATGAAAACCGCGCCAAGATCCCGCAGGACTTCATCCGCAGCACGATCGGCAAGGTCTTCGACGGCCTGTACTCGAGCGGCGAGCGCGACAAGTACCGCACCCGCCTGGAGCGCAATCCAGCCGGCGGAACCGAGATCTACATCAGCCATCGTGGCACCAAGGAAGTCGTGACCGGCGCGCAGAACGAGTCGACCATGTGGACCAACCGCAATAGCGACCCGAACCTGGAAGCGATCTTCCTGGCCAAGCTGATGACCAAGCTGGGTGGCACGACCGACGAGGCGACCGCGCGTACTTCGGTCGACAATGCGGCAGTCCAGGCGCAGCACGCCGTGCTGGTGGGCGAGGGCGCCGATGCCTTCATCAAGACCGACGAAGGCTTCGAGCGTACCTGGCGCCGCGTGGGCCTGGCGCTGGACCGTGCCGGCTTCACCGTGGAAGACCGCGACCGCGTGCAGGGTGTGTACTTCGTGCGCTTCGTGAACGATGCCACCGATACCCGCGGCTGGTTCAGCAAGCTGTTCAGCTTCGGCGCATCGGATAAAGAGAAGGAAGCGCAGCGCTATCGCATCTCGGTGCGTTCGGATTCGGTCAACACCACCCAGGTTTCGGTGTGGAATAACCAGAACAAGCCAGAAGCTTCGCCGGTCGGGCAGAAAATCCTGACCCTGCTGCAAGAGCAGCTGAAATAAGGGTGGAAGCCAATAAATCAAAAGCCGGCGCAAGCCGGCTTTTTTATTAAAAGTCGGGGTCAGGTCTGGCAATCGGACATTAATGTCCGATTGCCAGACCTGACCCCGACTTTCATAAAACTATAGGCGAAAAAAAACCAGCCCGAAGGCTGGTTTTTTTCCCTGCGCAGGAATTACTTAGCAGCAGCGGAAGCAGCGGAAGCAGCAGCCGAAGCAGCCGAAGCAGCTGCGGAAGCAGCAGCAGCAGCGTCGGTAGCAGCGGAAGCGGCAGCAGCAGCAGCGTCAGCGGCTGGAGCAGCAGCAGGAGCAGCTGCGTCAGCTGCTGGAGCTGCAGGAGCGGCTGCTGGAGCAGCTGCTTCTGGGGTTGCTACTGGAGCAGCAGGAGCTTCTTCTTTCTTGGAGCAAGCAGCCAGGGCAACAGCCAGCAGGGAGGCGATCAGCAGGGATTTTTTCATTTGTTTTCCTTAAATAACAACAAAAATTAAACAATGTTGCGATGAATAATTACCGGTAATTATCGCTCGTACGGCGTTTCGTCGGCCCTTCCAACCTTCAGAAAAAGGTCGACCAGACACGGAAACACACCGGATATTATAGCGTTTTCTGCTGCGTCGCAATAGCAAATCGGGCGGTTTACACAACTATTTTGCGAAAGCGCAATATTTTTTTCCCGCGCCGATCTGCTGGCAACTGCAGCGATTACCGTCATACCTCGAACCGCAGCATTTTACATTTTTCCGGCTTACAATCCAGTCGTTCCTGGTCTCAGGCCCGGCTGGGTTTCGGCCCAGATAGCTTCATAACGCTCCAAACTGGTTTGGGTTGACGATGGAGCATCAAAATCCGCTTCGCCACGGAAGTGGTCGCAATGGAAGCGGCGCACGATGTGCACGCCGTCCGCCACGCAGAAGGAATCGGTCAGGGTGCTGATGCTGCGGCTGGTCAGGCGGCATTCAATCTGGTGGCTGTAATCTTCCAGCAGCTTCAGGAAGCGCGGTTCATTGCGCTCCAGATGGCCATTGCTGTGGGCGACCAGCTGGATGCGGCCTTTGTGCTGCAGGAAGTGGCGCAGCAGGGCGTCAGTCTTCGAATGGCCCAGCTGCCACCAGGCATAGTCCGGGTCGAACATCTGCAGCGTCAGGCGGCCTCGGGAGATGCAGTCCAGTAGCAGGGACTGGAATTGGGTACGATTGTCAAAAAGCTGCTTCTCCATGCTATCTCCGATTATTTGTTCAGTTCCAGCCAGCCGTCGGTGTACCAGGCGAAGAGCGCTTCCAGCACGTCTTCGGAAGCTGCGGCCACTGCTGCGCCGTCCAGGCCGCGGGTATTGGCCAGGGTTTCCAGCGTCGCCTTGTCGGACTTGTTCATGGCAAAGGACTCGCCGTTGATGAAGACATTCTTGCCGCGATAAAGCATTTGCGTCTTGCGCGAGAGGGAAACGCCTTTTTTCTCAGCTGATTGCTGGAATTTGCCGGCAGTTAGCGGCTTTTCAAGGGGCTGGAAGAAGACGTTATGCTTTGGTTCGGACAGGTACTCGCCGAGGAAAATGGCGAAATCGTCTTCGGTGAAGCTGACCTTGTTCAATTCGTCGGCCAGTTTGCCCAGCATGGCTTTCGGGATTTCAGCAGGTTTGCTGGTCGGCTCCAGGTCCGGGTCCGCATAACGGCCCGGCAGGTCGATGGAGTCGGCCATGAATTGCAGGAAGGCTTCGCCCAGTTCCTGGTAGGACGGGGAGCGGAACCCGATCGAATAGGTCTGGCAGTCGCCGATTGCTTCGCCATCGTGGGCGTAGTGCGGCGGCAGGTAGAGCATGTCGCCCGGTTCCAGAACGAATTCCTCGGTGGCCTTGAATTTCTTCAGGATCTTCAGCGGCAGGCCTTCGACCAGGGTCAGGTCCTTCTGCGCGCTGATCTTCCAGCGGCGCTGGCCTTCGGCCTGCAGCAGGAACACGTCGTAGGAATCGAAGTGGGGGCCGACGCCGCCGCCATCGGTGGCGAAGCTCACCATCAGGTCGTCCAGGCGCGCATCGGGCAGGAAGCGGAACTGGCGCAGCAGCGCATCCGCCTGGTCGTCCTGCAGGTTGACGCCCTGTACCAGCATGGTCCATGCGCGTTCTTTGCGCGAAGGCAGTTCTTTCAGGGGGCCGTGCTGCATGTCCCAGCTACCGTCTTTCTTGGTGACCAGGCGGCTTTCCACGTAGTCCTTGGTGGCCAGTTCAGCCAGCTTGTCGAAAGGCAGCAGGGGTTTGAAGCCGGGAATGGCCTGGCGGATCAGCAGCGGCTTCTTGTGCCAGTAATCGCGCAGGAATTGTTCGGGCGTGATGTCGCCCAGGAGTGTCAGTTTTTTCATGGGGCCGATTATAGCAAGCGGTATAATCCTTCCAGCTTAGATATGAAAGGAAGCTCAATGAAGATCGCCAAGAATACCGTTGTGACGGTGGAGTACAAACTGTCCGACGCACAGAACAATCTGATCGAAGACGGTCGCCAGCCTATGGTCTACCTGCACGGTGGCTACGAGAACACCCTGCCGAAAATCGAAGAAGAACTGGACGGCAAGGAAAACGGCTACGCCACCACGATCCAGATTGAACCGGAAGACGCCTTTGGCGATTACGATCCGAACCTGCTGAAAGTGGAAGAGCGTGCGCGCCTGCCGGAGCCGCTGGAAATCGGCATGCAGTTCGAAGGCCTGCCTGAAGGCGGCGAAGACGATGACGCAATGATTTTCACCGTGACTGAAATCGCCGAAGATAAAGTGGTCCTGGACGGCAACCATCCGCTGGCCGGCATGGCCCTGCGCTTCGAGCTGAAAGTGATCGACGTGCGCGCCGCCACCGAAGAAGAAATCGCCCACGAGCACGTGCATGGCCCGCATGGCCATCACCACCACGACGGCGACGATGAAGGCGACGATGGCGAGGAAGGCGATCACTTCCGCAGCCACCCGATCCACTAAGGTCCCAAGCCCCGCACAGCGGGGCTTTTTTACGTCACTCGCTGCCCAGGACGAACAGCGCCGCACTGCCCGGTATCACGCGCAGCGTGACCCATTCGGCACCCAACGCGAGATGGCCGACGTTCTTGTTCCATTCGATTGCCGGGGCGGCCTTGTCCTGCTTGCGGTTATCCACCAGCAGCAACTGCCCCGGATATTTGTCGGCCTGCGAGCGCACGATGCGGCGGATTTCGGTAAAGCCGTCGCGCTTTTGCGCCAGCCGTTCAAAAAAACCTTGTTCCACATGGGCGCCGATGTCGCCATCCATCACCAGCACGATGCCGGCGATATTCTTGCGCTTGGCGTGCAGGAAGGCGCGGTGCAGCCAGCCGCGGTTGGCCACCATGCGGTCTTCATATTCGCTGTTGCGGCCCGCTTCGACCAGGTAGTGGTTGTTCCTGGCCGGCACGTTGAGGGTGACGAACAGGACGTTCTCGTACTCCCAATACGTGTTTTCGGCGTAGTCGCGGAACTTGGCGATGCTGGACTGGCGGTTCAGCGGCAGCTTGCCCTTGCCGAGTGCTTCGGGCTCGCGGAAGAACAGTTCGCGAATGCGGTTGAGGCGTTCGATGGCGTTCGACTTGCCATTCGAATTGCGGCACTCGGTCCAGTCGCTGCCTGCCGGCAGCAACACCAAGGGGCGCTCGGCGCTGCTCATCAGGTCGCGGCGCTCCTGGTACAGGCTGTCGGAACAGGGCTCACTGGCGGACTTGAGGCCAGTGGCAATCAGGAATGCGGGCTCGTTGCGGCTTGCTTCCGCCAGCATGCGGCGGAACTCGGCGTCGCCTTCGCCCTTGGGGAAGTTGTGGCCGAGCAGGGCGAACGAGAATTCGCCTTTGCGTGGCGCGGCCTTGTCGTTGCGTGCCATCGCCGCAGGCATGGCAAGCATGGCGGCGGCCAGCGCGGCCCCACCGGCCAGCGAACTTAGGACGAGCCGCCGTTTCATGCCTGCGCCAGGCGCTTGAGCTGGTACAGGCGGTCCAGCGCTTCGCGCGGAGTCATGGCGTCCGGATCGATGTCGTCCAGCGCTGCCAGCAGTTCCTCGGCACGTGGATCGGCCGCAGGAGCAGCCGCGGGCGCCGCGTCGTCGTTAGCATCGGCCACCGGCGCGGCGAACAGGTCGAGTTGCGGCGTGGCGTCCAGCGCTTGCGCTTCCAGGCGCGCCAGGTGCTTGCGGGCGGCCTTGATCACCGGCTGCGGCACGCCGGCCAGCTGCGCCACCTGCAAGCCGTAGCTTTGCGAGGCCGGGCCGTTCTGCACCGCGTGCAGGAAGACGATGGAATCCTTGTGCTCCACGGCAGACAGGTGGACGTTGGCGGCGGTCGGATGCGCTTCCGGCAACTGGGTCAGTTCGAAGTAGTGGGTCGCGAACAGGGTGAAGCTGCGGCTGCTTTCGATCAGGTGGCGCGCAATCGCCCACGCCAGCGCCAGGCCGTCGAAGGTCGAGGTGCCGCGGCCGATTTCGTCCATCAGCACCAGCGAATGCTCGGTGGCGCCGTTCAGGATGGTCGCTGCTTCCGTCATCTCCACCATGAAGGTGGAACGGCCGCCGGCCAGGTCGTCGGTCGCGCCGATACGGGTGAACACGCGGTCGATCGGGCCGATGGTGGCGCTGGCGGCCGGCACATAGCTGCCCACGTAGGCCAGAAGGGTAATCAGGGCGACCTGGCGCATGAAGGTCGATTTACCGCCCATGTTCGGGCCGGTGATCAGCAGCAGGCGGCGGTCGGCCATGAATTTGCAGTCGTTGGCTATGAAGCGCTCGATCTGGTTTTCCACCACCGGGTGGCGGCCTTCCACGATATGGATGCACGGCTCGGCCACCAGGTTCGGTGCGCACCAGTTGTTGCGCAGCGCGTGTTCGGCCAGTGCACACAAGGTGTCGACCTGGGCCAGGGCCTGGGCGATGGACTGCAGCGGGCCGATGAACGGGGCCAGGGCGGCCAGCAGCTCGTCGTACAGCATCTTCTCGCGCGCCAGGGCGCGGTCCTGTGCCGACAGGGCTTTGTCTTCAAAGGCCTTCAGTTCCGGCGTGATGTAACGCTCGCAGTTCTTCAGGGTCTGGCGGCGGCGGTAGTCTTCCGGCACCTTGTCTGCCTGGCCGTTGGTGACTTCGATGTAGAAGCCGTGCACGCGGTTGTATTCGACGCGCAGGTTGGCGATGCCGGTGCGTTCGCGTTCGCGGGTTTCCAGGTCGACCAGGAACTGGCCGGCGTTTTCGGACAGGCCGCGCAGTTCGTCCAGCTCCGCATCGTAGCCGCGCGCGATCACGCCGCCGTCGCGCACCATGGTGGCCGGTTCCGGCATGATGGCGCGCACCAGCAGGTCCACGCATTCCTTCGGTTCATTCAAGCCGAAGTGCAGCTTGGCCAGCAGGCCTTGCGCATTGTCGTGGCCCAGGGCGCGCAGCATGGCGTGCTGCAGTTTCGGCAGTTGCTGCAGGCCGTCGCGCAGGGCCGACAGGTCGCGCGGGCGTGCCGACAGCAGGGCCACGCGGGTGGTGATGCGTTCGATATCCGGCACCTGCGCCAGGTGGTAGGCCAGCGAGCCTGTGGTGTCGTGCTGCATCAGGGCTGCGATGGCGTCGTGGCGCGCGCGCGCCACGGCCTGGTCGCGCTTCGCATGGTGCAGCCAGTGGCGCAGCAGGCGCGAACCCATGGCGGTGCGGCAGTGGTCCAGCAGCGAGAACAGGGTAGGCGATTCCTGGCCGCGAATGGTTTCCGTCAGCTCCAGGTTGCGGCGCGTTGCGGCGTCCAGGCCGATGTATTCGTTTTCCGTTTCGCAGGAAAGGCTCTTGACGTGCTGCAGGCCGCGGCCCTGGGTCGATTGCGCATAGCGCAGCAGGGCGCCGGCTGCACCGAATGCCGCGCCCAGGCCTTCGGCGCCAAAGCCGGTCAGGGTGGCGACAGCCAGCTGGTCGAGCAGGGCCTTGTGGCCGTGCACCACGTCGAAGTGCCAGGCCGGCACGTTGTTGACGTGGCAGATCGCGATGTCGTCGAACATGTCGGCGTCGTCGCCGCGCAGGATTTCAGCCGGCGCGATGCGCTCCAGCTCCTGTCCCAGGCGCGTGTTGACGCTGCGCTGGTCGCCGGAGAATTCCATCAGGCGCAGCGCACCGGAGGCCAGCGACAGCCAGGCCAGGCCGCAAGTGACCACCTTGCGGTTGCTGATCATGGTCATGGCCAGCAGTGGGCGCTCCGACTTTTCCGGCAGCAGGTCCGAATCGGTCAGGGTGCCCGGCGTGACCACGCGCACCACCTTGCGCTCGACCGGGCCCTTGGCCAGTGCCGGGTCGCCGATCTGCTCCGCGATCGCACAGGACTCGCCGACCTTGACCAGCTTGGCCAGGTAGCCATCCAGCGAATGGAAAGGCACGCCCGCCATCTTGATCGGCACGCCGTTCTGGGTGCCGCGCGCCGTCAGCGTAATGCCCAGCACGCGCGACGCCTTCTCGGCATCGTCGAAGAACAGCTCGTAAAAATCGCCCATGCGGTAGAACACCAGCATGTTCGGGTAATCGGCCTTGATGCGCAGGTACTGCTGCATCATTGGCGTGACTTTTTCGGCCGGGCTGTTCTTGACGGCGTCAGGATTGATTTCTGAGGGCAGGGTGGTCATTTTTCGGAATTTCGTTCGGGCGTCGCGCCGGGCGCGGTAAAACGTTGCATTTTACCCCACGGGGCGGGTGTGCGACAGCCGCCCGGTTTCATAGATAAACCGCTCTAATGATGCATTCTGGCAACGTATTGTGCGGGACTTCTTGCCCAAATGCAGTTAAACTTCCGTCAAATTATTTTTCGGCAAGATATGTTCTGCTGCTTAAGGAATCCTTGTGAAACGTGTATTCAATAATCGCAACAGCGGTTTTACCCTGATCGAAGCCCTCATCACGATGGCCATCATCGCCATCCTCGCGGCCGTGGCGTTGCCATCTTATAAAGACTATATCATTCGCGGCCACATTCCGCAGGCCACCAATGGCTTGTCGGACATGCGCATCAGACTGGAACAGTTCTTCCAGGACACCCGTACCTACGCCGGCGCCTGCGCCGATGGGGCAGCAGCGGCACCGCCGACGAGCCCTGATTTCACCTTTACCTGCACCATCGCTGCCGACGGCATGAGCTATCAATTGAAGGCCACAGGCAAGGGGCCGATGGCCGGTTTTACCTATGAGCTGAACGAGGCTAATGCCAAGAAGACGACGGCGCCGACCGGATGGACTGGTTCCGACTCGTGCTGGGTAACCGCCAAGGGCGGGCGCTGCTGATGCGTAAGCAAAATGGCGTGACCCTGATCGAGTTGTTGGTGGCCATCAGCGTGCTCGGCATCCTGCTGGCGCTCGCAATGCCGAGTTTTTCCCGCATGATCCAGGATGCGCAAAACCGGACTGCCGCGGAATCCGTGCTGAACGGTTTGCAACTGGCGCGCACCGAAGCCCTGCGGCGCAGCACGCAGGTGCGCTTCAGCCTGACCGACGCGGATGGCAAGGTGGCCTGGACGGTTGGCTGCGTGAACGCCAACCTCTGTCCGGCGGAGATCCAGAAACGCGCGCCGGAAGAAGGCGGCGGCAACGCACGGGTTGGCGTCACCACCGATGCCCTTCCGCGACCGCTCAAGCCTGACACCTTTGCCGGTGTGCTGGCTGCCGGCGCCGGCCTCGACAAGACCGCCGTGGTCACGTTCGACAGTTTCGGACGGGTTAGCGCTGCCGCAGGCACCGAAATCAGCCGCATTGACGTTACCAACGCCAAGGCCAGTTACGCGCGCCGCTATGTGGTGACGGTTGGCTCCGGCGGCCAGGTTCGCATGTGCGATCCGGACAGCAAACTGAATGGCACCCCCCAGGGCTGTACTTAAGGAGTAATCCCATGATTCGCAATTTAACACCTGGCCGCCAGGATGGCATCGTATTGCTTGAAGCGTTGGCGGCCATCCTGGTTTTCTCGTTCGGCATTCTTGCCTTCCTCTGGATGCAAGCCTCGGCGACGCGCCAGGTTACCGACTCCAAGTACCGCCTGGAGGCCAGCTTTGCTGCCAACCAGATATTGGGCGAGATGTGGGTGCATCCCGACGACTGGACCGCCTACGTGGGAACTGACGTGCCGGTGACAACCCTGCCAGCGGGCAAGCGTACGGTGGCGCTCAACGGCAGGCAGGTGACCGTCACCATCAGCTGGAAAAGTCCTGGCGAATCCAAGGCCCACAGCTACCAGGCGGTGGCGCAGATCAACGGATGAGGAAAATGATGCAGAGCTCCCAGAGAGGCTTTACGATGGTCGAGATCATGGTGGGTCTCGTCGTCGGCATGTTGGGCACCTTGATCGTGGCCCAGGCCTTCACCAATAACGAAGCGCGCAAGCGCACCACCACCAGCGGCGGCGACGCCCAGGCCAATGGCGCGATTGCGCTGTACATGCTGGAGCGCGATACCAAGATGGCTGGCTGGGGCATGACCGCCAGCCCCAAATCCTACGTCGGCTGCAGCAACATCTTTGCCTATTGCGACAAAAGCGCGGACTGCGGCGGCAAGGAAGGCGCGCTGACCGATGTGAATTTTGCGCCGGCATTGATCAAGGATGGCGGCGATGGGCCGGACAGCATTTCGGTCCAGTATTTTGCCGATCCAAGCCAGTCCTCTTATCAGCCATCCGGCAGCACTACGATACGCAGGGCGATGCCGCAGCCGTCGGCAGAACTGGACGTGGGCAATGCCGCTGTCTGCCAGGATGGCGACCTTGCGCTGGTATCGCAGGCAGGCAACTGCACCATCATGAAGATCACCGAGGTCCAGGCCCAAGCCTCGAAGCTGCAGCATAATTCTGGCGCTGGCGGAAGCTACAATCCGCCGGCATCGTATTTCGAAAGCGGAGCGAATGCCTGGCCGAAATATCCCGCAGGCGCGAGCGTCACTTGTTTCAAGCCGGCCAATGGCCACCCGATTTTCCGCAAGACCTACTCGGTCAATACTGCCACCAAGCAGCTGGAACGCAGCGATAACTCGCAAGCGCCGGCCGTCACGAATGAGCTGGTCATGTCCGAAGTGGTGGACATGCAGGCTGAGTATGGCGTCGCCCCGGCGGGCAGCCAGACGATTGACACCTGGGTCAGCGCCGCCTCCTCGCCATGGAAGGAACCTTCCTGGACCGACTGGCAGCGCATCAAGGCGATCCGCGTTGCCATGGTCACGCGTGGTGTCCAGTATGAGCGGCCCAAGAGCGCCGACAAAGGTTGCACAGCGACCACCGCCTTGTCGTCCAGCTGGGCCGCATTCAAAACTGATAAATATCCAAGCGACTGGGGTTGCTACCGTTATCGCGTGTTTGAAACGGTCATCCCGCTGCGTAACGTGATCTGGGGGAAAATATGAAATCCGTAGTCATTTCCGCGTGGCGCCGCCAGCAGGAGGGGGTGGCCCTGATCATGGCGCTCATCGTGCTGGTGGCCATGACCCTGGCCGGGCTGGCCATGATGCGCTCGGTCGATGGCTCGTCCCTGGTTGCCGGCAACCTGGCGTTCAAGCAGAGTGCGTCCATCAGCGCCGACGCCGGCGTGGAGGCGGCCATTGCTTGGCTGCATGGCAACCCCAAGTTACTTAACGAGGACCATGACAGCGAGGGTTATTCGGCCAGCAGCCAGGACGACCTGGACCTGACAGGTAATAACACGGTGGACGCAGACGATGACCTCGACTGGAGCAAAGCCACGCTCGTCAAGAAACTGCCGGTCGACTCGGCCGGCAACCAGGTGTCCTACGTGATCCACCGCATGTGTCAAACGGCTGGTGTGCTGGATCCGGCCATTTGCGCCAGCACGCCTCGCGATACGGCAGGGGGGCCGACTGACGACAGCGTTGGCATTCTGCTTCCGATGCTGACTTACCAGACATCGCCAGGCAACAGCAGCAACGGTCGTTCGTCACCGTTTGGACTGTACCGGATCACGGTGCGGGTTGCCGGGCCGCGTTCCAACGTCAGCTTCGTGCAGGCAATTATTTCACAATGAGTATGCGAGACCTATCAATGAGGCCACTCTTTAAACAATTGATGCTGGCGGCACTGTTCACCGGCAGCGTGCTGGGCGCCGCCTTGTCGCGTGCTGCCAGCACCGACCTGGCAGACAAGCCGTTGGCAAACTCCACCACCGTGCAGCTCTTGCCTAACATCATGCTCGACCTGGACAACTCGGGCAGCATGCTGTGGAGCTACATGCCCGACTATGTGCGCGTGCAGTCGAACGGCAGCTACCTGACGTTTTGCCGTTACTCCAATGGCAGCCTGGCAGTGATCTGCCATGACGGTGATCCGCCTTTTGCGGCCAGCGCTTTCAACAAGGTCTACTACAACCCGGCGGTGCGTTATGACTGGCCGACCACGGCCGACGGCAAACGCCTGGCCGATGCGACCACTGAGCACCGGACTGAATACTTGGCGCCATGGTCGAACATCCCGAGCGACGGCTATGGCATCCAGGATATCGATAAGACGTATTCGGAACCGCTGTATAGAGAGTACCCTTGCGGGGTCACCAATCCCTATACAGGGCGAACCATCGATTGCAAGTCGCAGGGGCCTAACGAGACCGTCAATTTGCAGACGTACGGCAGCGTGAAAGCCAGCTATCCCGATCGTGTCTGGTGCCCTGATTCGTCGTCCAAGGAAAAGGACTGCAAGCGTGCAGTCGAGGGGACCAGCTACGCCTATCCGACCGGAGATTACTCGGTTGCGAAGGAAGTGAAGGGCGCGCCCTATTACTACAATGTGACCGTCAAATGGTGCACGGATAATTCCGCCACAAATTGTGCGGACCTGCGTGACAACACTTACAAGACCGTTGTGTTCGGCAAATGGGAACGGGTCGACATTGTTCCGACCCGTAGCAGCTACCCGAAAGCGCCCACGCGCACCGATTGCCCCGGCGTCAGCTGCAGCTACGATAACGAGATGACCAATTTCGCGACGTGGTATGCCTGGTACCGGACCCGGACCCAGATGACCAAGACGGCCATTGGCCTGGCATTCAAGGACGTACGGGGAAATCCCAAGTCGATGGCGGAAGACAAGACCGACCCAAGCTATTTCCATACGCGCCTTGGGATGATGACGATCGATAACAAGACCATTGCAGTGCCGATCGCGCCTTTTGAGGGTGTGCACAAGCAGACCTTCTTTGACGAACTGTACAAGCTCTACCCCAATACCAGCACGCCATTGCGTAACGCCCTGAACGAGGTCGGCCGTCTGTACAAGTTTGGCAAGAACGACGCGTTCCCGGATGGGAAAAATGACCCGATCGAGGCTGCTTGCCAACGCAACTTCGTCATCCTGGCAACGGACGGCTACTGGAACGGGAATCAGGCGCTCTACACTGACGACCCAAAGAGCACGCTGTTGAAGGACCAGGACGGCGACATCAAAAAAGCGCCGCGGCCGTCATACGCGCCATACAAAGCCGGTGACGGTACCAGGAACAACCCAGGTGACCAGGTGTCGTTGGCTGACATTGCGTTTTACTACTACAACAACGACCTGCGTCCGGACATGGAGAACATCGTCCCCAGCGCCGGCGGCAACAAGAACATCAACGATGTCGCCAACCACCAGCACATGACCACCTTTACCCTTGGCCTGGGCGTGGATGGTACGCTGGCTTACAGCAAGGACTACAAGACTGCAAAGACGGGCGACTACTATAAGATCCTGCAAGGGGGCACCAAGGAATGGCCAGCACCATTGCCTAACGACCCGACCGCGATCGACGACTTATGGCATGCCGCCGTCAGCGGCCGTGGAAGCTATTTCAGTGCCAAGGACCCGACCACCTTGCAGGAAAGCCTGCACCAGGCCTTGGGCAGTATCGGCCAGTCGGACGGCAGCGGCGCAGCCGCGGCGACCAGTAACCTGAACCCGGTCGAAGGCGATAATTTCATCTATCTGGCGAATTATCGAACCCAGCTCTGGGATGGCGAGCTGAGCGCCTATGCGATCAACGTCCAGACCGGCGAAATTACCGGCGACCCGAAGTGGCAGGCTGGGACGCTGCTGCGTAGCAGGTTCGCGTCGGACGGCAGCGACAGCCGTACCATCTGGACCTCGGACGCCAGCAACAGGCTGGTGCCATTCAAGGCCGCAAACTTGGATAAGAGCCAGTTGGCGTTCTTCTCGAAGTCGGTGCAGCGGTCGCTGAGCCAATTTAAGAATTGGACCAGCAAGCAAGTCGAAGCGGCTGATGAAACGACCCTGGTGAACTTCCTGCGCGGCCAGGATCCATTGGACAAGGATGGCATGCGCCTGTACCGCGAGCGCGACAAGGTGCTTGGCGACTTCATCCATTCGCAGCCAATCTACGTCAAGAATCCGCCGTTCGGCTTCCTGGACGAGGGCTACGCCGCGTACACGAAAACGGACCGGGACGCCATCGTCTACGCTGCCGCCAACGATGGCATGCTGCACGCCTTTGATGCAAAAACCGGTGAAGAGCGCTGGGCTTACATTCCGCCGATGGTGCTGCCGGACCTGTGGCAGCTGGCCAACAAGGATTACGCCGATCGCCACCGCTACTACCTGGACGGCGCGATCATCGTGTCCGACGTCAAGATCGGCAAGGAGTGGATGACTATCCTGATCGGCGCGATGGGCAAGGGCGGCCGCGGTTACTATGCGCTTGACATCACCAACCCCAAGCAGCCGCCGAAAGTATTGTGGACCTACACGGCTGACGACAACCCTAACCTGGGGTACAGCTTTGGCCCTGCGCAAGTGACCAAGCTCGAAGGCAAATGGGTGGCGGTGCTGACCTCCGGCTACAACAACATCGCGGAAAACGGCAAGTATGACGGCGATGGACAGGGCCACGTGTTCATCCTTGACCTGGCCGATCCGAAGAATGTCGTGGATATCTCCACCGGCGCCGGTGATAGGCTGAACCCAAGCGGGCTGGCGCGCATCAATATTGCCGCTGTAAAGGACTTCTACACGGACAACACGGAAGACAGGGCTTACGGTGGTGACCTGCAGGGCAATCTGTGGCGTTTCAACCTGAAGCAGCGCACCGCCACCAAGGTGATGGAACTGGGTAACACCCGGCCGATCACGGCTGCACCGGACCTGACCCGTCGCGGCGACGGCACCATCATCGTGTATTTCGGCACAGGGCGCTTCCTGGGCGCCTCCGACCTGGTGGTTCCCGAGGGGAGCATGCCTACGCAAATCGTTGCCGCCGTCAAGGATGTGGTGACGGACGGCCCAATCAAGCTGGAATCGCTGGCCGTTCAGACCATGGATCAAGGCGCGGATACCCGCAAGGGCACCACGGATAAAGCGGTTGACTGGGACAAGGACAAGGGCTGGTACCTTGAATTGCCAAGCAAGGGCGAGCGCGTTGCCATCGACCCGCATGTGTTTGACGGCATTTTCCTTGTGCCGAGCGTGGTGCCAACAGCGTCGGCTTGCCAGCCTGGTGGTTACAGCTGGTTGTACCAGTTCAGCACCGCGGGTGCCAAACGCGATGTGCCCGTCGGCACCAGGCTGGTGTCGCCTGTGGTCGGCACGACCCTCAGCAGGCTGTCGAACGACAAGGCGGTGGTCTTCGCCATTACTGCCGACGGCAAGCGTCCGAAGTCGATTCCATTGAATACCCCGTCGCACAGCGGGGGCGGCGACGGTGACTCAAACAATGGCGACCCTGTCACCAGGCGACTGCAGTGGCGTGAACTGGTCAAGTAATACCCGGGCGGCAGGCAGGGCGAATGCTTTGGCCTTGCTGCTGACTGTCCTGGCCCACCTGGCTGTCCTGGCCAGCGTGGGCAGGCAGGGCACGCCTGGTGAATCCGCGCCGCAGCCTGCCTCCCCCATGCTGGTGCTTACCTTGCTGCCGGCGCCGGCATTGGCGCCGGCTCGTGGCAGTGGGGCGGTGCAACGACCAGCGCCGGCTCCGGCCGCGCCAGCCGCGCCCCTGGCGCAGGCCGAACCGTCGGCGGAACCGGCGTTTACGCCGCGCTATTTCCTCCAGGATGAATTGACCGAGCAGCCTTCCGTGGCCAGTGGCCTGGCCAGGCGTCGCTGGCTGGTGTTGCCGGGGGCTGCCAGCGGCAACATCACGGTGCGCTTCTGGATCAACGACATGGGCGATGTGATACGTGTACATCTGGTTCACAGCGACGCCAATGAGGAAGAGAAAGCAGCGATGCTGGCGGCGTTGCAGCAAGTGCTTTTCCATCCAGCCCATATCGGGCGCATCGCCGTGCACAGCGAAGTGCAAATGGACTTGCGGGTGGTCGGCGAAGTGGGTTTCTAAACCTTCATTCGAGCCGGCGCGCAATCCGGTTCAGGCCCACGGGCGTCACGCCGAGATAAGCGGCCAATTCCTTCTGCGGCACGCGCTGCACCAGCCCGGCGCGCCTTTCCAGCAAGTGCTGGTACATCTGTTCCGGAGAGTACATCAACAGGTCGCGCTCGCGCACCATTTTCAGCTGAGTCAAAGCCTGGAAGCCGAAACGGATCGCTTTCTGCCATGCCAGGTGGCGCCCACCCAGGTCGTCCAGCAGGCGCCAGTCGATGACCTCCAGCACGCTGGCCTCCAGCGCCGCCGCGCCAAAGCTGGTTCGCCCGCCCGGCTGGAATCCAATCGGACAGGCAAACAGCTCGTCTTCCACCGTGAAACTCTTGATCCACTCCTTGCCGTCGGCCGTGGTGTAGAACTGCTTGAGCAGGCCGGTGCGCACAGCGAACAGGCGCGGGCAGGCATCGCCTTCGTGGAACGCGAACTCGCGCTCGCGCAGTTGCAGCAGCTGCACGGAGGCGGCCAGTTGCTCCACCTCGGGCAACTGCAGGCCGGCAGCCTGTTCCAGTCGGCGCAATGCGCGCACCAGCGTCAAATGTTCCATGCAGGCGATTATAGAATGACGCCGAGCTGGCGCATCATCTTCAAGTCTTCGGTGATGCGCCAGTGCTGGCAGATGCGTCCATCCCTGATCCATTCGATCTGCATCTGCCGCACGTCGATCGATTTGCCAGTCGGTTCGATGCCGAACAAGCTGCCGGTGTGCGTGCCGGTCATGTGGACGTAGGCCGCTACGCGGTCTGCTGCGACCACCAGGTCTACGATGGCGTAATGCAGGTCGGGAATCCCGCTGCGCATCATCAGCACAATGGGCTTGAGGCCCGCCGGCCCGGGTTGCGGATCGGGCAGGCCCGGACTGTGGTTGCGGTAGTCGCTGGTCAGCAGTTCGTCGAGCACCTCGACTTTGCCCTGGTTCCAGACTTCTTCGAAATAGCGTTCGATCAGCCGCGCGTTCGCTTGCAATGACATGTCTTCCTCCTTGAAAGAGGACAGCTTAGCGAGGCGTGGTCCGCGCGTAATTAACCCGGGTTAATGCCCACCACGCGGCCGCGCTGCTGCGGCACCAGCAGCGTCACGTCGCCGGCTTCCACCGCGCTGCTCGGGTCGGCCAGGAAGCGCGACAGGCCGGCTTCCCCGCTGCGCGCCTGCACCCCGACCCAGGCGTCGCGCCAGGTATGCTTGGCGGCGTACAGGGCGGCATCGGCCAGGCGCTGCAGCGATTCCGGCGTCAGCGCGCTGGGGCGGCCCGGCATGCCGGGGAAGGTGGCAAAGCCGATCGAGACGGTCTTGCGCAGCACCTGGCCGCCGGGAATCAGGAATTCGTGGGCGGCGATGGCCAAGCGGATCTTTTCCGCCAGCGCGGTGGCGTCGTTGCGGTCGATGAAGCGCGCCACCAGCAGGAACTCCTCGCCGCCCCAGCGCACGATGTGGTCGGAGCTGCGCATGCAGTCGCGCAGCAGCCTGGCCGTCTGCTGCAGCACGGCGTCGCCGGCGGCATGGCCGTGCTGGTCGTTGACGCGCTTGAAGTGGTCGAGGTCGAGCATGAACAGCACCAGGTCGGCATGCGGCTCGGGCGGCAGGCTGCGATGGCGGCGCGCCGCCAGGTCGAAGTCGGCCTGGATGGTCTGTTCCAGGTAGCGCCGGTTGTGCAGTCCGGTCAGCGGGTCGGTCAGGCTGGCTTGCTCCAGCCGGCGCGAAGCCGCTTCCAGGGCGGCGGTACGCTCGGCCACCAGGCGCTCCAGGCGTTCGCCGCGGCGGCGCAAGGTGTGCAGCCGCAGGCGGAACAGGAAGGCCACGCCCAGTGCGCCCAGCACCCACATGGAAGTACGGAACCACCACGTCTGGTAGAAGGCCGGCTGCACGTGCAGCTTGAGCGCCCATTCCTGCGGGCTCCAGTGGCCGGCGCGGTTGCTGGCCTGGACCCGTAGCTGGTAGTCGCCCGGCGGCAGGTGGGAATAGGCGGCCACGCGCTGGCGCGCATCGACATTGACCCAGCCGGCGTCGTAGCCGTCCAGGCGGTAGCGGTATTGCTGCTGTTCCGGCGCGCTGAAGTCGGGCGCGGCAAACTCCAGGCGCAGGTCGCGCTGGCTGGGCGACAGCGTGCGCTCGGCGAGCACGCCGGCGCCGGGCTGCTCGACGCCGTCGATGGTCAGTGCGGTCGCGCTCACGGCAGGCTGGTATTCCCAGCGCCGCAGCATATGCGGGCGCACGCGCAGCAAGCCTTCCGGCGAACCAAACAGCAGGTCGCCGTTGCGCATGCGCGCGCGGCTGGCGTAATACAAGGTGCGGAATTCATTGCCGTCGGCGCGGTCGAAGCTGCGCCAGCGCCAGGTCAGCGGGTCGATGCGCACGCGGCTGCCCAGCCACACCTGGCCTTGCGCGTCCTGCAGCAGCGACTCGGGCGGGTGGGGCGGCAGTTTCAGGCGCGTTGACAGCACGTCGAAGTGCGCGGCCTGGCCGTCGAAGGAGCGCAGGATGGCAGCGCCGGACTGGGTGGCCAGCCAGAGCTGGCCGTCCTTGTCGACCATCAGGTCCGGCACCCAGTTGTCGGGCAGGCTGTCGGCGCGCGCCGGATCGCGCACAATGCGGCGCGCCTTGCCGCTCCTGGTGTCGAATGCATTCAGGCCGTCATTGGTACCGATCCACAGCGTTCCGTCCGGCGTGAAGGCGAGCGCTTCGACTTCGCGCCCGGACAGGCTGCCTGGATCGTCGGGCTGGTGGCGCCAGGCGCTCACGGCACCGTCCTTGCCGATGCGTGCCAGGCCTTGCTGGGCGCCGGCCCACAGCGCGCCGTCGGCGCCAAAAACCATGGTGCGGATCGGGCCGCCCGGCAAGCCATGCGCGCTGCCGAAGCGCTGGAAGCCTTGCTGGCCGGGGCGCTGGCGGTGCAGCGTGCCATCCAGTGTCGCCACCCACATGCTGCCATCGGGCCCCTGGGCCAGGCAGGAAATGGCGCCGTCTGACAGCGCGTCGCCGCGGCTGGCGTCGGGGCGGAAGCCTGCCGCCAGCCGGCCGTTGGCATCGAGCACGTCGACGCCATTACCATTGGTGCCGAGCCACAGCCTGCCGTCGGCCGCTTCCAGCGCGCGCACGATGGCCGGGTGGCTCGGGCCCAGCGGGTTGGATGGGCTGTGCCGCAGCTTGAGGAAGGCGCGGCTGGCGGGATCGTGGTGCGCAATGCCGCCGCCCCAGGTGCCGGCCCAGGCCAGGCCGGAACGGTCGACCAGCAGCGCGCCAATGCGATCGTTGCCGATGCTGGACGTGCTGGTGCTGTCGTATTGCAAGCGGTCGACCACGGCCAGGCTGGCGCCGTCGATCACGTCGATGCCTTTGCCGAAAGTGCCGAGCCAGATTTCGCCCGGCAGCGGTTCGGCAATGCTATAGATCCAGAAGTGGCTCAGCCCTGCCAGTGCATGCAACTGGCCGCTGGCAGGATCGTACACGGCGGCGCCCTGGCGCGAGCTGCCGATCCAGATGCGGCCACGGCCGTCCTGGAACAGGCGGATCGCATTGGCCGGGCCGACCGGCGCCGAGAAGCGGTCGTCGCCCAGCCAGCGCTGCAAGCCGGCGTCGCTGGCCACCCACAGGCGGCCTTCGCGGTCCAGCAGGACGGAGCGCAGCTGGTTGTTGGCCAGGCTGTTGCTGTCGCCCTCCACGTGGCGGTATTGAGTGAAGCGGCCGCTGGCGGGATCAAGGACCGACAAGCCGTTGTCGGTGGCCAGCCAGAGCACGCCGCCGGCCAGTTCCGCGATGCCTTCCACGCGATCGTTGGCCAGGCTGTCCTTGCGTTGCGGGTCGTGCCGGTACTGGGTAAAGCGTTCGGTGCGCGGATCGAACACCGACAGGCCGCCGCTGATGGTGCCGATCCACAGCCTTCCATCGCGCGCAGCGTGCAAGGCGCGGATGTAGCTGCCGCCGATTGATGCGGGATCGCCGGGGTGCGGGCGGAATACCTTGTAGCCGTAGCCGTCGTAGCGCACCAGACCGTCCTGGGTGCCGATCCACAGCATGCCCTGGGCGTCCTGCGCCATCACGGTGCTGAGGTGGGCCGGCACCTGGTCCGGCATGGCGACGCGCTGGAACGAGACTACACCCGGCCGTTGTTGCGCCGATGCCATAGTGCCTGCAGCCAGCAGGCAGGCGAACAGAGAGGACCGCAGCAGCGCACGCATTGCCAGGAGATGGTCAAATTGAAACTATCATTATGCCATGATCAGCTATCTCTGCTAGCATGAAGCCACACGGGAGGCAGCATGCGCGCATGGTGGGCGATCGGTGTGGCTGGCCTGGCGGCGTTGCCGCCGGCCTTGGCGCAGCAGGCGCAGGATGGCGCGCTGCCCAGCGTCTACGTCACGGCGCAACGCCGCGCCGAGCCGCTGCAGGAAGTCCCGTTCAACGTGTCGGTCCTTGGCGGAGAAGCGCTCGACGTGCTGGCCGCCAGCGGCCGCGACTTGCGCTACCTGGCATCGCGCATGCCCAGCCTGCACATCGAATCCGACTTTGGCCGATCGTTCCCGCGTTTCTACCTGCGCGGCCTGGGCAATACCGACTTCGACCTGAACGCCGCGCAACCGGTCGGCATCGTGTACGACGACGTCGTGCAGGAGAATCCGCTGCTCAAGTCCTTCCCCCTGTTCGACCTGCAGCAAGTGGAACTGCTGCGCGGGCCGCAGGGCAGCCTGTTCGGGCGCAATGCGCCGGCTGGCGTGGTGAAGTTCGATTCGGTGCGGCCTGCCTTCAGGACCGAAGGCTACGCCAATGCCGCTTACGGCAGTGACGAGATGCGCAACCTGGATGGCGCATTCAATACGCCGCTGGGCGAAACGCTGGCGCTGCGCGTGTCGCTGCTTAGCCAGCACCGCGGCAACCGTGTCTTCAACGACCGCCCCAACGCAGCCACCACGGAATTCGAGGGCTATCATGACAATGCCGCGCGGGTACAGCTGCTGTACCAGCCGAACTCCGCCTTCAGCGCGCTGTTGAACGGGCACGGGCGCCGCATGGGAGGACGTGCCACGCTGTTCCGCGCCAATATCCTGCAAAAGGGCAGCAACGCACTGGCGCCGGGCTTTGATTACGCCAGCCTGCCGACCGACGGCATGAACCATCAGTCCCTGAAAACCAACGGTGCCAGCCTGCGCCTGCGCTGGCAGTTCGACGGCCTTTCCCTGCATGCCATCTCGGGCTGGGAGCGGGCGCGCTTCTACAGCCGTGCCGACGTCGACGCCGGCTTTGGCTCGCTGGCGCATCCTCCCATGGGACCGGGCCGCATTCCTTTCCCGTCCGAGACCGCCGACGCGTTGCCGAAGCACAGGCAGTTGACGCAGGAGGTCCGGCTCGAGTCCGATCCGGCGCAGGTATGGAGCTGGCTGGCCGGCGTGTACGGCTTCAGCGAGAAGATCAGGGTCGACAGCTTCAGCTTCGACACCTTCAACGGCAATCGCCAGAACGCCTACGCCTGGCAGGAGCAGGACAGCCGTTCGCTGGCCGCCTTCGGCGCCGTGTCGTGGCGCGCGCGCCCGGGCCTGCTGCTGCGCGCCGGCCTGCGCTACACCAAGGACCGCAAGGACTTCGTCGCCGCGCGCCCGCAAGCGGCGCCCGGCGCGTCGCCGATCGCCAGGCTGGAAGCCGCTCCGCGCGGCAACGACTTCAGCTGGGATCTCGGCGCCACCCAGGCCCTGTCGCCGGACAGCCATGTGTACGCGCGCCTTGCGACCGGCTACCGCGCACCGTCGATCCAGGGCCGCATCCTGTTCGGCAACAGCCTGTCCGTCGCGCGCGCCGAGCAAGCCCGCAGTTGGGAAGCGGGCTGGAAGCAGGATCTCATGCAGCGCCGCGCGCGCCTCGGCCTGGCCGTGTTCCGCTACACGATCGACGACATGCAGCTTACGGCCGGCAGCGGCGTCGTCAACCAGAACCGCCTGGTCAACGCGGCCAGGGTGCGCGGGCAGGGCGCCGAAGTCGAATGGCTGATGCGTCCCAACAGCGAATGGACAGCCAGTGTGGGCGCCAGCTACAACGCCACCAGGATCCGCGATGCCGGCCTGTTCGTGCTCCCCTGCGGCAATGGCTGCACGGTGCTCGATCCGCGCGGTACGGCGCCCAACAACGTCTTCATCGACGGCAATCCGCTGCCGCGTTCACCGCGCTGGATCGCCAATGCCACGCTGCGCTACAGCCGGCCCTGGCGCAACGGTGAATTGTTCGCGTATGCCGACTGGGCCTATCGCGGCAAATACAATTTCTTCCTGTACGAGGCGGTGGAGTACAAGGCGCGCCCGCTGCTGGACGGCGGGCTGCGGCTTGGCTACCGGGACAGGGGCGAACGCTTCGAGGTAGCGGCTTTCGTACGCAACGCGGCGAACAGGCTCGTGGCGGTGGCAGCCATCGACTTCAACAACTTCACCGGTGTCGTCAACGAACCGCGCAGCTACGGCGTGCAGGTGAAATTCACTTACTGATACTTCGACGTCATGCGCAGCCATTGCGGATCTTCGCGCATGCGCTTGACGATGGGAGCAACCTTGTCGAACAGGTCATTGCGTCCCAGCGGCACAAGGAAGCGGCGCTCCGTCGCGCGGCCCGGCAAATCCACGAAAGTCAGGCTGCCGTGCAAGCCATGCAGCCGTACGAAATAGCGCGCCGCCGATTCCGAAACGGCCACGCAATCAATGCGGCCGCGGCGCAGCTTCTCCAGGTTGATTTCCTCGCTGATGGCATCCTGGCGCAGCAAGCCGTGGCGCTGGATCCATTCCTCAATGCCCGGGTAGACGTAGCCCAGCGTCAAGCCAATCGATTTGCCGGCCAGCCCTTGCCCGGCATCCATCTGCACCGGATGGTCGATGCGCGACACCAGCACGAAATGGTCGATGGCGAAAGCCGTGGTCCACAGGTATTTCTTCTGTGCGACGTCATCGAACCATTGGGGCATCATGCCAATAACGATGCCGTCCAGCGTGCCGTCTTCCAGCCGCATCTGCAAGCGCTTGCGCGGCAGGTAGGCCAGCCGGTAGCTGGTGCCGTCCGTGGCCTGTTTGTTCAGGTAGTCGATTGCTTCGTAATAGATACCTCGGGTGCCATCGATGACGAGCGGGGCAAAGTTAGCGCTGGTGTAGACGGTGACGGTTTCTGCCTGCGCGACTGGCAAGAGCAGCGTAACAATCAGCGTCAACAGCGGCGTAATAAATTTCATAAGGGCACTATAACAAAGCGCTTGCACTTGCATCATGAAAGTTAAATTCTTCAATGGCAATTGTTTCGCGCGCCTGCAACACAAATGGTGATGGAGAAAGAGATTTTTGTCGTTAATTCTCACGAATTGTAACGTGGGGCCATAAATCGGCATATGATCAAAGCAAGAGGTATCGCGGTGCTGTAACGCACCTTTTACTGAACTTTTCTTTGGGAAACTGCCATGAATCCTACCTCTCTTCTCGGCCAGCTCAAGCTGAGCCACAAGTTCATGATCCTCGGCCTGATTGCTGCACTGCTGGCTATCATTCCTGCATTCCTCTACATGAGCGAGGCTGGCAAGGTTCTCGCTGCATATGAAGGTGAGCATGAAGGCTTGCCGATCGTGGTGGATGGACTGAAGGTTGTGCAGTACACGCAGCAGCATCGCGGCCTGTCGGCATTGGTGCTGGGCGGCGTGACCAGCGTGGCGGAAAAGCGCCGCGCCAAACAGGCTGAGGCGGACGCGGCGTATGGCCGGCTGGAGAAGGCGGCGGCAAAGCTGGGCGACAAAGCCATCATCGACGCCTTCGCTGCCGCCAAGCAGGAGTGGGAGACGCTGCGCAACAATGTAGCTGAGGGCAAGATCACCGTGCCGCAAAGCTATGCGGGCCATACCGGCCTGGTGCCCAAGCTGCTCAAGGTGAACGAGCTGATTGGCGACGCGTACGGCCTGAGCCTCGATCCCGACAAGGATACTTACCAGCTCATCCAGTCGATGTTCTACCAGTTGCCATGGCTGACCGAAGAAACCGGCAAGACGCGCGCCAAGGGCGCCGGCCTGCTGGCGAAAAAGGAAGCCACGCCCGAGGACCGCATGCAGCAGGCAGCCATCATGTCGCGCGTGACCGATCGCCTGGACCAGACCCTGACGGCCTTCGGCAAGGCCGCCGCCGCAAATCCTGCCATTGAGGCCAAGCTTGGGGCGCAGTTGCGCGAGGCGGGCGATGCAGCACGCAAGATCGTCGACCTGGGCACGGAGCAGATCGTGAAAGCCGATCCGCTGACCTATTCCGGCGAAGAGTGGGTGGCCAAGACCACGGCGGCAATTGATATGCAGTTTGCCGTCAACGAAGTTGCTGCGAAAGAGATCGACGTCATGCTGTCACAGAAAATCAAGGGCTTCACCGAGCAGCGCTGGATCATGGTTGTATCGATGGTGCTGTTGTTTTCCCTGGCTGCCTGGATCTGCATGCTGATCGCCCGCTCGGTGACGGTGCCGCTGCAAAATGCCATTGCGGTGGCGGACGAAGTGGCGAAAGGCAAGCTCGATAACGACATCGATGTTGGTCCGCCCAATGAAGTAGGGCAGTTGCTGCGTTCCCTCAAGTCCATGAGCGAGAGCTTGCGCGGCATCGTGTCCGATGTGCGCGCCAGTGTCGACCAGATCAATGCGGCCAGCCGCGATATCGCCACCGGCAATGCCGATGTGTCGTCGCGGCTGGAATCGCAGGCCTCCAACTTGGAAGAAACCGCATCTTCAATGGAAGAACTGACTTCCACCGTCAAGCAAAATGCCGATAACGCGCGCCAGGCCAACCAGTTGGTGCACAGCGCGGCCGGCGTGGCCGGCAAGGGCGGCGAAGTGGTGTCGCAAGTGGTGCAGACCATGGGCGAAATCAATGACAGCTCGCGCAAGATCGTGGACATCATTGGCGTGATTGATGGCATCGCTTTCCAGACCAATATCCTTGCCCTGAACGCCGCGGTGGAAGCGGCGCGCGCCGGCGAGCAGGGGCGCGGCTTTGCGGTAGTGGCTTCCGAGGTGCGCAACCTGGCGCAGCGTTCGGCCTCGGCGGCCAAGGAAATCAAGGATTTGATCAACCACAGCGTGGACCGGGTCGAGACCGGCAACCGCCTGGTCGGCGAAGCCGGCCTGGCAATGCAGGAGGTGCTGAAGAGCGTGCAGAGCATTACCGCCATCATGCAGGAGATCGCTACCGCATCGGCCGAACAGGGCAATGGTATCGAGCAAATCAATATGGCCGTGACGCAGATGGACGACACCACGCAGCAAAACGCGGCGCTGGTGGAACAGACCGCAGCCGCGTCGGCCAGCCTGCAGGAGCAGGCGCAGATGCTGGTGAAATCGATCAGCATCTTCACGCTGGGGAATGAAGATGCGGCCGCACCGGTGGTGCGCAAGGCGGCTGCTTCGCGCCGCATGCCGAGCAATGTGCGCGCGTTGCGGGCGGCCTCGGTATAATTTCTTGCATGGAAAAGCTCAGGGACTTAGCCACCATTATTTCGGAAGTGCAGCGTGGGGAACTGGTATTCCCCACCAGCGTCAATGCCGCACTGGCATTGCAGCTTGCCTTGGCTGATCCTGATTGCCACGACGATGAGATAGCGCGCAAAGTGCTGGGCGAACCGGTGCTGGCGACGCGCGCTGTCGCCCTGGCCAATGCCGCGGTGTTCCGGCGCCATGGCGCGCCGCCCATCACCAGTGCGCGCGCTGCCGTGATGCGACTTGGCTACCGCAACCTGTACTCGCTGGCCGCTGCCATGGTGGTGCGCCAGTTCGGCGCCCGCATCCGCGACCCGCAGTTGCGCGAACGCGCCGAGCAATTGTGGAAGTATTCCGCGCACGTGGCGGCCATCGCATACCAGGTGGCGCGCCATATCACCAGCACCGATCCCGACACGGCACTGTTCGCCGGCATTGTGCATGAGGCCGGTAATTTCTTCCTGCTGTCCCAAGCAGACCAGGTTCCCGGCTTGCTGGATGACATGGGGCACCGCCTGGGACCGGTGCAGGAAATCGTGGCGCGCGAAGTGCTGCGCAAGCTGCAGGTGCCGGAGGCAGTCGGCGCCGCCATCATTTCGCTGCGCGATGGCGCCATCAGCCTGCCGCCCGCCGGCCTGCGCGATACCCTGCTGCTGGCGCGTCACCTGTGCCCCGTGCTGTCGCCGCTGCCTGCGCCGCAGGACGATTACCTGGTGCGGCGCTCCGACATCGTGCAATGCCTGGAAAGCTTCCCCGACCTTGCCGAGCTCCTTGACGTTGCCGCTGCCGAAGCGCGCTCGATGGGCGTGGCGCTACTGGCCTGAAGCGCCCGGCGGCGCATCCTCCAGCAACTGTTTGGCCAGCAGGCCGGCGTGCGGCGTCAAGGCTGAAAAATCCCGCGCGCAGAGAAAGAGCCGGCGCGTGGCCCATGGTTCGGAGAGGCGCACCACGGCAAGGTCGCGCCGGATTTGCCGGGCCAGCGCGCTGGACATGATCGAGATGCCGATACCCGCTTCGACGTGCAGCGCCACGTGCTCGATATTGCGCAGCTGGATGCGGTAGTCGAGCTGGCGCCCCAGGCGCGAAGCGCGCTCCGCCAGGTGGGTTTCCAGCGCGGTGTCCGCGATGCCGACGATCGCTTCGCCAAGGATGTCGGCAAAGGTCGCATCGCCTTGCCGCGCCACCCGGTGACGGCGGTGGGTGACGACGACCAACTGGTCGCTGGCGATCAGGTGGGTCTGCAGCGGGCCGAAGTCGGTGATGTCTGCCACGATGCCAAGGTCGGCGCGCCGGTCCACCATGGACTGGACGATCTCGGCGCTGGGCCGCTCCAGCAAGTCGATCGAGAGGTCGCGGTGCGTGGCCAGGAAGCGGCACAGGTGCGGCGGCAGGAAAGCAGCCATGGCGGCGGAGTTCGACAGCACCCTGATACGGCCCTTCAGGCCAGTGGCGTAGGTGCGCAGGTCGCCGCGCATCTGTTCGACCTGGCCCAGGATGGAACGTGCATGGCGCTCGAATGCTTCGCCCGCCGCCGTGGCCCGCACGCCGCGGCGGTTGCGCTCGAGCAGCGGCGCGCCCAGCGCCGCCTCCATGCCGGCGATGCGCTCGCTGACCGAGGCCAGCGCCAGGTGCATGCTGCGTGCACCCTGGGTCAGGCTGCCGCATTCCACGACAGTGAGGAAGAGCCGCATATCGGTCAGGTCGAAGCGCATTGCCAAGTCTCCAGCATTCGGAATTTCCGAAGTGTAGCACCGGAATTGCCAGATTGCGGGCAGCGGGCCGGCCGTCTAACATCGGCGGCATGGATTCGATGATTCTGACTTTTTCCGCGGGGATGCTGGCTGGAGCGATGAACGCGCTGGCGGGCGGAGGCTCATTTGTCAGCCTGCCGGCACTGATCGCCGCTGGCGTGCCACCGGTTCAGGCGAATGCTTCCAGCACGGTAGCCTTGTTCCCGGGCGGGCTGGCCAGCGCCTGGGCCTACCGCGACGGCTTGCAGCCGGTCGGCGGCGTCCCACTGCGACTGATGCTGGCGACAACGCTGTGCGGCGGCTTGGCCGGAGCCCTGCTGCTGTTGCGGACTTCATCAGCGGCATTTACCTTTGTGCTGCCATGGCTCCTGCTGTTGGCGTCGATTGCGCTGGCGTTCGGGCGGCGCCTTGGTGCGGCACTGCGAGCGCGCTGGCAGGTGGGCGCGCCTGCGGTGCTGGCGCTGCAGTTCGCCCTCGGCGTGTACGGCGGTTATTTTGGCGGCGCGGTCGGGATCATGATGATGGCCATGTGGGGCCTGATCGACAAGCGCGACCTGAAGGAGTTGAATGCGCCGCGCACGCTGCTGGTCAGCGCAGCCAATGGCGTGGCGGTGGCTGCATTCATGTTTGCACATGCAGTGCATTGGCCGCTCACGCTGGCCATGCTGGCCGGCGCGGTCATCGGCGGCTATGGCGGCGCTCGCGCCGGGCGCCGCGCACCAGCTGAGGTAATCCGCGCATTCACGCTGCTCACCACGTTCTGCATCACCTTGATGTTCTTTGTGAAGGCCTGCCTGGGAGGCAACCATGCTTGACGCATTGCTGGAAACGATTGGAACGCTGGGTGTACTGGCCAGCATTGGCGTAAAACTGGCCACATGCTTGCCCAAGGCTCAACATCGAAATCGAGAGCTCGTCAACCGTGAACGGCAGCTTCGATGCAAAGCGCGCCGCCACGGTTCTTGAGATGGATCAGGCGCGGCTTTGTTCGAGGATGCGGACCAGCGATTCAATGCCTTCAGCGTCGACAGCGTCAAAGCGGCCCGGCAGAGGGCTGTCGAGGTCGAACACGCCGATCACTTCGCCGTCCTTGCCGAAGATCGGCACCACCAGCTCGGAGCGCGAGGCAGCATCGCAGGCGATATGGCCCGGGAAGGCATGCACGTCTTCCACTACGCTGGTGGCGCGCTTTTCGACAGTGCTGCCGCATACGCCACGGCCCTTCCTGATGCGGATGCAGGCTGGCTTGCCCTGGAACGGGCCGAGCACCAGTTCATCCGGACCCTGCATGAAATAGAAACCCGCCCAGTTCAAGCCCGGCATGGTGTTGAACACCAGCGAGCTGGCATTGGCAGTGTTGGCGATCCAGTCATGTTCGCCGTGCACCAGTCCGCCCAGTTGCGCGCGCAAGTCTTCGTACATGGCGCGTTTGGCTTCGGGAGTGTCAGTGCTGTAGGTGGTTTCGCTAAGGGAGAAAGACATTTTGCCGCTCGGTATGTTACTTAGGACGCCGACATCTTACCAGCAATCGCGCTAAGTTGCGGCCATGGCTACTCATCATCAAATCCGCACCCTGCTGCGCGACGTGTTCGGCGTTGACCGTTTGCGCGCTGGCCAGCGACAAGTGATCGACAGCGTGCTGGCGGGGCATGACACGCTTGCCATCATGCCGACCGGCAGCGGCAAGTCGCTGTGCTACCAGATCCCCGCCTCGATCCTGAAAGGCAGCACAGTGGTCGTCTCGCCGCTGATTTCCCTGATGAAGGACCAGGCCGAGAAGCTCGATGATATCGGCATCGAGGCCGCGCAGCTCAACAGCAAAGTGCCGGCTGACGAGCAGCAGGAAGCATTGCAAGGCTTGCGCAACAACGAGGAGCGCATTGTGTTCTGCACGCCGGAGCGGTTGGCGACGCCGGAGTTCATGTCGCTGCTGCACAAGGCCGACATTGGCCTGGTGGTGGTCGATGAAGCCCACTGCATCTCGCGCTGGGGCCATGATTTCCGGCCGGCTTACCTCGATATCGGTGCGGCTCTCGATGCGCTGGGACGGCCGCCGGTGCTGGCGCTGACCGCCACTGCCACCGACGAAGTGGTAGACGATATTCGGCGCCAGCTTGGCGCGCCGGAAATGCGCATTGTGAACACCGGCATCTACCGGCCCAACCTGCACCTGGCCGTGCGCCAGGTGACCAATGCCGATGAGCGGGCGGCCGAGGCGTTGCGCCTGGTGCGCGAAACGCCGGGTAGCGGCATTGTGTATGCCGCTACCATCAAGGCCGCGCAAGACATGCTGGCCGCGCTGGAGGAAGCCGGCGAAAGCGTAACGCTCTATCACGGCAAACTGAATGCCGCCGAACGCCACCAGAACCAGGAAATGTTCATGTCCGGCGCGCGCCGCGTCATGGTGGCGACCAATGCCTTTGGCATGGGCATCGACAAGTCCGACATCCGCTTCGTGATCCACCTGCAGGTGCCGGCCAGCCTGGAAGCATACTACCAGGAGGCGGGGCGGGCAGGGCGCGACCGCGAGTCAGCCGAATGCACCTTGCTGTACTTCCACGAGGACAAGCGCGTGCAGCAGTTCTTCCTTGCGCGCAGCTATCCCGACGCGGCCTTGCTGCGCGCGGCGTATGATGCTGCTTCAGGTGGCGAGTGGCCGCGCGACAAGCGCAGCCAGGTCGCGCTCAAGCTGTTGAAGGAAGGCGGCTGGCTGAAACAGGATCGCAAGCTGCAATACCGGGCGGCAGGCGGTGCGCCGCGCCCGGTCGACCTCGAGCGCCTGGCGGAACGCTATCGCGAGAAGCAGGAGCACGACCGCGAGGCGCTGGCGCAGATGGTGTCTTACGCGCAGAGCGGCTTCTGCCGCTGGAAGCTCCTGCTCGTTTATTTCGGCGATGAGTCAGCCGGCATAGAGCGCTGCGGTACTTGCGATAACTGCAGGTCGCCGCCGACAATCGACTCAGGAGGGTAGCGATGGCCGACATGGTAGTCGTGCGCAAAGAGGGGCTGTATTGCGTGCCGGGCGGCTTCTATATCGACCCCTGGCGCCCTGTGGAACGCGCCGTGATCACGCATGGCCATGGCGACCATGCACGTCCCGGTCACGCGCACTACCTGTGCGCCGCGCCGGGCATCGGCATCTTGCGCGCTCGCCTGGGCCAGGTAAACGTCCAGGGTCTCGAATATGGCGAGGCGCTGGAGCACCTTGGCGTGCGCATCTCGCTGCACCCGGCCGGGCATGTGCTCGGCTCGGCGCAAGTGCGCATGGAATACCAAGGCGAGGTATGGGTTGCCTCGGGCGACTACAAGGTGGAGCCCGATGCCACCTGTGCGGCGTTCGAACCGGTGCGCTGCCACTGCTTCATCACGGAGTCCACTTTCGGCCTGCCAATCTACCGCTGGCAGGCGCAGCAGGCGATTTTCGACGACATGAATGCCTGGTGGCGCCGCAATGCGCAAGAAGGGCGATGCAGCGTCATGCTGTGCTACGCGTTTGGCAAGGCGCAGCGCATCCTGAGCGGGCTCGATCCTTCGATTGGTCCTATCGTCTGCCACGGAGCGGTGGAGCCCTTGAACCGGATATATCGGGAGGGCGGCGTTGCGCTGCCGCCGACGGTGATGGTGGGCGATGTGGACAAGGCAGCGCTGCGCCAGGCGCTCGTACTGGCGCCGCCATCGGCTGCCGGGTCGCCGTGGATACGCCGCTTCGGTGATTTCAGCGATGCCTTTGCCAGCGGCTGGATGCAATTGCGCGGCGCGCGCCGGCGACGGGCGGTAGACCGCGGTTTCGTGTTGTCCGACCATGCCGACTGGCCGGGCTTGATGCAAGCCATTCGCGCCACCGGGGCGCAACGGGTGATCGTCACGCATGGCTCGATTCCGGTCATGGTGCGCTGGCTGTGCCAGAACGGCTATGACGCCAAGGGCTTCGATACCGAATACGGCGACGAGGAGGCAGGGGAGGCGGGCGATGCGTGAGTTTGCCCGCCTGTATGCGGAACTGGATGAAACCACGTCCACCAAGCGCAAGCTGGAAGCGCTGCAAGCCTATTTCAGCAAGGCAGCACCGGAGAATGCGGCGTGGGCCGTGTATTTCCTGGCCGGCGGCAAGCCGCGGCAGGCGGTCCCGGTCAAGTTGCTGCGCCAGTATGCGACGGAGTATGCGGGACTGGATGAATGGCTGTTTGATGAGTGCTACAACGCGGTCGGCGACCTGGCAGAGACGATCGCCCACATCCTGCCGGCGCCAAGCCAGGAGAGCGAGGTCGGCCTGGCGGAGTGGATCGAGCAGCGCATCGCGCCTTTGCGCGGCGCTGCGCCGGACGAGGTGCGGGCCGCCCTGTTCCGGTATTGGGACGAACTGGAGACCCGCGAACGGTTCCTGCTGGTGAAACTGATCGGCGGCGGTTTCCGTGTTGGCGTGTCGCGCCTGCTGGTCACCCGTGCGCTCAGCGCCATCGCAGCGGTGGACAGCAAGCTGGTGGCGCAGCGGCTCATGGGCTGGACCGATGGCAGGGTGCGGCCGACGGCGCAAGGCTTCCTGCAGTTGATTGCGGCGCCGTCTGCGACCGAGCATGCGGAGCGCGGCGGGCAGCCCTACCCATTTTTCCTGGCTCATGCCTTGCAGGCCGATCCCGCTACGCTGGGCGACCTGGCGGCCTGGCAGGTCGAGTGGAAATACGACGGCATGCGGGCGCAGCTTGTGTCACGCGCAGGACTGAATTTCCTGTGGTCGCGCGGCGAGGACCTGATCACCGAACGCTTCCCTGAACTGGCGTCCCTGCACCTGCCGCAGGGCACGGTGATCGATGGCGAAATCCTTGTCTGGCCGCAAGGCGATGCGCCGGCGCCTTTCGCAGCGCTGCAGAAGCGCATCGGTCGCAAGCTGGTCAGCGCGAAGCTGCTGTCCGAACTTCCGGCAGTACTGGTGGCGTATGATTTGCTGGAGCTCGACGGCGTCGACGTTCGCCAGTTGCCGCAGCACGAGCGGCGCGCCTTGCTGGAGCAGTTGGTGGCGCAGGTAGCGCAGCCGCAGCTGCGCCTGTCGCCGCTGGTGCTGGCGGAGGACTGGGGGCAACTGGCGCAGGTCCGCATGGAATCGCGGGCACGGGGCGTGGAAGGCATGATGCTGAAAGCGAAGGATGCTCAGTATGGCGTCGGCCGCACCAAGGACGTGGGCACCTGGTGGAAGTGGAAGATCGACCCTTTCAGCGTTGATGCGGTACTGGTCTATGCACAGGCCGGACATGGCCGGCGCGCTTCGCTGTACACCGACTATACGTTTGCGGTATGGGACAGCGACGGGGAGGGCGAGCGCAAGCTGGTGCCATTTGCCAAGGCCTACTCCGGCCTGACCGATGCCGAAATCGCGCAGGTGGATAACGCGGTGCGCCGCACGACCGTCGAGCGCTTCGGGCCGGTGCGCAGCGTGCGGCCGACCATGGTGTTCGAGATCGGGTTCGAAGGCATTGCGTTGTCGCCGCGCCACAAGTCTGGCATTGCGGTGCGTTTCCCGCGCATCCTGCGGCGGCGCGACGACAAGGCCGTCGAGGATGCCGATACGCTCGACACTTTGCGCGGCTTGCTGGTGCAGGCGCCGCCATGAGTCCCGCCGTCCCCCGTCCGCGTCCCTTGCCGCGCCGCCAGCCGCCAGTGCCACCCGGCGAGGCGCCGCAACCTGCACGGCTGCCTGCCTCCGGCTCACCGGCAGGCCCTTCGCGTGAGATGGTGGAGGAATGGTTTGCAACGCGCGGCTGGTCGGTCTTTCCCTTCCAGCGCGAGGTATGGGATGCGGCACGGCGCGGCGAGTCCGGCCTGCTGCATGCCACGACCGGCTCCGGCAAGACGCTGGCCGTCTGGCTGGCGGCTTTGCAGCGCGCGAGGGCCAGTCGCAAGCCCGGCTTGCGCCTGCTCTGGGTCACGCCGATGCGGGCGCTTGCGGCAGACACCCTGCGCGCGCTGCAGACCTCCGCCGCCGACTTGTTGCCCGCCTGGCAAATCGAATCGCGCACCGGCGACACCGACAGTGGAACCCGAGCCAGGCAAGCGCGCCTCCTGCCGCATGCGCTGGTCACGACGCCGGAAAGCCTCAGCGTCCTGCTTAGCCGCCCGGAGGCGAGCGAACTGTTTGCGCAACTGGACATGCTGGTGGTCGACGAATGGCATGAGTTGATGGGCAACAAGCGCGGCGTGCAAGCCCAGCTTGCGCTGGCGCGGTTGCGCAGCTGGCAGCCTGGCTTGGTGGTGTGGGGCCTGTCGGCCACCCTTGGCAACCTGCAGCAGGCGCGCGACGTGCTGGCGCCGCATGGCGCAATCGTCGAAGGCCACCTGCGCAAGGAGGTTCTGGTCGATACCCTGGTGCCCGACCATCCATCGCGCTTTCCCTGGGCCGGCCACCTGGGCTTGCAGATGCTGAAACCGGTCGCCAACGAGATCGCGCAACACGCCAGCACGCTGGTGTTCTGCAACACACGCTCCCAGGCCGAATTGTGGTACCAGAACCTGCTCGATGCGAGACCCGAGTGGGCGGGCGTCCTGGCCCTGCATCATGGTTCGCTCGACAAGGAAGTGCGCGAATGGGTAGAGCAGGGCCTCAAGCAGGGCAAGCTCAAAGCCGTGGTCTGCACGTCGAGCCTCGACCTTGGCGTCGACTTCCTGCCGGTGGAGCGGGTACTGCAGATCGGCAGTGCCAAAGGCATCGCGCGCCTGCTGCAGCGCGCAGGACGCTCGGGGCACGCGCCAGGCCGCACTTCGCGCGCGACGCTGGTGCCGACGCATAGCCTGGAACTGCTGGAGGCGGCAGGCGCCATCGAGGCGGTGCGCGAACGCCGGGTGGAACCCCGGCCGCCGCCGGAAAAGCCGCTGGATGTGCTGGTCCAGCACCTCGTGACGGTGGCGCTGGGCGGCGGCTTCCGCAGTGAGGAACTTATGGCCGAAGTGCGAACGGCATGGTCTTATCGCGCGCTAAGCCAGGAGGAATGGCAATGGGCCCTGGACTTCGTGGCGCGCGGCGGGCAAAGCCTGTCCGCCTATCCCGAATACCGCCGTGTGCTGGCGGACGAGGAGGGCATTTACCGCGTGCCCGATGCAGCCATCGCGCGCCGCCATCGGATGGGCATCGGCACCATCGTTTCTGAAGCGACGGTGCAGGTGAAGTACATGAACGGCTCCGCGCTTGGCAGCGTGGAGGAAGGCTTCATAGCACGCCTGGCCAAAGGCGACCACTTCCTGTTCGGCGGCCGCATTCTCGAATTCGTGCGCATGCATGAAATGACGGCCTTCGTGCGGCGCGCTACGGGCGCCAAGGGGGCTGTTCCGCGCTGGCAGGGCGGCAAGATGCCATTGTCGTCCGAGCTGGCGCACGCCGCGCTAGAGCAGTTGCGGCGTGCCACGGAGGGCTGCTACGCGGGACCGGAAATGCAGGCCATCAAGCCGCTGCTCGATATCCAGCAGCGCTGGTCGGCGCTCCCAACACCGGATACTACCGTGATCGAGGCGATGGAAAGCAGGGAGGGACACCATCTGTTCGTCTATCCCTTCGCCGGGCGCTCGGTGCACATCGGCCTGGCGTCGTTGCTGGCGTATCGCATTGCCCGCGCGCGGCCCGCGACGTTTTCGATCGCCGTCAACGATTACGGTTTTGAATTGCTGGCGCCGGAGGCGCTGCCGTGGCGCGAGGCACTGGACGAGGGCGGCGCCTTCACGACGGAGAACTTGCTGGAAGATGTGTTGGCCAGCCTGAATGCCAGCGAGTTGTCGCAGCGGCGGTTCCGCGAGATTGCGCGCATCGCCGGATTGATCTTCCAGGGCTTTCCGGGCCAGCCGAAAAGCAATCGCCAATTGCAGGCCTCTTCGTCCTTGTTCTTTGAAGTCTTTTGCAAGCACGACGCCAACAACCTGCTGCTGACGCAGGCCCAGCGCGAAGTGCTCGAGCAAGAGCTTGAACTGGGGCGCTTGCGTGCCACGCTGCAGGACTTGCAGCGGCGCCGGCCCAGCTTCCATGAAGTGCGCCGCGCCACGCCGTTCGGCTTCGCGTTGATGGTGGAACGCTTCCGCGAGAAGCTGACGACCGAAAGGCTGTCCGATCGCGTCGCCCGCATGCTGCGTGAGCTGGAAAAGGCCGCCGGTCCATGAATTCCGTCGCAACCGAACTGGCAGGCGAGCGCGTGCTGCTGTTGCCGCAAAAGGCACTGTACTGGCCGGCTGCGAAAACCTTGATGGTGGCGGACGTCCATTTCGGCAAAGCGGCCAGCTTCCGCGCGCTGGGCGTACCGGTGCCGCGCGGGACGACAAGCGAAAACCTTGCCGTGCTCGAAACCTTGCTAACGACGCATGACACGCAACGCATCGTTTTTCTCGGCGACTTCCTGCACGCGAGGGCCGCGCAGGCGCCGGCAACATTGCAGGCCATGCTAGATTGGCGCAGCCGGCATCGCGATCTGGCGCTGCTGCTGGTGCGCGGCAACCATGACTGGCACGCGGGCGATCCATCCACGCTGCTCGACGTAACGATGGCCGACGAGCCGTATGCCTGCGGCCCGTTCGCCCTGTGCCACCATCCCGATGTGGCTTGCGAAGGCTATGCCGTTGCTGGCCACGTGCATCCCGTGTTTCACCTACGCACCGCGCGCGAGTCGTTGCGCTTGCCTTGCTTTCTGCTTGGCACTACGCGCGCCATCTTGCCGGCCTTTGGCGCCTTTACTGGCGGGCACTCTTTGATTCCGGAAACCACGGACAGGGTGTATGTTGTGGCCGATGATGCGGTTTTCCCAATAGAAAAAAGGTAGGCGATATCCTACATTTGTCGCGCTGAACGTCCTATATTACCTGTACAGTGCTTGCACTAACATGAGTTCTCCCGCGCCTACGGTAAGGGGCGGGGGTCTTTTCCACCGAACCAAGCAGGGGGACGAATCATGGCTTCGAACAATCCAGGCGACAAACGCGGCAACCGGCAGGACAGTCCTTCCGGCAGCAAGCAAAGTGCACGTGGCTTTGCCTCCATGGACCCACAACGCCAGAGGGAAATTGCTTCCGAAGGCGGCCGCGCAGCCCACCAGAAGGGCACGGCACACGAATTCACTTCCGAGGAAGCACGCCGTGCCGGCAGCATGAGCCACAAGAACGATGGCAACCGCCAGAGCGGTTCGCGTGGCAACGCCAGCCGTACCGAGCAGCAACCCAGCCAGGGCCAGCAGGAGTTCAGCAAAGACTACCAGCAGGACTACCAGGGCAACAAGCAGGGTGGCGATAAGTACTAAGTTTCATTGAAGTAAGGAGGCCAGCATGGGAAGGCCTGACAAACCCAGTAAGGACACGGAGAACCAGCAAAACTTTGTGCTGGTCGATACAGAGCATCCGGAAATTGCCAACGCCGAGGTTCCGGAGGGGCAGATCCGCCGCGCCGACCGACCTTTGCCGGGTAACCGGCAAAGTGCTACGGAAAGCGGTTCGCGGCAGGGCGGCAGTGGATTGGGCACCGAAGGCGGTGCGCCAGGGCCGGATGCAAGTTCCGGCGTTTGAATAAAAAAGGCGGGCTGCGAGCCCGCCTTTCTTTTTGCCGCGATCCTTAGAACTGGAAGGATGCGGTCGCCTTGGCAATACGCGGGGCACCGATCACAAAGCGTGAGCCGCCGTTGTTCAGGCTGGAGAGGTAGAACTTGTCGAACACGTTGTACACGTTCAGCTGCAGCGACACGTTCTTCGACAGCTGGTAGGCCGCCATGGCATCGACTACGGTGTAGGATGGCATCGACGGCATATTGGTCTTGGCCGCGTCGCCGGTCGGATCGACCAGGCGGTACTGGGTACCGGTGTAGCGCGCGCCGCCGCCCAAGCTCAGCTTGTCGTTCAGCTTGTAGTTGGTCCACAGGGTAGCGGTCTTTTTCGGCGACCAGCGAGTTGCCGCGCCCAGGCCATTGTTGCCGGCGCCGGTATTGCTTTCCTTGATCTCGGTGTCCATGAAAGCGACGCCGGCGATCACGCTCCAGGCCTTGGTAACCTGGCCGACGGCGCCCAGCTCCACGCCTTGCACCTGGCGCTTGCCCAACTGGCCCCAGGTGTTGGTCACTTCATCGATCTTGACCGGGATTTCATCCTTGTTGGTGGTGCGGTAGAGGGCGGCGGTCAGGGCCAGCTGCTTCTGGATCACGTCCCACTTGGTACCCAGTTCCACGTTGGTCGTGGTTTGCGGCTTCAGGGCAGCGCTGTTGATGTTGGCGTTCGTGCCCTGGGCCGCCAGCGAAAGGTTGGCGCTGCCCGGCGGGGTCTTCGAGTTGGCATAGGCCAGGTAGATGCTGCCATCGGCCGTTGGCTTGTAGACCAGGCCGGTCTTATAGCTGCTCAGGTTGCCGGACTTTTCCAGGTGGGCGGCGACCGGCACGGTGCTTGGCGCGGTCACGGTGGCGCTATTGGTCTCCGTGTCGTAGCGCTCGTAGCGCAGGCCTGCGTTCACCAGCCATTGTTCGTTCAGCTTGATGGTGTCGAACAGGTAGGCGCCGACGGTGGTGGTTTCGCCTTTGCTGAACGCGCCGTTCAGATAAGGAGCGAAGCCGTTCAGCGGATCTTTCGGGTTCGGGTTGTACAGGTTGGCAGCGCTGGCGGTGCCGAGGCCGACGCGGGTCGGGGTGAACTGTTCTTCGTTCAGCAACTCGAGACCGGTCGAGATGGTGTGCTGCACGCCGAAGGCATCGAACTCCGACACGATGTTGGTGGTGTTGGCCAGGATACGGTTTTCCTGCAGCACGCTCTGGCGCGTGCGTGCGACGGTCCAGCTGGCCGGGTTGGTCGGATCCAGCGCCGTGACGGCGTTCACGCCGCTCAGGATGCGGTCCATTTTGGATTTGCCATAGCGGGTGGTGTTGGTCAGCTTGGTCTTCGGCGCCAGGTCGTGTTCGATTTTGGCGGTAACCATGTCGGCCTTCACATCCTCATAGTCGCCATCCAGGCCATACCAGTTGTTGCGGTCGACGCGCTGCGCTTTCGCCAGCCATGGATAGGTGCCATTGTAGAAGCCGGCCATGCCCACGCTCGGGATCGCGCCGTCAGGTACGTTGTCCTGGCGGATGTGCTGCGAGTACAGGTAGAGGCGGGTTGGCGTGCCCAGGCCCCAGGCGACGGAAGGCGCGATGCCGTGGCTTTCACGGTCCAGTGCGCGGCTGCCTTTTTGCGAGCCGTCGGAACCCATCAGGTTCAGGCGGAAGGCGCCGCTGCTGCCGAAGGCGCGCTGCACGTCGGCGGTCAGGCGCTTGACGCCGCCCTGGGTGAAGGCGACGGTGCCGGAAACGGCATCCTCGCGTACCGGCGTCTTGGAGACCAGGTTGATATAGCCGGCGGCCGCACCGCGGCCGATGTCGGCGCCGGCCGGGCCCTTCACCACTTCCACCTGTTCCAGGTTGAAGGCGTCGCGCGAGACGGCGCCCAGGTCGCGGATGCCGTCGACGAAGATCGAGGACTGGGCCGAGAAGCCGCGCATCTGGAAGGTATCGCCGGCACTGGTGTTGCCGTTTTCGCCCAGTTGCAGGGTGATGCCCGGCGTGTTCTGGAGGGCTTCCATTACGGACGCAGCGCCTTGCTCCTGCAGCAATTCCTTCTTGATGACGGTAATGGTTTGCGGGGTGTCCACCAGCGGGGCAGTCAGTTTCGGCGAAGACGCGCGGTCGGCCTTGTAGGCGACGTCGGCGGCGGCTTCGACCTTGACTTCGGCCATGGTCTTTTCTTGTGCCTGGGCCTGGACGGACAGGGGCAGGCCGATGGCGGCCATGGCGAGCAGGGATTGGTTCAGCAGCGGCTGGGCGGCCAGCGTGTGCTTGCGGCTACGGATGGTCAAAATTCTCTCCAGATTTGATGCAGTTGATGTTTGGCGGCTGGCTGCATCCGTCAAACTGGAGGTGGCTGGCGATAGCGGGTATGTAAAGCAATGTAAATGATAACGATTCTCAATTGCATTGGCAAGCCCGGTGCATTATCATCCGGTATTCACTTATGGAAAGTAACAACTTGGGCAGTCCAGAAATCCAGGCCAAGCGCGCAGTTTGGCTCAAGCTCCTGCACGAATGGCATTGGGTCAGTTCGGCCATGTGCCTGCTCGGCATGTTCCTGTTTGCGATCACCGGCATCACCCTGAATCACGCCAGCCAGATCGAGGCCAAGCCGTCTGTGGTGCGCAAGCAGGCCACGGCGCCAGACTCCCTGGTCGGCGAACTGCATGCCTTCGCCGAAAAGCACGACGGCGAAAAAGCGCCGTTGCCGGAAGCGGGCGAGCGCTGGCTGCGCGAAACGTGGTCGATCAAGGCCGGCGGGCGCGAGGCCGAATGGTCGGCCGACGAGGTGTACCTGCCGATGCCGAAGGCGGGCGGCGATGCCTGGGTGCGCATCGGCCTGGAGGATGGCGCTGCGGAATTCGAGAACACGGACCGCGGCTGGATTTCGTGGTTGAACGACGTCCACAAGGGCCGCAACACGGGTGCGGCCTGGAACTGGTTCATCGACATCTTTGCGGCGGCCTGCCTGGTGTTCTGCATTACCGGTTTGCTGATCCTGAAATTCCACGCGGCCAAGCGGCCGTTCACCTGGCCGATGGTGGGCCTGGGTGTCGTTATTCCCTGTGTTATCGCTTTGCTCTACATTCATTAAGGACCTCTGTATGAAACTTCGCTATTCCATCGCCGTCGGCTTGCCGCTGGTGAGCGCGTCCGCGATGGCGGCCGACCTGACGCTGAAATTCGAACTCCCGCAACTGAACGTCGCTGAATACCACCGCCCATATGTGGCGGCCTGGCTGGAGAACGCGGACCAGAAGGTCGTGGCCAACCTGGCCGTGCTGTACGACGTGAAGAAGAAGGACAATGCCGGTACCAAGTGGCTGAAGGATATGCGCCAGTGGTGGCGCAAGGCGGGCCGCGACATCGAAATGCCGATGGATGGCGTGAGCGGCGCCACCCGCGCACCGGGCGAAGTTTCGCTGAGCTTCCCGGTCGCGAAAGATGCGTTGAACAAGCTCCCGGCTGGCAATTACCAGCTGGTGGTGGAGGCTGCGCGCGAAGCGGGCGGCCGCGAGCTGGTGAAAGTACCGGTGGCATGGCCGCCCAAGTCGGCGCAGTCCTTCTCCGCCAAGGGCAAGGAAGAACTGGGCGACGTGACCGTGCAAGTCAAACCATAAGGAGCCGCCATGAAGCTGAGCAAAACCCTGATCGCGCTGGCACTGGCCGGCGCCGCTTTCAGTGCACAGGCGCACAAGCCGTGGCTGCTGCCTTCGTCTTCCCTGGTTGATTCCAAGGAGCCTTGGGTGACCGTGGATGCCGCGATTTCCGAAGGCCTGTTCGACATCGACCACCAGCCGCTGAAGCTCGATGGCATTTCGATTACCGGTCCTGATGGCGCCAAGGTCGAGATGCTGAACGCGCTGACCGGCCGCCTGCGTTCCACCTTCGATGTGAAGATGGCCAAGCCGGGCACTTACAAGATCGCGCTGGTGAGCCAGTCGGTCATGGCGAGCTGGAAGGTCAATGGCGAAATGAAGCGCTGGCGCGGTTCCGAGGCGGAATTGGCGGCCAACGTGCCGGCCAATGCGGAAGAACTCAATGTGTCGCGCACAGCCAGCCGGCTGGAGACCTTCGTCAGCGCCAACAAGACCGATGAAGCGGTGTTCAAGCCGAGCGGCGTTGGCCTGGAGCTGGTGCCGGTGACGCACCCGAACGATATGCGCGCGGGCGAGCAGGCCACCTGGCGCTTCCTGCTGGACGGCAAGCCGGCGGCCAACCAGGCCTTCAGCCTGATTCCGGGTGGCGTGCGCTATCGCGGCACGCTGGGCGAGATCCGCATGGCGACCGATGCCAAGGGCGAGATCAGCTTCAAGATTCCGGAAGCGGGCATGTACCTGGTGTCCAGCAGCTGGCCTGCAGCCGCCGCGCCGCAAGCCGGCCAGCAGCCGGGCCCGCGCCAGATGCCGCCGCGCCGCGTGACTTACGCGGCGACGGTGGAAGTACTGCCGCAGTAAGCAGGTGCGCCGGGTATTGCTGCCGCCCACTATCTCCGCCGAGCCAGCGCCGGCGGGGGCGGGCATCGTCGATTTCGGCGGCGCCAGCATGGGCACCACCTGGTCGGCGCGGGTAGCGCTGGCGCCTGGCGCCATGGCCGCCGGCGTGCCGCTGCGCGCCGCCGGCCTGCAGGCTGGCTTGCAGGAGCAGTTGGACCAGGTGGTGCGCGAGATGAGCCATTGGGAGCCGGCCTCCGACCTGGGCCGCTTCAACCGCGCCGGCGCCTGTACCTGGCATGTGCTGCCAGCCGGCTTTCTCGAAGTCCTGAAATACGCGCTCGAGGTCGCGCGCGCGACCGGGGGCGCCTGCGATCCCTGCGCCGGCCTGCTGGTGAACCTGTGGGGCTTCGGCCCGACCGGCCGCCATGACGAAGCCGGTTTCGTGCCGCCCACTGCACGCGATGTGGCGACCGTGCGCGCCGGCATGGCGGGTCGCACGGTGGAACTGGATGCCGCGCGCAAGCGCGCCTTCCAGCCCGGCGGGGTTCAGCTTGATTTGTCGGCAGTGGCCAAGGGCTTCGGCGTGGACAGGCTGGCGCAATACCTCGAAGCCCAGGGCTGCCGCCACTATCTGGTTGAAGTCGGCGGCGAGCTGCGCGGCGCCGGCTTCAAGCCCGATGGCCAGCCCTGGTGGGTAGCGCTGGAAGAACCGCCGGCGCCAGGCGCCGGCCGCGCGGGTGAAATCGCCGTCGCGCTGCATGGGCTGGCCGTCGCCACCTCCGGCGACTACCGCAAGTACTTCATGCAGGATGCCGAGCGGCGACCGCATACCATCGATCCGCGCAACGGCATGCCGATCTCCAATGCGCTGGCTTCGGTCACGGTGGTGCACGAAAGCGCGATGGCCGCCGATGCCTGGTCCACCGCGCTGACGGTGCTTGGCCCTGAACAAGGGCTGGCACTGGCAGAACGCAAGGGCCTGGCCGCGCGCTTCCTGCTGCGCGAAGGGAAGGGGCTGCGCGAAATCCTCAGCAGCCGCTTCCAGAAAATGCTTGAAGAAGAATGATCCTGACGAACGACCCGACCCGCCTCGGCCTGACAGCCGCCATGATTGCCGGCTATGGCCTGGTATGCCTGCTGCCCTGGGTGCGCGCGCGGCGCGCCCGCGCTGCTACGCAGGCTGCGCGCGCGGCGGCGGGCGACTCGCCCTGGCTGGTGGCCTACGCCAGCCAGACCGGCAATGCCGAGCTGCTGGCGCGCCAGACCAGCGAAACCCTGCGCGTGGCCGGCATTGCGAACCGGTTGTGCGACTTCGACGAACTCGACGCGGCGACGCTGCAGGCGGCCGAACGCGTGCTGTTCCTGGCGTCGACCTACGGCGAAGGCGATCCGCCCGACGCCGCAGCGCGCTTTGCACAGCGCCTGATGGCGCGCAGCGACCTCCAGCTGGGGCGCATGCATTACGCCGTGCTGGCGCTGGGCGACAGCGCCTATGGCAGCTTTTGCGGCTTCGGCCGCGCGCTCGACGCCTGGCTGGCGGAACGCGGCGCGCAAGCGCTGTTCCCGCGCATCGAAGTCGACCGCAGCGCCGCGCCCGCCATCGCGGCCTGGCGCCAGCAATTGAGCCACCTGGCAGGCACCAGCGATGCGCCGGACTGGGATGCGCCCGATTTCGCGGAATGGCGCCTGGCCGAGCGGCGCCAGCTCAATCCTGGCAGCGCCGGTGCGCCGATCTACCACCTTGAACTGGAGCCGATGCCAGGCCAGCCGCTGCCGGCCTGGCAATCGGGCGACCTGGTGCAGGTCGCGGCGCCAGCCGATCCCGATCGCCCGCGCGAATATTCGATCGCCTCTATCCCGCCCGATGGCAGGGTGCACCTGCTGGTGCGCCTGCACCGCCATGGCGACGGCAGCCACGGCCTGGCCTCGGGCTGGCTGACGCAGCAGGCCGAGGCGGGCGCCATGGTGCGCCTGCGCCTGCGCGAGCACCGCCGTTTCCGGCTCGAGGCAAATGCCGCGCGCCCGCTGATCCTGATCGGCAATGGCAGCGGCATCGCCGGACTGCGGGGCCACCTGAAGGCGCGTGCCGCGGCCGGCCAGTCGCGCAACTGGCTGCTGTTTGGTGAACGCGACCCGGCGCATGACGCCTTCTACCACGATGAACTGGACGCCTGGCAACGTGAAGGCATGCTGCCGCGCCTGGACCTGGCCTGGTCGCGCGGCCCGCTTGGCAAGGAGTACGTGCAGGACCTGCTGCTGAGGCACGCCGCCACCGTGCGCGCCTGGGTGGAAGAGGGCGCGGCAATCTACGTGTGCGGTAGCCTGGAAGGCATGGCGGCTGGCGTGGATCGTGCCCTGCGCGAGATGTTAACGGAAACAGTTGTGGTTCAAATGGCAAGTTCCGGCCGCTATCGGCGTGATGTCTATTAATTAATAATTTTTTACTGTCGCGTCCAAACAACGAAGGGCTTTGATGTTGTCGAATTAAATTCGGACGATCGATCGGTGCTTCAAATTTTCTCTCAATATTTCAAACTTGTAACAAGTATGAATTCTTGGTAACAGCTTAGCTCTCATAATTCCCGAGCTGACTTTCAAAGTGAAGTCTGTTCATCCATAAACAAAAGGGGAGTAGGGAATGTTTTTCCAGGAGAAAATTGGCGTGCGCTCGGTACGCCTGGCCTTGTCGGCCCTGGCCGTGTTTGCCGCTGGCGCTGCCATTGCGCAGGAAACGCCAATCCAGCGCGTTGAGATCACCGGTTCCGCCATCAAGCGTATCAATGCGGAAGGCTCGCTGCCAGTACAGCGCCTGAACGCCGAGCAGATCGCCAAATCCGGCGCGGCCAACGTCGCCGACCTGATCCAGGCACTGCCTGCCATGCAGGGCTTCCAGGTTGCCGCCATCGCAGCAGGCACCAATTCCGGCGGCAACGTGACCGCTTCGATCCACGATATTGGCGCCAGCTACACCCTGGTACTGCTGAACGGCCGCCGTATTGCCCCGCAAGGTTCCGGCTCGACCATCAACCTGAACGCCATCCCAATGAGCGCGGTTGAGAGCGTCGACATCCTGACTGACGGCGCGTCCGCCCTGTACGGCTCCGACGCGATTGCCGGCGTCATCAACTTCAACCTGAAGAAGAACTACCAGGGCTTCAATATCGAAGCCACCCACAGCCAGCCCACCCAATCGAGCGCAGGCCGCACCAGCAATTTCAACCTGACCTACGGCATGGGCGACCTGGATTCGGACCGCTACAATGTGCTGCTGACCTACCGCAAGGACGAAACCAAGCAGGTGCGCGCGCTGGACCGCGATTTCGCCGACACCGCCTACGTGCCGTTCAACTGGAATGGCAACAGCTATATCTACGACCGCACCAGCCCGGCAGCCATCCCTGCCAACGTGTCGGCCACCTTCAAGTCCGGCGCCGCGCCAATCGGCTTTAACCCGTACCAGAAGAAAAACGGCCAGTGCGCCGCCATGAACCAGCTCTCGTTGAGCAATACCGCCCTGGTGCAGAACTGCGGCTTCGATTTCGTGCAAACCATCGAGATCGTGCCTGAAAACAGCCGCGACAGCTTCTTCGGCAAGGCTACCGTGAAAGCCACCGACAAGATCAATGTATTCGTGGAAGCGGCATACTCGCGCCTGGACCTCACCGCGCGCATCGCGCCGAACACCGCTTCGGTCTCGATCGCCAAGGGCTCGCCGCTGTACAACACCTACGTACGTCCATATATCACCGCTGCGCAAGATACCGATATCAAGAGCGTGACCGCCAGCTACCGTACCTACGACTGGGGCACCCGCGACAGCGAAACCATCACCACGTCCAAGAACCTAGTGCTCGGCGCTGAAGGCGAAATCGGTTCCTGGGGCTTCGGCACCGGCCTGACCTGGTCCCGGAACGCTATCGATGAGCGCTATGTTGGCGGCTACGTCAAGAACACCGAATTCCGCGACATGCTGGCCAAGAACCAGTTCGACCCGTTCCTGGGCATTGGCGGCCAATCCGATGCGACCAAGCAGCTGATCTCCAACTCGGTGTTCAACGGTTCGATCCGCGATGCCTCGACCACCCTGAAGGGCATCGATGCGAAAGCTTCGCACGAACTGTTCCAGTTGCCAGCGGGCGCCGCGCAGATTGCACTGGGCGGCGACTACCGCAACTACCACTACCAGCAGACCCCGCACGCCACCAGCTCGGACATCTTCGGCTTCAGCGCATCGCCAGCCTACGACATGGAGCGTAACAACTACGGCGTATTCGGCGAAGTTAACGTGCCAGTGATCAAGGGCCTCGAGGTGAACGGCGCCGCACGCTACGATACCTTCGAAGCAGTCAAGAACAACCTGGCTAACCGCGACATGGGCAAAAAGGAATCGTCCACCACTTACAAGGTGTCGGCGCGCTGGCAGCCTACGCCATCGTTCCTGATGCGCGGTTCCTATGGCACCGGCTTCAAGGCTCCTTCCATGCTCGATATCGGCCAGCCGCTGGTGTCGGCCGGCTTCACCTCCAACTCGTGGGACTGCCCTGCCAATCTGAAGGCCGAGAATGCGGACTACTGCCAGGTGGGCAAGCGCCAGTACAACGTGCTGTCCGGCGGTAACGAAAACCTGAAGCCAGAGAAGTCCAAGCAGTTCACCATCGGCTTCCGTTTCGAACCGACCAGCAACTTCTCGGTGCAGGCTGACCTGTGGGATGTGAAGATCCGCGACGCCGTGTCGAGCGTGTCGGAAGCGCTGATCTTCGGCGATCCGGTCAAGTACCGCGAACTGTTCACCACTTTCGTCGATCCGGGCAACGGCCAGACCTACTGGGCCAAGAAGACCCTGTCGATCAACATCGGCAAGACCCACAACCAGGGTATCGACTGGGACACCACTTATCGCCACAACTTCTCGTTCGGCAAGCTGACCACCACCCTGAACGGCACCTACCTGATCAAGTCCGACTACACCAAGCCAGGTACGGACAACGACTGGGTGAACAGCATGAACTACTTTGGCGTCAACGATGCCGTGTCGTTCCGCCACATCGTCCGCCTGTCGACCACCCTCGATACCGGCGCGTTCTCCAACTCGCTGGTGGCCAACTACCGCAACGGCTACACTGACGCCGAAGCGACCAGCCGCAACGTTGCCACCAACCAGCTGGAAACTTTCCGCGTGCACGTACCGTCGCACCTGACCTTCGACTGGCAGGGCAAGTGGAAGGTCAACAGCAACGTGCTGCTGCGCGCCGGCATCAAGAACATCGCCGACCGCAACCCACCGTTCTCGCTGCGCGCTTCGTCCGGCCACCAGGTTGGCTTCGACCCACGCTACGCCGATCCGCTGGGCCGTACTTTCTACCTGACCGGCGGCTATACCTTCTAAGTCAGCCAGGCAGTTGCAAAAACGCCCCGCGCGCGTCAGCGTCGGGGCGTTTTTTTCTTTCAGTCAAGTATAAATACATTTCAATTAAGTATCAGTACAATTCATTACAAGCACACCTTTCTCGGATGTTGCAAGTTCTGGTTGATAGAAATCCATTTGAATTGAATAAGATTCTAGTGTTGTTGCGTTAAAACTACATTTGCACAGTTTTTTGGCAAATTTAATTCCGATTCTTTCGCCATCTTGCGAATTTTCCCTTTAACTTTTAGAAATGTAATACTCCGGCATGAAATTGCTTGTTTGCTCCCCCCATAATCCGCGGTCGGTGAGCAAAATGCAAAAAAGAAACTTTGCTCATTCGAACGTTTTTAGAAACCCGAAGGAGTAGAGAATGGCTTTCCAAGAAAAAGTCGGTGTGCGTTCCGTGCGCCTGGCAATGTCCGCCCTGGCCCTGATTGCTGCCGGCCACGCCGCCGCGCAAGAAGCGCCAATGCAGCGCGTTGAAATCACCGGTTCCGCGATCAAGCGTATCGCCGTCGAAGGCGCACTGCCAGTGCAGCGCCTGTCCGCCGAAACGATCAAGAAGACCGGCGCCAACACCGTCGCCGAACTGATCCAGGCCCTGCCAGCGATGCAGGGCTTCTCCATTGAAGCAACTGCTGCCGGCTCCAATTCCGGTGGCCGCGTCTCCGCGTCCATCCACGATATCGGCGAGAGCTACACCTTGGTGCTGCTGAACGGTCGCCGCATTGCTCCGCAAAATGATGGCTCGACCGTCAACCTGAACGCCATCCCGATGAGCGCGATCGAGCGCGTTGAGATCCTGACCGACGGCGCCTCCGCACTGTACGGTTCCGACGCGATCGCCGGCGTGATCAACTTCATCATGAAGAAGAACTTCAATGGCGTGAACCTGGAAGCCAACTTCTCCCAGCCGTTCGAAAGCAGCTCCGGTCGCCAGACTGATGCCGCGATCACTTTCGGCAGCAACGACCTGCTGGGTGGCCGCCTGGCCCTGATGGGTACCTACCGCCACGACGAGCGCACCCAGCTGCGCGCAACCGAGCGTGAATTCGCCAAGACCTCGTTCGTTCCGTTCAACTACAACGGCAACAGCTACGTCATGGACCGCACCAGCAGCTCCGCTGTGCCGGGCAACGTCACCGTCGACTTCAACGACAAGACCAGTACCACCTTCAACCCATACCTGCTGAAGAACGGCAAGTGCGCACCAATGAACGTGGTGGTGCCGACCAACCAGCAGACTTGCGGCTTCGACTCCGGTTCGACCGTTGAAATCGTCCCGCAAAGCAAGCGCGACACCTTCTTCGGTAACGCCACCTTCAAGCTGACCGACAACGTCAACCTGTTCGCTGAAACCGTCATTGGCCGCTTCGACCTGACCGCACGTATCGCGCCTAACGCCATGCCGATTTCGGTGCCAGTCAGTTCGGCGTTCTATACCAACTACGTACAGCCTTTCCTGACCCCGGCCCAGCAAGCCAACCTGGCGGTGACCAAGCCGGGCGTCTCGCCAGTGAACGCGACCTACCGCAGCTTCGACTGGGGCACCCGCGATAGCCAGACCGTGACCGACACCCAGCACTTTGTGACCGGCCTGGAAGGCGACATCGGCGCCTGGAACTTCAGCAGTGGCCTGACCTGGTCGCGCAACAAGTACGAAGAGCGCTATGTTGGCGGCTACCAGCTGAACAAAGAGTTCCGCAGCATGATGGCCAACGGTTCCCTCGATCCGTTCGCACCGCTGGGCCCGGTAAGCGACGCTACCCGCGCGCTGATCGATGGTTCGACCTACCGCGGCGCGATCCGCAATGCATCGACCACCATGACCGGCATCGATGGCCGCGCATCGCGCGAGCTGTTCGACCTGGGCCTGGGCGGCGGCTCCAGCTCGATCGCACTGGGCGGTGACCTGCGTCGCTACCACTACGAGCAAACCCCGAGCGATGCTGCCAAGAATGGCCTGATCTACAACCTGAGCAGCCCTGCGACTTACGACATGACCCGCAAGACCTACGGTCTGTTCACCGAGTTGCTGGTGCCAGTGGTGAAGTCCTTTGAAGTGACCGGCGCCGTGCGTTACGACGCCTACACCGCGATCGACAATGGCGTAACCGGCACCGAGATGGGCAAGAAGGAATCGGCTGTTACCTACAAGCTGAGCACCCGTTGGCAGCCAAACTCCATCACCGTGGTGCGCGCTTCCTACGGTACCGGCTTCAAGGCACCTGACATGCTGAACATCGGCCAGCCGCTGGTGCCGGCAGGCGTGACCGCGTCCAAGTATGCTTGCCCGAACGTGCAAGGCAACAGCAGCCTGTGCAAATCTGGCGCCCTGGAGCAATACCCGGTTATGTCGGGTGGCAACGTGAATCTGAAGCCTGAGAAGTCGAAGCAGTTCACCGTTGGTTTCCGCGTCGAGCCGGCAAACTGGTTCTCCGCCGGCGCCGACCTGTGGGACGTGAAGATTCGCGACGCCGTATCGTCGGTATCCGAGCAACTGGCATTTGCCAACGGTGGCGCGGACTACCCGCAGCTGTTCACCACCTTCACCGAAGTGGCAAGCGGCAAGACGTCCTACGCCTTCCAGCGCCTGTCGATCAACATCGGCAAGACCCACAACCAGGGTATCGACTGGGACATGACCGGCCGCCACAACTTCGGTTTCGGTCGCTTCTCGTCGACCCTGGCAGGCACCTACCTGATCAAGTCTGACTACACCAAGCCAGGCACTGACGATCAGTGGACCAACAGCATGAACTTCTTCGGCATCAACAATGCCGTGTCGTTCCGCCACGTTGTACGTTGGACCAACACCCTGGAAACCGGCGCGTTCAGCAACTCGATCATCGCCAACTACCGCAACGGCTACACCGATGCCAAGACCACTGTGTGGAACCTGGGTACCAACGCCTCCGAAGATGTGCGCATCCACGTGCCATCGCACCTGACCTTCGACTGGCAAGGCAAGTGGGCTGTCAACAAGCAACTGGCGCTGCGCGCCGGCATCAAGAACCTGGCCGACCGCAACCCACCGCTGTCCCTGCGTAACTCCTCGGGCCACCAGGTTGGCTTCGACCCACGCTACGCCGACCCAATGGGCCGCACCTTCTACCTGACCGGCAATTACACCTTCTAATCGCCGCCCTCAGTAGCAAGTAGCAAAACGCCCCGTGCGCGCAAGCGCCGGGGCGTTTCTTTTTGAAAGTCGGGGTCAGGTCTGGCAATCCGCCATTCCGCGCAGCGGAATGGCGGATTGCCAGACCTGACCCCGACTTTTATTGTGGTTCTAGCGCGCGCTGGAGGGTAGTGACGCTGGGGTTGTCGACGAAGATGCAGCGCTTCTGGTGCCGCTTGCAGAAGTCTTTCACGCGCCAGTAGGCGCTGTGGCTGATGCAGGCGGTCTGGCAGATCACCAGGTCGGCGGCGGCCATGCTGGTCTCGAGGCGGGCGACGTTGTCTTCGAGGCCGCCGTCGTGGTGCAGGAATTCGGCGCCGGCTTCTTCGATCACGCTGCGGTAGCCGGCCACACTGCCGGCGCGGCCGCCGACGCACAGCACGCGCTCGGCCAGCAGTCCGTGCAGCGTGATGCGTTGCGAGGTGGTGCCCGCACGGACAGCCGGCCCGCCCGTTGCGGCGGTGGCGGCTGCCGGCATGGCGGGCGATGATTGCGCCGCGGCTGCGGCCAAGGCGGCGCGTGCTTCGCTGAGCTGGCGTTCCAGGGCGCTGGCTTCGGCGCGGGCGGCGGCGGCTTCGGCGCGCAAGTCATGCACGCGTTGCTCGGTGTCGGCCAGTTGGCGCGCCAGGCGTTCGCGCGTGGCGAGGCCGGGAACGGTGGCGTGCAGCTCTTCCAGTTGCTGGCGCAGCGAGGCGAGCACGCTGTCGCGGCCTACCAGTTGCGCGCGCAGCTGCATCATGGCGGCTGCATGGGCTTCCTGTTCGGAGTGGCGCTCGGCTTGCCAGGTGGCGCTGCGCTGCTGCTGGCGTGCCAGTTCGCGCTCCAGCGCGGCATTCGATTGTTCAAGCGCCTGCAGGCGGCTGATGTCGGCGCGCGTGGCGGCGCCGGCCTGGTGCTGGATCATGTGCAGGTCGCGGCACATGCGTTCCTGCAGTTCGAGCGTGCAGTGCGGGTGGCTCAGGCCGGCCCAGAACGGGCCCGGCACGTCGCCGCTGGCGACCGCAGCTTCCCACAACGCTTCCAGGGCCGCTGTGTCGCGGGCGTGGCGGAAGCGCTGGATCACCACTGCATAGCGGCGTTCCAGTTCCTTCTGCACGGCTTCGGACAGGCGGTTGCGGTTGCCGCATTCGCTGACGGCGCCAACGTGGACTTCATAGTCGTCGGCCAGCACCTTGCCGCCGACTGCCTTGGTGACGATCTTGCGCAGCACGCCAAGCGGCAGGCCGACGCCGACCAGGGGGCAGTGGCAGGTGTGGGGCAGGTCCCAGATGCGGCGGCGGCGCGCCGGTTCGGCCGCCGCGGCCTTGGCGGCTGGAGTGTCGTGCTTGTCGCACATGATGGCCCTCAGGCCGCCAGCGGGGCAGGGCGGGGACGGCCCATCAGGCGCGCCAGGAAATTGGCGCGTTCCTGCGGAGGACGGGCATGTTCGACCACGGCGCCCCACTGTTCGCACAGTTGCTGGCAGGTGGCGCGCAGCACGGGCGAGAGGTCCGGCAGCGCCGCCAGCGCTTTCAGGTGGCGCTCGATGACCGATGCCAGCTTGACGCAGCCGCCATTGTCGGCGGCGTTGGCCGTATAGTGGGACATCAGGTGCAGCACGGCGGACAGCATCAGTTCCGGCTGCCGGGCAGCGGCGCTGTGCGTGAAGATCGGGTCGTTGCGGTCGATAGCCATGATTCACTCCAAAGTTTCAGGGGTGGCTGGCTGCCGCGTGTGACGGCTGGCTGGCGATTGGGGAGGGTAAGCTTCAGGCAGTCAGGATCAGCTTGTTCAACTGCGTGATGCGAAGACGGTAGATGCGGCCGGCATGTTCAATTTCGATTTCGCGCTGATCTTCCATCAGGCCGGCGGTGGTGTAGCGGCGCAGGGGCTGGGTCGGCTGCTGCGCGGCAGGGGCGACAGCAGCCTTGGGTTTGGGGGCGTCGATAGTGGCAGTAGACATTGTTATTTTTCCTCAGATAAGAATGATTCGCATTTGCATTATGCTCAGGTCGGCAAAGCTTGTCAAATAAATTATTGAAGAAAAAAAGAGGCCCGCCGAAGCGGGCCAAAGCTGGGTGAGTAGTACTCTTTACAAAGTCGCCAGCAGCGGCACGGCAGCTTCGCTGGCGGCGGCTTTGGCGCGCGACGGCAGCTTGCTGCGCGTGCGCGATGGCGGCAGGCGACGCAGCGATTTCAGGGCGTCGACATCCTTGATGCCGATGGTGCGCTGGTCCACGCTGATCAGCCCGATCTCGTTGAAGGCTGACAGGGTGCGGCTGACCGTTTCCAGCGTCAATCCGAGGTAGCTGCCAATCTCATGGCGCGTCATGCGCAGGTTGAACAGCTTGCTCGAATAACCCATCTGCGAAAACTTTTCCGATAGCGTGACCAGGAAGCGCGCCACCCGCGCCTCCGCGCTCAGGGCGCCCAGCATGCCGATCATGGCTTGCTCGCGCACCAGTTCGCGGCTCATCACGCCGTACATCAAATTCTCCAACTCCACGTGGGTGCGGCCCAGCGTGGTCAGCTTCTTGAACGGCAGCAGGATCAGGTCGCAGTCCGACAGCGCCACCGCCTCCGAGGCGTAAGTCTTGCTGTGGATGCCGTCTACGCCCATCAGGTCGCCCTTCATCGGGAAGGCCAGCACCTGCTCGTTGCCGAACTCGTCAATCAGCACCGTTTTCATGAAGCCGGAATTCACCACGTACAGCATGTCGAACGGCTGGCCAATCGTATGCACGCGCTGGCCGGTCTTGAACTGCACATGCTGGAACAGCAGCTCTTCAGAATTGAGCGATACCGGCGGCAAGTGCAGCAGTTCGCACACTTCTTTCAGGTTGGACCACAAACGGCCTTGCCGCTGACGGCCGGCCTCATGGGACACGGGTTGCGTTGAGAGCATGCTGATCTCCTGGTTCCCAAACGGAATGGTTTCAGTATGCCAACGTGAATGTGGGAAAAATATCAGTCGTTGCTGAATATACCCGTAGGAGGGTAGTGGGGCGATGTAGGAATTATCCTAAAATCAACCTTGTCAATCATGCCTTGAACGGGGTCAGCAGCTTGTGCGCCACTGCGTACTGAACCATTTCTGAGAGCGAAGCCATGCCCATCTTCTGCATGATGCGGGTCTTGTGGGTGCTCACGGTCTTGACGCTCAAATGCAGGCCGTTGGCGATTTCAGTGATGGATTTTCCCGACACCAGTAGCGAAAACACCTCGAACTCGCGGTCGGAAAGCTGTTTGTGCAGCAGGGTTTCGGCTGGCTGCATGATATTCAGCGCCAGTTGCTCGGCCACTTCGGTGGAGATATAGGGCCGGCCGGAGGCAACCTTGCGGATGGCGCCCACCAGCTGGGTGCCGGCGCTTTCCTTGGTCAGGTAGCCCTGGGCGCCGGCGCGGATGGCGCGCACCGCGTACTGCTCTTCCTCGTGCATGGTGAGGATGAGGATGGCAAGCTTGGGCGATTCGCTGCGGATCTGGCGGATCAGGTCAACGCCGCTGCGCCCTGGCATGGACAGGTCGAGCAGCAGCAGGTCGAAGCCGCCCTGGCGGATGTGGGTGAGGACTTCGAAGCCGTCGATGGCTTCGCCTACGATGTCGATGTCGGGTGCCCCGTCAAGAATGCGCTTGAGCCCTTCGCGCATGATGGTGTGGTCGTCGGCAATGACAATTCGAATCATGGTTCCTCAATAGTTAGCAATACTGGTCTTCACGCCCCAGCCCGGCAGGCCGGAGCGCGTCGTAACGCTGGCCGTTCAGGCCGGGCGCGGGTCTTTGATCAGCCGGTGCACCAGCACCGGGATCTTGGTATGCGACAGCACTTTATTGGTCACGCTGCCCAGCAGCAAGTGTCCCCAGCCGCTGCGCCCGTGCGAACCGATGAAGATCAGGTCGCAGCCGCACTGGTTGGCGACGTCCACGATCTTCAGTGCCGCGCTTTCGGCAAAGGCGGTCATGCCTTCGGCCCGCACGCCTTTTTTCGCGCAAGACTCAAGGATAGACTGAACGTGCTCGTTGCCGGCGCGCTGCATTGCCGCCCGATACTCTTCTTCGCTCGGGTAGCTGGGCGGAATGATCTCCACGTAAATCGGGTACTGGTATTCCGGTGCCACGAACAGGGCCAGCACTTCCGCCCCGAGCTGCTGGGCAAATTCGACCCCGGCGCAAGCGGTCTTGCTGGAAACGGCCGAGCCGTCCGTCGTAATCAGGATTTTCCGATACATATCTCAGCCTCCTTTAACTATTTAAAAGAGTCAGTTCCTGCCTTCATTGTAGCCCCGTTTGCCAGTATTGTTCTGCTGTAAAGAGTTGATAATTATCAAGAAACTGTCACGAGGACATCGCAGATGGCGCAAATTCCCGCTATTTCAGGGGCTTGCAGCGTGTATTTCACACGATCCGCAAATACAACAGTACACTTGGAGGGCCATCCGGCTTCACCTAAGAGATTGAACTGTGGGGGCTGCCCCTGTTACACTCGCGAGAGAACCCAATTTATTGCCGAGCGTTAAATTTGACAATGTTTTGGCAATTTGAAACGTAATGGAGAAGCAGGAATTATGACCGACGCCGCTGATGATTTCGATGCATTATTTGAGGAAGTATCCGCGCAACGGGCGAATGCGCCTGCACCTGCTCCAGCGCCGGCTCCGGCCGCTGCGGCACCCGAGTCGGGCGATTCTGATGACCTGGAAAGCCTGTTTGATTCCGTAGCAGCTTCCAGCAAAACGGCAGCCCCTGCCGCAGCGCCGGCAGCGGCCCCGGCCCCGGCGGGCGAGGCGCCCGCGGAAGGCGGCGAGCACGCCGAGGGCATGTTCGAGCGCCTGGGCGGCATTGTGCGCCTGCTGCACGACTCGCTGCGTGAACTGGGCTACGACAAGGCCCTGACTGAAGCGTCGACCCAGATCGTGGACGCGCAGGACCGCCTGGAATATGTCGCCTCGCTGACCGAGCAGGCTGCCAACAAGGTCTTGAATACCCTGGACGACGGCATGCCGGCGCAGGAAGTACTGTCCAAGCAGGCCAAGGAAATGGAAGACCGCTGGGCCGACCTGTTCGCAGGCAAGCTGAGCATTGAGGACTTCAAGGCCCTGGCGGGCGATTCGCGCGCTTTTGCCAGCAAGGTAGCGCAAGCAACGGAGGCGGAGAAAGCCCGCCTGCTGGAAATCATGATGGCCCAGGACTTCCAGGACATCACCGGCCAGTTGATCAAGAAGGTCGTCGCCATCACCAAGAAGGTCGAATCCGAACTGGCGCAACTGTTGAAGGACAATGCGCCGGCCGATGTGCGCGAGAAGATTGCGCAGAAAGAGGTGTCGCTGATGTCGGGTCCATCCGTCCCATCGGAAGCCCTGAATCAGGACAGCGTCGATGACCTGCTTGCCGACCTGGGGTTCTAATGGACGATATGCTCAAGGAGTTCGTTGTCGAGGCCATGGACCTGGCCGTCAACGTCGAAGAGCACTTGCTGCGCCTCGAACGTGACCCCGACAACAAGGAAACGCTGAACGCAGTTTTCCGCTCGTTCCACACCATCAAGGGCGGCGCGGGCTTCATGAACCTGGGGGCGCTGGTGTCGGCCTGCCACCTGACCGAGAACCTGTTCGATGCGCTGCGCACCGGCGCTGCGCCGGTCACGCCGCTGTCGATCGAAGCGGCGCTGCAGGCTTCCGGCTTCGTGGCCGACCAGCTGACCGACCTGAATAACGGCACCGCGCCGGACCAGCTGGCGCCGATGCCGGCCGACCTGGAAGCGATCCTGAAAGATGCGATCGAGGGCAAGGCCAGCTCCGCTGCGGGCAAGGCCAAGCCGGCCGCCGCGCCGGTTGCCGCCGCTCCCGCGGCTGCCCCTGCCGCCGCCGCACCGGGCGCTGCGCCAGCTGCCGCGCCGTCGGCCGATGGCCTTGACTGGGAAGGCATGTACGAAGCCGTGGTGCCACCCGGTACTTACGTGCGGCCTGCTGTCGATGCGCGTGCCGAAGGCGTGGCTGCGGCCCACGCCGCAGCCGGTGCGCCGGCCGCCACGCCCGCTGCGGCGCCGGAAGTGCGCGAACGTCCGGCCGGCGAAGCCAAGCCGACCAGCGCGCCGGCCAAGGAAGAATCGATCCGTATCGACGCCGTCAAGCTCGACGCGCTGCTCGAAGTGGCCGGCGAGTCGGTGCAGGCCGCCAACCAGGCAGCCGTGTTGCTGGAGCGCCTGCAGCAATTCAAATTCGAAGGCCAGGCTGCGACCCTGATGTCGGCCCTGACCGAGACGCTGGAACGCGCTTCGCGCTATTCCACCGAACTGCAGCGCGCCACCCTGGCGACCCGCATGCAGCCGGTCGGCCGCTTGTTCCAGAAATTCCCGCGCCTGGTGCGCGAACTGGCGAAGGACCTGGGCAAGGAAGTCGAGCTGACCATCGAAGGCGCGGAAACCGAGGTGGACCGCGTAGTGGTGGACAGCCTGTACGACCCGCTGGTGCACATGCTGCGCAACGCGCTGGACCACGGCGTGGAAGCGCCTGACGCCCGCATGGCCATCGGCAAGCCGCCGAAAGCCTACATCTCCCTGAAGGCGTGGCAGGAGGCCAACTCCGTCATGATCGTGCTGCAGGACGACGGCAAGGGCATGGACCCGGTGGCGCTGCGCCGCAAGGCAGCGGAAAAGGGGCTGATCTCGCCAAGCGCCAACCTGTCGGACGACGAGTCCTACCAGCTGGTGTTCCTGCCGGGCTTTTCGACCAAGGAAGTGGCGTCCTCAGTGTCCGGCCGCGGCGTCGGCATGGACGTGGTCAAGACCGCCGTGGAAAAGAACCGCGGCGCCATCCACATCGAATCGCAACTGGGCAAGGGCACCAAGTTCGCCATCCGCCTGCCGATCGAGCTGTCGATCGTGCCGACCATGCTGGTCTCCACCTCGGGCGCGCTGCTGGCGCTGCCGATGGCGGTGGTCGAGCGCGTGGTCGAACTGCCGGAAGTATTCATGGAAGTGGGCGGCGCGCCAGTCCTCAAGGACCAGGGCCGTCCGCTGCCGGTGCGTTCGCTGGCCGGTGCGCTGGGCTACGAGCCGTGCTCGGAGCGCGTGGGCATCGTCATCAACTCGCCGCAGCCATACATCCTGGCCGTAGCGGCCGTGGACGGCACTGCCGACCTGGTCATCAAACCGATGACCGCGCTGTCGGTGGACGGCATTACCGGTACCGCGCGTTCCGCGGAGGGCGACCTGGTCCTAGTGGTTGGCCTATCGTTCCTGATGGACGGTTGCAGGGGAAGTGTACGAATGGCGGCCTAAAGCCTCCTTCGAAAAATAAAGAAAACACAAGCCTGCAGCCTCCCAAAAAGGGGCTGCGGGCTTTTTTTATTTGGCGCCATCGCTCGAAATCTACGTTGGATTGCTCACAAGGCGGAAAACAGCCGGGTTTTGCATTGCACAAAATATGGCATAATCAAACGGATCACCTATTACGGCAGCATCATGAAAACGCTTTACGACAAACTCTGGGAATCCCACGTAGTACGCACTGAGGAAGACGGCACCGCCCTCCTGTACATCGACCGCCACCTGGTCCACGAAGTGACCAGCCCGCAGGCATTCGACGGCTTGCGCGACGCCGGCCGCCAGCCATGGCGCCTGTCGGCCAACCTGGCCGTGGCCGACCATAACGTTCCGACCACGGACCGTTCGCACGGCATCGAAGACCCGGTCTCGCGCCTGCAGGTGGAAACCCTGGACAAGAACACCAGGTCGGTCGGCATGACCTATTTCAACATGAACGACAAGCGCCAGGGCATCGTGCACGTGATCGGCCCGGAGCAGGGCGCGACCCTGCCGGGCATGACCGTGGTGTGCGGCGACTCGCACACGTCGACCCACGGCGCGTTCGGCGCGCTGGCGCACGGCATCGGCACCTCGGAAGTGGAGCACGTGCTGGCGACCCAGACCCTGCTGGCCAAGAAGTCCAAGTCCATGCTGGTGCAGGTCGACGGCGTGCTGCCGGCCGGCGTGACCGCCAAGGACATCGTGCTGGCCGTGATCGGCAAGATCGGCACTGCTGGCGGCACCGGCTATGCGATCGAATTCGCCGGCTCGGCGATCCGCTCGCTCTCGATGGAAGGCCGCATGACGGTCTGCAACATGGCAATCGAGGCGGGCGCGCGCGCCGGCATGGTCGCTGTCGACGAGACCACCATCAACTACGTCAAGGGCCGTCCTTATTCGCCGGTAGGTCCGCAATGGGAACAGGCGGTGGCCTATTGGCGCACCCTGCATTCCGACCCGGGCGCCAAGTTCGACTTCGTGGTGACGCTGGATGCGGCCCAGATCCTGCCGCAGGTGACCTGGGGCACTTCGCCGGAGCAGGTGACTTCAATCGACGGCCGCGTACCCGATCCTGACCAGGAAAAAGACCCGGTCAAGCGCGACGCCATGGAAAAGGCCCTGGTGTACATGAACCTGACGCCTAACACCCGCATCGAAGACATCCGCATCGACAAGGTGTTCATCGGCTCCTGCACCAACTCGCGCATCGAAGACCTGCGTGCCGCCGCTGCTGTCGTGCGCGGCAAGCAGCGCGCCTCCAACGTGAAGCTGGCGATGGTGGTGCCGGGTTCCGGCCTGGTGAAAGAGCAGGCCGAACGTGAAGGCCTGGATGCGATCTTCAAGGCCGCCGGCTTTGAGTGGCGCGAGCCGGGTTGCTCAATGTGCCTGGCCATGAACGCCGACCGCCTCGATCCGGGCGAGCGCTGCGCGTCCACTTCCAATCGTAACTTTGAAGGCCGTCAAGGCCAGGGCGGACGCACCCACCTGGTGTCTCCCGCCATGGCGGCGGCTGCCGGTATCGCCGGCCATTTTGTGGATGTTCGATCCATCCGCTAACCATAATCTGCCAGAGACACATCATGAAGAAACTATTCGCCATCGCCATTGCTATCACCGCCTTCGCCCTGACCGGTTGCAATACCGTTGCAGGCTTCGGCAAGGATGTCCAGAAAGTCGGCCAGAAAATGGAAGGCGCGGGCAGTAAATAACCGCCGCACTGCGGGCTGCGCCGAGCATGCCGGCCCGCTGTCGCCACCTCGTTGAGAATCATGGAAAAATTTACCGTCTACGAAGGTCTAGTTGCACCCCTTGACCGCGCCAACGTCGATACCGACGCGATCATCCCGAAACAATTCCTGAAGTCGATCCATCGCACCGGCTTCGGCCCCAACCTGTTTGACGAGTGGCGCTACCTGGACCACGGCGAACCGGGCATGGACAACAGCAAACGCCCGCTCAACCCGGACTTCGTGCTGAACCAGCCGCGCTACCAGGGCGCCTCGATTCTTTTGACCCGCAAGAACTTCGGCTGCGGCTCCTCGCGCGAACACGCGCCGTGGGCGCTCGACCAGTACGGTTTCCGCGCCATCCTCGCGCCAAGCTTTGCGGACATCTTCTTCAACAACTGCTTCAAGAACGGCCTGCTGCCGGTCGTCCTCACTGAAGCGCAGATCGATCATCTGTTCAACGAAGTCAAGGCCTTCCCGGGTTACCGCCTGGTAGTGGACCTTGAACAGCAGCGTGTCGGCACCAGCAACGGCTCCGTCTCCTATCCCTTCGAGATCGACGCCTTCCGCAAGTACTGCCTGATGAATGGTCTCGACGATATCGGCCTGACCCTGCGCCACGCCGACGAGATCCGCGCGTTCGAGGAGCGCCGTCTTGCCAGCCAGCCCTGGCTGGCCAACGTTATCTAACAGAAGATCGAATAATGAAAATCGCAATCCTGCCGGGCGATGGCATCGGCCCGGAAATCGTCAGCCAGGCCGTCAAGGTCCTGAACGCGCTCGACGAAAAGTTTGAGATGGAAACCGCGCCGGTCGGCGGCGCCGGCTATGAAGCCAAGGGCCACCCGCTGCCGGAAGACACCCTGGCGCTGGCCAAGGCGGCCGACGCCGTGCTGTTCGGCGCCGTCGGCGACTGGAAGTACGACACGCTGGAGCGTCCGCTGCGCCCGGAGCAGGCAATCCTCGGCCTGCGCAAGAACCTCGGCCTGTTCGGCAACCTGCGTCCTGCCATCCTGTACCCTGAACTGGCCGGCGCTTCGACGCTCAAGCCAGAAGTGGTGTCGGGCCTGGATATCCTGATCGTGCGCGAACTGACCGGCGACATCTACTTCGGCCAGCCGCGCGGCGTGCGCGAATGCCCGGACGGCCCGTTCAAGGGCCAGCGCGAAGGCTTCGACACCATGCGCTATGCGGAAGGCGAGATCCGCCGCATCGCCCACGTGGCGTTCCAGGCGGCGCAAAAGCGCGCCAAGCGCCTGACTTCGGTCGACAAGGCCAACGTGCTGGAGACCTTCCAGTTCTGGAAGGACATCGTCACCGACGTGCACAAGGAATACCCGGACGTGGCGCTGGACCATATGTACGTCGACAACGCCGCCATGCAGCTGGTGCGCGCGCCGAAGAAATTCGACGTCATCGTCACCGGCAATATGTTCGGCGACATCCTCTCAGACGCCGCGGCCATGCTGACCGGCTCGATCGGCATGCTGCCATCGGCTTCGCTGGACGCCAACAACAAGGGCCTGTACGAACCATCGCACGGCTCGGCTCCCGATATCGCGGGCAAGGACGTTGCCAACCCGCTGGCCACGATCCTGTCGGCTGCCATGATGCTGCGCTACTCCCTGAATCGCGCGGAGCAGGCCGACCGCATCGAAAACGCAGTCAAGAAGGTGCTGGCCCAGGGCCTGCGCACGCCTGACATCTACGAAGAGGGCACCAACAAGGTGGGCACCGGGCAGATGGGCGATGCGGTGGTGGCGGCGCTCTAGAACCGGTAAACCAGTGTCCGACCCGCAGGGTCAGACACCGGGTTCCGGTTTAGAATTGAAACGAATTAACCCCAAAGGAAAGCAAAATGAAACTCGTAGGTCTGGTTGGTTGGCGCGGCATGGTCGGTTCGGTCCTGATGCAGCGCATGCAGGAAGAGGGCGACTTTGCCCATATCGAGCCGGTATTCTTCTCCACTTCGAACACCGGCGGCGCTGCGCCGAAGATGGCGAAGAACGAGACTACCCTGAAGGACGCCACCAACATCGACGAACTGAAACGCTGCGAGATCATCATCTCCTGCCAGGGCGGCGACTACACCACCGAGGTATTCCCGAAGCTGCGCGCAGCGGGCTGGAACGGCTACTGGATCGACGCCGCGTCGACCCTGCGCATGGACAAGGACGCTGTGATCGTGCTCGATCCGGTCAACCTGAACGTGATCAAGGACGCGATGGCCAAGGGCGTGAAGAACTTCATCGGCGGCAACTGCACCGTGTCCTGCATGCTGATGGGCCTGGGCGGCCTGTTCAAGCAGGACCTGGTGGAGTGGATGACCTCCATGACCTACCAGGCGGCATCGGGTGGCGGCGCCCAGCATATGCGCGAGCTGCTGACCCAGTACGGCACCATCAACGCCTCCGTCAAGCACCTGCTGGACAACCCGGCTTCCGCCATCCTGGAAATCGACAAGCAGGTGCTGGCCACCCAGCACGGCCTGTCGCCGGAAGAAACCAAGCAGTTCGGCGTGCCGCTGGGCGGCAACCTGATCCCATGGATCGACAAGGACCTGGGCAACGGCCAGTCGAAGGAAGAGTGGAAGGGCGGCGCCGAGACCAACAAGATCCTGGGTCGCGGCGAAGGCTTCTCCGCCTCCGCGATCCCGGTCGACGGCCTGTGCGTGCGCATCGGCGCCATGCGCTGCCACAGCCAGGCGCTGACCATCAAGCTGCGCAAGGATGTGCCGCTGGACGAGATCAACGACATCATCGCCAAGGACAACCAGTGGGTGAAGTTCGTGCCGAACACCCGCGAGGCGTCGGTCAAGGAACTGACCCCGGCCGCCGTCACCGGCAGCCTGACGATCCCGGTCGGCCGCGTGCGCAAGATGTCGATGGGCGGCGACTACCTGTCGGCCTTCACGGTGGGCGACCAGCTGCTGTGGGGCGCGGCCGAGCCGCTGCGCCGCATGCTGCGCATCGTATTGGATAAATAAACTGTTATTAATCAGCTAATAACTACTGAATAATAAACAAGTTAAACAGTATTTTCTAAAAGCCGGATTTCAAAGGAAATTCCGGCTTTTTCTTTGGGCGAAGGAATATTTTCGGCATGAACGAAACAGAATAGTTCCTTTAAAGGAAGAATAGTGGGACAATGCTTGCATGCTCCAAAGCATGATGTTATGTTGAGACCTCTGGAAAAGTAACTTTGTTTCCACGTTAACCATTTTTCGTCGCTCACTATGCCTGTTCAAAAACCTTCCAAGGTCGCTTCGTTCGCGTTGAAAACACTGACCGCTGCCATGCTCAGCGGTGCAGTGCTCGCACCTATTTCCGTCAACGCAGCAGGCCTTGGCAAGCTCACTGTGCTCTCCTCGCTGGGGCAGCCGCTGCGCGCCGAAATCGAATTGACTGCCGTTACCCCTGAAGAAGCATCCGAACTGGTGGCCAAGCTGGCCTCGGTGGATGCCTTCCGTGCCGCCAATATCGACTTCAATTCGGCATTGCTCAGCCTGCGCTTCGAGGTCGAAGCCCGTGGCTCGCGCCAATTTATCCGCATTACTTCGTCCCAGCCGATCAACGAGCCTTTCGTTGACATGCTGCTGGAATTGACCTGGACTAACGGTCGCCTGGTACGCGAGTACACCTTCCTGCTGGACCCGGCCGACCTGCGCACGACCAATTCGGCGCAAGTGGCGGCGCAGCGTTCGCGTCCTGCCGCCAAGCCGGCAGCAGCCCCTGCGGCCGCGCCTGCTGCTGCAGCACAGGCCCAAGCAGCTGCGCCAAGCGCCGCGCCGTCGGCAGCGGCCGCCCCGTCGCGTGCACCGGAGCCGGCCGCTGCGCCGCGCGCCGCTGCCGCCCAGGACGGTGCCGCTGACAGCTATCAAGTCAAGAAGGGCGATACGCTGGGCAAGATCGCCGGCCGCCTGAAACCGGCCGACGTGTCGCTGGACATGATGCTGGTTGCGCTGTACCGCGCCAATCCGGATGCGTTCAACGGCTCCAACATGAACCGCCTGAAGTCCGGCACCATCCTGTCCGTGCCGGATGCCGGCACCGTCAAGGGCACCAGCCAGGGCGAAGCCCACGGCGTGGTGGTGGCGCATGCTGCCGACTTCAACGCCTACCGCTCCAAGCTGGCAGGCCAGGTGGCTGCGGCGACTCCGTCCAAGGAAGCGGAATCCCAGCAAAGCCAGACCGGCAAGATCACCGCCCAGGTCAAGGAACGCCCGACTGCCGTCACCGAGTCGAAAGACCAGCTGAAACTGTCCAAGGCAGGCGAAACTTCCAGCAAGCCAGGCAAGACCGGCGCGGTGGAAGACAAGATCGCCAAGGACCGCCAGATGGCGGACGCCAGCGCCCGCGTGAAGGAGCTGGAAAAGAACGTCAACAATCTCGAGAAGCTGATGGAGGTGAAGAGCAAGGCAGCCGCCAGCGCGCAAGCGAAGGCCAGCGCGCCGGCACCCGCTCCAGCCCCTGCGCCGGCGGCCGCGGCACCGGCTGCCAGCCCGGCTGTCAAGCTGTCCGAACCGACGCCTGCGCCTGCTGCATCCGCTCCAGCCCCGGCTCCAGTTCCAGCAGCTACGGCACCGGCTCCGGAAGCCTCGGCGCCGGCGGAAGCCGCACCAGAGAAGCCAGCCAAGCCGAAGCGTTCCGTAGCTGCGCCTCCTCCTGCGAAGGTCGAGCCGGGCCTGGTCGACATGATCATGGAGAACATTAAGGTGATCGGCGCCGGCGTTGCTGCGCTGCTGGGCATCGCAGCGCTGATGGTGGTCCGCCGCCGCAAAGCTGCCGAAGAACTGGCGCTGCCGAATACGGAAGCAGCCAGCGTGCTGGGCGATCCTGGCACCACCGCGCACTCGCTGTTCGCCGAAACCGGCGGCCAGAGCGTGGACACCAGCAACAGCGTGTTCAACTCCAACTTCGCACCTTCGGCCAGCCAGCTCGATACCAATGAAGTCGATCCGGTGGCGGAAGCCGATGTGTACATCGCTTACGGCCGCGATGCCCAGGCAGAGGAAATCCTGAAGGAGGCGCTGCGCGTCCATCCGGAACGCCACCCAGTGCGCCTGAAGCTGCTGGAAATCTATGCCGGCCGCAAGGATGCACGTTCCTTCGAAACCCAGGCCAGCGAGCTGTACTCGATGACCAAGGGCGTGGGCGATGAGTGGGCGCAAGCTGCTGCGCTGGGTGTCAGCATCGATCCTGACAATCCACTGTACGTCAGTGCAGCGCAAGCCAAGGCCGCTGCCGGCATGGGCGGCGCCGCCGCTGCCGCCGGTGCAGCCCCTTTCGTAGCCAGCGAGTCGAATGAGCTCAACGACTTCGCTGCGATGTTTGCTGAGCCCGCTGCACCAGCCAAAACTGCTGCCGATGGCCTGGACCTGGACCTGAGCCAGGACGCCGCACCGGCTGCTGCCAGCGTGATGGACTTTGACCTGGACCGCGACGCAGGTGCGCTGCCGTCCCTGGCTGAAGAATCCAAACCAAGCCCGAAAGCTGCCGACAGCAACACCCTGGACTTCGACCTCGGTGGCCTGAGCTTCGACGAGCCTGCACCTGCGGCGCCAGTCGTGGCTGAAGCTGCGCCGGCGCCTGTCCCGGCTGCGGAAGAAGTACAGGACCTGTCTTTCGACCTGGGCCTGGATACCCCGGCTGCCAAGGTGGAAACGGTGGAAGCAGCCCCAGTGCCTGATGCGATGGCCGATATCGGCATGGACTTCAACCTGGACCTGCCAAGCGAGTCCAAGCCGGCGGCACCGGCAGCCGATCCGCTGGCAGACCTGAGCAGCATGGACTTTTCGCTGCCTGCGGCAAGCGCGCCAGCAGCAGCGCCGGTGGAAGAAGCACCGCTGTCGGTGGCCGACTTTGCGCTGGACCTGCCAATGGAAGCCGCACCTGCCGCGGCACCGGCGCCGGCAGCAGCGGACTTCGACCTGTCCGGCATCGACCTTGATCTCGGCGGCGCGGCCCAAGTGGCCGAGGCACCGAAGAACGAGGAAGAAATGTCCGCCCTCCACATGGAAATGGACACCAAGCTGGACCTGGCTGTGGCTTACCAGGAAATCGGCGACAAGGAAGGCGCCCGCGAGCTGCTGGATGAAGTGATCCGCGGCGGCAGCGACGACCAGGTCTCCCGTGCTTCGGCAATGCGCGCCCAGCTCGGCTAATCCCTGATTCGCCGTATAATGCCCGGTCACAGATCAATCTGACCGGGCATTTTTTATTTTGAAACGCATTGCATTAGGGGTTCAGTACAACGGCGCCGACTGGCTTGGCTACCAGATCCAGCCGCACGGCCAGACCGTGCAGAACAAGCTGGAGGAAGCCATCGAGCGTTTCGCCTGCGTCAGGCTGGGCACAACCTGCGCCGGCCGCACCGACGCCGGCGTGCACGCCTTGAACCAGGTGGTGCATTTCGACACCGAACTCGATCGCGCCGAACACGCCTGGGTGCGCGGCATCAATGCCTTCCTGCCCGAATCGATCGGCGTGCGCTGGGCGCGCTACCTGCCGGAAGCGCCGACGCCGGAGCAGGAATTCCATTCGCGCTTCAGCGCCCGGTCCCGTACTTATCATTACCTGCTGTACAACCACCAGGTGCGTTCGCCGCTGCTGGCAGGCCGCGCCGGCTTCACCCACTGGAAGCTGGACGTGGAGCGCATGCGCGAAGCCGTCAAGCCGCTGATCGGCACCCACGACTTCACGGCCTTCCGCGCCTCCATGTGCCAGGCCAAAACGCCGGTCAAGGAAATGCAGATGATCGAGATCGAGCGCCACGGCGACATGATCCTGTTCACGCTGCGCGCCAACGCCTTCCTGCACCATATGGTGCGCAACCTGGTCGGCTCGCTGGTCTACGTTGGCCAGGGACGGGAAAATACCGACTGGATGGGAGAACTGCTGGAAGGGAAGGACCGCACCAAGGCGGCGCCGACCTTCATGCCGGACGGCCTGTACCTGTCCCGGATCGAATACGACGCAAAATGGGGCTTGCCGTACGAGGAGCCCAGCATCCTGCCTGCTTTCTGAGGAAATTCATCCATGCCACGCACGCGCATCAAGATCTGCGGCCTGACCCGCGAAGAAGACGTCCAGGCAGCCGTCGCTGCAGGCGCCGATGCGGTGGGTTTTGTGTTTTACGAGAAGAGCCCGCGCTACGTGGCGCCGGCCCGCGCGGCCGAGTTGATTACGCTGCTGCCGCCCTTCGTGACGCCGGTCGGCCTGTTCGTCAATCACACGGCGCAGCAGGTGGCCGACACGGTGGCAGTCGCGCCAGTGTCACTTTTGCAATTCCATGGCGACGAAACCGCGGAGCAATGCGCGCAAGCGGCGCGTGCGGCGGGCAGGGCATTTGTGCGTGTCTTCCGCGTCAAACCCGACACAAGCGGCGCTGAGCTGCTAGAATATGAGCGACTTTGCCGCGCATCCAGTGGCTTGTTCTCGGGCCTCCTGCTCGACACCTTCGTGGATGCATATGGCGGCGCAGGAAAGGTTTTCGATTGGTCCCTAATCCCAAAAGATCTCGCGCATCGGGCCGTTTTGAGTGGTGGCTTGAGCGTGCAAAATGTGACTGGCGCAGTGGCCAGCGTTCGCCCTTACGCGGTTGACGTCTCAAGTGGCGTCGAGCGCGCCAAGGGTATCAAAGATGCTCGCCTGATCGCGGACTTCATCCGCGGCGTGCGGGCAGCAGATGCCACTATTGAGAAAGATCCGCACCATGAAAACCCCGGTTGATGCGCCTCCTGCGCACCTGTTCCACGCCTCGTCTTACCACCTGCCTGATGCCACCGGCCATTTCGGCCCTTACGGCGGCTCCTTCGTTGCCGAAACCCTGAGCTACGCGCTGGCCGAGCTGCGCGAAGCCTATGACCGCTACAGCAAGGACGAACTGTTCCTTGAAGAGTTCCGCTATGAGCTGAAGCACTTCGTCGGCCGTCCATCGCCTGTGTATCACGCCAAGCGCTGGTCCGAGCAACTGGGCGGCGCGCAAATCTTCTTCAAGCGCGAAGACCTGAACCACACCGGCGCGCACAAGATCAACAACGTGATCGGCCAGGCCTTGTTGGCCAAGCGCATGGGCAAGCCGCGCATCATCGCCGAAACCGGCGCCGGCCAGCACGGCGTTGCCACTGCCACCATCTGCGCGCGCTTCGGCCTGGAATGCGTGGTGTACATGGGCAGCGAGGACGTGAAACGCCAGGCGCAGAACGTGTATCGCATGAAGCTCCTGGGCGCGACCGTGGTGCCGGTGGAATCCGGCTCCAAGACCCTGAAAGATGCGCTAAACGAGGCGATGCGCGACTGGGTCACCAATATTGAAAACACTTTCTACATCATCGGCACGGTGGCGGGTCCGCATCCGTATCCGATGATGGTGCGCGATTTCCAGTCCGTGATCGGCGAGGAATGCCTGCAGCAGATGCCCGAGATGACCGGGCGCCAGCCGGACTATGTGGTGGCCTGCATCGGCGGCGGTTCGAATGCGATGGGTATTTTCTATCCTTATATCGACCAGGCTGCGACGGCGCTGGTGGGCGTGGAGGCGGCAGGCGAGGGGCTGGACACCGGCAAGCACGCTGCTTCGCTGACGGCCGGCTATCCGGGCGTTTTGCACGGCAACCGCACTTACCTGCTGCAGGACGAGGGCGGGCAGATTATCGAGACGCACTCGGTGTCGGCGGGCCTGGATTATCCGGGCGTGGGCCCTGAGCACTCCTACCTGAAGGATTCGGGACGTGCGCAGTATGTGTCGATCACCGATGATGAGGCGCTGCAGGCTTTCCATGATTGCTGCCATATCGAGGGGATCATTCCTGCGCTGGAGTCTTCGCATGCGCTGGCCTATGCGGCCAAGCTGGCGGCGACACTGACGAAGGACAAGATCATCCTGGCCAACCTGTCGGGCCGGGGGGACAAGGATATGCACACCGTCGCCCAGCGCGCCGGCCTGCAGTTCTAAAACCGGTAAACCGGTGCCTGACCCGCAGGGTCAGGCACCTGGCCAGCGACCGCCGCGTACCAGTGTCTGACCCCGTGGGTCAGACACTGCCTTACCGGTTTGAAAGGAAAAAACATGACTCGTATCGCACAAACCTTCGCCGCCCTGAAAGCGCAAAACAAGAAAGCCCTGGTCACCTTCATCACCGCAGGCGACCCGCAGCCCGGCAAAACCGTGGAACTGATGCACGCCCTGGTCGAGGGCGGCGCCGACATTCTCGAACTCGGCATCCCATTCTCCGACCCGATGGCCGAAGGTCCCGTGATCCAGCGCGCCTGCGAGCGTGCGCTGGCCAACGGCGTCGGCATCCGCGACTGCTTCGACTTCGTGCGCGAATTCCGCAAAACCAACACGACCACCCCAGTCGTCCTGATGGGCTACGCCAACCCGATCGAGCGCCTCGGCGCCGACGCCTACATCGACGCCAGCCGCGCCGCCGGTGCCGATGGCGCGATCGTGGTCGACTACCCCCCGGAAGAGTGCGAGGAATTCGCCGCCAAGATGCGCGCGGCCGGGCAGGACCTGATCTTCCTGCTGGCCCCGACGTCGACCGAGCAGCGCGTGCAGCAAGTGGCGCGCGTCGGCAGCGGTTTCACGTACTATGTGTCGCTGAAGGGCGTCACCGGCGCCGGCCATATCGATACCGAAGACGTGGCGCGCCGGCTGGACATGATCCGCAAGCACGTCCAGCTGCCGTTGGGCGTCGGTTTCGGCATCCGCGACGGCGCCACGGCCAAGGCTGTGGCTTCGGTGGCCGATGCGGTGGTGATCGGCAGCCGCATCATCCAGGAAATCGAAGCGGCCGGCCCGGAAAATGCTGCAAAATCAGTACGATCGTTCGTTTCCGGCATTCGCCAGGCACTCGACGAAAACCGTTGATTTGAGAGCAATGTTCTGCCTGTTTTGTTCGACAGGACAGGCAGAACCGGCTACACTTCCGGCCTAAGTTAGTGCAAGAGGAGAAATTTATGAGCTGGTTGGAAAAATTGCTGCCACCGCGCATCCAGCGCTCGGAAGCTGCCGCTCGCAAGACAATGCCTGAAGGCCTGTGGGTGAAATGCCCATCCTGCGAGGCAGTGCTGTACCGTACCGACCTCGAGTCGAACCTGCACGTCTGCCCCAAGTGCGACCACCACATGCGTATCCGCGCCCGCGAGCGCCTGGATGCACTGCTGGACGCCGGCGGCCGTTATGAAATCGGCCAGGAGACCCTGCCGGTCGATACGCTGAAGTTCAAGGACAGCAAGAAATACCCTGATCGCCTGAAGCAGGCGATGGAAGCCACCGGTGAAACCGACGCCCTGATCGCGATGGGCGGCTCGATCATGAGCCTGCCGGTTGTGGTGGCTTGCTTCGAATTCGAATTCATGGGCGGCTCCATGGGTTCCGTGGTGGGCGAACGCTTTGCCCGCGCGGCCCAGGTGGCGCTGGAGCAGAAGGTGCCGTTCATCTGCGTGACCGCCACCGGCGGCGCACGTATGCAGGAAGGCCTGCTGTCGCTGATGCAGATGGCAAAAACCACTGCCATGCTGACCAAGCTGGCCGAGAAGAAGCTGCCGTTCATCTCCGTGCTGACCGACCCGACCATGGGCGGCGTGTCGGCATCGTTCGCCTTCATGGGCGACGTGGTGATGGCCGAGCCGAAGGCGCTGATCGGCTTTGCCGGCCCGCGCGTGATCGAGAATACCGTGCGTGAAAAGCTGCCGGAAGGCTTCCAGCGTTCCGAGTTCCTGCTGACCAAGGGCGCGATCGACATGATCGTGGACCGCCGCCAGATGCGCGAAGAAATCGCACGCCTGCTGGCGCTGATGCAGAACCAGGCCGCGGAAGTGCTGGCCTAAGCTTTACGTCGAGTTTTAAGTATCACCGGCGCGCGCAGCCTCCTGCGCTGCGCGCCCAAAAATCCCTCCCTGGCGACAATGTCCAATCTCCCGAATACCCTCCCTGAATGGCTTGCGCTGATCGAGTCGCGCCATGCCGAAACCGTCATCAATATGGGCCTGGACCGCGTGCGCGCCGTCAAGGAACGCATGGCGCTTGCCTTCAAGTGCCCGGTCATCATGGTGGCCGGCACCAACGGCAAGGGCTCGACCTGCGCCATGCTGGAATCGATCCTGCTGCAAGGCGGCTACCGTGTCGGCCTGTACATCAAGCCGCACTTCCTGCACTTCAATGAGCGTGCGCGCCTGAACGGCAACATGGCCAGCGACGAACAGCTGGTGGAGAGCTTCAATTTCGTGGAACGGGCGCGCGGCGATATTTCGCTGACCTATTTCGAGTTCACCACGCTGGCCATCATGCACCTGATGTCGCAGGCGACGCTGGACGTGGTCATCCTGGAAGTTGGCCTGGGCGGCCGCCTGGATGCGGTCAATGTGATCGATGCCGACGTGTCGATCGTGACCAGCGTCGATATCGACCACGTCGATTACCTGGGCGGTACGCGTGAACAGATCGGCTTTGAAAAGGCCGGCATCTTCCGCACCGGCAAGGCAGCGATCTGCAGCGACCCGGTGCCGCCGCAGTCCCTGATCGACCACGCCATGGAAATCGGCGCTGACCTCTGGCTGATGGGCCGCGATTTCAATTATGCGGGCGACAAGCAGCAGTGGAACTACGGCGGCCGGTCGCAGCGCCGCAATTCGCTGGCCTATCCCGGCCTGCGCGGCGCCAACCAGTTGCTGAACGCCTGCGCGGCGCTGGCGGCCCTGGAGGCGCTGAAGATGGAGCTGCCGGTTGGCGCGCAGGAGGTGCGTACCGGGCTAGTGATGGTAGAGCTGCCGGGCCGCTTCCAGGTGCTGCCAGGCCGTCCGACGGTGATCTACGACGTGGCGCACAACCCGCACGCGGCGGCGGCGCTGGCGCAGAACGTAGGCAATATGGGCTTCAGCCCATTTACCTTCGCGGTGTTCGGTTCCATGCACGACAAGGATATCGATGGCGTCATCAAGGCCATGGCGCCATGCGTGGACCATTGGTGCCTTACCAATTTGCCATCGCCGCGCGCAGCCACCGCTTCCGAGCTGGCTGCCAAGGTGCAGCTAATTGAGCCGAAAATGGACGAAAAAACCGTCAATATTTTCGATGATCCAGGCCAGGCATTCGCAAATGCGATGAGCAGGGCAGGCGAGAATGATAGAATTGTGGTCTTTGGATCATTTCTGACTGTCGCCGGCGTCATGGCGGCGAAAAAATCCTCACTCCACTGAGAACATTCCGCATGGGCTTGTTATCGAAATTTGGCAAAAACAAGCAAGATGCTGCTGGTGAAGACAGCGGCTACTACCGCGCGCAGGACGACAGGGCCCTGGACGAAAAGGCCCGTTCCAAGCGCGCATCCAGCGCTGGCGCCGACGCGGCGCCGCGCCGCAATTCCAGCAAAAATTCCCCCGATCCGGTCCTGCCGGAGAAGAAACGCGCCCGCCGTCGCCTGGTAGGCGCGATCGCGCTGGCGCTGGCCGTTGCCATCGGCCTGCCGATGCTGCTCGACTCGGAGCCGAAATCATCGGTGTCCGATATCGCCATCAGCATGCCGTCGAAGGACAAGCCGGGCGAACCGCTGAATGGCGGCCCTGCCGTGGCGCCTGCGCTCGAGCAGCCTGCCCCGGCGCCAGCTCCGGCGGCCAACAAGCCAGTCTCCGCGTCGCCATCGACGCGTACCGTGGCTCCTGTTGCCGCAGCGGGCGCGTCGCTGGATAAAGGCGAAGAGATTGTCCACGTGCCGACCAAGCCGGCCGTGACCGAAACTCCGAAGCCGCCAAAAGCGGCCGAACCGAAAGCGACCGAGCAGAAAGTCGCCAAGGCCGAGGTGAAGCATCCCGAACCGAAGCCTGAACCAAAGAAACCGGAACCTAAACAGGAAGCCAAGCCTGCCCACACTGACGATGCGCGCGCCATGGCTATCCTGGAAGGCAAGCCAGCCGAAGCAGCGCCTTCGACCAAATACGTGGTCAAGGTCGCCGCCTTCGCGACCAAAGACAAAGTGGACGAGCTGCAGCGCAAGCTTGGCGAAGCCGGCATCAAGTCCTATGCGCAGAAAGTCAACACCGCCAACGGCGAATTGACCAGCGTGCGAGTCGGTCCATTCCCGAACAAGGAAGAGGCCGAAAAGGTCAAAGCCAAGCTGGGCAAACTGGGCCTTAGCGGCAACGTGACCCCGGCCTGACTGATGATTTGAGGCTGCGCTGACGTGACGATTTTCGATTACCTGGTTATTTTCGTGCTGATCGCATCCATCGTCATCAGTACCATGCGCGGCCTGGTCAAGGAAGTATTGTCGCTGGCTGGCTGGATCGTTGCCTTCGTCATCGCCAACGCTTACGGTCCATGGCTCGCGCCCATGCTGCCGGAAGCCCTGCCGGGCGAGGTGGTGCGCCTGATCGTTGCCTTCATTGCGCTGTTTATCGGAGTGCTCATCCTCATGGCCTTGTTGACCATGGCAATCAATGCGCTGATCGAAGCCGGCGGCCTGTCGTTCGCCGACCGCGGCCTGGGAGCCCTGTTCGGGCTCGGCCGGGGCATTGTGATTGTGCTGGCCGGCGTCATATTGTGTGGGATGACCTCCATGCCCAAGCAGGAATTCTGGAAAGGCGCGCTGTTGAGTCCCGTGGCGGAATCCGGCGTGCGTACCGTGAAACCATTCCTGCCCGCCGCGATGGCGGAGCATGTCCATTTTTAGAATTCTTTAAATCCGCAGCACCAAGTTTAGGAGCACACCATGTGTGGCATCGTCGGCGTCGTATCCCACCAACCAGTCAACCAGATGCTGTATGACGCGCTGCTGCTGTTGCAGCACCGCGGCCAGGATGCGGCAGGCATCGCAACCAACCAAAGCAACACGTTCTCGATGCACAAGGCCAATGGCCTGGTGCGCGACGTGTTCCGTACCCGTAATATGCGTTCGCTGAACGGCAATTCCGGTATCGGCCACTGCCGCTACCCGACCGCCGGTTCCTCCAGCGAAGAAGAAGCGCAGCCGTTCTACGTCAACGCGCCGTTCGGCATCACGCTGGCGCACAACGGCAACCTGACCAACTGGGAACAGCTCAAGGACGAGATGTTCAAGAACGACCGCCGCCACATCAACACCGATTCCGATTCGGAAGTGCTGTTGAACGTGCTGGCGCACGAGATCCAGAAAGCCTCCACGGACGTCACCCTGACCCCGGCCAACATCTTCCAGGCGGTGACGGTGCTGATCAAGCGCGTGCGCGGCGGCTATGCCGCGGTGGCGCAGATCGCAGGCAGCGGCATGCTGGCCTTCCGCGACCCGAACGGCATCCGCCCGCTGTGCCTGGGGGCGAACGAAACCGCCGACGGCACCGAATACATGATCGCATCCGAATCCGTCGCGCTGGAAGGCATGGGCTTCCGCTTCGTGCGCGACGTGTTGCCGGGTGAAGCGATCTTCATCGACAACGACAACCAGCTGCATGCGCAGATCTGCGCCGCTGCGCCAAAACTGAATCCATGCGTGTTCGAATATGTCTACCTGGCGCGTCCCGACTCGGTGATTGACGGCGCCTCGGTCTACAACACCCGCCTGAAGATGGGCGAATACCTGGCCGACAAGATCAAGCGCGAAGGCCTGGCCGAAGGCGTGGACGTCGTGATGCCTATCCCTGACTCTTCGCGTCCTGCCGCGATCCAGCTGGCGATGCGCCTGGGTGTGGATTACCGCGAAGGCTTCATCAAGAACCGCTACATCGGCCGCACCTTCATCATGCCGGGCCAGGCAATGCGCAAGAAATCCGTGCGCCAGAAGCTGAACGCCATCGGCGACGAATTCAAGGACAAGGTCGTGCTGCTGGTGGACGATTCGATCGTGCGTGGCACCACCTCGCGCGAGATCGTGCAAATGGCGCGCGAAGCCGGCGCCAAGAAAGTGATCTTCGCCTCCGCCGCACCGCCAGTGCTGTACCCGAACGTGTACGGCATCGACATGCCGACCCGCGACGAACTGATCGCCCACGGCCGCACGCTGGACGAAATCTGCAAGGAAATCACCGCCGACGCGCTGGTCTATCAGGACCTGGAAGACCTGAAGAAATCGATCGCCGACGTGAACCCGGCGTTGACCGAGTTCGAGGCCTCCTGCTTCGACGGCAAGTACATCACCGGCGACGTGTCGGCCGAGTACCTGGACCGCATCGAACAGGCGCGCCACAACCCGACCAAGGCCAAGGTTGCCGAAGACGCGGCACGCACGCAACTGAACCTGAACACTGCTACGACGGAATCCTGATGAAGAACTACGGCTTCACGACGACCATCCTGCACAACGACCGCCAGAAAGGCATCGAACACGGCTCCCTGCATAAGCCGATCCATACCTCGGTGACGTTCGGCTATGCCGACGCGCGCCAGCTGGCGTCGGTATTCCAGGGCAAGGAGCCGGGATTCCGCTACGGCCGCCAGGGCAACCCGACGGTTGCCGCGCTGGAGGACAAGGTCAGCAAGATGGAGCAGGGCGTGGGCACGATCTGCTTCGCCACGGGCATGGGCGCCATCGGCGCCGTGTTCCAGGCGCTGCTGCGTGCCGGGGACCATGTCGTGTCGTCGTCGTTCCTGTTCGGGAATACCAACTCGCTGTGGCAGACCGTGGCGGGGCAGGGCGTGGGCGTGGACTTTGTCGACGCCACCGACGTGGCCAATGTGACAGCCGCGCTGAAACCCGAAACCCGCATGGTGTTCGTGGAGACCATCGCCAACCCGCGCACCCAGATCGCCGACCTCAAACGCATCGGTGAACTGTGTGCCGCGCGCGGTATCCTGTACATCGTCGACAACACGATGACGTCGCCCTACCTGTTCCGGCCGAAGGACGTGGGCGCGGGCCTGGTGGTGAATGCGCTGACCAAATCCATCGGCGGCCATGGCAACGCTCTGGGCGGCGCGCTGACCGACACCGGCGCTTACGACTGGACCAGGTTCCCGAATATCTTCGAGAACTACAAGAAAAATCCAGCGGTGCAGTGGGGCCTGGTGCAAATCCGCGCCAAGGCGCTGCGCGATTTCGGCGCATCGCTGGCGCCGGAAGCTGCACACCATATCGCCGTCGGCGCCGAAACGCTGGCACTGCGCATGGACCGCACGTCGGCCAACGCGCGCGCCTTGGCCGAAATGCTGGAAGCCGAAGAGCGCGTGGCAGCCGTGTACTACCCGGGCCTCAAATCGCACCCGCAGCATGGCATCGCAGCGGAGCTGTTCAAGGACTTCGGCTCGTTGCTGAGCTTCGAGCTGAAGGAGGGCATCGACTGCTTCGACTACCTCAACAAGCTGAAGCTCGCGATCCCGACTTCCAACCTCGGCGACACGCGTACGCTGGTGATCCCGGTCTCGCACACCATCTTCTACGAGATGGGCCCCGAACGCCGCGCTTCGATGGGTATCGCCGAGAGCCTGATTCGCGTCTCCGTCGGCATCGAAGATACCGCCGACCTGATCGCCGACTTCAAGAACGCATTGGATTAAGAAACGAAAGTCGGGGTCAAAGTCGGGGTCAGGTCTGGCAATCCGCCACGTTTTTCGCATGGCGAAAAACGTGGCGGATTGCCAGACCTGACCCCGACTTTTATTTAGTACGGGACGCCGAAGATGGCGCTAAAGCGGGCCTTTTGTTCGGCGGTCGCGGCCGGGTCGCGCAGCAGGTAGGTTTCCAGCATGCCGAACTGCTCAAGGCGCAGGCCGATCTCCTTGAATAGCGGGCTCAGATCCGGCGCCTTGCTGGTGGCGACGATGTTGTTCAGCAGCGGGTCGAGGTCGACGCCGCTGATCGCCTTGCCGATGCGGACAATATCGGCCTGGTCGTATTGCTTGCCCTTGTGCCCGAACTCCTTGTACATCTCGTTCAGCAGCGTGTCGAGGCTGACCTTGCCCTTGCTGGCCTTGCGCAGTTCGACGTCCATCGCCAGGCCGGCGATCGTGCCGCCGCCGTAGACCAGCAGCCAGTTGCGGTGCTTGTCCTTCACCGCTTCGCGTACGGTGACGGTCAAGCCTTGCACGTTGCGCGCGACGTTCTGGCCGCGTGCGAGATTTTCCAGCTGCTGGATCAGCATGCTGCGGTCCATCAGCTTGTTGCGCGCCATGGTGATCACGGTGACGTAGTCGTTCACCCCTTCCTTGAACCACTCTTCGCTTTCGTTCTTCGGCACCAGCGAGTGGCCATCCCAGAAATGGGCCAGTTCGTGCGCCATTACCTTGCCCCAGATCGGACGGGCGACTTCGCTGCCGTCGTCTTTCAGGTATTGGCTGAAGGAGCCGGCAAACGCACCGCCGTCGCCGCTATCGCCCTGGTTGATCACGATCAGGAAGCGGTCGGCGACCGGTCCGCGGCCATACAGCTTCTGGTAGCTGTTCATCTGCTTGTCGATCATGGAGATGAAGGCGTCGCGACGCTTCCAGTACTGCTTGCCCATCACCAGCGTCATTTCAACACCGCCCGCCTTGAAGGTTTCCGCGTGAGCCGTGCCGAAGAAGAAGGCGTTGTTCACCAGTTCACGCCGCGACTCGACCAAAAAGGTGCCCGGCTTGCCGGTGCTGCGCCAAGGCGTATTGGCTTTCCATCCTATCGGCAGGTCGAATGTGACTTCGGTTTGCCCGAGCATTTTCTCGCCGGGGACGATGAACAATGGATAGCCGACCGACATCAAGCCTTCGTCGGTGTGATAGGACACTTCTTCGTTCCCGCCCGGCCATTGGTATTTGTCGTGCTCCAGCCGGATGTCGTAAGACAGGCGCAGGCGGCGGTCGCCGTCCACGTCGTATTCGCCTTCGCCCTTGTCTTTCAGGACGACGGCATTGCCGGCCATGTCGTGCACTTGCAGTTTTTCGATCAGGTCGGCTTGGCCGTTTTTGAGCTGCGGTATCGGCATGCAGTTGAACAGCGCGAGGTCGCGGCCCTCGACCCAGACGTCGGCTTCGACGTGGGCGCGTTTGGCATCCTTGTCGATGCTGAGGCGGTAGTGGTTGGCCTGGTTGTCGAAGGCGAACGCGGATTGCGCCGCCAGCATCGCAGCTGCGATGCAGAAAGGCTTGAACATCAAATCTCCCCGGTTGTGGTGTGCTTTTTGTGACTGTAAGTGAGCGCAGCCACCCGGGGAGCGTGGCTGCGACGAAATGCAGGATTGGCTAGACAGGCTGCAGGTTTAGCGTAGCGCTTTTTCCACAACGGCCTTCATGGCAGGCATGGCGCAGCGCAGCGCTGCGTGGCCACAGTCGGTGTCAAGCACGGTGGCTTCTTCCTTGCGCAGCTTGGAGAAGGCGATTGCCGGCCCAGGGTTGACCAAGTGGTCTTGGGCTGCATTGATCGGGACCAGTCGCGCCTTGATGCGCGGCGCCGCGTCTTCCAGCTTGCCGCCCTGGGCGATATCGTGGCCCAGTACAGCGCGGATCTGCCAGAGGGAATTGTTGGCGTCAGTGCCGTCAGGATCGGAGGCCTGGCTCTCGCGGAAGAATTTTTCAAAGTCCTTCGGCGCGGTGCGTGCGCTGCGATGCGCCGGGCTGTCGAAGTTCATTGCGAACAGCAGGTTATACATTGGCAGCGCCGGGTTCTGGGCATAGCGGCCGCCTGCGTAGGCTGGCTCGTCAAGTACCGACTTTTCAACGATGCGCAGGAACAGCATGTCGGACGATGTCAGTCGCGGTGTGCCCGCGATGGGAATGGCTACGTCCATGAAGCCCGGGTAGCTGGCGGCCCATTGGAAGGCCTGCATGCCGCCCATCGAGTAGCCCATGACGGCGTGAAGGTGCTTGATGCCCAGTTTTTCGGTCAGGAGCTTGTGCTGGCTGGCGACCATGTCGCGTACCGAGAACTGCGGAAAGGAGGGGCCGGGTTGGGTCTTGCTGTTTGAAGGGGAGCAGGATACGCCATTGCCCAGTGCATCGACCACGATCACGTACCATGGCGCCGGATCGAACAGGGCGCCGCTTTGCAGCATCCCTGCCGCATCGCGGCTGGTGCCGGTGTGCCAGGTCGTGAACAGGATGACGTTTGATTTGTCAGCGTTGAGGGTGCCGAAAGTACGGTAGCCGATCGAGCAATCGTTGATGGTGGCTTTGTTTTCAAGCTGCAGGTCGCCCATGTTGGCGAACTGCTGTTGCGGGGCGGCGGCGTATGCGGTGGAAATGGACAGCGCCAAGGCGCACAGGATCGAGCTGATACGGCGGACGTGCATGTGATCTCCTCTCCTTTTTTCGATGCAAGAAGGATAACTCGAGCGGCCCTTGTCTTGGAACCCGAGTGCGACAGAATGCAGAAATGGGGGCGCAGGCTGGCTTAAAACGGCGCGCGGGCCAGCGGAGGGGCAGGGATTGCGCCAGCCGGGCCAGCGCGGGAGAAAGGCCCAGGGCGCACGTCGCACCCCGAGCGCAGGACGGTCTTAGTGCCAGGTTCGCATCAGGCCAACGGCCAGGCCTTCCAGGGCGAAGTCGTCTTCTTCGGTCACTGTGATCACCTTGAAGTCCGGATTTTCCGGCAGCAGTTCGATCTTGCTGCCGGTTTTGCGGTAGGTCTTGACGGTGACATCGTTGCCGATGCGAGCCACCACGACCTGGCCATTGCGGGCGCTGTCGGTCTTTTTCACGGCCAGCAGGTCGCCGTCCATGATGCCGATGTCGCGCATCGATTCACCGCGCACCTTCAGCAGGAAGTCCGGCTTGGCCGAGAACAGCTTGGGGTCGACGCTGTAGGTGGTCTCCAGGTTTTCCTGGGCCAGGATGGGCGAGCCGGCGGCGACGCGGCCGATCAGCGGCAGGGAAACCAGCATGCCGGCCGGGACGGCTGGCATGTCGTCGAATTCGACATTGGCACGAGCGGCCGGGCGCGGCGCTGCTGCACCGGTCGCCGGGCCGCCGAAGTTGCCGGTCAGGCGAATGCCGCGCGAGGTGCCGGCGGTAATTTCGATGGCGCCCTTGCGTTGCAGGGCTTTCAAGTGTTCTTCTGCAGCATTGGCGGACTTGAAGCCAAGCTCCGCCGCGATTTCGGCGCGGGTAGGCGGGAAGCCGGTGCTGTCGATCGCATCCTTGATCAGGTTGAGGATCTGTTCTTGTCGTGCTGTGAGCTTGATCATGGCGCTATGGTGAACTGTGGATATAGACAGTCTGTATTTTTGTACAGTATGAAAGGAATTGCAAGCAAATTTGTTGCAATGACAGAAAATATTCGGCTTAATAATGTTTCGACAACCATTGGAGGGCAGGATGGGACGGTTTGCTTTCTTGCTGGCGGCGGGGATTTCCTTGTTCGGTGCCGTGATTCATTTCGCGGCGCCTTGGCTGGGGCCGGAGTGGTATGCCTTCCTGCAGGCGCCGCCCAAGGTCGTTGCATCAGCCCGCGCCGGGACGTGGTTCGCGCCGGCTGGCGCGGTAGTCATAGGGGCCTTGATGTTGATCTGCTCCTTGTATGCGCTGGCTGGCGCAGGGCGCTTGCGCTGGTTGCCATTTGCGCAAATGGCGCAGGGCACGATTGCTGCGATTTGCCTGCTGCGCGGGCTGCTGGTGGTGCCTTACTTGTACAAATTCCCCGATCGTGTGTGGACGTTTGATGTGGTCGCCTCCCTGGTCTGGCTGGCGGCCGGGCTCGGGTTCCTCGCCGGGATCTTGCAATCGTCTGAGGCGACGCAGCCTGCCATGGCGGCGAGGGGCGAAGCCTCAGGCGATTAAGCCGCAGGCAAGCAGCGCGTCATCCAGGGTTCTTACCCGGAGCAATGCAAGGGCGCAGCTTCCAGGCGGCGTCGACTGGTCCATGCCCCGGCATGCCAGCCCAGCGGGCAGGGGGCTTTGCGCGCCATCAGTAAACCTTGAGCCGGCCGGCAAAGTCTGCTATGCTTGCGGGCTTACCTCTTCCCACACCCGTCTTGACGCCGGGGTGGGCTATATTCACAGTCCTTAAGGGAGTTATTAATGCGTCACTACGAAATCGTATTTATCGTCCACCCGGACCAAAGCGAGCAAGTGCCCGCGATGATCGAACGTTACAAGACCAGCGTGACCTCGCGCGGCGGTAACGTGCACCGTGTTGAAGATTGGGGCCGCCGTCAAATGGCGTACTCGATCCAGAAACTGGCCAAGGCACACTACATCTGCCTGAACATCGAATGCGACAACGAGACCCTGGTTGAGCTGGAAACCGCATTCAAATTCAATGATGCCGTGCTGCGTCACCTGACCGTCAAGATGAAGAAAGCGGAAACCGCTCCTTCCCCGATGATGAAGTCGGTCCAGCGTGAAGACGCGGCCAAGAGCCATCGCGCCGAAGCCCCAGCAGCTCCTGCAGCGGCCTAATTCCTGACAGGAGACGGTCTGTACAACCAGCTCCGGGTTACCGCCCTGATCGCCGAACGGGATGAGATTCGATACACCCCGGCCGGCCTGCCGATTGTGAATGCAAGCTTGCAGCACAGTTCGCAGCAGACAGAGGCAGGCATTGCCCGACTGACCGAGTTTGAAGTCCCTGCCGTTGCGGCAGGTGAGTTGTCAAAACGATTCAGTCAGGCGCCCCTTGGAGGCTTGTACGAGTTCACCGGTTTCCTGGCCAAGAAGAACCGCAATAGCAGAACCCTGGTGTTTCACATCATTGATTTTCGTGCTGTCTAAACAGCGCAATTTTTAAATACAGGAGCCTAAAATGGCATTCGGTAAAAAGTTCGACAAAAACAAGCTCAAGCTGAAAGAAAAGCGCAAGCAACAAAACCCACTGTTCAAGCGCAAGAAGTTCTGCCGCTTCACCGCCGCTGGCGTTGAGCAAGTGGACTACAAAGACGTAGACACCCTGAAAGATTTCATCCAGGAAAACGGCAAGATCATGCCAGCACGCCTGACCGGCACCAAGGCGCACTACCAGCGCCAAGTTGACACCGCGATCAAGCGCGCCCGCTACCTGGCCCTGCTGCCATACACCGATCTGCACCACGCTTAATTAGCGATCAGATCAGAGATCCTGGAGAATTAATATGCAAATCATCCTGCTGGAAAAAGTTGTTAACGTCGGCAACCTGGGCGACGTGGTGAAAGTGAAAGACGGCTACGCCCGTAACTTCCTGATCCCTCAGAAACTGGCACGCCGCGCTACCGCTGCTGCTGTTGCTGAATTCGAAGCCAAGCGCGCCGAACTGGAAAAAGCTGCTGCCGCCAAGCTGGCTGCTGCCCAAGCCCAAGGCGAGAAGCTGAACGGCATGACCGTGACCGTGTCGCAGAAAGCCGGCGTTGACGGCCGCCTGTTCGGTTCCGTGACCAACTTCGACATCGCTGAAGCCCTGACCAAAGCTGGCTTCGCAGTGGAAAAGTCCGCTGTGCGCCTGCCAACCGGTCCTCTGAAAACCACCGGCGAGTTCCCAGTGGCTGTTGCCCTGCACACCGACGTGGTCGCAGAAGTGACCGTGGCTGTTGTTGGCGAAGCTGCTTAATCAGCGTCGTAAATACAGCAAGAAAGCCGGGTTCGCCCGGCTTTTTTTATTTTCAGGGATTATTACGGCGTTGCCGAAGCAGGTATAATGCGCGCCATGAACGCCGCACCCCAGTCCGACCCACAAGTCGATTCCCTCCGCATCCCGCCGCACTCGATCGAGGCAGAGCAATCTGTCATCGGTGGTTTGTTGCGTGACAACGCGGCGTGGGACCGTATTGCGGACTTCATGAATGCGGAAGACTTCTACCGCTACGACCACCGCATCATCTTCGAGCAGATGATTCGCCTGATTAACTCGGGCAAGCCGGCCGACGTGGTGACCGTGTTCGAGGCCCTCAGCATGCTGGGCAAGGCGGAAGAGGTGGGCGGCATGGCCTACCTGAACGCCATGGCGCAGAACACCCCTTCGGCCGCCAATATCCGCCGCTATGCGGAAATCGTGCGTGACCGCGGCGTGCTGCGCAAGCTGATTACCGTGGCCGACGAAGTGTCGGGCAACGCCTTCAGCCCGCAGGGCAAGGACGTGAAGCAGATCCTGGACGAGGCGGAAGCAAAGATTTTCGCCATCGCCGAAGCCGGTTCGCGCGGCGCCGCCGGTTGGCTGCCGGTGCAGCCGCTGCTGACCCAGGTGGTGGAGCGTATCGACGAACTGTATTCGCGCGACTCCAGCTCCGAAATCACCGGCGTGCCGACCGGCTGGACCGACCTGGATAAAATGACTTCCGGCCTGCAGCCTGGCGACATGGTGGTTGTTGCTGGCAGGCCATCAATGGGCAAGACCGCATTTTCCATGAACATCGCCGAAAACGTGGCGGTGGAGGCGGGCCTGCCGGTCGCCGTGTTCTCGATGGAGATGGGCGGCGTGCAGCTGGCCATGCGTATGCTTGGCTCGGTCGGCCTGCTGGACCAGCACCGCCTGCGTACCGGCAAACTGATCGACGAGGATTGGCCGCGCCTGACGCACGCCATCCAGAAAATGAATGAAGCCCAGGTCTACATCGACGAGACCCCGGCACTGAACCCGATCGAGATGCGCGCCCGTGCGCGTCGCCTGGCCCGCCAATGCGGCAAGCTGGGCCTGATCGTGGTCGACTACCTGCAACTGATGCAGGGCAGCCAGCCGGGCGACAACCGCTCGGCCGAGATCTCCGAGATCTCGCGTTCCCTGAAGGGACTGGCCAAAGAGCTGCATTGCCCCGTCATTGCGCTATCCCAGCTGAACCGCTCGCTGGAACAACGTCCCAATAAACGTCCCGTTATGTCCGACCTGCGCGAATCCGGCGCTATCGAGCAGGACGCGGACGTGATCATTTTCCTGTATCGCGACGAAGTCTATAACCCGGACTCGCCGGATAAAGGTACCGCCGAGATCATTATCGGCAAGCAGCGTAACGGTCCAATCGGTGCGGTGCGCCTGACCTGGATCGGTGCGTACACCAAGTTTGGCAATTACACCGGTAACCTGTCGATCTACCAAGGCGACTGATTACCAGGCGGGCCACGCTGGGTGGCCATGCTGCAGTATCTACGAATCAACCAACGGAGAACAAAAATGTTTGGACGCTTGATGCCCTCGGAGGGCAAATTCTTTGACATGTTTAACCAGCATGCCGAACTTTGCGTGAAGGGCGCCAAAGAGATGCTGGGCCTGATGGCCAATTTCGACGACCTGGAAAACCGTGTCCACGCCATCGAAAGCATCGAAAAGCAGGCTGACAAGATCACCTACCAGGCGGTGGACCTGCTGCACAAAACTTTCATCACCCCGCTGGACCGCGACGACATCCACAAGCTGATCACCAAGATGGACGACATCCTGGACCTGATGGAAGACGCCGCCCAGACCGTGTCGCTGTACGACCTGCACTCCGTCACCCCGGAAGCCAAGCGCCTGGCCGAACTGGTCCTGGCCTGCACCGAAAAGGTGAAGGATGCCGTGGCCCTGCTGTCGAACATGGACAATGCGTCCCGGATCGTCGGCATCTGCGAAGAGATCGACCGCCTGGAATCGGACGCCGACCACGTGATGCGCGCTGCCATGTCCAAGCTGTTCCGCGACGAACCGGACGTGCGCAACCTGATCAAGATGAAGGCTATCTACGAGATCCTGGAAACCGTCACCGACCGCTGCGAAGATGTTGCCAACATCATCGAAGGCATCATCGTCGAAAACGCATAATTAAAAAGATCATTTCATGAGCAACCTCGAAATTAGCATCTGGGCGCTGGGGGCACTGGTCTTCCTCGCACTGGTGTTCGACTTCATGAACGGCTTCCACGACGCCGCGAATGCGATCGCCACGGTGGTGTCCACCGGCGTGCTGAAACCGCAGACCGCCGTGATGATGGCTGCCTTTTTCAACTTCATCGCGATATTCGTGGTCGGCCTGAAAGTGGCGACCACCATCGGCAAGGGAACCATCGAACCCTCGGTGATCGACCATTACGTCATCTTCGGCGCGCTGATAGGGGCGATCGTCTGGAACGTGATCACCTGGTACTACGGCATTCCATCCTCGTCCTCGCACGCCCTGATCGGCGGCCTGGTGGGCGCAGCGGTGGCCAAGTCCGGTACCGGCGCGCTGATCTCCGGCGGCTTGATCAAGACCGTGGTGTTCATCGTCGTGGCGCCGCTGCTGGGCTTCGTGCTTGGTTCGCTGATCATGCTGATCGTGTCGTGGGTCTTTGTGAAATCGACCCCGCGCAAAGTTGACGGCTGGTTCCGCCGGCTGCAGCTGCTGTCCGCGGCCGGCTACTCGCTGGGCCACGGCGGCAACGACGCGCAGAAGACCATGGGCATCATCTGGATGCTGCTGATCGCTTCCGGCCATGTGGCTGCCGGCGACGCGGCGCCGCCGGTGTGGGTCATCGTGGCCTGCTACGGCGCGATCTCGTTCGGCACGCTGTTCGGCGGCTGGCGTATCGTCAAGACCATGGGCCAGAAGATCACCAAGCTGAAACCGGTGGGCGGCTTCTGCGCCGAAACCGGCGGTGCGATCACCCTGCTGATGGCGTCCTTCTGGGGCGTTCCCGTCTCCACCACCCACACCATCACCGGCGCGATCGTCGGCGTGGGTTCGGCGCAGAAGATGTCGGCCGTGCGCTGGGGCGTGGCAGGAAATATCGTGTGGGCCTGGATCTTTACCATTCCTGCTTCCGCCTTCGTGGCGGCGGTGGCATGGTGGGTCGGCAAGCACATCATGTAATTCCCGAAGGGGCGCTGCGGCGCCCTTTTATTTTGCTCACAAATTCTCAAAATTGGGATATATTCTCAATTATGGGAAATTCATTCGAAGACCGCCTGGTGCGGCGCCTGGCCGGCTTGCGCGAAGAGCGCATGCTGTCGCTGGAGGAACTGGCTGCGCAGAGCGGCATCAGCCGCGCTACCTTGTCGCGCCTGGAGCGCGGCGAAACCAGCCCGACGGCGGAAATGCTGGGCAAGCTGTGCGCTGTTTACGGCATGCCGATGTCGCGCCTGATCGCGGAAGTGGAGCAGGCGCCGGTGCAGTTGATCCGCCGCGCCGAGCAGGCCGAGTGGCACGATCCGGCCACCGGATTCGTGCGCCGCATGGTGTCGCCGCCGGCGCGCGGCTTCCGGGCGGAGATGATCGAAGGACGGCTGCCGCCCGGCGCCGTGATCGAATACGCGCAGCCGCCGGTGAATGGCCTGGAGCAGCATATGTGGATGCTGTCGGGGGTGCTGGACTACACCATCGACGGCAGCCTGCACCGGCTGCAGCCGGGCGATTGCCTGCGCTTCCACCTGCATGGTGCGACGCGTTTTTCCTGTCCCGGGCCGGACCAGGCCCATTACCTGATTGCGATATGCGAACCATAGAACAACTGGATGGCGCCGGAGTGCTGGCGCACGCCGATCAATTGGCGGAAGTGCTGCGTGCCTGCGTGCTGGCCGGCGCCAGCGTAGGATTCGAACTGCCATGCCCGCGCGAGGAGGCGCGGGCGTTCTGGCTTGGCCTGCATGACGCCGTGGGGCGCGGCGAGCGCCGGCTGTTCATCGTGCGCGGCGCGGACGGGCGGATCGACGGTACGCTGCAACTGGTGCTGGCCGCCATGCCGAACAGCCGCCACCGCGCAGAACTGTCCAAGATGCTGGTGCACCCGCGCGCCCGCCGCCAAGGCGTGGCGCAGGCGTTGGTGCGTCACGCGGAGGCGACAGCGCGTGCCCTGGGCCGCACGCTGATCGTGCTCGACACCTGCAGCGGTGAACCGGCGGAAGGCATGTACCTGAAGCTTGGCTATGAGCGCTGCGGCGAGATCCCGCAATTCGCTACCATGCCGGACGGGCGCCTTGGCGCGACGACTTTCATGTACAAGCTGCTGCCGGGCGAGGCGGATGCGCTGGTGTTGACAGCGAAACTGGATGGCACGCTGCAGGCGATCACCGGCGACCGCGGCCGCACGCTTTAGGCCGGGTCGTGGCAGACCACGCACAGCTTGTTGCCGTGCGGGTCGCGGAAGTAGGCGCCGTAATAGTCGGGATGGTAGTGCGGTCGCAGGCCGGGCGGCCCTTCGCAGCTGCCGCCATGGGCCAGCGCCGCGGCGTAGGCGGCGTCGACGACCGCTCGCGATGGCGCCGCCAGGGCCACCATCTGGCCGTTGCCGGCGCCTGCCGCTTGGCCGTCGAACGGGCGGCCGACCAGGAATAGCGGACGGCCGCCTTCTGCCGGCTGCCAGCCGGCCCAGGGCCGCGTATCGTCGCGGAAGCGCAGCTTGTGGCCCAAGGCCGCCATCACGGCGCCATGGAAGCGGAAGGCTGCCTCGAAATCGGCGGCACCCAGGAAGATGTGGGAGATCATTTGATGCACACCTGGCGCACGGCCTTGATATCGGTAATACCCAGCAGGACCTTTTCGATCCCGTCCATTTTCAAAGTCAGCATGCCGTCTTCCAGCGCGGCCGCCAGCAACTGCGCGACGCGCGCATGCTCCTGCAGCAGCTTTTTCACGCGGTCGGTGCCGATCATCAATTCGTGCAGGCCGACGCGGCCGCGGTAGCCCTTGTTGCACTGTTCGCAGCCGACCGGCCGGTATAGCGTGAAGCGGCCTTCGGCGTCGGCATAGCGCTCGCGCCAGCCTGCCACTACCTGCTGGCGCGCGGCCAGCGCGTCACGCTGGAACGCGGAAGTGTTCTGCAGTTCTTCGCAGTATTCAGACAGCAGCAGGTCGAGTTCCGCTTCGCCCGGCTGGTAAGCCTCCTTGCAATTGCCGCACAAGCGCTTGGCCAGGCGCTGCGCCAGGATGCCGAGCAGCGCATCGGCGAAATTGAACGGGTCCATGCCCATGTCGAGCAGGCGCACCACCGATTCCGGCGCGCTGTTGGTGTGCAGGGTGGAGAACACCAGGTGGCCGGTCAGCGAAGCTTCGATGCCCATGCTGACGGTTTCCTTGTCGCGCATCTCGCCGACCATAATGATGTCCGGGTCGGCGCGCAGGAAGGCGCGCATCACGGTGGAAAATTCCAGGCCGGCCTTGCGGTTGACCTGCACCTGGCGCAAGCCTTTCTGCGTGATCTCCACCGGGTCTTCCGCGGTCCAGATCTTGGTTTCGGGCGTGTTCAGGTAGTTCAGCACCGAGTGCAGGGTGGTGGTCTTGCCGGAACCGGTCGGGCCGCATACGAAGAACAGGCCGTAGGGCTTTTCCACCGTGGCGCGCAGGCGGTCCAGGTTGGCCGGCAGCACGCCCAGCTTGTCGAGCGGGATCGGCTCGCCCGCCGCCAAGATACGCATCACCACGTCTTCGACGCCGCCGGCCGAAGGGATGGTGGCCACCCGCAATTCGATGTCGAGCGGGCCGTATTTCTTGAATTTGATCTTGCCATCCTGCGGCTTGCGGCGCTCGGAAATATCGAGGTCGCACATGATCTTGATGCGCGCCACCATGGCGGCCCGGTAGGAGGCTGGGATTTCGATGTAGGGCACCAGCACCCCGTCCTTGCGGAAGCGGATGCCGGTCTTGCCCTTGCCCGGCAGCGGTTCGATATGGATGTCCGACACGCCCTGGCGGTGCGCGTCGACGATGATCTTGTTGAGCAGCTTGACCAGCTCGTTCTCGACCGCTTCCGATACCTCCTGCGGCGCCTCGACGTCGCTGTCGCCATCCTCGCCCATGCCGGACAGCAGTTCGCCCACGCTGGTGGCATCGCCGGTGCCGAAGAACTGCCCCAGGGTCTGGGCGAATTCGGCGCGCGTGGTGACGCGGTAGTTGACGTGCACGCGCGGGAACACCTGGTTGACGATGTGCGACTGCATCACGCGGTCTGGGTCGATGGTCAGCACCAGCAGGCCGTCGCGGTTCTCCTCCAGTGGCAGCCAGCCCGACTCCTCGAGGTATTGCAGCGGAAGCTTTTTCAGCAAGTCGACCGGCCGCACGCGGTCGGGCCGCGCCGGCTCGTACGGGATGGTGTAGTACTTGGACAGTGCCGCGCCGAGGACTGCGGGCTTGACGTGGAAGTCCTGCACCAGCACCGCTTCCACATCGGCTTCCTTCTCGCGCGCGGTGCGCAGGGCTTGCTCCAGTTCCTGCGCCGACAGCACGCTGTCGGCCACCAGCGCATCGTAGCGGGTGCGCGGCAGCGGGGCCGGTTTCAGGCGCTGGCTGAAGGCCACGGCCAGGGTGTCGCCCAATTGGCGCACGCCTTCCAGCGCGATGGAGGAGAAGGGCTGGCCGTTGCGCGTATTGATGAACTGGACCACGCCCAGCAGGCGGTCATGGGCCATCGCCACCAGCGGCGCCACCAGCATCTGGCGCGTGCGGTAGCCGGTGCGCTGGTCGACGCCCTGCTGGAAGTGCAATTCGGGCGAAATGCGGCGCAATTCGTCGGCGTCATAGACGTCGCGGATGTTCAGCGTCTGGCGCGTCATGGCGACGTAGCCGGCAATGCTGGAAGCGTTGATGGCCAGCTTGAGGTCGCGGAAGCTGGTCATGCCGGTCTTCACCTTGGAGACGATATAGTTCTTCTCGTCGTTCATCGCATACAGGGTGAAGCGGTCGCATTCGAACAGGTCGCAGAACTCCATGCCCAGGTCGAGCATGATTTCGTCCAGGTTGCTGGTGGCGTGGATCTTGGTGGTGACGGCTTGCAGCTTGCGGAAGAAGGCCAGGCGGCGTTCGGTTTCGGCGCTGGAACTGGTATCAGGCAGTTGGTCGGTTTCGCTCATGCTTGCGGGCTCAAAGGTTGACTTCCAGTCCCTCGTAGGCGAGGAACACTTGCAGGCCGTCCAGTTGCCCGGCGTGGCGCGCCATGGCGTCGGCGAAAACGGCTTCCAACTCGTCGTCGCTGCGGGTCGGTTCGTGGTGGGTGCAGTACAGGCGGCGCACGCCGCAGCGCAGGGCCAGCGCCAGGGCGCTGTCGAAAGTGCCGTGGCCCCAGCCTACTTTGGACGGATATTCCTCGCGCGTGTAGGAGCAGTCGGCAATCAGCGCATCGACGCCCTGCACCATGGCATCGATGGCGGCTACGTGTTCGGCGCTGCCGGGCGGCTCGTGGTCGCCGGTGAAGAACAGCGACTTGCCGTTGCACTCGATGCGGTAGCCAAGGTCCGTCACCGGGTGGTTCATCAGCGCGTGGCGCACGCGGGCATCGCCTACCTCGACCGCATCGCCCGGCTCCAGCGTGCGGTACTCGATGGTTGCGCCCATCTGCGCTTCGCCGACCGGGAAGTAGCTGTACTGCAGCTGGACCCCCATCACGTGCTCGATGCCCTTGCCGCTGGCCGGGTCGCCGGCGCCGTGCAGGCGCACCCGGCTGTCTTTCAGGAACAAGGGAGAGAAGAAGGGCAGTCCGTGGATGTGGTCCCAGTGGCTATGGCTGATGAACAGGTTGGCTTCGATCGGGCGCCTGGCATCGGCCAGCAGGGATTGCGCCAGCGGAAACAGGCCGGTGCCGGCGTCCAGCACGATCAGGGTGCCGTCGTCGCTGCGTACTTCAATGCAAGTGGTGTTGCCGCCGTAGCGCACCGTACGAGGCCCGGGCGCCGGGATGGAGCCGCGCACGCCCCAGAACTTGAATTTCATCACGGGTCCCATGGTCGAATTGACAAGGGGATGATAGCGTTTTTTTGCCCGGCATCGGCAGTTTCTTGTGTGCGCCGGCGCGGCAGGGATACACTTGCCTCATGGAAGACTTGACCCCGACCCAGATAGCGGCTCGGCTGGAGCAGCTGACCGAACTGAGCGTCGCCCTTGGCGACGGGCAGGATACCGGCGTGCTGCTCGAGCGCATCCTGCTGGCGGCCAAGCACCTGACCCATGCCGACGGCGGCACCCTGTACCGTCCCGACGCCAGCCGCAGCAAGCTGCATTTCCATATCACCGTCAACGACACGCTGGGCCTGCACCTGGGCGGCAGCAGCGGCGCTGCCATCGATATCGCGCCAGTGCCGTTGGTCGATGCGCAGGGAGCGCCCAAGCTCGATTCGGTGGCGGCCTACGCCGCCAACCAGGGTTGCGCGGTGAATATCGACGATGTCTACCAGGCCAGCGAATTCAATTTTTCCGGCATGCGCCAGTTCGACCAGCGCTTTGCCTACCGCACCCGCTCGATCCTGACGGTGCCGATGCGCAATCATGAAGGCCAGTTGCTGGGCGTGCTGCAACTGGTCAACGCGCGCAACGCCGACGGCGTGTTCAGCGCCACCGACCAGCGCTTCATCGAGGCGCTGGCGGCGCAGGCGGCCGTAGCGCTGACCAAGCAACAATTGGTGGCCCAGCTGGAGCAACTGCTGGAAGCACTGGTCAACCTGATCAACATCGGCATCGACGAAAAGTCGCCGTACACCGGGCGCCATTGCCAGCTGGTGCCGGTATTGACCATGATGCTGGCCGACGCCGCGCACGCCGCCGATAGCGGCCCGCTGGCCGGCTTCCGCCTGTCCGAGGGCGAGCGCAAGCAGCTTTGGCTGGCCGGCCTGCTGCACGATTGCGGCAAGATCACGACCCCGGTGCACGTGGTGGACAAGGCCACCAAGCTGCAAACCATTTACGACCGCATCGGCCTGCTCGACACCCGCTTTGAGGTGCTGCTGCGCGACGCAGAACTGCGTGCGCTGCGCGCCGAGCTGGCCGGCGGCGAGCGCTCTGCGTTGCAGGCGGCGCTGGCGGCGGAGCAGGCCGGCTTGCGCGCCGAACGGGACTTCCTGCGCCTTGCCAATATCGGCGGAGAGGGCATGGCGCCGCAGGAGCAGCAGCGCGTGCGTGAGATCGCGCAGCGGCGCTGGATGGGGCCGGACGGACAGGAGCATGCCCTGCTCAGCGAAGACGAGGTGGAAAACCTGACCATCCGCTTCGGCACCCTGACCGAAGCCGAGCGCAAGGTGATCAACAACCACATCGTGGTCACGGTGCGCATGCTGGAATCGCTGCCCTGGCCGCACCACCTGCAGCAGGTGCCGGAATATGCGGGCGGCCACCACGAACGGATGGACGGCAAGGGCTATCCGCGCGGGCTGGTGCGCGAGCAGATGTCGGTGCCGGCGCGGGTGATGGCGATCGCCGATATTTTCGAGGCGCTGACCGCGCGCGACCGGCCCTACAAGAAAGGCAAGATGCTGTCCGAATCGCTGGAGATCCTCGGCAAGTTCAGCCTGAACGGGCATATCGATCCCGACCTGTTCGACATCTTCATCCGCCGCAAGGTTTACCTGGAATTTGCAAGGCAATACATGGACCCGCGCCAGGTTGACGCGGTCGATGAAACGCGCATCCCAGGGTACCGCCCGTGATGCGCAAGCTGTTGCAGCGCTACGGCGCGCGCTGGCTGCTGGGGCTACTGCTCACGGCGCTGGCGGTGCTGCAACTGGTGCAGGTGCTGCCGTCGGAATCGCTGGCGCGCATGGACAGCTTCTTTGCCGGGCTGCGCATGCGGCTGGAAAAGCCTGAACTGGACCCGCGCATCGTGATCGTCGATATCGACGAGCGCAGCCTGGCCGAAGTGGGGCGCTTTCCCTGGAGCCGCGACAAGATCGCGCGCCTGGTCGAACAATTGACCGGTCCTTATCAGGCGGCAGCGGTGGGCTTTGATATTTCCTTCCCTGAGCCCGATACCAGTTCCGGCTATGGCGTGCTGGAGCAGCTGGCGCAAGGTGAATTGCACGCGGTGCCGGGGCTGGCGCGCGCACTGGCGGGCTTGCAGCCGCAGCTCGATTACGACGGCCGGCTGGCGGCAGCCATGCGCGGCCAGCCGGTGGTGCTGGGCTACAGCCTGTCGGGCAGCCAGCGCAAGGGCGTGCTGCCGGCGCCGGCTTTCACGGTCGAGAGCCTGAACGGGCGTACGCTGGATGCTTACACGGCCCAGGGCTACGAAGCCAATATCGCGCGGCTGCAGGAGGCGGCGCAGGGCGCCGGCATCTTCACCGCTCTGGTCGACAGCGACGGCCTGGTGCGCTCCTCGGCGCTGCTGCAGCGCATCGGCGACGGCTATTACCCGACCTTGGCGCTGGCCACGGTGTCGGCCGCACTGGGCGGGCGCGCCATTGCGCCGCTGTGGCAGGGCACGGTCGATACGCTCAGTGCCGCCGAGCGCCAGGCCGGCGGCCTGGATGCCATCGCCCTGTTCCACCGCGAAGGACAATTGCGCATCCCGGTCGGGGAGGCCCTGGCCAACACCGTGCAATTCCGCGGGCGCGGCGGGCCGGCCGGCGGCGCCTTCCGCTATGTGCCGGCAGCCGACGTGCTGGCCGGGCGCGCCAGGCCGGACCTGCTGGCCGGGGCCATCGTGCTGGTCGGGACCAGCGCACCGGGCTTGAACGACTTGCGCGCAACGCCGGTGAATGCCGAGTACCCGGGGGTGGAAATCCATGCCAACCTGGTCAAGTCGATCCTGGATGACAGTTTCAAGCAGCGGCCCGACGTGGCCACCCAGATCGAAGTCCTGCAAGCCCTGGTGCTGGGCGGGCTGCTGGCGCTGGCCTTGCCGGTGCTGGCGCCGGCCTGGGGCATCCTGCTGTCGCTGGCGGCGCTGGCCGGGACGGTGGCGCTGAACTTCCTGCTGTACCGCCGCTACGACGCCGTGCTCAATATGGCCACCTTGCTGCTGCTGGGGATCGGGCTGTTCGTGCTGAACCTGGCTTGGGGCTATTTCTTCGAGGTGCGCCGCGGGCGTGCCCTGGTGTCGCGCTTTGGCGAATATGTCGCGCCGGAACTGGTGGCGGAAATGGCGGAAAACCCGGCGGCCTACAGCATGGAAGGGGCCAGCCGCGAACTGAGCGTGATGTTCGTCGACGTGCGCGGCTTCACCACTATTGCCGAGAGCCTGTCGCCGCAGGAACTGCGCGAATACATCAACCGCTACCTGACGGCCATGTCGGAAGAGATCCGCGACCGCCACCGCGGCACCCTCGACAAATATATTGGCGATGCGGTGATGGCGTTCTGGGGGGCGCCGCTGGCTTGCGCCGACCACGCCGCGCGGGCGGTGGCAACGGCCCTCGAGATGCAGGCCAGCGCCCGGCGCCTGAGCGTGGAATTCGAGCAGCGCGGCTGGCCGGCGTTGCGCATCGGCATCGGCATCAATACCGGGCCGATGCACGTGGGCGACATGGGGTCGCGCATCCGCCGCGCCTATACGGTGATGGGCGATGCGGTCAACCTGGCATCGCGGCTGGAGGGCATCACCAAGGTGTACGGGGCGGGAATTGTCGTCGGCGCCGCAACGCGTGCGGCGGCGCCCGGATTCGCCTGGCGCGAACTGGACCTGGTGCGGGTGAAGGGCAAGCTGGAGCCTGTGGCCATCTTCGAGCCGCTCGGGCTGGAAGGCGGGCAGGGCGCCGCGGTGCGCGCCGAACTGGAACGTTGGCATGAAGTGCTGGCCCTGGTGCGCGCCCAGCAGTGGCAGGCGGCCCACGACGCGCTGGCGCCGCTGGCTGCGGCAGCCCCGCATGCCACCTTGTATTCCCTCTACCTTGAACGCATCGCGCACTACCGCTTGCAGCCGCCCGGACCAGGCTGGGATGGCGTCACAAATTTCGACAGCAAATAAGCAACACTCAACTGTGCGTGCGCACCGCCAGGCGTACAATGAGGCTGTGGTTAAGGCCTTTATGTCCTAAACTGAAGGTAACAAGAGTTGCTCGTTTGCCAGGCAATTGCATGCCGGGAGAACCATCATGAAGCCTTGCCTTGTGTCGATCCTGGCCCTGGCCGCCTGCACCGGTGCGCTGGCCGCACCGCCCAGCACCGAACGCGACCGCGACCGCAACGCGCCTGCCTTTGATTTCTCCGCCACCAGCTATCCGCAGTCGAATTTGCCCGGCCTGCCTGGCAGCATGCCGACCATGCGCCTGGCTGCTTCGCTGACCCAGGCGCTGCCGCGCGACTTCCTGGTGCGAGCCAGCGTCAACACCCAGTACAGCCCCGGCGACGTCGCGCTGCTGGACAGCCTGGCGCCGGCGCCGATGACCGCGCTGCGCCTGATGGCAAACCGGGACACCATCCGCGATGGCGGCCTGGGCAGCAATGTCGAACTGTATTCCCCGGACCTGTGCCTGGGCGCCGGACGCCATTGCCGCGCACTGCTGTATTACGACCGCAATGCGCTGCGCTACAACCGGGCGTCGAACGGCCAGCTGCGCAGCCGCAACGTGGGCAGCGCCGGCATCGGCGTACGCATGAAACTGGACAGGCATTCCAGCATGCAGCTGGACCTGGGGCGGGTGGTGCGTTCCGACATCATGCCTGACGATGCGCGCAGCCGCGTGACGCTGCGCTACGGCTATGCATGGTGAGCTGGCGCCAGCCTGTCCATTTGCGAAAAAACATCAGTCCCCCGCGTTCCGACTTCCTCGCCATTTGCAAGCAGCGATTTTCGCGCCGCAACGCGCGACAATGGCTGCTGCCCACCTTTACCCTGAACAGAAAATATGAAACGACGCCTCGCGTTCCTGTTTGCTGTCACCCTTTGCACTGCGGCTTCTTCTGCTCCCGCGCCTGATCCTGTCCCCGACCCCGGCATCGTTCGATTCGATATCGAGCGGTACGATGTGCGCGGCAATACACTGCTGCCGCCGGAGCAGGTGGCGCGCGTGCTGGCGCCATTCACCGGCCGCGGGCGCGATTTCGGCGATGTGCAACAGGCGCTGGAAGCCCTGACTGCCGCCTACCATGCTGCCGGTTACGCGCTGGTCGCGGTTACGCTGCCCGAGCAGGAACTGGCGCGCGGCGTGGTGCGGCTGGACGTGGTTCAGACGCGCATCGGCCAGGTCCGGGTGCACGGCCAGCGTTATGTCGACGAGGCCAATGTGCGGCGTGCGCTGCCGCCGTTGCGCGAAGGCCAGGTACCGGATATGGAGGCGATCTCGGCGGCATTGAAGCTGGCCAACGAGCATCCGGCGCGCCAGGTCACCATGAAGCTGCAAAGCGGGGGGCGCGATGACGAAGTGGACGCCATGCTGGAAGTCGCCGACGAGCGGCCATGGAAGGTTTTGCTGAATGCCGACAATAGCGGTACGGAGCAGACCGGCCGCGCGCGCATCGGCGTGGGGCTGCAGCATGCCAACCTATTCGGGCTCGACCATGTGGCCAGCCTGCAGTACACCACTTCGGCGGAAGAGCCGGGGCGGGTCAAGGTCTATGGCCTGGGCTACCACATTCCGCTGTATCAGCTGGGCGATACGCTGGACCTGTACGCCAGCTATTCGAATGTCGACTCGGGCACCGTGGGCGTGGGCGCCTTCAATGTGGCGGTAAGCGGGCAGGGCACGGTGTTCGGCCTGCGCTACAGCCGCTACCTGGCGCGCAGGCCCGGTTACGAAGGGCGGCTATTGTTCGGTGCCGAGTCGAAGGCCTTCCGCAACAGCGTGGTGCTGCTGGGACAGGAGCTGGGCAACGACGTGACTGTGCGCCCGCTCAGCGTTGGCTACCTGGGCAACTGGAGTTCAGCGCAGGGCGACAGCGGCCTGTCGCTGACCCTGCTGCGCAATGTGCCAGGCGGCAAGCGCGGCGGCCAGGACGACTTCAACCGGGCACGCGCCGGGGCGCCCGACGATTACACCATCGTGCGGCTGGGCGCCAGCGTCAGCCGCCTGCTGCCGCAGGACTGGCAATGGCGTGCCATCTTCAATGGCCAGTACAGCGCTGACGCCCTGGTGCCGGGCGAACAATTCGGCGCCGGGGGCGCGGCTTCGGTGCGCGGCCTGCCCGAGCGCGAAATTGCCAACGACAAGGGGGCAGGCGTCAACCTGGAACTGTACACACCCAACTTGTGCGGCGAGCGCTGGCAATGCCGGTTGCTGGCCTTCCACGACCGTGCCCACGTGCGGCGCAACGATGCGTTGCCGGGCGAGCTGACGTCAGCCAGCGTGGCCAGCACGGGGCTCGGCCTGCGCCTGCTGCTGGGCAGCCAGGCCAACCTGCAACTCGATTATGGCCATGTGGTACAAGGCGGCCCCACCGGGCGCGACGGCAGCAGCAGGCTGCACCTGCGCATCGGTCTTGCTTATTGAGGACATCATCATGAAGCACAGCAAGCACAGCACGTTGCAGCGCAAGCTGCTGGGCCTGGCGATTGCCGCCTGTTTCGGCAGCGCGCAAGCCAATCCAGTGGCGCCCAGGGTGGTGGCGGGCCAAGCCAGCTTCAGCCAGCAGGGCAATGTCTTCACCGTGGCCAATGCGCCGAACACCATCATCAACTGGCAAAGCTTCTCGATCGGCGCCGACGAGGTGACGCGTTTCCTGCAGCAGGGCGCCGATAGCAAGGTGCTGAACCGGATCAGCGGACAGGATCCCAGCCGCATCCTGGGCAGTCTGCAGTCGAACGGCCAGGTCTACCTGCTCAACCCGAACGGCGTGTTGTTCGGGCAGGGCGCGCGCATCGACGTGCAAGGGCTGGTGGCGTCGAGCCTGGCCTTGTCCGATGCTGATTTCCTTGCCGGGCGCATGCGTTTCACGGGTGCTGCGGGCGCCGGCAAGGTGGAGAACCAGGGCCAGATCGCCACGCCGCATGGTGGGCAGGTCTACCTGGTGGCGCCGCAGGTGGAGAACAGCGGCATCATCCAGTCGCCGGGAGGGGCGGTCATGCTGGCCGCTGGCCATAGCGTGCAACTGGTGGATAGCGCCAACCCGGCGCTGCAGGTGGTGGTATCGGCGCCTGCCGACCAGGCGCTGAACCTGGGCCAGTTGGTGGCGCAAGGTGGCCGTGTCGGCATCTTCGGCGCGCTGGTCAAGCAGCGCGGCACCGTCAGCGCCGACAGCGCCGTGCGTGGCGCGCAGGGCCAGGTGCTGCTGCGCGCCAGCGGCAGCACGATGCTGGAAGGCGGCAGCCGCACCACGGCGCGCGGCGGCGAAATTGCCATACTGGGGCAGCAAGTCGGCCTGACGGGCGATGCGCGGGTCGATGCCAGCGGCGAGGAAGGCGGCGGCAGCGTGCTGGTCGGCGGTGATTACCGTGGCGCCAACCCGCAGGTGCCGAATGCACGCCAGGTCTACGTGGGCAGGGATGCGGTGCTGGCGGCCGACGCCGGCAGCAGCGGAAGGGGCGGCAAGGTGGTGGTCTGGGCCGACGAGACCGCGCGCGTGCATGGCAGCATTTCCGCCCGCGGCGGCAGGCAAGGCGGCGACGGCGGGCTGGTGGAAACATCGGCGCGCCAGCTGGAGCTGGGCGGCCTGCGTGTCGACGCCGGCGCCGTGCAGGGGCGGCTTGGCCAGTGGCTGCTCGATCCCTATGATATCGAAGTGAAGGTGGTGCCAGGCGTGCCTGCCACCCTGACCGACGTGGCGAATTTCAACGCGGGCAATCCCAGCGGCGTCACCGAACTGGCCACAGCCTTGCTGAATGGCGCGACTGCCGACGTCACCTTGCAGGCCAAACATGACATCACCTTTGTTGATCCGGTTGCCATTGCCGCCCCGGGCGTCGGCCTGCTGGCCCAGGCCGGCAACCATATCATGGTCAAGGGCCGGCTGGCGACCAATGGCGGCATGCTGCGCTTGCAGGCAAACGACCCGGCATCGGGCACGGCCAGCGGCAGCGGCGCCGTCAAGCTGACGGCGGGCCTTGAGACCGGCATGGGCGCCATCGAATTGAGCGGTGCTGAAATCGACGTCGGCCCGGGTGTCCTGGTGGCGGGGCAGGAGCAGCGCTGGAAAGCCGACAGCATGCGCATCGCCAGCGGTGCCCAGGTGCAAGCGGCCAACAGCGTGTCGTTAAATCCGTACAGCCTGACCACGGCCATCAAGGTGGGCGAGGCGAGCGACGGTACGCCTGGCGTGCTGGCGCTGGACGGTGCGGAGCTTTCCGCCATCAATACGCAAAACCTGAATATCGGCTTCGGCCAGCATTACGGCACACTCAGCATTGATGGCTTGCTGGACCTGGCAGCCAGCAATGCCGGCAATGCGATGCTGACCCTGGCCAGCAACGCCATTGCGGTCAACGGTGCGCTGAAGCCGCGCTCCGGCGTTTCCCTGCAAACCAGCGGCGCCCTTGCAGGCAACGGTTCCATCACAGCGCCGGTCCTGCTGGTTAACGCAGGGTCGGTGGCGCTGACGGGCCCCAACCAGGTGATGGGGCTTGCCGCGATGGCGACGGGCGACATCAGCTTCAATAACGTGGGCAACCTGAACCTCACGTATGGGAATGGCCTGACCGGGGTGCAGACGTCCGGCAACCTGAGCCTCAAGGCTAGCAGCCTGAACCAAGAGTACGGCATGCCTTTGCGTGCCGCCAGCCTGACCCTGGACGGGAGCGGGCAGGTCAACCTGTCCGGCGGCAACAACCAGGTCAACATCCTGCGCGCCCAGGGCGTTGGCAACCTGAATTACTTCGACAGCGGTTCGCTCGAGGTCCAGGCGGTGAGCCAGGCAGATAGTGCCAGCACTGGCGGTTTTGGCAACCTGCACGTGGCAGCCCTCGGCACCCTGGTAGTCAGCGGTGCGGTGAATGGCAATGGCAAGCCGGTGCAACTGGAAGGCGGCTCGCTGCGGCTGGCGCCTACCGCAATGGTCAGCGGTGGGCCGATGCTGTTGCGCGCCAATAACGGCAGCCTGGCCAGCGAAGTTGGTGCGCAGGTGAATGCCACCGACGTCGGCCTGGAGGCGAACGCCATGAGCCTGGCGGGCCAGACCAGCGCTAGCAACAGCATCCGCGTTTCCAGCCTGGGCGGCGGGACCATCACCGTGGGAGGCACGCCCACATCGGATAGCGGCGGGCTGGTGGTGGGCAATGCCGACCTGGGCCGGTTGTCGGCGCCCAACCTGCTGGTCGGCGGCGGCTTCCTCGATCCGAACGGCAATCCGGTCCCCAATGCCAGCCATATCACGGCCAATCAATTGGACCTGTCCGGCTCCAGCCTGCTCAAGTCGCTTGTACTGCAGACCGGCGGCAATGTCGACCTGATCGGGTCAGTCAAGCTGCCGGCGGGCGCAGGCCTGGGGGCAGAGGCGGGCGGTACCTTGAGCAATACTGCCATGGTCAGCGCCCAGAGCATCAAGCTGCGCGGCGGCTCCGTGGTGCTGAGCGGGGCTGCCGGCACTGGCATGGCAGCCGAGATGATCGGGATTGACAGTGCCGGCACCGTCGAACTTGGCGGCGACCGGCCAAGCGGCACGCCCAACACGCACCTGAGCGGCGCCGGCCTGGCGTCGCTGAAGACGCCGCGCCTGTTCATCACCGCTGCCAGCGGCATGAAAGTTGGCGGGGCGGTCAGCTTGCCCGGCAGGGAACTGGAACTGGAGGCGCGTTCCGGCTCGCTCCAGGTGGCAGCGCCGTTGCAGGCGGACGTGGTGCACCTGAATGCCGATGCCATGGATTTCACGGCCGATGTGACGGCCAGCCTGGCCTCGCTGACGCCGGCCACGCCCGGCTACAGCATCACCATCGGCGCCGCCTGCGGCACGGCTTGTTTGTCGCTGACCCAGTTGAACAGGATCGCCGCCGGTACCTTGGGTATTGGCAATCGCGACGACGGCAGCGATGCGCCCATCCCCGGGACCAAGCCTGGCACCGCGACCAGCGGCACCGGCGCGGATAGCGGCACAGGGGGGCACCCGGGTTGGGGCGCCGGCGCCATCCAAATCGGCGGCGCCGCCAACCTGAATGCGCTGACCATGCGCCTGGGCCTGATTACCACCGCCGGCATTACGCAGGATACCGCCAATGCGGCAGCGGCCCTGAAGGTACAGGAACTTGGCATCGATGCCGGAGCCGGCGTCCAGCTGGACCACAGTGGCAACCAGGTGGCCCGCCTGGCCGCGGTGGTCAGCAGCGGCAACCTTGACTTCCGCAGCAACCAGGCGCTCTCGGTGGTGCGCCTGCAGGGCGGCAATAGTGCCGGGGGCAGCGGCTACGACATCAATGGCATCCAGGTTGCCGGCACGGCGACGCTGCGTTCCGATGGCGCCCTGGCCACGGACGGCGCGGCGATCCGGGCCAGCAAGCTGGTGGCGAAAGCGGGCGCCAATATCGGGACCGCGGCGGCAGCGCTGCAGACCTTTGTCGCGGAGCTGGATGCGGAAAGCACTGCCACCAGCGGCGCGGCGCCGATCTACATCAGCAATAATGCCGGCAAACCGGCCCCGCTTTCGCTGTTGCAGCTGAAACTCGCTTCCGGCAACAGCGGCGAGATCGTACTCGACAACTACGGCGCGCTGACCTTGGCGTCCGGCGGGGGCGTGAGCAGCGACACCGGCAATATCCGGCTGACGGCACATAGCCCGCTCAGCATTTTCGGCAGCGTGCTGTCCAATTCCGGTGACATCCTGCTGGAAGCGGCGGGCACAGGCAGCGATGCCGACGACCTGACAATTGCCAGCGGCGCTCTGGTGAAAAGTAACACGGGCAATGTCAAGCTGGCTGCCGGTTCAGACGTCAACTATGTGGCTGGAACGGTGCAGGCGCCGGGCGGCAGTATCGGCGTCAATGGCACCATCGTGACGCCGCCCGTGCAGCCGCCGACTTCGGTCGATCAATGCCAGTTGGACCCCAGCCTGCCCGGCTGCCAGCTCGTGCTGCCGCCCACCGAAGCGCAACCCACCAACCCCGTGCAGCAAGCGATCAGCCAGACCATCCAGGTCATCAATAGTACCGCCGCAGCGCCGGGCGAGGTGTCGGTAGCCGTTTCGCCGGACGAAGGCAAAGACAAACAGGCGAAGAAGGGCGATAAAGGCGACAAGCTGGCCCAGGACAAAACCACCGGAGCGAAAAAGAATGAACCCGCTACAAAAATGTACTGCAACTAAGGGGTTGCTGCTGGCGTTACTGTGGCTGCTGTCCGCGCTGGCGCTGGCGGCGCCGGTAGCGGGGACCGTGGTCCAGTTGAGCGGTCCGCTGATGGCCCGCAAGACCGATGGCACGGTGAAGGTGCTTGCCATCAAATCCGAGGTCGAGAATGGCGATACGCTGGTGACCGAGAAAAATACCTATGCCTTGCTGCGTTTTATTGACAATAGTGAAATTACGCTGCGGCCAGGCAGCACGCTGACGATCGAGAATTTCAGCTTCGACAGCGGCAAGCAGGATGCTGACCGGGCGCAGTTCAACCTCGTCAAAGGGGGCTTGCGGGCGGCATCGGGCCTGCTGGGCAAGCGCAGCAGGGAGAAATTTGAGCTGAAAACGCCGGCGGCCACCATCGGCATCCGCGGTACGCTGTTCGTGGCGGAAATCGTGCCGGTGGCGGGCAAGTTGCCGGGGGCGGAAACGGTGCGGGCGCCGGGACTGTATGTGCAGGTGCTGGATGGCATGGTCCACCTGAACAACCCTGCGGGAACCCAGGTTTTCAATGCCGGCCAGTTCGGCTTTACGCCGAACATGACGCTGCCGCCCGTGATAGTACCGCAAAATCCGGGCATGCAGTTCAACCCGCCGCCCGTCTTTAGCAGCCAGACGGCAGGCCCGCGTGCTGTCGATAACCGGGCGCAACGCGCCGTCGACTGCGAAGTGCGCTGACGATGGTCCGTGCAAAATAGCGCTTGACCTTCCCATCGTGGGATACTTGATACTGGTCGCCAGAACATAGGCGAGGAGTATCCCATGAGTCAGTTCCAGCAAACCGTCCGTATTGAGGGCATGAGTTGCGCATCCTGCGTGCGCCGCGTCGAAAAGGCGCTGGCGACCGTGCCGGGCGTGGCGCATGCCGCCGTCAACCTGGCCACCGAGACCGCGCGCGTCGATTCCGATTCGCCGGTGGCCTTTTCCGCCCTGCAGCAGGCCATCGGCAAGGCTGGCTATGCCGCCAGCGAGCTGGCGGCGCCGGCTGCCGATTCCGCGCCGCGCATACCCGAAGGCGTGGCCGTGATCCTGTCCGCCGCACTGTCGCTGCCGCTGGTGGTGCCGATGGTCGCCGAATGGCTTGGCGTGCACCTGATGATGCCGGCGTGGCTGCAATGGCTGCTGGCGACGCCGGTGCAATTCGTGTTCGGCGCGCGCTTCTATCGCGCCGGCTGGAAGGCTGTGAAAGCGCGCGCGGGCAATATGGACCTGCTGGTGGCGCTCGGCACTTCCGCGGCGTATGGCCTGAGTGTGTACCTGGCGCTGGCGCGAGGGCAGGGCATGCATCTCTATTTCGAAGCGTCGGCAGTGGTGTTGACACTGGTCTTGCTGGGCAAGTGGCTGGAAGCGCGGGCCAAGAGGCAAACCGCTTCCGCCATCCGCGCGCTGCAGGACTTGCGGCCGGTGACGGCGCGCGTGCGGCGCGAGGGCGGATCGGACGCCGACCTGCCGATCGACCAGGTGCGGGTGGGCGATATCGTGGTGATCCGCGCCGGCGAGCGGGTGGCGGTGGACGGCGAGGTGATGGATGGCGCCAGCCACGTTGACGAATCCCTGATTACCGGCGAAAGCCTGCCAGTTGCCAAGCACGTTGGCGACCGCGTGACCGGTGGCGCAATCAATGGCGAAGGCTTGCTGCTGGTGCGCACAAGCGCGACAGGGGCCGAGACCATGCTGTCGCGGATCATCCGCCTGGTGGAAGATGCGCAGTCAGCCAAGGCGCCGGTGCAGAAGCTGGTCGATAAGGTTGCCGCGGTGTTCGTTCCTGTGGTGCTGGTGCTGGCGCTGTTGACGCTTGCGGGCTGGTGGCTGGCCACGGGCGATGTCGAGCAGGCCGTGCTCAATGCGGTGGTGGTGATGGTGATTGCCTGCCCCTGTGCGCTTGGCCTGGCCACGCCGGCAGCCATCATGGCCGGTACCGGCGTCGCGGCGCGGCACGGCATCCTGATCAAGGACGCGGAGGCACTGGAAATGGCGCGCCAGGTCGATACCGTGGTGTTCGACAAGACCGGCACGCTCACGCAAGGCAAACCGGTGCTGGCGCAATTGCTGCCGCATGGCGTGCCTGCCGGCCGTGCACTGCAGCTTTCGGCGGCGATCCAGCGCGGCAGCGAACATGCGCTGGCACGCGCCGTCCTCGACGCGGAAGCCGCACCGGGCGGGGACGTGCTGGCGCCGCTGACGGCAAGCGCAGTGACGACTTTGGCGGGGCGGGGCCTGGCTGCGCAGGTCGATGGCCTCGACCTTCTGCTTGGCAGCGGACGCCTGATGGCGGAGCGCGGCGTCGAACTGGCGCCTCTGCAGCTGCAAGCCGTCGAACTGGAAGCGCAGGGGCACACGATTTCCTGGCTGGCCGAAGCCGGCGCGGGAAGGGGCAAGCTGCTTGGCCTGCTCGCCTTCGCCGACCAGCCCAAGCAACATGCGCGCGCCGCGGTGGAGCGCCTGCACGCACGCGGCATCGCGACGGTGATGCTGACCGGCGACAACCAGGGCAGCGCGCAAGCGGTAGCGCAGGCGATCGGCATTGGCAGCGTGGAAGCCAACCTCCTGCCGGCCGACAAAACCACGGCCATTGCGCGGCTCAAGGCCGAGGGAAGGCGCGTTGCCATGGTCGGCGACGGCATCAACGACGCGCCGGCGCTGGCTGCGGCGCACGTCGGCATCGCGATGGCCACCGGCACCGACGTTGCCATGAACGCTGCCGGCATCACGCTGATGCGCGGCGAGCCGCTGCTGGTGGCCGACGCCATCGACATCTCGCACCGCACCTTCAGCAAGATCCGCCAAAACCTGTTCTGGGCCTTCATCTACAATGTGGCAGGGATTCCGCTGGCGGCCCTCGGCATGCTGAATCCCCTGCTGGCCGGCGCCGCGATGGCATTCAGCTCGGTCAGCGTGATCAGCAATGCCTTGCTGCTGCGCCGCTGGCAGCCTTCGAAGGAGTAAGGGAAATGAATATCGGACAAGCCGCTGCCGCATCCGGCGTCAGCGCCAAAATGATCCGCTACTACGAGAGCATTGGCCTGGTGCGCGAAACTGCGCGCACCGTCAGCGGATACCGCATCTACGGCGAAAACGACCTGCATACTCTGCGTTTCATCAAGCGCGCGCGCAACCTCGGGTTTTCGCTGGAGCAGATCGGCGACCTGCTGTCGCTATGGCAGGATACAGGCCGTGCCAGCGCGGACGTGAAGACGATCGCGATGAGCCACGTCGATGAACTGAACCAGCGCATCGTGGAATTGACCGAAATGCGCGACACGCTGGCTAGCCTGGCTAAAACCTGCCACGGCGACGACCGGCCGGATTGCCCGATCCTGCAAACGCTGGGATCAGCGCAGGAACATGTACACGGTGAGCACTGCGCCCACGATCACAACAAAGATGCGCATCAGTTGCGGGGGAAGGCGGTAGATCAGCCACGAACCCAGAAGGCCGCCCGCAATACCACCCGCGCATAAGGCCAGGGCGGCAGCCCAGCTGATCATGCCGGAGAAGGCGAAGATCAGGGTGGCGGAAGCGTTCATCGCCATCGCCAGCATGTTCTTGGTGGCGGTGGCTGCGCGGATCTGCTGGCCAGCGATGGTCAGCGCGGCCAGCATCAGGAAACCGATGCCGCCGCCAAAATAGCCGCCATAGATCGAAATGCAGGCCTGGACAACGGCCAGCATCCACTTCGGCATGCTGGAAGCGGCCTGCAACGGCTGGCGCCGGAAAGCACCCCAGGCGAACATGGTGGTGGCAAACAGCACCAGCCAGGGCACCAGCCTGGCAAAGAAGGTCGGGGGCGTAATCCACAGCAGGATCGCGCCGAAAATGCCGCCGACAATACTGATCGTGAAAAGCTGCGTGAAGGTCAGGCCGCTCACGCCTTCCGCGAACTTGCGGCCAGCCACGGCGGATGTCGCCTGGCTCGGGAACATGGCGACCGTGGAGGTCATGTTCGCCGCAACCGGGTTCAGCCCGGCCAACAGCAGGGCGGGAAAGGTGATGAAAGAGCCGCCGCCAGCCAACGCATTCTGCGTGCCGGCGAAAAGTCCTGCTGCGGCGAGCAGTAAGATGGTGTGGAGTTCGGGCATCGGGCCATTATAGCCAAGCTATTTGAAAGTCGGGGTCAGGTCTGGCAATCCGCCATATTTTTCGCAATGCGAAAAATATGGCGGATTGCCAGACCTGACCCCGACTTTCATCATGCGGCGTGGCGTCGCGTGCGGGCGGAGGCGATGACTTGTGCGATACGGTCGGTAGCGCTTTCCGCGTCGGCGAGGGAGCGCAGCAGGCGCTCGTCGCCGAATTCGTCGTATTCGACGGCTGCATCGTATGCATGCGTCACGCCCAGGTAGCGGAACACGCTGCGCACCGATCCTTCGACATGGTTGATGCCCTCCAGCCGTTGCCCTGGGCCGTAGCCGTAATCGCCGCGCGAGGACAGGATGACGAGCTGCTTGCCTGCATCTGCCAGCAGTGGCAAATATGGTTCACCGGCACGTGAGCGGTCGAAGCCGAACGTGCGGCCGACACGCACGATGTTATCCAACCAGGCCTTGAACTGTGCCGGCGGCCCGAAGTTATACATCGGCACTCCTGCCACGATGATATCGGCGGCCAGCACTTCGTCGACCAGCGCGTCGCTTTGCGCCAGCGCTTCCACCATCCATGGCTCGCGCGCCGCCGGCGGCGTGAACGCGGCATGTACCCAGTCCCCGGTCACAGGGGATGGCGGCACGGCTCCCACATCGCGATAGATGACTTCTGTTCTGCTATCGAGCTGCCGGTAGCGCGCGATGAAGCGTGCAGTCAGGCGCCGCGTATGCGAACCGTGCGCCTGTTCGCCGGAGCGCCCGGGCCGGGCGCTTGAATCGATATGCAGGATCGTGGTCATTGTTCTCTCCAATTGGTTGCTATGGGTGTACTGTGCGCTGCGCGGCAGACGGTGACAAACGATCAATTCGCAGCAGATGGATGAACTGAATTCATGTATAGTCCTTCACATGAAACGCCGCCTTCCATCCCTGTCCGCCCTGCGCAGCTTCGAGGCCGCGGCGCGGCTGCAAAGCTTCAAGCTCGCTGCCGAGGAGCTGTCGGTCAGCGCGACTTCGATCAGCCACCAGGTGCGTGCGCTGGAGGAGGCACTGAACGTAAGGCTGTTCCTGCGCAAGACCCGGGCCGTCGAGCTGACACCTGAGGGCCGCACGCTGATGCAGGCAGCCGGCAGCGGGTTCGACGCCATCGCTGCCGGCGTCGAACGGCTGCGGCGAGAACAGCGCCGCACGGTCACCTTGTCGACCACGCCATCCTTCGCGGCGCGCTGGCTGGTGCCGCGGCTTGCTTCGTTCAACGCGGCCCATCCCGGCATTGCCCTCAACGTCCTGGCCAGCAACAAGCCGGTTGACCTGGCCGGCGGCGCGGCCGACCTTGCGGTACGCGGTGGCGCCGGGCATTTCGCGGGGCTGCAAGCGCAACGCCTGATGCATGCCGGCTTCGCGCCGGTGGCCAGCCCGCGCCTGAAGCTGCGCAAGGCGGGCGACGTGGCACGCCATCCGCTGATCCACTTTGACTGGCAGCGCGGCTTTAAGGGCGCCTTGACCTGGGATAAATGGTCGAAAGCGGCAGGCGTAGAGCTGGATGTCACGACAGGCGCGCGTTTTTCGGAAGAGTCGCACGCGGTGCAAGCGGCGATTGCAGGGCAAGGTGTTGTGCTGACTGCCTTGCCCTTGGTGCGCGAGGAAATCAGGTTGGGACTGCTGGAAGCGCCGGTTGGCCCGGTGCTCGGCGGATTCGATTTTTATGTTGTGCGGCCTGAAGGCGACGCTCCGCGCGAAGAGGTGCGCGCCGTCGCAGAATGGCTGCTGGCACAGGAGGAGCAATGATGGAGCCTTACAAGCTTTACTACTGGCCGACGATCCAGGGCCGGGGAGAATTCGTGCGGCTGGCGCTGGTCGAGGCCGACGTTCCTTACGTTGACGTGGCGCGCGGCAAGGGCGGCATGAAGGCGATGACGGAGTTGATCGCCGGCGGCAGCGATCCGCGCGCCGCTTTCGCGCCGCCCATCCTGCAGGCCGGTGAACTCATGATCGGTCAGACGGCGAATATCCTGATGTTCCTCGGGGCGCGGCACAAGCTGGCGCCGCGCTCCGAAGCGGGGCGCCTGTGGTGCAACCAGCTGCAGCTGACCATTGCGGACATTGTTGGCGAGGCTCACGATACGCATCACCCGATCTCGGTCAATATGTACTACGAGGAGCAGGCGCGGGAATCGAAGGCGCGGGCGCGGGATTTTGCGATTGAGCGCATCCCGAAGTACCTGGACTATTTCGAGACCGTGCTGCGGGCCAACCAGTCGCGCGGCGGCTGGATTGTCGGCTCCCGCCTGAGTTATGTCGACTTGTCGCTGTTCCAGTTGCTGGACGGCTTGCGCTATGCCTTCCCGAAAGCGATGGCTGGCTATGAAGGGCGTTGGCCCGGCCTGCAGCGCTTGGCCGGGCGCGTGGCGGCCCGTCCGCGCGTCGCCGCCTACCTGGCATCCAAACGCCGCCTGGCCAACAACGAGGATGACGTATTCCGGCATTACCCGGAACTGGAGCAGGGCGTCCGCGTCAAACCGCGCGGGTAACAGGATATCCGGCATCCACAATGGCTGCCTTGATCGGCTCCAGTGCCGAAGCCGAGTTGACCTTGACGTGCTTGCCCTTCAGGTCGACCTCGACAAAGGCTGCCGGATCAACTGTATGCACGGCTTCGGTCACGGCCGATACGCAGTGGCTGCATGTCATGTTTTCTACAGTCAGTTCATACATTTGGAGTTCCTTTCGTCATATGGGTAAACGTACTTTAATCCTTCCCACCATTGTAAAGTCAAGCGTGTTTGCGCTGCTATTGCTGCAGGGCTGTTCCGCGAAATATGCTCCGCCGCCAGGAGCGGCAGGCGCTGTCGCGGAGGCACGCATGGCGGGACCGGCGACGGATGGTTCGTCAGCCGGAGTCCAACGCGGCAAGTATCTCGCCTACGAACACTCGGTCACGGTCGATTCGCCTGAAGGAGGCGTCAAGCCACTGCTCGACAAACTGGTCGGGGCCTGCCAGGCCGACGCGACGAACCAGTGCACGTTGTTGGCATCCGGATTGGAGGGCGGAAGGGAGTCGAGCGCCCATTTCCGTGTTCGCGTGAAGCGGCCCGGCATCGAGAAATTGATTGCACTTGCGGCGACAGGCGGCGAGCTTGCCTCACGTAACACCTCGGCGGAGGACCTTGAAGGTCCGATCCGCGACAACGCCAAGCGACTCGACATGCTGCGCTCATATCGCGAGAAGCTGCTGGCGCTGGAGAGCAAAGTAGGCAACAACGCCGAAGCCTTGATCAAGCTGTCGCAGGAACTGGCGACGGTGCAAAGCGAACTGGAATCGGCGACCGGCGTTGAAGCGCGCCTGATGGAGCGGGTTAATATGGACTTGCTGAACGTCTCCATCCAGTCCCGCACCCAGCGAGGTTTCTGGTCGCCAGTCAGACGCGCCTCCAGCGATTTTGGCAGCAACCTGTCAGAAGGCATCGCCAGCGCAATCACTGGCCTGGCCTACCTGCTGCCCTGGTCGCTGATTCTGTTTGTTGCGGGCTTTGTACTGCGCAAGATCTGGCGGAGGATGCGGCGGAAATGAGTGGCAAGGTCAAATGGCTGGTGCAAAAGGAAGGCTTCGCCATGGCAAACCGTATGGAAGCCATGGAAGTACTGGAGCGTTTTGGATTCGACCACGACAGTTTTGGCCTTGCGCCGCCGTGGACGAAGGTCTTGAATCTCGCGCAAATCCTGTCGGATCCTGAGTCGAAGTACATCGTCCGCGGCGGGACGCGCCTGCATGCCATATTGAATGCAGCCCAAAGCCTGGACGAACTGGGTGAGCGGCTGACTCCCGAGCAGGTGGAACATGGTTCGCTCTACCTGCAGCAGCTCAGGCAAGGGATTTTCTACGACGAGCAAAGGTTCGACCAGGCCTATTACGCCGGCCTTGGCTTGCCGTTGCTGAACGGCGATGCCACGCTGTATCCGATTGCGTCGAACCTGGCGCAGTCTTTTGATCGCGAGATGTTTGTCAAGCCGAGCAAGGACGAGAAAGCATTCGATGCGGGAATTCTTGCGCCAGGGCAGACGATCGAAGGGTTTATCGCGGGCCAGCCGCAGGCGCGAAATTGGAAAGATGAAATGGCCGTTATCGCGCCATGCAAGGCCATTACCGCCGAATACCGCTTCTTCGTGGTCGACCGGCAGGTCATCACCGGATCACTTTACCGATTCGTGGGCAAGGCGAATTTCAATGCAAACATTCCTGCCAACGTGATGCGAAGTGCGATCGAATTCGCACAAGTGTACCAGCCGCATTCGGTATTCACGATGGACCTGGCCGAAACACCGGAAGGAATCCGTATCGTTGAATACAACTGCTGGAATGCGTCGCGCATGTATGCAGCAGACGTCGCGAAGATCTTCCATGCCGTGCACGATTTCGTACTGGAGAAGGCTTAATGAAGCAGTCCATTGTCCATATCGCCCTCGTCGTACGCGACTATGACGAGGCGATCGATTTCTACGTCAACACGCTCGGCTTCGAGCTGCTCGATGATACCCACCAGCCGGAACAGGACAAGCGCTGGGTCGTCGTGGCGCCGCCTGGCGGCAGTGGCGCCACCATCTTGCTGGCGCGTGCGTCGAAGCCGGAGCAGGAAGCATTTGTCGGCAACCAGGCCGGCGGCCGGGTATTCCTGTTCCTCAACACGGACGATTTCTGGCGCGATTTTGAGCGGCTGAAGGCAAAGGGCGTGCGCATTGTGCGCGAGCCGAAGCAACAGGACTACGGGATGGTTGCGGTCTTTGCGGACTTGTACGGCAACCTGTGGGACTTGTTGCAATTGAATCCAGACCATCATATTGCTCGGCGCGTAAACCGGTAAACCGGTGCCTGACCCGCAGGGTCAGGCACCGTGCCCCGACTGCGCGAAAAAAAGCCCCGCACTTGGCGGGGCTTGTGGACTGCGGGCGGCGTTGCTTAAAGCACGTCGCTCGCGTGGTCTGCCAGGCGGGAACGTTCGCCGCGGGCCAGCGTGACGTGGCCGCTGTGTGCCCAGCCCTTGAAGCGGTCGACCACGTAGGTCAGGCCGGACGAGCCTTCGGTCAGGTAAGGCGTGTCGATCTGCGCGATATTACCCAGGCACAGGATCTTGGTGCCAGGACCGGCGCGCGTCACCAGGGTCTTCATCTGCTTCGGCGTCAGGTTCTGCGCCTCGTCGATGATCAGGAACTTGTTGACGAAGGTGCGGCCGCGCATGAAGTTCAGCGACTTGATCTTGATGCGCGAGCGGATCAGGTCCTGCGTCGCCGCACGGCCCCATTCGCCGCCTTCGCCGTCGGACTTGTTCAGCACTTCCAGGTTGTCGTCGAAGGCGCCCATCCACGGCCCCATCTTCTCTTCCTCGGTGCCCGGCAGGAAACCGATATCCTCGCCCACCGGCACCGTGACGCGGGTGACGATGATCTCGTTATACAGCTTGGTCTCCAGCACCTGCGCCAGGCCGGCGGCCAGCGCGAGCAGGGTCTTGCCGGTACCGGCCTGGCCCAGCAGGGTGATGAAGTCGCACTCCGGATTCATCAACAGGTTCAGCGCGAAGTTTTGCTCGCGGTTGCGCGCAGTGACGCCCCATACGCTGTTCTTGTTGTGCGAGTAGTCGCGCAGGGTTTGCAGGACGGCGGTCTTGCCGTTGATCTGCTTCACTTGCGCGTAGAACGGCGACTCGCCGTTGTTTGGTTCCAGGTACACGAACTGGTTCACCAGCAGGGATGGGATGAACGGGCCGGTCACGCGGTAAAAGGTGCTCGACTGGCCGTGCTTGTTCTCCTGCCAGGACTCCATGTCCTTGCCATGCTTGTTCCAGAAGTCGTCCGGCAGCTGGACAATGCCCGAATACAGCAGGTCGGTGTCTTCCAGCACGTGGTCGTTGAAGTAGTCTTCCGCCGGCAGGCCCAAGGCGCGCGCCTTGATGCGCATATTGATGTCTTTCGACACCAGCACCACGGCGCGGCCGGGCTGCTCCGCTTCCAGCGAGCGCACCACGGCCAGGATCTGGTTGTCGGCCTTCCCTTGCGGCAGGCCTTCCGGCAAGTCGGCTACCTGCACCCTGGTCTGGAAGTACAGGTGGCCCTTGGCATCCTTGTTGCCCAGCTTGTTCAGCGGGATGCCGGTTTCCATGTCGTCGTCGTCGGTGTTGCTGACCAGGGCATCCAGCGTACGCGATACCTGGCGCGCATTACGCGCGACTTCGGACATGCCTTTCTTGTGGTTGTCCAATTCTTCCAGCGTCATCATCGGCAGGAAGACATCGTGTTCTTCAAAGCGGAACAGCGAAGACGGGTCGTGCATCAGCACATTGGTGTCGAGCACGAACAGCTTGGTGCTGCCCACCACGTCGGCCTTGCGGCTGGAGGCGGACTTGAGCACCACTTCGTGTTCCTTGTGTTTGGCCGGGTGCGGCGCATCGGCCTTGATCGGCGTGACCTTGGAGCGCGCTTGCGGCGCAGCCTTGGTGCGCGGTGGCGCCGGTACGTCGTCCGGCAGCTTGACGGCCTTCAGTGCAGGCGTCTTCTTCGCTTCGGTTTTCTTCGCAACCGGTTCTTTTACTGCTTTGGCAGCAGTCTTGGGCGCCGCTTTCTTCGGCGCTGGTGCTGCCTTTTCTTCAGTAGGGAAGGGAACCGGATTTGCTCCGCTCGCCTTCGGGTAGTCTTTAGCCAGCAGCAGGGTGGCTGGCTTGCTAGGCAGTTTTGGCAGTGGCATCAGGATCTCAATCTAAAAAAGATGCATCCACGCGAGGGCGAATGCCCGGCATGGATGAACTATGGGGTGGTTCGGAAAAACTAAAGGATGCCTGGCGGGCGTCTGCGTCGCCCGAAAGCCGGTGGGCATGCCACCGGGGACAGTGGGTGGAAGGACTTGCTCGACTCAAAATCTGGCTGACACGTTCAAATGTAAAGCTCCCGTTGAGCTAACACATTCGCGGCGAGGGCCTTGCCATCAGCCCAGGTTTGCCACGAATTCCAGCACTTCATCGACGTGACCTGGTACTTTCACGCCTCTCCATTCTTTCACCAATCGGCCTTTTGCGTCAATCACAAACGTGCTGCGCTCAACGCCGCGTACATCTTTACCGTACATTTTTTTCATCTTCATGACATTGAAGGCCAGGCACACCGCTTCGTCCGGATCGGAGATCAGTTCGAACGGCAAGCCCAGTTTTGTCTTGAAGTTTTCGTGCGAGCGCAGCGAGTCGCGGCTGATGCCGTAAATTTCAGCACCGGCAGCGGTGAACTGGTCGTGCAGGTCGCGGAACGCCATGTTCTCGGTAGTGCAGCCCGGGGTGTTGTCCTTGGGGTAGAAGAACAGTACGGTGGCTTTGGCGGGGCGTCCGGAGAGCTGGAAGGTTTGGCCGCCGGTCATGGCGGCGCTGAAGTCGGGGATGGTTTGGCTCATGCGCGTTTAGTTGGGGGCAAAGTGTTATTTTTCAATGATCAATGCCAGCAGGGCTTTGCGGCCTTCGCCCATCAGGATGTTGTAGGTGCGGCAGGCGGCATTGGTGTCCATGCATTCGACGCCGATCTGCCTGGAGATCAGCGGCGCGGCCAGGCGCGGATGGACGAAGCGCTGGCGCTCGCCGGTGCCGAGGATGACCACGTCGGGCTGTTCGGCCAGCAGTTGTTCGAAATGTTCGACTGTCAGTTCCTCGAACTTTGCCACGGGCCAGGGGCGCGGTGCGCTTTCCGGCAGCACCAGCAGGCTGTAGTCGAACGGCTTGCCGTTGATCTCGACTCCACCTTCGAAATAGCCGGAAACGGTCTGGTATTGGCCGGTGGTGCTGGAGTGGAGCTTCATAACTTTTCGCTATATTTAAATACAATAGAGATCTTATTGTAACGTTTTGCGCATATCGATGGTTGATTAAACCAATTTAATTCGGCAGAATGGGTATTTTCGCAATGCAGCATTTATACGTAAGGGATTGATTTTGCGTCCGGTTCAGAAATCCAACAAGCTTAACGAGATTTGTTACGAGATCCGCGGCCCTGTGCCGGAGAAGGCCCGCCTGATGGAAGAAGAGGGCCACAAGATCATCAAGCTGAACATCGGCAATATGCAGCCGTTCGGCTTCGATCCGCCGGACGAGATCGTGCACGACATGATCATGAACCTGCCCAATGCGGCCGGTTACACCGATTCCAAGGGCCTGTTCGCGCCGCGCAAGGCGGTGATGCACTATACCCAGCAGAAGAAAGTCGCCAACGTCACCATGGACGACATCTACCTGGGCAACGGCGCGTCCGAACTGATCGTGATGTCGATGAACGCGCTGCTGAACAACGGCGACGAGGTGCTGGTGCCGGCGCCGGATTATCCGCTGTGGACCGCGGCGGTCAGCCTGTCCGGCGGCAAGCCGGTGCACTATGTCTGCGACGAGCAGCAGGACTGGTTCCCCGACATCGACGACATGCGCAAGAAGATCACGCCGAACACCAAGGCGATCGTCGTCATCAACCCGAACAACCCGACCGGCGCGCTGTACCCGGACGAAGTGCTGCTGCAGATTATTGAACTGGCGCGCCAGCACCAGTTGATCATCTACGCCGACGAAATCTACGACAAGGTGCTGTATGACGGCGTCACCCACACCTCGATCGCCGCGCTGTGCGACGACGTGTTCTGCGTGACCTTTAACGGCCTGTCCAAGAGCTACCGTTCCTGCGGCTACCGCGCCGGCTGGATGGTGCTCTCGGGCGAAAACAAGAAATATGCGAAGGATTACATCTGGGGCCTGAACATGCTGGCCTCGATGCGCCTTTGCGCCAACGCGCCGGGGCAGTTTGCGATCCAGACTGCGCTCGGCGGCTACCAGAGCATCAACGACCTGGTGGCGCCTGGCGGGCGCCTGCTCAAGCAGCGCGACCTGGCATACAAGCTGTTGTCCGACATTCCGGGTGTCAGCGTGGTCAAGCCAAAAGCTGCACTCTATATGTTCCCCCGCCTCGATCCGAAGATCTACCCGATCGCGGATGACCAGCAATTCGCGTATGAACTGCTGGAAGAAACCAAGGTCCTTATCGTGCAGGGCACGGGCTTCAACTGGCATAGCCCGGACCACTTCCGTGTGGTGTTCCTGTCGAATTCGGACGATATGGAAGATGCATTCGGCCGCATCGCGCGCTTCATGGAAGGCTACCGAAAGCGGCACGGGCACAGCTAACAACACCAGGGAATTTGAAGATGAAATCGATTAAAGTAGGTTTGCTGGGCGTAGGTAATGTGGGCGCCGGCACGTTCAGCGTATTGCGACGCAACCAGGAAGAGATCCGCCGCCGCGCCGGCCGCGGCATTGAGATTGTGGCCGTATCGGCCCGCAACCTGGAGCGCGCAAAAGAGCGCACCGAAGGCCAGTGCAAAGTCGTGGCAGACCCGTTCGCGATCGTCAACGATCCGGAAATCGATATCGTCGTGGAGCTGATTGGCGGCTATGACACCGCCAAGGAACTGGTGATGCAGGCCATCGCGAACGGCAAGCACGTGGTCACCGCCAACAAGGCGCTGCTGGCCATGCATGGCACCGAAATCTTCGCCGCGGCCCAGGCCAAGGGCGTGATGGTGGCGTTCGAGGCTGCCGTTGCAGGCGGCATCCCGATCATCAAGGCCCTGCGTGAAGGCCTGACCGCCAACCGCATCGAATGGATCGCCGGCATCATCAATGGCACCACCAACTTCATCCTGTCCGAGATGCGCGACAAGGGCCTGGACTTCGCCACCGTGCTGAAGGAGGCGCAGCGCCTGGGCTATGCGGAAGCCGATCCAACCTTCGACATCGAAGGCGTCGACGCGGCGCACAAGGCGACCATCCTGTCCGCTATTGCCTTCGGCATCCCGGTGCAGTTCGACAAGGCCCATATCGAGGGCATCACCAAGCTGCAGGCGATCGACATCAAATATGCCGAACAACTGGGCTACCGCATCAAGCTGCTGGGCATCGCACGCCGCGCGCAAGTGAACGGCGGCGAGGGCATCGAGTTGCGCGTGCACCCGACCCTGATCCCTGCCAAGCGCCTGATCGCCAATGTGGAAGGCGCGATGAATGCAGTGCTGGTGCAGGGCGACGCGATTGGCGCCACCATGTACTACGGCAAAGGCGCCGGTCCTGAGCCGACTGCCTCCGCCGTGATTGCGGACCTGGTCGACATCACCCGCCTGGCGACGGCCGATCCTGAACACCGCGTGCCGCACCTGGCCTTCCAGCCGAATGCGATGACCGACATCAAGATCATGCCGATGTCCGAGATCACCACCAGCTACTACCTGCGCATGACGGTGGCTGACCGCCCGGGCGTGCTGGCGGAGCTGACCCGCATCCTGGCCGACGCCACCATCTCCATCGATGCGATGATGCAGAAGGAACCGGCGGAAGGCGAGACCCACACCGACATCATCCTGCTGACGCACCAGACGCAGGAGAAAAACGTGGTGGCAGCCATCGAGAAGATCGAAAAGCTGTCCAGCATTGTCGGCAACGTCACCAAGATCCGCCTGGAAAATCTCGCCTGACCGTCCCGTCATCCGGCGTCCCAATGGCCCCGCTGGGGCCATTTTCTTATTTTGTTCCAAGCTGCGATGGCATGAAGTTTTGATATAATTGTTTCCTTTTGGAATATAAAATTGTTTAACGTGAAATCTTTCGCGACACTTGTTTGCACCTTGGGCGCGGCCTTTGGCGTGCAGGCGGCAGAGGGGCCGGAGTGCAAGCGACAGACCGTCGAAAAATACCTGATCGAAATGTGCCTGGTGAGGGGCGCGGCGTTCCAGCACGATATTTACACGCTGAAAGCCGACAAAGTTCTTATTTTCGCGCTGGTGGATGACTACGCGGATAACGTCCGGCTGGAGCACGAGGTTCCTGAAGGCCCTGCGCTTGAGTTCCCCTTGTCGCTGCAAGGCGGGAAGACAGTCACGATCAAGGGTGGTTGTGTCCCGGAGAGCAAGGATGGCGCCGAATCCGCCCGGGTTTGCAACTTCTATTGGGGCAAACACCAGATCGTCAAAGACGTACGTTTCGAGTTTGAATAAAGCCTGGCGAAAGCAGTCGTTATCTTAGTTTTATGCAGAATTGGGTTCGCATTTTTTGCCTGGCCTGTATCTCGACCGTCCTGGCGGGATGCGGCACCTTGTCCGATAAGCAGCTGGATCCGGACTTCCGCGCGGCACAGCATCTGGCAGCAACTGGCGACATCGGGGCCGAGGTTGCTGCCTTGGCGCAGCCGATGATCGATTCCAATGAAACGACGGGGCTGGTGGTTGGCGTACTGACGTCCGATGGCAAGCGGCAGTTCTTCGGCTTTGGGACCACGCACCAGGAAGGCGGGCACCAACCCGATGGCCAAACGCTGTTTGCCGTCGGGTCGCTGAGCAAAGGCTTTCTGGCGGCGACGACTTCGGTACTGGTGCAAGAGGGCGTGCTGGGTTGGGACGAAACCCTCGCGACGCTGTTGCCTGCGAGTGTGCCGCTTAGCGAGGATGCCAAACGCATCACCTTGCGCCAGCTTGTCACGCATACCGCGGGCCTGCCACGTCAGCCGATGACCGAGAGGACATTGCTCTATTTTGTGGAGTATCTGTTCACCGGCAAGAGCTTCTATCGCCACTTCGACCGGGCTTATTTGTTGGAGTACCTGTCGACATTCAAGAAGCATCATGGCGGTGTGCCTCAGTACTCAAACATCGGCTACGGCGTGCTTGGTTATGTGCTGGAACTGAAAACCGGGAAGAAGGTCGATGCGCTGGTGCACGAGAAAGTACTTGATCCGCTGCGCCTGCACAGGACTGGCTATGTGCCTGAGAAATTGCCTGGCTACGGCGAACGGGCCTTGGGCCACGCGGGTGACCAGCCCAAATTCATCCGGCGCGGCGAGCTTGTCCCCGATTGGCAGTTCACCGACATCATGAGTGGTTCGGCGGCACTCTACTCAAACGCGAGCGATCTGCTGGCCTACGCAAATGCCCACTTGGCCTCGACCGGCAGCGGCGTGCTCGATGCGGGACTGCGGGATACCCTGAAGGTGCAGTTCGAGCGTGATCGGGAGGCGGCGGCCAGCGCCTGGTTTGTCGACGAAATCGATGGCCATAGGATCGCGCACCAGATTGGCCTGGTGGCGGGCTACACCGCTTACATCGGCATTGACGAACAGACGCGTACCGCCGTGGTCGTGCTGCAAAATAACTTCAACTGGACGGACAGGATCGGGCATCGCCTGCTGTTGCGGATGGCGCAAGCCAAGAACTTCAATACAAAGCATTTGCAAAGATGAACAGGATGGGATGGCTCGCCTCTGCGGCGCTGCTGTGCGCGTTGGGGGCGGAAACAACAGACGCCAAGCCGGCCGGAGCGCGCGTGCGATTCCTTGGCCAGGCGGCGATCGGAAAGGCTGCCTTTGCCGAATGCACGGCCAGGTACAAGTCCTGCGTTGCCGACACCCGGTGAGAAAAAAAGCGGGCGACCCAGGGTCGCCCGATAAGGGAGGTACTACTGCAGCGAAGGCATTATTTGCCGGCGACAGTCAGCTCACTCTTCACTTCCTTCACTCCCGCCACGGCAGATGCCGCCTGGATCGCTTTGGCGCCGGCATCGGAGCTTGACACCGTGCCGCTCAGGACCACTACGCCCTGGTTGGCGGACACGATGATCTCTTTCTGGTCCGAGAGGGCTGCCTTGACTTTGGCCTGCAGCGTGGAATCGGCGGTGGCCACGGCGGCACCGGCCATGGCGCCTTCTTGCTGTGCGTGTGCGGACAGCGAGGCGAGGGCGAATGCTGCGGCGGCGAACAGGCCTGCGATCAGTTTGGAATCCTTCATGGTCTATCTCTCCATTTTCAAGTTGGCAGTCAACGCTTGTGCGTTGTCCCTGGTATTGCAAGGCGCGTGCCATGTAGAGAAATCAATGACTTAGCTGTGCGGCAACATTGAATTTGTCGCCACACGGCGACACGGTCTGGGCTGCAATGCGCAAGGCCTTGATTTGGCGGGCTTTATGGCTGTCGCCCCTCGGCGACAGGTTCAATGCGGAACTGCGCGGCGTTCAATTCATGCTTTTGCAGCAGGCGATAGAACTCGGTGCGGTTGCGCTCTGCCAGGCGCGCGGCATCGGCCACGTTGCCGTCGGTGAGCTTGAGGAGCTGCACCAGGTAATTGCGCTCGAAGCGCAGCTTGGCTTCCGTATAGCTGAGGACTTCCAGCGACGGCACGCGCAACGCGCGCTGCACCAGCGATAGCGGCACCAGCGGCGCCGTAGCCAGGGCGCAGGCATGTTCCACCACGTTGTAGAGCTGGCGCACATTGCCGGGCCAGGAGGCGCGCGACAGCGCTTCCAACGCTTCCGGAGCAAAGCCGTTGACGGTCTTGCCGTATTTGGCGGCCAGCATTTGCAGGAAGCGCGTGGCCAGCAGCCCGATATCTTCGCGACGTTCCGCCAGCGGGGGCAGGGTGAGCGTAATGACGTTCAGGCGATAGTAGAGGTCCTCGCGGAACTGTCCTTCCAGCATGGCCGCTTCCAGGTCGCGGTGGGTGGCGGAGAGCACACGCACGTTGACCGGGCGGCCGTTGTCGGAGCCGACCTGGCGCACCACGCGCTCCTGCAGCACGCGCAGCAGCTTTACCTGCAGCAGCAGCGGCATATCGCCGATCTCGTCGAGGAACAGGGTGCCGCCGTCGGCTGCCTGCAGCAAGCCTTCGCGGCTGGCGACGGCGCCGGTAAAGGCGCCTTTTACATGGCCGAACAGCTCGGACTCCAGCAATTGCTCGGGAATCGCGCCGCAATTCACGGCGATGAACGGCGCGGCGGCGCGGCGGCTGGCGCGGTGAATGGCACGTGCCAGCAATTCCTTGCCGGTGCCGCTTTCGCCGCGTATCAGTACGCTGGCGTCGGAGGCGGCAACCAGCTGCGCTTCATGCAGCACTTCTTCCATGGCGCGGCTGCGGCTGATGATCTCGGCGCGCCAGGCGCCGCTGCCGGCCTCCGGTGTGGCGTCCGGTGCGGCCACGCTCAGGGCCTGGCCGATGCGGTCAAGCAGCACCTTCGCATCGAAGGGCTTGGTCAGGTAGGCGAAGGCCCCGAGCGAGGTCGCTTCCACCGCGTCGGGAATGGTGCCGTGGGCGGTGAGCAGGATCACCGGCAGCGCCGGGTGCTGGTTGCGGATTTGCTGGAACAGGGACATGCCGTCGCGCTCGGGCAGGCGCACATCGCTGATCACCAGCGAGGGCAGCGCAATCGACAGGTTGGCCAGCGCGGCTTCGGCACTGCCGACGGCGGTGACCTGGTAGCCGTTGGCGCTCAGCCGCATCGACAGCAGGCGCAGCAGGTCGGCGTCATCGTCGACCAGCAGCAGGCGTGGGGAAACAAGTGCATTCATTTACTGGCTCTCGCAGGCAGGCCGCGCTCGATTTCTTTCAGCGCTTCCAGGGTTTCGTTCAATTGTTCGTTCTTGCGCTGGTTGTCCTTCAACTGCATGCGCAGGCGGTCGCTCTCGTCGACCAGCCGGCGCGTGTCGGCGCATTGTGCAGAGAGGAGTTGCGCCAGCTGCCGCAAGCCTTGCGCTTCCGGCTCCGGCGCGGTGGCGACGACGTCGAATTGCGCCTGCGCCTTTGCCAGGTCGCCGCTGCCGCGCGTGAGCGACAGCACCATGGCCGATTGCAGCAGCACCTTTGGTGTTTTCTGCTGCAGCGACAAGCCGCTCAGTTCCTTCAGCAACTCGCCTTGCGTCATGCGGCGCAGCGACTGGTAGTAGGCCAGCAGCGGCGCCACTTCGTCCTGCGGCGCGACAAGCAGCGTCAGTGGCGCGGGCGCCGGAGGCGGCGGCAAGGGCGGCAGCGTTGGCGCTACTGGCTGTCGCTGCGCGCAGGAGGCGAGCAGCAGGATCGGCAGCAAAGGCAGGGTTTTAATGTTCATAAGGCAGGTCGATCCGGAAGTGTGCGCCGCTACTGGTCGGCAGCAATTGCAGTGATCCGCCGTGGGCGCTGATGTATTCGAGCACGATGGAGAGGCCGACGCCATTGCCCCGCCGTGCGCCTGGCGGCTGGCGCATCCCCTGGTAAAAGGGTTCGAAAATATGGGCAGCATCTTCCGGGGCCACGCCAGGCCCCTGGTCGATGCAGTCGATGGCCAATGTGCCGGCCTGCTCGCCGATGATGAAGCGCACGGTGCCGCCTTCGGGGCTATAGCGGACCGCGTTGGTCAGCAGGTTGCTGCTGGCAATGGCGAGCTTGCCGGGATCGACCGAAATGGCCGGGGCGCTGCCGTCCACCGTCACATCGAGGCGGCGCGCCTGCCACTGCAGGCGCTGGGCGTCGACGGTGTCGCGCAGCAGGGCCACGATATCGGTGGGCTGGCGCTGCAGATGCTGGGCGGCGAAGGTGGCGGTGTTATAGCGCAGCAGGTCTTCGATCTGGTTTTGCAGCGAGGCTGTGTTCTGGCGCAGGATTCCGGCCACTTCGCGCTGGTTCGGCGTCAGCGTGCCGGCCACTTCATCCTCCAGCAGGGCGACGCCTTCCACCAGCGCGGCCAGCGGGGTTTTCAGTTCGTGAGAGATGTGACGCAGGAAGCGCGATTTATCAGCTTCCAGGCTGGCCAGGCGCTGGCGCAGCCAATTCAGTTGCTGGCCAAGGCGGCGCAAGTCGTTGGGTCCTTCGACTTCGATTGGCTGGTCGTAGCGGTTGCCGCCCAGGCGGTCGATGGCGCTTTCGATTTGCGCCAGGGGGCGTGACAGCCACATGCCGCAGCCAAGGGCCAGGGCGGCGGCCAGGCTGATGGAGGCCAGCAGTTGTCCGCCCAGCACGCTGCGCCGATGTTCCAGGCCAAGCAGGATGCGCTGGTTGCGCTGGTCGACTTCGCGTTTGACTTCGTCCGCCAGTTCTTCGTTGACCGGTGCCAGGCCCGCCAACGCGGTGTTCAGCATCTTTTGGCGCTGGGCGCGCTTGGCGTTGGGAGCCTCCAGTGCGCGCCAGGCTTGCTCGCCCTGGTCGCGCCAGGCGGCGAAACTGGCTTTGGGCGCGGAGGGCAGTCCGGCCGCCAGCGCCGACAGCGCATCCTGGCCGTCGCGCCAGGCTGCCGCGTAGCGGTCTCGGAAGGCTGGATCGTCCAGCACCAGGAACTGGCGCGCGCTGCGTTCCATGGCCACGCTGCGTTCGGCCAGGCGCTGCACGTTCGCGGTCAGCACGACGGCGTGCTGGCCGACTTCGCGGCTTTCAGTGGCCAGCCGGTCCAGCGTGAGCAAAGCCTGGATCGAGGTCGCGCTGAGCAGCAGGGCGATCAGCAAGAAGACGCCCAGAAGTAATTGGCGGAAAGAAAGCTTGATGAACATAGAGCATGCGCCGGGAACCACATGGTTAACCGGCGCATGATAGGGGAATTCGCTTTACGGCCGCGTTCTATTGCTCACTCGTCGAGACGCCAGGCATATTGCATGCGAGCCCACGATTCCTGTGCCACGCCGTCTACGGTGCCGGGCTTGAAGGCGCACAGCGAGAGGCCTTGCAGCGCGGCGCGATCCAGGTCGCGGTGGCCGCTGGTGCGTTCGATCTTGGCGCTGGCCACCTGACCGTCCTTGCCGATCAGGAAGGCCAGGGTGACCGTGCCTTCGTCGCCGTTGCGCAAGGCACCGGCGGGGTAGGTGGGTTTCGCGCAATTGGCCGCATCGATCACCGCCGCAACGTTCACTGGCTCGTGGCGCACAGCTTCGACGCTGCCACCGCCGGTGCCGCCACCGCCGCCCCCTGGTTCGCTGTGGCCATGTGCAGTCTCCGGCGGGGATGTCGTGATGGTGTGTTCGAGAACCTCGATCTTGATGCCGTCCGGCGGTGGCGGGGCGATCACCGGCGCTGCCTTTTCCTGGACCTCGAATTCCTTGGAGCGTTGCGGCTCAGGATCCTGGCGCTCCAGCGGCGGCACATCGACGATCACGGTCGGCTCGCTGCGGGTGATCAGGATCGTTGAGTGCTTCAGGGCGATGCCGGCGGCAACAAGGTGCAGTACGGCGACGAAAGCCAGGCCAGAGTAGTTCTTGCGAGAGGTATCGAAGTTCATGGAAATGCTCCTTTCTTCTTGTTGGTAGGCAGAATTGCCAGTCCATGGCAAGATATTCTTCTATCACGTGGAAATAAGCAAGCAATTTTTATTGCTACCCTTTGGCGTGATATCCTTCCATCATCTGGAAATGAGGAATGCTATGAATAAGATCAAAGTACTGCTGGCAGATGATCACCCGGTCGTGATGGGCGGATTTGCGATGGCGCTTGCGGGTTTCGGCGTGGAAGTTGTCGGTCGGGCCCGGACGCCAGCTGAAGCCGTTGAGGCTTACCAGACACTGGTACCCGACGTTGCTATCCTCGATATGCGCTTCGGCGAGCAAATGACGGGCCTGGACGCGGCGCGCCAGATCCTGGCAGCGGCGCCCAAGGCGCACATCATCTTCCTGACCCAGTTCGACCAGGATGCGCTGGTCAAGGAGGCCTACCGCATTGGTGCGCGGGCCTTGGTCACCAAGGATTGCGATCCGGCCGAACTTTTCACCGCCGTGCAGCGTGCTGCGCAAGGGGAGCTGTATTTCATGCCGGCCATCGCGGAACGCCTGGCCAGCCTGTCGGTGCTGGGCGAGCAATCGCCGCAGGCGCTGCTGGATGAACGTTCGCTTGAAATCTTCAAGCTGATGGCGGAAGGCCTGACCAACGCCGAAATCGCCGAAAAGCTCGGCGTCTCCAGCAAGACGATCAGCAACTCCAGCCAGGCCATCAAGGACAAGCTGGGTGTTGAGCGCGCGGCCGATATCACCCGCCTGGCCGTGCGCCACGGCGTACTGCAAGCCTGATGCGGGCCACATGGCGCGTCGGCACCCGCGGGCGGCTGCTGGCGATTACCTTGCTGCCGGTGCTGGCGCTGTTCGTTACACTTACCTGGTACAGCTATCAATCGCGTCAATCCGAGGTGCATGCCGAGCTTGCGGAGCGCGGGCAGTTGCTGGCCACAGCACTGGTGACGAGCAGTGAAATCAGCCTGGTACATGGGCAGTTCGATGAGCTGCGCGCGACGATCGACGGCATGCTGCAGACCGACAGCGCGATCCATCGCGTGACCTTGCTCGATGCGGACCGCAAGCCCCTGTTGGACGTCACCGCGCGCGGCGATGGGGTGCCCGAGGCGCGCTATTACGAAGCCGCGGTGCACAAGCGTTTGCTTTACGTGACTGGCGGCGGCAACCGCAATGTCGGCAACATGGGCTATGTACAGGTGCGCATGTCGCCAACTGTCATGCTGCGCAAGGCTCGCTCGCGTTTCCAGCTTGAACTGGCGGTGGCGCTGGCGGGTTTGCTTGTCTGCGCAGGGTTGGCGTGGCAGATGACCAGCGGCTTTGCCGCATCGCTGCAGGCGTCCATGCAAGCCGTGCGCGCGGCTGATGCGGAGAAGCGTCGCCTGTTGCAACGCGTGACCACGGCAGTCGAAGACGAACGCAAGGCCATTGCACTGGAGATCCACGACGAATTGAACGCGACGCTCATCGCGGTGCGGCTGGAGGCGCAGCAGATCGCCGGCCTGGCGGGCGCGCTGCCGCCGGCCGACGCGGCGATGCAGATTCGCGACAAGGCGCAGGCGATCACGAAGCTGGCGCTGGGCTTGTACAACAGTGGCAGAACGCTGGTGCGCCGCTTGCGTCCGGAAATGCTGGACATGCTTGGCCTGCAAGGAGCGCTGGAAGAAATGGTGCGGCAAGTCGGCAGCAGCCACCCGGCCTGCCGCTTCTCGCTGCGCACCGAAGGCGATTTCGCCGGTCTGGATGGCGATGCCGCGATTTCGGCCTACCGTATCGTGCAGGAGGCGCTGTCCAACATCGTGAAGCACGCTCGCGCCGGCACGGCCAATGTGGAAGTCGCGCGGCACGGCGAGGCCTTGCAGATCGCGGTGGCGGACGATGGCGTAGGCTTCGATCCGGCGCGCACTGCTGCAGGCGTCGGGCTGGCGGGCATGCGGGAGCGGGTGCAGGCGCTGGGCGGCACCTTTGCTATGGATTGCTTGTCCGGCACCCGCATCAATATCATGCTGCCGGTGGAGGCATGGCGCGCGGGAACTTGACGCGCACCAGCAGCCCACGCCCGCCCGAGCCTTGGTCGAGTTCAAGCTCGGCGTGGTGCAGGACGGCGATGTCGCGCACAATGGCCAGGCCCAGGCCAGAGCCTCCCGGATTGGCCTGCATGGTTGAAGCGGCGCGATAGAAGGGCGAGAACACGCGGTCGCGATCTTCAGGCGGAATACCGGGCCCGCTGTCCTCAACTTCCAGAACGACCAGCGTTTCACCAGGCATTACGCGCAGCACCACGCTGCCGCCGCGTGGCGTGTAGTGCAGGGCGTTGTCGACCAGGTTTGACACCAGCTCGTGCAGCAGCAAAGCCTGGCCGTTGACGCTGGCTTCACCGTCGCCCTCCAGCGAAAGGTCGATGCCGCGGTTCACGGCGGATAGAGCCAATTCCAGCGCGACTTGCTGTACCGTCTCGCGTAATGGCACCGGTACCGGTTCCCGATTCTCGCTATGCTCGATGCGTGCCAGCATCAACAGGCGATTAGCCAGGTGCACCGTGGAGTCGGTGGTGGCGGCCATACTGGCAACCACATTGCGCAGCTCCGGCGAGGCTGACGCAGCCCGTTCCAGCTCGCGCTGCGCCAGTTCTGCCTGGGTTTTCAGTACCGTCAGCGGGGTGCGCAACTGGTGCGAAGCGTCGGCGATGAAGCGGCGTTGGCTGGCGATCAGGCCGGCGATGCGGGTGGTGGATGCGTTCATGGCCTGCACCAGGGGCCGCACTTCCTTGTGCACCAATGCCGGATCAAGGTCGGACAGGTCGGATACGTCGCGCGATTCGACTTCATGCTTTAACTGCATCAACGGCCGCAGCACCAGCTTGACTGCAAACCACACAAGCAGGCCCGCCAGCAGCACCACGCTCGCCTGCCAGGCGATGGTGTCATACAGGATTTTCAGCGTCAGGCCATTGCGCGCGTCGAGCGTTTCCCCGACCTGGATCAGTGCGATGCCGCGCATATTGTCGTCGTACACCGGCTGCAGCAGGGCCGCTATGCGGATTGGCTGACCGTTATAGTTGGCGTGATAGAAGCGCACCAGGGCAGGATAGTTCTCGGAGCGCGGCACATTCGGCGGAACCTTCGGCAGGTCGTCGTAGCCGGACACCGTTTCGCCATTGATGCCGGTGACTTTGTAGTAGATGCGGCCCAGCGTGTCGGTCTCAAAACTGTCCAGCGCGACGTAGGGCACGTCGGCCACCACCTTGCCGCCTTCGACCGACACGCGTTCCGCCAGCGCGCGGGTGGAGGCCAGCAGCGAGCGGTCGTACGCCATGTCGGCCGCGTCCACCGCGTTGTAGTAGACGGAAATGGTGTTGATGATCTCCAGCAGGACCAATGGCAGCAGAAGCCAGCGCAGCAGCTGGCCGCGCAGGCTGCCCATGGCGAGCATGGCCTTCATCAGGGCTTCGCTTCGGCCGGCTGCAGCAGGTAGCCGATGCCGCGCAGGGTAGTGATGGCCGCGGCGCCGGGCTCCTTGCGGTCAAGCTTCTTGCGTACGCGGTGGATATACAGTTCGATGGCATCGAGATTGGCGTCATCGGCCAGCGAGAACACCTGGTCGAACAGTCTTTCTTTTGCTACCGGCTTGCCGCCTTTGGTGATCAGCGCTTCCAGCACGGCATGTTCGCGCGGCGTGAGCTGCAGGTTTTCGCCGAAATAGGAAAACATGCGGCTGACCGTATCGAAGCGCAGCGCGCCGCATTCATACACCAGCGATTCATTGCCCACGCTGCGGCGCAGCAAAGCCTTGACGCGCGCTTCCAGTTCCGCGAGTTCGAAAGGTTTGGCAAGGTAATCGTCGGCGCCAAGGTTCAGGCCCTGCACGCGGTCTTCCAGGCCGCCGCGCGCGGTCAGGATCAATACAGGCGTCTTGCCGCCGCGCGCGCGCAGGCGTTTCAATACTTCCAGCCCGTCCATGCGGGGCAGGGTCAAATCGAGGATCACCAGGGCATATTCCTGGGTCAGGAGCAGGGAGTCGGCGTCGGCGCCGTTATCGGCGCATTCGACTGAAAGGTTGGCATCACGCAGGGCTTTGGAAAGCCAGTGTTGTAATTCGGTGTGGTCTTCCACTAACAATATTCGCATGGCATTTGCCTGAAAGGCGTTTGAAAGGTTGGCGATTTTATAGTTGAACCGTGCCAGAGCGAGGCATGACTGAAATAACTATAAACCCAGGAGACTGACTGTGAAAAGAACTTCGATGGCGGCGGCCGTCGCAATGATGTTTGCCGCCTATACTTCCGCCCACGCCCAATCCAATGTGCAGGTCTACGGCTTGCTCGACATGGGAGTCGACATTACCAACAATGCCCAGGCCGGCGGCGGCAGCGTCACCCACGTCAGCTCCGGCGGCATGAATACTTCGCGTTGGGGCATCAAAGGCAGCGAAGACCTGGGCGGCGGCCTGAAAGCCGTGTACCAGCTCGAAAGCGGCATCCTGATGGATACCGGCGCGCAGGACGGCAACCTGTTCAAGCGCCAGGCCAACGTCGGCCTTGAGGGCAACTGGGGCCGCGTGGTGCTGGGCCGCTCCTTCACCAGCGTGTACGACACCGTCATCCGCTTCGATCCGATGGGCTTTGCGCCTTACTATTCCTGGGCGACCGGCGGCAGCGCCACCCTGCCAAGCAAGTACGGCATGACCACCGGCTTCGATAACCTGATCAAATACTCCGGCAAGACCGGCGACTGGAACTATGGCTTCAGCTACGGCATGGGCGAGCAGCAGGGCGCCGACGCCAGTTCGGCCGACAGCGCCAAGTATGCAGGCGCGGTCAGCTACCAGTCCGAGTCGTTGGGCGCGATGTTCACCGCGGAGCGCATCAACGGCAACAACGTAGTCGCTACCGGCAACCGTGACGAGACCACCGCCTACCACCTGGGCGGCTACTACGCCACGGGCGATTTCAAGTTCTGGCTCGGCGGCCGGACCTACAAGCTGGTGTCCGGCAAGGCCGCCACGGCTGATGTAAAAGGCAACACGCTGTGGGCTGGTGTGGCATACAAGCCGCAGCCAAACGTCACCATCACCGGTGCTGTCTACCACGTCGACCAGCGCAACCTGGCCGCCGGCAAGGACGCCGACCCGACCATGTATGTGCTGCGCTATCGCTACGCGGCGTCCAAGCGCACCGACCTGTATGCGACTGTCGGTTACACCAAAGGCAAGCATGACCAGCTGGTCGGCCTGTCGCGCGACGATGCCGGCTTTGGCGACAGCCAGCACGGCGTAATGGTTGGCATCCAGCACCGCTTCTGATCATAATGAAGCCATGAAGATCCTGTTTTCCATCTTCGCTGCTGTCCTGCTGCTGGCAGGGCGGGTGCACGCTGCGGAATGCATCGTGCCGTCCAAGCCGGGCGGTGCGATGGACCTGACGTGCAAGCTGGCCCAGAAGGGCCTGGCGACGGTGCCGGGCGGCCAGCCCATGAAGCTCGTGTATCGCCCGGGCGGGATCGGTGCCGTGGCATGGCACTCGCTGGTATCGCAGCGCCGCGCCGAACCGAACACCCTGGTGGCGTTTTCCGGCGGTTCACTGCTGAATCTCGCGCAGGGCAAGTTCGGCAAAGCCACTGCGGACGACGTGCGCTGGGTGGCGGCCTTGGGGGCGGACTACGGCATGATCGCGGTGCGCTCCGATTCGCCGTACAAGTCGCTGGCCGACCTGGTGGCGGCATTGAAGCGCGACCCTTCCAAAGTGCTGATCGGCGTCAGCGGCACCATCGGCAGCCAGGACTGGCTGAAGGTGGCCTTGCTGGTGCGCCAGGCAGGCCTGGACCCGAAAGTGCTGCGTTTCGTGGCACTGGAAGGCGGCGGCGAGTCCTTCACTGCCATGCAGGCCAACTACGTGCAGGTGGTGTCGGGCGATGCTTCCGAAGCCAACCTGGCCGGCAACACGATCCGCGTGCTGGCCGTGATGTCGGAAGAGCGTTTGCCAGGCAAGCTCGCTGCGGTGCCGACCGCTCGCGAGCAAGGCTACAACATCGTCTGGCCGGTCATTCGCGGCGTGTGGATGGGGCCGCAGGTTGCCGACGCCGACTACCAGCAATGGGTGAAAACCTTCGAGCACCTCATGGCGACGCCGGAATTCGCGAAGCTGCGAACGGAAGCGGGACTATATCCCTTCAGCCTGACAGGACAGGCACTCAACGAGTATGTGCATAAGGCCGTGGACGATTACGGCAAACGCGCCAGCCATCTAGGCCTGGTGCGCTAAACATCCCTCAAAAATTCTAGGAGACACAAATGATCAAGACGACCCTGGTGGCCGCCGCGGGCCTGTTCGCGTGCACCGCATTCGCACAATCGCCGGCAGGCTATCCTGCCGATTACCAGAAAGTCATCGATGCGGCGAAAAAAGAGGGCAAGCTGGTGGTGTACGGCGCCACTGACAGCAAGGCTGCACAGCCTCTGATCCGCGACTTCAATGCCCTGTACCCTGGCATCACCGTCGAATACAACGACATGAACTCGACCGAGGTGTACAACCGCTTCATCTCCGAAATGGCAGCGGGCGGCAACACCGCCGACGTGATGTGGTCGTCCGCCATGGACCTGCAGATGCGCCTGGCCTCCGACGGCTACGCGCTGAAATACAAATCGGTGGAAGCGTCCAAGATTCCCGGCTGGGCTGTGTGGGATGACCAGGCTTACGGCACGACCTTCGAGCCGGCCGCCATCGTCTACAACAAGCGCCTGGTCGATGCAAAAGAGGTACCGCAGACCCACGCCGACTTCGTGAAACTGATCCAGCAGCCGAAGTTCAAGGACAAGGTCACCACCTACGACATCGAGAAATCCGGTGTCGGCTTCATGTTCATGAGCCAGGACGCCAAGGAATACCCGAAATTCCTGGAACTGGAAAACGCCTTCGGCGAAGCCAAGGTGCGCGTGCAGTCTTCCACCGGCACCATGATGGAGCGCATCTCCTCCGGCGAAAACCTGATTGGCTACAACGTGCTGGGCTCTTACGCACTGGTGCGCGCCAAGACCGACCCTTCGATCGGCGTGCAACTGCCCAAGGACTATACCCTGGTGATGTCGCGCGTAATGTTCATCAACAAGGGCGCGAAGAACGTCAACGCCGCCAAGCTGTGGCTGGACTACACCCTGTCGCACCGCGGCCAGACCATCATCGCCAACGAATCAAAGCTGTTCGCGATCCGTGCCGACGTGACCGGTGAAACCACTTCGTCCGACCTGGTCAAGCAAATCGGCCAGGACAAGATCAAACCGGTGCCGGTGCACCCGATCCTGCTGCAGTTCCTCGGCCCGCAGAAACGCATGGCCTTCCTGAAGCAGTGGAAAGAAACCGCTGGCAAGAAATAAGGAGTTGTAAATGACCACCGCGACTTTGCAGGGAAGTGGCCGCGCCGGCATCAACTGGCCGCGCGGGATTGTGGCAGTGCTGACCTGCACCGCCATCTTCCTGCCGCTGATCCTGATCTTTTACCAGAGCTTCCTGTCGGCGCCGTTCTTCATGCCCGGCAAGGAAGTCGGACTGGATGCCTTCCGCTTCATCTTCGATGACCCGGACTTTGCCGTGGCATTCAAGAATGGCTTGCTGCTGGCGGCAGGCCTGGCCGCCATCGCCGTGCCTTTGGGCGGCATGCTGGCTTTCCTGATGGTGCGCACCGACCTGCCGGGTCGCGGCTGGATTTCCCCGCTGCTGCTGGTGCCGATCTTCGTCTCGCCGATGGTGATGGGCTTCGGCTATGTGGTGTCGATGGGACCTGTTGGCTTCTACTCCACCTGGGTGAAGGACCTGATCGGCTTCATTCCCTGGAATGTGTATTCCTTCACCAGCATTGTGATCATCGCCGGCTTGACCCACGTGCCGCATGTCTACCTGTATGCGTCCTCGGCGCTGAAAAGCCTCGGTTCGGACGTGGAAGAAGCAGCCCGCGTGGCCGGCGCCTCGCCGCTGCAGGTGATGTTCAACGTGTCGCTGCCGATGATCATGCCGGCCCTGGCCTACGCGGGCGTGCTGGTGTTCTTTCTCGGCTTCGAAGTGTTCGGTCTGGTGCTGGTGCTGGGCGACCCGGAAGGCCACCTGGTGCTGCCGACCTACCTGTACAAGCTGACCAACAAGCTGGGCACTCCGTCCTACCATTTGATGGCTGCCGTGGCCGTGTGCCTGGTGGCGGTGACCATGCCGCTGGTGATGATCCAGCGCTGGCTGCTGAAATCGGCCAACAAATACGTGTCGATCAAGGGCAAGGGCGCGCGCAGCAAGGCGCTGCCGCTGGGCCGCTGGAAGTGGCTGGCGTTTGCACTGCTGGGCGCATGGCTGCTGTTCACCATTGTGATGCCGCTGTCCGGCATTGCGCTGCGCTCCTTCGTGCAGTACTGGGGCGAGGGCGTGAAGCTGGCCGACGTGTTGACGCTGCAGCACTTCCGCGACATCTTCGAACAGCATGCGCTGATCCGCGGCATCATCAACACGGTGCTGATCGGCGTGATCGGCGGCGGCCTCGCGATCTTCTGCTACAGCTTCATCGCGCTGGCCATGCACCGCAAGCCGGACCTGCTGACCCGTATCCTCGACTACAGCGTGCTGGTGCCGCGTGCCGTCCCCGGCCTGCTGGCTGGCCTGGCTTTCCTGTGGGTGTTCCTGTTCGTGCCGAGCTGGCTGGACGGCATGCTCAAAGGCTCTGAAAACGGCCTGGCGGTCTGGCTGGTGGAAAACGCGATCCCTGCGCTGCGCAGCCTGCGTACCACCATCTTCGCGGTGTGGCTGGCGTACTCGGTAGTGTGGATGGCTTACGGCATGCGCCTGATTTCCACTGCGCTGCTGCAGGTCGGCCCTGAACTGGAAGAAGCTGCGCGCGCTGTCGGCGCCCGCCGCGGCCAGGTAACCCGCGACGTGACCCTGCCGCTGATCAAGTACGGCTTGCTGGGTGCGTGGCTGATGATTTTCCTGATCTTCGAACGTGAGTATTCGACAGGCGTGTACCTGCTGTCGCCGGGTACCGAAGTGATTGGCGCGCTGATCGTGTCGCTGTGGGCGGGTGGTTCGACCGACCTGGTGGCTGCACTTTCCTTCATCAACATCACCCTGGTCGGCATCGGCCTGGGTATCGCGCTGCGCTTCGGCGTCAAGCTGCATAACTGAGACATAGATCATGAAACGAGACCTGAAAATGAACGAACTGTCCGTCGAAGACCTGCACCTGGACTACGGTACCGGCGCCCACGCCAACCCGATCCTGAAAGGCGTGTCGATGCACCTGCAAAAAGGCGAAGTGGTGGCGCTGCTGGGCCCATCGGGCAGCGGCAAGACCACACTGCTGCGCGCCGTGGCCGGCCTGGAAAGCCCGCGCCTGGGTTCCATCGACATCGGCGAGCGCCGCGTGTTCGACGGCAGCAAGGGTTATGAAATGCCGGCCGAACAGCGCAACCTGGGCCTGGTGTTCCAGTCCTATGCGCTGTGGCCGCACAAGACCGTGGCGGAGAACGTGGCCTACGGCCTGAAGCTGCGCAAGATGAACAAGGAAGAAATCGGCCGCCGCGTGGGCGAGGTGCTGAAACAGCTGGGCCTGGGCCACCTGGGCGAGCGCTTCCCGCACCAGTTGTCGGGCGGCCAGCAGCAGCGCGTGGCGATTGCCCGTGCGCTGGTATACAACCCGCCGGTGATCCTGCTGGACGAGCCGCTGTCCAACCTGGACGCGAAACTGCGCGAGGAGGCGCGCGCCTTCCTGCGCGAACTGATCGTGCGTCTTGGCCTGTCGGCGCTGATGGTGACCCACGACCAGGATGAGGCGATGGCGATTTCCGACCGCATCCTGCTGCTCAATAACGGCAAGATCGAACAACAGGGCACGCCGCAGACAATGTACGAAACGCCGGAGACCTTGTTCACGGCTGAATTCATGGGCAGTAACAACCGCTTGCCTGGCAACCTGGTTTCGCGCGATGGCGACTGCGTGGTGATCGAGGTAGCCGGCACCAGGCTGCAGGCGACTGCGCGCGGCAAGGGCGGCGAAACGATCGCTCCGCTGATTCGGGTTGAAGAAGTGCGCGTGAACAGCAGCGAGGTGGAGAACTCGCTGCAGCTCGCGCTGGTCACCTGCATGTACCTTGGTGATCGCTGGGAGTGCCTGTTCAAGCGCGGCGACATCAGCGTGCGCGCTCATTCGAAATACCGCCTGCAGGACGGCCAGTACTGGCTGCAACTGCCGGCCGACAAGCTGTGGGTCTTCTGACCCGCCACCGTTGCTTCCTCCAAGCTTTGGCGGCCGGCTTGCTGGCCGCTTTTTTTTGCAGGTGGCTCGATACTCCGCTGCCCTGGCTGATCGGGCCATTGTTCGCCAGTGCGGCGCTGCGCATCGCCGGCGCCGACCTGTGCTGCCCGGTTCCCGCACGCGCGGCGGGGCAGTGGGCAATCGGCACGGTGCTTGGCCTGTACTTTACGCCCGCAGTGTTGGCGGTGGTGGCCGCGCGTGCCGGCTATATTGCGTTGGCTGTCGCGTTTGCGCTGGCGTTGGGATGCCTGTGCGCCTGGCTGCTCAAACGGCTGGCGGACGTCAGCGCTGCCACGGCGTTCTTCTCCATGGCGCTTGGCGGCGCCTCCGAGATGGCCGTGCAGGGCGAGCGGCATGGCGCTGTGGCGCAGCATGTGGCGGCGGCGCAGGGCGTGCGGCTGATGTTCGTGGTCAGCTTCCTGCCATTCGTGCTGCGTTACTGGAGCGGGCATGGCATGCCGCCGCTGCCGGCCGGCGCGTCACTTGCGCCAGCGAGGGCAGTTGCGGCGCTGCCGCCCGGCGCGGCGGAAGCATTGCTGGCATTCGGCCTGCTGGCCGGGGTCACATGTGCCATGGGATGGCTGCTGTGGAAGCGCGGCGTGCCGAACGCCTGGGTACTCGGCCCCCTGTTCGGCGCCGGGCTGCTGGCGGCGGCGCAAGTGCCAGTCGGCGCCGTGCCTGAATGGATGGTGCGCACCGGCCAGCTTTGCATCGGCCTGTCGCTTGGCACCCGCTTCACGCCAGGCTTCCTGCACACTGCGCCGCGCTTCATGGCGGCCGTGGCCGCCTGCACGGCAACGGCGCTGGGACTGGCAGCGCTTTTCGGCCTGGTGCTGGCGAAATTCGGCGGCCTGCATCCAGCAACAGCCTTGTTGGCGACATCACCCGGCGGGATCGCGGAAATGGCGCTCACCGCACGCGCATTGCACGTTGAAGTGCCGGTGGTAACGGCCTTCCACGTATGCCGGATGGTGGTGCTAGTATTGGCCGTCGGCCCGGCATTTCGCCGACTGCTACGCATGTGACGCTGCTGTCGAAAAGTATTAAATTTCGATACTTTGACAAGTCGGGTTGAGAGCTTGGGCAATGTGCTGTATGTTGTCGATATTTTCACTATTCCCGTGACGCAACATGAGCCATCCCAGCCAGTTCGATCTCCTGAAACAACGCCGCTTCGCGCCGTTTTTCTGGACCCAATTCCTCGGCGCGTTTAACGACAACCTGTTCAAAACCGCGCTCGTGGTGGCGCTGGCGTTCGAAGCGTCAAGCTGGACCACCCTTGACCCGTCGCTGATCACCAACCTGGTGCCCGGCCTGTTCATCCTGCCATACGTGCTGTTCTCCGCCACTTCCGGCCAGATTGCCGAGAAAGTAGAGAAGGGCAAGCTGGCGCGCTTCATCAAGTGGCTGGAAATTGGCATCATGGCCGTTGCGGCCGTCGGCTGGTTCACCCACACGCTGGCGTTGCTGTTGGTCGCCGTCTTCGGCATGGGCATGCACTCGACACTGTTCGGCCCCGTCAAATACGCCTACATGCCGCAGCACCTGAAGCCGGAAGAACTCACCGGCGGCAACGGCATCGTTGAAATGGGCACCTTCGTCGGCATCCTGCTTGGCCAGGTATTCGGCGCCATCATCGTCAATCACAAGCCCGGCGGCATCACCTGGCTCGCTGCCGCCACGGTATTTTTCGCGGTCGCAGGCCTGGTCACTGCGCACGGCATCCCGAAAACGCCAGCGCCGCAGCCTGACCTGAAAGTGAACTGGAATCCCTTCACCGAATCGATCCGCAATCTGCGCTTCTCGGCCGGCAACCGTTCCGTCTTCCTGTCCATGCTGGGCAACTCCTGGTTCTGGTTCTATGGCGCGATCGTGCTGGCCCAGTTCCCGGTCTATGCCAAGGACTACCTGAAAGGCGACAACAGCGTCTTCGTGCTGTTGTTGACGATGTTCTCGCTGGGGATCGGCGCCGGCTCGCTGCTGTGCGAAAAGCTCTCCGGCCGCAAAGTGGAAATCGGCCTGGTGCCGTTCGGTTCCATCGGCCTGTCGGTGTTCGGCATCGACCTGTACATGGCCAGCCAGGGCTACAGCGCACCAGGTGAGGTCAATGCCTACGCCATGGTCATGCTGCCCGGCGCATGGCGCATCATCTTCGACGTGGTGATGATCGGCGTGTTCGGCGGCTTCTTTATCGTCCCATTGTTCGCACTGATCCAGCTGCGCGCGGACCCGCAACACCTGTCGCGCACTATCGCCGGCATGAACATCATGAACGCGCTGTTCATGGTGGTGGCGACCGGTGTGGCAATCGTGCTGCTGGGCCAGGGCTTCACGATTCCGCAAGTGTTCCTCGCCACCGCGATCATGAACGCCATTGTGGCGGCGTACATCTTCTCCCTGGTGCCTGAGTTCCTGATGCGCTTCCTGGCGTGGCTCCTGATCCATACCGTGCACAATGTGAAGACCATCGATGCCGACCGCATCCCGGAAGAAGGCGGCGCCGTCCTGGTCTGCAACCACGTCAGCTACGTGGATGCGATCGTGATCGTGGCTGCCAGCCCGCGCCCGATCCGCTTCGTGATGGACCACCGCATCTTCAAGACCCCTTTCTTCGGCTGGATCTTCCGCACTGCCAAGGCGATCCCGATTGCACCTGCCAAGGAAGACCCATGGCTGATGGAAAAAGCCTTTGTCGACATCGCGCAAGCGCTGCATGAAGGCGAACTGGTTTGCATTTTCCCGGAAGGCAAGCTGACCAGTACTGGCGAGATGAATGAGTTCAAAGGCGGCATCAGCAAGATCATCGAGCGCACCAAGGTGCCGGTGATTCCGATGGCGCTGCGCGGCCTGTGGGGCCACCTGCTTAGCCGCAGCAAGGATGGCTTGCTGGAACGTGCCTTCCGCAAGGGCTTCCGTTCGCAGCTCTCGCTGGCAGTCGGCCAGCCGGTCGAACCGACCGAAGTGAGTCCGGAACTGCTGTATCGCCAGGTAGCAGAACTGAGGGGCGACTGGAAGTAGAAAAATGTCGTTAATGGTCTAAGCGGGCTACATACCTCTACATACAAAGGCGCCATCCCGGCGCGTTTGGTCCTTTTTACAATTGGTTTTCCAAAACTTTTGTGAGAAGGGCAGTCAATGAAAACAATCCTGAGAACCGGCATCTCCGTCGCCATGCTGTCCCTGCTGGCTGCTTGCGGTGGCGGCAACGAGACTGACAATCGTCCTAAACAGGTCTCGGCATCGGTGGACTTCGACAAGGATGGCGTTACTGGCTGGACCGGGAGTTCCTCGGACTATACGCCGGAGACTGCGCCGACCAATGTCGTCTTCGAGCAGCGCACGCTGCCAGCTCCGCTGACCGGCAAGGGTTACCTGGTTGGCGGCACCAATCGCAGCGACGACCTGTTCCTGTTTGTGAAGAAGCAGTTCTCCGGCCTGGCCAAGAACACCACCTACAACATCAACTTCTCGCTCAAATTTGCCAGCAATGCGCAGACAGGATGCATGGGCGTGGGCGGGGCGCCGGGCGAAGCGGTGTGGGTCTATGCGGGCGCCACGGCCATCGAGCCAAAGGCAGTCACGGTCAACAACGCGATCCGCATGAATATCGATCGCGGCAACCAGGCCGAAGGCGGCAAGGAGGCGCAAGTGATCGGCAATATCGCCAACGGCCAGGCTTGCGGCACCGCGGTGTCCTATGCCAGCAAAACGCTGAAGAACGACAAGGCGCAGAAGGTGACGACCGATGCGAATGGCGCGGTATGGATCCTCCTGGGCATCGATTCGGGCTTTGAGGCGTATTCGCAGGTGTTCCTGCAGAGTATCCAGCTCGACGCCATTCCAGCGACGCTGTAAGCGCAGCAGTGTTGACCTGCCAGCAAAAGTAACCTACTGTGTCGGCGGGGCGGAACCGTCAAGCCGGCATGTCCATGCTTCGTGCAGGGACAGCCTCTGCGGGGTTACCCCGCGGGATGTTTAATGTTCTGCATTTCGCCGCATGAGCCGCATTGCGCTTGCGCGCAAGAGCGCTCACGCATCACGAGACTCGTTGACGGCTCTCCGCTCCTTCAATTTCATGGATATCGAAAAACTCACTGCGCTGGCTCTGGCCGACACGATGCTGGCCACGGACGGCAGCCCGGAGAACCTGGTCGCTGCATGCACCCGTGTGTTCGCTGCGTCGCAGCCGTGGGCGCCCGGCATCTGCATGGCGCTCGCTCTCCGAACCGGAGAGAACTTCCATTACTTCAGCCGGCACGAGCTGGCAGAAATCCTGCTGGAGCTTCTTGGGCGCGGATGCGTGGACCTTGATGAAGATGACGAGGCCGGAGACAGCGCACCGCCATTCATCGAGCTGCCGGCCGTGCGGCGCTATTGCATTGACCAGCCGAGACGTCCCCCAAAGCCGGCGTGGCTCGCCGCACTCGCGCTACCGGAACTGCAAACGGTTGGCGACCTGGCCGCCTTGCTGAATGAGCCCGTCGGCGCACTGCGCTGGTTTGCCGACCAGTGGCGCATCGCGCGCGACGAGCAATCGCGCCTGCAGCATTATCACTACCGTTGGGTGCCAAAGCGTAGTGGCGGCCAGCGGTTGATCGAAATTCCCAAAGAGCGGCTACGCCGCATCCAGCAGACAATCCTGCGCCGGATACTAGACCTGGTGCCGCCGCATCCATCGGCACATGGCTTCCGGCGCGGACACTCCTGCGTCACGCACGCCGCCCGTCATGCAGGCCAGCATGCGGTCATCCGCATGGACCTGAAGGACTTCTTCCCGAGCATCCAGCACTCGCGCGTCCAGGCGCTGTTTGAAAAGCTGGGCTACCCGGAGAGCGTCGCCGGCACGCTCGCGCGCATCTGCGTCAACCGTGCGCCCCATGGCCTGTTCCGCGACAAGCAGGCAGGAGGTTTGCTGGCCTGGTCCGAGCGCCAGGCATTGAAATCGCCGCATTTGCCGCAGGGTTCGCCGTGCTCGCCTGCACTGGCAAACCTTTGCGCATACCGTCTCGACATTCGGCTTGAATCGCTGGCGCGGTCGATGGGAGCGTCGTATAGCCGCTACGCCGACGACCTTGCTTTTTCCGGTGGCGAGGAGTTCGCGCGGTCCGGCGAGCGTTTCCATATCCAGGCTGCTGCAATTGCATTGGAAGAGGGCTTTCGCGTGAACACCCGCAAAACGCGGTTGATGCGCGAAGGGACGCGGCAGCAGGTGACGGGCATCGTCATCAACGCACATCCGAACATTGCGCGCGACGAGTACGACAGGCTCAAGGCGGTGCTGACGAATTGCATGCGTCATGGTCCCGCATCGCAGAACCGGCAGAACCATCCCAACTTTCAGTCCTACCTGGCAGGCAGGATTTCTCATGTGGCGATGGCAAATTCTGATCGTGCAGCCAAGCTTCAGCGCCTATTTGAGAATATAGTTTGGCCAACTTGATTACAATGTCTGATTCTTTTTATCGGATTCGATGTAATTCATGCATATTTGGGTAGATGCGGACGCCTGTCCCGCTGTCATCAAGGACATTCTGTTCCGCGTAGCGGACCGCACGCAGATCGACGTCACGCTGGTGGCCAACCAGCTAATCCGCGTGCCGGGGTCCCGTTTTATCCGCGCATTGCAAGTGCCGGCAGGTGCGGATGCCGCCGATGCGGAGATCGTCGAACGCGTCGGCGCTGGCGATATCGTCGTCACTGCCGATATACCCCTGGCCGCCCAGGTGCTGGAGAAGGGCGGCCTGCCGCTCAATCCACGTGGCGAGTGGTACACCAAAGACACCATCGCGCAGCAATTGACGATGCGGGCATTCATGGAAGAACTGCGCGGCGCGGGCGTCGACACTGGCGGACCTTCGGCCTTCAGTCAAGGCGACCGTCAGAACTTTGCCAACTCGCTGGATCGAGAATTGGCGCGCAGAAGGCAAGGCCGACCTGCGTAAGTCCTGATCACGGTCAAGGTCCGGCTGGAGCTGCGCTTGCTCGGTTCACTTTGCGTCGAGCCCTTTGTTAAGGACATCGGCAACGACAGTATTCAAGTCGAGCCCACGGTCGTTGGCCAGGTCGTGCAAACGCTTCACCAGGTCGCTATTCAGCTTGACCGCAAACGGTACCAGGCCACGAGCCTGATCGCGTTTGCGCTGTTCGCGCTTGTCGACGGCGGGGCTGGCCGTGGTGCCGAACGAAGTCGCGCCCGGTGCTCCCATCTTGCCCATCAGCTTTTTCGCGTCGTTCTTTGCCAAGTCTGTTTTCTTCACATTGCTCTCCAATTAAAAGGCGCAATTCTACGCGCTTGGCCAAGTGGCTCGTTAACGCAGTCTCCGTGACATCATAAGATCCAAAGCTGGCCGAGATCTTGATCGCTCCTACCGGAGCGCGTGATTTCCCGGCGCGCGCTGCGCCACGACGCGTTCCACTTCATCGCAAATCTCCTGCGGGAATGGCCACTCATTGCATGGAATCGTATTTTCATCGAGGAAGTCCTGGGCGGCACGCAGGATAAATTCGGTCTCCGCTATCACCCGCTGCGAATGCCAGCATACGATGTCGATTTCTGATTTGGCGCGTGAAAGGCTGTTCGCGACCGATAGTGCGGCGTCGAAATCCCTCGTCGCGCCAACTGCACTGCGCGCCGCAAGGGCCATTGCGTATTGTGCCGCACAAACCCATACGTGGGAGCGGGCGCCGCGTGACTTATCGAGGAAACCGCAGACGTCCTGCAATGAACTGCAGGCCTTCAGTTCTGGTACAAGTGTAGTTTGAGGTAGCTGTTTCATGTAAGTGGGCATGAGAAAGCGGGCCGGCACTCTCGTACCAGCCCGCGTCGAAGATTATTCCTTCTCAGTGGTTGCAGTCAGCTCGCCTGCCTTGATGGCGCTCATCAGGCCAAGCAGGGTGCTGAAGGCGTTGTTGTCGCCGCCACCCATCTGGATCTGCGGCACCAGCGGAACCCTGGACGCCTCGAACGCTTCGGCCAGGCGCAGCATCACGGTCTGCATCAGCTGCTTGTCGGCGCCTTCGCCTTGCATTGCCTCGGATTTGGCCTGGATTGCGGCGGCTTCCGCTTCACCCACCGAGCGGATCGCGGATGCGCGGCCCGAACCCTCCATCTCCTGCTTGAAGCGTTCAGCCTGCGCCAGCGCTTCGATCTCCTGGCGGCGCTTCTCGGCGGCCTTCACGTTCGCGGCGCCCTGGTTCTCCTTGATCGAGATGTCGACAAGCGAGCCGGTCAGCTCTTTCTGCTTGGCGGCGCGCTGTTCTGCTTCATTCAGCTCGCGTTCCTTGTCGGCGGCGATCTGTTTCTGCGCGAACGTTTCTACCTGTTCTCGGGCAATCTGGCGGTCGCGCAGCTGGGCCATGATGTTCTCGATCTTGTTGTCGCCTTGCTGGGGCTTCGGCGTGCCGATCAAGACCTCCTGGAACTCCAGCGAGTAGGCCTGGAAGCGCTGCTTCATATCTTCCGAAGCGTTGTGCTGCAATTCGCTGCGCGACTGGATCAGTTCGATGAAGGTCTTAGTCTGCGACACGTTCTTGAAGTAAGAGGATACCATTGGATCCAGCGTCTGCTCCACCAGTTGCGCCACGTTGCCGAAGCGCTGCACCACCATCGGCGCCTTGCGGTAGTCGATGTGCACCACCACCGACAGTGGAAGCTGCGGCTCGAAGGCATCCTTGGTGATCAGGGTAACTTCTCGCAGGTTCTTGTCGAAGCTGGAACCGCTTTCGCCCGACTTCCACATCAGCACAAAGTTTGTGGTCGGTACCAGCTCGATCTTGCCGGCGTAAGTGTTGAAGGCATATTTGCCCGGCATGAGCGGGTCGCGCCACACACCGCGGCAGCCGCTTTCCGCCAACTCGCCGTGCGAGTACTCGGTGCCGGACAAATCAGCACCTTTGCGTCCTGTGTAAGATACCACCACGCCGACGAAGCCGACCGGAATCACGGTCTTCTTGATGAACTCCACCGTCGCGAACAGGCGGTTGATGAAGTAGGTACCTTCCACCAGCACGCGTTCCTGGCGGCCACGGCGACCACCGGCGGCGATGAACTTCTCAGGTTCCTGGTAGGAGTTGTGGGTATCGCCCACATCCGGCGCCAGCAGTTCGTCCTTGAGCAGGCCAGGACCATCCTGCACGGTCACCACGGCCAGCTGGTCGGAATCGTGCGAGCCGGTGGTTTCCTTGATGACGACAGGCGTAAACCCGTTGCGGTCGTCGAGCAGGCCGCGCATTTGTTCGTAGTAGATTTTTTCCTTGGCGTCGAGCGACATCGAGTACGTCGCTTCACCGGTCATCACTACGAACAGGGCTGGGTTGATGATGTGCGTACCTTCGCGCAGGATTTTGCGCTGCGGGCCTTTCTGCCCGCCGTTATTGAGGAAAGCGCGCACGTCGCGGAAGTCGTCGATGCCCGAGTTGTCTGCCAGGGTCTGGCCGGCGGGCAGGTCGATACCATCACGTGCGAAGACGTAGCCGATGGTGCCTTGGGTGACGGACACCATTGGGTGAATGTGGACACGGTACTGGAACGGCGCGAAGAAGTGGAAACCGCCGCGGCGGAGTTCTGGCTGCAGGCCTGCTTCGCCATTCAGTGCGAGCAGCCCGCTTTGCACGGAGCCGGACGGGCTCCAGAGTTTTTCAACAACCCCGATACGGTCGTTCGGGATGTACTTGATGACGCCGGAAATCAACAACAACAGCAATGCAGCAAACAGAATCGCTGTTACAACGATGAGGCCAAACAGCTGGCTTGACATACATATCTTTCGGTTGTGGATAAAGCAGGGAACACGAATGCGTCACGGCGACGCATGTAGGCGCGCGTAAAGTCAGCGTCGCGGCGGGGCCGTGATGGACAAAGGGGCAGGGTGGTTGGCATAAGCCAGCGGGAGGAACTGCGGTTGCGCGTTGAGCGGTGGTGACACGAGGTCGAACACGATTTTTTGTTATTGCTCTTCAATGAGTGCGTGAAATCATTCTGGCACACCTTGATAAAAATCAAAGATGCTGCACTGCGATTAGATTAGAGCTTGCCCTCTAATTAATTTGAGGCGAAGGTTGTAACTGTCGAAATCAGTGTCGCGCCACAGCTCGTCTTGTCGCCCTCGTAGGCGACAGCTTTGCCGTTGACTAGATGGCCGCTGTTGCCGCTAACGATGACGCAGTTCTGGTGGCCAGTGATCGGGCATGTACATCGATCACCTACCAGGGCGACTGGCTTTCCGCTGACACGAAATTGCGGGGCACTTGTGGCGACCACCTTCCCGCCATGAGAGGTTGGGTCGCCAACGCGGATGACGTTTTTCATTTCGCGGTGTTTGTACTTTTGGTTTTAGGCACTGTGGGGCGTTCTCGAATTGAACCGATCAGGCGGTCCCACAACGCAATAGCCTCCGCATCGCTGATGCTCGGCGTTTTGGCTCCTTGAGTGTCTCCATCAACGCCAGAATGTAGCGCCAGGTCCAGCACTGGCAACATCGGATTCATTGGTTCGCCGTGGCTGACGAATGCAAATTCATGTGACTGATGTTCGTCTTTCTGGGCGGGTTTCCACGCCGCGACCTCGAAGCCTGTCCAGCCTCCAATAGTTCGATTGCCGCGCCTGAAGAATTTGATCCTGGAATACCAATCTGCGCCGCCTCGCTTCTTGGCTTCTTGCTCGGCGCCTACAATGCGCCACTCCAGTCCATCAGACTCCACCAGATCGGATTTGGCGGTCATATCGATCGAAAAATGGACGTCATTCAGCCTGACGCCAAGTGTTACGCGCTCGGTGTTAAATTCATCGAGAGGAGCGATGAGGGCACCGTCGATGCACATTCCTGGAGAGGTAGGAATTTCGTCGTCAGCTCGTTGGTGGACCCTTCTGCTTATTGCGTTTAGATGAGCCAATAGTTCTTGGTAATCATCAGTCTTTTTATAAGCGAAACCCCACGCAAGGAACAAGTCGTGACCGATTGGGGTATAGGAACGAAGCTCGTACTCATCTTCATTTGATCCTCTCATCGCGAAGACAATCTTTTGGCCTGGAACTGCCCCATCGATGATCTTACCGAGCATTGGCCCGGCATCACCCAACACTGTACTCGTGAGTTTCTTCTTCTCGGATGTTTCCGCTTGATCTGCTTTTAAAATTGAGTCGAGCTTTGCAACGCCAGAAGGAATAACGGCGATGTCAGCGCCGAGGTAGGCCGGGCCATATACCACCTCCGCTTGGGCTGGAACATCAATGAGAAAGCGCCCGATGCAATAGGTCTTTGTCTTTTCGAACCATCTTGAGATTTGATCATGTTTGGTTTTCATTTTAACTCCGGAGGTTTTATCGGCACCGGTTGCCTGAATAGGGGCTGCAGCCAGAATCCCGATCAGTGCGCTCAGAATCACGTCAGAAAATTTATGAGACATCGTTCCACCTCATCGTTTGAATGATCTTCACAAGCGAGTACAAAGTAGATCGAAGCGCAGCTTCATCCTTATAGCTATCTTGATGTTCATACCCGGATTGTCGAAATATCCCTTTCACCTTGCCGCTCTGGCGTTGATGATCTGAAGACCGCAGTGGCACTGTTTGATCACCGGCTCCTACGGACGGGCCTAGAGAGATTTTTATCGAACGTTTGTCTTGCGCGGTCTGGACCTTGAATTTGCCTTGCTGATTGTCTTCAGTAATGGCGAGATTTTCCCAGCCAAGATAAAGCTGGCCTTCCCCCACATTCCATCCGATGGTTTCCCATGAGTTGCGGTCGACGTCAGATCCATAGTGTGCGTAGGTATTGGGGTGGAAAAAATCCGCGATCATTTCGTGGAATCTTTGTGCAAGCCCTAGATACCGAAATGTCCTGCTTATGCTGACACCTTGTATTTTTGCTGGATTGAGCCATTCCTCCCGAATGAGTCGGTACCACTCGGTGCGCAATTTATATATTTCGTTGTAAGGGTTTCCATAGGTAGGTAGGCGCCTTATCAAGTTATTCCCCTGACGTATTTCTAACCAGCTATTTCCATATGCTGCACTCGGCAAGAGCTGCAATCCTCCCTGTGAGTTGCCAAGGACTGCAGTGACCTCTGGTCCAAAGTTACCAAGGACTTTTGGGGCAGGGGCCCATCCGACCAGGCCCTCTTCAAAGCCACAACGCATTCGCCGGTAAGCGGCAGGTGCGCCACGGGAAGGCATCACCCCATGCACGATGCCCTGGATTTTTTCCATGGCACCTCCAATTTCGGGATGCACCAAAGCACGCGCGACCAGTCCTCCCATGGAGTGTGTGACGACAATGACTTTCTCGCAGTGGAAGCCATTAGAGGAATATTCGGCAATCAGTGCATTTATGCGTGCAGCGATTTTCGTGGCAGAGATCGCGTTAGATTCTAGCCAGTTGTACCCCATTGCATGAACAGGGAACCAGGCCGACGAGAGAGCGTCTTTGATATCGCTCATGCTTAGCGGAGGGATAACAGGTGTATCGGTGGCTTGCCAATTCCGAGGAGATTGGGTAGCGATGTCTTTCCAGGCATCGTCGATGTCTGGAGCGTTCAACTTCGATTCACACTGTTCCAGAAGAATGCGATAGCTTGAATATAGAATTTCCTGCCATCCGCGACGCTTTGCTTTGTCCCTCTTTGATCTCCTTGGTATGACTGTAGCTGGATCATCAGTAAGAAGAGGGGAGTTCGGCGTAAAGGGAAGGTCAACATCAAGTCGGCCAATGGCATGCCTGTCATCGGACGTTTCCTTTCGCGTGCCCGTTGGGCTTCGGCCATTGTCATATGTATCAACCTCTGTCGCATCTGGATCCAGCGCTAGTTGGCGATACGCCGGCGTTACCGACATAAGATCAAGTGCCTCGCCTTTCCTGTCCGGCCGCCATGCAATGTTGTTCTTTTTCTTGAGCGTCCACTGCCTCGGCTGCGACATGCGCAGGTTTGATCCCATGATCCCAGGTAGAAAGACGATGGGTATGACCTTCTTGGGCGGAACAACGAAACGCTGTGGGCGTTTGTCCTCCTTGGGAGTGCAAAAGCCTTCGGACTTGGTGCCGCCGGTTTCGGGGCGAATGGGCAGTTGGATTGACATACTTCACCTAGTCGAGAAGTTCGATCGAGTATTTCGCGAACGCGGTCTTCGTGGAGAACCGTTCCGTTAACCCACTCGCGTCAGTCCTTCCTTCAATTACCTTGCCGTCTTCGAGCTCGATTCGGTACCGCCTTTCCGCGAGTGGGCGGGCAGATCGGAGGTCGGTAATCACAACTTGCTGGTCGTGCTCGGACTCGGCAGAGGGGACCTGCTTGCTCTCGGGACTTCCATCGCCGCCGTTGAGGTGTTCGAATTTCGAGGACTTGATCGTATGCGCGCCGGTACTTTGCTGGATAATCTTCCCGCCATCGCAATCGATCTGGGTTCCCTGAGCGACCATCTTGATCTTCGGAGAGTGCAATTCAATTCCATCATTTGCGACCAGCTTGATGGCCTTGGAAGATGCGATCACGATGCTGCCATCGTGCGATTCGATTTTTATGTCGCCGCTTGCTGCGATCAGCTTCATTCCGAGTTTGCATGCCAGCACATTGATCCCCTTGGCGGCCCTGGCAAAGAGGCTTCCACCAGCACCAATGTTGGTGTTTCCGACGCTGTTGGCAAACAGGTCGGTTTGAGCAGCGAGTGCTATTGCTTCCGAGCTGCCGGCGATGATTCCCTCTGCACCGGATATCGCCACCAGCGGCGCGCCTCCGTTCGCTTTCCAACTCTCCAGCTTGTCGGTTAAGGCATTGAGCGAGGCGTTATCGCCGTGATCTTCAGAATGTGCGTCAGCAACCAATGTAAGGTGAGACGAAACGTTCTTGGCAAGGATGGCTATTCCTTGAAGACGCTCTCTGTCCAGGAGTTCTTTTTTGGGACCAGTGAAGCAATTGGCGGCAATCAAAACCCCCGCTTCGCCCCGGATGGAAATAGCCTGTTCGCTCCTTAGTTCAGCGCCTTCGCCACGCGGGTCACCAGACCCGCCAGCCCTGTCGGACGTAAGGAAGCCCAGATTCAATTGGCTGCCGCCATGGTCGCTTGCCAGTTGCGCGCTGATTTCATTTGCGGTGTCATCGAAACGAAGCTGGCTCCCCCTGCTTCCGAAAATCTCGCGGCTGCGGATGCCAGACATGTATCGATTTGTCGGCAGGCCGTCTGCGCGACTCATGGCGGGCGGCAGCCCCCGTTGATTGAACAGCTGCCCAACTATGACCGGCTTATCCGGATCAGCGCCAATGAAAGCGACCAGTACTTCGGTGCCAACCCTGGGAAGCCCTAGATAGCCGCATTGGAGTTGAGAACCTGGCCCGTTGCCAGCCCAACTGCTGGCGACGCGTACCCAGGCGGAGTCCATATCGGTCTCCGCAGCACCTGCACCTTGTGCATGCTGATGATCAGCAGTTCTCGTTGTGCGGAACCGTACCTTTACCCGGCCCAGTTCATCGCAATGGACCTCTTCGCCGTCTCGCCCGACGACAACGGCGCTCTGAATTGGTATGTTGGGGAGTTCAGTACGCGCGTCGTACGACGGAACGATAGGGATGCCGCGCCGGACTGCGTCGAAACTGACCCTGATGTGAGTGTTGGACTGTTCGTCGCCAGGGTCTTGGCAATTTACGCGTTGCATCCACTGGTTGCGAGAAAGCAGGCGTTGCATCCGCTCTGTCAACCCTTGCGACAGGTTGTTCGAAATTGCGAGATGTAAGGACGTAATCACAAATTCGCAATCAGGACCGGAGTGCGCATCTATCTCAGGATGCCCTTCCAAGGCAAAGTATTCGCCCGCGCAAAGGTCGCGGACGCTGCCTGCACCGCGGAAGCATTTGGATTCATAATCGTGGCGGTCGATTGCCAACTGGCCTAGCTGGCAGAGGTCGTCGTAATCGCTACCCGCATGCGGTGACAGCACCTGATAGTCGTCCAGCGTAGCGGACAATTCGTACGCTGTCTCCCCATGCTTCATGTTGCTGTCGGCTGTGGCCGTCTGATAATCCGCATTACCAGGCTGCTTATAGTCCCAACTGTAGCGCGTGACTTTGGATGGTTGCAGGGTGCGGCTTGCGCACCAAGACGTGATCGTGTCGCGATCTTCGGTTGCGGCATCGCGGTGATAGCGAACGACGCCGGCGCTATTCGGCTGGAGGCCGTTAGAGTCATTGAATAACACCATCGTATGGGACGGATGGTTTCCTTGGTCCGGACGGAAGAACCATGCCACACCGCGCCGCTTGAGCATGCGCCGTATGAACGCGGCATCCGACTCGTTGTATTGCATGGTGAATTCACGCTGCGGGTAATTGGCATTCGCGAGAATTTCGTCCAGTTCATACCTGAAGCAGGTGCCTATGATTGGATTGGTATGGATCCATTCGTCGAGAATGTGCTGCACGATTTCCACTTCGTTCTTGTTGCGGAACACGCGGGTGTTGGTGCGTTTTTCCATGATGGATAACGCATCGCGCAGCACAATCTGATAGCTGGCCAGTCCGCCGTCGCTGTCTCCGGCGCGCGCTTCCGTGACGATGCCGCAAATGCTGCGCAAGTCTCCACGATCGGTGACGATGTCTACCGCCACGGGTAGAGCGATCAGTTCTTTCAACGGGATATAGGCATCGAGGGAGACGCAGAAGATGCGGAATTCAAGGCCCCCGCAAATAGACTCGCTGCCGTCTATGCATTGCGGCAGCAGGACATCTTCCAGCATCTGCGTGCTGTGGGCCAGGCGTAGGCGAAGGGGGCGATCGTCTGAAAGCAGGTCTTTGTCTTGCCGGAAGAAGCTGAGCAGGGCGTTGTCCACTTTTTTGCTCCCATGGCTTGGTCAATGCGGTAGCTCATGTTTGCACGCGTAAAAGATGTCGACATTGATCTTCGGCAAAGTGCTAATTACTGACCCGCTGGTCAATTTTTTGATTTGTGTTAGAATGATCGTTCATTCTAAGTCTTTTGGGAAAAAAGATGAAAAACATGCAAAAGAATTTCATGCTGCTGGGTGCTGCTGCCGCAGTAGCCGCAATGGTCGCCGGCTGCGGCGGCAAACAGGCCGGTCCAGCCCAAGGGGGCGCCCAGCAGGCGCCGGAAGTCGCGGTCTTCACCGTGGCCCCGCAAGCGCTGGCCATGAGCACCGAGCTGCCGGGCCGCACCGCTGCCTACCAAGTCGCTGAGGTGCGGCCACAGGTGGGTGGCCTGATCCAGAAGCGCCTGTTCACTGAAGGCGCCGACGTCAAGGCCGGCGTCCAGCTTTACCAGATCGATGCCGCAACCTATGAAGCTGCCTTCAATTCCGCCAAGGCCAACCTGGCCAAGGCCAAAGCCAACCTGGCTGCCGCCACGCCGAAAGTCGCCCGTTATAAGGAGCTGGTGGCAATCGAAGGCGTGAGCCGCCAGGATTACGACGATGCCGTCGCCACCCACGAACAGGCCAAGGCCGAAGTGGAGGCGGCACAAGCCGCCGTCGATTCGGCCCGCATCAACGTGGATTACACCAAGGTGGCATCGCCGATCTCCGGCCGCATCAGCCGCTCCAATGTGACGCCGGGGGCGCTGGTAACTGCCGGCCAGGCTACTGCGCTGACCACCGTGCAGCAATTGGACCCGATCTATGTTGACGTGACTCAGTCCAGTGAGGAACTGCTGCGCCTGAAGCGCGAAATGGATAGCGGCTCGCTCAAGAAAGGCGACGGCCAGGCGGCGGTGACGCTGCTGCTTGCAGATGGCAGCAAGTACGCGCTGCCGGGCAAGCTGCAGTTTTCCGACGTCAGTGTTGATCCGGGCACCGGCAACGTGACCCTGCGCGCATTGTTCCCTAATCCGAAGCATGACCTGCTGCCTGGCATGTTCGTGCGTGCCGTGCTGGAAACGGGCGTCAGCGAGCAAGCCATCGCCGTGCCGCAAATGGGCGTGACCCGCAACCCGAAAGGCGAAGCTACGGCCTTGGTACTGAACAAGGAAGGCAAGGTTGAACAGCGCGTGCTGCAAACCGGCGGCACCATCGGCGATAAATGGCTGGTGAAATCCGGCCTGGTTGCCGGCGATCGCGTCATCGTCGAAGGCCTGCAGAAAGTGAAGCCTGGTGGCGAGGCGCATGCGACGAGCGCCGTGGTGGCAAAGAACACCTCCGGTACCGCCACGACTGCGGCTGCCGACAAGCCTGCTGTCGCGGTGCGCTAAGCGGAGGTTTTCATCATGTCTCGTTTCTTTATCGACCGGCCCATTTTCGCCTGGGTGCTCGCCATCGTTGTGATGCTGGCGGGTGTGATGGCGATCAAGGGCCTGCCCATTGCGCAGTATCCAAGCATTGCGCCGCCATCGATCTCGATCACCGGTTCCTATCCGGGCGCATCGGCCAAGACGGTGGAAGACGCCGTGACCCAGATCATCGAACAGAAGATGAAGGGTATCGACGGCTTGCGCTACATGTCGTCGAACAGCGATTCGACCGGCGGCATCAATATCACGCTGACCTTCAACAGCGGCACCAACCCGGACATCGCCCAGGTGCAGGTACAGAACAAGCTGCAGCTGGCTACGCCGCTGCTGCCTAGCGCTGTTACCCAGCAAGGCCTGGTGGTGTCGAAAGCAACCCGCAACTTCATGATGGTGCTCGGCTTCATTTCCGAAGACGGCAAAATGAAGAATTCCGATCTGGGCGACTACGTGGCTGCCAACGTGATCGATCCCCTGAGCCGGGTGCAGGGCGTGGGCGATGTGACACTGTTCGGCTCCCAGTACGCGATGCGCATCTGGCTGGACCCGCAAAAGCTGCAGGGCTTCCAGCTCACGCCTGCTGACGTGAGCGCGGCCATTCAGGCGCAAAACGCGGAAGTGTCCGCCGGTGAACTGGGCGGCGCGCCAGCCGTGCCGGACCAGCAGTTGAACGCCACGGTGACGGCCCAGAGCCGTTTGCAAACGCCGGAGCAATTCGGCGCCATCCTGTTAAAGACCACGGCCAGCGGCGCCACCGTGCACCTGCGCGACGTGGCTCGCATTGAGCTGGGCAACGAAAACTACAACACCGTGGCGCGCTACAACGGCGCACCTGCGGTGGGCGTGGCGATCAAGCTGGCGACCGGCGCCAACGCGCTGGACACCGCCGATCTGGTGAAGAAGAAGATCGAAGTAATGGGCAAGCAGTTCCCGCAAGGGATGAAGGCCGTGGTGGCATTCGACACCACGCCTTTCGTCAAGCTGTCCATCGAAGAAGTGGTCAAGACCCTGGTGGAAGCGGTGATCCTGGTGTTCATCGTGATGTACCTGTTCCTGCAGAATTTCCGCGCCACCCTGATTCCTACGCTGGCCGTTCCGGTCGTGCTGCTGGGTACCTTCGCCGTGCTGTTCTCTCTGGGCTATTCGATCAACACGCTGACCATGTTCGCGATGGTGCTGGCTATTGGCCTGCTGGTGGACGATGCCATCGTGGTGGTGGAGAACGTCGAGCGCGTAATGACGGAGGAGGGCCTGTCGCCTAAAGAGGCGACCAGGAAATCGATGGGCCAGATCTCCGGCGCGCTGGTAGGTATTGCCATGGTGCTGTCCGCCGTGTTCGTGCCGATGGCCTTCTTCGGCGGTTCGACCGGCGTAATTTACCGCCAGTTCTCGGTGACCATCGTTTCCGCCATGGTGCTGTCGGTGCTGGTGGCCATGGTGTTCACGCCTGCGCTGTGCGCGACCTTCTTGAAACCTGGCGCACACGTGTCGGAAAAGGGCTTCTTCGGCTGGTTCAACCGCAGTTTCGACCGCAGCAGCACCAAGTACCAGGGCTGGGTCGGCAAGATGATCAACCGCAGCGGTCGTTCGCTGGTGGTGTATGGTGCGTTGCTGGCCGTGCTGGCGGTATCGTTCATGCGCTTGCCGACTTCCTTCCTGCCGGAAGAAGACCAGGGCATCCTGTTCTCGATGGTGCAGCTGCCAACCGGCGCCACCCAGCAACGCACCCTGAAAGTGCTGGAAAAGCTGGAGCACCATTTCATGGAGGATGAAAAGGCCTCCGTGGCATCGGTGTTCACCGTGGCAGGCTTCTCGTTTGCCGGTAACGGCCAGAACGCCGGCCTGGCCTTCGTGCGGCTGAAAGACTGGTCCGAGCGCAAGAGCCCGGACCTGAGCGTGAAAGCTGTGGCTGGCCGTGCCATGGTCGCCTTCTCGCAAATCCGCGAAGCCATGGTGTTTGCCTTTGCTCCGCCAGCCGTGATGGAACTGGGTAATGCCAGCGGCTTCGACCTGCAACTGCAGGACCAAGGGGGCCTTGGACACGAAGCATTGATGGCTGCGCGTAACCAGCTGCTCGGCATGGCCGCCAAGAACCCGCTGCTGATGGCGGTGCGTCCGAACGGCCAGGAAGATACGCCGCAATTCAAGCTCGATATCGACCAGCAGAAAGCTACCGCGCTGGGCCTGACCGTGGCCGACGTGAACAAGGTGCTGAGTGTAGGCTGGGGTTCGTCGTACGTGAACGACTTCGTCGACCGTGGCCGCGTCAAGCGCGTCTACCTGCAAGGCTCGCCGGAATCGCGCATGGCGCCGGAAGACCTGAACAAGTGGTTTGTGCGCAATGCGCAAGGCGAGATGGTGCCGTTCTCCGCCTTCGCCACCGGCCGCTGGATTTACGCTTCGCCGCGACTGGAACGTTATAACGGCGTCTCGTCGATGAACGTGCAGGGCATGCCGGCGCCAGGCGTCAGCTCCGGCGTGGCGATGGCTGAAATGGAAAAGCTGGTGGCGCAGCTGCCGGCCGGTATCGGCTTCGAGTGGACCGGCCTGTCGGTCGAAGAACGCGATTCCGGCTCGCAGACCACGGTGCTGTACACCATCTCCGTGCTGATCGTGTTCCTGTGCCTGGCCGCGCTGTATGAAAGCTGGTCGGTGCCGTTCTCGGTGCTGCTGGTGGTGCCGCTGGGCGTGATCGGTACCGTGCTGGCGACCTGGGGCTTCCACCTGTCGAACGACGTGTATTTCCAGGTCGGCTTGCTGACCGTGGTCGGCCTGTCGGCGAAGAACGCGATCCTGATCGTGGAATTTGCCAAGGAACTGCAGGAAAAGGGCATCGAACTGCGTGAAGCCACGCTGCAGGCAGTCAAGCTGCGCCTGCGTCCGATCCTGATGACGTCCATCGCCTTCGGCCTTGGCGTGCTGCCGCTGGCCATTTCGAGCGGCGCGGGCTCCGGCAGCCAGAACGCCATCGGCGTGGGCGTGCTGGGCGGCATGCTGACGGCTACTTTCCTCGGCATCTTCTTCGTGCCGGTGTTCTTCGTGGTGGTGCGCGCATGGGTAAGCCGCAAGGCTTCCGCCGCACCGGCCACCCTCGCTTCGGAGGCGCATTGATTTGACGTCCCCCCCGTCCTAAAGGACGGGGATTCCTGCTTCCAGCGTCGCACGTCCGCGACGGAGAATGTTTAACGCAGCATTACGATCACGATCATGTACCACACCGCATTCGCTGCATTCCCACTCTCTTATTCCAAGGCCTGCGATACCTCTCGGCCTCGAATCGGGCAATGCGCCACAATTCGAGCAGGTCTGGGTGGTAAAGCGTTCGTCCACTTCCACGTACCGCGCGCCATGCCTTATGGCCTTGTACGCCAGCATCTTACGGAAGGACGACCAGCCTGCATCAAGCACGGACTTCGCCAGGCTGGTTTGGGCGAGTCCACTGGCATTGACATTGCCAACAGCAATATGGTCGAAGACGCGGGCAAGCTCCACCGAACTTTTATGCAAGAAGTCCAGCCGTCGCCGCGCCGTGCGCGCCTGGATGGCTTTGATGCGGCGCCGCTTGTGGGCTCGCTGCGCTACCGCCAACGCCGCTTCGGCCTCACGATAAAAGCCCGGCGCCGGAATCTTTTCTCCCTCGGACGGTGTAGCGAGATCCTTCAAGCCAAGATCGATACCGACACCGTGGTCGAGTGGCCGGACCGGCGGCTCGGCAACCTCGATCACAATGTTGAGGAACCAGTTACCACGACTGGCAAAGCTTTTCACGGGGCCCGAATTGCTGCGCAATTCGTCTTGCGCAAAGCAACTGCCGTCCTTGATCTTCCCTTCAGGAAGCGGGCGCGAGTAAAACGCGCGGAACGTATTGCCAGCAAAACGAAAGGCGTTGCCTTCCCGATGCAGGTCGCGTCCTTTGAAAGGAATCCATCCCAAAGACTTCCGACCGCGGTAACGCAGATAAGGACGACGGTGTTGGGCACGCGATTTGGCGAACTGTTCGCATACGGCATTGATCACACCGGAGTGCAGTTCCAATTCCTTGCTGCTGCCGGTAGTCAGCTTGTTCAAGTCAAAGCCGGTCAGCCAAGGGCGCTCAAACCGCAAGGCATCTTTCTGCCGGTCATTGCAGTAGTTCCAGACGAAATTCACCTTACGGGCCTGCAGATCAAGCAGCCCGTTTTTCGATTTCACACGGAAACGGTAGACGAGAATCATACTGTAATTTTATACAGTATTTCACAAATCTCAAGGAGAACGGCCGCGTTGCGGCCGGCTCCTTTCACTCCCCGCCCTGAAGGACGGGGTTTCCCGGAGCAAATCTGATGAACAAGACCATTCTGACCCTTGCAGCGGCAGCCCTGCTGGCCGGCTGCAGCCTGGCGCCGACTTACCAACGCCCGGACTCGCCGGTAGCTGCGGCCTGGCCGCAGGGCGAGGCCTACAAGCCTGCAAAGACAGCGGCCGATGCCAAGCCAGCCAGCGAAATCGCCTGGCAGGACTTCATCGGCGACCAGCAACTGCGCGAAGTCGTTGAGCTGGCGCTGAAGAACAACCGCGACCTGCGCGTGTCGGCGCTGAACATCGAGAAGGCGAGGGCGCAGTACGGCATCGACCGTTCCGCTCAACTGCCCAAGGTGAATGCGCAGGTAGGCCAGAGCGCCTCCCGTGCGCCGGGCGGCGACATCAACCGCCAATACACCGGCGGCCTGGCAATTCCAGCCTACGAGCTGGACCTGTTCGGCAAGCTGCGCAACACGTCGGAAGCTGGCCTGCAGGCCTACCTCGGCACGCAGGAAGCACAGCGCGCCCAGCGCCTTAGCCTGGTGGCCGAAGTGGCCACCACCTGGCTTGGCCTGGCTGCCGACAAGGAGCGCCTGCTGCTGGCGCAGGACACGCTGAAAAGCCAGCAGATTACTTATGAGCTGAGCAAACGCCGTTTCGAATCCGGCGCCACTTCGGGTCTCGACATGTACGAAGCACAAACCAGTGTCGAAGCCGCGCGCAACGACATGGCCCTGTATACCGCCCAGGTAGCGGCCGGCGAGAACGCGCTGGCCCTGCTGGTCGGTACCCAAGTGCCGGCAAGCCTGCTTCCGCAAGCTTTGCCGACGTCGGTGACCACGCTGGCCGAACTACCTGAAGGCGTGCCGTCCTCCGTGCTGCTGCAACGTCCGGACGTGCTGGAAGCGGAAGCCTCGCTGAAGGCAGCCAACGCCAATATCGGCGTGGCGCGTGCAGCCTTCTTCCCGAGCATTACGCTGACCGGGACGGCAGGCAGCGCAAGCAGCAGCCTGGGTAATTTGTTCAAGGCGGGCACCGGAGCCTGGACCTTCCTGCCGCAACTGACGCTGCCACTCTTTGACAGCGGCGCCAACAAGGCAAGGGTGGATATCGCCAAGGCGGACAACGGCATCGCCGTGGCACGCTACGAAAAGGCGATCCAGTCGGCCTTCCGCGAAGTAGCCGACGCGCTGGCTCAGCGCGGCACGCTGGACGAGCGGGTGGAATCGCAGGCAGCGCTGACCGAAGCGGCAAGCCGCAGCTACCGTATCCACGAAGCGCGTTACCAGAAAGGGGCGGAGTCTTACCTGAATGCCCTGGTGTCGCAGCGTACCTTGTACGCCGCGCAGCAAAGCCTGATCAGCGTGCGTCTGGCCAAGGCGACCAACCAGGTCACTCTGTACAAGGTGCTTGGAGGCTGGGCCTGATCAGCGCCTAGTCGATACCGGCCGGCGGCATCCACTCCATGATGTTGTAGTTGCCGTCCGCCGCCAGTATGTCGAAACCGCAGCGCAGCAGCAGGCGCTGCGCCGGGCTGCCAAGCACCAGGTTGAGCCGCACCGGCAGGCGCAGGCGCTCGCCCTGGGCCTGCAAGCTGCGCAGCAATCCAAGCCCGATGCCGCGGTTGCGGTATTCGGGCAGCAGGCAAATATCGAGGATGCGCAATTCGTCCGGGCCGTAATCGACGTACAGGCGCCCGATCGGGCGTTCGCGATCCATGATCAAGGCCAGGTCGGCATTGGGGTATTGGGTTTCATACCAGGTTTGCTGCGCCTTGAACTGCAAGCCTTGCAGCAGGGTTTCGGTGGCAAGGTCACAGGCCCCCATCCGAACTTCAGCGCTGCGCGTGCTGGAATAAAGCTGCTGCATGAAGGCCAGGTCGCCCGCTTCGGCGGGCCGCATCTCAATCGAGCGAGAGGTACGGGAAGGCATATCACTCTTTCCTTTAAGAATGAAGTAACTGCCTTTCCATCATAGCACGTTGTAATTTGACAAAGTTCATTCCCTTGGCCATTGTTACGCCTTATGACTGAAAAACGCCACATTGACCCAGAGCGCGCCGCCAACCGCCGCCGCCAGGTACTGGACGCCGCCGCCACCTGTTTCCGCCGCAGCGGATTCCACGGCGCGAGCATGTCCGAGATTTCCAAAGCGGCCGGCATGAGCGCCGGCCATATCTATAACTATTTCGCCAGCAAGGACGCCATCATTGCCGCCTTCGTTGAAGAAAACGAAACGCGCGTGATGGGCATCATCAGCGACATCGGCAGCCAGCCCGACCCGCTGCAAGCGATCATCGACGACGTCGACCAGAGCATTCGCGACAACCTCGACCCCGACTACTGGGCGCTGCCGCTGGAAATCGCCGCCGAAAGTGCGCGCAACCCCGCCATCGCCGCGTTGAGCCAGGGGGCGGACCGCCGCATGTGCGAGCGCTTCCTGGCCATGCTCAAAGCCGGCCGCGCAAAGCATGGCCTGGCTGCCGATGACGCCACCGTCGAAGGCCGCATGCAGGCCGTGATCTGCCTGTACCAAGGCTTGCAGCTACGCGTGCTGAATTATCCCGAGTTGCCGGTCCCCGAGCTGGTAGTATCGTTCCGCGTCGCCTTGCGCGCGCTCCTTTTCACCTGAGGATTCAAGCAATGGCCAATTACGTATTCCCGCCGCACCAGGTTGCGGCGCTTCATATCGCCGGTTCCGACGAGCGCTTCCCGGTACGCCGCGTCTACTGCGTGGGCCGCAATTACGCCGGCCACGCGCGCGAAATGGGCTCAGACCCGGACCGCGAACCGCCGTTCTTCTTCTGCAAACCCGGTGATGCTGCGGCCGTGGTGCCTGTGGCGCCGGGCACGGTAGTCGAATTGTCATACCCTCCGCAAACCAGCAATTACCACTACGAGTGCGAACTGGTGGTGGCCATCGGCGCCGGCGGCAGCGATATCTCCGTAGCCGACGCGCCAAAGCACATTTTCGGCTACGCCGTCGGCCTGGACATGACGCGCCGCGACCTGCAAGGAAAAATGAAAGATGCCGGCCGTCCGTGGGAGATAGGCAAAGCCTTCGACTATTCCGCGCCAGTGGGCGAATTGCGCCGCGCAACCGATGTGGCGGGCGTCGAAAGCGCCGCCATCGCGCTGGCGCTTGACGGCACGGTCAAGCAGTCCAGCAGCACCGACCACATGATCTGGTCGGTACCTGAAACCATCGCCAACCTCTCCACGCTATTCCGCCTCGAACCCGGCGACCTGATTTTCACCGGCACCCCGGAAGGCGTCGGCGCCGTCACACGCGGCCAATCGCTGACAGGCAGCATCGAAGGCCTCTCCAGCCTGTCAGTAAAGTTCATCTAAGCCGAGAAACCTGAGCAGTCGGGGTCAGACCCTCGCCGGATGGCCGTCCCGTCTGACCGCGGTTTACCGGTTTTGAATTTCGCGGCCAATCGCCCGCAACCCCTCCAACGCCCCCGCCGCGATCCCCACATCCGCCGCGCCACTCACCGCAAACTCGCGCGGATTGATCCGCACCATCCGCCCGCCACGCTGCACCACGCCATGGCCAAAATGCCGCACCGAAGGGATCGCCGTTCCCGCCCCCAACTCAATGACCAAGGGCCGCCGCACCTTCTCCAACCAAGCCTCCAGCCGCGCCGCCTGCATCCCGCTACGCCGCTCGACCCAGCCCCAATCGCCAAACATCAGGATATTCGGCCGCGCCAACCCGCCGCAATCCGGGCAGCGAGGCGCCTCATTGCGCAGCCGGCAGGCATCGGCATCCACATCCGGCACGAAATCGTCCGCCGGCCAGATCTCGCTGCAGCAAGGCTCCAGGCATTGCAAATGATGGATCGACCCATGGCACTCATAAATGGCGCGCGGATCAAACCCGGCCTTCTGGAACTGGCCATCCACATTGCTGGTGAAGACAAAGCTGCCATGTTCGATCGCCTCACCCCAAGCCTTCAGCAGCGCGAACCCTTCATGCGGCGCCGTCTCACGATAAAGCTTCAGGCGATGGCCGTAAAAGCCCCAGGCCAAGGCCGGGTCGTCACGGAAAGTGCGCGGCGACGCCACGCTGGTAAATTCCATTCGCGCCAGACCCAGGGCAGGGTAGGCCTTCCAGAATCCCTCATTGCCACGAAAATCCGGCAAACCCGAGTCCACGCCAATACCGGCGCCGGCAGCAATGACCAGTCCATCGGCTTGCGCAATGAGTTCGGCCGCTCGCGCAGCCAGCTGTCTTTCGATCGTCATTCGTATAGTTTGAGGTAACTTTGACAAAACCACAAATTGCTCTGATATAATCCGTGGCTCGAGTCGGGGCGTAGCGCAGCCTGGTAGCGTACCTGCATGGGGTGCAGGGGGTCGGAAGTTCGAATCTTCTCGCCCCGACCAACAGAATCAATGACTTAGGCCAACCATCGCGGTTGGCCTTTTTCGTATCCGCGATGTCCTTACGGCCCTTCAACTTTGGCCTCGCCCCCTTTTTGGCATCGTAGCTGACTCTCACGCGCTAGCGGAGCGCGACATCCCGTAACTCTTTTTAGGGATGCGGAAACAGGTTCGTTTTGTGAAAATTGGCCCGTTTGCTCGTGCAAATAACCTCCGGGCATTCGAAACCGAAACGAAACCATGGGAGCATGATGAGTAAAACCCTCAAGAAAACATTCGCCAATCACGGCGTTGCCTGGGAAGGCATCTACGGCTACAGCCAGGCCGTCAAAGTAAAGGACGTGATATATGTGTCCGGCCAACTCGGTCATGACAGCCAGGGCGTTCTGGTTGCACCCGCAACGCTTGATTCCAGCGGAAGGCCGACCGATTTCTCAGGTATGGAGCAACAGATGCGGCAGACCTACTTGAACGCAATCGCCCTGTTGGCTGAATTCGGCGCTACGCTGGACAATGTTGTTGAAGAGACGCTCTATGTTCTGGATGTAGATGCTGCGTTCGCAGTGGCGGGAAAGGTGCGGAAAGAGATGTATGGCATCGATCTTCCGCAATGCGCGAGCAATCTCATTGGCGTCAGCCGCCTTGCGTTTCCACCGCAACTAATTGAGATAACTTTCCGTGCCGTTCTGCCAGATGGCGCCGACGAGTAAGCAACGCAATTCAATCGGTCGCGTCTCTGTTGCCGAAATCCCTGCCTGGCAGCTGCGGCGTGGCCGGACGGTTCGCGTCACGGTCCGTATTTGGCGATGCGTACGCCCATTTCTCGTAGCCGCAGCAAGACCGCTTGCGCCAGCTCCTCGTCATTGATCGGCAAGTCGAACTCGCGGCCTTCTTCGTTCACGTAGCACAGCATCTCGGAATAGGGCGTCACCTCGATGTAGTAGCTATCGAGCGTCTGGCCGCGGCCGAAGAGAAATTCCGTTACGCGCTCTTTCAATTCCATTTCGTTCATCGTTTGTTTCCAACCGTGGGAACCGGGTCTTTATAGAAGCCCGGATAGTACACCGTATTGTCCGCATCGCCAGGCCCCCAGAATATCCTGGTCGGCACGGGGCGGGCATCGGGATTGACCTGGAGCTCTTTAAAATAGCGGCCGTTGATCATGTCCATGTCCGCCGGCGACGGCCACTTTTGCGTGCTGATCTCGTTAGGGTGCACGTGGCCGATCAACCGTCCATTCTTTGGTACCGGGCTGCTCCACGCATCGCCGCTATAAAGCGTTTTCACAAGTTTGCCGTTTATGCGCTCGCTCACCAGCGCAAATTCAACTTTGCGGCCGCCCAGCGTGCCAAGTTCGTATACATCGCCGAAACGAATGGTTTTGTCCGTGACGATTACTCCGTGTTCGCCAGGCAGGTGGCCGGTCGCCTTCAATTCTGCCATGGTGGTGTGGGTGCCGAGACCTTCGCTCTTGGGGAACTTGCCGCCGCTGGCCTTGCCGCCCGCCTGGTTAAGAAGTTCGGAACTCGGCGGCGCTTTTGGCGAAGTAAATTTGCCACCAGCCCAGGTAGCGCCTTTGGCACCGAAGATTCCACCCAACACGCTGCCGGCCAGCATCGACCACTTTTGACCGTCCGAGCCTTCGCCGAAGATTTTCCCGCCCAGCCAACCGCCGCCAAAACCGCCGGCAAGTCCGCCAACCAGGCCGCCAGCTGCCAGCAATGGCCCGCCCAATACCACCGCAGCCCCCGCGCCAACGACGAACAGCCCGACGTGCACCCAGGTCGGTACCAGGTCTTCTGCATGCATTTCGTCGGTCTGCACCGTCTCGCCGCCGATATTGACGTTCTTCGAACCCTCGGTGATTTCGGCACTGCAGCTGGTTTTGTCGGACTCCCGCGCGGCGGGCATGCCGTTGATGAAAACCGTTCCGCTGCCGGTGGCAATGACTTCGTTATCGGTGTGTTTTTCGCACTTGGCGTAGTCAAGGTGGGCGCGGGCGGCTGGTCGCCGGTTGGTGAAAACATTGGCGGAGCCTGCGCGCATGATTTTGCCGACCACTTCTTTGGGCGCCCAGCTCATTGTGCTCATCATCTCGCCCACGCCAGCGCCTGCGGCGGCCATTCCGCCCACAACGGCGGCAGCAGCTAAACCGCCGGTGCCGACGATGGCGACTGCTGCCACGGCAATTGCAGCACCTGCCAGCAAGCCTGTCAGCAGCCAGCTCATTGTGGGACTGTGCCCAATGGGATCGTACAAACGAGCGGCTTGTGCCATATCCAACGTAAGCTGTGAAAAGCCGGCAACATTATCAAAAAAATATTGCGAGTGCCGCACAGTTGGGATGAGGCTCAAATATGGTACGGACATCGGTACAACGTATACTTGTTGTACCGATTTAAGTACAATGTTTTCGGGCCGGCAGGTTGCCGGAAATCGAGATTTTTATTTACCAGGAGAGGCTTGACGCTTAAGAGCCGTCGAGCGAGAAGGGTGAAATGGCATGAACATCTTAACTTTTAGCGAAGCGCGAGCCGGGCTGAAAGCTGTGATGGATGATGTATGCAATGACCACAGCCCAACGGTTATCACCCGTCAAAACGGTGAGCCGGTCGTGATGCTGTCTTTGGCGGACTTTAATAGCATCGAGGAGACGCTGTACCTCCTTCGGTCTCCGAAGAACGCCAGCCGGTTATTGGAATCATTCGAACAGTTGAAGTCCGGTAAGGTGCGAAAACGGGAGCTTATCCGGAATGAAGGACAAAAAGGCAAGTAACAAAGATCAAGCCAAGAAATCCGCAGTCGCATTTACCGAACACGCCTGGGATGACTACCTCCACTGGCAACAGGAGAACCCTAAGCTGGCGGTAAAGATCAACGCTCTTATTGATGCCTGCATTTCTGACCCATTCGAGGGAATTGGCAAGCCCGAACCGCTGAAGGGGAACCTGACGGGATTATGGTCGCGCCGAATTGACCGTGAACACCGTCTGGTATATGCAGTCGAAGGCACCAGTGTGTACATTGTCGCGTGCCGTTACCATTACTAGGCTTTGCTAAGCTGAGGGAAATGGCATGGGTATCCGAACACGAACTGACGTTTAATTCGCCTGTAGCGGCAACAAGAGGGTGAAGGTCGTGCCCGCGGCTCTCGAGTCCCACACTACGCTGCCATTCAATGCTGCTGCGCGGCGTTGCTGGTTTTGCAGGCCGCGCCCCGAGCCGCTGGCAAGTGCGGCGGCAAGGTCGAAGCCTGCGCCATTGTCGGCAATTGAAATTTGGATGCCTTCCTCATGCGCACTGGTCGCTACGCGGATTTCGGTCGCCCGTGTGTGGCGCAGGATGTTGGCTATGCTTTCCTGCACAATGCGCAGGATGTGCAGGGCGCTTGATGGCGTCAGCCACTCCAAAGTCGGCACCTCCCGTACTTCCCAAATCAGGCGCACGCCCGAGCCTTCAAGGCGCGGTTCAAGGCGGAAGCGCAGGGTGGCCAGCAACAACAGCAAGTCTGCATCGACCGGTTCCATCGAGTCGATGGTGAGTTTGAGATCGTCCAGGCAATCCTTCAGGATCTGTGCGACGCGGTCGCCGCTGATCTTGCCATGTTCGACGGAACGGATGGCGCCGATCAGCGATGAACCGAGGCCGTCGTGCATGTCCTGCATCAGGCGCTGGCGTTCGTCGCTGATGGTCTGGCGCAGTTCACTTTCGCGCAGCCGGCGATGGCTCGCTTCCAGTTCCGCTTCGCGTGCTTTCAGGCGCTCGGCCAGACGCACGTTTGCTTGTTCCACTTCGGCGATGGCCGATACGTAGCGCCGGTACAGCAGCACGCCGAACGTAGCGAAACAGACCGCCGGCATGTAGGCGCCCATGTAGAAGCCTTCCACGCTGATGAAGTTATTTTGCAGCAGCCAGTCGGTCATCCCCATGCCGATGCACAGCAGCAGGCCAACCACGACCAGCCGGCCTTCGCTGGAGTGCTTCCACGAGAGGAAGCCGGCGACAAAGCTGGCGATAAGGCACATCAGGGCTGCTACCGGATAGATCATCGGCGTGACGGTCGGCATATTCGGCAGCACTGCCAGCACCGGCGTGGTGAGCACGCCGATCAACGCGGTGATGCCAACCAGGCTGCGGGTCAGCCATTTCAGCGGCCGGTGGTGTAATTGGCGCAGGAAGAAATGCACCGCCAGCACGAGCCAGAACAGGGAATTGACGGTCAGCCAGGCGAACCAGTTGTTGGCGATGGGCAGGGACACATAGAAATGCAGGCCGCGCAGGAAGCAGGTGGCGGAGAGGTTGAAGAACAGCAGGTAGGCGATGTCCTGCGGCCGGCGGAACCAGACGAACAGCGCGAACAGGCCAACCGCCATGAAGGCGGAACTCAATAATGCAGGCAGCTCTTTTTGTACCCATTCGCGAACCAGGAAGGCCTGTCGCAGCACATCTGCTGGCCCGAGCCAGAGCGAAGAGAGGGCAACTTGCGAACGCGGCGTGTGTTCGAGCCGCAGCAGGATTTCCTTTACCGGCGCCTGGCCGGGTTCCAGCGTAATCCAGAGCGGGGTGCGAGTGCTGTTGTACAGCGGACCGTTCTGCTGCGAGCGATGCGCGAGGCGGCCATTGATGTAGACAGCCACCGTGCCGTCGGTCTTGATACGGGCGCCGTAGATAGCGAGGGCCTCCGCTCCTTGCTGCGGCCCTGTCACGTCGACCCTGATCCAACTGACCCTCACATGCTGCGCCTGTTCGTCTGCGCGGCCGGATGCGGCTTGGCGCAGCAGTGCAATGCGGGGGCGGAAAGGCAGTTCTACGCTTTGCCATTCTCCAGCCAGGAATGCGCTCGATACGGACTGCGGTGGAGTGGTGAAGGCTTCTGCCTCTTGCTGCAGCCAGCTGGCGCGGGTGAGGTGGATGCGTGTATCGCCAGCATGGCCGCCGCCCAGGTAGAGCAGGGCGGCAGCAACCAGCACGGCGCAGGACAGGATTGCCAGCAGGCCGCCGGCAAGGCGTGCGGTTCGGGTGTTCATCAGACCAGGCCCTGGTTGCGGGCCTCGTAGATTGCTTCGGCCTTGGAGGTTACCTTGAGTTTGCTGTAGATGCGACGCACGAAGGTGCGCACGGTGAAGTGCGAGAGCTGCATCAGGCCTGCAATTTCCGGTACGGTGAAGCCTTTGGTGATGTAGTCCAGGACTTCCTTTTCGCGCTGCGAGAGCTGCGATGCGCCGTCATCCGCTGTGGCTGCGGTAGCGGGGGCCGGGCTGCGGAAGCGCGCCAGCACCTGGCGGGCGATGATGGGGCTGATTGGGCTGCCGCCACTGGCCAGGCTGCGGATTTCGTCGCCCATGCGCGACGGCGAGCTGTCTTTCAGCAGGTAGCCCGCGGCCCCGGCTTCGATCGAGCGCATGACATGGGTCTCATCGCCGAAATTGGTACTCACCATGATGTTGCAGCCGGGCCAGCGCTGGGCTGCGGCGCGGATCACGGCAATCCCTGAACCATCCGGCAGGCCAAGGTCGACCAGCAGCACGTCGGCGGCAGGTCCGGCCAGCATGGCCAGGCCGTCTGCGAGGGTGGCGGCATGGCCGGCCAGGCGCATGTCGGGGGCGTCCTGCACCACCTGGCGCAGCGCACTGCTGAAATCAGGGTCGTCTTCGACGATGGCGACGGCGATGGGCGTTTCCATGAGTTCAATCTCGGTCATTCGGGCATTTTACGGCGCTGCGGCGTTACCCGGCGTGTAGTGCATTTGTGCTACAGACTGTTAAAACCATTGCAGGTATTATAATGTCAAATTCCTGCGCGTAACACTTCACATTTTCCCATAATCCATGTCTGTTGAATCATTGCACGCCCGCTTGCTGGGTGCGACCTTGTTTTGCCTGTTGCCGGCGGCCTCGACGCTGGCACAGCAAGCGCCCCAGGTGACCCCGCGCGACTTGCGCCCGGAAGCGCCGCCCAAGCCTGCCGTTGTTTTGCCGCAGCAGCCTTCCCGTTCGGCGCCGCCCCCCAATGCCGACAAGCTGTTCGTCACGCTGGGGAATGCGGTGGTGCAGGGCGGCTTCCCCGAATTTGCCGATGCAACGGAACGCCTGGTTGCGCCGCTGCGCGGCCAGCGCATCTCGGGGGCCGACTTTTACGCCCTGGCCGACGACATCGAGGCCCTGTACCGCGCCGCAGGTTATCCGCTGGTGCGCGTCGTGATTCCTCCGCAGTCGCTGGTGGATGGCGCTGCGCTGCAATTGGTGGTCCTTGACGGCTTCATTGAGCGCCTCAACCTCGACGCCGTGCCGGCCGCTGCACGTAAGGCGGTGGAACGTATCCTGCACCCGCTGCTCGGCCGGCGCCACCTGAAGGACGAGGCGCTGGAAAGGGCCTTGACGCTGGCGGGGCGGGTACATGGCCTGACCTTGCGCAGTGCGCTGGGCGCGGGCTCTGAGCCCGGCGGCACGGTACTGGTGCTGCAAGGTTTGCTGGATAGCGTGGTGGGCAGCCTGTCGTCCGACAATCGCCAATCCGACAGCATCGGTCCCTGGCAGATGACGGCGCAGTTGCGCGCCAACCAGTTGCTGGGAATGGGCGAACAGGCCTACCTGTATGTGTCGGGCGGTTATCCCTTGTGGCATGCGTTCGAAACCGACGCGCGGCGCCGCGTTGCCGGCGGCGGCTTGATCCTGCCGCTGGCTGACAACGGCTTGAGCCTGAATCCTGAATTCACGGTCTCGGACAGCAAGCCGCGCCCCATCTTCTTTGCGCTGGCATCGCGCAGCCAGTTGCGGCGCGCTTCACTGCGGCTGGTGTATCCGGCCATCGTCAGCCGCCAGCAGGAGCTGACCCTGACCGCTGTGGCGGAGGCCAGCCGCCAGGTTGATACGCTGACCTACTTCAATTTCATCCAGGACCTGGACCGCTTGCGCGTACTGCGCTTCAGCGCCGACTGGAGCGGGGCGATGGGCGAAGGCCAGATGCGGGCCGGCGCGACCCTGTCGCAAGGCACCAGCAAGTTCGGCGGCCGCAGCCGCGCGGAAATCGCAGCCAGCGAGGTGCCGATGTCGCGCGCGGGCGCGGGTCCAAGCTACACCAAGCTGGAGGCAAACGCCAGCTACGACCTTGGCCTGCCCTGGGGCATGCAAAGCCGCAGCGTGCTGCGCGGGCAAGCGCCCTTGCGCGGTGTGTTGCCGAGCGCCGAAACCTTCGGCATGGATGGCGAGGACGGCGTGTCGGCGCTCACTGCCGGCCAGCTCTCCGACGACGGAGGCTGGGTCGTGCGGCAGGAAGTGTCGCGGCCGGTGCAGTTGCCGGGCGCTGTGTCGCTGGCGCCGTATGCCTATGGCGCGTATGCCCATCCTCACACACGCCTGGCGCAAGCGCGGGCGGACCATGCGGAGGCTTACGGCATTGGCCTGCGGGCCGGCTGGCGCAACGCCAGCCTGTCGGGGGAATTTGGACGCGGGCGCGTGAGCCCTAATGGCCGGTACGAGACCCAGGCCTTCTTCAAAGCACAGGTGCAATTTTGAGAAGTAAGACGATCCTGCGTAGTTCGCGCATGCGGCGCGACATGGCCTGGCCGATGCTGGTGGCCGCAACCTTGCCTGTCGTGGCGCCAATGCCGGCCTATGGCCAGGCCATGCCATCGGGCGGCGTCGTGGGCGCCGGCAAAGTCAGCATCTCCACGCCAAACGCCAACGGCATGGTGCTGCGGCAGGATAGCCAGCGCGCCGTGGTGAACTGGAATTCCTTCAGCATCGGCAAGGGCAATACGGTGACGTTCGCACAGCCGGGCGCCGGCGCGGCGACGCTGAATGTGGTCAAGGGCAATCAGTCCTCCGAAATCGCGGGCAGCCTGAAGGCGAATGGCTCGGTGTTCCTGGTCAACCAGAATGGCATCGCGATTACGCCGACCGGCATGGTCGATACGCGCGCCGGCTTTGTGGCTTCCACGCTGGGCATGTCCGAAGACGATTTCATGGCCGGGCGCAATGTCTTCAAGGGCAAGGGCGGAGCGGTCGTCAACCAGGGACAGATCATTACCGGGCCGGGCGGCAACGTGGCCTTGCTGGGATCGAGCGTCAGCAACGAGGGTGTGATCAGCGCGCCGCTGGGCAAAGTCGCGCTGGGCGCTGGCGAGGCGGCCACGCTGGACCTGTCCGGCGATGGCTACCTGCAGGTGATGCTGCCGTCCGATGCGGTGACGGCCGATGGGCAGGCGCTGGTCACCAATAGCGGCGTGATCGACGCTGCTGGCGGCACCGTCATGCTGAAGGCTGAAACGGTCCGCGCAGCCTTGCGCGAGGCGGTGAACATGCCGGGCACCATCCGCGCGCAAAGCGTGTCGGGCCATGATGGTGCGATCGTGCTGGAAGGTGGTGCGGCCGGTGCGGTCAAGGTGTCGGGCACGCTGGACGCGTCGGCAGCGCCTGGCGCGGCCAATGGCGGTCGGATCGACGTTGGCGGGCAGGAGGTTTCGCTGTCCGGCGCCAGGCTGGATGCAAGCGGTAATGCGCGCGGCGGCCTGGTACGCATCGGCGGCGCCTTCCAGGGCGGCAGGGAGCAGGAGGCGGGCTCGGACGATGCGCGGCGCTACACGGAGCGCTTTGGCGCGGCTGCCGCCGGCTCGGCGCCGGCCAATGCTGCTCGCACCAGCATCGATGCGGCGAGCAGCATCGACGTGTCGGCTCGCGGCGCGGCAGGCGAGGGCGGCACCGCAGTCGTGTGGAGCGACAAGGCGACCGTCATGCGCGGCGGTATCGATGCGAGGGGCGCCGCAGCGGCCGGCGCGGTGGAAGTGTCGTCTGCGTCCACGGTGCAATCCGTGGAGCTCGGCCGCATTGCGCTGGGCAAGGGCGGCAGGCTGCTGCTCGATCCGCAGGACATCCAGATCGACGACAATGCCGGGGGCGACCCGGCCGGCAGCGTCGGCTATGGCGACAACCCCAGTGGCGTCACCCACCTGTATTCGGGCGACCTTACTGCGCTGCTCGGCGGCGGTACCAGCATCAGCCTGAAGGCCAGCCAGGACATCACCTGGAATACTTTTACCAGCATCGTCGCCCGCGCAGGCGCGGCGCCGGCCGGTTCGCTGGCGCTGGCGGCGGGGCGCTCGGTTTCGCTGAACGGCATTTTCGGTACCGCCGATGCCGACTGGAGCATCACCGCCAATGACCGCGCAGCGAATGGCGTGGTCGACAGCGAGCGTGGCGCCGGTGCGGCGTCGATCGAACTGGGCGGAGCCGACTTCATCAACAGCAACGGCAAGCTGACCCTGCACCTGTCCGACGGCGCCGGCAACACCAACAGCGAAGCCAGCGGCATCACGCTGGGCGGGTACTCCGGCAATGGCTTGTCGGCCACGATTGCCCCTGGCGCGAGCTGGGGCGGCGGCATCGCGCCGTACATCACGCTGACGAACAACGTCAACGTGGCCGAGGACATCAGCCTGACCGGCAACCTGAGCGTCTCCGCATCCAGCGTGACCCTGAGCGGGCGCCATGTGGACTGGACCAACGAAACCACGGCTGCCCTGCGCGGTGAAGGCAAGTTCAAGTTCGTCGCCGACGGCATCACCTCGCGTATCGGTTCGCTGAATGGCGGGTCTGCCACGCGGCTGGCGCTGGGCGACGGCATCAATGCAGCTGTCAGCAAAGTGTATGGCGACGCCGATCCGGGCGCCGATGGCCTGGGCATCCAGCTCCTGCACGTCACTTCCGGCACTGCAAGCGATGCGCTGGGCGACATTCTTGCGAGCGGCTCGCTGGCGACCAGCGGTCCCGGCGTGACAGCCAACGCCGGTACCCGTACCATCAGCCTTTCCGGCGGTGCGGGCCTGGCCTTCAACAATGGCCTGGCTGGCAGCTATTTCATCGACATGAGTCCAGTCAGCATGCCGTTGACGATCACGCGCCGGTCCGTCACGCCGGTGGTTGGCAACCACCAGGGCACGTACGGCACGGCGGCCCCGGTGGTCACGCTGGACAACGTCGTCAACAACGACGTGCTGGCGCCGCTCGCCACCATCGACGGCGGCGGGCAGCAGGCAATGTCCACCGTGGGCAACGGCTACGCCTTCAGTGCGACCACGCGGGCAGGGGCGCATGCCTACCAGGTGATCGGGCTGACCGGCGCGGCGGCGAGCAATTACGAGCTGGCGCCGGGTAGCTGGGCCGGTTCCCTGGCCGTGGCGCCCAAAGCGCTGACCTTCGTCGCCTTCCATCCGAACCAGGTGTACGGCGATGCGGACAGCGCCAGTTCGTACGTGGTGCTGGGCGGTATTGTCGGCAACGATAAAGTGAGCCCGGTGGCGGGTTCGATCCTGCAGGGCGGGGGCGTCGCTCCAGCCGGGCGGCTCAAGGCCGGCTCGTACTCTTACGCCGCAGTTGGCCTGGCCGGCAGCGACGCAGGCAACTACACCATCGCCGCGGAAGGCAACGACCCCTGGGCATTCACGATCTCGCCCCGTGTGCTGAACTACTCGGTCGGCAATGTCCAGACGGTGTACGGCACGCCAGCGTCCGCAGGCGCCTTGACCTTCAATAACGTGCTGGCAGGCGACGATCTCACTGCGGGACCGGTTGGCTTCGATGTCGGCGGCGTGCGCCTGTCGAACTCCAGCGCGACCACGAATGCGGGCGCGTACGCGCAGACCATCACCAGCCTGGGTGGCGCCGATGCCGGCAGCTACACGCTGGCCGGCTCACCGGTCGGCGGCGTGTTCAGCATCGCGCGCAAGCAATTGACCTGGAGCGGCAACGCCAGCACCCAGCAATACGGCAGCGACCTGCCGACGCCGTCGCTGGTGGGCGTGATCAATGGCGACCAGGTCAGCCCCGTTCAATCGATCGCGTCCAGCACCGTCACCGGCAGTGCCAGCCCGACCGGCAAACCGTCCGTTGGTTCCTACTCGGTGCGCGTGGGCGGCCTGAGTGGCGGCGGTGCGGCGAACTACGAACTGGACCCGAATGGCAGCCAGAACAATCTCGTCACCGTCGTGCCGCGCGAGCTGACCTATACCGGCGGTACGCTGAACCTGACCTATGGCGACGGCGGCACTCTGCCGGCCTTTGCCTTCAACGGCCTGCTGGCGGGCGACGCCATCAACACGGTGCCGATGATTGCGGGCCTGGGCGCTTCGCAAACGATCGATGCCCACGCCCCGGCCGGCAGCTACGCGGTCAACGTGCTGTTCCGAACCTCTCCGCAGGACAATTACAAGCTGGCGGATAGCGGCCACACGCCGGGCGTGCTGAACATCGCGAAGCGCTCGCTGACCTGGAACGTCGGCAACGGCAGCTCGGTGTATGGTGCCGCGCCTGCGAACCAGGTCACGCTGAACAACGTGGCGGCGGGCGATTCGCTCACGCCGTTGGTGCAGGCGCTGGACGGCAACGGCGCGCCCATTGCCTTGCCCGGCGTCGGCAGCTACGTGGCAGCGGTCACTGGCCTGGGCGGTTCGGCAGCAAGCAACTATGTGTTTGCGGCCACCGGCAACGCGACCGGCCAGATGGTCATCACGCCCAAGCAACTGAACGTCATCATCAACAATGCCTTGTCGGTGTACGGCACGCTGGCCGTGCCGTCGGTGACGGTGGAAGGCCTGGTGGGCAGCGATTCCTACGCAGTGCAAACCCAGGTGGCCATCTCGCAGAACGGCAGCCCGGTGGTGCTGGGAGCACGCACTCCGGCAGGCAGCTACGCCATGCAGGTGAGCGCACAGGTAGCGGCGAATGCCAACTACACGGTGGGCGCCACCAATGGCAGCGCTACGCTGACCGTGCAGCCCAAGACACTGACCTATAGCGGCCCGGTCGCAAGTTACGAATATGGCGCGCGCCTGTTTACCGGCGCCGATTTCAAGAACACCCTGTACGGTGTGCTGGATGGCGACGACGTGTCGCTTCCAGTGCTGCTCTCTGGCAGCTGGACCAACCCCAATGCCAGGCTGCCGGTGGGTGATTATGTGTTGCCCATCCTCTCGTACATCGGCTTGAATGGCCGTGACAAGGCAAATTACGCGGTGACCGATACCGGCTCGCGGAATGGCCTGATCACGATTACGCCCAAGGCGCTGCATTACCGCACCTATTTCTCGGACGACCGGACCACCCGTACCTACGGTGATACTAGCCCGGTGTGGGTGTTCGTCGACTTCACCCCGGCCTTCCCGGAAGACAATGTGGCCATCAACGTCGGTTCGCTGGTCGGCGAAAGCCGTTCATCCGGCGGCTACCTGAACGTGGGCACCTACGCCACCAAACCCGGCGGCTTGCGCGGCCTGGATTCCGGCAACTACGTCCTCGCCACCAGCGGCAACACTATCGCCGAATTGACCGTCATTCCACGCAAAGTGGATGCCAGCTTTACCGTGCGCACCCAGTGGGGCGGGCTGGACATGGGCAAGAGCCTGGTCTATGGCAGCACCGGCGGCGCCTACCTGTCCTTCCTGAGGGACCAGGCCTTGGCGGGCGATAAAATGAACCTGGACGCCAACTTCCAATTGCCGGGCGGCGCGGCGAAATCGCTGCCGGCGGATGCAATCCCGGGCACTTACTATGTCGGCGGCGCCCTGGGCGGCGTGGATGCCCGTAACTACTACATTCCGGACGCAAGTCCGACCGGGCTGTTTGGCATGATCGACGTCGTACCGCGACCGGTCAGCGTCGTCTACCCATCATTGAGCAAGTCGACCTACGGCATTGCGCCGGATACCAAGGCAACACTGAACGGCTTCCATGGCGATCCAAGGAATGTGCAGGTAACCGGCGACCTGCTCGACGACAAAGGCATTCCACAAGTGGTGGACAGCCGCACTCCTGCCGGTACCTATACGTTCCGGCCGAGCGGGCTGTCCGGCACCGGAACGCAGCACCAGTACATTACCCAGTCCGGCGCCAGTTGGCTCGATTCGCAGACCGGCAAGGTGATCTCGGTTGGCCCGAGCAGCAGCGAGGCGCGGTTCCAGGTTGACAAGCGCAGCCTGGACGTGAGTTTTGGCGGACCATACGACATGGTCTACGGCAGCAATCCGGGGCGCGCCACCGTCACCGGCTGGATTGCCGGCGACGTGCCGAACTGGTGGAACATGTTCACTACGCTGGCATCGCCGACGCCTGGCGCAGTCGGCCGGACCTTTGACGTGTGGAACAGCGGCGGCACAGCCGGCCCTGGCGACCGTATTGACGCGGGCATTTACCGTTCCACCGTGGGACTGCCGGCAGACCTGGCACGCAACTACACGCTGTCGAAAACGGATATCGGCACCATCCGCATCGCGCAAAGGCAGGCGTCGGCCATTGGCGCCGGCACCAGCGTAGAGTACGGCGATATCAACGGCACCTTCTGGCTGGACCGTCTGGCCCCAACCTTCAGCGGCGTCTTGTCCGGCGAAGCGCTGGCTGGCAAGCAGTCCTACTACGATGCCAGCGGCAAGGAAGTCGCCTATGGCCGACAGACCGATGCCGGCACCTACCAAGCGCGCGTCACTTCGCTGCAAGGCTTGGGCCGCACCAATGCCAATAATTACGTGATCGACAACGTCAGTTCCGTGGCGGGCAAGCTGGTGATTACGCCGCACGCCATCGCACTGAATGCGCCGGAGCACGCGAACGCTGTGTATGGCACTTCGGCCCTATTTGGCAACGCGAACGACGTGCTGTTCAGAAGCGACGACGTGTCCTTCATGCTGTCCGGGGCCGGGCTCACGACCCAGGCACTGACGCCGGGCAGCGCGTCCGACCGTAACCTGTACCTGGACCAGCGCGTCAATGTCGGCGACTACAACTACCAGATCCAATTGACTGGCGCCAAAGCCGGCAACTATGTGCTCACGGGCCGCAGCAGCGGCAAGCTCAGTGTGGCGCCGAAGGCGCTGAACTGGACGGTGTCTGCCGGCACCGGCCAGTACGGCTTCTACAAGGATTGCGATGGCATGAGCTGCTCGCAGCTGGTGCAAGGCGTCGACCTTGGCAAGCCAGTCTATCCGGGCGCACTGGCAGGCGACCAGCTCGATGGCAAGGTCATCGTGCTGGACTTGCAGGGCAAGCCGATGACGGTGGATGCCAGGACCCCGGTCGGCACCTACTTCCAGGTGGTCACCGAACTGACTGGCGCCAGCGCGAAAAACTATACGCTGGCCACCAGCGGCAACCTGCCCGGTACCCTGACCATCAAGCCCCTGTGGCTGCGTTACTCGACCGGCAGCAGCGTCAACGTGCTGGATAGCTACGGCGAAATCGGCGAGCATGGCACGATCAAGCTGGAAACCATCGGCGGCGTGCCGATGCCCAATGGCGAGTCCGTGGACGCCATTACCGCGATCTATGTGCCGCAATTGAACGGCATGGTGCCGCTGGACACCGTGCTGCCGCAAGGCCGCTATTACTACGAAGCAGCAGGGCTGGTCGGCGCGAATGCGGGCAATTACCGCCTGATGCCAGTCGCCCATGGCAGGTTCGGCGTTCCAAGCGGCGTGAACACGATCGGCACCTACGACGTCTATTCCAATGCCAGCTTCGGCTTGAACCTGGTCGAGTCCAGGAACCTGCCGGTGCGGCCGCCATCGGCCACCATCATCGATCGCGACCAGACCGACCTGGAAAAGACCTGGGGAGAGCAGAACGCACCGGCTCCAAATCCTGGCCGCCTGGTGGACGGCGACGGCACCGTCACCGATACGGAACTCGGTCCGAATCGCGCCGGCGCCACGGTTGGCGCAGGGACCAGCGCCGACCTTGGCACATCCAACGGCGTGTCGGCCGATGCCGAGGCAAGTGGCGTCGTCACAGCGCTCGCTTCATTCGGCGTCACTGGCGTCAAGCTCTCGACGTCTGCCGAAGGCCACGTCGATATCACCATCAGCAGCGGCCCAGTGGACCTGACCGCCGGCGCGCAGGGAGCTGCGGAAGCGAACCTGCGGCTGGGACGCGCCGGCGTCACCATTGGGGCGGATGCCACGGTGGGCGTGTACGCCAATGCCGGCGTCAGCGGCAACCTGGGCGGCGGCGTATCGGGCAACGTGGACGTCACCACCGGAACCTTCGCCTATGCCCAGACCAATTACCGCTACGGCCTGGTCGGCGGCGTGCTGACCATGACGCAGGGCGGCATGGCGGGCGTGGGTTCCTCCCTCGGCGCCAACGGCGGCTTGCAATACGGCCTTGGCAGCGTGGGCGGCGGCGCAACGCTCTATACGCCTGGCATTGTGGGCGGCAATATCTCCATCGGCGCCGGCTATTCGGACGGCGTGATCAACCTGAGCATGGACATTGGCGCCGCGATCGGCATCGGCGGTATCGAATTCAAGTTCAACCTGGGGATCGACGTTGGCGCTGTCGCCAGCGGCTTCGCGCGGACGGTGAGCAATACTGAGCGGCAGCCAGGCCTCGACCAGCATGGCCTGTCGCTGAAGGACGATCCCGCAGCGCGCTACGCTTACCTGTCGCAAAACCCTGAGTGGAACTACGGCAATCGTGGCAGCAGCGACAACAATATGTTCATGTATCGCTATGGAGAACTGCTGAAATCAACCGGGCAAATGGTCAAGAACCAGCAGGAATGGCAAAGCAAGATGGTCGACCTGCTGAAGACCGATCCCGCGAAGGCTGTGGAATTCTCGCGCAACAAGCCCGATTTCTGGCAGCAGCAATTCGATGTGAAATACGAAGCCGCGAAAATGGGCGTGACGCTCAAGGTGGTGGACGGCGAATTGAAGTACGCAACCTGGAACAAGTAACTATGAAGAAGACATTTTGTGCCGCGCTGGTCGCGGCGGGCCTCGCCGCCGGAACGGCCGTGCAGGCGCAGCAGCCGCGCGAAGAAGTCTCCCTGAGCGGCCAGCCGCATTCCTGGACGGTGCGCGGCGAGCCGGCGAAGATTTCCGGTGCCTATGGCGCGCGCTGGGGCATGGATATCGCGCAGGTCAAGGCGGCAATTGCTGCTGCCTGGCCGATTGCCCTGGCGACGGCTCATATGGGCGCGGACGATGCCGCCGGCACGCTGGCGCTGGAGGTGACGCTGCCAACGCTGGCGCCCGGGCCGGGGCCGGCGCGCATCAGCTATGTTTTCAGCGCCGATGAGCGGCGCCTGGTCGGCGTGCACAGTACCTGGGCTATCGCCGGCAATCCTGCTGAAGCGGAGCGTGCGCCGCTGCTGTCGGCCGCGGCGGCGCTGGCGAGCGAGCAGGTTGGCTACCAGTGGCCGGTGTTCGCGACCGCACGCGGCCGGGTGGTTGCGCCGGGCGAGCTGGTGGTCTTTGCCGGGCGCGATGATGCCGGTGCCGGTGCCGGCGTCGAGATCCGCCTCGGGGGCGCCGCGTTCGATGTCGAGCTACCTGGCGCTCAGCGACGCCAGGAGCATCGTGCCGCGCCTGCCGGCCCGGCGGTGCTGCGCCAGACTTTCGTCGCCAACGCGGCGCAAGATGCGCTGCATGAAATCAAAGGCTTCCGCGGCGCGCGGTTTGGCATGGATGAACAGCAGGTGAGGGCGGCGGTTGCTCTGGACTTCAAGGAGCAAGCCAAGCTGCTGCAGCAAGCGAAGTTGCCGGGCGGTGCGCGGGTTCTGGTGCTGCCGCTGGCGCAACTGGCGCCCGGCCCGGGACCGGCGGGCGTAAGCTACATCTTCAATGGCCCAGGCGGCAGGCTGGCCCAGGTCAACCTGCTGTGGAGCTCGGGCCCGTCGCCGGATGCGGCGGAGCGCAGCCGGTTGGCTGTGGCAGGTGCAAAGCTGGCCGACTCCTTCCGCGCGTTGAAATGGCGACCTGGTGCGGCGACCATGGGCGTACCTATCGGCCAGCAAGGCGTGGCGCTGTTTAGCGGTATCGACGCGCACAAGGCAATGGTGGAAGTGAGCTTGCTGGGAGTTCCGGTGCGGGGACCCGTCGGTGAAACGGCAGGCGGCAGCGGGCCGGCCAAATTGCGGGTTGCCTACGTAGCAGCGAAGAACTGACGTTCCAAAAATCAAACCGCAAGCCTGGTCCCGGGCTTGCGGGTTGTTTGCGCTGCTTAGCGGCCCATGGTGTTGGTGTTACCCTGGCTCTGTACCTGGCGGTCCACTTCGTCCTTGTCCAGAACGACTGCATCGGCGCGTGCAGTGCTGCTCACCTTGCGCGGGATGCGGGAACCCGTCGTGGTATAAGTCTCTTCCTTGAAACCTGTCCCGGCGGTTTCCTTCGTGGGCATGTCAGCGCAACCGGACATGAGAATTGCGCACACCGCAGCAAAAATTACTTTATTCATGCTTATTCCTGTCTTTGATATTAAACCCAGAGCGCTCCGCTCCAGGTAAGACCGTGAATCTAGCACGCGAATTGTCACATATTTGTATTATTTGATAATATTTGTTTTTGTGACAATTTGCGAATTTCTCGGCGCAAACTGGGTGCTATATTCGCGAGGAGCATACTTTGTTGGGATGCGTAAAATTTTTTTCCTCGGATGTCGATTTCCGGAGCGCTGCCTCGTCGTAGGTTTACAAACCACCCTGTAAATCCCTTTTTCGAGAGGCCCAAATGAACAAGCAAATCTTCGTTAACCTGCCCGTCAAGAACCTGGAAAAGTCGAAGGCCTTCTTCGCTGCGCTGGGTTACACCTTCAACCCGCAGTTCACCGACGAAAACGCCGCCAGCATGGTGATCCACGACGGCAGCATCTACGTGATGCTCTTGGTCGAGGACTTTTTCCGTACCTTCACGTCGAAGCCGATCGCCAATGCGAAAGAGGCCACCGAGGTGCTGGTCTGCCTGTCCTGCGAGAGCCGTGAAGAGGTCGACGACCTGGTGCGCAAGGCCGTTGCGGCGGGCGGCAAGACACCGCGTGAACCGAAAGACTATGGCTTCATGTACGCCCATGGCTTTGAAGACCTGGACGGCCATATCTGGGAGCTGGTCTACATGGCCCAGCAACCTCAGCAGTAAAATCTTCAGCCCTTGTGACAATAGAATAGAATCCCGGCAAATTTCGACACTAAACTCATTAGTAGAAAAATTTGCCGGAGGCTATCGTGTTGTCCTCATGGGTACGCTGGTTATTGATCGGAACGGTGGGGCTAGGGATATCAATGTATGCCATGGATACGGTGCGCGTGGCCTCCACGTTGCCGGTGCCGCCCCCGGCCCAGGCCAAGGAATCTCAAACGGATGAGAAGAAGCCGGCCAACGCCATCGCCAAGGCATCCCAGATGGACAAGGTAGCAGATGCCCTGGCCGGCAACTGATTCCAAAAACTACAAAGTTTCAGTTCAGGCATAACTAAAATTTCATCAAGTGCTAACAAAAATGTTGCCTTAGGGTAAGTTATCATACGACCGCTCGCGGCATCCTGCCCGCAAACGTTCGAAAGTAACTATGACCAGGCAAACCAAAGGTATTTCCCTTCCTCGCAGGACTTTTTGCACCGGTTCGCTTAGCCTGGCGGCGCTCGGTCCACTCGCGCTCAGCGCTTGCAACGCCGGCGGGTCTTCGCCGCACAATTCGCAAGGCGCGGAAGGCGCGCTGCCTGCGCAGTCGTCACCGGCTGTCCAGCCCGCTCCGCCAGCGCAATCGACCCAGCCAACGCAACCGGCCGACACGGCCCCACCGGCGCAGCCTGCGCCAGGCCGGGCTTTCGTTCACCCCGGCTTGCTGCATACTGAGGAGGACTTTGCCCGCATGCGCGCCAAAGTGGCGGCGGGAGCCCAACCCTGGCTGGATGGCTGGAATGCGTTGTTGAATACCGGTCGCTCCCACTTGAACAACAGTCCGCGTCCGCTGCAAACCGTCATCCGCGGCGGCACCGACAGCAATTTCTCCCAAATGTATATCGACATCGCCCGCACCTACCAGCTGGCGGTGCGCTGGAAAGTGTCGGGCGACGTTGCATACGCCAACAAGGCTGTCGAATTTCTGAACGCCTGGTCGTCCACGCTGACCACCATTACCGGCAATGCCGACCGCTTCCTGGCTGCCGGCATTTACGGCTTCCAGTTCGCCAATGCCGCTGAAATCATGCGGACTTACCCTGGCTGGGCTGCGGCCGACCTGAAGCGCTTCCAGGACATGATGCTGAACGTGTTCTATCCGCTCAGCCACCAGTTCCTGACGGGGCACAATGGCTCGGAAATCACCAACTACTGGGCCAACTGGGACCAGTGCAACCTGGCGGCCATCCTGGCCATCGGCGTAATGTGCGACCGCGAAGACCTGTACAACGAAGCGGTTACGTATTACCGGACTGGCCGCGGCAATGGCGCATCGAGCCAGGCCGTACCCTTTATCCACCCGGGCTACCTTGGCCAATGGCAGGAAAGCTCGCGCGACCAGGGCCACTGCACGCTGGGCATCGGGCTGGCCGGGGTCTTCTGCGAAATGGCGTGGAACCAGGGCGACGATTTCTACGGCTACGACAACAACCGCTTCCTGGCGGGGGCCGAATACGTGGCCAAGACCAACCTGTCCGATGCGAGCGGCACTCCCTATTACACCTCGATGCCGTTCGATACCTACATCAACCGGCAGGGCACCGGCACGGGCATTTCGCCGGCCGGGCTGCCAAGCATCCGTCCGGTCTGGGAAATGATCTACAACCACTACGTGAACCGCCGCGGCTTGGCAGCGCCGTTCACCGCGCAGATGGCGGCCAGGGTGCGCGCCGAGGGCGATGGCAACAACGGCGACCAGCTTGGCGTCGGCACCCTTACGTTCAGCCGCGATGCCAAGGCAGCGGGCGGAGTGCCAAGCGGCCTGACGGCGCGCCTGGTCGGCGGCAAGGTCGAGCTGTCCTGGTGGGGCGCGGCTGGCGCCACCAGTTATAACGTGTTGCGCGCGACCGCTCCGGGCGGGCCGTATGCCACTGTCGCCAGCGGCATTACCGGCCTGCTTACTTATACCGACAGCGGCATGGCGCCAAATACCTATTACTACGCGGTCACGGCGCAGTCGCCAGCCGGCACCAGCGCGGTGTCGAACGAAGCGAAGGTGATCACCGCCGTGGTGCCGCATGTCCTGTTGGCCTTCAACGAGGCGCAAGGCACGACCGCGCAGGACAGCAGCGGCAATGGCCGCCATGCCACCTTGCTGAACGGTGCGCAATGGGTGGCGGGGAAGAAGGCCAATGCCGTGGCGCTCGATGGCGTCGACGACTACCTCACCCTGCCGGCAGGCCTCATGGATGGCCTGGCCGACTTCTCAATTGCTGCCTGGGTCTTCTGGGACGGCGGGCGTAACTGGACGCGCATTTTCGATTTCGGCTCCGGCACGACCCAATACATGTTCCTGACGCCGCAGGCCGGCGGCGGCGGCCTGCGATTCTGCATCAACCTGACCAACGGATGGGGCGACCAGTCGCTATCGGCGGCGTCTCTGCCGTCCGGACAATGGGTGCACGTTGCGGTGACTTTATCGGGTACTACCGGCACCTTGTACGTGAATGGCAGCGCGGTCGCGACGAATAATCAGATGACCCATGCGCCGTTCCGCATGCGGTCGGGAACGCAGAACTGGCTGGGCCGCTCGCAGTATTCCGCCGATCCTTATTTCAACGGGAAGATTGACGATTTCCGGATCTATAATGGCGCTCTCAGCGCAGCGGAGGTCGCAGCGCTTGCCAGTTAGGAGCATATGTAATGCGAGTCGCAGTGATGTCGGATATCCATGGGAACTTGCGGGCTCTCGATGCCGTGTTGGCCGACATCGCGCGGCGCAATGTCGAGCTGACGGTCAACCTGGGCGATATCCTGTCCGGCCCCTTGCTGCCGGCTGAAACTGCAGAGCGCCTGATGGCGCTGGGCTTGCCCACCATTCGCGGCAACCACGAACGCCAGGTGCTGGAACACGACCCGGCACGCATGGGGGCATCCGACCGCTGGGCCCACGATCACATCGGGCCCTCGCATCGTGCATGGATCGCATCGCTGCCGGCCTCCATGCGCTTGCAGGACGATGTCCTGATGGTGCATGGCACGCCCGCTTCGGACCTGGTGTACTGGATGGAGACGGTCGATCCAGCCGGGCAGCGCGCGGCAAGCTACAGCGAAGTGCTGGGCCGCGCTGGCGATGCGCAAGCGTCCCTGATCCTGTGCGGCCATACCCACGTGCCGCGCTCCATCCTGCTCGACGACGGGCGCCTGGTGGTCAATCCGGGCAGCGTCGGCTTGCAGGCTTACGACGATGACCTGCCTTATCCGCACAAGGCCGAAAACGGCACGCCGCATGCGCGTTATGCCATTGTCGAACGTACTGGCGGCGCGTGGTCGGTCGAACAGTACGCCGTTGCTTACGACTGGCATGCCGCGGCGGACGTTGCCGCGCGCCACGGGCGGCCCGATTGGGCGTTTGCCCTGCGCACGGGGCGCATGCCTGCTTAGCCTGGGCGGTGGCTGACTTCAACCAGGATGCCGCCGGGAGCCTGGCACCAGAAAGAGAGGCAACCGTAACTCTCCGCCGGGGCAGCCGGCAAGGGCAGTCCAGCGTCGGCCAGGCGCCGATAGGCGGCGTAGACTGCCTCGTCGGATGACTGCAGGAAGCCGATATGAAACCCGGCCGGATAGACGGCACTCCCGGCCTGTTGCAGGATGAGGGCGAAGCCGCCTTCGCTGCGCAGGATCGCCATGCCTTCGGCCGGCGCTGGCAAACGTTCAAAGCCAAAACCGCGCTGGAAATAGCCGGCTGCCGCTTCCAGGTCCGTTACGGGCAAATCAATATGGTTAAGCTTCATTGTTGATCTCCGGTATTAGTGGCATATTTCTATCCTAAGCCGTAAATGCCCTGGAGAGCAAAATGCCGAAACGCGTCCTGTGCGCTGCCCTTGCGTTGCCTTTGTGCTGCGCGGCGGCGGAAACCGATAGCTGGATAACCACTGACCGTCCCGATTTCGTGGATGCGCCGGAGGTGGTGGGCAAGGGGCGCATGCAGCTTGAGACCGGCCTGCTGCAGTCGAAGGAGGCGCGCAGCACCCCGTTGCTGCTGCGCGTGGGCGTGACGGACGACCTGGAGCTGCGCCTGGAGTCGGACGGCCGTCTGACCGACCGCAGCGATCCGGCCCGCACGCGCGGCTGGGGCGACGCAGCCGCAAGCTTCAAGTGGCAGGTACGCGAGGGGGAGGGCGGCGCGCCGTCGGTTGGCCTGATCATGCAAGCGGACTTCGCGACCGGGTCGCGCGAATTCAAAGGCAATGGCACGAGGCCGTCCTTCCGCGTGCCAATCGAATGGGAGCTGCCGCACGACCTGGAGCTGGGCGTCATGCCCGGCTACTACCTCGATCGCGATGAATCCGGACGCCATGTCTCCACCGGACAATTCGGCATCACGCTGGCAAAAAACCTGGGCGAACGCGCCTACACCTTCGTTGAAGTGGCCACGCCGCGCATTGCCCGCGCGCGCGACGGCGGGACCACCGCCAGCTTCGACTTCGGCGGCGGCTATTCGTTCACGCGCGACCTGCACGTCGATGCCGGCGTCATGCTCGGCCTGAACCGGCGCACGCCGGACCTGGCATTCACCGTCGGCCTGTCGGTGCGCTTGTGAAGAAGGGCATGCCGGGGCAGGTGGTGCTGGTGCTGCAGGGCGGCGGGGCGCTTGGCGCATACCAGCTTGGCGTCTACCAGGCCATGCACGAAGCGGGCGTGGAGCCGGACTGGGTGATCGGCACTTCGATCGGAGCCCTGAACGGCGCCATCATCGCGGGAAATCCACCCGAACAGCGCGTGCCGCGCCTGCGCGCATTCTGGGAGGCGATGGAGCGCCACGATCCTTTCGGCAGCCTGCCGCCGGCGTTCGCCAACGCGCTCACGCTGGTGCAAGGCATTCCCGCCTTCTTTGATCCCAATCCGCTCGCGTGGTGGAATCCGGCCGCGCCGCTAGGCGTGGAGAATGCATCATTTTACCGCACCAATGCGCTGCGCAATACACTGGCAGGCCTGGTCGACATGGCCTACCTGAACGAGCGCCATACGCGGCTGACCGTGGGAGCTGTGAACGCCCGCAATGGCGTCATGCGCTACTTCGATTCGCGCAAGGAGGCGCTCGAGTTGTCGCACGTGATTGCATCCGGCGCCATTCCGCCAGCCTTTCCGGCGGTGCGCATCGGTAGCGAGCCGTATTGGGATGGCGGCATCTATTCCAACACGCCGATCGAGGCGGTGCTCGACGACGAACCGCGCCGCGACTCGGTGATCTTCTCGGTCCAGGTGTGGAATCCGGACGGCAGCGAGCCGCAAAGCGTGCTGGACGTGCTGAAGAAGCACAAGGAGATCCAGTATGCCAGCCGCGCCAGCCATATCGAGCAGCAGCGCAAGCTGCACCGCCTGCGGCGCGTGATCCGCGAACTGGCGATGAAGCTGCCGGAGGACGTGCGCGCGAGTCCGGAAGCGCGCGAGCTGGCGCTATGGGGCTGCGGTACCTCGATGCACGTCGTGCTGCTCAAGGCGCCGCATCTGAACTGCGAGGACCACACCAAGGACATCGACTTCTCGAGCGCTGGCATCAACCAGCGCTGGCAGGCTGGCTACGCGGATGCGCAGCGGGCCTTCAAGGCCAAGCCGTGGGCTGGCGAGTCGGACACCTTTGAGGGGATTGCCATCCATGAACGATTTTGACTATCGATTTCATAGAATTAATCAAATTTATTAATTGCTCGTGTCTCTTTAGAATGATTTCACCGATCACATGAAGGAGCCAGTAAATGAGCCAGACCCCTATCACCACCGCATCCGGCATTCCAGTCGCCGATAACCAGAACTCCCTGACTGCCGGCCCGCGTGGCCCCGTCCTGCTGCAGGACTTCCACCTGATTGAGAAGCTCCAGCATTTCAACCGCGAGCGCATTCCCGAGCGCGTGGTCCACGCCAAAGGCTCCGGCGCCTACGGCACCTTCACCGTCACCCACGACATCAGCAAGTACACCAAGGCCAAGCTGTTCGCGGCCATTGGCAAGCAGACTGAGACCTTCGTGCGCTTCTCCACCGTTGGCGGTGAGCGCGGCAGCGCCGATACCGAGCGCGATCCGCGCGGCTTCGCGGTGCGTTTCTACACCGAGGAAGGCAACTGGGACCTGGTCGGCAACAATACCCCGATGTTCTTCATCAAGGACGGCATCAAATTCCCCGACTTCATCCATACCCAGAAGCGCGACCCGCAAACCAACCTGAAATCGCCGACCATGATGTTCGACTTCTGGAGCAAGACGCCGGAATCGCTGCACCAGGTCACCATGCTGTTCAGCGATCGCGGCACGCCGGACGGCTACCGCCACATGGACGGTTTCGGCAGCCATACTTTCAGCCTGGTCAACGCAGCCGGCGAGCGCGTTTATGTAAAGTGGCACCTCAAGACCAGGCAGGGCATCAAGAACTTGAGCGCGGCCGAAGCGACGCGCCTGGCGGGCGCCGATCCCGACCATGCGCAGCGCGACCTGTACAACGCCATCGCTTCGGGGGACTTCCCGCGGTGGGAGGTGAAGGTGCAGGTGGCGACCGACCAGCAACTGGCGGCGTGGGAACAACGCACCGGCTGGAACCCGTTCGACCTGACCAAGGTCTGGCCGCATGCTGACTTCCCGCTGATTCCCGTCGGCGTGCTGGAACTGAACCGCAATCCGGTCAACTACCACGCCGAGGTGGAGCAGGCGGCCCTGTCGCCGGCCAATGTGGTGCCGGGCATGGGCTATTCGCCGGACAAGATGCTGCAGGCGCGCCTGTTTGCCTACCACGACGCGCAGTTGTACCGCGTTGGCACCAATCACCAGCACCTGCCGGTGAATGCGCCGCGCTGCCCATTCCATCACCAGCAGCGTGATGGCGCGATGGCGGCCGGCTTTGGCGGCGCGGAGCAGAACTATGCGCCAGTGGAAGCGGCGGGAACCAATCCGCAGGGCATGGGCCACGGCGAACCAGTGCTGGCGCTGGACGGCGGGGCAGGGCGCTACGATGGACGGGGCAAGGAGGACGATTACACCCAGGCGGGCAACCTGTTCCGTTTGTTGCCTGAACAGGAGAAGCAGAACCTGTTTGACAATATTGCCGGACCGTTGAGCCAGGTCAGCGACGAGATCATCCAGCGGCAGCTCGGCCATTTCGACAAGGCTGATGCGGCGTATGGCGCCGGGGTGCGGGCGGCGTTGAAGGTGCGTGGGCGCAACGTCGATTAAAAAAACCGGAACACCAGTGTCTGACCCACAGGGTCAGACACTTGGCCGGTGGCCGTCGCGTACCGGTGTCTGACCCTGTGGGTCAGACATCGGGTTACCGGTTTTGGTGTGTACAATATCGGTTCCGATCAACCCAAGCCTCTGAACGGGACCGTAATGACCATCAAAATCAGCCAGAATTTCGACTCTGGCGCCATCGAAGTAGTCCGCGCCGACAGCGCCGCGAACATCGAACTGAAACTCCGCAAGGACAACGCCGCCGACATCCACCAGTGGTTCCACTTCCGCCTGCAAGGCGCGCGTGGCGAAGCGGTGACGATGAAGTTCCTGAACGCCGGCGACGCCACCTACGCCAAAGGCTTCGAAGACTACAACGCTGCAGCCAGCTACGATGGCGAGAACTGGTTCCGTGTCCCGACTTCCTTTGATGGCCAGGTCATGACCATCAAGCACACGCCGCACAACGACAGCGTCTACTACGCATACTTCGAGCCATATTCGTGGGAACGCCACCTGCGCCTGCTGGGCGAAGTGGCCGAAAACCCGATCGCCCGCGTGCTGGATATCGGCTCCACCGTCGATGGCCGCGACATGAACCTGGTCGTGATCGGCGAGCCGGAAGCTGAAAAGAAAATCTGGTTCATCGCTCGCCAGCACCCGGGCGAATCGATGGCCGAATGGTTCACCGAAGGCCTGATCGACTCCCTGCTGGACGACGCCAACCCGATTTCGCGCAAGCTGCTGCAGCGCTGCTGCTTCTACATCGTGCCGAACATGAATCCTGACGGCTCGATCCGCGGCAACCTGCGTACCAACGCAGCCGGCGCCAACCTGAACCGCGAATGGATGACGCCTTCGGCGGAGCGCTCGCCGGAAGTGCTGTGCGTGAAAGAGAAGATCCACGAAACCGGCGTCGACATGTTCTTCGACATCCACGGCGACGAAGCGCTGCCTTACAACTTCGTGGCCGGTAACGAAATGCTGGAGAACTTCACGCCGGAACAGATGGCGCGCCAGAAGAACTTCATCAACCGCTACAAGAATGCTTCGCCGGACTTCCAGGACGCCGTGGGCTACGCGCCTTCCAAGTACAAGGAAGACATGCTGACCCTGGCCTCCAAGTACATCGGCCACCACTTCAAGGTATTGTCGCTGACGCTGGAGATGCCGTTCAAGGACAACGCCGACCTGCCGGTTCCGACCGTGGGCTGGAATGGTGCCCGCAGTGCGGCACTGGGCGCTGCGATCCTGCAGCCGATCCTGCTGTCGCTGGACGAGTAAGCAGATGGGCGTCGAGATCGAACGCAAGTTCCTGGTAAAGGGCGATGGCTGGCGTACGCAAGGCGAGCCGGTGCTGCTGCGCCAGGGCTATTTGTCCTCGCACGCAGAGCGCACCGTGCGCGTGCGGATCGAGGGTGAGCGGGCGGTCTTGACGATCAAGAGCAAGAACGTGGGCGCGGCACGCGGCGAATGGGAGTATCCCGTTCCTGTCGCCGACGCCGCCGAGCTGCTGGACCGGCTGTGCGAACGGCCGCTGATCGAGAAGTACCGCCGCCGAATTCCTTACGGCGGCTTCGTGTGGGAAGTGGACGAGTTCCTCGGCGAGAATGCCGGCCTCGTCGTCGCCGAGATCGAATTGCCGGCAGAGGACGCCAAGTTCGATAAGCCGGACTGGGCAGGCGAAGACGTCACACACGATTTGCGCTACCTCAATTCCAACCTGATTAGGCAGCCGTATTCCACTTGGAAGTGATCGGGGTCCGGCGTATGCTGGATGCATGGGCATCGAAAACGAATTTATCGAATTCAAGGCGCGGGTCGAGGCGATCTTGCCGACTTTGGCAACCAAAGCCGACCTCGAAGCGATGCGCGCAGAGTTTACTCGTTGGATGCTGGGAACGATGGTTGGCTTGTTCCTGAGCTTCTCTGGTTTGATCGTCGCGCTAACGCGCACGCCAACTGCCGCACCGGCACCACCGCCTGCGCGAACTGCGGCATGTCAGCCGTGTCCGGTACCGCAACCGGCGGCGCCTCAAGAAAAAAGCCCGCGTTGACCGCGGGCTTTTTGCATTAGTGGAAGTGCTCGGTACCGGTGGCGGCGTCTTCCGGCATTTCTGCGTGGACCAGCTCGCCTGACGGATCGGCGAAGAGGGGAGCGCCGCAGTCATCGCAGTATTCCGCGACATACTTCTCGCCCAGCTTCTTCACTTGGGACACGCCGGCGGCATTCAGGTGCTCGACGATTTCCTCGACAGGCGTGCGCGGCTTGAGCAGTTCGGCCATGCTGCCGGACAGGCCTTCGGCCGGCGTGCCTTCCTCGTCTTCCTGGCCATACAGCGGCCACACCACGCCGTACATCACATCGCTGTCGGAACGGCGGGTGAAAGCGACACGGTATTCGTCGACCTGGCCATCTGGCGCCGACTCATCGCCGAAACCGGCGATCACGGCGCGCAGGTCGGAGGGCTCGCAAGCCAGCGAGTGCGTCAGGTAATGCACGGCAGCGCGGATCGAGACCGGGCGGATCAGCTTGTCGGCCTCGCGGCAGCCGGTGTAATAGGCTTCCGGCAGCAGCAACTCGATGCCGCAGCCTGGCAGCAAGCGTGCCACGGTCGGCGTAGCCTGCGTGGTCCATGCTGCCAGCGCATCGCGGCGGGCTTCGGCTTGTGCTGCATGGTGCGCAGGCATCTGCCAGCGGAACATCGGACCATTGTGCGGCGCCACCACGGCCACCATCAGGTAGCGGGTATCGGCCAGGAAGGGCGCGGTTTCAGGCGTTTTGGCTTCCGATTTAAGGGCCTGTCCCTTCAACGCGGCCTGTGCCAGTTTATGCACCTTGGAATAGGCCTCGGCGTGGGTGCGCGGCAGCTGGTCGATCGAGTACAGGGTGGACGACATCGCCATATGCGTGCCATCAGCCAGCAGGTGGGCCGAGAAATGCGCTGACAGGGTGTTCAGGATGTCGGCCGGGATCTGGCCCGAGGCGATCGAGAAACGGGTCCAGGCCAGCACCGGAGCGGCCACCAGCAGGATGTCGTATTCGCGCGATTCGCCGTCGACTTCCACCACGATGGAGTCGGATTCGCTGACTGCTTCCACGCTGTCCATCAGGATGTCGTAGGCAGGCAAGTCCACGCTGAACAGCGAGTTCAGTGCCGAGTCGACAGTATCCTGATGTCCTGTGCGCAGCAGTTTGTGCAGTTGGGCATCCAGCACCCGTTCCCAGTTACGCTCTTCAATGCGGCTGGCGGCCTGGCCCAGGGCTTGGGCGAGGGAGATAAGGCGCTGGCTGTCGGCAGATAATTTATGGGGTGAATCTTTGGATGGGCGACGCATAGCGCTTTTCTTAGTGAAAAAGGAGACCTTGGTACCCTTATTGTAGTGGATTCGGCAAGACTCGGCGTTTTAAACCGGTAAACCGGTGTCAGACCCATTGGGTCTGACACCTTAAAAGCAAAAACGCCGGGCACAGGCCAGGCGTTCGTTGACGGCAGAGCAGCAGTGTCTGACCCCGAGGGTCAGACACTGGTTTACCGGTTTTAAGCAGCCAGCAGTTGGCGCAGCACGAATGGCAGGATGCCGCCGTGCTTGTAGTAGTCCACTTCGATCGGGGTGTCGATACGCAGCAGCACTTGCACTTCCTTGCTCGACCCGTCGGCGCGGTGGATCACCAGGGTGGCTTGCTGTTGAGGCTTGATCTCGCCTTCCAGGCCCTTCAGGTCGTAGGTTTCGCCCTTGCCGGTGATGCCCAGCGATTCAACGGAGTCGTTGCCGATGAATTGCAGCGGCAGCACGCCCATGCCCACCAGGTTGGAGCGGTGGATACGCTCGAAGGAACGGCAGATCACGGCCTTCACGCCCAGCAGCTGGGTGCCCTTGGCTGCCCAGTCACGGGAGGAGCCGGTACCGTATTCTTCGCCGCCGAAGATCATGGTCGGGGTGCCTTCTTCAACGTAGCGCATTGCCGCGTCGTAGATCGACAGTTGTTCGCCCGATGGCTGGTGCAGGGTGATGCCGCCTTCAACCGCGGAACCGTCGGCTTTCGGAGGGATCATCTTGTTCTTGATACGCACGTTGGCGAAGGTGCCGCGCATCATGATCTCGTGGTTGCCGCGGCGCGAGCCGTAGGAGTTGAAGTCGGCCTTCATCACGCCGTTTTCCTTCAGCCATTTGCCTGCCGGGCCGTCTTCCTTGATCGAGCCTGCTGGCGAGATGTGGTCGGTGGTGATGGAGTCACCGAACACGCCCAGTGCGCGCGCGCCCTTGATGCCGGCTTCCGCTGCCTTAGGCTTCATCTCGAAGCCGTCGAAGAATGGCGGCTCGGCGATGTAGGTCGAATCAGGCCAGTTGTACACTTGGCCTTCGGTCGACGATACGGCTTCCCACAGCTTGCCTGGGTTGCCCTTGACGTCGGCGTAGTTGGACTTGAAGACCTTGGAGTTCATCGCGAACTTCATCAGGGCGGCGATCTCTTTCGAGGTCGGCCAGATGTCGCCCAGGTACACGTCCTTGCCATCCTTGCCCTGGCCGACCGGTTCTGTCATCAGGTCGCGGGTCACGTTGCCGGCGATCGCGTAAGCGACGACCAGCGGTGGCGATGCCAGGAAGTTGGAGCGGATGTTCGGGTGGATGCGCGCTTCAAAGTTACGGTTACCGGACAGCACGGCAGCAGCAACGATGTCGTTGCCGGTGATGGTGGCGTTCAGTTCCGGGGTCAGGTCGCCGGCGTTGCCGATGCAGGTAGTGCAGCCGTAAGCGGTCACGCCGAAGCCCAGTTTTTCCAGGTATGGCAGCAGGCCGGCAGCGGTCAGGTACTCCGTCACCACGCGCGAGCCAGGAGCCAGCGAGGTCTTGATGTGCGGAGCGACGGTCAGGCCGGCTTCCACAGCTTTCTTGGCCAGCAGGCCGGCTGCCAGCAGCACGCTCGGGTTCGAGGTGTTGGTGCAGGAGGTGATGGCGGCGATCAGGACGTCGCCGTTCTTCACGTGCACACCGTTGCTGGTGGTGTAGGTGTTGGTCAGGTCGTCGGCCTTCTTGTTGAAACCGTTCTCGGTGGTTGGCTTGGAGAACAGTTCGGTGAAGGTCGACTTCACGTTGCCGATTTCGATACGGTCTTGCGGACGCTTAGGACCGGCCAGCGACGGTGCAACGGTGGACAGGTCCAGGTGCAGTTCGCGGGTGTAGTCGATGTCGCCTTTCTTCGGCACGCCGTACATGCCTTGCGCTTTGAAGTAGGACTGGAATGCGGCGATTTCGTCCTTGGTGCGGCCGGTGCCTTCGAAGTATTCGATGGTGGCGTCGTCAACCGGGAAGAAGCCCATGGTCGCGCCGTATTCAGGCGCCATGTTGGCGATGGTTGCACGGTCGGTCACGGACAGGGACTCGGTGCCTTCGCCGAAAAATTCGACGAACTTGCCCACGACTTTCTCTTTACGCAGCATTTCGGTGATGGTCAGCACCAGGTCGGTTGCGGTGCAGCCTTCGCGCAGCGCGCCGGTCAGGTTCACGCCGATCACGTCCGGGGTCAGGAAGTACACTGGCTGGCCCAGCATGCCGGCTTCCGCCTCAATGCCGCCCACGCCCCAGCCCACAACGCCGATACCGTTGATCATGGTGGTGTGGGAGTCGGTGCCGACCAGCGAGTCAGGGTAGTACACGCCGGATGCATTGTGCACGCCGCGTGCCAGGTATTCCAGGTTGACCTGGTGAACGATACCGAAGCCTGGAGGAACCACGCCGAAGGTGTCGAAGGCTTGCATGCCCCACTTCATGAACTGGTAGCGCTCGTTGTTGCGCGAGAATTCCAGCTTCATGTTCAGGTCCAGGGCCTTAGGCTCGCGGAAGTGGTCGATGGTGACCGAGTGGTCGACCACCAGGTCAACTGGAACCAGCGGTTCGATCTTCTTAGGGTTGACGCCCATTTTGGAGGCGACGTTACGCATGGCAGCCAGGTCGGCCAGCAGCGGAACGCCGGTGAAGTCCTGCAGCACAACGCGGGCTACGACGAATGGGATTTCGTCGGTGCGGGCAGCGGTAGCGCCCCAGTTAGCCAACTGCTTGACGTGCTCTTCGGTCACTTTCTTACCGTCGCAGTTACGCAGAACGGATTCCAGTACGACGCGAATCGATACCGGCAGGCGGGAAATCTTGGCGCCCAGTTCCTTTTCCAGGGCTGGCAGGGAGTAGAACTTACCCTTCTTTGCCCCGATCGGGAAATCCTTAAGCGTATTCAGTGTGTTGCGGGACATGTCCTCTCCTTATTGATTAAAGTCCGAGCGCTTGATCAGATGTCTTGCATTCGTTCGCCAGTTGGCGGTTCACCTTGGAATCCAGCAGCATGCCCTTGGCAGGGATGCCGATCCAGATCAAGCCTGCAATCTTGTTCTCGAAGCGTTGCGCACCGGTGGAGGTGGCTTCGCGAGTCAGGCGGTGCAGGCGGTTCTTCCAGCGCATGACGATGCTGTTGCCATCGTCGGCGCTGCTGTAAATGGTGATCTTGTTGCCCAGTTCGCAGGCGTAGTTGGTGGCCGTGCGCCCGCTCACGCTCGATTCCGGCTCGCCTTGGGTGGCGGCTGGTTTGGCGGCTTTCTTGGGGGCTGCGTGTGCGGAAGGGGCGGCGATGGCGAGGGCCATGGCGCAGGCGGTGATCAGTTTCATAAACGACATTATTGGGCTCCTTTTGATTCGGCCGCCCCGACTAGGGCGGCAACGGAGTCCGGCAGCGGCAGGCCTGCGAGCTTGGCTCGCTGCAGAACCGTCCAATAATAGCGATAGCTCGCGCGGTCATGCAAGCGACCATGCTGGTTAATCGGGCCCCACTGTACCTTCTCTGCCTCATGCAGGATGGTTGCAGCCTCATTGACTTCGGATGCACGCGGGGTGAATGCTTTTATGACAGGTTTTATCTGGCTTGGATGGATGCTCCACATGCGGGTGAAGCCGAATTCCGCGGCTGCGCGCTGGGCATCGGTCGCCACCACGGCGGAGTCCTTGATTTCGGTGGTCACGTTATGCGACGGCACCTTGCCGTGCGCGTGGCAGGCGGCGGCGATTTCCAGCTTGGCGCGCACTACCAGCGGGTGCGTGAACTGGCCCGGCGTGCGCATGGCGCTGCCCGGCACGGCGCCATAGTGGGCCGAGACGAAATCCATGATGCCGAAGGACAGGCATTCAACCTGGGGCAGGGCGGCGATATCGTGCACGTCGCGCAGTGCGCCGTGGGTTTCGATCAGCACGTGCACCGGCACCGGCGTGGCGCGGCCGGACTTGGCGGCATGCTTGTTCACCAGGTCGATGGCGCGCGAGACTTCTCCCACGCTTTCCGGCTTGGGGATCACGATGTAGGCCAGCTTGTGGCCCGCTTCGGTGCAGATGATTTCGACGTCGCGCTCGAAGAACGGGCTGTTCACGTCGTGCACGCGGGCGCCGATGCGGTTGAAGGCGTTGGCTTCGTCCAGCAGTAGCAGGGCGACCAGCTTGGCGTGGGATTCTTCGTTGCCGGCGGCGGCGCCGTCCTCGCAATCGAAGGTGATGTCGAACAGGGGACCAAGCTCTTGTTGCAGGGCCATGGATTTGCGCATCAGCTTTTCACTGCCGGCGTAGTGGTCGCAGGCAGGGAGCAGCAGCGGCTGGCGTGTGCCCTGGAATAAAACCTCGGATGGATGCATTGGTACGTTAGATGAAACAGCAGCCGCGCTGCCATCGGCAGCGCGGCGGGTACGGCGGATCGGTGGTTTAACCGGTTCCACTGTCAAAGACGATTATGGCAGCAGGTGCTTCACGCCTTCACGCTCTTCGGTCAGTTCCTTCAGCGTGATGTTGATGCGCTCTTGCGAGAAGGCGTCGATGTCCAGGCCCTGGACAATCTTGTATTCGCCGTTTTCGCAGGTCACTGGGAAGCCGAACATGGTGCCTTCAGGGATGCCATAGGAACCGTCGGATGGGATGCCCATGGTGGTCCACTTGCCGTTGGTGCCCAGCACCCAGTCGTGCACGTGGTCGATCGCAGCGTTGGCTGCGGAAGCTGCGGAAGACAGGCCGCGCGCTTCGATGATCGCTGCGCCGCGCTTGCCCACGGTTGGCAGGAAGGTGTTGGCGTTCCATTCCTGGTCGTTGATCATGTCTTTTACCGATGCGCCGTCGATGGTGGCGAAGCGGTAGTCGGCGTACATGGTTGGGGAGTGGTTGCCCCATACGCACAGCTTTTCGATGTCCTTGACAGCCTTGCCGGTCTTGGCAGCGACTTGCGACAGGGCGCGGTTGTGGTCCAGGCGCAGCATGGCGGTGAAGTTCTTCGCTGGCAGGGAAGGAGCGGACTTCATGGCGATGTAGGCGTTGGTGTTGGCTGGGTTGCCGACCACCAGGACTTTAACGTTGCGCGAAGCGACGGCGTCCAGCGCCTTGCCTTGCACGGTGAAGATCTGTGCGTTGGCTTCCAGCAGGTCTTTACGCTCCATGCCTGGGCCGCGAGGACGGGCGCCAACCAGCAGGGCCACGTCGGCGTCCTTGAAGGCGGTCATCGGGTCGGAGTGGGCGGTCATGCCGGCCAGCAGAGGGAACGCGCAGTCGTCGATTTCCATCATCACGCCTTTCAGCGCTTTCTGGGCCTTCTCGTCAGGGATTTCCAGCAGTTGCAGGATGACTGGCTGGTCTTTGCCCAGCATGTCGCCGTTGGCGATACGGAACAGCAGGGAATAGCCGATCTGGCCGGCGGCGCCGGTAACGGCAACACGCATTGGGGTTTTAGCCATGGTGAATCTCCAAAGTGGACGTGAAAACGGTGTAAGCTCGTAATGATACGACAATTCGGGCGAGTGTAGGCTCCTGTCGACTGCCTGTCAATCCTATCTTATGTCTTATATAAGACATATAAGTTATAGGATTTTTCTGGACGCGAGGGGTTGGATGTGGTGGAATAGCGGGCTATGAATCCCGTCACGCCCAACCAGACCACTTCTGACGCCCCAGGCGCGGCCGGCGCTCCGTCCCCGACTTTCTCTCCCCTGTACCAGCAGATCAAAGGCCTGATCACGCAGAGCCTGCAGTCCGGCGAATGGAAGCCGGGCGAAATGATCCCCAGCGAAGTTGAACTGGCCAACCGCTTCAAGGTCAGCCAGGGCACTGTGCGCAAGGCGATCGACGAGCTGGCGGCGGAAAACCTGGTGGTGCGCCGCCAGGGCAAGGGTACCTTTGTATCGACCCACCACGAGGCGCGCGCGCATTTCCGCTTCCTGCGCCTGGTGCCGGACGAAGGTGTGCCGCATTATCCGGAATCCCGGTTTATTGAAGTCAAGCGCCTGCGCGCCCCGGCCGAAGTGGCGCGCCTGCTCGACCTGAAGTCGGGCGACGCCGTGGTCTACATCAAGCGCGTGCAAAGCTTCGACAACGTGCCCACCATTGTGGAAGAACTGTGGTTGCCCGGCCTGATCTTCAAAGGCCTGACGGCGGAACGCCTGAATGAGTACAAGGGCCCGATGTACGGCCTGTTCGAATCCGAGTTTGGTACCCGCATGATCCGCGCCGAAGAAAAGATCCGTGCCGTCTGCGCGGAGGAGGGGGACGCCGAGCTGCTGAAAATTGCGGCAGGCACGCCGCTGCTGTGCGCCGAGCGCGTCTCCTTCACTTATGGCGACAAACCGGTCGAGTTGCGCCGCGGTCTGTACTTAACGGAGCGCCATCATTATCAAAATGATCTCAGTTAGGGTGCGCTGCAATAATATTTTGGTGATATGTAACAATACATATTGGTTGTAAGAGCAAAAATCGGCGAAAATCGTAGCTTCGCCAAGTTTGGCAAAACACTTTGTAATAAAGCATAGGGAGGTTGTATATGACTGAAGCCGTGCGGGAAGCACCGAAAAAAGAGCGGCCAGAATTCCGTAACATCCACGTTACGGACATCATGAAGTACCGACTGCCGATGGCCGGCATCGTCTCCATCCTGCACCGCATCAGCGGCGCACTGATGTTCCTGCTGTTGCCGTTCGTGCTGTACCTGCTGCAGGAATCGCTGCGCTCCGAGTACACCTTCGCCAACTTCATGATCATTGCCTCCCACCCGATCGCGAAGCTGGTCATGCTGGCCCTGGTCTGGGGCTATACCCAGCACTTCTGCGCCGGCGTACGCCACCTGGTCATGGACACCCACGTTGGCCTGGACAAGGATTCCGCGCGCAAGTCCGCCACCGTGGTGGTTGTGATCACCGTCATCGTGACCGCGCTGGTTGCACTGAAATTGTTTGGAGTGTTCTAAATGGCTAACAATAACATCGGCCCAAAACGCCTGGTTGTCGGCGCCCACTACGGCGTCAAGGATTGGCTGGTTCAGCGTGTGACTGCTGTCCTGATGGTGGTGTACACCGCCGTCCTGTTCTTCATGATTTTCACCTCGTCGACTCCGTCGTACGAAGGCTGGGCGGCCCTGTTCGCCAAGCAGTGGTTCAAGCTGTTCAGCGCCGTGACCCTGCTGGCCCTGTTCTACCACGCCTGGGTTGGCGTGCGTGACATCTGGATGGACTACATCAAGCCGGTCGGCCTGCGCCTGTTCCTGCAAATCGCAACCATTGGCTGGCTGATCGCCTGCGCCGCCTGGTCGCTGCAAATTCTGTGGAGTGTGTAAATCGTGGCAGCTATCAAATCTGCAATCCCTACCCGCCGCTTTGACGCGGTGATCGTTGGCGCCGGCGGTTCCGGCATGCGCGCCTCCCTGCAACTGGCGGAAGCCGGCCTGAACGTGGCCGTGCTGTCCAAGGTGTTCCCGACCCGCTCCCACACCGTGGCAGCGCAGGGCGGCATCGGCGCCTCGCTGGGCAATATGTCGGAAGACAACTGGTACTGGCATATGTTCGACACCGTCAAGGGTGGCGACTACCTGGGCGACCAGGATGCAATCGAATTCATGTGCCGCGAAGCACCTAAGGTCGTGTACGAGCTGGAACACTTCGGCATGCCTTTCGACCGTAACCCTGACGGCACCATCTACCAGCGTCCGTTCGGCGGCCACACCGCCAACCTGGGCGAGAAGCCTGTGCAGCGCGCCTGCGCCGCGGCTGACCGTACCGGCCATGCACTGCTGCACACCCTGTACCAGCGCAACGTGCGCGCCCGTACCCACTTCTTCGTTGAGTGGATGGCCCTGGACCTGGTGCGCGATGCCGACGGCGACGTCGTTGGCGTGGTTGCACTGGAAATGGAAACCGGCGAAGTCATGATCCTGGAAGCGAAGACCACCATCTTCGCAACCGGCGGCGCAGGCCGTATCTTCGCAGCATCGACCAACGCCTTCATCAACACCGGCGACGGCATGGGCATGGCGGCACGCGCCGGCCTGCCGCTGCAGGACATGGAATTCTGGCAGTTCCACCCGACCGGCGTGTCCGGCGCGGGCGTGCTGATCACCGAAGGCGTGCGCGGCGAAGGCGGCATCCTGATCAACTCGAACGGCGAACGCTTCATGGAGCGCTACGCTCCGACCCTGAAAGACCTGGCGCCGCGCGACTTCGTGTCCCGTTCCATGGACCAGGAAATCAAGGAAGGCCGCGGCTGCGGTCCTAATAAAGACCACGTGCTGCTGGACCTGCGCCACATCGGCTCCGAGACCATCCAGAAGCGCCTGCCGTCCATCCTGGAAATCGGCCACAAGTTCGCCAACGTCGATGCGACCAAGGAACCGATCCCTGTCGTGCCGACCATCCACTACCAGATGGGCGGTATCCCGACCAATATCCACGGCCAGGTGGTCGTGCCTGCCGGCGACGGCAGCCAGAAGGTGGTGAACGGCCTGTACGCCATCGGCGAATGTGCCTGCGTCTCCGTGCACGGCGCCAACCGCCTGGGCACCAACTCCCTGCTGGACCTGGTGGTGTTCGGCCGCGCAGCCGGCAACCACGTGGTGGCGCAGAACCTGAAGCAGAAGGAAAACAAGCCGCTGCCGAAGGACGCCGCCGACTTCGCAATGAACCGCCTGAACAAGCTGGAAACCTCCACCGGTTCCGAGCGCGTGCAGGACGTCGCCAACGACATCCGCGCCAGCATGCAGAAATACTGCGGCGTGTTCCGTACCGACGAGATGCTGGCCAAGGGCGTGGAAGCGATCATGCAGCTGGATGAGCGCCGCAAGCACGTCTCCTTCAAGGACAAGTCCAAGGTGTTCAACACCGCCCGCGTGGAAGCGCTGGAACTGGACAACCTGATCGAAACCGCAAAAGCGACCATCGTGTCGGCCAACGCGCGCAAGGAATCGCGCGGTGCACACGCACAGGACGACCATCCGAAGCGCGACGACGAAAACTGGATGAAGCACACCCTGTGGTTCTCCGAAGGCAACCGCCTGGAATACAAGGCAGTCGTCACCAAGCCGCTGACGGTCGAAACCTTCAAGCCAAAAGCACGTACTTTCTAAGCAAGGGCCTCACAACATGGCACGCACTCTCAAATTCAAGATTTACCGTTACGATCCGGACAAGGACGCCAAGCCGTACATGCAAGACCTGACGGTCGAGCTGAAAGACACCGACAAGATGCTGCTGGACGCACTGCAGCGCATCAAGTCCGACGTGGATGATTCGCTGTCGCTGCGCCGCTCCTGCCGCGAAGGCGTGTGCGGTTCCGACGCGATGAACATCAACGGCAAGAACGGCCTGGCCTGCACCACCAACCTGAACGAGCTGACCGAGCCAATCACGCTGCGTCCGCTGCCAGGCCTGCCGGTGGTGCGCGACCTGATCGTCGACATGACCCAGTTCTTCAAGCAATACCACTCGATCAAGCCGTTCCTGATCAACGACTCGATCCCTCCGGAGAAAGAGCGCCTGCAGTCGCCTGCGGAACGCGAAGAACTGGACGGCCTGTACGAGTGCATCCTGTGCGCCTGCTGCTCGACTTCCTGCCCATCGTTCTGGTGGAACCCGGACAAGTTCGTCGGCCCAGCCGGTCTGCTGCAAGCCTACCGCTTCATCGCCGACTCGCGCGACGAAGCCACCGGCCAGCGCCTGGATAACCTGGAAGACCCATATCGTCTGTTCCGCTGCCACTCGATCATGAACTGCGTCGATGTGTGCCCGAAAGGCCTGAATCCAAACAAGGCAATCGGCAAGATCAAGGAACTGATGGTTCGCCGCGCGATTTAATACAAAAATGGCGGAACTCGAAAAACGAGCGCACCAGGCTGATCCCACCAACCGTGCGCGCCTACGCTGGCGCGCACGCCGGGGCCTGTTGGAAAACGACATTATCCTGACTCGTTTCCTTGATGCGCACGAGGCTGAATTGACCGACGAAGAAGTGGACGCGTTCACGCGGCTCCTCGATTTGTCGGACAATGCACTGATGGATCTGGTCTTGGCCCGTAAGGAGCCGGAAGGCGAAATAGACCTGCCGCATGTACATGCGTTACTGGCACGCCTGCGCCAAGCCTGAGTTTAAGTTTTTTTATTTGCTGCATCTCTCCCAAAGGAAGAGTCCATGAACATCTCTGATACCAAAGCAACGCTATCGTTCTCCGACGGCAGCCCATCGGTAGAAATGCCGATCTACAAGGGCACCGTGGGCCCGGACGTCATCGACATCCGCAAGCTGTACGGCGCCACCGGCAAATTCACCTACGACCCAGGCTTCATGTCCACTGCGTCGTGCAACTCCTCGATCACCTACATCGACGGTGACAAGGGCGAGCTGCAATACCGCGGCTACCCGATCGAGCAACTGGCCGTGAACGCCGACTTCATGGAAACCTGCTACCTGCTGCTGAACGGCGAACTGCCGAACGCCGTGGACAAGCAGAAGTTCGTCGACACCGTGACCAAGCACACCATGGTGCACGAGCAGATGCAATTCTTCTTCCGCGGCTTCCGCCGCGATGCGCACCCGATGTCGGTACTGGTTGGTACCGTCGGCGCGCTGGCATCGTTCTACCACGACTCGCTGGACATCAACGACGCCAAGCAGCGTGAAATCTCGGCAATCCGCCTGATCGCCAAGCTGCCGACCCTGGTCGCCATGGCATACAAGTACTCGATCGGCCAGCCGTTCGTGTACCCGCGCAACGACCTGTCGTACTCCGCCAACTTCATGCGCATGATGTTCGGCAATCCATGCGAAGAGTACAAGGTCAACGAAGTGCTGGTGCGCGCCCTGGACCGCATCCTGATCCTGCACGCAGACCACGAGCAGAACGCTTCGACCTCGACCGTCCGCCTGGCCGGTTCGTCCGGCGCCAATCCGTTCGCCTGTATCGCTGCCGGTATCGCCTGCCTGTGGGGCCCTGCCCACGGCGGCGCTAACGAAGCTGCGCTGAACATGCTGAAGGAAATCGGCACCGTCGACAACATCCCTGCGTTCATCGCCCAGGTGAAAGACAAGAACTCCGGCGTGAAGCTGATGGGCTTCGGTCACCGCGTGTACAAAAACTTCGACCCGCGTGCGAAGCTGATGCGCGAAACCTGCCACGAAGTGCTGAACGAACTGGGCCTGCAAGACGACCCGCTGTTCAAGCTGGCCATGGAACTGGAAAAGATTGCGCTGAACGACGAGTACTTCGTGTCCCGCAAGCTGTACCCGAACGTGGACTTCTACTCCGGCATCGTGCAGTCGGCCCTGGGCATCCCGGTGTCCCTGTTCACTGGTATCTTCGCCATGGCCCGTACCATCGGCTGGATCGCCCAGTGGAACGAAATGATCGCCGACCCAGAGCAGAAGATTGGCCGCCCACGCCAGCTGTTCGTTGGCTCGGCAGTGCGCGACGTTCCTCCGCTGAAAGACCGCAAGTAATCCTTGCTGATGCACGAAAAAGCGAGCTTCGGCTCGCTTTTTTTTCGAACAGTACGACCGCATGTCGCTTTAAAAGAGAGTATTAGGAATGGGCGTAAGGTCGAAAGTGGATGTTGCATCTTGGATCAAGACGGGAAAACTTGGTCTGGCCAGTTTGGGGAGCAATAAAGTGACCATACTCAGGGCACTTGCTGAGCCAGCCGGTTGGGCCAGCACTGCCACGCCCGATGAAGTTCAAAATTACATGGACGCCGACTTATGGGGATATGGAATCTGGACTCTATGGTTCGTGGGGGGGGCTTTGGACGCTGTAACTTGTGCGGTCAGTGAGTTAGAAGAGCATGGCTGGTGGTTTGATGTTGGGGACTTGGATACCTCCGTCTTTGACGATGTAAATATGTTCAAGACCTTCTTGTCGAGTTCCGAAATCCCATATCGGCCGCTTGATGGAAGCACGTTGACGTTGAGACATGCGGTAACTGGAACAATGAAAACGAAGCGAAGACGACTGAGGGCAAAGACCATACTGGCAGGACTGGATTTGCAAACGCGGATTCTGCTTGATGAGCAAGGTAAGGCGCTCCGAGTGATGGGTAGTCCTTACTGCGCTGAGCGGCAGATTCTTAGCTATTCGAGCTACTGTTCGAAAGAATTCATGCTTTTGTAGCTTGTTCAATTGGTGGGCGGTGGCGCTTCGGTGGTGGTTCTCAAAGTGTCCAACCATTTCAGACGGCGCGCCTCATACAAAAAGCGAGCTTCGCGGGCTCGTTTTTTTATTCCCGATGAAGACAGAAAGTTGCCAAGTCGAAAGATTTCAATAATACTATCGAAAATATTGCTTGTTTGGTTTTGCTCTGTGTTTAAGGAATCATTTTGTCTGCGAAAGTTCGTTCAGTGAGCCAGTGCGGGAAAATTGTCAGTACCCATCCGATCAGAGGGCTGGGCTTGCTCTATCCTGTGCTTGCGATCGCGCTGATTGCCGCAGCTACTACACTGGCCTTCATCGTCGCTGACGTTCAGGTGGCGGTGATGGGTACGAACCTGTTTGTATTCTTGGCCATAGCTGCTGGAATATCCTGTTTGCTCGGAATAGTCGTTGTCATTCGCTGGTATAGGCTCAAAGGCTCAAGCCTGACGGTCTTCGAGAAGGGAATTGCCCATCGGATGAGGGGGAGAACCACTTTCTTCCGCTGGCGCGAGGTGCAGGATGTGACTGTTCGCGCTACAAGAATGCATAACTTCCTGATTCGAAGTACATGGGTGAAGATAAAACTGGCGCCGAAAACGACGTTGAAATTCACCGACAACTATAAGGAGGTTTTCTCCCTCGGCATCAATTTATTGACGCTGACTGCGGCGGAGATGGTTCCGCTCGTGATTGCCAAACTGGAGCGTGGTGAAACTGTGGATTTTGGTGCAATCGAGGTCAGCCGGGCCGGGCTTAACAGGCGTTTCGCCAAGCTTCCCTGGTCGGAAGTCGGTGATGCCGAACTCAGGTCGGGGCAAGTCATTATCAAGAGAAAGGGGCGCCGGATTCCTTGGGGAAGGCCTCACTCCTTCCAGATCAAGAATCTCTTCGTGTTTCTGGCCGTGCTCGAACACTTCACTCAGATTGATGTTGGGGCGACTAAGGTGCCGCAACAAATGGTTGCAATGGCTTGAGAAGGAGGGCCTCGCCGTCCAGTTGCAAGGCAAATATCGCCTCTTCGCCTGAAGCGAGCTCGAAGTGTTCTGTGTTCGATTCGGCCCGGTCGGGCTTGCGTACGTCAGCTTCGCGGACGACGATGCGATGTTTGCCCGGCTCGACGGGGATGATTTCAAGGCTTGGCGAAGCCAGGTGCTTGAGCCGCGGCGGTGTTCGGTGGCCGTTGCCATCGATATAGATGCTGAATTTCGAGAGGCCAAATAGCGCATCTTCCGCGCACAGCACTCGGACAGTCGCGCTGCGAGCGAACTCACGTTGTGCGGCGCGTTCTCTCATCAAGTCCCTGGCCGACACTGATGGCGCCCCTGCGAATGCGCCGGTGAATATACCAAAAAGCTGGTATCCGGGTAGCTTCAGGTCCGGGCAGGCATTGATCAGTCGGTCGGCTATTTGTGCTGTCATTATTAATGTTTGGTTAGCGTTGCAAGGGCTGCACGCTTCTCAACTCGCCAGTTTCGATCTCGAAGCTGAGCAGGAACTGCTCCATGCCATCCCGGCCATTCGCCTCCAGGACGGCACCGAACCACTGTTCGGGTTGCTGTGGCGATGGCTCGAACCAGACGAATTTTCCATTCGGCGGAATGCCTTCAAATGGCAGCCGGCCATCGATAACATAAAGCTGTTCGCCTTGCGCGCTTCTAACAACCAGGCGATTGCGCAGTGGCCCGCCTTGCACTGCCGGCTCGAAAGATGCAATTCGGCTGCGGCCGGGAAGTACTATTGCCAGAACCCCATCGGGAAAATCGAGGCCATAAAAATGGCCATTTGATTTCCATTCAATCCGCACGACGGGCTGAGGCTCCCATCCCTTTTCAAGGAGCGCTCCCACACCCATGCCTTCTTCAATCCTGTTGCCGTCCTGGCGAATGTGGGTCAAGGATTCCACGCTGTCGGCTGTATAGAAAAAGCTGCCAACGAATATTGGATCGCTGGAAATCTGCCGTGTCACCTTTAACGGATCGTATTCGAAATCGTATTGCACGGTAACCCAGCGCGCTTTCTCCAGGCCCCGCTTGCGTGCCGTAGCAATAGCGGCGCCAATAAAAGTGGCCGAATACGAGAGGGGGGCGATTAAGTCACGCAAATCGACGGCTGCGAAATCGAAGTTGTAATGTTCCTGGTCGCTCAGCCTGTAATAGCCGACGCCACATAAATCTTGGAGGACATCGAGTTCCGGTTCGCCCCGGCTGCCATCAAGGCCAACCCAGACCGAAACTTTGTTTTGTCGCTGAAAGCCCTGGCCGTAAAAATCGTCGTCGTCCGAATAATCCTGGAGTGCTATTTGAGTCACCTTTAGTGTTATCGCCCATCGGGAGCAAGTATGGGCTTGCTGGACGACGAAGACAAGCCCGGCGTTGAGCTAAATATCGGCATGAACGCGCTATAAATTGGCTTGACGGACATTCAGATGCCCCGCCGGAGATGAAGTTCTGATATCGTGTTTATGAGTCAGTGAAGACACGAGTGCTTTCCTTTCAAGGAGTCCTGCTTGTTCACCAGCCCTAACCTTATTCTCGCCACTGCATTGCTGCTCCCCATTGCAGCACATGCCATACCAAATACTGCCGACACCCGCCTGCTCAGCGAGCCGGCAATTTCCAAAGACCACATTGCGTTTATTTATGCCGGCGATGTTTGGCTGGCCGGCCAGGATGGCCAGGATGCCCGGCGCTTGACTTCGGATTTGGGAGAGAAATCGAATCCGTTCTTTTCGCCCGATGGCAAGTCGATTGCCTACAGCGCGAATATCGATGGCAATATCGATGTATTTATCCTGCCGATTTCAGGCGGCATTCCGCGCCGCCTGACCTGGCATCCGGGCCAGGATCTCGTGCAAGGCTTTACGCCCGACGGCGCGCAGGTTTTATTCACCTCTCCACGCGTGGCGTCGAATAACCGCTATCGCAACCTGTTCACGGTGCCGGTGGGTGGTGGTGTTGAAACCCGGCTGGAAATCCCGAATGCCGCGCGTGCGACTTTCTCGCCGGATGGCCGGAAAATCGCCTATAACCCGACTTCGCCGGCTTTCCTGCAATGGAAGCGTTATCGCGGCGGTTTGAATTCGATTATCTGGCTGTTCAATCGCGACACGCAAGCTGTCGAACGTATTCCACAACCGCCAAGCCGGGTGAATGATGTCGATCCAATGTGGGTTGGCGATCAGGTTTATTTCCGCTCTGATCGCGATGGCGAGTTTAATCTGTATGTGTACGACACCCGCAGCAAGGCCATTAAGCAGTTGACCCGTCATTCGGATTTTCCTGTGCTGAATGCGGCTTTATCCGGCGGACAGATTCTGTACGAACAAGCCGGTTACCTTCATATGCTCAACCTTGATACCGGCGCGACTGTTGGCAGGAGGCTGGCGATTGGCGTCAGTGCCGACCTGGGACTGTCGCGTGAGCGCTGGGTGCGCGGGGCAAAATATATTCGCAATTCGTCACTATCGCCATCGGGGGCGCGCGTGGCGTTCGAGTTCCGCGGCGATATCGTTACACTCCCGGCAGAGAAGGGGGATATTCGTCACCTGACGCAAACGCCTGGCGCCCATGAACGCGGCCCAGCCTGGTCGCCGGACGGCCGGCAAGTCGCCTACTTCTCCGATGAAAGCGGTGAATACGCCTTGCATGTCAGGCAACAGGACGGCAAGGGCGAATTGCGCAAGTTCAAGCTGAACGGTTCCGGATTCTTTGAACGTGCAGCGTGGTCGCCGGACAGCAAGAAAATCGCTTTCATCGACAACTCCTGGACGCTGTACTACATCGACCTGGCGACTGGTGTGCAAAAGAAAGTGGCCACCGAGCCAATGTACGGTATCGACAAGTCGCTGCGTGGCGTCTGGTCGCCGGACTCGCGCTTTATCGCTTATACGCTCAATTCGCTGAGCTATACGCGCACGGCGTATATCTACGCCCTGGACGAGGATAAATCGCATGCGGTGACAGATGGCCTGTCCGACGTCGCCAATCCGGTCTTTGATCGCAACGGCAAATACCTTTACTTCTTCGCATCCACCGACGCGGGGCCGAGCAACAACTGGTTCTCGCTGCAGAACCAGGACAACCGCCCAACTCGCTCGCTCTGGCTGATGGTGCTGCGTAATGATGTCCCGTCGCCACTGGTGCGCGAAAGCGATGAGGAGAAAGGGGCGCCAACTGCACCCCCTGCGCCAAAGGAGCCGCCCAAGGAAGGCGCCGCCGGCGACAAGAGCGAGGAACGCGTAGTGGCCGATACCTCGACCAGCCGCGGTGCGGACGCCAAAGCGAAAGCCGCCGCTGCCACGGCCAAGCCGCCTGTGCCGATGCGCATCGACTGGGATGGCATATCGACCCGCGTGATCGACATGCCGCCGCCGGTTTCGCCATACTTCGACCTGGAGGCAGGTGCGGAAGGCCAGATCTTCTTCCTGCGCGAGGTGGACGGCAAACGCCAGGTCCAGCGCTTCGACCTGAAAGACCGCAAGACCGAAACCATCGTCGCCGACGCGGATGACTTTGAAATCAGCGCTGACGGCAAGAAGATCGCCTGGCGCCTGAAGGAGCAGTGGAATACCGGCTCCGCCACCGGCAAGCTGCTGTCGCCCTCGGAAGGCAAGCTGCGTGTGGAAGCCATCGAAACCAGGGCCGATCCGCGCGTGGAGTGGAAGCAGATCTACGACGAAGTCTGGCGCATCAATCGCGACTATTTCTACGACCCGCACATGCATGGCGTGAACTGGAAAGCGATGCGCGATAAATATGCCCAGTTCCTGCCCGACGTCGCTACGCGCAGTGACCTGAATCGCGTGATCCAGTGGCTGTGCAGCGAGCTGGCGGTTGGCCACCATCGCGGTGGTGGTGGTGACAACTTCATCGATGTCAAGCCGGTGCCGGGCGGCTTGCTGGGCGCTGACTACGAGGTCGCCAACGGCCACTATCGCTTCAAGAAAATCTACGGCGGCCTGAACTGGAACCCGACGCTGCGTGCGCCATTGACCGAACCAGGGCTGAATGTGAAAGCGGGCGAATACCTGCTGGCCGTCGACGGACGTCCGCTGACGCCGCCGACCAACCTGTACAGCGCGTTCGAAAATACCGCCAACCGCTCGATTGAAATCACGGTCGGGCCGAACGCAGATGGCAAGGGCGCGCGCCATATCACGGTGGTGCCGGTGGCGAGTGAAGATGCGCTGCGCAACCGCGATTGGGTGGAAGGGAATATCCGCAAAGTCGACGCTGCAACCGGCGGGCGCGTCGCCTATGTCTACGTGCCGAATACAGCGGGGCTGGGGCATACCTATTTCAAGCGCTATTTCTACCCGCAAGCCTACAAGGACGCGATCATCATCGATGAACGCTTCAATGGCGGCGGCAGCCTGGCCGACTACTATATCGAGCTGCTGCAAAAGCAGGAGATCGCCTGGTGGGCCATGCGCTATGGCGCGGATATGAAGACGCCTTCCGCCTCGATCCAGGGGCCGCGGGCGATGCTGATCGATGAAACCGCAGGCTCGGGAGGCGACTTGCTGCCGTGGATGTTCCGCAAGAATAAGCTTGGTCCGCTGATTGGCAAGCGGACCTGGGGCGGACTGGTTGGCATTCTTGGTTTCCCGGTGCTGCTGGATGGCGGCACGATCACCGCGCCGAACCTGGCTTTCTGGACCCGCGAAGGTGGTTGGGGTGTCGAGAACGAGGGCGTGCCGCCGGATATTGAAGTAGACCAGAATCCGGCGGATGTGATTGCGGGCCGCGATCCGCAGCTGGAGAAGGCGATTGAGGTGATCAAGGCCGAACTGGCGAAGTCGCCGCCAAGCCGACCGGCGCGTCCGGCCTATCCGGACAAGAGCCGCTAGCTCAAGCTGCAGCCAGCCTTGCCACCGCTTCGGCAAATGCAGGGCGGGTTCCAGGTGCCGGGCGCAGGCAATCAATTGCCAGTGACCGCACGTGAGGCAGTTCTTCTTCGCAGCGCTCGAGCAGTTCTTCCAGCAGATAGCCGAAGGCCCGCACTTCCAGGCGCTCCAGCGCAGATGCGAGCGCGGTGCCTGGTTCGAAGCGCGAGGCCCCGCCGAAATCGCCCAGCACTGCATTCCCTTTGCCGCAGTTCAGTACATTGTGCGCATAAAGGTCGCCATGCATGATGCCCCGCGCATGCAGGTGCGCGGCGGCAGAGGCAATGCCGCGTGCGATGCCCAGCAGGGCTTCTGTGCTGAAAAACTGGCCCTCGGCATAAACGTCCCGGGTGCAGCTTGCAAAGCTTGGCGGGCCGGCCAGGTTGCGCAAGCCGGGGTCGACCAGGGGCATGACCAGGGCGGGCAGCTGTGAGGGATGATCGGGGATCGTGCCGAGTACGGGGATCAGGTTGGGGTGCGTGCCGGCGCCAATGCAGGCGGCCATTTCCTGCGTTGGCAAGCCATCGCTGGTCATGGCCCCTTTGTACACCTTGACCGCCACCGGCTTGCCATCGAGCGTGGCCTGGTGGATCACGCCGGACGCGCCTTCGCCCAGCTTGTCCTGGATTTGCAGCGCGTTCCAGGAAATGCTGGCCGCAGGCGGCAATGGCGCCTCGCTGAAAGGGTTGCCGGCGAAAGCCAGCCAGGCAAGCCGCGGCATCGAGGTCAGCCAGGCTGGCAGTTGCGGAAGACGGTTGGCCGAAATGCGCAGCAGTTCCAACTTGCTGCAATTTGCCAGCGCCGGAGGCAATGCGCGCAAGCGGTTCCCCGATAACATCAGCTTTTGCATGTCGGTGCAGCGGCCAAGTTCGGCAGGAAGCTGTTCGAAGCTGTTGTCGGTCAGGATCAGCCAGCGCAGCCGGGCGGGCAGGGCGTCAGCGGGCACGCTCGCAATGCGGTTCGCCTTGAAACCGATCATGGTCAGCGAAGCGCAGCGGCCCAGCACTGGCGGCAGTTCCGTGAACTGGTTTTCGGAACAGAAGATGATGCGCAGGCGATGCAGGCGTGGAAGATCGTCCGGCAGGGAGGACAGGGCGTTGCCGGTAAGGTCCAGGATCTCCAGCGTGTCGGCCAGGCCGAAGATCTCGCGTGGGAATTCAGTCAGGCCGCAGCGCAACTGCAGCCGCACTGCGCCGGCCAGCTCGCCGGAGCGCAGTTGTTGAAGCGTTTGCATCGATTTACATGAAGAGTTTTGGCGGGCGCAGTATAGCTTGCGGCTAGCTTTCCTCGTCCAGCATTTTCTGGATCTCGGCGCGCTCCTTGGGCGAGACGTGGCCGCCGCGCAGGGCCGCCATCACCAGGGCCTTGCCGGAACCGGCGAAAGCCTTGTGGATCAAGTCCTTCAGCAAGGAAGTCTGGATCGAGTCTTGCTGCTCTACAGGCGAATAAATGTGGGCGCGCTGGCTTTCGTCGCGGTTCAGCAAACCCTTGGTGTGCATCACTTGCAGCAGGCGAAGCACGGTCGCGTACTGCATATCTGGCCGCGTCTGCATGGCCGCCTCATGCACTTGCCGCGCGGTCGCCGGACCTAGTGCAAACAAAAGGCGCAGCATTTCCAGTTCGCTAGGAGTAGGTTTCGGCAAGGCCATGATAGATCCAGGAAGAGCGTTGATGGATCTAGAATAAATGATCTAGACGGAAAAGTCTACACCAGCGAACTGCTGGCCTCGTGTCACACCTTGGGGTCACACCCCAAACTTGACACGGGCTCAAGCGTCGCGCGGTCGAGCCCGTGTCACACTTCGGGTGTGACCCCAAGGTGTGACACGGGCTGGGCTGTACTACCACTTCATCTCGCCTTTGGCGACTTTGGCGCTCAGTTGCAGGGCGCTTTCGAGGCCGGCTTGCGGGTAGGCGGACTTCATTGCTGCGATCAGGGCTGCGCTGTCTGCGGCGGCTGGGGTGGCGGCCTCGAAGCGGCGCAGGTAGTCGGCGGTGTAGCTGATGGCGTCCGGGGTGAGGGCGGCGCCGGGGGCGAAGTGGCCGGGCACCACGGTGACCGGCTTCAGCTTGGCCATGTCGTCGAGTACCGACAGCCATTGGGCGCGCGATTCGGGTGTCTGGGTGTCGGCAACCCAGACGTGCAGGCCTTTGAACAGCACCACGCCGCCGACCACGGCTTTGATCGATGGAATCCACACATAACTACGGTCGCCCTGGCCTTTGATTTCCAGCTTCTTGCCTTCGAGCTCGATATCGCCTTGCAGCAGTTCCGGCATCACTACGCCACTTGGGGCGTTGGCGCCGAGGATCGGGCCCCAGTAGGCCACTTTGGCTTGCCCTTTCTTTTCCATGGCAGCGATGGTGGTGCCGCGTGCCACGATGCGGGCTGTCGGGAAGGCTGCTTTCAGTACGTCCAGGCCGAAGTAGAAGTCCGGGTCGCCGTGGCTCACATAAATAGTCGTCAGGCGCTTGCCGCTGGCCTTGATCTGGGCGGCGAGCTTTTCGGCCTCGGCGCGCGAGAACTGGGCGTCGACCAGCACGGCGTCTTTTTCGCCTTTCACCAGCACGGAGGCAACCGGGAAGATGGCGGCTTCGCCTGGATTGAAGACTTCCAGTGTCAGCGGGGCAGCGATGGCGCCGGCAGTGCTTGCTGCGAGGGCGGCTGCGGCGAGGGTGTGCTTGATCATCTGAATTCCTTTCGGTGAGTAGATGACGCCAGTGTAGGACGCTGGAGATGTTCGAAAAATAGGTTATATTGAAACTGTTTATTGCTTAAATCGCTCATATGGACCGTATTGCCTCTGCCAACGTCTTTGTCACCATTGCCGAACGCGGCAGCCTGGCCGCTGCGGCTGAAGCACTGGATATGTCGCGCGCCATGGTGACGCGCTACCTGGCGGAAATGGAGGAGTGGGCGGGGGCACGCCTGCTGCACCGGACTACGCGCCGCCTGGGGCTGACTGCGGCGGGGGAGGTGACGCTGGCGCGTTGCCGCGAATTGCTGGCGCTGGCCGGGGCGATTCCGGCTGCGGGCGATGCCGGAGCTGGCGCGCCGCGCGGCTTGCTGCGCGTGGCCTGCGCGCAGTTCCTGGCGCAGACGGCGCTGGCCGATGCGCTGGCGGGCTTCCTGCGCCGCTACACTCAGGTGACGGTGGACCTGCAGGTCGATAACCGTGCCGTCAACCTGGTCGAGCAGCGCATCGACCTTGCCATCCGGATCACCAATGCGCTGGAGCCGAACCAGATCGCGCGCAAGCTTGGTGAATGCCGTTCGATGCTGGCTGCGGCGCCGACCTACCTGGCGCAGCATGGCACGCCCGCCGACCCGCAGGACCTGGCGCGGCATAACTGCCTGGCCTATAGCTACTTTGGCAAGAGCGTGTGGACCCTGGCCGGCGCCGGCGCGGCAGTGGTGGAGGTGCCGGTCGGCGGCAACCTGTCGTCGAATGAATCGATGGCGCTGCTGGCGGCGGCCGGGCAGGGTGCCGGCATCGCCATGCAGCCGCGCTTTGTGGTCATGCCGGAAGTGGCGGCGGGCCGGCTGGTGGAGGTCTTGCCGGATTGGCAACCGCAGGCGCTGGGAATGCATGCCATTTATACATCGCGCCAGCACATGCCGCCTGCGCTGCGGGCCTTGCTGGACTACCTGGCCGACTGGTTCGCCCGGCACGGATCGGAGTTTTAGTTGTTTCAGTTCAATGACAGTGCTATGCTAGGCGACCGTTTTTGGAAAATCTGGAAACAACAGAGCCCTTCCCCCACAACTTGATGTGCAATCCGCTAACCGGTCAGGCCGTGTCGCGGAAGGTTTGAACAACCCGCTAATTCCTCGCGAAGCGCGAAGAAAGGTGAGCAAAGAAATGATGCAACAACAGACGTCCAATTCCTACCTGTTTGGTGGGAACGCGCCGTACGTAGAAGAACTGTACGAGGCGTACCTCGAAAATCCTGGCTCCGTGCCAGACAACTGGCGCCAGTACTTCGACGCCATGCAGAACGTGCCGGCAGTCGACGGCAGCGCCAAGCCAGACGTCGTTCACTCGTCCGTCATCGCCTCCTTCGCCGAACGCGCGAAAGCAGGTCCGATCCGCACCATCGTCGCTTCGTCCGACGCCGAAATGGGCCGCAAGCGCGTGGCCGCCACCCAGCTGATCGCAGCCTACCGCTACCTGGGCTCTCGCTGGGCAAACCTGGACCCGCTGCAGCGCCAGGAACGTCCGAGCATCCCTGAACTGGAGCCATCGTTCTACGGTTTCACCGATGCCGACCAGGACACCGTCTTCAACATCAGCAACACCTACTTCGGCCCAGAGACCGCGACCCTGCGCGACCTGACCAACCTGCTGAAGGACACCTACACCCGCTCCGTCGGCGCGGAATACATGTACATCTCCGACCCGGCCGAAAAGCGCTGGCTGCAGGAGCGCCTGGAGTCGATCCGTTCGACCCCGAACTTCACCGCCGAAAAGAAAAAGCACATCCTGGAGCGCCTGACCGCCGCTGAAGGCCTGGAACGCTACCTCCACACCAAGTACGTCGGCCAGAAGCGTTTCTCGCTGGAAGGCGGCGAGACCTTCATCGCTTCGATCGATGAAATCATCCAGCGCGCCGGCGAAAAAGGCGTGCAGGAAATCGTGATCGGCATGGCCCACCGCGGCCGCCTGAACGTGCTGGTGAACACCCTGGGCAAGGCGCCTAAGGACCTGTTCGAAGAATTCGAAGGCAAGCACGCCGACGACCTGCCGGCCGGCGACGTGAAATACCACCAGGGCTTCTCGTCCGACATCTCCACCGCAGGCGGCCCGGTCCACCTGTCGCTGGCGTTTAACCCTTCCCACCTGGAAATCGTCAACCCGGTGGTTGAAGGTTCCGTGAAGGCCCGCATGGACCGCCGCGGCGACGCGCACGGCGCGCAAGTGCTGCCGATCCTGGTGCACGGCGACGCGGCATTCGCCGGCCAGGGCGTCGTGATGGAAACCCTGAACCTGGCGCAGACCCGCGGCTACGGCACCGGCGGCACCGTGCACATCGTGATCAACAACCAGATCGGCTTCACCACTTCCGATCCGCGCGATGCACGTTCCACCATCTACTGCTCCGACGTCGTGAAGATGATCGAAGCGCCTGTGCTGCACGTGAACGCCGACGATCCTGAAGCCGTGGTACTGGCTTCCCAGATCGCACTGGACTACCGCCTGCAGTTCAAGAAAGACATCGTTGTCGACATCATCTGCTACCGCAAACTGGGCCACAACGAGCAGGACACCCCGGCGCTGACCCAGCCGCTGATGTACAAGAAGATCGCCAAGCACCCGGGCACCCGCAAGCTGTACGCGGACAAGCTGATTACCCAGGGCGTGATCCCGGCCGACGGCGGCGACGCCATGGTGGCCGCTTACCGCGCTGCGATGGACCAGGGCAAGCACACCATCGATCCGGTGATCTCCAACTTCAAGAACAAGTACGCCGTTGACTGGCTGCCGTTCCTGAACCGCAAGTGGACCGACGCGGCCGATACCGCCGTGCCGATGACCGAACTGAAACGCCTGGCGACCGCCATCACCACCGTGCCTGAATCGTTCAAGGTGCACTCGCTGGTTGAGAAAGTGCTGGCTGACCGCGCTGCCATGGGCAAGGGCGAGATGAACCTGGACTGGGGCATGGGCGAACATCTGGCCTTCGCGTCCCTGGTTTCCTCCGGCTACGCAGTGCGCCTGACCGGCCAGGACGCCGGCCGCGGCACCTTCACCCACCGTCACGCCGTGCTGCACGACCAGAACCGCGAGCGTTGGGATGCCGGCACCTACATTCCGCTGCAGAACATCGCAGAAGGCCAGGCACCGTTCACCGTGATCGACTCCGTGCTGTCCGAAGAGGCGGTGCTGGGCTTCGAATACGGCTATTCGACCGCCGAGCCTAACACCCTGACCATCTGGGAAGCCCAGTTCGGTGACTTCGTCAACGGCGCCCAGGTTGTGATCGACCAGTTCATCAGCTCCGGCGAAGTGAAGTGGGGCCGCGCTTCCGGCCTGGTTATGATGCTGCCGCACGGCTACGAAGGCCAGGGCCCAGAGCACTCCTCGTGCCGCCCAGAGCGTTTCCTGCAGCTGTGCGCTGACAACAATATGCAAGTTGTGCAGCCGACCACCGCATCGCAGATCTTCCACGTGCTGCGCCGCCAGATGGTGCGCCAGTTCCGCAAGCCGCTGGTGATCCTGACTCCTAAGTCGCTGCTGCGTAACAAGGATGCAGGTTCCCCGCTGGAGCAACTGGCCAAGGGCGCGTTCCAGACCGTGATCGGCGAAGTGGACGAGTCCATCGACGCCAAGAAGGTCAAGCGCGTGATCGCCTGCTCCGGCAAGGTGTACTACGACATCGTGAACACCCGCAAGACCCGCGGCGTGACCGATACCGCCATCGTGCGTATCGAGCAGCTGTACCCATTCCCGCACAAGGCATTCGCTGCTGAACTGAAGAAGTTCCCGAACCTGACCGAAGTGGTGTGGGCGCAGGACGAGCCGCAGAACCAGGGTCCTTGGTTCCAGATCCAGCACAACATCTTCGAGGCCATGGAATCGGGCCAGAAGCTGGCATACGCCGGCCGTCCTGCTTCCGCTTCGCCTGCCGTGGGTTACTACGACAAGCACTACGCGCAGCAGAAAGACCTGCTGGAAACCGCGTTCTCGAAGCTGAAGGGCTTCATCCTGACCAAGTAATTCACGCATTAGCGGGTGAGCCGCCCGCGTCAAGCGGGCGGCGCGAAAAACACACAAAATTCGGAGTAAAAAACAAATGGCACAAATCGAAGTCAAAGTTCCTCAACTGTCGGAATCCGTCGCTGAAGCGACCCTGCTGTCCTGGCACAAGAAAGTCGGCGAGGCAGTGGCCCGCGACGAAAACATGATCGACATCGAGACCGACAAGGTTGTCCTGGAACTGCCAGCACCAGCCGCAGGCGTGGTTGTGCAAGTGATCAAGGCCGACGGCGCCACCGTGGTTGCCGGCGAAGTGATCGCCATCATCGATACCGAAGCCGCTGCCGGCGCGACCCCATCGGCTCCTGCCGCCGCCGCTCCTGCCGCCCCAGCCGCTGCCGCTGCCGCCGACAAGTCCGGCGTTGCCATGCCAGCCGCTGCCAAGATCCTTTCCGAAGCCGGCATCGCCGCTTCCGACGTTGCCGGTTCCGGCAAGGACGGCCGCGTGACCAAGGGCGACGCCCTGGCCGCTGCCGCTGCACCGAAGCCAGCCGCTCCAGCACCGCTGGCGCCAGCCGCTCCTAAAGCGCAACTGCAGAAGGTTGCTGCTCCAGCCGTTGCCAACCTGGGCGACCGTCCGGAAGAGCGCGTGCCAATGAGCCGCCTGCGTGCACGTATCGCCGAGCGCCTGGTTGAGTCCCAGTCCACCAACGCGATCCTGACCACCTTCAATGAAGTGGACATGAAGCCGGTCATGGACCTGCGCAACAAGTACAAGGACAAGTTCGAGAAAGAACACGGCGTGAAGCTGGGCTTCATGTCCTTCTTCGTGAAGGCCGCTGTGCACGCACTGAAGAAGTACCCGATCCTGAACGCTTCGGTTGACGGCAACGACATCGTCTACCACGGCTACTTCGACATCGGTATCGCCGTGGGTTCCCCGCGCGGCCTGGTGGTGCCTATCCTGCGCAACGCAGACCAGATGAGCATCGCCGAGATCGAGAAAAAGATCGGCGAGTTCGGCGCGAAAGCCAAGGAAGGCAAGCTGACCCTGGAAGACCTGACCGGCGGCACCTTCTCCATCTCGAACGGCGGTACCTTCGGCTCCATGCTGTCGACCCCGATCATCAACCCGCCACAATCCGCAATCCTGGGCGTGCACGCCACCAAGGACCGCGCTGTTGTCGTTGACGGCCAGATCGTGATTCGCCCGATGAACTACCTGGCGATGTCCTACGACCACCGTATCATCGACGGCCGCGAAGCTGTCCTGGGCCTGGTGGCAATGAAGGAAGCGCTGGAAGATCCTGCGCGCCTGCTGCTGGACCTGTAAAACCGGTAAAGCGGCGGGGACTGGCCCTAGGTCCAGCCCCCATCCCTCACTGCAAGTCAGCGACTGTTACCGGCTGGTGTCTGACCCTGCGGGTCTGACACCGGTTTACCGGTTTAGAAAACACGAAGGGAGTCACATGAGCGTCTCCGAAGAACTGAAGCGCCTGCACGAACTGCACCAGGCCGGTGCCCTGAGCGATGAAGAATTCGCCCGTGCCAAGGAAAAGCTGCTGCAAAGCGGCGGTACCAGCCAGCAGCCCGGCGGCGATTTCGCCACCGAAGTGGGCAAGCTGCGCCGCTCCACCACCGACCGCTGGCTAGGCGGCGTGTGCGGCGGCATCGCCAAACAATCCGGCATCGAGTCCTGGATCTGGCGCCTGATCTTCGTCCTGGTCGCAACATGCCTCGGCTTCGGCGGGCTGATTTACATCCTTATGTGGATTTTCGTCCCCACGGACGACCAATGATTTGGGAAAAGACATGAGCAACAAACAATTTGACGTAGTAGTTATCGGCGCCGGTCCTGGCGGTTACATCGCGGCCATCCGCGCAGCGCAGCTGGGCTTCTCCGTAGCCTGTATCGACGAGTGGAGCAACGACGCCGGCAAGCCAGCCCCAGGCGGCACCTGCACCAACGTAGGCTGCATTCCATCCAAAGCGCTGCTGCAATCGTCCGAGCACTTCGAACACGCATCGCACGGCTTCAAAGAGCACGGCATCAATGTGGAAGGCCTGTCCTTCGACGTGGCCCAGATGCTGAAGCGCAAGAACACCGTGGTCAAGCAAAACAACGACGGCATCCTGTTCCTGTTCAAGAAGAACAAGGTGACCTTCTTCCACGGCCGCGGCGCATTCGCCGGCGCCGCTGGTGCCGAAGGCTACCCGATCGCCATCTCCGGTCCTACCACCGAAACCATCACCGGCAAGCAGATCATCGTTGCTACCGGCTCCAACCCGCGTGCACTGCCAGGCGCACCATTCGACGAGAAACTGATCCTGTCGAACACCGGCGCCCTGAACATCGAAACCGTGCCGGCCAAGCTGGGCGTGATCGGTGCCGGCGTGATCGGCCTGGAACTGGGCTCCGTGTGGCGCCGCCTGGGTTCGGAAGTGACCGTGCTGGAAGGCCTGCCGACCTTCCTGGGCGCAGTCGACGAGCAGATCGCCAAGGAAGCACAGAAGCTGCTGACCAAGCAGGGCCTGTCGATCAACCTGTCCTGCAAGATCACCAAGGTCGAAGCCGGCAAGAACAACGTCACCGTTGAATACACCGACGCCAAGGGCGAAGCGCAGAAGGCGACCTTCGACAAGCTGATCGTGTCGATCGGCCGTACCGCCAACACCATCGGCCTGGGCGCCGACAAAGTGGGCCTGGCTGTCGACGAGCGCGGCATGATCACCGTGGACGAAGATTGCAAGACCAACCTGCCGAACGTATGGGCGATCGGCGACGTGGTGCGCGGCCCGATGCTGGCGCACAAGGCGGAAGAAGAAGCGGTAGCCGTGGCTGAGCGCATCGCCGGCCAGCATGGCCACACCAACTTCAACACCCTGCCATCCGTCATCTACACCCATCCGGAAATCGCTTCCGTGGGCAAGACCGAGCAGCAGCTGAAGGCCGAAGGCGTGGCATACAAGGCCGGCACCTTCCCGTTCCTGGCTAACGGCCGCGCACGCGCGCTGGGCGATACCAACGGCATGGTGAAGTTCCTGGCCGATGCAACCACCGACGAGATCCTGGGCGTGCACATCGTGGGTCCAATGGCTTCCGAGCTGATCTCCGAAGCCGTGGTGGCGATGGAGTTCAAGGCTTCGGCCGAAGACATCGCGCGCATCTGCCACGCACACCCATCGCTGTCCGAAGCGACCAAGGAAGCGGCGCTGGCTGTTGATAAGCGTACGCTGAACTTCTAAACCGGAAAACCGGCAAAGCGGTGTCTGACCCGCAGGGTCAGACACCAGGCCTGCAGGTGTCTGACCCTGTGGGTCAGACACCGGTCTACCGGTTTAAGAAAATGAACGTCCAAGAGTTTTACCAGCACGCGCTCACGCAGCGCGACTTCAAAGCCGACGCCGCCCAGCAGCGCGCCGTCGACCGCCTGCAGCAGTGCTACGACGAATGGGTCGCCTACAAGGCCCAGCGCTCCAATTCCTTCAAACGCCTGATCAACCGTCCAACGCCTCCGCGCGGCGTGTACATGTGGGGCGGGGTAGGGCGCGGCAAGTCCTTCCTGATGGATTCGTTCTATTCGGTGATCCCGCTGGTGCGCAAGACGCGCCTGCACTTCCACGAATTCATGCGCGACGTCCACATGCAGCTGGACGAACTGCGCGGCGTGGAAGACCCGCTGGACGAAGTGGCAAAACGGATCGCGAAAAAATACCGCCTGATCTGCTTCGATGAATTCCACGTATCGGACGTGGCGGATGCCATGATCCTGTATAACCTGATGAAGGCGTTGTACGACAACGGCGTGTCCTTCATCATGACCTCGAACTACGAGCCGTCCACCCTGTATCCCGACGGCCTGCACCGCGACCGCATCCTGCCCACCATCGCCCTGCTGAAGGAAAAGATGGACGTGCTGAACGTGGATGCGGGCGTCGACTACCGCGGGCGGGCGCTGGAGCAGGTGGATGCCTACTACACGCCGCTCAACGCCAATACCGACCACCAGTTGCGCGAAGCCTTCGCGCGCGTGGCCGAAACTTCCGACGAAGACCCTCGCATCCATGTGGAAGGCCGTGAGCTGAAAGCCTTGCGCCGCGCCGGCACCATCATCTGGTTCGATTTCGCCACGCTGTGCGGCGGCCCGCGCTCGCAGAATGACTATCTGGAAATCGCCAGCCGCTTCCATACCGTGATATTGTCCGGTATTCCGATGATGTCGGCCGGGCAATCGTCCGAAGCGCGCCGCTTCACCTGGCTGATCGACGTGTTCTACGACCAGAAGGTCAAGCTGATCATGTCGGCCGAAGTGGAGCCGGAGGAGCTGTACACGTCCGGTGTGCTGTCCAATGAATTCCACCGCACCGTGTCGCGTATCGTCGAGATGCAATCGCGCGAATATATGGAAAAGGAACAGCGCGGCGCTGCCGAAAAGCTGTCCTGACAAGGAGAATAATTTGAAGAACTGGATCTGGCTGGCCGTGATGCTGCCAAGCGCCGTGCTGGCGCAGGACATCGGCCGTCCGGCAACGACTGGTGCTCCTGGCATCCCGGAAACCCATTCGGTCGAGCAGGCTGACGCGCGCCTGGCGCAAGTGAAGAAGGACCGCGAAGCGGTGGAGGCGGAGTTCAGCGCCAGCGAAGCGCTTTGCTACGACAAGTTCTTCGTCAATGCCTGTATCGACAAAGCCAAGGAACAGCGCCGCCTGCGCCTGGCCGAACTGCGCGCGGTGGAAGTGGAAGCCAATTACTTCAAGCGCCGTAATGCGGTGGAAACGCGCGACCGAGAACTGGAAGACCGCGCCCAGAAGGATGCCGCGGAAGCGGCCTACAACGCCGCCCATCCCAAGCAGCCAAAAGTCGACCCTGCTTCGAAGCCGGCACCGAAGCCGGCTGCGGTCTCGGTGCAGCAGCGCCAGGCGCAGCATGATGCCCGCGAACAGGCCCGCGTCGCCCAGGAAGCTGCCGACGCGCCGAAACGCGCTGCCAAGGCGGCGCAATTCGAACGCAAGAAAGCCGAGTCGGAGAAGCGGCAGGCGGAAGTCAAGGCCAAGATGGCCGAGAAGGAAGAGAAGAAGCGCCGTGCTGCGGAAGCGCAGAAGGCCGAAGCAGCAAAAGCCGAGGCCGCAGCCAAGGGTGCAGCCTCGAAAAAGCCTTAAACAGCTTTACGCAGCTTCTGCACCGTGTAATTGACCTTTTCCTTTGGCGGGGCCACCAGCTTGATGATCGCCATCGAGCAGTTGTCGCCCTTGCCCTGGGCACGTTCGCGGGCCTTGTTGATCAGCAGTTCCGCCGCTTCGCGCGGCGACTTCTTGGCGATCGCGCTCGCCAGTTCCACATCCGCAAAATACGACCACAGCCCGTCCGAGCAGAGCAGGAATGAGTTGCCTGCCTTCAGGTCGTGCTGTACCCCGAACGTGACAAACGGTTCCCTATGCTTGTTGCCCAGGGCGTTGCTGAGCAGCTTGGCCTGGCGATGCTTGCGCGCCGCTTCTTCCGGCAAGTTTTCCTTCTCCATCAGGTGGGCGACATACTCGGCGTCGCTGGTGCGGGCCAGGCACTCCTTGTTGTCAAAACGATACAGACGCGAGTCGCCAACCACGGCCCAGACGGCCTGGCGCTCCGGCGTCAGCACCATCAGCACCATGCTCGATTGGGGCTCGCTGGCGCCCGTTCGCGGGTCCATGACGAGGATCTGGTGGACATCGTGCGCTATTTCTCGCAGCAATTCCTCCAGACGCCCCAGGTGGACGGTCTCCGACGCCCGGTAATCGTCAAACAATTGTTTGGCCGTATGCAGCACCTGTTCAGCGCCAGTAGCGCCACCACTGATGCCATCGGCCAGCACGGCCAGCACATAGCCGGGTGCTTTCTGCGCTGTAAACAACGCGACACGGTCATTTTGTAGGGGCCGGCTACCGATATGTTGGGCGGTTCCAGCCTCGATCTTGTACGTGCTCATAGGGACTTGACAGCTTCTTTCCAATGACTACCTGAGTTAAACTATGCACAGTATGCAGTTTTGTTGCAAGTATAGCCTGTTGTCCCTACGAAACTGTAAGCAAACGTTAATCGAAATCGTGCAGACTTCCCATTTATGATCAACAAAGAAGAAATCCAGCGTCGCATCGTTGAGCTCGACGTCGAGCACCGCGACCTGGATGCAGTCATTGAAATGTTGACCCTGGATGGTCACCACGATCAACTTCAGTTGCGCCGCCTCAAGAAGCGTAAGCTGCAATTGAAAGACTATATCACCCTGCTGAAAATGCAATTGGTGCCCGACGTACCGGCCTGAGCAGGGCCACTCATTCTTCGAATAACTTGACTGATACACAACAGCCGACCGCCGCTTCCGGCGCGCCGAGCGATCCGGTTTTTCCTCCGGGGGCGCACGACGCCGATATTGAGCGCCTGTTTGGACCCGGCGGCCCCCTCGGCCCGGCGGTGGGTGGCTTTCGTCCACGCAAATCGCAGACCGAGATGGCCAAGGCGATCGCCGATGCCATCGCCAAGCAGCAGACCCTGATCGCCGAAGCCGGTACCGGCACCGGCAAGACCTTTGCCTACCTGGTACCGGCGCTGCTGTGGGGCGGCAAGACCATCGTCTCCACCGGTACCAAGAACCTGCAGGACCAGTTGTTCCTGCGCGATATCCCGACCATTCGCGCCGCGCTGCAGGCACCGGTCTCGGTCGCGCTGCTGAAAGGGCGCTCCAACTACCTGTGCCACTACCACTTGGAACGCACGCTGCAAAACGGCCGCATGACTTCGCGCGAGGACGTTGGCTACCTGCGCGAGATTTCGCGCTTCCTGAAAATGACCAGCACCGGCGACAAGGCCGAACTGGCGCGCGTGCCGGAAAACGCCCTGGTGTGGAACCTGGTGACGTCGACCCGCGAGAATTGCATGGGGCAGGAGTGCCAGTACTACCAGGACTGCTTCGTGATGAAGGCGCGCCGCGAGGCGCAGCAGGCCGACGTGGTGGTAGTCAACCACCACCTGTTCTTCGCCGACGTGGCGCTGAAGGATACCGGTGTGGCCGAACTGCTGCCTTCCGCGAACACCGTGATTTTCGACGAAGCGCACCAGTTGCCCGATACTGCCACGCTGTTCTTCGGCGATAGCGTATCCACCTCGCAGATCCTTGAGCTGTGCCGCGATGTGCTGGCCGAGGGCCTGGCCCATGCGCGCGACGGCGCCGAGTGGGCCAAGGTGGTCACGCCGGTCGAAAAAGCAGCGCGCGACCTGCGCCTGACCTTCTCGCAAGACATCGTGCGCATGTCGCTGCCGCAGATCGCCCCCTCCAGCGATTTCTTCCCGGCGCTGCAGACGCTGAAGGATGAACTGATCGACATGGTGGCCGTGCTGGAAAAGAATGCCGAGCGCGCCGAGACCATAGAACAATGCCGCGTGCGCGGCAACGAGCTGTCGGCCCGCCTGGAAGCCTGGAAGTTCGATCCGAAGGCCAAGGTGGCTGCCGGCGAAGAAGCGGTGTTCTGGGTGGAGGCCTTCCAAAGCTCACTGCAACTGCATAAAACGCCGCTGTCGATCGCGCCGATCTTCAACGGCCAGCGCGAAGGCGTGCCGCGCAGCTGGATTTTCACTTCCGCCACGCTGGCGGTGAAAAACGACTTCACCCACTTCGCCCAGCAACTGGGCCTGGAGAATGAAGTCGCGCGCAACTGGCCAAGCCCGTTCAACTACGAGGAGCAGGGCATCCTGTACGTGCCTCAAGGCTTGCCGGACCCGAATTCGATGGGCTATACCGACGCCGTGCTGGATGCGGCGCTGCCGGTGATCGAGGCGGCCGGCGGCCGCACCTTCCTGCTGTGCACCACGCTGCGCGCCGTCAAGCGCGCCGCCGACCGCCTGCGCGACGAATTCGACAAGCGCGGCCTGAAGTTCCCGCTGTTCGTGCAGGGCGACCGTGGCCGCACCGAACTGCTCGACCAGTTCCGCAAGGCCGGCAACGGCGTACTGATCGGCTCCCAGAGCTTCTGGGAAGGCGTGGACGTGCGCGGCGAAGCGCTGTCGCTGGTGATCATCGACAAGCTGCCATTCGCGCCGCCGGACGATCCTGTGCTGGCCGCCCGCATCGAAGTGATGGAGCGCCAAGGATTGAACGGCTTCATGGGCCACACCCTGCCGGAAGCAATCATCAACCTGAAGCAGGGCGCCGGCCGCCTGATTCGCGACGAAGGCGACCGTGGCGTGCTGATGCTGTGCGACCCGCGCGTGATTTCCAAGCCATATGGCCGCCGCATCTGGCAAAGCCTGCCGCCTTTCAAGCGCACGCGCGAAGCGGCGGACGTCATCGAATTCTTCAAAGGCCATTAACCCCAGGGAGACGTCATGAAACTGACACGCGCGATGTTGGACGAAGCAGCAGGCCAGGGCCTGCTGGACGAAGGCCAGGCAGGGCGGTTGTGGCAGTTCCTGGTGGAGCGTGAACAGCATACGCCCGGCTTCAAGCCGGCGCACATCCTGTACTACCTGGGCGGCCTGATCGCCATTGGCGCCATGTCGCTGTTCATGACGCTGGGCTGGGAGTCGTTTGGCGGCACCGGCCTGCTGTTCATTTCGATTTGCTACATGGTCGCCGCACTGGGAGCGGTCGAGTGGCTGCGCGCCCGCGGCATCATGCTGCCGGCCGGTGTGTTGGCCGCTTTCGCGGTGGTGCTGGTGCCGCTGGCGGTCTACGGCTTGCAGCATATGCTCGGCCTGTGGGCGGACGGCGGCGCCGGCAGCTCATATCGCAACTACCACTACTACATCGACTGGCGCTGGATTCTCATGGAGCTGGCCACGCTGGCTGCCGGCGCCGTGGTGCTGTGGCGCTACCGCATGCCGTTCACCGTGATGCCGCTGGCGGTGACCCTGTGGTACATGAGCATGGACGTGACGGAAATGCTGCTTGGCCATTACAGCCTGTTTTCCCACGAAGGCAAAGTGATTTCGGCGCTATTCGGCATTGCCATGACGCTGCTCGCGCTGTGGATCGACCTGCGCAACCGCAGCGACAAGGACTATGCGTTCTGGCTGTACATCTGGGGCGTGCTGACGTTCTGGGGCGCCCTGTCGTCGATGGATTCGGGCAGCGAATTGGGCAAACTGGTCTACTGCTTGATCAACGTCCTGATGATCGGCATCGGCGCCGCCTTGTCGCGCCGCGTGTTCGCGGTGTTTGGCGGTTTTGGCCTGGCTGGCTACCTGGGCCACCTGTCGTACACCGTTTTCCGCGACAGCTTGCTGTTCCCGGTAGCCCTGACGGCTATCGGCATCGCCATTATCGCCGCCGGCGTGTTCTGGCAGCGGCGGGAAGCCGCGATCGGCGCCAGCCTGCGCCAATGGCTGCCCGGCCCTGTGCGCCTGCTGGTCGAACGCCGGGCGGCATGAATCGCTAGCGCAGTTCCGGCGGCGCCTCGCCGCTCTGCAGCCAGTTGCCGATCGCCCGGTAGACTTGCGAGCGCTGGCCTTGCAGACCGTGCGCGCTTTCGCGGCTGCAGTCACGGCGTGTGCCGGCGAAGACCTGCGGGAAGGCTTCGCTGTCGACTGCGATCAGCGGGAAGAAGCGCGCCTTCGGATAGCTGTCGCGGAAGGGCAGGCAGGCGTCGCGCCGGTGGTGTACGCCGAGCACGGGGCGCTTCAGGTGCGGTGCTTCGGCCCAGGCGTCGGCGCTGCCATTGACCAGCACCACTGCATCCACGGCCGGCAAGCGGTTGGCAAGAAAGGCGGCGGAAAAGGCGCCGTCGCTGCTCCCCATCAGGACAAGGCGCGCCTGCGGGTGGCGCTTGCGCATGAAATCGACGACAGCGGCGACGTCCTGGCCGTGCGCGGATCCCTGACGGCTGGCGATATCCAGTACTTCGTGATCGCTGGCGGTGTCCAGCGCCACCATGGCGCCCACCTGGTCCGCCATCTGGCGCTGTGCGCCGAACAAGGTGTCCGGATCGGCCGGCAGGCTGCCTGGCCATACGCCTTGCAAACCGCGCTGGCCTGAACCGCCTGCGAGGTAAAGCACCACATGGCTGGGGGTGCGCTCGCCTGTCATCTCGAGCACGCGCACGGTGGCGCCTGGCCGCGTGGGAATATCAAGCAGTACTTCGCCTGCCTGCACGGAGCCGTGCAGTGCGATGGCCAGCCAGGCCAGCGTGCGAATCTTCATTTCCGATACCTCCCGCCCTGAGTGACTTTCACGCACCTCGATTCGGTTGGCGCGTTGTGCAAAATTGTATATTCTCAGACAACGTTTTGTGCAATGTCGAGGTGACGCGATGAAGTGCAAGTTGATCCTGAGTGCCCCGCCTGACGTGTACGAGAACATGCGCAACGCCGCCCGCGAAAACCTGCAGCTGGTGCTGAAGGGCGATCCCGCCAACCTATTCCTCGACAAACACGGCATGAGGTTCCAATGACGATCTTTATCAAGAAATTGTGCAATGCCTTCATTACCGATGCAGTAGTCAATCGCCGTTTCGGCGGGGCGGCCGCGCGCAACGTGGAAGCGATCGGCGCCGTCATTGGCGGATTGTGGGTGGGCGGCATCGTCACTGTATCGGCCGACGCGCTGGACTGGGTGCCGAACATCATGAACAAGGCCGTGCACGATGATTTGCAGCCGGTGCACATCCCGCTGCGTGAAGTGCGTTCCGTGCGGCGCGAGTTCGGCATCCTGACCGGCATCGTGGTAGTCGAGCTGGAGGATGGCGGCGAGTTCCGCTTCCGCTGCTTCAATGCACGCAATGTGGCGGACAATATGAGCGACCTGCTGCCTAGCCAGGTGATGAGCGCATGAACCGCCTGCTGCCGCACCTGATGCTGTACGCCGCGCTGCTCGCTGCGCCTGCGGCCCGCGCGCAGGGCTATGTCGGCCTGGGGCTGGATTACTCCATGACGACGGCGCCGCTGATCAACTTCGCCAACATGGCGGTGATGAACAACAATTCAATGAACACCGGGCTCCACTCACGCGGCAAGGCGGCGCGCATGGAGGCGCCGCCGGCGGTGCAGCGCAACGCGCGGGAGCTGGCAAAGGTGTTTCCGGCGTCGAGCCAGGCAGCGATGGCACAAGCCTTCCAGCAGAGCATGGACGTCTACCAGCAGGTGGCTGCCAAAATGGGATGGCAGCGCGATGACCTGGACGGCGCAATGGCGGCCTTCATCGTTGGCAATTACATGGTCTTCGCCAACCGCGAGGTCCTGGACGAGGAATTCGCGGCGGTGGCCGAGCAGCTTCGCCAGGGGGGCGGCACGCGCCGCCTGGCCGAGAAGCAAAGCGCGGAAACAATCCGCAACCTGTACGAGAAAAGCGCCATGGTCGGCGCTTTCATGGCGCTGGCTTACAAGTCACAGCAGCAAAAGGCGCAGTCGGAGCACGCGGCTGCCAACCTGCGCAACAGCGCGCGAGAAAATTTGAAGCTGGTGTTGGGGGCTGACCCCGAGCGCCTGCAGATCGACGAGCGAGGTGTTATGCTTGTTAAATGACCATCCTTGCCGGTTCCTGCCACTGCGGCGCAATCACGATCGAGGTGCCGGCCGCGCCGGCCTACCTGATCGACTGCAACTGCTCGATTTGCCGCCGCACGCGGGCGCTGTGGGCGTTCTATCCCGAAGACGGGGTCCGCATCGAGGGCGATCCGGCGCATGCCGAGGATTACGTCTGGGGCGACAAGTCACTGCGCACGGTGCGCTGCCGGACCTGCGGCTGTGTCACGCACTGGAAGTCGCTAAAGCCCAATGACGATGGCCGCATGGGCGTGAACATGGCCAATTTCGCGCCGGAAGCCGTGGCGGAAATGGAAGTCCGCAAGTTCGACGGCGCCGACACCTGGACCTACTTGTGATCGCCGACCTGCCCGAGGACGCCTTGTTGCAGCGTTACCGCGAGCAGGGGGCTTACACCGATTGTTTCGCCATCGACGTGCCGGAACAGGTCGCGCATGCAGCCTATGTCGAGGCTTTCTACACCACCGCCGTCTTCAAGCTGGAACGGTTGCTGCTGGCGCTGTTCGTTGCGCGGCCTTCGCGCGATGTGGAAGCGCGTGAGCTGGCGCGCGGCCAGCGCCAGCATTTCTCCGCGTGGTCGGTGGAAGGGCGGGCGCCGGATCAGTTGCTGATGTGCGATGTCGCAGGCAGCACGCGTTCATGGTTGATGGCGGCGCCGGCCGGGCAGGGCACGCGGCTGTATTTTGGCTCCGCAGTCGTGCACTCGCGGCAGGGAGGCCTGTTCCGCGCGCTGCTTGGCTTCCATCAGCTCTATTCACGCATCCTGTTGCGCGCCGCTGCCTCGCGCGTGCGCAGGGCCGGCTGAAGCGCGATGGATTCCCTGATTACCGCGTCGGCCCGTTCCCTTGCCAGCGGTGACGTGCTGGGCGCCCTGAAACATGTGGCACTGCGCGACGACCCACCGGCGCTGGCCCTGCGCGGCATCGCCATGGCGCGGCTGGGCGACTTTCCCAGGGCGCGCGAGTTGCTGCGGCGTGCCGCGCGTGGCTTTGGCTCGCATGAAGAACTGGCCCGCGCGCGCTGCCTTGTCGCGGAAGCGGAAGTGGCGATGGCCATGCGTGATTTTGCAGCCCCGCCGCGCGCGCTGGCGGCCGCGCTGGCGGTGCTGGAAGCGCACGGCGACTATGGCAATGCCTTGCAGGCGCGCTTGATCGCCGCCCGTAAATTCCTCCTGCTTGGACGCCTCGAAGCCGCTGCAACTGAACTGTCGCGCCTCGATATCCGTGCCCTGACGCCGTCTCTGGCGGCAGTTGCGCAACTGGCCGCGGCCGAACTGGCAATGCGAACGCTACGCCCGGCGCAGGCAAGGGCCGCGCTTGCGCACGCGCATGCGGCGGCCACCCGCTCGGGCGTGCCGGAGCTTCTGGCAGAGGTCGTGGAGGCCAGCGCTGCGCTGCATCGTCCCGCCGCGCGCCTGCACGGTGGCGGCGCGCTGTCGCTCGACGAAGTGGCAGCTCTGCTGGCATCGGGCACACTGGTACTGGATGCCTGCCGGCGAGGCCTGGGCTGCGGCGCGGCCTGGCGTTCCCTGGCCCGCAGGCCGGTATTGTTTGCGCTGGCCCGCATCCTGGCTGAGGCCTGGCCGGGCGATGCCGGGCGAGACCTGCTGATCGAACGGGCCTTCAACACGCGTCGCCCCGACGAAACCCACCGCGCGCGGTTGCGGGTGGAGATCGGCCGCCTTCGCGCGCTCCTCAAGGGACTGGCCGGCATCGAGGCAACGCCGCTCGGCTTTGCGATCCGGCCTGGTGATGGGCGCAGCCTGGCCATGCTGGAGCCGCCGATCGATGGCGAGCAGGCTGCGTTGCTGGCGCTCTTGTCCGAGGGCGCTGCCTGGTCGACTTCGGCCTTGGCCCTGGCGCTTGATGCCAGCCAGCGCACCGTCCAGCGCGCCCTGGCTGAACTGGAGGCGGAGGGACGGGTGCGCTCGATCGGCAGTGCCCGCACGCGGCGCTGGCTGTCGCCGCCGCTGGCCGGATTCACGACAATCTTGTTACTCCCTGCTGCACTGCCGTTGGAATAAAGTTCATTTGCGGCGCCAATCGAGGCGCGCCTCATAAGGAGCCAGGCAATGACACACAATTCAAGCAAGGTGCGCACGGCTGAAATCCTGCGCGAATACGGCCCGTTCGACGGCGTTACCAAAGTCGGCGGGGTTACTTACGACGGCCATCTGGTATGGGCGGCAACAGGCGCCCGCCTGATCGGCATTGATCCCGAGAGCGGCAAGCAGGCGCGCTCGCTGGAGGTGGCCGCCGATGCCGGCACGGCATTCGACGGCAAGTTCCTGTACCAGATCGCGGCAGAACGGATCAACAAGATCGACCCATCCAGCGGAGCGGTGGTGTCGTCTATTCCTGCGCCCGGCAAAGGCGCGGATTCCGGCCTGGCGTGGGCGGAAGGCAGCCTGTGGGTGGGGCAGTACCGCGAACGCAAGATCCATCAGGTCAATCCGGAGACCGGCGCCGTGCTGCGCACCATCGAATCGAACCGCTTCGTCACCGGCGTGACATGGGTGGACGGCGAGCTTTGGCATGGCACCTGGGAGGGCGACCAGAGCGACATCCGCCATGTCGATCCGCACAGCGGGGCCGTGCTGGAACGGCTGGAAATGCCGCCGGGCGTCTTCGTCAGCGGCCTGGAATCCGATGGCGCCGGCTTGTTCTATGCCGGCGGCGAGAATAGCGGCAAGGTGCGTGCAGTGCGCCGCCCACGAGGGGAGTAATCATGAACGCCATCGTCAATCAGGAGCAATGGGTAGCGCAGCGCAAGGCGTTGCTGGTGCGCGAAAAGGAGTTGATGCGCCAGCAGGACCAATTGGCCAGCGCCCGCCGCGCGCTGCCGTGGGTGCGCGTTGACAAGCAGTACGTGTTCGACACGCCGCAGGGCAAGCGTTCCTTGTCCGACCTGTTCGAAGGGCGCAGCCAGCTAGTGGTGCAGCATTTCATGTTTGCGCCCGGGCAGGAGCGCGGCTGCGCGCACTGCTCCTACATGGCCGACCATACGGATGGCGCGCTGGCGCACCTGGCGCAGCGCGACGTGAGCGTGGTGGCGGTATCGCGCGCACCGCTGGCCAGCCTGGAGCGCATGCGCAAGGAAATGGGCTGGCGGTTCAAATGGGTGTCGTCGGGTGACAGCGATTTCAATTACGACTTCCACGTCAGTTTCGCGCCGGAAGAAATGGCTGCAGGCGAAGTCTATTACAACTACACCGGCCAGGCTTTCCCGCACGAAGATGCGCCCGGCGTCAGCGTTTTCTACAAGGACGACGCGGGCACGGTCTACCACACTTATTCGACCTACGGCCGCGGGGTGGAAGTGATGATGCATACCTATCGCTTCCTCGATCTCACGCCGTTCGGGCGGCACGAGGATGATTTGCCGTACACGATGGCGTGGGTCAGGCATCATGACCGCTACGCGCAACCGGCGGCGTCATGCTGCGGCTCCCAGGCGTGATGCGGGGATGCCATGTCGATCTTCCGGCCCTGGCGGGCCGTGACGGCGATCGCCTGCGGCCATGCGGCGTCGATGGCGGTGGCGGCGGCGGTGGCATTCCGGCTGCCGCTGGACCGCCCGGCCCTGCAGTGGGGCGCAGGCGTGCTGCTGCTGGTTGCTTTGGCCTGCCGCATCGGCAAAGGCCACGCCTTGGCGGGCCAGGCGGGAATGGCGCTGTGGACTTTCATCACATCCACGGCGCACGGCGCAGGCTTCATCCTCATGCCGGCGCTGATGACGATCTGCGGCAGCGGCAGTGGCGCCGCAGGGCCGTTGCTGCAAACGCTGGCGGCGATGGCGCTGCACCTGGCGGCGATGCTTGCCGCGAACGGCGCGATGCTTTATCTCGCCGTTCGCTTCGTGCAGTGGCTTAAGGCTTGACAATCACCTTGCCGGTGACCTTGCGTGCTGCCATCGCTTCGAGCGCGCGCGGCGTGTCGGCCAGGGCGTAGCGTGCCGAGATGTGCGGGCGGATCTTGCCTTCGGCCAGCCAGCCCAGGAGCTGCATCATGCCGGCCAGGTTGGCTTTCGGCTCGCGCTTGACGAACTCGCCCCAGAACACGCCCATTAGCGAAGCGCCCTTGAGCAGCGTCAGGTTCAGGGGCAGCTTCGGTATCTCGCCGTTGGCAAAGCCCACCACCAGGTAGCGGCCGCGCCAGCCGATCGAGCGGAAGGCCGGCTCGGCGTATTCACCGCCGACCGGGTCGTATATCACGTCCGGGCCCTTGCCGTCGGTAGCGGCCTTGATGGCTTCGCGCAGGTCGTTGCTGCTGTAGTTGACCAGGACGTCGGCGCCATGCTCCTTGCAGACGGCCAGCTTTTCCTCGCTGGAAGCGGCGGCAATCACCCGCGCGCCGAGCGCCTTGCCGATCTCGATGGCCGCCAGACCGACGCCGCCGGCGGCGCCCAGCACCAGCATGGTTTCGCCGGCCTTCAACCGGGCGCGGTCCACCACGGCGTGGTGCGAGGTCCCGTAGGTGAGGGTGATCGCGGCGGCGGTGTCGAAATCCATCCCCGGCGGCATCGGCATCAGCGAAGCGGCGGGCACCAGCAGTTGTTCGGCAAAGCCGCCATGCGCGGAGAAGGCAATCGCCTTGTCGCCCGGCTTGAAGCCCTGCACCCCTTCGCCCACCGACAGCACCACGCCCGAGACTTCATTCCCCGGCGTGAAGGGCAGGGCAGGCTTGTATTGGTACTTGCCCTGGATGATCAGTACATCCGGAAAGTTGACTGCTGCCGCCTTTACCTGCAACACCACCTGGCCGGGGCCAGGCTGCGGGTCGGGCACATCTTCCAGCACCAGCGTGTCGGGCAGGCCCCACTCCTTGCAAACGATAGCCTTCATATGGTCTCCATCATTTTTGGAACGATCGTGCGATTATGCCCGAGAACACTTTGCGCCGGCACAAAGTTTATCGCGCGGGAGGGGAATACATTTGGCAGGCAGGGGAGGCGATTGCCATGAGTATCCGGTACGGCTGCTTTTTCAGTTACGCGCATGGCCAGCACGCATATATGAGCCACTTCAAGGACGACCTGGTCGATGCCCTGAAGTGCTATCTTGAGCCCCACTTCGACAACGAGACCGAGCTGTTTGTCGATAGCGAGCAACTGGGTGGCGGGGACGATATCGACCGCCGGCTTGCGCTGGCCATGTGCCAGAGCGCCACCATGATCGTGATCTACACGCCCAAGTACGAAGCCCACCCATATACCCGGCGCGAATTCGCCGCCATGCAGATGATCGAGGCCGAGCGCAGCGGCTGGTACGAGCTGCCAAGCCACCTGATCATCCCCGTCATCATGACCCGCCATCCGCTGAACCTGCCGCGCCAGATCAGCGAGCCTGGCATGTATGTCGATTTTTCGCGCTATACGCTGGCAACCGGGGATCTGAAGACCAATCCCGATTTCCTGCCCGATATCCGGCGCATCGTCGAGCGCATCACGATGCACTACCACTGCCTGAAGGCGAGCATTCCGCCCGACCACGACTGCAGGCAGTTCGTGCTGCCGCCGGTGCCGCCGGAATGGCGCCCGCCGGCCCCGCCTCACTTTCCTCGCTAGAAAAACCTCTGAAAGAGCGCCATGGAACACCTACGCCTGCACCTGCCAGAGCTGCCCGCAGCCGGCGAAGTCACCACTTTCTATTCCTACAAGGGCGGCGTAGGCCGTACCATGGCGCTGGCCAATCTTGGGCACATCCTGGCAAGCCGCCGCACGGCGCCGGTGTTGCTGGTCGACTGGGACCTGGAGGCTCCGGGGCTGCATTACTACTTTCCCGGCGCGGCGGAGGCGCCGGGAGTGCTGGACCTGTTCGAAGAATGCCGCGAGCAGCTCCAGGAGCGCGCCGGCCGCTACGCCAGCGAGCAGGCGCTGGCCGAGGCGGTGTTCGACGCGGTACGCTGGGAGCAGTACCTGATCAGGGCATGCGATGACCGGCCACTCTGGCTGCTGCGCGCTGGGCGGTGCGATGGCAGCCATGCGGAACGCGCGGCGATGCTGGACTGGCAAAGCTTGTTCGACGCTTGCCCCGCGCTGTTCCGCACCTTTGCCGCGCGGTTGGCGCGCCATTTCGGCCATGTGCTGGTCGATGCGCGCAGCGGTCGCGCCGACTGCGCCGCCATCTGCACAACCTTGCTGCCGACACGGCTGGTGCTGGTGTTCGCGCCGAACCGGCAAAACCTGGACGGCCTGCGGGACCTGGTGGCGCGCGCCACCGGCTATCGCAGTTGCCATGAGGACGAACAGCGCCAGTTGCTGGTCTACCCGCTGCCATCGCGCATCGATACCTCGGACGAGGCGCAATGCAGGTTCTGGCGCCGCGGCGAGGATGGGGAGGGCGGCTACCAGCCCCTGTTCGAAGGCATGCTGGGCCAGGCCTACGGTTTGCCCTGGCTGTCGCTGGAAGAGTACTTCGATGCGGTGCAATTGCCGCACTGCGCCAGCCTGGCCAGTGGCGAACCGCTGCCGGCGCTGGCGCTGCAGCAAGGCTATTATGCATTTATGCAATGGTTTGGCGATGGGCTCTGCCCCTGGCAGCGCCTGCCCGCTGCCGGGCCGGCCACCCTGAACAACCACCATGCCTTGCCGCTCGAGCAAGAGCGCGCAGGGTACTGGCCGATGCCGGCGGCAATGTAAATTTGTCGCCGCCGGCGCGCTGCGCCAGTCGTTGCTTCAGGTAAAATTCCCTGTATGAGAATCCTTATCAGTAACGACGACGGCTACCTGGCGCCTGGCATCAATGCGCTGGCGGAAGCCCTGCAGCCAATTGCCGATATCGTGGTTGTGGCGCCCGACAGCAACCGTTCCGGCGCTTCCAATTCCCTCACGCTGGACCGTCCTTTGTCGGTTCAGCAGGCGGCCAATGGTTTCTATTTTGTCAATGGAACGCCGACCGATTGCGTGCACGTGGCGCTGACCGGCCTGCTGGACCACGTGCCGGACCTGGTGGTGTCGGGCATTAACAACGGCCCGAACATGGGCGATGACACGCTGTACTCGGGCACGGTGGCCGCCGCCACCGAGGGCTACCTGTTCGGCGTGCCGGCGATGGCTTTTTCGCAGGGTTCCTACGGTTGGGCGAATGTCGATGCCGCGGCGCGCGTGGCGCGCGACCTGGTGCAGCGCTACCTGGGACTGCTGGAGCGGCCCTACCTGCTGAACGTGAACATCCCGAACCTGCCGTATGAGCAGCTGGGTCCACTGACCCCGACCCGCCTCGGCCGCCGCCACCAGGCCGAACCCGTGGTCAAGGCGCTTGACCCGCGCGGCCGGGAGATCTACTGGATTGGCCCGCCCGGCGCCTGCAAGGATGCCGGCGAGGGCACCGACTTCCATGCCGTCGCCAATGGCCGCGTTTCGCTGACGCCATTGCAGATCGACCTGACCCATCGCCAACAACTCGCTACCCTGGCAAAGGCCATCGAATGAGCGAAAAGACCCGCACTTTCCCGCTGCCCCTGTCTTCTGTTACCGACAAGAGCCCGGCGAAAAAGCCGGTCTACAGCTCCGTGGCCACGCCCCAAACCGCCACCCAGAATGCCGCCCGCACTGCCGCAGCCAGCCCGGGCGGCTGGCGCCCGCCGCAACCGGTGGCATCGCCCTCGCGCGCCCATTCCTATGCCCAGGAACGCGCCCAGGTGCAGCTTGGCCCCGTGGCGGCGCCGCGCCAGAATGCCCTGGTATCGGACGGCGTGCGTCGCGCCATGGTGCAGCGGGTGGCGAAGCAGGGCGTGAGCGACCCGGTAGTGCTGGGCGCGCTCGACACCGTGCCGCGCCATATGTTCATGGACGAGGGCCTGGCGCCGCAAGCCTATATCGACGCTTCGCTGCCGATCGGCCACCACCAGACCATTTCCCAGCCTTATATCGTGGCGCGCATGATCGAGGTGATGCGCGCCGGGCAGGATCTGCACCGCGTGCTGGAAATCGGCACCGGCTGCGGCTACCAGGCGGCGGTGCTGGCCTGCGTGGCGAAAGAGGTGTTTTCGATCGAACGCATCAAGCCCCTGCATGAACTGGCCAAGGCCAACTTGCGGCCCCTGCGGGTGCCGAACCTGCGTTTGCACTACGGAGATGGTATGCTAGGCTTGCCGCAGGCGGCGCCTTTCGATGGCATCATCCTTGCCGCCGCTGGCCTGGAAGTGCCGCAGGCCTTGCTGGATCAACTGAATATCGGCGGCCGCCTGGTCGCCCCGGTCGGGGCTCGCACCCAGCATCTCGAACTGGTGACCCGTGTCAGCAAGAACGAATGGGTGCGCCAGACGCTGGAAGACTGCCATTTTGTGCCGCTGCGCCCTGGCACCGTTTAACACACAGATCAATAGAATGACGAAGAACTATTCCCTTTTCCTGATGGCGGCCTCGCTGGCCGTGCTGACCGCATGTTCGACCGTGCCGACCCAGGCCCCGGTCGAAGATCGTTCGACACCGCACCCCACCACAGCGCCGAAAGTGGCCCCGGTGGAGGAGCCGAAAGACAAGGAAGGCTACTATACCGTCCACAAGGGCGACACCCTGATCCGCATCGCCTTCGACCGCGGCCTGAATTATCGCGACCTGGCGGCCTGGAACAACTTGTCGAACCCGGACGACATCAAGGTCGACCAGGTGTTGCGCCTGACCCAACCCGAAGGCGTGCAGGTAGCGGCCGTGCCGACCCCGCCGCAGATCGAGAAGACCCCGCCGCCGCCGCGCAAGTCGACGCCAAAGGGGGAGAAACGTCCGTATTCCGATGCCGCGGTGGCGGATTTGCAGAAATCCGACGAACGCGCCGACAAGCCGGCCATGGTGGCCAGCCTGGCCCCAACCCCGGCGCCGGCCGTGCCGCCGGCAGCTGCGGTCAGCGCGGAAGACCGCGACCTGTCGTGGACCTGGCCTTCCGATGGCCGCGTGGTGGCACAGTTCGACGAGGGCAGGAACAAGGGCATCGACATCGCAGGGCGCGCCGGACAACAAGTGTTGGCTGCTGAACGAGGAAAAGTGATGTATGCCGGTAGCGGCATCCGCGGATATGGTAATCTCGTCATTGTGAAGCACAGTAACAGCCTGTTGTCGGCCTATGCCCACAACCGCTCCATCCTGGTCAAGGAGGGGCAGGAAGTGCGCAGGGGCCAGGCAATTGCTGAAATGGGGGACTCCGATACCGACACGGTCAAGCTGCACTTTGAGATAAGGCAGCAGGGCAAGCCGGTGGATCCATCGAAATTCCTGCCTAACCGCTAGATAAGCACCCATGACACGCTCGCCGAATGACCAACTGGAAGACGACTCGATTCCTGAGGAATTCCCGGACGAGCCGATCGATGAAGTAGCCATCGATTCCATGGAACCGGACGGCGAGGTTGCGGTTGAAGGCGCCAGCGCCGTCCTTGAAACGGTCGACGAACTGAAAAAGGTGCTGGCGGCGGAGCTCTCCACCGACACTACCCAGCACTACCTGAACCAGATCGGCACCCGTCCCCTGCTGACGGCGCCGCAGGAGGTGCATTTCGCCACGCTGGCCAAGCAGGGCGATTTCGCCGCCCGCCAGACCATGATCGAGCATAACCTGCGGCTGGTGGTGTCGATCGCCAAGCATTACATCAATCGCGGCGTGGTGCTGCTCGACATGATCGAAGAGGGCAACATCGGCCTGATGCGCGCCATCGACAAGTTCGAGCCGGAGCGCGGCTTCCGCTTCTCTACCTATGCCACCTGGTGGATTCGCCAGAGCATCGAGCGCGCCATCATGAACCAGGCGCGCACGGTGCGCCTGCCGGTGCACATGGTGCGTGAACTGAACCAGATCCTGCGCGGCAAGTACCACCTGGAGGCGCAGCACCATAATGGCAAGGATGCCACGGCGGAGGATATCGCCGACCTGGTGGGGCGGCCGGTGGAAGAGGTGCAGGATATCCTGGCCTTGTCCGAGCATGCCACCTCGCTCGATGCGCCGCTGGATAACGACCCCCAGTCGTCGCTGATGGACATGCTGCCGGGCGATTCCGAGGATTCGCCCGACGCGCGCGCCGAACACCATGAGATGACGGTGCTGGTGCGCGACTGGCTGACCAAGCTGCCGGACAAGCAGCGCATTGTCATCATGCGCCGCTTCGGGCTCGATAACGACGATCCGGCGACGCTGGAAACCCTGGCCGAGGAAATGGGCGTGACGCGCGAGCGGGTGCGCCAGATCCAGCAGGAAGCGCTGGTCAAGCTGAAGCGGGCGATGGCGGCGCGCGGCGTGGTACGCGATTCGCTTCTCTGAAACCGGAAGTGCGGTGTCTGACCCGCAGGGTCAGACACCTGGCCTGCAGTTGCTGTGGATTGGTGTCAGACCCCGCGGGTCTGACACCGGGGTACCGGTTTTTGGTATCATAGCGGGCTTTGGGCGCGCAACGCGCCGGCTGCAACCTTAATCGCTATGCAAGACAACATCGTCGAAATCAAATCCCTGGACATGGATGCCCGTGGCGTTGGCCACATCGAGAACGAAGACGGCTCGCCGGGCAAGGTGGTCTTCATCGAAGGCGCGCTGCCGGGCGAAAAAGTCAGCTTCGAGCTGCTGCGCAAGAAGAAGAACTGGGAGCAGGGGCGCATGACCGCGCTGCACAAGGAATCGTCGATGCGCGTCAAGCCGAAGTGCGAGCACTTCGACATTTGCGGCGGCTGCTCCATGCAGCACCTGGAAGCGTCGGCCCAGGTGGCGATCAAGCAGCGCGTGCTGGAAGATAACCTGTGGCACCTGTCCAAGGTCAAGTCCGACACCATGATGCGCCCGATGTATGGACCGACCTGGGGCTACCGCTATCGTGCGCGCCTGTCCTCGCGCTACGTGGCCAAGAAGGGCACGGTACTGGTCGGCTTCCACGAAAAGAAATCGGTCTTTGTAGCCGATATCCAGAGCTGCCAGATCCTGCCGAAGCACGTGTCGGACATGATGATGCCGCTGCGCGCCCTGATCCACTCGCTGACCATCTTCGACAAGGTGCCGCAGATCGAACTGGCCGTCGGCGAAGACAATACCGTGCTGGTGATGCGCAATATGGTACCGCTGGGCGAAGGCGACGAGGACAAGCTGAAGGCCTTCGCCGACGAATACAAGATCCAGTGGTGGCTGCAACCTAAAGGCCCGGACACGGCATACCCGTTCTACCCGGCCGGCAAGGAGCTGTATTACACGCTGCCGGAATTCGGCGTCAAGATGCCGTTCAAGCCGACCGATTTCACCCAGGTGAACCACCACATCAACCGCGTGCTGGTGCACAAGGCGCTGCGCCTGCTGGACGTGCAAAAGGAAGAGCGCGTGGCCGACCTGTTCTGCGGCCTGGGTAACTTCACGCTGCCGCTGGCGACCCAGGCGCGCGAAGTGGTGGGTATCGAAGGCTCCACCGCGCTCACCGAGCGCGCGCTGTCGAACGCCAAGGTGAACGGCGTCGACGGCCACACCACTTTCCAGTGCCGTAACCTGTTCGAGATCACCAAGGATGACCTGATCGCCCTCGGCAAGTTCGACCGCATGCTGATCGACCCGCCGCGCGACGGCGCCATGGCCTTGTCGCTGGCGCTGGCCGAGCTGAGGGAGTCGAATCCGGACATGCTGCCGAAGCGTATCGTCTACGTGTCGTGCTCGCCATCGACCCTGGCGCGCGATGCCGGCGTGCTGGTGCACCGCGCCGGCTATCGCATGTCGCAAGCGGGCGTGATGAACATGTTCCCGCACACCTCGCACGTGGAGTCGATGGCGGTGTTCGACCTCGTGTAAGGCCTAAGCCAGCCGGGAAAGGATGGTCGCCATGCCGCTTGCCAGGCCGACCATCCCGAGCAGTATGGCGACCAGGAGTCCGATGATCCAGCGCTGCCCTTGCTCCAGCGCGACAATGCGCGCGGTCAGCCGCTGCTCCAGTTCCGCCAGGCGCCCATCCACATAGGCATGCATGCGCGTTTCCGACTCGGCGACAGCACTGGCGATCTCAGCCCGCAGCTCTATCGCGAACTTGTCCAGGCGTTCACTCAGAAGCTTGATTTCGCAGGCGAGGTCAGGCACTCTCTCCTCCAGTTTGCGAATACCTTCTTCGTGGTCAGGGGAATCCGCTTCCATGATAGGCTCCCACGGGTGGCGATGCGATAAGTGTTTGCCAATCGTGTGGGGTACGGATTGAGTTGGCGCAAAGGTGTGGGTCAAACGAAAAAAAGCCGGCGGATGCCGGCTTTTTCATTGGACAGCTTGTCGCTTATTCGCGGTCGCCGGCCAGGCCCAGCAGGTTCAGCAGGCTGGTGAAGATGTTGTACACGTCCAGGTACAGGGCCAGGGTGGCGGAGATGTAGTTGGTCTCGCCGCCGTTGACGATGCGCTGCACGTCGAACAGGATATACGCCGAGAACACGGCAATCACCAGCACCGAGATCACGATCGACAGCGCGCTCATGCCCAGGAAGATGTTGGCGATCGAAGCCAGCATCAGCACGATCACGCCGGCGAACAGCCATTTGCCCATCATCGAGAAATCGCGCTTGGTCACGGTGGCATAGCTGGCCAGTGCGGCGAAAATCGATGCCGTGCCGCCGAATGCGGTCATGATCAAGGTGGCGCCGTTGGAGTAACCCAGGGTGCGGCTGAGCAGCGGCGTCAGCATCAGGCCCATGAAGAAGGTGAAGCCCAGCAGCAGGGCGACGCCGATGCCGGAGTCCTTGTTCTTTTCAATGGCCCAGAAGAAGCCGAAAGCGATACCCAGGAACAAGATTGCGCCGATGAAGCCGCGCGGGAAGGGCATGCCGAAAGTCACGCCAACGAATGCGCCCAGCACGGTCGGGATCATCGACAGGGCCAGCAGCCAGTAGGTATTGCGCAGCACGCGGTTGCGGATCAGCGCGTTGTCGGTGGCGACGGCGCTGCCAAAATGATGTACGTTTTGCATATTTAAATGCCTCCTTTACCAAAAAGCATAGCATGCCGCTGACCGGATGGGGACTTTCTGGCTTAGGAAATACTTAAAAACGCTTAGGGGAAGCCCTTATATGCGCCCGAGGAGTGTTTCCTTGGGCATAGAGAGTGAACTATGTTAAAATCTAGGGTTGATCGAGAATCTAATTTCTTCTTTTAAACCTTTCTTTTTATTGGAGTTTTTCATAATGGCAATCGAACGCACCCTGTCGATCATCAAACCTGACGCAGTAGCCAAGAACGTGATCGGCCAGATCTACAGCCGTTTCGAAGGCGCAGGCCTGAAAGTGATCGCTGCCCGCATGACCCAGCTGTCCCGCGCTGAAGCCGAAGGCTTCTACGCTGTGCACCGCGAGCGTCCTTTCTTCAAGGACCTGGTTGACTTCATGGTTTCCGGTCCTGTGATGATCCAGGTTCTGGAAGGCGAAGGCGCGATCCTGAAAAACCGCGACCTGATGGGCGCTACCGATCCGAAGAAGGCAGAAAAAGGCACCATCCGTGCTGATTTCGCTGATTCCATCGACGCTAACGCTGTTCACGGCTCCGACGCCGCTGAAACCGCTGCCGTTGAAATCGCCTACTTCTTCCCAGCACTGAACGTCTACTCCCGTTAATTTTTAGCGGTTGTAATGTAGTACAGTAGTATTGCGCCTTGCCCCGGGTCTTCGGTCCGGGGCAAAGCCGTTTTTGAAATTGAGTAAAAAGCATGGAAACATCCCTCACCAACCTGCTGGATTTTGATCCGGAGCAACTAGTCGCCTACTGCGCGGAGCTGGGGGAGAAGCCTTTCCGTGCCAAACAGCTGCAGCGCTGGATCCACCAGTTCGGTGCATCCGACTTTGACAGCATGACCGACCTCGCCAAGTCCTTGCGCGAGAAGCTGAAGACCCGCGCCCACATCGTGGCGCCCGCCGTCATCAGCGACCATACTTCCGCCGACGGCACCCGCAAATGGCTGGTGGACGTGGGCAATGGCAATGCCGTGGAAACCGTGTTCATCCCGGAAGAAAACCGCGGCACGCTGTGCATCTCGACCCAGGCCGGTTGCGCCGTGAATTGCCGTTTCTGCTCGACCGGCAAGCAGGGCTTCAACCGCAATCTGACCGTGGGCGAAATCGTCGGCCAGCTGTGGATGGCCGAATTCGCGCTGCGCCAGACCAAAGGCATCGAACCCGGCCCGAAAGGCGAGCGCCAGATCACCAATGTGGTGATGATGGGCATGGGCGAGCCGCTGCTGAATTACGGACCGACCGCCACCGCACTCAAGCTGATGCTGGACGATAACGCCTACGGCCTGTCGCGCCGCCGCGTGACCCTGTCCACCTCGGGCGTGGTGCCGATGATCGACAAGCTGTCGCAGGACGTGCCGGTGGCGCTGGCCGTATCGCTGCACGCCTCCAACGACAAGCTGCGCGACGAGCTGGTCCCGCTGAACAAGAAGTACCCGCTGAAGGAACTGCTGGCGGCGTGCAAGCGCTACCTGGAGTTCGCGCCGCGCGACTTCATCACATTCGAGTACTGCATGCTCGATAACTACAACGACACGGATGAACATGCGCGCGAACTGATCGCGCTGGTGAACCATCCGGAGTTCGGTGTCAATTGCAAGTTCAACCTGATTCCTTTCAACCCCTTCCCGGAATCGGGCCTGCTGCGCTCCAAGAACCCGCGCATCAAGGCCTTCGCCGAAATTCTGATGAATGCGGGCATCGTAACCACCATCCGCAAGACGCGCGGCGATGATATCGACGCGGCTTGCGGGCAGCTGGCGGGCGAAGTGAAAGATCGCACCCGCGTGGCTGAACGGATGGAAAAGATGACCGAATACCAGAAGAAGTACGGCGCCGATTTCGGCAAGATTGTGGAGATTCGTTCCTGATGACCGATTTCGCCCAGCGCCGCTTCAAGTGCCTGGCCGCGGTCGTGCTGGCCGGCGTATTGGCGGGCTGCGCGACTTCGGGGCATGGCCCCAGCGGCAGAGAAGATCTGAAGACCCTTTCCGACCAGACTTCCGCGCAGAAGCGCGCCGAGATCCGCATGCAGCTCGCGATCGGCTACTTCGAGCAGGGTAACTACCCGATTGCGCTCGACGAGGTGAAAAAGGCGATCGCTGCCGATCCGCAGGGCGCCAATGGCTACAGCCTGCGCGCCATCATCTACATGCGCATGGGCGAGAAGGACCTGGCGAATGACAACTTCCTGCAGGCGCTGAAGCTGGCGCCAAACGATCCTGACCTGAACAATAATTACGGTTCCTTCCTGTGCCAGAACGACCGCGTCAAGGAATCGTTCAAGCATTTCGATGCAGCGCTGGCGAACCGCAATTACCGCTCGCCGGCCGGTGCCATGAACAATGCGGGCAACTGCGCGCTGAAGGTCAGGGACATCGACCTGGCCGAGCGCTACCTGCTGGGCGCCTTGAAGCTGACGCCGGATGTGCCGGAAACGAATATCGGCCTGGCCAAGGTGTACTATGCGCGGCGCGATTATCCGCGCGCCAGCTTCTTTATCACGCAATTGCACAAGGTAGCGAAGCTGGACAGCCTGCCGGCCGACATACTGTGGCTGGCGATCAAGGTGCAGCACAAGATGGGCGATGAGGGTCTGGAGCAGGGCTTCGCGACCCAATTGCGGCGTCACCACGCCCAGTCGCCGGAGTACGCAGCGTATCAACGTGGGGCGTTTGATGAGTGAGAACGGGGAACCAATGGATTCTGAGCAGGACAAGCCGACCAGCCGGCAGCAAGCTTCCGCGCCCGGGGCAGCACTGGCAGCGGCACGCGAGGCGATGGGGCTGTCGGTCGAGCAGGTTGCCGACCAGCTGAAACTGGCGCCGCGCCAGGTGGTGGCGATCGAACAGGGCGATTTCGATGCCTTGCCAAACCGCGCGGTAACGCGTGGTTTCATCCGCGCTTACGCGAAGGCAGTACGTCTCGACCCGGCGCCGCTGGTGGCGATGGTGGAAGTGGAAGGGGCGGCAGGGCATGCCGATGCGACCGTGCGCCCGACCATGGTGAAGGCGTCGTTCCAGGAGTCGCGCTTCCCTTCGCTGAACGAACGCAATAACGGCAAGCCGCTGGGCGCGATCGTGGCCGGCGTGGGCGTGCTGGCATTGCTTGGCCTGGCCGCGGCCTGGCAGATGGGCATCCTGTCGCCGCTGACGCTGGCGACCCGCGGCGGGCTCACTGCGCCTGCTGCTCCGGCCGAGCCTGCGGTGCCTGTGGTAACGCAAGCGGGTGTGCAGCCTGCCGAAGCGCCAATGCAGACGCAGAACGTGCCGTTGATTTCGGTGCCGCCGCAACCAGGCAGCAATACTGCGCCGGATGCGGTGGCGGGCGTCGGCGTGCCTGCGCAAGCGGCTGTACCGGCAGCCGCGCCGGGCACCGTCCCGGCCATGGCTCCTGGCATGACCACGACATCGGGCGGCGTTGCTGCGCCGGCAACTGCGCCCGTGACGGCGCCAGGCAATGCCGCAGGCGCGCCTGTAGCGGGCGTCGCCCCGGTCAACCGCGCTGCACCGACCGTTGGCGGTGCGCCAGCCGTTGGCACGGCGCCGGCAACCACGACGCCAGCTTCGCCGGGCCTGATCCCGGCCAAGCCAACGGCGGTTGCTCCAGCCGCTGCGCAGGGCACCGCACCGGTTGCAACCGCGCCGGCCGTGCCGGCAACGGTAGCTGGGGCAGCTCCCGCGGTAGGTACTGCCGGCGGCAAGCTGGTGCTGACGGTGAAGGAAGATTCGTGGGTCGAGATTCGCCGCGCCGGCCAGCCCAACCTGACCCGTGGCACTGTGAAGGCCGGCAGCACCCAGACCTTCAACGTGCGCGCCGATGACGTGCTGATCGTCGGCAAGCCGAGCGCCGTGAGCGCCAGCCTGGCGGGCGGCAAGCTGGAATTGACGCAAGGTCCGGGCAAGTCGTATGCCCTCGTGAACATCAAGTAATAAGAGTAGCCAAGCATGTCTTCTTCGAACAACCCGATCCCATCCGGACCACTGGCGCGCCGTGCCAGCCGCCGCGTGCTGGTGCAGCATGGCGAGCGCAAGATCTGGGTCGGTGGCGACGCGCCTGTGGTGGTGCAGTCGATGACCAATACCGACACCGCCGACGCGGTGGCGACGGCGATCCAGATCAAGGAACTGGCACGCGCCGGTTCCGAGCTGGTGCGACTGACGGTGGACCGCCCGGAGTCGGCTGCCGCCGTGCCTTACATCCGCGACCAGCTGGACAAGATGGGCATCGACGTGCCGCTGGTGGGCGACTTCCACTACAACGGCCACACCCTGCTGACCGAGTACCCGGACTGTGCCGCGGCGCTGTCGAAGTACCGCATCAACCCGGGCAACGTGGGCAAGGGCGCCAGGCGCGACACGCAATTCGCGCAGATGATCGACGTGGCGGCCAAGTACGGCAAGCCGGTGCGCATCGGCGTCAACTGGGGCTCGCTGGACCAGGCGCTGCTGGCACGCATCATGGACGAAAACGCGGCACGCGAAAATCCATGGACCGCGCAGGCCGTGATGTACGAAGCGCTGATCACTTCCGCGATTGAAAACGCGGTGCGCGCGGAAGAACTGGGCCTGGCGCGCGACAAGATCATCCTGTCGTGCAAGGTGTCCGGCGTGCAGGACCTGATCGCGGTGTACCGTGAACTGGGCAAGCGCTGCGACTATCCGCTGCACCTGGGCCTGACCGAGGCGGGCATGGGCAGCAAGGGCATCGTGGCGTCGACCGCCGCGCTGTCGGTGCTGCTGCAGGAAGGCATCGGCGACACCATCCGCATTTCCCTGACCCCGGAACCGGGCGGCGACCGCACAAGGGAAGTGGTGGTGGGCCAGGAAATCCTGCAGACCATGGGCCTGCGCAAGTTCACCCCGATGGTGATCGCCTGCCCGGGCTGCGGACGTACCACGTCCACCGTGTTCCAGGAACTGGCGGACGATATCCAGAGCTACCTGCGCGAGCAGATGCCGGAATGGAAAAAGACCTACCCGGGCGTGGAGGCGATGAACGTGGCCGTGATGGGCTGCATCGTCAACGGCCCGGGCGAATCGAAGCATGCGAACATCGGCATCAGCCTGCCGGGCACCGGCGAATCGCCGGCCGCTCCGGTTTTCGTCGACGGCCAAAAGGTGGCGACGCTGCGCGGCGATAATATCGTCAGCGAATTCCAGGCGATCGTGCTCGACTACGTACAGAAAAACTATAGCAAAGCAGCTTAAAGAACATGTCCAATAAAGCAGACAAAATCTCGGCAATCAAGGGGATGAACGATCTCCTGCCGGCCGACGCCCACTTGTGGGAAATCTTCGAGAACACCGCGCAGTCCGTGGTGCAGAGCTACGGCTTCCAGCAGATCCGCACCCCGATCGTGGAAGAAACCCGCCTGTTCTCGCGCGCCATCGGCGCCGTGACCGACATCGTCGAGAAGGAGATGTATTCCTTCGAAGACTCCATGAACGGCGACCAGTTGACCCTGCGCCCGGAAGGCACCGCCGGCGTGGTGCGCGCCGTGCTGGAACATAACCTGGTGTACGAAGGCCCCAAGCGCCTGTGGTACAAGGGCCCGATGTTCCGCCACGAGCGTCCGCAGCGCGGCCGCTACCGCCAGTTCCACCAGTTCGGCGCGGAAGCCGTGGGCTTCACCGGCCCGGACGTGGACGCCGAAATGATCGTGATGTGCCGCCGCCTGTGGGATGACCTGGGCCTGGAAAACATCCGCCTGGAAATCAACTCCATCGGCGATGCCGAGGAGCGTGCACGCCACCGCGTCGACCTGATCGCCTACCTGCAGCAGCACGAAGAGCACCTCGACGCCGACGCCAAGCGCCGCCTGCATACCAATCCGCTGCGCATCCTCGATACCAAGAACCCGGACCTGCAAGGCATCGTCAACAGCGCGCCGAAGCTGCTGGACTACCTGGGCGATGAATCGCGTGCGCACTTCGAAGGCGTGAAGAAGATCCTCGACGCCAACGCGATCCAGTACACCGTCAACACCCGCCTGGTGCGCGGCATCGACTACTACAACCGCACCGTGTTCGAATGGGTCACCGACGAACTGGGCGCGCAGGGCACCGTGTGCGCCGGCGGCCGTTACGACCCGCTGATCGAAATGTTCGGCGGCAAGCCAACCCCTGCGGTCGGCTTTGCGATGGGCATCGAGCGCCTGATCGAACTGATGAAAGGCGCCGGCGACACCGCAGCGCCGCGCCAGTGCGACGTGTACCTGGTGCACCAGGGCGAAGCGGCGCGCATGCAAGCCTTCATCATCGGCGAGCGCCTGCGCGACGCCGGCCTGGACGTGATCCTGCACTGCGGCGGCCTGAATGGCGCCGGCAGCTTCAAGTCGCAGATGAAAAAAGCCGACGGCTCCGGCGCAAGCTTCGCAGTCATCATCGGCGAAGACGAAGTGGCCAATAACACTGCCGTCGTCAAGGCAATGCGCGCTGAAGAAGGCGAGGGCCAGCAGCAAACCGTCGCGTTTGAAGGCGTTGTCGATTACGTCGTGGACCAGATCACATGCGGAGACGATTGTGACCACGACCATCACCACCACCATTAATTAAAGAAACAGGCAGACTGAAACATGGCATACGATCTCGACGAACAAGAACAGCTTGCTAACCTCAAGGCATGGTGGGCAAAGTACGGTAACCTGACCACCTGGGTGGTGATCGCAGGCCTGGCCGCCTATTCGGGCTGGAACGGCTGGAACTACTACCAGCGCAACCAGGCGGCGCAAGCCTCCGTGCTGTTTGACGAACTGCAGAGCGCTGTCAACGCCAAGGACAATGCCAAGGTGGCGCGCGTGGCGGGCGACATCGAGACCAAGTTCGGCCGCACCGCCTATGCTTCGCTGGGCGCACTGAGCGCTGCCAAGTCCTTCTTCGATGCCAATGACCTGAAGTCTGCCAAGGCCCAGCTGGAGTGGGTGGTTGCGCACGGCAACGATGAACACAAGAACATCGCGTCGATCCGCCTGGCCGGCGTGCTGCTGGACGAGAAGGCCTACGACGCCGCGCTGAAGGCGCTGGCCGTGGCAGCGCTGCCGCAGTTCAAGGCTTCCGTGGAGGACCGCAAGGGCGACATCCTGGCTGCCCAGAACAAGATGGAAGAGGCCCGCACTGCCTACAAGGCAGCACTGGAAGCGGCCGAGAAGAACAATCCCGGCCGCCAGCTGATCCAGCTCAAGCTCGAATCCATTGGCGGCACGGTGCCGGAAGTGAAGGCCTGATCCGATGCTTGCCACCCGTACTGTTATTGCGCTGGGCGTCGTAGCGCTGGCTGCCGGCTGCGGCAGCCTGAATCCGTTCAAGAAGGAAGACAAGTTCGCGCCGGCCAAGCTGGAAGAACTGAAGTCCGGCGTGCCGGCCCGCATCGTCTGGAAGCACAGCACCGGCAAGGCGGGCGTCAACGTGTTCACGCCTGCGCTGGCAGACAACAGCGTGTTCGTGGCCGATGCCGACGGCGTGATCGAGCGCCTGGACGCCGCCAGCGGCAAGGTGCAGTGGCGCAGCAAGACCGGCGCCGACCTGACCGCCGGCGTCGGCGTCAGCCCGGATGGCAAGCTGGTGGCAGTGGGCGCTGTCAAAGGCCAGCTGATGGCCTTCGATGGCAGCGGCAAGGCGCTGTGGAAAGTCCAGGCGTCGAGCGAAATCCTGTCCTCGCCGGCAGTCGGCAACGACGTGGTGATCGTGCGCACCGTGGATAACAAGGTCACCGCCTATGACGCGGCCGATGGCAAGAAGCGCTGGTTCATTCAGCGTGTCACGCCGCCGCTGACGCTGCGTAATATGCCAGGCCTGGTGATCGCCAACAACAATGTGTACGCGGCGCAGCCTGCTGGCCGCATCCTGGCGATGGCGCTGTCAAACGGCGTGCCGCGCTTTGAAGTGCCGCTGTCCGAACCGCGCGGCGCGACTGAACTGGAACGCGTGTCCGACATCAGCGGCACCCCGACCGTGTTCGAGCAAGACCTGTGCGCGGTGAGCTACCAGGGCAAGGTGGGCTGCCTGGACATCAATACCGGCGTGGCCCGCTGGACCAAGCCGGCATCGTCGGACGTGGGCGTGGGCGTGGACCAGCGCTTCGTGTTCGTGTCGGACGAGAAGGGCGCCGTGCAGGCCTTTGCCCGCGAAGGCGGCGCATCGGCATGGAAGAACGAGAAGCTGGCATACCGCCGCTTGTCGGCTCCGGTTTCCTATGGCCGTTTCGTGGCCGTGGGCGACCTCGAAGGTTATGTGCACTTCCTGTCGCGGGAAGACGGCACGATTTTAGGTCGGATCAGCACCGACGGCAGCGCCATCAAGTCGGCGCCGCTGTTGTCGGGTCCGAATGTGATTTTCCAAACCCAGAATGGGACTGTGGCCGCTATCGCGGTCGAATAAAAATAATATGAAGCCGGTAATTGCACTTGTTGGTCGCCCGAACGTCGGGAAATCGACCTTATTCAATCGACTGACCCGCTCGCGCGATGCGCTGGTGGCGGACCTCCCTGGCCTGACGCGCGATCGTCACTATGGCGAGGGCCGCGTGGGCAATCGCCCGTTCCTGGTCATCGATACCGGCGGTTTCGAACCGGTCGCCAAGGAAGGCATCATGTTCCAGATGGCCCTGCAGACCAAGCAGGCCGTGGCCGAAGCCGACGTGGTGGTGTTCCTGGTCGATGGCCGCCAGGGCATGACCCCGCACGACAAGACGATTACCGATTTCCTGCGCAAATCCGGCCGTCCGGTGCTGCTCGTGGTGAACAAGGCCGAAGGCATGCGCTATACCGCTGCCGTATCGGACTTCTACGAGCTGGGACTGGGCGATCCGTATGCGATTTCCGGCGCCCACGGCGACGGCGTGCACGACCTGGTGGCCGAAGCGCTGGACAAGGCTTTCGCCTCGCGCCCGGCCGACGAGGAAGAACTGCTGCCGCAGGAACGCGGCGTGAAGATCGCCCTGGTAGGCCGCCCGAACGTGGGCAAGTCGACCCTGATCAACACCCTGGTGGGCGAAGAGCGCGTGATCGCCTTCGACATGCCGGGCACGACCCGCGATTCGATCGAGATCCCGTTCGAGCGCGACGGCAAGCAGTACACCCTGATCGACACGGCCGGTATCCGCCGCCGCGGCAAGGTGTTCGAGGCCATCGAGAAGTTCTCGGTAGTGAAGACGCTGCAGTCGATCTCGGAAGCCAATGTGGTGATCCTGATGCTCGATGCGCAGCAGGATATCTCCGAGCAGGATGCCCACATTGCGGGCTTCATCCTGGAGTCGGGCCGTGCCCTGGTGGTGGCGGTCAACAAGTGGGACGGCTTGCAGTCGGACGACCGCGACCAGGTGAAGATGGACATGGACCGCAAGCTGGACTTCCTGTCCTTCGCCAATACCCACTTCATCTCGGCCCTGCGCGGCACCGGCATCGGCCCGCTGATGAAATCCGTGAACGGCGCTTATGCCGCCGCCACGGCCGACCTGCCGACGCCCAAGCTGACCCGCGCCTTGCAGGAAGCGATCGAGAAGCAGGAACCGAAGCGCAAGGCTGGCGTGCGTCCGAAAATGCGCTATGCGCACCAGGGCGGCCAGAATCCGCCGATCATCGTCATCCACGGCAATTCGCTGGATGCGGTGTCCGAGCCGTACAAGCGCTATCTGGAGAAGCATTTCCGCGATAGTTTCAAGCTGGTCGGCACCCCGCTGCGGATTGAGTTGCGCAACGGCAAGAATCCTTTCGACAAGCGCGAGAAGGCTTGATCAGCGAGTTCAGGGCCGGCATTTGCGGAGCAAATGCCGGCCCTGACCCCGGAATAAGCTGACCTTAAGGTTTATCCGGCTGCAAGATTTAAAAAAACAAGGTACAGTGTCTTTGGAGCAGCATCCCCAGCACTTGAAAAACAGGCGCAGCGTCTCCAATTCGTACACAACAACATAAAACGGAGCTGTTATGAGCAATAAAGGGCAATTGTTACAAGACCCATTCCTGAACGCGCTGCGTAAAGAGCACGTTCCAGTCTCGATCTACCTGGTCAACGGCATCAAGCTGCAGGGTCATATCGAGTCTTTCGACCAATACGTGGTCCTGCTGCGTAACACCGTGACCCAGATGGTTTACAAGCACGCCATTTCCACCGTGGTGCCTGCCCGCGCCGTCAACCTGAACATGGATAACTCCTCCGAGGCAGCGGAGTAAGCCACTTCGTATGCGTGCAGCTTTAGTCGGGGTAGATTTCGGTCAGGGCGACTTTGCTGCCAGTATCGAGGAGTTGATGCTGCTGGCCCGCTCCGCGGGCGCAGAGCCGGTCACCACCATTACCGGCAAACGGTCTTCGCCGGATGCCGCGTATTTCGTCGGTAGCGGCAAGGCCGATGAAATCGGTCATGCAGTGCAAGACCACAAGCTCGAAATCGTCATCTTCAATCATGCGCTGTCCCCAGCCCAGCAGCGCAACCTGGAAAAACGCCTGAACGTCAGGGTGCTTGACCGCACCAGCCTGATCCTCGACATCTTTGCGCAGCGCGCGCAAAGCCACGAGGGCAAGCTGCAGGTCGAGCTGGCCCAGTTGCAGCACCTGGCCACGCGCCTGGTGCGCGGCTGGACCCACCTTGAGCGCCAGAAGGGCGGTATCGGCCTGCGCGGTCCCGGTGAAACCCAGCTCGAAACCGACCGCCGCCTGATCGGCGAACGCGTGAAGATGCTGCGTGCCCGCCTGGCCAAGCTGCGCAAGCAGCACGAGACCCAGCGCCGCGCCCGCGGCCGCAGCCACACGTTCTCGGTGTCCCTGGTCGGCTATACCAATGCCGGCAAGTCGACCCTGTTCAATACCATGACCAAGGCCGGCGTCTACGTCGCGGACCAGCTGTTCGCCACGCTCGATACGACCTCTCGCCGGGTCTACATGGGCGAGGAAATCGGCAACGTGGTGGTCTCCGACACGGTCGGCTTCGTGCGCGAATTGCCACACCAGCTGGTGGCCGCCTTCCGCGCCACGCTGGAAGAGACCATCCATGCCGATTTGCTGCTGCACGTGGTCGACGGTTCGTCGCCGGTGCGCATGGAGCAGATCGAGCAGGTCAACCTGGTGCTGCGCGAGATCGGCGCCGACCATATCCCGCAGATCCTGGTGTGGAACAAGATCGATGCGGCAGGCCTGGAGCCGGCGGTCGAACGTAATGAGTATGATAAGATTTCCCGCGTATTCATCAGCGCACGCACGGGCGAAGGCCTGAACCTGCTGCGCGATGCAATCTGTGAGGCAGCACGGGATGAGCAGGAGGCGCTGGCCAACCCCAAGGAGGAGCTGGCGCCTGACAGTATTCTCAACTTTACCCAAGTAGGATCTCACTAAAAGAAAAATATGCCTTTTTCCTCTCTCAAGAAAAGACTCGGCAACTATATTGCCCAGGAAGGCAAAAAGCCCGGCGAAGGGCCGCCGGACCTCGATCAACTCTGGCGTGATTTCAACCAGCGCCTGAATGGCCTGTTCGGCGGCGGCAAGAACCGCGGCAGCAATCCGGGCGGTGGCGGCAATGGCGGCGGCGACATGAAGGGCGCCGGCTTCACCGTTGGCGCGGTCGCTTCGGTGGCAGCCCTGGTGTGGCTCGCCTCCGGCGCGTTCATCGTGCAGGAAGGCCAGACCGGCGTGGTCACCACGTTCGGCAAATTCAGCCACACCACGCCGGCCGGTTTCAACTGGCGCTGGCCGTATCCGTTCCAGGGCAATGAAATCGTCAACGTGTCCCAGGTGCGCACGGTCGAAGTAGGCTACCGCGGCAGCGCGAAGACCAAGATGGCTTCCGAAGCGCTGATGCTGACCGAAGACGAGAACATCATCGACATCCAGTTCGCCGTGCAGTACAAGGTAAGCGATCCGGTGAAGTGGCTGTATGCCAATCGCGATGCGGAAGGCACGGTAGGCCAGGTGGCCGAAACGGCGATCCGCGAAATCGTCGGCCGCAGCAAGATGGACTTCGTGCTGTATGAAGGCCGCGAAAAGGTCGCCACCGACACCCAGCAACTGATGCAGACCATCCTGGACCGCTACAACTCGGGCGCGCAAGTGACCAACGTGACGATGCAGGGCGTGCAGCCGCCGGAGCAGGTGCAGGCCGCGTTCGATGACGCCGTGAAAGCAGGGCAGGACCGCGAGCGCCAGAAGAACGAAGGCCAGGCCTATGCCAACGACATCGTGCCGAAAGCGCGCGGTGCGGCATTCCGCCTGATCCAGGAAGCCGAAGCCTACCGCGCCATGACGGTGCAGAATGCGACCGGTAACGCGGACCGCTTCAAGTCCGTGCTGGCCGAGTACCAGAAGGCGCCGGCCGTGACGCGCGACCGCATGTACCTGGACACCATGCAGCAGATCTTCTCCAACACCAGCAAGGTGATGGTCGATTCCAAGGCTGGCAGCAACCTGCTGTACCTGCCGCTGGACAAGCTGATCGCCCAGGTGGCAGCTACCGAGGGGCGCGCCGCCAGCGTGACGCCGCCGCCGCCAGCGGCCGTGCTGCTGCCGCCGGAACCGACATCCGACCCGAACCGCCGCGATGGCCGTTCGCGTGAATCGTCCCGTGACCGGGAGGGCCGTTAATGAATCGCTTTGCAACTATCCTGATTACCGGCTTCATCGCCCTGATGCTGCTGTCGTCCACCGTGTTCGTGGTGGACCAGCGCAAGTACGCCATCGTGTTCGCGCTGGGCGAAGTGAAGCAGGTGATCTCCGAGCCTGGCCTGCACTTCAAGCTGCCGCCGCCGTTCCAGAACGTGGTGTACCTGGACAAGCGCATCCAGACCCTGGACCCGAAAGAGGCTGACCGCTTCATTACCGCTGAAAAGATGAACATCCTGGTGGATGCCTTCGTCAAATGGAAGGTGACTGACCCGCGCCTGTACTTCGTCTCCTTCGGTGGCGACGAAAGCAGGGCCGGCGACCGCATGCAGCAGATCGTGAAGGCGGCGCTGAACGACGAAATTACCAAGCGCACCGTGCGCGAAGTGATCTCCGGCCAGCGCGGCAAGGTGATGGAATCGATCCGCAGCAAGGTGGTGGACGAGGCCAAGCAGATCGGCGTGGAAATCGTCGATGTGCGCCTGAAGCGCGTGGACTACGTTGAGCAGATCAACAACTCGGTATACGAGCGCATGAAGGCCGAGCGCTCCCGCGTGGCCAACGAAGCCCGTTCCACCGGCGCCGCCGAGTCGGAGCAGGTGCGCGCCGACGCCGACAAGCAGCGTACCGTGATCCTGGCAGAGGCTTACCGCGAAGCGGAAAAGATCAAAGGCGAGGGCGATGCCAAGGCGTCCCAGATCTATGCCGAAGCATTCGGCCGCAATCCGGAGTTCTACAAGTTCTACCGTTCGCTGGAAGCTTACCGTGCTTCCTTCAAGACCAAGGCTGACGTGATGCTGGTCGATCCGCAGTCCGACTTCTTCAAATACTTCAAGAGCGCAGGCTCCGGCAAGTAACAGTTTCAGCAGCTATGGCGCCGCTCCTGCGGCGCCATTTTTTTACCTGCACCGCAACAATTTCGCGTAAAATACGCGGTTTGGTCATCCGATTTTCCGGATGGCGTAGTTGCGCCTGCATTGTTTTTAATTCAATAGCACCAACCATGCCGAATTGGCTTTTGCCTGAATATATTGCCGACGTCTTGCCATCCGAAGCACGCAAGATCGAGGAGTTGCGCCGCCTGATGCTGGATAACTTCCGGCTGTACGGCTACGAGCTTGTGATGCCGCCGATGCTGGAGTACGTCGAGTCCCTGCTGACCGGCGCCGGTGCCGACACGGACCTGCGCACGTTCAAGCTGGTGGACCAGATTTCCGGCCGCATGCTGGGCCTGCGCGCCGACATGACGACCCAGGTGGCGCGCATCGACGCCCACCTGCTGAATCGCGCCACCGTGACCCGCCTGTGCTATGCCGGCTCCGTGCTGCATACCCGCCCGTCCGGCCTGCATTCGACGCGAGAGCCTTACCAGATCGGCGCCGAAATCTACGGCCATGCCGGCCTGGAAGCGGACGCGGAAATCCAGGAACTGGCACTCGGCTCGCTGTCGCTGGCCGGTTTCACCGACATGCGCCTGGACCTGACCCACGTCGGCGTGCTGCGCGCGATCCTGGCGCAGGATCCTGCCGCGACCAGGGATTACGACGCCATCGTGGCCCTGCTGCGCGGCAAGGATGCGCCGGGGCTGCAGCAGCAGACCGCCAGGTACAACGAGGTGACCCGCGCAGCACTGCTGGCATTGCCGAACCTGTACGGCGACGTCGAAGTGCTGAAGCGCGCGCGCGAAGTGCTGCCGCCACTGCCGGGCATCACCCATGCGCTGGCGGAACTGGCTGCGCTGGCGGCATCGGCCATCGGCCGCGCCGAAGTGGCGATCGACCTGGCCGACCTGCGCGGCTACCAGTATGAGAGCGGCGCCATGTTCGCCCTGTACGTGCCGGGCCTGCCGAATGCGGTAGCACGCGGCGGCCGCTACGACCACGTGGGCGAAGCATTCGGCCGCGCGCGTCCGGCCACCGGCTTCTCGCTGGACCTGCGCGAACTGGCGCGCCTGCTGCCGACCGCGGAGCGCAAGCATTCGATCCGCGCGCCATGGGGCAATGCACCGGAATTGAAAGAAAAAATCGCCGAGCTGCGCAAGTCCGGCGAAGTTGTGATCCAGTCGCTGCCGGGTCATAACGATGAACAGGACGAGTTCGAGTGCGATCGCGCGCTGGTGCTCGACGAAAGTGGTAGTAACTGGATTCTCAAAAACTTAGGTTAATTGTGATGTCAAACAAAACTGCAAAGAACGTTGTTGTTATCGGCACCCAGTGGGGCGATGAAGGCAAAGGCAAGATCGTCGACTGGCTGACTGAACACGCCCAGGGCGTGGTGCGCTTCCAGGGCGGCCACAACGCGGGCCACACCCTCGTGATCGGCGGCGTCAAGACCGCCCTGCAGCTCATCCCTTCGGGCATCATGCGCCCAGGCGTGGCCTGCTACATCGGCAACGGTGTGGTGCTGTCCGTGCCTGACGTGCTGCGCGAAATCGACAAGCTGGAAGCAGCCGGCGTGGAAGTGGCTTCCCGCCTGAAGATCTCCGAGGCTTGCCCGGTCATCCTGCCTTACCACACGGCGCTGGACGCGGCGCGTGAAGCCGCCCGCGGCGCCGCCAAGATCGGCACCACCGGCAAGGGCATCGGCCCTGCATACGAAGACAAGGTCGCCCGCCGCGCCATCCGCGTGGCCGACCTGCTGAACGCCGAGCGCTTTGCAGAGAAGCTGAAAGAGAACCTGGACTACCACAACTACGTCCTGGAAAACTACCTCAAGGCGCCGAAGATCGATTACCAGAAGACCCTGGACGATGCGCTGGCCTACGTGCCGCGCCTGCGCCCGATGGTGACTGACGTGTCGTCCGCCCTGTACGCAACCCACAAGGCCGGCGGCTCGCTGCTGTTCGAAGGCGCGCAAGGCTCGCTGCTGGACGTCGACCACGGCACCTATCCGTTCGTCACCTCGTCGAACTGCGTGGCGGGTAACGCTGCTGCCGGCGCCGGCGTCGGTCCTGGCATGCTGCACTACATCCTGGGCATCACCAAGGCCTACACCACCCGCGTTGGTTCCGGCCCGTTCCCATCCGAACTGCCGACCGATGCAGGCGTCGGCCACCACCTGTCCTCCGTGGGCCACGAGTTCGGCACCGTGACCGGCCGTGCCCGTCGTTGCGGCTGGTTCGACGCAGCGCTGCTGCGCCGTTCGGTGCAGATCAACGGCGTGTCGGGCATGTGCCTGACCAAGCTGGACGTGCTGGACGGCCTGGAAACCCTGAAGATCTGCACCGGCTACACCATCAACGGCAAGCAGGTCGACATCTTCCCGGTCGGCGCCGAAGACGCTGCGCTGTGCCAGCCGATCTACGAAGAAATGCCAGGCTGGAAGGAAAGCACCGTCGGCGTCAAGTCGATGGACGCGCTGCCTGCCGCTGCCCGTGCTTACATCAAGCGCATTGAAGAAGTGGTCGGCGTGCCGATCGATATGGTTTCCACCGGCCCTGACCGCGAAGAGACCATCGTCCTGCGCCACCCGTTCGAGTAACGCATTGCAAGGCGGGCCACAAGCCCGCCCGTACCGGCCAGCGCCGGACAGTAGGGCGGGTCAATGACCCGCCTTTCCAATTTCAGAGAGAAGGAAAAGCAATAATGAGCACTCCGCAATCCGACCAAAAGCACCTGTGGGTCTCCTGGGACGAGTATCACCGCCTGATCGAGCGCCTGGCGCTGAAGGTCCATGAATCGGGCTGGAAGTTCGACATGGTGCTGTGCCTGGCGCGCGGCGGCGTGCGTCCTGGCGACGTGTTCTCGCGCATCTTCGACGTGCCGCTGGCGATCCTGTCGACCAGCTCCTACCGCGAAGAAGCGGGCACCGTGCGCGGCGACCTGGATATCGCCAAGTACATGACCATGACCAAGGGCCCGCTGTCCGGCAAGATCCTGCTGGTGGACGACCTGGCTGATTCCGGCGTGACCCTGACCAAGGTGATGAAGCACCTGAAGGACAACTTTGAAGGCGTGACTGAAGTGCGTTCGGCCGTGATCTGGACCAAGGGCTGCTCCGCGTTCAAGCCTGATTACCAGATGGAAGAGCTGCCGCACAATCCGTGGATCCACCAGCCGTTCGAAGACTACGACGGCCTGCGTCCGCACCAGCTGGCGGCATGGATCAAGAAAGGCGAGACCGGCGCATAATTGCGTCGGCTTCGAAAGAAAGCGGAAGGGTGGAAGCCCTTCCGCTTTTTTTTCAGCGTACTTCCAGCAGTTCGACGTCGAAGATCAGGTTCGAGTTCGGCGGAATCGGACCGATGCCGTTGCTGCCATAGCCCAGGGAAGCAGGCACGACCAGGGTGCGTTTGCCGCCCGCCTTCATTCCCTGCACGCCTTGGTCCCAGCCTGGAATCACTTGTCCGGCGCCGAGCGGGAAGCTGAAAGGCTTGCGGCCGATGGACGAATCGAACTGCGCGCCATGCTGCTGCGGCGAGTTCGGTTCGTAAATCCATCCGGTGTAATTGACGACGACGCTAGCGCCGGCAAGCGCTTCCTTGCCGGTGCCGACAACGGTATCAATCTTCTGGAACGGGATGGCGGCGGCTTCGGATTGCGCCGGTGGATTGCTGCGCTCGCAGCCGGCCAATGCCAGGGTAAGGCTTGCGCCGATAAGGCAGGCGGAAAACAGTCGCTTCATGTTCTTCTTTCAAAATAAACGGCAAAGAAGCAAGTGTACTGAATTCGCCACAAATTGCGAAAAATCAGCAGCTATCGGTATTTTAAGATATTTCCATGGGGAAATGACTATACAATTCTTGGCATTATTTTGCTGTTGCCAGGATAGTCGATGTTTCCTTCGATGCTGTTGTCTGTGATGCTGGCGGTGTCGCCCCCTGAGCCGGGCGGCGCCCAGGCCGCCAAACCTGCCGCATTGCACAAGCACTGGGCCGAGCGCAAATTCGACGCCATCGAGCGCAGCCTGCGCGAGTCGTGCACATCCGACCCGGCCGGCTTCGAAGCGCAATTCGACAGCTATTTCCGCAGCACGCAAACCTGGGAAGCTGACCGCAACGCGCTGGAGCAATGGCGCCAGCAAGCGCCCGATGCGCTGGCGCAGGCGCTGGTCGAAGCGATCTATTGGCGCGCCTATGCCTCGCAACTGCGCCTGGGCGCCGTTGGCCACCTGCAGAAAGAGGCCATGGCGTTTTACCAGGAGCAGTTGGGGCGCGGCATGGCGCGCCTGCAGCACGTCAAGGCGCAGGCCAATGCCTGCCCGCTGTGGCATAGCCTGAACATCAGCCTGCAGTTGGAGGGCGCCGGTTCGCGCCGCAGTGCCGCCAGCGCATACCTCGACGCGGTGCAGGCTTTCCCGAATGACTTGCAGATCCACTTCGCCATGTCGCGCGCCTACAGCCCGCGTTCGGGCGGCAGTGCGGTCCAGTTCGACCAGTTTGCACGGCGTGCCGTGTTCTTCACCAAGGCAGTGGAGGGCGGGGCCATGTACGCGCGCCTGTACTGGCGCGAAGATGGCAATGGCAGCGATGCGATCCAGTTCCGCGAGCAACGCGGCCTGCCGGAATGGCGCATGGTGAAGAGCGGTTTTGAAGACCTGCTGCAGCGGCATCCTCAAGACCTGCGCGGCCGCAACAAGTTCGCCTCATTCGCCTGCCGTGCCAATGACCGCGAGACTTACCTCCGGCTGCGCCAGGAACTTGGCGAGCGCATCATGCCCGAGCTGTGGCCGGACGTGGCCAGTGCCGAGGCCTGCGACCGCAAACTGGGCAAGGGCGCCTCCGCCGCCACTTCGCCGACGCAAGCCGGTGGTGTAAACTCGCACTCATGACTCAAGACTTCTTCCAGACCTTTATCCTGCTGATGCTGGTGACCGACCCGTTCGGCAACGTTCCCATTTTTGCGTCGGCGCTGGCCACGGTGCCGCCCAAGCGCCGCCCGAAAATCGTGGTGCGCGAATGCCTGATCGCCTTCGTCGTGCTGCTGGTGTTCATGTTCTTCGGCAGCCACTTCCTCAAGGCCCTGAGCCTGTCTGAAGCCTCGCTGCGCATCGCGGGCAGCGTGATCCTGCTGCTGATTGCAATCCGCATGGTGTTCCCGCATCCGGACGGGGTGCTGGGCAAGCAGGAGGGCGGGGAACCGTTCATCGTGCCGCTGGCGATTCCCGCGCTGGCAGGCCCATCCGCGCTGGCGACCGTGTTGCTGTTCTCGCGCGAGAGCACCGGCGAAGTACTGATGCACGTGGCGGCGCTGGCGGCCGTGGTGGTGGTGTGGCTGGTGGTGTTCCTCGGCGCCGAGCGCTTGCAAAAGGCCCTCGGTTCGCAGGTGATGACGGCCTTCGAACGCCTGATGGGGCTGATCCTCGCGGCGATGTCGATCGAGATGCTGCTGGGCGGCGTGCGCGAGTTCGTCAAGACGCTTTAAAGCGGCAGTAACGCCTCGTGATTTTCCGTGACTTTTTCTGTCGGGCAATGGCAATATAATCATCCGAATTTGCCGCGCCGCGGCGCCACAGGTAGGGTGATCCATGCATGTCCTGATCATATTGGGAATCGTCGTGTTGTTGGTTGTGTTGTTCTATAAGTCGACCAACCAGTATGTGCAGCCAGCCGGCTCGCCAGCCCCGGCGCCGACGCAAGCCATGGGCGGCAACGCGCCGCCGGTGCAGCTTGGCTGGGTCTCCAACGGCAAGCTGTTCGTGCAGGGCGGTTATGGCGCAGTGCAGGAGATTTCCAGCCCTTATGCGCAGCAGGCGATGGACCGCGCGGAACGCAGCCGCGAAAAGAACGCGTGGAAGAAGGACACTGCCTTCGGTGTCGCCGCGCAAGGCAATTACCGCGACTTCGATCATCAGACCGATCCTTTCCTGATTTCGTCGGCACTGTTCACCGGCGACGGCAAACTGCTGTACTTCCAGGCAGACCATGGCATGGGCGGGCTGTTCGCTTACGACACCGCCAGCGGGCAGGAAGAACGCCTGCTGCATCGCCAGCAATTGCAGCTCGATGATTTGTGCCTGTCGCCGTCCGGCGAGACGATTGTCTGCACGCTGCGGGCGCGTGGTGGCGCCAGCCATATTGCGACCATGCGCAGCAATGGCGATGGACTGCGCGAACTCACCGGCGGAGATACGATCGATTCCGCGCCTGCGCCCGTGCCGGGTGACGAGACCAAAGTCATCTACCAGTCCGCAGCGATTGGACGCGACCAGCACGGCGGCTGGGCCGCAACGGGCCATGTGACGCTGCAGGAATTGAATACCGCGACCGGCCGCGTTACGCCGGTGCTGGAAGATCCGCGCTACGACTTCCTGTCCCCACGCGTGGCGCCGGATGGGGTGCTGTTCTTCATTCGCCGTCCTTATGAACCGCCGCAGTACAACGCCGGCAATGTAGTGCTGGATACGCTGTTCTTCCCATTCCGGCTGCTGCGCGCCGTGTTCCATTACCTGAATTTCTTCTCGCTGATGTACTCGCGCAAGCCGCTGACCGGTGCGAGCGGCATGCCGATGCAGGCGGACATGAAAAACATCGTCTTGCAGGGCAAGCGTATCGACGCCGAGCGTGCGCTGCGCCAGGAAGCCAGCATCGGCGGCATTCCTTCGCTGGTGCCGTCGTCGTGGCAGCTGATGCGCCGCACGCGCAGCGGTGGCGAGGCGGTGGTGGCGAACAATGTGAGTTCGTTTGATATGACGCCGGGCGGCACCATTGTCTACAGCAACGGCCGCGGCCTGTTTGCGCTGGATGCGCAAGGGCGCTCGGTACTGGTTGCGCAGGGAGACCTGGTCGGCGCAGTGCTGGTGCATGATAAGATGCCGGCATGAAACAACTTGAACCCATGTTCCGCTGCACGGGCTGCAACCGGGGCATTTTGAATCGCTGCGTGGCCCGCTGCCTGTATTGCGGCGCCGACCTGCCTGCCGAGGCCAGGCTTGCACCGGAAATGATCGCACAACGCGACGCTGAACATGCGCGCATGGAAGAGGCACGCAAGCGCCTTGCACAGCATCCCGCACCGCGCCCGCAGGCCCAGGGCAGCGCAGCGTCGGACGTCATCGATGGCGTGGCGACGGGGTTGGATGTCATCGACCTGATCGGCGATGGCGTCTCGCTGTTTGGCAAACTTCTGGACTAAACATGTTGCTTTGATAATGACGGCGTGGCACGATATTGATCCCGCCATGCCAATCATTAAAGGAGCTGTCATGTCCCTGCGCATCAACGATACCGCACCAAATTTCAAGGCCCAGACTACCAAGGGCCCGATCGATTTCCATGAATGGATTGGCGACCAGTGGGCCGTCCTGTTCTCGCATCCGAAGGATTTCACGCCGGTTTGCACCACGGAGCTGGGCTACATGGCCAAGATCGAGCCGGAGTTCACCAAGCGCAATACCAAGATCATCGGCTTGTCGATCGACCCGGTCGAGAACCACAGCAAGTGGGCTTCCGACATCGAAGAAACCCAGGGCGCCAAGGTGAACTATCCGATGATTGGCGATACGGACCTGAATGTGGCAAAGCTGTACAACATGCTGCCGGCTGAGGAGCCGGGTACTGCGGATGGCCGCACCGCTGCCACCAATGCGACCGTGCGTTCGGTATTCATCGTTGGCCCGGACAAGAAGATCAAATTGATGCTGACCTATCCGATGACCACCGGCCGTAATTTCGATGAGATCCTGCGCGTGCTCGATTCGATGCAGCTGACCGCCAAGCACAAGGTGGCCACGCCGGTGAACTGGAAGGATGGGGAAGATGTGATTATCGCTGGCTCGGTCAGCGATGATGATGCCAAGGGATTGTTCCCAGGCGGGTGGAAGGCGCCTAAGCCTTACCTGCGGATCGTCAAGCAGCCTTCCTGAAACCGTACGGGTTTGGTTGTGCGCCTTTGATCTTCGTCGAAAGTCCCGGGTCTGACCCTCTGGGTCAGACCCAGGTTTACCGGTTTTAAAGCGCATCGGCGCCAGGCGCGCCGAACAGCTGCTCTTTGAGGTGGTGCAACTGATCCCGCACCTGTGCCGCCTTTTCGAACTCCAGGTTCCTCGCGTGGTCCAGCATGAGCTTCTCGAGCCGCTTGATCTCCTTGCTGATCTGCTTCTCGCTCATGGCCTCGTATTTCGCGGCTTCCTCGGATACCTCCAACTGCTCGCGGGCCGCAGCGCTGTAGACGCCATCGATCAGATCCTTGATGATCTTCTTCACGCCGCGCGGCGTGATGCCCATCTTCTCGTTATAGGCAATCTGCTTGGCCCGGCGCCGTTCGGTTTCATCGATCGCGCGCTTCATCGAGTCGGTGATGTTGTCCGCGTACAGGATCGCCACACCGTTCAGGTTACGCGCCGCCCGGCCAATGGTCTGGATCAGTGAGCGCTCGGAACGCAGGAAGCCCTCCTTGTCGGCATCCAGGATCGCCACCAGCGATACTTCGGGCAAGTCCAGGCCTTCGCGCAGCAGGTTGATCCCCACCAGCACGTCGAAGGTACCAATGCGCAGGTCGCGCAGGATTTCCACGCGCTCCACGGTATCCACATCGCTGTGCAGGTAGCGCACCTTGATGCCGTGGTCGCCCAGGTATTCGGTCAGTTGCTCCGCCATGCGCTTGGTCAGCGTGGTGACCAGCACGCGTTCATTCTTCTCGATGCGGTCGTTGATCTCGCCCAGCAGGTCGTCGACCTGGGTACGGGCAGGGCGCACGATCACTTGCGGGTCGACCAGGCCGGTTGGACGCACCACCTGTTCGACCACGGCGCCGGCGTTCTTCTTCTCGTACTCGGCCGGGGTGGCGGAGACGAAAACCGTCTGCCGCATCTTCGACTCGAACTCCTCGAACTTCAGCGGTCGATTGTCCAGTGCCGATGGCAGGCGGAAGCCGTAATCCACCAGGTTGGTCTTGCGCGAACGGTCGCCGTTGTACATGGCTGACAACTGGCCGATCAGCACGTGCGACTCGTCCAGGAACATGAGCGCATCGCGCGGCAGGTAGTCGACCAGGGTTGGCGGCGGTTCGCCCGGCTTGGCGCCGGACAGGTGGCGCGAGTAGTTCTCGATGCCCTTGGTGAAGCCGACTTCAGACATCATCTCCAGGTCGAAGCGGGTACGCTGTTCCAGGCGTTGTTCCTCAATCAGCTTGTTCTCGCGGCGGAAGAATTCCAGGCGCTCGCGCAGTTCTTCCTTGATGGTCTCGATCGCACGCAGCACGGTGGCGCGCGGCGTCACATAGTGCGAGCCTGGGTAGACGGTGAAGCGCGGAATCTTCTGTTTGACCTTGCCCGTCAGCGGATCGAACAGCTGGATCGATTCCAGCTCGTCGTCGAACATTTCCAGGCGCACCGCCAGGTCGGCGTGTTCGGCCGGGAAAATGTCGATGGTGTCGCCGCGCACGCGGAAGGTGCCGCGGCCGAAGTCCATCTCATTGCGCGTGTACTGCATCTGGATCAGGCGCGCGATGATGTCGCGCTGCGACACGCGGTCCTTGGCGCGCAGCGTCAGGATCATCTGGTGGTATTCGTTCGGATTACCGATACCGTAGATGGCCGACACGGTCGCCACGATCACTACGTCGCGCCGCTCCATCAGCGACTTGGTGCAGGACAGGCGCATCTGTTCGATGTGCTCGTTGATCGACGAGTCCTTTTCAATGAACAGGTCGCGCTGCGGCACGTAGGCTTCCGGCTGGTAGTAATCGTAGTACGACACGAAGTACTCGACCGCGTTCTCCGGGAAGAATTCACGGAATTCGGAATACAGCTGCGCGGCCAGCGTCTTGTTCGGCGCGAACACGATGGCCGGACGGCCCATACGGGCGATCACATTGGCCATGGTGTAGGTCTTGCCGGAACCCGTCACCCCGAGCAGGGTCTGGAACGACAAGCCGTCTTCAATTCCTTCGCACAAGCCATCAATGGCGGTCGGCTGGTCACCGGCGGGAGGGAAGGGCTGGTGCAGCCGGTAAGGCGAATCCGGGAAAGTGATAACTTCCGAAGCCGGGGCACTGGTATTTTGGGAATCAGACATTACTGCAGACCTTTGATAGAATATGCGATTGTCAGCGGCCCTGACCGGATTTTGTTCGGGTGCCGGCCTGCTTTTGCATCGACCCGCCTTCAAACGTTACTAAACTTATCATGACGAACCCTTCCGTATTCAGCGCCATCGAGATGGCCCCGCGCGACCCGATCCTCGGCATCACCGAAGCCTTTAATGCAGACACTAACCCAGCGAAGATTAACCTGGGCGTAGGTGTCTATTATGACGACAATGGCAAAGTGCCGCTGCTGAAGTGCGTGGAAAAGGCGGAAGCAATCCTGATCGAACAGCACGCCCCACGCACCTACCTGCCGATCGAAGGCCTGGCCGCATACGACAAGGCCGTGCAAGAGCTGGTATTTGGTGCCGACAGCGCCGTAATTCAAGAGAAACGTGCGGTGACCGTGCAGGCACTGGGCGGTACCGGCGCGCTGAAACTCGGCGCCGACTTCCTGAAGCGCTTCTCGCCGGATTCCGAGGTTTACATCAGCAATCCAAGCTGGGAAAACCACCGCGCGCTGTTCGAAAGCGCCGGCTTCAAAGTCAACAACTACGCTTACTACGACGAGACCACCCATGGCGTGAACTTCGCCGCCATGCTGGCTGCCCTGAAGGCCATGCCGCGCGGCTCCATCGTCGTGCTGCACGCTTGCTGCCACAACCCGACCGGCGCCGACCTGACCCAGTCCCAGTGGGATGAGGTGATCGCCGCTGTAGTCGCCGGCGGCCTGGTGCCGTTCCTGGATATGGCGTACCAGGGCTTCGGCGCCGGCATTGCGGAAGATGGCGCCGTAGTGCGCCGCTTCGCCGCGACTGGCGTGGCGCTGCTGGTGTCGAACTCTTTCTCCAAATCCTTCTCGCTGTATGGCGAACGCGTGGGCGCCCTGAGCGTGGTGGCTGCATCCGCCGAAGAAGCTTCGCGCCTGCTGTCGCAACTGAAGCGCGTGGTGCGTACCAACTACTCCAACCCACCGGTCCACGGCGGCAAGGTAGTGGCAACCGCCTTGGCAACCCCAGAGCTGCGCCAGATGTGGGAAGACGAACTGGCCGGCATGCGCGTGCGCATCAAGGAAATGCGCGAGGCCTTCGTGCAGAAGCTGAAGGTCAAGGCGCCTGGCCACGATTTCGACTTCGTGCGTGAGCAGGTCGGCATGTTCTCGTATTCCGGCCTGACCAAGGAGCAGGTGGGCAAGCTGCGCGAGCAGTCGATCTATGCTGTGGACACCGGCCGTATCTGCGTTGCAGCGCTGAACTCGAAGAATATTGATGTGGTAGTTGACGCCATCGCCAAGGTCCTTTAATATGCTGCTCTCTGATCGCAACGCGGTCAGAGAATGATCCCTGATAGCTCAGTCGGTAGAGCGACGGACTGTTAATCCGCAGGTCCCTGGTTCGAGTCCAGGTCGGGGAGCCAGAATATAGAAAAGCCCAGCCTTAACCGGTTGGGCTTTTTGCATTTCAGGGCCGCATTGCGCCCTGTCGCAACATCTGTGCCCAATTTAGTTGCATTAGTAAGTGCTACATTTGATGAAAGTTAATTAGTGTGGTCGCTAAGGTAACTTCATGTGGCCATCCTTATTTCAACACTTCCGGCGGTCAACCAGTCCAGGAAGACACTCACCAATTCCTACGTGATGGACAATAGATGGACAATAAATACCCGACTTGCCAGGGCCGGTACTGATCCGTCCTATTCGGGCTGGAGCCTTTTCAGGATGGCCGCAGCGTTCGTATTGCCGGGATCCAGTTGCAGCGCACGCTGATAGGCCGCAATGGCCTTGGCATTCTCGCCCAGCGCCAGGTACAGCTCTCCCATGGAGTCATGCAGGTTGCCGTCGCGCGGGAAAAGCTCGCTTGCGCGCTGGAGGATAGCGATGCCGGTCGCCGCTTGTCCGGCTTCGGCGTATTGGTAGGCCAGGCGGTTCAACGCATTGCCGTCCTCCGGCGTGTCGCTTTGCGCCAGCAAGAACTTGAAGCGCGCCAATGCCGCGTCGGCGCCGGCCTGGCGAATTTCTGCAGCCAGCACATCATTCAAAGAGGGCTTGGGTTGCGCAACGGCCTGGCCATACAGTACGTCGGTGAAATCGCGGCGCATCCGATAAATCTCCGGCCCCTTGTTGCCATTGCCTTCGTTGAGGAAGATGACAACCAGCTTGCCGTCTTCCGGATAGCGCGTGACCAACGTGCGGAAACCGTTGGCGTTGCCGCCGTGCTCGTGTACCAGGCGCGGCTTGCCGGCAATGGTGCGCGTTCCAACCAGCCAGCCGTAGCCATAACCGAGATCGCCCCACACATCGTCCTTGACATAGGCGGTGAACATCTGCCGTTTTGATTCGGGCTTGAGCAGCGCGTTGCCGGCCAGGGCGCGATCGAGCTTGAAGAAGTCGCCGGTGGTGCTGGCGACGCCGCCGCCGGCGCCGACGTTCGGAATCCAGAGCGGATCAGCGGGACGGTATTCGCCGAGGGCACGCACATAGCCGGATGCCTTGCGCGGGATGATGCGGTCCGGCGCGTCATATGCTGTGCGCTGCATGCCGGCTGGGCGCAGGATCATGCTATCCAGGGCTTCGCTGTACGTCTTTCCGGTCTGCTTTTCGATGACCCAGCCGAGCAGGGTGTAGTTGGAACTGCTGTAGTGGCCCTGGCTGCCGGGTTCGAATTCCAGCGGGCGGTTCATGATCGCGAGGAGATCGGCCTTCGGCACTTTTTCGCCAAGGCGGTTAGCCCAGAAGCCCGGGAAATTTGCGTAGTCGACGATGCCGGAAGTGTGGTTCAGCAACTGGTGCAGCGTGACGCGCTTGCCAATCCCCGAATCAAGTTCGGGCACGTATTTACCAATCGGGTCGTCCAGCTGCAGCTTGCCTTGCTCCGCTAGTTGCATGACCAGGGTCGCGGTGAATTGCTTGGTCAGCGAGGCGACGCGAAAAACGGTGTCAGTGGTGTGGGGAATTTTCCATTCGCGGTTGGCCAGCCCAAAGGCGCGGTGATAAACCACTTTTCCATGGTCGGCGACCAGTACAGCTCCATCCAGTTGGCCGAGGGAGTGGTAACGCTCGGCCAGGCGGTCGATGTCGGCGGCGCGCTCGGCTTTTGCGGGCAGGGCGGACAGCAGAAGCAGGGCGATCAGGATTTTTCTCATTTTTCAACGATAGCATACCGCCAAGTTTATTTGCCTTTGGATATTGGTCGGACCAAAATTAATGCGGTAAGTCCGATTGTTGTATTTTGGTCAGGCCAATTGACGCGCTGTTGGAATAAATGCATCCTGTGCGCTCCTCAAACCAGAAAGCACAGGAGACAAGCGCATGAAAGTTAATCAACTCAAGGTAGTCTTCCTGGCGGCCGCTATCGCGGCAGCCACCTCTGCAGTTGCTGGACCCGTCGGCTATGGCGCCGCCACCACTGGCGGTGGAAGCAAGACCCCGGTCAATGTGGCCACGCTGACCGATGCCCAGGCTAAGATCAACGCCTACACCGATAACTCCGGCCTGGTACTGAGGTATACCGGCAAATTCGACTACAACACCATCACCGACGTGTGCGCGCAGTGGCAGAAGCCGGCGCAGACGCTGGAGATCAAGAACAAGAGCAACATCACCATCATCGGCGCCAGCGATTCGAGCGCCAACTTTGGCATCCACATCGCCGGCAATGCGCACAACGTGATTGTGCAGAACATGATGATCGGCCTGCTGCAGGGCGGCGAGGCGGCCGATTCGATATCGATCGAGGGCATGTCCTCCGGCCAGCCAAGCAATATCTGGATCGACCACAACACCATCTTCGCTTCGCTGACTTCCTGCCCAGGCGCAGGCGATGCGTCGTTCGATGGCGGCATCGACATGAAGAAGGGCGCGCACCACATCACGGTGTCGTACAACCACGTGTACAACTACCAGAAGGTGGCCCTGAACGGCTACAGCGACAGCGATACGGCCAACGCCAACGCCCGCACCACCTACCACAACAACCGCTTCGAGCACGTCAAGTCGCGCTTGCCGTTGCAGCGTTTCGGCATGAGCCACATTTTCAACAACTACTTCAATGACGTGCAAACGTCCGGCATCAACGTTCGCATGGACGGCATTTCGCTGATCGAAGCGAATTACTTCGAGAACGTGAAGAACCCGGTCACGTCGCGCGACAGCAGCCGTATCGGTTACTGGGAGCTGCGCAACAACTATGTTGGCAGCGGCATTACCTGGGACACCCCGAGCGGCGCGGTCAATGCCACTAACTGGGGCAGCACCCAGTCCTATGGCCCGACCGGCTATTCCTATACCCCGATTGCCGGCGCCGACGTGAAGGCCAAGGCGATTGCCACCGCCGGTGCGCGCACCAACCTGGCCCAATAGGCATAGTTCGCGTTAAATAAGTCATAGCTTTGCCGCTGTCAGGCACGAGGATAATTTGCCCATACTAACAAGAACGGAGGCAGGATGGGCGTGAATTCCAGGCGGCGGCACCTGATGGTCTCGCTCGGCATGGCGGCGGCATTTCCAGGGCTCGCGGGTGCCGCAGTGAGTGCCACGGCGCGCGGCAAGCGCGAAGATCTGGAGCTTTGGTATGCGCGTCCGGCAGGGCCATGGGTAGAGGCGCTGCCGGTCGGTAACGGCAGGCTGGGCGCCATGGTGTACGGGCGCGTGGGGCAGGAACGCCTGCAGCTCAATGAAGATACCCTGTTTGCAGGCGGCCCGCATGACCCGAACATGCCCACCGCCCAGGCTGCGCTGCCGCAAGTGCGCACCCTGATCGATCAGGGCAGGTTCAAGGAAGCCCACGACCTGTGCGGCAGCACCATGATCTCCCACCAGCAGATGCCCTACAGCTCTGCCGGCGACCTGCTGATCGACTTTATCGGCGCGCCTGCGGCGCCATCGGTATACCGCCGTTCCCTTGGCCTCGATTCAGCCGTGGTCCACACCAGCTATGCGGCAGGCAAGGTGCGCTACACGCGCGAAGTATTTGCCAGCGCTCCCGCGCAGGTAATCGTGGCCCGGCTGACCGCTACGCAAGGCGTGCTGGATTTCGATCTTGGCTATCGCCATCCGGCGCAGGTCAAGTATGGTGCTACGCAAGCGCCGGTGGAGTTGCGCGAAGACCTGAACGAGGCGGCGCGCCCGGCCCAGTTGGCAATCGGCGCCGATGGCGATGGCGCGCTGCTGGTAGAGGGACGCAATAATGATTCTTCCGGCATTCCGGGCGCGCTGCGCTACGCGGTGCGGGTGCAGGCGATCGCAGACGGCCAGGTAATCGTGGCCGGCGACCGTTTACAGGTGCGTGGTGCGCGCACTGTGACGCTGCTGGTGGCTGCCGCTACCAGCTACGTCAATTTTGCCGATACGAGCGGCGATCCTGTAGCGCGGGTGCGCCGCGATTGCGCAGGGGCGGCGCAAAAGCCTTATGCGCTCTTGCGGCAGGAGCATGTGAATTCGCACCAGTCACTGTTCCGCCGGTTCTCGATCCGGCTGGGCAAAGGACAGGATGTGCGCCCGACCAGCGAACGTATCGCCACCGCGGAATCGCAGCCCGACCCGACGTTGGCTGCGCTGTACGTGCAATATGCGCGCTACCTGCTGCTTTCCTGTTCGCGCCCCGGCAGCGAACCGGCCAACCTGCAGGGCCTGTGGAACGAGGGTACCAATCCGCCATGGGGCGGCAAGTACACAATCAACATCAACACCCAGATGAATTACTGGCCGGCGGGGCCGGCCAACCTGGGCGAATGCGTGGAGCCGGTGCTGCGCATGGTCGAGGGTCTTGCTGTGACCGGCGCCATCACGGCGCGCAAGGCTTATGGTGCACGCGGCTGGGTCACCCACCACAACACCGACCTGTGGCGCGGCAGTGCGCCAATCGATGGACCGTTGTGGGGAATCTGGCCAACCGGCGGCGCATGGCTGTGCAATACGCTTTGGGATCATTATGATTATTCGCGTGACGAGGCCTGGTTGCGCCGTCTCTACCCATTGATGAGGGGCGCATGCCTGTTCTTCATCGATACCCTGGTGGAAGATCCGAAGGGCAGGGGCCTGGTGACATCGCCTTCGATCTCGCCGGAAAACCAGCATCACAAGGGCGTTGCGATTTGCGCGGGCCCTGCCATGGACCGGCAGATACTGCGCGACCTGTTCCGCAACACGCTGGCCGCTCAGGTGCTGCTGAGGGAGGACGACGCCGAACTGCGGCGCGTACTGGAGACAACGATGGCGCGCCTGCCCGTGGACCGCATTGGTGCGCAAGGCCAGTTCCAGGAATGGCTGGAAGACTGGGATGCCGGGGCGCCGGAGCAGAAACACCGCCATGTATCCCACCTGTATGCCATCTATCCGTCCAGCCAGGCGAACGTGCGCGACACCCCGCAGTTGGTGCAGGCGGCGATGATCACGCTGAACACGCGGGGCGACAAATCGACTGGATGGGCCACCGCATGGCGGCTGGCCCTGTGGGCACGGATGGGGGAGGGTGATCGCGCGCACGCCATTCTGCTTGGCTTGCTGGGGCCGGAGCGCACCTATCCGAACATGTTTGACGCCCATCCTCCGTTCCAGATCGACGGCAATTTCGGCGGCGCGGCGGGGATCATCGAAATGGTGCTGCAATCCTGGGGCGATGAAATCCACGTGCTGGCGGCGCTGCCCAAGGCGTGGCCGGAGGGGAATATGCGTGGCATCCGTGCCCGCGGCGGAGTCGAAGCCGACGTCGAGTGGTCCGGCGGGCGCCTGCGGCGCCTGGCGCTGCGCGGCAAGCCAGGCGAGAGCGTCAGCGTGCGCTACCGCGGCGAGAAGCGTTCCTTGAAGCTGGATGGCAAGGGGCGGGCGGCCTGGATATTGCAAGGATGAGACTGAATGTTGGCAAACTGGACATAAGCTTTTTTGCTTTTGGGGTGGAATCAGTTATTCTTCAAGTTATCTATCAGATTTAATCCGGAGCATTTGAAGAATGATTACAAAAGAAGAACGGGTGGTGTACGGAACCGAGGACTTGCTGACCACCCTGTGCTCGTCGGTCACCCGCGTGCTGAACGTGGCGTCGCAAAGCCGGATTACCTACTCGGCCATGGTGCAGCGTATTACCAAGGTCGGCCTGAAACCTGATATTGGCTGCTTCGTGCTGTTCGACGGCGGCTTTACCGGCCTGGTTGTACTGAACTTCTCGGCCGAAGCGGCGATGGAGATTTACGAACGCTACATGCTCAGCATGGGCATGCCGAAATCCGAACTGGCCAGTTCTTTCACTTCCGACGAAGTGGCGAACATCATGGGCGAGCTGATGAACCAGATCGTTGGCGACTTCACTGGCAAGGTACGCAGCGAACTGCACACCAACATTACCCAGAACCAGCCGAAAATGCTGGTGCTGAACAAGCAGGTGACGCTGAGCGTGGATACCCCGCTCGACCGTCCGGAAATGCGCCGCGTGTCCTTCTTCACCGAGCGTAACAATATCTTCTACCTCGAACTGGCGATCGACCGCACCGAGTTTATTAAATTGCATGATTTCGAGAAGACCGAGGCCGAAGATCCGGATACCCTGCTGGAGCGCGAGCAGGCTGCCCAGGCTGCTGCAGCACCGGCCGAGGCCATCTCGTCGGATGACGCCGACGAGCTTTTGAAGTCCCTCGGCATGTGATCTAAAATAGGCTTTGCAAAAGCAGGAACGACGGTTATAATATTGCCTCTTTTCCCTGATAGCTCAGTCGGTAGAGCGACGGACTGTTAATCCGCAGGTCCCTGGTTCGAGTCCAGGTCGGGGAGCCAGAACACTGAAAAGCCCAGCCTTCACCGGTTGGGCTTTTTTCATGGTGTCGTTTCTTTTCTCGACTACTGGAAGACCGTACCGTGACCGATAATCCATATTCCCAGCCAAGCGCCGCTGTGCAGGCGGAGCACGATCTGCTTCCTTCCAAACCGGTGGCAGTTTCAATGTACAGGTTTTTTGCCTGGATAGCAGTGCTGGTAGCGCTCCTCGGCTTCTTCCAGCTATTTGATCCGGTACGGTTGGAAAGTGGTAAAAGTATCGCGGAAGGCATCGCTCCCCGCGTGGTACTGCTGTTAGCGATGGGGGGCGGTTGTTGCGGATACCGCCGTAATCGCTTGTGCGAGTTTGTCGCAGTCATACTCATTGCTGCGCTTGGCGTCTCTTCGAGCTTGCTATGCATCGCATTCAGCGTCGCAGGCTCGGGCGACGGCGCGCCGCTTTGGATCTCGCTTGCGGTGGTCGTTTTCCTTGTCTTTATTTACTGGATTTACGCCTTCGGTTTCTCGGTAAAAGCCCGGCGATATTTTTCAACATAGACCGGCCACTCACACGACTGCCCCAGGGTGGGCTGCCGCCGACAGGCTTAATGTGCGGGCCCAAAGTAGGGTTTGAACGCTTCTTGCATCTCGGGCGACAATCGATGAAAGTCGATGCGCTGCTTCTTGATTTCTGCACGCAGTCGTTGTGTGCTTCCGGCGGCGCGTGCCAGGCGGGTTACCAGATCTTGGGCGAGTTCTTGTAGTACTTCTCTTGGAATCTGCTTTGGGTCGCGCGCCACAAACGTTTCTCGCGCCGGATCGCCATTGCATTCCTTGCCGGCGACCTTATAAACGCCGCCGTCAATGTGCTGAAAATACAGGCGCTGGCCTGGCTTGGGGTTGCGGCGTTTGGAATACCCGTTAACGAGGTAATACGTCGCTGTGGAATGCGTTGCTACACCGAATATCCATTCGCGCGTGGCCCAGGTTTCATTGTCGGCCATTGGCATGCACAGTGCGCGTATATCCTCAGGCAAAAGATCAAGCTTGGCGTCGGCTCGAAACCGCAGGCCCAGGACGGGATCTCGCAGGAACTGGGGAGGGTGGTTGCTTTCCTGCGCGCCCGCACTGGCGCAGAGTAGCGCAAGCAAAACGGCTGTGCACCGGCCCTTAATAGCGGTCGATAACATGAGATGGTCTTTCTGCTCTGTATTCGGAAACCAGTCCAGAAGTCAGTTTGAATGAAGTCGGAATTACACCGGCTTCCACTGGTGCGGCTAGTTTTTTATTTTTCGCTCGACATTCTCTTGCACATCGTTCCAACCTGCAAACATTTCAAAATTATCAAAAAGAAATAAATAGTGCCGTGCGGAAACTTGTGATATGATAGTTTGTGAAGTTTGACGATTGGATATTTGACATGAAACCCACTCACATCAACGCCTCGGTGAACACCCATTACCTGGACAAGGTGATGGACGTTGCCGAACAGATGTCGGTTGAGGTGATTGTCGACATCCTCGATGTGCGCGGCATGAAGCTGGTGTCGAAGGGCACGCGCGTCACGCGAGTCTTGCGCGAAAAACTGATCGCACATAAGTTGATGCGGCCCTTCGAAGCTTCAATCCGTATCGCCGATGGCGTGGATTCACGGGTCGTTGCCCAAGTGGCCGAGAGGCTGGCCGATGTCAGTGCTCCCGTGTCCAGCCTTCTGCGCTGCGTGCCGGCTGGCGGCAATTCGCCCCTGCAGGTGTTGCAGCATATGGAGTTTGGCAATGCGATGGCGCTGATGTTGACCGCGTCGGACAAGGCCGGCGGGCCATCGCTCGAACATGCGGTTTTGGTCAGCATGCTTTCCATTTGCATGGCCAAGACTTTGCACCTCAATGAACAGGACCAGCTGGCGGCGGGCTTGGCCGGCCTGCTGCACGATATCGGCGAACTGTATGTCGACCCCCGTTTCCTTACGCGCGGCAAGCGCTTGCAGCCGCATGAATGGGCGCACGTCGTGGTACACCCTCGCACCGGCCAGATGCTGATCGACCAGCTGGAATCCTTCCCGCCATCTGTCGGGCGTGCGGTGGCTGAACATCATGAACGTTACGACGGCACGGGCTATCCAAGGCAGGTCTGCGGCCAACAGATTAGCGGCCCGGGGCAGGCAGTCGCCGTGGCCGAAATGATCGCCGGGCTGTTGCTAAAAGACCATGCGCTGGAACGCGCGGAGCTGGCGCTGAAAATCGTGCCGGGTGAGCAAGCGCCGGAACTGTTGGCTGCCGTTTCAGGCGCCTTGCGTCAGTGCCCGCACGGTGTCGTGGCGCCGGAGTTAGCGGCCTGGCGGGCAGGCGAAAGCGTGCCGGGTTTGTATGCACGCATTGCGGCCATTCTTAACCTGGGCGAGCGCCTGATTGATGGCCCGGCGGCGAAATCCGAGCGAACCTGCAAACTTTTGCGAGCGACGCAGGAGCGCGTGCGCAAGATCCAGCGCGCCTTCGTCAGTACCGGCCTGGATGGTTATTTGCAGCCCATGCCATTCGGTGCTGCATCCGACAGCCTTCTTCTATTCGAAAAGGACGTGGCGAGCCGGGAACTGCAATGGCGCTTGCGCGACCTTGCGCGCGACCTTGCATTGCAGGCTGAATCGCCGGACGAAAAACTGGTATTGGCATCGCTGATCAATCTGCTCGATAACGACGAAGGCATCGTCGAACCGCAGCGGCGTCCCCCAGTCCCGCTGCATGGCATGTGCCCGCAGACCGCCGCCGACAGGCGTTTAATGCGGGCGTAGGTGGTAAAATGGCTTGGTACTGAAAGCCCGGCCATTCGGTTGGGCTTTTTGCATTGCGCGGGAGGATGACATGGCAAAAAAGAAAGAAGAACTCGATCCGGAAACCCTGGAACTGATCCAGTGGTGCATCGAGGTGGAAGGTTTCCTGGTCAAGGGCGGCGCCACGGTGGAGCAGGCCCAGGACCATATCGAAGAACAGATTGAGTGGTTCACAGACCTGTTCTATGACGGCTTGACGCCGGAAGAAGCGGCGAAGGAAGCGCTGGCTTGAACCTCTTGGCACCGCATTAAAAAAGGCTTTGCGATCGCTCGCAAAGCCTTTTTTATTTGGCTTGTGCCTATCATACGGCATCTACCAACCGGAGCCATCCATGAAAATTTTCGCCACAACCGTTACAGCGATCTCCCTCCTCGCTGCCCAGCCTGCTTTTGCGCTGGAACAGAGCGCTTCCGTCAAAGTCACCAGATTGCTGCAGACGCCTACGAGCTGGAATGGTGCAGCGCTGGCATACCCGAACGGGCAGGCTGAGGTGACGGCCATGCTGATCGAGATCGCTCCCGGAGCGGAGACGGGCTGGCACCTGCATCCCGTTGCCTCGTTTGCCTATATCCTGGAAGGCGAACTGGAAGTGAGCCTGAAGGATGGCTCGGTGAAGCACCTGAAGGCGGGCCAGGCGCTGGCGGAAGTGGTCAATACGCTGCATAACGGCCGCAATGTTGGCAAGGTTCCGCTCAAGCTGGTGGTGTTCTATGCTGGAGCCTCCAATAGCACGCTGACGGTCACGGAATAGTGTCTAAAAATTATAGTGGGTATATAATGCCCGCTATTTTGCGGCGACAGACCGCAACCTGTGGGGAGAATAGGGGACATCCATCAAACCGCCCACAAGGAAAGAACATGATGAAGTTGTCCAAGATGCACGTGCTGGTGAGCCTGGCTACTGTGCAGATGGCCGCCATGGCCCAGGAAGCAACCCAGGCCCCAGCCGGCCAAATGGAAGTAGTGACCGTTACCGCACAGCGCCGCGCCGAGAATATCCGCGACGTGCCGGTGTCCGTGTCCTCGATCAAGGCCGAAAAACTGGACATTTTGCTGTCCGGCGGCCAGGACATCCGCGTCCTGGCGGGCAAGACGCCATCGCTGAACGTCGAATCGTCGACCGGCCGTGTGTTCCCGCGCTTCTACATTCGCGGCTACGGCAATGCCGACTTCGCCGTGTTCGCCTCGCAGCCGGTTTCGCTGATTTACGACGACGTCGTGCAGGAAAACCCGATCCTGAAGGGTTACCCGATGTTCGACCTGGCCAACGTGGAAGTGCTGCGCGGCCCGCAAGGCACCCTGTTCGGCCGTAACACCCCGGCCGGCGTGGTCAAGTTCGAATCGGCCAAGCCAAGCCTGCGTGGCGTGGAAGGCTTCTACAACGTTTCCTACGCTACCGACGCTACCGTCAACCTGGAAGCCGCCGCCAACGTGCCGCTGTCGAAAGAGTGGGCCCTGCGCGTCTCGACCCTGCGCCAGCACCGCGACGACTTCGTCGACAACACCTACACCGGCGAGAAAGATGCGCTGGAAGGCTACAACGAACACGCTGAACGCGTGCAGGTGCTGTACCAGCCGAACGGCGTGTTCAACGCCCTGTTCAACGTGCACCAGCGCCAGACCACCGGCAGCTCGCGCCTGTTCCGCGCCAATATCATCAAGAAGGGTTCCAATACCTTCGCCGACGGCTTCGATCCGGAAAAGATCGCTATCAACGGCCGTGAAGACCAGGAACTGAAGACCCAGGGCGCCAATGTGCGCATGAGCTGGGACCTGGGCGCGCACAAGCTGTACTCGATCACCGGCTACGAGACCGTGGCTCGCTACAACTCGCGCGGCGACATCGACGGCGGCAATCCAGGCGACGCGCCAGCAGTGCCGTTCCAGGTTGCCACCGCAGCCTTCGTCCCGGACATCAAGCAGTACTCGCAAGAGTTCCGCGTAGAGTCCAAGTACACCGGCCCGATGAACTGGCAGGCAGGCGTGTACTACTTCGACGAGAAGGCAGTGGCAGGCCAGGATAACTTCAACGTTGCCGGCGACCGTACCTCGCGCGTGAAATCGCAGCAGAAGAACGAAGCCTGGGCGCTGTTCGGTTCCGTGAACTACGCCGTGAACGACGCGTTCACCGTGCGCGGCGGCCTGCGCTACACCGAAGACAAGAAGGACTTCGACACCCTGGAAACCACCGGCACCACGCTGGTTGGTCCTAAGTCGGTTTCCGAATCCAAGGACAAGTTCAACTGGGACCTGAGCGGCACCTATAAGCTGAACAACGATGTCAGCCTGTACGCCCGCTACGCAACCGGCTTCCGCGCGCCATCGATCGCCGCCGCTTCCACCGCGGTGCCGATCACCGTGGCTGACGCCGAAACCATCACTTCGATCGAAGCCGGCGTGAAGGCCGACCTGTGGAACCGCCGCGCACGCGCAACCTTGAGCGTGTACGACTACGACGTGAAGAACCAGCAGCTGACCGTTGTTGGCGGCAACTCCAACGTCACCAAGCTGATTAACGCTGCCAAGACCAAGGGCCGTGGTATCGAAGGCGAAATCGAAGGCTTCATCACCAACGACTTCAAGATGTCCGCCAGCGCCTCGTACAACTTCACCGAGATCCGCGATCCTTCGCTGTCCGTGAACAAGTGCGCGCAGTGCACCATCCTGGACCCGATCAACTCGTCCGGCCGCGTGGTCATCGACGGCAACGCGCTGCCGCAGGCTCCAAAGTGGATCATCAACCTGAACGCCCGCTACAACTACCCGCTGGCAGAAGGCAACCTGTTCGTGGTGACCGACTGGTCCTACCGTTCGAAGGTGAACTTCTTCCTGTACGAAGCAGTTGAATTCACCGGCGCTCCGCTGACCGAAGGCGGCCTGCGCGTGGGCTACAACTGGGCCGGCGGCAAGTATGAAGTCGCAGCCTTTGCACGCAACATCACCGACCAGCGCCGCGTCACCGGCGCCATCGACTTCAACAACCTGACCGGCTTCGTCAACGAGCCACGTCAGTTTGGCGTGCAGTTCAAGGGTTCGTTCTGATCCTCCGGTAAAGCCGCCGCGCGAGCGCGTGGCTTTATCAATACAAGCGGCCTGCGGGCCGCTTTTTTTGTTTTCCGGCTCGGAAGAGATAGGGTAATCTGACTGAACGCCACCGCAAGGAGCCGCCAAATGAATGCGTTTGCCCGCCTTTTGTCGATTGCCGTACTGTGTGCAGCCAGCTTTACTTGTAACGCCGCGCCCCCTCTGCTGAAGGCGATATTGCCCAAGCCAGTCTTGCCGGGCGTCCCAAAGGATGCGCCATGCCAGGACGATGTGGTCAGCAAGCTGTGTCTGATGGAGACCATTATCTGGTTGCGAGGCATGCCATTGACGGCAATGTGGCACCAGCAAGACTACCAACAACTTGACCGGCTGCTGCTGGCATCGTGCGCGGAGGACACCCGCCTGCCCGACGGGCAGCCGGAAATCCTGGTGTTTTCGCGTACATTCGTGAGGCAGCTCTACACGTGGAAGGACTGGAGCGGCGTGGGGACGACGTTGCGCGCGTGGCGCAGCAAGTCGCCTGATTCGCCGGCGCAGGCTTTGCTCGAAGCATTGTATTGGCAAGCATACGCTTGGCACGGCCGAGGCGGCGGATGCCGGCAGCGTGCCGCCAGAAGCCTGGGAATTGTTCCGCGAAAGGATGGCGAAGGCTCGCGCAAGGCTGGAGGACGCCAAGGCGGTGGTGGGCAACTGCCCTTTGTGGCATAGCACTTACATCGACGTCCTGATTGATTCAAACGTCGCGCGGGACCGCCTTGACGCGGCTTACGATGACGCAGTCAAGGCATTCCCGGAGTCGCAGCAGATCCATTTTTCGATGTCTCGCGCCAAGCAGCGCAAGTGGGGTGGGGCGCCAGGCGAATACGAACGCTTTGCGCGCCGGGCAGCCGGCCTGTCGCAGCGGAGTGAAGGCGGCGCCATGTATGCGCGCTTGTTCTGGATTCGGGACTATGACGATGAGTTTGAGTTTGGCCGGCCGGGCGATCCGAACTGGAAGCGGATGAAGGCTGGCTTTGAAGACATGCTGCGGCGCTATCCGGACCAGGTCCACAACCGCAACAAGTATGCCTCTTACGCTTGCCGCGCCAATGATCGGGATACTTACCTTAAGCAGCGACAGGAACTGGGAGACGCTATCGAGGACGAGCAGTGGCCGGAATCCTGGAAGGTCGATGTCTGCGACCGCCGCATGGCGAAAAACACCGATTCGGGGCCGGTTCAAAAAAAATGAATGGCCAAGACTAGGCAAATCGGAAATGGGCCGATATAATGCGGCCTCTTTTCCCTGATAGCTCAGTCGGTAGAGCGACGGACTGTTAATCCGCAGGTCCCTGGTTCGAGTCCAGGTCGGGGAGCCAGAATACAGCAGCATGCCAAGAACCCAGCCCTAACCCGGTTGGGTTTTTGCTTTTCATGGGGCGTTTATTTGCGCATAGTGGTCCGTGGTGAAGCGCTTGGGCAGTGGGGATAGGGGAGGCCATGGGGCTGGCCTTTGTGGGCGCAGCGGGGCAGGTGGCGGCTCACTTAATTGGCAGCTCAAATCGTTTTCTTACGGTCTCAATTGCGCTTAGAGCGTCACGTGCGTAGTTGAAGTTAGCAGCACTTAGTGAGCTTGAGATTTCATCACGGTTTTCCAGCATCATTTGCTTCACGAAGTGCGGTATGAAGTTGTCGCTGTTAATCGACGCCTCCAAATGGTCAATAAGATCTGCATGACTCGGGGATGGGATATCAGCCCCTTTCTCAATAAGCATGGCCTTAATGCTTTGAAGAACTTCACAGGCTATATTTCGGCTCAGCATTGCTGCGTCTTCCAGTGGCGGCTCAAATTCTTTGACTTTTCCTTTGCTGTCAACACGTCGAAGTGGGCCTACGATGTAGGTCTGGAGCCCTTGTCCCGCGTTTATTGGGAGTGATCCGTCATGCGTGGTAGCGGTTCGGCTGTAATAGATGAATTTTCCGTACGTTGGCGAAAGCTCTTCCCAAGTATTTTTCATATCCATTGCTAGCTCGCTTGCATCTTTAAGTGCTTGAATCGAGTTAAGATACGCGCTAAAAAAGAAGTTAAGCTCATCTAGATCAGAGCTAATTGGAAAATCCTGAGATAGACGCTTTTTGACAATCGCGTCCGAAACCCGAAGAATATGGCCGAGAAAGAAGCCGATTTCTGCGATTTTGCCTTTGAGGTTGCTTCCGACTGCAATCCTATGTTTGTGCATTGAATTTCTCTTCAAAGTTGATCAAAAAGCAATTCTAGTGCTAGCATGGCAAGGGGTTTGCAGGTGATGACGAGCTTATGCGTTAGCGGCTTCAGTCGAACCGTCTTCGTTAACGAATGCGCGAATTCGTTTGTCTTCTCCACCTAACGTACGAATCCAGCTATTTGTGGTAGTACTGAATTTGAAAACATCGAAGACTTGAAAGATTCTATCGTTTTTCTCTGAGGTGTACGTCCCACGAATTACAATGTAGAGATTCGGAAGCTGCTCGCATTTTAAGGGAGATAAGGTGTAGGTAATACATTTTCCCAACTCGTAGGTCAGCGAAATCCCATCTGGGAAATCATCCCCAAAAGGTGCAAGAAGTTTGATTTCAGGTCCCTCGCAGAGCAGAACTGCAGTTCGCAACTTTACATTATGAGCATTAGCGTTCTTTCCAGCACAATAAGGGATGTCAAAAAGTAATTTATTTGGCTCAATTTCTTTGACTGAAATGCCCCTGCGGCATATATCAATTACAGGAATTGTAAGGTCGCGGTCAGAGTGCATTTTCGATCCCCGAACAAAAATACCAACGACACAACGTCGTGGTGTTTCAAAGGCGAAGATAATGCCAACAATGCCAAGAATGAGACCTGCAATTTCGATCATATTTTTCGATGGAAGATTTGGATTACAGACAGGATAGCATTTTGTTTAGTCGTTGGCACGAAGTACATTCCCACTCTTTGGATATTTTCCGCTTCCAAGCCTTTGGAGCAAACCCAGCGAATCACCACTGGCAATTTGTTGTGGGAGCACGCGGGGCAAAGACCTACGCATTGCTTGGTCAAGGTGAGGGAAGCGCGGCCTGAGATACAGCGACTTCCGGAAGACAGGATTGGGGATCGCTCCTGGCGACGTTCTATTCCGTAAGCCGTGTTTGCGATCGAAAAGTGACGGCTCAGGCGACTGATATTGCAGTTCGTCGCACGTAATGGGTGGGCGTAATCGGATCGCCGGTAGACTTTGTTTCATTGGCAATAGCCCAACATGAAGGAGAGAACATGCGCTTTCGCTTCCTCGCCGCCGCTGCGGCCCTGATCCTGACCACTGCAATGCCCGCTAGTGCTGCGGACAAGCTCGATGCCGTCTTGGCCAGGGCCATGGCCGGCACCAAGGTCCCCGCTGCTGGCGTGCTGGTGATGCGGAACGGGCAGGTCGAAGACCAGGCAGTCGCTGGCGTTCGCCGCAATGACGGCGAGGACGCCGTCACGCAGGAAGACGCGTGGGTGATCGGTTCGACCGGCAAAGTGATGACGGTGGCCATGGTTGCGCGTTTGGTCGAAGGGGGAACCCTGTCTTGGGATGCGTCCCTGGAACAAATGCTGCCCGATCTCGCCAAGACAATGCGGCCGGAATATCGTCAGGTTACATTGATCGATCTGTTATCACACAAAGCCGGTCTACCGCGTGATCTGCGCAATACCAAGGCTCTCAACACCTACTTTGGAGACACCCGCGCGTTAACGCAGCAGCGCTTGGCTTACATCACTTCCGCACTCAAGGAAAAACCAGCGCGGAAGCCACGTTCGGCTTTTAGTTACAGTAACACTGGATTCCTGATCGCGGCTGCCATTGCCGAACGCGCCACTGGAAAACCTTACGACGAGTTGATGCAGGCTGAAGTCTTCGGGCCGCTAGGCATGGCCACAGCAGGTAGCGGTGCGACCCACGACGGCCAGATCCGCGGCCACAGCAAAGGCAGGCCGAAACTGGAGGTCAAGCAGGAAGCCGATGGCGTGCCGGACATGTATGCGCCGGCTGGATTCCTGCACATGAGCCTCGCTGACTGGGCGCGTTTCAGTCTCGACCAGTTGGCTGGCGCTAAAGGACGGGGCAAGCTGTTGCTGCCAGCCAGCTATACGCTGATGCAGACGGCCCAGCCGGGTAGTGGGGCAGGGCTCGACTGGGGAGTGCAAGCGTCAATCGCCGGACGCAAGGGACCGGCACTGGTGCACCAGGGTTCCGATGGCAACTGGCTTGCGGTAGTCGTTTTATTCCCCGAACAGGACAGCGGCGTGCTCGCCGTGGCCAATGCGTTCGAAGACATGGGCGCCGATGTGGTCATCAATGGGATGCTGGGCGCCTTGTTTCCAACGCTGGCTCCAGCCAAATAAATTCCGACGGCAGAGCGCCATGACGTTCTGGCACCAGCTGCTCTTGAATGGCCCCGAGAGAAGTCGCGGGGTCGTTTTCACTTGATTATTCCTCCAATATTCCCACCACGGTAGGCATTTCCTACAGACCTTGAAGGATTGGGCTCGAGCGCCGCCCTGCGATACTATATTGCCATCAGTTAGCAAACTAGGTTCTCATGTCTCTATTCGATGCTTTTTTGGATGTACTTTCACTCGTATCCGTGCAGAGGCATAAGCACGAATTGGCCGCGGTCCGACGCAATTCGAGGATGGCGTTAGAGGAATTGCGAGAAAGTAGTCGGACGCAACGGGAAGAGGTCGAGAACGCGCTGCATCGCGATGCGGAGGTGTTGAAAGCCAATGCCGAAGCATCCTACAGGCGGGGATTTGCCGAAGGCCGGGAGTTCGAAAGGCTCGAACATGCCGAGCGAATTCGTGCCGCTGCCGAAGAGTCCGAACGTAAGGAACGGGAGGCTGCGCGCGAGCGGGCAAAATGGGTTGTTAGTCCAACTCCCATCGGATTCACGAGCCAAATTCGCGACGAGTTCATGCGCGACGTGGAAGCGCGGGTTGAATATCCGCCACAGCCCCAGCAATGGAAAATGATACTCGCCGACGATCCCGCTACCTACGTCATTGCGGGAGCTGGCTCAGGAAAGTCCTCGTCCCTCGTTTTGCGAGTCATCGCCCTCAACCTGTATCGTGAAATTGACCGTAGCCGCATTTCGGTTTTCACCTTTACCAAGGATAGCCGCGCGGACTTCGTGAAGAAACTTCGCGAATCCATGAAAAAATGGGGAGTAGACCTCTCAGAAACCGATGCGAGAAGCATTGTGCGCACATTCCATTCCATGGTGCTGAAGATGGCGCGGCAGAGCATGTCGCCCCCGCCTAAGGTACTGGAGCTATTGGATCGCGAACGCAAAGGACCAGTGCGGGACGTCGATGTCGAAAACTTCCTCGAGTTGAGCGAAGAAGACGAGCTGGAGGATGAAAGCGAACAGGAGGCAACTTCGGTTGCTTCCACGCGCGAAGACATCGTCGATGACAGCCCGGATACGCATAATCTCGACGACCTTCTTCGCATAGCCTACGAACGGGCATTCAGCAGGAACGAGGAGTTCCACGGCCTTGTCGTCAAGCTTTTCAAGCAGCGATTGACGCTGACCCGACGCGCGACGGACAAGAGCACGCAGGGTAACATCGCCAAAATTGCAAAAGTGGACAAAAAGATGACCGAGGCGCTCGACATCAAGTGGAGTGCGGAAGCCGCCCCCGGCGTGTGGCCGCTGCCCGGAATCGTGGCCGAGACGACAGCGATTTCTGTGTCCTCGCAGTTTTCGCAGGAATTCTGGGTCAACGGCTACGTACCCCAAATCGGGGCTCACATTGTCCTTGGCGGCGCGCAGTTCTACAAGGGCACCTCATTTGATGACGTGCCTTCGGCTGGCAACATCAACACAAAGCGTAAACTCCTGGCAGGGATTAGCGAAAAGCCGATTGTCTGGATCGATGACTTGGATCAGTTGACCGCCTTGCGTGCCACTCTGAAATGGCTGGCCGACGACGAGGAAAAGCGGAGCGAGGTCCTCATGTTCAACATGATCGCCCCGGGCGAATTCAAGTCGAAATCCATCGTCAGGGGCTTCCATGGCCTTGCCCAGTTCGTCGAAAACCTCGGCTTGCCCGTGGCAGACACGCTCTCATCAGCTAAAGCGACCAAGGATAACAACCTGGGGCGAGATATCGACTTCATGCGTGCCACGGCCCTGTTCTGGCCGTATTTCGAGGCTGTATTGGAAGAGCGCGGAATCTGCACGTTCAACCAGCTTTTTGCCCGGTTCTCTGAAGACAAGCCGGAGAACTTTTCGAAGGTCTCCTCCCAGGTGCTCGGGGCCATGCGGCACCTGATGATTGACGAGTTTCAGGATGTTTCACCGCAGATTGTCAAATGGGTGCGTGGATGCCAAAAAGAGCTGGTCAAGCGGGGGATGGCAGGGTCGCTTACTTGCGTTGGCGACGATTACCAGTCCATTTATGGCTGGAGGGGCAGTTCGCCTGAATTTTTCGTGCGGTTCAAGGATAGTTTCCCCGCAATCTCTCACGGAAAGATCCTTTTGGAAGAGAACTTCCGGAGCAGTGATCGCATACTGCGATGTGCAGAGTCCGTATTGGCCGGCGTTCCGGGAATGGAAAGCAAGACCTGTCGAGCGAAGGGGGAATGGGCAGACTCTGCCACGCCCGTACGAATTTTCGAAGCGAAGAAGGACTTGCCGTACGCCGAGATCCGCCAGCACATATCGTCGGAAATCGAGCGAACGAAAGCCAGTGAAAGCCACCCTATGCTGGTGCTTGCGCGGAGCAGGGCCGTCCTTACGCAGCTTAGCGGCTCTCCGAATAGGTCTTGGGGGAAGAAGGCGAAACTCATGACGATCCACGGCTCGAAAGGGCTCGAGGCACAATCGGTGGTACTGCTCGGAGATTGCAACTACGATGGTACCAACCCGGTAAAGAACTTCCTTTATGCGCAGGCAGGGCTTGGAAGCTACGATGAGGCGCAACGTGCGGAGGCTAGGCGGCTCGCTTATGTTGGAGTCACTAGGGCCATGGAGAGCTGCACCTGGTACGCTGCAAAGAAGGATGGCGGGGCAATCGGCAGCATTCCCAAAGGCGCGGTATTTGCAGAATTCGCGCGCCTCGATCCACGATAGCGTGGCATACCGACGTTTATCGAATTCAACTGCAAGTTGCATGGCTTTCCTCGACAAGTGCCCAGCCTTCACGCGTTTTTTTAAAGCGCGGAAGGGCGCAGCCTCGGATGGACGCTGGAGCTGCAGGAATCGGCAAGTCGACAGTCGATTGCCGGGGCCGAAAACCTTGGCGCGGCCCCAGAGCCCGTTGGAGAGCTAAGGGGATGATGGCGCATAGAACTCAACGCGCTATTGGCTGAACAGGCGAAAGTGATTTACGAGATCGCATCGGCCCCAGGTTCATCAAGGTGGGAGGAGGCGGGAAGATAAGCTGTCGACAATCGTATGGCCCATTCAGTCGAGTAATTCGCAACGTAGCAATGCGTAAACATTCATGTCGATGTGCTTGCCGCGCACGAAGTTGGCTCCCCGCGCCACCCCTTCCTTGGTAAAGCCTGTTTTGATGGCGACACGTTCGGAAGCCAGGTTGCGGGAATCCATGCGAATCTCCAGCCGGTTTATCAGCAGGCTTTCGAACAAATGGCGCACCAATAACCGCACAGCCTGGGTGGCGATGCTTTGGCCCCGGAGTTAGGTCGAGAACATGGTGTAACCGATTTCGCGCGCGTTAAAGTAGGGTACTGAGCGGAAATGCCAGATGGTGCCAATGATGCGATCCGATTTGGAATCTATGATCACCAGGCGCTTGCTAGTACTCCCGCCGATACCAAAAACAGTCGGGCAATGCGGCCATGCCGATGCGCTGGTAGAAGGGTACTGCTTCCGGGACTGAACTGAGTATGAGGTTGACCGTTGGACCGAGATGCGCGCGCATTTCTTCGATCAGGCGCGCGCCGATGCCCTTTCCTTGCACCTCGTCGCTGACCGCCAGGTCGGACAGGTAGCAGGCAAACGAGAAGTCCGTCATGGCGCGCGCGATGCCGACCAGTTTTCCATCATCCATGCGTGCGGTCAGGATCAGGTTGGAATTCGCCAGCATCGCGCCCAGCCGCGCGGTGTCGTCCAGAGGGCGGCGGCGGCCCAGGCCAGATGCGTGCAAAAGATGGCGGAATTCGTCGATGCCGACGTCCGCTTCAACGGAGTAGGTGATGGTCGGATTCATGCACCGAATTTTACCAAATTGCCAACTCACCCAAGTCCGAAGACTCTGATCAGCAGTGCTGGTCGAGCCATTCGCCGACGAGTGGCCACAGGACTTTTTCCTGGTGCGAGCGGAAGAAGCCGAAGTGGCCGATGCGCTCCTGGTTGAAACTGGCGGGACTGAGCACGCGGTAATCAACCTTTGCGCTGGTGTACGCCTCGTGCAGCATGCGCGAGCCTGATTCGCGCAATAGTTCGTCATCGCCGAACGTGAGGCCGAGTACCGGGAAGCTGGCGCTGGCATAGGCTTCGCGCGCGCCGGGTTCGCCGGTGAGCAGGTAATCCGGCGTGAGGCACCAGCGGCGCCACTGCATCATGGCGCCGCGCGGAATGTCGCCGAGGATGCCCAGCCGCTTGCCTGGGAAGTAGCCAAGCACCCTGCAGAACAGCGGCGTCAGGACGTGCCACAGCAACGGCGCGGTACGCTGGATGCGCGGCTGGTTGTGGCGCGTGGCGCCGCTGCCGACGGCGATGTTGATCAAGCCCGCTACCTTGCCGATGGACGGCAGCAGTGGCGCGGTCTGTCCTCCCAGGCTGTGGCCGAGCAAGAACAGGGGAAGCGCGGCGTCATGCCGCGCGGCGTGCTGCACGACGGATTCGAGATCGAGCGCAATCCAGGTCGTGATGTCGGCCTTGCAGCGGCGCAGCGGTCCTTCGCGGGACTCGCCCATGCCGCGGTAATCGAAGGTCCATACACGATAGCCCAGTCCCGCCAGGAAGGCGGCGAAGGCGGCGTAGAAGCCTTGGGGAATCGCCATGCCGGGGGCGATCACCACCTGGGCGCGGGCGGGGCGCGATGGATCGTGGCGGTAGGCGGCCAGTTGCTGGCCGTCCTGGGCTTGCAGCGTGAAGCGGGTGGCGCTCATCGTTTTGATCCTTCGTAGGCGACACCGGTGTGGGATGGATTGGTGGCGAGCGTGCGCCAGGCGGCGCTGCTCAATTCATCAATTGCATTAAGCGGATTGAAGCCGACGCGCCCTCCCAGCCAGTTGCGCGCCAGTTCCTGTGATGGGCCGAGCAGCAGGGGGCCGTACAGTTCGATGGGCATCCGGCGCAGCACGCCCTGCTTGAACCATGGCTTCAACTTCTCGAACACCTCCCTGAAATGACTCGCCGTGCGCTGGCGGATGGCATCGTCATGTTCGGCACTCACGGCCTGGCGGCGGGCGAACAGGAAGCGCGCCATGTCCGGCTGCTCCACGATCCAGTTCAGGTGGGTGCTGACGATGGCATGGATGGCGAATTCGGCGTTTCCGGCCCGAGCCACATTGGCCTTGATCTGCTGCCAGTAGCTATCCAGCCCTTGTGCAAACAGCGCGGCGGCAATGCCTTCCTTGTTGCCGAAGTGGTGGTAGATGCTGCCCACCGACGACTGGCTGCGCTGGCGGATGTCGTCGATCGACGTGGCCTCGATGCCTTTTTCGGAAAACACGGCAAGGGCGGCGGACAGGATGGCTGATTTTCGGTCGGCTTGGGTCATGTCTAGAATATTGTTCTAGAATGACATTCTAGTCAAGTTTCTTCGTTTCGGGTTAAGCTCACCCGCATGAAAAAGACCAGGGCCCGGCGTACGGGACGCGCCATGTTTTTGAGCCTGCTATTCCTGGCCTTGTCGACCACGCAGCCGGCGGCTGCAAACCCCGCCAAGGCGCCGCAGCAGGTTGTTTATCCGCGACCGGAGTCCGAGCATGACAGCCGTTACCTGTACGACTGGGAGGTGTTGCGCACGGCGCTCGAGAAGACCCGCGCCAGGTTCGGGCCCTACGAGTTGCGCCAGGCCAGCCAATTCATGTCGCCGGCACGAGTGACGACCGAAGCCGCAGGATCAGGCTCGATCAATCTTTTTGTGCGGGCCACGTCGGCGCAACTGGAGCAGCAATTTCGCCCGGTGCGCATTCCGGTTGATCGAGGCCTGATCGGCTACCGCTTGCTGCTGGTGCGCCACGAGGACTTGCCCCGGTTCGCCGAGGTCAAGTCGCTCGACCAGCTGCGCCGCTTTAGCATTGGCCAAGGCAAGGGCTGGGTCGATATCGGCATCCTGCAGGCCGGTGGCTTCAAGGTGGTGGAAGGAAATAACTACGACGGTTTGTTCTCCATGTTGGAAGTCAGGCGCTTCGATGCCCTGTCACGTTCCGTCGACGAAGCCTTGAGCGAATACGATGGATGGCACAAGCGCTTCGGCTTCGAGGTGGAGCCTGACCTCGCGCTTTACTATCCGCTGGCGCGCTACTTCTTCACGCGCCGCGATGCGGAAGGGGAGGCGCTGGCGAACCGGCTGGAGGCGGGGCTGGAGGCGATGGTGCAGGATGGTTCGCTGCAGGCGCTGTTCATGACCTACAAGGGTCCGCTGATCAAGCGTTCCGGCCTGGCGCGGCGCCGCCTGTTCCGCATTCCCAATCCAGACCTGCCGCCGCAAACACCGCTGGCACGCAGCGAGTTGTGGTATCGGCCGCAGGAGCCGGCAGGCAAGCGATAGGCACGATCGCAATGGCCGGGTTACACTGGCTGGCAAGGAGGAGGCGCCATGAAAGCTTGGATATTGGCCGTCGTGACGGCTATCACCCTGGCAGGATGCAGCACCCCGCAACCGCACGAGCAACCACGCCAGCAGCAACCCTTCATTTGCCGGACGGTGGAGTCGGGCCTCGGCCAGCCCCTGGTCGATAACCAGCAGGGCATCGGCCATCCCGTGCGCGATGACGCCGGCAAGCTGGCCGGTTACAGCAGCCAGTGCGCCATCAAGCCGCGCATCCAGCATTTTTACTACACCGGCACGGGCTTCAAGCCGTTTGATATCGGGAACGGCTACCAATCGCCACCTGCCGATCTCAAGACGGTAGTCGTGAATGGCACGGTGGTGCCGTTTGTGGTGCGCGTGGAGGCCGGCACCATCAACCGTTTCATCTACACGATTGCGATGCTTGAGCGTGCGCCCTGGAACCACAAGCTGGTTTACTGGATGCGCGGCGGTGTCGGCATCGGCCACCAGCAAGGCACGGCAATGTGGTTCAGCGATGCCTTGAACGGCTCGGAGAAGCAGTTGATGCCGAAGCTGCTGGCGCAGGGCTATGCGATCGCCAATTCCTCCGGCAACGAGAGCGGCGTTCACTACAATATGCGGCTGGCCGAGGAGACGGCGGCGCAGACCAAGGCTTACTTCGTCGAGAAGTACGGCAAGCCGCTGTATACGATCGGCATCGGTGGCTCGGGCGGGGCGGTCCAGCAGTACATGTTTGCGCAAAATCGCCCCGGCCTGCTCGATGCGGGTATTCCGGTGCAGTCCTATCCGGACATGGTGACGCAATCGATACCGGTTTCCGACTGCCCATTGCTGGGGCAATACTTCCGCGACGAGGTGGCGCGCGATCCTAATTCGCCGTGGGCGACCTGGAGCCGCCAGTCGCTGGTGCAGGGCATGAATGCCAGCGACACCGTGAAGAATCCTTTTACCGGCAAGCCCGGCACCACCGAGTGCATCAATGGCTGGCGCTTTGCGATGCCGACGGTGCTGAACCCGCATTTCCGCGACAGTAAATTCGACAAGGCCATTGCCTTTTATGGTTATGCGCCGGCAGCTTTCGCCGGCGTGAAGTGGACGCACTGGAACGACCTGGAGGAGTTCTATGGTTCGGATGCAGAAGGTTTCGCGCCGATCCCGCTGGACAATGTGGGAGTGCAGTATGGCCTTGCCGCGCTGGTAGCGGGCAAACTTGGTGCCGATGAATTCCTGCGGCTGAACGCCTGCGCCGGAAGCTGGAAGGAACAGCGCGATTTCGTGCCGTATAAGCCTGACAGCGATCCTTTCGATTCGGCCAATATGCACCGTAGCGCGGCTTGCCGCGATCCGGCCGGGACACCGGCGCAGCGCCGGGAGGGCAACCAGGGGGCGATACGCGCGGCATTCGATTCCGGCCATGTGTTCACCGGCAAGCGGCTTGGCATACCGATGATCGACCTGCGTCCGTACCGCGAGGCGGAACTGGACATGCACAATGCACGGCAGGCGTTTTCGATTCGCGCCCGCCTGCTGGCGGCTAACCCGGGCGAAGCAAAGCGGCAGGTTGTCTGGTTTGCAAGGCCGGACACGGATCTTTCGGGGCAGGTGATGCAGGCGGTATCGGTGCTGGACAAGTATCTTTCCAGCGGCGGCGCGCCGGCCGAATTTGCCGACCGCTGCGTGGACAGCGCCGGCACCGTGCTGGCTTCCGGTCCGCAGGCCTGGGCCGGCATCCTGGATGGCGGCAAGCCTGGCGCCTGCACGCAGGCTTTCCCGATCCATGCCAGCCCGCGCATGGTGGCCGGCGAATCGATCCGTGGCGACACCTTCAAATGCCGGCTGAAACCCCTTGCGAAGGCCTATACTGACGGGACTTATGGGCCTGCAATAAGGTTCAGCGATGCGCAAAAAGCGTGGCTCTCCCGGATCTTCCCGCAAGGCGTGTGCGATTACAATAACGGGTTATGAAGATCCCACCATTGAAATACCTTGTTCCCGGCACCCTGGCCGGGCTGCTGCTTGCCTACACCGGCATCGGCTTCCTCGCCGTGCCGGCCATCGTCAAGTCACAAGCGGCCAAGCAGGCCTCGGAAAAACTGCATCGCCAGCTCAGCATCGAGGAAGTCTCGTTCAATCCGTTTACGCTGGCCGCCTCGGTGCGCGGCCTGAAGATGATGGAGCAGGATGGCAGCACTGTTTTTGCCAGCTTTGACCGGCTGGGAGCGGACCTGTCGTGGCAATCCGTCACGAAAATGGCGCCAGTCGTGCAGGAAATCCGGCTGACCAGGCCTTATGTGCACCTGGCGCGCAACGCCGATAACCGCTACAACATCGACGACATCCTGAAACTGATCGCGAGCCAGCCGCCGTCGCCTGAGCCGGCGCGCTTCTCGGTCAATAACATCCAGCTGGAGGAGGGCAGCTTGTCCTTCGATGACAAACCGGCTGGAGTGACGCATAAGGTGCAGGACCTGAAACTGGGTTTACCGTTTGTCTCCTCGCTTCCCGCGGATGTGACGATTTTCGTGGAGCCGCTGTTCAGCGCCAATATCAATGGCGCGCCGCTGCTCCTGAAGGGCAAGGCGCGTCCGTTCGCCGAGCCGAAAGACTATGCGCTGGACCTGAAGCTCGATAAGGCCGACCTGACCAGCTACCTGGGGTACCTGCCGTTCAAGCCGGGCTTCATGCTGCCGTCGGCACACCTGGAGGCGCAGCTTAGCCTGACCGTGGTGCAGCCAAAGGAAAAACCGGCATCGCTGGTGTTGGGCGGGGAGGCGACGTTGTCCGGTGCGCAGTTGCAGCAGCTCGACGGCACGCAAGTGGCCAGGCTGGACGCCCTGAAGGTCAAGCTGGGCAAGCTGGACCTGCTGGCGCAGCGTTTCGAGATCGCGAAGGTCGGCATCGATGGGCTGGAACTCGATGTCAAACGCAGCAAGGATGGGGTGCTGAACCTGGATCAGTTGCTGCCTGCCGTCGCCCCTGCGCCGGCAGATGCGCCTGTGCCTGCGGCCAAGCCGGTAGCCACCGGGCCGGTCGTGCTGCTCAAGGAACTGGCTGTCAACGGGGCGGCGCTGCGCTATGCCGATGATACGCCGCAGGGCAACCTGCGCGCCGACCTGGCGAAATTCGGGCTGCTTGTGCAGGATATCGCTTTCGACGGCGCCAAACATACGCTGGACATCGCGTCTGTCAATTCGAGCAGTGCGCAAATCGACGTCCACCAGGGTAAGCAGGCCGGCAAGCCAGCCGGCGACCAGGCGGCAGCCAAGCCGGCAGGCGAAGGCACGACGCAGATCAGGATCGGCAAGGTGGAGATTGCCGACTGGGATGCGAAGTTGCGTGAGGACCTGCGTGACGAACCGACCGTGTTCAAGCTGTCGCCGCTGTCTCTGACCGTTGAAGGCTATTCCAACGCACCGGGCGCGGCTTCCGAAGTGGCGCTGAGAACCGCCGTCAATAAAGGCGAGCTGGAAATCAAGGGCAAGCTTGCGCCATCTCCGCTGAGTGCGGATCTGGCGCTGGAGCTGAAGAATTTCGACCTGCTGCCTTTGCAGCCTTATGTCACCGATTACGTCAACCTGCGCCTGTTGCAGGCTGACGTTTCCAGCAAGGCGCGCCTGCGGCTTGAAACGGGCAAGGACGGTGCGGTGGCCGGCGGTTTCAAGGGCGACGTCAGCGTGAACCGGCTTTCCACTGTCGACAAATCGAGCTCGAACGACTTCCTGAGCTGGAAAACGCTGGCCTTTGGCGGCATGGAGGTGAACTTCAAACCGTTCACCCTGAACATCGACCGCGTGGCGCTGGATGATTTCTTCGCCCGCGTCATCATCGACCCGAACGGCCGCCTGAACGTGCAGGACGTGATGCGCAAGGAAGGCGAAGAGGGCAAGAGCCTGACCGAGGCGGGCACGCGCGCCGAGGCAGTCAAGGATGCCAAGGCCAGGGCGAAAGAGGTGGCGCAGGCAGCGCCGCCGCCAGCCGCCGCGCCTGCTGCGCCCAAGGCGACTGCGGCCAAGTCTGCGGAACCGCTGCCGCCGATCCGCATTGGCAAGGTGCTGCTTTCCGGCGGGCGCGTGCGCTTTACCGACAATTTCATCAAGCCAAACTACACGGCCAACCTGAAGGACCTGGGTGGCACGGTAAACGGCCTGTCGTCGGATCCGGCGCATGATGCAAACGTAGACCTGCGCGGCAACGTCAGCGGCGCGCCGCTGCTGATCGCCGGCCGTGTGCACCCGCTGAAGCAGGAGCTTTCGCTGGACCTGCGCGCGGAGGTGCGCGGCATGGAACTGTCGCAGCTGTCGGCGTATGCGGACAAATACGTTGGTTATGGCATCGAGAAAGGCAAGATGACGTTCGAGGTGGCCTACGCGCTGCAGAACCGCCAGTTGAAAGCCGAGAATCGCCTGGTGCTCGATCAGCTCACTTTCGGCAAGGAGAGCACGAACCCTGACGCCACCAGGCTGCCCGTGAACCTGGCGGTGGCACTGCTTAGCGACCGCAATGGCGTGATCGATATCAACGTGCCGATTGGCGGATCGCTGGACGATCCTCAGTTCTCGCTGGGCGGGATCATCCTCAAGGTGATCGGCAACGCCATCATGAAGACCGTCACTTCGCCATTCGCCCTGATAGGCTCCCTGTTTGGCGGCGGCGAGGAGTTGTCGATGCTGGAATTCGACCAGGGGCGCGCTGCGCTGCTGCCCGCATCGGAAGGCAAGCTGAAGTCGCTGGCCAAGGCGCTGACCGAGCGCCCTGGCTTGAAGCTGGATATTACCGGCCGCTTCGATGACGCGGCGGAACTGGAAGCGCTCAAGCACGTGGCGCTGGAACGCAAGCTGCGCCAGCTCAAGACGCGCGACCTGCAGGCGCGCGGTGCGGCGCTGCCGGAAGGCGGGGTAGTGGTGGCCAGGGAGGAATACGCCGGCTTGCTGGAGCGTGCCTACAAGGACGAGACCTTCGTCAAGCCGCGCAACGCGCTGGGCTTTGCCAAATCGCTCCCTGCGGATGAAATGGAAAAGCTGATGATGGCCAATACCAAGCTGGAACAGGACGATTTCATCACCCTCGGCAACCGCCGTGCGCAGGCGGCCAAGGACTGGCTGGTAAAGCAGGGCCAGGTGCCGCCGGAACGCATCTTCCTTGTTGCGCCCAAAGCCGGTGCCGCTGCCCGCGTCGACTTTGCCTTGCACTAGGAGCCACGCATGCCAACGCTGGAACTGGGTAGCGCGCAACTGCATTATGAGATGATCGAGGGCGATCTGAGCAAGCCATTGCTGGTGTTCCTGCACGAAGGCCTCGGCTGCATCAGGATGTGGAAGGAATTCCCGGAGCGGCTCTGTGCCGCCACGGGATGCGCAGGAATGGTCTACGAGCGCCAGGGATACGGGCAGTCTTCGCCGCAACCGGCGCTGCGCAGCATTCATTACCTGCACCAGTTTGCGCTGGCCGAACTGCCGGCAGTGATGGAGCGCCTGGCACCGGGCCGCGAACATATCGTGGTAGGACACTCGGATGGCGGCAGCATTGCCTTGATCTATGCGGCGGGACGGCCGCAGGGCTTGCGCGGGGTGCTCACCGCTGCTGCGCACGTGTTTGTCGAAGACGTGACGATCGAGGGCATCCAAACAGTGCTGGCGGCCCACAGCGCCGGCAAGATGCGGGCACTGGCGCGCTATCACGGCGACAAGGCCGAGCAAGTGTTTTCCTCCTGGGCCGATACCTGGCTGTCGCCCTGGTTCAGGCAATGGAATATCGAATACCTGCTGCCGGCGATAGCCTGTCCGTTGCTGGCAATGCAGGGCAGCGAAGATCATTACGGCTCCGGCGCGCAACTCGATGCCATTGAAAGGGGCACGCCTGGCGCCCGCCAGCTGCTCTTGCCCGGCTGCGGCCATAGCCCACACATCGAACTGCCGGATGCCGCCTTGCAGGCCATGGCGGCTTTCATCAATCCTTTGGCGGGGTAGGAGAAGGCTTCTGCGGCTTGGCATGCTTGAGCATTGCCGCCAGCAGGGTGACGTCTTCATCGCTTTCCGGTAGCGCGGTTGCGGCTTGCTGCTGCCTGCGCGGCGCACCTGGCGCCTTGGCGGAACGTGGGTGCGCCGGCTTTACGGTCGGGAGGGATGGCCCGGTGGTGGTCAAGCCGGGCGTGGACAGTTGCGGTGTGACGGCAGGTTCGCCCTGCGGCGCCACAGCGTTGACGATCGTCGCAGCCTGGGACGACGCGGCATCGCGCTCGGCGTGCCCCGGCGTTGAGGCCTGCGATGGTGCGGCCGGCAACGCCGATACCGGCGGCAGTTCCGGCGTAGGCCCATGGACCGGGCTGCCATCCTGAAGCCAGGCCCAGCTTGCGGCGGCTACGGCGAGCAGCGTCGCGATGGCCGCCAGACGGGCGCGCTGCGCCGCACTCCACCCGCTCCATTGGCGGGCCGGGACTGGCACGCTGCCGCCATTGGCCAGCCGCGCCAGGATGCGATGGCGATCGTCCCGCTGCGCGGGGCCTGTAAACAAGTCCGGCCGCATAAGTCCTCCCAAGCTTGATTTCGCTCGACCCGTCCGATTGCGGGGCGGCATAGGATTCCAGTGTCGCGCGCCATATGCGCTTTCGTATTGATGGATCGCACCATGTTGCCATTTATCGTCGCGGGCATTTTCGTCGCGGCCAGCGCCGCCGGCTGGCTGTTGCTATTTCCACCAAAGCGCCGGCCCAGCCCACGCCAGCGACGCATGCTGTTGAGCGGTGCCGCGACTGCGCTGCTGGCTGCCGCGCCGGCATTGCTGGTGCGCTTGCTGCGTCCACGCCAGATGCTGCCGGCGTTCGACGACAGCAGCCGGCCTGCCGATCCGCAAATTGCCGCCTTGCTGCAAGGCGAACAACTGGTGCCGCCACTCCCGTTGCCGCCGCCGGCTTTCGCCACGGCGGAAGTGGAGTTGCTGCGGCCGATGCTGTCGCAGGCCGATCGCGACTGGCACCGGTTGGACAAGGATTTCGCGCAGCGCCTGCTGTTGGTGTTCAATGTCATGCGCGATCGGCACGGCTACGAGATGGCACTTCTGGAAGGTTACCGCAGCCCTGAACGGCAGGACCGGCTGGCCGCGGCGGGCGGCCATGTCAGCAACGCGCGCGCCTTCCAGAGCTACCACCAGTTCGGGCTGGCCGCCGATTGCGGCTTTATCCGTGAAGGAAAGGTGGTCATCAGCGAACGCGATCCGTGGGCCATGCGCGGCTACCAGCTGTATGGCGAAGCGGCGGAAGCGATAGGGCTGGTGTGGGGAGGCCGCTGGGCCATGATGGACTTTGGCCACACCGAATTGCGCGTACTCGAAACCAGGGCTTGAGGAGGCTCAAGAAGCGGCGCCCGGCTTGGTGGCAACATCGGCCAACCTGCCTCCCTTTTCGGGTCCATCATGCTGCAACGAACCTGGTACCTGCTCACCGACAGGCGCACCCTGAATGTCCTGGCCTTCGCATTGCTGGCGGGACTATTCCTGCTTGGCGCAGAACTCCTGCAACTGGCGCTGGTGTGGGCGCTGGCCGCTACCGTGGCGGTCGCATTGCTGGCGCTGGCCGTGCGGGGCGGCCGCCGCTACCTCGCTCACCGGCGTGAAGCCGAACCACCGCCGGCCGCGGAAACGCGCGCCGAGGCCGACCTGAATGCCGTTCGCAGCGCCATGCTGGAAGCCGTCGCCACGATCAGGAATTCACGCCTGGGCCGCGCAAGCGGAGCTCGCGCCTTGTACGAACTGCCCTGGTATATGGTGATCGGCAATCCGGCCGCCGGCAAAAGCAGCGCGATCACCCAGTCCGGCTTGCAGTTTCCGTTCGCCGATCCAAAGGCGGTCCAGGGCGTCGGCGGGACGCGCCAGTGCGACTGGTTCTTTACCGCCGAAGGCATCCTGCTTGATACCGCTGGCCGCTACGCGGTACAGGCCGTGGACCGGGAAGAGTGGCATGGCTTCCTCGGCTTGTTGAAGAAGCACCGGCCACGGGCGCCCGTCAACGGCATCATCATCGCGGTCAGCATCGCCGAGTTGCGCGGCGACGACACCGAGTCGGTATTGCAGCTTGCGCGCAGTTTGCGCCAGCGCGTGCAGGACCTGATCGAGAAACTCGAAGTGTTCGCGCCAGTGTATGTGATGTTCACCAAGGCCGACCTGGTGGCCGGGTTTGCTGACTTCTTCATGGACGCGGAGGTGGCCGAGCGCGAGCGGCCCTGGGGGGCCACAATGCCTTTCCGGCAGAAGGCCGGCTGCCGCGACATGCTGGCCTTCTTCGAGCAGAGTTTCGACGAGTTATGCGAAGGACTGCGCGAAATGGGGATCGCCACCATGGCCCAGCGCCGCCGCGAGCTGGTGCCCGCCGGCGTGCATACCTTCCCGCTGGAGTTCGCGGCGTTGCGCGCACCGTTGAAAGCCTTCTTGGCCACGCTGTTTGAAGACAATCCTTTCCAGTTCCGCCCCTTGTTCCGGGGATACTACTTTACCAGCGCGTTGCAGGAAGGACAGCCGCTGTGCGCGCAGTCGCTGCGGGTTGCGCAGCGCTTCGGACTGACTCGACCCGCCGAGCCGGAGCCTCGCATGGGAACGGGGACGCAAGCCGGATATTTCCTGCCCCGTCTTTTCCGTGAGGTGATCTTCGCCGACAAGGACCTGGTCTCCCAATATGCGACGCGCAGGCAGCGGCTGTTGCGCAACGGCGGCTTTGCCGTGGCGATCCTGCTGCTCGGCGTGGCGCTTGGCGCATGGACCTGGTCGTATTCGGGCAACGCGCAGCTAGTCGCCAATGCGGCGGCGGACCTGGACAAGGCTGTCAAGCTGCAGGCGCAACGCCCGGACCTGCAATCGCGCCTTGAAGCGCTGCAGCTCTTGCAAGACCGGATCGGGCAACTGGATACGCTGGACCGCGAATCGCCATGGCTGCTGGGCATGGGCCTTTATCAGGGCGAGGTGCTGGGCCGCAAGCTGCGCAGCGAGTACTTCAAGGGGATGGCTGAAATCCTGCTCAAGCCTGTCGCAGCCAGCCTGGAAACGCAATTGTTCGCCCTTGGCCAGCGCGAGGCGAGCAATGTCGAGGACTCCTATAACGCGCTGAAAACCTACCTGATGCTGGCCGATAAGGAGCATGCGGAAACCGGCCATCTGGGTGACCAGCTTACGCGCCACTGGCGCAGCTGGCTTGAGGCCAACCGCGGCGCCATGCCGCGCGAACAGCTATTGCGCAGTGGGGAAGGCTTGTTATCGTTTTACCTTTCGCAGTTGAACGATCCGGCCTGGCCGCGCATCGAACCCAAGCTGGCGCTGGTCGATACGGCGCGCGAGCAATTGCGCCAGGTGGTGCGCGGCATGACGGCGCGGGAGCGCGTGTATGCCGAGATCAAGGCGCGCGCCAGCACGCGCTATCCAGCGATGACGGTGGCGCGCATTGTCGGGGAGCAGGATCGGGAGCTGGTGCAGGGCAGCCATGCCGTATCGGGCGCGTTCACGCGCGAGGCATGGGAGGGCTACGTCCGCGCTGCGATCCGCGAGGCAGCAAACAGCGCGCTGCAATCGCGTGACTGGGTGCTGAAAACGGAGGAGCGCACGGACCTGACGCTGGAGGGCAGTCCAGAACAGGTGCAAAAGGCGCTGACCGACAGCTACAAGGCGGAATACGCCAAGGAGTGGCAAGCCTTCCTGCAAGGCGTCGCGATTGCCGCAATGCCCGACTTTTCGCATACGGTCGAGGCCATGAACCGCCTGGGCGACCCTGCCATCTCGCCGCTGCTGAAGGTCTGGAGCACCGTGGTGGCGCAGACGGGGTGGGACAATCCGGGCCTGGCTGCGGCCGGCGCGCAACAGGCGGAGCAGGGCCTGGCGCACTGGTTCAAGGCGCAGCTGTTCGAGCGCACACCAACCGCAGGCGTGGTTGCGGCCTCGTTGCCGCAGGCCGGCGCGCTGGGCCGCGAATTTGCGCCGGTGGCCGGCTTGCTGGCAGCGCGTGACAGGGATGGCTCGCAGATGCGGACCTACCTCGACCATCTTTCGCGGCTGCGCGCACGCCTCAACGGCATCCGCAACCAGGGCGACCCAGGCCCGGGCGCCAGGCAGCTGATGCAGCAAACGCTGGAGGGCTCGGGTTCCGAACTGGCCGATGCGTTGCGCCATGTCGATGAACAGATGATGGCGGGGCTGGGAGAGGCGCAAAGGCAGGCGGTGCGGCCGCTGCTGGTGCGACCCTTGATGCAGGTCTTTGCGGGGCTGGTCGCTCCGGCGGAGGCCGAGATCAACAAGACCTGGCAGGCGCAGGTCTACGAGCCGTTCAACCGTACGCTCGCGGGAAAGTTCCCTTTCGCCCCCGCCGGTAGCGCAGAAGCGAGCCAGGCGGAGATTGGCCAGGTGTTCGGACCGGACGGCGCAATCGCAAAGTTTGCCGGCAGCGCGCTGGGGGCGCTGGTCGTGCGGCGCGGCGACGTGCTGGCTCCGCGGACCTGGGCCGACATGGGCATCAACTTTGCGCCGCAGGCCTTGCAGCGCTTTCCGGCCTGGATGGCGCCAGTGGCGGCGGGCGGGGTTGCCTCCTCTACGCAAACGGTCTTCCAGCTCTTGCCGCATGCCGGCACCGGGTTGGCAGAATATTCGATCGAGATAGACGGCCAGTTGCTGCGCTTTCGCAACGGCGTGCCGCAATGGGCGAACATGGTTTACCCGGGGCCGCAGGGAAGCAGCGGCGTGCGCATCAGCGGCGTCACGCCGGACGGAAAGGTGGTAGAGCTGTTTAGCGAGAGCGGTGCCACCGGGCTGCGGCGGATGATCGATTCCGCCGCTCGCACGCGCAAGGAAGAGGGTGTGCATGAACTGCGCTGGAACAGCGGCAGCGTGATGGTCGCGGTGGACTTGCGCATCACCAGCACGCCCGGGAGCGTACAGGGCGACGGCGGATTCCGGGGCATGCGCTTGCCCGAGGTAGTGGTCGGCAAAGGAAGCGCGCCATGAACGCCCAGTCACAGCGCGTCGCCTATTTCGGCAAGCTGCCTGGATGCGCTGATTTTGTGCGCTCGCCCGGCGACCAGGTATTGGTGGAGTTGATGGACCAGTGGCTGGCAGCTGTCATGCAGCGCCTCGCCGGTAATCCGCGTTGGCGCCAGCATTACGACGCATGCCCTCCGCTGGACTTTGCGTTTATCGGCACGCGCTCGCGCCAGGTTGTCTGCGGACGTCTGCTGGCCAGCCGGGACCAGTCCGAACGCCGTTTTCCTTTCACTTGCATGGCGGTGCACCAGGTCGCAAAGCCGCGCGATTTTCTTCCCTGCAGCCCGCTGGCGCTGGCGCCGGCATGGGAGGGCCTGGCTGTCGCAGCCGGTGCAGCCACTGCTGCAGCCACCCGGCCTGTCGACGGCATCTTGCCTGTGGCCTTGCGCGAGCTGGCGCCGGCGCAAGCTTCACTGGATGACTACCTTGCGCACGCCTGCCTGGACAGCCTGGAAAATTCGCTGGCGGCGCAGCAGGGAAGCATGCCGGTACGGAACCTGCTGCTGGCATTGGGTTTGCTGTTGTCGCCGCTCAGCGAACACCCTCCGGTCACCGCGCGCAGCCTGGCGCTGCCTTTGCCGCGCGACGCAGTATTGCGTGCGCCGGTTGCCGCCTTCTGGATGTCGTTGGCTGCGCCGTTGCTGGCGCGCCAGGACCTCGAAATTGCGATGTTCCTCGCGCCTGTCGCCGGGCAGCCGTCGCTGGTCCTCGGGCTCGATGGCGCCAACCCGGCCAGCCTGTATTCCGTGATAGATCCGGAGGCGGGGCAGGATGGCATGGTGGTGCTTGGCGACTGCGCGTGGGCCGAAGCCGCGGCCCATGGCGATGCTCCCTTGCAGCGCCTCTCGGCATGCCTGGAACAGGGGCAGCTTGGCCTGCCCGTTGCCATGCAGCTGTTCCATGAAACCTTCTGCTGATAAGGGAGCCTGCCATGCGCAAGTCGGCCCTGGTCCTTTTCCTGGCCTGCACGCCAGCGTTCGCGCAACTTGCGCCGGTCATCGTATCGGGCACCGTGCCCGACGAAGCGACCAGGGCGGCCATCTTGCAGCGGGCGCGGGCCCTGTATGGCGCTGCGCGGGTAGTCGACCAGCTTGCGGTCGGCAGCGTGGTGGCGCCGCCCAATTGGAGCGCGCATATGCAGAAGCTGCTTGCCGAGCCACTGAAGCAGGTGACCCAGGGCCAGTTGACGGTGGAAGGCAACCGGGTTGGAATCCGCGGCGATGTCGCGAACGAGGCGCTGCGGCAGCAGGTGGCCAGCGACCTTGCCAACAGCCTCAATCCAACCTATACGATCAGCAACGGCTTGCGCGTCAACGCCCCGGCGCAAAAGATGCTCGATACTGCTCTGGCTCGGCGCATCATCGAATTCGAAAGCGGGCAAGCGGTGCTTCGCCCTTCCGGCATGCTGATCCTCGACGAAATGGCGGCCGTCCTGGGACAGATCGGCGGCCGCAAGGTTGAAGTGATCGGCCACACGGACAATACCGGAACGCGTGAGGGCAACCTGTCGCTAAGCCTGGCCCGCGCCGGCGCGGTGCGCAGCTATCTTGCGGCCAAGGGCATTGCGGCAGCCAGCATCGCGGTTGCGGGTGCAGGCCCGGACCAGCCGGTGGCAGACAACGCCAGCCCAGAAGGGCGTGCGCGCAACCGGCGCATCGAGTTCCGGGTCGCGGACTAGGGCAGGGTCATGGCTAGGGTGGCCGGTCGCGGCGGCTGCCTGACAACGTCCTGGTAGGCCGCCAGCGTGGTACTGGTGGAACTGGCGAGCGAATAGCGCATGGCGCAGAAAGAGGCCAGTGCGGCCAGGGCGAAGACGCCGCCCGCGATCCAGAGCGGCGCATTGCTTTGCAGTTTGTGCGCGATATTGTCCGGCCGCGCGGCGCGCGGGGCAAAGCCCTTTTCCTTGCCGCGCAGGTGCGCTATCTCGTCCCCCAGGCGGGCAGTGAGGTAGGAAAGGCGGTCGGCATTGTCCAGGGCATAACGGCCCTTGAAGCCAAGCAGCAGGCACATATGGAATACCTGCAGCGCCTGCAGCCTTTCGCTGCCGCTGAGGCGAAGCTGTTCCAGCTTGTCGAAGAAATGCTCGCCCGCCAACTGGTCGCCGAACAGCAGCAACTGCAAGGGCCTGCGCTCCCAGGCGTCGCGCAAGGGAAATGCGGACGCCAGGATGGTCTCGTCCAGCGCGGCGCAGAAGGCGTACTTCGCGGCGTCGATGTCTTCGGCTGCGATGTGCAGTTCGCGTGCATGGCTGCCAAGTTCGTCGAGGAAGCTGCGGATGGCGGCGGCGAACTCGGTCTCGCCGGGAGGCGCGCTGCCGTGGCGCAGCAAGGACAGCATGTGGAAACCTTCGTGCATCAGGTCCACCAGGGCCGGGACGCGTTGTTGCGGGGGCGCGGCGCGCCGTTCGATGAAATGGCTCATGCCGTCACCACCAGCAGTTCAAGCCGCAGTTCTTTGATCCCCGCAGGGACATAGATGGAAATCGATTGCGCCTTGAGCATCTGCTCATACAGCACGCCGCGGTTTTCCAGCGCAAAGTAGCAGGTGTCGGGACGCACCGGAATGGCGGAAGGGACCTGCGGTGCGTGCACCAGTTTCACGCCCGGCATGGCGGAAAGCACGCATTGCTCCACGTCGTCCGGCGCACCGGCCTTGACGCGCAGCGGCACTGCCTCGACCAGCTCAAGTACCGGTATGGCCGCGGCAATGGCGAGATAGAGGGTGGCGCCGGCGCCGATCTTGCCCGAATCGAGTTTGCCGATGTGGTAGCCGGGTTTATCCTCGCGCAAGGCGACGGCGAAGTAGCGCGCCGATATCACCGTGTCGAGAAGCTCCCGGATCAGGGCATCGAGCTGCAGGAAAGGCGTGCTGGGGGCGGCATGGTCGTAGGAAGGCAGGGTGCCAAGGTGGACCAGGCGCGAGTACGTCATCAGCCCGCCGGCAAGGCCGAGCATGGCCTGGTACAGGCGTTCCGGATGGAGCGACGGGTGGCGCAGCAGGTGCAGCAAGGTTGCCGCCGACGTGGAGACCGTGTGCAGCAGCCAGAATGACGATACGTCGCCGCTGCGGAACTCGATCACATTGCGGCTCGGCTCCCGCATGTGGCCCTGCAAGGCGTTGACCTTGGCCTGCAGCGCGTCCATCAGCTGGTCGAGCAGGAGCTTGAGGCGCGGCGTCGCGTTGATGGACAGCGAGGGCGGCATGAAGGATGGATCGATCTCGAAGCAGCCGGATACGACGCGGCGCAGCCGCAGCAAGGGAAAACTGTCATAGGCGCCGCGGGGTTCGAGGTCCGATACCAGTCGCACCTGCTTGCGCAGGTAGGTCAGCCCGGCAGGCAGGGCATCGCTGAACAGGTCCGCCGTCTCGCGCTCGGACTGCTGGAAGCGGTCGGCGTCCTGCGATGGCAGGGCGGCATGATAGCAGACTTCCTGCACCTCGGCCGGCAGGCTGGCGAGGTCGATGGCTGGCGGCAGCGGGTCGCTGGCGGGAGCGTCGAATATCCCGCCTTCGGGGAAGATCGCGCGCAAGGCCAGCACGCGCAGCTTGCCGTTCACCAGTGCCGCCGTGTCCCACTCCACCGTTTGCACGCCCCACAGCATCGGCTGCGCGGCCAGAACGGTCGCGTGCATGCGCGCTTCGTGATAGCGGTCCTGCTGCTGGAAGTGTTGCGGACGCAGGAACAAGCCTTCGCTCCAGAGGATCTTTGCAGGTAGTGTCATGCCGGCCTCCTTGGTTGAGGTATCCATTAAAACTGGCCGCGTGCAGCCAGCGTTTGCGCGGGCGCAAACAGCGGCGCGGCGATGTCGGCGGCCTTTGAGACAACGCAATGGCGGGAATGCGCATCGATTCAATAATGGCCTTCACTTTGCGGAAGGAGAGAACGATGCGCAGATCATTGACCGCAGTATTGATTGGCGCGGCCACGCTGGCCGGATGCGCCGTTGATGCGCCGCTGCAGGGCGCCGACCGGGCCAGCCACCAGACACTGGAAAAAATGCTGGCAGATGCCGACCGCGCTGCTGCGGCGGGCCAGCATGAGAAATCGCACGCGGCGCTGAAGGCAGCCGCCGCTAGCTACCCCGCCGAGAAAGCGCCCTGGCTGCAAATGGCGCAGATGCGATTTGACCGCGGCAATTACAGCGACGCCATCGTGCAAGCGCAGGAAGCGCTGCAGCGCGATCCAGCCGACAAACAAGCCCTCAGCATCATCGCCGTCGCCGGCCTGCGCCTGTCAACCCGTTCGCTGGCGGAACTGAACCAGCAAAGCAGCCTTGGCGGGTCGGTGCGCAGCGAAGCGCAGGAACTGGCGCGTACGCTGCGCAATACGCTCGGGGAAGACGTCCTGGTGCCAGTGGCCGGAAGTGCGCGCCAGCCGAAAAAGACGGCGCCCCCGATCAAGCTGCCGGCGTCGCGCTCGGCACCCAACCCTTCCACCGCCGCCGATCCATTCGGCGCACTCAAATAAGGAGCAGGCAATGGCAAATCGTGACAGCGTGCAGAAGCGCCTGACCAAAGTCCGCCCGCCACGCGTGCAGATGACCTACGACGTTGAAGTTGGCGGCGACTTGGAGAACAAGGAGTTGCCCTTCGTGGTCGGCGTCATGGGCGACTTTGGCGGCAACCCGGAGGTTCCGCAGAAGCGGCTGAAGGAGCGCAACTTCGTCAACATCGACAGCGACAACTTCGACGAGGTGCTGGCCGGCGTGAGCCCGGTGCTGAACTTCCAGGTGCAGAACCGCCTCGGCGGGCAGGGCGAGTTCCCGGTAGAGCTGCGCTTCGGATCGATGCAGGACTTTCGCCCGGAAGCCATCGTGCGCCAGGTCGAACCGCTTGGCAAGCTGCTGGAAGCGCGCAGCAAGCTGGCTGACCTGCGCAACAAGCTGGCCGGCAACGACAGGCTGGAGGACTTGCTGACGGACGTGCTGCAAAGCACTGAAAACCTGGCGGCCATCGCGCCCAAGGAGGACTGAATGAGCGCGCAAATGAAGGCTGCAGCGGCGAGTGCGATCGAAGATGGCGACCTGCTCGACCGCATCGTCGAGGAAAGCAGGGTAGCCAAATCCAGCAGCGAACACGAACGCGCCCGCGACATCATCGGCGAACTGGCGCGGCAGGTGGTCCAGGGCAGCGTGCAGCTGTCGCATAACCTGTCGGCTACCATCGATGCGCGCGTGGCTGAGCTGGACCGCGTGATCTCGGAGCAATTAAGCGCCATCATGCATGCGCCTGAATTCCAGAAGCTCGAACAAAGCTGGACCGGCCTGCATTACCTGGTGCGCAGCACTGCGACCGGGCCTACGATGAAAATCCGTCTGCTGAACGCCACCAAGCGCGAACTGGTGCGTGACTTCCAGAGTGCGCTCGATTTCGACCAGAGCACCATCTTCAAGAAAGTCTACGAGGAGGAATTTGGCACCTTCGGTGGCTCACCTTATGCGGCGCTGCTGGGGGACTTCGAGATCTCGCGCCAGCCCGAGGATATCTACTTCATCGAACAGATGTCGCACCTGGCTGCAGCGGCGCACGCCCCCTTCATCAGCGCCGCTTCGCCCGAGCTGTTCGGACTGGAGAGCTACGGCGACCTTGGCAAGCCGCGCGACCTGGCCAAGGTATTCGACACCGTGGAATACGCGAAGTGGAAAGCCTTCCGCGAATCCGAAGATGCGCGCTACGTCGGCCTGACGCTACCGCGCTTCCTTGGCCGCTTGCCTTTCAATCCGGTCGACGGCACCACGGTGGAAGGCTTCAACTTCGTGGAAGACGTGGATGGCCGCGATCACCACAAATACCTGTGGTGCAATGCCGCCTACGCCTTTGGCGCCAGGCTGACCAAGGCCCACGAGGAATTCGGCTGGTGCGCCGCCATCCGCGGCGTGGAGGGTGGCGGCCTGGTTGACGACCTGCCGACCCACACCTTCAAGACCGACGAAGGCGAGGTGGCGCTGAAATGCCCGACCGAAGTGGCCATCACCGACCGGCGCGAAAAGGAACTGAGCGACCTCGGTTTCATCTCCCTGGTCCACTGCAAGAACACCGCCTACGCCGCCTTCTTCGGCGCGCAATCGGCGCAGAAGGCCATGCGCTACAGTTCCGACGCGGCCAACGCCAATGCCGTGCTGTCCTCGCAACTGCAATACATCTTCGCCGTGTCGCGCATCGCGCACTACATGAAGGCCATGATGCGCGACAAGATCGGCAGCTTTGCAGCCGCTTCGAATGTAGAAGACTTCCTGAACCGCTGGCTGATGAAGTACGTGCTGCTGGACGATAACGCCAGCCAGGAACAGAAGGCGCAGTTCCCTCTGCGTGAAGCTTCGGTCCAGGTCAGCGAGGTGCCCGGGCGGCCAGGCGTGTTCCGCGCCGTCAGCTTCCTGCGCCCCCATTTTCAGCTCGACGAGCTGACCGTTTCCCTCCGCCTCGTGGCGGAACTGCCGCAAACCACCAACTACTGAGAAGGAGCATTGCAATGGCAATTGACGTGTACCTGCATATCGATGGCATCAAGGGGGAGTCGACCGATGACCGTCACAAGGACTGGATAGAATGCAAATCGGTCAGTTGGTCGGTGGAGCAACCGCGTTCGGCCACTTCTTCCACAGGTGGCGGCCATACGGCCGAACGCTGCGAGCACCGCGACGTGGTGATCACCAAGCTGGCCGACCTGGCTTCGCCGATCCTGATGCAGACCTGCTCCGCAGGCCGCACCATTCCCAAGGCCAAGCTGGAATTCATGCGCGCCGATGCGCAGGGCGAGCGGGTCAAGTACTTTGAAATCGAACTCGATAACGTGCTCATTGGCGCTGTATCTCCATCGGTCAGCGAGGGCGACATCATGACCGAGGAGGTGGGATTCAAATTCTCGAAAGTGCGCTGGAAATACACGCAGCAGCGCGTTTCGGGCGGGATGGGCGGCAATACGTCCGGCGGCTGGGACCTGGCGACCAACCGTATTGCATGATTTTGGAGGGAGTTGCGGCTGCGGTGCGCACGTGCTGCAGCCGCTTTTTTTGGGAGGTGCGGCATGGAGGGTTACCGGCCAGGCTTGCTGGACCGTTTGCTGGGGAACCATCCTGGCGGGCGTTTCCTGACGCAGGAGCAGTTGAAGGAGAGCGTAGCGCGCGACCTGGAGGCGCTGCTCAACACGCGCAGCGCGCTGCCGCAGCAGCTGTTGCAGTCCTATCCGGAATGTGCGCGCTCGATCCTGAACTTCGGACTCGCCGATTTCGCCGGCTTGTCTCATAGCGGCAGCGAGGACAGGCAGCGCATCTGCGGCAGCATCCGCCAGGCAGTCGAACGCTACGAGCCGCGGCTGTGCACTGTGCAGGTTACGCTGGCCGAGCGCAGCGGCACCGTCAATCGCATCGACATCGTCATTTCCGGCATGTTGCGGGCAAATGGCGCCAACGAAGCCGTGAGCTTCAGCGCGGCCTTGCAACCGTCATCGATGCATTATTCCATCAAGCGCGGAGCCATTGCATGAGCATTCAACTGAAAACCCTGATTGGAAAGCTGAACGACGCCTGCCGTACTGCCGCAACGCGCGCCGCCAATATTGCCATCGGCATGGGACACGGCGAAGTCGATGTCGAGCACCTCTTGCTTGCGCTGCTGGAGCAGCCGGAATGCGACCTGCTGGTCATTGCGCGCCGCAGCGACGTCAGCGCCACCGCGCTGGAAGCCGATTTGCGGTGCGAACTGGCCGGTGTCCGCATTGCCGCGACGCGCGTTCCGGTATTCGCGCGGCGCCTGCAGATAATGCTGGAACATGCCTGGCTGATTGCCTCGCTGGCGTTGCCGCAGCCGGACCAGGTGCGCAGTTGCCACCTGCTGCTCGCTCTTCTGACCGAGTCGGAACTGTCGCAGCAGGCGGCGCGGATCTCGGGCCTGTTCGCCCGCTTTCCGGTCGATGGGCTGAAGCACCGCATGGAAAAGTATGTTGCCGGTTCGGCAGAGGCGGCGGTGCCGGCCGCAACGCATGATGTTGGCGCGCAGCAGGCCGTGCCTCCCTCGTCGCCGGCGCTGGCACAGTACACGGTCAACCTGTGCCAACTGGCGCGCGACGGCAAGCTCGATCCTGTCGTCGGCCGCGCTGCGGAGGTAAGGCAACTGATGGACATCCTGCTGCGCCGGCGCCAGAACAACCCGATCCTGACCGGCGAAGCCGGCGTCGGCAAGACGGCCGTGGTGGAAGGACTGGCTTTGCGCATCGCAGCCGGCGAGGTGCCGCCGCCGTTGCGCAACGTTGCCTTGCACGCACTGGACCTGGCGCTGCTGCAGGCCGGCGCCAGCGTGCGCGGAGAGTTCGAAGCCCGCCTGAAAAACGTGATCGAGGAAGTGCGCCGCAGCCCGCACCCCATCGTTCTGTTCATCGACGAGGCGCACACCTTGATTGGCGCCGGCGGCAGCGCCGGGCAGGGCGATGCAGCCAACCTGCTGAAGCCGGTCCTGGCACGCGGCGAGATGCGCACGATTGCCGCGACGACCTGGAGCGAGTACAAACGCTATGTCGAGAAGGACGCCGCCCTGGCACGCCGCTTCCAGGTGGTCAAGGTCGAGGAGCCGGACGAAGAAACGGCCGCCGGCATGCTGCGGGCCATGGTGCCGCTGATGGAACGGCATTTCGGCGTGCGCGTGCGTGACGACGCCGTGACGGCGGCAGTGCGCCTGGCGCATCGCTACATCAACAGCCGCCAGCTGCCGGACAAGGCGGTCGGCGTGCTCGATACCGCATGCGCCCGCGTGGCGCTGGGCCAGTGCGCATCGCCCGCCTTGCTGGAAGATGCAGCTTGCCAGATCGAACGGCTGTCGGTGCGCATCGCGGCGCTGGAACGCGATGCGGCAACTGCCGCCGATGCCGGGCCATCGGCACTGTCGGCATTGCGCGACGAGCGGGGCAGCCTCCAGGCCTGGCACGCGGAATTGGCCGCCCGCCATGAGCATGAGCGCGAACTGTGCGCCCGGGTGATGGCGCTGCGCCACGAGGGCGATGCCGCCGCTGCGGTGAGCGCGCAACAGGAGCTGAACGCAATCCAGCGCGAGTCTCCCCTGGTTCCGCTGGAGGTTGACCGCCACGTCGTGGCCGGTGTGGTCGCTGCATGGACCGGAATCCCGGTAGGCCGCATGCTGCGCGACGAAATCCGCGCCGTGCAGCAGCTCAAGCCTGCGCTGGAGTCGCGCGTGCTGGGGCAGCCGCACGCCGTCGAGACCATTGTGCAGCGCATGCGCACTGCGCGTGCCGGGCTTGATGATCCGCGCAAGCCCAAGGGCGTTTTCCTTCTGACGGGTCCCTCCGGAGTAGGCAAGACGGAAACCGCACTGGCATTGGCCGACCTCCTGTACGGCGGCGAGCGCAAGCTGGTGACCATCAACATGAGCGAATACCAGGAGGCGCATAGTGTGGCAGGCCTGAAAGGTTCCCCGCCCGGATATATCGGTTATGGCGAGGGCGGGGTGCTGACCGAGGCGGTGCGGCGCAACCCCTACTGCGTGGTGCTGCTCGACGAGGCCGACAAGGCGCACCCGGACGTGCTGGAACTTTTCTATCAAGTGTTCGACCGGGGCATGCTGGAGGACTCGGAAGGGCAGATGGTCGACTTCAGCAACGCGGTCATCGTCCTGACGTCCAACCTCGGGTCGGGCGCCATCATGCAGGCCTGCCTGAACCGGGGCGAGGCGCCGCTGCCGACGCCTGAGGAACTCGACGCGCTGCTGCGGCCGCAGCTGGTGCGGCATTTCAAGCCGGCCTTCCTCGGACGCCTGCAAGTGGTGCCCTACTATCCGATTTCGGATGAAGCCCTGGCCCAGGTCATTGCGCTGAAGCTGGGCCGGATCGGCCAGCGCATCGGCGAAAACCACCACGCCGAATTCTGCTGGGACGATGCGCTGGTGCAGGCAGTGCTGGCACGCTGCACCGAGACCGATTCCGGCGCCCGCAATATCGACAGCATCCTGCACGGCAGCTTGCTGCCGGGCGTGGCCGATATGCTGCTGGCGCGCATGGCGGAAGGCATGCCGGTGACGAAGGTGAAGGCGGGCGTAACGCGCCAGGGCCAGTTCAGGATTAGCGCCAAATAAGGAGGCCGTATGTTCACGAATGAGGACTTGCTGGTGCCGCTCAGCGTCGCCCAGCCTTGCGGCGAGGATGTCTCGTTTGATGCCTGCATGGACGCCATAGCTGCGGCAAGGCGGCAGGACGATCCCACGCTGGAGCAGGGCGAATGGGCGACACCGCTGCATAGCGCGGACTGGCCGCTGGTGGCCAGCCGCTGCGCCGAGTTGCTGCGCTCACGCAGCAAGGACTTGCGGCTGGCTGCGTGGCTGGCGGAGGCGCGCGCACACACCCACGGCATGCGCGGCCTGGGCGATGGCTTCCTGCTGCTGGCCGGCTTGTGCGAACGCTTCTGGGAGCATGTGCATCCCTTGCCGGAGGATGGCGAGCATGAGCTGCGCAGCGGCAACCTGGCGTGGCTGCTGGGGCGCACGCCGGCGCTGGTGAAAGACTTCCCGCCAGTCAGCGATGCGGATGCTGGCCTGCAGGATGCGCGCCATTGCCTGGCTGCCTTGCAGCAGCTGCAGGAAGCGGTCGACGCCCGCCTTGGCGCGGCCGGCCCGGCGTTCGGGCCGGCACGGGATGCGGTGCAAAGAGCAGTCGACGATGCAGCGCGCAGGCTGCCCTCGGCCGACAGCGCGGCAGGCAGCGGCGCGGCCAGCGGGAGCATGGTCGTCGCCAGCGTGGGCGTGCAAAGCCTGCCGGCGATGCCGCAGACCCGCGAGCACGCACTGGCGCAATTGCGACTGGTGGCTGAATTCTTCCGTCGCACCGAGCCGCACAGCCCCGTCGCCTACCTGGCGGAGAAGGCCGCCAACTGGGGCAGCCTGCCGCTGCACGAATGGCTGCGCGCCGTGGTCAAGGACCCGGCGCAGATCGCGCAGCTGGACGAACTGCTGGGCGCCGCGCCGCCGGCCTAGTGTATGATCCGCGGCATGAACAGCCTGCCGCGCCGACTTCTTTGCAGCACTTGCCTGCGCCCTGCCGCCACCTGCATCTGCCATTGGGCGGCGCCGGTGGCCAGCACGGTCGAGGTCCTGATCCTGCAGCATCCCATGGAAGTGAGCAACGCCAAGGGCAGTGCACGCCTGCTGCATCTTTGCCTGCCTGGCAGCCGCATGGAAGTTGGCGAACAGTTTGATGAAGCCGCGCTGCAGGACCTGCTCGAGGCAGGCGGCCGCCAGCCGGTGCTGCTGTACCCCGACACGCCAGGCGACCGTTCGCACGGCATCGCGCCGCCGCCGCAGTTCAATGCCGTGCTGGCGCCGGCGCAAGTCCGGCTGGTGGTGCTGGACGCCACCTGGCGCAAGAGCCGCAAGATGCTGTACCTGAACCCGGCGCTGCAAGCCCTGCCGCGCCTTCCGCTGCGCGACACGCCGCCATCGCATTACCTGATCCGCAAGGCGCACGCGCCGGACCAGCTCTCGACGCTGGAAGCAAGCTGCTACGCGCTGGCGCAGCTGGAGGGCACGGAGCAAGGCTACCAGTGCGTCATCGCGGCCTTCGACGGCTTCGTCGCGCAGCAGCAAGCGCAGGCTGCGCGCGGCAGCGCGGCTAGCTGAGAAGCTTCAGGCCCGGCGGCAGCGCCTCGCCCAGCATGCGCTGCTCGCTGGCCTGGTCGAGCTGGACAACCTCGCGCACCATGGCCGGCCAGCCTGGCGGCGCTCCCGCAGCCTGCAGCCGGCGCACGACTTCGAGGCGCAGGGCATCGCTGATATCGCGTGAACGGTCGCCGGTCATGCGCGCCAGGTGGGCTGCTGCGAAGCCCGCCGGCTCCACCTTGCGCCAGTCCAGCAGCATGACCGCCTGCAGCCACTGCTCCACCGTTTCGACCGGCGCCACGTCATGTGCGCTGCCGTGGAATGGCCGGCGTGCGCCGACACGGCCCAGCGCCCAGAGATAACGGGTTTGCGCGGCGAGACTCCTGGCTTTCCCCAGCTCCCCCACCATCCAGTTGCCGATTTCCGCCTTGTAGGCCGATGGAATGCGCTCCAGCGAAGCGCCCAGGCGCAGCATGTCTTCTTCGCTGCCGTTGACCAGGGTGACGGGACGGCGGCCGCGTTCACTGGCGTCGGCCTGCAGGTTGAAGGCGAAATCGTCCAGCAGGCGCAGTTGGGCCGCTGGCGGCAGACCGCCCGATGCGCGGCGCCACAGTGTCCACCACTCGGCGCAGACCTGGTTGTCCTTGTGGTTTTGCACACCGGTGTCGAACATCGCCCAGAGCTGTTCGATGCGCCATTCGTCCAGCGGATGGCCGAAGCCCGGCCGCAGGCTGTAGCCGGCAAGGTTCATCCACGTGCGTTCATGCTCCGCCGACCGGCGGCGACCCTTGGCGCGTTCCAGCAGGGCATCGAACAGGCGGCGCAGCACGGGCGTTGCCCAGCGTTCGCGGCTGCCGAGAAGGTGTTCGAGCTGGCCGCGCAGCTGGCGCACTTCCCTGGCGTCGACCTGTTGCGCGCGGCTGCCGAAGATGCGGTCGATCTTCTCCAGCGCTTCGGGCAGGCGAACCGGCAGGGGAGCTGCCGCGGCGTCATCGTCATCGGCATCGTTGGCGTCGGCTGCCGCCGTGGCGTCCGCGCCGTGTTCGCGCAGCTGGAATTCGAGCTGCCAGCGCTGGCCGTTGCCTTCGCAATGCACTTCCAGCGTGCCCACTTCAGTCAGCGAGGCCGCCAGCTGCACGGTGATTTCCTTGCGCGCGTTGGCGTCCTTGCTGTCGCGTAGCACGGTGGCAATGGCCGGCAGCGCGGTCAGCTCGCCAGGCGCCAGGTCGGCGACCTCGCCCGCTTGCGGTGGCACGGCATCGGCCAGCGTTGTGGCGATGTGGAAGCGCACCGGGCGTCCGAGCCGCAGCGCGAAGCTGCGATCGGCGAGGCGCACTTCATGGCCGCTGGCGGAGCCGCGCGGCAGCAGGCAGACGGCGCGGCGCGTTACGCCCGGAGCGCGGGCATTATCGAGCAGCAGCCAATAGCTGCGCGGAGAACCGCCGGCGATGGCGGGCGCCATGCCTTGCCGGCCCAGCGCATAGGCGACGCCGCCGCGCGCGACCGCGACATCGGGATCGTCATTGTGCAGCACGCGCACAGGCTGGCCGCGCCACGCCGACAGCGTGTCGGCCAGGCGCGCGGCCAGCCTGGCGGCGCGGAATACGCCCCCGTTCAGCAGCAGCGTGTCGGGGACGGCAAGCTTGCCGTCGTCCGGCACTCTCAATGCTTCGCGCGCGGCGCCAGCGTGCTGGCGCAGGAAGCTGGCGAGGTGGCGCGTTATGGCCGGGTCGCTGGCGTAAGGCAGGCCGAATTCGACGATGCCGCCGCGCTTGGACTGCGCGAGCTGCTGGGTTTCGTTGAGGGGGAAGAAGCCGTCCAGCACAATGCGCTCGACGTCTGCGCGCAGCAGCGCGACGGAGCGGCTGCCGCCGATCAGTTTTGAGCCGGAGCCGAGCAAAGTGACCGCGACTTGCTCCGGTGCGTCGGCCGCGAGCAGGATTTCTTTCGCCGCGCGGCAGCGTTCCGTGAGCTGCGCCAGGCGCGCTGCGGACAGGCGCTGCGGGGGCGCCGCGCCGCTGCCGTCGCCACCCAGGCGTTGTTCGGCCAGGTGGGCCAGCGCCAGGTCCATATTGTCGCCGCCGAGGATCAGGTGGTTGCCGACGCCGATGCGGGTCAATTGCGGTTCGCCGCCGGCCATCTCGACCTTGACCAGGGTGAAGTCGGTAGTGCCGCCGCCGACGTCGGCGACCAGGACCAGGCGCGCCTGGGCCAGGTCCTGCGCCAGCGTTGCACGGTGGCGATACAGCCAGTCATACAGGGCCGCCTGCGGTTCTTCCAGCAGGCGCAGGGCCGGCAAGCCCGCCATGCGCGCCGCTTCCAGCGTGAGCGCGCGCGCGCCCTCGTCGAACGATGCGGGAATGGTCAGCACCAGCTGCTGATGCTCCAGCGGCGCGTGGGGAAAGCGCGCATTCCAGGCCGCCCGCAGGTGCGCGAGATAGCTCGCACTGGCCGCCACCGGCGAAACGCGCTCGACGTCGTCCGCGGCGCCCCAGGGCAGGATCGGCGCCATGCGATCGACGCCGGTGTGGGACAGCCAGCTTTTGGCGCTGGCGACCAGCCGGCCCGGCACCTGTCCGCCCAGCTTGCGTGCCAGGCGGCCAATGACCGCTGCGGGCGGCGCGTCCGCCACGGCCGGCTCCGGCCACGGCAACTGCAACTCGCCCGCGGCTAATTCGCCGCTGGCAGGGTGATAACGGGAGGAGGGCAGCAGCACGGCGCTGCCAACCTCGCCGGGCGCAGTGAGTTGTTCGACTTCGAGCAACTGCACGTCGCCGCCCGGCGCGGCATAGGCAAGCACCGAATTCGTGGTGCCCAGGTCGATGCTGACCAGGTACTGCGTCATTGGCCTTCGCCGGCGCCGCGCACGTCGAATTCGACCTTCCAGCGCTGGCCATCCTGCGCCACTGCCAGCAGTTCCAGGGTGCCGGACTCGCTGGCGCAGGCATGCAGGCGCACTTGCACCACTTCGCCAACGGAACGGCCTTCCGGCGACAGCGTGGCCTGGATTTCGTTCAGCTCAATCAGTTCTTCCGTTCCCCAGAAATCGAGCACGGCACCGATCTGGTCCTGGCGGCGCACGGAAGAACCGAAGAAGCGGAAGTGCACCGGCTCGCCGACCACCAGGCCAAATTCCTGGCCCGGCAGTTCCAGCTCGCTGCCTTCTTCCATGCCGAACGGTGCAACGCACAGCGCCTGGATCGGCGGCTCCATGCCTGGAATGGCCGGCATCGACGATTCCACCGCAACGTAGTAGGAACGCGCCGTGCCGCCGCGAATGCGTACCCCGGCGCCGCGTCGCACGTAGCTGTAATAGGCCGCGCCGCGCGCGACGGCCAGGTCCAGGTCTGCGCCGTCCAGCATGCGCGCCGGTTCCGCGCCTTCCATGGACAGCCAGTCGTTGATGGTTTCCATCACACGATTGGCCAGCAGTTCGGACTTGAACACGCCGCCGTTGAACAGCACTGCGCTTGGATGCAGGAAGGTATGGGCCGGATTGGCGGCAAAGCCTTCAAGTTCCGCCGTAGCACCCGCCTGGCGCGCCAGGAAAGCTGCCAGGTGCCTGGTGATCGCCGCGTCTTGCGCGTAAGGCAGGCCAAGCTGGGTCAGGCCGGCGCGGGAACGCACGGCCGGGCGTGCGGAAGCTTCCACTTTCGGGAAGAAGCCGTCCGTGATGAAGGCCGTGACTTCGGCGCGCGTCAGTTCGGTGCGGATCGAGCCGCCGATCAGCTTCGAGCCGCGGCTTGGCACCACGATAGGCCAGGTTTCGGCTTGGGCGTTGGCCAGCAGGTTTTCCTTGGCCGCGCGGCAGCCGTAGGTCAGCGCGCGCATCTGCCAGGCGTCAAGCTGGGTGCCGTTGGCAGCCAGCTTGCGCGCGACCAGGTGAGCCAGCGCCAGGTCCATATTGTCGCCGCCCAGCAGGATGTGGTCGCCCACGGCCACCCGGTGCGGCTCCAGCTTGCCGTCGCGCTCGAGAATGGCGATCAGCGAGAAGTCGCTGGTACCGCCGCCCACGTCCACCACCAGGATGACGTCGCCCGGCTTGACTTCCTTGCGCCAGCGGCCATCGCTGCTCTGGATCCAGCTGTACAGCGCCGACTGCGGCTCTTCCAGCAGGGTGACGTTCTCGTAGCCGGCGGCGCGAGCCGCTTCGGCAGTGAGTTCTCGCGCGGCCGGGTCGAACGATGCAGGAATGGTGACCGTGACTGCCTGCTGCGTAAACGGCGCGTCCGGATGGGCGTTGTCCCATGCAGCGCGCAGGTGTTTCAGGTAGCGGGTCGAAGCCTCCAGCGGCGACACACGCGACACCTCTTCCGGCGCGTCATGTGGCAGGATGGCTGCGCGGCGGTCAACGCCAGGGTGGCACAGCCAGCTCTTGGCGCTCGACACCAGGCGGATCGGCGTGGTGGCGCCGCGGCTGCGGGCCATTTCGCCCGTCACTGCGGGCGTCCCGTCGGCAGCAGCCCAGGGCAGGGCCAGTTCGCCGGCCGCCAGCTCGTCCGGATGCGGCAGGTAGAGGAAGCTTGGCAGCAGCGGCAGTTCTTCTACCGTGCCTGGCGCGGTGAGCTGGGGCACGCCCAGCACGCCATGCCTGGTTTTCTCGCCATCGCTGCCCGCCAGTTCAACGTAGGACAGCGCGCTGTGGGTGGTGCCAAGGTCGATGCCGATGGCAAAACGCGGATCGCTCACAGTTCCACCTCAGCCGGGGCCAATACTCTGGCGTTATGCGCTTCCGCCAGTTTCGGCAGCCGCACGCTGGAGGCGCGCCAGCCGCGGTGGCTCAGGGTGCCGGTGAACGGCGCCTTGCCGACCACATTGCCGGTCAGGCGCACGGCGGATGCATCGAAGCCTTCCGGCAGCGTCACGCGGCTGCCTTCCGCTTCGGAGCGGATGGCATCGATCGTGAAGTGCTCGCGCAGCACCTTGGAGCAGCCTTCATGCACCACGCGGGCAGCGGCGCCGATGTCGGCATCCGAATAGCCGGACAGGTTTTCCTGCGTGAAGTCGATCAGGCGGGCTTCGCGCTGGAACAGGGACAGGAGTTGGAGTGCCGCGTCGGGCGTGGCTTCGCGCAGGGGCGCGGCGGCTGGCATTGGGGCGGCGACTGGTGCAGGTGCTGGTGCTGGTGTGGCAGCCGGAGCCGCTGCGGGGCCCACGCTGTCGTCACGCACGCGGGCGGCGAATTCAGCATCGCCCAGGGTTTTGAAAAAGGCGCCAAAGGCGAGGGAAATCCTGCTCCCAAAGGAGGGCGGATGGGTAGTTTTGCTCATGTTGTTGCTCTTTGAATGTCGGGGGATATCCCGGAGAAGTGCGCATGATACCAGCTTGGCTTGCAGCCTTGGCGCGGTCGGATTAGAATACTGTATGCATATACAGTAATGCTTCGGAGCGCCGCATGCAGGACCATGAATTCGAAGGGCAGGTGATGCTGCCGCCGCAATCGCTCAAGGCCAAAAAAGGGCGCGGTGCGGTATCAAACATGCAAGGAAGGTACGAGCTGCAGGCGCGCGAAGCGTTCGACGACGGCTGGGCACCCGATCCGGATGATGCCGGGGCTGAACTGCTTCCACCGCGCACCATTGTCACCGCGGAAACGGCCAAGACCATCCTCACGCGCAACCAGTCGCCCGATATTCCGTTCAATGTTTCGCTGAACCCTTATCGCGGCTGCGAGCATGGCTGCATCTATTGTTTTGCGCGGCCATCGCATAGCTACCTGGGCTTGTCGCCCGGCCTGGATTTTGAGACCAAGCTATTCGCCAAGGTAAATGCGCCGGACCTGCTGCGCGCCGAATTGTCCAAGCCAGGTTATCAGGTGGAGTCGCTCGCACTGGGCGTGAATACCGACGCCTACCAGCCTTGCGAGCGCGAATACCAGCTCACGCGGCGGGTGCTGGAAGTGCTGGCCGAGTGCAACCATCCGGTTGGCCTGATCACCAAATCCTCGCTGATCGAGCGTGACATCGACATCCTCGCGCCGATGGCTGCGCGCAACCTGGCTGCCGCATCGGTCACCATCACCACGCTGGACAGCAAGATCTCGCGCACCCTGGAGCCGCGCGCCGCCGCGCCGGCACGCCGCCTGCGCACGATCGAGACGCTGGCCAAGGCCGGCATTCCGGTTGGCGTCAGCATTGCGCCGATCATTCCTTTTGTCACTGAGCCCGATATCGAGAAGATCATGTCCGCAGCGCGCGATGCCGGCGCGGTGATGGCGACCTATGTCGTACTGCGCCTGCCGTGGGAAGTCAGCCCCTTGTTCAAGGAGTGGCTGGAAGCGCATTTCCCCGACCGGGCCGCGCGCGTGATGAACCGCGTGCGCGACATGCGCGGCGGCAAGGATTACGAAGCCGAGTTTGGCGCACGCATGCGCGGCGAAGGCGTGTGGGCGGACCTGATCCTGCAGCGCATCGAGAAAGGCATCACCCGCTTCGGCTTCCACGGCCGCCACAGCAAGTTCCGTTCGCTCGACTGCACCCAGTTCAAGCGGCCTGAATACATTCCACCCTCCGGCGCCCGTGCAGCCGCTGCAGCCAAAGCGGGGCAAATGAATCTTTTCTGAAATCGGAGGCGATGATGGGCTGGTTTCTGATCAATGTCATGCTACCGCTTACGGCACCTGTGCTTGTGCTCGCAATCCTGAGGGCGTTCCCGATGCCTCAGGAAAACAGGTCTGCGTTGAAGTTGCTCCTTCCTGTCAAGGATGGTCAGTTGTGCTGGACAGCAATCGCCTTTTCTGCATCAGCGTTATATGAAATCGGCGTTGGAAGAAGCGTTCTGGGAACCACGAGTGTTGGCTACGTACAGGGAGTAGCAGTCTTCATCATTGCGGCATCAAGTATCGTAGCTGCTGGTGGCGCAACATTTCCAACGTCGCTGCATAGGCCTGAAGGTGTTGCCCCGCTCCGCCATTACTCAACGTTTGCGTTCTCACTGTTTTTGACCGTTTGGGCAGCCTTGGTTCGCCTGGTAGTTCAATTCGGACTATGATGAAGTGCGCCCATTGCAGAAGGAGGCCACCATGATCAACGAATTTCTTCAGTATCACTTCCAGGACACTGAACATACCGGTAAGTTCCTCGTGAATCTCGGCGGATTTGCTGGCCTGATCGGTTTTGTGGTTTTCCTGATCGGCTTGCCGTTCGTCGCCTGACAGGCTGATTACTGGCGATCGAGGAACGCTTCGATGGCATGCACATGTTCGTCGTGGTGCCCCATTTCCCGCAAGGCGGCAGCAAGGCGCAACAAGTATTCGACGTTCGGGCCGCTCGGGCCGGATGCTGAGGCGATGTGGCGTGCAATTTCTTCCACCGGAGCCTCGCCCAGCCAGGCCGCGTTGTCGGCGGCGGCAATATAGATCAGGCCTTCTTCCACGCCGCCTGCTTCGAAATGGATGTCGATGGCCACGCGCAGGTAGCCGTTCTTTTCGCGATGGTCGAGATGGGCGAATTCTTCCGGCGTAACGAGGTAGGCCATGCCGTGGCAGACGTCTCCCTCGGCTGGAATCAGTGTGGCCACGCGGCCTGGCGCTTCAGGTGTTCCACGATGATCGTGCGAACCTTGCCAGAAGCGGCGCGACCAGCCGAAGATGTGCGCGGGCCGGCGCTCGATGAAGGGAAAGTCCGCCTTGTAAATCAGCGAGCCATAACCGAACAGCCACACCTGGTGGTGGCCGTCGAACTTGTCCATTGCCTGGTTGGCTTCAATCGTATTGTGCGACATGCGGCAAATTATAGGGAATACTCGCCAAGCACGCAGATGAAGCGTTCCGCAGCCGGGGAGGGGGTGCGCGAGGTCTTGGTGTAGATGAAGAATTTGCGCTTGAGTTCCGGCTCGACCAGCGGACGCATTTCCAGTCCGTACAGCCGCACCATCGGCTCCGCATAGGGCAGGCAGGCGGTGATGCCGAGCCCTTCGGCCACCATGGCCAGGGCCGTCGTCATGAAAGTCACCTCGTTGTAGGGCGCCAGCGTGGTCATGTCGCGCAGCAGCCGTTCGGTGAACTGGCCCTGCAAGGCGATGAAGGGATGCTGGTTGACCTCCGCCCAGGCGACCGTGCGGCGGGCGGCCAGCGGGTGCGCGGACGGGAAGACCACCACGAAAGGCATCTCGAACAGCAGTTGCGCGTCCACTTCGGCCGTCACGTCGCGTTCCGGGCCGATGCCGACATCCACCTCGCCGCTGACCACGCGTGCGGCGACGTTGTCGACCGGGCAATCCACCAGTTGCACCTGCACGTCCGGATAAGAAGCGCGGAAGGCGCCGATCACCTGCGGCAGCAAGGTGCAGGCCATCATCTGTGGCGCGGCCACCCGCACGATACCCTTCTTCAAAGCCTTGCGGCTGGCGATATCGGCCATCGCCCCATCCAGGTCCTGCAGCATCTTGTCGAACAGGGGATAGAGCTCACGCCCCACTTCGGAAAGTTGCACACGACGTGTATTGCGTTCGACCACTTTCACGCCCAGCAGCTGCTCCAGCTCCTTGATCTGCCCCGACAGGGCGGACTGGGTGACATGCAGCAGTTCGGCGGCCGCGGTAAAGCTGCCGGTGCGGGCGACGGCGACCAGGGCGCGCATCTGGCGAACGGTTGGACTCATCAGGAAAACTAATAAATTGACGTGAAAATATCGTTTGTATGATAGCTGAAACAAGAGTTTAATGGCGGGATACAAAGGAGCCCGCCATGAAAATCAAGCAAATCCACCACGTTGCCTACCGCTGCAAAGACGCCAAGGAAACCGTCGAGTGGTACGTCAAGCACCTGAACATGAACTTCGTGCTGGCCATCGCGGAGGATGAAGTGCCTTCGACCAAGGCCCCGGACCCCTACATGCACGTCTTCCTGGACGCCGGCCAGGGCAACATCCTGGCCTTCTTCGAGCTGCCGACCCAGAAGGAAATGGGGCGCGACGAAAATACCCCGGCCTGGGTGCAACACCTGGCGCTGGAAGTAGGATCGATGGACGAGCTGGTGGCCGCCAAGGAGCGCCTGGTGGCCGCCGGCATCGAGGTGCTGGGCCCTGTCAACCACACCATCTTCAAGTCGATCTACTTCTTCGATCCGAACGGCCACCGCCTGGAACTGGCCGCCAACACCGGCACTCCGGAAATGATGCGGAAGCTGGACGATGTGAAGTGGGAAATGCTGGAAGAATGGTCTAAAACGAAAAAGGCGCCCAAGCATGCAGCCTGGATGCACGCGCCGCAGAATTAAGATCCGGAACTAAGGAAATACATGAAACTCGCTTCCCTGAAAGACGGCAGCCGCGACGGCCGCCTGGTCGTTGTTAGCCGCGACCTGAAATCCTGCCAGCCGGTACCGAACATCGCCGCCACCATGCAGGATGCGCTGGACAACTGGGACGTCGCCGCGCCGCAGCTCAAACAGATCTACGCCCTGCTGAACCAGGGCAGCGCATCGGGCGCCAAGCCTTTCGACGAAAGCATGTGCCACTCGCCGCTGCCGCGCGCCTACCAGTGGGCCGACGGTTCTGCCTACATCAACCACGTGGAACTGGTGCGCAAGGCCCGCAACGCGGAAGTGCCGGCATCGTTCTACACCGACCCGTTGATGTACCAGGGCGGCTCGGACAGCTTCGTCGGCCCGCGCGACCCGGTGTACGCGCTCGACGAAGCCTGGGGCATCGACTTGGAAGCGGAAGTGGCCGTCATCACCGGCGACGTGAAGATGGGCGCCAGCGATGAAGAAGCGGCCCAGGCCATCCGCCTGGTCATGCTGGTCAACGACGTCTCGCTGCGCAACCTGATCCCGAACGAACTGGCAAAGGGCTTCGGCTTCTTCAACTCCAAGCCAGCCAGTGCGTTCTCGCCGGTGGCCGTCACGCCCGAAGAACTGGGCAAGGCCTGGCAGGACAACAAGCTGCACCTGCCGCTGCTGGTGCAGATCAACCGCCAGCCATTCGGCAAGCCGAATGCCGGTGAAGACATGACCTTCAACTTCGCCCAGCTTGTGGCGCATGCCGCCAAGACGCGCGAGCTGTGCGCCGGCACCATCATCGGATCCGGCACCGTGTCGAACAAGCAGGGCAGCCTGCATGGCTCCAGCATTGCCAACGGCGGCGTGGGCTACTGCTGCCTGGCCGAAGTGCGCATGTACGAAACCATCGAAGGCGGCAAGCCGGCAACCGGTTTCCTGCAATTCGGCGACACCGTGCGCATCGAGATGCATGATGCGCAAGGCAAGACCATCTTCGGCGCCATCGACCAGACCGTGCGCAATTACGGGGAACGTCAATGAAGCTCTATACTTACTTCCGCAGCTCGGCCGCTTACCGCGTCCGCATTGCGCTGAACCTGAAAGGGCTGGCGTATGAAGCGGTGCCGGTGCACCTGCTGCGCGACGGCGGCGAGCAACTGGCGCCGGCCTATCGCAAGGTCAATCCCGCGGGGCTGGTGCCGGCGCTGGAGGACAACGGCATCGTGCTGACGCAGTCGCTGGCCATCATGGAGTACCTGGAAGAGGTGCATCCGATGGTGCCGCTGCTGCCGCAGGATGCAGTGGGCCGCGCCCGCGTGCGCGCCCTGGCACAGACGGTCGCTTGCGATACGCACCCGCTGATGAACCTGCGCGTGCTCAAGCACATCAAGGGTCCGATGGGCCTGAGCGAAGAGCAGAAGATGGATTGGTACTACCACTGGATGGGCGAGGGCATGCAGGCGCTCGAAGCACACCTGGAGCGCGACGGCGACGCCGGCCGCTTCTGCTATGGCGACACGCCGACCATTGCCGATTGCTGCCTGGTGCCGCAGGTGTACAACGCGCAGCGCTTCAATATCGACCTGACGCCCTATCCGAACGTGGCGCGCATTGCTGCCAATTGTGCCGATTTGCCGGCGTTTAAGGCGGCGCATCCTTCCTCGCAGCCTGACGCAGAGTAATCAGAACTGCACGACGCGGTTGCGTCCTTCCTTCTTTGCCCGGTACAGCGCCTTGTCGGAGCGCACCAGCAGGGAGGAGGGCGTGTCCGGCGTGCCATGCGGGTCGGCTGCCGCCACGCCGATGCTGATCGTCAGCTCGACCTCGACGCCCGGCTCTATCCGCACGCGCAGCTCCGCCGCGCGTTCGCGCAAGCGCTCCGCCGCATGCACGGCCACCGCGATATGGGTTTCGGGCATCAGCAGCACAAACTCCTCTCCGCCGAAGCGCGCCACCATGTCCACCGCGCGCAGGCTCGCCGTCAGCAACGTCGCAGTCTGGATGATCGCCTGGTCACCCACCTCGTGGCCGTAGGTATCGTTGATGCGCTTGAAGTGGTCGATATCGATCATCAGCAGCGACAGCGGGTGGTGGAAGCGCCGCGCGCGTTCCAGCTCCTGCGCAATCTGCTCCGTCATCTTGCGCCGGTTGGCGATGCCGGTCAGCGGGTCGGTGGTGGCCAGCTGTTCCAGCTTGCGGTTGGCCTGCAGCAGTTCCAGCGTGCGCTGCAAAATGCGGTCCTCCAGGCTGCTGCGTTCCGATGCCAGCTCAGACATTGCGCGGCGCCTTGAGCGCAGCGACAACACCAGCGCTGTGATCAGCAGGCCCTCGAACACGATCAGCGCGCCCGCCGTGACGATCTGCCAGCGGTACAGCTCCCACACATTGTGCGGACGATTCAGGATCACCGCATCCTGCGGCAGGTTGCGCAAGCCGGCCTGGCGCGCCGTTGGATAGTCGAAATAATAGCCCTGCACCTGGCTGGTCATGGCCGGCTGGCCCAGCAGCAGGCGCGCCATCATGCGGCCCACTGCCTCGCCGCTGACCACATAGCCGCCCACCACGCCCGGCATCACCAGCGATTCGGAGTGGGTGAACAGCGGCGCCCTGGTGGCTGCTGCAATCTGCAGCGCCAGCTCGCGCGGCTGGAGCCGTGCATTGCCTTCGCCGCGCAGCGATGCCAGCATGAAGATGGCGCTGCTGCGATCGAGCCGCGCGGCGCGCTGCCGCAATTCCTGCACGCTGCCATCGTCCCACACCTCGAAGCGGATGGACGGGAAACGCGGCATCACGCTGCGGATGCGCTCCAGCCACAGCTGGCCGCGCGTAGTCTTGTCGCCGACGATGGCGATATGCTGCACGTTCGGCGCCACCAGCGGAATCACGCCGATCGCGCGCTCGAAATCGGAGCTCACCTCGTAAGCCATGCCATCGCGCGGCTGCCACTGCTCGCGCCCGTGATTGACATAGTGGCGCGGCACGCCGGCAAACAGTTCCGGATGGCTGGACAGGAAGCGCGCCGCGACGAAGTTCTCGGTCACGATGGCATCGAACTTGACGTCGGCGTACTTGGTGGCGAGGTAGGGCGCCATGCCCTCTTGCGACTTGTCCTCGCCGACCCGGTTGGCGTCGAAGCGCTCTTCGAAGATGGCCGGCGTCGCGCCCTGGCTGCTGCGTTCAAGTTCGTCGTACAGGCCCTTGTGCACCAGCCTTTGCCAGCCCGAGGAAGAATCGGCGCCCAGAGAGTACAGCACCAGTACGCGCCGTTCGTCCGCCAGGGCATGGCTGCAGGCGCAGGCCAGCCACAAGGCGGCGGCCAGGCACTGGACAGCACGGCGGGAAAAGTGGGGGCGCATAGGGGAAATGAGTGTAGCACGGTCGCGTGCAACTTAATTTCCCTAAAGGCAACTATCGTGGCAGTTTTGCAACGCTCCCGGCGCATTTAATCGACCAGCAGGGCGTACAGCTGGGCGGGCGTAATCGGCTTGACAAGATGGGCCGCAAAGCCGGCCGCATGGGCGCGTGCCTGGTCGGCCGGCTGGCCGTAGCCGGTCAGGGCCACCAGCCGCGTGTTGCCATAACCGGGACGGCGCCGCAGTTCGGTGGCCAGCTCATAACCATCCATGCCGGGCAGGCCGATGTCGAGGATGGCCAGGTCGGGCACGAAGCTGGCGCTGGCACGTAGTGCGCTGGCAGGATCGGCGACGGCCTGCACCTCGTGACCGCCGACTTCCAGCAGGGCGCGCAAGCCTTGCAGCACGTCCTGGTTGTCGTCCACCAGCAGCACGCGGCGCGGCGCGGCGGCGGCCAGGCCGCCTGGCGCTGCGCTGGCAAGGGGCGCGCTGGCCAGGTCGCCCGCCAGCGGCATGCGGATGGTGAACTCGCTGCCGGCGCCAAGTCCGGCGCTATGCGCCTCGATCTCGCCGCCGTGCAGTTGCACCAGGCTGCGGGCAATCGCCAGGCCCAGCCCCAGGCCGCCGCGCGAACGGTCCAGCGATTGCGGCGCCTGCACGAATTTGTCGAACAGGTGCGGCAGCATTTCCGGGCCGATGCCGATGCCCGTATCGCGCACCTTGATTACGGCGCGTCCCTTGACGGCGCCAGCCTGCAGCCGGATATGGCCGCCCAGGTTGGAATACTTGGCTGCATTGGTGAGCAGGTTGACCAGCACCTGCACAAAACGCATCGGGTCGGCATCGACCGCCAGGCCGTGCGGCGGCACGTCCAGTTCCAGGCTTTGCTGGCGTTCTTCCAGCAGGCCGCTGACCGTCTCGAGCGCTTGCGCCAGCAGCCTGGATAGTTCGACGCGCTCGGGCCGCAGCGCAATCTTGCCTTGCGCGATGCGCGCCACATCAAGCAGGTCGTCCACCAGCCGCACCAGGTGGTGGGCCTGGCGTTCGATGGCTGCATGCTCGCGCGCCAGGCCGCCCAGGCCCTTGAGGCGCATCAGTTCCAGCGCGATCAGGATCGGCGACAGCGGGTTGCGCAGCTCGTGCCCCACCATCGCCAGGAAATCATCCTTGGTGCGGTTGGCCAGTTCGGCATCGCGCCGCGCACGCACCAGTTCGGTCACTTCGAAAGCGACGATGGCGACGCGGTCCACTTCGCCGCGCGCATTGCGCACCGGCTGGTGCACATAGTCGAAATAGCATTCCTGCAGGCCGCCGTCGCGCTTCAGCATGACGCGGCGCGCCTTGCCGGTCACCGGCTGGCCGCTGGTGAGCGCCAGTTCCATTTCCTCCACCATGCCCTGGCCCTCCAGTTCCGGGAACGCGCGCCGCATCGGCAAGCCGATCAGCTCGCGCTGCCAGCTCAGTTCCACGAAACGATCGTTGGCCAGTTCAAAGTCCAGGTCGGGGCCGCGCACGATGGCGATGGCGGCCGGCGCCTGCTGGAAGGTGTTGGCCATGCGTACCATATGGGCGCGTTCGGCCTGGCGGATGCGGGCCCGCATCAGCTGCGAGTCGACCCGCGTCAGCAGTTCGCGGGCGGAGAAGGGCTTGACCAGGTAGTCGTCGGCGCCGGCATTGACGCCTTCAATGCGCGCTTCCTCGCCGGCGCGGGCCGACAGCAGCAGCACCGGCACGTCGTGCAGCGCATGGTCGGCGCGCATGGCCGCGATCAGGCCAAAGCCGTCCAGCTCGGGCATCATCACGTCCGACACCACCAGCTCCGGCATGCCGGCCGCCATGGCGTCGAGCGCTTCGCGCCCGTTGGCGGCTGTGCTGACGTGCCAGCGTTGGCGCAGCAGGCGCGCCAGGTAGGCGCGCATGTCGGCGTTGTCGTCCACCACCAGCACGTGTGCGCCAAGCGTCAGCAGGCTCTCGTCGTCGGCCAGGTCGAGGAATGGTTCCTCGTCGTCTTCTTGCGGCAGCCAGCGCTGCGCTTCCAGCAGGAAGGCTTCACGCACTTCGCTGGTGTCGGCGTCGGCGACATTGGTCAACTGGTCCTCGCGCAAGTGGCTGTGGCCAAGCGGCAGCGTGATGGAGAATGTGCTGCCGACACCCGGCCTGCTTTCCAGGTCGATGCGTCCGTGCAGCAACTCCACCAGGTCGCGCACCAGCGCCAGGCCAATGCCGGAACCTTCGTGCGTGCGCGAGCGCGAGCCTTCCACGCGGCGGAAGCGTTCGAAAATGCGCTGCTGCTGGTCGGGCGAAATGCCGACGCCGGTATCGGTCACCGACAGCACGGCTGACTGGCCTTGTTGCCGCAGCCTGACCGTGATGCCGCCGTCGAAGGTGAACTTGAAGGCGTTGGACAGCAGGTTCAGCACGATCTTCTCGAACAGCGCGACATCGACCCAGGCGCCGGTATCGACTTCCTCGCAGTCGACTGCCAGGTACAGGCCCGCGCTTTCGACCACCGAGCGGAAGCCGCTGGCCAGGTCGCGGGTGAGGCCGGCCAGGTCAACCCTGGCATATGTGGCGTGCATGCGGCCGGCCTGCACGCGCGAGAAGTCAAGCAGGGTATTGACCAGCTTTTGCAGGCGCAGGGCGTTGCGCTGCGCAAGCCGCAGGCGTTCGTGGTGCACAGCCGGCAGGCGGCTGGCGCTGTCGCCCAGCGCTTCTTCGATGGGGCCCAGCATCAGCGTCAGCGGCGTGCGGAATTCGTGGCTCACGTTGCTGAAGAAGGCGGTCTTGGCGCGGTCCAGTTCAGCCAGCGCTTCGGCGCGCTGGCGCTGCTCGGCAGCGGCGCTGGCATTCTGCACGGCAGCCGATAGCTGGCCCGCCACCAGGTCGCAGAAGGTGCGGTATTCCGCATCGAGCTGGCGGGCGGGGCTGGTGCCCAGGACGAGCACCCCATCCGTGATGGGCAAGGCCAGCGCCAAGCGCACCGCCTGGCCTGCAAGGCCTGAAGGCAGGCCGGGCATGCCATCCGTTGCAATTGTTGCCGCTTCGCCGCTGGCCAGGACTTGCTCCACTGGCCACAGCGCCAGGTCGCAGGCTTCCTCCGCAACGTGCGCCGTTTGCTGCAGGCGTATGCTGTCGCCGGTGCGCTTGAACAACAGCGCAAAAGGCATATCTTCCCGATTCTCGGCGATCGTGTGCATGGCGGTGGCGCAGGCGCTGGCCACGTCCTGCTCGCGCAAGGCGCTGGCCGACAGCGTCGACAGCGCGGCCAGGCGGCGCGCATTGAGGCGCGTGCCTGTCGTGTCGGTGGAAGGGCAGAACAGGCCGCCGACTGCGCCGGCTTCATTGAAGATCGGGCTGTAGGAAAAGGAGTACCAGACTTCCTCCACCCAGTCGCCGCGGTTCATGAAAAGCTGCACCGCGTCGACGTAGCTCGATTCGGCGCGCTGGAATACCTTGTCGACCAGCGGGCCGCAGTAGTGCCAGATTTCGGCCCAGACCTGCTGCGCCGGCCGGCCCAGCGCCCATGGGTGCTTGGCCGCACCCAGCACGTCGATGTAGGCATCGTTGTAGAGAAAAGTGGCATCCGGACCCCAGCCGATCCAGATCGGATGGCTCGAATTCAGCATCAGGTTGACGGTCGTGCGCAAGCTCTGCGGCCAGGCATCGAGCGGTCCAAGCGGCGTGGAAGACCAGTCGAAGGCTGCGATCTGCTGGCCGAGCGCACCTGGGGAAGCAAGAAACTGCAAGCTTTCCGGATTGATAGTCACACGTTTCTCTAGCTGTAATTTTTAGCAATTCTGCACTGTACGGAACTTGAACGGCGCACACAAGTGTCCTATACAGACAAGGCTCCGGCCGCGTTTGACAGCACGATGCAAGCAACGGATACTGGGGCGATGACGATGCCGCCTTTTCCCATCCGTAAGGAGTGCCCGCCGGGCGCCTGCGACTGCCAGCGCGAGTCACTGCTCGAGGACCCGCAGGCCGACTTGCGCGTCCTGCGCCTGACCAAGGAGGAAGAGAAGCGCCTGCTCGAACGCATCGAGGCGATCTCCACGTATGCGGAACTGATGCGCATTGGCCAGCGCCTGGAAGAGCAGCTTGGCGTCTCGGTCCGCATCGCGCCCGGCCCGAACGAAGTGCGCACTGTGCGCGGCTTCCAGATCGAGCTGGGCGACCAGCCCGGCCTGTGTCGAAAAACGCGGCAAACTGTACCTGCGGCGATACGCAAATGCCTTGATCGACACCCGGAAATCGCTTTTGCAATCCTGAATGCACACGATTTGTTTGCCGGGCAGTAAAATATATTTACTCCCTATCAAATCGAAAGCTGTATGTTTTGCAATATTCCGCGCGTGCTTCGCATGTCCTTCCTCGCCGCTACTTTGGCCCAGCCGCTGGCCTGGGGACAGGATGTGACAGCTCGCCTGGGGCAGTTGCGGGAGTTTTCCTACCTCGCCACCAATAGCACCCTGGCCGAATTGCAGAAACTGAAACCGCAAGTCGGGCAGTGGCCGCAGCGTGACCAGGCGACTTATTATTCCGTGCTCAGCAAAGTTACCCGGACTTCGGACCGCGCCACCTCGCTGAAGGCGGTCGCGGAGGAAGAGCGCATCGGCCATCAACTGGATGACGAATCGATCATCGCCAACAGCTTGCTCGACCGTTCCTATCTTTTCTCCGCGCTGGAAGACCGGGAGGCCGCGAGCAAGAACCTGGAACTGGCGCGCCAGCTGGCCGAACAGACCAGCGATTTTGCGCTCCAGGCCAAAGTAATCCTTACTGTTGGCCAGGATGAAATCCGCCGCGGGAATGGGCGCAAGGGACTGGAGTACATCGACAATGCCGTGGCGCTGGCTGACAAGTCGGGGCAGCCCATCGCTCAATTCATGGCGCTGCGCGCCAGGGCCTATGCGTTGAACGGACTGGCCGGCGGCAGCCAGGAAGCACTGAAGTCGATCGACGTCTTGAAAGCCAAGGCTGCGCTGATCCCGCTCGACGGACCGATGATCCGGGCCCGCTATGCCGAGTGGGAGATCGCTGAAAGCGCTGGCCAGGTTGCACGCGCCCGCGAAGCCCTGAACGATGTGGTGGCTTGGCTGCAGAAACACCATATGGATGAAGATGTGCCCGAGCTGCAAGTCACACTAGCGGACATGAGCTTGAAAAGCCAGGACTACAAGGAGGCGTTGTCGCTCAGCCAGGAATCCAAGAAGGCTGCCCTGGCTACCGGCAACAGCGAAATGGCGGAGATTTCGCAGTTCAACGAAGGGATCGCCCTGATTTACCTGGGCCAGCTTGACGCCGGCAGGGATGCCATCGAGGCGGTCAACATCGAGATGATGGATGCCGACGCGCTATCGGAATATGCGCGGGCGCTGGACTATGTCGGTCTGAAGGAGCTTGCGCTGCAGGTCTACGCGCGCGCGGGGCGCAAGGCGCAGGACGCCAACACGGTCCAGACCCAACTCCAGAAAAGAGAACGCGAAGACGAAGAACTCTTGCGCCAGAAGGATGAAAACACCAAGGATTTGCGCAACCAGTCGAAGCTGCGGCTGGCCTGGTCGGTGGCCGCAGCACTGGCCGCGGCGGCCTTGCTCGCGGTGGCCTTCCTGTACCGCAAGCTGCGCGCCGCCAACGTCAGGCTGAAGAATTCCGATTCCCCAGCGGAATAGCATGATAAATTTGCATCTCGAGTGAATCACCCACCGGGAGGCAGGCATGAAAAGCAGCATTCCAAGACGTGAATTCCTGAAACAGGCAGGCATGGCGGGCGTGGCGACCGCTTTGGGCAGCCCGGCGCTGTCGGCGCTGGCCGATTCGCGCAGCGTGACGCTGCCGTTTGAAAATGGCGAAAGGGATGTGGTGGCGTTTCCGCAGAAGCGCCCGATGATCGTGCTGACCAGCCGCCCGCCGCAGCTCGAAACACCCTTCAGCGTGTTCGGCGAAGGTGTGCTGACGCCGAACGATGCCTTCTTCGTGCGCTATCACTGGAGCGCCATTCCGACCTCGATCGACCCGCAGAGCTACCGCCTGAAGATCGGCGGCCACGTCAACATGCCGCTGGAACTGTCGCTGGCGGAACTGCGCCAGCTCGCCGACCCAATCGAGTTTGTCGCGGTCAATCAATGCTCGGGCAATAGCCGTGGCCACTTTGCCCCGCGCGCCAACGGCGGCCAGCTTTCCAACGGCGCCATGGGCAATGCGCGCTGGACTGGCGTGCCGCTGAAAAAAGTGCTGGAGCGCGTGGGTATCAAGGCCGGCGCAGTGCAGGTGGCGTTCAATGGCCTCGATACGCCGCCCGCCGGCGACGGCCCCGATTTCGTCAAGTCGCTCAATATCGACCACGCGCTTGAGGAGGAAGTGATGCTGGCCTGGCAAATGAATGGCGAAGACTTGCCGATGCTGAACGGCTATCCACTGCGCCTGGTAGTGCCGGGCTATTACGGCACTTACTGGATCAAGCACCTGTCGGACATCACGGTGCTGGACAAGCCCTTCAACGGCTTCTGGGTCGCCAGCGCCTACCGCATTGCAGATAACGCCTGCGCTTGCGTAACGCCGGGCACGACGCCGGCCAAAACGGTGCCGATCAACCGCTTCAATGTGCGGTCTTTCATTACCAGCCACCAGGACGGTGCGCGGCTCAAAGCAGGCAAGCAGGTGGTTGTGAAAGGCATCGCCTTCGACGGCGGCTACGGCATCACCGAAGTCGCCTTCTCTGCCGACGGCGGCAAGAGCTGGCAGGCCGCGACGCTCGGGAAGGATATGGGCAAGTATTCCTTCCGCGAGTGGAGCGCTTCGTTCAAGCCGGGCAAGGGCGAGCACACACTGATGGTGCGCGCCGTGAACCGAATCGGCCAGAGCCAGCCTTCGACCGCACTGTGGAACGCGGCCGGCTATATGCGCAACGTGGTGGAAACCACCCGCGTCATCGCGGCTTGAGGAGGAACCGATGAAGACCTTTGCCATCATGCTCCTGCTGTCCGCCGGCGCCGCCAGCGCTGCCGAGATCAAGCTGCCCGACGAGACGGCGGCCTACAAACAGAGCACATTGCCGGGCTACCAGCTCGTGCTGGCCAACTGCCTGCTATGCCACTCGGCGCAGTACGCGCAGATGCAGCCGCCAACGTCGCCGCGCAGCTACTGGGAGGCTACGGTGAAGAAAATGAAGAAACCGTTCGGCGCCCAGTTCTCGGACGACGACGTCCCCGCCATGGTGGATTACCTCGCCAAAGTCTACGGTGCGGAGAAGCCCAAGCCGTAGACCGCAATGGCTGGCGGCGATACAATCTCGCCTTTGCCCATCACCGACAGCCGCCATGACGATTCCCAGCCCCATCCTGCAAGCGCTCGACCGTGCCCACCCTTCGTGGCGTCCGATCCTGGAGCGCGGCCTGCAGGCGATTGCAGCGGCCAACCCGGCCTACCTGCCGGAACTGGCGGATGACAGCTACCTGCCGACCGAACTGCGCCTGTTTGCCGCCTTCCAGCAGCCGCTGGAGCAGGTGCGCTACGTACTGGTGGGCGAGGGGCCTTATCCGCGTGCAGAAAGCGCTACCGGCGTCTGTTTCATGGACGGCGCTGTCAAAGGCCTGTGGTCGGAAGAAGAGGGCGGCGGCCTGTCCAAGCCCGTCAATAAAGCCACTTCGCTGCGCAACTTCATGAAAATGCTGCTGGTCGCCGATGGCCAGCTCGAGGAAAGCAATATCGCCGGCGAAGCCCTCGCCGCTTGTTCAACCCGTGCCAAGTCCGGCGCCGCGATCCAGACCCTGGCCGAGATGCAGGAGCGCCTGCACGGCCACGGCTTCCTGCTGCTGAACGCCTCGCTGGTGTTCCGCCCGCATGTTGCTCCAGTGAAAGATGCCAAGGCCTGGCTGCCATTCTTCGAGACCGTCATGCAGGCGCTGGCCATCCAGCAGCCAAAATTAATTCTTTGGGGAAAGATCGCCGAACAGCTCAACAAGCTGCCCAGCGTGCAGGCCTTGCCGCAGATCGTGGCGGAACACCCTTACAACCTGTCGTTTATTGCTAATAAGAAAATGCAGGCGCTGTTCGGCCCGATGGGATTGCTGAAGAGGTAAGAAGGGCGCGTATTGCCCCTCGGACAGCGAAAGGCGCGTCCGGCAAGGTCTGCGCAAGTCTGTTATACTTGACTAAATCGTTCAAGTAATCAGGTTATGATTTGCGAGAACAGAACGATATTTTAACTGAGTTGAACCGAGGTTGTGATGCGTCTGACTACCAAAGGCCGTTTTGCAGTGACTGCGATGATTGACCTGGCTATGCGCCAGGGCAAGGGTCCGGTGACGCTTTCCGGAATCAGCCAGCGCCAGTCGATTTCCCTGTCTTATCTCGAACAATTGTTCGGCAAGCTGCGCCGCCACGAAATCGTGGAATCGATCCGCGGCCCTGGCGGCGGCTACAGCCTGGCCCGCAAGGCAGACAAGGTGACCGTCGCCGACATCATTATTGCTGTTGACGAACCGCTCGATGCAACCCAGTGCGGCGGCAAGGAGAATTGCCACGGCGCCGACCATGCGAACGGCGCCCGCTGCATGACCCACGAACTGTGGGCCACCCTGAACGAAAAGATGGTCGACTACCTGGATTCCGTGTCGCTGCAGGACCTGGTGGACCAGCAAAAAGCCAAAGCCGCGGCAGAGCAGCCAGTCCATGTGCACCGCAACAGCAACCAAGCAGCCCTCGGTTAACCGAATTGGAGTAATTTAGATGAACGCCCCCGAAAAGAACGTCGCCCAGGTAGCACCGGTAGAATTCAAGACCGCACCGCACTTCCCGATCTACATGGACTACTCGGCCACCACGCCGATCGATCCACGCGTTGCGGACAAGATGATCCCTTACCTGCGCGAACAATTCGGCAATCCGGCCTCCCGCAGCCACATGTACGGCTGGACCGCGGAAGCAGCGGTGGAAGAAGCGCGCGGCCACGTGGCCGCCCTGGTCAACGCTGACCCGCGCGAAATCATCTGGACCTCCGGCGCCACCGAATCGAACAACCTCGCCCTGAAAGGCGCGGCCAACTTCTACAAGTCCAAGGGCAAGCACATCATCACCGTGAAAACCGAGCACAAATCCGTGCTGGACACCGTGCGTGAACTGGAGCGCCAGGGCTTCGACGCCACCTACCTGGACACCCAGGACAACGGCCTGATCACCATCGAGCAGCTGGAAGCGGCCGTGCGTCCGGACACCATCCTGATCTCGGTCATGATGGTCAACAACGAAATCGGCGTGATCCAGCCGATCAAGGAAATCGCCGCCTTCTGCCGCAAGAAAGGCATCATCTTCCACTGCGACGCCGCGCAAGCGACCGGCAAAGTGGCGATCGACCTGCAAGACCTGAAAGTCGACCTGATGACCTTCACCGCGCACAAGACCTATGGCCCGAAAGGCGTGGGCGCCCTGTACGTCTGCCGCAAGCCGCGCGTGCGTATCGAAGCACAGATGCACGGCGGCGGCCATGAGCGCGGCCTGCGCTCCGGCACCCTGCCGACCCATCAGATCGTGGCGATGGGCGAAGCCTTCCGCCTGGCGAAAGTGGAAATGGACTCCGAGATCGAGCGTATCCGCGCACTGCGCGACCGCCTGGCCGAGGGCCTGCAGGAAATCGAAGAAACCTACGTCAACGGCGACATGGACCACCGCGTGCCGCACAACCTGAACGTGAGCTTTAACTTTGTGGAAGGCGAGTCCCTGATCATGGCCGTGAAAGACCTGGCCGTGTCGTCCGGTTCCGCCTGCACCTCGGCTTCGCTGGAGCCATCCTACGTACTGCGCGCCCTGGGCCGCAGCGACGAGCTGGCGCACAGCTCGATCCGTTTCACCATCGGCCGCTTCACCACTGAAAAAGACGTCGACTTCGCCGTCGAACTGCTGAAAGGCAAAGTGGGCAAGCTGCGCGAACTGTCGCCACTGTGGGAAATGTACAAGGACGGTATCGACCTGAGCACCATCCAGTGGGCAGCGCACTAATTCAACGATTACAGGAGCATCAAAATGGCATACTCGGAAAAAGTTCTCGACCACTACGAAAACCCGCGCAACGTCGGTTCCTTTGAAAAGGGCGACGAAACCGTCGGTACCGGCATGGTCGGCGCACCAGCTTGCGGCGACGTGATGAAGCTGCAGATCAAGGTTGGTGCAGACGGCAAGATCGAAGACGCGAAATTCAAGACCTACGGCTGCGGCTCGGCAATCGCCTCCAGCTCGCTGGTGACTGAATGGGTGAAGGGCAAGTCGCTGGATGAGGCGCTGGCCATCAAGAACACCCAGATCGCGGAAGAACTGGCACTGCCGCCAGTGAAGATCCACTGCTCCATCCTGGCGGAAGACGCCATCAAGGCAGCTGTGAACGACTACAAGGCAAAACACGGCGCCTAATCAGCGCGCGGAGGAAGTATGGCAATCACCCTGACCGAAAAAGCAGCCAAGCATATCAACCGCTACATCGAGCGTCGCGGCAAGGGCATTGGCCTGCGCTTTGGCGTACGCACGACCGGCTGCTCCGGTCTGGCCTACAAGCTGGAATACGTGGACGAAGTGACGCCGGAAGATTCGGTCTTCGAGTCGCATGGCGTGAAGGTCTTCGTTGATCCGAAAAGCCTGCCGTACATCGACGGCACTGAGCTGGACTTCGCGCGCGAAGGCCTGAACGAAGGCTTCAAGTTCAACAACCCGAACGAGAAGGATGCATGCGGCTGCGGCGAAAGCTTCCGCATTTAATATCGTGCAGAACCACTTCGAACTCTTCCAGCTTCCCCAGCAGTTCGCCGTCGATACGAGCGCCCTGGACGCCGCCTACCGCGAAGTCCAGAGCCGCGTCCACCCGGACAAATTCGTCAACGCCACCGATGCCGAAAAGCGCGTCGCCATGCAATGGTCGACCCGCTCCAATGAGGCCTACCAGACCCTGAAGAATCCGCAGAAGCGCGCGCAGTACCTGTGCGAGCTGAATGGCGTCGATCTGAAGATGGAATCCAACACGGCCATGCCGATGGAATTCCTGATGCAGCAGATGGAGTGGCGCGAAGAGCTGTCCGAAGCCCGCGCCGGCAAGGATGGCGATTTGCTCGACAAGCTGGATGGTCAGTTGCGTGCCGCGCGCAAGGCGCAGTTGGCGGAGATCGAACAGCATTGCAATAGCGGTGACTATCACGCAGTCGCGCAAGGTGTGCGCGCGCTGATGTTCATCGAAAAATTTGGCGAAGAAGTGCGCTTCGCTTACGACGCCATCGAGGCGGCGTAAAAGAGTAAAAACTCAGAACAATACAGGTTTCACCATGGCTCTTTTGCAGATTTCCGAACCGGGCATGTCGACCGCCCCGCACCAGCATCGCCTGGCGGTGGGCATCGACCTCGGCACCACCAATTCGCTGGTAGCGACCGTCCGCAGCAGCATTCCTGAAGTGCTGAACGACGAAGACGGCCACCCGCTGCTGCCTTCCGTGGTGCGTTACCTTCCAAACGGCCATGCCAATATCGGATACAAAGCCCAGGCGCACCAGACCACCGACCCGAAAAACACCATCGTGTCGGTCAAGCGCTTCATGGGGCGCGGCCTGAAGGACATCGCCTACGCCGAGAACCTGCCATACGATTTCGTCGATGCCCCGGGCATGGTGCAGCTGAAGACTGTCGCCGGCGTGAAATCGCCGGTTGAAGTGTCGGCCCAGATCCTGGCCACCCTGCGCCAGCGCGCGGAAGATTCGCTGGGCGACGACCTGGTCGGCGCCGTGATCACCGTGCCTGCCTACTTCGATGAAGCGCAGCGCCAGGCCACCAAGGATGCCGCGCAACTGGCCGGCATCAACGTATTGCGCCTGCTGTCCGAACCGACTGCCGCGGCCATCGCCTACGGACTTGATAACGGCTCCGAAGGCATCTTCGCCGTGTACGACCTGGGCGGCGGCACCTTCGATATCTCGATCCTCAAGCTGTCGAAAGGCGTGTTTGAAGTGCTGGCCACAGGCGGCGACTCCGCGCTGGGCGGCGACGACTTCGACCACCGCCTGTTCTGCTGGGTTCACGAGCAGGAAAAACTGGCGCCGCTGTCCGACGAAGACACCGCGACCCTGATGGTCAAGGCGCGCGAGGCGAAAGAGCTGCTGTCGACCAAGCCGGAAGTCACCATCGACGCCGTGCTGCGCTCGGGCGAAGAAGTCCACCAGCGCGTCACCCCTGAAATTTTCGCCGACATCACCAAGCACCTGGTCGCCAAGACCATGAACGCGGTGAAGAAGGCCCTGCGCGACGCCAACATCGACGCCGACGATATCGACGGCGTGGTCATGGTCGGCGGCGCGACCCGCATGCCGCACGTGCAGCGCGCGGTAGGCGAATACTTCCACACTATCCCGCACGCCAATATCGATCCGGACAAGGTCGTGGCGCTGGGCGCCGCCATCCAGGCCAACCTGCTGGCTGGTAACCGCGCCGCAGGCGACGACTGGCTGCTGCTGGACGTGATCCCGCTGTCGCTGGGTATCGAAACGATGGGCGGCCTGGTCGAGAAGATTATCCCGCGCAACTCCACCATTCCATGCGCCCGCGCGCAGGAGTTCACCACCTTCAAGGATGGCCAGACCGCGCTGGCGGTGCACGTGCTGCAAGGCGAGCGCGAACTGGTGAGCGATTGCCGCTCGCTGGCGCGCTTCGAACTGCGCGGCATTCCGCCGATGGCGGCCGGTGCGGCGCGTATCCGCATCACTTACCAGGTGGACGCCGACGGCCTGCTGTCCGTCTCCGCACGCGAACTGCGCTCCAACGTGGAAGCATCAATCACCGTCAAGCCTTCCTATGGCCTGGGCGACGACGACGTCGCGCGCATGCTGTCCGAATCGCACACCGAAGCGGAAGCCGACATGAAAGCCCGCGCCCTGCGCGAAGAGCAGGTCGAAGCCGAGCGCATCATGCTGGCGACCCAGTCCGCGCTGGACGAAGACGGCAACCTGCTGAACGACGACGAGCGCGCCGCCATCAACGCCCTGATGGCCACCACCATGGACATGCTGGTGAAATCCGGCAGCGGCGAAGCCGACCACTACGCGGTGAAAGCCGCCTACGAAGCCCTGGCCCAGGGCACCGAAGAATTCGCATCGCGCCGCATGGACCGCAGCGTGCGCAGCGCACTGGCCGGCAAGACGCTGGACCAGGTTGTTTAATTGACTGAGGAATAGAAGTGCCACAAATCGTCATCCTGCCGCATGCCAAGCTGTGCCCCGAAGGCGCCGTGATCGAAACCGAAGCAGGGAAGTCCGTTTGCGACGTCCTGCTGGAGAACGACATCCACATCGAACACGCCTGCGAGAAGTCCTGCGCCTGCACCACTTGCCACGTGCTGGTGCGTGAAGGCTTCAACTCCCTGAACGAAGCGACCGACACCGAAGAAGACCTGCTGGACAAGGCCTGGGGCCTGGAAGCCTGCTCGCGCCTGTCCTGCCAGTCCATCGTGGCGGACGAAGACCTGGTCATCGAAATTCCGAAGTACACGATCAACCACGCCAGCGAAGGCGGCCACTGAGCCGAGGTGCACCATGCTGAAATGGAGTGATGTCACGGCGATTGCCGAAGCCCTGTACGACAAGTTCCCGGACGTCGACCCGACGACGGTGCGCTTTGTCGACCTGCACAACTGGATCGTCGACCTGGATGGCTTCGACGACGACCACAAGCGCGGCGGCGAAAAAGTGCTGGAAGCGATCCAGCAGGCGTGGATCGATGAAGCGCAGTAAGGCCCCGGGCACGCCGCTGCCCGCTACCGTCACAGACATCCCTGAAGTCAAGCCCGGCCAGTCGGTCGCGCTGCTGCAGGAGCTGCACATCCTCACCCGCGACGGCAAGCTGAACCAGGACAGCCGCCGCAAGCTCAAACAGGTCTACCACCTCTACCAGTTCATTGAACCGCTGCTGAACGACGTACGCACGGCGAAGGGCTCGGTATCGCTGGTCGACCACGGGGCAGGGAAGTCCTACCTCGGCTTCATCATCTACGACTTGTTCTTCAAGGCGCTGGGCGACGATTCGCACATTTATGGCATCGAAACCCGCGAAGAACTGGTGGCGCGTTCCGAAGAGCTGGCGCGCAAGTTCGATTTCCCCGGCATGAGTTTCCTGCCGCTGTCGGTGGCCGAATCGACCACCTCCGACAAGCTGCCGGAGCAGATCGACATCGTCACCGCGCTGCACGCCTGCAATACCGCCACCGACGACGCCATCGATTTCGCGCTGAAGAAAAGGGCTAAACACATCGTGCTGGTGCCATGCTGCCAGGCCGAAGTCGCCTCCGTGCTGCGCAAGAACAAGGGCTCTTCGCTGGGCAAGAATGTGCTCACTGAGTTGTGGCGCCACCCGATTCACACCCGTGAATTCGGCAGCCAGATCACCAACGTGTTGCGCTGCCTGCAGCTTGAGTCGCACGGCTACCAGGTCACCGTCACCGAACTCGTAGGCTGGGAGCATTCGATGAAGAACGAATTGATCGTTGCCACATACAAGAACCTCCCGCGCCGCAAGCCTGCCGAGCGCCTGAAGGAAGTCTTGTCCACCATCGGCCTCGACGAAATGGGCGAACGCTTCTACACCGGCGCGCCTGTCGCAACGCCAACTGACGCCGAGGTGGCGCCGTGAGCACCGGCTATCCGGCCGGCGCAGGCGCAATGTCGCTCGCCGCAGACGGCGAACGCTGGATCGACCTGCGCAGCGACACTGTCACGCATCCCAGCGCCGAAATGCGCGAAGCCATGTTCACCGCCCAGGTCGGCGACGACGTGTACGGCGACGACCCCACGGTCAATGCGCTGCAGGCCTACGCAGCGGAACTCTTCGGCTACGAAGCTGCGCTGTTCGCGCCATCCGGCACGCAAACCAACCTGATTGCACTGCTGGCCCATTGCGGCAGGGGAGACGAATACCTGGTCGGCCAGGACGCCCACACTTACAAGTACGAAGGTGGTGGCGCCGCGGTCCTCGGCAGTATCCAGCCGCAGCCGATCATCAACCAAGCGGACGGCAGCATCGCGCTGCAAGACATCGAAGCCGCCATCAAGCCGAACGATTTCCACTTCGCCCGCACCAAGCTGCTGGCGCTGGAAAACACCATCGGCGGCAAGGTCCTGCCGCAGCAATACGTCGCGCAAGCCACCGGCCTCGCGCACGCACGCGGCCTGGCCACGCATCTCGACGGTGCCCGCATCTGCAATGCCGCCGTCAAGCAAGGCATCTCGCTGAAGGACGCGGTAAAAGGCTTCGACAGCGTCTCCGTCTGCCTGAGCAAAGGCCTTGGCGCCCCGGTCGGCTCCGTCCTGTGCGGCAGCCGTGAATTAATCGAGCAGGGCAAGCGCTGGCGCAAGATGCTGGGCGGCGGCATGCGCCAGGCTGGCGTGATTGTTGCCGCAGGCCTGTACGCCCTGCAGAACAACGTCCAGCGCCTGGCCGAGGACCACGCCAACGCAAGCTGGCTCGCCGCCGAACTGGCAAAGATCGGCGTGCTGCAAGTGAGCGTGCCGCAAACGAACATCCTGTTCGTCACCATGCCACGCGAAGCCTGCGAAGGGTTGAATGCAGCGCTGGCAGCAGAACGCATCCGCGTCTCGATGGCGCCGACACTGCGCCTCGTGACCCACCTGGACGTAACGCGCGCCGACCTCGAACACGTCGCCGCCGTATTCGCCCACTACTTCAAGCAATAATGAACAACGAAGACAACACCATCCGCCTCGCCAAGCGCGTGGCGGACATGGTTCCATGCTCGCGCCGCGAAGCAGAGAATTACATCGAAGGCGCCTACGTCACGGTAGACGGCGAGATCGTCGAAGAACCCGGTGCGCGCGTCGCGCCCGGCCAGCAAGTCGTGTTGTCCGCCGACGCAACCCTGCTCGACATCGCGCCGGTAACGATCCTGTTGAACAAGCCGGCCGGCGCCGACGCGCTGGCATGCCTGCTGCCGGAAGCGCGCAGCAAGGACGCCCAGCGCGTTCGCTTCCTCAAGCGCCACCTGCGCAACCTGACCGCCTGCCTCGCGCTGGACAAGCAAGCCAGCGGCCTGTTCGTGTTCACGCAAGACTTCCGCGTCGCGCGCAAGCTGGTGGATGAAGGCGCCACGGTCGAACAGGAGTTGATCGTCGATGTCGAAGGCGAGATTGCCGACAACGGCCTCACGCTCCTGAACCAGGGCGCAGGCAAGGTGAGCTGGCAAAACGAACGCCGCCTGCGCTTCGCCGTCAAGCCGCCGAAGCCAGCCTTGGTCGCCAAGCTTTGCGCCGACGTCGGCCTGAAAGCCACCGCAGTAAAGCGCCAGCGCATCGGGCGCATCTCCATGTCCGGCCTCCAGCCCGGCGAATGGCGCTACCTCCAAGGCTACGAACGCTTCTGAAGAATCTAGCGTAAGGCCGCGGCGAGGCGCTGGGTAAGGCGCTGCACCATCGGTGCGATCGTCATTACGGCGAAGAAGGCGGCCGGCCAGGCGGCGAGGAAGGCGTGGCCCCAGCGCGCCGTATATTCGGGGTGGAAGCCGATGTTCAGCCAGGTGATCCAGCCGCTCATGATCACACTCATCAGGAACGACATCAGGGCTGCAAAGATCATCCGGGTACGCAGGTCAGTCATGGCTTTCTCCAGCAAGTTATCAATGACTCAAGCGTAGTTAATTTCGTTGGCGTACACTAGCGATGAAAATTCAATCTCTAATTCCAAAAATGGAATCATGCTGGATGACCTCGCCCTGTTTATCGCCATCGTCGAAGCGGGCAGCCTGAACGCTGCTGCCGAGAAAGAGGGGCTGCCGACCGCGACTGTCACTCGCCGCTTGCAAAAGCTGGAGGCGGCGCTCGGCTATCGCCTCTTGCATCGCAGCGCTCGTCGCACCCAGCCTACTGCAGAGGGGATGCAGTACTACGAACAGTGCCGCCCCTTGGTTCAGTCGCTGCGCCAGGCTACGCTGCGGCTGGACGCCACGCTGGGCGCGATCGAAGGCACGATCCGCGTTCTGGCGCCGGTCAATTTCGCGAGCGAGATCCTGGCGCCGGCATGGGCCAGCTTCCTTGAACAGTATCCGAAGGTGAAGCTGGAGCTCGAACTGTCCAACGAAGTGCAGGACATTGTTGGCACTGGTGCCGACCTGGCGATCCGCATCGGCGCACTGGCCGATTCCACGCTCACCCAGCGCAAGCTGGGAAATGTCAATCTGGTGCTTGCTGCGTCGCCGGCTTACCTCGCTCAGTTCGGCACGCCGTCCAATGTGGCTGAACTGGAAAGACATTCCACAATCGCCACGCTGCCGCTGCGTGAATGGCATTTACAGGACCCGGTTACGGGCGCGCACTCTGTGCTGCATCCCGATCCGCGCGTGCGCGTCAACGAGGTGCGGCTGGCGGTGATGATGGCGGAGGCGGGCCTTGGCATCGTACTGGCCCCAGAGCTGCAGTGCCACGCCAGCCTGGAGTCTGGCGCGCTGGTGCGGCTCCTGCCGGGCTGGACATCGCGTGAGCGCAGCGTTTATGCCGTCTGGTCGCAGCAGCGTTACCTGCCGGCCCGCGTACGCGCCCTCCTTGAACATTTGGCGGCCTTCACCGCCCAACACCCTTTGCTGACCGGAGAAAAATGAATGATGCGGGCGATCCTGTTGTTGCTGCTCGTGCTGGCGCCACTCTGCGCCCTTGCTGCCAAGCCGGCCTGTCCAGCACGAGATGGAGGAGAGGAATGGTCCCCGCTCTGCTTCACCGTGCGGGAGGGTGTGCGCCAGCTCAAGCCGCAATACCTGCGCAAGCTCGCCTTCGAAAAGTCGGGCAAGGCGCTTATTGTCATTGACGGCGACCCTGGCCCCAACGAAGTGGTGGCGCTTGACCGGCGTGGCCGTGTCGTTGTGCCGGGCATCTACCATACCGGTGATTTCGATTATCCGTATGCGCCGCTAGGCGTAGGACGCTTCCGTGAGAACGGCAAATGCGGCTATTTCCAGTCCAGCACGTTCAAGATTGTCGTGCAGGCAGAATATGACCATTGCCATCCCTTCCACGTCGATGGAATCGGCTCGGCCTGCAAGGAGTGCGAGTATTACTGCACGCACCCCGATTGCTATGATTCGGCGCTGGTCGGGGGGCAGGGCTTCGATTTCGACGCCAGGGGAAAACTGTTGGAGACTTATGTGCAACCTGGCCTCGACCGGATTTGCCCCCACGGGTTCGAAAAGCTGGACGAGAAATCGCATTACCTGGAATGCAAGGACGACCCTGATTCGCCTTTCAGACACCTTCGATGAACGGCACAGTGTGGATGGCCGCCGCCATGTATATTGTCCACGGTCGGCAAGGCATCCGTTTCGGCGTGGATGACCAAGGCTTGCTATGATGGGGGCATGGACAATGACTTTTGCCTCGTTCGCCGCTGCCTGATTCCGGCGGATGCCTTTATCCTGTGCGGCTGCCTGCGTGCGGCGGGACTGAATGCAACGGTGATGGACGACCAGCACGTGCAGGCGGCATTCCTGCTGGCGCCTGCCATTGGCGGTGCGCGTGTAATGGTGCCGCAGGACGAACTGGAGCAGGCGCTGGAAGTGGTCGCGGCTTTCGAGCGCGGCGAGCTGGCGCTTGGCGACGATGTTGACGTGGGCGAGGGCGCCCGCGTCTACGAGTTCACGCCTCGCAAGTAAAGACGATCGCCTGCATCTTGCCTTCGATGGCGCCGCTGCCGAACTTCTCGGTCAGTGCGGCAATTACCACGTCGGTTGCCTCCTGCAGGCGCGCCGGATCGCGCGCTTCAATATCTGCCCTGAGCGGCGAACCCTGGCATAGCGCCGTTGCAGTGGACGCCGCGGAGCCGGCGCGGCTGGTGGCCGTCACCAGTTCATGTGTGATGTTGCCGGTCCAGCCGCCACGCTTCAGCTCTTCAAGAATCACGTCGATGTCATGCCAGCCGTAAGGCACGCGCGCCAGGAAACGCGGTGGGTCGTCGGGGAATACCTTGGCCAGTGCATGATTGATGGTGGCGGAAAAGTCGTTGTGGCTGATGCCATCCCATACATTGAAGCAATACAGGCCGCCCGGCTTTAGTACGCGGCGTGCTTCGCTGAATCCGCGCGCCTTATCGGGAAAGAACATGACGCCGAACTGGCATGCCACGGCGTCGAAGCTGGCGTCGGGGAAGGGGAGCGCCTGCCCGTCCGCCTCGCGCCATTCGACGCGCGGCGAATCGACGGCTTTGCGTGCCTGGTCCAGCATGGCGGGATTGAGGTCGCTGGCGACGATTTGCGCGTTGGGGATCTCCTGCAGCAGGTGGCGGGTAACGGCGCCGGTGCCGGCTGCCACTTCCAGTATGCGCGCGGGACGCCGCTGCGCGATACGGTGCGCCATGTCGATCGCGTAGGGGGTGAAGAGGAGCGGCACCATGGCACGCTCGTAAGTTTCCGGAATTGAGCCAGTGAAGCTGCTGTCCTTGTCCATGGTTGCCTCCCTTGTCCAAGTCCAGTATAGCGATTGCTTAGGCGGCTTTCGCGGCTTTTTTCTCCGGTTTCGGCAATTGCAGCAGGCGGGTGCCGGCCATGCGGTCGTGCAGGAACTGGCGATCCTTGTCAAGGAGGGCTGTCAGCGACCACAGCACGATGTTGCCGACCAGAATTGCGACAGCCATGCTGATGCCTGCGCGTGTTGTCAGCAGCTGAGATACATGGATGATGACAAGTGCCGGCGCCACAAAGCCCCATGCAAGGATGAAGCGGGTTGCCGCTGCACGGAGCGAAATTCGGCCGGCGCCAGCAGATGCAATCTTGATGCGCCAGGTTTTCATGGCCAAGGTGTGGCCGCTCCCCGTCCAGGAGTAAATGAAATAGGCAGCCGCCACCAGGATCACGAAAATGCCGCGTCCCGCATCCAGGACAGGCGAATGCGCCGCAAACGTCACGAGCAGGTAGACCGCGATCGCAAACATTTCCACCGCGAGCAGCAGGAGCGACTCGTACACGATGCAAATGAGGCGACGCTTGACGGTCGGGACAGCGTTATTTGCTTGCATTGGGAACGGCCGGCGGGGCGCTTGGTGCGGCAGGGGACGGGGACGCTGGTGCGTTCGCATCGGCTGCTGGCGCAGCCGGGGTGGCGGTCGTCGTCGCGGCCGGCGCAGCGGTGCCGGAGGCGGCTGCAGGCGCTGCGGCAGTTGCCGGAGCGACGTTGCCTGCACCCAGCGAGCTGCCTGGCGGCACGACGGCAGGAGAGCCTTGCGGCAAACCGATCGGGGCTGGCGGTACGGTACCCGGCGGGACGGTACCCGGCGCCGGCACCAGGCCGTGGCCCTGGGCCTTGACTGGAGCAGGGGTCTTCACGCTGGACTGCGCCAGGCTAGGCGTCTTGACCACCTGGTTGTTCTTTGCCGCGGCGGCTTCTGCCAGGGCCTTCTTGGCTTCTTCCGGCAGTTGCTGGTACTGCTCCCACTCGGCAGCGCGCTGGCCCGGTGGCGTCGCTTTCTTCTGGGCGCGCGCATAGTTCTCGCGCACCTGCTTGCGTTCGGCTGGCGACAACGCCACCCATTCACGCATGCGTTCCTGTACGCGCGCCTTGTCGTCCGGCTTCATCTTGGCCAGGCGGTTGGCGATGGAAATCCATTTTTGCTTGCGCACCGGGCCCAGTTCTTCCCAGGTCGACTCGAGGGGCGCCAAGGCCTGTTGCTGGGCTGGCTTGAGATCGGCCCAGTGCGGCTTTTCACCTACCGGCTTGGCAGGCTCCGCGGCGGTAGCGGCAGTTGATGGCGCTGACGCAGGCTGCAAAGCAGGACGGCTCACCAGCCAGACGACGGCAGCGATCCCCACACCCAGCAGCGTGATTGCTCCAGCAACCCATTTTGTCCTGCCACTTACACGCGCCATACTTTATTGCTCGCGGGTCTCGAGATAGGCGCCAAAGCCCTGGTCAAGGTAAGCAGACAGCGGCAGTTCATCGGACAGCACGGCGGCGTCCATTTCTGCCAGTTCCACGATCGATTGCTGTTGTTCGTACTGGTACACGCCGACCATGCCGCCCATCAGCAGCAGCAAGGGCAGGGCCACGCTGACGCGGTTGAACCAGGCAAACGGGTTGGCGAAGAATCCATTAGCGCCGCCGGCCACTGCCGGGGCGGTACGGGTCACGCGCACGCGGGCCGGCGCATCGGCCTTCTTGCGCTTCATTGCAGCCATGCGGGCTGCGGCCAGGCGGTCTGTGGTCGAGGCTGGCAGATCGTCTAGCTTTTCATTGAGCGCGCGCCGCACGCCGTATGCAAAGTTGGTGTCTTCGGTGTTCATAACTTAATTCCCTTGGCTTTGAGCGATTCAGCGAGAGTGTGTGTTGCTCGTGAGCAATGCGTCTTTACGCTCCCTTCGGAACATCCCATCGCTTCGGCAGTTTCTGCTACATCCATGTCCTGCCAGTAACGCATGAGGAACGCTTCTCGTTGACGCGCAGGCAGTTTTTGCACTTCTTCTTCAATAATCTGCAAGATCTGTGCCCGTTCTACCTGGTCTGCACTCGACTCGGCCGCCTGGGAACCCTCTTCAGCCTCGTAGGATTCCAGTATATCAAAGTCCTCATGCTCTTCCTGGCCAGGGCCAAGGCCCGAGAAAAGACTTACCCAGGTATTACGGACTTTTTCGCGGCGGAAATAATCAAGTATAGTCGTTTGCAAGATGCGCTGGAACAGCGCTGGCAGTTCGGCTGCCGGCTTGTCGCCGTACTTTTCTGCCAATTTAATCATTGCATCCTGAACAATGTCCAGTGCGGATTCGTCCTTTCGGACGGCATAGACCGCTTGTTTGAAGGCGCGGCGCTCGACACTTTCGAGGAAATCCGATAATTCTTTGTCTGTGGCCATGCGTCGGGAAGAGGGCTGCGCTATATCGCTAGTCTGAACAATCCGGCATTTTAACAAAAAATGCAGATTATGCTTGACCAATATGGTGCAGCGCGGTAACGTTAAGGACGCTTTGCACACCACAAGGCTCCCCGGTTCTTCGGGACAGGCACACAAAGCCGTTCTGGAAAGCCAGCTTTCTATTGTCAGCAGTTTGCTCTAACCCGTGCCACAAGCGCGAGAGGTAGGCCAGAAACCGCTGCAAAACTCCGGCCAAACGAGTTGCGTTTAGCACCGGCTTGTACTCCAGCTACGCATGGGGGAAGGGTCAGTGTGACCGCAGAAAGAAGGGAAGCTGAGAGTCGTGCACGGTGTCGCCCACTTCGCTAGGCAAGAGCATCCGATCAATCTCCTATGGACCTTGAAAGGAATGTTTCATGAATACCGAAGCTCCCATCACGGGCGCCGAAATCGTTGTCCGCTGCCTCGCTGAGGAAGGCGTAGAACACGTTTTCGGATATCCCGGCGGCGCCGTTCTCTATATCTACGACGCCATCTTCAAGCAGGACAAATTCCAGCACATCCTCGTTCGCCATGAGCAGGCCGCCATCCATGCCGCCGATGCGTATTCGCGCAGCTCGAACAAAGTGGGCGTGGCACTGGTCACTTCCGGACCTGGCGTCACCAACGCGGTGACCGGCCTGTCCACCGCATACATGGATTCCGTTCCGATGGTGGTGATCTCCGGCCAGGTGCCGAGCCACGCCATTGGCCAGGATGCGTTCCAGGAATGCGACACCGTCGGCATCACCCGCCCGGTGGTCAAGCACAACTTCCTGGTGAAGGACGTGAAAGACCTGGCGGAAACCATCAAGAAGGCTTTCTATATCGCCAAGACCGGCCGTCCAGGCCCGGTGCTGGTCGATATTCCAAAAGACATTTCGATGCACAAGCACGTGTACTCGTATCCGAAGGATATCGAGATGCGTTCCTACCGCCCGGTTGACAAAGGCCACGCCGGCCAGATCCGCAAGGCGCTGCAGCTGCTGCTGTCGGCAGAGCGTCCAATGATCTACACCGGCGGCGGCGTGATCCTGGCGCATGCGTCGAATGAGCTGAACAAACTGGTTGATAAACTCGGCTTCCCGGTCACCAATACCCTGATGGGCCTTGGCGGTTCGCGCGCTTCCGACCCGTGCTTCGTCGGCATGCCCGGCATGCACGGCACCTACGAAGCCAACCTCGCGATGCAGAATTGCGACGTGCTGATTGCGATCGGCGCCCGCTTCGACGACCGCGTGATCGGCAATCCAAAGCACTTCAGCCAGAACCCGCGCAAGATCATCCACATCGACATCGACCCTTCGTCGATCTCGAAGCGCGTGAAAGTGGACATTCCTATCGTCGGCAACGTGAAGGACGTGCTGGTCGAACTGCTGTCGCAGCTGGAAGCGACCGAGCAGCGTCCGAACGCCGCCGCGCTGAAAGACTGGTGGAAGCAGATCAACGAATGGCGCGGCCGCAAGTGCCTGGCCTACGCCACGTCCGACCTGGTGATCAAGCCGCAGCAAGTGGTCGAGTCGCTGTTCGACATCACCAAGGGCGACGCCTATATCACCTCCGACGTCGGCCAGCACCAGATGTGGGCTGCGCAGTACTACAAGTTCGACAAACCGCGCCGCTGGATCAATTCCGGCGGCCTGGGCACCATGGGGGTCGGCCTGCCGTACGCCATGGGCGTGCAGATGGCCAATCCTGATGCGACTGTCGCCTGCATTACCGGCGAAGGCTCGATTCAGATGAATATCCAGGAACTGGCGACCTGCAAACAGTACCGCCTGACGCCGAAGATAATCCTGTTGAACAACCGCTTCCTGGGCATGGTTCGCCAGTGGCAGCAGATCGACTACGGTTCGCGCTACTCCGAGTCTTATATGGATTCGCTGCCGGACTTCGAGAAGCTGGCCGAGGCCTATGGCCACGTCGGCATGCGCATCGAAAAACCGGGTGACGTCGAAGGCGCGCTGAAAGAAGCGTTTGGCATGAAGGACCGCCTGGTCTTCATGAACTTCATTACCGACCAGAGTGAAAACGTGTGGCCGATGGTGAAAGCCGGCAAAGGCCTCTCCGAAATGCTGCTTGGCTCGGAGGACCTGTAATCATGCGACACATTATTTCTGTACTGCTCGAAAACGAAGCGGGTGCGCTGTCCCGCGTGGTGGGCCTGTTCTCCGCCCGCGGCTACAACATCGAAACGCTGACCGTTGCGCCGACCGAAGATGCGACCCTGTCGCGCATGACCATCGTGACCACTGGTTCCGATGACATCATCGAACAGATCACCAAGCACCTGAACCGCCTGATCGAAGTGGTGAAGGTGGTGGACCTGACCGAAGGCCAACACATTGAGCGCGAGCTGATGCTGATCAAGGTACGTGCCGTCGGCAAGGAGCGCGAAGAGATGAAGCGCACCGCCGACATCTTCCGCGGCCGCATCATCGACGTGACCGAAAAGACCTACACCATTGAGCTGACGGGCGCCAAGAGCAAGCTGGACGCCTTCATCGACGCGATCGACCGCGCCTCGATCCTGGAGACTGTCCGTACTGGCGGTTCCGGCATTGGCCGCGGCGAACGCATCCTCAAAGTTTAAACAATACGAACCGAATTCACACCCAAGGAATGACCATGAAAGTTTTCTACGACAAAGACGCTGACCTCTCCCTCATCAAAGGCAAGAACGTTGCCATCATCGGCTACGGCTCGCAAGGTCACGCGCACGCGCAGAACCTGACCGAATCCGGCGTGAACGTGACCGTGGGCCTGCGCAAGGGCGGCGCTTCTTGGCAGAAGGTCGAAGCGGCTGGCCTGAAAGTGGCGGAAGTGAACGAAGCGGTGAAGAACGCCGACGTCGTGATGATCCTGCTGCCGGACGAGAACATCGCCCAGGTGTACAAGGAAAACGTCGAACCGAACATCAAGCAAGGCGGCGTGCTGGCCTTCGCCCACGGTTTCAACGTGCACTACGGCCAAGTCGTGCCGCGCGCCGACCTGGACGTGATCATGATCGCACCGAAGGCCCCAGGCCACACCGTGCGCGGCACCTACCGCCAGGGTGGCGGCGTGCCGCACCTGATCGCCGTGTACCAGGACAAATCCGGTTCCGCCCGCGACATCGCCCTGTCGTACGCATCGGCCAACGGCGGCGGCAAGGCCGGCATCATCGAAACCAACTTCCGTGAAGAGACCGAGACCGACCTGTTCGGCGAACAGGCTGTCCTGTGCGGCGGTACCGTGGAACTGATCAAAGCCGGTTTCGAAACCCTGGTGGAAGCCGGCTATGCGCCGGAGATGGCTTACTTTGAGTGCCTGCACGAACTGAAACTGATCGTGGACCTGATCTACGAAGGCGGCATCGCCAACATGAACTACTCGATCTCCAACAACGCGGAGTACGGCGAGTACGTGACCGGCCCGAAAGTGGTGACCTCGGCCACCAAGGAAGCCATGCGCCAGTGCCTGAAAGACATCCAGACTGGCGAATACGCCAAGAGCTTCATCCTCGAGAACAAGGCCGGCGCACCGACCCTGATCTCCCGCCGCCGCCTGACTTCCGAGCACCAGATCGAAGAAGTCGGCGCCAAGCTGCGCGCAATGATGCCTTGGATCGCCAAAAACAAACTGGTCGACCAGTCCAAGAACTGATTGTCCCTAGAAGCAAACTTCAACGGCCCCTCGGGGCCGTTTTTTTATGGCAAGTGCAGAGCCCGTGTCACACCGTGGGGTCAGACCCCAAGGTGTGACACGGGCTCTGCCGTTACTGCACGGATCACTTTCCTGCCGAAGCTACGTTGCTGCTCCCCGCGTCGCGAATAAAGCGGGCCAGTATATCGTCCATGGCCAGTTTGGTGGATTGCTGGACTGCGTTCTTCATCGCGAATGCGCCACCCCAGAACATCTTGCCTCCCTGCGTCTGTCCGTCAGCGTTGTAGACTTTGCGGAAGACCTCGCCCTTGGCATTGCGGATGCTGATCGCCAGCTCAATATGCGCGCCATGCTCTTCGAACGAATAGCGAAGCAGGTCAAATACGAGGGTATTCCCGGCGGCCGGCTTGTCATTGCCGGCCTTATTCAGGTTTCCAAGGGCGGCGACAACGTCGGAAGAACGCATGGTTGCGTCGAGCACCTTTCCGAATTCGACTACCCAGGTATTTGCATACCCACCCATCACACTTTTGAATTCGTAGTGATGGGCTTGTGTGGCGGGCGGCAGATAATATTTGTCAGCAACCTTCGCACTCGGCAAGGCGCCTGTGCGCGCATTGTTCCCTAAATAGGTACTGTAATCGTCGGCAACTGGGCGGTTAATTGAGCAACCGGTGGCCAATGCCAGGATGGCGGAAGCGAGGATGATGCGGCATGTCGACATATCTGCTCCGAAAAGGGAATGGACCCTCATTATAAAGGTCTGAAAAGAAGAAATGTCCACTTGGTTCCTGACCCTAGGCGGACATTTCTTGAATCACTTCAACGCTTCGGTGAGGACGCGGCCTTCGGCGCCGGCAGGCGGGCGCACGTTCAGCAGGTAGGCGAGGGTGGGGGCGATGTCGACGACTTCGGCATACTGTCCGTAGTGGCCGGATTTCACCCATGGCTTGCCCATCACGATCAATGGCACATTGGTGTCGTAGGCATACGGGGCGCCGTGGGTGGTGCCTTTGCCGGTCGAGAAGCCGAAGATCCAGTGCGGCTTGGCGACTACCATCAGGTCGCCGGAAATCTGGCGGTTCCAGGCGCGGCGCATCAGGGTTGCGACGCGGGTGCCGCCGACGGCGCCGCTTTCCATCTGGGTACGGGTGAACACATCCGCCATGCCAGGCTGCGACATCAGGAAACGTGCAGCGGCATTTTCAACATCCTCGCGCTTCAAACCTTTGGTCTCAATCTGCGCGTAGTCCAGGTGGATGTTCGGGATCGAGTAAGCCGATACGCCCTTGTTCAAGCCGAACCTGGACGACAGGTGGGCGTTCAGGTCATCAACCAGCTTCTTGCCGTCGACGCGGTTGACGCCCGCCTTCTGGGTTTCATTGGCAAACTCCGGCGTGTTCGGGAACCCGTGGTCGGCAGTCAGCACCACCAGCACATTGTCCATGCCGATGCGCTTGTCGATGTACGTGAAGAAGTTGGACAGCATGCGGTCCAGGCGCATCAGGTGGTCGTGGGAGACCTTGCTCTCCGGCCCGTATTCATGGTTCGCTAGGTCGTGCGCGGAGAAGCTCACGCCCAGCAAGTCCGGCACGCCAGCCGGGTTCTTGCCCAGGTTTTCGCCCTCAATGGCAGCCTGCGCGAATTCTACGGTCAGTTCGTCGAGGAATGGCGATGCCTTCAGACGCTTGTAATAAGCGGCGTCGGTCTGGCCCGATTCGCTGGACAGCTGCAGGTTCGGCGCATCGCCGTAATCGCCCGCGTAAGCCGAATCAGCCAGCAGCGGCTTCCACTTCACGCCGTAATAGCGCTCTTGCGGCTTGCCGGCCTGGTACTTCTGCACCCACTGCGGGTGCTCTTTCATGTAGAAGGTAGAAGAAGCGAAATTGCCGCTTTCTTCCATGTACATATAGGCCGTGCCGGTCTTGCCGCCCAGGAGGATCGCGCCGCGGTCCTTGCCGGATACGGTGATCACCTTGGACTGCTGGCCAGTCGCGTATCGCAGCTGGTCGCCCAGCGTGTCGACGCGCAGGTTGGTCGGCGCGGTGCCGTCATGCGGATCGGTCTTCTCGTTGCCGATGTATTTGTAGTTCTGGTCCTCGGTGCAGTACATGCTGCCGCCATTGGCCGGGTTCACCCAGTTGTTGCCGATGATGCCGTGCTGGTAAGGATAGGCGCCGCTCAAGATGGCTGCATGGCCGACGGCGGTCACGGTGATGCCGTGCGCCTGGTGCGCATTGCTGAACCATGCGCCCTGATCGAGCAGGCGGCGGAAGCCGCCCTGGCCGAACTGGCTGGCGTAGCGCGTCACCTGCTCTTGCGGCAGGCCATCGACGGCCATCACGAGGACGAGTTTTGGTTGTGCTGGCTGTTTTGCCGGCGCTGCATAAGCGCCGAACGAGGCCGCCAGGGCCAGTGCGGGAATCAGGTGCTTTGCCATTTTCCTTGTTCATGTATGGAGTGGACGACACGTGATGATGCCACAGCCCGGTGTCAGGCAGATGACACTTTTGTATCAGTTTCAGTTACATTCGAGCTTCGATAAGGAAAACGCGTTGGTCACGGTGACTGTGATCGGCAGCGTCACCGCGCCTAACGATGAGGCGCAGCTCGTCTTCGGCTACGAAGAACAGGGCAAGGACAAGGCGGCGCTGGCGTCCAATGCCAACTTGCGGCTGAAGCAGGGCATCGCAGCGCTGAAAAAGGCCAACCCGAATGCGCGGCTATCGCTGGACAGCTACCGGACTTTCTCGGTCTACGACGAAGCACTTGCGCGTTCCCAGAAGCGCGATGCGCAGCAAATCGGATGGCGTGTCAGCCAGGAAGTGAGGCTTGTAACCGGCGATTTCGCCTCCTTGCCGGCTACGGTTGCCTCTACCCAGAAAGTCCTGGCGCTCAAGAGCGTCAATTTCGGGCTGAACGAGGAGACCACGAAAAAGCTGGAGCAGCGCCGTGTGGAAGCAGCCTATCGCAGCCTGGAAGAGCAGGTCGCCTTTATTGCGGGCGCGATGCGCCGCCCTGTTGCTGACGCGAAGTTGGAATCGCTCGACTTTGGCGCTTCGTCGGTGGACCGCAAAAGTACGCTTCAAGTAATCAGAGTGTTACAAACGCTCACGAACTACGACAATTTTGTGATTTGATTTCGGTTAAAGTGCGTCCATCGTCATCACGTAAGGAGAATAACAATGACCGTCCTGAAAGCTGTAGCCGCTGCCGCGCTGGCGATGGGTACCCAGGCTGCCATCGCACAATCCGTCCCGACCGCAGGCGCCACCGTCATCGTGCCTGCCTATGGTGAAGTCACTGCGCCGAACGACCAGGCTGTGGCCACGCTGGCGATCGAAGAGCAGGACAAGGACAAGGCTGCCGCAGCCTCGCGCGTGAACCAGAAGATCAAGCAAGGCCTGGAAATCCTGAAGAAGGAAGACCCGCAGGCCAAGCTGAAAACCCAGGGCTACTACACCTATCCGGTCTATCCGGAAGACCGTCCGCTGCCGCCGGGCGCCGCTGCCAAGCCGCGCCAGCCGACCGCATGGCGCGTTGGCCAGTATGTACAGATGACCACCACCAATATCGGCGTGCTGCCGAAGACCGTTGCCGCTGCACAGAAAGTGCTGACCCTGAACGGCCTGTCCTTCGGCCTGAGCCCTGCCGCTACCCGCAAGCTCGATGACGCCCGCATCGCGGCCACTTACAAGAACCTGAACGAGCGCATTGCTTCCATTGCCTCTGCCATGGGCCGTCCGGTAAGCGATGCGGTGCTCGACACCATCGACTACGAGGGTTCCGGCAATTACGGCGGCGGCCCTGCAGGTGCCCCGGCGCCCATGATGGCCCGCATGGCGGCGAAGGCAGAGATGGACCAGTCCGTGGCCGAGCCAAGCTTCGAGCCAGGCGAAACCACGCTGGAAATGCGCGTGGTCGGCAAGGTCAAGTTCAAGTAAGCCAAAGTTGCCACTTCCATACTGGGTGTCCTCTATAATAGGGGTCACCCTAGTATTAAAAATGGAAGAGTATGGCCAAATTCCCCCGCCGCCGGCCTAAGAATGCCGCCGGCAAGCAATCGCTGTTCAGCCGCTTCGCCCGCCGCAAGGGAGCCGATGGCCTCGACAGGCCGCGCTCGCGCGGCATCTACCTGCTGCCGAACGCCTTCACCACCGGTGCGCTGTTCTGCGGCTTCTTCGCCATCGTCATGGCCATGAACCAGCGCTTCGAACACGCCGCCTGGGCGATTTTCGTCGCCATGCTGCTGGACGGCCTGGATGGCCGTGTGGCACGCCTGACCAACACCCAGAGTGAATTCGGCGCCCAGTACGACTCGTTGTCGGACATGGTGTCCTTCGGCGCCGCTCCGGCGCTGGTGATCTATGAATTCGCATTGCGCGGCCTCGGTAAGCTGGGCTGGATCGCAGCCTTCGTCTACTGTGCCGGCGCTGCACTGCGCCTGGCCCGCTTCAACACCAATATCGAAGTGGTCGACAAGCGCTACTTCCAGGGCCTGCCTTCACCGGCTGCGGCCTCCCTGATCGCCGGCTTCGTCATGCTGCTGACCGACCTGGAAGTCGATGGCGTGCTGTATCCGTGGCAGGGCTGGGTGCTAGCGGTATTCGCTGGCCTGAGCATGGTGTCGAACGTGCCGTTCTACAGCTTCAAGGACATCAACTTCCGCAAGTCGGTACCGTTCCTGGCCGTGTTCCTGATCGCGATGTTCTTCGCCCTGATCTCGATCGATCCGCCGAAGGTGCTGTTCGTCCTGTTCGTGGCATATGGATTGTCAGGCTACGTGATTTACCTGACCCGCCTGTTCAAGGGCAACCCGGTCAAGCTGATCGAGAAAACCTCGCCAGAAGATAAATCGTAACGCCGCTGGGGCGGCAATTCAGAAGGAGCGACTCCATGAATAACCGCCTCATCATCTTCGATACAACCTTGCGCGACGGCGAGCAATCGCCGGGCGCGTCCATGACCCGCGAAGAGAAAGTGCGCATCGCCCGCCAGCTTGAAAAGCTGCGGGTCGACGTGATCGAGGCGGGTTTTGCCGCTGCTTCGCAGGGCGACTTTGAATCCATCCGTGCCATTGCCACAGCCGTTCGCGAGCCGATCGTCTGCTCCCTGGCGCGCGCCAATGACCGCGACCTGGCCCGCGCTGCGGAAGCGCTTGAGCCGGCGGAGCGCAAACGCATCCACACCTTCATCGCGACCTCGCCGCTGCATATGCAGATGAAGCTGCGCATGGAGCCGGAGCAGGTGCTGGAACAGGCCAGGCTTGCGATCCGCTTCGCGCGCACATTCACCGACGATATTGAATTCAGCCCGGAGGATGGCAGCCGTTCGGAAGAGGATTTCCTGTGCCGCGTGCTGGAAAACGTGATCGCGGAAGGCGCCACCACCATCAATTTCCCTGATACCGTGGGCTATGCCGTGCCGGAGCTGTACGGCGAGACGATCCGCCGGCTGCGCGAGCGCATTCCCAACTCGGACAAGGCTGTGTGGTCGGTCCATTGCCATAACGACCTTGGCCTGGCCGTGGCAAACTCGCTGGCAGGCGTGATGATTGGAGGTGCCAGGCAGGTTGAATGCACCATCAACGGCCTGGGTGAACGGGCCGGCAATACGGCGCTGGAAGAGGTGGTGATGGCGCTGCGCACGCGGGCCGGCTACTTCAACCTGGACTGCGGCATCGATACGACGCAGATCGTGCCGGCATCGAAGATGGTGTCGCAGATTACCGGCTTTGCCGTGCAGCCGAACAAGGCGGTCGTTGGCGCCAACGCGTTTGCCCATGCTTCCGGCATCCACCAGGACGGTATACTCAAGGCGCGCGAAACCTACGAAATCATGCGCGCCGAGGATGTGGGCTGGACGGCCAACAAGATCGTGCTGGGCAAGCTCTCCGGCCGCAACGCCTTCAAGCAGCGCTTGCAGGAGCTGGGCATCGAGCTCGATTCCGAAGCCGAAGTGAACGCCGCCTTCACGCGCTTCAAGGAGCTGGCAGACCGCAAAGCTGAAATCTTTGACGAAGACATCATGGCGCTGGTGAGCGATGAAGAGGCTGCGTCCGGCGGCGAGCATTACCGCTTCGTTTCCCTGTCGCAGCGTTCGGAAACCGGCGAACTGCCGTTTGCGCGCGTCGTGTTTTCGATTGACGGCATCGAGCATGCCGCCGAAGGCACGGGCGACGGCCCGGTCGACGCCATGGTCAACGCCATTGAAAGCAAGGCCCAAAGCGGCGCGGAACTCGTGCTGTTCGCGATCAGCGGCATCAGCCCCGGAACCCAGTCGCAGGGGGAGGTGACCATGCGGCTGGCGCATTCGGGCCGCATCGTCAACGGCGTCGGCGCCGACCCGGATATCGTGGTTGCTTCCGCCAAAGCGTACCTTGCGGGCCTGAACAAGCTCCATTCCAAAATCGAACGACTCAACCCGCAAGCTATCTGACCCTATGAGCTTTCTTTCTCGCTTATTCCAGAACGGAACCTTAAGCGCATCAATCGCAAAGGAATATGCTTGGCAAATGTTAAGGACAGGCCGTTGAGTCCTCCATATGATGACCGACTCGCTGAGTGAGCTCTGAAAATGGATAAATTTGAATTTCGCCGCGATCGCTATGAGTCGTTTCGCCAATATGCCAACCCGCTGCTGAACCTGAGCGTCGTCGCCCGGTTGCCGGAGTTTCGCCATTATTGCAAGGAGCGGCAACTGCCGCCGTTCCATTTTCTCCTGTATTGCCTGTATATGAGCGTGAAGGATGTCGACAACTTCCTGTACCGCGAGTTCGAAGGAGAGGTGATCAAGATCGATGATTTTTACGGTGGTTACACGGTCATCAATCTTGACAACAACCTGAATTACGCGCGATTCGACATGTCGACCGACCGTGCCGAGTTCATCACCCGTAGCCTGGCGGCAGGCGTTGAGGCGCGTGCGACGCGTGAATTCATTAACACTGGCCGCGACCTGACGCCGCGCGAGCAGAAGAACAACGTCTACACCACCTGCATGCCATGGCTCGACATGCGCGCCATCGAACACCCGATCTATGAGTACACATCGGCCGATATTCCGTTAATTGCATGGGGGCGCTACAGTGAGCTGGGTGGCGACATGATGACGGTGCCATTCTGTGTCCAGGCGCATCATGGTTTCGTGGACGGCTACCACGTCCACCTGCTGCTACAGCGTCTCGGCGAACGTATTGCGCTCGAGACCAGCCTCTGAAGGCGGCTTGCGCCGCTTGTCCTTGAAGAAGGTCCAGGCTTCTTCCGCGATCTCGATGCCTGCGTTCTGGCGGCCGGGGAAACGGCTGAACAAGCCGGGATAGCGCTTCTTCCGGCTTGGTTCCGCGTGGCCGCCGCCGACGATCTTCAGGAGGCTGACCTGAACCTCTTCGGCTTGATTGCCCCATGTGTAACGGATTGCTCGGGTCGAATCGCCCTTCGTGGCTGCCAGGTGCTCGACGGCAGGCTCGCCCGCGAGCCGGGCCAATTTTCGCCAGACGGCGGCTGTGGCTTCCATGCCCAATGACGGTGCCGTGTACCACAGCGTAACGAATGACTTGCCGCCCGAGTACGGAATGAACGGGTCTCTTTCGCCGGCGACGATCAGGGCGGGGAGGGCCGTCTCCGGCATGGCGTAAGCCGCTCGCTGCGGCATCGCTGCCAGCACGGTCGCGAACGCGGCCAGTTTTTGCGGCAGTTCGGCGGCAATCCGGTAGGCCATCATGCCGCCCTTGGAAACGCCGATCACGTAGACCCGTTCCGGATCGGCGCCATCCTCGGCGATGGCGTGATCGATGACAGCGCCGATGAAGGCGACGTCGTCGCACTTGGGATTGCTCGCCACGTCGGCAAAACCGTCGTTCCATGCGCGTTGGCCGCGGCGCTTGATTCCGTCAGGCGCCACAACGACAACTTGCTCTCGTTCGGCGATTTCCAGTCAGACCGACAGTGGCGAAAAAGGAAATGCCTGGCCCATGACCTGTTCGGCAGAAGCACCGCTGCCATGCAGGACTACGACCAATGGACGCTTTTCGCCGGGGCGCGGGAGCGGTGCGGCTTTCAGGTAATGGCGCGGGCCCTCTGGCTGCATCATCTCGACCCGGGTCAGCGGAGCGACCGGGCCATCACTCAGGTTTGACCCGATGAAGAAGGAGTGCAAGAGTCGCGGAGACCCATGAGCTATTTCACCCGTTGCTTTTCGAGTTTGCGCGCCAGCGTGCGGCGATGCATGCCGAGCCGGCGGGCGGCTTCCGAGATGTTGAAACCGGTTTCCGCCAGCACCTGGTGAATGTGTTCCCACTCCAGCGTCTTGATGGAGGTGGAGCGGTTGGTCAGCTCGACCTCGGCCACGCCGGCAACATGCGAGAAGGCGGCTTCGATATCGTCTGTATTGGAAGGCTTGGCCAGGTATTGGCAGGCGCCCAGCTTGACCGCTTCGACAGCGGTAACGATGCTGGCGAAGCCGGTCAGCACCACGATCAGCATCTCAGGCGAGTGGGTGTGAAGCGCCTGCACGCAGGCGAGGCCGGAGGTGTTGCCTTCCAGCTTGAGGTCGACCACGGCGTGCGTCGGCGTGTGCTTTTGCAGCAGGGTGCCGACTTCTTCCAGGTTGGATGCTTTCAGCACGGTGTAGCCGCGCCGTTCGAACGAACGTGAAAGGGTGCGCGCGAAAGCGGGGTCGTCTTCCACGATCAGCAATAAGCGCTCTGTAGTCATCCTGCTTCTCCTATTCCAGGGCGATTGCCGACAGCGGCAGGCGCAGCTCGACCAGCGCGCCTTGTTCCAGATTACGTGCTTCGACGGTGCCGCCCAGCGTGCGAATGACATTCACGACCAGGAACAGTCCCAGCCCGCTGCCGGGCCGGCCCTTGCTCGACTGGTAGGGCTTGCCGAATTGCGCCAGCATCGCCGGCGCGAAGCCGGGACCGCGGTCGCTTACGGCCAGTTTCAGAACCTCGTCTTCCGCAGAAGCCTCGAGCTTGACCCATCGCGGCGAGGCTTCCAGCGCGTTATCGAGCAAATTGAAAATCGTCTGCTTGAGTGCCGATTCAAAGACAACCGGTAGGTCGCTCGGCAAGCGGTCATCGAACTCGAATGCCATCACCGGGCGGTTGCTGCGCCATTCGTCCAGCAGCTCGCCAAGGAAGGCGCGCAGCGTGGTCTTGGCAGACGATTCGCCACGCAGCTCGCCGGCCGACAGGAGGATGCCGGTGACGATGGTCTTGCAGCGCTGGAGCTGGGTTTGCATCTCTTCGATTTCTTCCTGCAGGATTGCATTCCCGGTAAATTCGGGCATGCGCTTCCAGTCGCCCAGCAGGACCGACATGGTTGCCATTGGCGTGCCCAGTTCATGGGCTGCGCCCGACGCCAGAAGGCCCATGCGCACGATATGGTCTTCCTCCGCAGCGCGCTGGCGCAGGTCGGCCAGGTGCGCGTCGCGTTCGCGCAGGTTGCCGGTGATGCGCTTGATCAGAATAACCAGCAGGCCGGCGTTCAGCAGGAAGCAGATAATCATGCCCACCACATACAGGTGGGCAAACGCGCTTTCATCCTCCAGCAGCAGGGGCAGGGGCTTGGAGAACAGGGCCAGGCCGCCCAGGCAGGCGCCGGTGATGCCGACAATGGTCCAGGCAGCCCAGGCGTCGAGCAGCACGGCCGACAGGATCACCTGCAGCAGGTAGAGGAAGGCGAAGGGATTGGTGGTGCCGCCGCTGAAATGCAGCTGCGCCGTCAGGCTGGCCACGTCGACCAGTAGCGCCAGGAGCATTTCGTTATTGGTGACGATCGGGTTTTCGTGCCAGCGCAAATGGCTGCCGATGTTGAAGGCGATCAGGCAGGCCAGCACCGTCAGCATCTGCGGCATCGGCAGGTTGAGGCCAAGGCCAAGGGTAACGCCAGCGATGGTCGTGATCTGGCCCAGTACCGCAATCCAGCGCAGCCGGATCAGGTACAGCATGTTTTTGTGGCCAGTAGTATCGCCGACGCCCGCCGCGAGGGACAAGGACATCATTCCGCCAGGTTCCGCCGTGTTTTCCGAGTGATTTGCCATGTTCGCCCGATGATCATCAACGCTAGAGCATACCAAGTTAATGCGTATACCAGATGATTATCACGGAAAGCGATCACGGTGAGGCCGCCGACGGGCTGCGCGGCCTGTGGGGCGGGGCTGGCGTCGGCATCGATGAAGTAGGGGGCGACCTGGGACAGGCCGCTGGCCGCGGCCATGGCTTGCACGTCGCGCGAATACCAGCGCTGGCCGGCAGGATCGTTCTTGCGCAGCAGGTCGCCGTCGGCCTGGCTCATGCGCAGCAGGCCGGTGACTTCGGCAGCAGCAGTGCCGGAGCCGACGCCCGTCTTGCGGTCGGCGACATAGCCGCGGTTGACGAATACGATGTCGCCAGCGGCGGTTTGCAGCGGCGTCATGACCCAGAAACCGGGGCCGAGCTGGGTGGATGCCTGCACCAGGGTGCTGCGATCGAGCAGCAGGGTGCCGGAAACTTGCACGTGCCGGTATTCGGCATTGTCGGCCGTGAGGGACGGCCATTCGGAAGGGGAGGGAGCTGCAACAGGAGCCGCGTGCGCCCGCTGGTTGACGCGGGCGATCAGCTCGTGCTTCCACTGCATGCGAAACAGCTGCCAGGTCCCGAGCGCCAGGAATACCGCACAGGCGAGCGAGATCCCGGCGGCCCAGAACAGGCGCGCCCGCGGGGAGGCGGTGCGCGCTTGGCTCAAGGCATGTCGTGCATTTGCTGCACGGAGGAGCTGCCGGCCGGACCCATGGACGGCATCATGTTGTGGTTCAGGTGGTACATGACCCAGATCGAGCCGGTCAGCACGATGACGACCAGGACGATGGTGAAGATCAGTGCCAGCAAGCTCCAGCCGCCTTCCGAACGCGAGTTCATGTGCAGGAAGTAGATCATGTGAACCACGATCTGCACTGCTGCGAAGCCGAGGATGACGAAGGCGGTGGTGCTCGAATCCTTGATCACGTGGCCCATGACGAGCCAGAACGGAATCGCGGTCAGGATCACCGACAGGATGAAGCCGATCGCATAGCTTTTCAGGCTGCCGTGGTCATGGCCGTCGCCGTGCGCGCCGTGGCCATGGCCGTGTTCGTGGTCGTGGTGTGCGCTCATGGCAGGACTCCCATCAGGTAGACAAAGGTGAAGACGCCGATCCAGATCACGTCCAGGAAGTGCCAGAACATCGACAGGCACATCAGGCGGCGGGTGTTGGCTTCGGTCAGGCCGTGGCGGTTCAGCTGGACCATCAGGGTAACGAGCCAGATCACGCCGAAGGTCACGTGCAGGCCGTGGGTGCCGACCAGCGCGAAGAACGAGGTCAGGAACGCGCTGCGCTGCGGGCCGGCGCCTTCATGGATCAGGTGAACGAACTCGAACATTTCCAGGCTGAGGAAGCCCAGGCCGAACAGGCCGGTGACCGCCAGCCACGCCAGGGTGGTGCCCAGCTTGGCGCGCTGGGACGCCAGCATGGCGAAGCCGTAAGTGATCGACGACAGCAGCAGGAAGCCGGTGTTCAGGGCCACCAGCGGCAGGTCGAACAGCTCGGCGCCGGACGGGCCGCCCGCAAAGTTGCGGCCCAGGACAGCGTAAGCGATGAACAGGACGGCGAAGATCAGGCAATCGCTCATCAGGTAAATCCAGAAGCCCAGCAGGGTGCCGTTCTCCGGGTGGTGTTCACGGACGTGGAACGGCATGTCGTCCTGCGCGCCGTGCGCACCTGCCTTGGCAGGATCAAGAACCATTTCAGACATTGGCGGCCTCCAGGGTACGGGTGCGCTCGGCTTCGGTCACAACGACTTCTTCGGCCGGGATGTAGTAATCGCGCTTGTAGTTAAAGGTATGGATGATCGCGGCGCCCACGGTGGCCACCAGGCCGAGCACAGCGAAGATCCACATCTGCCAGACCAGGGCGAAGCCGGTCGCGGCGCTCAGGCCGGCGATGACGAAGCCGGCAGCGGTGTTCTTCGGCATGTGGATCGCCACGAAGTCTTTCACCGGGCGCAGGTAGTTCTTGCGCTTCATGTCGGTCCAGGTGTCGTTGTCATACACGCGCGGGGTGAACGCGAAGTTGTAGTCCGGTGGAGGGGACGAGGTCGACCACTCCAGGGTACGGCCATCCCACGGATCGCCGGTCACGTCGCGCAGGGCAGCGCGGCGGCGGAACGACACGTAGAACTGGATCAGCATGGAGCCGATACCGCCGGCGATCAGGACGGCGCCCACGGCAGCCACCTGGAACCAGATCTGCAGCGAAGGATCTTCGAAGTGGCTCATGCGGCGGGTCACGCCCATCAGGCCCAGCACGTACAGCGGCATGAAGGCGAGGTAGAAGCCGACCACCCAGCACCAGAAGGAGACTTTGCCCCAGAACACGTCCAGCTTGTAGCCGAAGGCCTTCGGGAACCAGTAGTTAATCGCAGCGAACACGCCGAACACTACGCCGCCGATGATCACGTTGTGGAAGTGGGCGATCAGGAACAGCGAGTTGTGCAGCACGAAGTCCGCAGGAGGAACAGCCAGCAGCACGCCGGTCATGCCACCGATCACGAAGGTGATCATGAAGGCGATGGTCCACATCATCGGCAGTTCGAAGCGGATGCGGCCGCGGTACATGGTGAACAGCCAGTTGAAGATCTTGGCGCCGGTCGGGATCGAAATGATCATCGTCGTGATGCCGAAGAAGGAGTTCACGCTGGCGCCGGAGCCCATGGTGAAGAAGTGGTGCAGCCATACCAGGTAGGACAGGATGGTGATCACCACGGTCGCGTACACCATCGAGGCGTAGCCGAACAGGCGCTTGCCGGAGAAGGTCGACACGATTTCCGAGAACACGCCGAACACCGGCAGCACCAGGATGTACACCTCAGGGTGGCCCCAGATCCAGATCAGGTTCACGTACAGCATGGAATCGCCGCCGAAATCGCTGGTGAAGAAGTGGGTACCGAAGGTGCGGTCCAGCGACAGCATGGCCAGCACGGCGGTCAGTACAGGGAAGGTCACCACGATCAGCACGTTGGTGCACAGCGAAGTCCAGGTGAAGACAGGCATCTTCATCAGCTTCATGCCTGGCGCGCGCATCTTGACGATGGTCGCGATCAGGTTGACCCCTGAGAGCAATGTCCCGACCCCCGCCACCTGCAGGGACCAGATGTAGTAATCCACCCCGACGTCAGGGCTGGCCAGGATGCCGGACAGCGGCGGGTAAGCCAGCCAGCCGGTTTTCGCGTATTCGCCGACGAACAGCGAGACCATGGTCAGGCCGCCGCCGAATGCGGTCATCCAGAAGGAGAAGTTGTTCAGGAACGGGAAGGCCACGTCGCGCGCGCCGATCTGCAGCGGCACCACGTAGTTCATCAAGCCGGTCACGAAAGGCATCGCCACGAAGAAGATCATGATCACGCCGTGGGCGGTGAAGATCTGGTCGTAGTGGTGCGGAGGCAGGTAGCCCATCTGGTCGCCGAAAGCGATGGCCTGCTGCAGGCGCATCATCAGCGCGTCGGCGAAGCCGCGCAGCAGCATGACCAGGCCCAGGATCATGTACATGATGCCGATTTTCTTGTGGTCGATGCTGGTGACCCAGTCGCGCCACAGCGGGCCCCACAGGCGGTATTTGGTCATGGCGCCCATGACGGCCAGGCCGCCCAGGACCACCATGGTGAAGGTGGCGACCAGGATCGGCTCATGGTACGGGATCGCGTCCAAGCTCAGCCGGCCCAGCAGCGGGTGGAGGGTGGTTTGGTTTTCCATATTCAGTTCTTGCGAGGAGTAGATACGAGGGCGACCTGCTTGGCTTCAGCGTAGGTATCGCTTGGCGTGCAGATGCGCGCTTCCATTTCCTTCTTGGCGGCCACGGCGCGTACACGGGCGGCATCGTCAGCCATGGTCTGGCTGGCGCAGGTCGAACCAGGTTCGACGCAGCGGTTGATGATCGCGGTGTAGAGCGCGTCTTCAACCGCGCCATAACGGCGCACAGGTTCGCGCTCGCTTGGCTTTTCGAGGGCCAGGTAGTCGGCGCGGTTCAGGTTGCCGCCACCAGCCTTGGTCTTGGCGACCCAGGCGTCGAAGTCGGCGGTCGACACGCCGTGGTACTTGAAGCGCATGTGCGAGAAGCCCGCGCCGCTGTAGTTGGCGGAGAAGCCTTCATAGGTGCCCGGCTTGTTCAGCACCGCATTCAGGGTGGTGTCCATGCCCGGCATGGCGTAGATCTGGCCGGCCAGCGCCGGGATGTAGAACGAGTTCATCACAGTCGACGCGGTGATCTTGAAGCGGATCGGGGTGTCGATCGGGGTCACCAGTTCGTTGACGGTGGCGATGCCCTGTTCCGGGTAGATGAACAGCCATTTCCAGTCCATGGCCACCACTTGCACCACCAGCGGCTTGTGGTCGGCTGCCAGCGGACGCTTTTCGTCGATGCGGCTCAGTGGACGGTAAGGATCCAGCAGGTGGGTGCTGATCCAGGTCAGCAGGCCGAGGACGATGATGATCATCAGCGGGGCGCCCCAGATCACCAGTTCGAGCTGGGTCGAGTGGTCCCAGTCCGGGGTGTACTTGGCGTTGGTGTTGCCTTTTCGGTAACGCCAAGCGAACAGCACAGTCAGCGCGATCACCGGTACGATGATCAGCAACATGAGCAGGGTCGAGATGGTCACCAGGTGAGCCTGTTGCGAGGCAACGTCACCGGCGGGGTTCATAACGATGGTATTGCAGCCTGAAAGGCAGACGGCTGCGAGGAGGAGAAGTAATATAGGCATGCGCAAGAAACAATGTCCTAAGTCAAGAATCTTTCTATTTTGAGGGGTCTGGACAAGGCGCGAAATTGGACATATTGTCCTACCAGCAGGTTAGATAACAGTAATAAACACCGGTGATATCTCTCAACCGGTGAGAAACAGGAGACTGAACCATGCAGAGTATGTCCGCACCAGCCCACGGTATTCCGATGCGGCCATCCGATTCGAGCGACCAGCACATTGCCCCCGGCGAAATTGCCGTGGGCGTGGTGATTGGCCGGGCTTCCGAATATTTCGACTTTTTTGTTTATGCCATTGCCTCCGTCCTGGTCTTCCCGGCGGTGTTTTTCCCGTTCGCCTCCAAGCTGGACGGGATGCTGTATTCCTTCGTGATCTTCTCATTTGCATTTTTGGCAAGGCCGCTGGGGACGGCGACCTTCATGGCGATCCAGCTGCGGTTCGGGCGCGAAACCAAGCTGACGGCGGCGCTGTTCCTGCTGGGCGCCTCGACAGCGGGCATGGCCTTCCTGCCGACCTACGGGCAAAGCGGCCTGGGCGCGCTGGCCTTGCTGGCCATGCTGCGTTTCGGGCAGGGCATTGCCCTGGGCGGCTCCTGGGACGGCCTGCCGTCGCTGCTGGCCCTGAATGCACCGAAAGAGAAGCGCGGCTGGTACGCGATGCTGGGCCAGCTCGGCGCGCCGACCGGCTTCATCATCGCGGCGGGCCTGTTCTCCTTCCTGTTGTCGAGCCTGTCGTCGGAAGACTTCCTCGACTGGGGGTGGCGCTATCCGTTCTACGTCGCTTTCGCGATCAACGTGGTGGCGCTGTTTGCCCGCCTGCGCCTGGTATCCACCAATGAATACGCGCGCCTGCTGGAAGAGCGTGAGTTGCAGCCGACCGATATTGGCGAGTTGTTCAAAACGCAAGGCCGCAACGTGGTGATTGGCGCCCTGGCAGCGCTGGCCAGCTACGCGCTGTTCCACCTGGTGACCGTATTCCCGCTGTCCTGGATTACGCTGTATTCAGAGCGCTCGGTCAGCGAGTTCCTGGTGATCCAGATTGGCGGCGCATTCCTCGCAGCAGCCTGTATCGTCGCATCGGGATGGATCGCTGACCGTATCGGCCGCCGCCGCACGCTCGGCTCGCTGGCTGTGCTGATCGGCGTGTTCAGCGGCTTTGTTCCGCTGCTGATGCAGGGCGGTGACGCAGGGCAGACCATCTTCATCCTGCTCGGCTTCGCGCTGCTGGGCCTGTCGTATGGCCAGGCAGCCGGCGCCGTGACCGCCAATTTCGAGTCCCGCTTCCGCTATAGCGGCGCAGCGCTGACGTCGGACCTGGCCTGGCTGGTCGGCGCCGCCTTCGCCCCGCTGGTCGCGCTGGGCCTGTCGGCGCACTTCGGCCTGGCCTATGTCAGCCTGTACCTGCTGTCCGGTGCCGCCGGCTCGCTCGCCGCCCTCAGCCTGAACCGCGCGCTGGAGATCAAGGACTGAGATCGCGCGAAACGCCATCCTTGAACGGGCCGCCCAAGGGTGGCCCGTTTGTTTTCGGGCGAATGTCGGGTTTTTGTCGTGGTCGGCTGGGTGATCCTGAAACAAATCCGAATCAGCCGAAACCTGTCGCAGGAACAATTGGCCCAAATGTCCGGGCTCAACGTGCGCACGACTCAGCGGATCGAAAACGGGCAAAACGCCAGCCTGGAATCATTGAAATGTCTTGCCGCCGTGTTCGAAGTTGATGTTTCCACCTTAAAACAGGAGAAATTTATGATCGACAAAAGCTCGGATCACTGGCGGGACCTGCCAATCCATTTGAAGTGCTTCTTCTGGTTCAACTTGATGCTGGAGCAGCCAGCACGGCAGGCGGCGCGCCGCGCCCTCATTGCAAGCCATCTCAGCGGCTACCTTGGCTGTCTGGTTGGCCTTTATAGCCCTGCAGGACTGGTTGGCGGCCTGATCATGCTCGCGAATGCCTACTTGTTTCATCTCATTTTGTGGCAGGGCGACAAATACGGTATCTGGCACGACCAAACGGAGGGGGGCTTGAGTCGGCGCAATAGGGAATGTCGTCTGCAATATAAGCTTTTGTTCAACGATATAAGGTTTTTTTGAACGAAAGCCTATAATGATCTCAACCCCAATTGCGATAGTCTGGCAAGCCAGGGCGAAACGCCAGCTTTCAAAGTTGGGTAAGACTGACCAGGTGTTTATTTGGCGCGAAGTCGGGGCTTTGGCGACGTTGCCGTGGGGCGCGAATGTGATTGTCCTGAAAACGCATCAGTATGGATTTCGATTGCGGGCAGGGCGCTACCGCATATTGTTCGATTTTGACGGCAGGCTGCGAGTGGTCAGCATTGAAGAAGTGAAGAAGCGCGATGAACAAGCCTACTAACGTGCAGATCATAAACGGCCCGGATGGTCGCCCTGCGTTCGCAGTGATCCCTTACGAAGCTTACTTGCGTTCGCGCAAGGACGAAGAAGAGGTGGCAATGCCGCACGAAGTCGTCGGCATGATTGTCCTGAATGGCTGGAGTCCAATTCGCGCCTGGCGCGAGCATCTCGGGGTGACGCAGCAGGAGATGGCTGAACGGCTCGGCATTTCACAGCCTGCATTCGCACAGCAGGAATCCTCTGCGCGGCCACGCAAAGCTACCCGTGAACGCGTCGCGGCTGCACTTGGCATCTTCCCCGAACAGCTTTTGTTCTGATTAACGGAAGAAGCCGCGCTCTTCTTTTTCGAGGTCGGGGCCGCTCATGGTTTCGCGCACCACGCCCTGGCGGTCCATCATGATGTGCATCATCGAATCCCATACGCCCGATTCCTTGTAGCGGTAGCTCCATACATTCAGGTCGCGCAGCTGCAGGTAGGTACGCTCGTCTGGCGGGCCGTACAGGCGCAGCAGGTCGGCCTGGGTGGTCACGCCGAGCTGTATCGGCTTGAAGCTGTCGTTGCCGCGTTGCCAAGTGGGTGGGGCGACGGCGCAGGCGCTTAATAATAATGACAAAAATGCAACGCGAAGAGGTGTTTTCATGGCTGATCGTGTGTGGCGGTAGCTTTCGACCCTTATTCCGGTTATACTCCCGTGTCTGGCCATCCGGCCGGATTTTTATATTAAACGTAATTCACGATGTGCAGGGTTCCCAAGACTCCGTGCATCGCATGTGAAAGGTAAGAAAATGACCGTTGAAAACATCAACAAGTCGGCCATCATCGCCGACAACGCTCGTGGCCAAAACGACACCGGCTCCCCAGAAGTGCAAGTTGCTCTGCTGACCGCTCGCATCAACGAACTGAACACCCACTTCAAAGAGCACACCAAGGATCACCACTCCCGTCGTGGCCTGATCAAGATGGTTAACCGTCGTAAGTCCCTGCTGTCCTACCTGAAGAACAAAGACGCAAACCGTTACCGCGACCTGATCGCTAAACTCGGCCTGCGTAAGTAATTCTTGCGTTACCAGGTTTAAACGAGAAATGCCTGCGCCAGTTCGCTGCCGCAGGCATTTTGGTTTTTTAAACCCTTAGTTTTATTGCAGTAAAGCAGTATGGCGGCCTCCTGGCCGTCCGTGGTGAGGTGCTACGACAGCTCCTGAAAATCTGTCGGCTAAAGAGAAAGAGGGATAAACCCATGTTTAACAAAGTAACGAAGACCTTCCAGTACGGCCAACACACCGTGACGCTGGAAACCGGCGAAATCGCTCGCCAGGCATCCGGCGCGGTAATGGTATCGATGGATGACACCGTCGTACTGGCAACCGTGGTGGCGCGTAAAGACGCAAAACCAGGCCAGGACTTCTTCCCACTGACCGTCGACTACCTGGAAAAGACCTACGCAGCGGGCAAGATCCCTGGTGGCTTCTTCAAGCGCGAAGGCCGTCCTTCTGAAAAAGAAACCCTGACTTCCCGCCTGATCGACCGTCCGATCCGTCCTCTGTTCCCAGAGGGCTACATGAACGAAGTCCAGGTGATCGTACACGTGCTGTCCGTGAATCCTGAGATCGATCCGGACATCGCTTCCATGATTGGCGCGTCCGCCGCCCTGTGCGTCTCCGGTGTGCCATTCAACGGCCCGATCGGCGCTGCGCGCGTCGGCTACAAAAACGGCCAGTACATCCTGAACCCGACCGCTTCCCAGCTCAAAGACTCCCAGATGGACCTGGTGGTCGCCGGTACCGAATCCGCCGTGCTGATGGTGGAATCGGAAGCGCAGCAGCTGTCCGAAGAAATCATGCTGGGCGCCGTCGTCTACGGCCACGAGCAGATGAAGGCCGTGATCGACGCAATCCATGAACTGGTGCGCGACGGCGGCAAGCCTGAGCAAGTGTGGACTCCACCTGCCAAGAACGAAGCCCTGATCGGCCGCGTTGCCCACTTCGCCGAAGCGAAGATCAACGCCGCTTACCAGACCAAGGACAAGCAAGCCCGTACCGACAAGCTGCGCGCCATGTCGGCCGAAGTGATGGCCGACCTGGCTGCCGAAGCTGCCGCACACGGTGCTGACGCTCCTGACTCGGTCGAAGTCGGCAACATCCTGTTCGAAATGGAAGCGAAGGTTGTTCGTTCCCAGATCCTGCAAGGCGAGCCACGTATCGACGGCCGCGACACCAAGACCGTGCGTCCGATCTCGATCCGCACCTCGGTCCTGCCGCGCACTCACGGTTCCGCCCTGTTCACCCGCGGCGAAACCCAGGCACTGGTCGTAGCGACCCTGGGCACCGCCCGCGATTCGCAGAAGATCGATGCGCTGATGGGCGAGTACACGGACGACTTCATGCTGCACTACAACATGCCTCCGTTCGCCACCGGCGAAACCGGCCGTGTTGGTACGCCTAAGCGCCGCGAAATCGGCCACGGCCGCTTGGCCAAGCGTGCACTGGTTGCTGCTTTGCCGGCACCGGAAGACTTCTCGTACTCCGTGCGCCTGGTGTCGGAAATCACCGAATCCAATGGTTCCTCTTCGATGGCTTCCGTCTGCGGCGGCTGCCTGGCACTGATGGACGCCGGCGTGCCGATGAAAGCGCACGTGGCCGGTATCGCCATGGGCCTGATCAAGGAAGGCGGCCGCTTTGCCGTGCTGTCCGACATCCTGGGCGATGAAGACCACCTGGGCGACATGGACTTCAAGGTAGCTGGTACTGCCAACGGCATTACCGCGCTGCAGATGGACATCAAGATCCAGGGCATCACCAAGGAAATCATGCAGGTTGCACTGGCACAGGCCAAAGAAGGCCGCCAGCACATCCTGGGCGAAATGCAGAAGGCCATGCCGACTGTGAAGACCGAACTGTCCGACTTCGCTCCGCGCCTGATCACCATCAAGATCAACCCTGAGAAGATCCGTGACGTGATCGGCAAGGGCGGCGCCGTGATCCGCGCGCTGACCGAAGAAACCGGCACCCAGATCGACATCAGCGACGACGGCATCGTCACCATCGCTTCGGTCGACGCAGCTGCCGGCCAGGAAGCCAAGCGCCGTATCGAAGAACTGACCGCTTCCGTGGAAGTGGGCAAGTGCTACGACGGTACCGTGCTGAAGCTGCTGGACTTCGGCGCCATCGTCCAGGTCATGCCTGGCAAGGACGGCCTGCTGCACATCTCGCAGATCGCCAACGAGCGTGTGAACGCCGTGGCCGACTACCTGAAAGAAGGCCAGCAAGTGCGCGTGAAGGTCCTCGAGACCGACGAGCGTGGCCGCCTGAAACTGTCGATGAAAGCTGCCGCTGAAGAAGCTGCTGCCGCTGCACAGTAATCAGCCAAGCTGACAAGAAAAGCCGCCGGTGCGAAAGCCCGGCGGCTTTTTTGTTACCTTTGGTGAGACTTTGCTTGCATCTGGCAAGTTATGATCCAGCGGTCTGACAGGGCAAATATTATGATCGCATCGACACCACCTTCAAAGCGCGTGCTGGACCTGCTTGTGCCACGTATGACGGAGCTCGGCTACAAATACGCGAAAACGGGGCACCGGTTCCGAAGGCCTTTCGCGCATGGCATAATTGAATTCCCTCTCGACTTTGATGCCCGAGCTGGATTGCTGACAGTTACTGCAGGCTCTTTCGTCCACTTCACCAAGCTTGAGGCGCTGATTTTGTGTTCGATGCCTTGCGCCGGAAGCAACCGGCGTACAGGTACGTCTACGTATCTCGATGGAGGCTCGCGCTGATCCTGGTATTGGTGCGTATGCTGGGCGACGATCCGGCTGAACTTTATGCGATCGCCGATGCCTATGATGCTTATGCTCCGCCGGAGCTTGCCCGCAGATGGATGGCGAAGGTTGACAGCCTCTATCAAGCATCACCTGCCGACTTTCGGCTGGGCTAGTCCGCTGTGGAAACTTGGAAGTTGTCAAAAAATATTACAAAGATTCAATCGTGCGCAGGTCGAGCGCTGCTATAATTCCACGCGGAAACTTGCATTATTTGTAACTAGTGAGGGATTGCCGAGAGCAGTCCGAGGAAATTCCGCATGCGTAGCCTGTCGCAAATCTTATCCGAGCTGCCGTTTGGACGGCAAAACAATCGTATCCTGCGCCTGTCGTTCCCCAATAACGACGGCCCGCATTCCCTGCTGCTGGCAAACCGGCTGGAAGCGGACGAGGGCCTGTCGCGCGATTTCGAATATACCGTGGAGGTGCTGGCCGAAGATGCCAGCATTGCGCTGAAGGACGTGCAAGGCAAGCTCGTCACCATTTCGCTGGTGCGCGGCGATGGCAGCATGCGCTACTTCAACGGCTACGTATTCGAATTCCGCCTGGTGAAGACCGATGGCGCCATCGCCTTCTATTCGATGGTCCTGCGGCCCTGGCTGGCCTACCTGAAGCTGCGGCGCGACAATTACCTTTTCCACGGCAAGACCCTGCGCCAGCAGTCGGAAGAGGTGTTTGCCGACTACGGCACGCATCCCGATTGGAGCTGCCGCGTGCAGGGCGCTGACGAGGCCATGACCATGGCCTGCCAGTTCGATGAGACCGATTACAACTACCTGCACCGGCGCTGGGAAGCGGCGGGCTGGCATTATTGGTACGAACATAGTGAACGCGGCCACACGCTGGTGCTGTCGGACGATTCCAGCCAGGCCGCACCGATTGACGGCGGCAATCCTGGCGTGCGTTTCCAGCGCCACGGAGGCGCGGCCGAAGAAGACGGCATCGGCGACTGGTCGCCGGTGCGCAGCATCGTTTCCAGCAAGGTGGCGCTGTCGGCGTTCGACTTCAAACAGCCGGTACCAAGCCATGTCGACCTGCCCACGCTGAACCAGCAGGGCGATGTGCTGTCGATGGAGAGCTATGAGTATGCCGGCGCGTACGGCGTGCGGAACCGCAAGGATGCGGAAGCGCTGGCCTTGCTGCGGATGGAGGAAATTGAAAGCCGCGGCAAGCATATCGAGGCCAAGGGCAACAGCCGCTACCTGATGCCGGGCCGCTGGTTCCGCCTTTCCGAGCATTTTTCCGCGGATGCGCACGGCGCTTCGGACGACAAGCTCGAATTCGTGGTGATCAGCGTGCACCATTCCGCCACTAACAACTATCTTCAGCAGTCCGAAGGGATTTCCGAATACAGCAACCAGCTGACCTGCATACGCAAGACGGTGCACTGGCGTCCGGGGCGCGGTTTTAACAGCGAACAGGCCAGGATCCATGGCCCGCAGACCGCCATCGTGGTCGGCCCTTCCGGGCAGGAAGTCCATACCGACGAACATGGCCGCGTGCGCGTGCAGTTCCATTGGGACCGCGTCGGCACGCATGACGAGCAGAGTTCGGCCTGGGTGCGGGTTGCCTCGAGCTGGGCGGGCGGCAATTTTGGCGGCATTTCCTTGCCGCGCATCGGACAGGAAGTCATCGTACAGTGGCTGGACTCGAATCCGGACCGTCCCATCATCACGGGCCGCGTCTATAACGGCGAGAACATGTCGCCCTGGGAACTGCCGCACCAGCATGCGCTGTCCGGCATCCGCAGCCGGGAGCTGAAGGGCGCCGGCGGCGCCGGCGGCCGCAACAACCACCTGCTGATGGACGATACGGCTGGCCAGATCCAGGCCGTGCTGTCCTCCGACCATCACCGCAGCCAGCTTAACCTGGGCTACCTGACGCGCGTGCTCGACACCTCCGGCCGCAAGGACCACCGCGGTGAAGGCTTCGAGCTGCGTACCGATGGCTGGGGCGCAGTGCGCGCCGCCAAGGGCGTGCTGGTCACGGCCTGGGGCCAGCCGGTGCAGGATAGCGGTACTACCCAGCAGGACAATACCGAGGGCGCCGACACCTTGCGCGCCGTGCTGGACAGCGCAACCATGCGCAGCCAGGCGGCCGAGATGGCGACCGAGCAGCGCGGCGAGCAGAAAAACTCGCACCGTGGCCTGAAGAACCAGAAGGCGCTGAACGAAAACGCCTGGTCGCTGACCAAGCCGCTGGTCTTCATTTCCGCGCCGGACGGCGTGGCCGCCAGTACGCCGAAGAGCATCGTGCATGCAGCCGGTGAAGACCTGGGCTGCTACGCCGCGGGCAATGTCGACATGACGTCCGGCGAACAGATGTCGTTCAGCTCGGCCAAGGGCATCCAGCAGCACGTCGAGCGCGGCAGCATGGTGACCGCCATCAGCCACGGCAACCATTACCTGCACGTGCAGGACGGGAAGGTCGAAACCGTGTCGCAAAAAGGCATGGTCTTCGAGGCCAAGACCGGCGATATCGTGCTGAAGACCAAGGGCGGCAGCATCGTCCTGACCGAAAGCGGCGAGATCCTGATCAAGGGCGCCAAGGAAACCCACGAAATCGCCGGCACTCTTGAACTGGGCGCAGCCAAGGTGGTGAACCAGGGCTCGGTGAAGTCGGCGCCGGTGACCGAATTCTGGGGCAAGATGAACGTCGGCAAGTTCAGCCAGCAGGTGGTGCTGCGCGATGCGCTGTACCTGGCGGCGGGGGCGGCGGCCGGCTACGCCTACAAGATCCTGGCGAAGGATGGCTCCGTGCTGCAGTCCGGCAAGCTGGATGAGGAAGGCAAGACGGCGCGCGTGTTCACCGAGGACATGGAGGAACTGCAGGTCGAGATCGACCGCAATAACGGTAAGTGGGAATTCCTGGAAGACGTCAAGCACGACCCTGAGATGGACGAGGAAGTAGATGATGCGTTGACCGAGAAGGTAAAGACGCCGGTTGGTGTTGGCGTGCTGGCGTCGAAGACGCAGATTTCGGTGGAACATGCGAAAAAGCTGTTCATGCCTGACGGCGAAATCGATATCCGCGCCGAAGCGCTGGCGCTGCTGGGCCAGAAGATCGGCATGCCGCCTTCGACCATCGTGCACATCCTGAAGCGCAGCGACAATATGAAGGATGCGGTTATTGGACTCGGCACGGAGCGCATGGTGCAGGCGGCGCAGGAAGGCTTGGTCGACCTGGTCGAACGCAAGGTCAACCATTCAGCCGCGAGGCTGGTGGCCATGGTCACGCGCGACTGGCGCGGCGATGGCGAACTGCCGCGCGACGTGTCGTCGATCTTCGAAGAAGCCGCCGCCAAGCGCGTGCGCGACATGGCCAAAGTGATGGAGCGCGCCACGTCCGGCTGCTTCGGCATTGACGACGACCTCGATGCGTTGTCGCTGTCCGACCTTGACCTGATTGAGCTGGACGCGCCGCCAGCCGATTTGCGTCCGGAAGAAGACGCACCAAATTCAATTCCACCTGTTCGTGAGGCCTCATAATGAAAAACAATTTGATCCTGGGTTTGTTGTTGTCCGCCTGCCTGGTACAGGCCGCGCTGGCCGAATCCAAGCCGGCGTTGCGCCAGCGCGTCGCGGCGCTGCAGTGCGTTGACCGCAAGATCGAGCTGAAAGCAAGCTGCTACAAGGAAGTGGGCTATCCTGGCTTGTCCTGCACCAGCCAGCGCCTGAGCATTAGCGACGGCGCCAGCGGGCGTGAGCTCGGCGGCCAGTCATTCAAGGCGGAGCCGTTGCAGACTGGCGATTCCTATCCAATCATCGCTGACAAGGTCGGTGATGTCGTCTGTGCCGAAACGCCCGCCAAAGAGAAAGTCATCGTGGTTTCGATGTCGAACGGCGGCAATTGCGCGCAATGCGAATGGGCCGACGTGTATAGCTGGGACGGCAACCTGATCGGCTCCAATCGCGACAAGAAAAAGAACCCCGCGGTGGGCGAAGCGGTGAAAACCGCCTTCGACAAGAAAGTGAAGAAGATAGGGCAGGGCAGCCTGTTCGACGTTTATATCGAGAGTGCGTTGAATGGCCATTGATTACAACGTCTTTTACACCCAGAAGAAGGGCGCGGCGTACAAAGACGAGCAAGTGAAGTCGTACTCGCATTACAAGGAGCCGGTCGACCACAGCCCGGGCAGGCTGGCCGGTAATTCCCGCATCTGGGGCGATGCATCGCTTGCCGTGCAAAAGCAGGTGATTGACAAGCTGATCGCCGCTGCCAAGGCCAAAGGCCTGAACGTGCGCCGCACGGCTTTGCTGCTGGCGACGGCTAAAATCGAATCGGGCTTCAATCCCGATGCCGCTGCCGGCACCACCTCGGCCAGCAGCCTGGGCCAGTTCGTCAACAAAACCGGCAACTTCTATGGCCTGGACAATAGCAATCGATTTGACACGAATGCCAACGTCAAGGCCTTGTTGGAGCATTTCCTTGACAACGAGGCGCTGGCCAAGAAGCGGAAGAAGCCTGATGTCTGGTGCTACAAATACCACCATGATGGCCCGAGCGGCAATTATGGCGGAGAGGGCCTGGCTACCGGAAAATTTGCCAAGCTGGCCGATCTCTACGAAAAGGCGCTCGACGTCGGCCATGCGCTGAGCATTGTCGACGCAGCCGGCAGTCCGATTGCCGATGCGACCATTCGGGTGGAGCAGAACGGCAAGTCGAAGATCATGAAGTCCAACGAGCATGGCTTGCTGCCGACCTTCCTTGCGTCGCCTGACTTCGGGCCGCTGACCGTCTTCATCCAGAAAACGACCGATGAGTTCAAGGAACTCGGCCAGCTTGCGATCGACAAACTGAACTCCAGCTGGACGATCGTCGCGCCGAAAGAGCGCGTACCGGTGAAGACTCACCTGCACGAGGACAAGGCTGCAGCGCCCAAGACCCCAGGCATGCACGAGGTGAAAAAGGGCCAGACGCTTTCGTCCATCGCGCGCCTTTACGGCACGACCTACCAGGTCCTGGCCAAGATGAACAACATCGACAAGCCATACCTGCTGCATCCTCACCAGATGCTGAAAGTACCTGATACTAAAGGCAAGCCGGCGCAGCAGCATGCCAAGCCAGCACAACCGGCAGCGCCAGCAGCGGCGGCATCTGCACCGACGAAGCCGGCCGGCTCTGCCGGTGCAACGGGCGGTGCGCAAGCAGCGGCTTCCAATAAGCCCGCTACCCCTCCGGCCGCGGCGTCGCCGGCTGCAACCAAGCCGGTCGTGAAAGAAGATCGTAGCGCTGAATCAAAGCATCCGGAAGCGACCGTCATCAAACCGGCAGCATCGAGCAGGATTGAGATTGCAATTGCTCATGCAATGAAACATAAGCATCCTAAATCCATCCACTACTGCTTGATGTATGTAAAAAGAGCTCTGGTGGCCGCAGGGTACTTCAAGTACCCAAGTTGCGAGCATGCCAAGGACTTTGGGCCGGTTCTAGCAAAGAATGGCTTCAAGAATCTGTTGGAAACGACGCCGGGAATCAATCTTAAAACCGCGCCGTACGGCTCGATCGTCATATACGCCCCAATTGAGAAGCAGGTTACCAGCGCTGGCAAAGTAATCTCCGGGCATATCGAGATCAAGCATGCGGGAGGTTTCGTCAGCGACTTTAATGAAATTGACCCATGCTATCGTACGGATTACATCACGATGGTTTCGCCTGTGAGCGGCAGTTACAAGGTCCGGTTCAAGGTAACGGGAATTTGGTATTTGGAGTAAGAGATGCGAAATATGAAAATAGTTCTGAAGGCCGGCTTGACGCTGTTGGCCGCGTTCCAGTTTGCGCCAGCATTTGCAGGAGAGAACTATTCGCCGTTTGGCTTGAGCTGTACACGCGGCGGCGAGCCTGGCGAAGAGGTGAAAAAGGTCAGCGCAAGCCTGGACCAGCGTTTCAGCGCCATCTGGGGCAAGGATTGGGTGTATCAGACGCTTCCAACCAAGCGTATTGACCCGAAGGCGATGGAAGAGATTGCAAGCATCGCAGGTTGCGCTGCCATGTTGGACCGTTCTGCATGCTCGAACTTCTTTGATCCCGAATTCGGTGGCAACCTTACGGTGTTTACCGCTTTGGGCAGCAAAGCACCGATCCGCAAACAGTTTGATGAAGCTATCGCGGCATTGCCATCGGTCGAAGCACGAAAAGCCGCCCAGTACTGCGTCAAGCTTGTCGGAAAAAAATAGTGCACAAGACGGTATTGACACAGGCTGGCCTGGCGATTTTGCTCGGCTGCGGGGTTGCACAGGCATTCGCGGGCGAGGGGTATTCCAATGGTGGGCTGCGTTGCGTGGCCGGGCCGAACGGCGTGCCTGCGGAAGAGGATGTCAACAAGGTCGGGGAAATCCTGCGTCAGCGCTTCGACACTGTCTGGGGCAAGGATAAATGGATCGGCAAGCCGATTTCCTCCAAGCGCATCGACCCCAAGGCCATAGAGGAGATTGCGGCAGTTTCGGCCTGCGGGGCCTTGATGGACCAATCGTCCTGCTCGACTTACTTTGACCCGGAGTTTGGCGGGGAGCTGGCCATTTTCATGAGCGTGGGCACCAAGGTGCCCGTCCGTCAGCAATTCGATGAGGCCATCGCTGCGTTGCCTTCAGCGGAGGCGCGCAAGGCTGCGCAATACTGCGTCAAGCTCGTTGGAAAAAAATAGATTATCAGGAAGGGTAGCAGGATGAGTCGTCCAGTGATTCGCATTGGAGATAAGACGTCGCATGGCGGGGAGGTCAAGACCGGCAGCTCCAACTTTGTCGTCGACGGCAAGGGGGTGGCGCGGCTGGGCGATACGGTGAGTTGCCCGTTGCATCCAAGCGAAACCACCATCAACAGCGGCAGCGAAACCTACATCACCGACGGCAAGCCAACTGCCCGCGACGGCGATACCACTGCCTGCGGCGCCACGCTGATTGCCAGCCAGACCAGGTACCTGATCAAGTAGGCCAGGTCTTGGTTTCGTTGGGTAATTTGTTGGATGGTGACTATTGAATAGATTTGGCCGTCATCGGCAATGGCATTCTTCCGCCTTCGCAGAATTACAAAGGAAGAAGTAGTGTTCATCATGTTTGGCTGGGTCAAGGAACGAAAAGAGGTCGGCCAGGCGCTTACCTGTCATTGCTATCGCTGCCAGCGCACGCGTATGTGGGAGCATTGGAAAGAGACGGAGTGGGTGTCGTTCTTTACGATCAAGACGATTCCATTCCTGTCCAAGTCCTACCTTGTATGTTCGGCATGCCGGGAACCTGTCGCCGTTGACAGTGCGCGCTCAAGGTTCATTGGGAGTGTGGCAAACGAGCAGCGCCTCGCTGCATTCCTGGACGAGCATCAACTTGCGCTGAAGACGCCAGTCCAAAGAAGCTATCTTCTGGCGCAGCGAGAACAGGATCAACGGTGCGAATGAAAGGCCGTCAGCGCCTCAGCCATGAATGGAACCAGCAAGCGCTAATCCATGCAGCGAGGACGCTGCAAGGGGCAGGGCGGGTTCTGCCGTTCTCGGTGTATTCGTCGGTCAAGGAGCAGAAGATCGTCAATGTGCCGATCATCAGGCCGATGCTGATCTGCGTGCTCGACGGCAGCAAGCGCTTGGGCAGCAAGGGCGAGATTGTTTGTCCGCGCGGCAGCTTTATCGTGCTGTCGAACCACCCCAGCATCAATATGCGCAATATCCCCGGGGATGGGGAATACCTGGCGCTGATCGTGGAGTTCGAACACGATGATTTCGATTGCCTGCCGCCGAAGGCCGCCAGGACCGTGCCGTTTGTGCAGGGCGAGATAGGCCCGGTATTTGAAAAGACCTTGCAGCAGTTCGTTGAATGGGCCGCCTTCGCGCCGCAGGCGATATGGGCTGCGCGCCGGCGTGAGATTCTTCAGCTGATTTACCACCTGGGCCATGTCCAGGTCAGCGCTGTCATGGAACCGCCCAGCCTTAGCCATCGCCTGCACAGCATGATTTGCGTGGAATTCGGCATTGAGATGGGTGCCGACGTTCTTGCATCCCGTCTCGCGCTCAGCGAGTCCACCCTGCGTCGCAAGCTGGCAGCGGAAGGCACTACTTTGCAGGCGATCAAGGATCGGGCAAGGCTGGGCCATGGCCTGCACCTGGTGCAAACAACATTTGAGCCAATCGGACGGGTTGCGGAAAGGTGCGGTTACCAGTCCCAGTCGCGCTTTACCGACAAGTTCAAGCAATTCTTCGGCATCACGCCGTCCGAACTACGCAAAACAAGGATGCGCGACGAAGACCGAGCGTTACTGCGTCGTCTTCCCACGAATGACTGATTAAGGCGAAACTCTGGCTGGTTTCGGACTAAACCGCTTTTCGGTTGCTGCTTACCATGTGCGTTCTTCAACACGGGAGCACATATGCGACACCTTATTTTTGCAGCACTGCTGGTATCCAACTCCGCGCTGGCGGGATCGCTGACCCTGGCCAGCACCGACATCGCCGACGGCAAGTTCATGGCCAAGGCCCAGGAATTCCAGGGCTTCGGCTGTAGCGGTGGAAACCAGTCCCCGCAACTATCCTGGTCCGGAGCGCCGCAAGGCACGGCGGCTTTCGCCATCCTGGTCCATGATGCCGATGCGCCGACTGGCAGCGGCTGGTGGCACTGGCAGCTTGTCAATATTCCGAAGGATGTGACTTCGCTGCCGGCGGGCGCGCTGGCTCCTGCGGGCAGCCAGCAGATGCGCAACGACTACGGCGCGAAGGGGTTCGGCGGCGCATGCCCGCCATCGGGGCACGGCGTGCATCACTATCGGTTCACGGTGCATGCGCTGTCGCAAAAACTCGACCTTCCCGAGGACGCATCGGGCGCACTGACCGGTTATATGGTCAGGGCGCACTCGCTCGGAGCGAGCACTATCGAGGCCCTGTACCAGCGCGATTAAGCCCGAGGATGGCGCGGCCGTGGCGCGCGGCGATCCATTCTTCATCGGTAGGTTCGACTGCCACCAGTGGTCCGGCGCCGCAGCTGATCAGCGGGGCGTTGCTGCGGTTGGCCGCGTCATCGATCTGCACGCCGAGGAAGCCCAGCGCGGCGCAAATGCGGCGGCGGATCTCGGCATTGTGCTCGCCAATGCCCGCTGTGAAGACCAGCATGTCCAGGCCACCCAGTACCGCGCACAGGGCGCCGATTTCGCGCACGATGCGGCGCACGTACAAGGCCAGCGCGTCGCGTGCACGCGGAGACTCCGCCTCTTGCTCCAGCAGCAGGCGTGGATCGGCGGCGATGCCCGATACGCCCAGCAGGCCTGACTCGTGGTACAGCAAATGGCCGACTTCGTGCGTGCTCAGGCCTTCGATATCCATCAGGTAGAGCAAGGCGCCGGGGTCCAGTGCGCCGCAGCGCGTGCCCATCATCAAGCCGTCCAGGGCGGAAAAGCCCATGGTGGTGGCGACGCTGGCCAGGCCCTGCATCGCGCACAGGCTGGCGCCGCTGCCCAGGTGGGCGGCGATGGTGCGGCCCTGCGCTGCGCCGCCGTGCCGCGCTGCCAGCGCGAGCGACAGGTATTCGTAGGACAGGCCATGGAAGCCGTAGCGCCGCAAGCCGCGCTCCCACGCCGCGTAGGGCAGGGGCAGCATTTGTTCGACCACCGGCAGGGTATGGTGGAAGGCGGTATCGAAGCAGGCGACTTGCGGCAGGCTGGGGTGGCTGGCGAGCAGGGTCTCGATCGCTTCCAGCGCAAAGGGCTGGTGCAGCGGCGCCAGCGGGATGTAGCTGCGCAGGTCGGCCAGCACCTGCGCGTCCAGCAACACCGGCGCACTGTACTTGAGGCCTCCGTGCACCACCCGGTGTGCAATGGCTGTCAGCGTTTCACCAGCGCCCTGCAGGCGTTGCGCCAGCTGCGCCAGGATGGCGTCCAGTGCTGCGTGGTAGGGTTGTTCGCCGCCGGCCGGCAGCGCACGGGACGTGGCGCCCGGCAGGTCCAGCGTTGGCCGGGGACCGGTCACGCCGTCGACTTTGCCATGCCATAGTGCCTTCGCGTCCAATCCGGTTTCCCCGGCGTCAAAGAGGGCGAACTTGATGCTCGACGATCCGCAGTTCAGTACCAGGATGCGTGGTGTCATGGCGGGGTCGCCTCATACTGGCGGGCCAGCAGCAGGGCCACGGCACAGGAAGCGAGCCGGCTTTCGCAGCTGTCGGCGCGGCTGGTCAGCACGATCGGCAGGCGCGCGCCGAGCACCACGCCGGCGCTGTTGGCACCGCCCAGGTATTCCAGCTGCTTGGCCAGCATATTGCCGCTTTCCAGGTCGGGAGCGACCAGCACGTCGGCTTGCCCGGCTACTTTCGACACGATGCCCTTGATGCGCGCCGCTGCCGGCGATACGGCATTGTCGAAGGCCAGGGGCCCGTCCAGCAGGGCGCCGCTGATCTGGCCGCGGTCGGCCATCTTGCACAGGATCGCGGCGTCGAGGGTGGCCGGCATATGGGGGTTGACGGTCTCCACTGCGGCCAGGATGGCCACGCGCGGCGTGGCGACGCCGATGGCGTGCGCCAGGTCGATGGCATTGCGGATGATGTCGGCTTTTTCTTCCAGCGTCGGCGCGATATTGATGGCGGCGTCGGTCACGATAAAGGGACGAGGATAGGCCGGGGTCTGCATCAGGAAGCAGTGGCTGATACGGCGCTTGGTGCGCAGGGCCGGGCAGCCGACCACGGCGCCCATCAGTTCATCGGTGTGCAGGCTGCCTTTCATCAGCAGCGCCGCATCTCCCTGCACGGCAAGTTCGACTGCGCGTGCAGCGGCCGCATGGCTGTGCGGCACATCCTCGATGCGGCAGCCGCCCAGGTCCAGGCCGGCCTGCCTGGCCACGGCCTGCAGTTTTGCTTGCGGCGCCACCAGGATCGGCGTGATCAGGCCGGCGGCCTTCGCGTCGAGCGCAGCGCCCAGGCTGGACTCGTCGCAGGGATGGACCACCGCGGTAGCCAGCGGGCCGAAGCCGCGTGCATGCGCCAGCAGGGCCTGGATTTCGCCGCCGCCGGGCATGAGGCGCACCTCCGGCAGCGTGGCGCGGGGACGGGCGATTGCTTCAGTGGGCGCGATCACATCGGCTTCCCCCGTGATTACGGCCACGCCATCCTGGTTGATGCACTGGCAGGCCAGCTTGAGGCGCTTGCGCGCTTCGTCGCGGGCGGTGACGGTGACGCTGGTGGTTAGCGTGTCGCCAACGCGCACCGGAGCGGTAAATTTCAGGGTCTGCCCGAGGTAGATGGTGCCAGGGCCCGGCAGGCGGGTGCCCAGCACGGCCGAGATCAGGGCGCCGCCGAACATGCCGTGTGCGATCACGCTGTGAAAGCGCGTGTTGGCGGCGAAATCCTCGTCCAGGTGCTGCGGGTTGGCGTCGCCCGACAGCACGGCAAAGAGCTGGATGTCGGCGCTCGTGAGCGTGCGCACCAGCGTTTCGGTGTCGCCCACGGCAATGTCGTCGAAAACGCGGTTGCGGATGGTGCTTAAATCGTCTTGTAGCATGGTGGATTCCCAGGTCTTCGAAAAGGTTCAGGCCATCTGCGCAATGGTAGCGCGGAAGCGCCGCAAGGAGATGGCAAACAGCGTGGCGCCGATGGCGGCGATGGCCAGCAGTTGCGGCCAGACCACGTCGATGCCGGCGTTGCGGTACAGGATGGCTTGGCCGGCAGCCACGAAATGGGTGGTGGGCGCCGCCAGCATCAGGTGCTGCACCAGCGCCGGCATGCTTTCGCGCGGCGTCACGCCGCCCGACAACAGCTGCAGGGGCAGCAGCACCAGTACCAGCAGCATGCCGAACTGCGGCATGCTGCGCGCCAGCGTGGCCATGAAGATGCCCATCGCCGTGGTGGCGAACAGGTGCAGCGCGGCCACCAGCGTGAACAGAGCGATCGAACCCTGCACCGGCACGCGCAGTGCGCCCTGCACCACGAACAGCAGGGCGCCCAGCGCCGCGAGCAGCACCACCAGCCCCATGGACCACACCTTGGCCAGCATGATCTGGGCCGGCGATACCGGCATCACCAGCAAATGTTCGACGGTGCCGTGTTCGCGTTCGCGGATCAGCGCCGCGCCGCTCAGGATGATCGACAGCATGGTGACGTTGTTGATGATCTCCATCAGTGCGCCGAACCAGGCTTGTTCCAGGTTGGGGTTGAAGCGCAGGCGCAGGTCCAGCCCGACAGGCAGGCCGGGGTCGGGGCGGCCGCGGCGCAGGAAGTCGCTCACCTCGGCCGATACCATGCGGCTGATGCTGGCGTTGCCGGTGAAGGCCTGGCTCATGCGGGTGGCGTCGACGTTCAGCTGCAGCGGCGGCGACTGGCCTGCCAGCAGGTCGCGCTGGTAGCCGGGCGGAATGGTGAGCACGAAGGTGTAGTCGCCGCGGTCCATGCCGGCGTCGGCCTGCTGTGGCGTGAGCAGCACCGGCGTGACGAACTGCGGCGGGTAGAAGGCCGAGACGATGCGGGCCGACAGCGGCGAGGCATCCTGGTCCACCACGGCCAGTGCCACATGGTGCAGGCTTTCCGGCATGGCGGTGGCGGCGACGTAGATCGATACCGAGAAGGTGTAGGCGATCAGCACCAGCATGATCGGGTCGCGCACCAGGCTCCAGAGTTCCTTGATGCCGAGCCGGTAGATGTTTGAAAGACGGGCGCGCATGCTCAGGCCTCCTGTTTCCTGAGCAGGGCAATCGCCGACAGCAGGATCAGCGGCAGCGCCAGTGCCAGCATGGCAAAGGCTTGCTGCAGGTCGCCCAGGCCCAGTGCCTTGTTGAACACGCCGCGGCTGATGGCCAGGAAATGCGTGGCCGGATACACGCGGCCGATCAGCGCGCCGATGCCTTCCAGCGCCGACACGGGGTTGATCAGGCCTGCAAACTGCACGCAAGGGATCAGGGTGCCGATCATGGTGAAGAACAGGGCTGCGATCTGGCTGCGCGTGAAGGTCGAGACCAGCAGGCCAAAACCGGTGGCGCAGACGACGTAGAACAGCGCGGCCAGGCTCAGGGCGGCGAAACTGCCTTTAAGCGGCACGCCGAACACGGACTGGGCCACCAGCGTGAGCAGCACGAAGTTGAGCATGCCGAGCGCGATATAGGGCAGCTGTTTCCCGATCAGGAATTCGGCGCGGCTGACCGGCGTGACGTACAGGTTGAGGATGGACCCCAGCTCTTTCTCGCGCACCACGGACAGCGCCGCCAGCATGGCCGGGATCATCAGCAGCAGCAGCGGGATCACGGCGGGGATCATGGCGGGCAGGCTGCGTACGTCGGGGTTGTAGCGGTAGCGCGTTTCGATGGCGCCGGGAGCGGCGAAGCGGGCGCCCAGCCGCCGCGTGGCCATGTCCTGCAGCCAGCCCAGGTGGGCGGCCTGCACGTAGCCGCGCGTGGTTTCCGCCCGCAGCGGCATGGCGCCGTCGACCCACGCCCCGACCGCGACCGGGGCGCCGCGCTGCAGGGAGCGGCCAAAGCCGGGTGGAAGTTCGATTGCCAGCGCCAGTTCGCCGCTGCGCATGCGGCGGTCCAGTTCAGCATAGTCGGCCAGCGCCGGACGTTCAATGAAGTAGCGTGAGCCGGCCAGGTTTTGCGCGTAGCTCTGGCTCAGGGCGCTCTGGTCGCGGTCCAGCACGGCGAAGTTCAGGTGGTCGACATCGAGGTTGATGCCGTAGCCGATGATGCACATCAGGATCAGCGTGCCCAGCAGGGCGAGCGTGGCGCGCACCGGGTCGCGCCGCAGCTCCAGCGTCTCGCGGCGCGTGTAGCTGAGGGCGCGGCGCAGGCTTTGTTGCCAGGGACGGGCTGCAACGGGCGGCGTCGCCGCAGGCACCGAGCCCGGCACGCCGGCGCCGGGATCGTCGGCGTCGGCTGCGTTCCTGGCCCCGGCGGCATCTTCCAGGTAGGCGATGAAGGCCTGTTCCAGCGTGGCGGCGCGGCGTTGGCGAACCAGTTCGGCAGGCGCCGCGCTGACCAGAACGCGCCCGGCATGCATCAGCGAGATGCGGTCGCAGCGCTCGGCTTCATTCATGAAGTGGGTGGAGATGAAGATCGTGACCTGGTCGCGGCGCGCCAGGTCGATCATCAACTGCCAGAACATATCGCGCGCCACCGGATCGACGCCTGAAGTGGGCTCGTCGAGGATCAGCAATTCCGGGCGGTGCACCATGGCCACGGCCAGCGACAGGCGCTGGCGGATGCCAAGCGGCAGTTGCTCGGGCAGGGTGTCCAGCACATCCCCCAAGCCGAAGCGCTGCGCCAATTCCTGCACTCGGCCGGCAATCTCCGGCTCCGGCACGCTGAACAGGCGTGCATGCAGCACCAGGTTTTGCAGCACCGTCAGTTCGCCATACAGCGAAAATGCCTGCGACATATAGCCGACCCGGCGCCGGGTGGCCAGGTCGCGCGGGTCGACCACCTGGCCGAACAGCTTTGCGCTGCCGGCGCTGGCGGGCAGCAGGCCGGTCAGCATCTTCATGGTGGTCGATTTGCCGCAGCCGTTGGAGCCGAGGAAGCCGAAGATCTCGCCGCGGCAAATGCGGAAGTCCACATTGTCCACCGCCACGAAGTCGCCAAAGCGCATGGTCAGGCCGCTGGCCTCGATGGCGACGGCCTGGCTGCCGCCTTGTTCCAGCGGCGGAATCCGCACCGGCCGGTGCTGGCTGCGCCGGGCTTCCGGCAGCAGGGCGATAAACGCTTCCTCCAGCGAAGCGCTGCCGGTGCGTTGCTGCAGTTCCTGCGGCGCGCCAGTCGCCAGGACCTGGCCGCCGTCCATCGCCACCAGCCAGTCGAAGCGATTGGCTTCATCCATGTAGGCGGTGGCCACGATCACGCTCATTTGCGGCCGTTGCGCACGGATGCCCGCGATCAGGTCCCAGAACTGGGCGCGCGACAGCGGATCGACGCCGGTGGTCGGTTCATCGAGGATCAGCAGGTCGGGATCGTGGATCAGCGCACAGCAAAGGCCCAGCTTCTGCTTCATGCCGCCCGACAGCTTGCCTGCCGGGCGGTCGAGGAAGGGCGCCAGTCCGGTGCTGGCGGTCAGGTGGGCGATGCGGCGCCGCTGCTCGGCGGCGCCATGGCCGAACAGGCCGCCAAAGAACTGCAGGTTTTCTTCCACCGACAGCGTCGGGTACAGGTTTTTTCCCAGGCCTTGCGGCATGTAGGCGATGCGCGGACATAAAAGGCCGCGCTGCGTCTTGTCGCGCATATCGCTGCCAAGCACCCGCACGCCACCCAGCTGCACTGCGCGCGCGCCGGCCACCAACGAGAGCAGGCTCGATTTGCCGACGCCGTCCGGACCGATCAGGCCCACCATGCAAGCTGCCGGCAAGGCCAGCGTGATGTCGCTCAGTGCGGTGACCTCGCCATAGCGCAGGCTGACGCCGGATAGTTCGGCGACCGGCGCCGGACCGTTCACTGTGGCACCCGCAGGGCCAGCGCCGCCGGCCACTCCGCCTGGCGGTCAAGCTTGATCCACGCCGTGCCGGGCAGGCCGGTCTTCACCAGCGGCAAATGCTTTTGCAGGAGGGCGGGGTCAATGCGCGCCTTGACGCGGAACATCAGCTTTTGCCGCTCGTTGGCGGTTTCCACGGTTTTTGGCGTGAACTGGGCGGTGCTGGAAACGTAGGAGACCCGTGCCGGGATAACGTATTGCGGCGCGGCGTCCAGCACCACATGCACCTCGCTGCCAAGCGCCAGGCGGCCAGCCGCCACTTCCGGCACGAAGAAGGTCATGTAGACGTCGCCCAGGTCGACCAGGCTGAGGACCTTGCCGCCGCCGGGCAGTACTTCGCCCGGCTGGGCGATGCGGTATTGCACGCGGCCGTCGCGCGCTGCCAGCAGGGCGCCGTCGTCGATATCGACCTGGATGCGGGCCAGGGTCGCCTGCAGCGCCGTGACCGCGGCATGCGCGCCTTGCAGCTGCATGCGGGCCGCTTCCACCGCACTGCCACCTGCTGCCGCCTGCGCCTGGGCTGCGCGCAGGCCGGCGCTGATGGTGCCGACGCGGGCGCGGTCGTCGTCCAGCTCCTGCTCCGAGGCGGCGCCTTCGCCGGCCAGCGTCTCGGAGCGGGCCAGGCGGCGGCGCGCGGCCTGCAGCTCGCTTTCGCGCTGTGCCACCACCGCCTGGGCGGCAGCCTGGTCGCCAAGACGCATGGCGACGGCAGCCTCGGCGCTGGCGACGTTGGCACGCGCATGCTGTTGCTGCGCCAGCACCTCGTCGCGCTGGGCCTCCAGCGAATTGACCTGCATATGGGCCAGCACCTGGCCGGTGCGCACGAAGTCGCCCTCGTCGACCAGGATGTCCTGCAGGCGGCCCGGCAGCTTGGCGGCGACGTCGATCTCGGTGGCTTCGATGCGGCCGTTGCCGCTCAGGACCTGGTCGCCGTAGCCGCGCTGGCGGGCCTGGACCCAGGCATAGGCGCCGCCAATGGACAGGGCGGCCAGCAGCGCAGCCAGCAGCAGTTGTTTTTTCTTGAACTTGATCATGATGAAAGACCTGGATGTTCGGATGACGGTGCGGAAGATTCGCCGGCAGCGCCGCCCAGGGCAAGGTAAAGGGCGACGCGGGCCGCCTGCAGCGCATGGTGGGTGCGCACCTGCTGCTGTTCGACCGTCAGCAGGTCGCGCTGCGCGTCAAGCACGTCGAGGTAGGAGCTGGCGCCGCTGTCGTAGCGCAGCTGGGACAGGCGCGCGCGCCGCTGCTGCACCAGCACCGCGGCATCGGCCACTTCCAGCTGGCCGGCCAGCCAGTGCAGCGCCGACAGCGCATCGGCCACGTCGCGGAAGGCGCCTTGCACGGCCTTGTCGTACGCGGCCAGTGCTTCGTCGCGGCGCGCTTCGGCCAGGTTCAGTTGGTCGCGCCGGCGGTTGCCGTCGAACAGGGGCAGGGTGATGCCGGGAGCGAAATTCCAGGCGCGGCTGCCGCCCTCGAACAGGCCGTCGAGTTCGGCGCTGGCGCTGCCCAGCGATCCGGTCAGCGCAATGCGCGGAAAGTAGGCGGCGCGGGCGGCGCCGATGCTGGCATTGGCGCCGCGCAGCCTGTGTTCGGCAGCGATGATGTCGGGCCGCTGCGCCAGCAGGTCGGATGGCAGGCCGGCGGCCGGTGCGGCCAGGGAGATTTCGGCGCCGCCGTCAGGCAGCTTGACCGGGGCGCCGACCAGCAGGTCCAGCGCATGCTGCTGCGTGTCGCGTTCCTGTTGCAGTTGCAAGAGCAGGGAGCGTGCCTGGATCAGCAGGGTTTCGACCTGGGCCAGCTGCAGCTGCGAGGAAGAACCCAATGTCGCGCGGCGTGCCACCATGTCGAAGGTCTGCTGGCGGCTGGCCAGCGTGCGCTCGGCCAGCGCTATGCGCTGCGCGGTGTCGCACAGGTCCAGGTAGGCCAGGGCGACCTGACCGACCAGGCTGGCGCGCGCGGCGTTGCGCGCAGCGTCGGTCGCCAGGTAGGCTTGCAGCGCTGCTTCGCTGAGGTTGCGCACGCGGCCCCAGAAATCGAACTCCCAGCTCGCCAGGCCAACTCCGGCCTGGTATTGGCTGGCATGCAGCGGCCGGCGTGTGAGGTTCAAGTCGGCCGGCACGCGCGAACGATCGGCGCCGGCTTGGGCCGCCACTGCCGGCAGTTGGGCGGACGCTTCAATGCCATAGGCGGCACGCGCCTGCGCCACGCGGCTGACGGCGATGCGCAAGTCGCGGTTGTCCTGCAGCGCTTGCGCGATCAGCGCCTGCAGTTGCGGGTCGCGGAAGAAGTTGCGCCAGTCGCTTTCCAGCGCCGCGCCGCCGGCTGGTGCGAACGGTGGATACTGTGCAGGAACTGGCAGCGCCGGCTGCTGGTAGCCGGGCGCCAGGCTGGTGCAGGCGCCGAGCGAGGCTGCCAGCAGTAGCGGCAGGGAGCGGAAGGGAAGTCGTGGCATCGCAGCTTCAGTCCAGGATGTGGTAGCCGGCGTCGACGTACAGCGTGTCGCCGGTGATGGCGCGCGCGGCGTCGCTGACCAGGAAGGCGCATAGCGCACCGACGTCGTCCACCGTGACCTTGTGATGTAGCGGCGCGCGGCGCTCCGCGTTCGCCAGCAAGGCGTCAAAGCCCGGGATGCCGGAAGCGGCACGTGTAGCCAACGGGCCGGGCGAGACGGCGTTGACGCGGATGCCGTGCGGGCCCAGCTCTGAGGCGAGGTAGCGTACGCTCGACTCCAGCGCAGCCTTGACGGGGCCCATCACGCCATAGCTGGCGACCACTTCCTCCGCCCCCAGGTAGCTCATGGTCAGCAGGCTGCCGCCGTCCTTCATCAGCGGTTCGGCCAGGCGCGCCAGGCGCAGGAATGAATGGCAGGAGATGTCCATGGCGCGCGCAAAGCCGGCTGCCGAGCTGTCCACCACGCGTCCCTGCAGGTCGGCGCCTGGCGCATAGGCGATTGAATGCAGGACGAAGTCGAGCTTGCCCCATTGGGAATCGATGGCATCGAACAGGGCTTCCATCTGCTGCGGCTGTTCCACGTCGAGCGGCAGGCGGAGCGGCGCATCCAGTTCCTGCGCCAGCGGTTCGACGTGCGGCCGTGCCTTGTCGTTAAGCCAGGTGATCGCCAGCGTGGCCCCGGCCTCGCGCAATGCGCGTGCGCAGCCCCAGGCAATGCTGTCGCGGTTGGCGATGCCGACTACCAGTCCTTTTTTTCCGTCCAGTGAAAGGCGCATCTTACTTCTCCATCACGTAGTTGCCGGGCGCATCGGCTCCAGCCGGAGCCAGCGCCGGCGGCGCCACGCGCGGCCCCGAACGCGCGGCCAGCCAGCTTTGCCAGGCGGGCCACCACGAGCCTTGCTCCTGGCGCGCCACGGCCAGCCATTCGTCCGGCGACAGGTGGTGTGCACTGGCCGCGTGGGTATGGATCTGGTATTGGCGATGCGGCGAACCGGGTGGGCTCACGATGCCGGTGTTATGCCCGCCACTGCACAGCACGAAGGTGATTTCACCGCGGCTCAGCGCGTGGAATTTGTAGACCGAACGCCAGGGCGCCACGTGGTCGGACTGGGTGGCCACCATGAATGCCGGCAGCGCGACGTCGCCCAGCGCAACCGGCTTGCCCTGTACGGAATAGCGGCCGGCGGCCAGGTCGTTGTCGAGGAACAGGCGGCGCAGGTATTGCGAATGCATGCGCGCCGGCATGCGGGTGGCGTCCGCGTTCCAGGCCATCAGGTCGTTGGGGAATTCTTCCTCGCCGAGCAGGTAGCGGCGCACCATGCGCGACCACAGCAAGTCGTTGGCGCGCAGCAGCTGGAAAGCGCCCGCCATTTGTTCCGCACGCAGCACGCCGCGCTGCTGCATTTGCGCCTCCAGCACGCCAAGCTGGCTGTCGTCGATGAACAGGCCCAGTTCGCCCGGCTCCGTGAAGTCGGTCTGGGCGGTCAGCAAGGTCAGGGAAGCCAGCCGGTGGTCTTGCTCACGCGCCATGGCAGCAGCGGCAATGGCGAGCAGCGTGCCGCCCAGGCAGTAGCCTCCCGCATGCACGCGCTGGCCCGGCATGATGTCGCCGACTTTGCCGAGCGCCGCGAACCAGCCTTGCTCAAGGTAGTCGTCCATATCCAGTTCGCTTTGTGCGGGACCCGGGTTGCGCCAGGAAATGCAGAACACCGTGTGGCCGCGTTCGACCAGGTAGCGCACCAGCGAGGATTGGGCCGTCAGGTCAAGGATGTAATACTTCATGATCCAGGCCGGCACCAGCAGCACCGGCTCGGCATATACCTGTTCGCCGGCGGGCGCGTATTGCAGCAATTCGATCAGGTCGTTACGCAGTACCACCTTGCCCGGCGTGCTCGCGAGGTCCCGCCCTACCTGCTGGTGCGGGCCGGAGGGCGCAGTTTGGCGCTGCGCCAATGCCTGCTGCCAGTCGCGCAGCGCCAGGCAGGCGCCACGCGCCAGGTTGCAGCCGCCCTGTTCGATGGTGGCGCGCAGTACTTCCGGATTGGTCCAGAACTGGTTGGCGGGCGAATACACATCGAGCAGGTTGCGGGCTGCAAAGCCGACTTGCGACTGATGATGCTCCGATACGCCCCAGACATCGCTGCTGGCAGCCTTCCACCATTGTTCGGTTTGCAGGAAGGCCTGGTGCCAGGTATTGAACGGCCATTGCTGCCACTCGGGCGCAGCGAAGCGCCGTTCGCTTGCCAACGGCGCTGGCGCGTGACCGCGCGCGCTTTCCAGTGTGTAGCGCGCCAAGGCGCAGGACTGGCGCAGGGCAAGCTGTCCCAGTTCGGCGCACTTGCCGGGCGAGACGGCAAGGTGCAGTGCCCAATCCGTTGCCGCCAGCAAGGCGGATGCGATCGACAAGGAGGAGCTGGCGCTGGCCAGGCTGGCATGCACCTGCTGGTCCAGCTGTTCATAGGCTGTGCGTGGGGCGTGGGAGCTAACTGGCATGGGCGGTTCCATCGTTTTGGGCCGGGATCGGATATTGCGCTTCACTTTAGGGAGTGAAGTGCGATCTTTCCTTGATCTGGATCAAAACGAGAACGAACGTGCTAAACCATTGCCTGTCACGCCCGGAAATGGAGTGCGCAGCATCGTGATAGAATTTGCAAGATCGTCAACTCGACCGGCGATTCAAGTTGGGCTGCGCAATGCTCCACGCTGCGAAGCTCCCCACAATTCAGGCATTTGAACAATGAATCGAGCAGTTTCGGAAGAACTTCAACGCATCGGGGTCTCACAAGCGCAGGCTGAATCCATCGCCGACGATCTCTCCGGGAACGACGCCCGTACCTTGCTATCTGAATTGCTGCAACGCGGGCTCTGGAGCCTGGTCATTGACGAATCAAGTCCCTCGAAGTTGCCAGTGCTTGGCGGCGATGCCGTCAGGCGACTCCTGGACAAGGGCGTCGACATGGACGACTTGATGGATGTCGTCCGCGAGACCCAGGTAGACATGATCTACAGTGTAGCCAACCTGATCGACTGGCCGACATACGAACTCGAGCTTGAAGAGCCGTCTGGATTGACGATGTTCGTCGGTCTTCAGGAATCCGGCGAAAATGCGCTTCCGATCCATGACCTGCACTCCTGCCTCATGAGTCGTGACCCTTCCGGCCGGCATGGCGAGCCGCGAGCGATTGAGGTCCGTCAATTCCAGAAACTCGGTGAGGATGAACAAGAAAACATCCTGGATTTGCTGCAGGAGCGGAAGCTTTCGGCCGCAGCTTTGCTCTGGAAAAAATGCATAGGAGGGGAATTGAAGGAATGTATGAAGGCGGTTCAAGTATTACACGAGCAGCTCACATAAGCGACCGCTATCCCGACGACGACTTCTATGCGTTCGGGCTGTACACCACCGACACGGCTTCCTATTGTGGCGCGGTTGCTTGCTCTGAGCAGGGGCTCGAGTCGGCCGCGGACAACTACGCTGAACACTATGGCTCGAATTTTGAGCTGCACCGCGAGTCACTGCGTTGGAGCATCGGCGACTCGCCATTCTTCGATGAGGGCCTCGACATGATGCCGCTCACGAATGAACTTCGCGCTCTGGAGCCCGATCCATACTCAGACGGTGACGAAAGCGAGATCGAGGCGTCGCGTGAGCGTTTCTTCGCGGCTGCCTTCGCTGCCATCAAGGAGCTTGACGACGAAGGCATCTTTGGCACAGGCCAAGTGCGTGAAAGAGTCATTCTCAGTGTATGGCTGCATGACGAGAGTCACGCAATGATGTTGGACGCCGCAGCAAAACTCAACTGGCGGCCTTCGGTGGAACGGTATTCGGCCGAACTCGAGGCCGGCCTGGATGCTTTCAATAAATGGCTGAAACGTCCGATTCCGCAATCGCAGCGTTGAACGGCAATACTTACGTGATATTTGGAGAGTTTTTACTTGCATTGCGCAAGCTATGATGTTCACGATCTGGCCTCTGCGAGGCGCCAACGCTTCAACGATTGAAGGGCTGGCATAGGCGGCCCTTTTTTTCTTCTATGATCAAAGAACAACACGCAACTAACGTTGACCTTGGCGGCTTGCTGTCGGTCCTCGGCAAGCATCTCTATTCCACGCCCCTGGTGGCGGTGCGGGAGTTGATCCAGAATGCCCACGACTCCATCACGCGCCGACGCATCGAATGCCCGGATTGGCAGGAGACCGGGAAGCTGAAGCTCGACGGCGACAAGCTCAATGGGGTGCTGCGAATCACCGACAACGGTTCCGGCTTGTCGGAACATGAAATCCACGCATTTCTCGCCACCGTCGGCGCGGGCTACACGCGCACCTTGCGCACGCAAAGCGATGCCCTGATCGGCATGTTCGGCCTCGGATTCCTGTCTGCTTTCGTCGTGGCTGAGCAGGTCACGGTCACGACCACTTCTTACCAGGAGCCCGGCCAGGCCTGGCGCTACCAGTCGCAGAATGGAGAATCCTACACGGTCGAACCGGTACCGAACGACGGCCTTGTCGGAACCTGCATTGAGCTGAAGCTGCGCCCGGCGCACCGTTACCTGGCCAGCGCGTCCAGCCTGGAACGCTTGCTGGGGCATTACTGCGCCTTGCTCCCGGAGCCAGTCTATTGCGGCGATGTCCGCATCAACGAAATTACACCGCCATGGCGCCAGGCGGAGGGCAATGTAGTGGAGCACCCGCTGCAGCAGCGCAAGCGCAGCCTGGCCTTTGCGGCCCGGTTCGAGCAGCAATTCGAACCCATTTGCACGATTCCGGTGAAGACCTCCGCCAGCGATGTGCGCGGCATTCTCTGGATCCAGGACGGCGCGACTTACAGCAGCAGCGACAACCGCAACCTGAAGGTATTCGTGCGCGGCATGCTGCTTGACGATGATGCCCGCGACCTGCTGCCGCGCTGGGCGGGCTTTGTTGGCGGTGTCATCGAGTCACAGGACCTTACGCCAACTGCGAGCCGCGAAGACCTGCAGCGCGACGCCCATTACGGATTCGCCCAGGCAGACCTTCTCGATTCGCTGGTGAAGGGGCTGGCCGAAATCGCGGCCGGACAGCCGGCGGCATGGCGCCGCATACTGACCCGTCACAATGAGGCACTGATGGCGGCGGCACTGTGCAATGATGATCTGTTCACCTTGCTGTTGGACGCAGTGCGTATTCCAACGTCGCGTGGCGACCTGTCCTTGTCGGAGCTGCAGGGGCATGGCCCGATCCACGTCAGCCTCGGCGACAGCGGCGGTTTCGAAGACATGGTGTGCCGGGCCATGCATATCCCGGTGGTGAAAGGCGATCGCTACGCCGTACACAGCTTCCTGCGCCGCTGGGCGCAGCAGTGTGGCGGGAAGCTGGTTGAAATCGGCACCGAAAAAGGCAACCGGCAGCTGTTTGCCGAGGCCGAGCTGCCGGACCACCACACCGAGTGGCTGAAACGGCACCTGGGCAACGGCGAACTGCTGGTGCCTGCACGCTTCATGCCCGCGCACCTGCCGCTGGTTGTTGTCCCAGACCGGGATGCCGAATTGAAGGAAAGGCTGGAGTCGGACGAGTTAGACCAGCGCATCGCCCAATCGGCGCTGCAACTGGTACGCCAGTTCACCAGCAATATTGACGGCGAGATCAAGGCCCGGCTGTACATCAACCTCGAAAACCCGGCCATTACCAGCCTGCTGAACGCGTATCGCGAACAGGGTGAAACGGCCGGCTGCCTGCATGCGCTGAAGCTGCTGCGCTCGATGAAGATTGTCATGATGGCCGGCGATACGAGCAAGCTCCCTGCAACGGAAGGCCTGACCGGCGCCTTGCATGACATCAGCCAGCTTGTACAGGTATTGACCCGGTCTCAAGCAACAACTGAATAGCAAGGAATCAAATGGATATCTGGAAGTGGGTTTTCGACACGCAGCGCGACCTCGAGGAGGCTGGCAACTACCGCCTGGCGGAGCTCATTAACGAGATCCCGAGCAACGCGAGCGAGGGAAGGCTCGAACTCGCGCAAGCAGCGCTGCCGGAAGCGCTGGCGGCCGCACGGGCAGCGCGCCTGCCATGGCTCGAAGTGTACTTTCGCCACTGGACGATCAATCCACGCGTCTGCACGCGAAGGGAAGGCGAGGCGGCCCTGAAAGACACGGTGTCGCTATTCGAATTCGCTCACCGGCCGGAAACCGTCGACTGCCCGCAAAGCGTCTGCACCACGCAGGACATCGCCTGCTGCTATGCGAACGTGGACGGCGCCGGCTATGCAAATGACCGCATCGCTGTGTGCAAGGATACCCTGGCCCGCATCGACAGCAGCTGGGGGTGTTTCCGTTGTATCAGCAGCGAGATGATGAATGCGCTGGTGGATGCCGCAAAGCCGGAGGAGGCCTTGGCGTTTGCAGAACGGCAGTTGCCTCAGCTGCAGGAGACCGGCGCCGATCAAAGCGTCGACTGGTTCGAGCCGCTGGCGCAGGCGCAGTTCGCCGCTGGCCAGTACGAAACGGCGCTGGCGACCCTGGACTACATCGAGGAGCAAGGGTTTGACAGCGATAACCCGCCCAAGCACTACGCCCGTTCCTGCATGCGTTTCCGGCTGCTTGCGCTGCTCGGGCGATCGGAAGATGCATGGGCGATGCTGCCGCCGGAAGAAAAGGGGCGGGAGTTTGGCGAATGCCTGGACCTGTCGGTTGGCCTCGAAGTCCTGCTGCAGAAAGCCCCGGAGCGCAATGACTACCTGGTTGGCCGGCGTACTGCGGCCGCCGTGCGCCGCTACAGCGCATCCGGCTCGCATCGCCTCACGCTGGATGCACTGGCACCGCACGTGCGGCTGGCGGTCGCCCGCGGTGCGCGCTGGTCGGCAATGCAAATGCTCGAACTGGCGCGCCCCCATCTTGGGAAACTGAAGCAGCCATTGGGCGCTCCAGAGGCATTTGCTGAACTGGAGTCAATGGTGGCCGCCATGCCTGCTGTACGCGAATTGCCAGTCCCGGCGAGCGAGTTGGCTGATTACATCCGGCAGAGCGAATCCCGGGATGCCGAGCAGGACCTCGAGCTGCTGCTGGCGGGTGCCGCCAGCCTGCCGTCGGACGCCGGCCTGGCCGTGCTCACATCGTGCGCCATGCGTGCCTGCGGCGGAATGGAGGCTGCCCGCGCGTACCTGTGGTCCTTCCTGCGAGCGAATCCTCGCTCTGATGCCGTTGTGGAAGAACTGGAATCGGTGCTGGTCGAGGTTCGCGACGAAGCCGGCGTGCAGGCCCTGGCCGGCATGTTGCGCGAATCCGATCCGATCCGGACCCATTTGTGCCTTGCCCGTTTTGCGTTCAAGGGCGAGCGCTGGAGTGAGGTCGGCAGCAATGCCAGGCTGGTGCTGGAGCTGGAGCCTGGCAACGGTCAGGCGCGCGCCCTGTGGTCATATGCGTGCATGCACATGGGGGACTACGAGCAGGCGCTTGCGCTGTTCGAACAGTCGATCGAGGCAGATGGCGCCACCGGCAACACATATTGGGAAGCGATCGTCGCCGCTAGCGTATTGGGTCGATGGGATCGGGTGCGTGCGTTGGGCGCGGCACTTGGCATGGAGTTCGAGGCCGGCGAGGGCCCGATCGAGGAGAAGTGGGGCGTCGTGCGGGTGCAGTACGAAGACGACGGCGAAGTGATTGAACGTTACGCTCACCGGACCGGGCCCGTCACGGCGCGCATTGTCTCGCTATCGGGTTCCAGGCGGCGGCAGACCTTTGGCCAGCTGGTCGTATTCCATCCGCAGCCATTGGAGGAGCGGCCGGAAGGCGAAGAAGAGGACAGCCAGTTCGTGCAACTCTACAAGGTCGTTAAAGTCATTAAGCAAAGTAGCTTCGGTACCAGCTACCTGGTCGATGGCGTGCATCCAGGCGAGTCCGCATTGAATGTCCTCACCGAGGCGTTTTCGGCGCGGGGCTGGAAATGGGTCGTGCATAGCGAGAAGGACTACACGGTCTTCGACACTGAAGCCGAAATCGAGCATCCTGGCGTGTATTTCCTCGTTGCCGCTCCCGTTAATACCGCTGCTGCCGTCATCGACGAAACGCTGCGCGAACTGACCGCCGGCTTCGAACATCCCATGTGCTGGACAGGCCTTGCCGAAGCCGCTGGCTCGGATGTCAACCACCACGAAGCGCTCATGGAACGATACGAGCTGTGATCAGAGGAGGATCGCTAATGTTAGTCAGGCGCGTGGGCCCCCGTTCCAAAGTTACCGCAGCTTTCGATCCAGCGCGCTTTGGGGGATACCAATCAGGCAGCTCGCATCTCGCCTTGAAGACTAATATGTCGATAACTGGAGCCATATGATGATTACCCGTACCGCTACCGTTCAAGACGTTCCTCAGATTGCCGAAATGGTCGGTGAGCTGCTTGCTGAAATCATGGCGGCCATTGGCGAGCGGGCGTTCAATTTCGATCTGGCGGTTACGATCGAGAGGCTGGGGGCCTTCCTCTCACAAGAGAAGTACTTTGTCTTCGTCGCCTTTGATGGCGATCGCCCAGCCGGATTCGTGGCGCTTTACGAAAGCTACGCGCTGTATGCTGAGGGGGCCTTCGGCACGATCCCCGAGTTCTATGTTCGCCCGGCCTATCGCTCCAAGGCATTGGGCTTGCAATTGCTTTCCAAGGCAAAGGCTTTCGGCCGTTCGCGCGGTTGGAAGCGGCTGGAGGTGACGACGCCACCGTTGCCCCAGTTCGACAGGACGCTCGCATTTTATGAGCGCGAGGGCTTTGCAATCAGCGGTGGCCGGAAACTGAAGGTGTTATTGTGATCGAGGGACCTTTTTATCATGGTACCAAGGCCGACCTGAAGGTTGGCGACCTCATTGAGCGCGGCTTTTCTTCCAATTATGGAACCAGGCGGCAGGCCAATTTCGTCTATCTCACTGCGACCCTGGAAGCGGCAACCTGGGGCGCGGAATTGGCCGTCGGCGAGGGGCGGGGCAGGATCTACATCGTGGAGCCGACAGGTCCGATAGAAGATGACCCAAACCTGACAAACAAGCGCTTCCCCGGCAACCCTACCAAGTCATATCGTTCTCGAGAACCGCTGCGCATCGTCGGTGAAGTGGCGGAGTGGACGGGCCATCCACCAGAGCGCCTTCGTGAAATGCTCGACCACCTTGAGAAACTCAAGGAGCAAGGCATTGAGGCGATCGAAGAGTAAATCGCTGACCTGGCTGGGCATGCGGCTGCGAGTTTGGCGGCTGGAGTATTATTTGCGGAAATCGCATGGAGGGATATGATGGGATACGCTGGAAGGATAGGCAGGGCAATTAAGGTGAATCTCGCGGCGATCCTGCTGGCCGTGTTCGCGAGCTCGGCGCAGGCGCATCCGCAGGCGACGCCTGCATACGATGCCGAGCTGGCGAAGTCATTGGGCGGGAATGAGAACGGCATGCGCAAGTATGTGTTCGTGGTGCTGCGCTCGGGCCCAAACAAGGTGCCGGCGGGGCAGGAGCGAACTGAGATGTTCGCCGGCCATATGGCAAATATCCAGCGCCTGGCCAATGAGCGCAAGCTGGCTTATGCCGGCCCGCTGGATGGCGTCGACGGCGCCCGGGGCATCTTTATTTTCGCGGTTGAGAGCATCGACGAGGCCAGGGCGCTGGTGGCCACCGATCCTGTAATCATCAAAGGCGAGATGGTGGCGGAATATCACTTGCACTTCGGTTCGGCGGGCCTGATGATGGTGAACCAGGTCCACTCGCAAATCATGAAGCCGGCGGCGAAGTGAAATTTTCAACGGTTCGTACTTTCGCCATGTCGCTGCCTGATGTCAGCGACGAGCCGCACCACAACTTTGGCTCGTTCCGCGTGAAAGGTAAGATCTTCGTCACCGTTCCACCGGGGGAGGATTTTGTCCATATTTTCATTCCCGATGAGAAGCGTGATGAGGTGCTGGAGCTGTATTCCTCTTTCGCCGAGAAGCTGCTGTGGGGAAGCAAGGTGCTGGGCGTGCGGGTCGAACTGGCGAAGGCCGATGCAGCGGTAGTCAAGCGCCTGGTGAAGCAGGCTTGGGAGCATAAGGCGCTGAAACGCAAGGGTGCCTGAGATTCGCGCTCAGGAAGCGACCGTTCATCCCCCGGAATCGACCATTCGTCGGCTCGGCCAACTGTGCGGGACAGGCCGGCATTAGCATCCAGTTTTTTGAGGAGGCCAGGCCGTGACGAAACTACCCGCAATTCTCTTTGCATCACTCTCCCTTCTGCAAGCCACTTGCGCGATGGCCGCAACGCCGCTCGAGCAGCGTCTTGATGCCGCGCTGGCGCCAATGTTCAAGCCTGGCTGGCCGGGCGCCACGGTCATCGTCACGCGCGACGGCAAGCCGGTTTTCCGCAAGGCTTACGGCCTGGCCAATGTGGCTGAAGACACGCCGATGCAGCCGGACATGCAACTGCGCATCGGCTCCATCACCAAGCAGTTCACGGCAGTCGGCATCCTGATGCTGGAGGAGCAGGGCAAGCTGTCAGTAAAGGATGACGTGCGCAAGTACCTGCCGGACTTCCCGGACAAGGGCAGTACCATCACGATTGAACACCTGCTGCAGCACACGTCCGGCATTCCGAACTACACCGCGCTGAAAGGCTTCCGCGATTTGCCCGATGAAGGCGTGACTCTCAGGCAGGTGTTCGATGTGTTCGCCAGGGAGCCGCTCGACTTTGCGCCGGGAGATCGCTACAGCTACAGCAATTCAGGCTATTTCCTGCTGGGCCTCATTATCGAAAAGCTGTCCGGCATGAAGTATCACGACTTCGTTGCGAAAAACATTTTTGATCCGCTTGGAATGCAAGATACGGCGCATGAAGGGTTCGAGCGCAGCGGCAAGCGCCACATCAAGGGCCACCGCCTCAACGGAACGCAGATCGTGCCGGTGAAGGATATCGACGTGACCCTGGCCTATTCGGCGGGGGCATTGGTGAGCACCGTGGACGACATGGCGCGCTGGGATGCCGCTGTCAGCAGCGGCAAGCTGCTCAAGCCGGCCACCTGGCGCCAGGCCTTCACTTCCTGCCGCTTGCCGAAGGAGGCGCCCTGCAACTATGGCTACGGCTGGAATATCGGCGCGCTTGCGGGCCACAGGATGATCCACCATGGCGGCTCGATCCCGGGCTTTACCGCGCAGGCGCTGCGGCTGCCTGACGACAAGGTGTTCGTGGCAGTGCTTACCAACGGCAACGGTGGCGCGGTGAACACGCCAGTGATTGCCTACAAGGCGGCAGGTATCGCGATTGGCCGGCCCTTCACCGATTTCAAGGCAATCACGCTGGCGCCGCACGCGCTGGACGCCTTCGTCGGCACTTACGTCAGCCCCGACAGGATCAAGCGTGTGGTGCGCCGCGATGGCGACAAGCTGGTCATGCAGAGGGAAGGGCGCGATGCGGCGCCGATCTTCGCACACGCGCCGGACAGCTTCTTCATGGAGGGATCGCTGGCGAGCCTGGAATTCCAGCGTGGTGCGGACGGCACGGTCCACAGCCTGCTGGTGCGCCAGCCCGGCGCAGACGAGACCGCATTGCGCCAGTAAAAAGAGGCCGCCAGCGCAGTTCCTGCTGGCGGCCCGGACGTGCCCGCGGCTAGCGCGTCATGAGGGAGGCATAGGCCAGCGGTTTATCTGGCAGGTCCTCATCTTGATAAGCGATGCTGCCACTGACATAGCCCTGGCGCGAGATGACGATGTTGAGGGTCATGGAATTGTCGACCGATTCGAACATGTTCTCGCCCGTCGCTATGATTTCCCTTTCGGCTTGCTTGCCCACCTGGGCGTACAAGTGCTTGCCTATGCGGTTGATATACATCTTCTTGCCGTTTGACAGATAGTATTCGCCCTTGTATGCATGCAGGTCGTCCGGCCATACAAAATATGGCTGGGGTTTGGCGGCCGGGATGATGACTCGGCCGGCATCGGCTTGTTGCTGCGCGGGGACTTGTGTACAGCACACGGCAAGCCCCAGCATTGCAATCGTTCTTTTCATGGCGCCTCCTTTTTTACCGCGAGGCGAATTCCACCAGCACCGGCAAGAGGCCGGCGCCGCGGCTGCTATCGACATAAGCGACATTGCCGGTGATCTGGCCGTCCCAGGTGTATTTGATGTGGACGGAAAGCTGGCCGTCCACTGCGCTGAACTTGCGCAAGCCCGTGGCGATCATTTCGTGCTTCGGTAGCGAGCCAATCTGGCCGTACAACCTGGCGCCTTGCCTGGTGAGGTACAAGGTCTTGCCGTTGGCGAGCTGGTAGTCGCCAATATATTCAAGGATTTCGTCGGGCCACAAAGTAAGCGGCTTCACGTCCTTCTGGGCAGGCACCACAACTGTTTCGACCGAAGTCTGGCTCTGGGCTGGAATGCTAAATGCGAAGAAGCCCAGGCCGCACGCGAGCAATAGGCGTTTCACGATAGCCTCCCATGGCGTCAGCGCGATGCAAACCGGATGCTGATGATCTTGGGTTCAATGCCTGCCACCGAAGGCGATTCGTCGACATAGTTCAAGCTGCCGCTGACGGAATTGCCGTTGTCCCACACCAGCTCCATCCACATCTTGCCATCGAGCGCCAGGAATTGCCCGTTGCCGGAGCGGGTGATTTCGTGTTCGCCCTGTTCGTCGACGCGCGCATACATGCGGTTAGCCTTGCGAATCAGGTAGAGCGTCTTGCCGTTGGAAAGATCGTATGCGCCCTTGTATTTGCCGAATTCGTCGGGCGACATGTAGGTACGATTAACCTCTTTCGAGGCGGGGATCAAAACTTTTTGTTCGGTGCTCTGTGCGTACGCCGAAAGGGCGAGCGCGAACAGGCAGCCGGTAGCCACTAACCGCTTCATGATTGCCTCCATTTTTTTGGTGTGTGGCCAGGACTCTAAAATTGCCTGGCTCTTTCAATATAGCGCCCGGTTAGGCGGATTGCTATCCCTGCGTCGCATTGGTTCGTGGCCGCGGCGCGCAGGCTTTCGCCTGCGGTTAACGCGAGGCTATTGAGAGGGGGGCGTGGGCCGGCTTCTGGTCGGCTACGCTAGACGAAAAGTTCAGTTCGCCGGTGGCGGTATCGTCGTCGATCCAGACGATGTTCATATCCATGCTGCCGTCGGCGGCAGTGAACTTGCCGTCGCCTTGCCACAGGATTTGCCGCCGCGGCTGTTGGCCAACTTGCGCGTAGATATGCATTGCAGTACGCGACAGGGTCAGGGTCTGGCCGTTGGACAGGGCATAGGCGCCCTGGTATTGGTAGAACTCTTGCGGTGAGATGAGCTTGCGCTCCATATGCATTTGCTTCTGCGCGGGCACAACCACCGATTGGTCAGCGCCGGTGCTGCTTTGTGCTGCTGCGCTTGCAGCGAGGACAAGTAGCCCAGCGGCAGCGAAGTATCGCTTCATGACTGCCTCCATTCGTGGACCAAGGGTGCCAGGCCTCAATTGTTGTCTGGCACTTTTCAATATAGCCTTGGCAGTGGCCGACGGAAGTTCAATATTTTGATGAAACCATCTGTGGCGATACCTTGCGCATATGCCCCATCAGCGTTGGTAGGTAACGCGATACACCTTGTGCGCATGGTCGTCGGAAACCAGTATCGAACCATCCGGCATCACCGCGATATCGACCGGACGGCCGCTCACTGCTTCGTCTTGCAGGAAGCCGTCGATGAAGGCGGTATCGCTGACCAGCTTATTGCCATGCAGGGTGACCAGGCGCACCTGGTAGCCGATCTTGTTGGCGCGGTTCCATGAGCCGTGCTCCGCAATCAGCAACTGGTTGCGGTACTGCTCGGGGAACTGGGTGCCGATATAGAAGGCCAGGCCAAGCGGCGCCACGTGCGGGCCCAGTGCCGCCACTGGCGGCACGTAGGCGTCGCAGCTTTTGCCTTTGCCGAACTGCGGATCGGGCAGCACGCCGCCGTGGCAGTAAGGGAAGCCGAAATGCATGCCGGCTTTCGGGGCCACATTCAATTCGCAGGACGGCATGTTCTCGCCCATTTCGTCGCGGCCGTTATCGGTAAACCACAATTCCTTCGTGACCGGGTGCCAGGTGAAGCCGACCGTGTTGCGCACGCCGCGCGCGTACAACTCCCAGTTGCTGCCGTCCGGGTTCATGCGCCAGATCTTCGAATAGGCCTCGTCTTCCTTGTCGCAGATATTGCAGGGTGCGCCGATCGGGACGTACAGCTTGCCGTCCGGTCCAGCCTTGATGTATTTGGCGCCGTGCCAGGTCTCCTTCGGCAGGTCATTCTTGATGACCTTGTAGGCCGGTTTGCTGGCGTAGTTTTTCTCAATGTCGTCGAATTTGATGATGCGCGAGATCTCACCGACATACAGCGCACCGTTCAGCAGCGCGACGCCGTTGGGATGGTCCAGCCCTTCGGCAACGGTGACCACTTTCTCGGCCATGCCATCCTTGTTGGCATCAACCAGGGCGTAGACCTTGCCGGCCTTGTTCGAACCAACGAAGACCAGGCCGCTGTCGGTCACGGCCAGTTCGCGTGCGCCCTGCACATTGTCGGCATAGACCGCGATCTGGAAGCCTTTGGGCAGTTTGAGCGCGGCCAGGCTGGGGTTTGCCACGGCAGCCGGGGCTGCGGCGGGAGCAGCGCCTTTTCCGGCGGCGGCCTTGCGGGCCGCAGCGTTGGCCGGCAGCAGGTATTCGGCCAGCTGATTGAGCTGGACGTTGTTCAGTTGCTTGTCCCAGGCCGGCATGCCTTTGTCGACGACGCCTTTGCCGATCACGCGCAGCAGGTTGGCCCTGGTCGGCTGGCCGTGCAGCCAGGTAGCGTCGGCCAGGTTGGGGCCGGCGGCGCCTTCCAGGTCCTTGCCGTGGCATTGGGCGCAGTTTGCCTGGTAGAGCTTGTAGGCGGCGGTCAGGTCGGGCGCTGCCGATGCAAGGGAGGAGAGCAGGGCAGCGGCCAGGGCAGGCGTGGCCAGGACCAGGATTTTTTTCATCATTTTATTTCCCTCTGGAATGTCGAAATGGCAGGCGGATTATCCGCCTGTTCCCTGTTTTTTGCATTTCGTCGCATATGGCGGGACGCTGGGCGAGCCCGCCGATATGATGAAACCATCGAAAAACAGTCATGATGGGGAGCGCAAAATGAAAATCGCTAAAAACATGGAAGCCATCTTCCTGGCCGCCCTTTTGGTCCTTGGTGGTATTAATATGGCAACCATCGTTGCCACCAGTGCGATCCCCGAACTGCCTTTTGTCCTCGCGGCAGCCAACCTGTGATAGCGCGCTGATGACTTACCAAGGATAGAAAATGAAGAAACCATTCCAGTTTGGCTTGCTGTTTACCGCGCTGTGTCTGTTCCTGGGGCTGGCCCGGGCCGACGATACGACGACGGAGACGCGGGCCATCGATGCGCGCGTGGTGCGCGTCAAGCTCGACGGCGTAATCGACCTCAAGCTGCGCCGCGGCGACACCCCGGCGCTCAACATCACAACCGACAAGCGTTACGTCAACAAGGTAACGGCAGTGCAGACCGGCGACACGCTTTATCTCGATACCGAGAGCCGCGGCGTCAAGCTGAAGTCCTCGGCGGTGAAGGTGGAGCTGGTGCTGCCGCAGTTGCGTGAACTGGTATCGGAGGGCGTGGGCAGCACGGAAGTCAGCGGCTTCAGTGGCGAAAATATCGACCTGACCCTGGATGGGGCGGGCAGCATGAAGGTGGTTTGCGACTACAAGAAGCTGAAGGCCAACCTGGGCGGCGTGGGCAGCATGCATGTGTGGGTGACGGAGAACGAGAACGTCGACCTCGACCTGCAGGGCGCGGGCTACATCACCATCGGTGGCCGCAGCAAGAACCTGAAGGCGACGCTGGGCGGCCTGGGCGGCCTGAATGCGCAGCAATTCAAGGCGGAAGACGTGAGCCTGGATTTGAGCGGCCTGGGTAATGCAACCATCAATGCGTCCAACAACGCCAACCTGAATCTGAGCGGACTGGGTTCCGTGACCGTGTACGGCAAGCCCACCACCCGCAACGTCAGCGTGGATGGGCTGGGCAAGGTGAGCTGGAAGTAAGAGACATTCTGCAGTGCATAAAAAGAGATAAATCTAAAGCACCATGAAAAAACTACGAGGCGTGTTAATCGCGCTCGGCATCGCACTAGGGCTGCAGGCCAGTGCGCATGCCGGGTTCGCGGAAGGGGCCACGGCGTATAACAACAAGAATTATGCGCTGGCCTACAAGGAGATCCTGCCGTTGGCCAAGGCGGGCAATACGGAAGCCGAGCATTTGCTTGGCTTGATGTACTACATGGGCCGTGGCGTGCCGCAGGACTACAAGCTGGCGCTGGCCTGGCACCGCAAGGCCGCGCTCAAGGGCAAGGCCGATGCGCAGTATGTGGTGGGGGCCATGTATTACACGGGCAATGCGGTGTTGCAGGACCATAAGGAAGCGGTGACCTGGTTCCGCAAGGCGGCGGAGCAGGGGCATGCGGATGCGCAGCAGGTTCTTGGGCTGATGTACCGGTATCACATTGGCGGGATGCCGCAGGATAATGTGATTGCTTATATGCTGTGGAACCTGGCAGCGGCGGGCGGTTCGGCCAATGCGGCGGAGCAGCGGGCGGCCGTGGCGAGGGGCATGACGCAGGAGCAGATTGAGGAAGGGCAGGCGTTGTCGTCGGCGTGGAAACGGAATACGCCGTTGCCAAGGTCGTCGCGGACTGGCGGCGGCTGAAAAGCCGCCTGCGGCGCGGCCAACGGTGTTGGTTCGGGCATCGCACAACCGCAACCCCAGGCCCGAAGCCCGTACAGGGTCAGACCCTTGGGTCTGACCCTGGTTTACCGGTTTTGAGGTAAAATCCCGCCCGTCATTGGGGAGTAGCCTCTCCTCCACCCAAGGAGGAGGCATATGCCAACACACTTGGCCCACAGGCCATGGCATATGCGGTCCCACACTTGGCAAGACCTTTGACCACAGCGCCGCCGATGTAGGCCGGGGGCGAGTTGTGGTCATTCGTCCGTGCCCGGCCTGGAAACACAATATGGAATCGCTCCTCGTCTCAACCGGCGTCATCGCCCTGGCCGAAATCGGCGACAAGACCCAGCTGCTGGCCTTCCTGCTTGCCGCCCGCTTCAAGAAACCGCTGCCGATCATCGCCGGCATCCTCGTCGCCACCATCTTCAACCACGGCCTGGCCGGTGCACTGGGCGCCTGGATCACCTCCTTGCTCACGCCGGAAGTGTTGCGCTGGGTGCTGGGCCTGTCCTTCCTCGGCATGGCTGCCTGGACCCTGGTGCCGGACAGGATCGAGGACGACGAAACCACGATCGCCAGCCGCTTCGGCGTCTTCGGCGCCACCCTGGTGACCTTCTTCCTGGCCGAGATGGGCGACAAGACCCAGGTCGCCACCGTGGCGATGGCCGCCCACTATCCGGCCCCGCTGATGGTGGTGGCCGGCACCACCCTCGGCATGCTGATCGCCGACGTGCCTGCCGTCTTTGCGGGCGACAAGCTGGTCGCGAAAATCCCGCTCAAGCTGGTGCACGGCATTGCCGCCGCCATGTTCGCGGGACTGGGCCTGGCCACCTTGCTCGGCATGGGCGCTCGCTTCGGGCTGTAAGCGCTACAATCGCCTCTTTCCAGGAGAGGTGATGCCATGATGCGTGCGATTGAAATCCAGAAACCGGGTGGCGCCGATGTGCTGCGCCTGTGCGAGCGTCCGCTGCCGGTGGCGAAGGAGGGCGAGTTGCGCATCCGCGTGCACGCGGCCGGCATCAACCGGCCGGACGTGTTTCAGCGCATGGGCAGCTACGCGCCGCCGCCGGGCGCCACCGATATCCCGGGCCTGGAGGTGGCAGGCGAGATCGTCGATGGCGACCTGGCAGCCAGCGGCTTCAAGATCGGCGACATGGTATGTGCGCTGGTGCAGGGGGGCGGCTATGCCGAGTACGTGACGGCGCCGGTGCAGCAGGTGCTGCCCGTGCCGCACGGCCTGTCTCCGCTGGAGGCGGCCTCGTTGCCGGAGACTTTCTTCACCGTCTGGAGCAATGTATTCGACCGCGCAGGGCTGGGCAAGGGCGAGACCTTGCTGGTGCAGGGCGGCACCTCGGGCATCGGCGTGACGGCGATCCAGCTCGCCCGCGCACTCGGCCATCGCGTGTTTGCCACGGCGGGCAGCGACGAGAAAGCGCGGGCCTGCGAGGCCTTGGGCGCGGCGCGCGGCATCAACTACCGCACCGAAGACTTCGCAGCCGTGGTGCGGGAACTGACCGGCGATACCGGCGTCGACGTGATCCTCGACATGGTGGGCGGCGATTACCTGCCACGCGAAATCAGTTGCCTGGCCGACGATGGCCGCATCGCCATCATCGCGCTGCTGGGCGGCGCCAAGGGTACGCTGGACATGGGGCAGGTGCTGAAGCGCCGCCTGACCATCACGGGTTCGACCCTGCGTCCGCGCTCGGTCGCGTTCAAGGGGGCCATCGCGCGCCAACTGCGCGAAAAGGTATGGCCGCTGATCGAGGCGGGAGACATCAAGCCCGTGATCTACGAGAGCTTCCCGCTGGAGCAGGCAGCCAAGGCCCACGCGCTGATGGAGAGCAGCAGCCATGTGGGCAAGATCATGCTGCAGGTGCTTTAAGGTTTCTTGCGGTAGTGGCCGACAATATAGGTGATCATTGCAGCGCCCCAGCTCACCGCAGTGACGACGAGCAGTAGGGCGATGAACACGAGGACCACAATCTCCGAGCCCTGGCCCTTGAGGCTTCCGAGAAAGGCAAACAGTGGGACCGCGACGATGATCGGCAGCGCGACCAGGGCCCACACCGAGCGTTTCAGCAGGGAAGGGCGCGATTTCGTCTCTGCCGGTGGCTTACGCAAGTTGCGCCAGGCCAGGGCTGGCCACCCGAGCAGGAAGATCAGCGCGCTGATCTCGTCGTTGCTGGATACGAGCCTGAACAGGATGAGCAGGAGCGTGACCTGGATGAAGCCCAGCACGATGCCCCAGATAATAGTCAGGAGCTTTTTCATGGCGCGACCGCCTTGCTTCTGGTCGCGAAGGCAAGCGTAGCGCCAAGCCAGCCGCAGGCAACAGTCATGGCCCCAAGCACCTGCCTGAACATGGCATCAAAAGTGCCGACAAGCCCGCCGCGATCTGCGGCCAGGCCGTGGATCGCGGCAATCGCCGCCAGCGGCAGCAGGGACATGAGGGTGATTAACATGTTGTCGAGCTCGCGCTTGCGCAGCCTGCGGATCTCGACGCAGCGCCAGGACAAGGAAGGAAAGCCGATGACAAAGATCCAGAACGTCATCGCCGTCAAACCGCCATGAGGTTGATTGTTGAATAACGTTGGCACGCTGCCGATGATGAGAGCGGTGGGTAACGCCAACGCGAACCCGAAAAAGATGTCAAGAATATTATTTTTCATGGGGCGCGAAGTCTAGCGTTTGACCCGACTTTGGGGCGCACGCTACAATAACGGGTTATTAAAAATTAAGCTACTATGCGCCGCAAACTCGTCATCGGTAACTGGAAAATGAACGGCAGCCGTGCCGCCAACACTACCCTGTTGGCAGGCATCAAGGCTGGCCTGGGTGATGCAAAGGCCGATACCGCGGTCTGCGTCCCAGCCCCGTATCTGGCACAATGTCAGGCTGAACTCACGGGCAGCGCGATTGCCTGGGGTTCCCAGGATGTGTCCGCCCACGCTTCGGGCGCCTACACAGGTGAAATCTCGGCAGCCATGTTGCTGGATTTCGGCAGCAAATTCGCCATCGTCGGCCACTCCGAGCGCCGCTCCTACCATCAGGAGAGCAGTGCCCTGGTGGCCCAGAAGGCGTTGGCTGCCGTGAATGCCGGCCTGGTGCCGGTGGTTTGCGTAGGCGAGACGCTGGAAGAGCGCGAGGCCGGCAAGACCGCCGACGTGGTGGGCGAGCAACTGGATGCGGTGCTGGAGGTGCTGGGCGCTGAACAGCTGGCAAAGATTGTGCTGGCGTACGAGCCTGTCTGGGCAATCGGCACCGGCAAGACCGCCACTCCGGAAATGGCGCAGGAAGTGCATGCGCTGCTGCGCGCCCGGGTGGCAAAGAAGGATGCGGCATCTGCCGCCGGCATGCAGATCCTGTATGGCGGCAGCATGAAGCCGGAAAACGCCAAGGAGTTGCTGGCCCAGCCTGATATCGACGGCGGCCTGATTGGCGGTGCAGCACTGAAGGCGGTGGATTTTCTTGCCATCATCGCTGCTGCATAAGCGGGGCAATTTTATTATTTAAGGAATAGCATGAACACTTTGTTCAATCTGGTTATCGTAGTGCAGGTCATCTCCGCCGTGGCGATCATTGGCCTGGTACTGCTGCAGCATGGCAAGGGCGCCGATATGGGTGCCGCCTTCGGCTCTGGTGCTTCGGGCAGCTTGTTTGGTGCTTCTGGCTCCTCCAACTTCCTGTCTAAGTCGACCGCACTGGCGGCAGCCATTTTCTTCGGCGCCACCCTCGGCCTGTCGGTCCTGGCTAGCAAAGGCAATATTTCGGCCGGCGCCGGTGTGATGGATAACGTCAAGGCCCCGGCGGCGGCTCCTGCTCCGGTGGGTGGTGCTGCGGCGATTCCTTCGGCTGCTCCTGCCGCTCCTGCAGCTCCAGCGGCTGCGACTCCGGCTCCTGTCGAGGCGCCGGCTGCTTCCGCGCCAGCTGCTTCGGCACCTGCCGCGGCCGCTCCAGCTGCTTCGCCAGCGAAGTAAAACTGGCAACTTTGAACTTTTTGCCGTTTTTCTTCTTGATTATGCGCAATTTGCATTAACAAAGCGATGATCACAGTGTAGAATAGCGGCCTATTGCCGACGTGGTGAAATTGGTAGACACGCTATCTTGAGGGGGTAGTGGCGCAAGCTGTACGAGTTCGAGTCTCGTCGTCGGCACCAAAAAAGATCAAAAGCCAGCAGGTCGTTTGAATCGTAGATTCAGTGGCTTAGCTGGTTTTTTTACGAGGATGTGTCGTTTGATCCTGGTCTCAGTAGTAGGTGATTGGGGTCGAGCGTAATTCAACTAAGCTGCTTACCCATCGTGAACCTCGAAAATTACTTCCCCGTCCTGTTGTTCCTGATCGTCGGCCTTGGCGTCGGCGTAGTCCCGCAAGTGCTCGGCCATATCCTTGGCCCGAACAAGCCCGATGCGGCCAAGCTCTCCCCATTCGAGTGCGGCTTCGAAGCTTTCGAAGACGCGCGCATGAAATTCGACGTGCGTTACTACCTCGTCGCAATTCTGTTCATTCTGTTCGACCTTGAAACTGCATTCTTCTTCCCATGGGGCGTCTCCATGCGTGAACTGGGCTGGCAGGGTTACGTGACGATGATGGTGTTCATCGCCGAATTCGTGGTCGGTTTTTGGTATATCTGGAAGAAAGGTGCCCTTGATTGGGAATAAGCCATGTCTATTGAAGGCGTATTTAACGAAGGCTTCATCACCACTACCTTTGACACGGTAATCAACTGGGCGCGTACGGGTTCGATGTACCCGATGACGTTCGGTCTGGCTTGCTGTGCAGTGGAGATGATGCATGCTGGTGCTGCCCGTTACGACCTGGAGCGTTTCGGTTTCATGTTCCGTCCGTCGCCACGTCAGTCCGACGTGATGATCGTGGCAGGCACCCTGTGCAACAAGATGGCCCCTGCGCTGCGCAAGGTCTATGACCAGATGCCCGACCCGCGTTGGGTGATCTCCATGGGTTCCTGCGCCAACGGCGGCGGCTACTACCACTACTCGTACTCCGTAGTGCGCGGTTGCGACCGTATCGTGCCGGTCGACGTGTACGTGCCGGGATGCCCGCCGACTGCAGAAGCACTGCTGTACGGCATCCTGCAGCTGCACAACAAGATCAAGAAGACCAACACGATCGCGCGGTAAGACCTTATGAACACACATCTGCAAACACTGGTCTCCGCCCTCGAGCAAAAGCTGGGCGAGCGGGCCTCCATCGTCGTCGCGCTGGGCGAAGTGACGATTACAGTCAAATCTGGGGACTACTACCAGGTAATGCAAGAGCTGCGCGACGACGCAGCTTTGCGTTTTGATACGCTGATCGACTTGTGCGGCGTTGACTACTCGACCTACGGTGAAGGCACCTGGGACGGCCTGCGCTTCGCGGCCGTGACCCACCTGCTGTCCGTCACCAAGAACTGGCGCCTGCGCGTGCGCGTGTTCGCTTCGGACGACGACATGCCTATCCTGGCCTCCGTGACCTCGATCTGGCGCTCCGCCAACTGGTTCGAGCGCGAAGCGTTCGACCTGTTCGGCATCATCTTCGAAGGCCACAACGACCTGCGCCGCATCCTGACCGACTACGGTTTCATCGGCCATCCATTCCGCAAGGACTTCCCAGTGTCGGGCTACGTTGAAATGCGCTATGACCAGGAGCAGAAGCGCGTTGTCTACCAGCCTGTGACCATCGAGCCGCGCGAAAACGTGCCGCGCGTGATCCGCGAAGAAAACTACGGGAAGTAAGAAATGGCTGAAATTAAGAATTACACCCTGAACTTTGGTCCGCAGCACCCTGCGGCGCACGGCGTGCTGCGCCTGGTGCTGGAGCTGGATGGTGAAGTGATCCAGCGCGCCGACCCGCATATCGGCCTGCTGCACCGCGCCACCGAGAAGCTGGCCGAGCAGAAGACCTACCTGCAATCCGTGCCGTACATGGACCGCCTGGACTATGTGTCCATGATGTCCAACGAGCACGCCTACGTGATGGCGATCGAGAAGCTGCTGGGCCTGGATGTGCCGGTGCGCGCGCAGTACATCCGCGTGATGTTCGACGAAATCACCCGCCTGCTGAACCACCTGCTGTGGCTGGGCGCGCACGCGCTGGACGTGGGCGCCATGGGCCCGTTCCTGTACGCATTCCGCGACCGCGAAGACCTGATGGACTGCTACGAAGCAGTGTCGGGCGCGCGCATGCACGCGGCTTACTACCGTCCGGGCGGCGTGTACCGCGACCTGCCGGACGCCATGCCGCAGTACAAGGCATCGCTGATCCGCAACGCGAAAGCGCTGGCAGAGCGTAACGAGAACCGCCAGGGTTCGCTGCTCGACTTCATCGAAGACTTCACCAAGCGTTTCCCGACCTATGTCGATGAATACGAAACCCTGCTGACCGACAACCGTATCTGGAAACAGCGTACCGTCGGCGTGGGCGTGGTGTCTCCTGAAGACGCAATGGCCATGGGCTTCACCGGCGCCATGCTGCGCGGCTCGGGCATCGCCTGGGACGTGCGCAAGAAGCAGCCGTACGAGGTCTACGACAAGATGGACTTCGACATCCCGGTCGGTACCAACGGCGATTGCTACGACCGCTACCTGGTGCGCGTGGAAGAGATGCGCCAGTCGAACAGGATCATCAAGCAGTGCGTGGCATGGCTGAAAGCCAACCCGGGTCCTGTCATGACCAGCAACCGCAAGGTCGCTCCGCCTAACCGCGTGGACATGAAGACCAATATGGAATCGCTGATCCACCACTTCAAGCTGTTCACCGAAGGCTTCCACGTGCCGCCGGGCGAAGCGTACAGCGCGGTGGAACACCCGAAAGGCGAATTCGGCATCTACCTGATCTCCGATGGCGCCAACAAGCCATACCGTATGAAGATCCGCGCACCGGGCTTCGCCCACCTGCAGGGTCTGGACGAAATGTCGCGCGGCCACATGATCGCCGACGCCGTGACCATCATCGGTACCCAGGACATCGTTTTCGGTGAAATCGACCGCTAAGGGCAAGAAATGCTGTTATCCCAAGAATGCTATAAAAAAATCGACCGCGAGTTGGCCAAGTATCCGGCCGACCAGCGCCAGTCGGCCGTGATGGCCGCGCTGGCCCACGCCCAGGTTGAACTGGGCTGGCTGTCGCCAGAAACCATGAAGGAAATCGCGGACTACATCCGCATGCCGGCCATCGCCGTGCAGGAAGTCGCGACTTTCTACAATATGTACAACCTGAAGCCGGTCGGCAAGCACAAGATCACCGTGTGCACCAACCTGCCATGCGCTCTGTCGGGCGGCGTGAAAGCTGCCGAGCACCTGAAGGCCAAGCTGGGCATCGACTTCCGCGGCACCACCGAAGACGGTGCGTTCACGCTGATGGAAGGGGAGTGCATGGGCGCCTGCGGCGACGCACCGGTCATCCTGGTCAACAACCACCGCATGTGTTCCCACATGAGCAACGACAAACTGGACGCCCTCGTGGAGGAGCTCAAGAAATGACTTCCCTGCACGACCGTCACATCAACCCCCTGATCCTGAAGGATCTGAACGGCGACAACTGGCGTCTGGCCGACTACGTCAAGCGTGGCGGCTACTCGGCGCTGCGCCGCATCCTGGAAGAGAAGATTCCTCCAGAGCAGATCATCGCCGACCTGAAGACCTCCGGCCTGCGCGGCCGCGGCGGTGCGGGTTTCCCGACCGGCCTGAAATGGTCCTTCATGCCGCGCCAGTTCCCTGGCCAGAAATACCTCGTCTGCAACACCGACGAAGGCGAACCGGGCACATTCAAAGACCGCGACATCATCCGCTACAACCCGCATTCGCTGATCGAAGGCATGGCCATCGGTGCGTACGCGATGGGTATCACCGTGGGCTACAACTACATCCACGGCGAGATCTTCCAGGAATACCTGCGCTTTGAAGAAGCGCTGGAAGAAGCGCGCGCCGCCGGCTTCCTGGGCGACAAGATCATGGGTTCGGAGTTCAGCTTCCAGCTGCACGCCCACCATGGCTACGGCGCCTACATCTGCGGCGAAGAAACCGCGCTGCTGGAATCGCTGGAAGGCAAGAAAGGCCAGCCGCGCTTCAAGCCGCCTTTCCCGGCCTCGTTCGGCCTGTACGGCAAGCCGACCACCATCAACAACACCGAGACTTTCGCGGCCGTTCCGTTCATCCTGAACATCGGCGCCGAAAACTACCTCGGCCTGGGCAAGCCTAACAACGGCGGCACCAAGATCTTCTCGATCTCGGGCGACGTTGAGCGTCCGGGCAACTACGAAGTCCCGCTGGGCACTCCGTTCGCCAAGCTGATGGAGCTGGCTGGCGGCATGCGCGGCGGCAAGAAGATCAAGGCCGTGATCCCTGGCGGTTCGTCCGCTCCGGTGATCCGCGGCGAGATCATGATGCAGACTGACCTCGATTACGATTCGATCGCCAAAGCCGGCTCCATGCTGGGTTCGGGCGCCGTGATCGTGATGGACGAGACGCGCTGCATGGTGAAGGCCCTGGAACGCCTGTCCTACTTCTACTTTGAAGAGTCGTGCGGCCAGTGCACCCCGTGCCGTGAAGGCACCGGCTGGATGTACCGCATGATCCACCGTATCGAGAACGGCCAGGGCCGTCCTTCGGACCTGGACATGCTGAACTCCATCGCCGACAACATCCAGGGCCGCACCATCTGCGCGCTGGGCGATGCTGCCGCCATGCCGGTACGCGCCTTCGTCAAGCAGTTCCGCGAAGAATTTGAATATCACGTCGAACACAAGCACTGCCTGGTGCCTGTTTCGGCTTACTAAGCTGCGATTATCATGGTTGAAATCGAAATTGACGGCAAAAAGGTAGAAGTCCCTGCGGGTAGCATGGTGATGGACGCCGCCAACAAGCTGGGTACCTACATCCCGCACTTCTGCTATCACAAGAAATTGTCGATCGCTGCGAACTGCCGTATGTGCCTGGTCGAAGTTGAGAAGGCGCCTAAGCCTTTGCCAGCATGCGCCACGCCGGTATCGGCTGGCATGGTCGTGAAATCCGCCTCCGACAAGGCTGTGCAAGCACAGAAGTCGGTGATGGAATTCCTGCTGATTAACCACCCGCTGGATTGCCCGATCTGCGACCAGGGCGGTGAGTGCCAGCTGCAGGACTTGGCCGTAGGCTACGGCAAGATGGAGTCCCGCTACGAAGAAGAGAAGCGCGTTGTGCCGCCGAAGGCCGGCAGCTCGCTGGTGGCGATGGAAGAAATGTCGCGTTGCATCCACTGCACCCGTTGCGTGCGTTTTGGCCAGGAAGTGGCCGGCGTGATGGAACTGGGCATGCTGGGCCGCGGCGAGCATTCCGAGATCACCACCTTCGTGGGCGAAGCAGTGAGCTCCGAAATGTCGGGCAACATGATCGACCTGTGCCCGGTCGGCGCGCTGACCTCGCGTCCATTCCGCTACAGCGCCCGTACCTGGGAACTGTCGCGCCGCAAATCGGTCTCCCCGCACGACTCCACCGGCGCGAACCTGATCGTGCAAGTGAAGCAGGGCTCCGTGAAGCGCGTGCTGCCGTTCGAGAACGAAGCAGTCAACGAGTGCTGGATTTCCGACAAGGACCGCTACTCCTACGAAGCGCTGGAAAGCGCCGAGCGCCTGACCAAGCCGATGCTGAAGCAGGGCGGCGAGTGGAAAGAAGTTGAATGGCAAGTCGCGCTGGAATACGTGGCGCACGGCCTGAAGAACATCAAGCACGAACACGGCGCGGACTCGCTGGCTGCCTACGGCACCGCGCACTCCACCGTGGAAGAACTGGCCCTGCTGAAGAAGCTGATGCACGGCGTGGGTTCCGAGAACGTGGACTTCCGCCTGCGCCAGTCCGACTTCGCGCTGGATGGCGAAGTGAAGCCGTGGCTGGGCATGCCGATTGCTGAACTGAGCTCGCTGCAGCGCGTGTTCGTGATCGGTTCCTTCCTGCGCAAGGACCACCCGCTGTTCGCGACCCGCATCCGCGCGGCCGTGAAAGCCGGCGGCAAGCTGTCCGTGCTGCACGCTGCCGACACTGAAAACCTGATCACCACCGCCAACAAGATTATCGCTGCGCCGACCGACTGGCTGGCCGCGCTGTCCGGCGTAGTGTCCGCTGTGGCCAAGGCGAAGGGCGTTGCCGCTCCGGCCGGTTTCGAAGGCGTGGTCGCCTCGGCCGAAGCAGAAGCCATCGCTGAATCGCTGGTGGGCGGCGAGCGCAAAGCTATCTTCCTGGGTAACGCCGCCGTGGCGCATCCGGAAGCGTCGAAGCTGCACGCTGCCGCACAGTGGATCGCTGAACAAACCGGCGCCAAGCTGGGCTACCTGACCGAAGCAGCCAACACCGTTGGCGGCTACCTGGTCGGCGCCACCGCGAAGAACGCGGCGCCAGCCTTCTCCGTGCAGAAGAAAGCCTATGTGCTGCTGAACGCCGAGCCGGAACTGGACGCTGCCAACCCGCAAGCTGCCAAGACCGCGCTGAACGCCGCCGACATGGTGGTCGTGATGTCGGCCTTCAAGCACGGCATGGAGTACGCCGACGTGCTGCTGCCAGTGGCGCCGTTCGCCGAGACTTCCGGCTCCTTCGTCAACGCCGAAGGCCGCCTGCAGTCCTTCAACGGCACCGTCAAGCCAATGGGCGACGCCCGTCCGGCCTGGAAAGTGCTGCGCGTACTGGGCAACATCCTCGGCCTGGGCGGCTTCGACTACGAGACCTCGGAATCGATCCGCGACGAACTGTTCGAAAAAGGCGCGTCCGACCTGTCGGCCAAGCTGTCGAACGTGTCGCGCAAGGCTGCCGTTGCCGGCGTGCCGTTCACCGCGACCGGCTTGCAGCGCCTCGCCGACGTGCCGATCTACTTCGCCGACGCCCTGGCGCGCCGTTCCGGCCCGCTGCTGGCGACCACCGATGCTGCCGCTCCGAAAGCGCACCTGTCTACTGCCGCTGCGCAGCAGATCGGCGTGAAGGCCGGCGACAAGGTTGAAGTGAAGCAGGGCTCCGGCTTTGCGATCCTGGAAGCGACCATCGACGCCGGCCTGCCAGCGAACGTGGTGCGCGTGTCCGCCGCACACGCATCGACCGCGATGCTGGGCGCGATGTTCGGTGACATCACCGTTGCTAAAGCAGGGGAGGGCAAGTAATGGCTCTGCCAGAAATGATTGATTCGATTAAAGTGATGGGCGAGGCCAACCTCGGCACCTTCTGGCCGTTCGTCTGGACCATGGCCAAGATCCTGTGCGTGACCCTGCCTCTGATGGGCCTGGTGGCCTACCTGACCCTGTGGGAGCGTAAGCTGCTGGGCTGGATCCAGATCCGTATCGGCCCGAACCGCGTGGGCCCGAACGGCCTGCTGCAGCCGATCGCCGACGCACTGAAACTGCTCTTCAAAGAGATCATCGTCCCGACCAAGTCGAACAAGTCCCTGTTCTTCATCGGTCCTGTGATGACCATCATGCCGGCACTGGCTTGCTGGTCCGTGGTGCCGTTCGCCCCGGGCGCCGCCCTGGCCGACGTGAACGCCGGCCTGCTGCTGATCATGGCGATCGCCTCGATGGAGGTGTACGGCATCATCATCGCCGGCTGGTCCGCCAACTCGAAGTACTCCTTCATGGGCGCGATGCGTGCATCGGCACAGATGGTGTCCTACGAAATCGCCATGGGCTTCGCCCTGGTGATCGTGCTGATGGTTTCCGGTTCGCTGAACCTGTCCGAGATCGTGGCCGGCCAGCAGAAGGGCACCATGGCTGCCATGGGCCTGAACCTGTTCTCCTGGAACTGGCTGCCGCTGCTGCCGATCTTCGTCGTGTACCTGGTGTCCGGCCTGGCTGAATGTAACCGCCACCCGTTCGACGTGGTGGAAGGCGAATCCGAGATCGTCGGCGGCCACATGGTCGAATACGGCGGCATGGCTTACGCGATGTTCTTCCTGGCGGAATACGCCAACATGATCCTGATCGGCCTGCTGGCTTCGATCATGTTCCTGGGCGGCTGGTCCGCACCGATCGCAGCGCTGGAAATCGGCGGCGTGTTCGGCGGCTTCTTCTGGCTGTTCATCAAGACCTTCTTCATCGTGTCGCTGTTCATCTGGACCCGCGGAACGTTCCCACGTTATCGCTATGACCAGATCATGCGTTTGGGCTGGAAAGTGTTCATCCCACTGACCCTGGTGTACCTGGTGTTCGTGGCGACCTGGATGCAGACCTCCTGGAATATTTGGAAGTAAGAGAGCGAATACAGAATGGACCGATTGAAAGATTTCTTCGGCAGCTTCTTGCTGACCGAACTGTTCAAGGGGATGGCGCTGACCGGCAAATACATGTTTGCCAAGAAGATCACCGTCCAGTTCCCTGAAGAGAAAACCCCGATCTCGCCGCGTTTCCGCGGCCTGCACGCCCTGCGCCGTTATCCGAACGGCGAAGAGCGCTGCATCGCCTGCAAGCTGTGCGAAGCAGTTTGCCCGGCGATGGCGATCACCATCGAGTCGGAGCAGCGTGACGACGGCAGCCGCCGTACCACCCGCTACGACATCGACCTGACCAAGTGCATCTTCTGCGGCTTCTGCGAAGAATCCTGCCCGGTGGACTCGATTGTCGAGACGCACGTACTGGAATACCACGGCGAAAAACGCGGTGACCTGTACTACACCAAAGAGATGCTGCTGGCCGTAGGCGACCGCTACGAAGCGGAAATCGCGGCTAACCGCGCGGCCGATGCCAAGTACCGCTGATCGCCGAGGCTAATAAAAATGAACTTCACTTCTATTTTGTTCTACGTGTTCGCTGCCATCCTGGTGCTGGCATCGCTGCGCGTTATTACTGCACGCAATCCGGTGCATGCGGCGCTGTACCTGGTGCTGGCCTTCTTCCAGGCGGCCGGCATCTGGATGCTGCTGAAAGCCGAATTCCTGTCCATCGTGCTGGTGCTGGTGTACGTCGGCGCCGTCATGGTCCTGTTCCTGTTCGTCGTGATGATGATCGACATCGACCTCGACAAGCTGCGCGCGGGCTTCTGGAATTACCTGCCGGTTGCTTCCATCATCGGCGGTGTGATCGTGCTGGAAATGGCTGCCGTGATCTGGCGCTCGTTCCCGTCCACCGGCACCGCGGTGCCTGAGGCGGCCAACAGCATCGGCCAGACCAAGGCGCTGGGCCTGAAGATCTACACCGAGTACGTCTACGCATTTGAAATCGCAGCCGTGGTCCTGCTGGTGGCTATCGTTGCCGCCGTGGCCCTGACCCTGCGCAAGCGCAAAGACACCAAGGCTATCGACCCGGGCGTTGCCGTCCGCGTCAAGCGCAATGACCGCCTGAAGATCGTGAAGATGGACGCCACCGTCCACGCTCCGGTCGCAGCAGCGGAAACGAAGGAGGCACCATGACTTTATCCCTGGCTCATTACCTGGTCCTTGGCGCGATCCTGTTCGCGATCTCGATCGTCGGTATTTTCCTGAACCGCAAGAACGTCATCGTCCTGCTGATGGCCATCGAACTGATGCTTCTGGCAGTGAACATGAACTTCATCGCGTTCTCGCACTACCTGGGCGACGCGGCCGGGCAGATCTTCGTCTTCTTCATCCTGACCGTGGCGGCTGCCGAATCGGCAATCGGCCTCGCGATCCTGGTGGTGATGTTCCGTAACCTGGACACCATCAACGTGGAAGACCTGGACAGCCTCAAAGGCTAAGTTAAAACCTCGAAAAATAGATAAGGTAAATCATGACGGGGCAACTTAACCCAACCCTCCTTCTGGCCGTTCCGCTGGCGCCGCTGGCAGGTTCCGCAATCGCGGGCCTGCTGGGCACCAAGTTCTTCGGCAATGTCGTCGGCCGTAAGGTGTCGCATACCGCGACCATCCTGGGCGTGCTGATCGCTTTCCTGATCTCGTTCCAGACCCTGCTGCAGGTGATGGATGGCGCCACCTTCAACGGTGACGTGTACCGCTGGATGACCGTGGGCAGCGTCAAGCTGGCCGTCGGCTTCCAGATCGACGCGCTGACCGCGATGATGATGAACGTGGTGACCTTCGTGTCGCTGATGGTTCACATCTACACCATCGGCTACATGGCTGAAGACGAAGGCTACAACCGCTTCTTCTCCTACATCTCGCTGTTCACCTTCTCCATGCTGATGCTGGTGATGTCGAACAACTTCCTGCAGCTGTTCTTCGGCTGGGAAGCTGTGGGCCTGGTGTCCTACCTGCTGATCGGTTTCTGGTACACCCGTCCGACCGCCATCTTCGCCAACATGAAGGCCTTCCTGGTCAACCGCGTGGGCGACTTCGGCTTCATCCTGGGCATCGGCATCATCCTGGCCTACACCGGTTCCATGGACTACCAGGAAGTGTTTGCCAAGAAGGACGTGCTGGTCAACGGCACCCTGCCGGGCTTCGGCTGGGCGCTGATCTCGGTGGCCTGCATCTGCCTGTTCATCGGCGCCATGGGCAAGTCGGCGCAGTTCCCGCTGCACGTCTGGCTGCCTGACTCGATGGAAGGCCCGACCCCGATCTCCGCACTGATTCACGCGGCAACCATGGTTACCGCCGGTATCTTCATGGTGACCCGCATGTCGCCGCTGTTCGAAATGTCGGACGCAGCGCTGTCGTTCATCCTGGTGATCGGCTCGATTACCGCGCTGTTCATGGGCTTCATGGGCATCATCCAGAACGACATCAAGCGCGTGGTGGCTTACTCGACCCTGTCGCAGCTGGGCTACATGACCGTGGCGCTGGGCGCCTCCGCTTACTCGGTGGCCGTGTTCCACCTGATGACCCACGCCTTCTTCAAGGCGCTGCTGTTCCTGGGCGCCGGCGCTGTCATCATGGCGATGCACCACGACCAGGACATCCGCAATATGGGCGGCCTGAAGAAGTACCTGAAGATCATCTGGATTACCTCGCTGCTGGGCTCCCTGGCGCTGATCGGTACCCCGTTCTTCTCCGGCTTCTACTCGAAGGACATGATCATCGAAGCCGTGCACGCAACCCACCTGCCGGGCGCTGGCTTTGCCAACTTTGCCGTGCTGGCGGGCGTGTTCGTGACCGCGTTCTACTCCTTCCGCATGTACTTCGTCGTGTTCCACGGCCCTGAGAACTTCGGCAAGGAACACCACCACGCGCACGATTCGCACCACGCTGACGAAAGCGAAGAAGACGACCACGGCCACCACGGCCTGGCTCCGGGCGAGAAGCCGCATTCGCCGGGCCTGGTAGTGACCCTGCCGCTGATCCTGCTGGCTATCCCGTCGGTCATCATCGGCGCGATCGCGATCGAACCTATGCTGTTTGGCAGCTTCTTCAAGGACGTGATCTTCGTCGGTGAAAACCACCACGCGATGCACGAACTGGCGGAAGAATTCCATGGCCCGGTTGCCATGGCAATCCACTCCCTGACCACGCTGCCCCTGTGGCTGGCGATTGCGGGCGTGGCTTCGGCTTACTACTGCTACATGGTCAATCCGAAGGTTCCTGCCTGGTTCTATGAGAAGTTCAAGTTCCTGCACACCCTGCTGGACAACAAGTACTACATGGACAAGTTCAACGAGGCTGTCTTTGCCCGCGGCGCGCGCCTGCTGGGCGAAGGCCTGTGGGCTGCTGGCGACCGCGCCATCATCGATGGTCTGATGGTGAACGGTTCGGCGAAAGTGGTGGGCTGGTTCTCCAGTGTCACCAAAGTGTTCCAGACCGGCTACATCTATCACTACGCCTTCGTGATGATCATCGGTATCCTGGGCTTCCTGGTGTACTTCCTGCCGTTTTGGCACGCTTAACAGCTGACGCAAAAGAGATAACAAATGCAGTCAACGATTAATACTCTACCTCCTTACCTCAGCCTGTCGATCTGGGTACCGATCGTCTTCGGCCTGATCGTACTGGCCATCGGCCGCGATACGCGGGCCGGCATGGTGCGCGTGCTGTCGCTGGTGGGCGCCCTGGTATCCCTGGTGCCGACCATCCCGCTGATGACGCAGTTCGACAAGGCGGCCCACGGCATGCAGTTCGTCGAGAAGGCCGCCTGGATCGAGCGCTTCAACATCTTCTACTCGCTGGGCATTGACGGCCTGTCGATGTGGTTCATTCCGCTGACCGCCTTCATCACCGTGATCGTGGTGATCTCGGCATGGGAAGTGATCACCGAACGCGTGGCGCAGTACATGGGCGCGTTCCTGATCCTGTCGGGCCTGATGATCGGCGTGTTCGCCGCCATGGACGGCCTGCTGTTCTACTTCTTCTTCGAAGCGACCCTGATCCCGATGTACATCATCATCGGCGTGTGGGGTGGTGCCAACCGCATCTACGCAGCGTTCAAGTTCTTCCTGTACACCTTCTTCGGTTCGCTGCTGACGCTGGTTGCCATCATCTACCTGTACAACAAGTCCGGTAGCTTCGATATCCTGGCCTGGCACAAGCTGCCGCTGACCATGGGCGAGCAGGTTGCGATCTTCTTCGCCTTCTTCATGGCCTTCGCCGTGAAGGTGCCGATGTTCCCGGTCCACACCTGGCTGCCGGACGTGCACGTGGAAGCGCCGACCGGCGGTTCCGCCGTGCTGGCCGCGATCATGCTGAAGCTGGGTGCTTACGGCTTCCTGCGTTTCTCGCTGCCGATCGTGCCTGACGCTTCGCACAAGCTGGCGCCGATGGTGATCGTGCTGTCCCTGATCGCCGTGATCTACATCGGCCTGGTGGCCCTGGTGCAGAAGGACATGAAGAAACTGGTGGCGTATTCGTCCATCGCGCACATGGGCTTCGTGACCCTGGGCTTCTTCATGTTCAACGAGATGGCGGTGCAGGGCGGTATCGTGCAGATGGTGTCGCACGGCTTCATCTCCGGCGCGATGTTCCTGTGCATCGGCGTGCTGTATGACCGCATGCATTCGCGCCAGATCGCCGACTACGGTGGCGTCGTGAACAAGATGCCCAAGTTCGCCGCACTGTTCATCCTGTTCTCCATGGCTAACTGCGGCCTGCCAGCCACCTCCGGCTTCGTGGGCGAGTTCATGGTGATCCTGGGCGCCGTGCAGTTCAACTTCGTGACCGGCATCCTGGCGGCTACCGCCCTGATCTTCGGCGCGGCTTACTCCCTGTGGATGGCCAAGCGCGTGATCTTCGGCGCCATCACCAACAAGCACGTGGAAGAGCTGACCGACGTTAACAACCGCGAGTTCCTGATGCTGGGCATCCTGGCGATCGCTGTGTTGGTGATGGGCCTGTACCCAGCGCCATTCACCGACGTGATGCAGGTTTCCGTGGCCGACCTGCTGGCGCATGCGGCTCAAAGCAAGCTGCCAGCCGTGGCCCCTTGATTGCAAATAGGACCAAGTTTTCATGAATACCACTAACCTGATCCCGCTCTACGCAGAAGTCTTTCTGCTGATCGCCGCTTCGGCGATCCTGCTGATCGACATGTTCCTGGCAGAGGGCAAACGTGCGATCACTTATATGCTGACGCTGGCGACCCTGGTGGGCGCGGCCTTCTTCAGCTTTGCCGACTACACATCCGGCAGCACGGTGTACGCGTTCTCGAACATGTTCATCAGCGACCCGATGGGCAACCTGCTGAAACTGTTCTCCTACCTGACCATGGCGATGACGCTGGTGTATGCACGCCAGTATTCCACCGACCGCGGCATGTTGGGCGGTAACCTGGGCGGCGAGTTCTACGTCCTGGCGCTGTTCTCCCTGCTGGGCCAGATGGTGATGATCTCGGCCAACAACTTCCTGACCATTTACCTGGGCCTGGAACTGATGTCCCTGTCGCTGTACGCCCTGGTGGCCCTGCGCCGCGACGACGCCCGCGCAACCGAAGCTGCGATGAAGTACTTCATCCTGGGCGCGCTGGCTTCCGGCTTCCTGCTGTATGGCATGTCGATGTTGTATGGCGCGACCGGTTCGCTGGATATCTCCCGCGTGGCTGACAAGATCGGCTCCGGTACCGTCAACCCGACCATCCTGACCTTCGGCCTGGTGTTCGTGGTGGCCGGCCTGGCGTTCAAACTGGGCGCCGTTCCGTTCCATATGTGGGTACCGGACGTCTACCAAGGCGCTCCAACCGGCGTGACCCTGCTGCTGGGCGGCGCTCCGAAGCTGGCGACCTTCGCCATCTGCGTGCGCCTGCTGGTGGAAGGCATGCGCCCTGCGGCTGGCGACTGGCAGCAGATGCTGATGATCCTGGCCGTGCTGTCGCTGGCCATCGGCAACCTGACCGCCATCGCACAGACCAACCTGAAACGCATGCTGGCTTACTCCACCATCGCGCAAATGGGCTTCGTGCTGCTGGGCCTGATGGCCGGCGTTGTGGGCCACGAGACGGCCAATGGCGCCGCCGCCTACTCGTCCGCCATGTACTACGCGATCACCTACGTGCTGACCACCGTCGGCTCGTTTGGCCTGATCATGGTGCTGGCGCGCCAGGGCTTTGAAGCCGAAGAAATCAACGACTTCAAAGGCCTGTCCAAGCGCAGCCCGGGCTACGCAGTGCTGATGTCCGTGCTGATGTTCTCGCTGGCCGGCGTGCCGCCGATGATGGGCTTTGCCGCCAAGTTTGCGGTGCTGCAATCGGTGCTGGCGACAGGCGCTGTGTGGCTGACCGTGTTTGCAGTGATGTTCTCGCTGGTGGGCGCGTTCTACTACATCCGCATCGTGAAAGTGATGTGGTTCGACGAGCCGGCTGACACCACTCCTCTGTCCGTCACCACCGACAAGGGTGTCGTGCTGGCACTGAACGGCCTGGCCGTCGTGGTGCTGGGCATGATCCCAGGCCCTCTGCTGAACGCCTGCATGGCGGCGATGCAGAAGACCCTGGCTTCCTGATAGATGGACGTCAATGCTTCATCCTGGCTGGTCATCCTGCTTGCAGTGGTGGCCGCCAACCTGCCTTTCCTGAACGAGAAGGTATTTGCCCTGGTTCCGCTGAAAGCCGCACGCAAGCCATTCCTGGTGCGGCTGGCGGAACTGGCAGTGCTGTATGTTGTCGTTGGCGGCATCGGCATTGCGCTCGAATCCCGCATCGGCACCGAGTTTCCGCAGAACTGGGAGTTCTACTGGGTCGCGGCTTTCGCCTTCCTGGTGTTTGCATTTCCTGGCTTCGTGGTACGCTACCTGCGTAAACACCACTAATAGAACCGGTAAACCTGGGTCTCAAAGCCTGTGATTGGGTTGTACGCCTTTGACCTTCTCAATTAGTCAAAGGCCCAGAACCAACCCCATGACCTGGAGACCGTTGAGGGTCAGACCCTTTGGGTCTGACCCAGGTTTACCGGTTTAAAAAGCAACCATGGACAAACACCTAAAAGAAACCAAGATAGACGGCAGCATCGCCTACGACGGCGGCTTCCTCAAAGTCCACCGCGACACGGTCAGCCTGCCCGACGGCAAGCACACCAAGCGCGAATACATCCGCCATCCCGGCGCTGTAGTCATCATCCCCGTGCTCGATAACGGCAAGGTCCTGTTGGAGCGCCAATACCGCTACCCCAACGACCGCGTCTTCATCGAGCTCCCCGCCGGCAAGATCGACCCGGGTGAAGACCCTCTGGCCTGCGCCATGCGTGAGCTGGAAGAGGAAACCGGCTACACCGCCGCCGACTGGCAATTCGTGAGCACCATCCACAACGCCATCGCCTACTCGGACGAGCACCTGGACATCTACCTGGCGCGCGGCCTGACCGCTGGCGAAGTCAAGCTGGACGACGGTGAATTCATCGAAACCATTACCGCCAGCGTGGATGAAATGCTGGACTGGGTCCGCAGCGGCAAGATCACCGACGTCAAGACCGTGATCGGCGCCTTCTGGCTCGACAAGCTGCGCGCCGGCGCCTGGAAGCTGGACTGAGGCCATGAACGGCATGCGCTGCCTGCTACTGGTTGGAGCCCTCGCGGCAAACCAGGCGCAGGCAGCGCCGGTGCAGCGCACGCCGTTCCAGATCCGCTGCGAAGATACGATCAGCAAGACAGTCTCAGTGCTGTCGGCGCGCCAGAACGGCTACACCGTCAATACACAGCTGTCGTACAAGCAGCTCTCGGCCATGCGCACCGAAAAGATGCCGGCCACCGGCTATGTGCTGGGCCTGACCCGCACCGAGTCGCGCGTGCAGATCGCCCTCGATGGTCCGATGCTCACCGACCCGGCCAGCGGCTACGAGTGCGTGGCGCCGCGGATCAAGGTGCAGTTGACGTACGCGCCAGTGCGCATTTATGTTGGCAATGAATTCCCGCCGGGGACTTGCGGTTACGCGGAGATCCTGACGCACGAACTGCGCCACATGAACGCCTACATGGACCACCTGGTCAAGGTCGAGGAAATCGTGCGGTCCGCATTGGCGCGGCGCTTCGAGGCCAAGCCGCTCTATGCCCCGGCCGGCACCGCGCGCTCGGCCCTGGCCCACGAGATCGACAGCGGCTGGCTGCCGTACATCAAGGCCGAAATGGCCAAGGTGGAGGTGCAGCAGGCGCTGATCGATTCGCCGGCAGAATACGCCCGCCTGAGCAAGGCGTGCAACGGCGAGATACAAACCATTTTAAGGAAGTCACGTAGCAGAAAATGAAGCGATACTTCGCATTGATTCCCGCCGCCGGCGTTGGCGCGCGCATGGCGGCCGCCAGCCCCAAACAGTACTTGCCCATCAACGGCGTGCCGATGCTGCAGCACACGCTTGAAGCGTTTCGCCGCAGCGAACTGATTGCGCATACCTATGTGGTGGTGAGCGCGGGCGACGGCTATATCGATTCCATCACGCCCGAACTTGGCGTGACGGTCCTGCGCTGCGGCGGCGCTACGCGCATGGATTCGATCCTGAACGGCTTGCGCGCCATTCGCGCCAACGTGGGCGATGACGACATGGTGCTGGTGCACGACGCTGCACGTCCCGGCCTGACGCCGGCCCTGATCGCAAAGCTGATTGCCGCTGTCGGCGACCACGAGGGCGGGGGGCTGCTTGCCCTGCCGGTGGTGGACACGGTAAAGTCCACGCGCAATGGCACTTTGCAGACCACGCCGCGCGACGGCCTGTGGCTGGCGCAGACGCCGCAGATGTTCTCGTACGCGCTGCTGCTGCGCGCCCTGGCGCTGGCGCCGGACCCGAACGCCATCACCGATGACGCCAGTGCCGTCGAGATGCTAGGCTTCTCGCCGAAACTGGTGGAAGGCCATCCCCGCAATTTGAAGGTCACGCTGCCGACCGATATCGCGATCGCAGAAATGTATTTAGGACAGGATTCAAAATGACGCAACTCCCATTCCGCATCGGCCAGGGCTATGACTCGCACCGCCTGGTTGAAGGCCGCAAGCTGATTCTTGGCGGGGTCGATATCCCGCACGAACGCGGCCTGCTTGGGCACTCGGACGCAGACGCGCTGCTGCATGCGATCACCGACGCCATCCTCGGTGCGGCGGCACTGGGCGATATCGGCAAGCACTTCCCGGATACGGCCGAAGAATTCCGCGGCGCCGATTCGCGCGTGCTGCTGCGCGAGGCCGCCAAGCGCGTGCGCGCAACAGGCTACGATATCGGCAATGTGGACTGCACCATCATCGCCCAGCGCCCGAAGATGGCGCCGCACATTGCAACCATGGCGGCCAATATTGCCGCTGACCTCGGCGTGCCGGACGGCCATGTGAACGTGAAGGCCAAGACCAACGAAAAGCTCGGCTATCTCGGCCGAGAAGAAGGCATCAATGCCGAAGCTGTAGCGCTGCTGGTGCTGCGCCAGGGGGCGTAAATCCATGACGTCACGCCAGCAGCAGCGCGAACCGGCGCCCGGCGCAGCGCTTGCTGCGTCGCGCCTGCCGCCGCTCGAAGCTTCGCGCAACGTACCGGACGGGGAGGCGGCGCAAGCCGCCAAAGCCGAAGCGCGCGAGCGCCGCGATGCAGCGGTGCGAGGCGTGTCTTCGATGCAGGAGATGCGTGAAGCCATCCGCGCGGCAGCCCGCGCGTTGCCGGCCATCGATGCCGTGCCGCGCGTACGCCCGATGAGCGCAACCGCGTTCCGCACACGGGCGCGTGAAGGGCTGCCATTCCTGATTCCCGGCGCAGTTGCACGCTGGCCGATCTGCGCGCTCGGTCCGGAAGTGCTGCGAGAGCGCTTTGGTGATGTACACGTGCGCGCACGCGTTGGCGACTACATCGGCACGGCCTTCGCACCCGACCGCGCGATGCAGGACATGACCATGCGCGAGTATCTCGATCTCGCCGATGTGGCTGAAGGCTTGCCGCCATACCTCGGCAACCTCGAACTGCGCGAGTTGAATAGCCTGTGCCACTGGCCGGCGTATTTCGAAAAGATGGGGCCGCCGCGCTTCTGGATCGGCCCCGCCGGAACTGTCACGCCGCTGCACAGCGACTTTGACGACAACATTTTCGCGCAGGTCTGGGGCAGCAAGCGGATTTTCCTCGCGCCGCCGCACCACGACGAGTTCCTTTACACCCGCGAGGCCAATCCGGTCTTGTTCGGCAGCCCGTTCGATCCCGAAGCGCCAGATTTCGAACGCTACCCGCTGGCGCGCCAGGCCACGATGATCGAAGTGATCGTCCAGCCTGGCGATATGCTCTTCGTTCCGGCCGGCTGGTACCACCAGGTGCGCGCACTGACTTTCTCGCTGTCGTCAAACCGCTGGGCGCGCGGCAAACCTTTTGCCTTGGCTTGAAAGACAGGTATGTGGCCGTTTCCAAAGTGAACAAAATTGCGGGCACTTGTCACGCCAGAATGGGGCGCGCAGCCGACGAAATTGCCACCTGAGCTAGATCGATACTTTCCTGTCCTAAATGGCGACTACTCGGAGCGTTGGGACATTGGAATCAATCTTCTCGATCGTGTTCATGCTGAAAAATGCACGTGCGCCATCGCATCGCATCCAGTTGTCCGTGTACTCAACGGAATTGTTCTGGATGATCCGAATACGAGTGACCATCATATCTATTTGAATCATCCCGCTTTGAAGGGAAGTGTTCTTTTCTTGTCGCATGATGGCGATTCGAGAGTCGTGTTTGCATCGCTTGCGGAGTTCATGGATTTCGTCGGGAAGGCAAAACGGGAAGGCCTATGGTTCAGTGATCTCCATCCCTCAAGATCCACTATTGTTGAGGATCAAGTTGCTCTGAGCCAACTGATTACCGATCTGCTCGACAATAGCGATCCCGAGATCGAGGCCGCTGTGCTCGCGATTATTCCCTCCATGGATCTACGAGACGAAAGGTTATTGAGCCGGCTCGCTTCTGATTCGAATTTCTTTTACGGAGAAGCCGTGGCGAGGGAAATTGAAAAGAGACCGGCCCCTTACTTGATGCGGTTAGCGGAGCGTTGCGCTCAACACGAACATATTCAGGTCCGCCAGGCCTGGAATAGGGCTGTAGCGGCAATTAGGGAGTTGAAGGTCGAATCTTAAGGCGGCGTTGGACTGCCATGGACCGGACTTGTCCGGTTCGGCCCAGGCATGTCTTGCCTGATGCTCACCTGCCACTCTTTGCACCTTGTGAGCGGTTGTGGTACTGAAGGATGATGCGCCGTCCTTCTTCAATTTCTTCTTGTGTTGGCGTGCGTCCATTGAAAAGCAGCCTGCCTCGTTCGAAATCGTGCGATTGCATCTCGGAACATTCCTCAATCGGGACAATGTCATCGTCTTTCATCGCGTCAATTGCGTCCCAATCCGTCTCGCTCACGCAGGATGATGTGATATTGAAGGGCTTCTGGCCTGGTGGCTTTTCGAAAGGAAATGACACTGAGGGTCTCGCTTTCATAGCAGTAGGTCAACTTGGCAATTCGCCCTTCCACGAATCCGACTATTCGCTTTAGTTCGTCCCAGAAGATTGACATGGTCAGTCCAGGCCTTTGAAAAAGGAGGTCAAGCAGCCGGGCGGTAAGTTGATGCTCAAGCGCTTCGACGGCACATGTGTTGAGGTGGATCAGGTAAGATCGCGGGATGACTAGGGATACTTTTGATTACCGCGATGTAGCGGTGGAATCGGTCGAGGAATACGGCCAGGTGGTGCTGCGGCCGGTGAATGGGCAGGCGTTCAGCCCGGAGATGCGGGTTCAGTGTTCGCGGCAGTTGCGCGATACGGCCGTTTATCCGCTGGGTACCTGTTTCCTTGTGCTGGCGAAGATGACCGACCGTCTCGGGGGGGAGCCTTACCTGTACGTCTTCCATGGCGACCCGGTCAAGGTGCTGACGCCTGCGCAGCTCGAGACTTTCCTCAATGACCGCCGCCGCTTGCGGATCTAGGAGAATATTGATGAAGCTTGTTTTTGTTGCGTTGCTGGCGGTGCCGGCATTGGCGATCGCACAAGCGGCCGACCCTCAGCCTGACGAACTATTGCAAATCGCATTCCCGAAGTGGGTCGACGAGGAGGGCGGGCGTTTGCAGTCGATCCCGACCAGCGCCGCTACGCGCGGCTGGAATGCGAAACAAGGCAGGAAGCGCAACGTCATCGTGCTGCCGCGCCAGGTGGTGCGCGTCTCCCCGGGTCGCATCGTGCTGCTGGCGACCATGATGCCGGCAGGCGATGGCGGCGAGCCGCAAGTTGCACACGGCACGCCGGCCGGCCTTGCAGCCTATACCTTCAAGCCCGGCAAGGACGGTTGGAAGATCGCCAGGCGCCAGGAGCCGTTCGCCCTGCAGGGCTTTGAAGGACGGGTGCAGTTGGCGACGGCTCCATTGTCTGCAAAGTCGCAGGCGTTGCAAGCTACCTGGGGAAGCTGCTGGCAAGGGCATTGCGTGGATGTCATCGCGCTGTATGCAATCGGCGCCGACGGCGTGAAAGCACAGCCGCTCCTGCTGCAAAAGATCAAGGGCAGCAACGTCTACTCACGCCCCGATTGCGTCGACCGCCTGGGCGGCATCGTGCAAGGCTTGCATCCTGCCGATCCAGCCTACGCCGACGAGAAGGTGCCGCCGGGCCAATGCTATGACATCGAAGGCCGCTGGGAGCTTGCCGGTGCAAGCGCGCTGACGCTGCGTTTCACTGGCGCGGTGAGCAAGGCAGGCAAGGATGGCAATGCTCCTGCGCAGCGCGTCGACCAGGCGATGAAGTTCGAACTCCGCGGCGGGCGCTATGTGCCCGTCTCCGGCAGCAATCCCGTTCCGGACGCTTAAATCAAAGGAGACAAACGTTGATCAAGATTCGCGAAATTGACCACATCGTACTGCGCGTTGTCGACGCCGACCGCATGATCCGCTTCTACACCGAAGTGCTGGGCTGCACCATCGAGCGCCGCCAGGACGAGATCGGCCTGATCCAGCTGCGCGCTGGCAGCTCGCTGGTGGACCTGGTGCCGGTTGATAAAAAGCTGGGCAGGATGGGCGGTGCTGCGCCGGGCAAGGAAGGGCGCAATGTCGACCATTTCTGCTTCCGCGTCGAGCCGTTTGACGAGGCGGCGATCCGCGCCCACCTGAGCGCGCACGACGTGGCGAATGGCCCGTCCGAATCACGCTATGGTGCGGAAGGCGAAGGGCCGTCGATCTATGTCAACGACCCCGAAGGCAACACCGTCGAACTGCGCGGTGCGCCTTACGCGAGCTGATTACTCGTCGTCGTCCTCGTCGTCCTTCTTGAGCTTCGAGGACTTGCGCGCTTCATCGGCGGCAGCTTTCAGCTTGGCCGCATCGCTCATGAATTCATCCACGCTGTGGTCTTTGCTCTGGCGGACTTCGGGCGGCAGGATCACCGACATGTAGAGCTCATCGCGCAGCCGTCCGGCGCCCTCGTAATTCCGCATCAGGATCAGGCCAGAGCCCAGGGCGAGGAACACGGCGCAGGATGAGATGAAGGCGCGCGGCTTGTGCGGCTTCACGGTGCGCAAGTGGTTGTAGATCATCGCCACCAGGATCAGCATCACCACATGGTTGCCGTAGCGCGTGAACATTTCCGCCGACCAGGCATACGCCAGCACGCTGCTCAAAGCCTTCCACGCGCCGATTGCTACCAGTCCGCTGCCAAGGATGAACAGATGGCGTCCAAGGCGTGCATGACCGCCGAAAATGCGATTGGCCAGGGCCCAGACGCCACTCCACACCATGCCGGCGCCGATGCCGGTGACAATCACCAGCAGGTAACGGATGGCCTGGAAGGCGCCCGTATCGGACAGCGCTTCGGTCACGCCGACGAACAGGGCAATCAGCGCCATGCCTGCCAGCGCGGGCACGCCGCCTTCCCAGGCATGCATGGTGGTATCGGTGACTTCGGCTTCAACCGGGAATGCCGCGTCGCGTACGCGCAGGCGGGTGTGGCCGAGGCGCACCACGGTGGTGCCGTTGATCGGGACCGAAGCCTGGCGCTTGCCGTGCACCACGATGCCGTTCTGGCTGCCCAGGTCGCGCATCACGAGCGCACCGTCTTCCGCCAGCTCTACTACGGCGTGGGTAGGCGCGGTATGCGCGTCGTCCAGGATGAAGTCGTTGTTGTATCCGCGGCCGATGGTGATCGGCAGCTTGTCGACGCGGTGGCGATGCAGCACGTCGCCGTTGCGCGCCAGGGTCTCGATGAAGAACGGGCCGTTCATTTCCTGCCCCCGCGCGCCAGCGATTCGAGGAAGGCACGCGAGGCACGCAGGCCGTTTTCATAGGACACGCCGCGCGCATCAAGGCGGCTTTGCAGGTTCATCTTGCCTTCGTCGGTGCTGGAGGTCAGCAGGGCGAAGTCGTACAGGCCGTCGAACTTGCGGTAGGCGCGCACGCACATCACGGCGCGCATCGGCAGGTTGCTGTTCTTGACGAATTGTTCGGTGCACATCGGGCCGGTCAGGCGCTTGTCCTTGTGGCTGCCGAAGCTCTCGTTCTTGAAAGAGTTGCTGGACAGGACAGCGAAGCGCACTTCATCCAGTCCCGTGCTCTTCATGTATTGATGCTGGATCTGCACCTGGCCGGTCTGCAGCGAGCCGGAGACGAACAGCGACGACTCCATCTGGCAATTGGTGACTTCCACCTGGAAGGAATCGCGGTCGTTGGACCGCCCCCAGCAGCGCATCTGTTCCGATTCGCGCACCGGCACCGAGTACGGTCCCATGGCCTTGGCGGACAGCGGTTTTTCCAGCAACTGGTCGATCATGGCCTTCTGGTGCACCAGAAGCTGCTGCGCGACGATGGCGGTGAAGTCCTTCGGCGGCTTGGCCTCCGGATCGACTTTCTTCAGCAGCTCTTGCGCGTAGCGGGCAGGGACCAGGAAGGACACCAGTTCGCCATCGAGGCGCTTGGAGACGTTGATGCCGGCCACCGCGCCATCCACGGTCACGCTCGGGCCGCCGCTCATGCCGGCGTTGATCGGGCCCGTGAACATCAGCTGCTCGTAGAAGCTGCGCGCGATCACGCCGTTGAACGAACCTTCGGAGATGGCAAAGCCCAGGTCGAGCGGATTGCCCAGCGAGTACAGGTACTGGCCTTGCGTCAGGGTGACCGGCTTGTCGCCCAGCTTGAAGTAGCCGGTGCCGTAGCGGTTGACGCGCACCACGGCCAGGTCGTGCAGCACATCGACTGCCAGCAATTCGATATTGCCGCGCTGGCCGGCGGTATCGACCCATTCGCCGGTGTAGGTATCCGGATCAAGTGCGAACTGCGAGACGACGTGGTAGTTCGTCAGCACCAGGTTGGAGGTGCCGACCAGGAAGCCGGAGCCGACCGAGGATTGGGTGCGGCCGGTTTTCAGCAGCGAGCGTACCTGCAGCAGGTCGGCCTTGGCGGCGGAATAGAGTTTTTGCGCGGTGCTCGATGGTGTCGGCAGGGCGACTGCATCGGGGGCTTGGGCCGGAGCCTGCTGGGCGTTGGCTGCTGCGCAGCCCCAGGTCAAAGTCAGTAGTAATGCAAGTTTAGTGAATTTCATCTAATCCTTAGACCTGGGAGTGAGGCGGGGATTACAGTTCGCCGTCTTCGGCGGCTGGCGGGGTGACTGGGGTCATCATGTGCCCCAGCTTGAGCGCCTTGGTATTCAGGTAGTGCTGGTTGAAGGCATTGCGGTTGACCAGCAGCGGCACCCGTTCGGCGACTTCGACGCCAAGGCTGCCCATGGCCGCGATCTTGCGCGGGTTGTTGGTCATCAGCTTCAGGCTCTTCACCCCAAACTGCTTGAGCATCGGTTCAACCAGGGCGTAGTTGCGCTGGTCTGGCTTGAAGCCTAGTTGTTCGTTGGCTTGCACGGTGTCCGCACCTTGCTCTTGCAGGCGGTAGGCGCGCATCTTGTTGATCAAGCCAATGCCGCGGCCTTCCTGGCGCAGGTAGAGCAGCACGCCGCGGCCTTCCTCGGCGATGCGTTTCAGGGCGCCTTCGAGTTGGGCGCCGCAGTCGCAGCGCTGGGAGAACAGCACGTCGCCGGTCAGGCATTCGGAATGGACGCGCGCCAGCACAGGCTCGCCATTGCCGATATCGCCCAGCACCATGGCCAGGTGCTCCTTGCCGGTCGCGTGTTCGACGAAGGCATGCAGCGTGAACTGGGCCCACGGCGTCGGCAAGGCGCACGAGGTGACGTAGTCCAGGTCTTCTTTTACCGGTTGTTCTGCTACGGGCTGCATGATGCTCTTTCAATCTTTGTGTTGTGTAACCCTGCAATCATAACAAAAACCCGGATATTAGGGGTCAGCCCCAAGCCGGATGGCCGTCCCGTCTGACCCCCAACGGTCTCGAACCAGAACCGTTGGCCGCGCCGCAGACTGGGTCTGACCCTGCGGGTCAGACCCAGGTTTACCGGTTTAAGGCAGGTCAAACAGCAGAACTTCGACATTATCGCCACCTGACAGCGTCACCGACTCCTCGCCGGTAATCTTGGCAGCATCGCCACCTTTCAGCTCGGTGCCGTTGACGGTCAGCGTGCCGCGGATCACGTGGACATAAGCCTGCCGCCCCGCGCCCAGCGCATGCACGGCCCCTGCGCCGCCATTCAGGATGGAGGCGTAGATCAACGCGTCCTGGTGCACCAGCACCGACCCCTCACGCCCATCCGGCGATGCGATCAGCCGCAAGGCGCCGGTTTTGCTCTCCGGCGTAAAGTGCTTTTCCTCGTAGCCAGGCTCGATGCCGCCCTGCGAAGGCTGGATCCAGATCTGCAGGAAATGCACGCCTTCCTTGTTCGAGTGGTTGTACTCGGAGTGGCGCACGCCGGTGCCAGCCGTCATGCGCTGCACGTCGCCGTAGTGCAGGACCGAGCCATTGCCCATGCTGTCCTTGTGTTCCAGCGCACCGCTCAGCACATACGAGATGATCTCCATGTCGCGGTGGCCATGGGTGCCAAAACCCTGGCCCGGCGACACCTTGTCCTCGTTGATCACCAGCAGGGGGCCGAAACCGACATGGTTCGGGTCATAGTAGTGGCCGAAAGAGAAGCTGTGTTTCGAATCCAGCCAGCCAAAATTGGCAACGCCGCGGTCTTCAGATTTACGTACTTGCAACATGATTAGCTCCTTGTGCGATAATTTCGATCAGATGTTTCACAGTATAAGTGCGGGCAATCGTGTTAAAAAGCGAATAATTTGCCTGTCTATGATCGAAAAAATCGAATGCTTAGACTCAGCCTGGAAGCCCTGCAAATCGTGGACGCCATCGACCGTGGCGGTTCCTTTGCCGCCGCCGCGCGGGAGTTGTACCGCGTCCCTTCGACCATTTCCTATACAGTCGGCAAGCTGGAAGAGGAGCTTGGGGTGCAAGTGTTCGAGCGCTTCGGCCCGCGCGTTGCACTGACAGCTGCCGGGCACGAACTGCTGAAGGAGGGACGCTACCTGCTCAAGGCGGCGGGCGACCTGGAGCAGCGCGTGCGGCGCGTTGCCTCCGGCTGGGAAACGGAGCTGGCAGTCGGCCTTGACTCTATGTTCGGCGCCGCCGTGCTGGCTCAGGACGTGCGCGCTTTCTATGAGGTCACCCAGCAAACCCGCCTGCGCCTGGTGCAGGAAACGCTCGGCGGCAGCTGGGAGGCCTTGCTGGACCGGCGCGTCGATCTCGTGGTCGGCGCGCCGGGCGACGGTCCGGCCGGGGGCGGTTATGTGTCGCAGCCCATCGGCCGGTTGAAATGGGTGTTCGCGGTCGCGCCGCAGCATCCGCTGGCGCAGCTGCCCGGCCGCCTGGGGCGCAACGCGTTGCAGCTGCACCGCGCGATTGCCACGGCCGATTCCGCACGGCTGCTGGCGCCGCGCACGGTCGGCCTGGTGCTGGGGCAGGACACGCTGACGGTGCCGACCATGCAGGCCAAATTCGACTACCAGTGCGCTGGGCTGGGCTTCGGCTTCCTGCCCGAACGCTGCGCGCGCGAAGCGATTGCTGCCGGCCTGCTGGTGGAAAAGGAAGTGGAAGAGCCCAAGCCCGATGAAACTTTCTACCTCGCGTGGCGCAGCGGCGAGTCCGGCGCAGCCTTGCGCTGGTGGCGGCAGCGCATGGCCGAACCGGGCTTGTTCGAACGTTTATGCTCGCACCTGCCGAAGGTTGCGCTTGGTCAATAAGCGTGTTGCCCGCGCCATCGTCACCATGGCCAAGCAATTGCGGCGGGAAATCGTGGCCGAGGGCGTGGAAACCATCGAACAGATGAGCTTCCTGCGCGACCTGGGCTGCGACCAGCTCCAGGGTTACCTGTTCAGCCAGCCGGTCGGCGCGGCAGGCCTCGAACGCATGCTGCGCGAAGGCAAGCGCTTGGCGGTTACCGGGCGCCAGGCGACGCTGGCTCCATAAAATCACCCATTACTGGACCTTTCTTGGGGCCATGTTGCGGTGCAAACTGTCCCTGCCAACATCGAAAGGGATTGCCATGCTGGACTTCTATTACGTCGCGACACCCCAAGGTCAGCAATTGCTGATGTTCCTGGAAGAGACCGGATTGCCGTTTCGCCGCATTCCCCACGCCAGGTCGCTGGCGATTGTCGACCACTGGCCGATGGATGCCGGCGAACCGTTGCCGCTGCAGGAGTCGGGCGCCATGCTGCTTTACCTGGCCGAAAAGGCCGGTTTCGGCATGCCGGCCGGAATGCGCGCACGGGCAGCGACGAGGCAGTGGCTGTTCTGGCAGAAGTCATTCGAATGCCGCAGCAATGAAACGGGTGGGCTGTACAGTGCGCTCGACAAGGAACTGGGAGGGCAGGCTTACCTGTGCGGGGAGCAATACTCCGTGGCTGACATCGCCTGCTTCCCCTGGGTGAGCGCGCGCGGTGCACGGCTGGCCGCTTATCCCAAGCTGGCGCGCTGGTTCCATGCCGTCAGCCAGCGGCCGGCAACGCAGCGCGCCTACGGCGCTCCGGACAGCGTGGCGCCGCCGGCCGAAAGCGAAGCGCTGGCGGGAGTATTGCCATGAAGCGGACCGATGCGGGCAGCATGTTGTCGGTGGCGGCGATCTGGGGCGCCTCCTATCTGTTCATCCGCGTCGGCGCGCCGGAGTTTGGCGCGGCGGCAATGGGCGGGGTGCGCGCTGTCGCAGCGGCAGGACTGTTGTTGCCGCTGCTGTTGTGGCGTGGCCAGCTCGGCGCACTGCGCAAGCATTGGCGCGGCATCGGCTTTGTTGGCGTGACCAATGCGGCCCTGCCTTTCCTGTTGTTCAATTTCGCCGCGCTGACGATTCCGGCAGGCCTGTCCTCCATCCTGAGCGCGACCACGCCCTTGTTCGCGGCCCTGATCGGCGCCATCTGGCTCGGCGAACGCTTGACCCTCACGCGCATGGCCGGCTTGTCGCTGGGCTTTGGCGGCGTGGTGCTGCTGGTGGCGGGCAAGCTGCACTTCCTGCCGCAACACGACATGCTGCGCACGGTGCTGGCCTCGCTGGCCTGCCTGGCGGCGACGCTGCTGTATGGGATTTCGGGCAATTTCAGCAAGCGCTACCTGGCCGAAGCGCCGCCGCTGGCGGTGGCGACGGGCAGCCAGATGGTGGCTGCCGTGCTCTTGATTGGCCCGGCGCTGGCGCTGTGGCCTGCCGAGCCGCCTTCGGCCAAGGCCTGGGGCGCGGTGCTGGCGCTGGCTGCACTGTGCACGACGTTCGCATACGTGCTGTTCTTTGGATTAATTGCGCGGCTGGGCGCGAGCAAGGCGATGAGTGCGCTGTTCCTGATCCCGGCCTTTGGCGTGCTGTGGGGCTGCCTGTTCCTGGGGGAGACGTTCTCGTTGCAGATGGGATTGAGCTGCCTGGTGATCCTCGCGGGTTGCGCGCTGACCACCGGGCTTGTTGAACCGTCGCGCTGGACGGTTCCGTTCCTGACTAGGCGCGCTTAGCGCTTGTCATCGTTTTTGTGGCTTTGGCGGCCGGCTTCGGCGTGCTGCTCAGGGGTGCCGCCACGGGTGCCGCCACCGCTGCCGCCGCTGCCGCTCTGGCGGCTGCCCGATTCGGACGAGCCGGACTGGCGGTTGCCGTCATTCTTGTGGCTCATGCTGCCGGCCTTGCGCGCTTCTTCCGAGGTGAACTCGTGCGCATTGCCGGAGGCGTGGGCTGCCTTGCCGCCTTCGCTGGCGATTTCACGCTGCTTTTCGGGGTCCATCGATGCGAAGCCACGGTTGCTGGTATCGCCCGACTGTTTGTTCCCGCCGCGGTTGTCTTGATTACTGGATGCCATGATCATCTCCCAATTCGGTTCAAGGAGTCGTCATGGTAGGCGTGGCAGGGGCGCCAATTAATCAGAACACGCTACCAGAGTTTGTAGGACAATGGCTCATTGAAAAGTAACTTTTCGAGGCAGGCCATGTACCTACTGGATCGCTTTACCGCTGCGCAGGAAGGCCTCTACCAACAGGTGGTCAGCGAACTGTCGGCTGGACGCAAGCGCAGCCACTGGATGTGGTTCATCTTTCCGCAGATCGCCGGCCTCGGCGCCAGCGCCATGGCGCAGCATTACGCGATCAGCGGGCTGGCCGAAGCGCAGGCCTACCTGGCGCATCCCGTGCTGGGCGCGCGGCTGCGCGAGTGCAGCGCGCTGGTGCTGGCTGTCCAGGGAGCCACGGTCCATGGTATCTTCGGGTCGCCGGACAATATGAAATTTCATTCGTCGATGACGCTGTTCGCGCAAGCCGCGCCGGACGAAGCGCTGTTCCGCGCTTGCCTCGACAAATATTTTGGCGGCGTGCCCGACCCGGCCACGCTGGACTTACTGCACAAGGAAAAACAATGACCCGTACCATCCTCGACGACGCCCACCTGCACCCGGCCATCCGCGAACGCGTGGCGAAGAACCATGCCGACATCGTGGCGGAAGTGCAGGCGGCCATTGCGGCCAACCGCGTGGTGGTCGTCGGCATGCGCCAGAACCCGTTCCCGAAAAAGACCTGCCGCCTGCTGGACGCGCAAGGCACCAAGTATGCCTACCTCGAATACGGCAGCTACTTCAGCATGTGGCGCCGCCGCACGGCGCTGAAGATGTGGACCGGCTGGCCGACCTTCCCGATGATCTTCATCGACGGCGTCCTGATTGGCGGCTTCAGCGACCTGGAGCGCCTGATCGAGAAGGGCGAATTTACTTCGCTGGTCGCACCGCGACTGCAGGGATGATGGACGCGCTGCCTTTGCGCCTGAATCCCGGCGACGACCTGCGCGGCGCCGTCGAACAGGCGCTGCGCGATGCGGGAGCTGCGGCCGGCTACCTGGTGCAGGGCATCGGCAGCCTGTCTGTGGCGCAGCTGCGCTATGCCGGGCTGGCGCAGCCGACCGAGTTGCTGGGCGACCTGGAAATCCTGACGGTAGCCGGCTCGGTGGCGCCGGACGGCGCCCACCTGCACATGATGCTGTCCGATGCGCGCGGCAGGGTGTTCGGCGGGCACGTGGGCCGCGGCTGCATCGTGCGCACCACGGCCGAGTTGCTGCTGGTGCTGCTGCCGGCGCACCGGTTCTCACGCGAGCACGACCCGCTTACGGGCTTTGCGGAGCTGGCGATTCGGCGCGCGCCAGGCTAGGCTTGCGTTCCTTCTGCAGGCGGGCAGCGACTTGTTCCGCGCCGGCGAAGGCGCGTACCAGGTTGCCGCCGGCCAGCTTGGCAAGGTCCTTGTCGCTCCAGCCGCGGCGTATCAGTTCCGCAAACAGGGCAGGGTAGGTCGATACGTCTTCCAGCCCTTCCGGGTTGATGGAGCCGTAATAGTCGCCGGCGATGCCGACGTGGTCCTTGCCCGCCACGCGCGCCACGTACTCGATGTGGTCGGCCACCATGGCCAGGGTGGCTTTCGGCTGCGGGCCGGCCTTGGCGATATACGCTTCCCTGACGGCCTTGAATTCCGGGCTGTCCGGCCTGGCGCCGGCGGCTGCCGCGGCGTCGCCCAGGCCTTTGCCCCATGCCGCCACCTGTGGCGAGACGAAGGCCGGCACAAACGTTACCATCACCACGCCGCCGTTGGCCGGCAGCCGTTTCAGTACTTCGTCCGGCACGTTGCGCGGATGGTCGTCCAGTGCGCGGGCGCTGGAGTGCGAGAAGATCACCGGCGCCTCGCTGGTGTCGAGCGCCTGCAGCATCACTTCCGTGCTGACGTGGCTCAGGTCCACCAGCATGCCAAGGCGGTTCATTTCGCGCACCACTTCCTGGCCGAAGCGCGTCAGACCGCCGTGCTTGCGTTCACCCATGGCGGCGTCGACCCAGTCCAGCGTGCTGTTGTGGGTCAGGGTCATGTAGCGGGCGCCGAGGTCGTAGTAGGCGCGCAGGGCGCCGAGGCTGTTTTCGATCACGTGGCCGCCTTCCATGCCGATGAAGCTGGCGATCTTGCCTTCGCGTTTGGCCTTGGCGATGTCGCTGCTGCGGGTGGCCAGCACCAGGCTTTCAGGATATTTCGCGATCATGCGGCGCGCCAGGTCGATCTGCTCCAGCTGCTCGACGGCCCAGCCGCTTTTCAGCTCGCCCGGCACGTAGACGCTCCAGAACTGGGCGGACAGCTTGCCTTGCTTCAGGCGCGCCAGGTCGGTTTCGTGCGGGGTGCGCTGGCGCAGGTCGTAGTGGTCCACGTCCATCGGATGGCCGGCGTCTTCGCGGATGGTCCAGGGCAGGTCATTGTGGCCATCGACCAGGGGCACGCGGTCCAGCAGGGCCTGGGCGTGGCGCAGGGCGGCGTCTGCGGCGAAGGCGGGCGAACAGCCCAGGACTCCGCACAGCAGTGTGACGTACAGTCGGTTCAAATTATCTCCGTTGAAATAGCGATTATTTTTCAAGTATGCCGCAGCGCCAAACGCCGGTATACTCTGGCGGTTTAGCAAGACCTGAATCCGGAATTCTTCATGCATCGACATCGCGCACCTGCCAGGGGCTTTACGCTCATCGAACTGATTGTCGTCATCGTCATCCTCGGCATTCTGGCTGCGGTGGCGCTGCCGAAAATGATCAACTTCGGCTCCTCCGCCCGTACCGCATCGATCCAGGCCCTTGCAGGATCGGTCAGGACGTCGATCGGCCTGGTCAAGTCGCTTACCGCGCTGAGGGGCGAAGGCACGCCCGGCGCCCAGGCCAACATCACGTTTGTCGACCTGGACGACACGACCAGCATGCGCGTCTGGAGCGGCTACCCTGACCGCTGGTGCGACGGCATCGGCATTGCGCTGCAAGGCACCAAGATACCGGCCGGCGGCTGCTACCTGTCATCCAGCGCGGTGAAGACCGGCGACTATACTTTCTACGGCTACGGCAATAGCCAGATCCCCGGCGGCGACGCCGGGTGGCGAATCGAGGAGGCGCCGAACCCGACGCAGTGCTCCGTCCGATACAACTACAACGGCAGCGGCACTCCAGTGGTCACAGTGAACACCAGCGGCTGTTAAGGGCGCCTGGGCGCGCGCAGCGGATCGAGCAGGGCGCGCAGGTTGTTGTGGTCGATCTCGTACATCAATGCCAGCAGCGCGCCAAGCTCCCCTTTCGGGAAGCCTTCGCGCGCCATCCAGCCCAGGTAATGGCCTGGCAAGTCGGCCAGCTTGCGGCCCTTGTACTTCCCGTAGGGCATATCGCGCGCCACCAGCATTGCCAGGTATTCCGGGTTCATTCTTCTACAGTGCTTTCACAGGTATGCAGATCTCGCAGGTAAAGCTGCCGTCGGTCTGCGTCGCAAGGTTCTCGTAGCGTTCAAAGCATGGGCGCTCGTCGCATTGCAGCCCGCTGGAAGGCAGCCATTCCTTCATCATGCGGTTCCACACCGGGCCGATGTCGCGCGGCGAACCGGTGTAGCGGGTGACAGCATAGCGCCCGCCGGGCAGATGGGCGACGCTGAATTGCCCGCCGGGCTCGAAACCTTCCGGGATCTCGACGCAGGCATCATAGCGGCACTTGTCGGCCGGTGTGACGCTCGGGTCGTCGTGGCCGATGCCGTAGCAGGTGGCGCCGGCCAGGCCGTGGCCGAGCATCCAGGGCATGACGGCCTGGGCCCAGAACTGGCCGACGGCCGGGCCGTAGGGGCCGATGTGGCGGCGGTAGGCGATGCGGGCAGCTGGCAGGTCGACGATGTTGACTTCCATGATCATTTCTCCGAATGGGTTGTTGGAGACGCCATGTTCGCCGTTCGCGCCTGCGCCGGCCTGACCGTACTTGCTGTTCGCCTGATCCAGATTGCTATTTTGCGCCGCCAGGAACGCGGCCGTGCGCTCGGGCGTGCTGTTGCGCCACTCGGTGGGCGTGCTGCCGAAGCGGGTCTTGAAGGCCCGGGCAAAGGCTTCGCCCGAGCCGAAGCCGGTCGACAGCGCGACCTCGAGCACCGTACCGCCGGCAGCCAGCTTGTGGGCCGCGACTTCCAGGCGGCGCCGGCGCACATAGTCGCCGATGGTCTCGCCCATCCAGCCGGCGAAGATGCGGTGGAAGTGGTAGCGCGAAAAGTTGGCGATGTCGGCCAGGGCCGGCAGGTCAAGCTGCGCGTCCAGGTTGCGGTCGATATGGTCTAGCACCCGGTTCATGCGGCGCTCGTATTCGCTGCGCGGATCGTTCATGCGAGGGGATAGATGCGGTCAAGGCTGCCGGGGCCGAAGTACTTTTCGTATTCCCTGGCAGCGTAGGAATCCATCATGCCGGAAATGTAGTCCACTACCAGCCGCTCGCGCGAATCCTTCAGGCTGCGGATGGCCGGCGGCAGCAGGATGCCGCCCTTGTTGTAGGTCTTGTCGGTCAGGACTTCGAACAGGCCGCGGATGATTTTCTCGCCGCGTTTTTCGTAGAGCTGCACGTCTTTCTTGCGCAGGATGGCGCGCCACAGCAGGCTTTTCAGGCCGCGCGCCAGCAGGCCCTTGGTGCGGTAGCCCAATTCGGGGCCGTGCTTGCCTTCCACCACGGCGATGTCGCGGCACAGTTCATGCACGATCTGCGAGGTCAGCTCCTTGCGCAGCACGATCGAATATTCCTCCGAGCTTTCCTGCATATCGCATTTCAGCGCTTCCTCGTGGGCGTGGTTGGCGATGCTGGCGAATTGCTCGTAGGCGGCGGAAAAGTCCTTGCTGATCCTGAATTCGTGGACGATCTCGCCCCAGGTGATGATGCCGAAGCTCAGCGCATCTTCCACGTCGTGGGCGGCATAGGCGATTTCGTCGGCCAGGTCCATGATCTGGGCGTCGATGCTCTTGCGGACCGTGATGCCGGCGGCGTTGAGCTGTCCGATCAGGAACGCATAGTCATCGTCGTACAGGAATTTCTTCGGATTGTCGGCGCGGCGCTGGAAGTACTTGGTGATGCCGAGCAGGGAGCGCACGGTCAGGTTCAGGCCAGCATAGGCGTGGTGCTTCTTTTCCAGCGTGCGCAGGGTGCGGAAGGCTTGCGCATTGCCCTCGAAGCCGCCGGAACCGGCCGCCAGCTCGTCCAGGATCTTTTCGCCGTAATGGCCGAAAGGCGGGTTGCCGATGTCGTGCGCCAGCGAGCAGGTTTCCGATACCACGCTGCGCTCCAGCCCCAGGTCGGCCGCGATGGAACGGGCGATTTGCGCCACTTCCAGGCTGTGGGTCAGGCGGTTGCGGTTGAAACGGTTGGCGTCGACGCCGAGCAGCTGCATCTTGCCCTGCAGGCGGCGGAAAGAAGACGAATACAGCACGCGCGCATAATCGCGCATGCACTCCTCGCGGCCCTCGCCGCGGCCGTCGGCCTGGGCGTGGACGCGGTATTCGAGCGGCAGTACCAGCGCCTCCTGGGCGCGGGCGAATTCGATGGTCTGTTGGTCGTACATTGTTTTCCTCTGGTTTGCAGGGGATTCTAAGTCGCTTCCGCATTCCGGTGTATATTGCAGCCCAAATTGTTTCACGGCTGGATAATAAAATGTCACCTGTTTCGCTGTTCCTCGTGGTTCTGGCCTATTTCGGCCTGTTGCTGGGCGTGGCCTGGGCCACTTCCCGCAACGCCAACAACGACAGCTTCTTCATCGGGAACAAGAGTTCGAACTGGATGCTGGTGGCCTTCGGCATGGTCGGCACCACGCTGAGCGGTGTGACTTTTATCAGCGTGCCGGGCGCGGTGGGGCGCGACGGCTTTGGCTACATGCAGATCATGATCGGCTATGTACTCGGTTATATCGCCGTGGCCTGCATCCTGCTGCCGCTTTACTACCGCCTGAAACTGACGTCCATCTACCATTACCTCGACGTGCGGCTGGGCCGGCGCTCCTACCAGAGCGGGGCGGCATTCTTCATCCTGTCGCGCACCCTGGGCGCCACAGCGCGCCTGTACCTGGTGGTGAACATCCTGCAGGCGGTGATCCTGGACAGCCTTGGCGTGCCGTTCTGGCTGACCAACCTGGTCATCCTGGCGATGATCCTGCTGTATACCTATGAGGGCGGGGTCAAGACCATCGTCTGGACCGACACGCTGCAGACCACGGGCATGCTGCTTGGCCTGGTGGCCTGCACGGCCTTCCTGCTGAACGAGATGAACCTGGGCCTGCTGGAAAGCCTGGAGCGCATGCGCTCTGCCGGGCTGGCGCGCGTGTTCACGACCGATATCAATAGCCCTGGCAACGCCTGGAAACAGGTGGTGGCGGGCATCTTCATCGTCATCACCATGACCGGCATGGACCAGGAAATGATGCAGAAGAATATCTCGGTCAAGACCCTGGGCGATTCGCAGAAAAACATGCTGGCGCTGAACGCCATCCTGGCCGGCGTGCTGGCGCTGTTCCTGTTCCTCGGCGGCCTGCTGTACCTGTACGCGCCGCAGGTGGGCGTGGCCGCGAGCGGCGACAAGATCTTCCCGGCCGTGGTGATGGGCCATATGCCGGCGCTGCTGCAACTGGTGTTCATCATAGCCCTGATCAGCGCCCTGTTCCCGAGTGCGGATGGCGCGATCACGGCGCTGACATCGTCCTTCTGCATCGACATCCTGGGCCTGAAACGGCGCGGAGACCTGGGCGAGGGCGCGCAACTGCGCATCCGCCACCGGGTGCACCTGGCTTTCTGCGCGCTGTTCCTGCTGCTGGTGATGGTGTTCAAGTGGATCGACAGCGCCAGCATGATCGGCATGATCCTGAAGCTGGCCGGCTACACCTACGGCCCGCTGCTTGGCCTGTTCGCCTTCGGCCTGCTCAGCAAGCGGGCGGTGAACGACAGGCTGGTGCCGTGTGTGGCGCTGGCCGGGCCGCTGCTGTGCGCCCTGATCGACTTTAACCAGCAAAGCCTGTTCGGCAGCTACCGCATCGGCCTGGAGCTGCTGGTCATCAACGGCCTGCTGGTCATGGCTGGGCTTTACCTGATTTCTTCACCCTCCAAGGCGAATGTCGCTTATAGTGTGAAGTAGTTTCATTTTTTGCACTAGGAGTAAAGATGTCCCGCTCTGTTTTCTCGTATGTCCGCGGTGGATTTGCCTGGTTCTGGAATGCCGTGGATAAAAGCCGCCGCGCCACCATGAACTTCCTGTTCCTGCTGGTCGTGGTGCTGCTGATTGCCGCCATGTTCGGCGGCGGCGTCAAGCCCTTGGGCGACAAGACCATGCTGGTCCTGAACCTGGAGGGCTCTTTGGTTGAACAATCGTCCGGCAGCAGCCGTGACGCGCTGATGGCCGGCCTGTCCGGCGGCGAAGTGCACAAATCCGTGCAACTGCGCGATGTCCTGAACGTGCTCGATGCGGCCGCCAAGGACCCGCAAATCGGCGGCGCCGTGCTGGTGCTGGACGAAATGCAGGGCGGCGGCCAGGCCATGCTGCGCGAGATTGGCGCCGCGGTGGACCGTTTCAAGGCCAGCGGCAAGAAGGTCGTGGCCTGGGGCTCCAGTTATAACCAGCGCCAGTACCAGGTCGCGATTCACGCCGACGAAGTCTACCTGCACCCGATGGGCGCAGTGTTCCTCGACGGTTTCGGCAAATACCGCAATTACTACCGCGATGCGCTGGACAAGGTTGGCGTGACTGTGAACCTGATGAAGGTCGGCACCTACAAGAGCTTCGCCGAGCCGTTCATCGCCAACGGCCCTTCGCCGGCGGCGGCGGAAGCGGATGCTTTCCTGTACAACGACCTGTGGGCGCGCTACACCGCCCAGGTGGAGCAGTCGCGCAAGATGCCGGAAGGCGCGCTGATGAAGGCGATCGACAACCTGCCGGCACTGGTGGCTGAAGCAAAAGGCAACCTGGCGCAGGTAGCGCTGGACGCCAAGCTGGTCGACGGCCTGAAAACCAAGGATGAACTGCGCGTCATGATGACCAAGCGCGGCGTGGACGATCCTGCGGCCAAGTCCTTCCGCCAGGTCAACTTCCACGATTACCTGGCGCGCGTCTTCCCTAAACTGACCGGCGACGCGATCGGCGTGGTCATGGCGGTCGGCGAAATCAGCGACGGCGATGCGCCGGCCGGCCAGATCGGCGGCGCGTCGACGGCACGCCTGGTGCGCATGGCGCGCGAAGACAGTTCGATCAAGGCGGTGGTGCTGCGCGTCGATTCGCCCGGCGGCAGCGCTTTCGGCTCGGAGCTGATCCGCCGCGAGCTGGAGCTGACCCGCGCGGCAGGCAAGCCGGTGGTGGTCTCGATGGGCAATGTGGCCGCGTCCGGCGGTTACTGGATTTCGATGGCTTCCGACGAAGTAATTGCCGACCCGGCCACCATTACCGGCTCGATCGGCGTGTTCGCCCTGTTCCCGACCGTGGACAAGGTGATCGACAAGCTGGGCATCCACACCGCCGGACAGACCACCACCTGGCTGGGCGATGCAGGCAATCCGCTGCGTCCGATGGACCCTCGCTTCGGTCAATTGATCCAGGGCGTGATTGGCCACACCTACGAGGAATTCACCGCCAAGGCGGCCAAGGCGCGCAAGACCACGGCTGACAAGATCGATGCCGTGGGCCAGGGCCGCGTATGGACCGGCGTGCAGGCGCAGGAGCGCGGCCTGGTCGATACGCTGGGCGGCTACCAGGATGCGCTGAAGGCGGCTGCACGCCGTGCCAAGATGAGCGGCGAGCCGCGTATCGTCTACATCGAGCGTGAAGTGTCGCGCTTCGACAAGGTGCTGGAGTTCTTCGGCGCCTCGACTGCGAAGGCCGCTGCCGCCAAGGCCTTTGGCGACCAGGCCCGCGCTTCGCTGCTGCCTGCCGGGATGCCGGCTGGCGTGGCTACCGAGGTGGTGCAGGACCTGGGCTGGTTGAACGAAATGACCGCCCAGCGCAAGCCCTTCATGGCGCTGACCCATTGCCTCTGCAGTTCGCCCGATTAGTTTGTAGCAGCTTTGTAAGCAGTTATTACAAGAAACAAGCCGCCAGCCAGTCTGGCGGCTTTTCTTTTGGGGCGCCAGGGCGCTTGAATTGTTTCCGATGTTTCTTGCCTAACGCATTTGCGCCGGGGCGCTGTGCTAGAGTCAATTCGCGTTCTTACCAAAAGAAGAAAGGGTCGCCCCATGGAGACTCCAACAACATCCAGTACCCCGTCGAAACCTCGCGCCGGCAAGCGGGCGCGCTGGATCGGGGGAGTCGCCGCCCTGGCCGGGATGCTGGCCCTGGGCGGCCTGGCCTGGTACCTGACCCACCGCGGCCCGGCCGATGCCGGGCCGGGTGGTCCGGGTACCTCAGCCGCTGCCGCCGGACAGGGGGGGCGCGGCGCTGGTGCGGGCGGCGCTGGCGGCGGCCGGGGCGGACGCAGCGGCCGCGGTCCGGCTGCCACGGTGGGCGTGGCGACTGCCGAAAAGGCCGACCTGCCGGTCACGCTCGATGCGCTGGGCACGGTCACCGCAGCCGCTACGACGACGGTGCGGCCGCAGGTCTCCGGCATCCTGCAAAAGGTCTTGTTCAAGGAAGGCCAGATGGTGAAGGCGGGCCAGGTGCTGGCCCAGATCGATGCGCGTCCCTTCGAGCTGCAACTGATGCAGGCGACCGGCCAGCGCGAACGCGACGAAGCGCAGCTGGAAAACGCCCGCCTGACCCTTGAACGCTACCGCACCTTGCTGTCGCAGGACTCCATTGCGCGGCAGGACGTCGATACGCAGGCGGCGCTGGTCAAGCAGCTCCAGGGCACGGTCACCACCGACCGCGCGAATGAGGGCACGGCGCGCCTGAACCTTGGCTATACGAAGGTGCTTGCGCCGATCAGCGGGCGGGTCGGCTTGCGGGTGGTCGATATCGGCAACCTGGTAGGTTCTGGCGATGCCGGGGGCATCGCGGTGATTACGCGATTGGCGCCGATCGACGTGGAGTTTGCGGTGCCGCAGGACCGGGTCTCCGAGCTGGGGCAGCGCGCCGGCGATCGCGCCGGCGATCGCATGGTGGCGCTGGCGTACGACCGCACGCGCAGCACAGTGCTGGAGAAAGGCGAGTTTTACGCGCTGGACAACCAGGTCGACACCCAGACCGGTACGGTAATGGCCAAGGCGCGCTTTGCCAACGCCGGTTCCTCGCTGTTCCCCAGCCAGTTCGTGAACGTGCGGCTGGAGCTGCGCACAATCAAGGACGCCGTCGTGGTGCCGGTGACGGCATTGCGGCACGGTGCTTCGGGCGATTACGTATACGTGCTGCAGGATGGCCAGACGGCGTCGCTGCGGCCGGTCAGGCGCGGGATTGCCACCGTGGACAAGGTGCAGATCGAGAGCGGCCTGGCAGCGGGCGAGCAGGTGATTACCGAAGGCGCGGACCGCATCAAGGATGGGGCGCGCGTGACGCTGCCAACGCAGCGACCAGGCGCCGACGGCGAGCACGCGGGCCGCTCGCGCGGCGAAGGCAGGCCGGCGGGCGAGGGCGGCGGCAAGTGGCGGCGTCATCGCGACGATGCCGGGGCGGGCGGCGACGCATCGGGAGCGGGAGGCGATGGCCGCCGGACGCGTGACGGTGCGTCAGGCGGGGCGCGGGGCGAGGGCCGGGCAGCGGACGGCGTGACGCGATGAGCCCCTCGGCGCCATTTATCCAGCGGCCGGTGGCGACGGCGCTGTTCATGCTGGCCATCGTGCTGGCAGGACTGCTTGGCTACCGCTTCCTGCCGCTGTCGGCGCTGCCGCAGGTCGACTTCCCGACCATCCAGGTACGCACCCTGTATCCCGGCGCCAGCCCGGAAGTGATGGGCCGCACGGTGACGGCGCCGCTGGAGCGGCAGTTCGGCCAGATGTCCGGCCTGCAGCGCATGAGTTCCACCAGCGCCGCCGGCGTTTCCATCATCACGCTGCAGTTCAGCCTGGGGCAGACCCTGGACGTGGCCGAGCAGGAAGTGCAGGCCGCCATCAATGCCGGCGGCTCGCTGCTGCCGACCGACTTGCCGGCGCCGCCCGTGTACGCCAAGGTCAACCCGGCCGACGCGCCAGTGCTGACCCTGGCCATCACGTCGAAAACCATGCCGCTGACGGAAGTGCAGAACATCGTCAACACGCGGCTGGCGCTGAAAATCAGCCAGGTCAACGGCGTCGGCCTGGTCACGCTGAGCGGCGGCCAGCGGCCTGCCGTGCGCATCCAGGCCGACACCCAGGCGCTGGCGAGCTACGGACTGGGCCTCGATACGCTGCGCACCGCCATCACGGCGGCCAATGCCAACAGCGCCAAAGGCAGCTTCGACGGTCCCACGCGCGCTTTCACCATCAATGCCAACGACCAGTTGCTGGCGGCCGACGACTACCGCCAGTTGATTGTCTCCTACCGCAACGGCGCGCCGGTCCGGCTGCAGGACGTGGCCCGCGTAGTGGATAGTGCGGAAAACGTCAAGCTCGGCGCCTGGGCCGGCCTGACGCCCGCCATCATTCTCGACGTGCAGCGCCAGCCGGGCGCCAACGTCATCGCCACCGTGGACGCCATCAAGGAGCGCCTGCCGGAACTGCAGGCCAGCCTGCCCGGCGCCATCGAGGTGACGGTGCTGAGCGACCGCACCCACGGCATCCGCGCATCGGTGCTGCACGTGGAGCTGGAATTGCTGCTGGCCGTGGTGCTGGTGGTGCTGGTGATCTTCGCCTTCCTGCGCAGCCCGCGCGCCACGGTGATTGCCAGCCTGGCGGTGCCGATCTCGCTGGTCGGCACCTTTGGCATCATGTACCTGCTCGGCTACAGCCTGAATAACCTCAGCCTGATGGCGCTCACCATCGCCACCGGCTTCGTGGTGGACGACGCCATCGTCATGATCGAGAACATCGCGCGCCACATCGAAGAAGGCGAGACCCCGATGAATGCCGCCCTTAAAGGCGCGCAGCAGATCGGCTTCACCATCATCTCCCTGACGGTGTCGCTGATCGCGGTGCTGATCCCGCTGCTGTTCATGGGCGACGTCGTGGGCCGCCTGTTCCGCGAGTTCGCGGTCACGCTGGCCATCACCATCCTGATCTCCGCCGTGGTGTCGCTGACGCTGGTGCCGATGATGTCGGGCCGCTGGCTGGCCGAACACAAGGAGCATGAGGAGACCCTGTTCGACCGCCTGGTCAAGCGCTATGACGGCAGCCTGCAATGGGTGCTGGAGCGCCAGGGCCTGACCCTGCTGGTGGCGCTGGGCACGCTGCTGCTGACGGTGCTGCTCTACCTGTGGATTCCAAAAGGCCTGTTCCCGACCCAGGATACCGGCCAGTTGCAAGCCCGCATCGAGGCCGCGCAGACCGTGTCCTATGAACGCATGGCGCAACTGCAGCAGCAAGCCGCCCGCGCACTGCTGGACGACCCGGCCGTGGCCTCGCTTAGTTCGGTGGTCGGCGTCGATGCTGGCAACAACACCATGCTGCATACCGGCAGCATGCTGGTCAACCTGAAACCGGACCGCGACAAGCTGCAGGTCGTGATGGAGCGCCTGCGCCAGCGCGTGGCGCAGGTGGCGGGCGTCAAGCTTTACCTGCAGCCCACGCAAGACCTGACCATCGATGCTGAAAGCGGGCCGACCCAGTATCGTGTCTCGCTGGAAGGCGCCGACAACGCCACCGTGTCCGAGTGGGCTGCCAGACTGGCCGAACGCATGGCAGCCAAGGAGCGCCTGCGCAATGTGGTGTCCGACGTGGGAGCTACCGGCGCTGGTGCGTACGTCAGCATCGACCGTGACACGGCATCGCGGCTGTCGATCACCGCTGCCGCCGTCGATGATGCCTTGTACAGCGCCTTCGGCCAGCGCATCGTGTCCACCATCTTCACCGAGACCAACCAGTACCGGGTGATCCTGGAGGCCGGCCAGGACCGCATGGACACGCCGGAAGCACTTGGCAACCTGCAACTGCGCACCGGCAGCGGCAAGCCGACCCCATTGTCGGCCATTGCCAGTGTGCAGGAGCGCCCGGCGCCGCTGCAGGTCACGCACGTGGCGCAATACCCGGCCACCACCATCGGCTTCGATGCCGCGCCGGGCGTCGCGCTGGGGCAGGCGGTGGACGCCATTCGCGATGCGGCGAAAGAAGTCGGCCTGCCGCAGTCGGTCAGCCTGACTTTCCTCGGCGCGGCCGGCGCCTACCAGGCTTCGCTGAGCAACCAGCTCTGGCTGATCCTGGCGGCCGTGGTGTGCGTCTACATCGTGCTGGGCGTGCTGTACGAAAGCTATATCCACCCGCTGACCATCCTGTCCACGCTGCCCTCGGCCGGCGTCGGCGCGCTGCTGGCGCTGATGCTGACGGGGCAGGAGCTGGGCGTGATCGGCATCATCGGGATCATCCTGCTGATCGGCATTGTGAAAAAGAACGCCATCATGATGATCGACTTCGCCATCGAGGCGGAACGCGAGCAGGGCATGGCGCCGCGCGACGCGATCCACCAGGCCGCACTGCTGCGCTTGCGGCCGATCCTGATGACCACCATGGCGGCGCTGTTTGCGGCCATCCCGCTGATGTTGGGCTGGGGCGAAGGCGCTGAGCTGCGCCGGCCGCTCGGCCTGTCGATCTTCGGCGGCCTGATTGTCAGCCAGTTGCTGACGCTGTACACCACGCCGGTGATCTACCTGGCCTTTGACCGGCTTGCGCAGCGCCGCCGAAAAGGTAGAGAAGCATGAACCTGTCCGAGCCCTTTGTCCGCCGTCCGATTGCCACGGTGCTGCTGACGATCGGGCTGGCTCTGGCCGGCATTGCGGCCTTCTTCGTGCTGCCGGTATCGCCTTTGCCGCAGGTGGACTATCCATCGATCTCGGTCAGCGCCAGCTTGCCGGGCGCCAGCCCGGACACCATGGCAAGCAGCGTGGCGACGCCGCTGGAGCGGCGCCTGGCCGTGATCGCGGGCGTCAACGAGGTCACTTCTTCATCCGGCAGCGGTTCGACCCGCGTCAACCTGCAGTTTGAGCTGAACCGCAAGATCGATGCCGCGGCGCGCGAAGTGCAGGCCGCCATCAATGCCTCGCGCGCCGACCTGCCGGCGACGCTGCGCAGCAATCCGACCTACCGCAAGGCCAATCCATCCGATGCGCCGGTCATCATCCTGGCGCTGACATCGGCGACGCGCAGCCCGGGGCAAGTGTATGAGTCGGTGTCGAACATCGTGCAGCAGAAGCTGGCGCAGGTGAAGGGCGTCGGCGACGTGGAGATCGGCGGCGGTTCGCTGCCGGCGGTACGCGTCGAGTTGCTGCCGTTTGCGCTGAACCGCTATGGCGTATCGTCCGAGGACGTGCGGGCTGCGATCCAGGCCACGAACGCCAACCGGCCCAAAGGCGCGATCGAGGTCGAAGGGCGGCGCCTGCAAATCTATTCGGCAGCTTCAACAGCCAGCGGCGGGCGCAGCGCGGCCGATTACCGCGACCTGGTGGTAGCCTGGCGCGACGGCGCCGCGATCCGGCTCGACGACGTGGCCGAGGTCACCGACGGCGCCGAGAACCGCAATACGCTGGGCCTGTTCAACGGCGATCCCGCAGTCATCGTGCTGGTGACGCGCCAGCCTGGCGCCAACGTGATCGAGACGGTGGATGCGGTGCGCGCGCTGCTGCCGCAGCTGCAGGCGCAATTGCCGCAGGACGTGAAACTGCAGGTCGCTTCGGACAGCACCAACTCGATCCGTTCGTCGCTGCACGAGATCGAATTCACCTTGCTGATCTCGATCGTGCTGGTGGTGCTGGTGGTCAGTGCCTTCCTGCGCAGCGCGCGGGCGACCGTGATCCCGGCGATCGCCACGGTGGTGTCGTTGCTGGGCACCTTCGGCGTGATGTACCTGCTGGGCTTCAGCCTGAATAACCTTAGCCTGATGGCGCTGACCGTAGCCACCGGCTTCGTGGTCGATGACGCCATCGTGGTGCTGGAGAACACGGCGCGCCACATGGAGCAGGGCATGGAGCGCTTCGCCGCCGCGCTGCAGGGGGCCAGGGAAGTCGGCTTCACCGTGCTGTCGATCAGCGTGTCGCTGGTGGCGGTATTCATTCCGCTGCTGTTCATGGGTGGACAGGTGGGGCGGCTGTTCCGCGAATTTGCCGTCACCCTGTCGGCGGCGGTGATGATTTCCCTTGTGATCTCGCTGACCACTACGCCGATGCTGTGCGCCTGGCTGCTGCGGCCGGGCGCCGGGCAGAAGCCGCCGGGGCGCGTGTCGCGCTGGTTCGAGCGCGGTTTCGGCGTCATCTTGCGCACGTATGAAAAATCACTGGACTGGGCGTTGGACAGTGCCTGGCTGGTGATGCTGGTGCTGGTGTTCGTGGTGGGGCTGAACGTGTACCTGTATGCGTCGGCGCCGAAGGGATTTTTCCCGCAGCAGGATACGGGACAGATCAACGGGGGCATCCGGGCCGACCAGAGCATCTCGTTCCAGGCCATGCAGGGCAAGCTGCGGCAGCTGGTGAATATCATCCGCGACGATCCGGCGGTGGCCACGGTGGTCGGCTTTACCGGCGGCTCGCGGGCGGGCGGCGGTTTCATGTTCGTCAGCCTGAAGCCGGTGGCCGAGCGCGACGTGACCGGGCAGCAGGTGATTGCGCGCTTGCGGCCCAAGCTGGCGCGCGTGACCGGCGTGTCGCTGTTCCTGAATACGGTGCAGGACTTGCGCATGGGCGGGCGGCAGAGCAATTCCACCTACCAGTACACGCTGAAGAGCGATAACCGGGCCGACTTGAAACGTTGGGCATCGCGGCTGGCGGACGAGATGAAACGGCAGAAAGCACTGGTGGACGTCGATACCGACCAGGCGGACAACGGAGTGGAAACGTTCGTCGCGGCCGACAAGGACATGGTGGCGCGCATGGGGCTGACGATGCGCGATGTCGACAACGCGCTGTATAACGCCTTCGGCCAGCGCCAGGTGGCCACCATCTACGATGAGCTGAACCAGTACAAGGTGGTGATGGAGGTGGCGCCGCAATACGCGCGCAGTCCCGAGGCCCTGGCCGATGTCTATGTGGCGCGGCGCGCGGCGGCGACTGCGCAGGAGCTGGGCAGTGCGGCGAATGGCGCAGGCGCATCGGCGAGCGGCGCTGGCTCGGCCGCCGGCGCCAGCGCCAGCACGGCTGGCAGCGTGGTGGGGGCAGGGATGCGCGACCCGTCCGGCGGCTCGGCCCTGAGCGCGCAGGCGGAAGCAATGGTGCCGCTGGCGGCGCTGGCGACCTTCGCCGAGCGCTCGACGCCGGCCTCGGTCAACCACCAGGATGGCGAGTTGGCCACGACGGTCTCCTTCAACCTGGCCGATGGCGCCAGCCTGGGCGAGGCGCAGCAAGCGGTGAAAGACGCGGAAAACGCCATCGGCATGCCCAACAATGTGCGCGGCAGCTTCCAGGGCACGGCGCGCACGGCGCAGGAAACCAACCAGCAGCAGCCGCTATTGATCGCCGCCGCGCTGGTGGTGATCTATATCGTCCTCGGCATGCTGTACGAAAGCCTGGTGCACCCGATCACGGTGCTGTCGACGTTGCCGTCAGCTGGCGTGGGGGCAGTGCTGGCGCTGCTGATGTTCCGCATGGAGTTCTCGCTGATTGCCCTGATCGGCGTCTTCCTCCTGATCGGCATCGTGAAGAAGAACGCCATCCTGATCATCGACTTCGCGCTGGAGGCGGAGCGCACGCGCGGCCTCGATCCGCGCAGCGCCGTGCGGGAAGCCTGCCTGCTGCGCTTCCGCCCGATCCTGATGACGACCATGGCAGCGGCGCTGGGCGCGCTGCCGCTGGCAATTGGTTTCGGCGAAGGCTCCGAGCTGCGCCAGCCGCTGGGCATTGCCATCATCGGCGGCCTGGTCGCCAGCCAGTTGCTCACCTTGTTGACCACGCCCGTGGTCTACCTTTTGCTCGACAAGATGCGCCTGCGTGGCGCGAAGGCCACATCATGAAAAAAATTCTTGGCGCGTGCACGCTCATACTGGCCGGTTGCGCCACCGGCCCGGCCTACCACACGCCCAGCGCGCCGCTGTCGGCCGAATTCAAGGAAGCACAGGGCTGGCAGCCGGCCGCGCCGGCGGATTTGCTGGAAAAAGGGCCATGGTGGGAGCTGTTTGGCGACGCTGCGCTCAACGCGCTGGCCGGGCTGGTGGAAGTGAACAACCAGAACGTGGCGGCGGCAGGGGCGCGCTACGCTCAGGCGCGCGCCGCCGTGGCCGAGCAACGCGCGGCGCTGTTCCCGGTGGTGACGCTGGACGCCAGCGCCAACCGCAATGGCGGCGGCGGGGACACGCGTACCGGCAACCAGTACCGCGTCAACATCGGCGCCAGCTGGGAGCCGGACGTATGGGGCAGGCTGCGCGCCGGCGTCAGCGGCGCCCAGGCCAGCGCCCAGGCCAGCGAAGCTGACCTGGCGGCCGCGCGCCTGGCGGCACAGGGCGAGCTGGCCGTCAACTACATCGGCCTGCGTCTGGCGGATGCCCAACTGGCGCTGCTGGGCGAAACAGTGGAGGGCTACCAGCGCGTGCTGCAGATCACCCAGAACCGGGTCAACGCCGGCGTGGCGCCCAGTTCGGACCTGCTGCAGGCACAGACCCAGCTGGCCAACGCCAGCGCCGACCGCCTGGCCGTACAGCGCCAGCGCGCCCAGCTCGAACACGCGATCGCCATCCTGCTTGGCAAGGCGCCGGCCGACTTCACGCTGGCGCCGGCGCCCTGGACGCTGCAGGTACCGCTGGTCCCGGCCGGCCTGCCGTCCACGCTGCTGGAGCGGCGGCCCGACATCGCCGCCGCCGAACGCCGGGTCGCGGCGGCCAACGCGCAGATCGGCATCGCCCGCAGCGCCTATTTCCCGAGCCTGAGCCTGGGCGGCAGCTACGGCGTGGCGGGCAGCCAGCTGGGCGGCTTGTTCAGCGCCTCCAACACCCTGTGGTCGCTCGGCCTGTCGGCGGCGCAGGCGGTGTTCAATGCCGGCGCCATCGGCGCCCGCGTCGACCAGGCCAACGCCGCCCGCGACGTGGCGGTGGCGGCTTATCGCCAATCCGTCCTGAACGCGCTGGCCGACGTGGAAGACCAGTTGGCGGCCAGCCGTGTGTTGGCGCAACAACAGTCCTTGCGCGAGACGTCGGCCGCCGCGGCCAGCCAGGTCGAGCAGCAGATGCTGAATCGCTACCGCGCCGGCCAGGTCGGCTACACGGAAGTGGTCACGGCCCAGGTCACGGCACTCAATGCACGGCGCGCCCTGTTACAGGCGCAGGCCGACCGGCAGTCAACCGCAGTGGCCCTGGTGCAGGCGCTGGGAGGCGGCTGGCACGCCCGGTAAACCTCGCTGCCGGGTGTAACTGGCGGTTTGCCATTTCCTTGCCGCACTGGCATCATGGTGGAATGACTAACCCCTTGGTTTCATCCGATCCGGACTCCAGCGAAACGCTACGGCACCGACAGGCGGTGCAGATCGTCGGCATGGGCGCTTCTGCCGGCGGACTGGATGCGATTTCCGAGTTCCTTGCCTCCATGCCCACGCGTACCGGCATGGCGTTCATCGTCCTGCAGCACCAGGATCCGTCGCGCCGCGGCCTGTTGCCGGAGCTGCTGCGCCGTATCACCAGCATGGAAGTATGCGAGATCGCCGAATCGATCGAAGTCCGGCCAGACCATGTCTATGTGGCCCCGCCCAACCACGAGCTGGCCTTTTCCAGCGAAAAGCTGATGCCGGTGGAAACGGCCGAAGCCCACGCGCGCTACCCGATCGATTCCTTCTTCCGTGCACTGGCTGCCGAAAAAGGGCAGGCCGCCGCCGGCGTGGTGTTCTCCGGCATGGGTACCGACGGCACGGCCGGCTTGCGCGCGATCCAGGAAGCCGGCGGGGTGACGCTGGCGCAGGAGCCCAATTCCGCCAAGTTCGACTCGATGCCGCGCAGCGCCATTACCGCCGGCGTGGCCGATTTTGTCGCGCCGCCCGGCGCCATGCCGATGTGGCTGTGCCAGGTGCGCTCGGTGCCGCACGGCGGCGCCCACGGTGCGGCGCGTGCGCGGCGCCAGGCCTTGCGCGAGCTGATGTCGCTATTGCAGCGGCATACGGGCAACAACTTCACCGAGTACAAGATGAGCACCGTGCTGCGCCGCATCGAGCGCCGCATGAAGCTGCACCAGCTTGACGCCCGGCAACTACAACGAGTTGTTTACCCCGGTTCCGGGCTGCGGACGCATTTACCGCCGGCTCGATGCCAGCACGCAGCGCGTGGCGAATTACTTTCCCACCAAGATAGCAAAGACCGCGCAACCAAGTTCCATCGAAGTTACGACCATGACCATGAATGGCAATATCCAGACACAAGTAGAACACCTGCTGCACAAAACGCATACGCCGGCGGCAGTCATGATCAATAGCGATGGCAACATCCTTTACATCCACGGCCGTACCGGCACTTACCTGGAGCCTGCTTCCGGCCGCGCCAACTGGAATATCCACGCCATGGCGCGTGACGGCCTGCGCTACGAGCTGGCGGACCTGATCGAACGCGCCAACCGCAGCGAAAGCACGGAATCGGTGCGCGAGCTGTTGTTCAAGGATGGCGTGTCCTCGCTGCTGGTCGACATGACGGCCGAAGTGGTGCGCGAAGACGGCCAGTCCGGCCACAACCTGCTGGTGACTTTCAATGCAGCGCCGATGCCGGCCCGCAGGAGCGGCAGCCGCGGCGCCGATCCGCGCCCGCAGGAGCTGGAGCAGCAACTGACCATGGCGCGCCTGGAATTGCAGGCCGTGCGCGAGGAACTGCAGTCGACCAACGAGGAGCTACAGTCGACCAACGAGGAACTCACCACCTCGAAGGAAGAAATGCAGTCGCTGAACGAGGAGCTGTACCCCGTCAACGCCGAATTGCAGTCCAAGGTGGACGACCTGTCGCTGGTCAACAGCGACATGAAGAACCTGTTGCACAGTACCGATATCGCCGTGATCTTCCTGGACAGCCAGATGAATATCCGGCGCTACACCAACCAGGCCACCCAGCTGTACAAGCTGATCGCCACCGACCTGAATCGCCCGCTGAGCGACATCGCCAACGACCTGGTCTACCCTGACATGGGAGACGATGCGGCCGAAGTGCTGCGCTCCCTGGTGTTCTGCGAGCGCCAGATCCCGACCCGCGACGGACGCTGGTTCATGGTGCGCATCATGCCGTACCGTACAGTGAACAACGTGATCGACGGATTGGTGCTAACCTTCGTCAACGTCACCGAACTGAAACTGCTGGAAGCGCGTTTAACGCCTGAAGGAGGTAGCACCAAATGAGCCGCACCGACGCCCTGCGCCAATGGCATGAGCTGCAAGTCAGCCAGCTGGAACTGGAAGTCCAGAGTGCCGCCCTGGCGGAGCTCGAGCGTCAGAAACGCGAGGTGGAGCAGGGCCTGCTGCGCTACGCTGGCTTGTTCGACCAAGCGCCAGTCTGTTACCTGGCGCTGGCGCGCGACGGCATGATCGCCGGCGCCAACCGCGCGGCCGAAGTGCTGTTTGCCATGCCGCTGCAGGACTTGCCTGGACAGCCGGTGGAACGCTTCCTGGCGCCGCACTACCAGCCCGGCTTGCGCCAGCTGCTGGCCGGCTTGCGCGCCGACGGCGCCAGTGCGTCCATGGAGGCGCAACTGTTTGAAGGCATTGGCGGTGGGCAGGTACGCATCGAGGCCAACCTCGATGGCGCGGGCGAGGCGATCCGCATGGTGATCGGCCTGGCGCGTTCGCGCGAACAGAACGATGCGGCCCTGCGCCGCGCCTTTGCGGTGCTGGACAATCTCGGCGAGGGGGTGGCGCTTGCCGATGCGGATGGCGTAATCGTGACCGTAAATCCTGCATTTTCCGCGATTAGCGGGCTCACCGATGAGGTCGCGATCGGCCGCGATCTGGCCACGCTGTGCGGCCCCGACGCCGTGCTGACAGCTTTTGACGGCCGCCGGTGGCAAGGTGAACTGACGGGGCGTCGCCCGGACGGCGGCGACTACCATGCGACCCTGTCGCTGCGCGCCCTGGCCGGGCCGGATGGCGGCGTGGCCGGCGTGGTGGCGGTGCTGTCCGATATCAGCCGCCGCAAGCAGGCCGAATCGGCGCTGCAGGACCTGCACCGCAACCTGGAAACCCGGGTGGTGCAGCGCACCGCCGAACTGCTGCATGCCAACGGCCAGTTGCGCCAGTTGTCGGCCCATATGGCGGCGGTCAAGGAAGAAGAACGCAAGCGCATCGCGCGCGAAATCCACGATGAATTGGGACAGAACCTGCTGGCGCTGAAGCTGGACATCGCGCAGCTGAATGAACGCATGGGCGGGCGCCAGACGCGCTTTGCGCGTCGGGTCGCCTCGGCGCTGGACAATGTCGACGCGACCCTGCGCAGCGTGCGCGGCATCATGAATGAGTTGCGTCCTTCGGTGCTGGACCTGGGGCTGGCGGCGGCGCTCGAATGGCTGGTCAACGATTTTCGCCATCGCAGCAACCTGCATTACGAACTGGAGCTGCCCGGAGAGGCGCAACTGGCGGCCATTGGCGGCGAAACCGGCCTGGTGCTGTTCCGCATCGTACAGGAATCGCTGGTCAACGTGCTGCGTCACTCGCGCGCCAGCGTGGCCACCGTGCGCCTCTGGGTAGAAGAGGGCGTGGTGCTGCTGGAAGTGGAAGACAATGGCATCGGCATCGCGCCGTCCTGCCGCGAGCGGCCCGGGTCCTTTGGCCTGATCGGCATGCAGGAGCGCGCCGACGCCCTGCATGGCAGCTTTACCCTGAATGAATACGAAGCCGGCGCGGGATGCTGCGTGACGGTTCGCCTCCCTTTGTAAGCAAAAAGTCAATAGCCCTGCACGCCGGGAACGCATATACTGCCGGTGCTTTTATACGTTCAGGGGACTGATTTGACTAAAAAACTCGCACTTTCGGCAGCATTGCTAGCAGCATTCGCTCCCGCCATGGCCGACGAAGGCCAATGGCAGCCGCACCAACTGCCACAACTGAAGGCGGAACTGAAACGCATCGGCATCACCATCCCGGCCGAACGCCTGGCCGACCTGTCCAGGCATCCGATGAGCGCCATCGTGTCGCTGGACGGCTGCTCCGCGTCGTTCGTATCCCCTGACGGCCTGGTGGTCACCAACCACCACTGCGCTTACGGCGCCATCCAGCGCAATTCAACCGCTGAAAAGAACTATATCGCCAATGGCTTCCTGGCCAAGACCCGCGCCGAAGAGCTGCCGGGCGGCCCGACCACTCGCGTCTACGTGACCGACAAGGTGGACAACGTGACCGCGCGCGTCAACGATGGCCTGGACAAGCTGGCCGGCAAGGATCGCAACGCCGAAGTAAAAAAGCGCATCAAGGCGCTGATCGCCGAGTGCGAGACCGACAAGAACTACCGCTGCTCCGTGCCGGCCTTCCACCGCGGCGCCGAGTACTACCGCATCCGCCAGATGATGATCAAGGACGTGCGCCTGGTCTACGCGCCGCCTGAATCCATCGGCAACTACGGCGGCGACATCGACAATTACGAATGGCCGCGCCACACCGGCGATTACTCCTTCCTGCGCGCTTACGTGGGCAAGGACGGCAAGCCGGCCGACCCGTCGCCGGACAACGTGCCTTACAAATCGAAGGACTTCCTGGTGGTGTCCGCCGAAGGCCTGAAGAACGGCGATCCTATCCTGCTGGCCGGCTATCCAGGCCGCACCAGCCGCTACAAGCTGCCGGTCGAGATCCGCTATGCGCGCGACCTGAGCTACCCGGCCATGGTGGCCGACTACCAGGCCGACCTGGACGCCATCGCAGCCGCCACCAAGGGCAAGGAAAACGACGTGGTGCGCTATGCCAGCGTGGTCAAGTCGATCAACAATCGCATGAAGAAGACCCAGGGCCTGCTGGACGGCTTCGCCCGCAAGGACATCGCTGCCATCAAGGACAAGCAGGACGCCGAATTCCGCGCCTGGTACGGCAAGCAGCCGAAATCTTCGCAGGCCATGCTGGCCGAACTGGATGCCGCCATCGCCGCAGACATGGAACTGAGCGACGACGAATTCGCCTACGGCGTGGCGACCTACAGCGACCTGCTGAAATCCGCGCGCACCCTGTATCGCCTGGCGCTGGAAAAGCAGAAGCCGGACGCCGACCGCGAATCGGGCTTCCAGGAACGCGACCTGGCCAACATCAAGGCGCGCCTGAGCCGCCTGGAGCAGTCGCTGGTGGCATCGGTCGACCAGGCCCGCTACGTGGCCGGCCTGCAGCGCTACGCCAAGCTGCCGCCCAAGGCGCATCCGCAGTGGCTAGATAACCTGACCCCGGCCATCGCCGACGTGCCTGCCATGTACCAGAAGTCAGGCCTGGCCGATACCGCAACCCGCCTGGCCTGGATGGACAAGGCGCCGGCCGAATTCGAGCAGTCCGCCGACCCCTTCATCAAGCTGGCCGTGCGCATGCACGGCGCGGCCATGGTGCTGGAAGAGCGCCGCAAGGAAGTCGACGGCAACCTGGAGAAGATCATCCCGCAGTACATGGGCGCGGTGATCGCGTGGAAGAAATCGCAGGGCAAGCCAGTCTACCCTGACGCCAACTCCACCTTGCGCGTGACCTATGGCACCGTGTCGGCCTACCCAGGGCGCGACGGCATTACCAAGGGGCCGTTCACCACGGTGGAAGGCATCCTTGAGAAGCACACCGGCAAGGAGCCGTTCGACGCGCCGCAGGCGCTGATCGATGCGGTCAAGGCCAAGCGCTATGGCCAGTTCAAGGACCCGGTACTGGGTACCGTACCGGTCGACTTCCTGTCCTCGGCTGACACGACCGGCGGCAACTCCGGGTCTGCCGTCATGAACAAGCGCGGCGAACTGATTGGCCTGAACTTCGACTCCACTTACGAGTCCATCACCAAGGACTGGTATTTCGACCGCGACATCACGCGCGCCATCCACCTGGATGTGCGCTACATGCTGTGGGTCATGAAGGAGGTTGACCATGCGGACAACCTGCTGAATGAAATGACGATCAAGTATCCGCAGAAGTAAGCAAAAAAAGGGGCTCGTAATGAGCCCCTTTTCGATTTGGAGTAAAACTCTTAAACGCTCTTAGGCGCTCTTATTTCCTCTTGTTCGACCTTGTTTGCTCTTAAATTGAGGCGTTTTCTTGCGCAGGCTCATTGCCTGTTTCCATTCCCCTTCATTCGGAAAACGAATCCATATCGTTGCCCACGCGTTGCGAAATGCACCGCCGACTCGATTGACAAACTGAGCTGGCGAAACGCATTTGCCCTCAAAGAGCAATTCACGTCCTTCGACATGTGCGAGATAGCTTGTGCGCTTGTAGACGTTTCGTAGTGTTGTCCCGTCGGGAAGGAATACGTTCTTCCATTGATAACCATCCAGGGTCGATGCGGCGCGCCTGGACTGCGCCGTCACGAATCCTTCCATCCAGGTGTTGATCGCCTCGTCGACGATCTCGAACATTTCCTGTTTCAGGCCATGCGTGTACATAAAATTTCCGAGGCCTTGGTATGTCTCAAGTGAGGCTGGCAAGCTGAAGAGCACTTGGGTCATGGCATCCTCCTTCTTTCAAAAAAGCATGCAGACTTTGACCAATTTAAGAGAAAAAAAGTTCAAATAAGAGGTTCTAAGTGTGGATAAGAGCGAATAAGAGTTTCCCTCTAAATCGCGACCCCCATACTACTGCTGCCTGAAGGTGATTCTAAAATTGCAACTTCTTGGTTTGGCTAGGACTCCTGCTCATGGCATAATCCCGCGTCACCCAAACGCAAACCCATGAACGAAACCATTTCCCTGTTCGGCCTTGCCACCACCACGCCACTGGAGCTGGTGTCGTTCGTGCTGTCCGTGCTGACCGTGTGGCTGAACATCCGCCAGAACCACTGGGCCTGGTTGTTTGCCATCCTGTCATCCGCCATGTACGGCGCGGTGTTCTTCGGCGCCAAGCTGTATGGCGACATGGCGCTGCAGGGCGTGTTCATCACGGTTTCGATCTGGGGCTGGTACCAATGGCTGCACGGGAACCACGGGAATCAGCTGGGGGTGTCGACCCTGCACACGCGCGGCCGAGTAGTGTGCGGCGTGGCCTGGCTGGTGGGCTTTGGAATCCTGGCCTGGTTCCTGCGCCGCTTTACCGACACCGACGTGCCGAATGCAGATGCCTTCCTGACCGCCGGCAGCCTGGTCGGCCAAGCCCTCCTGTCGCGCAAGAAGATCGAAAACTGGCACGTCTGGATCATTGTCGACGTGCTGTACGTCGCGTTGTACGTGCATAAAGGCCTGATGCTGACGGCCCTCCTGTACGGCATGTTCGTCGCCATGGCGATTGCCGGCCTGCTGGCTTGGCAGGGCAGCAGTAGCGACCAACCGGAAGAAGCAGTCGTCTGGAAATGAAGCAGCCATACCGCGTCGCCATCATCGGCGCTGCATCCTCCGGCAAGACCACCCTGGCGCAAGCGCTGGCAGAGCGCTACGGCGCGGTCTGGGTGCCCGAATACCTGCGCGAATTCTGCGACGCGCGCCAATGCGTTCCCGTATCGACCGACCAGTTCCACATTGCCACCACCCAGGTGGCGCGGGAAGATGCCTTGGCTGCACAGGACGGCCGCTTCCTCTTTTGCGACACCACGCCGCTGATGACGGCGGTCTACAGCATCCATTACTTCGGCGGCATCGACGAGCAGCTCGCAAGTCTCGCATCGTCGCGCCAATACGACATAACCCTTGTCTGCAAACCCGAATTTGCCTGGATACCTGACGGACTTCATCATGAGGAGCAGGATGTCAGCGGTATTATTGATGCGATCCTGCTTGATGAATTGGCCCGGCGCGGCGTACCGTACACGCGCATCTCGGGCGACCTCGATGAACGCCTGAAGCAAGTAGCTCAACTCCTGGGGGATTGAAGCATGAAAAAACTGCTCGCGTTGGCCGCCATGTTCCCCTTGGCGGCGTTTGGCGAGACCGGTTATTACATGGTCACCGTTTACGACGTAGAAGGCCAGGCTTCAATCGACTACAAATACTGGAACGCCCACTACAAGAATTCGCGCAACACCGCCAGCCCGGAGATCGGCATCGGCTATGGCGTAACGTCGCGCTGGTACACCGAACTCACCACGCAATGGTTTCAACGCAACGGGCGGCAAACCCGCAACACCGGCGTCGAATGGCAAAACGACTTCCTGCTGACCCAGGGCCAGTACGACGTCGATGTCGCGTTGCACACGCTGGTGGAGCGTGCCCGGCGGAGCGATAACGGCTACTACGTGGAATTCGGACCAGTCCTGCAAACGCAGATCTGGCGCACCCAGTTGAACTTCAACGTGTTCTTCCAGCGTGAGATGGACAACGGGAAGCAGAACGAAACCGAACTGGCCTACCAGTGGCAGGTGAAACAACGCTGGAAGCGCTGGTTCTCTCCCGGCCTGCAAGGTTTTGGCGAAGTAGGAAAGTGGAACAACTGGCTGCCGTCGAAAAAACAATCGCACCGCGCCGGCCCGGCATTCTTCGGCGAAGCGGGCCGCCTCAAATACGAAGCGGCCTACCTGTTTGGCAAAAACTCAGGACGCGCAGCCAATTCCTTCTCGATGCGTGCGCAGTACCTGTTCTGAACTGCGCCCATCGCAGATTGCCGCCAGGGGGCACTCATCCTTTTCGGAACGCGCTATGGAGTTCCTGCGCCGAAAGTGAAGGGGGCGGGCGCGCCCCGTTCGCCGACAACGTGAGCGGCGACTTTTATGTGGAGGCGGGTTGCTGCACTGCGTGTGGAAAGCCTTTTACCGTGGACCCTGATATATTCTCGTACGCGTCCGATGGGCATTGTTATGTGAGCAAGCAGCCATCGAACGCCAATGAGCTTCGGAGAATGATCGAGACCTTTGAGGTGCAGGGCGTTAGGCTTGTTGCATTAGGTAAGGGCGATCGATGCGATGGTCTTGATCGAGGCCTGAAGCTGTTTGAATGAAGAGGTAAGGGCAGACCGATGGGGCCACGCAATTCAATCTTAGGACTTCCAGGCTTTGTCTCCGCCACATTTCGCGCTTCCCGAATGGTTGGCAGTAGTCGGCCTTTCAAAACAAATTGGACCCTAGCATGAGCGTATCAGAAAGCCGCCGTATTGAGGCAATTCATCACTTGAATCTCCCACTTACCGTAAAGGATTTCCTTGGCGCGCTCGACGCCCCTGCGGGCATGCGAGACCTGTTTAATTGCCCCTACTACTTCTATTCGCAAGGAGCCCCAGATTACCCAGGAAATTGGGAGGACTTGGCACACAGAACGCTTTTGCCGTTATGGGAGCACGGGGAGCTGGTTTTCGCAGTTGATATTGCACTGAATGAACCTGAGTACATCTCGTTTTATTTGGAGCGTCCAAGCGAAGTCACCTCGTACGGTTCGTCCATTTATCGTGCACTCTTCGAAATGATAAATCTTCACGTCTGGGAGTACGGTGGGGAGGAAACTGAAGTTCTCGAGGCCAAACACTTCGCTGCGCGCCTTGAGTTCCCGAACCTCGCGCACCTCCTTGAGATGATCAGCAATGTCGACACTTCGCAAGAAGAAATCGATGCATATCTGTCCGACTCCGCAGTTCTTCCGTTAGGTTAAGCGGAGCGCGAGCCGCCTTGGGCCCGGCTCCGCATTGCAAATTTAGAAGTCCACCTGCGCCGACAGCTGGAAGGTGCGCGGCGAACCTGGGAACAGATAGCCGCCCAGTTCCGGCGTCACATCACGCCAGTAGAACTTGTCGAACGCGTTCTTCACCTGCGCGCGCAGGATCACCGTCGAACCGCTCACGCGGGTAGCGTAAGAGCCGCCCAGGTCGACCACGTGGTAGGAAGGCACCATGGTCTTGTTCTCCTGGTCGAATGCCTTACGGCCAGAGAACCTCCAGTTTGCATTCAGCTTCAGGCCAGGCACTTCGGCCACAGCGTAATCAGCCCACACAGTGGACTTGAAGTTCGGCACGTTGGTCACGCGCTTGCCATCGAGTTCGGCCAGGCCGGTGCCTTCCTGCTTCGCGCGGATGGCCGCCATCGAAGCACCCAGCAGCAGGTCACGAGTCACCTTGCCTTGCGCAGTAAATTCCAGGCCGCGATGACGTTCCTGGCCGCTGCGCACGAATGCGTTGGAAACCGGGTCGGTAAACTCCAGGCCCTGATCGATCTGATACAGCGCGGTCGACAGGGAGATGCCGTTGATTTCAGCCTTCGCGCCCAGTTCCACCTGCTTGGACTTGCCCGGCGCCAGGGCGTGCGGATAGTTGGAAGTGCCGAGTGGGGCTACGCCACCGTACTGCAGGCCTTGGGCGTAGTTCGCATAGTAGGACAGCTTGGCGGTCGGGCTGAATACCAGCGACACATTCGGCAGCCAGAAATTCTCGCGAACCGGGACCACGTCAACCTCATTGCGGCGCAGGGAAGCGTAACGCACGCCGGCATGCAGCGCCAGCTGATCGGTCAGGCCGATGACATCCTGCACAAAGGCGGAACGCTCATGATCATTGCGGCGCTCGGAAACCGGGCCAACCTGCTTGTCGGTCATTGGCACTGCAACTGGGTGATAGATATTGCTGACGCCTGCTTTCTCGTATACGTAATCGCCCCAGCTCTCGTGGTTGCTGAAGAAGGACAGGCCGGCAGTCAGTTCATGGCGAATCGAACCGGTCGCGGAGCGGCCATTCAACAGCGCCTTGGCAGACAGCGGCTTCTTCTTTTCACCAAGGCTGCGGTAATCGTAAACATCGTAGTCGCCATTGGTGCAATAGCCTGGCCACAACAACTCGTTCTCACAGCCGTATGGGAAGGCCGTGTAGTCGTCGCGCTTGAAGCGGTGCTGGTTGGCGCTCAGGGTGGCTTTCCACTCAGGCGACAGCTGGTACTGGAAGTTGACGCCGATATTGCTGGATTCAGTCTCCACCGGCTTGGCCCAAGCCTGGTCATTCAGGAACGTGTCAGCATCGACCACCGGCAGATTGGTACCGCCGATCAGTTGGAAGCCTGGCGCCGACTTCTGCGACTTCTTCTGGTAATCGGCATCGATTTGCAGCAACGCCTGAGGGCTGATGCGGAAATCGAAAGCGCCGGATACGAAGCTGCGATGGCCGTCCGCGCCCTTGATGATGGAGCGCATGCGTTCACCCGCAGCATTGAAACGGTAGCCGAAGCGGCTATCTTCGAACCGGCCGCCCAGGTCCACCGTGCCCAGCACGGAGCCACGCTCGCTCACTTTGAACTGCACGGAACGCAGGTTGTTCTCGGTTGGACGCTTGGTCACGTAGTTCACTACGCCGCCTGGCGCCGCGACGCCTTGCTGAAGGCCGGCCAGCCCGCGCAGCACTTCGATGCTTTCCTTGTTCTCCAGCGGGATCTGGGTATCGCCGGAAATCGGATGGCCATCCTTGCGGTAGGAGTTGGCGTTATTCAGCTTGAAGCCGCGAATCGAGAACTGCTCGGCATAGCCAACGGCGTTGTACGCGTCACCGATGCTCGCGTCGTACTTGACGGCGTCAGTGGTAGTGCCGATGTTCAGGTCTTGAATCTGTTCGCGAGTCAGTACGGTGACGGAAGCAGGCGTCTGCAGCAAGGGCTGGTCGCTGAAGCCGGCCACGGACGCGCGTTCGGCGGCCACACGGTTGGCGGTAATGACCACTTCGGTCATTTTCTGGTCCTGCGCCTGGACGGAAGGGGCGAAGGCGGAAGCAATGGCCAGTGCGGCCAGTGTGAGGCGAGTGCTATTCATGTTTGTGCTCAAGCTGTACGTTATGCGCCAGCGGGAGAGCACGAGGGTGAGAGCAGGCTCCGGGGCTGCGAGCCTTCAACCATCTACGCTTTCCTTCGCTGGCATTATCCAGATCAGGTTCGGAGGGTATTTCTCACCCCGCGCACATGCGCGAGGACCCCTAGCGAGGCGGTATTGTACTACAGGCTCAGTTGCAGCGCCTTGCGCACGTCGGCAGGCGTGATATCGCGGCGTTCGCCCAGGCCCGTCAGGCCGGCAGCTTCCATGGCAGCGACGGTGGCGTCGATCGCTTCGGCGCCCAGGCCGTAGCCGGACAAGCGGGTCGGCACGCCCATCTGCTCGAAGAAGGCACGCGTGTTGCCGATGGCTGCATCGATGCGTTCATCTTCGGTCCCTTTGCCGGCATGCAGCCCCCACACACGCTCGGCATACTGCAGCAGCTTGCCGCGCTTGGCTTCGCGGCGAATCTGCAGGATGCCCGGCAGGACAATCGCCAGCGTCTGCGCATGGTCCAGTCCAAACAGCGCGGTCAGTTCGTGGCCGATGCCGTGGGTTGCCCAGTCCTGCGGCACGCCGACTCCGATCAGGCCATTCAGCGCCATGGTGGCGGTCCACATGATGTTGGCGCGTACTTCCACGTCGTCCGGGCGCGCCAGCACTTGCGGGCCCAGTTCCAGCAGCGTTTGCAGCAAGCCTTCGGCAAAGCGGTCCTGTACCGGCGCATTGGCCGGGTAGGTCAGGTATTGTTCGGTGGTGTGGACGAAGGCATCGACGACGCCGTTGCCGACCTGGCGCAGTGGCAGGGTCAGGGTCTTGGCCGGGTCCAGCACCGAGAAGCGCGGATAAACATGCGGGCTCATGAAGGCGCGCTTTTCCTGCGTCTCGGCGCGGCTGATCACGCTGGCGCTATTCATTTCCGAGCCGGTAGCCGGCAGGGTCAGTACGGCGCCAAAGGGTAGGGCAGCCTTGATCACTTTGCCGCCGATTTTCAGGATGTCCCAGGCATCGCCGTCATATGCCGCCGCCGCGGCAACAAATTTTGTGCCGTCGACAACAGAACCGCCGCCTACAGCCAGCAGGAAATCGATGTTTTCGCGATGGATCAGTTCCACCGCCTTCATCAGCGTTTCGTAGCGCGGGTTCGGCTCGATGCCGGAGAACTCGAGCACGGTGTGACCTGCCAGGGCCGTGCGCACTTCGTCGTACGTGCCATTCGACTTGATGCTGCCGCCACCGTAGAGCATCAATACGCGTGCATTGGAAGGAATATGTTTTGCCAAGGAGGCAATTTGACCCACGCCGAAGATGACACGGGTTGGATTGTGGAATTCAAAGTTTTGCATAGTGCCGGGCATTATCGCGCAAATCTCGCCCATCCGTGCGACACCCCGCAGGACGCCTTGCTACACTTGAGAAATCCGCGCCGCAGGCTGACAATGCGTGTACCCGCATGCCTAAGGAGAGTGAGATGACACAGGAACACGTGGTCGAGCCGCGCGACTATTTGAATGCCCAGGTGCTGGACATGCACCGGGCGCTAACGTCGTTGAGTGAGAAGATCGAGATGCTGGACTTGCAAAACCAGCGCATCGAAACGTGCACCGACCCCGAGCTGAAGCTGGTCATGGCCAGCCACCGCGATTCCACGCGCAAGCAGATCGCCATGCTGCTGGAATGGGTGCGCCGGCGCGACCCGAAAATGGACAAGGAAATGAAGGAAGCGCTGTTCAAGGCGGGACCGATCGCCGCGCAGTACCACTATGGTGATTAAAGTCGGGGTCAGGTCTGGCAATCGGACACGGGCTCGACCGTAGGCGACGCCTACGGTCGAGCCCGTGTCCGATTGCCAGACCTGACCCCGACTTCGAGAAAGGAAGTCGATGAAGTTGCAGCCGTACCGGGAGGGCAGCTGGTTTGCCATCCCGCTTAGAAATGGCGGCTATGCCACCGGACTGGTGGCTCGCCTATCACCGCAAGGAAAGGTCATGCTGGCCTACCTGTTCGGGCCGACCCACTGGACGCTGCCGACCCTGGCGGACGTGCAGCAGCTGAAGGCGAACGATGCGCTGAAGGTGATCCGCACCGGCGACATCGCGTTGGCCAACGGGCGCTGGCCGGTGATCGGCAATACCATCGGCTTCCAGCGCATCGACTGGCCGGTGCCGATGTTCATCCGCCGCGCCGATGTCTTGAAGCGCGCCTGGCAGGCAACGTACGGCGACGATCCGGCCAAGCCGGAGCGCGAAGTGTCCGTGCCATACGACACGGAGGGGTTGGAGAGCGATTCGCTGTTTGGCTACGGCTCGGCGGAACTGCTCATGACCAAATTGCTGGAGTAGGGAGATCCCTATGTACACGGGCGGCTGTTTTTGCGGCGCAGTGCAGTATGAGGCAGACGCGCCGGTGTTGAATTGCACCTGGTGCCATTGTTCGATGTGCCGCCGCCTGTCCGGCGCGCCAAGCGTGGCCTGGTTCAGCGTACCGCGCACACAGTTTCGCTATGTGCGCGGCAAGCCCGCCATCTACCATTCCAGCCCCGGCGTGACGCGCGAATTCTGCGGCGTCTGCGGCACCCACCTCACCTTTGCCGATGACAGCACGCCCGGCGAACTGGACATCACCACCGCCAGCCTGGACGATCCCGAAGCACTGCCGCCGCAGGACCACACCTTTGCCGACAACCGCCTGCACTGGGAGCCGATCTGCGACGACCTGCCGCGCTACCGCCGCACGCGCCGCGATGGCGCTCTTGAACGCGCCTAGTCGCTGTCAGGCTTCCGGCGCCACCCACACCAGGTTCCACAGGTGGCCGTCAATGTCCTCGAAGCCCTGGTCGTACATGAAGCCATGGTCCTCCGGCGGGTGCGGCGTGCGGCCCCCGGCGGCAATGGCCTTGGCGATGAGGGTGTCGACTTCTTCCCGGCTTTCGCAGCTCAGGCAGATGACCATTTCATTGGCTTCCTTGGCCTGCGCGACGGGCTTGCCAATCAGGGACTTGAAGAAAGGTTCGGTCGTCAGCATGGCCTGGATTGTGTCGCCGACGACGTTCATGAATGCCGCGTTATCGCCGCTGAATCGTGCATTGAACGTAAAGCCGAGCGCGGAAAAGAAGGCCTTGGACTTTTCCAGGTCCTTCACTGGCAAATTGAGGATGACTTGTTTTTTCATGGCGTTTCCTTGATTGATCTGGAACGGTAATTCGGTGCTGCATCCTGACGACGGATGGCGGGGCACAGAATCGACACGCTGATGAAAAAACCTCTTTTCCTTGAATCAGGCCTCTGAACGCTCAACCACCACTTCACTGATCTGAAGCACGGGTCGAATATCAGTGTAATTCGCGATGTCGCTCCAGATCTCCTGCGCGTGCGGCGCGCGGGCTGCCTGGTAGGCTTCGACAGAGGTGCAGACGAAATCGCACTTGGCCACATAGACGGGGTCTGTGCCCGGAGCGCCGCCTGCAACGCCCTTGTCCACCGTGTAATACAGGCACGCTGCGCCGAGCCGCTGTTTCACCATTGGCATATGCTTCTCGCGGTAGTAGGCGTGATCGAATCGCGCATCTGCGGCATATGGGTACATGACACTAACTTTGATCATCGGGTTCTCTCCTGTTCAACCGCAGGCCGCGGCGCGCGTCAGCAATAGTTGGCGCTCCTGCTCATTTTGCGTAAGCTTCGCGGCGCGTTCGAATTCGAAACGTGCCTCAGGCAGGCGGTTCAGCTTGAACAGGAAGTCGCCCCGCACGCTTGGCAGCAGGTGGTACTGCTTGAGCGCCGGTTCGTCGACCAACTGGTCCACCAATTCCAGCCCCACCTCGGGCCCATAAGCCATGGCCAGCGCCACCGCGCGGTTCAATTCCACCACCGGCGAAGGAGCACGCGTCGCCAGCGCCAGGTACAGGTCGGCAATCTGCTGCCAGTCGGTGTCTTCGGCCCGGCGCGCGCGGGCGTGGCACGAGGCGATGGCGGCCTGCAGCACATATGGCCCCGGCACCCGGTTCAACGCTTGCGCGCGCTGCAGCGCCGCCAGCCCGCGCCGGATCAGCATCTGGTCCCAACGCGTGCGGTCCTGCTCCAGCAACAGCACCGGCTTGCCCTGCGCGTCTGTGCGCGCGCGCGACCGCGAAGACTGGATCTCCATCAGCGCCACCAGCCCGTGCACCTCCGGTTCGCCTGGCACCAGCTCGGCCAGGATGCGCCCCAGGCGCAGCGCCTCGTTGCACAGGGCGGGGCGCATCCAGTCGGCGCCCGCGCTGGCGGAATAACCCTCGTTGTAGACCAGGTAGATCACCTGCAGTACCGCGGCCAGGCGTTCTTCCAGCTCTGCGCCACGCGGCACTTCGAACGGCACCTTGGCATCGCCCAGGGTGCGCTTGGCACGCACGATGCGCTGCGCCACCGTCGATTCGGACGCCAGGAAGGCGCGTGCAATTTCGTCGGTCGTCAGGCCGCCCAGCAGGCGCAAGGTCAGCGCCACGCGCGCTTCCATGGTCAGCACCGGGTGGCAGGAAATGAAGATCAGGCGCAGCAGGTCGTCCCCGATATTGTCATCGAGCTCGCGCTCCAGGTCCGGCGCGGCGTCCTGCAGCAAGCCTTCGATTTCGTAGGTCAGCTCGGGCTCTTTCTCGTGCACCAGCTTCTGGTGGCGAAGGTAGTCGAGCGCCCTGTTCTTCGCCGCCTGCATCAGCCAGGCGGCTGGCCGGTCGGGCGTGCCGTTTTCCGGCCAGGTCTCAAGCGCGCTGACCAGCGCATCCTGCGCCATTTCTTCCGCCAGTGCGACGTCGCGCAGCATGCGTGTCAGGACCGCGATGATCTTCGCTTCTTCGATGCGCCAGACAGCGTCGATGGCGCGGTGGATGCTGTTGTCGTTCATCCAGCTACTTTACCATCACGGCAGTGATGGCGTGATAAACTCGGCAACTTTTCCAATAATGTACCGGCCGATGAAGAAGAACGTAGCGACAATCCGTGATGTGGCAGCCGCCGCGGGGGTATCCACGGCCACGGTTTCCAAGTTCGTCAACGGCGCGCAGCGCTTTTCGCCGGCGGTCGAAGCCCGGCTGGCCAGCGTCATCGAGGAACTGGGCTACCGCTCCAATCCGATGGCGCAGTCGATGATTACCGGGCGCACCAGGACCATCGGCCTGTCGATCCTGGATATTACGAACCCTCACTACGCCAGCGTGGTAAAAGGCGCCAACCGCGTGGCCCAGTCCCACGGCTACACCGTGCTGCTGGTCGATACCGAAGAAACCCCGGAGCGCGAGCGTCAACTGCTGGAAGCCCTGAGCCGGCGCGTGGACGGCATGATCGTCTATTCCCGCACGCCGGAGGAGGAACTGGACTGGCTGCTGGCGCTGGACCGTCCATCGGTATTTTTCGGCCGGCCGGACTATATCAAGCTGCCTTCCGTGGCCAGCGACGACCAGCTTGGCGCCTTCATGGTCACGCGTCACCTGCTGGCGCAAGGCCACAAGCGGGTAGCTTACATGGGTTACGCCAATTCGCGCCGCGACCGCGAGCGCATGGCCGGCGTGCGCGAGGCACTGGCGGCGCAAGGACTGGATCTGAGCGTATTCGAAGCCGAAGCTCCAGCGTCGTCAGCGGGCGAGAAACTGAGCTCATCGATCATGTTGGGCAGGCAGCCGCCCGACGCGCTGGTCTGCTTCAACGACCTGCTGGCGCTGGGTTTCATGAAAGCCGCCCAGGCGCTGGGCTTCCGCGTCCCGGGAGACGTTTCCGTGGTCGGCTTCGACAATATCCAGTTCGGGAGTTTCGCTTCGCCGGCCCTCACCAGCGTGGACCTGAACAGCGAACAGATGGGCGCGGCGGCCATGGAGAAACTCCTGGCCTCCATCGAAGGCCAGGAAGTCGAGCCGCTGACGGTGGTCAACGCGCAACTCGTGCTGCGCGCCTCCACCGCCACTCGGGATTAGATCGCAACCTTGCGCAGTTCCACTTCCATATCGCCGGGGTTAGGGTAGGGGTAGGACTTGACCCAGGCGATGACATCATCGCGCGAAGCCGCATCCACCGCCCAATAACCGGCGATCAGTTCCTTCACCTCGGCAAACGGGCCGTCGGTGATGAAGGGTTTGCCGCCGCTGAACTTGACGCGCGCACCGCGTGCGGTGGACTTCAAGCCTTCGCCAGACAGTGCAACACCGGCGGCGATGCCGGCATTGTTGGCGCGGTTCATGATGTCGATCACTGCCGCCGGCGGTTCGAAATCCTGCTCCGCCACGGCATCGGAACGCAACAGGATGGCCCAGGCGGTATGCTTGGGCGCCGCGCCGGTGTCGAAGCCTACGCAGCCGCCGGGGCAACCGGCTTCGCGCACTTCGACCACGGCGCTGCCTTCCGCGTCCGCCGATGGCCAGCGCGCAGCCAGTTCGCTGGCGGCGCGGCGGTCTTCGGCCTCGATGAAGGTGAAGCCGGCCACGCTCACATCTTCGAACGGGCCTTCTTCGTACAGCCACTGGCCGTCGCGGCGGCGCATGCGCAGGCCGCCGTCGGCGCTGGAACGCAGCCATTTGGCACCCGGTACGGCCTGCACCAGTTCAGCGGATGGGAAGTTGTCCGATTCCGAGGTGGCGTCGGCCTTCCGAATTACCATGTACTGCATTGAAGTCTCCTTTAAACGGGCGCTGCGATCTTGCTGGCGATGCGCGCCTCCTGCTCACGCAGTTCGGGCGTGAATTCGGCGCCGAAATCCTCGGCCTCGAACACTTGGCGGATTTCGATATCTGAGTCGGTCTCCATCGGATTGGGGCAGCGCTTGACCCATTCGATGGCTTCAGCCAGCGACTTTACCTGAATCAGCCAGAAGCCGGCAATCAGCTCCTTGGTTTCCGAGAAGGGGCCGTCGATGACCGTGCGCTTGCTGCCCGAGAAATGCACGCGGGCGCCGCGCGAACTGGGGTGCAGGCCTTCGCCGGCCAGCAGTACGCCGGCGTTCACCAGTTCCTCGTTGAACTTGCCCATGGCTGCGAGCAGTTCGGTTTTCGGCATCTTGCCGGCTTCGGAATCAGGGGTTGCTTTGACGATGAGCATGAATCGCATGGTGTCCTCTCGATTGAATTTAAAAATCAGCCCTTGCACTCAGGCGAGTTCTTCATCATTTCCTTCATCCCTTCTTCCATCTGCGCGGGAGTCAGGTCGCGTTTGTGGGTGGCGATCGACCAGGAGTGGCCGAATGGGTCCACCAGCACGCCGTAGCGGTCGCCCCAGAACATGTCGGCAGGGGGCATCTTGGCAGTGGCGCCGGCGTCGATTGCACGCTTGTAGGCGGCGTCCACGTCTTCCACATAAATATGCAGGGTTACCGGCGTGCCCTTGTAGTGTTTCGGGCCGAAGCAGCCGGCGTCAGGGAAATCGTCGACCAGCATGATGTTCGAATCGCCGATGCTGATCTGGGCGTGCATGATCTTGCCGCCAGGGCCGGGCATGCGGGAATTTTCTACCGCGTTGAAGGCTTTTTTGTAGAAAGCAATGGCATCGGCAGCGCCTTCGCAGACCAGGTGCGGGGTAACAGTGCGCATGCCTTCTGGAATTGGTTTGACAGTCATGGTGAATCTCCATTCGTTGTTTGGGAACTGGACACCGTTTGCGGCCTCCATATTCCCACGACGAACGGCGATGCGCCAGATCGACACGATTACAAAAGATTTTTTTCAGCCAGCCATTCCGGGTTGAACAGGCGGGCCGCGTAAGTGGCGCCGCGGTCGCACAGCAGGGTGACTATCGTGTGGCCGGGCCCCATCTGTTTTGCCAGCTCAACCGCGGCGGCCACGTTGATGCCGCTCGAGCCGCCGACGTACAGGCCTTCCTCGCGCAACAGGCGGTAGACCATCTGCACGCACGCCTTGTCGTCGATGCGGATGGCGTCGTCGATCGGTGTGCCTTGCAGGTTTGCGGTGACCCGGCTGTTGCCGATGCCTTCCGAAATCGAATTGCCCTCGCTCTTCAGTTCGCCGTGCTTGATCCAGTTGTAGAGCGCGCTGCCGTAGGGATCGGCCAGCACGATTTTTATGTTCGGCTGCTGCTCCTTCAGGTAGCGGGCGACGCCGGCCAGGGTGCCGCCAGTGCCGGTAGCGCAGGTGAAAGCGTCGATGCGGCCATGCGCGTCGTGCCAGATTTCTGGGCCGGTTGTTGCGTAGTGTGCCTGGCGGTTGGCGAGATTGTCGAACTGCTGGGCCCAGATGGCGTTGGGCAATTCCTGTGCGAGGCGGCCGGCGACTTTCTGGTAATTGTTGTCGTCGGCGTAGGGAACGGCTTTGACGGGGCGCACTTCAGCGCCAAGGGTGCGCAGGATGGCGAATTTTTCCTCGGACTGGGTTTCGGGGATGACGATCACGCATTTGTAGCCGCGTGCGGAGCACAGGTGGGCCAGGCCGATGCCGGTGTTGCCGGCGGTGCCTTCGACGACGGTGCCGCCGGGTTTCAGGCGGCCGGAGCGCTCGGCGTCGAGGATGATGGCGAGGGCGGCGCGGTCTTTGACGGAGCCGCCGGGGTTCATGAACTCGGCTTTGGCCAGGATTTCGCAGCCGGTCTCGGCCGAGAGACGGGCGAGGCGGATCAGGGGAGTGTGGCCGATGGCGTCGGCGAAGCCTTGGCGGAGCATGACTTCAATTTAGTCCAAAACCGGTAATTCGGGGTCAGACCCGTAGAGTCAGACCCCCAACGGTCTTGCGTCTTGCTGTTGGGTTCGAGGCTGTTGACTTTCGTCGAAGATCAAGTGCGCACAACCGAAACCAGCGGCAGATGAGCAGACTGGGTCTGACCCTGCGGGTCAGACCCAGGTTTACCGGTTTTAAAGCGCCCGCAAAGAAATAGTGAACTTCAACCCGCCCCCCTCACGATTGGACACCTCCAGCTCCGCCTCATGCCGCGACAGCACCCGGTCCACAATCGCCAGCCCCAGCCCGGCCCCGTTGGCCTGCCCGCGCGCCGTATCCAGCCGCGTGAATGGCTTGAGCAACTGCGCAATCTGCCCCTCCGGCACACCCACGCCGTGGTCCTGCACCTCGACAACAACGCGCTTGGCCGTATGCACTCCCCGCACCGAGCACTTGATATCAATCTCGGTCACATCCGAATCGAGCGTCTTGCCATAGCGCCGGGCATTCTCGACCAGGTTGGCAATCACCCGCTTCAGGTCAGTTGCATTGCCCAGCACATGCGCATGCTCCGGCAGCTCAGCCGTAACCTTCACATCCGGATGACGTCCAGCCTCATGCGCGCAATCGCTCAGCAGCGCCACCATGTCCACATTGATAAAGCTGGACGCCTCGGTCGGCTTGGCGTAATCGAGGAACTGGGCAATGATGGCATCCATCTGCGCAATATCCGATTGCATGCCCTCGCGCGCCTCCTGCGACAGCTTGGCCATTTCCACCTCGAGCTGCATGCGCGCCAGCGGCGTGCGCAAGTCGTGTGAAATGCCGGCCAGGATCACAGCGCGGTCGGATTCGACCTGCTGCAAGTCATCCACCATCTGGTTGAAGCTGCGGTTGGCCTGGCGTACTTCCTGCGGCCCGACTTCCGGCAGCGGGTCCGGATGGCGGCCCTGGGCAATCTCGCGCGCGGCGGCGGTCAGCCGTTTCAGCGGCAGGTTGATCAGGCTGGAAATCAGCGCTGCGCCAAGCAGCGACACCAGCGCCACCACGCCGGCCCAGCCCAGCCATTCGACCGGCCCCTGCAGGCGCTCGCGCTCCAGCATCAGCCAGTAGCGGTCATCGGCGATCTTGAAGCTGACCCAGTAGCCGGGCACACCGTTCACTTCGGAGGAAAAACGGGTATCGGCACCGAGCTTGGCGCGCACCAGGGTCTGGATGTCGGCCATCAGCCCCGAACTTGGCGGCGGCGCCACCTCGTCGTCGTCCTCCATGGTGAATACGCGGATGCCTTCGTTCGACACCAGTTCGAACAACAGTTCGCGCCGCAAGTCGGTGGCGGAGTGGGTGAGGGCGGCGCGGGTGATGGTCACCACCGACACCACCTGGGCGGCAGTCTGCTGTGCCAGCGGTTCGCGCTGGACGTAGTTGACCATGCCGAACCAGGCCGACATGGAGAGCGTGGTCAACACGCTCAGCAAGAGGAACGTGCGCCAGAACAGGCCGCTGGTCAGCGACGCCGGGCGTGGCAGGCGGAATTTCATCGACAGCCCAAAATCAGCGCGGCTGGCCCTCGGGGATGAAGACGTAGCCCAGGCCCCACACCGTCTGGATGTACAGAGGGCTGGACGGGTCCGGCTCGATCAGCTTGCGCAGGCGGGAAATCTGCACGTCCAGGCTGCGGTCGAACACTTCGTACTCGCGGCCGCGCGCCAGCTCCATCAGCTTCTCGCGCGACAGCGGCTGCCGCGCATGGCGCGCAAACACTTTCAGCACCGAGAACTCGCCGGTGGTCAGCGGCACGGTTTCGCCATTTTTCTTGAGCGTGCGCGTGCCCAGGTCCAGCACGAACTGGCCGAACTCGAAGGTTTGCGGATGCTCGGAAGGCGCGCCCGGGATTTCGTCGGGCTGCTTGCGGCGCAGCACGGCGCCGATGCGGGCCACCAGCTCGCGCGGGTTGAATGGCTTGGGCAGGTAATCGTCGGCGCCCATTTCCAGGCCCACGATGCGGTCCACGTCTTCGCCCTTGGCAGTGAGCATGATGATCGGGGTCTGGTCGCCGGCGCCGCGCAGGCGGCGGCAGATCGACAGGCCGTCTTCGCCGGGCAGCATCAGGTCCAGCACCAGCAGGTCGTAGCGCTCGCGCAGCCACAGCTTGTTCATGGCAGTAGCGTTTTCGGCGGTGACGACGTTGAAGCCCTGCTCGGTCAGGTAGCGGCGCAGCAGGTCGCGCAGGCGGACGTCATCGTCCACCACCATGATCTTGGCCTGGTGGCCTTGCGCGCCGCCTGGTGCGGCAGGAGGGTTAGTGGTGGTATTCATAAGGATGTTGATCTTGTTGAATTGTCAGATGCATGTCGCTATGGTAACGTCATATTGATGGCCGGTGCCATACCGGTGAAAACTCATTACATTTTCTTACAAACTTTACCGGGTCGCTCTTACTATGGGAAGTTGGAGCGCATACACTGCGGGCATGGATACGGCAAGTACGACGAGGACTGCGATGAAACTTGGTGCGAAAACGGGATTGGGCAAAGCGGCTTTGGCGCTGTGCGCCGGCCTGTGCTGCACCGTGATGGCCAGCGCGCAAGCGCAGTCCGACCAGCGCAACCGCCAGCAAGAACGCCGCGAAGCGCCGCGCGACTTCCGCGACAATCGCATGAACGACGCCCGCGAAGTGCGCTATCCACGCCAGTATGAGGGGCGCATGGACGATGCGCCGCGCATGGTGGACGACCGGGACAACGCAGACTCGCGCCGGATGGGGGGGCGCATGACCCCCGACGAGCGCCGTGACCTGCGCCGCCAGATCAATGAAGCGGGCCAGCAAGTGTACTCCCTGCCGCGCAGGCGGTGATTTTGTGACGTTTACGTAACGTTAAGAAAACTTTCGGCTCCGAAAACCTCCGGCATTTAATGTTTTGCGTGTAATATTGATTGCCCGCAAGACAACGCGCCCCGGCGCGCCCAACAATAGGGCACTGGAGGAGGAGCTTTGTCCCATATTGCACAACAGGAGAGCGCCGGCAGCTTGCCGGCCGGCGTGGTCCAGCGGCCCGATGGGGTCTACCTGGACCTGCGCCTGCTCGCGCCTGAACTGAGCGCCGCGGTCGATGTGCTGTACCGCAGCGGTTATGTGCTGCAGGGGCTGGACTATCCGGTGCTGGCGCGCGCCCTGTACGGCGTGGGACCGGAGCTGGCGCCCAGTCCCGAACTGCTGGTGCGCGTGGCCGATCGTCTGGCGCCATTCCCGGCCGAGCGCAAGCCGCTGTACCGCAACGTCAGGATTCGCGACGGCGAAGCGGAATACTTCTTTGAACCGATCTACCTGCCGGCCGAGGAGCTGTCGGACGGCACCCTGCTGCCGGAACGCCAGGCCCACCTCGATTTCGACGAATTCGTGGCCGACATGTGGCTGAAGAACGTGCGCTTCGGCATCCAGGTGGCAGCCGTGCGCGCCGCGCTGGCGGCGCCGAAAGGCGAACGGGTGGCCGCGGCGCTCGACCTGGAACCGACGCCTGCACAGGATGCGCGCGTGGTGGAAGTGGCGTCCGAACTGCACCGCAGCGACGCGCCGCGCCAGCGCGCCGACGGCACGGTCGACCTGACCAGCTTCCAGAACCGTTTCCCCCAGATCAAGCAAGGCATGCGCCTGCTGCAAAAGCTGCCCGGCGTGCCGGGCGAGCCGGGCCGCAATATCGCTGGCCAGCCGCTGGCCGCGCTGGCGCCGAACGACGTGGACTTCAGCCGCTATGCCGGCGAGGGCACGGTCATCGCGCGCGAAGCCGATGGCGAATTCCTGGTGGCGGCACGCGAAGGCTTCCTGAATGTGGACCCGAAAAGCGGGCAGGTGGCGCTGAGCGACAAGATTATCAGCCGCGAGGGCGTGTCCGGCCGTACCACCGGCAACCTGGAACTGATGGGCGCATTCGAAGAATTCGGCGACGTGCAGGAACTGCGCGACGTGAACGGCAGCGACATCACCGTGCACGGCGACGTGTTCGGCAATATCAATTCCAGCGGCGGCACCATCGTCCTGGGCCGCAACCTGGTGGGCGGCCGGGCCATCAACGCCAGGGGCGATATCCGCATTGAAGGCGTGGCCTCCGGTTCCACCATCCAGACAGCCAGCGGCACGATTACTATCACCGGCCGCGCCGAAAGCTGCGTCATCAGCGCGCCCAGGGTGGTGATCGCGGAAGCGTCCAACTGCGAAATCCTTGCCGACGAAGTGACCATTGAACTGGCCATCGGCTGCGCCGTTGCCGGGCGCAGCGTGCTGGTTGAAAGCGCCGGCCCGCGCAAGAACAGCGAAATGCTGGTCTACGTAGTGGTGAAAGACGTCGCCGGCCACGACGCCGAGCTGGAAACCCTGCAAAAACAGGTCGCCGTGCATGAGGCGGAAATCGCCGCCTGGCGCGCCGAGCATGACCGCCTGAATGCCATGGCCGAGGTGCGCAGCTACCTGACGCTGGCAGAAAAGCTGCGCAAGGGCGAGATCCACCTGACGCCGGCCCAGGTGCCGAACCTTAAAAAAGTGGCGGGCGCGGTGGCGCCGCACATCAAGCAAATCGGCCAGCTGCTGCAGTCGATCAAGGTGGCCGAAGAGTCGATCGGCGGCGCGCGCGCCCGGCGCGACGAACTGGAAGCGCTGAAGCGCGATGCCGCCGCCCGTTCCTCGGTGCGCATCACCATGGTCGACGGCGAAGTGCTGGTGCGTACCTTGCCGCTGGGCGAGGCGATGGCGGCCAATTTCATGGCCGCCGCCAAGGATTACAAGGCCATGCTGCGCGGGCCCCGGCTCGATAGCCAGGCCATTTTCGCCGGCTCCAGCGGCAGCGTGAACTGGCATGGCGCTGCCCAGGCCGAGGCGAGCGTAGCGTAGTGGGCCGATAGCCGTACAATGGCGCAAGAAGACTACCCGGGAGACATGGTGCCTGCAGACGCTGCATCGGCCGCCGCGGCGGCTGGCGATCTGCCATCGTCGCTGGTCCAGCGCGCCGATGGCGTGTATTTCAAGGCCGAAGCCCCAGCGGCTTTGCTGCAGGCGGCTGCCAACCAGGTTTTCCTGTCCGGCGCCTGTTTCCGCGGGCTTGATTACGGCGTCTTCGTCCGCGCCCTGTACGGCGTCGGTCACGAACTGCCGGAAGGCATGGCCGGCCAGCCCCTGTGGCGCTTTGCCGACGATATCGTGCCATTCCCCGGCGGGCGGCGCGACCTGTACAAGTCGGTACGCATCGTCGGCGGCGAGGCTGAATATTATTTCGAACCCGTGTTCGTGGAAGCCGAAGGCGAGGCGCCGCTGCCGGCCCACCTCGACTTCGGCGAATTCGTGGCCGATATGTGGACCAAGGGTATCCGCTTCGGCATCGATGCGCCGGTGGTGCGCGAAGCCATTGCCAGCGGCAAGGTGGCGCGCCTGATCGTGGCGCGCAAGCTGCCGCCGGTGCCGGGGCGCGATGCCGCCATCGTGGAAGTATCGGAAAGCATCCACCGCTCCAATGCTCCGCGCCTGCTGGCCAATGGCCGCTTCGACTTGCACAGCTTCCAGAACCGCTTCCCGCAAGTAAAGGCCCAGGTGCGGCTGCTGCGTCGCGAGCCGCCGCAGGCCGGCACGCGCGGTTTCGAATTGTCCGGCATCGTGCTGGACCCGCCACCGCCGCGCGACCTGGAACTGGCCGCGGTGGCCGGGGAAGGGACGGTGGTCGAGCACCACGATGGCGTCGACTACCTGGTCTCCTCGCGCGAAGGCTTCATCAACGTCGACAGCAAAAGCAAGCGCATCTCCATCGGCCCCAAGATCGTCAGCCGCGAAGGCGTGTCCGCGCGCACGACGGGCAACCTGAAGCTCGATGGCGATTACGAGGAGTTCGGCGAAGTGCAGGAACAGCGCACGGTGGAAGGCGGCAATATCACCGTGCATGCCGACGTCTTCGGCAATATCGTCTCGCGCGGCGGCACGATTGCGCTGCAAAAGAACCTGATGGGCGGCAGCGCCACCAACGCCGACGGCAATATCCGCGTATCCGGCGTCGCTTCCGGTGCGCTGCTGCAGTCCAAAAATGGCGAGGTGGTGCTGGGCAAGGCGCAGAATTGTGTGATTACCGGTTCGCGCGTGATCATCACCGAGGCTTACAACTGCGAGATCATGGCCGATGAGGTGTTGATCAAGCTGGCCGCCGGCTGCGCCATTGCCGCGCGCCGCATCGAGATCGACAGCGCCGGGCCGCGCAAGCAGGCCGAGATGCAGCTGCACGTCATGGTGCCGGACACCAGCAAGTACGACGACAAGCTGGCCGAATGCGCCGCCCGCGCGGAAAGGCAGGAGCAGCAGGCGCAGCGCTGCAAGGAGCAGATGGACGCCATCACTGCCGACCAGGAGGTGCGCAACTACCTGCAACTGGCGAGCAAGGTGCGCAAGCAGGAAGTCACGCTGAACCAGGAGCAGCTCGTGCTGTTCCAGAAGATGGCGCTGAAGGTCGGCCCCTCGCTGAAGATGGTGGCGCGCTTGCAGGTGGCGATGAAGGAAGCCCAGGCCGCCCAGCAGAAGGAGCAGGAGCTGGGCGAGCATGTGTACCGGCAGAAGCTGCTGGTCGTCGGCGGCGCGCGCTGCACGGTGCGGCAAGTGGCGGGCGACATGGTGGTGCGCAAGCTGGTATTCAATCCCGACCTGGGGCCGGCCTACCTGCTGCCGCCAAAGGAAGTCAAGCTGCGCGTGCGGGCCGCGCTGGGCACGCAGCAGCCGCTCTTCATCGGCAGCGGCGGCCAGTTCGACTGGAGCGGCAGCGCGGCTTAAATCGCCGCGTAGCAGGGCATGGCGCCCAGCGGCAGGTCGTGGAACAGGTTGTGTTCCGTATCGTTGATCTCGCGGTTGGCCTGCAGCACGCGGATCTTTGACAGGTAGTCGCCCACCGCCAGCACGCGCGCCATCGGCGTGCGCGGCTCGCCCTTGCGCATGGCCTGCTGTTCGCGTATCGCCTGGGTAATCGACGGCGGGAAATTCCATGCCTCCGATATCCCGGCCGAAATGGCGAGCGCCTCGTGGGCAAGTCGGGCGCGGAACGTGGCCGATCCCAGCTCGCCCGGCCCGGCTCCGGCGCTGTCCAGCACCGGCAAGGCAGTCAGCAAGCCGGAATTGATCACCAGCCCCGCCAGGAAAGCCTCGAACGGGTCGACGCCGAATTCCGGGGCCAGCATGCGGCAGGCCACGGCGCTTTTCTCGGACTGCTCCCAGATGCGCGGCGCCAGCAGCTTGGTGTAGTGCCCGGAATTCAAATCGATGATGGGGCGGAAGGCGACGCTGGTGATCAACTGGCGCAAGCCTTCCTGGCCAACCACGATCACGGCGTGTTCGACGCTGTTGATGGTGGTGGCTTCGCCGCTGTTCTGGATGGCGGCATTTGCCAGCCGCAGCACCGATCCCACCAGCACCAGGTCGTTGGAAATCTTGCGCGCGATATCGGCGCCGGCGAAATTCTCGCTGCGCAGGCTTTGCAGCAGTTGCGGGATCACGCCCGGCATGCGGCGCAGCATGTCAGCCGCATTGTGGCCCGATTGCGCGGCCAGGATCAATTCGTGCAGCACGCGGCCTTCCGGCGCGGTGGTATCAAGCGAATCGTCCTTGCGCAGGCCAAACAGCCAGCGCTGGAAGGTGGAGTTGACCAGGTCCTTCTGTTCGAAATCGGGGCCGCCTTCAAGGGCCGGCGAGAGCACGGGGACCGGCGCCGGTGTGGGCGCGGGCTGCGCCGGCGCGGCAGGGGCGGCCGCTGGCGGCCGGCTTTCAGGTTTGGCGAGCAGTCGCTTCAGCCATTGGAACATGGATGCTTTCCCAGCAATTGTTATGAAAGCATTGTAGCCCAGGCCGCAATCTTTGAGGATGGTCAAACTGCTTGCTGTTGCGTAACGGTACGATGGAACAGCGTATCACCGGAATCAGAGGAGCAATATGGAAGCCGACCTGCGACAGTACCTGACGTTCCGCCTGGGCGGCCTTGAATACGCGCTGGACTACCGCCGCGTGCAGGAGTTGCGTCCATTGAGTGCGCTCGAGCGTATTGCATCGGGCGGAGAAATCGTTGAAGGCGTGGCGTTGTCGCGCGGCGTCATCATGCCCATTGTGGACATGCGCGTGGCGTTCGGCCCCCGGCCGCCGGTGCACGATCCGCGCACGGACGTGATCATCCTGCAGCTTTCGACTTGTGTGATGGGAATGGTGACCGATGGCGTGACCGACCTGGTGTCGTTGCCGGCCAGCGCGGTCCACCCCCTGCCGCATGTGGGCGAGGAGGTGGATTACCTGCTGGGGATGGGACAGCTCGGCGAACGCCGGCTGATCATGCTCGATATCGACCGCCTGATGGCGGTGCGCGGGGCGGCGCGTCCGCGTCAGGCGGCCAGCGCTTCCAGCTGCTCCTGAAGCTCGAGCCACTCGCCTTCGAGCTGTTCGAGTTCCTTGCTGCATTCGACCTGGTCGGCCAGCAGGGTTTTCAGTCTGGGCTTGTTTTCAGCTTCGTAGATGGCGGGATCGGCCAGGGCGGCGTCGATCGCGGCTTTCTGTTCGCTGCGCTGGGCCATCGCGGCTTCCACCTTCTTCAGGCGGTTCTCCAGCGGCTTGCGCTGGGCCGACAGGCGCTGGCGCTGCTCGGCTTCCAGGCGTTTCTGCTCCTTGCGGTCGACCGGGGAGGCTTCGGCTGCGGCTGGCTGGCCGGCAGCCGGCGCGGCGCTGGCGGCAGCGGCAGGCTTGGCCAGCTTGGTTTGCAGCAGCCAGTCCTTGTATTCATCGAGGTCGCCGTCGAATTCGCGCAGGCGGCCGTTCTCGACGATGATGAATTGCTCGGTGGTGGCGCGCAGCAGGTGGCGGTCGTGGGAAACGACCAGCAGCGTGCCTTCGAACTGCGCCAGCGCATCGGTCAGCGCTTCGCGGGTTTCCAGGTCCAGGTGGTTGGTCGGTTCGTCCAGCAGCAGCAGGTTGGGGCGCTGCCATACGATCAGGGCCAGCGCCAGGCGCGCCTTTTCGCCGCCGGAAAACGGCGCGATCTTGCTGGTCACCATATCGCCCGGGAAGTTGAAGCTGCCCAGGAAGTTGCGCAGCTCCTGCTCGCGCACGGTCGGCGCCATCTTCTGCAAGTGCCACAGGGGCGATTCGTCGTGGCGCAGCATCTCCACCTGGTGCTGGGCGAAGTAGCCGATCACCAGGCCCTTGCCGGTGGTGGCGGTGCCCGTCAGCGGGTCGATGTCGCCGGCAATGGTCTTGATCAGGGTCGATTTGCCGGCGCCGTTCACTCCCAGCAGGCCAATGCGCTGGCCCTGTACCAGCGAGAACGTCACGCCGCGCACGATGGTCTTGTCGCCTTGCTCGGTGTGGTAGCCGCAGTCGACGTCTTCCATGACCAGCAGCGGGTTCGGCGCGCTGACCGGGTCGCGGAATTCGAAGCTGAATTCGGCCGCGGCGCGCAGCGGCGCCAGTTCTTCCATCTTCGCCAGCTGCTTCATGCGGCTTTGCGCCTGGCGCGCTTTGGTGGCCTTGGCCTTGAAGCGGTCGATGAACGATTGCAGGTGGGCGCGGGCGCGCTGCTGCTTCTCGATGGCGGAAGCCTGCAGCACCAGCTGCGCGGCGCGCTGGCGCTCGAAGCCGGAGTAGTTGCCCGAGTAGCGTTTCAGCTTGCGATCGTCAATGTGGACGATCACGTTCACGATCTCGTCGAGGAAATCGCGGTCGTGGGAGATGATGATCAGGGTGCCTGGGTAGCGCTTCAGCCAGTCTTCCAGCCAGATGATCGCGTCCAGGTCCAGGTGGTTGGTCGGTTCGTCCAGCAGCAGCAGGTCGGAAGGGCACATCAGCGCCTGCGCCAGGTTCAGGCGCATGCGCCAGCCGCCCGAAAAGCTCGCCACCGGCTGCTGCATCTGCTCCAGCGAAAAGCCCAGGCCAAGCAGCAGTTGCTCGGCGCGCGACTGCACGGTGTAGGCGTCGGCGTCGGCCAGTTCGGTGTGGACGTGGGCGATCTCGATGCCGTGCTCCGGCGTGTCGGGCAGGGCTTCCAGGCGCGCCAGTTCGGCCTGCAGTTGGCGCAGGTGGGCGTCGCCGTCGATGGCGTAGTCGATGGCGGTACGCGGCAGGGCAGGGGTTTCCTGCGCCACGTAGGCCATGCGCCAGCTTTTCGGGAAGTCGATGTCGCCCAGGTCCGGGTGCAGCTCGTTGCGCAGCATGGCGAACAGGCTGGATTTGCCGGCGCCATTGGCGCCGATCAGGCCGATCTTGTCGCCTGGGTTCAGGGTCAGGTCGGCGGATTCCAGCAGCGGCTTCAGGCCGCGCATCAGGCTGACGTTGGTGAAGCGGATCATTTTCTTGGTCGTTCTAGTTAAAACCGGTAAAGCGGCGGGAACTGGCCCAAGGTCCAGCTCCCGTCCCTCACTGCCAGTCACTCCGCAGTCCGCGGCCGTGGCGTACCGGTGTCTGACCCTGCGGGTCGGACACCGCCTTGCCGGTTTAGATTTTCAATTGGTCAGCAGTGATCAGGAACACCATATCATCGCCCTGGCTAGTGGTCAGCCAGGTCAGCCCCAGCTCCCCAAACGCCGCCTCGGCAAACTCTTTCTCATTGCCGATTTCCACGATCAGCAGGCCGTCGTCGGTCAAGCGCTCGGCCGCGCCGGCAACGATCTTGCGCACAAGGTCCATGCCATCGGCGCCGCCGTCCAGAGCAATCTGCGGCTCGTGCAGGTATTCCTGCGGCAGCTTGGCCATCGACGACGAGTTCACGTAAGGCGGATTTGTGATGATCAGGTCATACTTCTTGCCGGCCGGGACGTTGGCGTACAGGTCCGACTGGATCAGGTTCACGCGGTCTTCCAGCTTGTAGGTCTCGACGTTCTTGCGCGCCACTTCCAGTGCATCGGCGGAGATATCGACCGCATCGACTTCCGCATCAGGGAAGGCGTCGGCCATCATGATCGCCAGGCAGCCGGAGCCGGTGCACAATTCCAGGATGTTCGACACGTTCTCCGCATCGTTGACCCAAGGGGCGAAGTAATTCGGAATCAGTTCCGCGATATAGGAGCGTGGCACGATAGTGCGCTCGTCGACGTAGAAGTTGTAGGTGCCCAGCCAGGCTTCATTGGTGATGTAGGCAGCCGGCACGCGGTCGTTGGCGCGGCGCTCGATCACGGCCAGCACTTCGGCGATTTCCTCCGGCTGCAGGCGCGCATCCATGAACGGCTCCAGGCGGTCCAGCGGCAGCGCCAGCGTGTGCAGGGTCAGGTAGGCCGCTTCATCGTAAGCCTCGGCGCTGCCGTGGCCGAAGAACAGCTTGGCCTTGTTGAAACGGGTGACTGCGTGGCGAATCAGGTCGCGCGGGGTGGTGTACAGGGTGGTATCCATAGTGTTCTTCTTAGCGCAGGAGGTTTTCCAGGGTGCGGCGGTAGATGTTCTTCAGTGGATCGATGAAGCGGACTTCGATGTGCTCGTCGATCTTGTGGATGCTGGCGTTCGGGGGGCCAAATTCTATCACCTGGGGGCAGATCTGGGCGATGAAGCGCCCGTCGGAGGTGCCGCCGGTGGTGGACAGTTCCGTGTCGACGCCCGTTTCATCCTTGATGGCGTGGCACAGCGCTTCGGACAGCGTGCCGCGTGGCGTCAGGAAGGGCAGGCCGGACAAGGTCCAGTCCAGCTGGTATTCCAGGCCGTGCTTGTCGAGGATGGCATGCACGCGCTCGCGCAGGCTCTCGTGCGTGGAAGCGGTCGAGAAGCGGAAGTTGAAGTCGATGTGCATGTCGCCCGGGATCACGTTGTTGGCGCCGGTGCCGGCCTTGATGTTCGACATTTGCCAGGAGGTCGGCAGGTAGTACTCGTTGCCGTGGTCCCAGACTTCGGCCACCAGGTCGGCCAGTGCCGGCGCGGCCAGGTGGATCGGGTTCTTTGCCAACTGCGGATAAGCGATGTGACCTTGTACGCCCTTGATGGTCAGGCTGCCCGACAGCGAACCGCGGCGGCCGTTCTTGATCATGTCGCCGAGGGTCTTGTCGGAAGTCGGCTCGCCGACGATGCAGTAATCGATGGTCTCGTTTCTCGCCCTCAGCTTTTCCACCACCGTGACGGTGCCGTCGGTAGCCGGGCCTTCTTCGTCGGAGGTGATCAGGAAGGCGATCGAGCCTTTGTGATCCGGGTGCGCGGCCAGGAATTCTTCGCAAGCGACCACCATCGCGGCGATCGATGTCTTCATGTCGGCAGCGCCGCGGCCATACAGCTTGCCGTCGCGGTGGGTCGGGTAGAACGGTTCGGACGACCACTTTTCGACCGGGCCTGTCGGCACCACGTCGGTATGGCCGGCGAACACCAGCACCGGGCTTTCCGTGCCCTTGCGCGCCCACAGGTTGGTGACTTCGCCGGAAATGATGGTCTCGCAGTGGAAGCCGAGCGGCTCCAGCCACGATTTCAAATGGTCCTGGCAGCCCTTGTCGTCAGGCGTGACAGACTCGCGGCCCAGCAGCTTCTCGGTCAGGTCGAGGGTACGGGAGGCGCTCATGCTGCGAAGATTTCCTGGTACATGGCGTCGTTGAAGCCGACGTGGGCCTTCGCGCCGGCACCCACCAGCACCGGGCGCTTGATCACGGACGGGTTTTCCAGCATCAGGGCGACTGCGGCATCGGCGCTGGTGACGGCAGCCTTGCGCTCGTCGGGCAGGGCGCGCCAGGTGGTGCCCTTCTTATTGACCAGCACTTCCCAGTCCAGGGTTTTCAGCCAGGTGCGCACGGTGGCTTCGTCCAGGCCCTGTTTCTTGAAGTCGTGGAAGGTGAAGTCATGCTGTTGACCAGCCAGCCATACGCGGGCTTTCTTGACAGTGTCGCAGTTGGGAATGCCGTAGAGGGTAATCATTCGGAAAATAATGTTGTGCGGGGGCGGCCTTGCGGCCGAAGGACGACATTATATCGTGCAGCGAGCGTGATAAGCCGTGATCGTTTTGCCAATGTTTCCTGAGAATGGCAAGAGGGCGGAGCTACCCGCCGCCACGCGCGCGCCTATTTTGACGCGGACACCTGACTGAATGCCGGCACGTACACCTCGCTGAATTCCGGCGGCAACCGCTTCGGGCGGCCACTGGACAGCTCTATGCAGACCAGGTCCCAGCGCGCGCGCAGAACCGTGGTGTTGTCGCGCTGGCGAACCAACTGAAAGCAGCGCTGCATCGATAGCGGGCTGTCGCCGGGCAGCAGCCAGGTGCCTAGCAGCAGATCCTCGCCTTCGTTGGTGGCGAAGATGTAATTGAACTCGCTGCGGCGGATCGCCATGCCGCGGTCCAACCGCTTGTAGTCCGCCAGCGTCAGGCCGAGTGCATTGGAGTGCGCCCAGCCAGCCTCTTCGCACCAGCGCACGTAGACCGCATTATTGGTGTGATCGAGGCCGTCGATGTCAGCCGCTCGCGGCGTGACCGGCAGGATGAAGGGCGCCGGCCGGTCCCATTGAGGCGCCGTCATGGCCGTGGCGCCTGCACCGGGGCCGGCTTGAGAACGACCGGGCCGTAGCCGCCCCTGGTCCTGGCCCAGCCTCGCCACGTGTCCCGGAACTCAATCTGCTCCGTGTGGTAAGCGATGCCTCCGAACTCCACCTTCAGTTCAACGCAATCTTTGCCCGCCACGCCGGACACCAGGCGCTGCTGGGGCGGGCTGTCAGGGTAAATCACGTCCGACGCATTGAAGCTTTCGCCAATATCGGCGATGCCGGCGCGGGGCTTGTCAAAGCGGCCCAGAAGGTTCAACACCTCCTGAGGCAGGTCGCTGAGCGAGGCGATGGGGTGCGCCGACACGGACGAGCAAGCCTGTGCGTGCACAGCGGGAAGGAGTGCGAGCAGCAAAACACCGGCCCGCACGATCAACGCTTCTTCAGGATGGAGCCCAGCACGCCGCGAATGATCTCGCGGCCAACTTGCGAGCCGATGCTGCGGGCGGCGGATTTCACCATCGCCTGCACTGCGGTGTCGCGCTTGCTGCTGCCGCCGAACAGGCCGCCCAGTACGTCGCTAAAGATCGAGCCGCCGCTGTCGGCAGGCGCTTCGGCTGGCGCTTGCGCGGTGCCCCGGCCCATCGGCCCGCGGCCACCCGGTGCGGGTGCAGGGGTGCCGGCGCCGGCGACGCGGCCAGTCAGCTTTTCGTAGGCAGATTCGCGGTCGACGGCTTTCTCGTACACGCCGGCCACAACCGAGCTGGCGCGCGCGGCCTGGCGTTCCGCTGCGCTGATCGGGCCCAGTTGCGATGCCGGCGGCAGCACGAAGGCGCGCTGCACGATCTGCGGCGTGCCTTTTTCGTCGAGGAAGGATACGAGCGCCTCGCCCACTCCAAGCTCGGTAATCACTTGCGCCACGTCGAGCGCCGGATTCGGGCGGAAGGTTTCAGCGGCCGACTTGACGGCCTTCTGGTCGCGTGGCGTGTAAGCGCGCAGTGCGTGCTGCACGCGGTTGCCCAGCTGGCCCAGCACGGTCTCCGGAATATCGAGGGGATTTTGCGTGATGAAGAACACGCCCACGCCTTTGGAACGGATCAGGCGCACCACCTGCTCGATCTTTTGCAGCAGGGCCTTCGGCGCTTCGGCAAACAGCAGGTGGGCTTCGTCGAAGAAGAACACCAGTTTCGGCTTATCGAGGTCGCCCACTTCCGGCAGGTTTTCGAACAGCTCGGACAGCATCCACAGCAGGAACACCGCGTAGATGCGCGGTGCGTTCATCAGCTTGTCGGCAGCGAGGATGTTCACCACGCCTTTGCCTGCCGCATCGGTCTGGATCAGGTCGTCGATGTTCAACATCGGCTCGCCGAAGAACTGCTCGCCGCCTTGCTCTTCAATCGCCAGCAGGCCGCGCTGGATGGCGCCGATGCTGGCCGCGCTGACGTTGCCGTAGCTGGTCTTGTAGTCGGCGGCATTGTCGCCCACGTGCTGCAGCATGGCGCGCAAGTCCTTGGTGTCGAGCAGCAGCATGCCGTTGTCGTCGGCGATCTTGAACACCAGCTGCAGCACGCCTTCCTGGGTATCGTTCAGGTTCAGCATGCGCGCCAGCAGGGTGGGGCCGAGGTCGGAAATGGTGGCGCGTACCGGGTGGCCCTGTTCGCCGAACACGTCCCAGAAGGTAACCGGGCAGGCGGCCCATTGCGGGGTTTCCAGCTTCAGCGCTTCCAGGCGCTTGGCCATTTTTTCGCCCAGCACGCCGGGTTTCGCCATGCCAGAGAGGTCGCCCTTGATGTCGGCCATGAAGACCGGCACGCCGATGTCGGACAACGATTGTGCCATGCGCTGCAGCGTGACCGTCTTGCCGGTGCCGGTAGCGCCGGTGATGCAACCGTGGCGGTTCACCAGGCTGGATAGCAGGTCGAGGGAAAGGGCGTCGGTTTTGGCGATCGGCAGGGCGGTGCTCATATTGGGGCGGAATTTCTTGTTGATATGAAATTCTGATCATACCTCATCGCATGCCGTTTGCAGCTTACCGCGCGTCCTGATGATTTCATCGGCAAACTTGTTCAGCCCTAGCCAGGATCGGCAAGAACCGGACCGCAGATGTGCGGCGCAGCGCTTGCCTCGGCAAGCGCTGGCACTGACAGCCCCGCGCGCCAGGTCAGGAGTTCAGGGTGAACTCGGTGAAGGAGGCGTCGGTCGGGGATTTCAGTTCTTCTTCCTCGACGGCTGGCGGCGTTTCCATGCCGTGGTTCAGCAGCCACAGCAGGTTGGTGGCCGAGTCGGCGTTGGCCAGGGCTTCATCCTTGGTGATGGAGCCGTCCATGACCAGCCTGTACAGCGCTTGCTCGAACGACTGCGAGCCCGGCGACAGGGATTTTTCCAGCGCTTCCTTGATCTGGCCGATCTCGCCTTTTTCGATCAGGTCCGAGATGTAGCGGGTGTTGACCATGATCTCGACCGCTGGCGTGCGGGTGCCGCCGCCGGCCGAACGGATCAGGCGCTGCGACACGATCGCCTTGACGGTCGAGGACAAGTCCTGCAGCAGTGCAGGGCGGTTCTCGATCGGGTAGAAGGAAATGATCCGGTTCAGCGCGTTGTACGAGTTGTTGGCGTGCAGGGTCGCCAGCACCAGGTGGCCCGACTGCGCGTAAGCCATGGCCGATGCCATGGTTTCGCGGTCGCGGATCTCGCCGATCAGGATGCAGTCCGGCGCCTGGCGCATCGAGTTGCGCAGGGCGGTGTAGAAGTCCTTGGCATCGCTGCCGATCTCGCGCTGGTTGACGATCGACTTCTTGTTGCGGAACAGGTATTCGATCGGGTCTTCCAGCGTCAGGATGTGGCCCGAGCGCAGTTCATTGCGGTGGTCCAGCATGGAGGCGATGGTGGTCGACTTGCCGGAGCCGGTCGCGCCGACCAGCAGCACCAGGCCGCGTTTTTCCATGATCAGGTCGGCCAGCACCGGCGGCAGGCCCAGTTCGCCCAGCGGCGGAATGCTGGCCGGGACGAAACGGAAGACAGCGGAAATGCTGCCACGCTGGCGGAAAGCGGACAGGCGGAAGCGGCCCAGGTTGGGCACGGAGATACCCATGTTCAGCTCGTTGGTCGTATCCAGTTCTTCCAGCTGCTCGGGCGAGCAGACCTCAGCCAACAGGGCTTCCAGGTTCTCGGGTTCGAGCTTTTGCTGGTTGATCGGGATCAGAAGGCCGTTGATCTTCAGATGCACCGGCGAGCCTACGGCAAAAAACATGTCCGAGGCGTTTTTTTCCTTCATTAGCTGGAACAGGCGGTCCATAGCCATTTTTTGGGTATCTCCTTGTTACGGTTATACGCCGCGCAGCAATTCGTTAATGCCTGTTTTGGCGCGGGTTTGTGCGTCGACGCGCTTGACGATCACGGCGCAGTACAGGCTGTACTTGCCATCAGCCGATGGCAGCGAGCCCGAAACCACGACGGAGCCGGCCGGCACACGGCCGTAGAATACCTCGCCAGTGGTGCGGTCGTAAATCTTGGTCGACTGGCCGATGTACACGCCCATCGAAATCACCGAGTTTTCTTCCACGATCACGCCTTCCACGATCTCGGAACGGGCGCCGATGAAGCAGTTGTCCTCGATAATGGTCGGATTGGCCTGCATTGGCTCGAGCACGCCGCCGATGCCCACGCCGCCCGACAGGTGCACGTTCTTGCCGATCTGTGCGCAGGAACCAACGGTGGCCCAGGTGTCGACCATCGCGCCTTCGTCGACGTAGGCGCCGATGTTCACATAGGAAGGCATCAGCACCACGTTCTTGCCGATGAAGGAGCCGCGGCGCGCCACGGCTGGCGGCACCACGCGGAAGCCGCCCTTGGCGAAATCTTCGGCCGAGTAGTTGGCGAACTTGGTAGGAACCTTGTCGTAGAACTGCATGGTGCCGTCGGAAGGCATGACCACGTTGTTCTCCAGGCGGAAGGACAGCAGCACGGCCTTCTTGATCCACTGGTTGACCACCCAGGCGCCATTTTCTTTATGGGCTACGCGCAGCGAGCCGTTGTCCAGGCCAGCCAGCACGTGGTTGACGGCATCGCGCACTTCCGCGGTGGCGTTGGACGGGTTGATCTCGGCGCGGTTGTCCCACGCGGTTTCAATGATTTGCTGGATGCTCATGATTTAGCTAGTTGGTTACAGAATTGAACGATACGGCGCGCCGCTTCAAGGCCTTCCTCGGTTTCGGCAACCAGCGCCATGCGGATGCGGTTGCGGCCCGGGTTGACGCCGTGGGCGTCGCGCGCCAGGTAGCTACCCGGCAGCACGGTGACATTGTACTCGGCGTGCAGGCGGCGGGCGAATTCGGTGTCGGACAGGCCGGTGCGGGTCACATCGGCCCACAAATAGAAGCTGGCGTCCGGCATTTGCACGTCCAGCACTTCCTGGATAAGGGGCGTGATGGCGGCGAACTTGGCGCGGTATTGCGCGCGGTTTTCCTCGACATGGGTTTCGTCGTTCCAGGCGGCGACAGAGGCGGCCTGCACATGCGGGCCCATGGCGCTGCCGTGGTAGGTGCGGTACAGCAGGAATTTCTTCAGCACTTGCGCGTCGCCGGCCACGAAGCCGGAGCGCATGCCCGGCACATTGGAGCGCTTGGACAAGCTGGAAAACACCACCAGGCGGGCATACGGCTCGCCTTCCCGGGTCAGTCCCAGGATATTGGCCGCCTGCATCGCGCCCAGCGGCGGCTCGTCGCCATGGTAGATCTCCGAGTAGCACTCGTCGGCGGCGATAATAAAATTATAACGATCGGACAGCGCGAACAGGTGCTCCCAGTCGGTCAGCGTCAGCACGGCGCCGGTCGGATTGCCCGGCGAGCAGATGAACAGCAGGCGCACGCGCTGCCAGACTTCTTCCGGCACGCTGTCGTAGTCCGGCGCGAAATTGCGGGCCGGATCGGAATTGACGAAGTACGGCTCGGCGCCTGCCAGGAATGCCGCGCCCTCATAAATCTGGTAGAACGGGTTGGGGCACATCACCAGTGCGCCGGTATCGGGCGCGATCACGGTCTGCGCAAACGAGAACAGGGCCTCGCGCGAGCCGTTTACCGGCAGCACCTGGGTGGCGCGGTCCAGCGTCGGCAGGTCGTAGCGGCGCTCCAGCCAGGACGCGATGGCGTTGCGCAGCGCCTCGCTGCCGGCGGTCAGCGGATAGTTGGCCAGCCCGTCCAGGTTATCGACCAGGGCCTGGCGGATGAAGGCCGGGGTAGGGTGCTTTGGCTCGCCCATGCCCAGGCTGATAGGCTTGAAAGCGGGATTGGGCGTGCTGCCGGCAAAGAGCTGGCGCAGTTTTTCAAACGGGTAGGACTGCAGCTTGTCGAGATGTGGATTCATGGCGCATACGGCTGGTTGAACCATTGATTATAGCCGTACTGCGCAACAGTGGCGTTGCTGCAAAATTGACAAGGGGATATGATCGTTTCATGGACGCCGCAACCTCCGAACCAGATGTGCTGCCGCAGGAACCGGTGCGCGACGCTGCCGTCACGCGGCGGGTGGGGCAGTTGCGCCTGATTGCCGGCCTGGTGCAGGGTGGTGTGTTATATTTTTTGTATCATGCGCAGCAGTCCGGCAACTGGCCGGCCAGCCAGCCGATGCTCTACCTGCCGCTGGTGCTGGCCGCCATCGTCCTGCCCGTCCTGCTGATTTCCAGCCTGGGCCATCTCGAGCGTCGTCCGCTGGCTTTGTGGCTGGGAGCCGCCGCCGCCGTGCTGGCGGTGGTTGGCATGCATGATGCGTGGCGCAATGCCTTCGACCATGCGCCGTTGCTGCGGCCAAGCTTCCTCGTGTTCCCGTTCGTCATCGGTTTCTTTTTTGTCGCCCATAGCCTGGTGATGGCAGGAGCGCACGACAGGCGCTGGGTCGCCCATTACGCCACCTGCTTCGAAAGTGCCTGGAAACTGGCGATCCAGTTGTTGTTTTCCGCCCTGTTCGTGGTTGGTATCTGGCTGGTGATGTGGATGGGCGCCGCATTGTTCGGCCTCCTGAAGCTGAATTTCCTCGAAAAGCTGCTGATGAAGTCCTGGTTCTCGGTGCCGCTGGTATGCGTGGCTTTTTCCAGCGCCATGCATACCACCGACGTGCGGCCGGCGATCGTGCGCGGCATCCGCAGCCTGCTGCTGGTGCTGAAAGCCTGGATCCTGCCAATCGCAGTGCTGCTGGTCGGCGGATTCCTGGCTGCATTGCCGTTCACCGGCCTGGAGGTGCTGTGGCAGACGCGCCACGCCACCGCCGTGCTGCTGGCTAGCAGCGCAGTACTGGTGGTGCTGGTCAATGCCGCTTTCCAGGCGGGCGACGCGGCCGCAGGGCTGGCGGGCAGCGTCCGTTTCTCGGCGCGGCTGGCCTGCTTCCTGTTGCCGCCGCTGGCCATGCTGGGCGTGTATGCGCTCGGCCTGCGCGTGGCCGATTACGGCTGGACGCCGGACCGCGTGATCGCCGCCGCCTGCCTGCTGGTGGCAGTGTTCTATGCAGGCGGCTATGTGTACGCAGCCGTGCGCCGGGGCGGGCCGTGGCTGGATGGCTTGCGCCAGGTGAACCTTGCGGCAGCGATGCTCTCGCTGGCGGTTGCGCTGTCGCTCTTTACGCCGCTTGCTGATCCGGCACGCATATCGGTTGCCAGCCAGGTGGCGCGGCTGGCCAGTGGCGCAACGGCGACGGACAAGTTTGACTATGGATTCCTGCGCTTCCGCGGCGCGCGCTATGGCATGGAAGCCTTGCAGACGCTCGCCGCCCACGGCGCCGGTCCGCAGGCTGCAGCCGTTCGCACCCGCGCGGCAAGCGTATTGAGCCAGCGCTACGAGGATCGCGGGGAGACCGGCACTGCCGGGCCGGCCGATATTGCCGCCAACCTGAGCGTGTGGCCGCAAGGCGTCCGGATGCCGCCTGGCTTCCTCGCGCAGGACTGGGCCGCTGTCCGCTATCCGGCGTGGGCGCCGGGCTGCCTGCGCCGCGCCGGCAGCCGGTGCGACGCGGTCTTGCTGGATGCCGACGGCGACGGCCGGCAGGACGTTTTGCTGGTCGGAGAAAACCGTGCCGATGGCGCGGCGCTCCTGGCCGAGCGGGAGGGACGGTGGCAGGTCATCGGCCGGCCGCCCAAGTCGCTCGCCGGATGCGCCGGCTTGCAGGAACGCCTGAGGGCCGGCGAATTCTCGCTGGCAGCGCCACGCTTGCGCGATCTCGAGGCTGGCGGCCAGCGGATCGTGCTGGCGCCGGTCGAATCGATCGAACCCGATTGCGCGCAGGCAGGCAGCGCTAGCCGGTAGCCACGCCCTGGCTCTCCAGCAGCGCCTTCATGCGGCGCCAGTGCGAGCCGCGCCAGAACACACCCCGGCAGACGTCGCAGGTCAGGAATTCCTCTTGCGATGCGCGCACCGAAGGCGGAAGCTGTTCCGCCACCTCGGCCTTCGGCACCGGCCGCAGCGGCGCATTGCAGGCCAGGCACAGCGTGAACGGCCGCGCGCTGGCCGCCAGGTCCAGGCGCTGGAAGAGCTCCGCAAACTGCTCGGCAGGCTTCAGGGCACGCACATAGCAGCCGTGCGTAATCCCGCGCCGCTTCAGCAATTCGCGGTCGCGGGTGAGGGCGACCCGGCCTTCCTCCGCCGACAGCGCTGCCACGGTCGGATCGTCGATCCGGTTGTCGTACAGCGTATCGAAGCCCGCCATGCGCAGCAGCCGCGCCAGGCCGCCAAGGTGGGCGTCGGCCACGAAGCGCACCAAGCGCAATGGCTCGGCGCGCACGCGCAGCAGCGGCCGCACGTCGAACGCCTCGAACTTGGGGTAGACCGCCACCCGGTCGCCATCGCACAGCAGGCGCTCGAAGCCCGACGACTCGCCGTTGACCAGGATCAGTTCGACTTCGGTATGCGGCACGCCAAGCGCCTCGATCATGTGCTTGGTGGTGGCCGCGCGTGCGCACGGTACGGTGAACTCAACCTTGCGCCGTTCGCGCGGCAGGAAGTCGTTTAGTTCTTCGTAGAAGCGGAAGGTGGCGTTGACCATACGCCAGTTTAACTAATCAGCGCCTAAGCCGCAGCCGCAACGGGGCGCAGCGGGCAATCTTCCATCCGCTCGCTGAGGCGGTGCAGCAGCTCGCCGCGCAACGACTGCAGGCCGTCGATGCGACGGTCGATCTCGGCCAGCTTGGCTTGCAGGGCTGTGCGCAGGACCGCCGCGCTTTGTTCGACAGGCGCCGCCAGCAGCGGCAGATCCGCCTCGATTTCCTGCAGGGTGAAGCCCAGCGCCTGCGCGATGCGGATATAGCGCAGCCAGTCCACCGCTTCCGTGGGATAGTCGCGGTAGCCATTTGTGCTGCGGCGCGCCGCCAGCAAGCCGCGCTTTTCGTAATAGCGCAGGGTATCGCGGCTGATGCCCGTTGCTTCAGCCAGTTCGCCGATCTGCATTTCGCCGTCTCCAAAAAAGTGCTTGACCATGGAGTGTACTCCAAGGTTTAAGCTGCGCAGCATGAATACTTCAAATATCCGCAAACTGGTGCGCGCCAGCGCCACCTACGACCTGCTGGTGACGGCACCTTTCGCCACCCCATGGACCTTCGCCATCGCCCACGGCCACCTGTCCGCGCTAAACGAAGCGCTGGGCGGGCCGCCGTTGCCGGCCTTCGGCGCCATCCACATCCTGTTTGCCTGCCTGCTCGGCAGCATCGTGCTGGTGTGGTCCTGGCTGCGGCTGCGCGACCCGCAGCCGCAGTTCGCCACCTACGACGGCACGGCACGCCTCATGTTCAGCACCTGGTTTGCCTGGACACTGGCCGGTGGCGGCATGCCGCTGGTCTGGCTGTTCGTCCTCCCCGAATTCGCCTTCGGCGTGGTGCAGTGGTATGCCGTCCCGCCCTTAATCCGACGTGGCAGCGGCCGCCGCGAGGATCAGCTTGGCGACATCGCCGGGGCGCGAAACGTGCGGTGAGTGGTCGGCAGGCAGTCTGACCACCTGTGCCGAGATATTCTTCGCCATGTCCTTCTGCAGGGCCGGCGCCAGCATGTTGTCCTGCTCGCTCACGAAGTACCACGACGGCTTGCTCTTCCAGGCCGGGACGCCGACCTTCTCTTCGAAATTGAGGCCGCGGATCGGAACCTGGGTAGCCGCCAACAGCTTTGCTTCCGCGGCCGGGACATATTGCCCGAGGTGTTTCTGCACCCCTTCAAGCGTGAGGGTCAGGAAGCCTTCCTTGTCGGCCACCAAGTGGCTGAAGCACGAAGGTGTCGGGTAGCCCTTGGACGCGGTCACGATCGACTGTCCTTCGGCGGGAGCGAAAGCCGCGATGTAGACCAGCGATTTGACGCGCTCATGCCGGCCAGCTTCGGTGATGACGACGCCACCCCAGGAATTCCCCACCAGGACGACCGGGCCGGCCTGCATGTCCAGCACGCGCCTGGTCGCGGCGACGTCGTCGGCCAGCGAAGTCAATGGATTCTGGACCGCCACTACTTTCAAGCCTTTTGCCTCCAACTGTGGAATGACCTTGTTCAATACCGAGCCGTCGACAAAGGCGCCATGGACCAGGACCACGGTAGGCTTGGCCGGAGCGGCGCCGCCGGTTGCGGCAGCTGACATGCATGCAGGTATTCGTGAAAGCGGTGGAGCTTGGTTCGCTCTCTGCGGCAGCGGAAGAGCTCAACATCTCGTCGCAGTTGGCGGGCAAGCAGGTGCGGGCGCTGGAGCAGGGCCTTGGCATCAAGCTGCTGAACCGCACCACGCGCCGGCAAAGCCTGACGGACGGCGGCCGCATCTTTTACGAGAGGGCCAAAGGCATTCTGGCCGAGATGGAGGCGGCCGAAGCGCTGCTGGCGGAAACCCGCGCCGTGCCAAGGGGGCGGCTGCGCATCAGCGCACCGATCACCTTCGGCAGCCGGGCGCTCGCCGGGGCCATTCCCGAGTACCTGAAACAGAACCCTGAAGTCACGCTGGATCTCAGCCTGAGCAACCGGACGGTAGACCTCATCGAGGAGGGATACGATGCCGTGTTCCGCACGGGCGAACTGCCCGATAGCGGCTTGCAGGCACGGCGGCTGGCACCGTACCGCATGGTCCTGTGCGCGGCGCCGGCTTACCTCAAAACGGCCGGCAAGCCGAAAACGCCCCAGGACCTGCAAGCACACGAGTGCCTGGTGTTCTCGCACACCACGCTGCGCACGGCATGGGAATTCGACGGGCCGCAACGACGCGAGTCGGTTTCAATCCGCGGCAGGTTCTCGACCGACAACAGCGAAGCCCTGCGCGCCGCAGCCGTGGCCGGGCAGGGAATAGTCCTGCACCCCCACGAATTGCTGGCCGAGGAAATCGCCGCCGGCCGCCTGGTGCGGCTGTTGCCGGGCTACGAACCAGTGGCTCGCGCTTTGCACGTGCTGTATGCGCCCGACCGGCGAATGACGCCAAAATTGCGAAGTTTTCTCGACTTTGCTGTGCAGAGGTTCGGACCGGGGTAAGCTTAGGTCCAGCAGGTTTTTCCGCGAACCCTGGAAACGGAGGAGATATGCAAGCGCAACCTTTGATTGCTGTCAGCAACGTCGAGGCGGCCAGCCGCTGGTACCAGAAAACCCTGGGCCTGAAGAGCGGACACGGCGGCAACGAGTACGAGCAATTGCTGCATGACGGACGCATGGTGCTGCAGCTGCACCGCTGGGATGCCCACCATCATCCTCACATCGGCAATCCCGAACAGCGCCCCTACGGCAACGGTGCGCTGCTGTGGTTCTGGACTGACGACTTTGACGATGCGGTCGATCGCGCTACTGCAGCCGGCGCCACCGTGCTGGAGGGGCCGAAGGAAAACAGCAACGCGCAGCACCGCGAACTGTGGCTGCGCGATCCGGAAGGTTACGTTGTGGTGCTGGCAGGGCCTTACGGCGACGTCGGGATGTAAGCTGCGTCGCTCAGCTTAGCCAGGTCGCCCGTGCCACACGCAGCATATTGCGGCCAAGGACTTGCTCGATCTCGCTGGGCGCCATGCCCAGCTTGCGCAATTCCAGCGGCAGCGACCTCCAGGCATAGATCGGCACGAAGGAAGGAGAACGGCCGGCGCGATAGCCGGCCGACTCCGGCCACCACCAGCCGGGATTGAAGCCGCCGGGCGGCGTATCGTCCAGGTCTTTTTCGCTGAAGCAGATATCCAGGCCGACACCTGCGTGGGCCACGCCCACCAGGTCGGCGACATAGGCCACGTGCCGCGCCACGTCCGCCGCTGTCGGCTGCTCGCAGCCCAGGAACCACGACAGGCCCGACACGCATACCACGCCGCCTGTCGACGCGCAGGCCTGGATCTGTTCATCGGTCACATTGCGCCCGTGCGGCACCAGGGCAAACGGATTGGCGTGGCTGAACACCACCGGTTTGCTGGAAGCTTCCATGATTTCAAGGCTGCACAGGCGGCCAGTGTGGGAGCAATCGACGATGATTCCAGCGTCGTTGACCGCCTTCAGCACCCGATGGCCCAGGCGCGTCAGGCCGCGTGCCATATCGTGGCAACCATCGGCCACGTTGTTGTTGCGGTTGTAGGCGAACAGCATCTGGCGCACGCCCAGCCGGGCATACACTTCTGCCATTTCCGGCTGCTCCATCAAGGGCATGGCGCCTTCCATGTCGAAGCCGATGGCCAATACGCCGTCGGCCGCAGCCTGGATCACTTCATCCACGCCGGACACTAGGCGATAGCGGCCCGGATTGGCGGCGATGGTGGCGCGGTAGCCGGCGATGACCGACATCACCTGCGACACGGGATTCATGTCCGCGCCCACGGCGATCGACACGTAGTTCACGCCAGCGGAATGGAGCTGGTCGAGCGGAGAGAAATCCGCCTGCGGATGCTGCGGCAGGCAGATGTGGGCATCCCAGTTGATCATTTCTTGTTGTGATTGTTGGTATATTGATAGCAAACGTATAGTCGCACGAAACCCGGCACAAGGTATACTGCCGGCTTATCCCAACGAAGCACGCCATGACATTTTCCAGCCTGGGCCTCGCGCCCGCACTGCTCAACGCCATCACCGAGACCGGCTACAGCACCCCCACCGCCATTCAGGCCGCCGCCATCCCTCCCGCCCTGCGCGGCGCGGACGTGCTGGGGCAGGCGCAAACCGGCTCCGGCAAGACGGCCGCCTTTGCGCTGCCGCTGCTGAATGCCTTGCTCGAGGCGGGCCGTCCAGGTGCCGGCCCGCGCAAGCTGCATGCGCTGGTGCTGGCGCCCACGCGCGAGCTGGCGGCGCAGGTTGGAGAAGCGTTGCGCGGGCTGGCATCGCACCTTCCGTCGCCGGTCAAGGTCTCGGTCGCCTTTGGCGGCGTTTCGATCAACCCGCAGATGATGGCCCTGCGCGGCGGCACCGACATCATGGTCGCCACCCCCGGCCGCCTGCTCGACCTGGTCGAGCACAATGCGCTCAAGCTGGATGGCACCTCGGTGCTGGTGCTGGATGAAGCGGACAAGCTGCTGGACATGGGCTTCGCCGACGAAATCTCCCGCATCCTCGCGCTGCTGCCGGCGCGCAGGCAAAACCTGTTCTTTTCCGCCACCTTCCCGCCGGCGGTGCAGGCGCTGGCCGGCAAGCTGCTGCACGAACCGGTGCGGGTCGCCACGCTGGACGAAGCAGCGTCCGCACCCGACATCACCCAGCGCGCCATTGAAGTGGACCAGGCGCAGCGCACCTCGCTGCTGCGCATCCTGCTGAAAGACGAGGGCTGGAAGCAGGTGCTGGTGTTCGTGGCCACCAAATACGCCTCCGAGCACGTGGCCGACAAGCTGCGTCGCGGCGGCGTGGCAGCGGAAGCCTTCCACGGCGACTTCAGCCAGGGCGCCCGCACCTCGGTACTGAACGACTTCCGCGAAGGCAAACTGAAAGTGCTGGTCGCCACCGACGTCGCCGCGCGCGGCATCGACATCGCGCAACTGCCGGTGGTGGTCAACTACGACTTGCCGCGCTCACCGGCCGACTACACCCACCGCATCGGCCGCACCGGCCGCGCGGGCGCCTCCGGCCTGGCGGTCAGCTTCATCCCCCCCGACGCCGAACAGCATTTCCGCCTGATCGAAAAGCGCCAGAACGTACGCGTCCAGCGCGAACGCCTGGCCGGCTTCGAACCGACCACGGCAGCCAAGCCACTGCCCCCCGGCGCCAGCGACGGCACCGGCGGCATCAAAGGCAAGCGCAAGAGCAAAAAAGACAAACTGCGCGAAGCCGCCGCCAACACCAACAACGGCTGAGCCCGTGTCACACCATGGGGTCACACCCTAAGTGTGACACGACCTCAACCGCGCGGCATGCTAGAGCCCGTGTCACACCTGGGGTGTGACCCCAAGGTGTGACACGGACTCGGCTGTTATGGAGTGGTGGCGAGCTTGATGCGGCGGCGCAGGCGTTCGGCTTCGGCGGTGTCGCCGGCTTGTTCGGCGCGCTGCAATTGCACGTTCAGCCAGGCCAGGACGGCGCGGCGCCAGCCTTGGGCTGAGGCGGTGTTGATGGCCGTCGTCACCAGTTCGGGCGTGGCGCGGTTGGCGCGCATCAGGGCGCCCGCGGCGACCATGCGCGAGAGCGGGTCGCTGATGGCGGCGGCGGCCATCGCGGCTGCGGTGTCGCTGGATGCACCGGCTACGGCGCGTTGCGGCTCGGGCAGCAGGGCGGCATCGGACGGGGTGGCGCGTCCAGCCAGGTAGCGGGCGTAGGCTTGGTCGGCGGCGGAAGCGTCGGCTTGCAGCGGCGTGAAGCCGGCGCATTCTTCATATGCCAGGGCTGCTACCTGTACCGCGCAGCGCAGCAGCTCGATCCGGATCGCCAGCGCGGGCTGGGCGGTGCTGCCGACCTGGTTGCGGGCCAGGCTGAACTCGCGCTCGGCGACGGCTGTCTTGCCTTCCATGTAGGCCGAAGTTGCGCGCTCGGTGGCGCCGGCGGCGTTCAACTGCCAGTCCGGCACGCGCGGGCCGCTGCTGCAGGAGGCCAACAACGCGGCGGCCAGTACCGCGGCGAGTGTCGACATTCTCATGGAAGTTTGATCTCCGGTTCGCTGCGCTTGAACGGCCATTTGCGATTCAGCTCATTGATCATCTGTTCTACCTTGCGCAGGTTGGCGTCGACTTCGGCGCGCAAGGCGCCGAGGTCTTCGGTGGCGGCGCGCGTGTTGGCGCCGACAGCTTGCGCTTCCACCAGTACCGCATCGAGCTTTTTCAGCGAGTTGCGCGCGTCTGCCAGCAGGGCATTCAACTGCTGCACCGCCGCCTGCGTATCGTTGGCCAGGCCTTTTTCACCGAACACGCGCTTGTCGGCGTTGCCGACCAGGCTGTCGGCCTTCACTACCAGCGAATTGGCATTGCGCAGCAGTTCTCGCGCTTTCTGGTCTTCGCCTGCCAGCACGCCGAGCGCGCCGCCGGGGCCATTCAATTTCTCGGTCACGCCTTGCACATTGCGCAGGCTGGTGCCGAGTGCGGATTCTTCGGCGGTCAGCGCCGCCAGGTTGTTCAGCAAGTCCTTGGCCGATTGCAGCAGGCGCGGGATTTCGGCGGCCATGTCGCCCACCAGCAGCGCGCGCTCGGCATCGGGCGGCAAGGGCGGGTCGGCCGGGATGCCGGTGAAGGCGCGCAGCTTGGCGCCGCCCACCAGGCTCTTTTCCAGCGTGAAGATGCTGGTGGTGCGCAGCCAGTGCGCGTCCTTGCTCGGTACGTCGACCAGGATGCGGGCCTTGCCGTCCGGCGCCAGCTCGATGCGCTGCACGCGGCCGATCGGGAAGCCGGCGAAGGTTACGTCCATGCCGACCGCCACGCCTTCGGAGTCGTCGGCGGTCAGCACCAGCCGTTGCGTGGGCTCGAAGGCGCCGCGTGCGTACATCAGGTACATGATCGCGCCAAGCACCAGGGCGACCAGCAGCACCAGCAGGGCAACTGCCTTGGCTTCGGCGTTATGGATCGGCGCCGGCTCGGCACCGGTAGCGGGGGGAGTCGTTTCGCTCATATCGTCAATAGTAATTACCCATCAGGGATGCGGCTTCCACCACCAGGATCACGGAAAACATGCGCACCATGTCGGCCAGCCCGTGTGCTACGCCGATGCGCCGCAGCGGACTGGAGGCGCCGGTGAAGTAGGAGGAAGCCAGCGGGATCACCGCTACCGCGAGGCTGAAAAACACTACCTTCAGGACCAGGATCAGGCACACCGCCGGATTGAAGATCTGTCCCACGACGCGGGTGTAGCCCGGCAGCGCCCATGGCGTGAAGCCGTACATCACCAGGTAGGCCAGCACCAGGGTAAGCAGGCAGCTGACGGCAGCCAGCATCCACACGGCGAATACGCCCGCTGCGGCGCGCGGGTAGAACTGGGTGCGCAGGGCGGCGCGTGCGTCGGGCGCATGGCCGGCCAGCCTTTGCTGCGCGAATTCGACGCCAGCGGGCAGGGTGGTGCGCAAGGCCACGAACAGCGCCGCCGTCAGCGGCACCAGTTCCAGCACCAGTACGCGCACCACCATTTCCAGCGCATAGCGCGACAGGCCGTAGCTGGCCGAGGTGACGACGACGATACGAATGATGACGAGGCTGATCAGCGCGCAAAGCACGGAAAACCAGGCCAGGTTGGCGGTGGTGGCAACGACGATCTGTTCGGACAGCATGCGCCGGTTATCGCGCCGGTAGCTGGATGGCGCCAAGGCGCGCGTCAGCAGCAGTGCGGCGAACTGCAGCAACTGCCACCAGCTGGTCAGCCACGCGATTGCAGGGCGGTAAGCGTTCATTCCGGCATACTAGCATTAACGACAAGCTATGGTGTATCGTACTATGTTATGAAACTACTAAAACTGCTCCTGGCAGCAGCCTTGGTGTGCTGCTCCTTCGTGGCTTCCGCCGCCCCCGATTCCGCAACGCTGCTGCCGCTTGATCCCCAGATCAGGACCGGCAGGCTGGCCAACGGCCTCACTTACTATGTCCAGCAGAACCGCCGCCCGGAAAAGCGCGTTGAACTGCGACTGGTGGTGAAGGCCGGTTCGGTACTGGAAGACGAGGACCAGCTTGGCCTGGCCCACTTCACCGAGCACATGGCCTTCAACGGCTCGACCCATTTCAAGCGCCACGAGCTGATTTCGTGGCTGCAATCGGTGGGCGTGAAATTCGGCGCCGACCTGAATGCCTACACCGGCTTCGATGAAACGGTGTACATGCTGCCGATCCCGGTCGACAAGAAGGAAAACCTGGACAAGGGCCTGCTGGTGCTGGAAGACTGGGCCCAGGGCGTGACCTTCAACGATGCCGATATCGAGAGCGAGCGCGGCATCGTGCTGGAAGAACTGCGGCTGGGCAAAGGTGCGACCGACCGCATGAACAAGGTGCTGCTGCCGAAGATCTTCAACGGCTCGCTGTATGCGAGCCGGCTGCCGATCGGCAAGGCGGAAATCCTGAAGTCCTTCAAGCCCGATGCGATCCGCCGCTTCTACAAGGACTGGTACCGCCCGGACCTGATGGCGGTGATCGTGGTGGGCGACGTCGATCCGCAAGAGGCCGAGCGCCTGGTGGCCAGCCATTTTTCAAAGCTGGTGAATCCCGCCAACCCGCGCCCGCGCACCTACCCCCCGATCCCGGAACGCAAGGAGTCGGAAGCCATCGTGGTCACCGACCGCGAGGCGCCGTCAAATCTGGTGACGATCCGCTATCGCTTCATCGAGCGCACCGAATCGAAGACTGTCGGCGAGTACCGCAACCGCATGGTGGAGTTGCTGTCGGCAGCGATGCTGAGCCAGCGCATCGCCGAACTGTCGCAGCAACCGAACCCGCCTTTCCTGCAAGGCTATAGCAACATGGCCAAGGCGGTACATGGCCGGCAGGCCTTCGTTTCGAGCGCCGTGGTGGGCAAGGCCGGCGCATTGCCGGCCATCCGCGCCGTGGTCGAGGAAGGCGAGCGTGCGCGCCAGCTTGGCTTTGGCGCGGCTGAAATGGAGCGCGCCAAGAAGAATATGATGCGCTTCATCGAGAACCTGTACAACGAACGCGACAAGACGGAGTCGGCGGCCTACGTGAGCGAGTTCACCCGCCACTTCCTGGATGGCGAATCGATGCCCGGCATCGAAAACGAATACAGCTATTACAAGGAGCTGCTGCCGGGCATCACGCTGGAAGAAGTCAATGCCCAGGTGCGCAACGCCATTCCGGTCGGGCAGAAGAAGCTGGTCATCTTCATGGGCAACGACAAGTCGGGCACCGTGGTGCCGCAGGCGACGCAGATGCTGGCCACCGTGGAGGAGGCCGAAAAGGCCACCGTGTCGGCGCATGAGGAAAAGGCACTTGCTGCCAGCCTGATGGCGCAGCCGCCCAAGGCCGGCCGCATCGTCAAGGAAAGCACGGACAAGCTGCTGGGTACCACCGAGCTGCTGCTGTCGAACGGCGTGAAGGCCGTGTTGAAGCCGACCGATTTCAAGAACGACCAGGTGCTGATGTCGTCGACCCGTTTCGGCGGGCAGTCGCTGGCGGAGGAGGGCGATATCGTCAACGCGCGCTATGCCACCGCCATCCTCGCCAGCATGGGCGTCGATGGCTATGCGCCGCTGGACCTGCAGAAAATGCTGGCCGGCCACAGCGTGCGCTCGGCCTTTGCCTTGGGCAGCGTGACCGAAGGATTTGCCGGCGGTTCCAGCAGCAGCGACGTCGAGACCATGCTACAGCTGGCCTACCTGCAAATGACCCAGCCGCGCCGCGACCAGGCGCTGTTCGATGTCTTCATCGACAAGCAGCAGGAGCAGGCGCGCAACGCCCAGGCGCGTCCCGAGGCGGTGCTGACCGATACCATGCGCACGACCATGTACGGCAACCATCCGCGCGTGGGCCTGACGCCGCGTCCGGAAGAGCTGGACGGCATTCGCCTCGAGCGCGTGATGGCGCTGCAGAAGGAGCGCATGTCCAGTGCTTACGGCATGACCTTCTTCTTTGTCGGCAGTTTTGACGTGGCGAAGATCAAGCCCTTGCTGGCGACCTACCTCGGTGGCCTGCCGGCTGCGAAAATACCTGTCGAATACAAGGACCGCCATGTACGCCCGGTGCGCGGCGTGGTGAAGAAGGAAGTGCGCCGCGGCCGCGAAGCAAAGAGCCAGGTCAGCATCATCTTTGCGGGCGAAGCCGGTTTCAACGAGGTCGAGCAGATGCGCCTGCGCGCCCTCATCGAGATCATGCAGATCAAGCTGACGGAAGCCTTGCGCGAGCAGCGCGGCCTGGTCTATACCGCAAGCATCCATGGCGGCATGGCGCGCCATCCTTACCCCAGTTACACCATCAATATCGGCCTGCCGACCGCGCCGGAAAACGCGGACAAGGCCATCGAAGCCACCTTTGCCGAAGCGCGCAAGCTGCAGGAGAAGGGACCGGAGGAGGCCGACCTGGCCAAGGTCAAGGAAAACTGGACCAGCAACTACCGCAAGGCCTTGCGCGAAAACGGCTGGTGGCTCGTCAACCTCCAGCAGTCGCTGGTCAACAGGACCGATTCCAGGCTGCTGCTGCGTCAGAACGACATGATCGCCAGCCTGACCGTGGCGGACGTGCAGGCCGCCGCCAGGCGCTATTTCGACTTCAATAATTACGTGCAGGTGGTGATGCACCCAGCGGAGAACAAAGCTGATGCCAAGCCCGATGCAAAGCCGGAGGCGCCCGCCGAAGCTGGTAAACTGCCGGATTGATTGTGATTTTGAGTTGTTTTAAATGCATGGTTTCCGTCCCGACCTGGCGCGCTGGCACCAGCTCCCATCGCCTGCCTGGCTGGCGCGCCTGCTCGATGGCGTGCCCGTGCCGGCAGCGCCGGGCGGGGCGTGGCGCCTGTTTGAAGTAGGCTGCGACAGCCTCGCCGCCTACCTGTCCGGCCATATTCCGGGCGCTGGCTATATCGACACCAACCGCCTCGAACGGCAGCCGCACTGGAACAAGGTTTCCGACGATGCCTTGCTGGCGCTGCTGCTGGAAAACGGCATCCGCCACGACACCACCGTCATCCTGTACGGCCGCAACTCGCTGGCCGCTGCCCGTGCTGCCCACCTGATGCTGTATGCCGGCGTGGCCGACGTGCGCCTGCTCGATGGCGGCTTCGATGGCTGGCTGCGGGCCGGCCATGCGCTGGAGCGGGGCGCCGGCCAGTTGCCGCAAGCTGCGGCAAGCTTTGGTTCCACCTTTCCGGCGCGCCCGGACTTCCTGATTGACACCGCCCAGGCGCGCGAACTGCTGCAGCAGCCGGACGGCGCCCTGGTCAGCATCCGCACCTGGCAGGAGCACGTCGGCGCCACCTCCGGCTACAGCTATATCGATGCCCGCGGCGACATTCCCGGCGCTCGCTGGGGCCGTGCCGGCAACGATGGCGACGTGCACAGCATGAGCGAATACCAGCACGCTGACGGGACCATGAAACCTCCGGCGGAGATCAGCGCGCTGTGGCGCCAGGCGGGGATCGAGCCCGGCCAGCGCACCGCTTTCTACTGCGGCACCGGCTGGCGGGCTTCGCTGGCATTCTTCTATGCCTGGTTGATGGACTGGGAGCGCATCAGCGTGTACGACGGCGGCTGGTGCGAGTGGAGCCGGGTCAATCCGCCTGCATCATGTAGCGGATCGCGGCCTTGAGCTGGTCGGCATCGAGTTCTTGCCTGCCGCCGCGGGCCGGCATCGCGCCCACCCCTCTCATGGCATTGCGCACCAGGCCATCCAGGCCGCCGGCACGCGCCATGCGCTCCTGCCACTCCTTGCGGTCGCCAAGCTTGGGCGAACTGACCATCACATTCTCGCTTGCGTGGCAGGCGATGCAGACCGTTTCATATACCTCGCGGCCAAGCCGGCCCTGGCTTTGGGCCAGGGCCGGCAGGCAGGCCAGCAGCCCGCAGGCTGCCAGCAGGGCGGTTGCCAGCCGCATGATTACTTCTTGCCTTCCTTGGCGTTGAACATTTCCTTGGCGTAGACGATGCCCAGGCCATAGCCGCCGCCGTGTTCAGAAGCGATCTTCATCACGGGAGCGTAGGTCTCGCCCCGCGCCCAGTCGCGCTGCAGTTCCAGCATGTACTGCAGCCAGGTCACGGGGCGGGCGCCGGCCTGCACCATGCGCTGAACGGCCATGTCATGCGCTTCCTTGCTGACGCCGCCCGAGGCGTCGGTCACGATGTACACCTCGTAGCCCTGGTCGATGGCCGACAGTACCGGCTGCACCAGGCATACCTCGGTCCACAGCGCCGCCATCACGACTTTCTTGTGTCCGTTCTTTTGCACGGCGTCGACCACGCGCTGGTCTTCCCAGGTATTCATGGTGGTGCGGTCGATCGGGGCTTGTTCAGGAAATACCGCTTGCAGCTCGGGGAAGATCGGGCCGCTGAAGGACTTGGCGGCGACGGTGGTGAGGATGGTCGGCACCTTGAAGGTCCTGGCCGCCTTGGCCAGGCCGGTCACGTTGTTGCGCAGTTCGGCGATATCGATGGACCGCGTGGCGAAAGCCATCTGCGGCTGGTGGTCGATCAGCACCAGGGTGTGGTTCTTTGGCGTCAGCAACTGTTCGGCAGGCGGTGCGGCGTGGGCGCCGGCGCTGAAGGCGAGGATGACTGGCAGTGCTGCTTTGATCAGGGTCTTGAAATTCATGGTGTGCTCCGTTGTTGTGGGGTTGCGATGGAGTGAACTTTAATAAATCCGGATGCCGTAATAAACTAGTGGTTGTGCAAATGATATTTACGCAAAATGGAACAATATGACTTGACCGACCTGCGCGCTTTCATCACCGTGGTGGAGAGCGGCAGTTTTGTGCGGGCGGCCGAACAGCTTTCGGTCAGCACCGCCGCCATCAGCCGCCGCATCGCCACGCTGGAGGCAGCGCTGGGCAGCCAGTTGATCACCCGCACCACGCGCCGCAACGACATCACCGATGCCGGGCGCGCCTTCTACGCCGATGCGCAGGCCGTGTTCCAGCTGCTGGATGAAGCCCACGACCGCGTGCGCCAGGGCCAGGACAGCGCCAGCGGCACCTTGCGCGTGGCGGCTCCACTCAGCTTCGGCATCCAGAAAGTGGCGCCGGTGCTGCCGCCGTTCATGCAGCGCCATCCCGGCCTGAGAGTGCAGTTGCTGCTGGAAGACCGCACCACCGACCTGCATGCGGAAGCGATCGACGTCGCCCTGCGCATCGGCTTCCTGCGCGACTCCTCGCTGGTGGCCACCCGTATTGGCACTGTCGGCCGCGTGTTCGCCGCAGCGCCCGCCTACCTGCGTCGTGCCGGCCAGCCGAATACCCTGGCGGAGCTGCGCGGCCACTCGGTGTTAAATTACAGCTTGCTGAGCGTGCGCGAAGAGTGGGGGCGCCTGATTGGCGACCCGGGCGAGCAGCTCGACCTGAAAGTGCCGCTGGCGGCCAATAATGCCGAAGCGCTGGCCGAATGCGCGATCCAGGGCATGGGCATCGTGCTGCTGCCCGAATTCGTGCTGGCTCCGGCCCTGGCCGACGGCCGCCTGCAGCAATTGCTGCCCGGCGCCAGCCCTGAGCCCTTTGGCCTGTTTGCGGTGCGGCCATCGCGCCAGTTCACGCCGGCCAGGCTGCGGCTGTTCATTGACTATTTGCGGGAGTGCGGCTTCTGAAGGAGGTGCACCATGAATCACCTGCCAGGCCCCAGCGGCGTGCCGCTGCTGGGTAATGTTGGAATCGATACGGCCCATTTCCACCAGAAGCTGGAAGAATGGGCGCGCGAATACGGCCCGATCTACCGCATGCGCCTGATGGACCGGCGCTTTATCGTCACCAGCCGGCATGCCGATATCGCGCAGGTCCTGCACGACCGCCCCGACCAGTGGCGGCGTTCGCGGCGGGTGGCCAGCGTCCTCGAAGAAGCGGCGGCCGTCGGCGTATTTGCGGCCGAGGGCGAGGAATGGCGCCGCCAGCGCAAGCTGGTCATGCATGCCTTGACGCCGGAAGTCATCAACCGTTTCCATCCCAGGCTGCTTGCCATGACCGAACGTTTGCGCCTGCGCTGGCAGGCGGCTGCCCAGGCGGGCCAGCCGCAACGGCTGCTGCGCGACCTCAAGGCTTTCGCGCTCGACGTGGCGATCGGCATGGCCATGGGGCAGGACCAGGACATGGTGCGGCACGAAGAGAATCCGCTGCAGCAGGATATCGAATTCGTGTTCGCACAGATGGCGCGGCGGCTGGTGGCGCCGGTTGCCTGGTGGCGCAGCATCAAGCTGCCGGCAGACCGTGCCGCCGAGGCGGCCGGCCTGCGCATCCGCGCCGCGGTCGACGGCTTCGTTGCCGATGCGCGAGACCGCATGGCAGCCAATCCGGCGCTTCACGACAAGCCGGACAACCTGCTCGAAGCGATGCTGGCGGCGGCGGACTTGCCGGATTCCGGCATCAGCGACGAGACGGTGCGCGCCAATGCCATCATCATGGTATTTGCCGGCGAGGACACCACGGCCAACACCATCGCCTGGATGCTTTACCTGCTGTCGCGCAATCCGCAAGCTGCCGCGCGCCTGGCCGAAGAAGCCGATGCCCTGGGCGCTCCCGGGCAGGCGCCATACCTCGACGCCTGCGTGCAGGAAGCCATGCGCCTCAAGCCCGTGGCGCCGGTGCTGGGCGCGGAGGCCGTGCGCGACGTGGCGCTGGACGGTGTGCAGATACCGGCGGGCACGGTGATTTTCATGCTGCTGCGCCATGCCTTCGAACGCGAAGTATCACTGCCCGACGGCGCCGAATTCCGGCCCGAACGCTGGCTCGATCCGGCCATGAAGGAGAAATTCGACGACCCTGCGCGCAAGATGCTGCCCTTTGGCGGCGGGCCGCGCTTCTGTCCGGGCCGCTATCTCGCCATGAGCGAGATCCGGACGCTGATGTCGATGGTGGCGCGCAGCTTCACCATCGAGGCGCTGCCTGGCGCGCCGCCGGTCGAGGAGATGTTCACTTTCACCATGACGCCAAGCGCGCTGCCGGTACTTTTGCGGCCAAGGCAACGGGAAAGTGCAAATAGTCCAACAGGGCTATACTGAGTCTAATCACTCCGCCGGGGGCTGCCATGAAACTATACCTGTTGCTTGCCGCAGCCCTGCTGGCTGCCCAGGGGACGCTTGCCGGCCCCTTGCGCAACGACCATCCCATTGTCGGCACCTGGCGTTTCGAGCTGCCCGATGGTTCCTGCCACGAGATGTACCGCATCAGGGCCGACGGCTCGGCACTGATCACCAGTGCTGCCGAGATAGCGGAATCGGAATTCCAGATCGACGACCAGCCCGACGGCGACGGCTTCTACCAATCCAACGACAAGATCGTGAAAGACAACGGCAAGAAGGATTGCACCGGCGAGGTCACCGAGGTCGGCCACGTGATCCAGTCCTTCATCGTCTTCCATCCCTCGAATAATATGTTCCTGATGTGCCAGCGGCGCGACATGGGAAGCTGCATCGGACCCTTCATCCGCGTGCGCGGCACGGAGATTTAACGCACCGCCGCGCGCCATGCGCCAGGATTCATGCCCGACCACTCGCGGAAGGCATGGGTAAAGGCGCTTTGCTCCTGGTAGCCAAGCAGGAAGGCGATATCGACCAGCGACAGGCCGGGCTGGCGCAGATAATCGCGTGCCAGCGCAAAGCGCGCGTCGTCCAGCACCTGCTGGAAGCTGGAGCCGGCGTCGGCCAGCTTGCGCTGCAGGGTGCGCGGCGCCAGCTTCAGCTCTTGCGCCACGCTGGCAACCCGCACCTGGCCTTGCGACAGCCGGCGCACGATGGCCTCATGCACCTGCGCCACGATGCCGGCCGATGCCGACGCCGCGCGCTGCTTGAGAAGTTGTTCCGCGTGCTGCTGCAGCACCGGATACAGGCTCACGTCCGCGTTCGGCACCGGCCATGACAGCAGCGCGGCTTCGAATTGCGCCACGTTGGACATTGCATTGAAGCGGGGCAGGGCGCCGAACACGCGCATGTATTCGGCGTGGCCGGCAGGGTCGCCGCCGTCGTGCATCAGCGACAGTTCGGCCGGCGGCAGCGTGGACCCGGCCAGCCAGTTGCCAAACACGCGGATGCCGGCGAATACGCTGTCGGCCAGGTGACGCTGCTGCGCAGGGTAGTTCGAATGCCAGGTGTAGTCGGCCAGCGCGCCGTGCACCTGCAGCGTGGAACGCCCCAAGTCGTGCGCCAGCTGCTCGTAGCGCATCGTCTGATCGAAGGCCTGGCCGAAATCGCGGCAGCTCAGCAGGATCAGTCCATAGACCGTGTACGTGCCCAGTTTGACGCGCTCGCCCACGTGCAGGCCGAAATGCGGGTCATCGGCCAGCCTGGCGGCGATATCCAGCAATTTCACATAGATGTCGGCCGGCAGGGCTTCCGGCAGCGGCTCCAGGGCGCCGGCGGGCAGGCCGGCAGCCTGCTCCAGCGCTTGCGCCGTCACCCCGCGCGCTGCAGCCGCCTCCAGCATGGGTTGCAGGTAGGAGCCCGCTACGCGAGCAGGCTTGGCATGATCGAACAATTCTTCTGGCATGAAAAAGCAAGACTGGCGGGTGGCAATGGATTAAAGTTTATTGAGCAAAGTATAACAAGGGATTGCATATGAAACGATGGAACGGTTGGGGCGAGGAGACGGTCGAATTCCCACTGCATGATGAGGCGCTGGCATTCCTGGCCAGCCGCATCGGCCCCGGCAAGCCGGTGCAGGACGCCAGCTTTGACGCGGCATGCGCCTCGCTTGCCGGATCGCGCCTGCCCGCGCACCCCATGGTCGATACGACGCCGGCCACCCGCCTGCGCAACGCGCTGGGACAAAGCCTGCCGGACTGGCTCAAGCTGCGCTATGGCCGCATCGGCAGCGCGCCCGATGGCGTGGCTTATCCGGAAAGTTCGCAGCAGGTGCGCGAATTGATCGGCTACGCGCAGCTGCATGGCGTGTCGCTGATCCCCCAGGGTGGCGGCACCAGCGTGGCGGGGCACCTGACCGCGCCGGCCGGCGGCAGGCCCGTACTGGCGGTGAACATGACGCGCATGGGGCGCTTGCACAACCTGGACAAGCAGTCCCAGCTCGCCACCTTTGGCGCCGGGGTGCTGGGCCCGGACCTGGAGGCGCAACTGCGGGCGCACGGCTATATGCTCGGCCATTTCCCGCAATCGTTCGAATATTCGACCTTGGGCGGCTGGGTCGTGACCCGTTCATCCGGCCAGCAGTCCTTGCGTTATGGCCGCATCGAGCAGCTGTTCGCCGGTGGCGTGGTCGAGACGCCGAAGGGGCGGCTGGACATCCAGACTTTCCCGGCCTCCGCGGCCGGGACCGACTTGCGCGAGATCGTGCTCGGCTCCGAAGGCCGCATGGGCATCCTGACCGAGGCGACGGTGCGCGTGAGCGCGCTGCCGGAGTACGAGGCCTTCCACGCCATCTTCTTCCCCGACTGGGAACGCGCCGAAGCAGCCGTTCGTGCGCTGGCGCAGGCGCGCGGCGGCCTGTCGATGCTGCGCCTGTCGAACCCGCTGGAAACCGTGACCATGCTGGCGCTGGCCGGCCACAAGCGCCTGATTGGCCTGCTGGAAGGCTGGCTGAAGCTGCGCGGCTGCGGCGAAGGGAAATGCATGCTGATGATCGGCGCCAGCGGCTCGCGCGCGCAAGCCCGCGCCGCCTTGCGCAGCGCCATCGCGGCCTGCCGCGGCTTCAATGGGGTGCACGTCGGCCGCCGCATGGGCGACAAGTGGAAGGAAGGGCGCTTTCGCAACGTCTACCTGCGCAACGCGGCCTGGAAGCAAGGCTATGTGATCGATACGGTGGAGACGGCGGTCGACTGGCCGCGCGTTTCGCTGATGATGCGGGCGGTCGAAGCGGCGGCGACGGGCGCCCTGGGCGCAATGGGCGAAAAGGTGCATACCTATACCCACCTGTCGCACCTGTACGCCCAGGGCGCCAGCGTCTATACGACCTTTGTCTACCGCCTCGGCGGCGATTTCGAAACAGACATGGCGCGCTGGCGTGCGCTCAAGCATGCGGTCAGCATGGCGATTGTCGACAACGGCGGCACCATCAGCCACCAGCACGGGGTGGGCAGCGACCACGCCCCTTATCTCGCGGCGGAAAAGGGGACGGCAGGCATCGCCGCCATGCAGGCACTGTTCTCGCACTTCGACCCGCAGGGCATCATGAATCCCGGCAAGCTGCTGCCGGCGGAGCAGGCAGCATGAAGCCGGCCTCAGGCCACGCCGGGGCGAGCGGCGCGCCGCACTGGAAGGCGGCCGGCCGGGGGCAGGTGGCCGCGTTGCTGGCGCAGCAATGGGATCTGCTGGTCATTGGCGGCGGCATTACCGGCGCCGGCATCCTGCTTGAAGCGTCGCGGCGCGGCCTGCGGGCCTTGCTGGTCGAGCAGCGCGACTTTGCCTGGGGCACGTCCAGCCGGTCGTCGAAGCTGGTTCACGGCGGCCTGCGCTACCTGAAGGAAGGGCAGTTTGCACTGACCCGCGAATCGGTCCACGAACGCGATGCGCTGCTGCGCGATGCGCCAGGGCTGGTGGAGCCGCTCGGCTTTGCCTTTGGCGACTACGCCGGCCGCAAGCCGGGCCGCCGCGCCTTCCTGCTTGGACTGGCGATCTATGACCGCATGGCCGGGCAGCGCGCCCGCCACTATTTCGGCGCACAGGAATTCCTGGCGATGGCGCCGCATATCCGCACTGAAGGCCTGCAAGGCGGCATCTGCTACCAGGACGCCAGGACCGACGACGCACGCCTGGTCATGCGCGTGCTGCAGGAAGCGCAATCGCACGGCGGTGTCGCGGTCAACTACTGCGCGGTGCAGTCCTTGCTGCGCGATGGCGCCGCGGAGGCGAAGGCCGCTGCCGGCCCGGCGCTGGTCGTCGGCGCGGCGATCGCCACGCTCGGCGCCGAGGTGTCCAAAATGAACATGGCGGCCGGCGCAGCGAGCGACCACGTGGCGGGCAATGAGGCCGGGCGTGTGCGCGGCGCCCTGGTGCGCTGCGCAGTGAGCGGCGCGATGCACGAGGTGCGCGCCGAGCTGGTGGTGAACGCCACCGGCGCCTGGGCCGCCCGCCTGCACGACAAGCCGGCCGCGCGGCTGCGGCCCTTGCGCGGCAGCCACCTGGTGCTGCCGGCCTGGCGCCTTCCGCTGGCGCAGGCGATCAGCCTGATGCACCCGCACGACGGCCGCCCGGTCTTCGCCTTCCCATGGGAGGGGGTAACGATCGTCGGGACCACCGACGTCGACCACCGCAGCGACCTGCAGCAGGAAGCCGCCATCACACAGGAAGAAACCGATTACCTGATGGCAGCGCTGCACGACCAGTTCCCAACGCTGGCCATTACGGAGGCCGACGTACTGGCCACCTACGCCGGCGTGCGCCCCGTGATCGACACCGGCAAGGCCGACCCCTCGAAAGAAGCGCGCGACCACGTGCTGTGGCAGCAGGACGGCCTGCTGACCGTCACCGGCGGCAAGCTCACCACCTTCCGCGCCATCGCGCTCGACGTGCTGCGCCACGCCGCGCAGCAACTGCCGCACTGGCAGGCCGATCTCGGGCCGCACGCCATTTTTGCGTCGCCAGCCAGCCCATGGCCCGCCGCCGGAGCAGCCAGGCCATGGCAGCTTCCGCCGGGCCAGGCCAGGCGCCTGCAAGGACGCTACGGCGCGCAGGCCGAGGCACTGGTAGCCGCCGCGCAGGAAGGGGAACTCGAAGAAATCCCCGGCACCGAAACCCTCTGGGCCCAATTGCGCTGGGCGGCGCGCCACGAATCCGTGCAGCACCTGGAGGACCTGATGCTGCGCCGCAGCCGCCTTGGCATCCAGCTCGCCAACGGCGGCGCCGCGCTGCTGGGCCGCATACGCGCCATCTGCCAGCCGGAACTAGGCTGGGACGACCAGCGCTGGGCTGCCGAAGAAGCGGCATATCTGGCATTATGCCGGTCAAACTACAGCCTGCCGAAAGCACGCGCATGAGCAAATACCTTCTTTCCATCGACAATGGCACGCAAAGCGTGCGCGCGCTGCTGTTCGACCTGCAGGGCAATCTGGTCGCCAAGACGCAAGTACACCTGCAGCCTGCCTACCACTCCGAGCAGCCCGGCTGGGCAGAGCACAAGGCGGAAGGCTACTGGGATGCCGTGTGCGCCGCCTGCCAGCGCCTGTGGACCGTCACCGACATTCCGCGCAGTGCGATTGCCGGCGTGGCCGTCACCACCCAGCGCGGCACCGTGGTGGCCGTCGACAGCGAAGGCAAGCCACTGCGCGCCGCCATCACCTGGCTGGACCAGCGCCGCACCGAACAGGTGCCGCCGATAGGTCCTTTGTGGACGGCCGCCTTCAAGCTGGCCGGCGTGGACGGCACCATCGACTACTTCCGCCGCGAAGCGGAAGTCAACTGGATCAAGGCCCACCAGCCCGGCCTGTGGGACCGTACGCATAAGTTCCTGCTGCTATCGGGCTACCTGAATCATTGCCTGAGCGGCCGCTTCGCCGACTCCGTTGGCTCGCAGGTTGCCTACATGCCGTTCGACTACAAGCGCCACGCCTGGGCCGGCGCGCGCGACTGGAAATGGCAGGCGCTGGCCGTGCGTCCCGATCAGCTGCCCGAACTGCTGCAGCCCGGTGAAATCATCGGCACCATCCATGCCCGCGCCGCCGCCGCCACCGGCATCCCCGAAGGAGTGCCGCTGGTGGCCGCCGCCGCCGACAAAGCCTGCGAAGTGATCGGCGCCGGCGGCCTGGAGCCGCACATCGGCTGCCTCAGTTACGGCACCACAGCCACCATCAACACCACCACCAGCAAGTACGTCGAAGTCACGCCGTTCATACCGCCCTATCCAGCGGCCATTCCAGGCGCCTACAGCACCGAGGTGCAGATCTTCCGCGGCTACTGGATGGTCAACTGGTTCAAGGAGCAATTCGGGCACCTCGAACAATCGGCAGCGATGGAGCAGGGCATGCCGCCGGAAGCGCTGTTCGACCGGCTGGTGAATGAAGTACCGCCAGGCTCGATGGGACTGATGCTGCAGCCATACTGGAGCCCAGGCATCAAGGTGCCCGGACCGGAAGCAAAAGGCGCCATGATCGGCTTCGGCGACGTGCACACGCGCGCCCACATGTACCGCGCCATTCTCGAAGGCCTGGCCTACGCCTTGCGCGAAGGACGCGAACGCATCGAGAAGCGCAGCGGCACCAGGATCACCGAACTGCGCGTGGCCGGCGGCGGCTCGCAAAGCGACGCCGCCATGCAGCTCACGGCCGACATCTTCGGCCTGCCGGCAGCGCGCGCCCACGTCTACGAGACCAGCGGCCTTGGCGCCGCCATCGCCGTCGCAGCCGGCCTTGGCCTGCACCAGGACTTCCACAGTGCGATCAACGCCATGACGCGCAAGGGCCGCGTCTTCCAGCCCGATCCCGCGCACCGCAAGACCTACGACCAGCTCTACCACCGGGTCTACCTGAAGATGTACAAACGCCTGCAGCCGATGTACGCCGAAATCGCCGCAATCACCGGCTACCCCGAAAAGCTTTAAAGCAGAAAGTCGGGGTCAGGTCTGGCAATCCGCCATAAAAGGCACGTACGTGCCTTTTATGGCGGATTGCCAGACCTGACCCCGACTTTCAAATTAGCGTTTGGCGAGGGCGGCGCGGGCGGCTTCGATGGCGGTGGTGGGCGGCCGGGTGGCGCGCACCTGGTTGCGTCCGTCTTCCTTGGCCGCGTACATGGCGCGGTCGGCGGCGACGAACAGCGATTCGATATTGTCCGTCGGCGTGGGGCACAAGGTCGCTACGCCGATGCTGACGGTGATGTGTGGCGAGGTGACCGAGCGCGGGTGCGGGATGTGCAGCGATTCCACATGGGTGCGGATCGATTCGGCCATCTGGAAGGCGGCATCGGCGTCGGTTTCGGCAAACAGCAGGACGAATTCTTCACCGCCATAGCGCGCTGCCAGGTCGGTCACGCGCAGTGCGTGCGCGCCGATTGCCTGCGCTACCTGCTGCAGGCAGACGTCGCCCTGTGCATGGCCCAGCGTGTCGTTGTACAGCTTGAAGTGGTCGACATCCAGCACCACCAGCGACAGCGGGGCACCGGTGCGCATGGCGCGCTGCCATTCCTTTTCGAGGAAGGAATCGAAGTGGCGCCGGTTCGCGATTTTAGTCAGCGGGTCGATCATGGCTGCGCGCTGCAGCGCATCTTCCGACAGCTTGTGGTGGGTGATGTCGTGCAGCAGGCCGATGAACAAGGGCTGGCGCAGGAACATCGGCGTCAGCGTCAGGTCCATGCATACCGACTTGCCGGTGCGGTGGCGGATGATCACTTCGCGCGTGCCGTGGCTGTGGGCCGCTTCCGGGTTGGCGGCGTAGCGTGCAAAGTATTCGAGGTATTCGTCTGCTACCAATGGATTCAGCAAATCCGAAATCGATTTGCCGGCCAGTTCATGCGACATATACCCCAGGTACTGGTCGCAGGCCGGGTTGGTGAACTGGATGCGACCATCGGCTTCGATGATCAGCAAGCCTTCCGCCATGTTGTTGACGATCGTGCGCAGGCGCTCCGATTGTTCCTGCTGCGTTTCGGTGGCGAAGCGGATCTGCAGCTGCGTGCGCACCCGCGCGCACACTTCGGCCATGCGCAGCGGCTTGCCGATGTAGTCCACTGCGCCCAGTTCGAAGCCGGCCACCACGTCTTCCTGTTCGTTGCGGGCGCTCATGAACAGCACCGGAATGTCTTCCGTGGCCGGGTGCGATTTCAGGTGGCGGCAAGTCTCGAAGCCGTCCATGCCGGGCATGATGACGTCGAGCAGGATCAGGTGAGGGTGGACGCGGCGTGCGATTTCCAGCCCGCGCTCGCCGGAGTTGGCGACGTACGTTTGGTAACCCTGCTCGACCATCAACTTGCGCAAGACCGAGAGGTTGTCCGGCGCATCATCAACAATCAAAATCACGGCGTCGCGCCGTGGCGAAAAGCTGGTACCGCCTTGATTCATGCTGACTAGGGGTGAGTAGGATATGGGCTTGATGATACCGTGTTGCCAATTGGAATTGTAGAAATTCAAGGAAGGTTTTGCCTAAAAAAGACGTTGGCTTGTTGATAGTTGGTGAAAGTTTCCGGCGAGCTAAGGAAAGTTGTGACATTTGGTGTATATCCGAACACTTCCGCTAGCTCTTTGGCAACGGTAATCCTGGCGATATTTTCATGGTTTTTATCTGTCCGGAAAGCAATAGAATGGCGCTTCTTTCAACTCATCGAGATCGCCATGAAAAAACATACGCTCCTGCTGGTTCCTGTCCTGCTTGCCGCAGCCGCCCTGTCCGGCTGCAAGGTGATCGACACCGGCGAGGTGGGCTTGCGCGTCAACTTCGACAAGACCGTGGAAGCCGAAGAGCGCGTGGCGGGCAGCTTCAACCAGACGATCGTCGGCTCCATCCTGACCTTCCCGATCAAGGATGTCAGCGTCGACGTGCGCGACCTGATGCCGCTGGCTGCGGACAATTCGACCATGAAGGATTTCGACCTGGCCGTGATCTACAACATCACGCCGTCGGCGGTGTCGGACCTGTGGGTTAACAAGAGCCGCTCCTTCCACACGCAGGATGCCAGCGGCGACATCTACCTGATGCACGCCTACATTTACCAGACCGCGCGCAACGCAGTGTACAAGGTCGCGCGAAAGTATGAAGCACTGAACATGAACGACAACCGCTCGCAGATCGAGGAGGAGATCCAGGCCACCATGATCGCGACGCTGAACGATGAAAAACTGAACGGCATCACGATCTCGCAGGTACGCGTGGGCGGCATGGTTCCCAGCGATGCGGTCAAGGCCAGCGCCGACAACCTGGTGCGCGCCAAGAACGAGGAGAAGACCAAGGAGGTCGAGGTGCAGATCGCGAAGAAGGAAGCCGAGCGTATTGCAGCGCTTAACGCCAATGCCGGCGCCATCTCCTACATGCAGGCACAGGCCCAGATGAAGATCGCGGAAGGCATTGCGGCAGGCAAGGTGCAGACTGTGGTGATTCCATACGACTTCAAGGGCATGGTCAATATCACCAGTAAATAAGACAGTGCGCCCGCGCTTGCGGGCGCACTGTGTTTACTGTCGCAGGGTGGGCGCGGCGTAGGCGGTCGTTCGCGCCAGTTCCTCGCGCGTGAAGCTGGCGCGCGCGTCGTCGCAGCCGATGTTGGCTGCGCATGCCGCCTGCAGGGCTTCCAGACGCTGGCGCCAGTTTGCTTCGGCTGCTTCCATGCGGGCCAGAGCTTCCACTTGTTCGGCTGGCAGCCGCTCGCTGCGCAGGCGATGGACTTCCTGTTCGCCCTTGCCGGTTCGACGCGCCTCACGCACGGCCGATTCGACGCCTGCAACGGCAGTCGTGGTGCTGGCTGTCGGGGCTGCACTGCGCGGAGCCGCCGGCGCGGGCTGGGCAAGCGGGGCGGAAGCGGCGCTGCCAGTGGCGGTGGCCGCTGGCGGCGCAGGCAGGGAAGCAGGCGAGGGCGCCGGCGCGCCAGCCCGCCACAGTACAGCCGCCAGGGCGATCGATGCGATGCCTATCGTAGCGCGCACGTTCACAGCCCACCAATGATGCTGAGCAGGTTGTCGTAGATCGGGTACACCGCCCACGTCGGCGAATCCCACCCGATCACGTCGAAGTGGTCGTACTGGTCGTAGTAGCCGATATAGTTCCAGCTGCCCTTGACCGGCGCGCCGTCGAAGTTGCGCTGCGGCTGGCCGGAAGGTCCGCGCATCGAGACGGTATTCACCACGCCATCGTTCGGATACCACTCGGGCGAGCGGTAGGAGCCCATGCCGTGCTGCAGGATCGAAGGCACCACCCATTCGCCTGCAGTGTTCTTCAGGAAGAAGATCATGTCGTTGCGGGCGTACTGGTAATCGCTGCTCTGGAACGGCGCGATCACGCGGTCGGTGTTGTTGCAGCACCAGTGGCCTTGCTCCGTGGCGCGCGAGCCGATCGAGAAGTAGTAGACGTTGGGCGAAGTCTTTACCCACCCATTCAATTGGGCTGCGCCGTCGGGCGCCAGGTCCCATTGCGCGGCATCATGGTTGGACAGCTGCCAGAACGGGGCGCCGCGCGTGCGGTCGATGAAGTCCCCGATCGATTCTGCCGGCCCCTGCGCCAGACCGTATTGTTCTAGCCGGAACTTGTAGCCGCTGCCGCCGGAGCCGCCCAGGCCCGCCACTTCGACGATGCTGCCCGCCAGTTCGGAAACCTTCGGCACGAACTCAACCACCACGTCGCGCAGCGTGGTGCCGTTGTGCGGCGAGGAGATCGACGTCGCGCTCTTGACCCAGCCCACTTTGCCGCCTGTGTACAGGGCGCCGCTGCCTTCCGTGCCGGCGCCGTTCGGCGCGCCGTTTTCCAGCAACTGGATCAGGGTGCGGATGGTCTGGCCGCCCTGGCTGTGCGACACGAAATGCAGCGGGTGCTGGGCATCCCACTGCGGGTACAGCGCGACAGGGTAGTTGTTTGGATTGTTGGCCGGGTCGGCGGCCCAGCATTTTCCGGCCGGTTTCTGGATGTGGCCGGCGGCGGCATGGTCTGCGGCATGGCGCGCGCCATAATCGGCGCAGCCGCCCTTGATCTGGTAATACAGTTCGACCGCGCGGTCCCAGTTCGAGCTGACCGGCCCCACGCCGGCAGTGAACACCGGCCGTTGCGTGCTCCGGATATGCGCGGCGATGTCGTTGAACCCGCCCCAGTACTTGAAGCCCGTGGCGGCGAACGTCTCCGGCCCGAAGCCGAGGAAGCCATGCACCAGCACGACCGGGTCGCTATTGGCTGCATGGGCGGAGGAGGCGGCCAGGCAGGCGGCCAGGGTGAGGCTCGGTAGCACTTTCATGCGTTTGTCTCCCGTGGTTTTTTGTGTGATTCATTTCACCACGGGGCGATTGCGCACGGTTGCGGCATAACCGTGCCTGCGGAGCCAATCGCAATGCACGGCGAGCCAGCCGGCCCGCTTACTCGACTTTGGAAAGGATGGCCATCAGCTGGTCGTACATCTTCAACGCAGCCGAAGGCTTGGCATCCCAGCCGATCACGTCGAAGTGGTCCATGCCTTGCATGGTGCCGATATGGTTCCACACGCCTTTGACCGGTGCTCCGTCCAGCGCCTGGATCTTGCTGCCCTCGGGGCCGGCCATGCTGATGGTATTGACCACGCCGTCGTTGGCAAACCAGCGCTGGTCGGTCGGCACGCGTCCGGGCGCCGCCTGCCTGAAAGAACCCATGCCGGGATGGCCGAACGACGGCACGACCCATTCGCCCGCCATGCCCTGCAGGAAGAAGATCATGTCGCTGCGCGGGTACTGGAATTCCTTGCCAAAGAGGCTGAGCGATTCAGTGGCCTGGGCGCTGAAGGAAAAATAGTAGACATCCGGCGAAGTCTTGACCCAGCTGTTCAATTCGCTGGCGCCATCCGGGGCCAGGTCCCATTGCGCGGAGTCGTGGTTGTTCAGGTTCCAGAACGGGTGGCCGCGCGTGCGCTCGAAGAAGTCGTCGATTGATTCGGCCGCGCTGGCCTTCATGTTGAACTGCTCCAGGCGGTACTTGAAGCCGGAGCCGCCGGAGCCGCCAGCGCCGGTGGCCTGCACGGCCAGGCCGGCCAGCGTCGAAACGTCCGGCAGCCAGTCGACCACGATATCGCGCAGCGTGGTGCCGTTGTGCGGCGTGGCGATGGAGGTGGCGCTGATTACCCAGCCGCGCGCGCCGCCGTTGCCCAGAGTGCCCTGGTCCATCAGCTGGATCAGGGTGCGGATGGTCTGGCCGCCCTGGCTATGCCCGACCAGGTGGATCGGGTGCGCGGCATCCCACTGCGGATACAGCGCGAGCGGATATTTTTCAGGATTATTGGACGGATCGGCCGCCCAGCATTTGCCTGCTGGCTTCTGGATATGCCCGGCGGCTGCGTGCTGCGCCGTGTGGCTGGCGCCGTAGTCGGCGCAACCGCCCTTGAGCTGGTAATACAGTTCGACGGCGCGGTCCCAGTTCGAACTGACCGGCCCCACGCCGGCGGTGAATACATCGCGCCCGCTGCCGGCCCTGATGTGCTGTGCGATATCGTTGAAACCGCCCCAGTAGCGGAACGATCCGCCAAGCGTGGCGTGGTCGAAGCCGAAGAAGCCGTGCACCAGCACGACAGGAGGCTTGCCGTCGGCGGCGTGTGCGCCGCCGACGGCAAGCCATGCTGCGAGGATGAACCCCGGTATGAACTTCATCCTGCGCAGCAGGGCTTACATGCGGGCTTTGATCAACTTGCCCAGCACTTCAATGCCGGCGCGGATGCGCTCTGGCGGCACGGTCACGAAGGACAGGCGCAGGGTGTTGGTGGCTGGCTCGTTGGCGTAGAACGGTGCGCCCGGCACGAAGGCGATCTTGTTCTTGATCGCTTCGTCCAGCAGTTCCATCGCGTTGATGTGCTTTGGCAGCTCGACCCAGATGAACATGCCGCCGTCCGGCTTGGTCCAGGTGGCTTCTTTCGGGAAGTGCTGGTCCATGGCGTCCAGCATGGCCTTGCACTGGTTGCCGTACAGTTCGCGGATGGTCGGGATGTGCTTGTCCAGGAAACCATCCTTCACCACTTCGTGCACCACCATCTGGGTCAGTTGCGCGGTGTGCAGGTCGGCTGCCTGCTTGGCCAGCTCCAGGCGGCGCACCATCGGCAGCGGAGCCACGACGTAGCCCAGGCGAATGCCAGGGGTCAGCACCTTGGAGAAGGAACCCATGTAGATCACGCCTTCCGGATTCATGGCGACCATTTTCGGGCTAGGCTGGCCGGTATAGGACAGCGCGCCATATGGATCGTCTTCGATCAGCGGCAGGTTCAGGCGGGCGCAGGTCTCCACCAGTTCCTGGCGGCGCGCAACGGACAGCGAGCGGCCGGTCGGGTTCTGGAAGTTCGGCAGCGCGTACAGCAGGCGCGCGCCATCGGCGATCGCGTCCAGCGACGATGGCACCAGGCCATGTTTGTCGGTGGCGACAGAATGGAAGTCAGGACGGTACACCGAGAACGCTTGCAGCGCGCCCAGGTAGGACGGGGTCTCCACCAGCACCTTGCTGCCTTCGTCGATCAGCACCTTGCCGATCAGGTCCAGCGCCTGCTGCGAACCGGACACCATCAGCACCTGTTCCGGAGCGATCTTGGCGCCGTTCTGGGACAGCGAATCGGCGATCCATTGGCGCAGCGGCATGTAGCCGTCGGTCGGGCCGTATTGCAGGGCGACTTTACCGTTGGTCGACAGCACCTTGTCGAAGGCCGCTTGCATGATCTCCACCGGGAAGGTGGCAGGCGAAGGCAGGCCGCCGGCGAAGGAGGTGATTTCAGGCTGCTGGGTGACCTTCAGGATCTCACGGATGAAGGACGCCTGCATGCCCTTGGCACGCTCGGAGAAGTTCCATTGCAATGGGTTCTGGTTCTCGATTTTCATATTCAATCTCTAGCGGGGGTTAAGCGATTTCGGCGATCAGTTCAATTTCAACGCAGGCGCCAAGCGGGATCTGCGCCACGCCAAAGGCGGAGCGTGCATGCTTGCCGGCGTCGCCGAACACTTCGCCCAGCAGCTCGGAGCAGCCGTTGGTGACCAGGTGCTGTTCGGTGTAGTCAGGGGTGGAATTCACCAGGCTCATGACCTTGACGATGCGCTTGACGCGGGTCAGGTCGCCGCCGCAAGCGGCCTGCAGGGTGCCGATCAGGTCGATGGCGATGGAACGCGCTGCCTGTTTGCCTTCTTCGGTCGCGATATTCTTGCCCAGTTGGCCGACCCATGGCGCGCCGTCTTTCTTGGCGATGTGGCCGGAGATGAACACCAGGTTGCCGGTTTGTACGTACATGACATAGGCGGCCGCCGGGGTGGCCGGCGCAGCCAGCGTGATATCGAGCGACTTCAGTTTTTCGTAGACAGACATGTGATTTCCAAGAAAAAAGGTTCCGTGAAGTCGCTATTGTACTCTGCACGTTGCCGAATTCGTCACGGTCAACGGGCCACTTTCATGCGTTTTCCTGCGCCGACGACGGCAATTACGGCAAAAGTGAACAGAATATGCTCAATATGCAAAGTTTCGTTCAGGACCACGGCGGCGGCCACCAACGATAGTCCGGGCTGGGCCAATTGCACCTGGCCGACCCGCGCCACGCCGCCCAGCGCCATGCCGCGGTACCAGAAAAAGAAGCCGATGAACATGGAGAACACGGACACGTAGCTGAAGCCCAGCCAGGCGCTGGCTGGTGCGGCAGCAATACTGTTCCAGTCGCGCCACAGCAGCCACGCGGTGGCCGGCGCGGCCAGCGGCAGGGACAGCACCAGCGCCCAGCCGATCACTTGTTCGCCGCCCATGGTTTGCGACAGGCGGCCGCCTTCGGCATAGCCCATGGCGGCCAGCGCCACGGCCGCGAAGACGGCCAGGTCGGCGGCGTGCAGGCCTGCGCCCGATTGGCGCAGCGCGAAGCCGACCACCAGGGCGCTGCCGGCGGCGGCCATGCACCAGAAACCGGCCGAAGGGCGTTCGTGGCCGCGCAAGGCCGCGAACAGGGCGGTTGCCAGCGGCAGGATGCCGACCAGTACCGCGCCGTGCGAGGCGGGCAGGGTGCGCATGGCGATGGAGGTCAGCAGCGGGAAGCCGATGACGCAGCCGATGGTCACTGCCAGCAGGGTTGGCAACTGGGCGCGTGCCGGCAGCGGGGCGCGCTTCCAGCGCAGCCAGCACAGGGCCAGTACAGCGGCCGCCACGGCGCGGCCCATGGCCACGAAAACCGGATCGAGGCCGGCCACGGCCAGGCGGGTGAAGGGCAAGGTCAGGCTGAAGATGGCGACGCCGATGAAGCCCAGCAGCATGCCGCGGCTTTCGGCGCCTGAAACCGGAAGTTCGGTGTCAGACCCACGGGGTCTGACACCCGCCCGCAGCCGCCGCGTTGCCGGTGCCTGATCCTGCGGGTCAGGCACCGGGGTACCGGTTTGGCAGTCAACTTCCCACGAGGGCCCATCATGTGAATACGGCGTCATGGCAGCACCTCTGACAGCACCCGCATGATCTTCTCCGCATCCACATTGGCTCCTGTCAGCGGCAAACCCACCTTGCACCCCGCCACGCGCGGATCGTGCTTGAGGCGCAAGGCCGCCGCCAGCGCCGCCGCCCCTGCGCCCTCGGCCAGGTTGTGCGTGGCGCGGTAATACAGGCGGATCGCACGCGCCACTTCCTCATCGCTGACGGCAACCACGTCATCGGCATAGCGCCGCACGATCTCCAGCGAACCCGCATCGGGCGTGCGGCAGGCCATGCCATCCGCCAGTTCCGTGGTGGTTGGCGCCTCGCAGAACTGGCCGCTACGGAACGATTCCATATAAGCCGGTGCATGGCTGGACACCACGCCGATCAGGCGGGTGCGCAGGCCGAGCGCCTCGCGCGCCGCAACTGCCGCGCAAAAGCCGGACCCCTGGCCGATCGGCACGAACACGGTGTCCAGGCCGGGCTGTGCATGGAAAAGCTCCATCCAGTAGCTTGCCACGCCCGCCACCAGGTCGGCATGGCAGGACGGCACCATATGCAAGCCCTGCTTGCGTGCCAGCGACAGCGCATATTCCCGGCTGGCCTGGAAATCGTCGCCGTACTCGATCAGGTCCGCGCCCAGCCCGCGCATGGCAGCATTCTTTTCGGCGCTGTTGCCGTTCGGGACCACGATGGTCGATTTCACGCCATGGCGGCGCGCGGCAAAGGCAATCGACTGCCCATGGTTGCCGCGTGTGGCCGACACGATGCCTGCCACGCCAGGTTCGCGCTTCAGCAGTCCATCCAGGTAGACCAGGCCGCCGCGCACCTTGAAGGCGCCCGTCGGTGTATGGTTTTCATGCTTGACCCAGGCTTCGGTGCCCAGCGCCACGTTCAGCAGCGGCCAGGAAAACTGCGGCGTGGCAGGCATGGCGCCGTAGACGATGGTGGCGGCGGCGTCGAGTTCAGCACGGGTTGGCAGCAGGTTCATGGCGCAGGCTCCTTTAATCACTGGATATTGGCGGGGGATGGGTGTATCGTAGGATAAGTAACCAGTACAGTACCAATACACTTGTTCGAATAATTTGACGCACTGTGATGGTGATATGACCAATACAATCCTGCTAAGCCGCGAGGGCGGCGAGTCGCTCAGCGACCAGATCGTGCGCAGCGTGGCCGCCCGCATCGACGACCGCGTGCTGCGCGCCGGCGCGCGCATGCCGTCGATCCGCCAGTTCGCCACCTCGCACGGCGTGTCGCCCTTCACCGTGGTCGGCGCCTACGACAAGCTGGTCGCGCGCGGCTACCTGGAATCAAGGCGCGGCGCCGGCTTCTATATCCGCGACCGCGCTCCGCTGCAGGCGCCCCAGCCCCCCGCGCGCGAGCCGGGCCTGGCGCAGCCGGAAGGCACGCAGGGTCTCGACGTGGTCTGGCTGGTGCGCAATATGTTCCGCACCGTGCCGCACCAGTACATGCCCGGCACGGGCGTGCTGCCAGCAGATTGGCTGGATGGGGTGGCGATCGGCAACGCCCTGCGCGCCATCAGCCGCCAGCACAGCAGCATCCTCTTGAATTACGGCGTGCCGCAGGGCTACCTGCCGCTACGCCAGCATTTGCAGCACAAGCTGGCGGAGCTCGAAATCGGCGCCGCGCCGGAGCAGATCGTCACCACCGCCGGCGTTACCCAGGCAATCGACATGGTGGCGCGCGAATTCACCCGCCCCGGCGATACCGTGTTTGTCGACGATCCGGCCTGGTTCCTGATGTTCGGCTCCTTTGCCGCGCTGGGGGCGCGGGTGGTGGGAATACCGCGCCTGGCCGACGGCCCCGATATTGCACAACTGGCCGAGCTGGCTGCAATCCACAAGCCCAAGCTGTATGTGATCAACTCCGTGCTGCACAACCCCAGTTCGACTTCGCTGTCGGCAGCCAAGGCCTTCCAGATCCTGCGCATCGCCGAAGAACACGGCATCACCATCGTGGAAGACGATATCTACTGCGACCTGCACCCGGGCAGCAGCGTGCAGCCAGCCACCCGCATGGCGGCGCTCGACCAGCTGAAGCGCGTGATTTACCTCGGCGGCTTTTCCAAGACCATGGCCGCCAACTTGCGCGTCGGCTTCATCGCCACGTCGGAAGAAATGGCGCTGCGCCTGGCCGATCGCAAGATGCTGCAAACGCTGACCACCAGCGATATCGGCGAGCGCGTCGTGCACAAAGTGCTGTCCGAAGGCAGCTACCGCAAGCACACGGAGCGCATCCGCACGCGCCTGGACGGCCTGCGTGCGCGCATCGTGCGCCAGCTCGAGAAAACGGGAATGCGCATCGCCAGTGCGCCGCCGGCGGGCATGTTCGTATGGGTTGATGCCGGACGCGACACCAATGTGCTGACCGAAAAGGCCATGGGGCAGGGCTTGCTGCTGGCGCCGGGCAGCCTGTTCTCGCCGAGCCAGCTGCCGTCGCAGTTCATGCGGCTGAACATCGCTGCGCTGCAGGCGCCGGAAATCTGGCGTTTCCTGCAGCGCGAGCTTGCGAACTAGTTTTCGTCGTGCATGGCAACTTGGGACACTGCGATCGCCTCCGTGACGGCTGCCATGCTCACCTGTGCGTCCCTGCCCAATAACAGGCGGACGTCGCAGGAGGCCAGCTGCTTGCTGGTGAGCTGCACCTTTCCTTGCAGGGCTTTTTGCAGGCTGGCGGCCTGCTTTTCGAAGCCTGGGCTGTACTGGATGATGGTGGCAACCTGCCTGTACGGCTTGTCGTTGCTCAGGCGATTGACCGGAATGCCCATCTGGCCCAGCAGGTTGCGGAAGCGGCGTGCCATGCCGGCGACGCCGTTTCCGTTCGAGACTTCCAGGCGTGCCACGCGGACGCGGTCGGCCTGGGCTGCGGCCTGCACGGCGGCGGATGTTGGTGCCGCGGTGGCAACCGGCGCGGCTGCCGGCTCGGCGGCGACGCGGGCTTTCAGCTCGTAGACGTAGCCGACGACTTTGATCAGTTCCATATGGCTGGCGATTTCGCTCGCCGTGGTGGCGGGCAGCACGCCCAGTGGCTGCGCTTCTTTGCGCGGCGCCTGGGCCGGCGCTGGCGCGACGGGGTCCTCGGAGAGCAATGCCATGTTTGGTGCGGAGGCGTCTTGCGCTGGGACAACCGGGGCGGCGGCAACTGCGGCTACGATCGGCGTTGCGATTGGCGGTGCGCTTGCGGCGGGTACAACGATGGACGGCGCAGTAGCCGGTTCGGCAACGACGGATGGAGCGGCGACGGACGGTGCCACCACTGAAGGCGCGATGACAGGCTGCGCAGCGACCGATGGCGCGTCGGCATCGGCGGCGCTGGCGGCGGCCAGCTGCGGCGCGTCGGCGCCGGACTGCTTGCCCATCGCGGCTTCGGCCATCTGCAGGTTCTCGAAGGCCTTCTTCCCTGCACCCAGTGCCATGGCCCGGCGCAGGTTCTGCGCGGCACCGGCGTTATCGCCCATCAGGTACAGCACATAGCCAAGGTTGGTATGCGGCTGCGCCTCGCTCGGATAGTCCTTGACCAGCGCCACCAGGGCCTTGCGCGCCAGTTCCAGGTCGCCGCGCTGCGCTTCGATCACGGCCACCGCGTTGCGCGCCTCAAGCTGGTTGGCATCGAGGGCAAGCGATTGCGCGTAGGCACCCAGAGCCAAAGCCAGTTGGCCGCGCTCGTGGTGGAAGCGCGCCAGCCGGTTCCAGCTTGCCGCCTGGTTGCCCGGCATGTCGCCGCGCACGACGGGCTGCAAGGCCAGTTGATGCGATGCCGGAGGAGCACTGCATGCCGTGAGAAGGCCGCAACCCATTGCGGCCAATGCGATTGGCTTGAGCTTGATCATGGCAATTCCTTTCTAGCCGGCGTCGGCGCCGCCCATGGTGGGCAGCAGGACGCGGTAAATCGAGATAAACGCAGGCCCCATCAACACCACCAGCAGCGATGGGAAGATGAAGAAGATCAACGGGAACAGCAGTTTCAGGGCAATCTTTGCAGCAGCTTCTTCGGCGCGCTGGCGACGGCGGGTGCGCAGTTGTTCCGACTGCACGCGCAGCGAATCGGCGATGCTGGTGCCGAAGCGTTCGGCCTGGATCAGCATAGCCACCAGCGCATCGACATCCTCGACGCCGGTGCGCAGCGCCAGGTTGCGCAGGGCGCGCTCCTTGGACAGGCCGGCGCGCAGCTCCAGCGTCACCAGGTGCAGTTCATCGGCCAGGATCGGGCTCTTGATGCCGATTTCGTCGGCCACCCGCAGTAGCGCGGCATCCATCGCCAGGCCCGCTTCCACGCACACGGTCATCAGGTCCAGCGCATCGGGGAAGGATTCGAAGATTTCGAGCTGGCGGCGGCTGATGGCCCAGCGCAGCAGGAAGTTCGGCAGGTAGTAGCCGAGGCCCGCCGCCAGCAGCAGCCAGAACATCAGGCCATTGCCGGACAGCTTTGAACCGGACAGCACGAGCGAAGCATAGAGCGCCAGCGGCAGCATGATCGCCAGCGCCGTCTTGGCGGCGAAGTACAGCGGCCCCATGGAAGCATGGCGCAGCCCCGCATTCATGAAGCGCAGGCGCAGCGTCGACTTCTCCCATTCTTCGGTTTCGCCGCCGGACAGCTTGGCCACCGGCGCCAGCCAGGCCGCAATGCGCGCCAGCAGGTTGGGGTTGATGCGTTCGCGCCGCCGCGATTTGCCGGGCAGCTCGCTCACCTGCTGCAGCCGCCCGTGCACGGGGTTGGCGCTGAAACTCAGCATGACCACGTAGGCGGTGCCGAACACCAGCAGGAACACCAGGGCCAGGAAGGCCATTTGAAGGACGCTCATGTCAATCTCCCGCTAAACACGAATCCGGATAATCTTGCGCATCGCGAAGACACCAACGATCATCATGGTGATCGCGCCAGCAACCATCTTGCGCCCGGCCGGGTCGGTGTACAGCACGGCCAGGAAGCTGGGATTGGTCAGCTGGATCATCCCAGCCGCGGCAAAGGGCAGCAGGCCGAGCACCCAGGCCGACATCTTGCCCTCGGCCGACAGCACGCGGATCTGGCCCAGCAGCTTGATGCGCTCGCGCACGATCCTGCTGATGTTGTCGAGCAGTTCGGCCAGGTTGCCGCCCGTCTCGCGCTGGATCATCACGGCGATGACGAAGTAGCGCAGGTCGGTACTGGGCACGCGCGTGGCCAGGTTCATCAGCGCATCGTTCATCGAGATGCCGAAATTGACCTCGTCGAAGGTTGCCTTGAATTCGTCGGCGATCGGCGCGTTCATTTCGTCGCCCACCATCTTCATGGCGGTCGGGAAGGCATGGCCGGCGCGAAGGGCTCGGCCGATCAGGTCCAGCGCGTCGGGCAGTTGCTGGTCCACCTTGGCCAGCCGCTTGCCCTTGGCGCGCAGCACCAGCAGCAGGGGGAAGCTGAGCGAGACCAGCATCAGCGGCAGCACTAGCAGCAGCGGCACCCGCAGGAACAGTGCCGCGCCGCCTACCAGCACGGGGCAGATCAGCGACAGCACGATCAGGTCCGACACCGTCCACGACATGCCCGACTGCTCCAGCAGGCGGTCCAGCTGGCTGACGCGCGGCATCTGCAGCAGCAGGCGCTGGAATACCGGGCTTTCGCTGAGCAGGCGCTTTTTGATCATGGAAGCGCTTTCGCCGCCGGCATGGGCGCCGGCCGACATCATGCGCAAGCGGCGCGCCACCCGTTCCGCTTCCGGCCCCTTGGCCGAATTCCAGGTCAGGTACATGCCTTCGATCAGCAGCACCACGGCCAGGAAGACCAGGATGCCGGTGGCGTAATAGAGGTAGTCCATGGCTTACATCCTCTTTTGCACGGTGGGGTCGAACATGTCGTCGGCCAGGGTGACGCCGAAGGTGCGCAGCCGTTCGCCGAAGCGCGGCCGCACGCCGGTGGCGCTGAAGTAGCCTTGCACCGAGCCGTCGGTGCCGACGCTGGTCTGCTTGAAGCAGAAGATCTCCTGCATGGTGATCATTTCGCCTTCCATGCCGGTGATTTCCTGGATCGACATCAGCTTGCGCTTGCCGTCGGTCAGGCGCGCCACCTGCACCACCACGCCGATGGCGGAAGAGATCTGTTGGCGCATGGCCTTCACCGGCAGGCCGGCGGCGCCCATGCTGATCATGTTTTCCAGCCGGGTCAGCGCATCGCGCGGCGTGTTGGCGTGGATGGTGGCCATCGAGCCTTCATGGCCGGTATTCATGGCCTGCAGCATGTCCAGCGCTTCGGCGCCGCGCACCTCGCCCAGGATGATGCGGTCGGGGCGCATGCGCAGCGCATTGCGCACCAGGGCGCGCTGCGTTACCTCGCCCTTGTTCTCAATGTTCGGCGGACGCGTTTCCAGGCGCACGATATGCGGCTGCTGCAGCTGCAGTTCGGCCGCATCTTCGATGGTCACGATGCGCTCGCTGTGGCTGATATAGCCGGAAATGGCGTTCAGCATGGTGGTCTTGCCGGAGCCGGTGCCGCCCGAGATCAGGATGTTCACCTTGCTCTTGCCCAGCGCCTGCAGGATGGTGGCCATGGCCTCGGTCATCGAGTTGAAGCTGATCAGCTCCGCCATGCCCAGCGGATCGGCCGAGAAGCGGCGGATCGAGAGCACCGGGCCGTCGATGGCCAGCGGCGGGATGATGGCGTTGACGCGCGAACCGTCCGGCAGGCGGGCGTCGACCATCGGGCTCGATTCGTCGATGCGGCGTCCCACGCGCGACACGATCTTGTCGATGATCTTCATCAGGTGCGCATCATCGTTGAAGGTGACCGAAGTCAGTTCCAGGCAGCCTTTGCGCTCCACGTACACCTGGCGCGCCCCGTTGACCAGGATGTCGGACACATTGGGGTCGGCCAGCAGCGGCTCCAGCGGCCCGAAGCCCAGCACCTCGTACTGGATGTCGCGCGTCAGGTTGCGCCGCTCGCTGTCGTTGATCACCACCATGTTCTCTTCGAGCAGGCGCTCGACCAGGATCTTCAGCTCGTCGCGGATCTGGTCCTGGGTCAGGCGCTGCATGCTCTCCAGGTCGACCCGGTCGAGCAGGGTCTGGTGGATGCGGTGCTTGAGCTGCTGGTAGGCGCGGTTGTCGATTGCCTCGGAAGTGCGCAGGGCGGCGACGTTGCCGTTGGCTGGCGCGGCGCCAAGGCGATTGCGGAGGTTCTGGGCTGGGATCTGCATGATCGGCTCCATGGGCTGGTCTGGGGGCGCTATGCGCGCTGGAGGATTCGGGACAGCCAGCCGCGCGACTCGGTACTGCTGTCGCCGGCCAGGGTACGCGCCAGGTCCTGCAAAGCCTTGGAAATCGGGCTGGCGCGCTGCAGCTGCAGGATCGGCACGCCCTGGTTGACCGAGGCGGCGGCAGCTTCGTAGTGGTTCGGGATGGTGCGGAACATTTCCATGCCGTAGGCTTGCTCGCAATCGCGCAGGCGGATGTCGCCGTTGTTCGAATGGCGGTTGACGATCAGGTGGATTTTGTCCTTCCGATAGTCAAGCGAACGGAATACCTGCAGCAGCCGCTTGCCGTCGCGGACATACGGCAGCGTGGCCTGCAGGATGGGGAAGATCATGTCGGCCTGGTCGAGGGCGCGCACCGAGACGGCGTCCAGGCTGCGCCCGATGTCGAGCAGGACGAAATCGTAATGCTGGCGCGCCAGCCGCAGCAGGGCGTCGATATGCTCGGGATGCACGTCATTGGCCTGGGTCGGGTCTTCCGGCGCCGCCAGCACGTGGAAGTTCGGCGTCACCTGCACCATGCTGGAGAACAGCAGGGTGGCATCCAGGCGGTGCATCTGCTGCGCCACGCTGGCCACGCTGGCGGCCGGGCGCTGGTCGGAGACGAACAGCGAGGCGTCGCCGAACTGCAGGTTGAGGTCGAACAGCGCTACTTTCTTGCCTTCGGCGGCAGCCAGGGCGTAGCCGAGGTTGGCGGCCAGGAAGGTGGCCCCGCTGCCGCCCTTGCAGGAGATGAACGCCAGCACCTTGCCCAGCGAACGGGCGCTGAAATTGCGCTTTTCGTCCAGCCGGCGCACCGCCGCCTGCAGCGCGGCGCCGTCGATCGGCGCGGGCAGCACTTCTCGCACGCCGGCGCGCATGGCCTGCATCAGGAAGTCGGGCGTCTGCTGGGTGCAGGCCACGATGATGGCCATGTCGGGGTGTTGCACGCTGAGCGTTTCGAGGCGGTCCATGTCCTCGCCGTTCAGCAGCGGCTGCGCCACCAGCAGCAGGTCGGGTGCCATGCCGTCAAAGCGCGGCAGCTTGTCGAGCAGGCCTGGCAGCACGTCGACCTGGTCGGTCGGGCTGCGCTCGCGCAGGATGCGGGCGATTTCGAACAGTTGCTTATCGTTGCTGGAGATGGCGGTGATCTTCATGGCATCGCTCAGTTGGTGAAGCCGAGGCTTTCGGCGTAGACGACAGTGGTGGCTTCCGGCATGGTGTTGGCCGGCTTGGAAACGGTGACCGATCCGGGCTTGAAAATCAGCGGGGTAAATACGACATCCTTGACTTTGACTTCGACGTACATGACACAAGATGCAGTGCGCAGCACATCGTTGCAGGCGGCCATATTGTCGCCCGCATCCGCTGGCGGGTTGATGACCGGATCGACGCCATTTGCCTGCAGGTAGCGGATTTTGACATTTTCATCAGTGATTTCCATGCTGCCAGGGAGCCTCGTGGCACCGAACACCGCATACTTCCTGATGTCGGTCTGGTCGGCATCGCTCATCCAGCGCACGGCTGCCTCGCGTGCGCCGCGGCGGCTGATTTCCTGCATGGTGTTGTAGACGAACATCATGCGGCCGAACTCGAAGATGGCATAGATGAAGGCCAGCAGCAGGCCGCCGATGATGGCAAATTCCACGATCGCGGCGCCGCTCTGGCGCTTCAGGCTGGGACGGCAGGCCCGGTTCTTCATGGCATCCTCACTGCATGTAGCGCATGGTGGTGCGCGGGGTCAGGTTGATGGTGCGCACCGCATTGCCGATCAGCGGAATGGTCTGGCCGATGTTGACAGCGTAGCCGGTGATCTCGACGCGTACGCCGCCGGGCGCGGTGCCGTCAATGCAGGAGCTGTCGTTGTAGGAGGCATCCAGGCAAGTGACCACCACGTTGCTGCTGGCGAAGCCGGGTACCTTGGCCGCGTTGGCGGCGGCCACCACGATGCTCTTGGCAGTGCCGACGGCGCTCGAGTTGATGTTGGCTTTTTTCGCCACGCTCATGTAGCGGGCGCCGTCGCGGGTACCCTTGCTGAGCGCATCGTAATAGGCGAAGGCGCGGCCGAACTCCCACACCCCTGCCAGCAGCAGGAACAGGATGCTGGCCACCAGCCCGAATTCGACCAGGGCGGCGCCGGATTGCTTGCGTAATGGTGGAAGGCGCATGGTGATCACTTGTACAGTTTGACTTCGGACGAGGGCACTGGTTCTACCAGGCCGGTGAATTCCACGTTCAGTTTCTTCGGCGAGCCGCTGAGGTCGGCCTTCTTCTGCATGAAGAACTTGCCGATGCCGACCACGTTCATGACGCCGCAGGCGCCGCTGCCCACCGGCGGGGTGCGGCAGTCGATCAGCACGATGTTCAGGATGCGGCGGTTCTCGACGCCGGTGCGGCCGGCCGGGGCCAGGAAGGTCGGGCCGCTGGCCTGGTTATACGGCGCCGCAAACTGCGAGGTGAAGCCGGCGCCGACCGTGGTCGGGTAATTGGCGGGGTCGATATAGTTGGTGGTGGCGCCCGTGCCGTACATCTTGCTGGTTGCGCTGGTGCCATTGGCCTCGGCTGGCGTAACGGCCGTCGTACCGTCGGACTGGACCGCCGGCGTGTAGGACCACAGCACGCCGTGTTCCGCATAGCTGGCCTGCGTCGGGACGCGGGTGCTGGGCGTGCTGGGCCAGATATTGGTGGTGGCCTCAAAGGGCAGCGTGTACTTCGGCAGCTGCGGGGTGCCGTCGGTCGTGACCGATTGCTGGCTGGGCAGGTTGGTGCTGCCGGCGTCTTGCCATCCAGCCGGTGCTTCGCCGGAGCCGGGCAGGTATTCCTTGACGTTGATGTCGGGCGGCGCGGTGGCCGGGTCGCACTGCGAGCCGCCGGAATAATCGTTGAAGCGCGAGTTGAACGCTTTTTCCAGCGTCCCCGACACGCCGGTATTGGTGTAGACCTGGCCCACCCCGGTCGGCACCACGGCGCTGTTGCCGACGCAGATGAAGGGGGCGGTGACATTGGTCGACGAGTTGGACGAGACGCAGGCGTTGGGCGGCGAATTGACCGGGTTGATCTGGTACGGGTCGGAGGCGGCGCCGCCCAGGGAGCCCAGTTCGAACACGTTGTACGACATGCCGCGGCGGAAGCCGTATTCGACGATTTCAGTGAAGCTGCCGTAGCTGTAGTTGGCCGTGCGGCGGGTCGGGTCGATGGCGCAGACGCCGACCGGGGTGACGGTGTTGACGTAGCGCCCCGCCACCGCCCAGCCGTAGGTCGAGGTGCTGTTGTCGCCGGCAATGCGCATCAGCCAGGTATTGATCGACTGCGCAGTGCCGCCGTTGCCGCCATCCCGGGTGTCGACCTCCACGAACGTGCGACCGGTGGCGTTGCCCAGGCTTTGCGCCAGGGTGTACCAGGGGCCGTCCGGACTGGCGGCAAAGCGGAAGTTGGCGTCCTGCAGCGTCAGCGTGCTGCCGAAGTTGTAGCGGTTCTTCAGCGCCAGCGCCTTGCCGGAAGCGACGGCCTTGTTCAGGCCCGCGTCCGAGTTGTCGAGGTCCTTGCCGGCAGCCAGGGCCGAGGCATCGGCCAGGTTCTGCAGCTCGGTCTTGACGATGTATAAGTGGCCAAGGTCCAGCACCAGGCCTGCCACGGGGATCAGGACGAGCATCAGCAGCAGGCCAGTCATCACGGCCACGGCGCCGCGCTGCTGGTGGTGCTTGGGAATGCGCTGGACCATGGCTGTCTCCTAGCGGCCGACGCCGATCAGGAAGGAATTGGCGTTCTTTTCCGGCGCCTTGAACGATTTCACGTACTGGTCGTAGCCGGCCTTGGCGGCCGGGCCGTCCAGCCCCAGGGGCACCGCCATGTTGCGCTCGGCGGCGGGGTTCATGATCTGCGCCTGGCGCAGGTCGGTGGCGGCTTCGCCCAGGTGCTGGTCGACGTAGGGCGTGGTCGACATGCAGGCCGCCAGGCTCAAAGGCAGCAGGGCAGTGCCGGTGCAGCGCAGGAATGACGATTTCATGCTGGCCTCCTAGTTCAGGTCGAAACCGCCGGCTTGCTTGCCAGGCTGCTTCTGGGTTTTGTCTTGCGGCGGGGTGCCTTCCATCTGGCCGGTGAAGATGCGCTGGGCGCGGCTCGGATCGGTCACGTTGGAGGTGGGCAGGGCATTGGCCAGGTCGGGCGGCAGCGGCTTGACCAGGCGCGGCGTGATGACGAACACCAGCTCGGTGCGGTCGGTCTGGAAATCGTTGGAACGGAACAGGGCGCCCAGCACCGGGATTTCGCCCAGGCCCGGCACGGCCTTGATGTTGTTGGTCGAGTTGTTCTTGATCAAGCCGCCGATGGCGAAGCTCTGGCCGTCGAACAGCTGCACCGTGGTGGCGGCGCGCCGCGTGGTGAACGAAGGCAGGATGGCGGTGCCGTTGACGCCGGCCGCCGAAATGCCCACGCCTTCCTTGTTCAATTCCGAGACTTCGGGCGCCACCTTCAGGTTGATGCGGCCGTCACCCAGCACGGTCGGGGTGAAGCGCACCGCCACGCCGAATTCCTTCTCTTCCAGCGTGATGCGGGTAAAGCCGCCGCCGTCCGGGGTGGAGGCCACCGGGATGAAGATCTTGCCGCCGGCCAGGAAGCTGGCTTCCTGGCCGCTGATGGCCATCAGGTTCGGCTCGGCCAGCATCTTCACCAGCCCGTCGCGCTTTTGCGCATCGATGGTGAAGGAGTTGCCGTTGGTGCTCTTGAAGGCATTGGCCAGCGAAGGGTTGCCGCTCAACAGGTTGGACAGCAGGGTATAGGTCCAGTTGCCGATGGTGTGATTGAGACCGATGCTGGCGCCCAGCTGGTCGACCAGGGTCTTGGACACTTCGGCCACCTTCACTTCCAGCATCACCTGCTGCGGCGCGGCGACGGTCAGCATATTGATGATCTTGAGCGACAGGCTGCCTTCGACTGGCGCGATGGCCTGCGTGCTGGCGCCGGCCGGCGCCGAGGCGCCGCTGCCCGGGCCGCCGCTGCTGGTCGGGCGCTGGCGCGTGACGAAGGCGTTGGCCATCTGCAGCACATGCTCGGCCATCACCACGTCCGGTACGGTGCCGCTCAGCATGAGGGAGTCGGCGGCCGCGGTCACCTTGACCATGCCGGCCTGGCCGGTCAGCTTGTCGATGCCCGCCTGCAGGGTGGCCGTGTCGGCGCTGACGGTCAGGTCGGCAATCACGGTGTCGCCGGTCTTCTGCCACACGATCAGGTTGGTGGTGCCGACGGTGCGGCCCAGCATGTATACTTCGCGCGGATTGAGCAGGATCACGTCGGCCACGCGGGCGTCGCCCACCGCCACCCGTGCTGCAGGATGCTGCAGGCGCACGATGCTGGACTTGCCTTCGGCCAGCTGCATGGCCGGCGCCAGTTCGGTGCGGCCTTCCGGCAGCGCAGCCGGCAGCGCGGCTTCCGCCTTCTTGCCGGGCATGGCGCCGCCCTTGGCCTTCATTTTGGGCTGCTGCGCCACGACGGCTGCTTCGGCGCCCACCTGGGCGGCGGCAGGCGTGGGCAGGGCGGGCAGGGCCAACAGGGCGCCCAGGATGCTCGGTACAGCGGTGCTTATCCTTTTCATGAGTAGCTCCGTATCAGAATTGTTGGCTGCTGCGGTCCAGGCCTTTGATCATTTCCACATGCACGCCCGGTGGCGGCACGGTGGCCACTTTGCGCACCGGCACGGGCTTCGGTGCCGGGGCGGCGACGGGCGCCGCTTTCGGTGCCGGCGCGGGTGTTGCGGCGCCCAGCAGGGTGGTCTTGGTGGCGCCGGTGGTCAGCGCGGGATTCGGGTCGACCTGGTTGCGCAGCACCAGCGACAGGCTGCCTACGCTGCGTGCCAGGTCGAGTTTTTCCACCTGTTCCGGGGTCAGCTCCAGCGTCACCGCATTCACCACTTTCGGCTTGGTCTCGTCGCGCGAGGATTCCTGCGCCACCGCCAGCACCAGGATGCGCTCCAGCACGATCTTGGAAATGGTCGGGTCCTTGGTCTGGGTGCGCTGGCCTTCTTCCTGGGTGTTGACCAGGATGTCGACGTAATTGCCGGGCAGGGCGAAGCCGGCCACGCCCACCACGTCGTTGACCCGCACGGTCATGGCGCGCTTGCCCTCGGCCACCACCGCCGACAGCCCGCCCTGGGTGCCGGGCGGCGCCAGCTTGGCTTCCAGGATCGGCTCGCCGCGCATGATGCTGGTGCGGGTGACGCGCGACTCCAGCGCCTTGTCGTCCTTGATGGCGCCCGGCGGCTGCACCGATGCCGGCCAGTCGACCAGGCGCACCATGTCGGGCGTGATGCGTGCGCCCAGGCTGATGTCCACCTGCGCCACGGCCACCTTGGCCGTGGTGCCGCTGGCCTGCGCGTTGATCCAGCGCGCTGCCACCACAACGGCCACGAAGGCCAGGGCGATGGCTACCACCATCATGATCATTGCTCGTGTGTTCCTCATGATTATCCCCTTGCGTCCTTGGCTTCAAACCGCGGCAAAATAGTTATTCCAGGCCCACTCAAGCGAGGCGATGTCCAGCGTGGGCAGGCGTCCTTCATAGGCGGCCAGGTCGCGCAATTGCGAAACCAGGTCGCGCGGGTAACAGGCCATCAGCGGCCGTTCGTGCGTGTGGTGCTGGCGCATCAGCCAGGCGAAAGTCTCGGCCTCGAACGGCACCGAATAGCGTTGGCACACCTGGCGGAACACGGTCTCGTACTGTTCCGGCGTCTGCGGGCCGACATGGATCTTGTAGCCCAGGCGGCGCAGGAAGGAACCGTCGGCAAGCGCATCGGGCGGCATATTGGAGGAAAAGATCACCACCACGTCGAACGGCACCGGGAACTTGTAGCCGTTCTGCAGCGACAGGTAGTCGACCTGGCGGTCCATCGGCACGATCCAGCGGTTCATCAGTTCCACCGGCGAGCAGCGCTGGCGCCCCAGGTCGTCGATGATGAAGATGCCGCCGTTGGCCTTCAGGTGCGGCGGCGCCTGGTACAGCCGGGTGGCCGGATCGAAGCGCAAGTCCAGCGCTTCCAGGGTCAGCTCGCCGCCGGTGATCACGGCGGGTCGCTGGCTGCGCACCCAGCGCTGGTCGCGCGGGGTGCGGCGGTCGAACAGCATGCCCGGCGGCGGCGTGTCCTCAATAATGGTATGCAGCACCGGGTCATAGACAGGGATGATGTCGCCGTCGACCAGCAGCGCATGCGGCACGGCGATCTGCCCTTGCAGCAGGCCGTTCAGGCGCTCTGCCAGGTAGGTTTTTCCGCTGCCGGCCGGACCATGGATAAAGATGGCGCGGCCACTGTTCATGGCCGCGCCCAACTGGTCAAGCACTGCAGGGCTGGCGACAATGCCATCGAACGTTTTGCGGATGTGCTCGCGCTTGACGTGCATCTGCGCCACGCTATGGGCGCGCACGCGTTCGGCATAATCGCTAAAGGTTACGGGGGCAGCGCCGGCATAGGCGTCGCGGCGCACGAATTCGGCGGCGCGGGCGCGGCCCGTATCGGTCAGGTTGTAGACGATGTCGGCATCGGTGTTGCTGACGCCGCGGCGCATCATCTCCATCAGCTTTTCCGTGCGCATGAAGCCCAGCACCGGGTCCAGCACCGATGGCGGCAGCTTCAGGTGGGCGGCCAGCTCGTTGAGCTTGACCTGGCCGCGCTGGTACAGCACCTTGCTGGCCAGCTCCACCAGCAGCAGGAAGGGCAGCCCGGTTTCTTCCACCGTGCGCGGTGCGGGAACGCGCAGCGGGTCGTCAGCCCAGGGGCGCTTGCTTGGTTCTTCAAAATCGGCAGGCATGGCGGACCTCTCTCAAAACACCATTGGCAGGATGCGGTACTTGACGCGGCGCATGTACAACAGATACTCGCTGTCGCGCGACAGGAAGCGTTCTTCGCGCACCAGGCGGGCCAGCAGCAGCATGGAGGCAAGCAGGCAGGTGACGGCATTGCCGAGGCTGCTGTTCGACAGGACATAGCCCACATAGCTGAGCAGGTAGCTGGCATACAGCGGATGGCGGATCCAGCGGTACAGTCCGGTAGTCTTGATCTGGCGCCGCGCGGCCACCAGGCCGAAGCTGCGATTCAGCGACAGCAGGCCGCAGATCTGCAGCAGCACGCCGGCCACGATCAGGGCGCGCGCCGCGGGCAGCAGGCCTTCGCCGCTTGGCGCGAAGAAGAAGGGGGCGCCGGTGGAGGCGATGGCCAGCGCCCAGTCCAGCGGGGAGTGCGACACGGCAGCCGGCTCCGAGCGCAGCATGAACAGCGCCGCCACCAGGGTTTCCGAGGCCACGAACAGCAGGTAGGCCCAGTCGCCGGTGGCATTGAAGGCGCGCGCGTGGGCCACCGAGAACAGCAGCCAGACGCTGGCCAGTGCGGCCGTGGCCAGCACGCTGACGGTGCGCGAGGCGAGGATGGGGGTGGCGTTCATAGCAGGCTCCAGCCGAAGTAACGGGTCAGCAACAGGTAACTCACGGTGCCGGCGGCGATGGCCACGGCATAGGGCAACTGGCCGGTGGCAGCCAGCGGGGCATCGATGCGGGCGCTGCCGCCGGACATGCCGCGCAGCACGCTGCCCAGCACCATCACCTTGACATTGCCGCTGACCTTGCGCAGGCTGCCCTGGAACAGGGCCACCAGCAGGGCCAGCACGCCGCCGGCCAGCACGCTGGACAGGCCGGCGCCCAGGATGTCGAGCGGCCCCAGGAAGGCGCCCAGCATCGCCATCAGCTTGACGTCGCCGGCGCCCATCGCGCCCAGCGCATACATCGGCAACAGCAGCACCAGGCCGAGCACCATGCCGGCACTGGCTTTCAGCAGGCCCAGCGCACCGAACGGTTCGCTGAACAGGCCGGCGCCCGGCGTCACGGTCGCTTGCAGCGTGAGCCCGGCCAGCAAGCCCAGCACCACCAGCTTGTTCGGGATGCGGCGGCTGCGCACATCGCTGGCCACGGCCCATGCCAGCAGGCAGGCCAGCAGCACGATCGGCAGCAGGGCGCGAGTATCGAAGCTCATGGCGCGCTCCTTTGCACCAGCTTGCCGCACAGGGTCCAGATCAGCCAGGCGCCCAGCGCACCGGCGTAGCCGTCGATCGCGTAATGCCAGCCCAGGTGTACCGAGCCGACCTGGATCAGCACGGCAAACGCGGTAAGGGCGATGCCGGCGGCGCGGTTCAGGCGCCAGCCGAGCAGGGCCAGCAGCACGGAACTGGCCACGTGCATGCTGGGCATGGCGGAAATGCTGAGGGCGTTGGTGCCGCTATGCTGCGCGTAGTCTTGCCACAGCGTGTCCTGCACCTGCAGGGCCATTACGGGGATCACCTTGTCGGCATCGCGCAGGTAATGCATCAGGCCGGCGAAGGGATCGGCGTCCGCCACAGCAAAGTGGTAGTAGCAAGGGCCGACGGAAGAGAACAGCATGGCCATCACATTGCCCAGCAGCGCCCAGCTCAGCACAAAGCTCAGCATGAATTGCATGCGCAGCTGGCGGCGTTCCAGGTTGAAGGCCAGCCAGTACACGGTGGACAGTACGATGAAGAACCACAGGTGGTAATTGAAATTCAGGATGGCGGTCATCAGCGGGTGGCCGAAGACGGGCTGCAGCAGCTGCCAGGGCTGCACGCCGCCATGCAGCCAGGCGTCGGCGGCGGCCATGCGGGCATCCCAGGCATAGGGCTGCACCAGCGGCACGGCGGCTTTCAGCACGGTGAAGCTGGCGGCAAACAGGGGGAACATGGCCAGCACCGGCGCCGAAAACAGCAGGCGTTCGCGCGTCAGGTAGGCGGCCAGGTGTTGTTTCAGGTAGCGCACCAGGTGCTCGGGGCGCTTGAAGATCATGACGTAGATCGTATAGCCGCACAGTGCAAACACCAGGCCCATCGCCAGGGTCGCGAGATAGCCTTCCAGCTGCAGGTTGTGGCGGTATTTGGCCGGGTAGGCGGCGCACAGCGCGAGGGCGGCCGCCAGCTCCACGCCGACGATGGCAAGCAGCAGGCCGTGCTCGCGCAGCAGGGCGCGTGGCAGGCTGGGGCGGGTCGCGATGCGTGGGGTAAGGACAGCGCTCATGATGTGGCCAACAGGACTTGTGATTTGACGAAGGTGAACAATGCGAGGAGCTGGGTGCCGGCCTTGCCGACGCTGACGACGATGACCACTGCGATCAAGCCGGCCAGCAATGCGTACTCGATTGCCGAGACGCCTGTGTCGTTGCGGAGGAAGCGTAGGAATTGTTCTTTCACGATCGACCTCCAGGTAAGAAAGTCGTCCGGCGAGGCGGGGGAATGCCTGGCCGGACGCAGGCGCAAGATTTAGCCGTTGGCGGTGGTCAGCGCCGTGCCGATCTTGTCGAAGGTCTTATCCAGTTGGGTGCCGATCAGCTTGACGGCAGCGATGATCACGACAGCGATCAGGGCAGCGATCAGGCCGTATTCGATTGCGGTCACGCCTTGTTCGTCGCGGATGAATTTTTGGATGGCTTTCATGATGATTCCTTTCAGGACGTTTAATAACTGCACCAAAGTGTTTGCAGCTTCACGGAACAAGCCCGCTTCACCTGCCTTTTCCAAGCGCTAGAAGCACAATGATGCCGACGACAACTGTCAGTGAGGCTACAAGCACATATTCGTAAAAGGCCCGGCCGTCTTCCTCGGCGATGAAGCTTGCGATTCGTGGCGGCATGAGTCGGTTACGCATTCTGTACTCCGGACATGGTTGTGTTGGCCTTGCCTGGTTCTAGTCTCAGCCGACATGTCTGCCGTGCTGATGAGTTCACTTTAGGCGCATGCGTTTTGACTTCCATCAAACATCTGTCCTTTTCTATGCGTGACAGAAGTCCTTTTTTTCCAGCAGGAATCGGGACATTTGTCCCGGTTCAACGAAGATATATTGGAGGAAATATTTTCGGCACCCCTGCCGGTAGTGGGCGGGGGGCGAGGAGGCGCTACAGGTCGGCCTGGTCGAGCCTGTGCTTGGTGGCAAACACGTAAAGGTCCAGGCGGTTTGACACGCCCAGCTTGTGGTAGATGGCGGTCAAATGGTTGCGCAAAGTGTGCTCGGAAATAAACAACTGTTGCGCCAAAGCCTTGTTAACCGCACCACCACCTGTTGCGATTAAGCTGCAAATGCGTCTTTCCTTGGCAGTGAGCTGGGCGATCTTGTCCAGTTCGGGATCTTGCCGTCGTGTCGATTGCGGATTGCGCATGGCTTCGAACACGCGGCTGAGCATGATGCCATCGAGCCACAGCTCGCCGCCGTGGACTTTCTCGATGGCTTTCAGGACCACCTCGGCCGGCTCGTCCTTGCTGACCACGCCGCGTGCGCCCAGCATCACGGCGCGATCGAGCAACTCGCGGTCGCGCGTGCCCGACAGCACCAGCACGCGCGCGCCGTTGCAGCCGGCCAGCAGGCGCGGCATGATGTCCAGCGAACAGGTGCCGCCCAGGTCGATGTCCAGCAGGATCACGTCGGGCAGCACTTCGGGCGCCATGGCCAGCGCGCTGTCGCAGTCGCGCGCGGTGCCGACCACCAGCATGTTCAGCGCTTCGCTTTCGATCAGCTTGCCCAGGCCCCATAGCAGGGTCTTGTGGTCATCGACCAGCATGATGCGGATTCGTTTGTCGGCTTGCCCCATACTCACCTCACACCGGAATCACAATCTGTACCGCAGTGTTGTTCTGGCGGCCGCGCTGCACGCGCGCTTCGCCGCCCAGCGCGGCGGCGCGTTCAGCGATTGAGCTCGGTGTAAAGTCTAGCACCGGCTGGCCCGAACATTCATTCTCGATGCGCACAGTCAGCTGGCCAGCGGTGCATGCCAGTTCGATATAGCCGTTGCGCGCCGTCGTATGCTTGCAGATATTGCTCATGCCCTCGTTGACGATCTGGAACACTTCGGCCGCCAGGCGGTCGCTCATGTGCAATTCACCCTTGGTGTCGACATTGATGTGGACGTCGTAGAACTGGCGCAGCTGCGCGGCCTGGCGGCGCAGGGCAATGAGCAATTCCGGTTCCTTCATTTCCAGCCCGCCGCGCAGGCTCTTGGCGTAGTTGCGCAAGTCGCGCACCACTTGCGAAGTGACGTCGAGCAGGTTGTCCAGGTCGGGCACCAGCGGATTGCCGGGGTCGGCCTTCAGGCGGATGCCCGATACGCCGTGGCGCAGGCCGATATAAGGCTGGATCGTGGTGTCATGCAAGTCGCGGGCGATACGCTCACGCTCACGCAACACCGCTTCCGATGCCATGCGGTCCAGCAGTTCGATATTCTCGATCACGGGGAAGGCCTGGGCCGCGATCTGCAACAGGAACAGCGCGTCCGACTTGTGGAAGTGGTGGCGCTGCGACACCACGATCAGGCGCCCGGAACCGCGCCGCAGCGGCAGCGGCACCGCGATCAGCGACAGCGCGTCGAGCAATTCGGCCAGGGTTTCGCCGGCCTCGGCGTCTTCTTCTACCCAGCGCTGGTGTGCGCTGTCATAGCTCTTGATTTGCAGCCGGCGCCGCAGCCAGGGACCGCGCGGCTGGCGCATCAGCAGGATGGCGTCTTCACCGCATACCAGCAATGGCGCAGCGGCGTCCGGCGCCAGGTTGCTGGCATGGATCGGACGCCCGGCATTGGCCGAACTGGCCGCGCGCAAGGTCCAGCTTGCCGCGCCGTTGTCGTGCATCAGCAGGATGCAGCTATGGGCGCCGTAGAACTGGCGCGTCTGCTCCAGCACGGAACTGATGGTGCGGTCGACCCCGAAGCGCGGATTGGACATCTGGCTCACCGCATGCAGCAAGGCCATGCGCTGGCGCTGGATCATCGCCATGCCGCCCCAGTGCGCGATCATGTAGCCCAGGGCCAGCAGGAAGGTGGCGCGCAGCATCACCACCGCCATTTCAGCCTGGCTGTGGGTGTACAGGGAGGTCAGCGCAAAGGCCAGCGAGGCGGCCATGGTGATGCGGGCACCTTCCTCGAAGCCGTGGCTGAAGGCCGAGGTCAGGATGGCGAAGAAAAACAGCAGGAAGTAAAAACTGGCATCGCCGCCGGTAACGTAGACCATCAGCGTGAACCAGCCTACGTCAAGCCAGTACACCAGCTTGCTGCGCACCAGGATCGAGCGGTTGGCCAGCAAGAGCAGGGTTACGCTTTGCAGCAGGTAGGCCAGGAAGACGCCCAGCGACAAGGGGTCGGCACGGCCGGACGGCTCGACCAGGAGGGTAAACAGGCAGGCTACGGCCAGGACCAGGCGCATCCAGCGCACCATGGAAGCGTCCGAAGTGTCCTTCGGCAGGGTCGCATGCAGCAGGCCTTCGTTGATCACGGTGTCTCCGGCGCGTCGTTGTTACCATGCTAAGAGAACCACTTGTCGTTGTCCACAACAAGGTTGTATTTTTGAAACGTTGCCAGGGGCTTGAAATCGGCGCAAACGGCCCCATGTGGGCGATTCCGAAGTTCCGTATAAGACTATTGAGGTAAAAATGGCAGAAAACAAGCAAACCATGGGGTTCCAGGCAGAAGTCAAACAGCTTCTGCAGCTGATGATCCACTCGCTGTATTCGAACAAGGAAATCTTCTTGCGCGAGCTGGTCTCGAATGCCTCCGATGCGGCCGACAAGCTGCGTTTTGAAGCGATCAACAACGATGCACTGTACGGCAACGACCACGAACTGAAGATCCGCGTCAGCTTCGACAAGGCAGCGCGCACCATCACCATTTCCGACAACGGCATCGGCATGAGCCGCGACGAGGCGATTTCCCACCTCGGCACCATCGCCAAGTCGGGCACCAAGGAATTCTTCGGCAAGCTGTCCGGCGACCAGCAGAAGGACGCGGCCCTGATCGGCCAGTTCGGCGTCGGCTTCTACTCCGGCTTCATCGTGGCCGACAAGATCACCGTCGAATCGCGCCGCGCCGGGCTGGCGGCGGAAGAAGGCGTGCGCTGGGAATCGGCGGGCGAGGGCGATTACTCGATCGAGCAGATCGAAAAGGCCGGCCGCGGCACCGACATCATCCTGCACCTGCGCGAAGGAGAGGATGAACTGTTGTCGAGCTGGAAACTGAAGTCCATCATCCGCAAGTACTCCGACCACATCTCGCTGCCGATCCAGATGCAGAAGGAAGAGTGGGACGAGGAGAAGAAGGAAACCGTGCTGAAGGACGAGCTGGAAACCATCAACCAGGCCAGCGCCCTGTGGGCCCGCTCCAAGAGCGAGATCACGCAGGAACAGTACGAAGAGTTCTACAAGCACGTGTCGCACGACTTCGGCGCGCCGCTGGCCTACACCCACAACCGCGTAGAAGGCCGCAGCGAATACACCCAGCTACTGTACATCCCGGCCAAGGCTCCCTTCGACCTGTGGGACCGCAACAAGCGCGGCGGCATCAAGCTGTACGTCAAGCGCGTGTTCATCATGGACGACGCCGAGCAGCTGATGCCGACCTACCTGCGCTTCGTGAAAGGCGTGATCGACTCGGCCGACCTGCCGCTGAACGTATCGCGTGAAATCCTGCAGGAATCGCGCGACGTGAAAGCGATCCGCGAAGGCTCGACCAAGCGCGTGCTGGGCATGCTGGAAGAACTGGCCAACGCCGACGAGCAGGAAAAGAAGGACAAGTACACCACCTTCTGGACCGAATTCGGCCAGGTGCTGAAAGAGGGTATCGGCGAAGACTTCGCCAACAAGGAACGCCTGGCCAAGCTGCTGCGCTTTGCCTCGACCCACAACGACAGCGATGTGCAGGACGTATCGCTGGAAGCCTACGTCGGCCGCATGAAGGAAGGCCAGGACAAGATCTTCTACGTCACCGCCGACAGCTACGCCGCCGCCAAGAACTCGCCGCACCTGGAAATCTTCCGCAAGAAGGGTGTTGAAGTGCTGCTGCTGACCGACCGCGTCGACGAATGGATGCTGTCCTTCCTGAACGACTTCGAAGGCAAGGAACTGCATTCCGTGGCCAAGGGCGGCCTGGACCTGGGCAAGCTGGAAGACGAGGCGGAGAAGAAGGAACACGCCGAGACCGAAACCCAGTACCAGGAACTGGTCGGCAAGATGAAGGAAGCGCTGGCCGACAAGGCCAAGGAAGTGCGCGTCACTTTCCGCCTGACCGATTCGCCAGCCTGCCTGGTGGCCGACGAGCACGAACTGTCGGGCAACCTGCTGCGCATGCTGAAGGCAGCCGGCCAGTCCGCGCCGGAATCCAAGCCTATCCTGGAAATCAACCCGCAGCACCCGCTGGTGACGCGCCTGAAGTATGAAGACGCAAGCGGCGAGAAGTTCAAGGACTGGGCCCACATCCTGTTCGACCAGGCCTTGCTGGCCGAAGGCGGGTCGCTGGCCGACCCGGCCTCCTTCGTCAAGCGCATGAACGAAATGCTGCTGTCGAAGTAAGCTGGCGGAGAAGTGCCTCTTGCGCGCCACAGTGGGTGCTGGCCCAACTGTGGCGCCAAAGCCGCAAGGATTTATATGCTAGTTAGATTTGGTGAGACTTTACCTCCTTGTCAACCGGCATAATCAAAGCAAGCCCGCCTTCGCGAGGATTGCATGACGGAAGTTCGCAAGCAGCGCATTCTCATCGTTGACGACCAGAGCGTCCACACCGTGGCGTTGTGCGACGTATTGCGCCAGTACCAGTTTGACGCCGAAGGCTGTTCCAGCGCCGAGTCAGCGCTGGAGCTCTTGCGCAACCAGTCTTTCGATCTGATGCTGTCGGACCTGAACATGCCGGGGATGGACGGCATCGGCCTGGTCAAGGAAGCCCTGCAGCACGACCCGGACCTGGCCTGCATCATCATGACCGGGGAGGGCAGCATTGCCACCGCCGTGCGCGCGATGCAGGGCGGCGCCCTCGATTACATCGTCAAGCCTTTCAAGGCGTCTTCCTTGCTGCCGGTGCTGGCGCGGGCCCAGGCCACGCGCGCCCTGCGGCTGGCCAACGCCGAGCTGGAACGCCAGCTACGCCAGAACGTGATGGAACTGGCGGAAGCCAATCACCGCCTGGAGCAGGCGCGCACTGCCGCCGAGCATGCCAATGCTGAAAAGTCGCGCTTCCTGTCGAACATGAGCCACGAGCTGCGCACCCCGCTCAACGGCATCCTCGGCTTCGCGCAAATCCTGGCGGCCGACAAGCTGCCGGCCACCCAGCTAGAGAAGCAGCGCTTTGCGCGCAATATCGTGCAGTCAGGCCAGCACCTGCTCAAGCTGGTCAACGAAATTCTCGACCTGGCGCGCATCGAAGCGGGCAAGGTGCCGCTGGCGATGGAAGCCGTGGACCTGCCGACCGTCCTGCAGGAATGCCGCATGATGGTGACGCCGCTGGCCGCCAAGCGCGACATCAGCCTCGGTTTCGGCGAAGTGCCGGAGAAGCGCCTGCGCGCCGATCGCACGCGCCTGGTGCAGGTGCTGATCAACCTGCTGTCCAACGCCATCAAGTACAACCACGACCAGGGCCGCGTTGCCGTGGCCTGCACCGCAGCGGAAGGCAGCCGCCTGCGCATTTCCGTCAGCGACACCGGCCCTGGCCTGGAGCCGGAGCAGGTGCAGCACATCTTCCAGCCTTTCCACCGCCTCGGCCGCGACGAGGAGGAGGAGGGCAGCGGCCTTGGCCTTGCGCTCACCCGGCGCGTGGTCGAGGCCATGCAAGGCGCCATCGGCGTCGAGAGCCAGCCGGGCCAGGGCAGCACCTTCTGGGTGGAACTGCCGCTGGCGCCGGAAACTACCCAACAGGTGCAACATGCGTAGCCGAACCATGCAGGTCCTTGCCGTGTTGTTCATCGTGCTGGCGCTGGGCGTGGCCTGGCTGTGGCAGCAGCAGCGGCAGCCGGCGCGGCCGGCGCAGTCGCTGGTGATCGCGGCCAACACCGAATATGTCGGCACCTGTGCCGTGGTGGCCGCCCAGCAACGCGGCTATTTCACCGAACAGGGCTTGCAGGTCAAGGTGCTGCCTTATTCGAGCGGCAAGGCATCGATGCAGGCGGTGGTCGACGGCAAGGCCGATGTCGGCACCGTGGCCGATATCCCGATCGTGTTTGCCGCCATGGACGGTGTGCCGGTCAAGGTGCTGGCGACGTTTTTCCGCACCGGCAAGGACCACGGCATCATCGGCCGCCGCGACCACGGCGTGCTGACCCCGGCCAGCCTGAAGGGCAAGCGCATCGGCGTCACGCAGGGAACCTCGGGCCAGTTTACGCTGGACGTTTTCCTGAACTGGCAACGCATGGATGGCAGCGAAGTCACCATGGTCAACTACAAGCCGGAAGAACTGGGCCAGGCGCTGCAGCGCGGCGATGTCGACGCGGTGGCCGGCTGGGAACCCTTCCTCGGGGCCATGCGCAAGCAGCTCGGCGATACGGCGGTGAGCTTTTCCGGCGAGCAGGCGTACGAGAGCATCTACAACCTGGTTTCGCTGCAGCGCTTTACCGGCGAGCGGGCGGACGTCGTCCCGCGCCTGTTGCAGGCCATCGAGCAGGGCTCGGCCTGGTGCGAAAAGTCGCCGCGGGAGGCGCAGCCCCTGCTGCCGGCAACCGCCAAGCTGAATCGCGATGAAGTGGTGGCGGCCTGGCCGACTTACCACTTCGGCCTGGAGCTGGACCAGTCGCTTTTGCTGGCCTTTGAGGACCGCGCCCGCTGGGCCATCCGCAACCGCCTGGCCAACTCGCGCGAAGTGCCGAATTTCCTCGACAACGTGTACCTGGAAGGATTGGGCGAGGTGCGGCCGACTGCCGTTACCGTCATCCACTAAGCGACCATGAAAATTATCACTCGCCTGAAGTGGGCCCAGTGGCTGTGCGTGGCCGGCGTGACGCTGGCCGTGCTGCTGATGATCGGCGCCACGCGCCAGGTCAGGCAGGAGCTGCAGCGCAACGAGCGTGCCGGGGAGATCGTCAGCGGCGTGGTGGCGCTGCGCTACCTTTCGCTCGAATTTGCGCAAACCCAGGAGCGGCGCTCCCATGTGCAGTGGCAGTTGCGCAAGGATTCCTTGCAAGGGCTGCTGCTGCGCGATGAACTGTTCCGGCAAGCGGAGGAGGCGCAGCTGCTGCACGACCTGCAGGAAAACCTGCCCCTGCTGGCACGGCATTTCTCCGAACTGCTGCTGGTGCGGCAGGAATTGCGCGCCACCCCTGAACGGGCGGAGGTGCTGCACCTGCTGGAAGCGCGGCTGTTCGGCCAGTTGATGTCGCGCACGCAGGACATGATACGGGATGCGGAAGAACTGGCGCGCCGCAGCCGCCAGGGCGTGCTGCAGGCGCAGCAGAATGCTTCCGCCGTGGCGGCCGGGCTTGGCCTGCTGCTGGCGCTGACCGTGCTGGGCGCACTGGCCTTGACCATCCGCAGCGTGGCCCATCCGCTGGAGCGACTGCGGCGTGGCGCCGAACTGGTGGGCTCGGGCAAGCTGGACTTCCGCATGAACATGAATGCCGTTGACGAAGTGGGGGACCTGGCGCGTGCTTTCGACGCCATGACCGAACGCCTGCGCGCCACCACGGTCTCGCGCGACGAACTGGTTGCCGTCAATGCCGCCCTGCACGATGAGATGGAGGTGCGCCATGGCGCCGAGTTGAAGGTGCAGGCCCAGCTTGGCCGGCTCAGCCTGTTGCACCAGATGACGCGCTCGATCGGCGAGCGGCAGGACTTGCGCAGCATCCTCCAAGTCCTGGTGCGCAACCTGGAAGACCAGTTGCCGGTGGACTTTGCCTGCGTGTTCCTGCTGCAGGAGGGCGTGCTGGAAGCGAGCTGCGTCGGCCTGGGCAATGCCATGCTGCCGGGCGACGCGTCGCTGAAGGAAGGCGCCCAGGTTTCGATCGACAACAATGGCCTGTCGCGCTGCGTGAAGGGGCAACTGGTGTACGAACCGGACATCAGCGGCAGTGAATTCCCGTTCCCGCACCGGCTGGCGCGCGGCGGCCTGAATTCCCTGGTGCTGGCGCCGCTGCAGGCCGAGAGCGTGGTCTTCGGCGTGTTGGCCGTGGCGCGCACCATTCCGAATGCCTTCTCCAGCGGCGAATGCGAATTCCTGCGCCAGTTGAGCGAGCACGCGGCGCTGGCGGCACGCCAGGCGCAGTTGTATGGGGCGCTGCAGCAGGCTTACCACACCCTGCATGCGACGCAGCAGTCGGTCACCCGCGAGGAGCGCTTGCGAGCCCTGGGCCAGATGGCGAGCGGCATCGCGCACGACATCAACAACGCCATCTCGCCGGTGGCGCTGTACACCGAAACCCTGCTGGAAACCGAAACGGGCCTGAGCGCCAGCGGCCGCAGCAACCTGCAGGTGATAGCGCGCGCCATCGACGACGTGGCGGCGACGGTGGCGCGCATGCGCGAGCTGTACCGCCGCCGCGAGCCGCAGATGGAGCTCACCAGCGTCAGCCTGAACGTGCTGGCGCAGCAGGTGGCCGACCTGACGCGGGCGCGCTGGAGCGATATGCCGCAGCAGCGCGGCGTGGTGATCAATATGAAGCTGGAGCTGGCGCCGGGGCTGCCGTCCGTGATGGGCTCCGAGCCGGAAATCCGTGAAGCCTTGACAAACCTGGTGTTCAATGCGGTCGATGCGATGCCGGAAGGCGGCGCCCTGATCCTGCGCACCCGCAGCACCGGCGAGCATGCCATTGTCGACGTGGTGGACAGCGGCGTCGGCATGGACGAGTCGACGCGCCGCCACTGCCTGGACCCGTTCTTCACCACCAAGGGCGAGCGCGGCAGCGGCCTGGGGCTGGCCACCGTCAATTCGATGGCCGAACGCCACAGCGCGGTGGTGCAGGTGGAATCGATGATCGGGCAGGGCACCACCGTGTCGCTGGCCTTCCCGCTGCCGCAGGCGCATCCCGCCATGCCGCCGCTGGAAGCGCCTGCCACGACTGTGGCGGTGGCCGAACCCATGCGCCTGCTGGTGATTGACGACGATCCGGCCGTGCTGGCGTCCATGACCACCATCCTGCAGCGCGACGGCCACACCGTGGTGGCGGCCAATGGCGGCGCCGCCGGCATCGAGCAATTCCGCGCTTCGATGGAATCCAGCCAGCCTTTCGACGCGGTATTCAGCGACCTTGGCATGCCGCACGTCGATGGCCGCAAGGTGGCCGGCTGCATCAAGGAGCTGTCGCCGGCCACGCCGGTGATCCTGGTTACCGGCTGGGGCCAGCGCCTGATTCCGGAGGGCGACGTGGACGCCAAGCCGGCCAGCGTCGATGAAGTGCTGAGCAAGCCGCCGCGCGTGCGCGAATTGCGCGAAGTGCTGCTGAAAGTGCACAAGGTCGGCTATAGTCCTGCATCATGAATGATCCAATCGACTTTGCCGCGCACCGTGCGCGGTTGTTTGCCATCGCCTATCGCATGCTGGGCGTGCGCGCCGATGCAGAAGACGTGGTGCAGGATGCCTGGATTCGTTGGCAGGGCGCCGATACCAGCGGCGTGCAATCGGCCGAGGCCTGGCTGGTGACGGTGGTGACCCGCCTTTCCATCGACCGCCTGCGCGCCGCCATTGCCGAACGCGAAGCCTACGAGGGCCTGTGGCTGCCGGAACCGCTGGTGGCGGTCGACGAGGAGACGCCGGAGGCGCAGGCCGAGCGGGCCAGCGACCTGTCGCTGGCCTATATGTGGCTGCTGCAGCGGCTAGGTCCCGAGGAGCGCGCCGCCTTCCTGCTGCGCCAGGTGTTCGATTACGACTACAACGAGGTGGCCGAGCAGCTTGGCAAGTCGGAAGCGGCGTGCCGCCAGATGGTGAGCCGCGCCGGCGACCGTGTGCAGCAAGGCCAGTCGCGCTTTGATATCCCGGCCGACACCCACCGCCAGCTCTTGCAGCGTTTCGTGGAGGCCTCGGCCAGCGGCGACAAGGCGGCGGTCCGCGCCCTGCTGGCGGAAGACCTGGAACTGGTGGGCGATGGCGGCGGCAAGGTCAAGTCCTTCGGCATCGTCATCACCGATCCGGACAAGATCGCTGCGTTGTACGCCGGCATGCACAAGCTGGGCGCCATCGAATACCGCGCCGCCATGGTCAATGGCGAGCCGGGTTTGCTGCGCTTCGTGGACGGCAAGCTGGAATCGGCGCAGGGCTTTGCCACCGACGGCCAGCGCATCACCGGCATCTATGTGGTGCGCAACCCCGATAAACTGGCGCACATCGTTAACTGAGGTTGGCTGGCACGCAAGCAGAGGAGGCCCCGACATGTTGAGCGACACCCGCGAGCGCGGCATGCAAATCGGGCAGGCGGACCTGCTGCGCGCCATGCAGTACCTGCCGGTTGGCATGTCCATCATTGACCGCGACCTGCAGTTCAGGTTCTGGAACGAGACGTTTTGCCAATGCCTGGATTTCCCCGATAGCCTGATGCAGCCGGGCGTGCTGCTGGAGGACCTGTTCCGCTTCAACGCCCTGCGCGGGGAATTCGGGCCCGGCGATCCTGAGGCCCAGGTGCGCGAGCGCATCAACCTGGCCCGCCAGTTCGTGCCGCACCGCTTCCGGCGCACGCGCGCCAATGGCACGGTCCTGCAAGTGACCGGCCGCCCCATGAGCGATGAGCAGGGACGGGTCATGGGTTTCGTCACCATCTATGAAGACGTCACCACCGAGGCGCGCCAGCAGCAGGAGCTGGAGCAGGCGCACCGGAAGCTGCTGTCGGCCTATGAAGACCTGCGGCTCGCCCAACTGGACAATAGCGCGCTGGAAAAGGACCGCTCCAAATACTACCAGCTGGCAGTGCGCGACGCCGTGACGGGCCTGTACACGCGCCATTACATGGAAGATGCCGCGGCCCGCCTGCTGCAGCAGCACGAGCGCGATCCGGCCGAACGTGTTGGCCTGCTGGTGTTCGACATCGACCGTTTCAAGCAAATCAATGACAATTTCGGCCACCTGGCCGGCGACGTGGTGCTGCAACGCATCGGCGGAGTCTTGAACAGCCATACGCGCCGCATCGACATCGCGGTACGCAATGGCGGCGACGAGTTTGCCGTCTTCCTGCCCAAGCTCGACCTCGAACACAGCCTGCAGTTTGCCGAGCGGGTGCGCAGCGAAGTGCGCGCCCAGCGTTTCGATGGCGCCCTGTCGGGGATCGAACTCTCCATCAGCGCCGGCGTGGCCGAGCACCAGCCGGGCGAGACGCTGGGCGAACTCCTGCAGCGGGCCGATGCCGCCCTGTATGCGGCCAAGCGGGCCGGCCGCGACCGGGTGTGCACCTTCCCCGCCCAGCCAGGAAAAAATTTTTAGCCGGGCTGTCACAAACCGGCAGGCTGCTCCGTCTAATGGTTGAGAAGGCCGCACAGCGTGGCCTTTACCATCAGACCGAAAGGATTTTCCATGAGCACCCTGCGTTACAACTACTTCCAACTGTCCCAGAAATCGTTCCAGAACCTGCTGGCGCTGTCGAATGGCCTGAACCGTGAACTGCTGGGCAAGAAACTGGTGGACCTGGTCCTGCTGCGCGTATCGCAAATCAATGGCTGCGGCTTCTGCATCGACATGCATTACCAGGACTTGCTGAAGATGGACGTCGACCCGCGCCATGTGAATGCGGTGGCGGGCTGGCGCGAGGCGCCATTCTTCAGCGAGCGCGAACGCGCTGCGCTGGAATGGTCGGAGTTGATCAATGCAATTCCAGTCCGCGATCCCGACGACGCAGCTTTCGCCCGTGTCAAGGAGCATTTCTCCGACGAAGAGATCGCGGAACTGGGCTTCGTGGTTGCGGTCATCCGTTCCTGGAACATGCTGAACGTGGCGTCACGCAACCCGATTCCTCGCTAGTTTTCCCGCTTGCGCAGTAATAGCAAGGGCAGGCCGGCCAGCAGCATGAGGATCTGTGCCGGCTCGGGAATCGGCGCCGCCAGGAAGCCGCGGATTTCACCGCTCGGGTAGACGTTCGAGTGGATGTTGAAATACGCGGCGCCGGCATTGAGCCCGGCCAGCAGTGCGGCCTCGGCGCCGGCCGTGGTGCCGCCGTTATTGGCCAGGAAGGTCGGGTTCCAGAACGATTCCTGCGACGTGCTGAAGAACGAGGCATAACTGCCGCTGGTTTCGTTCTCCGGGAAGCCGGTCAGGGTCGGCAGCATGGTGGCGACACCGGCGGTGCCGTCGCCGGCCACGGCGGTGCAGCAATGGATGTGGGCAGCACCGCTCAGGCCTTCCAGGTCGGTAAAGCTGGCTGCAATGGTCATGTAGTGGTTGTCGATATCGAACAGCACGGTCACATCGCCCGTGGCTGCCGATGCGTTTGGCGGGGATTCCGCCGCGCCGCTGAGTGAGGCGTTGAAGACAAGTGGATCAGCTTGCGCTGCTCCGCAAGCGGCAATCAAGGCCAGCGTCGCCAGCCCCTTTTTCAGATGAGTTCCCATTCGGTGGCTCCTCAAAGTTCGCGAGCCCGCGATAACGGTTCCCCCCGTGGTATGGCAAGCAGGCGCGCAGTACAGCGCGCTTATTGTCGCTGCAAGCGTGCCTTGGGCGGCGCACGCTTAGCGCCATCACTTCACATTTTTCATCAGGAAAGTGGATTGGCCGCAGCTCTTCTGCGAGTAAGCGATGGCTTCTTGCGAGCAGCTGCGCGATTTGCCGTCCTTGCTGAAACATGCGCGTGCTTCGCGCAGGAAACGGCCGCCGGAGCCGCAGACGGGCAGCACGGAGTCTTTGGCCAGCCATGGATTGGCCTGGTGGAATTTGGCCTCGAACTGGCCGGGCGTGACGCGCACCGGCTGCTGCGGGCGCGCGAAATCGGCCGGGATCTTCAGGCTGTCGCGCAGCCTGGCGCTCAACGCCAGGTAATCCTGGGGTTGCAGGCCGGAGCAGGAACCGTGTTTGTTCCATTCATGGAACAGCAGTTTGGGCGAAGGGTAGAGCGACTCGTATTGCTCGCGCAGGCTGTTCGAAATCCTGACGCGGCCGCAGCTTTCGGGATAGCCGCGCTCGAATTGCGGCCACAGGCCGTGCAGCACAAAGCCGAGCTGGCGGCCGGTGGCGCACTGCACCGGGTCGCCGCCGCCACGGCCGGCGCAATACTCGGGCGACCAGGACAGCGACATCACGTAGTAATCGAAAACACCGGGGCGGTCGTCGCGTGCCATTGCCGGCAGCGCACACGCCGCGGCCAGCAAGGCAGCGAGCAAGCGTTTCACAAAGCGGTCCTTAAAGCGAACAATTCCGGGAACAGTACCACATCGAGCATCTTCCTGAGATAGGACACGCCGGCCGTGCCGCCCGTGCCGGTCTTGAAGCCGATCACCCGTTCGACCGTGGTGACATGGCGGAAGCGCCAGAAGCGGAAGGCGGTCTCCATGTCGACCAGCTTTTCCGCCAGCTCGTACAGGGCCCAGTATCGTGTGGTGTCGCGATATACCTCGAGCCAGGCTTTCTGTACCGACTCGTTGGCCACGGTCGGCTGGGTCCAGTCGCCGTCCAGCCGCCCGGCGTCGATCTGCAGGCCATTGCGCGCCAGCAGGCGGATCGCTTCGTCGTACAGCGACGGCGCATGCAGCGCCGCGTCGAGCAGGGCATGCGCTTCCGGCGCCTGCTGGTGCACCGCCAGCATGTTCGCGTTTTTGTTGCCGAGGATGAATTCGATTTCGCGGTACTGGTGTGACTGGAAGCCGGACGAGGAGGCCAGGTAAGGGCGAATCGCGGTGTATTCGGGCGGGGTCATGGTGGCCAGCACGTCCCAGGCGTGCACCAGCTGGTCCATGATGCGCGCCACGCGGGCCAGCATCTTGAAGGCCGGCGGCAGGTCGTCGCGGCGTATATGGTCGACCACGGCGTGCAGCTCGTGCAGCATCAGCTTCATCCACAATTCGCTGGTCTGGTGCTGCACGATGAACAGCATCTCATTGTGGTTGGGTGACAGCGGGTGCTGCGCGTTCAGGATCTTTTCCAGGCCCAGGTAGTCGCCATAGCTCATGGACTTGGAGAAGTCCATTTGCGCCCCGTGCCAGGCGGCGTCTTTCTTTTCTTCGGTCATATTGTGTCGTGTCTCAGGTGACGGCGCCGCGGGCGGCAGTGATGTCGTAGGCCTTATCGTCCAGGATCTGCTTCAGGATTTCCACAGCATCCCACACGTCGGCAAAGCTGGTGTATAGCGGCGTGAAGCCGAAGCGCATGATTTCCGGCTCGCGGTAATCGCCGATCACGCCGCGCGCGATCAGGGCCTGCATCACCGCGTAGCCGTGCGGGTGGGTGAAGCTGACCTGGGAGCCGCGCCGCACATGCTCGCGCGGCGTGACCAGGCCCAGTGGATGGTTGGGGCAGCGCTGCTCCACCAGGGCGATGAACAGGTCGGTCAGGGCCAGCGACTTGGCGCGCACCGCATCCATGGTGGTTTGCGCGAAGACGTCCAGGCCGCATTCCACCATGGCCAGCGAGGTCACCGGCTGGGTGCCGCACAGCGCGCGGCCAATGCCCTTGGTCGGCGCGAAGTCGGGTGCCATGGCGAACGGATTGGCGTGGCCCCACCAGCCGGACAGCGGGTGGCTGAATTTGTCCTGGTTGCACTCGGGGACCCAGATGAAGGCCGGCGAGCCCGGGCCGCCGTTCAGGTATTTATAAGTGCAGCCGACGGCGAAGTCGGCGCCATCGGCGTGCAGGTCGAGCGGTACCGCGCCGACTGAGTGGCACAGGTCCCACACGACCATTGCGCCATGCTGGTGGGCGAGGGCGCTGGTGGCGGCCATGTCGTGCTGGTAGCCGGTGCGGTAGTTCACGTGGGTCAGCATGACCACGGCGACGTCGGCGGTGATGGCGGCAGGAAGCTGGTCCGGACTGTCGACCAGGCGCACTTCATAGCCGCGGTCGAGCCAGGACGTCAGGCCCTGGGCCATATAGATATCGGTCGGAAAATTCGAGCGCTCGCTGATGATGATCTTGCGGCCGGTATGCGCCTGCGCGTGCAGGGCGGCGGCCAGGGCTTTGAACAGGTTGATCGAGGTGGTGTCGGTAACCACCACTTCACCGGCCTTGGCGCCGACCAGCGGGGCCAGCTTGTCGCCCAAGCGCTTCGGCATGTCGAACCAGCCGGCGGTGTTCCAGCTGGTGATCAGGTCCTTGCCCCATTCCCTGGCGATCACTTCGGTGGCGCGGGTGAGGGCGGCTTTGGGGCGCGCGCCCAGGGAGTTGCCATCCAGGTAGATCACGCCGGCAGGCAGGTCGAACTGCTCGCGCAGGGGCGCCAGGGTATCCGCGGCGTCGCGCGCCAGGCAGTCGGAACGGGAAATCATGAGGGCATTTTCCTTGAGACTTAAACAAAGTGAGATTGTAGCAACCTTTTCTTGGCCAAAACCGGTAAACCGGTGTCAGACCCGCAGGGTCTGACACCGTCACGCGGCTGCCGCCAACCGGTGTCTGACCCTGCGGGTCAGACACCGGGTTACCGGTTTGGTTGGCTAAGTCATTGATTTCAAAAGAATCATAAAATTTTCAAATTTTTTCAAAAAAACCCTAAAGTTCCCCAAACCCCTGCCGTTACCGTTTTTAGAAGCCCGGTAAAAGGCTTGCTGTTCGGCATTTTGGAATGAGTGAAAAAATCTTAAAATTTTTTGCTCGGAACCCTAAAGTTCTCCAAAACCCTGCCGTTACCAGTTCAGATGTCGCAAAAAAGCACCACGTCGACATCGCATTTTTACCTTCGGCTCCTGCGTTTTGAGCGAGACCGAACGCCCCGCAAACCCACGCCAATACTGGCGTTGCCCCTCTATGGGCAGCCCTCTGTAGGACAAAACCCTACGGGGCGACTTCGTCTATTCCCGACCCAAAATACAGAGTGCCGCCTCTTTGCGCTTTATCGCGTCTCCAGCAGAATGTATCTCAACAGCAACGAAAATTGCGTTGCAAGCTGAAACTGACTGGAGATGGACATGACCGCAAACGACATGATGGCTGAAATCCGCGATGCGAACCTGAGCTACCTGATGCTGGCGCAGCAGATGATCCGCGCCGACAAAGTCACCGCGATCTTCCGCCTGGGCATTTCCGCCGACATCGCCGACCTGATCGAAGGCATGAGCAATGCCCAGATCCTGAAGCTGGCTGGCGGCAACATGATGCTGGCTCGCTTCCGCTTCGACGACAGCGCCATTCTCGGCATGCTGACCAACTACAACAAGGACCGTTCCCTGGCCCAGTCCCACGCCGCCATCCTGATGGCCGGCCAGGCTGTTGAAGAAATCGCTTAAGGAGCGACGCCATGAGCAAGAAGAGTGTGGTGACCGAAGCGCAGGAAATCCAGCTGGCCATCGAGCTGATCAACCTGGGGGCCCGCCTGCAACTGCTGGAAACCGAAGTGTCGCTGTCGCGCGAACGCCTGCTCAAACTGTACAAGGAGCTGAAGGGCGTGTCGCCGCCGAAGGGCATGCTGCCTTTCTCGACCGACTGGTTCCTGACCTGGCAGCCGAACATCCACTCGTCGCTGTTCATGAACATCCATAACTTCCTGGTCGAGCACGCGGGCGCCACCGGCATCCATGCCGTGATGAAGGCTTACCAGCTCTACCTGGAGCAGATGCCGCCGGCTGCCGGCGAAGAGCCGCTGCTCTCGCTGACCCGCGCCTGGACCCTGGTCAAGTTCGCAGGCAGCAATATGCTGCAGCTCAAGCCCTGCACTTGCTGCAAAGGCAAGTTCGTAGTCGACGCCATGGACCTGAACCGCGACTATAAGTGCGGCCTGTGCCATATGCCTTCGCGTGCCGGCAAGACCCGCAAGGCCAAGGATGCTGCCGAAGCGGTCGCTGCTTGATTGGGATGGTGTCAGACCCCGTGGGTCTGACAACGGGTTGCCGGTTTAGGTTTCGGTGCATACGCACGCACAACCGGTAAACCAGTGCCTGACCCGCAGGGTCAGGCACTGCAGTGCCAACGATGCTGGCCCGGGTATACTCCTGCAATGAATTTTAGAGTTCCAGCCTTCCAGGCGCTGCTGGTCCAGGCCGGCGCGCTGCTGCCGTGCGCCGCGCTGGCGGTTGCCCTTGATGCGCTCGGCCATGGGTTGACCTTGCTGCAAGCCGCGCTGCTGCAAGGTTTGCTGGCTGCCGGCATCAGCTGGAAGATCGGGCTGGCGCGCTGGTGGCTGCTGATCCAGCTATTGTTTCCCATCGCTTTATTGGCCGGGCTGGCATTGCATCTGCCGCCGTGGCTGGCCGCTGCCGCCTTCCTGGTCCTGCTGGGCTGGTACTGGTCCACTTACCGCACCCAGGTCCCTTACTATCCATCGAATCCGGCAGTGTGGCGCGCCGTGCTGGCTGAGCTGCCGCAGGGCAGGGTGCTGCGCATGATCGATATCGGTAGCGGCCTCGGCGGCTTCGCCTTGCACCTGGCCGTTGCGCGGCCCGAATCGGAAGTTGTGGGAATTGAACTGGCGCCGGTGCCGTGGCTGGTGTCGCGTTTGCGGGCCGCGTTGTCCGGCAGCCGCGCGCGCTTCGTGCGTGGCGACTATGAACAGTTAAACTTTGCAAAATACGACCTGGTGTTCGCTTACCTGTCACCGGCCGCCATGCCGGCCTTGTGGCGCAAGGCCCAGCGGGAGATGCGGGCCGGTAGTTTGCTTGCCAGTTATGAATTTGAAATTCCAGCTGCAAACGGCATCAAGACCATTCGCACCACAGAGGGTGGTCCGCTCCTTTATATAAGAGCATTTTAGAGGCAGTTTTCCTTGCCGCAAAGGCGTCTTCACGTTATTGTAGTTCCACTGTGGAATATTATTGCTTTTAACTAGCTATCGGGGAGTTCGCGCGCTTGTTAGTCATTGTCGGTTACCTCATCGTCCTTGGCTCCGTTTTTGGTGGTTTCGCGCTGTCCGGCGGCCATCTGGCGGCCCTGTTCCAACCTCTGGAACTGCTGATGATTGGCGGCGCTGCTGCGGGCGCTTTCTTTGTTGGCAATAACGGCAAGTCCATCAAGGCTACGCTGGCCGCGCTGCCGACGCTGTTCAAGGGTTCGCGCTATACCAAGGACTTGTACATGGAGCTGATGTCGCTCCTGTTCGACGTGCTGTCCAAGGTGCGCAAGGAAGGCCTGATGTCGATTGAAGGCGATATCGACAAGCCGGAAGACAGCCCGCTGTTCAGCAAATATCCGGCGGTGCTGGAAGACCACCATATCATCGAGTTCATGACCGACTATCTGCGCCTGATGGTGTCGGGGAATATGGATGCTTTCCAGATCGAGAACCTGATGGACAACGAGATCGACACCCACCACCAGGAGGGCCATGTGCCGGCCCATTGCATCGCCAAGCTGGGCGACGGCCTGCCGGCATTCGGTATCGTGGCGGCGGTGATGGGCGTGGTGCACACAATGGAATCGGTGGGCATCCCGCCGTCCGAACTGGGCATGCTGATCGCGCACGCACTGGTCGGTACCTTCCTCGGTATCTTGCTGGCCTACGGTTTCGTCGGGCCGCTGGCCAGCCTGCTGGAGCAGAAGCTGGAAGAATCGACCAAGATGTTCCAGTGCGTGAAGGTCACGCTGCTGGCCAGCCTGAATGGTTATGCCCCGGCCCTGGCTGTGGAATTTGGCCGCAAGGTACTGTACTCTACCGAGCGCCCAAGCTTCTCCGAGCTGGAAGAACATATCAAGAAATCGAAGTCGAAGTAATGGAAGCGAGGACCTGCCATGGCTGAAGAAGGCCTGCGGCCCATTGTCGTCAAGAAGATCAAGAAAGGCGGTGGCGGCCACCACGGCGGCGCCTGGAAGATCGCTTACGCCGACTTCGTGACGGCGATGATGGCGTTCTTCCTGCTGATGTGGCTGCTCGGCTCGACGACCAAGGGCGACCTGAACGGTATTTCCGAATACTTCAAGACGCCGCTGAAGGTCGCGATGCAGGGCGGCTCGGGCAGCGGCGACAGTTCCTCGGTGATCCAGGGCGGCGGCTCGGACCTGTCGCGCCGTACCGGCCAGGTCAAGATGACCGACGATCCGGCCCAGAGCAAGACTTACAACCTGGATGCCGCCAAGAAGGCGCTCGAGGCGGAAGAGCGCTCGCGCCTGCAGGCCTTGCGCGCGCGTATCGAAATGACCATCGATACCAACGCCGAGCTCAAGAAGTTCAAAGAGCAACTCTTGCTGGACTTCACCAGCGAAGGCTTGCGCATCCAGATCGTCGACTTGCAGAACCGCCCCATGTTCAATGCCGGCAAGGCCGACTTGCAGCCGTATGCGCGCGAGATCCTGGAAGCCATCGCGCCGGCCCTGAACGACGTGCCGAACAAGATCGGCCTGTCCGGCCACACCGACTCCACGCCGTATTTCACCGAAACGGGGTACAGTAACTGGGAACTGTCGGCCGATCGTGCCAATGCTTCGCGCCGCGCGCTGCTGCATGGCGGACTGGCCGACAATAAGATCCTGCGCGTGGTGGGGCTGGCCAGCGCCGCCCACCTGGACCGCGCCGATCCTTTCAACCCGATCAATCGCCGCATCAGCATCATTGTGATGAACAAGAGGACCGAGGAGAATGTGCTGCGTGACGGCGGCAAATTGCAAGTCGGCCTCGATACGGAAGCTACGCAAGCCGCAGCGGCAGCGGCACCGGCAGCGGCAGCGCCGGCGGGGAAGAAATAGGGGCTTTATGACAAGAAAGAAAATCCTTGGCTCGCATGTGAAACGGCTGCTGTCCGGCGTGTCGGACCATGGCCGGCGCCACCTGACCGAAGTCGAGACCGACCTGCTGCAGACCAACCTGCTGCTGGAGGAGGCGATCGACAAGCTGACGCGCAACTTCATGGCGATCCATGAGGCGGTGAGCGCACAGCAGGCGACCATCGAGCTGCTGCTGCAAGGCGGCGATCCTTCGGCGGAAGACAAGGCGCGCCTGAAGGAAATGAACGAACAGGTAAGCGGCTACGTCAATGCAGCCATTACCAGCATGCAGTTCCAGGACATGACCAGCCAGCTGATCGACCGCACCCTGAAGCGTGTCACCGGCTTGCGCGAATTCCTTGGAACGCTGGGTGCGCACGGCGCCGAAGTGGTGCCGGAATCGGGCAGCGACGAGATCGTGGACCTGCTTAGCAAGGTCAGCATGGCGCTGGCGATCCAGAGCCTGGAGCTGCGCAGCGTGCTGCGCAAGGCGGTCAGCCAGAAGCACCTGGAAAGCGGCGACATCGAACTGTTCTGAATATAGATACGAATACAAAAATTTAACCAAGTGAGAAAAAAAGATGGCTAAAACAATTCTTGCAGTCGACGACTCCTCCTCGCTGCGCCAGATGGTGGCATTCAGCCTGAAGGCAGCGGGCTACCAGGTGGTGGAAGCAGTCGACGGACAGGATGGCCTGGAAAAGGCCAAGCTGCAAACCGTGGACCTGGTGCTGACCGACCAGAACATGCCGCGCATGGATGGCCTGCAACTGATCAAGCTGCTGCGCGAGCAGCCGTCCTATGCCAAGGTTCCCATCCTGATGCTGACCACCGAATCGTCCGACGAAATGAAGGCCAAGGGCCGCGCCGCCGGCGCGAATGGCTGGCTGGTCAAGCCTTTCGACCCGCAACGCTTGATTGAGGTAGTGAAGAAGGTCATTGGCTAATTAAGGGGTGTGGCATGACCATCGATATTAGCCAGTTCTACCAGGTCTTCTTCGATGAAGCGGAAGAACTGCTGGCTGAAATGGAGCGTCTGCTGCTGGGCGTGGACGTCGAGTCGCCCAGCGAAGAGGACTTGAACGCGATTTTCCGTACCGCGCACTCGGTGAAGGGCGGCGCGTCGACGTTCGGCGTGACCGACATGACCGAAGTCACGCACGTGCTGGAGACGCTGCTGGACCGCATCCGCAAGGGCGAGATGGCCTTGACGTCGACCCACGTCGACGCCTTCCTGGCCGCCAAGGACATCCTGAAGATGCAGCTGGACGGCCACCGCCTCGGCACGGCTGTCGACCAGGAAGCCGTGGGCGACGTGCGCATGATGCTGCAGGAGCTGGCGCAGGACGTGCACATCGAGGCGATGGCGCCGGTGGCGCCGGCCTTCAATGCGCAGGAATCGCAGGCGGTGGACCATAGCGGCGGCAAGCGCTTCCGCCTTGAACTGCCGCCGATGGTGCACCGGGAAGTGGAGGCGCTGGCAGCCGAACTTGGCCTGATGGGCCATGTGGAGCTGACGCCGCTCGATGCCGAGCGCCATGCCATGATCGTCACCACCCACGAATCGCTGGACGATATTGTCGCCATCTGCTCCTTCGTGATCGATGCCGACCAGATGAAGGTCAGCGAGCTGCCGGCCCTGAGCCCGACCCAGTCGGCGCGCGAGCAGGCCGAACGCGAACGCAAGGAGGCGGAGCAGGGCTACGGTTTCTTCGACCCGCTGCCGGCTGCAGGCGCCGCCGCGCCGTCGGCCGAAGGCGAAGGCTATGGCTTCTTCCAGCCGCTCGATGAAATCCGCTCCAACGCCTCCGGCGCCGCCGACGACGCGCGCGGCTATGGCTTCTTCCAGCCGCTGGAAGTGATCCGCGCCCAGGCCGGCATCAAGGACGCCCCGGCCGAAGCGGCCAAGCCGAGCGAAGAACAGGAAAAGAAAGCCGCCCGTAAGGAAGCGGAAAAGCAGGCCCACGCGCCGGCCGGCGGCGAATCGTCCTCGATCCGCGTGTCGGTGGAAAAGGTCGACCAGCTGATCAACCTGGTCGGCGAACTGGTGATCACGCAAGCGATGATCGAGCAGCGCGCCGGCTCGCTGGATCCGGTGCTGCATGAAAAACTGATGAGCGGCATTTCCCAGCTCACCCGCAACACGCGCGACCTGCAGGAATCGGTGATGTCGATCCGCATGATGCCGATGGACTTCGTGTTCTCGCGCTTCCCGCGCATGGTGCGCGACCTGGCCACCAAGCTTGGCAAGAAAGTGGAATTCGTCACCAGCGGCGCCGCCACGGAACTGGACAAGGGCCTGATCGAACGCATCGTCGACCCGCTGACCCACCTGGTGCGCAACTCGATCGACCACGGCATTGAAATGCCGGACGTGCGCAAGGCGGCCGGCAAGTCCGAGACGGGACGCCTGTTCCTGTCCGCCTCGCACCAGGGCGGCAGCATCATCATTGAAGTGTCGGACGATGGCGGCGGTTTGAACCGCGATAAGATCCTGGCAAAAGCCCGCCAGAACGGCTTGCCGCTGTCCGATAACATGAGCGACGCCGACGTGTGGCAGCTGATCTTCGCGCCGGGCTTCTCGACCGCAGAAACCGTGACCGACGTGTCGGGCCGCGGCGTCGGCATGGACGTGGTCAAGCGCAATATCACCGCCATGGGCGGTACCGTCGACATCCGCTCGGCCAAGGGCTTCGGCACCACCATCTCGATTTCCCTGCCGCTGACGCTGGCCATCCTGGACGGCATGCTGATCCAGACAGGCGACGAGGTGTACATCCTGCCGCTCGGCTTCGTGCTCGAATCGCTGCAGCCGGCGCCGGAAGACGTGAAGGAAATCAGCGGCAAGGGCCGCGTCATCAAGGTGCGCGGCGAATACCTGCCCCTGATCCCGCTGTACCAGATTTTCGACATTGCACCGCGCTTTACCGATCCGACCCAGGGCATCCTGGTGATCGTGGAAACCGAAGGCAAGAAAGCCTGCCTGTTCGTGGACGAACTGGTGGGGCAGCAGCAGGTCGTGGTCAAGAACCTGGAATCGAATTACCGCAAGGTGACCGGAATTTCCGGTGCCACCATCCTCGGCGACGGAGGCGTGTCGCTGATCCTGGACGTGACGGCGCTGGTCCGTTCGTCGCGCCAGCTGGTTGACGAATCAAACTTTGTGAAGGAAGAACCATGAACGACGCAGCAAGCGCCGGTACAGCCGTCCAGGAGTTCCTGGCTTTCAAGCTGGGCTCCGAAGAATACGGCATCGATATCCTGAAAGTGCAGGAGATCCGCGGCTACGAAGCGGTGACCCGCATCGCCAATGCGCCCGAGTTCATCAAGGGCGTGATCAACCTGCGCGGCATCATCATTCCGGTGGTGGACATGCGCATCAAATTCAAGCTGGGCGAGCCTGTGTACGACCAGTTCACCGTGGTCATCATCCTGAACATCAATGGCCGCGTGGTAGGCATGGTGGTCGATTCGGTATCGGACGTGACGTCGCTGACGGAAGAACAGATCAAGCCTGCGCCGGACATGGGCACCGCCTTCAGCTCGGAATACATGATCGGCCTGGGCACTATCGACGAGCGCATGCTGATCCTGGTCGACATCCAGCGCCTGATGTCCAGCCCTGAAATGGGCTTGAGCGAAAAGCTCGCGGCGTAAAGCATAAAAATACAGATCCAAAAGGACACGAGGGGAGAGAGAAAAATGAATGTGCGCGAATACAAGATAGGGACACGGCTTGGTTTCGGTTTCGGGATCATTTTGCTGATCCTGGTGGGCACCGTGCTGCTGACCAATGTGCTGAACTACCGTAACAAGTCGGCCCTGATGACGGGCCTGGACCTGGCCGGCGCCAAGGAATCGCAGGCGCAGTCGATGAAGAGCGCGATGCTGGAAACCGGCATCGCCATGCGCAATATCGGCCTGCAGTCGGACGTCAGCCTGATGCAGAAGGAAGAGGAGAAGGTCAAGGCCAACCGCGCCCGCTACGATGCGGCGCGCACCAAGCTGCAAAGCCTGGGCCTGAACGACGCCGAGAAGAAGGTGGTGAACGACATCTCCGCCTTGCAGACCGACGTCGACGCAGCCTTCAAGGAAGCCATGGGCCAGATCATGGCCTTCAACGCCGAAGGCGCGGCGAAAGTGATTGCCGGCCGCATCGACCCGCTGCAGCAGCAGACCCTGGCCTCGCTGAACAAGCTGGTGGACCTGCAGCAGGCGGCGGTTGCCGACTTCAAGGAAAGCTCCAACAAGGCCGACCGCAACCTGACGATGTGGATGGTGGTGCTGGCGGCGGTGGCCGTTGGCGTGGGCATCCTGTGCGCACTGGTGATTACCAAGTCCATTACCCGTCCGCTGTCGGGCGCGGTGGAAGTGGCGCAGAAGGTGGCCGCCGGCGAACTGACTTCGCAAGTGACGGTGGAAGGCAAGGATGAAACCTCGGAACTGCTGCAGGCGCTGAAGGACATGAACGAAAGCCTGGCCAAGACGGTTGGCCAGGTGCGCGCTTCGACCGAAACCATCACAACCGCCTCGCAGGAAATCGCGACCGGCAATGCCGACCTGTCGGCCCGCACCGAATCGCAGGCCTCCTCGCTGGAGGAAACCGCGGCATCGATGGAAAACCTGACTTCCACCGTGAAGCAGAACGCCGACAATGCACGCCAGGCCAACCAGCTGGCGGTGTCGGCATCGTCGGTGGCGGAGAAGGGCGGCCAGGTGGTGTCGCAGGTGGTCGACACCATGGGCTCGATCAAGCAATCGTCGACCAAGATCGTGGACATCATCGGCGTGATCGACGGCATTGCGTTCCAGACCAATATCCTGGCGCTGAACGCCGCCGTGGAAGCGGCGCGCGCCGGCGAACAGGGCCGCGGCTTTGCCGTGGTGGCATCGGAAGTGCGCAACCTGGCGCAACGCTCGGCCGCGGCAGCCAAGGAAATCAAGGCCCTGATCGACGACTCGGTCGACAAGGTCGACGCGGGCGGCCGCCTGGTCGATGAAGCCGGCCAGACCATGGGCCTGATCGTGACCTCGATCAAGCAGGTGGCCGACATCATGGGCGAGATCACCGCCGCCACCCTGGAGCAGAGCCACGGCATCGAGGAAGTCAATGCCGCCATCGGCCAGATGGACGAAATGACGCAGCAGAATGCCGCGCTGGTGGAAGAAGCGGCCGCCGCCGCCGAATCGATGCAGGACCAGGCCAACAACCTGGCGCAGGCGGTGTCGATCTTCAAGCTGGCAGGCGACGAATTCGCCAAGCGCGCGGCCGCGGCGCCGCGCAAGGCCAAGCCGGCGGCGCCGCCACGCAGCACGGCGGTCGTGCCGGCCGCCCCGGCCGCGCAGGCGCCGAAGAAGAAACTTGCTGCGGCCGCCCCATCCGGCGACGACTGGGAAGAGTTTTAATGTCCATGTAACCGCGGAGAACAGCAAAAATGGCGCTGACCAAAGAGACCGTGAAAGAGTTTGATTTCAACGGCAAGGATTTTGAACGGGTCCGCGCAATGATCTACAAGCGGGCCGGCATTGCGCTGGCCGACTCCAAGCAGGAGATGGTGTACAGCCGCCTGGCGCGGCGCTTGCGCGCCACCGGCATCAACAGTTTCGTGCGCTACCTAGACGACCTGGAAGCAGGTCGCCTGGGCAACGGCGAGTGGGAAGCGTTCACCAATGCGCTGACCACCAACCTGACGTCGTTCTTCCGCGAAGCGCACCACTTCCCCCTGCTGGCCGAGCACGTGAAGGCCAAGCGCGGGGAGACGATCAATATCTGGTGCTCCGCCAGCTCCACCGGCGAAGAACCGTATTCGATTGCCATCACCTGCTGCGAAGCGTTCAATACGCTGACGCCGCCGGTGCACATCCTGGCCACCGATATCGACACCAACGTGCTGGCCACGGCCGCCAACGGCGTCTATCCGATGGAACGCATCGACAAGCTGTCGCCCGAGCAGCAGCGCCGTTTTTTCCTGAAAGGGCGCGGCGCCAACGAAGGCATGGCGCGCGTGCGCCAGGAACTGCGCTCGCTGATCACCTACCGGCAAGTCAACCTGCTGGACGAAAAATGGGATATCCGTCCCGGTTTCGACGTGATTTTCTGCCGCAACGTGATGATTTACTTCGACAAGGCGACCCAGCGCAAGATCCTGTCGCGCTTTGTTCCCTTGATGAAGCCGGATGCGCTGCTGTTTGCCGGCCACTCCGAGAACTTCCTTTACGTGTCGGACGCTTTGAAGTTGCGCGGCAAGACTGTCTACGAGCTCGATGAGCGCAAGAGGGCATGACATGGATAAAGAACAATTCGCGACCAATGTCTATTACGACAGGACCTTCGACTGCGACGCGGCCAAGATCCTGCCGGGCGAGTACTACTACACCAACAAGGACATGCTGATCGTGACCGTGCTCGGCTCCTGCGTGTCGGCCTGCATCCGCGACCGCCTGACGGGCCTGGGCGGCATGAACCACTTCATGCTGCCGGATGGCGGCGCCGACCAGAGCAGCCCGGTGTCGGCCTCGGCCCGCTATGGCACGTATGCGATGGAAGTGCTGATCAACGACTTGCTCAAGTCCGGCGCCCGGCGCGACAATCTGGAAGCCAAAGTGTTCGGCGGCGGCGCCGTGCTGAAAGGCTTCACCGCGATCAATGTCGGCGAACGCAATGCCGCCTTCGTGCAGAACTTCCTGAAGAACGAGAAGATCCGCATCGTGGCCGAGGACCTGCTGGACATCTACCCGCGCAAGGTGTACTTCTTCCCCAAGACTGGCAAGGTGCTGGTCAAGAAACTGATGCAAACCCATAACGACACCCTGGCGCAGCGTGAGAACGATTACGCCAACCGCCTCAAGTCGAAACCGGTGGCGGGCGAGGTCGAGCTGTTCTGAGAGATATAAAAATGAACAAGATCAAAGTCCTGATTTGCGACGACTCGGCGCTGATCCGCAGTGTGATGAGCGAGATCATCAAGGGCCAGCCGGACATGGAAGTGGTGGGCGTGGCGCCCGATCCGCTGGTGGCGCGCGAGCTGATCAAGCAGACCAACCCGGACGTGCTGACGCTGGACGTCGAAATGCCGAAGATGGACGGCCTCGACTTCCTCGAGCGCCTGATGCGCCTGCGCCCGATGCCGGTGGTGATGGTCTCCTCGCTGACCGAACGCGGCTCCGAAATCACCTTGCGCGCGCTGGAACTGGGCGCCGTGGATTTCGTCACCAAGCCCAAGATCTCGATCCAGTCCGGCATGCGCGAATACGCCGACCTGATCTCCGAGAAGATTCGCGCCGCCTCCAAGGCCCGGGTACGCGCCCGCACCCTGCCGGCCGCCGGGACGGCAGGCGAGGGCGGCACGCCGCTGCCGCAACTACGGAACCCACTGATGTCTTCGGAAAAACTGATCATTGTCGGCGCATCGACCGGCGGCACGGAAGCCATCCGCGAGTTCCTGATGCAGATGCCGTCGGACTGCCCGGGCATCCTGATCACCCAGCACATGCCGGAAGGCTTCACCAAATCGTTTGCCAAGCGCCTCGATTCGCTGTGCAAGATCTCCGTGATGGAAGCGCAGGGCAACGAGCGCGTACTGCCGGGCCATGCCTACATCGCGCCCGGCCACTCGCACCTGCTGCTGACCCGCTCCGGCGCCAATTACATGACCAGGCTGGACCAGGGTGAGCCGGTCAACCGCCATCGCCCTTCGGTCGACGTACTGTTCCGCTCGGCGGCCCAGAATGCGGGCAAGAACGCGGTCGGCGTGATCCTGACGGGCATGGGCAAGGACGGCGCGGCAGGCATGCTGGAGATGAAGAACGCCGGAGCGTATAATTTCGCGCAGGACGAAGCTAGCTGCGTGGTGTTCGGCATGCCGCGCGAAGCGATTGCCGTTGGTGCAACGCACGAAGTCGGAGCCTTGCAGGCGCTGCCCGGCATGGTATTGGGTTATCTTGCGCAGCATGGCTCGCGTGCATTGCGCGTTTGACACGTGATTGACAGTTTTGGGGTAGTTAGTTCGCCTTGGAGCAACGAAAATGCTATCCTACAACTTGCTGGGTACACCACTTTAATTAATAACCGCGTAAGTAGAAACAACGGAGCAATTCATGGCTGATCCAAAGATGAAATTTTTGGTTGTTGACGATTTCTCCACGATGCGTCGCATCGTGCGAAATCTCTTGAAGGAACTGGGTTATGCCAACGTGGACGAGGCAGAAGACGGCGTGATGGCGCTGGCTAAACTGCGCGCGGAGCAATTCGACTTCGTGGTGTCCGACTGGAATATGCCGAACATGGATGGCCTGACCATGCTGCAGAACATCCGTGCCGACCCCGCATTGGCCAAGCTGCCGGTGCTGATGGTGACCGCCGAAGCCAAAAAGGAAAACATCATCGCGGCTGCGCAGGCAGGCGCCAACGGCTACGTGGTGAAGCCATTCACCGCCGCCACCCTGGATGAAAAGCTGAACAAGATTTTCGAAAAGCTCGGCGCTTGATCGCAGCTTTACAAGTAATGCGCGGCGGCGGCCCTGGCCGTCGCCGTTCCCTCCTGAGTCAAGCATAAGACCACGTATGCATCAGACACATTTCCTGGTTCGTGAACCCCTGCTCGATCCCGAGCAGCGCGTGGTCGGCTACGAACTTACATGGCAGCAGGAAGCTGCTGCCCATGTCCCCACCCTGGAAGAGCTCGAAGGCCTGGTCGGCTTCGTCGCCAGCCAGGTGAACCACCCTGAACACGGCTGGCTGCTCAAGCAGAAAACCCTGTTCCTGCAGGCTGTGCCCGGCATGCTGTCGACCGATTCGATGTTCGACCTGCCGCCCGAGCACACCGTGCTGTCGCTGAAAACTTCCGAACTGGCCAATCCGACCACGCTGGCTGCGGTGCAGGGCTTGCGTGCCGGCGGCGTCGGCATCCTGCTGCGCGAAGCCGACCTGGCGCGCGTGGGCAGCCGCCTGGGCACCATTTGTTCGTACGTCGAAGTACGCTTTACCGGGGCCGATGTGGCCGCGCAGGCGCGCGCCTATTCGCTGCTGAAGACATCCAGTATCCGCATGGTGGGCCGTCCGGTCACCACCTGGGCCGATTTCGACGCCTGCGCCGCCCTCGGGCTGGACGCCTTTGTCGGCAAGCTGCACCTGACGCCGCGTCCGGGCAGCGAAGGGCAGGGGCTGAATCCCTCGCAAACCATTATCCTGCAGCTGATGCAGATGGTGAACGCCAATGCCGACGTGGCGCAGCTGGAAAGCGTGTTGAAGCGCGATGCTGCCCTGTCGTACAAGCTGCTGAAGTACATCAACTCGGCCGGCTTCGGCGCCGGGCGTGAAGTGCAGTCGCTGAAACAGGCCATCCAGCTGCTGGGCTACCAGCCGATGTACCGCTGGCTGACCCTGCTGCTGGCAACCGCTTCCACCTCCGGCTTCTCGCCGGTGCTGCTGGAAACTGCCGTGGTGCGCGGCCGCCTGGCTGAATTGCTGGGCCAGAAAGCGCTGGGCAAGGCCGATGCGGAGAATATCTTCGTGGCCGGCATGTTCTCGCTGCTGGACCGCCTGCTGGGCATCCCGATGAAGGATGTGCTGCAAGAGATCCAGTTGAATGACGAAGTGGTGAAGGCGCTGCTCACGCGCGGCGGCAAATACGGCCCGTTCCTGGCGTTGGCCGAGGCCTGCGAACTGAATTCGAACCTGGTCAGCTCGCTGGCCGATTCGCTGTCCCTGTCGCCGGAAGACGTCAACAAGGCCCACCTGTCGGCCCTGGCCTGGACCCAGAACGTCACCACCTGATCATCCCGGCGCCCGCTGGCGGGCGCGTCCCTCGATACGATCCATGCAACGAGGGGCAAGCTGTTGCTTGCCCCTCGTTGTCTTGCTTGCTACCTGTTTGTGCTTATTTGGCCAGGCGGTAGCGCTGTTCGCGGTAGAGCAGCGAAGGTGCGATCACGTGCGCCATTGCCTGCTCGAATTGGGCTTGCGTCGGCCTGGTCTCGTTCAGCTGCAACTCGCCTTTGGCAAAGTCGTAACGGCCAATCAGCGGCTCCTGGCTCGGACGCAGGATGGTCGCGGTATCGCCTTCGAGCCAGGTGAAGTAATTATCGAACTGCATGATCGCGCGGCCCGGCGTGGTGCTGTCCTTGACGAAGTCGCGCCCGATCATCGGGTGGGTGCTCGAGACGCCGATCATCGACAGCAGGGTAGGGCCCAGGTCGATCTGGCTGGCCAGGGTGGTGATGCGCTTTGGCGCCACGTCCGCGCCCAGGATCAGGCCCGGGATGTGGAACTTCTTGATCGGCATCAGGCTGTTGCCGTACACGCGGTTGTCATGGTCGGCCACGATCAGGAACACCGTATCTTTCCAGTAGTCCTGCTTCTTCGCCTCCGCAATGAATTTGCCCAGTGCGTAGTCGGCGTATTTGACGGCGTTGTTGACGGTTTGCTTGGCCGGGTCGTGCAGCTCGATCTTCCCATCCGGGAATTCAAATGGCTCGTGGTTGGAGGAGCTGAAGATCAGGCTGAAGAACGGCTTGTTCTGCGCGTGCAGGTGCTTGAGCCGCTCCAGTGATTTGTCGAACAGGTCTTCATCGGATGCGCCCCAGCTGCCGACGAACTTGGGCTGCATTTCGCTGCGGTCCACCACGTTCTGGAAGCCGTTGCCGGTGAAGAAGCTGCGCATATTGTCGAAGTGCGCTTCGCCGCCATACACGAATTCGGTGTGGTAGCCCTGCTTGCCCAGGCCCAGCGCCAGGGTATAGAAGTTCTGCTGCGCCAGCGAGAGCTTGACGACGCTGCGCGCCGGCGTCGGCGCATAGCCCGCGACCACCGCCTCGATGCCGCGCACGGAACGGGTGCCGGTGGCGTACAGCTGCTCGAACCACCAGCCTTCATTCTTCAGTTTTTCCAACTCCGGCGTGACGGGCAGGCCGCCCAGCGATTGCACGAAGGTGGCGCCCAGGCTTTCCTCCAGCACGATCACCAGGTTGAGCGGCTTGGCGCGCTGGATGGCGGCTTGCTGCGCATGCAGGGTGGGCAGCTCCGGCTGCGTGAACTGGTAGTCGTGCAGCCATGGTGCGGACGTCACGATCGGGAAGACCTTCTCGCGCGGGAATTTGCCGTAGATTTCCGATGAGTTGGCTTCCTTGCGCATCGAGGTGATCGCATCGATCACCGACCACGGCGAGTTGATGATCAGCGAGTTCACCATGGCGTCGCCGGTCAGCGCGAACGTGGCCGGATTGGCGGGGCGGTGCTCCGTGGTGGAGCGGATCTGGAAGCCCACCAGCAGCACCAGCAGCGGCCAGGTCAGCAGCACCAGCTTGGGCGACCACATTCCGGTGCCGGCGGAAGCCGACTTCAGCATGCGGAATACCAGCACGGTCAGCAGGGCGGTACCGCCGATGCCAAGAATGACCGCCAGGCGGAAGCCGTTCCACAGGGTGGCGGCGACTTCCTTTGGATAGGACAGGTATTCGATGAACAGGCGGTTGGGCCTGAAATCGTACTGCATGATGAACTGCGGCGTGGACAGTTCCATGAAGATGATGAACAGCAGCGCCAGGCTGGCCCAGGTGACGCTGAACAGCTGCCACGCGCGCGCCGAATAGCGCTGGGCCAGGAAGGGCGCCAGCACGACTGGCAGCGCCAGCAGGTAGCCGAGCAGGATCAGGTCGGCGCGCACGCCTTGCACCAGGATTTCGCCCAGGATGCCGGTGGCGCTGACGCGCTCCCACTGCCAGGCCACCAGGCCAATGCGCGACAGCGACAGGATCACCAGGCCGGCGAACACCATCTGCACCAGGGTGGCGTAAGGACCTGCCCATTGGGTCAGGCGCGCGAGGCGGGCTGCAGTCCGGTTCATATTCTTAGCCCATCATGGCGCCGGCGCCGGCGCTGAGCAGCCAGGCGGTCAGCAGCAGGAATACCATCACGCAGCTGAACAGCTTGTCCACCAGGCGCGCTTCCGCGGTCTGCTGGAACACTGCAGACTGGTTGTAGCCGAAGCCGAGGAAGTAGGCGGCAAAGATGGTGGACATGTAGTGCACGGCGCCGAACAGTTCGCCCAGTTCGCCCTTGCGCGGATGGTCGATCAGCACATGCGACAGGGCCACCAGCACCAGGTAAACCAGGGAGACCGGCAGCGGCGGCAGGTACACGCCGAATTTTTCCACGAAGTTGCGCACGGCAGGGCGGGTGCGTGCCAGCAGCGGCAGGATCACGTTATGGGTCAGGCCGGCCAGCAGGATCATCTTCAGCATGATGGTCTTGTGGATGCTGCCGCTTTTGCCGATGGCCAGGTTATGCAGGTTGGTTTCGCCCTGGCGGTTGTTGTGGGCGAAGAACTCGGAAGACTGAACGTGCAGGATGCGCTGGAACCAGCTGATCTCTTCCATTGCCGCGGCCGCCACCAGCAGGCCCAGGCCAAGCATGCCGAGGGTGGCCAGGTCAAAGCCGCTGCGTTTCCAGCGTTCGACGCCGGCAAATACCAGCAGGCCCGCAGTCATGGCGAAGCACAGGAACTGCAGCCATTCGACGATGCCGTCTTCAGTCAGTACGCGCATCAGTTGTTCCGGCGATCCCTTTACCGACACAGCCAGTATCAGTGCGAAAAGATTGATGGCGATGCCGGTCAACAGGACCGGATGCGAATACCATTTACGATTTACCACTGAACTACTCCTTCATTGATTTTGTCTGATGCAGAATTGCGTTCCCGCTTGCGCCAGGCCCGCATCGCGAGCGTCAGCACGGCCCAGATCCACAGCATGGGATCGAGCAGCGCATCCCACAGGTTCCCGGTGGGCAGGCGCAACAAGGTGAAAAGGGCGAGGGCGCCCAACGCAGCAAAGGCTTGCGGACGCGAACGGCCCTGGATGATCCAGGCCACGCAGAGCGCCATTGCAGCCAGCGCACACAGTGGTGCCGCGCGCGGGCCGAAGCCCCAGAAATACATGCCGAGCGAGACCAGGCCCAGCGCGTCGAGATAGAGGATTGTACCAAGGAGCGCGATGACGCTGGCGAGAACAGGCGGCAAGACGCCCTGGGCCGGGGCTGGCCACCAGGGGTGGGCCAGCCGCATCAGGCAAAGACCAGCCAGCAAGCCGCTCGGCCACTGCAGCGCAAGGGCAATCCAGTAAGCGGGCGATAACTGCCCGGGCAGCAGCGTCAGGATCACCATGCAGCCCAGGAGCAGGGCCGAGGCGCGGCGCGACAGCTGGCGGGAAGCGGGGATCAACGCAGCAACCAGGGCTGCGAGCACGATCCCCCAAGCCAGCTTGCCATAAGCGTTCTGCAGGAGCAGGTCGGGAAGGGTCATTCAGAACCCCCATCGAAATCCAGCTCGATCACATGGTGGGCAATTGCTTCGCGGCGCGAGGTGTAGGTGATGTGCAGTTCATCGCCGACCTGGTGCAGGTCGGGATAGGAAAACTCTTCCCCGGCGCTGCCGTGGGCAATGTCGGTCACCTGAGTCCAATGGCGGCCGTCCTTCGTGGTCGACAGGCGCAGCACATTGCGGTCGGAGCCACCGGGCAGCACGTGGTTATGCAACAGGGCGATACTGCCGTTGCTAAGGCGCAGCGCGCTGAGGGAGGTGCTCTGGTTCGGCAGCGACAGCGCAGGCAGGTCGTCCCAGCTGACGCCGCCGTCGCTGCTGCGCGCATGCTGCACCCGCTGCTCGCGGCTCGCATCGCGCATCCAGGCGTGCACTTCGGACGAGGAGAAGGGAACAATGGTTGGCTGCAGCGTCGTGATGCGGCTGCCGATGCGCGAAATCCAGCGCGGGTCGCCGTTTGAGTCAAAGGCCAGCATCAGCGGGTATTTGATGCCCATCTCGAAATAGGCAGGCAGCAGCCAGCCGCCGTCGGCCAGGCCGACCGGTGTCGTGCGGACCAGCATGCTGGTATTGAACAGTGGCGACATCGGCAGCACGCGCTTGACCGTGAAGCTCTTGCCCAGGTCATCGGACACCATCTGGACCACACGCGATGCGGCCCATCCGCCAAGGCCAGTAGCCACCACAAACAGGTTGATATGCCCTTCCGGCGAGGCCCAGGCCACCGGATTGCCGACGCGGCGCACGCCGTAGCCGAGGGCGGCCGAGAGGGACTCGCGGCTCGCCACTTCCCACGGCTGGGCCCATGTATGGCCGTTCCAGTGCGAAGCATAGACCTTCACGTCCGGCCCGCTTTCGCGGCTGCCGGCCCACCAGAAGGCAGCCATGCGGCCGCCGGGCAGTGGCGTCATCGCGCTGGAATGCGCCATCGGCGCGTTGGGCGGGGTGGGAAGCAGTGTGGCGCTGCGGGGAATGAAGCTGACATTGCCGTGCTGGGGCGGCGCGACCAGCATGGCCGGGTTGGCAGGGCGTGCATTGAACCAGCGCCTCGCCTCGACGCCGGCGGCAATGACCAGGATGGCGACGCACAACACCTTTGCATAAAGGGATGCGTTGCTGCTTCGGTCGTGGCTGCTGTCGCCCGTGGTAATGGCGCTAGCGCCCAACCGGAATTCCATCCTGTTCTTTCCTATTACTGAAGTTCAGTCTGCAAGTGAAAATTCACAAGTGGAGCATCGTACAATAAAGCAAGCTATTGTGGGAATTTTCTGATAGGGGTGGGTGAAGTCGCTAGGCGGCCAGTTGCGTCAAATCAACATTCAAAGTCATTAAGCGGAAATATTGTCTGCGTAGCATCAAGAACAGGCTAGCTTTGAGGGGGGCCATGTTCTTCATCCGTTACTGCTGGACCTTGCCACTCAAGGTGCAAATGGCAATTGGCATCGCGCTGCTTGCGGCGCTGGCATCGGCCCATGGCAGCAATGCCCAGGCCGATGAGTTTGCAGCACTGCATCAGGCGCGCTGCATGCAGCAGCCTGGTTTGCCTGCGGCCGAACTATGCGCGCTGCGCACAGTCCAGCTCGCTTCGCAATTGCACGGGGTGGAATTCGGCGACCAGGTCGCCGAAGCCTTGCGCTGACCGGCGGTGCTGGTTCAGATTTCGAGGTTGTCGATCAGGCGGGTGGTGCCGAGTTTGGCTGCGGCAAGCACCACCAGCTTTTCGCCTTGCGCCAGGTCGCCGGCGTTTGGCGGCTGCAAGTCGTTGCGCTTGCGGATCGAGATGTAGTCAGGCTTCCAGCCGCGCGCTGCCAGTTCGTCCATCGCCTTGTGCTCCAGCTGGAATACGTCGAGGTGGCCGCCGCGTACTTCATCTGCCACCTGGTTCAGCGCGCGGTACAGCGCAGGCGCTTCGGCGCGTTCGTCGGCCGACAGGTACATATTGCGCGAGGACAGGGCCAGGCCGTCGTCGGCGCGGTAGGTCTCGGCAGCGACGATCTCGGTCGGCATGCCAAGCTGGCGTGCCATGTTACGGACGATCATGAGTTGCTGGTAGTCCTTCTTGCCGAACACAGCCACTTTTGGCTGCACGCAGGAGAACAGCTTGGTCACCACGGTGCACACGCCACCGAAGAAACCCGGGCGGAACTCGCCTTCCAGCGTATTGCCCAGGCCGTCCGGCGGCTGTACGCGGTACTCCTGCGGTTCCGGATACATATCCTTTTCGGTTGGCGCGAACAGCACGTACACGCCTTCCTTCTCCAGCTTTTCCACGTCGGCCTGGAAGGTGCGCGGATACTTGTCGAAGTCTTCGTTCGGGCCGAACTGCAGGCGGTTCACGAAAATGGAAGCCACCACCGGGTCGCCGTGCTTGCGCGCCAGGCGCATCAGCGACAGGTGGCCTTCATGCAGGTTGCCCATGGTTGGCACGAAAGCGGTACGTAACTGGCCACTCAGCTGGTCGCGCAGTTCTTCGATATTGGAGATGATTTTCATAGTTTTTTTCAGGCAGGCGAATAAGCAAGGCGCACGTAAATCGGTGCGAACGGCTCCGCCTGGGTAATTTCAATCAGGGTTTCCTTGGCCAGCTCCAGCATCGCCACGAAGTTCACCACCACCACCGGCGGCGGCGATTCCGGGTTGAACAACTCGGTAAATTCGATGAAGCGGCTCGATTGGAGCTTGCGCAGGATGGAGGTCATGTGCTCGCGCACCGATAGCTCTTCGCGGGTGATCTTGTGGTGCTGCTTCAGCGTGGCGCGCTTCATCAGCGTGCGCCAGGCGTCCTGCAAGTCGACCACGGCCACTTCCGGCCAGGTGGGCACCAGGCTTTGTTCGATGAAGATCTGGGTGCGCACGAAGTCGCGGCCGACCTGGGGCAGGGTGTTCAGGTCGTAGGCGGCCAGCTTGATCTGTTCGTATTCGAGCAGGCGGCGCACCAGTTCCGCACGCGGGTCTTCCGCCTCCACGTCGAGGTCGTGCTGGCGCTGCGGTAGCAGCATGCGCGACTTGATCTCGATCAGCATGGCCGCCATCAGCAGGTATTCGGCGGCCAGCTCCAGGTTCGACTTGCGGATTTCCTCCACGTAGCTCAGGTATTGCAGCGTTACCTGGGCCATCGGGATGTCGAGGATGTTGAAGTTCTGCTTGCGGATCAGGTACAGCAGCAAGTCCAGCGGGCCTTCAAACGCTTCGAGGATGACTTCCAGCGCATCGGGCGGGATGTAGAGGTCGTTCGGCAGTTTGAGCACCGGCTCGCCGTACAGGCGTGCAAATGCGGCGCCTTCGGCTTCCGCCGGGGCGCTCGCGTCGGGTGGCGCGTCGTCCGCGCCGCTGCCTGGTCCGCCTGCATCAGGCGGCAAATCCGCGGCGACGGCCAGTTCTGCCTGTTCGGCCTGTTCGTCCACCGCGTCTTTTGGCGACATGCTGTGTGCCGTCCCGGCTCTTATACCTTGTTCTGGTACACGTAAGCCTGTTGCTTGACGGTCGAAGCCTTGTTACGGGCCTGTTCGTCCAGCGAAGTCATTGGCTTGTCCCACAGGATGGCGCGGCCGGCTTGCTGGCCAGCTTCCATTTGCGGGTTCTTGGCCTTCAGGTCCTTGATGAACAAGGTATGGTCGGACTCGTATTTGTGATTCTGCTTGAGGAATTTCATATTGTGAAAATAACTGGGTTCAGCAACGGACATTTTACCGTCTTTTCTCGTCAGAAACGATGCCGGATGCCAGCTACGTAGGTATTTCCCTTGCTAGCGTTGCTAATCTTGTCGTACATCAGCACCGCATACAGGTCGGTGCGCGGCGAAACGTTGTAATCGTAGCCGGCGGCGCCGGTGTCGCGGTGGAATTCCGGCACGACTTTGGCTTTCTCCGTCAGGCGTGACCAGGCCACCATCCAGCGTCCCGCGCCGCCATGGGTTGGGATGGTGAAGCCGGCGTGCACCGAATGGGCGTCGCGTTCGCTGACCTTGGCCTGGTGGTCGGAATAGGAAGCGAACAGCTTGATTGCCTTGAAGTCATAGGAAGCCGCGGCCAGGTAGGTCCGTTGTTCCGGCACTGCAGCGCTCAGGCCTGGTCCAAAGCGCACGTTCACTGCACCCACCGTCACAGCCAGTTCCTTGCCGGCATGTTTGGCGACTGCCGCCCAGTTGTTGTTATGGGCACCGGGCTGTTCGCCAAGCGAGTACTGGGCGACGAACGTAGTGTCATATACCGGGTTGGAAGCATATTGGATCGAGTTGCTCCAGCCGGTATCGCCCAGGGTCGCGTTGCCGCCGACCGCGGTATAAATCTGGTTGATCAGCGGCGAAAAGCGGGTCGAGGGCCCGAACGGGTTGATCTGGCCGGCGGCGACAAACAGGGGGTTGGCAATGCGCCCCAGGCGCACCAGGCCAAAATCGCCGGCCAGGCCGACGTTGGCATTACGTGCAAATATTGCCTCGCCGGGGAAGCGGCCTGCCTCGCCTGTATCGCCGCGGAAGAAGCCTTCGATCTGGAACTGGGCTTTCAGGCCGCCGCCCAGCGCTTCCGTGCCGGAAAAGCCGTAATAGGAGGTGATCATGCCGCCGCTGTTGACCGCGTTCACGGCCTGCGGCGCGCTGGCAGTCGCGGTGCGGCCGGCGAAGGCGTCGACCACGCCGTAGATCGTGACCTGGGTTTGCGCCGAAGCGGCGAAGGGAAGGATGAGGGTGATGGCTGGGAGCAGTCGTTTCATGGATACCTTCTTAATATTGTTGTTTAGGCCTCGTGCTGCGCCCCCATTGTCACTGCTGCCCAGTCCGCCGACAAGTGAATCTTCCCCGGGCGTGGGCGCGGAACCACGCGCCGGTTTGCCAGCGCACAGACTTGCAACTGTGCGCAAGCGACAGTGACGGCTCGATTCGGCAAAGGAGACCGCCATGACCCAGAGCAAACAACTCAGCAAACAGAACCGCCAAGCGGTGCAGAACGTCGAGTCCGACCAGACGGGCAACAAGAACACCGCCAAGCGCAACACGAAGAACGAGCAGTCCCGCACCAAGGCCGGTAGCGACGAGGGCGCGGGTGGCGGGGCAAAACAGAAGGCCAAGCGCGGTTAGTTCAGAAATAGCGTATCCTTGCGGGCACAATGAAACCCCGCACAGCGATACTCCTGACCATACCGCCACTGCTTTGGGCAGGGAATGCGATCGTCGGGCGCCTGGTGGCACACGACGTGCCGCCGATCCTGCTCAACTTCCTGCGCTGGGCAATTGCGTTTATCTTGCTGCTGCCATTCGCCGGGCCGATTTTCCGCCGCGGCAGTGGCCTCTGGGCCAACTGGCGGCGCTTCACGTGGCTGGGCTTGCTCGGCATCGGGCTCTACAACGCGCTTCAATACCTCGCCCTGCAAAGTTCCACGCCAATCAATGTGACACTGGTGGCGTCAGGCATGCCGGTCTGGATGATGCTGACCGGCTGGCTGTTTTTCGGTGCTGGCGTCTCGCGGCGCCCGGTCGCCGGTGCTGTGTTGTCCATTGCCGGGGTGTTATTGGTATTGGCGCGCGGCGAATGGACCCATTTAATGGAGTTGCGCCTGGTGGCCGGCGATATATTCATGATCCTGGCAACGATTGCATGGTCCTTATATAGCTGGCTGCTAACCCGCACTACGGGACCTGCTGATATTCGCGGGCATTGGGCGAGTTTCCTGCTGGCGCAAGTGGCATTTGGCGCGGCTTGGTCTGGATTATTTGCCGCCGGCGAGGCTGTCATTTCCGCGGCTGTTATTCACTGGAGCTGGCCTTTATTCGCCGCGCTGCTGTATGTCGCAATCGGGCCGGCGATTATCGCTTTTCGGTGCTGGGGCGCCGGCGTTCAACAGGCTGGACCGGCAGTCGCGGCATTCTTTGTCAACCTGACGCCATTATTTACTGCATTGCTGTCGTCCTTGATTCTCGGGGAAGCGCCGAAAATTTATCACGCCATCGCATTTATCCTGATTATCGGCGGGATTATTGTTTCCTCCGGCCGTGCGCCAGCCCGGCGTTGAATCTGATAATTTCAAATTTTCCGCCGGAGGTTGCCATGCGTATCCTCGCTCCTGCCGCGCTGGTCGCGGCACTCCTCGTTTCCGCCTGCCAGAAGCCGCCGCCCAAGCCGCCCAAGCCCATAGCAGCGCTGGAAGTCGGGGGCGGCCAGTTATTGGCGCAATCAAGCCAATAATTGGCGTATATCAGAAATCGATGCTGGCCGAAACGGTTGCTGTGCGCGGCGCGCCGGCAACCAGGTAGCCGGCGCCGGGATAACCGCCCGCCGATGCCCAGTAATGATGGTCGAAGGCATTATCAAGGCGGACACGGAAGGTCACGTCTCGGTCGGCAATACGGGTTGTGTAATTCAGGCCCAGGTCAATGCGGTTCCACGACGGTAATTGCTGCTGGTTGGCGCCATCGGCAAATTGCTTGGACGTATAAACCGCCCGTGCATTGAATGTCAGGCCAGGCACTGCATTCAAATCCCATTCGCCGCCGATATTCAGCTGGGTTTTCGGTACCCCAATGACGTCCTTGCCCTGGTTAACGGCGCCGGCGGTGCGGCGCTGTTCGGCATCCAGCAGGGTCAGGCCGCCCAGCAGGCGCACGCCGCGCATCGGATTGCCGAATACCGATAATTCCAGGCCGCGATTGCGCTGTTCACCGAAAACGCCGAAATGGCGGTTTTCGACATAAGCCGACGGCATGCCGGTGGAAAATACCGCGGCGCTGAATCCCAGCGAACCGGTATCGAATTTCACGCCCAGTTCCTTCTGCCGCGACGTGTAGGGTGCGAAAGTTTCGCCGACATTATCGATGTCGGTGCCTGAGGCGACCGGGCCCTGCTGCAAGCCTTCGATGTAGTTGGCGTAGAGCGACATCCCTTTGGCCGGTTTGAAAACAATGCCGGCCATCGGCGAGACGGCGCTTGCGTCGTAGGCCGCATTTTCGGCGCCTGTGTTGTAGTCGTAGCCAAACACCTTCATCGACTGGTGGCGGATACCTGCGGTCAGCAGCCATCGGCCCTGGTCAAGCGACATGGTGTCGGCAAGGGCGTAGCTGGACAGGATGCTCTTGCTGGTGACCAGCGGCTCATCCATTTTGCCGCCAGTGAAGAAATTGGCGGCTGGCGCTGCCACGTCCACCGGGCGGTAAATATTGGTCGCAAACCCGGGGAAGAAGTTGCTCATTGCGTAAGCGTTCTTCGACTCCTGCCAATAGCCGGATAAAGTCGCGCTCAGGCTGTGGCTGATGGCGCCGGTTTGCAGCTTGCCGCGCAGGCCGGCCTCGCCCGTGCGCACGCTGTCTTTGCGGGCATTGTCGAAACGGTACATGGTGGCGCTGCCGTCGCTGGCGCTGACTGTCGGCGAAGCGAGGATATTGAATTCCTTGCCGCTGCGGACACCCAAGGCGGCCCAGGCCACGGCGTCTTTGGCCAGGTCGATTTCGCCGCGCAGGGTGCCGAAGGTGTCGCGCTCTTCCGAAGTGGTCCAGTTTTGCGCAAAATTGGACGAGGCATCGGGAGCGACCGGCAGGGCAATGCCGGGCGCCACGGTCACACTTGGACGTGCCCCGGTCAATTCGTGCGATTGGTGGCCGATGTCTGCCGACAGGCGATAGCCATTGCCACGATAGTCCAGGCCCGCTGACAGCACGCTCAGCTCGCGGCCCTCGCGGTCGATCGCAGTGCCGCCATCGCGGCGTACGGCATTGATGCGCAGGCCGGTGCGCTGCTCGGGCCCGAAGCGGCGCCCCAGGTCCAGTGCTGCATAGCCCTGGCCTCCAGATTCGGCGCCAATCGTCAGTGATGTCAAGTCGCGGTTGCCGGCGCGCTTGGGCAGCAGGTTGATGGTGCCGCCGATGCCGCCGCCGCCCGGTTGGGCGCCGTTGATGAAAGTGTTCGCGCCACGGAAGACTTCCACGCGCTCCAACAACTCGGAGGCGACAAACTGGCGCGGCAGCATGCCGTACAGGCCGTTATATGCCAGGTCGTCAGAATTGACGGCGAAGCCGCGGATCACGTACAGCTCCTGGTAATTGCCGAAGCCGCGCGCCACCCGCACGGACGGATCGTTCTGCAGCACGTCGGCCACCGACCGTGCCTGCTGGTCCTGGATCAGGGCCTGGGTGTAGTTGGTGGTATTGAACGGCGTGTCCATCATGTCCATGTTGCCCAGCAGGCCGAGGCGGCCGCCGCGAGCGACCTGGCCGCCGGCATACGCCTTGGGCAGGCCTTCGGCCGAGGCGTCGGCGGAGGCGCTGACGACCACGGTCTGCATGTCCTCGGCGGTTGCTGGACTGCTTGCCAGGATGGCGGCTGCGAAGGCGAGGGGAGTGAGTTTGTACATGGAAGACTAGCCAAAATTAGTTGCTGAATGTAATATCTTGGACGAAATGCGAATCGTTCGCATTTGCATAGTTTAACAATTGCCCCGATGAGCCCGAAAATTACCCGCCGCTGGGCGTGGATCCACAAATGGAGCAGCCTGGTCTGCACCGTCTTCATGCTGCTGCTTTGCCTGACCGGGCTGCCGCTGATTTATCACCACGAGATCGGCCATGTGATGGGCTACGAGACGGAAGCGCCGGAAATGCCGGCAAACACCCCGAAAGCCAACATCGACGACATCATCGCGGCAGGCAAGGCCCTGTACCCCGGCAAGATCATGATGTACATGTCGCAAGAGGCCGATGAACCGAACATCTGGAACCTGACCCTGGGCGACCATCCGACCGACGAGAACTTCAAGCCGGTCGCGGTCGATGCGCGCACGGACAAAGTCCTGGCGCAACACAATTTCGAGGACACCTTCCTGGGCGTGATGTTCCATCTGCACGTGGACCTGTATGCGGGCCTGTGGGGCAAGCTCTTCCTCGGTTTCATGGGCTTGCTGCTGGTCGTTGCAATCATTTCCGGCGTGGTCTTGTACGCGCCGTTCATGCGCAAGCTCGATTTCGGCACGGTGCGGCGCGACCGTGCTCCGCGCCTGAAATGGCTGGACATGCATAACCTGCTGGGCATCGTGACGCTGGTTTGGGCGCTGGTGGTGGGCGCGACCGGCATGATCAATACCTGGGCCGACTTGCTGCTCAAGTACTGGCAGGTCACGGAAATGGCGGAAATGGTGGCGCCCTACAAGAACCTGCCACCGCCGTCCACGCTGGCGTCGATGCAGGATTCCATGCAGCGCGCCCTGGCGGCCGAACCGGGCATGAAGATCGGCTTTATCGCCTTCCCGGGGACGCCATTTACCAGCGCGCATCACTACGGCATCTTCATGCGCGGCGACCAGGCGCTGACGTCGCGCCTGTACAAGCCGGTGCTGGTCGATGCGCAAACGGCGCAGGTCACCGATAACCGCGACTTGCCGTGGTACCTGACCGCGCTACTGATTTCGCAGCCGCTGCACTTCGGTGATTACGGCGGCCAGGCCATGAAATTGCTGTGGGCCTTGCTCGACATCGCCACGATCATCGTGCTGGGCAGCGGCCTCTACCTGTGGCTCAAGCGCGGCGTTGTTGCGGGCGCCAACGCGGCCCCCGCCGATATGGCGGAGGTACCGGCAGTCGCGCTGGAAGGAGCCGGCAAATGAACTGGAAACTCTGGGGCGCCCCGATCGCGCTCGGTGTCTCGACCACCATCGGCCTGGTTTCCGCGCTGGTAGGGGATGGATGGCTGGACGCCATCTCCGCCGTCACCCTCGGGGCACCGGTCGCGGCCGGCATCTGGTACGGCTGGCGTCGTAGCTGAAATTCCTTGATCCAGGGCGCGGCAAAGCCCGCCGTTCAGGCCGGGGTCAAGAGCGCGGACGGCGAAGCCGTCCTGCACACTTAGTGTGGTGTCTTTTGCTGTTCGACGTACTGGCGAATCACCGCTATCGGCGCACCACCGCAACTGCCAGCAAAATAGGATGGTGACCACAAGGTGCCGCCCCATAGCTTCTGGCGGATACTTGGATAATGCTTTTTGCGGATCATCCTGCTCGAGACGCCTTTCAGGCTGTTGACCAAATGCGAGACGGCGACTTTGGGTGGGTAGTTCACCAGCAGGTGCACATGATCGTGTTCGCCGTCAAATTCCACCAGCTCGGACTCGAAGTCTGCGCAGACGTTGGCGAAGATCGGGCGCAGGTCTTCCAGGATATCCTTGGTAAAGACATCGCGGCGATATTTTGTCACAAAGACCAAATGGACATGCATCATGAAGACGCAATGCCTACCGTGCCTGAGGTCGCTTGAAATGGCCATAGACCAAAATATACTGAATCCATGGAGCGTCTTCAAGCCTACAAATTCGAGCTGAAGCCAAGCGGTGGCCAACTATCTCTCTTGCGCCGCTTCGCCGGCGCATGCCGCTACGTCTTCAACAAGGCGTTAGCACTGCAACAGGAGAATTACGCGGCCGGCAACGGCTATATCGGTTACGTGGCCATGGCGAGAAATTTGACGGCTTGGCGTCATGACCAGGAAACGCCATGGCTGCGGGATGCGCCATGTCACCCGTTGCAGCATGCGTTGAAACATCTCGACGCAGCCTTTCGAAACTTCTTTGCCAAGCGCACGGGCTGCCCCCGCTTCAAGCGCAAAGGCTGCGGTGATGCATTCCGCTACCCGGATCCGAAACAGATCAAACTCGATCAGGGCAATAGCCGCATCTTCCTGCCCAAGCTGGGCTGGCTGCGCTACAGGAACAGCCGTCAAGTCCTGGGGGAAGTGCGCAATGTCACGGTCTGCTGCGCAGCCGGTAAATGGTTTGTCGCTATCCAGACCCGGCGTGAGGTCGAAGAGTGTCTTCCTGCCGGTAAAACAGCCATCGGCGTGGACGTCGGCATTGTTCATCTCGCTGCCACGAGCGACGGGAAATTCGTCGAGGCAGCCAATAGCTACAGGAAGCATCTAAAACGCCTGTCTCTGCTCCAGCGTCGCATGAGCCGCAAGGTGAAATTCAGCAGCAACTGGCAAAAGGCGAAAGCCGGTGTGCAGAAGCTCCACGCCCGCATTGCCAACCTTCGTAAAGACGTCTTGCACAAGGCCTCCACGACGATCAGCAAAACCCACGCGATCGTCTGCATCGAGGATCTGCAGATTGGCAATATGGTGCGTTCGGCCAAAGGGACATTGCAGCAGCCTGGACGAATGGTTGCTCAGAAAAGCGCCCTGAATCGTCGCATCCTGGACCAGGGATGGGGGGGAATTCAGGCGACAGCTGGAATACAAGCTGGCCTGGCGGGGCGGCATATTGCAGGTCGTGCCGCCGCGGCATACAAGCCAGACTTGCCCTAGCTGCGGACATGTGTCGCCAGAGAACCGGCGAACGCAAGCGAAATTTAAATGTGTCGCATGTGCTTATGAAAATCACGCCGATATGGTTGGCGCGATCAATATTTTAGAGCGGGGACTCCGCTTGTTAGCCTGTGGAGAGCGGAGCAGTCAGGCCGCCCGATGAAGCAGGAACCCGCCGAATCGACCTGGATGCTTTTGCGTTCAGGCGACGTAGGAATTCTCCCCCTTCCCGGCCGAGTGGCGGGCGAACGTCAGTGAGAGGGGGAGGAGGTCAACCAGCTTAAGCGGGAAAGTGGCGGCTTAAAACTAGAGTGAGATTCATTCTCATTTGCGTTGAAAGCCATGACCCGTTTCAGCCCCACCCAGATCTCCCTGGCCGTTGCCGCCGCATTCCCCGCCTGCTCCGCTTTTGCCGATGACTCCCAAGTACTGCCGCAAGTGGATGTGCATGCGGCGGCGGAGCAGGGCTATGCCCAGCAGTCGACTTCGACCGCCACCAAGCTGGGTGTGGTGTATCGCGACAGCATTTACACCTCGACGGCCAATACCGTGATCCTGCCATCGTACACGCGTGTGGATGGCGCGCTGTTCTACAGCTTCGGCAGCGACTACCGCCTGCAACTGAACGTCGAGAACCTGCTCGACAAGAAGTACTACGCTTCAGCGCACGGTGACAACAACATCATGCCCGGCGCCCCGCGCAGCTACAAGCTGTCCCTGAACGCCAAGTTCTGACCCGGCCGGCCTGTTACTCCCGTCCGGCTCTGCGGGCGGGAGGGCACTGGCGGCGCGTGCACAGGAACGACCAGATTGAAACGGAAACTCCGACCGTAACGCCAATGGCTCCGATTGCAAACACCAAATAATTCAACATTGCAGCCTACCTCACGAGGTGATGGAAAGTTGCCAGGCAAAGTAATGCGGACGCAGAGGTGCTTAGATCGCCCGTTCGCCTTTCTCCAACCATGATTAGAGTATAGCGCTGTCAGTGGCGCAGCAGGCGGCGCATGACCAGCGGCGCTGGTTCCAGCGGGTTGGCGTGGGAGTATTCGAGTTCCTCGGCCAGGGTGAATTCGTAGGCAGTGTAGAAGTCGATCAGCTTGGGCTGGTCGCTGCGCACGGCGAGGCGCAGTTCTTCGATGCCGGCGGCCAGGGCGTGATGGATCACGGCTTCCAGCAGGTGCTGCGACAGGTTGGTGCCGCGGTAGTCGGCTACCACGCCCATGCGCAGGATTTCCCACACATCAGGCTCCGCATCGAGCGGCAGCCAGCGCACGGAGCCGATCGGCGTGTCGCCATCGAGCAAAATAAAACCGCCGCCGTCGCGCAGGTGGTCGGCGACGTAGACGGCGGTTTCACGGTGTCCGCTGGAGGTGACATTGACCTTGCCGGCCCACGCTTTGCGCGTGAGCTCGGCGATCAGGGGCGCATCTTCAGCAGTTGCTTCGCGGACGATTATGTCCATGCTTAGCTGATGCGCATGCCCGGCGTGGCGCCCGGCCATGGGTTGAGGATGTAGATGCCAGGATTGGCCTTCTCATCGACCGCCGAGGCGGCCATCACCATGCCTTCCGAGACGCCGAACTTCATCTTGCGTGGCGCCAGGTTGGCAACCAGGACGGTCAGCTTGCCGACCAGGTCTTCCGGCTGGTACATCGACTTGATGCCGGAGAAGACGTTGCGGTGGCGGCCTTCGCCCGCGTCCAGCGTCAGGCGCAGCAGCTTGTCGGAACCTTCCACGTGTTCGCAGTTGACGATCTTGGCAATACGCAGGTCGACCTTGAAGAAATCGTCGACCGAGATTTCAGGGGCGATGACTTCGATGCCGGTTTCGGTGACGGCAGGGGCAGCAGGAGCCTTGGACTTGGCGGCTTTCTCAGGCTTGGCTGCGGCGGCTGCGGGAGCGGCCGCGGCCGGTGCAGGCGCGTCGAACAGGTCCTCGATCATCTTGGCGTCCACGCGGGTCATCAGGTGGCTGTAGGCGCCGATGGTGCGGCCCAGCAGCGGCTGCCATGCGGCGCCCGATGCCACCGAGGTATCGGCCCAGGTGTAAGCGGCATCGTTCAGGAAGGTGCGCACGTTGCTTGCAACGCCCGGCAGCACTGGCGACAGCAGAATGGTCAGCTGGCGGAACAGGATCAGCGCGGTGGTGCAGACGTCGTGCAGTTCGGCCAGCTTGGTGTCGTCCTTGGCCAGCACCCACGGCTTGTTCTCGTCGACGAAGCGGTTGGCCACGTCGGCGATTTCCATGATTTCACGCAGGGCCTTGCCGAATTCGCGTGCTTCGAAATTGGCGGCGATGGAGGCCTGGCGCTCGCTGCCGTCTTCGGCAACCAAAGCCTTCTTGATCCATTCCTGCGAGGATGCGGACAGTTCGGAAGCCAGCTTGCCTTCGAACTTCTTGGCAATAAAGCCAGCGCAGCGGGAGGCGATGTTGACGAACTTGCCGATCAGGTCAGAGTTCACGCGCGCCACGAAGTCGTCGCCGGTGAAGTCCAGGTCTTCGACGCGGGAGTTCAGCTTGTAGGCCAGGTAGTAGCGCAGCCATTCCGGATTCATGCCCAGGTTCAGGTAGCGCAGCGGCGAAATGCCGGTGCCGCGCGACTTGGACATCTTTTCGTTGTTCACGGTCAGGTGGCCGTGCACGGCAACCTTCATGCGGTCAATGGTCGGGTGCTTGGCGAATTGCAGCATCGCAGGCCAGAACAGCAGGTGGAAGGACACGATGTCCTTGCCGATGAAGTGGATCTGTTCCGTGCCCGGATCGGCCAGCAGCGCGTCGTAGTCGATGCCTTTCTTGCCGCAGTAGTTCTTCAGCGAAGCCAGGTAGCCCACCGGCGCGTCCAGCCAGACGTAGAAGTATTTGTTCGGCGCGTCAGGAATCGGGATGCCGAAGTAGGGTGCATCGCGCGAGATATCCCAGTCGGCCAGCTTTTCGCCCGCTTCGCCCAGCCACTCGGAGACCTTGTTCACCATTTCTGGCTGCAAACGGCCCGGGGTGTTCAGCCAGTCGCGCAGGAACTCGAAGCAGCGCGGGTCTGACAGCTTGAAGAAGTACTGTTCCGAAGGCTTCAGGATTGGGGTGGCGTTGGTAAACACCGAGTACGGGTTGATCAGGTCGGTCGGCTGGTAAGCAGCGCCGCACACTTCGCAGTTGTCGCCGTACTGGTCCTTGGCGTGGCACTTCGGGCACTCGCCCTTGATGTTGCGGTCGGCCAGGAACATGCCCTTGACCGGGTCGAAGAAGCGGTCAACGGTCTTGGTCTGGATCAGGCCAGCGTCGCGCAGCTTGCGGTAGATGCCCTGGGACAGTTCCACGTTTTCCGGCGAATCGGTGGAGTACCAGTTATCGAAAGCGATATGGAAGCCGTCCAGGTACTGCGGGCGGCCGGCGGCGATCTTGGCCACGAATTCCTGCGGGGTGATGCCTTCTTTTTCAGCGGCGATCATGATCGGGGTGCCGTGGGTGTCATCGGCGCCCACGAAGTGCACTTCGCGCAAACCGTCGCCCTCGGCCTGCATTCGCTGGAAACGGACCCAGATGTCGGCCTGGATGTACTCCATCATGTGGCCGATGTGGAAGGCAGCGTTTGCGTATGGCAGGGCAGTGGTGACGAACAGCTTGCGAGTCATAATTGATGCGCTTGTAAGGTGGATAAAAAGAGCATTTTACCAGCGGATGCGCTAGACTGCGCCATCACCAATGGAGAATTGCATGAGTATCACCGTAGATGACGTCAAATCAGCACTGTCCAAAGTAATTGACCCTAATACAAACAAGGACTTTGTTTCCTCCAAATCGGTCCGCAACCTGAAGGTCGAGGGCGGCGAAATCAATCTGGATATCGAACTGGGCTACCCGGCCAAGTCGCAAATCGAATCGATCCGCGCCAATGTGCTGGCTGCCTTGCAGCCGCTGGGCGCGAAAGTGAACCTGAACATCGCCAGCAAGATCATTTCCCACAGCGTGCAGCGCGGCCTGAAGCTGATGCCGAACGTGAAGAATATCATCGCCGTTGCTTCGGGCAAGGGTGGCGTCGGCAAATCGACCACCGCTGTCAACCTGGCGCTGGCGCTGGCTGCCGAAGGCGCGTCCGTCGGCGTGCTGGATGCCGATATTTACGGCCCGTCGCAGCCGATGATGCTGGGCGTTTCCGGCCGTCCGACCACTTCCGACGGCAAGACCATGGACCCGATGGAAGGCCATGGCATCCAGGTTTCCTCGATCGGTTTCCTGATTGACCCTGACGAGCCGATGGTATGGCGCGGTCCGATGGTCACCCAGGCCCTGCAGCAGTTGCTGGAACAGACCAACTGGCGCGACCTGGACTACCTGATTGTCGATATGCCGCCTGGTACTGGCGACATCCAGTTGACCCTGTCCCAGAAGGTGCCGGTGACCGGTGCCGTGATCGTCACCACGCCGCAGGACATCGCGCTGCTGGACGCGCGCAAGGGCCTGAAGATGTTCGAGAAGGTCGGCATCCCGATCCTGGGCGTGGTGGAGAACATGAGCACCCATATCTGCTCGAACTGCGGCCATGTGGAAGAAATCTTCGGCCACGGCGGCGGCGAGAAGATGTGTGCCGATTTTGGCGTGGACTTCCTGGGCGCGCTGCCGTTGAAGCTGGCGATCCGCGAGCAGGCCGATTCCGGCAAGCCGACTGTGGTTGCCGAGCCGGATGGCGCCGAAGCTGCGATTTACAAGGCGATCGCGCGCAAGGTGGCGGTGAAGGTGGCCGAAAAGGCCAAGGATATGAGTAGCAAGTTCCCTAGCATCGTCATCAAGCACGACTGATGCTGCGCGCCATCTCTTGCGCGGTATTTGCCGCACTGGCCGGTTGTTCGGCATTGCCACCGGTTGTCGAGGCGCCTGCGCCATCCCGCGCCGCAGCGTGGATGCCGCAGCAGCACGCGGCCAGCACTGAACTGCGCGGCCTGTCCGTCCTGAGCGACGAGGTAGCCTGGGCCAGTGGCGCCAAGGGCACTGTGCTGCGCACGGTCGATGGTGAGCACTGGACCCTGCTCACGGTGCCCGGCGCGGAAGCTTTCGACTTCCGCGATATCGAAGCATTTGACGCCAACACGGCCATCGTGATGGGCGCCGGACCCGGCGCCGCCTCACGCATATACCGCACACGCGACGGAGGCGCCAGCTGGCAACTGCTGGTCGTGAACAAGGATGCTGAAGGCTTCTGGGATGCCATGGCGTTCTGGGATAGCCGCAACGGCATTGTGTTCGGCGACCCGGTGCGCGGCGCCTTCCAGATCCTCGTGACCAGCGACGGCGGCGAAAGCTGGCAACCAGTGAGCGACCCTGGCGGCCTGGCAGCGCTTCCGCAGGAGGGCGCGTTCGCCGCCAGTGGAACCTGCCTGAGCGTGGGCGGGAGGGCCGATGCGTGGTTTGTCACCGGTGGGGGAGCCCAATCACGGGTGTTCCGCTCGGTCGACCGAGGACAAAGCTGGCAGGCCGCGACGCTGCAGATTCCGGCTGCTGCGACTAGCAAGGGCGCCTTCTCGGTCGGGTTTGCCGGCAACGGGCGCGGCATCGTTGCAGGAGGCGACTACAAGGAGCCATCGCTGGAAACGCTGAATGGCGCCATCAGTCTCGATGGCGGGGCAGGCTGGTCGCCAGCGCAAATCCTGCCTGCCGGCTTCATGTCGGCAGTGGTGCCTGTGCCCGGGACAAGCAGCACTTTCGTGGCCGTTGGCCTGGCCGGCTCGGGCTATACCCGCGACGGAGGCAAAAGCTGGACAATTATCGAAAAGGAAACGAAACTGAACGCCGTTGGCTTTTCAGCTTCCGGCGCCGGATGGGCAGTCGGGCCGAAAGGCTTGATCGTCAAGTACGTTGGACCCCCTCTCAGATAAGGAGACAGATATGCAGAAGATCCTGGCGGCCCTCGCAATGACCCTGGTTGCAGGCACAGTGGCAGCGCAATCGGTGGATTTCACCGAGCCCAAGAACGGCGCGGTTGTTAGCAGCCCATTCAAGGTCAAATTTGCGGTCACCGGCATGGAAGTGAAGCCAGCCGGCACCATGGACAGCAACACCGGCCACCACCACCTGCTGATCAATGGCGACAGCATGAAAGTCGGCGAATCGATCCCCTTCGACGAAACCCACCTGCACTTTGGCAAAGGCCAGACCGAAACCGAAGTCACGCTGCCGCCGGGCACCTACAAACTGACGATGCAATTCGCCAACGGCGCCCATCAAAGCTACGGCCCCGGCCTGTCCAAGAGCATCACCGTCACAGTCAAGTAACTGTTGAAAGTCGGGGTCAGGTCTGGCAATCGGACATTTTGTCCGATTGCCAGACCTGACCCCGACTTTCATTACAGGTAGAATTACGCCTTTATATTTTTCGCTTTCCACTCGAAATGACTCAAGTCCGTACCCGTTTCGCACCTAGCCCGACCGGTTTCCTGCATCTTGGCGGCGCGCGCACTGCGCTGTATTCCTGGGCTTTCGCACGCCACTTCGGCGGTACTTTCGTGCTGCGTATCGAAGACACCGACCTGGAGCGTTCGACCCCGGAAGCGGTGCAGGCGATCCTGGATGGCATGGAGTGGCTCGGCCTGCAGCATGACGAAGGCCCGTTCTACCAGATGAAGCGGATGGACCGTTACCGCGAAGTGGTGGCGCAGATGCTGGCTGCCGGTACCGCCTATCATTGCTATTCGTCGCCGGAAGAAGTGCAGGCCATGCGCGACAAGGCGACTGCCGCCGGCGAAAAGCCGCGCTACGACGGTACCTGGCGTCCGGAAGAGGGCAAGACCCTGCCGCCGGTGCCGGCTGACCGCAAGCCTGTGGTGCGTTTCAAGAATCCGCTGGATGGCGATGTGAGCTGGACTGACGTGGTCAAGGGCCCGATCACCATTTCCAACAAGGAGCTGGACGACCTGGTTATCGCCCGCCCGGACGGCACACCAACCTACAACTTCTGCGTTGCGGTGGACGACTGGGATATGCAGATCACCCACGTGCTGCGCGGCGACGACCACGTGAACAACACCCCGCGCCAGATCAACATCCTGCGCGCCATCGGCGCCAAGCTGCCGGAGTACGGCCACCTGCCGATGATCCTGGGCTCGGATGGGTCCAAGCTGTCCAAGCGCCACGGCGCCGTCAGCGTGATCGACTATGCCGACAAGGGCTACCTGCCGGAAGCCATGCTGAACTACCTGGCGCGCCTGGGCTGGTCGCATGGCAACGATGAGTTGTTCTCGATGGAGCAGTTCACCGAGTGGTTCAACCTGGAAAGCCTGACGGCGTCGTCGGCGCAGTTCGACTTCGACAAGCTGGCCTGGGTCAACAACCACTGGATCAAGCAAGCCGACAACGCCCGCCTGGCCGAGCTCGCCAAGAAGCCGCTGCTGGCTGCCGGCGCCGTCTTCGAGGGCGCGCCTGAACTGGCCACCGTGATCGGCCTGCTGAAGGACCGCGCCAACACCATCGTCGAACTGGCCGACGCTGCAATGCTGTTCTACCGCGCGCCAAACCCTGATGCGGCCCTGATGACCCAGCATTACACCGATGCCGTCAAGCCTGCCGTGGCCGACTTCGCTGCCCGCATCGCCACTGTCGAGTGGACCAAGGAAGCCATCGCCGCCATGATCAAGGAAGTGCTGGCCGCACACGGCCTGAAAATGCCTCAGCTGGCGATGCCGCTGCGCCTGATGGTGGCCGGCCAACTGCAGACGCCTGCTATCGATGCAGTGCTGCAATTGTTCGGACGCGACACCGTGGCAGCCCGCCTGAGCAAGTTTGCGTAAATAATTTCGACAATCTTGCAAATTAGCATTTGCAATTTAAAGAAGGGCTGCTATACTTCTGTCTCCTTCGAAAACGGGGGTATAGCTCAGCTGGGAGAGCGCTTGCATGGCATGCAAGAGGTCAGCGGTTCGATCCCGCTTACCTCCACCAGTTTAGCGAAGGAAAAGCAGTAAAAAGTAGTCCAGGGTCCCCATCGTCTAGAGGCCTAGGACATCACCCTTTCACGGTGAGTACCGGGGTTCGAATCCCCGTGGGGACGCCAAGAGCAGTAACAATCTGTGCCAGCATGGGGGTATAGCTCAGCTGGGAGAGCGCTTGCATGGCATGCAAGAGGTCAGCGGTTCGATCCCGCTTACCTCCACCAACGCGGCAGAGATTGATAGTAGTAACGGAAAGTCCATATGGTCCCCATCGTCTAGAGGCCTAGGACATCACCCTTTCACGGTGAGTACCGGGGTTCGAATCCCCGTGGGGACGCCAAGCTTTTCGCATTATGTTGTGCCCAGGGGGGTATAGCTCAGCTGGGAGAGCGCTTGCATGGCATGCAAGAGGTCAGCGGTTCGATCCCGCTTACCTCCACCAACAAGGCACAACGTAGCAATAGTCCAACAGGTCCCCATCGTCTAGAGGCCTAGGACATCACCCTTTCACGGTGAGTACCGGGGTTCGAATCCCCGTGGGGACGCCAGCATTTCTTCTTACTTCCATCCAAAACAGCCTAAAAAGCGTGCAAGCTTAACTCCTTTGCATCTTCGTGGTTTGCGTACTAATATGAGTTACGGACCCTGCACAGGAGGAAGTCATGGAACTTCGCGTGTTGCAATCGCATCGCTGGGTGGCGCGCCAGGCTGACTGGACCGCCGCAGCCATCGCCGGTTTCGGAGCCGGCGGTATCCTGATGTTGATGGAGTTGTTATGGGCCACCGTGCAAGGCGGTGACCGATGGCTGACAACCCGGATGGTAGCGGCGATGGTCATGGGCTGGGAGGTGCTGCAAACTTCCGGCTACGATCTGACCGTCGTGATTGCGGCGCTGGCAGTCCACTATATCCTCGGCATTACCTTCGCCATGATGCTGGCGGCCATCATCGCGCCGTTCCAGCTCGACTCGAGCATGGGCCTGGTAGCGCTGACCGGCGCCGCGTTTGGCGTACTTCTTTATGTACTGAATTTCTACGGCATGTCAGGCGCCTTTACCTGGTTTGCCGATTTGCGAGGATGGACAACCTTTGGCGCCCATGTCGTGTTCGGCGCCTGCTGTGCCGTGTTTTACCGCATGCTTGAGAGGCCAGAAAAACGCGAGTGAATAAGCCTTGGCAAGGTCGCCCCGCCAGTGAGCGGGGCGTAGCCGTGTGTAGTTTCCCCATAACTAACCGGGCTTATCATTATGGCGTTGGCAATCTCCCTTATCCTGATTGTTCTTGGCGCGATTATTTTTCACTGGCTCAGCCCATGGTGGCTGACTCCCATAGCCTCCAACTGGCAGGCGATGGACGATGCTTTGATGATCACGCTCGTGATCTGCGCCGCTCTCTTCATCATCATCCACCTGTTTGTCGCCTACGCCGTGGTCAAGTTCCGCCACCGCGAGGGCCATCGCGCCGCGGCGGAATCGCATAACGGCAAGCTGGAGTGGTGGCTGATCGGCGCCACCTCGCTCGGCATCGTGGCGATGCTGGCGCCGGGCCTGAACGTCTATGCCAAACTGATTTCGCCGCCGCCCAATGCCAGCGTGTTCGAAGTGATGGGCAAGCAGTGGGACTGGCATTTCCGCCTGCCTGGCAAGGACAATAAACTCGGCGCGACGGACGTGCGCTTCATCAATGCCACCAATCCCTTCGGCATCAACCCGGAAGATCCGGCCGGGCAGGATGATGTGCTGGTCGACGGCAGCGAGATCCATATTCCGCTCAACCAGCCGGTCAAGGTCATGCTGCGTGCGCAGGACGTGCTGCACGATTTCTACGTGCCGCAATTCCGCACCCGCATGAACATGGTACCAGGCCTGGTGACGCATTTCTGGCTGACGCCAACGCAAACCGGGCGCTTCGAAGTGCTGTGCGCCCAGCTTTGCGGTGTTGGGCATTCGAATATGCGCAGCGCCGTCGTGGTTGAGGAGCAGGCCGTCTACGATGCCTGGCTGGCGAAACAGCCGACCTTCAGTGGCCAAGGCGCCGTGGGCGGTGTCGGCGGCCCTGCGGAGCCGGGCAAGCAGGGCAGGCTGATCGCGCAATCGAAAGGCTGCGTAGCCTGCCACAGCGTAGACGGGGCGCCGAGCGTCGGCCCGACCTGGAAAGGGTTGTTTGGCAAGCAGGAGACGCTGGAAGGCGGCACTACCGTCGCAGTGGATGAAGCCTACCTGAAGCAATCCATCAACGACCCCAAGGCCAAAGTGGTCAAGGGCTTCCCGAACATCATGCCACCTAACCAGCTAAGCGATGAAGAAATGGCGGCGATGATCGACTACATCAAGACTGTACGCTGAGGAGACCTCGCATGTCTTATGGTGAAGAGCACGGCCACGACGACGAAGGCCATCACGCCCCGCAAAGCTTCTGGACCAAGTATGTCTGGAGCCAGGATCACAAGGTGATCGCGATCCAGTACACGCTGACGGCGCTGTTCATCGGTACTGTTGGCCTGATCCTGTCGGACCTCATGCGGCTGCAGCTTGGTTTCCCCGGCCAATTCAAGTTCATCGACCCGAACAGCTATTACCAGTTCATTACCATGCACGGCATGATCATGGTGGTGTACCTGCTGACGGCATTGTTCCTCGGAGGCTTCGGCAATTACCTCATTCCGCTGATGGTCGGGGCGCGCGACATGGTGTTCCCGTTCCTGAACATGCTGTCGTACTGGTTCTACCTGCTGGCGGTGGTCGTGCTGTGCGTGAGCTTCTTCGTGCCCGGTGGGCCGACTGGCGCAGGCTGGACGCTGTATCCCCCGCAAGCGATCCTGCCGGGCACGCCGGGCGTGGAGTGGGGCATCATCGTGATGCTGGTGTCGCTGGCGATCTTTATCGTCGCGGCCACCATGGGCGGCCTGAATTACGTTACCACCGTGCTGCAGGCACGCACGCGCGGCATGACGCTGATGCGCATGCCTCTGTCGGTGTGGGGCATATTCGTGGCGACCATCCTGGCGTTGCTGGCATTCCCGGCGCTGTTCGTCAGCGCGGTAATGATGCTGTTCGATAAGACGCTGCACACCAGCTTCTTCATGCCTGCCCTGGTCTCGATGGGGCAACAGCTCGATTACAAGGGCGGCAGTCCGCTGCTGTTCCAGCACCTGTTCTGGTTCTTTGGCCACCCCGAGGTGTACATCGTGGCCTTGCCTGCCTTTGGCGTGATTTCCGACCTGATCAGCGTGCATGCCCGCAAGTGCATTTTCGGCTACCGCATGATGGTGTGGGCTATCGTCATCATCGGCGGCTTGAGCTTCGTGGTGTGGGCGCACCATATGTACGTCAGCGGCATGCATCCGTGGTTTGGTTTCTTCTTTGCGACCACGACCCTGATCATCGCGGTGCCGACTGCGCTGAAGGTCTATAACTGGACCCTGACCCTGTGGCGCGGCGACATTCATTTGACGGTGCCGATGCTGTTCGCCCTGGGCTTTATCAGTACCTTCCTGATCGGCGGGCTGACTGGCCTGTTCCTTGGTAACGTCAGCGTCGACATTCCGCTGTCGAACACCTACTTCGTGGTGGCGCATTTCCATATGGTGATGGGCGTGTCGCCGGTGCTGGCGGTGTTCGGCGGCCTGTATCACTGGTACCCCAAAGTGACGGGTCGCATGTATAGCGAAACGCTGGGCCAGGCGCATTTCTGGATTACGTTTATCGGCGCCTATGCGATCTTCTTCCCGATGCACTATCTCGGCATCCTGGGCATGCCGCGCCGTTATTACGCCTATGAGAATTACGCCTTCATCCCCGAGTCCGCGCATACGCTGAACGCCTTTATTTCAGTGGCGGCGTTGATCGTCGGCGTGGCGCAGTTGCTGTTCCTGTTCAACCTGGCGTGGAGCGCGCGCAAGGGCGCCGTGGCAGGTGGCAACCCGTGGCGCGCCGCCAGCCTCGAATGGTATACGCCGCAAACTCCTCCGGAACATGGCAATTGGGGGCCAGAGCTTCCGTCCGTACATCGCGGCGCCTACGAATATGGCGTCGACGGCCCCGGTGCCGGCGGCGATTACATTCCGCAGAACGCTGGTCCGGAGTACGGTCCGGATCCGCACGCTCCGCCGCCGCATCCGAAGGCGCACCTGACGCCGCACCATGACCCGGCGGAGGTGCCGAAATGAGCGCCAATGCAACGTTGAGGGCAGGTGGCGGGATTCCCGGCCAACCAGGAGGCGAGGGCGGTCCGCACGGTGCTCACGACAGCGGCCCGGCCTGGCCGGATGGCGCGCGCCGCATCGGGCTTTGGGTCTTCATGGTAGTCGTCACCACCTTGTTCGGCCTGTTCGGCGTGGCTTACATGATGCGGGCCGCTTATGAAGACTGGCGTCCCATCGCCTACGTGCCGTGGCAACTGTATTGCAGCACCGGATTGCTGGTGTCGTGCAGCCTGGCCTGGGAGCTGGCGCGGCGGCATGTCGCTGCCGGCCGGCGCGAAGCGGCGCGCAGCACTTCGATTGGCGCGCTGGTGTTGTCGGCAATGTTCGTGCTTTCCCAGCTCTATGCCTGGCAGGCGATGACCGCCGCCGACTATGGCGTGGCGGCCAATCCGGCCAACAGCTTCTTCTACCTGATCACCGGCCTGCATGCCGCGCACGTACTGGGCGGCATGGTTGCCGGGGCGTTTGCAGTGCGCAGGGCGGGAGAGGCGATCGGCCTGTGCGCGCAGTACTGGCATTTCCTGTTGGTCCTCTGGCTGGCGGTGTTCGCCTTGCTGTACCTGGTGACGCCGGATCTGGTCAGGGCCTTCTGCACAACGATAGGCATTCCAGTGAGGTGAGGTATGGATACCGGCACCAATGACTTGAAAGGCTTCGTCTCCGACTGGGCGGGAGACCGCGTCGCGTTCCGCGTCCCGTGGGGCAAGGCGATGATGTGGATCTTCCTGCTTAGCGATACCTTCATCTTCGGCACCTTCCTCACAGGCTATATGTCAGTGCGCATGGCCACCACTTCAGCGTGGCCGAATCCCAGCGAAGTATTTTCGCTCACCATTGCCGGAACCAGCTACCCGCTGATCCTGATCGCGATCATGACTTTCGTGCTGATTACCAGTAGCGGCACGATGGCGATGGCGGTGAACTATGGCTATCAGCGCAACCGAAAAATGGCCGCAACGCTGATGCTGGTGACTGCAGGCTTCGGCCTGCTGTTTGTGGGCATGCAGGCTTTCGAGTGGAGCAAGCTGATTCACGAAGGTGTGCGGCCATGGGGCAATCCGATGGGGGCGGCGCAATTCGGGTCGTGTTTCTTCATGATTACCGGCTTCCACGGGCTGCACGTCTCGGCGGGCGTGATCTATTTGTCGATCATCGCGCGGCGCGTGCTGAATGGGCATTATGAGAAAAAGGGTTATGACATCGTCGAGATCACCGGCCTGTATTGGCACTTTGTCGACCTTGTCTGGGTATTCATCTTTGCATTGTTCTATCTCTGGTAGGAGGCCGCCATGTCCGAAGCTACCGCCGCCCATCAACAGCATCCGATTGGGACGTATGTCAAAGTCTGGATCTTGCTGTTCGTATTGAGCTTCTTCTCCTACCTGGTGGACTTCTTCCACTTGCAGGGCATGCTGCGCTGGTCGCTGATCCTGATTTTGATGACGCTGAAAGCCGGCTTTATCGTCGCGGTTTTCATGCACATGAAGTGGGAGAGGCTGGCGCTGATCTTCGCGATCACCTTGCCGCCATTGGCGATTCTCGTGCTGGTGGGGATGATGTCGGCGGAGTCACATTACGTGAACATTAATCGCATCGAACACTTCGCCGTTGCGCCCTTGAAATGAGGCTTGCACGCTGATATAATTCGCGCACGCTTTTACGACGTCCCCATCGTCTAGAGGCCTAGGACATCACCCTTTCACGGTGAGTACCGGGGTTCGAATCCCCGTGGGGACGCCAAGTCATTCAAAGCGTAGTGCAAGTCCAGGGTCCCCATCGTCTAGAGGCCTAGGACATCACCCTTTCACGGTGAGTACCGGGGTTCGAATCCCCGTGGGGACGCCACAGATTAGAATGAAGCCGCCTAGTGCGGCTTTTTCGTTTTCCGGCCTATGTCAACTAGCTTGTCCCTCGATCTGTTTTGCAAAGTTGTCGATAACTTCGGCGACATCGGTATTTGCTGGCGCCTGGCGCGCCAACTGCAGCGCGAGCACGGCATCGCCGTCCGGCTGTGGGTTGATGACTTGCGTTCGTTCCAACGCATCTGTCCGCAAGTCGACGTAACCGCCGAGTCGCAACATATTGACGGCATCGCCGTGCGTCACTGGGCTACGCAAGAGGGTGAGTTTGCGTCGGACGATGTGGCGGACATCGTGATCGAATTCTTTGCCTGCGACATCCCGCCTGGCTATATTGCCGCGATGGCGCAGCGCCCGGAGCGCCCGGTGTGGCTGAACCTTGAAGGCCTGAGCGCGGAAGAGTGGGTGGAAGGCTGCCATAGCCTGCCGTCCAAGCATCCGCGCCTGCCGCTGACCAAGTATTTCTTCTTCCCCGGCTTTACTGAAAAAACAGGCGGGCTCTTGTACGAAAAAGACCTTGAAGCCGAGCGCCGCGCCTATATCTCCGATCCCGCTGCCGTACCGGCTTTCTTGTCCTCGCTAGGCGTAACGGGCGCCGAGGCGGCAGCAATGAAGGTGTCGCTGTTCTGCTATCCCTACGCGCCGGTCTTGGAGCTGTTCGCGGCGTGGCGCGGCGGCGAGCAGCAAGTGACTTGCCTGGTGCCGGAAGGCGTGGCGAGTGAAGCTGTAGCAAACTTCCTTGGCCAGCCATCCGTGCCGGGTACGGTGCGCAGTGAAGGCGCGCTGACTGTGCGCGTGCTGCCGTTTGTGCCGCAACAGGATTACGATAAGCTGCTCTGGTCCTGCGACTTGAACTTCGTGCGTGGCGAAGATTCCTGGGTGCGGGCGCAATGGGCTGGCAAATCCTTCATCTGGCATATTTACGCGCAAGATGAAAACCTGCACCATAAGAAGTTGCGCGCTTTCCTGCAGCGCTATTCGGCAGGCAGTGCGTTCGACGAGTTTTCGCTGTGCTGGAACGGCGCGGCTCAGGGCGACTGGCCAACCTTGTGGAAAGCCCTCGCAGCGGCAATGCCTGAAATTTCGGCAAAGTCGTCGGAATGGCAACAAAAAATCCTGGCAAACGGCGATCTGGCCACGAATTTGACTAATTTTTGTGCATCGCTCAGGTAATACATCAACCCCGTGCTATAATGCACGGTTACTGCAACTCCCCTTAACCGGTATATATTCGCTATGAAATTCGCAAAAGAGATTCGTGTCGGCAACATCATCATGGTTGAAGACAAGCCATTCATCGTTCTGCGTTCCGACGTCAACGGCTCGTCGCGCACTGGCTTCACCTACAAGTGGAAGATGAAAAACCTGCTGACCGGCGCCCCGCTGGAAAACGTGTTCCGCGGCGATGACAAGTTCGACGTGGTCGTTCTGGACAAGAAGCCAGTGACCTACTCGTACTTCGCTGATCCACTGTTCGTGTTCATGGACGAAGAGTACAACCAGTACGAAATCGAAGAAGAGAACATGGGCGAAGCAGTCAACTACCTGAAAGACGGTATGGAATGCGAAGCTGTCTTCTACGACGGCAAGGCAATCTCCGTGGAACTGCCAACCACCATCGCTCGCCAGATCATTTACTCGGAGCCAGCTGTTAAAGGCAACACCTCCGGTAACGTGCTGAAGGAAGCCAAGCTGGAAAACGCCATCGAAGGCCGCAACTTCTCGATCCAGGTGCCGCTGTTCGTGTCCCAGGACGACGTCGTCGAAATCGACACCCGTACCCACGAGTTCAAGAAGGTCGTGCGCGCCTAATTGCAGCAAACTGTTGCAAATGCGCAATAAAAAGCCCGCTGATGCGGGCTTTTTTACTTTTTAACAGTATTAATTGCTTGCAACATGCTGGTATTCTACTGGTTTGTGCTTTTCTTGACTGAGGGCGTACCAGATGGATCGAAGGGGGTTCGTGAAGTTGGGGTTGGCTGCCGGCGGGGCAGCTGGTTTGCCGCGTGCGCAGGCGGCGGTGCCGTCCGTGCTTGATGCCGGAGTCCAGCATCAGCAAGGCCTGATGGCCGCCAACAAGCTGACCTCCCATGCGCTTACTTCGCAATACCTGTCCCGGATCAATACGATCGACAAATCGGGCCCCCGCATTAACTCCATCATCGAAATCAATCCTGAGGCGTTGAAGATTGCGCGCGAAATGGATCGTGAGCGCCATCAGCGGCGCGTGCGCGGTCCGCTGCACGGCATTCCGGTGCTCCTGAAAGACAATATCGCGACGGCAGACCGCATGAGCACTACCGCCGGATCGCTGGCGCTTGCCGGTGTCCGGGCAGCACGCGACTCGCACGTGGCGGCGCGTCTGCGCGAAGCGGGCGCGGTCATCATCGGCAAGACCAACCTGAGCGAATGGGCAAATATGCGCTCCAGCCACTCCGTCAGCGGATGGAGTGCGCGCGGCGGCCTGACCCGCAATCCGTATTCGCTGGACCGCAACTGCAGCGGCTCGAGTTCCGGTTCCGGCGCAGCGATTGCCGCCGGGCTGGCGACGCTGGCCGTAGGCACAGAGACCGACGGCTCCATCGTATCGCCCGCATCGATCTGCGGCCTGGTCGGCATCAAGCCGACAATTGGCCTGGTGAGCCGCAGCGGCATCATTCCCATCGCGCACTCCCAGGACACAGCGGGCCCGATGGCGCGCAGCGTTTCGGACGCCGCATTGATGCTGGCCGCGATGGCGGGCATCGACCCAAAGGATCCGGTCACGCAGGATGGCGCCGGCAGGGCTGCCGATTATTCGTCGGCCCTGAAGCGCGATGCCTTACGCGGCAAGCGCCTCGGCGTTGCCCGCAATTTCTTCGGCGGCAGCGATGGCGTCGATGCTGAAATCGAAAAGGCGCTGGAAGCGTTGAAGGCGCAAGGTGCAATCCTGGTCGACGTGCAGGTGCCCAACACGGAGAAGTACGGCGACAGCGAAACCGAAGTGCTGCTGCATGAATTCAAAGTCGACCTCGCGGCCTATTTGCGGGATTACGCGCCAAATGCGAAGGTCAGGAACATGGCCGACCTGATCGCTTTCAACAAGCAGAACGCCAAGCTTGAAATGCCATACTTCGGCCAGGAGTACCTGGAGCGCGCGGAAGCCAAGCCGGGCCTCGACAGCCAGGCCTACCAGGACGCGCTGGCCAACAATCACCGTTATTCGCGAAAAGAGGGCATCGACCTGGTGTTGAAAGCGCACGAACTGGATGCGCTGGTTGCGCCGACCGACGGCACTGCATGGCTGACGGACTTCATTAACGGCGACCACTACGGCAAGAGTTTTTCTTCGCCAGCTGCGGTGGCCGGATATCCGCACATCACCGTGCCTGCGGGCTACGTGCGGGGCCTGCCAGTCGGCTTGTCTTTCGTCGGCACAGCCTTCAGTGAGGCGGCATTGATCGGCATGGCCTACGCTTTCGAGCAGGCGACGATGGTCCGCCGCGCGCCGCAATTCCCCGCCAGCGTTTCGGTCCGTGCTTAAACTTCGATAAATCGCATCTTGAAGTTGCGGCCTTTGAAGCTGCCGAAATCACCGCCCGGCATGGTGCTGGTGGCCTTCAGTCGCGCGAAGGCGTCGTGGGCGATACGGCGGTCCAGCGCGACATAAGTCTGGAATTCGGTGACATTGATCTTGCCGACTTGTTCCTTGGTCAGGCCGCCGTCTCCGCACAGCGCGCCCAGCACGTCGCCGGCACGCAGCTTTTCCTTCTTGCCGCCTGCGATGCAGAGCGTCAGCATCGGCGCCGGTTCGGCGTTCACGAATTCGTCTTCAGCCAGCTCCTTGATGTCGTGCCATTCGGCGGGCGCGCCCTGGTAGTCTTCAATCAGCTTGACCCACTTCTTCTCGTTCGGCGCGCACAGTGTCAGCGACAAGCCTTTTTCGCCGCCGCGGCCGGTGCGGCCGATGCGGTGGATGTGGACTTCGGTATCGCGCGATACGTCGGCGTTGATGACCGCTTCCAAATTGGCGATGTCGAGGCCGCGCGCGGCGACGTCGGTGGCGATCAGGATCGAGCAGCTGCGGTTGGAGAACAGCACCAGGATTTCGTCGCGTTCGCGCTGTTCCAGTTCGCCGTACAAAGCCAGCGCTGAAAAGCCTTCTGCATGCAGTTCATCCAGCAATTCCTTGCAGTGCACCTTGGTGTTGCAGAAGATGATGGCGGAAGCCGGCTGGTAGTGCTTGAGCAATTTGCCGACCGACTTGTCGCGGTCGTCGAAGCCGATTTCGTAGAAGCGCTGCTCGATCTGGCCGCCGCTGTGCTGTGCTTCCACAGTCACTTCGACCGGATCGTAGAGGAAGGCTTCTGTCGCCTGGCGGATGTCGTCCGGGTAGGTTGCCGAGAACAGCAAGGTCTGACGGCGTTTCGGGCAGGCGCGCACGATGCCGGCGATTTCGTCATAGAAGCCCATGTCCGTCATACGGTCGGCTTCATCCAGCACCAGCATCCGCACATTGGACAGGTCGAGCGATTTGCGCGACAGGTGGTCGCGCACGCGGCCCGGGGTGCCGACCACGATGTGGGCGCCGAATTCCAGCGAGGCGATTTGGGGGCGCATTGGCGTGCCGCCGGTCAGTACCATCACCTTCACGTTCGGCACGCAGCGCGCCAGGCGGCGCAGTTCATTGGCTACCTGGTCGGCCAGTTCGCGGGTGGGGCAGAGCACCAGTCCCTGAACGGCAAACCAGGCGGTATTCAGGTTGCAAAGCATGCCGATGCCGAAAGCTGCGGTTTTGCCGCTGCCGGTCTTGGCTTGTACAATGAGGTCGCGGCCCTCGATGATGGATGGAAGGCTTTGCGCCTGGACCTCGGTCATTTCGCGGTAGCCCAGCGAGTCCAGGTTGGCAAGGAGTTTTTCGGACAGTGGCAGGGTAGCGAAAGAGGTCATTTTTTAGTCGCGCCGCCAAATCGGCAGGCCGGTGAGGTCCAGGTTGGGATCATTCTGCCAGATTGGCAGGCCGCTGGCGTCGGTTGGCCCGAGTTCGCCCAGCAAGTCGAGTTGTTCCTGTTTGCGCGGAGAGCGGCGCACACGCGGCGGCGGCGGAAGCTTGGCTTCCGGCGCCATCGGCTCGGCAGGCTCGAAGCCTGGCAGGTCGATTGTCGCGTTGTCTTTTTTATCTCTCATTATCCGTCGCAGAAAACAAAAGCCCGGCTGAAACAGTCGGGCTTCCTTTTAGAACCGGCGAATTGTAACACGGGCAACCATGTCAACGGAAGGCGAGGGCTCCCGTCAGGTCACCCGGCGGCAAGGCGCCGCGATCGGCGAAGGCCTTGTTGCGCTCGGCCAGGCCTTCCAGCAACGGCAGGCCATGCAGGCGGGTGATGAAGCGCAGGATCGACGTGGTGTCGTAGAAACTGTGGTCCACCGTCGACTTCTTGGCGAACGGCGACACGATGATGGCCGGGATGCGCGAACCCGGGCCCCAGCGGTCGCCCTTCGGCGGCGCCACGTGGTCCCACCAGCCGCCGTTTTCGTCGAATGTCACCACCACCACCATGTTTTCCCACTGCGGCGATTTCTTCAGGTGCTCCAGCACGTTGACGATGTGCTGGTCGCCGGACTCGATATCCGAGTAGCCGGCATGAAGGTTCAGGTTGCCCTGCGGCTTGTAGAAGCTTACCGCCGGCAGCTTGCCTGCCACCACATCGGCCAGGAACTTGTTCGAAATCGGGCTGTCACCCAGGCCGCCGTCGCGGATGTGGGCGGCGCGTTGCGCGCTGCCAGGCGCGAAGCTGGCGAAGTAATTGAACGGCTGGTGGTGGTACTGGAAATTCGGCTTGGTGCCGCCGCCCTTGTGGTCGAGCGCAGCCTGGAATGCGCCGCCGTACCAGGCCCAGCTCACGCCCTTGCGCGAAAGCAGGTCGCCGATGGTGTCGTATGTTTGCGGCGGCAGGTAGGCCGGGTCTTCCGGATTGGCGTGCAGGGGATCGCCGCCGGGCGCGGGGCGAACAAAGCTTGGCTGGTACGGCGGAGCCATGGTGTTGACAGCGAAACCATCCGGGGTGATAGCGCCGTCATTCACGTAATGCGGCCGGCCTTCCAGTGCGGATTTCGGACTCTTTGGATCAAGGGCCAGGGTGTGGCCGGTCGGGCCATCGGACAGCACCGCGATCTTGCGCTTGGCCGGACTGCTGGCTGCATTCGGGTACACCGGGCAGCGGCCCGAGACCAGGAACTGGTGGTTCAGGTAGGAGCCGCCGAAAGCCGCCATGAAGAAGTTGTCGCACAAGGTGTACTGGCGGGCCACCTGCCACAGGCCGAGGTTCTTTTCCATCTCGCCGTAGTAGCCCATCACCATGCCGCCGGTATTGCCCCAGGCGACGAAGCTATCGTTCTTGCCGCCGTTGATCTGCATCTGGTTCTGGTAGAACAGGTGCCACAGGTCGCGCGTGATGACCGATTCCGGCAGCGGCTTGCCTTCGGCGTCGACCAGCTTGAATGGTGCGTTCGGCAGGCCGGTCAGCTGGTCCTCTTTGAGTTCGTAACGCTTGCCGGCGATATCCTGCGGTACTGGCACCAGGCCGCCCCAGACTTTCGGGAGTGTCGGCAGGATGCTGCCATCGTAGTCGCGCTGCTGGTAGTCGGCTGGCTTCAGCGCCGACATTGGCGAAGCAAGGCCGGGGAAATCGGCGAACAGGTTGTTGAAACTGCGGTTCTCCAGGTAGATCACCACCACGTTCTTGACGTTGGCCTGCAGCTTGTCGTCCAGCGACATGGCCTTGGCTGGCTGTGTCGATTTCACCGCCGGAGCTGCAGTCACGCCGGGCAGGCTGGCGGCAAGGCCGGCGGCGCCGGCTGCCTGGAAGATGCGGCGGCGCGCAGGGCTGGCTGGCAGGTCTTTTGAAGTGTCTTTTTGGTTCACGCGTTGCTCCTTGCGGTTCTGTCGCGTGCAATTGTGACAGCTCGACTACAAAAATGCGAGAACCCCGCGCTGGTAGGTTTCGCGCACTTCGGCGATGGGCTGCCGGGAGGCGGAGTACAGTACCGCGGCATGTTCAAACAGCGCGGTTGGCGAATGCAGCATGGTGCTGGAGAAGGTGCGGCGATAAGGCGCCAATGGCCGCACCACTTTGCCGAACGGCGCGTCGGTTTCGTCCAGCAGGCGATTCATCTCCGGCGTCAGGCGGCTGGGAACGTACCAGTTATCCGCTTCGGAAAACAGGTGTGCGCCACAGTAAAGCTGTACGCGGCGATATTTGATTTCGGCGCTCGTTACGCCCAGCCGGGCAAGGGTTTCTGCGGCCGCAGGTTTATCCGTGCCGCGCACCAGGCGGGCCACGATCTTCGGTTCGGCCGCCATAGCATGGTCGGCACACCATTTTTCCAGGGTCAGCGTGGCGCTGTCGGCGGCCAGGATATCGGAGCTGAGCTTTTGGGCGAGAATGTCGGCCTGCTTGCCAGGGCTGGCGCAGGCAGCCAAGAAGAGGACTGGGATCCAGCGTAAGCACGTTGACATCTGCATTGGCGCACCCGGAAATGAAAAAAGCCGTTGCAAAGGCAACGGCTTTTTGAATCTGGTTGCGGGGACAGGATTTGAACCTGTGACCTTCGGGTTATGAGCCCGACGAGCTGCCAGACTGCTCCACCCCGCGTCTGAGGCAAGCATTATAGCTCACACATTTCGGTTCCGCAAGGTCGATTTATGCGATTCCCAGGCGCCAGAGAGAAGTAATCTCTGACGAGCGGGCGGCATGGAGCGGGTCGCTGGCGTCGCTGGCTTTCGGATGGACTGGGCGCGCGTCGAGGCGGCCCAGCACTATCAGGCCGGCAGCGGCGATCCATTCTTCCAGTTCCGCGCGCGAACGCAGGCCGAGGTGCTCGGCCAGGTCGGACAGAATCAGCCAACCTTCGCCGTTTGGCGCCAGGTGGGCCTTCAGGCCGGACAGGAAGCCGCGCAGCATGCGGCTGTCAGGATCGTAGACAGCATGCTCCACCGAGGAGTTAGGGCGGGCCGGCACCCAAGGCGGATTACAGACCACCAGCGGCGCCTGGCCGGGAGGGAACAAATCTGCCTCCAGCAGTTCGACCTGGTCGTCCAGCATCAGGCGGGAAAGGTTGTCGCGGGCGCAACTGAGGGCACGCTTGTCCATATCAGTGGCGATCACGTGCTTCACACCGCGCTTGGCCAGCACAGCGGACAGCACGCCGGTACCCGCGCCGATATCGAAAGCCAGCTCCAAAGCGCCTTTCGGCAGCGGAGCATCGGCCACAAGCTGCACATACTCCCCGCGCACAGGCGAAAACACGCCGTAATGCGGGTGGATACGTTCGCCCAGCGCAGCCACCGGCACGCCAGCCTTGCGCCACTCGTGGGCTCCGATAAGGCCTTGCAGCTCGCGCAGGGAAATCACGAAGGCATCTTCGCCACGGCCATAAGCCTCGTTGCAGGCCAACGCCACGTCAGGTGCGCGGCGCAAGGGAATGCGGTAGCCGGGTTCGAAAGGGACCAGTAGCATGGCCAGCGTGCGGGCGCGCTGCGACTGGGCTTGGCGGTGCAGGTGGAAGGCCTCGGTGGCGCTGGCCGGTGTTTTTGCGGGGGCGACCTTGCGGCCCTTGCCGCCTTTGGCTTTCTTATGGTCGGCGCGACGGGCCAGCGCTTGCAGCAATTGGCGCGCGTTCTGGAAATCGCCGCGCCACAGCAGGGCGGTGCCTTCGCAGGCGAGGCGATAGGCGACGTCGGCGTTCATGGTGTCGTCTGCGACCTGCACGCGCTTGGGCGGCGGATTGCCCGATTCGGAATGCCAGCGCGCAGAGCGCGTCTCGCCTTGTTCAGTCCAGTGGATTTCTTGCATAGTGGCTTTTCTAATGAAATTCGGGGTCAGGTCTGGCAATCGGACATTTTGTCCGATTGCCAGACCTGACCCCGAATTTCAATTCAGGAGGCAGCCATTATACGCGGGCTCAGGCTGCTGGCGGTTCCTCAGGGGCCGGGGCGATGGCTGGCGCTGGCGGGTCAATCGGGGCGGCGGCGGCTTCCGGTGGATCGATATCGGTTGCCGGTGGGTCAATCTCGGTCGCCGGTGGATCGATGTCATCGCTCGGCGGGTCGATTTCGCCATTACGCGCGGCCTGGCGGGCGGCGTTGGCGGCATGCGCCAGTTCCGCAGCCTGGCCCGGCTCGGATTGCAGCCGGCCGTAAGCCTTGGCCTTTTCGCTGGCGTTAGCTGGCAGGTAGGTATCCAGTGGCGATTCCGCATCGACCAGCTTGAGCAGGCGCATGGTCAGGTTGCCGGCGTCGCTCTCCTGGCCTTGTTCGTTCTGCTGCTTGAGCGTGGCGCTGATATTGCGGTCCATCAGGCGGAACAGGTCGGCCAGGCTGCCAGGGAAGTCGATGTCCGGGAATTCTACTTCCGGCAATGGCATGGCAGGGTTCTGGTCGGCTTGATCCTTGCGGCGCGATGGCACGTTGGATGCCGCGCCGGCGGTCATCGTGGCTTCGTACTGGATTTCCACTTCAAAGCTCAGCTTGCGGCCGTCGGCGGTGGTGATGGTGCCTTTGCCGAGGAAGTGGGAGTTTTCGTTCAGGCTGAAGCCAAGGGCATCGGCTACGCCATCGGCACCTTCGGCATGCAGTGCGCCGGCAGCGAAACTGGCATTCGATTCCAGCGCGACGGAGTCGAAGGAAATCTTGGCGCCCTTGGCATTGTCGCCGAGTAAATTTTTGGCAAAGCTGCCGATCAGGCTCTGTGCCATGTCGACGGTTCTGTTGCCCAACTGGTCGACGCGCTTTTGCAGGTCGACCGCGTTGCTGGACAGCGAAACCGCGCTATCTGCATTCACGTCCCTCACAGCATTGGCGCGCGAAGGCTTGCTTTCCGCCTGCGAAGTGGCAGGGGACAAGGAAGTGTTCTGGTACTGGCGTGGGCCGATGGAGTTGAGAGGGTTCATGATAGGAAACCTTTTAGGGGTACTACCCCTGATACGGCAAGTTTCTGGATTTCTTGAGGATTATCAATGGTGATGAGTCCACAAGCCGTTTGACTCCAGGTAGGACTTGACCGCTTCCGGGGCGCCGGTGGCGTGCAGTTTCACTTCCCCGCAGGTGCAGACACCATAGTACGGCGTAATGTGCGAGCACGCAGAAGTTTTCTGCAATGCAACCTTAACTGCTTTGCTGCATTTTGCGCATTTGAAAGTGAGGGTGCGTGGGGCTTTCAGGAACATGGCCTAGACTCCGGGCAAAAGAACGATTTTATCAGGCAAAGATATCAATCGTTGCTTGCTTTTCGGAAAGACCGTAGGCATGCTGGACTGTTTGTTGCTTCGCCGAAAGCTCGGCCTGGGCTTGCAGCGCCATCTGGCCGGCGCGCGCGGCCACGCTGCGGTCCTGGCCGGACGGGTCGGCCGGTGCCAGCGCCGCCGCCTGCACCTGGCGCGCCTTGTCGATGGTTTCTTCGGGCGTGCGGCCGGGCGAGGTGTCGATATTGACTTCGCCGCCCACGGCATAATTCACGCCGTCCGGACCGCGTTGGTAGGTGTAAGTGGCGCCTGAGGTGGCCAGGCTGCCGGCGGCGGCAAGGTGGGCCTGCTCATGCTGGCGCACCTTGAGGTCGCTCGCCTTGAGCTGGTCGATTTTTGCCTGGTCTTCGGGGGAATATTGCTGCTGGGTCGATTCGCTGCGCGTAGCGCTGCGCGCAGGTGCGCTTGCCTGCGGCGCGTAGCTGCCCGACGATGATATGGCGCCGATTCCCATTTACACATCATAACAAATTGGCAGGCGCTTTCCGTCAACTGGCGGCCACTTCTTGCGTTGAAGGAGTGACCGTCATGCCGATGGAGGTTTACGATGGAAAAGTCCAGGCAACCAAGCAAGGAAGCAGTGCGCAACTGGCTGCAGTCGCGCCAGGAAGAACGCCGTCCCTTGCCCGACCCGCAACAGATCCGCCGCGAACTCGGTTGGGAAATGGTGCGCGTCAAGCAGGACCAGCGCACCTTGCGCTTAGCTGACTGAGACTGCGCTGCGGCCGCTGGTTGCGGGCTGCACCGCGATCCGGGTAGAGATCCGTTCGGTCATTTCCTGCACGTGGGAGATCACGCCCACTTTTCTCCCCATCGATTGCAAACCATCCAGCGCGTCCATGGCGACGCGCAGGGTTTCCGCATCCAGGCTGCCGAAGCCTTCGTCGATGAACAGCGATTCCACCCGCACGCGGTTGGACGAGAGCGAAGCCAGGCCGAGCGCCATGGCCAGCGATACCAGGAACGATTCGCCGCCAGAGAGCGAGTGCACGGAGCGTTTTTCATCGCCCATGTGCAGGTCGCGCACCAGCAGTCCAAGCGAAGGCTGGGCGGGGTTGTCGATGCGTTCGAGCTGGTAGCGCGGCGCCAGTTGCGACAGGTGGGCGTTGGCGTAGCCGATCAACACGTCCAGCGTGAATTGCTGGGCGTAGTTGCGGAACTTCTTGCCGTCGGCCGAGCCGATCAGCTCACTCAGTTGCGCCCAGCGGCGTTCCGTTTCCTGCTGGCGCGCGATGTCGGCCAGCAGGGCTTCTGCGGCTTGGCGGCGGTCGTCGTCCTGCGCCAGTTGCAGCTTGAGGGCGGCGGCATGGTCGTGCGCTCGCTTGCGCTGTTCCTGCAGGGCCGCCAGGGCCTGTTCCAGTTCGGCAGCGCTGCGTTGCTCGCCTTCGGGCGCGCCGGCCAGGTGTTCGGCGTGTTGCGCTTCGCGTTCGGCTTGCACTGCATTGGCGGATGCCAGTGCCTGGTCGATCGCCTGCAGGAAGATGCGTTCGTCGCGGATCGCCTGCTGGGAGTGGGCGAGCAGGGCGCGCAGTGCTTCCAGGCTTTCGATGCCCAGGGGCTGGTTGTCGGTGAGCCAGGCTTGCAGGCGGGCGGCGGCATTTTCCGCGGCGGCGTCCAGTGCGGTGAGGCGTTGCCTGGCCTGCACGTGGATTTCGTCGGCGCGGGTACGCTGCTGGGCGGCCTGCTGGGCCGATTCCTGGCGCGCTTGCAGGGCGGTGCGGGCGGCGTCGATTGTCGCGCGCAATTCGGATTCCACTTCGCGCACTGGGCGGCCTTGCCAGAGCCCCTGGCGTTCGGCGGCCGCGGCGTCGCGTGCGGCGCACGCTGCTTCGGCAGCGGCCTGCGTGGCGAGGGCTTCGGCAGCGCAGCGTTCCTGGGCGGCGCGCAAGGACTGCACCTCGATGGACAGGGCGGCAATTGCGCTGCTGCGCTCATCCGCGGACTGGCGTTGCGCCTGCCATTGCCTGCATTCGCGCGCGCGCTGCTCGTGGAAGCGCGCCGGGCTTTCCTTCCATTCGTCTTGCCAGCCGTCGCGTGCCAACGGGGCGTCAAGCTGGTCGAGCAGGTCGGCAATTTGCAGGGCGGTGTCGATACGCTGCTGGTCCAGGGCCTTGTGCTGCGCTTCGGCCTGGGCCAGGGCGGCTTGGGCTGCGGACAGGGCCTGCTGGTGGCGACTGCAATCGGCGTTTGCCTGTTCACAGGCAGTTTGCGCGACCTCGCGGACGCGGGCGGCCTGGCGGTGGGACTGTTCCTGGCCTTCCAGGGCGTGCAATGCCGATTGCAGCGCCTCCGCATGCGCGGCGAGCCAGCCGGTATTGTCCTCGTCGCCGCCAGCTTGGCCGGCGTGTTCCGCCAGGGCGGCGCGCGCAGCTTGCCAGCGGGGCTGGACGTTGGCCAGCGTGTTGCCGATGCTGTGCTGCTCGACGCCGATAGCCGCCAACTGTTCAATGCTGGACTGGAGGCGGGCCTGCTGCTCGGCCTCGTGCTTGACATTGCGCTGCAGCTTGTCGCGGCAGTCGTGCACTTCGGCCAGCAGTTGCGCCAGCATGGCGTGCAGCGGGCCATCCTCGTTCCGGTATGGATGCTGATGCGAGCCGCAAACCGGGCAGGGGCAGTCGTCCTGCAGCGTGGCACGCAGCTTTTCGACGCTTTCGCCGGTGGCCGCTTCGGCCAGTTTCAGCGAGCGTTCGGCCTGCGCCGAGGCGGCGAACAATGCGGCGTTGGCTTGGCGGGCAGCGGCGGCTTCGGCTTCGGCACTGTCGCGGGCAGCCTGCAGTAAAGCACTGCGCGTCGCCAGGTCCTGCTGGCGGGTGCCGAGCTGCGCCAGCTCTTGCCAGGCGGCGTTTGCTTCGGCCAGCAGCATGCGGCGCCGGTCGAGGTGCTGGCGCTGCCGGGCGTTACTGTCGGCATCGATGCCTGCCAGCGCTTTCGTGGCCAGCTCGCGCTGCGATTCGGCCTGGCGCAAACGCTCGGTGGCGGCAGCGAAGCCGTTGCGCGCCTGGTGTTCGTCCTGTCGCTGGCGGGCGGCGGTTTGCTGCACGGCGGCCAGCGCTTGCGAGTGTTTATCGGCGCGGTCGGCTTGCTGGCCGGCCTGCGCAAACAGCACATCCCAGCGCGCCCAGTCGCGGGCCAGCGCCGACCAGTGCTGGTGCGCGGCCAGCCATTGTTCGCAATCGTGCTGCTCGTCGGCGAGGGCCTGTTGCTGCGCTTCGCGTGCGGCCAGGGCGGTGCGTGCCGCGGCGTCGGCCTGGGCTGAGGCGTCGCGGGCGCTGGCAGCCTGGGTGACGGCCGACTGCAACGATTCCAGGCGCACATCGAGTACTTTCGCCTGGTCCAGCAGCGGCACCGCGTCCTGCTGCGCGCCTTCGGCCGCGGCCAGCGCGGCGCCGGCCTGATGGACATCGCCGCCCAGCACTTCCAGTGCCAGGCGAGTGCGTTCGGCTTCCTGCTCTGCGAGGGAAATCGCCGCTTGAGTGGCGGCGCGTTCGGCTGCAAGGCGGACCACTTCATCGTCCAGTGCGCGCGCCGGTTGCACGGCATCCAGTTGCGCCAGCATCGCGCGGCGCGGCGCTGCGGCGTCGGAATCCTGCTGTCGTTGCTGGAGCTGTTCGCGAGCCTGCTGTGCCGCCGCGGCCAGGCGTTCGGCTTGCTGGTGCCAGCGCAGTTCGGCTTCCAGCGTTGCGACGCGCCGGGCCGCGGCGTGCAGCGCTGTTTCGGCAGCTTCGGCCTGGGTGACGATTGCGGCGCGTTGATCCGGCGACAATGGTTGCTGGTTCGCCAGTCCTGCGCTGAGGGCCTTCAAAGCCAGTTCCTCGGCACGCCAGCGTTCAAAAGCACGCTTTGAGATTTCGCTATAGATGCCGCTGCCGGTCAGGGTCTCCAGCAGGGCGCCGCGCTCGTCGTCCCGGGCCTTGAGAAAGGCCGAGAACTCGTTCTGCGCCAGCAGCACGGCGCGCGTGAACTGCTCGAAGCTCAAGCCGATGCGCTGCACGATTTCCGCCATGACCTCGGTCTTTTTGTGGCCCAGCGGCTGCAGTCCCGGCAGCTTGTGCAGCGTCATGCTCGTTGGCTGCAAAGCGCCGGCGGCCTTGGTGCGGGCGCGCCAGACGTTCCAGCGCGCGCGATAGGATGCGCCATCGTTGCCGACGAAGTCGACTTCGGCCCAGCCTTCGGCGGCGCCGCGGCGCAGCAAGGTGCGCGGGTCTTGCGACGACACCGGGTCGCCGACGTCGGGCGTCTTGCCGTCCGCCTTATGCAGGCGCGGGGTGTCGTCGTATAGCGCCAGGCACAGGGCGTCGAGCAGGGTGCTCTTGCCGGCTCCGGTCGGGCCGCTGATGGCGAACAGGCCCGCGTCGGAGAGCGGCTGGGCGGTGAAGTCGACGCAGAACTCGTCGGCCAGCGAGGCAAGATTCTTGCCGGCGATGCGCAGGACTCTCATGGCTGCACCAGTTCCGCAAAGGCTGCCAGTTGTTCGGCGGGCGCTTCGGCGCCATAGCGTTGCTGGTAGAGGCGCCTGAAGATCTCGTCCGGCTGCAGGGTAGCCAACTGGTCGAGCGACAAGGCGGCTTCTTCAAAGGAAGCGCGGGCGGCGCTCGAAGTCTCGATTTTCGCCAGGCGGACAGGCTTGCCTTGCAGCGCTTCTTCGACGGCGGCGCGCAGGCCGGGCTCCGGCGCGGTGAGCTTGATGCGAACTTCGAGCAGCGGCTGCTGTTCCAATGGCGCTTCCGGCAGGTCGATGGCGGCCAGTGCGGCTTTCACCTCTTCCAGCGTGGCCGGCTTTTCCGGCACGCGCAGCAACTGCACGGCACGCGGGACCGGCAGGACGCTTATTTCCGCCACCTGGGCGCCTTCCAGGTCGATACGCAGGACCTGGTGCTGGTAGCCCGTTTCGGCAAAGGACAGCGGAATCGGGCTGCCGCAGTAGCGGATATGCGCATGCGGGCCGACTTGCTGGGCAAGATGCAGGTGACCCAGTGCCGCGTAGGCAATCGGCGGCGGGAAGATGCCGGTGGGGAGCATCTCCGTGCCGCCAATGACGATGCGGCGCTCGGATTCGGCCGACATGGTGCCGTTGACCATATGGCAGTGGCCCATTGCGACAATCGCCTGGCCTTCGGCGGCGCGGGCGCTGGCCAGTTCCAGCGCCTGGCGGTACAGTTCCGCGATGCCGGAAAGATAGGGATCGGGCTGCGGCGCGGCGTCCTCTCCGGTGGCGGCTTGCACGGCCGGCAAGCGCGGCACGTCGCCATGGCGCAGGAAGGGAACGGCCAGAACCCAGGCCGCCACGGCGCCGTTTTTCCCTGTCAGCGGCACCAGCATGCGTTCCATGTCGATATTGCCGTCCGCGTCGCGGTGCGGGTAGCCGACCACGGTGGTGCCGTGCACCTCCAGCAAAGGGCCGGGAGCTTCAAGGCGGCCGGGAGAGTCGTGATTGCCTGCAATGACGACAATGTCAAGCTGCGGCGCGCGGGCGCGGGCTTGCTGAAGGAAGCCGTAAAGCTGGCGCTGCGAGGCCGCAGACGGATTGGCGTTGTCGAAAATATCGCCGGCCACCAGCAAGGCATCGACTTGTTCGGACACGATGGTGTCCAGCAGCCAGTCCAGGAAGCGCTGGTGCTCGTAGTGGCGGTCAAAATTATGCAGCGACTGGCCAAGGTGCCAGTCGGAAGTGTGCAGCAGGCGCATGAAATGTAAAGCTGGGCGTGGGAAGCGCAAATATAGCGCAAACGGCTGTCCGGTGTCTTGATCCCGGTCAGGCCGCGTTCGGAGAGCGCATTGCCGGCAACGGCTCGCCGCTGCGGAAGGTGTTGCGGCCGGCCTGCTTGGCTTCATACAGCAGCAGGTCGGCGCGTTTCAGCAATTCTGCGGGGCTGAGATCTTCATCGCGGTAATAGGTCAGGCCGATGCTGGTCGAGACATTGGCCAGGATGCCATCGAGCTCGAAAGGTTGCTGCATGGCGTGCACGATCTTGGACGCGGTGACGGCGGCGTCCTCGGTCCTGGAGATATGGTCCATGATGATGGTGAACTCATCGCCGCCCAGGCGCGCCACGGTATCGCTGGCGCGAACGGTATTGGACAGCCGCGCCGAAAACGCCTTGAGCAGCGCGTCGCCAACCGCATGGCCGTAGGTATCGTTGACCGGCTTGAAACGGTCGATGTCGAGGTACATCACCGCCATCAGGCTTCTGCCTTCGCGGCAGGCCGCCATGGTCTCGCTCAATTTTTGCAGGAAGCCGGCACGGTTGGTGAGCCCGGTCAGCGCATCGACTTGCGACAGTTTGAGCAGGCGCTGTTTCTCGCGCTTTTGCGCCGTCACGTCCTGGCGCATCACGTGGAAGCCGATCACGGTGATGCCGTCTTCGTCCAGCTGCGGAATGTAGACCACGTCGTAAGTGCGCAGGTGGTCGCCGGTATCGTCTTCTTCCTCAAAGGTCAGGGTCTCGCCGCGCAAGACACGCGCGATGTAGGGTTGCAGCAAGGCATAGCGCTTCTCGCCGACCGTTTCCTGCACCGTGCGGCCCGTGACCTGCAGGCCGGTCTTGCTGAATTCACGCTCATAGGCGAGGTTGTGGAAGCGATAGATCTCTTCGAAGTCGACGTAGGCGATCATGGCGGGCAGGGTATCGGCGATGGTGCGCAGGCGGGCCTCGCTTTCGCGCAGGGCCATGACGGACTTGCGCACCAGCGTGATGTCGTCCAGCGTTCCGACATAGCCGGCTATTGCATTGTCGATCACGATCGGGGCCACCTTGATCGAGGTCCAGACTATCTTGCCGTCCGGGTGCACGCAGCGCAGGGTTTCCTGGAAGGCCTGCTGGGTCGTATTCAGGTGGCGCAGCGAAGCGCGCAGCATGTCGCGGTCGTTGGGATGGACGGCATCGAACCAGCCGTCCCCCAGCGCCGCGTCGCGCGGCATGCCGGTGATTGCTTCGAATGTCCGGTTGACGTAGGTGCATTTGCCGTCCTTGTCAGCGCGCACCAGGCCAAGCGGCGAGGCATCGTTGACAGCCTGCAGCTCGGCCTGGTTCTGGCGCACGGCCATTTCCGAACGTTTGCGCTCGGTGATATTGCGCGCGGTGACGGCGACGCCGTCCTCGATGGCGACGATCTGGTGCCGCAGCCAGAGCGGTTCGCCGAATACAGCCGATTCGAATTCCTCTTCCAGCGGCTCGCCGGTGCGCATCACGCCCATGCATTTGTCGAACATGCCCTCGCTATGCCAGAGGGGAAGCATGTCGCCCATGCGCTTGCCCAGCGCGTCGTCGGAGGAGTGGCCGAGGATGCGGGCGCCGCGCTCGTTCACGTCGACCAGGATGAAATCGGTAATCGCGCCGGCGTTGCCGCCGGCGCGGCAGGCCTTGATCAGGAACAGGGCGTCAAGGCTGGCATCGACGGCGGCGTGCAGCTTTTCGCGCGCGTAGGTCGCTTCGCGGGTGCTCTCGCGCAGGCGCTGCGCCTGCTGCGTGAGCAGGAGGCTGAATACCAGCACCACCACCGAAACGATGGCGGTGACGCCAAAGTACAGGCGCCGCTGGCTATAGTACTTGGCCAGCGCGTGCTGTTTGGCGTCGCCCACCACGGCGGTGAGCGAGTAGCGCGGCATGTCGCGAAAGCCGTAGATGCGCTCCGTTTTGTCGATAGGGGTCTTGAGCAGCAGTTCTTCCGGCAGGTTGACCGGGTCGGCCGGCGCGACGTAGTCGATGGTGTCGGTGATGAACAGCTTCTCGTCGACGCGGCCGGTAGCCAGGGCGGTGTCGCGGCTGATCAGCATGACCAGCCCGCCTTCGTCCACGTGCAGGCGGTCGTAGTCCTCGACGAAATAGGCCGGGTCGATCATCAGCACGATCACGCCGGCGAACTTGCCAGCCTTGTCGTCCAGCCGGCGTGCGATCTGGATTTGCCACTTCCTGGTGATCGGTTCCACCATCGGGTTGGTGACCAGGGCTGCGTCGCCGGCTGTCGTGGCAAGGGCCTTGAAGAATCCCAGGTTGGCCGAATTGGCCGGGAAAACGCCGTGCATGCTCTCCACCAGCTTGCCGTTGGCGTCGATCAGGGCGATCGGCAATTCGAGGCGGGCCGGCATGACGGAGTCCAGCAGGCCGCCGCGTTTGCTGAATTCGGGCAGGCGCAGGGCGCCGTTGGTTTCTTCGAACTTGAGCTTGAAAAGCTGGGTGGCATGGTCCGCCTGGCGTAGCAAATGGCCGGAGTGCTCGGCCAGCGTGCGCGCCAGCGAATGGCTGTGCTGGACGGCGTCGTAATGCGCACTTTCAGCGTCCTGCCTGAGCTGGTAGAACACGTCGGCCCACATTACCACCAGCAAAACCAGCGTGAAAGAGGGCAGCAGTATCATGCGATACAGCTTGCGGAAAATCTGACGGGCGGTGGATGTTGGCACAGGCTTATTTTGCACTCAAACCCCGGCAGCGGGGTCAAAAAAACGGATCAATGCTGCCTGGCAGCCACCATCATTCGCAAAATGCCAAGAAATACTGTCAATTCGCTATTAGAATAGGCGTTCACACCCTACAGGAATCGAGTCTTGACCGAACTGAATCTCTCCCTCGCCGCGGCACGTGCCTTGCACCTGGCTGCGCAAGGCCTGCTGCAACCGCGCCGGCGCAAGGCGCAGAAAGGCGACGTGCTGGAAGCGATCCGCAGCATGGGCGTGCTGCAGATCGACACCATCCATGTGGTGGCGCGCAGCCCCTACCTGGTGTTGTGGAGCCGCCTGGGCGACTATCCCCAGCCCTGGCTGGAAGAGCACCTGGCCGAAGGGGCGCTGTTCGAATACTGGGCGCATGAAGCGTGCTTCGTGCCGATCGAAGATTACCGCCTGCTGCGCCATCGCATGGTCGATCCGAGCGCGATGGGATGGAAGTATTCGGCGCAGTGGATGAAGGAACGGCGCGCCGACGTCGAGCGCGTGCTGCAGCATATCCGCAGCAATGGGCCGGTGCGCTCCGCCGATTTCGAGCGTACCGACGGCAAGGGCGGCGGATGGTGGGAATGGAAGCCGGAGAAGCGCTCGCTGGAAGTGCTGTTCACCGCCGGCGAGCTGATGATCGCGCGGCGCCAGAATTTCCAGCGCGTGTACGACCTGGCCGAGCGCGTGCTGCCGGATTGGGACGACAGCCGCATGCCCGGCATGGATGAAACCCGGCGCGAACTGGCGCTGAAATCGGTGCGCGCCCTGGGTCTTGCGCGCAGCGCCTGGGTGGCCGATTACTACCGCACCAAGCCGCCGCGTCCCGACCTCGAAGCGCTGGCCGAGGAAGGCTTGCTGCTGCGCGCCCGCGTCGACGGATGGAAAGACCCGGTGTACATCCACCACGACCTGGCGGACCTGGCGCAAGCGGCAGCCGAAGGCAGCCTGTCGCCGACGCTCACCACCATCCTGTCGCCTTTCGACCCGGTAGTGTGGGACCGCCGCCGCGCCCTGGACCTGTTCGACTTCGATTACCGGCTTGAGTGCTATACGCCAGCCGAAAAGCGCCGCTACGGCTACTTCACGCTGCCTATCCTGCGCCGCGGCGCACTAGTGGGCCGCATCGACGCCAAGGCGCATCGCCGCGGCGGCACGTTCGAACTGAAAAAACTGGTGCTGGAGCCGGGCGCCCGCGTCAGCGAGCGCTTCGTGCGCGACGTTGCCGGCGCGGTGCAGCGCCTGGCCAACTGGCATGGCTGCCCGCAGGTGCAGGTGCAGGCCAGCGAGCCGCCCGGATTCGCCGCCACGCTGCAGGCGGAGCTGGACGGCCAGGGAGTCGAACAATGAAGCTCGCCCCGGCGCCGCAACGCGTGGTGGGCACCGACGGCAAGCCCTTGCTGGGCCGCTTTTCCGGCGCGACGCAATCTTTCGACTGGCATTTGCTGGCTGGCGAGCATGCGCGCGGCAGACTGTGGCGCCGCTTCCATCACAAGAAATGGCATTACGTCTCGCTGGTTTCGGAGCAGGTGATGGCGGCAGTTGCCATCGTCGACCTGGGCTGGACCAGCACCTGCTTCGCCTACGCCTTCGATCGCAACGACAACGATATGATGGCCAACTTCTCGCAAGACGGCCTGCCGGGCCGGATGTCGGTCGGCGTCGGCGAGCACGCCGGCGCGGCAAGCTGGTTCCGCACGCGCAGCGCCCAGGTCAGCATCGAACCGCTGGAAGGCGAACGCTTCCAGTTGGCCTTGCGCTGCCCCTACATGGAGATCGACGCAGAATTCGGGCCGCCGATCGCGCCGCTGCTGCTGGCGACAGGGCCGGTGGCGGGCGGGGCGCTGCACGGCACGCAGAAGTCGCCCGGCATGCCTTTGAACGGTGAAATACGCACCTTCCGCGACCAATACAAGCTCGATGGAGGCGTGGCCAGCTTCGATTATTCGAACGGCCTGCTGGCACGTGAAACTTCGTGGCGCTGGGCCTCCGGGCACAACCTGGAAATGGGCTTCAACCTGCAATCGGGCTATTTCGGCGGCCACGAAAATGCGCTCTGGATCGATGGCGAAGTGGTGCCGCTGGCTCCTGCGCATTTCATCTTCGACCCGCACGACCCCATGCAGCGCTGGCACATCTTCACCGAAGACGACCAGCTGGAGCTGTTCTTTACCCCCGACGGCGCGCGCCGCCAGGACCGCAACCTGCTGGTAGCTGCCAGCCGCTACATCCAGCCGGTGGGCCACTTCAGCGGCTGGGTACGCAGCGAGCCGGAAGGGCCGAAACGCATCGTCACGCAACTGGCAGGCGTGACCGAGGACCACTATTCACGCTGGTAAGGGAAAGCCGCCATGAGCATCAGGAATATGGACAGCCTGTTCGACCCCGGTTCGGTGGCCATTTTCGGCGCCTCGCTGCGGCCCGACCGCATGGGTACCCAGGTGATGAACAACATGGCGGAAAGCGGCTTTGCCGGCGCGATCTGGCCCGTCA